>OZ244798.1:0-3555265 GCA_965220015.1 Chloroflexota bacterium
CAGCGCCCGCTGCGCCTTGAACTAGCCATATCAGCAGACAAGTGTAGACTGAACAGACTGCCCAGGTTTTAAGATGCCCGCCTTTCCCACAGCGAAGACTCGGCGGCAAACCGCTGAACAAATTCGAAATTCCACGCCGCAATGGGCAATCGGCCTAATCATCGGGCCGCATTGATGAGGCAGTCTGCCGCTGCCAAGCATCGATAGAGGGACAAGAGTACTTCCCTCTTTCCGACGGCGGCTGAGAGGGCAACTGCGCGGGCGGCATTCCCGTTAGGTAGACACTATGCGGGAGGGGGGACAACTCCCAGTGCTAGCGTCTCACTCTCCCGGCCCGGCCTTGAGCGCGTAGACGTAGCCATCTTGAGAGCCGACGTAGACGACACCGTCGGCCACTGCCGGCGACGACCAGATACCGCCGCCCGTTTGGTAGCGCCAGTGGAGTGCGCCGGTCGCAGCGTCCAGCGCGTAGACGTGCTTATCGAAGGAACCTACGTAAACGACGCCGTTTGCCACAGTTGGCGAGGAGTTAACCTGGTCGCCCGTCAGGAACTGCCAAACGAGTTCACCGCTCTCGGCATTCAGGGCGTGAACGTAGTCATCGCGGGAGCCGATGTAGACCATGCCGTCGCTCACTGCTGGGGAGGACCAGATCTGAGCACCGGTCTGGTAGCGCCAGCGGAGGGCGCCGGTGGCGGCATCCAGGGCATACACAAAGCTATCAAGCGATCCGGCGTAAACGACGCCGTCTGCCAGCGTAGGCGAAGAATCCAGCGCTGCGCCGGTTTGGTACCGCCAGAGCAGCGCCCCGTTCTCGGCAGCCAGCGCGTATACGTGGCGGTCAAGTGAGGTTACGTACACCACGCCGCCACCCACTGCGGGTGCGGAACTCACCTCGGCGCCTGTCTCGTAACTCCAGATGAGTTCACCGTTTTCCGTATCCAGGGCGTACACGAAAGCGTCTTGCGAACCGACATAGGCCACGCCGCCAGTCACTGTAGGGGAAGAATTCAACCAACTGCCAGTCTCGAACCGCCAGATGAGATCGCCGCTGACGGCATCCAAAGCATAGACGGAGTGATCGTCAGAGCCGACGTAGACCACGCCTGCGCTCAGCGTGAGGGGTGAGTTTACGACACTCTCGGTCCGGAAACGCCAGCGAAACTCACCGGTGGCGGCGTCCAGTGCGTACACATAGTTATCGTTAGAACCGACGGCGACCACGCCGTGTTCCACTGCCGGGGAGGACCACACGCCTGCGCCGGTTCGGTAACGCCAGAGCAAGTCTCCTGGTTGGAGAGCCTTGGACGAGAGTCCTGTTGCCGGAGAAAGTGGTGGACCACAGGCTGCTTGCACAGCAATTACAAATACTAGCAACAGCGCCACTTGGAGGCGGCGGGCGGGTCTCAGCATCTTGTCCCATCCCCTCAATTTCCCAAGACACGCTTGGCCCTCAGTCTTCACCGGTGGTGGACTGTGAATGGCATCCAGTCAATTCATGCAAGACCCGCGCCGTTTGGCTTTGCAGATACCCGCATTTGCTACCCTAAATGTCTACCACCGCGCCGGTGTCGTCGCGGAGGTTTTTGAAGTACGCGAAGCTGCGGGGCGGGTTGGCGGCGATGACGTCCTCATCCAGGTCTACGCCCAGGCCCGGCCTGTCCGGCACGTGCAGGTAGCCGTCTTTGATCGGCCATGGCTCTTTGACCACCTTATCGCGGTAGGGTTGGCTGGGGACATACTCCAGCATCAGATAGTTGGGGATGCTCATGCCGATGTGGGCCCCGGCGGCCGTGGAGAGCGGGCCTTGGGGGTTATGGGGCGCCACGAGCACGTGGTGCACCTCAGCCAGCGCGGCGATCTTTTTGACCTCGGTAATGCCGCCCGCGTGGCAGAGGTCCGGCTGGATCACGTCCACGTATTGCCCCGCCAGCAGGGGCGCGTACTGCCACTTGGTGAAGTAGCGCTCGCCGGTGGCCAGGTCTATACCCAGTTCACGCGCGGTCTCGCGCACGGGACGGAACGCCTCGATGTTGTCGGGAGACACCGGCTCCTCGAAGAACGTGATCCGGCTATCCTTGACGGCGTGCAGTTGGCGGATGGCTTGCGCAGGGCGGCTCTTGCCGTGGTTGTCTATCATGAGGTCCACGTCTTGACCGACGGCCTGGCGCAAGATTGCGATGCGTTCACCCAAGAGCGCCGCGTGCTGATAGTCGCCCATATGCTCATCCGTTGCCCACGCGCCGGTTTTCAGGGCAGTGAAGCCGGCCGCCACGTGCTGCTGCGCTTCCGAGGCGATGCGGTGTGCCTCGTAGATGCCGACGTGCGTGTAGAGCCGGATGCGGTCGCGGGCGGGCCCGCCGAGCATGTGGTAGACCGGCGCGCCGTAGTGCTTGCCCTTGATATCCCACAGGGCTTGGTCAATGCCCGCGATGGCAGTGTTGATAACCACCCCGCCCTTCCAGAAGCCGTCTTTATAGAGCGACTGCCAGAGGCGCTCGGTCTCCAACGGGTCTTTGCCGATCAGCGACTCGCCAAGCTGCCCGACCGCCGTGCGAATAGTGGCATCCTTGCCCTCCAGCGTGGCCTCGCCCCAGCCGTAGATTTCCGGCTCGTCGGTAGATATCTTCACAAAGACCCAATTGCGCGGATTCCCCCACATGATGAAGGTGTCTATTGCGGTTATGCGCATGAGTATTCCTCTCCTGTTAGCAATGGGGTTGGTTGAATTGTGACTCAAACTAGAGCTATGGTGCGAACAGTCCGTCATTCCCGTTTTCACGGGAATCCATCTTCACGCCTTGCCAATGAACGCCGTGACGGGGCGTATTGCACGGTCTTAAAGCAAGCACTTTAGTTCTCAACCGCTCTCCTTGTCACTCCGTGGCGCAAAGTGACAGGAAAGAACCTACACACATTTGAGATTCCTCGCTGCGCTCGGAATGACAATCGACGTCAAAAAGCCCTAACGGCGATAGCTGGCTTTGCGGGAGATGAACGATCACTTGCAATACCAGAAAGTCATTGGTTGTTATGCTCACCTGGCCGGTATGCTCACCCACTCACCGCTCTCTGCCGCGGCTTTGGCGTGCAGCGTCACCTCCATCGTACGCAGCACCTCTTCCGCGCTGCCGTAGGGTTCACGATCATTGACAAGCGCCTCTAGGAAGTCGCTGGTAGGCGTATGGGCCAGCGGCGGGATTTCTAGATCAAACGGCTCTTTGTCGTTCAGCACCACGCGTACGCCGCCCTGCTTGTTGGGGCCGGAGGGCTCAAGGGTGCCGGCGGTCGCAATTTCCGCCGTACCGCACGTACCGGTAATGTAGAGACGGTAATCGCCGTGGTAGGGGGCAGCGTCGGGCGTGAGCCAGTCGGCGACCACGATGCCTTTCATGCCGCCGTCGAAGTCCATAAGCGCGTGGGCGTGGTCGTAGAGCTGCGGCAATTCCGGAAAGCGCGTATTGCCCTGCGCGGCTGCCACGCGCACCGGCTCCTGGCCGGAGAACCAACGCAGCGAATCGAAGTAGTGCACGCCCAGGTCCACGAGCACGCCGCCGTTTTGCGCCGCATCAAGCTCCCAGGGGTTGCGCGTCTGGGGACGGAGTTTGTGCGGGCCGAAGCCGTACATGTGCACGATTTCGCCAAAATCTCCCGCATCCACCCGCGCTTTCAGGGCCCGATGGGGCGCGGAAAAGCGCTGGCTCAACATCATGCCCAGGCGCGCCTTGCTCTGGGCGTTAGCCGCCTTTACCTGTTCAAGTTGCGCCATCTCCGTGAGCAGCGGCTTATCGGCGATTACATGTATGCCGCGTTCCAAGCAGGCGGTGAGCGCCAGGTACTTCGTGGCGTTGGTCCGCGCCACGCCGACGACCTGCGGCTGCTCTTTGTCGAGCAGTTCAGCGAAGTCCGCGTACACCGGCACACTGTGTTCGGCTGCAACTTTGGCGCGTACCGTGGGCTCGTCTTCCGCAATGCCGACAAGCGATACCGCCGGATTCTCCTCTACTGCCCGCACAAACTCGCTGATGTGTCCGTGCCGCATGCCCATTACTGCTGCGCGCATAATGCTGTAGTCTCCTTTGATTCAATTCTTCCTATTGCCCAATTGTATGTCTGTAGTAACCGAATTCCCGCCTGCTGCCTACCCAAGAGGCGGGGGACAAGCCCCCGCGCTACCAGGACTAGACCAAATCCCATTGTCCGCATGCGGTACGTAGAGCAATCCACTTCGGTAGCGTAGGATTGAAACCTGCGCTCCGCTCTGAACTTCGGTAGCGTAGGTTTGGAGCCTGCGCTCCGCTCTGAACGGACATTGCCCCACACGCTACCGGTCCCGATGCTAAGACGGCTCGAGCAGGCCACAATCCCCGGCAAGCAGAGCCAAGACTCTTGCCCTTGCCATACAGCCAGGACTCCCCTCCGGATTGCGCGCTGCACTCTCCGTGCATCCAGCACCTATTCTACTGACCTGCCTGCTTCTCTGCAGGAGACACGCCCGCCAGCACCTGAGCGGGCTTTAGCTCTGCCATGCATTCGACCGTACCGTAGCGACAGCTTGCCGGCCGTCCGGTCTCCGGTCGGTAGCAGGGACTGCAGAAAATGGGATGCCGCCGCACGGCGTCAGGCTGGCCGAACGGCCCGTAGCGCACCCAACTCGTGGCGCCGTACAGGCCGACGACGCGCGTGCCCAAGGCCACTGCGAGGTGCAAGGGCCCGCTATCGCTGCCGACCATGAGCGCGCTCCGCGCGAGCACGCCCGCGAGTTGCCCCAATGTGGTCTTGCCGGTGAGCACCAGTGGCGACTCCGCGCAAGCCCGGGCAATCTGTGCCGCCTCACTTTCTTCATCCGGGCCGCCCACCAGCACGGCGCGATAGCCGGCTTGGTGCAGTTGATCGATGAACGAGACCCAATGACGCTGCGGCCATATCTTCGCATAGCCGTTGCGCGCGCCGTGACCGCAGGCAACCCACTGCGCCTGCCCCGTCGCGGCAAGAGTCGCTTCCGCCCAAGCGCGGTCGGCCGCGCTCACCCAGGCTTCCATGTGGTCGGGCGTAGGTGCGGCGCCGGCCGCTTGCGCCACCGCGAGCGCGCAATGGACCTCATGGCGGTCTTGCGGGAGACGACTGCCCGTTGCCAGCAGGGAAAAAGAGCCCGGCGGAGCCTCGTCGGCGAATCCCGCCCGGTGCGGCGCACCCGTCAGCAGGCTGATGGTGGCTGCAGGCACGCCGTAGAGACTCACGCAAAGATCGTAACGCTGCGCGCGCAGGGTTTGAATAGTCTGCCAAGCCTGCCGCCAGCAGTCTAGCGAAAAGATACCGGGAACGTGGGCGAGCGTGTGCACGTCGAGCGTGTAGATGTTATCAACATACGGGCATTCGGCTAAGAGCGGCGCCGTGTTGGGCGCCGCGAGCACATCCAAGCGCGCGTTTGGAAAGCGCTGCCGCGTGTTGCGGATGGCCGGCGCCGAAAAGAGCACGTCGCCAATGAGATCGAGCCGGATGATGAGAATGCGCTCTACATTTTCCGGTCGGTAGAGCTGCTGCCCGTGCCGCACTCGCGCAGCCAAGGCCAGCGCGGCGCAGACCAGCCACAACACCACACCGGCAGCGCGACGAGCGACGTGCTTGATTGTTGTAATCATGTGGGGGCGCTCGCTATGTTTTGCGCCAACAATTCTCGCGCCGCCGCCGTCACCGCAGCCGGATCTATGAATTGCATGCACGGGTGTTGTGTCAGCGCCGCTGCGGGCAGAGCCAAGTACCCACAATGGCGGCAAGGAATTGTCGAAACCACCGTGCGGTGCCGCGCGTTGGGCCCCCATGGTCCAAACCGCACGGGATCGCTCGCCCCATACAGAGTCACCGAGGGGGTGCCCACGGCAACTGCAAGGTGCAGCGGGCCGGAGTCGGGTCCCAGCACCAGCGCACTGCGGGCGTATAGCGCTGCCAATACGCCAAGGGAAGTCTGCCCCGCCAATACGGTACGCTCTTGCGGTAAGCCGCCGGCGACTGCTTGAGCCAGTTCCTGCTCGCCGGGCCCGGCGGTCACGACGAAGCGCACGCAGTTGTCCCGCGCCAGCGCATTGCCAACGGCGTGCCAGCCGGCAGCGGACCAGTTCTTGATTGCCGCGCCGGAACCGGGGTGAATGGCGACAAGCGTGGCAGAGTGGGATATGTCGGCTTTGCGCAAGATGGCATCAGCATTCTGCTCGTCATCGCGCGTGAAATCAAATTGAAGGTCCTTGCCAACATCCTCAACGGGACTGCCCACGGCGGCGGCGGCTTGCACCAGCCGCAGGTTGGTGACTGCCTGGTGTTCGTCAGGTTCCATGGACTGTGCATGGGTCAGGAACGGCGCGCACTCCGGCACGCTGAATCCCCACACATAGGGAATACCGGCAAAGGCAGCCAGCGCCGCGCCCCACCAGAAATCCGGTCGTAAGTTGAGCGCAACCTGGTATTCTTCTTCGCCCAAATGCGCGGCCTCTTGCCACAATTGCGTGTACGCCCGCACGCCCTGCTGGGGTTGACTGCGATCGAAGCCCGGAAAGCCGCAGGTGCGAATGCGGTCGACATGCGGGTTGTTTGCCAGCACCGCCTCGGACCAGGGGCCGACCAGCACGGTGATCTCGCTCTCAGGAAACGCCTGGCGCAGCAGCCGCAAGGCAGGCGTGATGAGCAGCACGTCGCCAATGTGATCGGGGCGGATTACCAGGATGCGGTCGGCGTGAGCAGCAGGAAAGCGATACGGCCGAAAGAAGCCCAGCAGCCGCAACATCCCGCGCCGCACCCAGCGCTTTGCCGCCGACTCACACGGCAAGAGCGTATTGGGCAAGGGGCTAGGGGGGACTGAGGTTAGCTTATCCGAGGGTTCCTCCTTACCCATAACCACCCCTCAGTCACAGCGCTTGCAGAAAGCTCTTCAGTGGCTCGAATACTGGCGAATCCAATTGCCAGTGCCCGGCCTGTGCCGCTTCGCCTACGCGCAGATCAGGATTAGTACGGGAGGCCAAGAAAGTATGGGCACGGGCTTTGTCGGGGTTCTTTGGAGGCATGTATGCAGTGTCTTCAAGACAGCGAATATACTCATCCACACAAGGCATAGCCGGATCACACTCTACTGCAGAGAGACAGAGAGTCTCTAGCATTCCTGGATTGGAACAGTCAGGGAGAATGAACACGGAAACACGTGGTCTGCCTTGCGTTGCCAACATTGTTTGATCCGGTACGCCGAGTTTAGCATTGTCGAGTGAACCGCAGACCGATTGAAACGCGGTGGCGGCGAATTGGTCGGCGTCGCGCGTGACGCCGAGCGAATCTAAAGCAGCGTAGCCGCGAAGAGTTGGCAACATACGCAGATGCTCTCGCAGCCGGTCTTTTCCCTGGTAGTTGATGATCTGGATAGCATCGTGAGCGCCAAGGCGATCAAGCAAAGCGTGAAAGAACCGCCGCTCGTTCTCCCCTTCCACCAGGAGGACTTTGCTCAGTGTGATCGTCTGCTGGCCGGGACGAGGGCCGCCTGGCTCAGGCATCAGCGTACCTCGAAACCGAACTCGACGGAGGTCGCCAGTTGCTCCTGGTCGTACGTTATCGCGACAATGTCGCCATCTCTACGCTCCAGGCGGTGCAAGCGAAATTCATCTTCACCGCTCTCAGCAAAGGCGTTATGAGCCGCTAGGACGCACTCCCAGCTATGCGTCGTTGCAATCACCTGCACGTCCGACTGTCTTGCCGCCGCGCCCACCGCCTTCCAAGCGTCCACAAGCGCCCCATAGTGGAGTCCGTTTTCAAACTCATCGATGAGCACTGTGCCGTCCTTGGCGGTCATTACTGCCAGTTGCCAAGAAAGGACGTAGCCTAATCCTTCTCCCATGTAGAGCCACGGTACGAGTTGACCGTTGCCGACATCGGCGTAGAGCATCGGCCTGTTCGCTGGGTAGAGTAACATGAGACGTCGAATGCGCGGGTCTAGCGCCTGCAGTGACGGGAGAAGCTCCTCTTCCCGGCCCGCTTCCACCAAGTCGCTATACCTTTTCGCCTGTTCTTCTGAAAAGCGAGGATTCTTGAGTACAAGCGCGACCTTGCTAAAGTGAGGCACGTCCGCCGAAGAAGCGCTTATCCCTCCCACTGTCAAATAGGCCTGTGCAGGGAACATCTGCCCTGTATGATCGGTATATTCAAGCGTTAAGACACTGGAATGGACTACGGATCTTTGCAAGTCCGCAACAACCTGACGATCTCCATCCGTTTCAGGGATCAGCAGTAGTCGCTCTGTAGGGTCGGCGAGGCGAATGCGCAAAGCGCATTCCTCCTCTTGCTCGTTTACGCTCAGGAGTTCAATAGCGGCAGCGGACTGCTTTTCATGAAATAGCCACACCAGTTCCTCCCAAGTTTCCGCATCGTTTCCCCTTGCCCCCCGAGAGTGATTCACTCCCAATGGGGCTTCCGGTTTGGCCGGATTAAAATGAAGGAAGAGTGCCTCAAGCAAGGCGGTCTTGCCCACGTTGTTCTCGCCTACGATGAGATTTACCCGCGCGAGCGGCTCGATGTCGAGCTTCCGCAAGCAGCGGAAGTTCCGCACCGAAAACTTGCGTAGCATCACGTTTTCTCCAGTAGGGGCACGGGTAGCGTTTCTATTCCAATGATCCCTTGCTGCTGGGCACGGACTGTTGGCGGCGGGGATCGGGCTGAACGGCTTGCGCAAGCGCGCGGGCGAGGGCTTTGAAGACCGCCTCGGCCTTGTGGTGGTCGTTTTCGCCGGCCAGCAGCCGGGCGTGGAGCGTGAAATGGCCTTGCACGGCGAACGTATCCAGGAAGTGGGCGATCATCTCGCTGTGTAGCGTGCCGAGCTTGTAGCCGGAAAGCGGCACGTCCACCGTAGCGGCGCCGCGGCCGCTCAGGTCCACCGAAACCAGCGCCAGGGCTTCATCCATGGGCACAATAGCCCAGCCCATGCGGTTTATACCGGCCTTGTCGCCCAGGGCAGCGTCAAGCGCACGGCCCAGGCAGATTGCTACGTCCTCGACGGTGTGATGCGAATCCACTTCCAGGTCGCCGCCGGCGCGCACGTCAAGATCAAAGAGTCCGTGGGTGCTCAGCTGGCGCAGCATGTGGTCCAGCATGCCGATACCGGTGGCGATCTCCGCCTGACCGGCGCCATCCAGCGTGATCGCTACGGCGACATTGGTCTCTTGCGTCTGCCGACTGTGTTCTCCCGTGCGTGTCATTGAGATGCTTTCTACGACAGTGGGCTCTTTGAAAGAGTACCCAGCAGTTAGCTAGGATTGGGAGCACTGAGGCAGCATGTCGTTCCACTCGACACTTTTCAAGTGTCATTCCGAGCGAAGCGAGGAATCTAGAGTTCGCCCTTACTGCGACCGCTGCCCACTGGTGGCATTTAAGACCCCTCACTCCGTTTGGGGTGACAATCGAATGGCTCTACAAACTTCAAACTGACGACAGAACCCTTGCGATGGTACTGGGATTCCCGATACCGGCATCTCAATCCCCAATGGATTTGACCGAGGCTCGCATCTCAGTGCTGCTCCGACCTGGAACATTGTAAAGATGGATTCCCGCTTTCGCGGGAATGACGGACCCGTAACCCTCCCAGCCCCGCCGTCGCTTACGGAGGGATACAACGCTTAGCCTAGATCGAACTGAAATACCAGGTCGTCGCGCTCTTTGAAATCGTAGCCGTCGGTGTACTCGCTTACTTTGTTGCCCTGGATATTGATATAGTCAATCGGTGCAGTCACGGCAAAGGGCGCAACATGCCAGGTGCCCACGTGCATCTGGATCGCGCGGTCGCCTGGAAAGTGGAAGAGCGCCGCCTTTTCAGGATCGAACGAATCCGGTGTCTCGCTGGGCGGCCCCACGAAAAACAGGCCGTCCTTCCCACCCAAAGGCACAAAAATCTGCGTTTCTTCCATGTGGCGGTTGAGGAAGTGCGGCTGCGCCTCAGCGAGATCGCGCACGGGAGCGTGGGTAATACGGGCAGTGAGCACACCATCGGTACAGACGATCTCGGTACGGTCGAGATTCAGCATTCTTCCGAACGGCGCAAAGCTCTCGGCAGTTAGCGGCTGCGGTTTAAGGGTAATCACTCGCATGGCAAACCTCATTTCTTTTACCTGGCGGTTTATCTGCTTGTACCTATAATACGTATTCCGTAGGCGTGCCCACAAGTAGGGGCACGACATGTCGTGCCCCTTCGCGGGACGGCAGCGCTTAAGCCCGGTGCGCGCGCCTGCGCGCGGCCTGGGCATGGGCGAAAAAGCCCTCCGCCTCGGCGAGCGCGGCGGCGGGTTCAGCAATGGCTGCGGCTGTCTGCGGAGCGAGCGCCACGATGCTGGTGCTCTTATAAAATTCCTGAACGGTAAGCGGCGAAGCAAAACGGGCCGTGCCGCCCACGGGCATCACGTGGCTGGGACCGGCAAGGTAATCGCCCAGCACCTCCGGCGAGGCGCTCCCCACGAAAATGCCGCCGGCATTGCGGACTTTGCCCACCCATTGCCACGGGTCCTGGGTTAGCAGGCAAAGATGCTCCGGCGCGTAGTCGCTGGCTAGGTCAATTGCGGTCTCCAAGTCTGCCACTACCACGATGCCGCCGTTGTGCAACAGCGAATAGGCGGCTTCTTCCTGGCGGGGCAGCGCTGCGAGCTGCACCGCAAGTTCGCTCTCCACACGGGCGGCGAGCGCAGCCGAATCCGTGATGAGGAGCGGTGTCGCGAGAAAGTCATGCTCGGCTTGGGCGAGCATATCGGCCGCCACTTCCGCCGGATCGGCCGCCCCGTCTGCGACGATGAGCGTCTCCGTCGGTCCGGGCAACTGGTCAATGCCTACCTGCCCGTAGACCCTCTGCTTTGCCAGTATTACAAAAATATTGCCCGGGCCGAGGATTTTATCCACTCTAGGCACTTTCTCGGTGCCGTACGCCAGCGCGGCGATGGCTTGCGCGCCGCTGATCTTGAACAGCCGGTGCACACCCGCCACGGCAGCGGCGGCCAGTTTGAGGGGATGCACGCTGCCGTCGGCGCGGCACGGCGTCGCCAGGATGATCTCCTCCACTCCCGCTACCCGCGCCGGTACCACGGACATCAGCACCGAGGACGGGTACACCCGCTCCGTGCCCGGCGAGTAAATGCCCACGCGCTGGAGCGGCCGCACCATTTCGCCCAAGCCGCTCTCAAAGTCCAGCCATGAATTGCGCCGCTGGCGCTCGTGATACGCGGAGATGCGCGCCTCAGCGATTTGCAGCACATCTACAAGGGAATCGTCAATCTCGTCAACTGCCGCGGCTATCTCGGCTGCGGGAACTTCCAACGGCTCCGGCACGACGCCGTCGAAATGTTGTATGTAGCGTGCCAGCGCAGCATCGCCTTCCGCCTGTACCTCCGCCAAGATGCGGTCGACCACTTCGCCGGCTGTCAGGTCGGCTCCGAATACCTCACGAATGCGTGCTGCGACATGCGTGGGTAGTTGCTCTTCCCCAAGTGGGGTGCGCTTGAGCACGGTCTGCCGCGCTTCATCAAGATCGGTGATGATGCGGGTAACGGGCATGGTTAGCACCTAGCCTAAGAGTATTCTTGCTATCCTATGGCAGAAGCAGAAGACAGACTCCCCGTGATCCGTCATTCCCGCGAAAGCTCGCCCCCTGCGGGGGCGCGGAATCCATCTTCTCTGCTTTGTGCGCTTCTTGCGCGGACGTGGGACTAGCTGCGCACCACGACCTTCACGTCCAAAAGCGGGGGACAAGCCCCCGCGCTACGACAGACCGGCAAAGATCGCGCGCGTCCCTAGCCAAAGAACATACCACGGATCCAGGCGCTCAAACTACATACTCCGCGATGCGTTCCAGGTAGCGGCGTGCACTGTCAGCTTCCGGCGGCACGGCTGCGAACATCTCCCGCACGGCACGCTCCCCATCGTAGGGCGCCAAACGAAACTCCACGTCCCATGCGGCGCGTTGGTGCGTCAAAATCGCGTAGCAGGCGCGCGGATCGTGTTTGCGTTCGTAGGTGTGGCCGACCGCGCCGGGATTGACCACCAGTATTCCATTATAACGGCGTTCGACCCGCCGGTGGCTGTGCGCGCAGAGGACAAGGTTCGCGGTCACGCCCTGCAGCCTGGCGTGCAGTTCGTCTACAGACGTGGTTGGCTGGTCCGGTCCAGGGGGCACGGCAGCAGGCGCAGGATAGATGGACTCGGTGAGATGACCCGGAGAGCCATGACAGAGCAGCGTATCTTCATTTTCCAACAAGGATAGAGAACGCTCGGCAAGCAAGTTGCGAAACTCCGCTACGCGCTCTGCGCCGATCTCCTCGACCGCTTGACGCTTGAGGAACTTTATCCCCTCACCGGTATCGTATTGCGAGAGTTCTTTGCATTCGTCACCGAGCAGCATCTGCAAGCCCCGTTCCATATTGCCGGCGATGGCCACGTGGGGTATGGCGTCCAGCGCGTCGAGCACGGTGCGGTTGTGCGCGAATTTTACAACGCTATCACCCAACACGACGACTTGGTCCGGCGTCTGCCGCTTCAGGTCTGCAAGGACCGCTTCGAGGGCATGAATATTACCGTGTATGTCCGCTAGGACGGCTATGCGCATAGCAACTGATAGAATTCAGTCTACATGTTAAGAATTGAAGGACACTTGCTGAAATTGGTCGGCCATAGTTGACCTGCTGGAAGTCCTCTAACTCCTGGCAATGTCTCCGCATTGAGCACTTCCTCAATTAGTCGGGGTAGAAGCTAGAAAGTACTCAAATTTACCATCTCAGTCAAACCGCACTTTGAACTTTGTCGGATCCTGACCTACAAGTTCGACAATCCTGCATGCATTCTTAGCTAGGTCAGCACTTACGAAGTCCTTTTCAACCCAGACTTCCCCTATAGGTTCACTCCTGCTAAAGTCATTTGCATTTGCGTGAATGGGGCTCGTGTTAACCAAATACCAGTTGCTACCACTGTGCCAGCGTAGCGGGCAATGCCCAGCTTGCAAATGCTTATTTTCCACAAGCCACTTTACAACTTCCAACACTAGGCTATTCCAGTACTTGATACGCATGCTCGTTGCATCTGGAAAGCAAATTTCAACCGGTCGAGGATCACCCTTGCTTGGGCTTAAATGTGGTAGCGGTAGCCAATTCTGACCGTCAGGAGCCCTATGCGCCTTCTCTTCAGGCATGGGAACCAGTACTGGAGTACTTTCAAGCTTCTGTTCGACTAAAGGTGACTGCCCAGCAACAGCCTTGCCCTCCTGCAGGCTCGGCCACCACAGCGCCAGTGCCTGTAAACAGACTTCCGATTCTGATTGTGCAGAAACTCTAAATGACACTACTCGCTTTTCATTGATTGGTACCGCCCGGTGTGTTTCATACAACTCCCAGCAGTCTCCATCAGTTAGAGCGAAGTGCCTAGTGCCCTTTTCCAGGCAATATTGTATTCCCTGGGTCAGTGCTGTATCGCGAAGCGATGACCCAAGACTCTTTGCCTCAATCATCATCTCTGGATTCCCATCATTGCCAACTAGAGCGTAGTCTGCACGGCCACTGCCTGACTTGTACTCCGGTACAAGTAGATTAGGATTTGCGGTGTCCCAGCCAAGTTCACGCAAGAGCGGGTCAATCAGAGCATAGCGCGTAAGGGCTTCACTCCCGCTAAGCGCACTGCGATGCACCTCTATGCGCTCCTTGAGCGATTCGATCAGCGCGTGCAGCTTCTCTAACGGCATCGCAGCAATGTCCCTTCTAGTAACTCTCGGCTAGGTAACTTGGTTATACCATGAAAGCAGCAATATCCCGTGTATGCAAGTAGGCACAGGTTTGAAACCTGTGCCTTGCGTGGAATCGCAGGGGCTTGACCCTCGCTCTATTGCCTATCGATGTTCTCAGAATCGTGACCCTAATGACCCCTCGTCAACTCAGTACTGCAGTTTCGGCGCTCTAGATTCCTCGCTGCGCTCGGAATTGTAAGTGTCAGGTAATTCGTTGACAGATTTGGGAGAATGAGCATACGTGTCAATCACCAAATCTGGAGGCATCTGATGCGGGACAATCGCAGTGACAAGACCATCGAACGCAACCTCATGCAGAAGTGGCGCTTCCTCATCAAGGAGTACGAACTGGTCAAGGCCAAGCAGCATCCCCAGTTTCGCTTCCTACAGGACTTCTATGCCTTCCATGGCACCAACCGGCAGACCTTTGCCAAGTACTATAACCGTTTTCGTCAGGCGGGCAGTGCCGACGCCCTGCTGCCACGCAAGCGCGGTCCGAAGTGGAAGAGCCGGCGCACCTTGCCCTACATCGAGCAGAAGGTGCTGGAGCAGCGCCGCAAGGGTATCAACCGCTATGAGATCTATGCCATACTCAAACCAGTACTCAAAGCGCACACGCCCTCACCGTCAACCATCTATGCGATCAGCAAACGCTACGGGCTCAATCGCTTGACACCGGCCATGAAGCAAGCCAAACGCACCATCATCAAGACCCGCGCGGGCGAACTGGGGCACCTGGACTGCCATTACCTCAGTCGCGACCTGCTCCTGAACAGCTCCCAGCGCTACTACCTGGTTTGCGTGCTGGATGCGTGCACCCGTCTGGCCTGGGCGGAGGTGGTGAGCGACCTCAAGAGCCTCAGTGTCATGTTCGCCGCGCTCAAGAGCATCAACCTGCTCAATGTTGAGTACGGTATCCAGTTCGAAGCCGTACTCACGGACAACGGCCCTGAGGTGGCAGCGCGCACCAAGCCGGAGCAACACCCGTTCGAGCGCATGCTGCTGGAGCTTGGCATCAAGCACCGCTACACCCGACCCTATCGGCCCCAGACGAACGGCAAGGTCGAACGCTTCTGGCGGACGCTCAATGACGACCTGATCGAGGGCACGACGTTCGAGAACCTGGCGGAGTTCCAGGATGAATTGATGCAATACCTCCTCTACTACAACTCTGCCAGACCACACCAGGGCTTGCAGGGGCATACGCCTTTACAAGCCCTGCAAAATCTGTCAACGAATTAGTCAACACTTACAGGAATGACAGGAATCAGCGACTCCGTGCTCAGGCAGTAATACCTGTTAACGAATCTCTAGACTCTTGCAGGACAGACAGTGAGTGCCGTGACCGGCTACTGACCCAATAACGCTAGGCATCATTCTCTTTCAGATACTCGATCGCACCGCGCACCATGGCGAAGCGGCCTTCGCCGACCTTGGCGAGGCGGACGTCGCCCTGGCGGTCGATGAGGTAGAGGGTCGGCCAGGCGCGGTTGCCGAACGCCCGCCAAATCTTGAAGTCGTTATCGATGGCGACGGGATACGGCAAGCCGAGCCGCTCCACGGCGTTGCGCACGTTATTCACCACTTTCTCGTGGCTAAACTCCGGCGTGTGAATGCTGATCAGCGTGAACTTATCGTCCGCGTAGGAATTATGTATATCCACCAGACCGGGGATATCGTTCAGGCAGTTAATTCAGCCGTAGGTCCAGAAGGCTAACCCCACGGCCGACTTTCCCTTAAAGCCCGCCAGCGTCAGGGGCTCTGAGTTGATCCACGTCGTGTCAATGAGTTCCGGCGCTTTGCCGAGTACTGGAAGATCCTCGACATCCACAGTCCCGGCGCCGGTGCTCCGTTGTCCGACCAACGTCTGGCTGCACGCGCTCAGCCCCACGGCGGCAGCGCCGGCAGCCACCCCGTAAAGCAGTTTTCGTCTTCGCATTGTCATACTCCTCCTGAGAATCTCGCTTTTCTTCATTTCGAGAATACTCTCTCTTATTGGAACTGCCCTTCGACAAGCTCAGGGCGAACGGATTGCCTATTCACCGGTCTTCCGCGCAATCTGTTTACCTAATTGCCCGGCACCGACAATTCACAAGGCGAATTGGGTTATCGACCCGTCGATCTTGTTCCAGAATACAGGGGAACACAGCAAAGGAAAAGTACGCGCGGCTACAAACCACGGGCAGTTTGGATCGTTGAAACGGGTCAATTACCCATGCGGCGCGTTTGCCGACGCGGCGTCACTACCCACGAAGCGATGCGTTAGCCCACGACCACGTTTATCAAGCGGCCGGGCACATATTTCACCAGCTTCACGTCCCGGCCGTCCAAGAACTGCTGCACGCGCTCGCTTGCCAGCGCCAGCGTACGGGCGCCTTCCTCATCCAACGAGACGCTGGCCTCGATGGTATCGCGCACCTTGCCGTTTACCTGGACAACCAGCGTAAACGTCTCCTCGTGGATGAGCGCCTCATCGAATTCCGGCCAGTCCTGTTGATGGACTGAGTACTCGCGCCCCCAGCGCTCCCAGACTTCCTCCGCCAGATGGGGCGCGACCGGCGCCAACACAAAGAGGAATTGTTCCATGGCCTGCTTCCAGGTCTCGGTAGCCGCCAACTCCGGCGTGTAGACCTTGTAGAGCCAGTTCGTGAACTCCATGAAGTAGGCGACCATGGTGTTGAACTTGAGCGCTTCGATGTCCTCACCGGCGCGCTTGATGACACGGTTTAACCACCGCGTCAGCTCAGCCTCGGCCTCGGCAACGGGCATGGGTTCGCTGCCCTGCTCCACCCGGCCCAACAGCATATTCCACACGCGCACCAACCAGCGGCGCGCGCCAGGAATGCCCTCGCTGTTCCAGCTAATGTTCTGGTCGAAGGGACCCATGAAGAGTTCATACACACGCAGAGCATCAACGCCATACTTTTCTACCATTTCATCCGGGCCGATGACGTTGCCGCGACTCTTGGACATTCTGCTCCCGTCCGGGGCCAAGACGACGCCTTGATGCCGCAGTTTCGTAAACGGCTCGTTGAAGTCGATGAGCATGGCGTCCTTAATGACCTTGGTCCAGAAACGCGCGTAGATCAGGTGCATGGTGGCGTGTTCGGCGCCGCCGACGTAGAGGTCTACCGGCAGCCAATGGCGCGCCTTATCGAGGCCGAACGGCAACTCGTCGTTCTGCGGATCGGCAAAACGCAGGAAGTACCACGACGAACACGCGAAGGTATCCATCGTATCGGTCTCGCGCTCGGCGGGGCCGCCGCAGTCAGGGCACGTGGTGGCCATAAAAGAGCCCACCTTGGCGAGCGGCGAGCGGCCGTCTCCGGTCGGCTGAAAGTCGTCAATATCGGGAAGCAGCACCGGCAGCTTTGGCGTCGGCATCTCGACCCAGCCGCACTTCGGGCACTTGATCATGGGAATGGGCGCGCCCCAGTAGCGCTGGCGCGAAATCAGCCAATCGCGCATGCGGAACTGCACCTTGGGCCCGCCCAACTCACGCTCTTTCAGCCACTCCGTGATGTTTTCTCCGCCTACAGCGGACGTTTCGCCAGCGAAAGCCCCGGAGTTGACCAAGATGCCCTCGCCTTCATAGGCGTCGGACACATCCCAATCCACGTCGTCGGGCGGCTGCACGACCACGCGCACGTCCAAGCCGAATTTCTGGGCAAACTCGAAGTCGCGCTGGTCGTGGGCGGGCACGGCCATGATCGCGCCGGTACCGTATGTCACGAGTACGTAGTCGGCGATCCAGATGGGAATATGCTCGTCGTTCACCGGATTGATCGCGTAAGAACCGGTGAAAACGCCGGTCTTCTCGCGCTCGGCAGATTGACGCTCGGTCTCCGCCGTGCGCGCGGCGGCGGCCACGTAGCGGTCCACGGCATCTTGCTGCTCCGGCTTCGTGAGCTTGTCCACCAGTTCGTGCTCCGGCGCCAGCACCATGAAGGTAGCGCCAAAGAGCGTATCGGCGCGTGTAGTGAAGACTCGCAACTCATCGCCGAATTCCGTCAGAAAGACGGCTTCCGTGCCCTCGCTGCGGCCGATCCAGTTGCGTTGCATCTCTTTGGTGGATTCCGGCCAGTCGATTTTTTCCAGATCATTGAGCAAGCGGTCGGCGTAGTCCGTAATCTTGAAATACCACTGCTCCAGACTCTTCTTTTCCACCAGGAAATCGCAGCGCCAGCAGCGGCCGTCGTGCACTTGCTCGTTCGCAAGAATTGTCTGGCAGGAGGGACACCACCACTGTTGGCCCTTGGCCTTATACGCCAAGCCGCGGCGGTGGATCATCAGGAAGAGCCACTGGGTGAACCTGTAGTATTCCGGCGCACTGGAATCGATCTCGCGGTCCCAGTCGTACGAGCAGCCAATGAGGTCGAGCTGGCGTTTGTAATTGGCGGTGTTTTGGTCTACGGTCAACCGGGGCGCAATGCCCGTATCGCGGGCGCGGTTCTCGGCGGGCAAGCCAAATGCGTCCCAGCCCATGGGATGCAGCACGTTGAAGCCGCGCATGCGCATGTGGCGCGAAATGACGTCTGTCGGAATGTAGTTGTGGCAGTGACCGACGGAAAGGCCGTCACCCGATGGATAGGGGAAGAAGTCGAGGCAGTAGTATGTCTTGCGGCTATCCTCGGTTTCTTCGGTCTTGTAGAGGCTCGTTTCGCGCCAGCGCGCTTGCCAGGGCTGTTCGAATTCCTGGGGCTGGTAGTCTGGCGAGACGGCTTTCTCTTCCACCGGGGCGGCTGCCGCCGCGGCTTCTTCGTCAGCAACGTCTACAGCAGCCTCTGTAGAGGCAGCCTCCACTTGGGAATCGTCCGTCGGTGCTTCCGCCGAAACCTCTATCTCATCCGTTATAGTCGCCGACTCTGCTTCAGTTGTCGACTTCGTCGCAGACTTCGACTTCGTCGCAGCCGCCGGCTCCTCCGCTTGGCTCATGTTCTCCAACGCCTCCGTACGTGTTCTATGCACATTCGTTGTGCGTCCTGCGCACAGCAAATGTACGAATCGGTTCAAATGGTGTGTTTCTGACGCTTGAATATGCCCATTGTAGCATAGAAATGAGCCCGCGCCCGCCGTTCATTGCGGCGTTCATGCGGCTATTTCGTGGCGCCGTGAGAGGCTTTGGTCTTGTTGCACCTATGAGCTGTGCACGTAAGGGCAAGGCAGCCTATGCCCATCGGACGCAGGTTGCAAACCTGCGCTGCGGGAATAGTGAAGTAGATTGAACGCTCGGGTACCCACCCCTACCCGCCTAGTGGGAACCGTGCGCTAGCACTGTACCAACGTCATGGGGAGTGGCTGCCAGACGAACGGTCGCAATCACCGTTTGCAATCGCCTCTTGACGGGAAGAGTCCCGGCCAAGTGCGATGAGGATCATCTTGCAATGTAATCGGACGGCTAAGATGTTACCCTTCAGTCAAACAGGGCAACGAAAGCTCGCAGCAAGGAGCGAATTGGCATGGGCGCAGCGCCGAAGATTATGCGCATTGTGGTGACGCATTACGCGCACGAGATTGAAAACTTGACGCTGGAAGACATGTACGGTTTTGACATGGTGTACAAGGAGGGCGCTCGGTTGGGCGGCGGCGGCGGCATCTTGACCGTGGAGACCGATGCCGGCGTGAACGGCGTGGTGCCCGGCGGCATCGACAGTCGCACCGCCAACTACCTGCTGGGCCGCAACCCGCTGGAACGCGAGATCATCTGGCAAGACCTCAAGCGCCTCTTTCGCGGCAGCACGTCCACGCCGCCCGGCGATCACGACGTAGCCCTGTGGGACATTGCCGGCAAGCTGGCCGGTGTGCCGATTTCCGCTCTGCTCGGCGGCTGGCGCACGCGCTTGCCCTGCTACGCCAGCACCTACCACGGGGATGAGAACGGCGGCCTGAGCACCCCGGCAGACTACGGCGAGTTCGCCCTGCACTGCAAAGAGAAGTACGGCTATCCGGCATTCAAGATTCACGGCTGGATCGGCGCGCCCATCTCCCGTGAGGTCGCGGCGGTGCTGGCTATCCGGGATGCCGTGGGCGACGACATGGACATCATGCTCGATCCTGCCGGCGCGTTCGGCACGTTCGACGACGTGCTGAAAGTCGGGCGCGCCTGCGATGAGGCGGAATACTTCTGGTATGAGGATGCCTTCCGCGGCGGCGGCGTTTCCCAATTCGTGCACGCCAAAATGCGCCAGTTCATCAAGACGCCGTTGCTGATGGGCGAGCACATTCGCGGACTGGAAACCAAAGCGGATGCCATTCACGCCGGCGCCGTTGACTATCTGCGCGCGGGCAGCGGGCGCGACGGCGGCATCACGGGCGTGATGAAACTGGCGGTACTGGCGGAAGCCTATGGGCTGGACGTGGAATTGCACGGTGGCGGCTTGGCCCACCGGCATTGCATGGCGGCCATCCGCAATACCAACTACTACGAGCTCGGCCTGGTGCACCCCAACGTGAAGCACACCAAAGCGCCCATTTACGCCGATCCGAAGTGGCGCGACGAACTCTACTCCGTGGACTCCGAGGGCTGCGTGGCCGTGCCGGACGGACCCGGCCTCGGCGTAGAACTCGATTGGGACTTCATCAACGCCAACAAGACCGGCGAGACAGTGTACGAATAAGACCCGCTACAGGTAGCTCCTGGACATTAGCACGCAATGCCGGTAGGGGCGGTTCGCGAACCGCTCCTACTGCTAGATCTGTACATCAGCCTAATCTAGACATCTGTAGAAGCGGTGTATACTCATTTCGGACACCGCACGTGCGACCCGAGCTACACACAAAGGAGTCCTATGCAAGAAACTGCTGCCGGCGGCGCTCCTGAGGATTACGCGAAACGTGCATTAGGGGACTCTTCGCATGAACCTGAAGGAGACGCGCTCGAATTCTCATTGCGCATTGCCGCGCCGCCGGACCGCGTGTTTGCACTGCTAACTGACCCGGATGAGATCGCCCTGTGGTTTGCCCAGGTTGCGGGCATCGAGCCCAAGGCGGGCGGTACCGTGGAGTTTGCGTTTTTCAATGACAATGGCACGGTCAGCGTGTTCTCCGGGGAGGTTACCGATTTCGTCGCCAACGCCCGCTTTGGCTTCACGTGGCACAACCGGCAGTGGACGTTTCCGCCGCTCCACGTGCTCATCACGCTTGAGGACGCTGGCGGTAGCACGGTCTTGACGCTACGGCAGTCCGGCTTCACCGCTGCGCCTTCCCTTGAGCGTGATATACACGACGAAGGCTGGTGGCGCTACCTCGAGCGACTGGCGGCAGTCGCCGACGGCTCGCGTCCTGAAGGCTGGAATGAGTGATGGACAAGTGGGGCAAGCTGGTAGAGGAGCGGCTGCAAGCGGCCTTTGCCGCAGGGATTTTTTCAAACCTCCCAGGCAAAGGTAGACCTCTTGACTTAGATGAGGACCCGCTGGCGGATCCGGCCCTCTGGATGGCGCGCCACATTCTCCGCAACAGCGGCATGAACCTGCCCTGGGTCGAGGAACGCCGGCGGATCGAGGATACTCTTGCTCAAGCTACGACGCAATTGGCGCGCGCGTGGTCGGCGTATGCAGACAACCGCAGTGAGGGGCAGCCGAGTCCAGCGGCGGAGTCACGCTGGCAAGTCGCATTAGCAGCGTTTCGCGAACAGGTCTCCGCGCTTAACCGGCGCATTCGCACCTACAACCTGACGGTTCCCCATGTGCGCCTGCAACGCTGTCTCATCGAGCCTGAGCATGAAATCGAGCGTATGCGAAAAGAAATAGCTGGCGCAGCTTAAGCATTCTGGGACGTGCGCCTCTTGCCAAAGCGCCTTGCCTGAGGAGGTGTGTATTCTTCTCGCCAAGAAGCGGGGGACAAGCTCCCGCGCTGCGGCTTGTTAGCATGGAGCGAGAGCACACATGGCAAGAGGGCATCAGCCAATTCGAATGCCTAGGTGAGAGACGTGCTCGCCACCCGTTGTTACGTCCGGAGCGGAAGGCAAGAGACCCCAAATGACAGCCTCCCGAAGCTGCATGATAGACGTGCTACAATGCAAGATGTATCAACGACAAATAGGGCATGAGTAGAACACGGGGCACATTGTGGCTACGCAATTGAACGGCAGGGATCCCAGGGTAGAGGAGCACGTGCGCATCAGCCGCCAATTCCTGTGCCAAGCGCAAGCGGAGTTTGCAAAAGGCGACCGGCTTCAAGCTTCCGAGAAGGCCTGGGGCGCGGCTGCGCACGCTGTGAAAGCCGTTGCTCAGCAGAGAGGGTGGCAGCACAACGGACACCGGTACCTCTTCGAGGCAATCGATAGGATTTGTCGCGAGACGAACGACTCTCAAGTTCGTGGCCTATTCAGCACAGCCAATTCGTTGCACATGAACTTCTATGAGAATTGGCAGACGGACGAATTCGTGCAAGATGGCATCGAGCGGGTACAAGCACTGTTGGAGAAGCTGGAACCGCTGGTGGCATGAACTGCCGTGCTTGCGCGCCTACACCAACACGCCTGGCAGAGCGTTCGCGAGGGCGCGTGTTGCGCGCTCGGTGGCGTCGGCCACGTCGAGTTTGTCGGTATAGAGCGGCTGGATCATGTTCCTCTGCAATAGTGTCCCGATTTCCGTCCAGGGCAGCGTTGTCGTACCCCGTCCGTTGCGCAGCGCTTCCAAGACCACCGGCACGCGGTCTTCCACTATCGCCAGTTCCGGTCGTTCGCCGGAGGGATTCTCGACGTGTGTGAGGGCCGGTATCCAGGCGGGCACCATCGAACGCAGCGCCACGTAAGGTGCGAGCGCCTTGATCGCCTCGTATGCCAGCTCGGTCTGCACCGACTTGCCGTGGATGCCCATCACGTCCATCACATAGAGGGAGCTGTTGGCATTCCCGGCAAAGGACGGCGAGTGCTGCACCTTCCAGCCACCGCCGATGTTCTCGCCTGAGTAGACCATGTGGTGGTGGAGCGCGGCATTCTTGCGCGGCACCAGGCGTGTCATGTCAAAGAAAGACATGTCGGCGCTTGTCGGCATGATGCGGTGCGTGTAGGCCAGATCGCGCCACCACTGAATCGCGGCGCGGGTCTTCTCCGACGTGAGGCTCAGCCGGCCCTCGCTCATATCAAGCACGCCGCCACCGGCTTGCGCCATAAGGTGCGCCCAGAGCGCCGTGTAGACACCCTCGCCAATGGCCCACCAGTCCTGCTTGTTGCGCGCGCGCGCTGCGGCCATGAAATCCTGCCCCATGGCCGCGAGGTCGTTCCACGTCCAGGCCGCGGGCGGCGGCGGCAGCTTCGCATCGTCGAAGCGGTCCGGCCGCCAAGCCATGACACCGGCGCCGAGCACCACCGGCACCGCTTGGATGCGCCCGCCAAACGTCGTCGTGTCCACCGCCTGCGGGACAAATTCGTTGAGAAAGCTGCGATCGCGCTGGACGTAGTCGTTAAGCGGCCCAAAGAACGGGCTGGCAATGCCCGGAAGCGTAAAGATGCCGCCGGTCAGCATGGCAATGTCCGCGGGACGTCCGGCGGCAGCCTCGGCGTCGATGCCGCGGCGAAAGTACGACCACGTCGGCGGCCTGCCGCTGGCGGTCACGCCGCCGTCCTCACGCGCCTTGATGATCTGCAGAGAGATGCGGAAGCGAGAATTGGGTCCGTCCGGATCGATGTCGCCGCCGTTCCAGGCTTGGATGGCGCGGATGAGGTTTGTGGCGGAGATGAGCGTGATGTTCGGCGCCACTACGTGCACCGTCGGCACGTTGGAATCGCCGCCGGGTCGGATCGAATCGGGTATGCTGCTGCCGCAGGCCGCCAGCAACGGCAGCGCCCACAGCGACCCCGCCGCCTTCAGCATTTTCCGGCGTGAGAGACTCATTGCTTATCGCCTCTTCCTAGGCTATTAGCGTCACTCTTGGCAACCGTCGCCCCCAAAAGGATCAACAGGCTAAAAAGGACCGTAATTCCCGCGAAAAGCCTGCCTCGTACTCGATACGGCGCGGGAAACCATCTTCTCCACGCTTCGTAGTTAGCCAACTGCAGTAAACATCGCAACCTACGTGAGCAGCGCCCTTCCGTTCGTGCTTCGACAGGCTCAGCACGAACGGTAGCGGCTACCCAATGCCCTGCGATAGCGCCCTCTGTTTTCCGGGGAACTGAGACACATCCCACTGATACTTCTACACCTGCACGACCAGTCCATCGTACGCGGGCTCGATGCCGTGGGGCGCGAAGAACTCCGCACATTCCAGATAGGGCGGCGTGCGGTTATGGGAGAAGTGCGTAGCATAGCGCGGCGCGCCGGGTTGAAGTAAGCCGTTGCTTTCCAGCGCTTCATGGTGCTCGACACATTGGTGCATGGAGAGGTGGTGGGTCCCAGGCGGGCCGATCCCCATGGTGGACTCAACAATGGCGCAGTCGAACTTGAATTCCCGGAGCTGCTGCCATGTTTCCTCCGGGAAAGGGCCGGTATCCGACGCATAGAGGAGCGTTCGGCCGCCTTCCTCAATGGCAAAGAAGACCGGCTCCAACTCTTCCGCGTGCATCGCCCGAAACGCGGTAACGCGGTACCGTCCCGCCTGCCAGGAATCGCCGGGCTGGATGGTATTGAGGCGCAGGTGAAACCCCTCTTCGGATAAGTTGCGCTCATTGGCCGCAGTCATGATCGCCCCAGTAGTAGGAGGGGTGCCATAGACCTCCATCTGCGCGGGTGTCGTGGCGCAGAAGCCGCCCCGGCGCATATAAAGGTTGGCCAGGTGGAAGTGATCGCCGTGACTGTGGGTGATGAGCATGGTGGCGACCCGCCCGAGGTTCGCACCGACGGCGTGCATGCTCGCCAGCAGGTCGGGACCCATGTCTATCAGCAGATCGTCATTCACCAGCAGCGCGGAGCGGCGACGCAGATTGCGCCCGCCGCGCGCACGCGCCGTCGTACAGTGCGCGCATTCGCAGAACATCGCCGGATACCCTTCGGCGGCGCCGGTACCGAGAAAGAGCACTCGCATTGGTTCACCTCACCGGTTCATTTCACGGAGAATATGCGCTAACTCCGGTATGAGAATTTCGCTCAGCGCCAAACGCACGGCGCCTGACGACCCAGGGCAGCAGACCACGAACTTATTCCCAATCCGACCGGCGGTGGCACGGCTCAGGATGGTTGCAGCACCGATTTCCTCATAGCTCAGGACGCGGAAGAGCTCGCCAAAGCCCGTGAGCTCTTTTTCCAGCAGCGATTGCACGGTCTCAACCGTAATGTCCTTTGTGCCGGGGCCCGTGCCGCCGGTGAGCATGACGAAGCGCGCCCGTCCCGCCAGCATGTGGGTGAGCGCCTGCGTGATCTGCTGGGCGTCGTTCTTGACCAACCGGTAGCCGACGATCTCGTGCCCGGCCTCCTGCAGCATGGACTGGATGAGCGCGCCGGACTTGTCGTCGAGCTCCGTACGCGTGTCGCTTACCGTGATCACCGCGCACTCGATAGTGGGAAACTGCTGCGCGCCGGCCTGACGATGCTCGTCGGGCGAGGACATGGCAGCGGCCGCGCCATGCTCGTGGGCGTCATGAGCATGCTCTTCTGCTTGGGACCCATGCTGGTGCTCGTCGTGCGCGTGGTCCTCGCCTTCTACGGCATGGCCTCGCTCACCCGCTTGGGCGTGTGCCTCATCTTGCTGGCGTGCCGCTGCTTCCGCCTCATTGTCATCGGCCTCGCACGGCGGCGGACGATGCGGCTGCCGGGCAATTAGCGAGCGCCCCTGTTGATGCTCGTGGTCGTGGTCGTGTTCCTGCTCAGCGTTCATCGCATCTGTCCTCCGAATTACCAAGTGAATCCACTATCTTCCATTGTCCTGCACGGCACAGGCACTAGTTTCTATTGCGTGCCGCCAATCCTCGTAAAGGGGACTTGGGACGGCTCGGGAAAGTCGCCATTGCCCGCGGTTCCTTTTGAATGTCGGCACGTACTATTGTACCGCGAATGAATTGCCATTCCTCCCCGCATAGCGCGTTTGCTGACGAATAACTTGCATGTGCAGCCGAGACTCGACGACCGTTCATGCTTCGACAGGCTCAGCACGAACGGTCAATAGCTTTCTCAGCTTCATCAGCCTTCTCGTACACCGTCGTTCGGCCCTCAGCCCTGCGCCATTCCTAGGTACGGTCTATGGCTTTCTCAGCTTCATCAGCCTTCTCGTACGCCGTCGTTCGGCCCTCAGCCCTGCGCCATTCCTAGGTACGGTCTATGGCTTTCTCAGCTTCATCAGCCTTCTCGTACGCCGTCGTTCGGCCCTCAGCCCTGCGCCATTCCTAGGTACGGTCTATGGCTTTCTCAGCTTCATCGGCCTTCTCGTACGCCGTCGTTCGGCCCTCAGCCCTGCGCCATTCCTAGGTACGGTCTATGGCTTTCTCAGCTTCATCGGCCTTCTCGTACGCTGTCGTTCGGCCTTCAGCCCTGGGCGACTCCTAGGTGAAGTAAGCTCAGTCCGTTCATTGGCAAAGGCTCTGGCATTCTCAGATCCGATAACTCCCACCGTTCGGCCTGAGTTTGTCGAAGGCTGAACGGATAGCGCAATTCTCGTTGTGCGATGGGCTGTAAAGTGGTGTCAGAACCTGCCCACCCCCGCACGGACAATGTGCATGGACGCTTACCCAATAAGCCCCTGCAGGAAGGGATTGCCGGCGCGCTCTGCGCCGATTGTCGTGGGGTCGCCGTGGCCGGGCAGGACGTGGGTCGCGTCGGGCAAGGGCAGGATCTCTTCCGCTATGGCCTTTAGGAGTGCCGCGCCGTCGCTATCCGGGAAATCGCTCCTGCCGATCGATCCGGCAAAGAGCGTGTCGCCCGCAAACAGGTGGTCTTCCACCAAGAAACACACGCCGCCGGGGGAGTGGCCAGGCGTATGCAGTGTACGGATTGTGAGGCTGCCTAACGTCAATTCCTCGCCTCCGTCCAGGAGCACGTCCGCGGGCACTCCTGCCAGTTCTTCAAGCGCCGCTGCATCGGCGTGATGCAGCACGACATTTGCGCCTGTTTGCTCGCGGAAGTGAGCAACATTGTCGACATGATCAAAGTGAGCGTGGGTGACGAGGATATAGCGCAGATGAAGCTGCTGTTGCTCGATGTGCGTGAGCAGATCGTCGCTGCCAATACCGGGATCGATAATGGCCGCTTCGTTGCTGTGCTCGTCCCACAGCAGGTAGACGTTGTTTACGAGCGGACCCCGGACGAAGGTCTCCACCCTCATGGGGCGGTCTCTTTCTTGCCGGCGACCTCGGCCTTGCCATCCGCGTTGCCGTCTGCCGATGCTTCAGCAGCCGCCGGTTCCGCAACGGCCGCTTGCGCGGAATCGACATCTGATCCCGCTGCTTCGACCCCTGTTGCCGCAACCTCCGGGTCCGGTGTTTCGGCAGCGCCAGGCTCAGGCGAGTCCGCAGCTTCTGCAGTGTTGCTGTAGGCCTGTGCGAGGGAACCAAACTCCGAGCCCGCAGTGGTGGCGTCGACTGTGCTGACCGCTGCTTCCTGCGGCTCCGTAGACTGCGTTGAATCTTCGGCGGAAACTGCGCCATCGCCATTGGCGGTTGCGGTCGGCTCTGCTTCGGCCTCCGCTTCCGCGACTACAGGTTCCGGCTTTGGCGGTGGCGGCGGTTTGGAAAAGACCAACTCGCACCAGGGATCGCCCGCTGTGAGGTGCGACCCCCACTTTACGTCGGCGGCGCGCTCCTCCAGGAATGCCAGGTCGTACGCGCCGCACGACTCGCACAACGCCACGTCGTCGGTTTCGGCGAAGCTAAACGGACACTGGCGCATGCGGACGCGGAAGTCTCTGCCGGTCTCGATGATTTGCAGGCTGCCATCGGGCAGTGAATTCCGATGCATGTCGGCCCACGTGCGCACCAGCGCCGCAATATCCTGATCTTCGCCGGCGCTCCTTACAGCGGCGCGTGTGCCGAGGTCACGGTAGATCTCCGCCTGCTCGATAAGCCAGTCGTCGCCGAGCCGCGCCTTGAGACTGCGCA
This sequence comes from Chloroflexota bacterium, assembly GCA_965220015.1. GTDB lineage: Bacteria > Chloroflexota > UBA11872 > VXOZ01 > VXOZ01 > VXOZ01. The sequence continues at coordinate 27,741 of OZ244798.1, forward strand.
TCAGACCGGCGAAGAGGTCCTGCTGCACCGGCGAACCGCCGCCGGCCTGGGCTCCCTGGGGCGTCCACGCGGCGCCGCGGTCGCTCAGATTGGCGCGCGCGGACGTCTCCACTGCAGCGGCCGGCGGCGGGGCATTGGCTTCTGCGCCGACCTGGTCGGGACGCGTCGCAGCAGCTTCCGCAGCCGTTGCTTGAAGACTCTTCTCTATATCCGCACTGGCGGTCTTTACCTCGCCCTCCACTTCCTCTACGTCTTTCTGGACGTCTTCCGCGGTGGAGCGCACTTCGCCCTGAATGGAAGAGATTTCATCGCGAATAGCAGTGATGTCTCCTTGAACGTCACCGAGTTGGTCTTTAAAGGTAGCTATGGCATCGCCATAGCTGGACCGGAGCTGTCGTATCACCCCCGTTACCTGACGAATCACCCCGGGCAATCGGTCCGGCCCCAATAGGACCAGGCCAAGCACCAGGATGATCATGAGTTCCGGTAGGCCGATGTCAAACATATTTGCTCTTTTCCTGCGGAAATCGCGTGTACTATTGCACAGTGCGCGCACGTCTTGGCACAACTCGCGCACGCCTCCGCGCGACTGCGCACGACTTCGCGCTTCCTGCGCAAGCCTGCGCGCACAGCGCGCAACACTTCTTTGCTTTATTCTATCCCGCACAGCGTGTCGGGGCAAAAGCTGTACGTAGCCTGCACCGCACAGTATCATGTCTGATGAGTACCCAATGTTTCATCCTCACCCCCGTATCAAGTATGGGGCAGGCCGTTGCCCTTTCCCTGAGGAGAGCTTTGCGTAACTCTGACGAGCACGCGAAATTAGGCTGGCACGGTAAAGATTCACCCTCACCCCGGCCCTCTCCCTCGAAGGAGAGGGTGCAGAATGCGGAAAAAAGTGAAAGCGGAGCGGCTCCGGTTCCCTCTCCTGGGGGAGAGGGTTAGAGCCTGCCCCGTACTCGATACTGGGGGTGAGGGGAATCTTCTCACCTGCCGGCTTGAGTTGTGCAAAGGTCTCCTGAGGGAGAGGGAACAGACACAGGGAGCATGACCGATGGCGGTACGACAGAAAGTGTGGCAACCCGAATTGCCGTGGCGCGCCTTTCGCAAGGAGTTGCCCAATGACTGGTGCCTGCGCATAAACGAGCGCTACACGGTGCCGTTTGCCAATGGGTACGTTCTTCAGATCACGCGCGCCGAACACAACGATGATGGCTGGGAGTGCGCGCTCGAACGCGGCGGGCGTGTTGCCAAGCACGCCGACTTTCCCCACGGGCCGCAATTGATTATGGAAAAGTCGGCGGTAGACGCGCTGGTGGAGAAGGTCGCTGCCTATCCCCGTCGTTAGCGTACACTGCTGTGTGGGAGAGTAGGCGCCGGTTCGGGGACTCACTTGGTGAGCAACGGCGCGGTGTTAAGCACGTTAGTGTGAAGTCTGCGGTCGGACACTTACTCGTCACTCCCGCGAAAACGGGGGTCCACGCATCGTCGCAAAGATGAATTCCCGCCTGCGCGGGAGTGACGGATTAAGCAGTGCCTGATTTCCCAACGCCTTAGGACAGTTAGTTTCACTTGCAGACTCAGTCCGATTGATGCTGAGAGGAGCCGTTCGTGCCTACCGTTAGCGCCGACGCTTTGCGCCGTATTGGTTACGCTTTCTTCTCTGCCGTGGGCTGTCGTCCCGACGACGCCCGCATTGTCACCGATCACCTGGTGCAGTCCAACCTCTACGGACATGACTCCCACGGCGTGGTGCACATGGAAAGATATGGGCGCGCCGTATGGGAAGAACAGCGCGTTGACCCGCGAGCGGTACCGGAAATTGTGCGTGAACATCCCTGCACTGCGGTGGTGGACGCGCACAATGGATTCGGTCAGGTGGGCGCAACCTTTGCAACCGAGCTCTTGCTACAAAAGGCGCAGCAGAACGGAGTGGCGAGTGTCTCGCTGCGCAATACGAGCCACATTGGCAGGTTAGCTGCGTACCCGCTCATGGTGGCGCAGGCCGGCATGATCGGCCTGATCCTCGTCAACGCCGGTCGGATGGGCTTTCAGGTAGCGCCCTTTGGCGGCATCGACGGTCGCCTGGGCACGAATCCGCTGGCCTTTGCCGCACCCCGCCGCGCCGACGCGCCGATATTTGTGGACATGAGCTCCTCCACGGTCGCCGACGGCAAGATTTACATCGCCGCCAACCAGGGAAAGCCGGTGCCTGAGGGCTGGTTCGTCGATGCGGAGGGCAACCCCAGCACCAACCCGCATGACTACTTTGGCGAACCGCGCGGGGCCGTGCTCCCGCTGGGCGGCCCCCTGGGGCACAAAGGCTTTGCCTTAAGTATGATGATGGAGATTTGCGGGGGAGGAATGAGCGGCCAGGGCATGTCCCAAGGCGACATGCGCTTCAGCAGCAACGGCGTCCACATTACGGCCTACGACATCGCAAAGTTCACCGATCCGGAGTTCTTCTTTGATGAGGTGGAAGCCTTGGTCGGCCACGTTAAGTCGAGCCGCACGGCGCCCGGCGTCGCGGAGGTTCTTATTCCCGGCGAGCCGGAATTTCGCAACGAGCGCGAACGCCAGCGCAACGGCATTCCTATAGACGACACCACCTGGGAGAAGCTCTGCGCGGCAGCGCGTGAAATCGGCCTCGATCCAACCTCCTGGAAACTCTCCTAGCGTGACTCCGCAGACCTGAACGGAATGCCGTCTGGCTTGTACGAAACCATACCGAAGTTACTGCTCAGATACGACTGGTGTAATGCCGAAAGGAGCCGCTTGTGCCTACCGTTACTGCTGAAGCCTTGCGCCGCATTGGCTACGATTTCTTCGCCGCTCTGGGCTGTCGCCCCGCCGACGCCCGGATCGTCACCGATCACTTGGTGCAGTCCAACCTCTACGGGCATGACTCCCACGGCGTGGTGCGCATGGAACAGTATTGGCATGCCGTGCGGGAGGAAGGTGTCGTAGACCCGCAAGCGGTACCTGAGGTTGTGCGCGACAACCCGTGCACCGCGGTCGTCGACGCCAATAACGGGTTCGGTCAGGTAGGCGCGGTCTTTGCCACTAGGCTCTTGATAGAAAAAGCCAAGAAATACGGCATCGCCAGCGTTTCGCTGCGCAATACGAGCCACATCGGCAGAGTGGGAGAATATCCGCACATGGTGGCGCAGGCCGGCATGATCGGCCTGATTTTCGTCAATGCCGGTCGGCTGGGCTTTCAGGTAGCGCCCTTCGGCGGCATCGACGGCCGCTTGGGCACAAATCCGCTGGCCTTTGCCGCGCCCCGCCCTGCCGACCCACCATTTTTTGTGGATATGACAACCTCCACCGTCGCCGACGGCAAGATCAAGGTGGCCGCCAACCAGGGCAAGCCGCTGCCTGAGGGCTGGATCGTCGATGCGCAGGGCAACCCGAGCACCAATCCGGCAGACTATTGGGACGAGCCCCGCGGCGCGGTGCTGCCGCTAGGCGGCCCCCTCGGGCATAAAGGCACAGGGCTGAGCATGATGAATGAGATTTGCGGCGGCGGACTGAGCGGTCAGGGTATGTCCGCCGGCGACATGCGGGTGGATAGCAACGGCGTCCACCTGACAGCCTATGACATCGCGCAGTTTGTGGAACCTGAGTTCTTCTATGCTGAGATTGAAACACTCATCAACCACGTGAAAACGAGCCGACCGGCTCCCGGCGTTAGTGAGGTCTTGGTTGCCAGCGAGCCGGAGTACCGCGCCCAGCGCGAGCGTGAACAGACGGGTATTCCCATCGATGAGACCACCTGGGGGAAACTCTGCGACGCAGCCCGGGACTTAGGCATGGACCCAATCGCCTGGGTGCTGTCTTAGCGAACGTTTTATTGCACGGGCATAGCTCGTTGCGCGGGTATGAACTCATGCCCACTCGCCATGTGTTACCTATCTCCCCGAACACCTATTATGTAACTCCCCGGCCTGAACAGTTACCGAAAGGAGCCAATTGTGCCTACCATCACCGCTGACGCCTTGCGCCGCATCGGCCAAGCATTCATCATCGCGCTGGGCTGTCGTAGCGACGACGCGCAGATTGTGGCCGATCATCTAGTCCAGTCTAACCTCTACGGTCACGATTCCCACGGTGTCTTGCGTCTCTATGAGTATGCGCGCGCCGTGAACGAAGGACGCGTCAATCCTTTGGGGTCGCCGGAAATTGTGCGTGAACACGCCTGCACCGCGGTTGTGGACGCAAACAATGGGTTTGGCCAGGTGGGCGCGGTTCTCGCCACGAACCTGGCAATTCAGAAGGCGCGGCAATACGGCCTGGCGAGCGTGTCTCTGCGTCGGGCGAGCCACATTGGCCGGGCGGGCGCATACCCCATCATGATTGCCCAGGCCGGCTTGATCGGCGTAGCCTTCGTCAATTCCGGCCGCATGGGCCTTCAGGTAGCGCCGTTCGGCGGCATTGACGGCCGTCTGGGCACCAATCCATTGGCTTTTGCGGCGCCGCGCCGCGCCGACCCGCCCGTTATGGTGGACATGACGACCTGCACGGTCGCCGATGGCAAAATTCGCGTCGCCACCAATCTCGGCAAGCCGCTGCCGGAAGGTTGGATCATCGATGCGGCAGGTAGACCCAGCACGGATCCGCAAGTGTACTGGGACGAACCGCGTGGGGCCATCTTGCCCCTGGGCGGCCCCCTCGGACACAAGGGCTATGCGCTGAGCATGATGATGGAACTCTGCGCCGGAGGGCTGAGCGGTCAGGGCATGTCTTCCGGTGACATGCGTTCACGCGGCAACGGTGTGCTGTTCACTGTCTACGACATCGCGCACTTTGGGGACTTGGAATCCTACTATGACGAGGTGGAGGCCCTGGTTAGGCACGTCAAATCCAGCCGCACCGCGCCCGGCGTGGCTGAGGTGCTCGTGCCCGGCGAGCCGGAATTTCACACGGAGCGCGAGCGTGCGCAGTCGGGCATCCCAATCGACGAGACTACCTGGGGCAAAATCTGCGACTCAGCCCGCGACGTGGGCCTGGACCCAAGCGCCTGGGAACTCTCCTAGCAAGTAACACTTGGCGCAGGCGTGGATTGTCGATCACGTTCTACCAAGACGTGAAGACCCTTCTGCGGGGAGAGGCACGCAAGAGGAGCCGAGCGCTGGCAGGTGAAGCACCGGCAAGTGTAGGAGTAGGCCCTCTCCTGGGGAAGAGGGTTTGGGTGAGGGCGAATCCTTAGCGACGCAAGTCCCAACGGGATTGTATGCCTGGATAGCATGCCACTCTCGGTCGCCAATTCAGTTTTGGCCCCGAACTGGACAGATCTTCAAGTCTGTAGCTTAGCCGAACCCGGCTACACGCTCGCTTCGGCGGCGATCTCATCGATCTCCCGCATCTGCTGCGGGGTAAGTTCCCAATCGCCCGCGCCCAGCCAGCCTTCCACCTGCGCAGGGCTTTTCGCGCCGACCAGCGCCGTAGTCATTGCCGGATGCGCCAGTACCCAGGCGATGTCGAGCTCTATGAGCGTATGGCCGTGATCGCCGGCGTAGGCCGCGAGCTTCTTTGTCATGCGGATCGTACGCTTGAACCGCTCGCCGGAAAATCTCTCATTCTCACTGCGTATGTCGTTTGCGTTGAAAACGTGGTCTTCCTCATAGCTGCCGGTGAGCAAACCCTGTCCTAACGGCGCATAGGCCAGCACGCCGATGCCTTGTTCCAGACAGAACGGCAGCACGTCCGCCTCGATCTCGCGGTCGAGCAGGTTGTAGCGCGGTTGGTCCGAGTCCACGTGCCGTACCTGCAAGCATTCCTGCATCTGCTCTGCCGAAAAATTCGATACTCCCGCGTACCGCACCTTGCCCTGCTGAATCAAATCAGCGATGGCCTGCATGCTCTCGGCAAAGTCCATCTCGTCGAGCGGCCAGTGGATCTGGTAGAGGTCGATATAATCGGTGTGGAGGTGCCGCAGGCTGCGCTCGGCGGCGGTCAGCAAGTCATCGCGGCGCCAATTCTCGGGCAAGACCTTGGTAGCGATGAAGACCCGGTCGCGCCGGTCGCCCACAGCCTTGGCGACCAACTCCTCTGAGACACCGAACCCATAGGCCTCTGCCGTATCGATGAGCGTCACACCGCCGTCAACCGCCCGCTGAATTGCCGTCACCGCGTCGTGCTCTGCCACCGGTCCCAGCTTGCCCGCAATCGGCCACGCGCCAAAGCCGAGCACCGAGACCTCCGGGCCGTTCTTCCCAAGTTTACGTGTGCGCACGCCATACCCTCCTGCTATTCAAGTTTTTCTTAGCTTACCGTAATGTCCAGGTGGGCACACTGCACCCACCTGGACAGATTTTCGGGTCACCCTTGGCGGAAACATATGAGACTCATAGACTGTTCCGTGGGGCGGCGGCGGCAAGAATTGGGGGACCGTATCGAAAGTGCCGGCCTAGCGTGCTTGCGTTAACTGCGGACTCGTGAGGCCAAGCCGTTGGACGATTGGTGTAACCTCTTCAAGCTTGCGGAGGAGCACGCGGTAAAGGGCTTGCTGCGTAGAAGCCATTTCATGAGAATGAAAGGCGCGGTCCAAGCTCTCCATGCGCGCCACCATCTCGTCCCATTCGAGCAGGAACGCAGCCTGGTGGTCATCGAGCATCTGCGGCCATTCTTCTTCGATAGCCGGCAAACTATCAATCTCGGCTGCAATAGCGCTCAGTTTGAGATCAATCCGCTCATTTACTGCGGCCTGCGCAGCCATCGTTGTTCTCTCCGACCAGGGCGATCTAAGTAGCTAAGACCTTCTTCAAGTTGGAACGCGGTAGCGATATTCCCCGTAGATACTCGATACTCTACAAGCAACCATTCGTGTCCTCCGGGGCCCTTTAGCTCTTGCGAACGGCGGACAATGCTGAGGTGGCAGCCTTTATCGCGATATGTGCTTGTCATGAGGCCGCTGTCCGGGTCACGTACTGCCTTGCGCAGACTCTCACGATACGCGGTAAGTGACATGCTGGGCGGCCACTCCTGTCGCGCCACTACATGCTTCAGATAGTGCACCACGTCAGTCGGCAGTGCGTCGCCAGTCTGAAGAACACGTCCTCTCCACTGCATTCCGACTAACTCACGGTGAACTAGCTGTTCCCGACTAAGATTGTACCACGCCCCGGCTACGTGCTCCCGAATCTCCCGTAGCTGTTCAGGGGTAAGCAGCCGTTCACCCATCGCCGCTTCCAGGATATTTCGGTTCACCACTTTGTTGGTCTCATCTGCCGCTGACACAACTATCCATACCTCAAAAGAACTCGTGACGACCCGCTTACAAGGTAAAGACTAAACACTTCAGCGAGTTGCAAACGTTAGCATGATTGAACTATTCTTTCCCGTCCCATGTTAGCCAGAAACTGCTTTGCAGCGCCAGTGAAACAGATGTTTCAGTTCGCTATAGCCGCCAACTTGCCCTGCTATAATCGAAATGCCCAAAGACCCATCCAATCACCCGCGCATTTCAATTCGAGGGGACGAGGCTACAGAGCTATGGCAACGAATACGCGAATTCCTAACTACTGGGACGACACCGAAGCCGCGCGGCACACCGGCGTGGGCGAGGTGGTGTACCGCTCGCGGTTGCTGGGCAAAGACCCCGCCATCGTGAACTGGGGCGGTGGCAATACCTCTATGAAGCTCGTCGAGACGGACTTTCGCGGGCGTGACGCGCGCGTACTGCGTGTGAAGGGCAGCGGCTACGATCTGGCTACCATCGTGCCCGAGGGCTTTACGGGGCTCTACCAAGACGCCTTGGAAGACATGCTCCGCTGCGACGACATGACCGACGCAGCCATGGCGACGTACTTGGCGCATAGCTACGTCGATCTCGATCCGCCCCGGCCCTCGGTCGAGACCACCATGCACGCGTTCCTGCCGTTCGCGCACATAGACCACACGCACCCCGATGCGGTAGTGTCGCTCTGCTGCACGGAGGACGCGGTAGCGCTGGTGGAGCGCATCTATGGGAAAGAAGCGATCTGGATGCCGTTCTTCCGGCCAAGTTTCCGCAGCGCCAAGGAAATGATGCAACTGGTGGCGGAACAGCCCCGCACCCGCTGCGTGCTCATGCAGAAACACGGGTTGGTGACGTGGGGCGAAACGTCACAGGAGTGCTATGCCAACACGCTGGCAATGGTGGAGCGCGCCCAGAGCGCGGTGGATGAAGCCGCCCGGGGGAAACGCGTCTTTGGGGTGAAAACCGTCAAAGCGCTGAGCGACGACGAACGCCGCCGGATCGCCCGGCAGGTCTTGCCGGTGCTGCGCGGCGCGGTTAGTCGGCAGCAGCGCATGGTCCTGCGCTATGACGACGCGGCTGAGGTGCTTGACTTTGTGAACAGCGCCCACGCGGCGGAGCTCTCGCAACGCGGCGCGGCCTGTCCCGACCACCTTGTCCATACCAAACACCGTCCGCTCTTTGTGGACTGGGACCCGTCCGGCCAGAGCGTGGCAGAACTCTGCGCCCGCGTGCGCGGCGGTGTTGACGCCTATGCCCGGGACTATACGCAGTACTTCGCCGCCAATGCTCAGAACGGCGAGACTATGCTCGATCCTTACCCGCGCATTGTCCTCATTCCGGGTCTGGGCATGGTGACTACGGGCAAGGACCTCAAGTCGGCGGGCGTTGCGGGCGGTCTCTATCATCGGGCCATTGCAGATATCGCCAGCGCCGAGGCGCTCGACCGCTATACCTCCATGACAGATCCGGAGGCATTCAGTATAGAGTACTGGCCGCTGGAGTTGCTCAAGCTGACGCTCGCGCCGCCGGAAGCGGAGTTTTCCCGCCGGGTGGCGCTCATAACCGGCGCTGCCAGCGGCATCGGGAAAGCTATTGCCGAGCGCATGGCCGCGGCGGGCGCCCACGTGGTGATTCTCGATATCGATGAGGAAGGCGCCGAACAGACCGCTGCCGCGCTCAACGAGGCGCACGGTGACGGGCGTGCGCTCGCCCTGCCTGCCGACGTGCGCGACGAGGCGAGCGTGCAGGCTGCCTTTGCCGCCGCGGTACTGGCCTACGGGGGAGTAGATGCCGCGGTCTGCAATGCGGGCGTTGCCGCCGCGCAGCCTGTGGAGAAAACGACGACTGCGGAGTGGGACTGCCTGCACGGAGTGCTGACGCGGGGCTACTTCCTCGTGGCGCGGGAGGCATTCCGCGTGATGAAGCAGCAGGAGCTTGGCGGCGCGCTGCTCTTCATTTCCTCCAAGAACGCGCTGGCGGCAGGCAAGCACAACAGCGCTTACAGCGCGGCCAAAGCGGCTGAACTGCACCTGGCCCGCTGTCTGGCCGAGGAAGGCGGCCCCGCCGGAATCCGCGTGAATTCCCTCTGCCCCGATGCCGTGGTGCACGGTTCGAAGCTCTGGACAGCGGCGTTCCGGGAGGCTAGGGCGCGCGATCATGGCGTTGCTCCCGACGAACTCGAAGAATTCTACCGCAACCGCACCTCCCTCAAGGTCTACGTGACCCCCGCTGACGTTGCCGCAGCCGCCGCCTTCTTGCTCTGCGACCGCGCGGCCAAGACCACCGGCGCCACGCTCACCGTGGACGGCGGCATCGCCGCCGCCTACGTGCGCTAAGTGCGGAGTACTCTCGCCTAAATTGCCGAAGGCCATCCTGAGATTTGCTTTGTCCTCACCGCCACAGGTCAACCCGCATTCGGTTCGCTCTGCGAAGGGTCTACGCGAATACAGCTCCCACAACACGCCGGCTCGGCTGCACGCAGGCCCAACTTCAAGACCTCAGTCTAACCTTCAACTACCAATCCCCCTTGAACTTCGCTGAGAGAATGCCAGTGAGTATTTCGGGCGTCAATTGACGTTTAGCACCGTCATAGTGGTATGGTGCGCATGTAGCTACACTTAAGTGTTGAAGACTCTTGCATGATCGTTGCCTCGTTTCGTTTGTAATGGTGCATTTTGGCGCGGCGCTTTCCAGTTAGCTGACCTTGCAAGTAGCTAAAAGGACTCCCATGCCCGCCAAACCAGTGGCTCACGCAATTGGCCCCAGAAAGGGCCCAGTACTTGGGCTACGTCTCCTCACCGTAGTAGTGATGCTCCTCGCCCTGCCGCTGGCAAACGCTAGCGCAGTGCTAGCGCAGGGCAGCCACGATTGCGCCACAAGGGGCGCAGTTTCCGATCCGACCAGAAACCCCGGCTTGGTTGCCGACTGCGAAACGCTGCTGGGGTTGAAAGACGCTCTGCGTGGGACGGCACCGCTTAACTGGAGCGCGGACCTGCCGATTACGGAATGGGACGGCGTCGGGATTAAATTCATGTTCACCGATGGCACGCTGCGCGTGTCAGGGATCGGACTTACTGAAAGAGGTCTGAACGGCAGCATTCCGAGCGAACTGGGCAAGCTCGAACACTTAGACGGGCTCGTGCTCGATTACAACCATCTCACCGGTCCAATTCCTTATCAATTGGGCAACCTCGTCAAGCTGAATCATCTAAATTTGACCTTGAATAAACTCCATGGCTCCATTCCAAACTCCCTTGGTAACCTTTCGGAGCTTAAAAGGCTCTCTTTGTTTGGAAACCAGTTGAGCGGACCAATTCCTGCCAGCCTCGGCAACCTTATCCAACTGGAGTACATGAGCCTTACGGGAAACATGCTGAGCGGCAGCATTCCTGGCACGTTTGGCAATCTCACGCAATTGAATGAGCTGCGTCTGGCAGGCAACCGACTAAGCGGCAACATTCCTTCCGAGTTGGGCCGCATGTCTGGCCTAAACTTCCTTGAATTGAGCGGCAATCAGCTCACCGGCGGCATACCAAGCACGCTTGGCAGTCTCACTAACTTGAGCTACTTGGCGATGCACGACAACCAACTCAGTGGGGCGATACCGCCTGCGCTGGGCTACCTCTTCTACCTGGAGGACCTCAGGTTAGGCAACAACCAATTGACTGGGGCCATACCCGCTGAAATGGGCAATCTCATTTACTTGAGTAATCTGCAACTTGGGGGCAATCAGCTAAGTGGCGGAATCCCGAGCACTCTCGGCATCCTGTTCAGTCTCACTAGCCTCAACCTTGCAGAGAACAATCTAACCGGGGTCATCCCTGCCGGCTTCGGCAATATCCTCGGTCTAAAGTTCTTGGATCTGAATGATAACAATCTCAGCGGCCCCATACCCGATTCGCTGGGCAATCTCAGTCGCTTGCGGAGACTATCTCTGCGGAGTAACCTCCTTAGCGGCACTATTCCGGTCACTCTCGGCAATCTCGTCGACCTGGAATACCTCTATCTTAGCGACAATCAACTCAGCGGCGGCATTCCTTCTGATCTAAGTAATCTCACCAAGCTGAAGACGCTCTGGCTACACTACAACCAACTCAGCGGTACGGTTCCCACCTCCTTCGTCAACCTCACGAGACTTGAGCAGTTCTATACCTTCGGCAATCGACTCACCGGCGACATACCAGCAGACATCGCCACCGCTATCGAAATGCCCGGCGACATCCTCCGCATCCAACGCTACGATCGACCCGAGGTCTCCTTCGAACTCGGCATCGGCTGGGTCTCCAGGGATGGCTCACGCGTTGTCATGGTCGGCGTCATCCGCGATCAAACTCTCGGTCAGACCTATTACATTGTCCGTCACGAAGGCGATACCCGCGTCGTCCGCCGCTGGATCTCGCCCACCAGCCCGTTGGTTTATTCGGTCCCGTGGCCGGTCGTCAACACTCGATTCACCGTGCCGGTGGAGATCATCCGCGCTATCCCGCTAGACGAACGTCTGCCTGAGCCGAACATGCTGGTGCGGCGCTTTGATGGGGGCGACGAGCGCATCTTCGCCTACGATGCCGCCATTCAACAGTGGCGCCACATACCCAACTGGCCGACCTTCCAGGCCCTCGGCTTCTACTGGTGCGACGTGACCGCCGCCGACTCTGGCTTCTTCGACCGCATCACCGAAGGCCCGCCCTATCTGGCCACTACCATGCCGGCACGGGACAATTACCCCAATTGCCGGACTTGAGGAGCACGCGCATGAACCCAATGAGCATCTCACTGGCTGGCAGAGGCACATGGTCTGTAGCTGACCTGCTACGTATCGTATTGACCAACCTCGTGCTCTTCGCCTTGCTTCTTGCGTACCCGCACGCCGCACAGGCGCAAAGCAGCCATGGTTGCGCCACAAAGGGAGCTGTTGCCAATGCCGCGAACAATCCCGGTCTGGTATGGGACTGCGAAGTACTGCTGGGATTGAAAGACACGCTGCGCGGCACGGCGCCACTCAATTGGAGCGCGGCCCTGCCAATCTCCCAGTGGGAGGGCATCACCGTGTCCACAGTCAATGGCGCCCAGAGGGTGACAAGCATACGAATGACCGAAAGGAAATTAAACGGCACACTACCACCGTCCTTGGGCAGGTTGGCCGAATTGCGCGAACTGAGCTTCCCTTACCAAAACTTCGGCGGAGTCATTCCGCCGGAACTGGGCAACCTTCAAAAACTGCAAGTGCTGATTTTGCTCGGCAGTTTTCTCGGCGGCAACATCCCAGCCACTTTCGGGAACCTCGTCAACCTGAAAGTCTTGGTTCTCGGGGACAATAACCTCACAGGGGACATCCCAGCCTCCCTGGGCAATCTCTCCAAGCTGGAGAGGCTCGGCTTGTCCCAGAATAATCTCAGTGGGAGCATCCCGCCGGAGCTGGGCAACCTCCAGAACTTGCGCAGTCTAGGCTTAGGAGACAATCATCTCAGCGGCGCCATTCCCAATACAATCGGCAATCTCAGCAATCTGAAAGACATAGGTCTCGACCGAAACCAGCTCAGTGGGAGCATCCCGCCGGAGTTAGGCAACCTCGCAAGCCTGCGGTCAATATCATTCTATGAAAATCGCCTTTCTGGTAGCATTCCCTCTGAGCTTGGCAAGCTCCAAAATCTTGAAGTTCTGTACCTGGATCGCAACCAGCTCAGCGGCAGTATTCCGGCCTCTCTTGGCAATCTCCCCAAGCTTAGGTACTTGTTTCTCAGCCAAAACCGGCTCAGCGGGAGCATCCCCGGCGCGTTAGGAGCTCTGACGGGTCTTGAGTCTTTGGAACTGCACAACAATCAGCTCAGTGGGACCATCCCCGGTGAGCTTGGCAACATATCCAACCTCCAGTGGCTCTTTGCGCAAAAGAACAACCTAAGCGGACCAATTCCACCGGAATTAGGCAACCTGCCTATCCTGCACGGACTCTCGCTATCTGAGAACCAACTCACCGGCGCTCTTCCGGCAAATATGGGCAACCTTCTGGGTCTGGGGGTTCTGTATCTCGACAATAATCAACTCAGCGGCCCCCTTCCGGCCTTCCTTGGCAATCTCACATCCCTCTGGGAGCTCCGACTCAATGACAATCGACTGAGCGGCCCCATTCCACCTGAGTTGAGCAAGCTGACCGATCTGAGGCAGTTGCACCTACACAAGAACCTGCTCACCGGCACGGTCCCGCCTACCCTCGTCAACCTTACGAGTTTGCGCGATCTCCGCCTGGAGGGCAACCCGCTGTCCGGCGGTTTTCCCGCAGGCTTTGCTACTGCAACGGAGCAAACCGGCGACAAACTCCGCGTCCAGCGCAACGACATCCCCGAGGCTTCATTCGATCTCGGCATCGGCTGGGTCTCCCGTGACGGCTCGCGCGTCGTCATGGTCGGTGTCATCCGCGATCAGACCCTCGGCCAGACCTACTACATCGCCCGCCATGAAGGCGACAGCCGCGTCGTGCGCCGCTGGATTTCGCCCACCAGCCCGTTGGTCAATTCAGTGGATTGGCCCGTAGTGAATACGCAGTTCACCGTGCCGGTGGAGATCGTCCGCGTCATCCCCTTGGACGAGCGCCTGCCGGAGCACAACATGCTCGTGCGCCGCTTCGACGGCGCCGACGAGCGCATCTTCGCCTACGATGCCACCATTCAACAGTGGCGCCACATACCCGACTGGCCGACCTTCCAGGCCCTCGGCTTCTTCTGGTGCAACGTGACCGCCGCCGACTCTGGCTTCTTCGACCGCATCACCGAGGGTCCGCCCTATCCGACCACTACTATGCCCGCCCGCGACGACTATCCCAACTGCAGAACGTAGGGAGTCCCTGCATGAATCCCTTGAGCGCATCACGGCTTCGTACAGGCAAATGGTCTGCAACTCACGTGCTGCGAATCGTGTTGAGCAGTCTCGTGCTTTTCGCCTTGCTTCTTGCGCACCCGCACGCCGCACAGGCGCAGAGCAGCCATGGTTGCGCCACAAAGGGAGCTGTTGCCAATGCCGCGAACAATCCCGGTCTGGTGTGGGACTGCGAAACACTGCTGGGGCTAAAAGACACGCTGCGCGGCACAGCGCCGATGAACTGGAGCGCTGATCTACCAATTGCCAATTGGGAGGGCATCTCCCTGACCGTTGAAAGCGGCGCTCGGAGAGTCACTGGCATTTCGCTTACTGAGAAGCTGCTTGACGGCATGGTTCCCTCGGAACTGGGTAGAGTTGCCAGCCTGAAGGTATTGAACCTGTACAGAAACAAACTTAGCGGCAGCATCCCTGCTGAGTTGGGCAACCTCGCCAACCTTGAGCGTCTGCATTTGGACCTCAATTCGCTCAGTGGCGGCATCCCAGATTCACTTGGCAACCTCCGAAACTTGCGGCACTTGGACCTCTCCCACAACGATCTAACCGGCAAAATCCCAGACGCACTCGGCAACCTCGAATACCTGCTGTATTTGGATTTCTCCTTCAACGCGATCAATGGCCCAATTCCCGCAACATTGGGCAACCTCTCAAACCTGCAACACTTGTATCTGAACATCAATCAAATCGCCGGCAACATTCCCAATAGCTTGGGCAAACTCAGTAACTTGCAGGTTCTCAGGCTGGACTCCAACTTTTTCACAGGCGGCATTCCCGCCGAACTGGGCAACCTAGGAAACCTACGGTCTCTCACTCTTTACGACACCAATATCAGCGGCAGCATTCCAGCTACCTTGGGCAATCTGTCCAACTTAGAGACGTTCGACGCTCAATCCATCCAGCTTAGTGGCAGCATCCCCGTAACCCTCGCCGACCTAAGCATGTTAACGAAGCTCAACTTGGAAGGAAACCAACTCAGCGGGACAATTCCGACTGAGTTAGGTCGTATGAGCAGCTTGAAGTATCTGAATCTGGGCAGCAATTCCTTTACTGGCTTCATCCCGGCCGAACTGGGTAACCTGAGCAGTCTGGAATTCTTGAACCTGGAAGGCAATCAGTTGAGCGGCAGCATTCCCGCTTCCCTTGGGAATCTCTCTAAGCTGCAACATTTGAGTGTGTCTTGGAATCAGATCGGTGGGGCGCTTCCCCCCGCCCTCGGCAATCTCACCAACCTCGAGCGGCTTTTTGTCGTTCAGAACCGCGTTAGCGGCAGCATACCCGCAACGTTTGGCAATCTGACCAGCCTGCAGCAGCTCTGGATGAGAGGCAACTTGATTGGCGGCAGCCTACCGTCCACACTGGGCAACCTGACAAACTTGATAGATTTGTCTTTGTCAAACAACCAACTCAGTGGGAGCCTCCCACTAGAGTTGGGTAACCTCAGCAGCCTGAAGAGCATGGGACTCCGCGACAATCAACTCAGTGGCAGTATTCCCGGCACATTCGGCAATCTTTCGAACTTAGGCAGCCTGGATCTACAAAACAACCAACTCAGCGGCCCCCTTCCAGGCACCTTAGGCAACATGACTAACCTGGGAGAGATGAATCTGTCCAACAATCAGCTTAGCGGTCCCATTCCGGCCACTCTCGGCAATCTCCCCAACCTGAACAGTCTTTATCTCAATGACAATCAACTCAGCGGCGGCATCCCTTCTGCACTGGGCAACCTCGCGAACCTGCAAGCTCTCTGGCTTCAAAACAACCAACTCACTGGCACAATTCCAACCACCCTCGCCAACTTGGCCCACTTGAGGCAGTTCACTACCTTCGGCAACCGGCTATCCGGAGACATCCCCACCACCATTGCTGTTGCCATGGAATTGCCCGGCGATAAGCTCCGCATCCAACGCCACGATAGACCCGAGGCTTCCTTCGAACTCGGTATCGGCTGGGTCTCCCGCGACGGCTCACGTGTCGTCCTCGTCGGCGTCATCCGCGATCAGACTCTCGGCCAGACCTACTACATCGCTCGCCATGAAGGCGATACCCGTGTCGTCCGCCGCTGGATTTCACCCACCAGCCCTCTCGTCTATTCCGTAAACTGGCCTCTCGTCAACACCCAGTTCACCGTGCCCGTGGAGATAATTGTCACCATCCCCTTGGACGAACGCCTCCCCGAGCACAACATGCTCGTCCGTCGCTTCGACGGCGCCGACGAACGAATCTTTGCCTACGATGCCAACATCCAGCAGTGGCGACACATTCCTAACTGGCCGACCTTCCAGGCGCTCAACTTCTACTGGTGCGACGTCACCGCCGCAGATTCCAGCTTCTTCGAACGCATCACCATCGGCCCATCGTATTCGCCCAGCGGGACGTTTGCGCGAAGCGACTACCCTAACTGCCGGACGTAGGTATAACTCTTGAACCACACCATACTTCCATAGGAGATAAGAACCGTGCCCTTGGAGCGCGCAGCAAAACTTAATGGGGGCGGCTGCTCAATGGGACGCCTGCTGCGTCTCGCCTGGGCGGGCTTGGTGCTGCTCGCTCTGTTCCCGGTCAATCTCAATACCGCAATGGCGCAGGCGAGTCACGGCTGTGCAAACGGCCAGGCCGTGCCCGATCCAACTGCGAACCCCGGTCTTGTCGCCGACTGCGAGACGCTGTTGGGGCTGAAAGATGCCCTGCGCGGCAGTGCGCCGCTGAATTGGAGCCCTACCTTGGCAGTCGCTCGGTGGGAAGGCGTTACTGTGACTGCTGTTGTCGGCGGGCTGCGGGTCACAGGCATGAACCTCTCAGTTAAGCAATTGAGTGGCGCCATTCCACCGGAGTTTAGGCACCTTTCCGAACTTAGGGAATTGATTCTGGGCCATAACTCACTCAGTGGGGGAATTCCCGCAGCCCTTGGTTACCTCCCCAAACTAGAGAAGTTGGGTCTCGCGGATAATCAACTCAGGGGCAGTATTCCTGCCTCTCTTGGCAATCTCTCCAAGCTGCGCGAGCTCAGATTGAGCCAAAATCAACTCAACGGAAGTATCCCGCCGGAGTTGGGCAACCTTAGGAACCTGCGGTTTCTATCGTTGGGATACAACCAACTCAGCGGCGGCATTCCAAATAGCTTGGGAAATCTCGCTGCATTACAGGCTCTTTATCTCTGCAGTAATCAGCTCAGCGGCAGCATTCCGCCGGAGTTGGGCAACCTGACACGACTGCGGGAATTGTGTCTCTACCTCAATCTCCTCACTGGGAGCATCCCCCCAGCGCTGGGAAACCTCACGAGTCTACAATCTCTAGACCTAAGGAGCAACCAACTGAGCGGCAGTGTTCCCGCCACGCTTGGCAATCTCCCTTACCTCCGGTACTTGGATTTCTACGATAATCAACTTATTGGTAACATCCCCGGCGAGTTGGGAAACCTGACAACTCTAGAGCAGCTAAATCTATCCCAGAATCAGCTCAGTGGCAGGATCCCCAGTGAATTGGGGGGCCTCTCCAACCTGCGCTGGCTGTATCTCAACAAGAACAATCTAAGCGGGCCAATTCCACCGGAAATGGGCAATCTTACTAACCTGAGCGGACTGTTCTTACATGAAAACCAACTGAGTGGTGCAATCCCGGCCGCCCTCGGCAACCTCAAACAACTGGGTGGTCTGTATCTCAACGACAATCAGCTCAGCGGGACAATTCCCGCTACATTGAGTAGTATCACGAGTCTGAGGGCGTTGCGCCTGCAGAACAACAGGCTCACGGGCACCGTCCCGCCTACTCTCGTCAATCTCAAGAGCTTGAGAGAGCTTCGTCTGGAAGGCAACCAGCTTAGCGGTGACATCCCCACGGCCTTCGCCGAAGCAATCGAACTGCCAGGCGACAAGCTGCGCATCCAGCGCTACGATAGACCCGAGGCCTCCTTCGAACTCGGTATCGGCTGGATATCCGGGGATGGCTCACGGGTCGTCCTCGTCGGTGTCATCCGCGATCAGACTCTCGGCCAGACTTACTACATCGCACGCCTGGAGGGCAGTCCCCGCGTCGTCCGCCGTTGGATTTCGCCCACCAGCCCATTGGTTAATTCGGTCCCGTGGCCGGTCGTCAACACTCGATTCACCGTGCCTGTCGAGATAATCCGCGTCATTCCCTTGGATGAGCGCCTGCCGGAGCACAACATGCTCGTGCGCCGCTTCGACGGCGCCGACGACCGCATCTTTGCCTACGACGCTACTATTCAGCAGTGGCGCCACATACCCGACTGGCCGACATTCCAGGCCCTCGGCTTCTACTGGTGCGACGTGACCGCCGCCGACTCTGGCTTCTTCGACCGCATCACCGAAGGCCCGCCCTATCCCGCCACTACCATGCCCGCGCAGGACAACTACCCGAATTGCCGGACGTAGCCCGTATCCATAGTTAGCTCAGTTCAATGAGAGGGACATCAATGAATGTGACGGAACCGACCGCAATTCACTCTTCAATACGGGGGGCAGGTGTTGTCTTGCGCCTACTGTTGTTGAGTGTGATGCTCACCGCCCTTTGGCTTGGTTTGCCTCGAGCCGCACTGGCGCAGAGCACCCATGGGTGCGCTATAAGGGGAGCCGTTTCCAACCCTGCCAGCAATCCCGGTTTGGTGTGGGACTGCGAAACGCTGCTGGGGCTGAAGGACGTCCTGCGGGGCACTGCCCTGCTCAACTGGAGCGCGGATCGACCGATGTCCGAATGGGAGGGCATTTCCGTGTCGACGGTGGAGAGCGGGCAGAGGGTCACTGGCATTTCGCTTAGAGATAAGCAACTTGACGGCAGCATTCCGCCGCAATTTGGCAATCTCGTCCATTTACAGTACTTGAACTTGATCGACAACAAACTTAGTGGCACTTTACCAATTGCTTTAGCCAACCTAACCAACTTGCAACACGCGGTGTTGGCCTTTAACCGACTCAGTGGCAGCATCCCCTACCAACTGGGCAATTTGGTTGCACTTGAGACACTGCGTCTGGACGGCAATCAACTTAGCGGCGCGATTCCAAATTCGCTCGGCGACCTCACAAATCTGCAAGAATTATACCTTTCGTCCAATCGCCTAAATGGCAATATTCCGGCGACACTCGGTAACCTTTCTAATCTCCGCCTTCTGTTGCTGTCTTTGAATCAGCTAAGTGGACCGATTCCTGCTCAACTCGGCAAACTCGCCAAACTGGAAGGGTTGACTCTGGATAACAACCAACTCAGTGGCAGTATTCCTGCTGCTTTAGGTAGTCTTTACCGGTTGAAATTCCTGCACTTACACCACACCCAAGTATCGGGCGCTATCCCGGCCGAAATTGGTAATCTGGCCTTTCTTACAACCTTGATTCTAGACAATAACCAACTCAGCGGCAGCATGCCTAGCGCGTTGGGCAACCTTGCTAGCCTGGAGACGTTGTCCGTGGAAGAGAATCAACTGAGCGGGAGCATTCCTGGTACATTCGGCAACCTACGCGCCCTTGTAAGAGTCGACTTGCGAAACAACCAGCTTAGCGGGAGCATTCCCCCTGAACTGGGCAACCTTGCCAATCTGGTGTTTCTGAACTTCACCGGCAACATGCTGAGTGGCGGCATTCCCTCCGAGCTGGGTAACCTAACCAACTTGAACTACTTGGACTTCTCCGCGAACCAGCTTAGCGGTGCAATTCCGGCAGCACTTGGACGACTCAGTTTTCTGGAGCAACTCCTGCTCGACGACAATCGGCTCAGTGGTACCATTCCATCTGAACTGAGTAACCTCATTCATTTGCAGGTGCTTTGGCTCCAGCACAATCAACTCACCGGCGCGGTTCCGCCTACGCTCGTCAACCTCACGAGCCTGCACGACATCCGTCTCGAGGGCAACCGGCTTGCCGATGGTTTCCCCGCGGCGTTCGCCACCCTTATCGAACTGCCCGGCGACAAAATCCGCATCCAGCGCAACGATGTACCCGAGGCATCGTTCGACCTCGGCATCGGTTGGCTCTCCAGGGATGGCTCTCAGGTCGTCCTCGTCGGCGTTATCCGCGATCAGACCTACGGCCAGACCTACTACGTCGCCCGCCTGGAGGGCAGCCCCCGCGTCGTCCGCCGTTGGATCTCACCCACCAGTCCTCTCGTCAACTCCGTGAACTGGCCGGTCGTCAACACGCAATTCACCGTGCCGGTGGAGATCGTCCGTGTCATCCCCTTGGACGAGCGCCTGCCTGAACCCAACATGCTGGTGCGTCGCTTTGACGGCGGAGACGAGCGCATCTTCGCCTACGATGCCACCATCCAGCGGTGGCGGCACATTCCCAACTGGCCGACTTTCCAGGCCCTCGGCTTCTTCTGGTGCGACGTCACCGCCGCAGACAGCGGTTTTTTCCATCGTATCTCGATTGGGCCACCCTATCCGGCTACCACCATGCCGGCTCGTGACAACTACCCCAACTGCCGGACGTAAGGAGTAAGCGCATGATCCCTATAAGGACATCGATACTTGGCATAGGCAGATGGTCTGCAACTAACGCGCTGCGTCTCATTCTCAACGGTTTCATGCTCGCCGCCTTGTTGCTTGCTTACCCGCAAGCCGTGCAGGCGCAGAGCACCCATGGCTGTTACTTAAGAGGAGCAATACCGAATTCCGCCACCAATCCCGGCCTGGTGTGGGACTGCGAAACGCTGCTGGGGCTGAAAGACACCCTGCGCGGCACAGCCCCGCTGAACTGGAGCGCTGATCTACCGATGTCTCGTTGGGAAGGCATTCATGTGTCCTATGTGGACGGCACTCAGCGCGTGACAGCTATTTTGTTTAGTACCAAGAATCTCAGTGGCACAATTCCGCCGAAATTTGGCAATCTCAGCGGCTTGAATAAAGTCATCCTGATCGGCACGAAGCTCAGCGGCAGCATTCCTTCAGAGATAGGCAATCTCACTAATCTACAGACGCTTTCGCTGCAATCCGACCGGCTCAGCGGTTCAATTCCTCCTTCGATCGGCAATCTCACCAGCCTGCGGAGTCTGTCACTGTCATCCAATCGCCTCAGTGGTTCCATGCCAGCAACGCTCGGTAACCTCACCAATTTGGAAGAGATGAATCTGAGCGTGACTAAGCTAAGCGGCAGCATTCCTCTCACGCTGGGCCGCCTTACCAACCTCAAGAAATTGATCCTCTACCAAAACCGGCTTAGTGGCACCATACCGGCAGGACTAGGGAACCTCACCGGATTGCAGTCGTTGGACATGCACGGCAACCACCTTACCGGCAGTATCCCCGCAACACTTGGTAATCTCTCGAACCTGCGCTTTCTCCATCTGTACGGCAATCAGCTTAGCGGTAGAGTACCTGCTGAGCTTGGCAACCTCACAAACCTTCAAGGGTTGAGTCTGCAATACAATCAATTGAGCGGCAGCTTGCCCTGGGAGTTGGGTCGACTCTCAAACTTGAAGTACATGGAACTGCAGGGCAATCAATTCAGTGGTGCTATACCTGAGAGTTTCGCCAATCTCTCTAAACTGGGCTCGCTTATCCTCAGTAACAACAAGCTAAGCAATGTGATCCCAGCCACCTTCGGCAGTTTAGGAGCACTGACCGTGCTGTCTGCTGACTACAATCAATTGAGTGGCAGCATTCCCTCTCAATTAGGTAACCTAACCGAACTGCGGGCACTGCGGCTCAGCAGCAATCGGCTCAGTGGTACCATTCCATCTGAACTGAGTAACCTCATTCATTTGCAGGTGCTTTGGCTCCAGCACAATCAACTCACCGGCGCGGTTCCGCCTACGCTCGTCAACCTCACGAGCCTGCACGACATCCGTCTCGAGGGCAACCGGCTTGCCGATGGTTTCCCCGCGGCGTTCGCCACCCTTATCGAACTGCCCGGCGACAAAATCCGCATCCAGCGCTACGACGTACCCGAAGCCTCATTTGAACTCGGCATCGGCTGGGTCTCACGCGACGGCTCACGCGTTGTCATGGTCGGCGTTATCCGCGATCAGACCCTCGGCCAGACCTACTACATCGCTCGCCTGGAGGGCAGTCCCCGCGTCGTGCGCCGCTGGATCTCGCCCACCAGCCCATTGGTTTATTCGGTCCCGTGGCCGGTCGTCAACACTCGATTCACCGTGCCGGTGGAGATCGTCCGTGTCATCCCCTTGGACGAGCGCCTGCCCGAGCACAACATGCTCGTGCGCCGCTTCGACGGCGCCGACGAGCGCATCTTCGCCTACGATGCCACAATCCAACAATGGCGCCACATACCCAACTGGCCGACGTTTCAGGCCCTTGGCTTCTACTGGTGCGACGTCACCGCTGCAGACTCAGGCTTCTTCGACCGCATCACCGAAGGCCCGCCCTATCCCGCCACTACCACACCGGCGCGGGACAATTACCCCAACTGCAGAACGTAAGGAGTCCCTGCATGAATCCCTTGAGCGCATCACGGCTTCGTACAGGCAAATGGTCTGCAACTCACGTGCTGCGTATCGTATTGACTAACCTCGTGCTTTTCGCCTTGCTTCTCGCGCACCCTCACGCCGCACAGGCGCAGAGCAGCCATGGTTGCGCCACAAGGGGAGCTGTTGTCAATGCTGCGACCAACCCCGGTCTGGTGTGGGACTGCGAAACGCTGCTGGGGCTGAAAGATAACCTACGCGGCACCGCGCCGCTTAACTGGAGCGTCAGCTTGGCGATCACCGCTTGGGACGGCATTAGCTTCTGGATGGTGAATGGGGAACGAAGAGTATCACGCATATCGCTGGTAAAGGCCCAGCTCAACGGGTTCATTCCGCCGGAACTTGCCAACTTGACGCATCTCCGTACCTTAAATCTGGCACAGAACGAACTCAGCGGCGGCATACCCAGCGAGTTGGGGAACCTCACAAACTTGAGAGACCTTGGACTTCAAGACAACGAGCTTCAGGGCGCAATCCCCAGCAGCTTGGGCAACCTCAGGAACTTGCAGCAGCTATACCTTTACGTCAACGAACTCACCGGCTCTATTCCGCCAACGCTCGGCAACTTAAGCGAGTTGCGTTACCTCTCCCTTTCATCGAATCAACTTACGGGAAATATCCCGCCGGAACTCGCTAACCTCGTACGTCTAGATGATCTGAGCTTGACCTACAATCGTCTCTCCGGGCACATTCCGGCGCAGCTTGGCAATCTCACCAACCTTAAATCCCTGAGACTATACGGAAACGAACTTCAAGGCGGCATTCCCATTACACTGGCCAATCTGGCGAACTTGCGTTCCTTAGAATTGACCTCTAACCACCTGAGCGGCGGCATTCCGCAGGAACTTGGCAGGCTCATAAATCTTGTGACACTGAGTCTGGGCAGCAATCACCTCAGCGGCAGCATCCCGGTTGCGCTAGGGAATCTTCACCAACTGCAACGACTGTCGTTGGGACATAACCAGCTCAGCGGCTCCATCCCACCGTCAATCGGCAACCTGACAAGCCTTGAGTATCTAGGTCTGGGATGGAATAACCTCAGCGGCCCCATTCCCGGTGCGCTTGGCAACCTAGTCAACCTAAGAGGGTTACGCCTGGAAGGCAATGAGTTCAGCGGCAGCATACCGACTGAACTTGCTGCTCTTCCCAAATTGGAGTTTCTCGGGTTAAGGAATAATCGCCTTAGCGGCAGCATACCGCACGCGATCGGCAACATGCCGAGTTTAAGATTTCTGACCCTAGGCGACAACCAGCTCAGTGGCGCCATACCACCCGCACTTGGGAATCTCACCTATTTGGAATTTCTGCGGTTGCACAACAACCATTTGAGCGGCCCCATCCCTGTTGAAATAGGCAGTTTGGTTAACTTGAGCTCCTTGAATCTGAGCAACAATCAGCTTAGTGGCGCAATTCCCTTCGCCTTCAGCAATCTTGTCAATCTGAAATACTTGGACGTGTACGATAATCAACTCAGCGGCTCAATCCCCACGGCTCTCGCCAGCCTCATCAACCTAAGGGTTTTGGATCTGCACGGAAACCACCTTAGCGGCGCTGTTCCAGCGGAAATCGGAAACCTGACAAACCTAAGGTCTCTAAGATTGGAAGGCAATCAACTCAGCGGCGCCATTCCTTCAGAACTAGGCTATCTCACAAATCTGGAAACACTGTCGCTGCAGAACAATCAACTCACCGGCTCGATCCCGGCCACATTTGTAAACCTCGTCAAACTGGATAGTTTCTCGACCTATGGCAATAGACTGCACGGCAGTATACCCACCGCCGTTGCCGAAGCCATCGAACTGCCCGGCGACATCCTCCGCATTCAACGCAATGACATTCCCGAAGCCTCAATTGAACTCGGTATCGGCTGGGTCTCTCGCGACGGCTCTCAGGTCGTCCTCGTCGGCGTCATCCGCGATCAAACCCTCGGCCAGACCTATTATATTGCCCGCCTCGAGGGCAGCCCCCGTGTCGTCCGGCGCTGGATCTCGCCCACCAGCCCCCTCGTCAACTCCGTGAACTGGCCGGTCGTCAACACGCAGTTCAACGTGCCGGTGGAGATCATTCGCGTCATCCCCTTGGACGAACGCCTGCCCGAGCACAACATGCTCGTGCGCCGCTTCGACGGCGCCGACGAGCGCATCTTCGCCTACGATGCCAGTATTCAACAGTGGCGCCACATACCCAACTGGCCGACTTTCCAGGCCCTCGGCTTCTACTGGTGCGACGTAACCGCGGCAGACTCCGGCTTCTTCAACCGCATCTCTATCGGTCCGCCGTATCCGGCCACCACCGCACCGGCGCGGGACGACTATCCCAATTGCCGGACGGGATGACGCGAGCTGTCTGCCGCTGGGGAAAACTTTCTGCCATTCCGCGCGTGGCCGGGCTGTCTGAGAGACTCCTTGGCCTACGCTTGCGCCGCTGTGGCGACGATCTGCTCGCAGAGCTTGATGTCCGCCAGGCCTTCCGCTGCATTGGGGGTGGGCGCAACGCCCTGCTGAATGCAGCGGAGAAAATAGCGGATTTCCTCAGTAAAGGCCTCACGCGCCGGTACGTCCAAGCGCGTGGAGCCCGCAGGGGTGTGCAGGATGACGGCGGACGGCTGGCGGAAGAGCAGCGGTGGCGCGTGCACCAGCTCAATGCGCCCGGCGGTTCCGTAGATGGTGGCTGCCTGATCCCAGGGGGCGTTGGCATACGCTAACTTTCCGACTTCCAGCACGGTCTCATGCGCGCCGTAATCGAGCACGGCGAGGCGGGGCGGGCCTAGAGAAGCGTAGCGCACGTCGGCGGGCTCACCGAGCAGATGCCGTGTGAGGTTTACGTCGTGCACCCAGAGTTCGATCCACTCGGTCAACGCGCGTTCAATAGACTCCGGCTGGGAGGGCGGCGAGGACGCTGCCGCGGGCGGTGCCGCCGGTTGTGGCCCGATGGGCAAGGAGTGCAGCGTTGCCGCTCCCATCTGCGAGTTGCCGCCAAAGTCCCGGAATTGAGCGAAGCGCACGTCGCCAATGCTCCCTTTGCCGAGCAGTTGTTTGGCAAGCTGCACGGCAGGGTCGAATTGGCGCATGTAGCCCACCATTACCGGGGTGCCGGTGCGCATGCTTGCCGCATGGATCTGCGCCGCGTCTTCGCGCGAGCCTGCCAGCGGCTTCTCGGTAAAGACCGGCACACCTGCTTCCAACAGCGGGATGATGGCAGCGGCGTGGTGCTCCTTGAGCGTCACGACCACTGCGCAGTCTAACTCTTCGGCGTAGTCAGCGAGTTCCCGGGCGCTGGCGCAGATGTGGGGTATGCGATACGCCGCGGCCAGCTTCTCGGCGCGGGCGCGGTCCAACTCGGCAAGCGCAACCAGTTCTACATCCGCTATCTGCAAGAGAGACGGCAGATGCGTGATCTGCATCATGTGTCCTGCGCCAACCAGACCCACCCGCATAGTTACCTCCTTGGCGACTTGTCTGTGCCTATAACAAAAGAGAAATTGAGCTATCAGCAACACTGGCCGCTATGGTACACCCTGGACTCTTATGGGCCAGCAGAGCGAACGATAGGAATTACTTGCTCAAACCCCTGGGAAACGGAAGCGCCCCGCTCCTCTATTGGCTTGACCGAAACTCGTCTATCCCCGCAAGCAAACGGTCGATATCTGCGCGGTTATTGTAGATGTGTGGGTCAACGCGGAAGAGATTGCGGAGGAAGTAGGTATCCACACCATGCGCGGTCAGGTAGGCTTGCAGGTCGCCCGCGTCGTCGATTTCAGCGGCAATCACGCCGGCGCGCCGGGCGGGATCACGCGGCGTACGCACGGTTATCCCTCGCTCTTGCAATCCCCCAATACAGTACTCTGTCAGATCGAGCACGTGGGCCTCCACGGCTGCCATGCCGGTTTCCTGAAGGATTTCGATGCCCGGCAGCGTGGCGGCGACACCCATCAGATTCGGCATGCCGAGCTGGAAGCGCTCTGCGCTGGGGAGCAGCCTAAGCTGCTCCATGTCCGTCTGCGCCGTGCTCACCCAGCCTGCCGACGGCGGCTGCCGCTCGAGGTGGCGCTTGGCAACGTAGAGAAAGCCCACGCCGGCGGGTCCCAACAGCCACTTCATCGCCGTGGTGGCAAAGAAGTCGACATCGGTCGCGTGGAGATCGATGTGCAAGCCGCCCGCCGACTGCGCGCCGTCTATCAGGAGCAATGCGCCGTGGTCATGCGCGATCCGCGCCAGTGCGGCCATGTCGTGACGAAAGCCCTGGGCAGGCGTGACGTGGGAAACGCTCACGGCGACGGTGTCGTCGTCGATAGCCCGCTCCATGTCTTCCAAGTAAATGAGACCGTCCCGCGGCTGGACGAAACGGCGTTCCAGCCCGTCGCGCGGCGGCAGCATCCAGGGATAGACGCTGGAGGGATACGGGAAACCGTCGAACACGACGTTGCCGCCGGGCTTGGGCGCAATCAAGCTGACGGCGAGGCTCGACCCCGTCGACGTGCTGTCATTGACAACGATCTCAGCCTCGTCGGCGCCCAGCAACGCCGCAACGCGTTCGCGCAGCGCGCGGGTCTCGTCCATGAAACACGGATAGAGATCGCCGGTATTGTAGGTGAGCGCGGCAAGATGGCGTTCGAGCGCCGTCCGCATCGGCGTGGACGCAGGGGCGATTCCGCCGCTGAAGAGATACGCCCGCTTGTTGAGTATGGGAAAGAGGCTGCGTACGTCCGCCGGCGTCATATGTTGCTCCTCGGATTGCGCTACTGGGGCCACCAACGCCCTTATCACCTTAGACTAGCAATTCGTCTGCTACCAGATAACTCCAACAGACGAGAGAGCCACGGGACGCAAGCGAGACATGCTTAACCTACATGCTACCGAGTCCTTTGCGCCAGCTACCTGCGGCCTCTCGGCGTGCGGCTTCGCTATACCAAGCGCCGGCATGCGAATGCGCATGCGCAATGCCGGTTTGCCGACGCCAGAATTGTAGGTGTTGACTAATTCGTTGACAGAAACTCCTGTCCGCCCGACGGCAATTACAGCTTATGTCATTCCGAGCAAAGCGAGGATTCTAGGGTACGTACACTACGCTGTTTCATGGCCTCAGCACACGAGATTCCTCACTGCGCTGCGCTCCGTTCGGAATGACATATGAAGTGGTCATTTACTACGATTGATCCACCGCTCTTTCTACCAAAACTGTCAACAAATTACCTGACACATACAAGAATGACAACCGCGCGGGCTAGGCGGACCGGCAGCTCTCAATGCTCACTCGTCCGCGGCCGCAGCCGCGGTCGGCCCGTTGAACACGATGCCCGCTTCCTGCACCTCCTGGTAGGGCAGCAGCCACACCAAAGACTCGTCGTGCAGGTCTACCACCTGGATTCGATTGCCCCACGGATCGCGAAAGTCGCAGCGAATGTAGTCATTCGACATTACGTCGAGATTGTACTTCGTGCGCAGCTTGTCGCGCACGCGCGCGAGTTGCTCCTCATCGCGCACCATGATGCCGATGTGACGAGACCGCTCCGGCTGCAACTCTTCCACCTCGAAGATGGCGAGAAACTGGTGATTACCCAGTTGGCACCAGGCGGCTCCTTCGCCCCCGCGTAACATCTCAAGATTAAAGACATCTTCGTAGAAGGTGACCGCTTTCTCTACGTCATCTACCTCAATGCCGACGTGATTGACGCCGTATACCTGGACATCCATATGTGGGTTCTCCATGAACGAGATTCCTATAGAAACTGCTAATTCCAACTATATAGCATCGGATGAACAAGAGTTGGTGTCACTAACCTGCGCTTCGACCCTTCGACGGGCTCAGGACAGGCAGGCTCAGCGCGAATGGATTGCGGGAACTTGAGAATGCGCCTTCTACAGAAGCGCTTCTAGCTTACCCGCCGTCGCTAGAACGCTGTCCCAATCATCGCCCCGTAGTGTGATATGGCCAAGCTTGCGGCCGGGACGCGGCTCTTTGCCGTATAGGTGCACGTGGGCGTTGGACGAGGCGAGGACAGCGGAAAGATCGGGAATCTCGCCGATGAGGTTGAGCATCACCGCGTGGCCGCGCGGAGCCGTCGCGCCGAGCGGGAGACCGAGCACGGCGCGCAAGTGGTTCTCGAATTGACTGGTCTCCGCTCCTTCTATCGTCCAATGGCCGGAGTTGTGCACGCGGGGCGCCATTTCATTGGCGAGCAACCGGCCGCCCTGCTGGAAGAACTCTATTGCCAGCACGCCCACGTAGTCCAGCGCCCGCAACACCCTCCTGCCATAGTCTTCTGCTTGCGCCTGCAATGCAGGCGGGGTAGCCGGAGCGGGCGCGCTGGACCGCCGCAGGATTCCCTCGTGGTGGTAGTTCTCAACCAAAGGGTAGAAGGCGGTGCTGCCAGCGCGCCCCCGCACGGAGAGCAACGAGACTTCGCGGTCGAACGGCACGAAAGACTCGAGAATGAGCGGTTGGCCCTGTAGTTCTTCCCAGGCATTCTGAATGTCGGATTCCTGACCAACAATGCGCTGGCCCTTGCCGTCGTAGCCCAACCGCCGCGTCTTGAGCACGGCGGGAGTCCCAAGCTCGTGCAGTGCGGATTCGAGTGACTCTTGAGAGTCTACAGCTTGAAATCCTGGTGTAGGGACACCGAGTTCGTTGAAGAAGGTTTTCTCTGTCAGGCGGTCCTGAGATGCTTCCAAGGCTGCGGACGGCGGATAGACCGGCACACGATCCGCTAGAAACCGTGCCGCGCCCACCGGCACGTTCTCAAACTCGTAGGTGACGAGCTCCAAGCCGTCAGCGAATCGCGCCAACGCCTTCCGATCGTCAAAGCTATCCCCGACCACGAGTTCTGCCATTTCTCCAGCCGGCGCATCAGCATACGTGTCGAGCACACGGAAGCGCAGACCCAGCGGATACCCCGCCAACGCCAGCATGCGGCCGAGCTGTCCGCCGCCCAGGATGCCGACGGTCATGCCGACTCTCGCGGATCGGGGTGGGCGAGCACGTCGCCGGTCTGCCGCTCGCGAAATTTTTCATAAGCCGAACGGAATTGAGGGTGCTTGCTGCCAAGAATTGCAGTGGCGAGCAGCGCCGCGTTTACGGCGCCGGCGCGGCCGATGGCCAATGTGCCTACCGGTATGCCTGCGGGCATCTGCGCGATGGAGAGGAGCGAATCCATGCCGTTGAGCGCCCGCGACTGCACCGGCACGCCGAGCACCGGCAGGCTCGTCTTGGAGGCCGTCATCCCGGGCAGATGCGCCGCGCCTCCGGCTCCCGCAATGATGACCTCAATACCGCGCGCCGCCGCCGTCTCCGCATAGGCAATCATCTGATCCGGCGTCCGGTGAGCGGAGACGACGCGCACCTCATGCGGCACGCCCAGTTCTACCAAGGTCTCCACCGCATGGCGCATGGTCTCCCAGTCCGACTTCGAGCCCATGATGACACCGACGAGCGGCCGGGCAGGTTGCAATTCCTTATCCACTTCAATTCCTCACGTACGAAACTTTAATACATAGGATAGCTCGCCCTAAACCAATTTTGCAGCTATCTGATCGTGCCACTCAAGAACGTTAATGTAATCAAGAAAGGTACACAGCTTGAACAAGCCACTGGTTTGGAACGTGGGACGGCTTAGCTGGCGCGCAAAGAGTTCACGCCTTGCGTCTTTTGAAACCACACTAAAACGGGGAAGAGCATTGGGTGCCGTCAAGTGAATGTCATTAAAGCGCAAGAGACCGGAGTAGATGGGAGTCGAGTGCTCCACCTCGAAGAGCGCCTGCAATGCGTTCGTACCTTTTCCTATCCAGATTACATCCACTTCAGCCAAGATGTTTGCAACGGGATCATAGCCGCTTGGCAGGTTCTCCCGGCACTCGAATGGGATAGTCAGTGACCAGTCCATTCTTGAACGATCGCTCAGCGGTATCCAAATGTCGAACCCTTTTGCCTTACCGATTGCACCGAGAAGCGACTGAACCTGTGGATGGGAGAGATCTGGCTGTACGCGCAGTTTTGCTGTATCCATCAGGTCATACAGCGATTTCCAACCCATGTGGCCATCAACGTTGAACCTACCGGCTCTGGCTATATAGAATTCTGTGCTACTATCTTGCAGGTAGACCTGCACTTTGTACTGACCATCACGCGCCGCTGATACCGTATGGAACACCTCTTCGTATTCGGCATAGGGCACGCACAGCGGTTCAGCCTGATCGTCCCATAGAAAACAGATTACAGACCGATGGCCCGCTAACTCCCGCAGGTCTTCCTCCCTCAAGCCGTAGAATGTCTTCTTGCTCCCGTGACGCTGAGAGTAGCGAATGTAAACTCGTGCTGCGTCGTCGCCGACCGAATAGAGGGATTGGCTGCGGTTCAGCCTCTCCAACGACCCAAACCGAGCAGCCAATTCACTTAAGAAAGCTGCCTTGACCGCATTCGCCATGTTTTCCGCCTTGGACACACTTCCTAGCTGTGACATCTTCATATTGTAGCGAATTCACGCACAGCTATATTTCGGCGAGCCGGCATTTGACTCAATGAGAATGCTGTGACTTGATGTGATCGGCCGCTTTTCCGGTGCGCAGTGCCACGTATCTCCCGCCCCACTTGGCGTGGGGCTGCCAACCGTGTAAAGTAGATATTTGGCACGCTTGAAGAGTAGTGGTCTCGTGCGACGAGGAGCGTGCTTTTCTTTTTCGCAACATTTGAACAGAGAGTAACGCAGCGGTAGCACGCGAGGCGACGCAGGAGTTTAGTGGGCGCATGGCCAGAAAACATGAACAATTACAGGCAGACAGGCGCGAAGTCTTGGGCAAGAAAGTGCGGCAGCTCCGGCGCAACGGTATGGTGCCGGGGAACGTCTACGGCCTCGACATGGACCCAATCGCCCTGACGCTGGACGGACTTGAATTCATTGCCGTCCATCAACGCGTAGGAGCCACCGGCGTTATTGACTTGGCAGTAAACGGCGCAGATTCCGTGCCGGTGCTGGTGCAAGAGGTACAGCACGATCCGCCGACCAGTCGCGTACTCCACGTGAGTTTCGTGCAGGTTGACTTGACGAAGCCCGTAAACGCGTTGGTTCCGGTATACCTTACCGGCGAAGCGCCGGCGGTGGAGCTCGGCGCCATCGTCATTCAGCACATCAACGAGGTATCGGTTTCCGCCTTGCCGGACGACATTCCGGAAAACTTCGTGGTTGACGTCAGTTCGCTCGCCGATTTTGACCATTCGCTGCTCGTCAGCGACTTCGATGCGCCGGCGGAGGTAACTATCCAAACGGACCCCGACGATCTCGTGGTGCGGGCGGAACGGCCGCGCGTGGTCGAGGAAGAAGAGCCGGCTGAGGATGAAGAATTAGAAGGTGAAGAGGGCGCCGAAGAAGGCGAAGAGGGCGCTGCAGAGGAAGAAAGCGAAGAATAAAGAGCGAGCGCCGCTGCCGCGTGATGCACTTTGGCAGCGCTGTCCAACGCGGTCGGTCCTCCCACACAAGCAGACTCTTGGTAACCCCGCCGGCTGGGCCCTAGGCGGCTGGACTAGCAGAGCACACCCTCTCCATTCTCCAGGAGAGGGTTTCTTCTTATGTCTAAGCGGAAGCACGCAAGATTCTCAATTGCAGGATCAGGGTTCTCCTCTCGCTTGTTTAGCGGCCCACACGTGGGACATTCCCGTACGCAGGTAGCATCTCTCCTCAGTCGGACTCACTCACACGCGTGCGGTCTGACGTGCGCTTGGAACTGAAATCTCCAATAACAACCCCAGGTGAATACGCCAGGCTCTTCCACAGAAGAAGGAAAGGCTCCCTAGTTGCGCGGAGTATAATGAGGAAAAGACCCACTACGCCTGCAATGTCGTTGGTAAAGGAGCTTACTTCGTGGCGAGTGCGTTGACTGTTGACGGTGTTTCGAAAATCTATGGCCGCACCACGGTTGTCGATGGTGTCTCCTTCACGGTAGGACCGCAGGAGATCTTGGGCCTGGTAGGTCCCAACGGGGCCGGTAAGACCACCACCATCCGCATGGCGCTGGACATCATTCATCCCGATTCCGGCTCCGTCGCCTTGTTTGGCAGCGGGCCGACCCGCAAGGCCCTGCAACGGGTCGGCTATCTGCCAGAGGAGCGCGGACTGTATCAGAAGGCAGTCTTGACCGACGTATTGCGGTATCTGGGACGGCTCAAGGGCCTCAGCGCCAAGGATGCCCAAGCCAGGACAGACGCCATGCTACAGCGCGTCGGCCTGTACGAGCACCGCACGAAGAAGGTGCAAGCGCTATCACGCGGCATGAACCAGCTTGCCCAGTTTGCCAGCGCGCTCCTGCACCTGCCCGATCTTGTCATCCTGGACGAACCGCTTTCCGGGCTCGACCCCATCAACGTGCAGGTGATGAAAGACATCATCCACGAACAGCAGCAGCGCGGCGCCGCCATCATCTTCAGCTCGCACAACATGGAAGACGTTGAGGAGATGTGCGAACGAGTCGTGCTCGTCAGCGGCGGCAATGTCTTGCTCTACGGCGCGCTCGACGAACTGAAGCGCGCGCGCGGCATCCAGAACATCCGGGTAACTGCCCCGCAGCAACCGGCGGACGTGCCCGGCGTCAGCAACACTACGGTCGAGAATGGGCAATTCGAGTACCTCTTGGCGGAGGGTTCCGATCCGAACGCCGTGCTCCGTGCCTTTCTGGATAGCGGTATTCCGGTGGAACGGTTTGAAGTCGCCCTGCCTTCCCTGCGCGACATGTTCATCGAAGAGGTGAGCCGTGCCCGCAGCGCTTGACGGCACGCGCATCGTGTTTGCGCACGAATTTCGCAAACAGATTAGCGGCAAGGGGTTCTTGATCGCCACTTTGGCGATTCCGGTCGTACTCGTCCTCATCTGGATCGCCATACCGGTAATCAGAGGGCTCTTGGAAGATGACGTCGCCGATGCCGGCGCTGTTACGAGCACCACCGCCACCAAGGTAAGCCAGGACGCGCGCAATGTTCCCATCGGCATCGTCATGCAGGCAAGCGATATTGCCGTAGACTTCAGCCAGTTTCCGGAGTTCCGGGTCTACGCTGAGACAACGGCAGGCTTGGACGACCTCAAGTCCGGGGAGCTCAACGAACTCTTCGTGATTCAGCCGGACTACCTTGCCACCGGCCACGTTGAGTACTATTTCACCGAGGATTCCAGTGAGAGCCGCCGGCAACTCCGGCTTGTCCTAAGAGACGCTCTCTTGGGAGAGATGCAATCCCCCGAGCTCAGGCAACGGGCGCTTGCCTTCCCGCAACTCCAGCGCTTCACGGTTGCGGAAGACGGGGAAATTGCCCCAGATAGCGGCGCAGCCGTTGCCGTCTCATTCATAGTGGGACAGGGATTCGCCATCGCGCTGATCTTTACCCTGATTGCCTACGGCACGATCCTGCTCCAGACTGTTTCGGAAGAGAAAGAGAACCGCATGGTGGAGGTCTTGCTCACCTCCGCTTCGCCGCTGGCAATCATGACGGGCAAGGTGCTGGCGCTGGGCCTGGCCGGGCTTATTCAGATGGCGGTGTGGATCGCTTCGGTAATCTTGATCGTGCCCCGTTTCGCGGGAGTGCTCCCGGACATAGGTGACATACCCATCGACGTCGGCTTCTTGATACTGGTCTTGGCATTCTTTCTCGCCGGTTACGCGATTGCGGCTGCGCTCATGGCGGGTATTGGGGCTGCGACGACCTCAGTCACGGAAGCAGGACCGCTTACTGCCCTGGTTATCATTCCGCTCGCCGCGCCTTTCTACGCCATGCCGCTATTCCTCACTTCCACCGACCACTGGCTGACGCGTTTGCTCTCCTTGTTGCCGATTACGGCAGCGACATCTATGATGCTGCGCCTTGCGACGAGCCGCGTGGCCCCAGGCGAGATTGCGCTCAGTCTCGGCCTGATGATCGTAACCGCAGCCCTCCTGCTCTGGCTGGCAAGCCGTATCTTCCGAGCGGGCCTGCTGCTGTACGGCCAACGCATGAGCCTGCGGGCGGCGTGGGCGGCGCTGCGGTATGGCGGTTGACCTGCCTTAGTGCGTACACGCGATGGCCGGTATCCCGTACAATACGAGGTAAGATGAACCCACGTGAAGCGAAGGAATAGGGCCCATGGCGGTGTTTGACACCCACAAGGCGTTTACGACGCTTGTGGAGGCGGGATTTACGGAGCGTCAAGCCCAGGCCCTGCTCGATGTTGGGCGCGAAGGCTACGGCGCATTGGTCACCAAAGACTATTTGGATGTGCGCCTGCGGGAGCTAGAACTGCGGTTGCGGCATGATCTTACTTTGCGGCTGGGGGGAATGGTAGCGGGTGGCGTCGCGATCCTCGCTGCATTGGAGTTGCTGTCGCGATAAGCGGACGCTACGCGCGATCAGGTTTTGCTTTGATCAAAACTCCTTTTCCGGGTTCTCAATCAGTCCGAGATCCCGCGTGCCGGAATTCGCCTCCAAACAGCACCCTCGCTGGTCAACGGACTGAAGTGCTGTCTGACTGTATGGCCCATTGGTTTGCCAATCCTTCGGCACAAGAATGAACGAATGCGAAGACTCTGGTCCGAAATGAGAATTGTCCTGTCGGAGGAATTCCGGCGCGCCATCCGGCGCAAGCAGTTCCTCATCGTCACGTTTACGCCGGTGGTCATCCTGCTGGTGGTGGCGCTGGCGGTGCCGCTGGCGCGCGGTTTCTTTGCAGACGACGGTCAAGGCGGCAGCGACGAAGCGAGCGGCAGGACTATCGCCGTGGTCAACTACGCTCCCGACCTCAGCTTCGCTACCCAGGACTCTGGCGCAGTGCGGGTGTTCGGCGACCGTCAGGCCGGTATCGCCGCGCTGCAGGACGGACGCGTTGACGATCTCTTCATCATTCCCGACGACTACCTACAGACCGGCCGCATTGAGTGGCTGCATACCGACACCGGCTTGAGCAGCATTATCGCGGGAGATGAGAGTGAAGACCGCGTGCGCGCGCTCGTGCTGCAAGCGCTGACGACCGCCGACCTCTCCGCAACGCGGATCGAGCGTTTGCGAGACCCGCTTAATCTTACGCGCTACGAGGTGACGCCGGCCGGCGACGTGGCCGCGGAGGCAGAAGGGCAAATCCTCACGTTCTTTACGGTGCCGTTCTTGTCCGCGTGGATCATGATCATGGTGATCTACATGGTAAGCGGCAATCTGTTGCAGAGCGTCTCCGAGGAGAAAGAGACTCGCGTCGCCGAGGTGCTCATCACGTCGGTCTCGCCGTTGGCCTTGATGACGGGCAAGGTATTGGGACTGGGCGCTACCGGGCTCCTGCAAGTCGGGATCTGGCTGGTCTCACTGGCCGTGCTTGTCCCGCGCATCGTGAGCGCATTCCCCGACATCGGCGCTTTGGCGCTCGCGCCGGGGTTGGCGGCGGCCATCGTGGTGTTCTTCCTTGCCGGGTACTTCGTCTTTGCAGTAGTCATGGCGGGCATCAGCGCCGCTACGGTGTCCGCGCGTGAGGCATCCTCACTCTCCACGATCGTGTTGCTCCCCGCGCTGGCGCCGCTCATTCTCGCGGCGTTCATCTCGCTGGCGCCCAACGGCATATTCGCGCGGATTCTCACCTTTATCCCCTTCACCGCTCCCGCCACCATGATGATCCGCCTTGGGGTCACCGACGTGGCGCTCTGGGAGATCGCCCTCAGCCTGGGCGTGACCATCGCGAGCGGCTTCGCCCTCCTGTGGCTTGCGGCGCGCGTCTTCCGCGCCGGCATCCTCACCTACGGCCAACGCATGACCCTGCGCGGCCTGTGGCTGGCCCTGCGCCACGCCACCTAGGTTGCTCTACCCCATTCGGCAAGTCCGGGCTTCCACATCACCTGCCGAACCGGACCGGGGCTGCTCAATCCAATCGAAGTCCGGACCACACGACCATTCTGGCGCTGTTGCGGGTCTCGCCCAGTGTGGTGAGCGTGAGCGTCAGGCTTTGACCGGCGTGGGCTGAAAGGTCAAGCGTCTGCGTGAGGCGATGGGGCTCTCCCGTGGCCGTCATCAGCGTTTCTTGCACGTCCAAGAGTGTAGCGCCGTTCGCAGTTACGCTAACGCGCACTTCAACGGGCCCGTCACTTGCCGACCACTGCCCCTGATCCACGGCAACCGCAAGTGAGAGCCCGGCGTTCGGCGGGATTGTGAGGTGTCGCCATGTCACAACAGTATTGACACTCGTGTGCAATGCAAGGGCGCGCTCCCCATCGTCGCGTGTCACGGGCTCCAGCGCAAACGTAAGATGCCGGTCCCACGTTTGCCGCGGCGCAATCTCCCCAACCGCCTGCTTGCGCAACTCATTGAGCAGGTCAAACCTTGTTGGCGCCGGCGCTTCCGTGCCGGGAGGGACTTCGCCGGCTTGTACGACAGGCCGGTGGAGCCGCGGATCGCCCCAATAGACTGCGAGACCAACGAGCGGGAGCAGAACAAGCACGGCGACTAGGTGAGCCAATGACCCCACACGGCCCCCTGCCGCTCGGACCACCAGTGTTGGCGTGCCTAGCAGCACAACGGCGAGGCTGAGCCACCACAGCCAGGCGGGAATTACACCGACTCGCAGGCCCTGGAAGCGCGCGGCGATTGCTTGCACCGCGCCGCCCGCGCCGCGCTGATAGAGCGGCTGCATGATCAGATCGCCGTGGGCAGGATCGCCATCCACACGCAGCTCGCCGAAAGCGAATGAATCGCTCCAACACGACCACACAAAGGGCGCCGAGCCGCGGCCGCCTTCTGACTCGCCTTCCTCACTGGAGGCGCGCACGAGCACGGCATAGGTCCTGCTTTCCGAAAGCGATTGCGGTGGGAAAACGACGTTGACCGTATAAAAGGGATGGTTGGCGGGAAGTTGCACTACCGCCCCCGCCAGCGGATCAGCCCGACCGTCCGCACCTACTTCATGTACTTGCAGCGCTACCCTTGCAGCCGCGGTTGTGCGAAATGCCAGCGAAACGCCGCTAAGCCCATGCGACCGCCCCCGCAAGGTCTGCATCACAGAGTGGCCCGGCAGCACTGGCAAGGCCGCGTGCAGGCAGCGTTGCGGCGGGTCGTAGGGAATCAAGTGGTCGCCGCGCAACACTTGCCAGCCAAGCCCTACCCAAAGGACGGCGGCGAGCAAGAAGCCAAGTAAGATGAGAATGCGGTACGGCATCTATAGGTAATACGTCGGTACGGTATACGCAAAGAGACCAATGAGGTTCAGTACAAATAAGAACGCAAGTGCGCTCCCCTGCGCAAGCGGCCGGATCACGCTGCCGAGCGGCAGCGTCGAGACGCCCAGTGTGAGGAAGAGCACAAACGGCACGATGGCCGGGTAGAGATAGCGCCCTTGGGTGGCAAACGACGTGGTCCACGTCTGCCAGTACACCAGCGCTACCATGCCAAGCGCCAGCAAAGCGAGCAGCAGGAGCGCCCCTGGGAGAAACGCTGAACGCGGCGAGAGCGCTCGCTCCAACGCCGCGGCCGGGTCCTTTGGGCCGCCTAACCACTGCAGCAGACCCCATACTAAGCCCAGCCCGGCAGCCAGGCTCAGTAGACCGAGCAGCACATAGTAGGGCCAGAGAAAGTACACTTCCAATTGCCCGAATGCGCCCCAGAATGTGCGGAAGATAGTATAGGGCGCATCCCCCCGCGCGACATCGAGAAGAGAGAGACCCATGTCCCGTGGGGCGCGGCGAATCGGGGCAAGCGCGCGCCAGGCTTCCAGATTGGCCTGAAAGCCAATCGGATCGCCGGTCTGCACGAAACTGCGCACGAACCACCAACCGGAGACAAGAGCGGCGATCATTCCCGCGATGAGCAAACGGACGAGTACAAACCCAACGCTGCCGCGCAGCGAGAAAGCTGCCACAAGGAAAGCGAAAGGAATGATCACGTAGCCGGTCAGCCTGCCCAGCAGCACCATTCCTAGAGCCACTCCCAGCCACGTGGCGCGGCCATGGGTCCAGCCCTCTTTCCAGCCGGCGAGCAGCAGATAGACCGCCCAACTGCTCACCGCCATTGTGTAGGCATCGTGGTTTACGTAGGCCCCCGTGAGACTTACCTGGGGAATGAGCACGAGCGTCAGCCCGGCGCCGAGCGCGAGGTTCGGCCGTTCCGGAAACAACACGCGCACGGTGCGATACGCCAGGAAGACGGTCAAGAGTACGGCTACGGTCGATACCAGGCGCGCCGCATAGAGCACCACGTACGGATCGTCGCCGGGCGCCAGCCGCATGGCGAGCGCGGTGAGAATGTAGCCGCCGCCGGGAGTTGAAGCGTACGAAATGTACGCTTCATTTGCGTTCACTACGTAGCCATACATGTCGCCGTCAGGCGCGAACACGGGCAAACGGCCGTTTGTGTAGATGAAGTGCGCAACGCGGTAGTGCTCTGCCTCATCCGGACCCCGGTCGAACGGCACTACCGCCATCCAGACGAGCATCA
Organism: Chloroflexota bacterium; assembly: GCA_965220015.1. Taxonomy (GTDB): domain Bacteria; phylum Chloroflexota; class UBA11872; order VXOZ01; family VXOZ01; genus VXOZ01. The sequence continues at coordinate 66,691 of OZ244798.1, forward strand.
GCGCAAAGGCTGTGCCAAGAAGCAACGCCAAGCCAAGCGGGCCTTCGCCACGGTGAATACGCGACTGGGGGGCATCTACATCCGGCACGTCGGGAAGAGTCTCCGCCTGGGGGAATTCACTTACACTCATGCGCTCGTTCACCCGTACTGCGCGTTGTCGCTCGTTGCCTTTATTATATGTCCTTGCGCCTTGCGCCACGTCTCCGTGCGGTCAGACGCATGCTACCCCTGAAGAAGCAACGAGCCCCCGTCAGTTGCGATCGGCAATGCAAGCGCCACGTAGATGATAGTCCAGACCGGCATAGGCGGTTACGAAAGACGTGATCAGTGCCTCATCATAGGCATCAAGTGTTTGACTGCGGCCCCCCAGGCAGTCAAGGCGATGCGGTGCGGCATCTCTTGATAAGGGGCGAAGAATACGAAATCGAAACAATTCGCCGGCGCGACAAGCTGTGCGATCAGCGCCCCGCTGTTGCTGCAGACTTAACGAACCAGCACGCCGACATCTACTTGATTGTGTGCTTCCCGCTCGTTGGGACTCGGCGTCTTCAAAACGTCCTAGATTAAAGGAGTCGGTACATGCCCCAACCGGGGGCCTTTGCGTAACTCTAGCAGAAATGAGAGAATTCCCTCTCCCGTGGAGAGACCTTTGCGAAAACCCTTTCCCCTTGCTGGGGAAAAATCGGGCTGGAGGGTGAAGAACGGCTTCACGGCTAGCGATCCCTAACTACCCACACCCCCCTCTGGATTCCGGCTTTCGCCGGAATGACGGAGTTATTCAAAGGTCTCCGTGGAGGGAGTCTCATAATTCCGCTACAGAGCACGATAGGTCAAATGAGGAACGCAGCCAAGTGGCGAATTATATTGACAGAGTGGTAAAAGTGATGGAAACGGTATTTTGAAGGCTTGATGCGACGCCCAGAAAGCAACTCAAGTCTATCTCAAGACCTCACTTAGCTTCTCTGCACGGCAGTATGCCTCGGCAAGGGCAATTATGAGACAGCCTCCGTGGGAGAGGGAATTCTGTTTGCCTCCATGTGGGTTTAAGCAAAGGTCTCCAACCGGAGGCGGACGGCACACTGTCGCAGGGCGGGCGCCCCTCCGCAACGGCGCTGCCGCCTGCGCGCGGCGGCATCCTGGTCCGGTCGGTCCGCAATGCTCACCGCACCGCAGCTTCTTGCCGATGACGATGGACGTGCACCATGAGCACAGCGATGTCCGCCGGGGTAACACCCGCGATGCGCCCGGCTTGCCCGATCGTGCGCGGCTGGAACTGGCTCAGCTTTTGACGCGCTTCCAACCGCAGGGAGGGAAGCTGCGCGTAGTCCAAATCCTCCGGCAACGACATAGATTCCATGCGCGCCATTTTGCGCACTTGGGCATGCTGGCGTTCCACATAGCCCGCATAGCGCGCCTCAAGTTCGATCTGCGCGACGACCTCCGGGTCCAACGCTTCCGCCCGGTCGCCGATGAGTTCGGCAACCACCGCGTAGCGCATGCGGGGTCGTTGCAGCAGGCTCAACGCCTTCGTTTGGCTGCTGAGAGGCTGCGCGCCTGCGCTTGTCAGTACGTTATTCGTGCCGGACGACGGCATAATCCAGTGGTGGCGCAACCGCTCGAGCGCGTCACCAATCTGCTCGCGCTTCGCGATGACTCGCTCATAGCGCGCCTGATCGATGAGGCCGACCTCATAGCCAAGCGGCGTGAGCCGCAGGTCGGCGTTGTCATGCCGCAACAGCAACCGGTACTCCGCGCGCGAGGTAAACAGGCGGTAGGGTTCGCTGTGCTCCTGGCTCACGAGATCGTCGAGCATCACGCCGATGTATGCTTGATCGCGCCCGAGCACGACAGTCGGCTTGTCCCGCGCGCGCCGGGCGGCGTTGATACCGGCGATAAGTCCCTGCGCAGCCGCCTCCTCATAGCCGGAGGTGCCATTGATCTGCCCGGCAAAGAAGAGCCCGGAGACCGACTTGGCCTCGAGCGTAACGGCGGTCTGGTCCGTAATCACATGGTCGTATTCAACCGCATACCCGTGGCGCACTACCTCGGCGGCGCGGAGCGCCGGAATCGTGCGCAGCATGGCCGTCTGCACATCTGCGGGCAAGCTCGTGTTTGCGCCCTGCACGTACACCTCATGCGTCGTGAACCCCTCAGGCTCAAGGAAGAGCTGGTGCGACTCCTTCTGCGCAAAGCGCACGATCTTGTCCTCGATGGAAGGACAATAGCGCGGTCCCACGCCGCTGATGGCGCCGTTGAACATGGGGGCGCGGTGCAGGTTGTCACGAATAACAGCGTGGGTTGCCGGATTGGTGTGCACCAGGTAGCAGACCATTTGCCGCCGCCAGGATGTATCGGTCTGCAGAGGATATACGGGATCGGGCTCGTTGCGCCAAATGTCTTCTTCTCTTATGGGAGTGAAGGAGAATTGCAACGGCCGCGGCGAACCGGGTTGCGGCGTTGTGCGCGCAAAGTTGATACTCTCGGCAAGGACACGCGGCGGCGTGCCCGTTTTCAAGCGGCGCAGACGGAAGCCCAGCTTGCGTAAGGCGTGGGAGAGGCCCTGCGCCGGCGCTTCGCCCGCGCGCCCGCCGCCAATGCGCTGCTCTCCCGTGATCAGCATGCCCTGCAGAAACGTGCCCGTAGTCAGCACAACCGTACGCCCATGGAACGTCTGCCCGGCCTGGGTCTGCACGCCGGTAACGCGGCGGCGGCCGTCAGGCGCAGACACCGTGACCAAATCTTCAACCAGCCCGTCGTGGATGGTCAGGTTCGGCTGGTTCTCCAGCACGGAGCGCAGCGCCTGTGCGTACAGGTGCTTGTCGCACTGGGCGCGCAGCGCCTGCACCGCGGGCCCCTTACTGCTGTTGAGCAGGCGAATCTGGATGAGTGTGCGGTCGGTGTTCCTGCCCATCTCGCCGCCCAGCGCATCGATCTCCCGCACGAGATGACCCTTGGCCGGGCCGCCAATCGAAGGATTGCACGGCATGAACGCGATGCGGTCGCGATCGGCCGTGACGACCAGCGTCGCGCACCCAATACGGGCCGCCGCAAGCGCCGCTTCACAACCGGCATGGCCGGCGCCAACGACAATTACGTCATATCTTATGTGACTATGCTCATCCACGAGAGTTCTCGATTGTCATGGCACTACACAAGCAGCCTGGCGGACCTGTAACTTTGGGTAACGCAGGCAGTATCTCACCTAAGAGTGTGTTTCCCGGAGGAATTCACGCCTCAGTGCGCCGCAACGCTTGCAGGCAACATTTCGCGAGCCTACCCAGCTAAGGGCATCTTCTCTTTGAGAATAAACGATGCCTAAAGCGAATCTCAAGTGAGTGCCTTGGGTGCGGCAAACCGGCGCCATCATGCTCTTCGTTCGCAAGGATCCCTCCTACGCACTTGCCGCGCGACTCGTAACACTGAGGTGCGCACGCTTGGGAGATGCAGCGCAGACGGGGAAGTACGCCGCGCTGCACTCGCAACGCCCCGGGCAGCTAACACTCGTCCTCACTACCCCGCAGGAGAGAGCGCAGCCTGCGGGTGGCGGCTTCCACGTCCGGCGCTGCCCCTACGGCTGAGACCACGGCAATCCCGTTAGCGCCCGCCGCCATGACTGCCGCGGCATTGTCCGCCGAAATACCGCCGATACCCACAAGAGGAGGAGTAGGCGCGGCCCCACGCAGCCTGCGGATCATGGCGGGGCCGACCGGCGCGCCGGCGTCGCCTTTCGTGCGCGTCGCAAACATTGGGCCAACGCCCAGATAGTCGGGATTGTGTGGCAGCGCTGCCCTCATTTCTGCCAAACTGCCTGCTGACATGCCAACGATGGCGCCCGCTCCCAGCAACTCACGGGCGACGGCAGGGGGCAGGTCGTCTTGTCCTAGGTGCACGCCGGCGGCGCCGCTTGCCCGGGCGATGTCCACCCGGTCATTAACGATGAATGGAATGCCTGCAGTCTTGCAGAGCTGCCCAAGCGCAATCGCCGCGGCCAATACGTCGCGATCAGCAGAATTCTTGTCCCGCAATTGGAGCATCGTGGCCCCGCCGGCGATTGCCTGGCGGGCAATATCCACTAACGAGCGCTCCTTGGCAATTGCCGGATCGAGCACAACATAGAGTCGGAGGTCGTGTACGCTGAGATCGCTCATGGTGGAGAGTAAATTGCAGATGCGCCCCTACGTCAGCTCGCGGCAAGCCGCTTCTGCCGTGCGGCCGCTATCTCGCCTGGGAGAACAAGCAGCCGACGCACGCGGCGCCTGCCCCCGCAACCGGCAGCCCCGCTTACGCTTTGCTCGCAGAACGGCACAATGCAAGGCGCATCACCAAGAACCACAGTTTTGCCAATTTTCACCAAGTACTGCCACACAAGTATAGTCCCACTGTGCCACTGGCAATGCAGTCGCTCTGTAGTATAGCAGTATGCGTGACCGTCGCAGGCGGCTATCGCCAGTGTTCTTATACAAAGAGTAGGCTGCTAGTCAATCTGTTAGTTGTGGGTGGTAAAACGGTGTGCTACACTACGATGAAGTAGCAAAGGCTTGTTCCAAAGAATAATCAGAGCAAAAGGCATGGCTAAGAGCTATGGCTCTAATAATCGCCTGTGCCAACCAAAAGGGCGGGGTAGGCAAGACGACGACGACTGCCAATCTGGGTGCTACGCTCTCCCGGATGGGAAAGCACATATTGGCGATAGACATGGATCCACAAGCCAACCTTACCGCGCACTTTGGCATGGAGCGAGAGTTGGAATCTTCAGTAGCGGGCGCTCTCAGTGACCGCAAGGCAGAATTACCCATATACCGCATCGAAGATGACTCCGGGACTATGATTGACGTTGTGCCTGCGTCTTTGGAGCTTGCCAGTGTGGAGTTTCAACTGGCCGCAGTGATTGGACGCGAATTGCGCTTGCGCGAGCACTTGGAACGAGTACGCGAGGGTTACGACTTTGTCTTTATCGATACGCCCCCTTCGCTCGGATTGCTTACTGTCAATGCGCTGGTAGCGGCGGACTGCGTGATAATTCCAACCGAAGCGAGGTTCTTTTCCCTCCAAGGGCTGTACATGCTGCAAGAGACGATTTCCGAGGCAGCGGCGCTCAACCCGAAGATCGAGATATTGGGTGTGCTGCTCAGCAAGTACGACCGCCGCCTCCGAGAAGAAAAAGCTGTTTGGCAATACCTTCACGAACGTTGGGGAGACCGCGTGTTTACTACAGAAATCGGAACAAACAGCAAGATTTTGGAAGCCGCGTCGGCAGGTGTTCCCGTAAACGCGTATACTGGTGCGAGAAAAGCTGTAAACGCGTATCAATTGCTAGCCAGAGAGGTGTTAGACCGTGTCGAAGCGGCCCGGCTTTGATCCCGAACGGTTAGAGAACGCGAAAGACTCCACGCGGCCCCGACCTGTGGTGCCGGACATGGTGTCCCCAGGCCCCGATTCCCGCGAGGCACGAGGGCTCATCGAAATTCGCATAGTTGGCGTTGGCGGGTGCGGCAGCAACGTAGTCAATCGTATGATCGAATCTCGGGTAGTCGGCGCTTCGTATGCGGTGATCAATACGGACGCGCAGGCGCTGCAGATCTCACGCGCAGATGAGAAATTGGCAATTGGAGACCGTATCACGCGTCTCCGCGGCACCGGTGGAGATCCAGATCTGGGACGGCGAGCGGCAGAAGAGAGCGTGCAGGATATCGAGCAGCTTGTCAGCGGTGCAGATATGGTCTTTATCACTTCGGGTATGGGCGGCGGCACCGGCACCGGCGCCGCGCCGATTGTCGCTGAGCTTGCCAAGCGGCATGGCGCGCTCACCGTGGGCGTCGTCACGCTTCCCTTCATGTTCGAGGGCAGGCCGCGGCAGCGCAATGCGGCTGCCGGCTTGGAGGCGCTGCAGCCGCACGTCGATACGCTTATCGTGATTCACAATGACCGTCTCCTCGCTGCGGTGCCTGCTTCCGCGCCTATTACGGAAGCTTTTGCCCTGGCGGATGAAATGCTGGTGAACGGCGTGCGGTCCATTACCGAACTCGTCACCACCACGGGCATCATCAATGTCGACTTCGCCGACGTGCGTTCGGTAATGGAGAACGCGGGCACGGCCATGATGGGAGTGGGCATCGGTTCCGGAGAGAACCGCATGCTGCTCGCGGTCGAAGAGGCGATGAAAGACCCCTTGGCCAATAAGGCCGTCACCGGCGCGCGCGGAGTGCTGCTCAACTTCCGCGGCGGTCCCGACATGACCATTCAAGAGATCAGCGCTGCCGCTGAGACGGTAAGCGCCACGGTGGACCGTGAAGCAAACATCATCTTTGGCGCTACTATCGATTCCGCGAATCAGGAAGAGGTGCAGGTCACATTGATTGCAACCGGCCTCCCTGACGAACAGCCACAGCGTGTCACCAGGAGCCGCCCCAGTCCCGAAGACGCGCCCGCCACCGCACCGGACGACGAGGAAATTGAGGTCCAGGACCTGGACGTGCCGGCATTTCTACGCCGCCGCCGCAATCGGTAGCTATCGGCATCGCACAGCCCTTCTTGCTTGCCCTTCCCGGCAGTTGAAGATTCCCTGCGCTGACGCATACCCCGCCTGCACAGTTCGCTGCACGCTTCCTATGCGTGCGGCTTGATCGCCCGTATAGAAAACATCTGCGGGAAAGAGTCGTTATTCTCAGGGAAGCGCCACCAGCCATCTTTCTCCTGAATCATGGTGGGCAGGGCCTGAAAGTGGCAGAAGGGAAACTCGTGGAGGAACTCGATTCTAAGTCCGGCGTCGGCTAAGGCCGTGACGATTTCGCCGAGGCTGTGCTGCCACTCATAGTTGGGACTTGCAATGTTATCGCTACCGGCATAGGATGGCTCATCGCCCGTAAAGAACAACTCATCGCAAAAGTAGCTATAGAATGGGCGGGCCTCACCACTTGCGGAAGGTTCGAGCGTTTGCAGGACCGGGTGGAATTCCACAATGTAGAACGTGCCGCCCGATTTGAGGTAACGGAACACCACCTCGGCCCAACCGTCGAGTTCCGGCAACCAGCACAAGACGCCATACGACGTGAACACAATGTCGAATTCTTCATCGAGGACGTTTGTCAGGTCGTACACAGCGGAACGAATGAAGCGGGCGTCCGTACCGACTTCCGCGTCTAATGCCCGCGCCAAGTCAATTGCCGCATCTGAAAAATCTACACCGGTCGCCTGCGCACCAAGCCGCGCCCACGACATGGTATCCAATCCGAAATGGCACTGCAGATGGAGCAGCCTCTTCCCGGCTACGGGGCCGACCTCCTCCCGCTCGATCGCTTTCAAGGTTATCCGGCCGGCTTTGAAGCCAGCCACGTCGTAAAAAGCGGAAGCGGCGTGTACGGAGGTTTTTTCGTTCCAGTTAATGCGGTTCGTTTCGATTCGTTTATCCATAAGATTGGTCCGTGTTGACTAGGTTGTGTTGACATTTCGCCGTCATTCCCGCGAAAGCGGGAATCCATCTTCACGCTGCGCCAGATTGTCCTTCTGCGAGGGGTAGCGAGTGACCTTACGCGCAAATACTGTCTTTGTCAAATGCTTTTCCTGTCACTCCGAAGAGCAAAGCAACAGTAATTCCCGCATAAACGCTGGAGATTCCTCGCTTTCGCTCGGAATGACATCAAATGTCAACAGAGCCTAATTCGTTGACGCTTTTTGCTCTCTTGATCGCTTTGCCAAGAACGAGAGTACTCTCGTCACCGTCATTGCCGATTGCGCGGGAATCCATCTTCTTTGCATTCCCTGGACTCCGGCTTCCGCCGGAGTGACGGACCTAAGAAAGACTCAAGCTCTTTACGTGACGATGTTCTGCGGACGGCCCTCTAGGAATGCAATAGTATTCGAAACCGCGCCTTCATTGAGCAGTTCGATGCCCTCCGGGGTCTGATCGGCAACGTGGGGCGTAAGGACGACCTGGTCGCATGCAAGGATGGGGTGATCCGGCGGCAGCGGCTCCTGGTCGAACACATCGAGACCGGCGCCGGCCAGGTGTTCGGACTGCAACGCGTCAATTAGGGCAGGCGTATCCACCAAGCCGCCGCGACCGGCGTTGATGAAGAGCGCTCCCGGCTTCATCTGCCCAAATTCCCGTGCGCCCATGAGGTTCTGGCTCTCGTCGCTCAGGCGTACGTGCAGGCTCACGACGTCGGATTCCCGCAGCAATTCATCGAATTCTACGAACTCAACCCCAAGCGCTTGCGCCCGCTGCGGGGAGGGATTGAACGTCCATGCCAGACAGCGCATGCCCAGCAGCTTGGCGACCCGCACGACCTCGCGTCCCACGTTGCCCGTGCCGACGACGCCGAGCGTCTTGCCGCTGAGCGTCACGTTCTGCTTGAGCGTCCAGCGTCCGGCCTTGAGCTCGCCGGTATGGAACGCGGCGCGTTTGGCGGTGGCGAACATGAGGCCGATAATGTGCTCGGCCACTACCGGCGCCGTCCGACCGGGCTGGTTGCTGACGGCAACGCCGCACGCCCGCGCCGCCTCGACGTCAATCGAGTCGACACCAATAGAGCAGGTGGCGATGAGACGCAGGTCCGGCAGTCTCTGGAGCGCAGGTGCAAACCACTTAACCGCGCCGCGCGTATTCAAGATGACGTGGGCGCCCTCCACCCGCTTCAGTTGCTCCGCCATGCTCTGCGGCCGGTCGAGATACAGGTCAAGGTCCCCGTACGGCTTGAGACGGTCGAGATGCGGCGATCCTTGAATCTGAGGCGGGTCATCGCCGGGTACGACAAATTTCAGGCGCTTTTCTGCCATGATGAAATCCTTAGTTGGATCGTAGCATTCGCCTAGAATTCTGCAATGCGCATAACAATGGGAAGCGTGGACGCAAGTCGCTGTCAGTCGAATTCATGGGAAGAGGAGGCTGTTGCCGAGGGCGTTGCCATAGGGCCATTGCAGTCAGGCTTGCTCTGCCTCGAACGCCCGCGGCAGCGAACCGGGATGTGTGGCTTTCCTTGCCTATCTTAGCCGCATGTGCTGTATACCGTCGAGTCTGTGCCCAGTGAGCGGGCCTATCCCCGGCAGCATACGAAAACCCAAAAAACTCCAATTCGCGCTCTTATTCATAGTGAGTTCATGGAAAACGAGTGACAGATGTGCTGCCCAAACACGTGTATAATCTCTGGTGCGAGGGGTAAAGCGGTGGGGTTTGCTGCACAACTTACGGCCGTCATTCCCGCGCAAGCTCGCCCCCTGCGGGGGCGCGGAATCCATCTTCTCAAAGGCGAAAAAGGGCATTACAGCGCATGCGGGCGATTCTGAGCGTATTCGATAAGACCGGCATCGTCGAGTTTGCGGAAGGGCTAGCTAAGCTCGGCTGCGAAATCGTCTCCACCGGCGGCACGCAGGCCGCGCTGGCAGCAGCCGGCGTTCCCGTCACCGGCATTAGCGACGTGACCGGCTTTCCTGAGATCCTCGACGGGCGGGTGAAGACGCTGCATCCGGTGGTGCACGCCGGCATTCTGGCGCGGCGAGACGTGCCGGCACACGTGCAAACCCTGCGCGACCACGCCATTGCTCACGTAGACGTGGTGGTCGTAAATCTATACCCCTTCGTGGAAACCCTAAGAAGCGGGGCCGAGCACGAGGAGATCGTTGAGAATATCGACATCGGCGGCCCCACGCTGATCCGCGCCGCCGCCAAGAACGCCGATTCCGTGCTCGTGGTGGTCGATCCGACTGACTACGCGCCCGTGCTCAGCGCACTCGCCAACGGTCGGGCGGACACCGCCCTGCGCACGCGGCTGGCAGCCAAGGCTTACCAGCATACTGCCGACTACGACACGCACATCGCGGGATATTTCAAAGAGATCACGTGACACCCGACGCGCCCCAGAACGAGACGACGGCTGGAAAGAGAAATTGAAGTGAAACTGCTGACTGTAACAGAAAGAGGGCGTCGTGCTGCACCCGGTCATTAGCGAACGGGCTGCCGAATTGGAGCGGCTCTGCCGCCGCTACTGTGTCCGGCGGCTTGCTCTATTCGGCTCAGCCGCGACCGGCAGGGGCTTGACTGAGGCAAGCGACCTCGACTTTGTCGTGGAGTTCGAACCGCTGCCCCCAGGCGCCTACGCCAACACGTACTTTGGCTTGTTAGAAGCCCTACAGCAGCTCTTCGACAGGCCGGTGGATCTGGTAGTCGAGTCGGCCATCAAGAACCCGTACTTCTTGGAAGCAGTCGAGGCTACAAGGACGCCTCTCTATGAGACTTGAGAGTGATTTGGGGTTCGACGGCCGATATGCCATAAGCCGCATTACGCCGCGTGGTACACTGCTGCCAAAGTCAATCTCCGCCAAAATGCGGTTTGTCACGTTGAGCGAATGGTCTTAGGGGCTTCCAATGCTGACTAAACTCACCATCCGCAATTTCAAGCGCTTCGAGGAGGTGGAGGTCGAACTCGGCAGCCCCGTAGCCTTCATTGGCCCGAATAACTCGGGCAAAACCTCCGCCATGCAAGCCCTGGCGCTTTGGGACGCTGGTATTAAGCGGTGGAATGAGAAACGTCAAGGCAAAGGCGCCCCGGAAAAACGTCCCGGTGTCACCGTAAATCGTCGGGACCTCGTCTCAATTCCAGTTCCGAGTGCAAGATTGCTGTGGCACGGCCTCCACGTACGAGACCTGCTGAAAAGGGACGGTAAGCAGCAAACCCAGAATGTTCGAATTGATGTCATCGTCGAGGGTGTCTCTGATGGCCTCCAGTGGGCCTGCGGGTTGGAGTTTGACTACGCCAACGAAGAATCATTCTATTGTCGCCCTTTGCGGATATCTTCAAGCGGGACACCCAATAGAATGGAAGTCCCCGAAGAAGCAGGAAAGGAGCAGATTGCTTTCTTGCCGCCAATGTCCGGCCTAGCGGCTACTGAGACTCGCCTGGATCACGGTGCGGTGAACGTGCGTGTAGGAGAAGGTCGCACCGCAGAGGTCTTGCGGAATCTCTGTTACCGCATACACGAGGAAAATCCCAAGAAATGGCAAGAGTTAGTAGTGCGAATCCGCAGCTTGTTTGGCGTGGATTTGGAGCCACCACGTTATATAACTGAGCGAGGCGAGATTGCGATGAGCTATCGTGAGCGCGATGTTACGCTAGATTTGTCATCCAGCGGACGGGGGCTACAACAGACTATGCTCATCTTGGCATACATGTATGCCAATCCCGGCGCAGTGCTAATGTTGGACGAGCCGGACGCGCACCTCGAAATCCTGCGCCAGCGCCAGATTTATCGCCTGATCTCGGAGGCCGCTGACAAGAGCGGCAGCCAGATCATCGCGGCAAGCCACTCGGAAGTGCTTCTCAATGAAGCTGCTGGCAAGGATATGGTGGTCGCCTTCGTGGGCAAGCCCCATCGCATTGATGGCCAGGGCAGCCAGCTCCTAAAGTCTCTTAAGGACATAGGCTACGAGCACTACAATCAGGCGGAGCAGACTGGCTGGGTTCTCTACCTAGAAGGATCCACTGATCTCTCCGTATTGCAGGCCTTCGCTCGTCGCCTCGGTTACGAAGAAGTCTCTCGTGCGCTTGAGCGCCCGTACGTGCACTATGTCGGGAATAGTGCGGGGGCGGTGCAAAGCCACTACCACGGACTTAGAGAAGCGCTGCCAAATCTAAAGGGTATAGCGCTTTTCAATCGCCCCGACACCGGTACGCTCGAGACCGGACAGGTCACTTGCCTGACCTGGAGACGCCGCGAGATTGAGAATTACCTTTGCTCAAAGAGCACGCTGGAGGCGTACGCGCGCTCTTCGGCGGAGAGAGCCCAAGAAGGTGTTCCGCTCCTAGCACGAGCTGAAGTTACGCAGCGGCTAGAAGCGATGCACGCGGCCATTGATGAAGTAACTGGGGCGCTAGAAACCTTGGGCAGAGGCTCACCTTGGGACACGAACACAAAAGTCAGTGACGACTTCTTAGTACCCCTCTTTGATGCATATTTCCGAAAGCTAGACTTGCCCAATCTTGTGCGCAAGAAAAGCTTCTACGAATTGGCCGAATTCGTGCCCGAGGAAGAGATAGACCCAGAGATTGGCGAAAAGCTGGATGCCATTGTGCAAGTCGCTGGCGGCGCAAGTCCAGGAGTCAGCGACTTCTGAGTCAATGCACTGACTGCCAACTAGCCAATCTTGCCTTGAAAGGCCGGTTGGTCTCCTTGAATTGCTGCCCAAAGCAATTACGTTCGATTTGCTCGCCCATTTCAGGTCCGCGCAGTCAAGAGTCCTATAGACGGGAGCGAGTTGACCGGCTCAAACGGAAGAGAAACACGGATTGTCTTCCTGCCGTCCCAACCAGAAGACGTTCTCGCCTGATCGGACTGAATTCTGGACCCGCGTGTACAGGATTGTGCCGTCGTGCGGTGCGGTGATTTCGCCGCGGACGGTTCCCCAGAGATCGCGCACGCGCGCGAGGGTTTCGCCGCCTTGCGCCTCTTGGCCCAGGGTTACAACAGTTTCCAACAAGCCGCCGCACGGCGCAGTGAGGTATTCTTGTGTCCACACCTTTGGCGGCAATGCGACATCCAGCGGCGGGTCGAGCGTGCCGAGGTGGCGTAGGCAGCGGATTATTCCTGCTTTGTACAGGTCGATCTCCTCACGCTCCGCCATGGCACGGCCGCCCACCTCGCAGCCCACCGCGGGAATGCCTTGCTGATTGGCCCACGTAGAGAGCGTGCCCGGCGCCCAGCGCATCATCCAGGAGTATTCCAGCCCAAAGGCCGCAGCCGCCAGCGCCGAGCGGCGGGCACACGCATCGCTCGCCTCCCGGAATCCGCTGAGGGGTACGAGATTACCTTCCCGCCCCGCACTGTGGAGATCGATCACCAGGTCGGCAGTGCCGATGACCATGCGGACGAGAACTCCAGCGATCCACTCAGTTACGGAGCCGCCCATCTTGCCGGGAAAGATGCGGTTCAGGTCGAGACTATCGTGCGGGGCCGTGCGCTGACCGGCGGCGAAAGCCAGCGGATTGGCGCTGGGTACCAGCACGACGGTACCGCGCAGTTCGGTGGGCACGAGCTCCTGTGCCAGCTCGACGAGCGCGTGCGGGCCGACCAATTCGTCGCCATGGACGCCCGCAACGATGACTACTCTTGGCTCGGGGCACTGCCCAAAGACGCGAGTTAGGGGAATCTCGACCCTTGATCCGTCTGCAAGCGGAAAGCCAGCCGTCGCACGCTGCACGGTCTCGCGCTCAAATCTGTGAAAGTCGCTTGCAGAATTTTCGTCTTGCGCCATAGAGGGTACTCCCTGCTGAAGTCGCGTTCTCCCTTGTGCTGCGCCAAGTGAACCAAGGTCCTTTGCCAACAACGCAGCATGCAAGAGAGAGTGGGACTGGACGCATAGTCTTCGGCTTGCTGGGGCTCGTGTCTCTTTTATGCGTCTCTGGTAAACCACATACAGATTGGTCACTTTGGAGGGTTAGCCGTGAAGACCAGCATGGCAGTGACGATGCGATCCAAAAGCAGCCCGTGTCGCCCATGCCACGCCCTTTGCCAGTGATAGACGTTGCATTAGAGCCGTCACTCCGACGCTATGCTTGACCCGTACATTGTACGGGGCCGAAGTCCTGGAATGCAGAGAAGATGGATTCCCGCTTTCGCGGGAATGACGGAATTGACCGCCCACTGCCCTCCACGGAATTGACCGCCCATTGCTCTCGACGGAACTGAGCGCCCATTGCTCTTCACGGAACTGAGCGCCCACTACTCTCCACGGTACTGACCGCCCATTGCTCTTCACGGAACTGAGCGCCCACTACTCTCGACGGATCTGAGCGCCCACTACTCTTCACGGAACTGAGCGCCCACTACTCTCAGCGGATCTGAGCGCCCACTACTCTCGACGGATCTGCGCGCCCACTACTCTCCAAAGATTTGACTCAACCGGCGAAGCACTCTCTGACTTAACAGCATTACCTATGCACAATCCACGCCGCACCAGCCGGCAAGCTGTAGTGCACAGATCTGAATTGCTCGCCCAAAGTCGGCCAGCGAAACGTACTCGTCCGGGCTATGCGCTTGGGCAATGCCGCCGGGGCCGAAGAGACAGCCGGGCATGTCCGCTTGGGCGTACCAGGCCAGGTCGCTCGCGGCGGAAAAGCCTTTGATATCAGGACTCATGCCCACTTGGGCGACGTTTTGTGCCAGCAGTTCAATGAAAGGGTGGTCGGGCGGGGTCTCAAATGCGGGGAAGGTCACGTGGCGCAGACCCCAGGTTAACTTTGGCGGGTGCTCGCGCAGCCACTCATCGGTCTGGCAGACTGCGTGCACGAACGCCTCGAAGTCCGCCTTCACCTGCGCGCACGGTTCGTCAGGGTAGTACCAGATGTTGTATTCGATCGCGCAGTAGTTCGCCATGGTGCCGGGATTATTGACCACGTTGAGCTGGCCGTCCTGTCCGCCGCCGGGACCGGCGATGAAAATGGCGGGCAGCACCGAGTTATACCCGGGCGGGAAGAGCGGATGCGACTTGCGGTTTACCCACTGGCGCTCTAGGTCCTGGATCGCCGTGACGAGCTTCACCCCTTTCTCCACCGCGTTGACGCCGGGGCCGTTTTCGCCTGGAGCCAGATTCCGCCAGCGGCTGCCGGCATGAGCTTCGCGCCCCTCGATCTCGATGCGCAGGTGTTCCAACCCGCCCTCGGTGGGAATAATCGTCAGGTCGGTCGGCTCGGCATCGAGCACGGCAGCCGTAGCCGGAAACTTTTCGATGCAGTCTCGCGTGCCGCGGCCTACGAGTTCCTCATCGCTCACCACGTGGAACCAGACGTCGCCCGCCGTACGGTACCCGGCGGCACGCAGAGCTTTCGCAGCAAAGATCATGCTTACGAGACCGGCCTTCATGTCAGCCGTGCCGCGCCCATAGAGCTTACCCTCGACAATCTCACCGGCCCAGGGGTCGCGCGACCACGCCGACGTATCCCCTACCGGCACCACATCGATGTGTCCGTTGCAGGTCAGCGACCTGCCGCCGCCGGCGCCGGGCAGCCGCGCGGCCAGGGTGGGATAGCCGTCCTGCGTATCCCACTCATGCACTTCACAGCCAAGCGACTCCAGCATGCCCGCCACCAAACTGCGGCACTTGCGCGTCTCGGCGACGAACTCCGGCGTCACGGGGCTCCGCACTGCGGTCTCGCACGCTACGAGCTGCCGCAGAAAGGCGATGGCTTCCTCCTCTGCGTCACTTGCCTGGCGTGCAATCTCCGCTGTGGCTCCGGCTGGCAGTTCCTGTGAAGACATGGCTGGGACTCCTGCTGTGACTTCGCTACAGCGATTTCTCTTCCTGCGTGGGTTTCAAACCCGGCTGCCAAGTACTTCCTCGTGTCAGGTCTTTGGTGCGATCGTCACCATTTGGCCGTCGTACACGCGATGGCTGTAGCGAATGGTGCGGTCGTCGAGCCGCTCCAGAGCGACCGGTTCACATTCGCCCGCAAGCTCTACCTGTACACCAACATCCGACCACGCACGGGGTAGCGAACACGTAAACGTAACCGCATGCCATTGGACCCGCTCCGGGACGGCGGGCGCCTCCAGGCGGTACGTGATGGCGGACGCTGTGCGTTGCTCGTCCACGACCGTCGTCTCCCGCGCCATGATGAGGTAGTCCACGACTTCCTCGGGCACCGCGAGCCACACTTCATCGCCGCCAACACGCGTTATAGCTTCCAGGCGGTTGCCGAGTTCGGTGGGCGTCAACTCGCGATTGGGTATCACGAGTTCGTCCTGCACCGCGTGGGTGTAGTCCACCAGCCAGCCGCCCGTTTCACGGGCGCGGTACACGAGCCGGTAGGAATCGTAGCCCCGGTTGTACTCGTCCAGCTTGTGGTAGACCACCGGCCGGCAGAGTTCCATGAGGTCCGTATCGGGGTAGTTGAGCTGATCGCGCACGCCAAACATGCTCAGGCACCCAGCTTCCTCCGCTAGCGGCCACGCGTACGGCAGGCAGTGATCGCTCCCCGGCGCAATAAAGGTCGTCACGAGGGTGCCGAGCCGCTCTTCCAAGAGGCGCGCGGCGTCCACCACCTCGATGCGGGCGTTCGCCGGCACGGCCATGCTGCCGGGCAGCTTGTTGTGCGTCATGGAATGGTTGGAAACCGTCCAGCCGTACCGCTGCGCCAGCTTGCACTCTTCAACGGAGATGTGCATATAGGTAGCATCATAGCCGCTGCCCTGCACGTCGCGCGGCTCTCCCATCTGTCCCACAACCACAGTGATGTGCCCCGGCGCGCCAAACTGCTCGTGGATGGGCAGGCCGTTCTGCACGGTCGAGGTCACCACTTCGTCGTAAGTGGTGGAGTAGACCCAGCGTTTGCCGAATTTCCATTGCGTGATTGCTACCATGTGTCCTTCCCCAGTGTGCGTGTTGTTCGTTCGCCCTCACCCTAACCCTCTCCCCCGGGAGAGGGGACAAGTCCTAAACCCAATCATCCGCCAAATCCATCTAAAAACAGTACTAGCTGGACGGTTGCATTGGTCCCCGGGTATCAATCTGCGCACTCTCTTGCGAGCAACTAGGCGCGGAAACCTCCTACGCCAGCGCTTGCTTTGCCGCGCGCAAGTTTGCCAGCCGCATCAGGCCGTAGTTATACACGCTTACGCGGTCTAGGCCGAGCGCGCGCACTTTCTCAATCTGTCCGGCCACGTCCGCCGATGTGATTACCTGAGGCGGAATGAGACGCAGTCCCTCACGGATAGGTACCCGATCGTTCACAATGCGCTGGAGATCGTGGACGGCGCGGGCGAGGACGAGGCCGTCAAGCGAATATCCTGCGCAGTCGAGCAGTTCGTTCGGAATGCCGGCGTCGAGGGCGCGGCTAATGTCAACCCCATCCAGCGCCTGAATGATGGCGGCTTCATCCGGCAAGCCGACGCCCATGTTGACGATGGGCACAAAGTCCGACTTGCCGCCCAGCGCTTCTTTGCAGTCCGCCCACAGCGACATAACCGTATCGATGCGCATGCGCAGGTAGCCGTCGAGTGAGGGGAACGTCAGCGCGTGACCGGCAATGTTGTCGCCCACACCGCCGAGCGCGGGCAGATTATCGCCCTCCAAGTAATCGATGAGGTGATCTCGCGCCCACTGCCGCACGGCGCCGCCATCCACACCTGCGTATTGCGCGTTAAGCAAGCAGTGCTCGCAGAAGCAGAGACCCAGCAGGTACTCGGTGAAGCCGTCCAACTCCACGCTCGGTATGCCGTGGTGGACGTCGTGCTCGAAGCGGCCGAAGTGCAGGAATTCGAGTTCGACCTGCGCGGGCGCGAGGTTATCGGCGATATCGCTCGCGAGCGCGGTAATGTACGTGCGCACGTCGGGATTGCCGGGACAGAGATAGTGAGGAACGCGGTCGCCCAGCGCATTGAGCGTGTTGATATCGGGATAGATCGTGCCGAGCGCGCTATTGTGCAGGGTAACCGTCCAGGCGTGATAGGCGAGGCCATGTCTCTCTACCGCGTCACGTATGCGGCGGAGCACGTCGTCTTCCTGAACGAGCGGGGCAACAATTGGTTTAATGGCGCCGTAGCGCGCAAGATCGGGTTGAAAGTAAATTGCTGACGAGTTGGCGACAAAGAGCTTGCGCGTCGGGTTGTGGGGCCGCAGATGCTTGACGTTGTGGTAGCTGTGGCTCAGGGAAACCGCCTGCATGCCGCCCTCGTTGGCGATCCGCGCCAAGGCCGTGTCCACGCCCTCATCGCGCACGTCCCAGGGATACGTCCAGATAACGCCGTACATTTTGTTACCGATCCCTTCCGGCAAAGCGCCGCATTTTGTTTGCAAGCCCGTCGGCAACCACGCCAAGGAGTGCACCGCCGCCATATCCCTAAGAGGGTGTGTGAGAAGTTCTCAGCCAATCGCCGTTCATGGTTCGACATGCTCACCACGAACGGAAGAAACAAAAATCCGTTGGAAGGGCCAGTATCCGTTCGTCCTGAGCCTGTCGAAGGATGAAGGGATACTCTTTTCACACACCCTCTAAGCTGAGTGCCAGATTCTCTCGCGTTGACGGCTCCCACACGTGACTATCACTATACTAGCATTGCCATGCTCCATGTAGAATAGGCGCGTATGGGACTGGAAGCTAAAGAGAGGAAGACGCGCGTGGGACCTAGTGATGACGATCCTGCGATCCATGTTCACCGTGCTGAGATTTCCGCTGCCCTGAGAAAGATCGGCGTGCAACGTGGTGACACCGTGATGTTCCATAGTTCCCTGAGCAGCATGGGCTGGGTGGTCGGCGGCGCGGACACAGTGATCGATGGATTTCTGGAGTCGGTGGGCCCCACAGGCACCGTGGTCGTGCCGACGCTCTGCCGCATGCCGCCGGATGAGCGGTATCTGACGTTCGACCGCTGGAACATCAAGACGTCGCCTTCCTGCGTCGGCCGCATCACCGAGGTGCTGCGCCACCGGCCGGCTGCCGTGCGCAGCGACCACGGCACGCATTCGGTGTCGGCCATCGGACCGCGTGCACGGGTGCTAACGGCAAATCACGGAGCCACAGGCTTACGCCTGGGACCCTGGGGGCCGCGCGCCTTTGCGCGGGTAAGCCCCTGGCAGAAGTTCTATGACTGGAACGTCGCGTATTGCTTTCTGGGGGTGAACTTTCACTACAACACGATGGTGCACTTGGTGGAGACTATGCTGGTAGACCGCGCCCTGCGCAGGGCTGCGCCCGACCTGCGCGAACGGCTGGCGGAGCAGATTGAGGACTGGCAGAAGCCGGGCGTGTGGCCCAGCATCGGACTGGAGCCGCGTGAGGCGATCGAGCGGAACCTCTTTGAAAAGGATCTCCTCCGCTACGGAATTATTGGCAAGGCTACCATCCGCTGTACACGAGCGCGCGTTATGGTGGACAACTGGCTCGCGCTTGCCGAGGCCGATCCGCCGCGCTGGTGTTCTGACTCGTTCGTCGCATGGCTCAATCATATCGATACCTAAGTGCCTATCTAAAAGTCAGGCAAAGGGAGCCAACCGTTTCAGGTTGGGCACCGCTCGCATGTCCAGTGCCAGCGGGCGACCGGGCCCTCCTCACTGC
Organism: Chloroflexota bacterium; assembly: GCA_965220015.1. Taxonomy (GTDB): domain Bacteria; phylum Chloroflexota; class UBA11872; order VXOZ01; family VXOZ01; genus VXOZ01. The sequence continues at coordinate 85,731 of OZ244798.1, forward strand.
GGGACCAACAGCAGGAGCACTACTTCCCACTGCTGGTCCGTCAGATAACTGTTGTATCTCCGCTCGCTGTGCGACAATGGTATCCTCCTGCCTAGTAGGTGGGTTTGGCGGACAGACAGGCGAGTCCTCCGCTGACCTGCAGCCGGACTTGCGTGTAGCGCAGCGGGTTTGAATCAACTGGATCGATGACCTACGGCTTCATCCACGAGAGGGGCAAGATCTTTCCATGCATTGACAATAGTTGCCACTAGGTGGTTGCGGTATTCCTTCAGGTTGTCACCCTCCCAGAAATTGTCAACCGGAGGTTCCACGTTCTTATAGGCCGGCCACCAACTATTTTGATGTGGATAAGCGGGACGCGCCTCCTTCGTGAATAGCTGCTTGAACTCCTTCACAGTAGTCCTGACCCCGCAGATCAGAGATCCGTGGGGAGGGAAGAATGCCGCTTTTGTACTCCATTCCAATCTCACATCCGGGTCCTCATCACTCTTGGGCCAATCCCGGCGGCGCAGACCCAATCCTGGCCACTGTGTTTCATCGAGAAACGACTCGACTCCGTCATCGACAATCTTCCTGCTCCTGACAGCCGTGTCGAGATCGCCCTTGAGACTGCGATAGAATCGATCCACGAACTTGATGACTTCAGTCTCCAGACTGGCCCACTCCCTGATCCGCTCTTCGTGCTGAAAATAGAACTTGATCTGCTCGTTCTCAATCCTATTCATCCAAACTGCTCCTTGAGCGTACGTAGGTAATTGCTGACGACGTCAACGGCGTCCGCAACGCCTGTCGCAGGCCGCGATTTGTCCAGCGCCGCCTCCAACATCGTTCGGACCTCGGGCCACGAGATGGCTTTGAAAGTGCCCCGCGCTTCCGGTGTGGTCGCCGTGAGCGGCCAGCGGCCGTCCGGGGTCAGGAAGAGGAACAGCGGCGCGATCTCGGACTTGTAATTCTCGTACAGGTCGTCGCACTGGTCCGGTTGCTCTGACGCATCGACCTTGTTTTCGACAATGAGCGTGAAGTTCTGGCCCCACACGACGAGGTCGGCCTCTCTCTCATTCCGCCAGTGGGAGAAGTCCACCCTACTGACTGCCATGGGCGCCGGCACAGGCTCCCCCGTTAAGTGTTCCACTAGGCCCTTGACAAGTCCACAACCGAGGCCATGGCGTGCCGTCGGCGTCAAGAGCCACTTGAGCATGCGGGAATGAGTGTTTTCGTCGCGAGCGAGACCAATGATATCGAGGAAGTCCGACGGCCCAGTCACCCACAGTCCAGCGGAAACCAGACGGTCGTGCTGGCATCGCATCTCCGACATGGCTTCATTCCAGTCGGTCAAGAGTGCCCTCGCTCGGCGCGCGGAGATATCTGTCCATTGGCGATCCATCGCACGCATGCAGGCCTCCCACGAGTTGACTCGATCAACTGGAGTGGCTCTAGGGGACAACGCCATATCCGAGCGTATATCGACCTCAGTCATGTTCTGACCTTCCCAATGCCGTCCTGCCCCGCGAGTACGACGGGCTCGCCGGAAAGGCCTCGCGTTTCCCGGGAATCACCATGGCCTTGCTCACGCCACACAAGGTAATGAAAGTGAACTCACCTCTTTCCGTTCGTGCTGAGCTTGTCGAAGCATAAACGGAGAGTGGAGTGTGGAGGGATTTGACCCGTTTACTCCGCCGTTCGCCCTGAGCATCGTCGAAGGGTGAACGGCTTGGTCGCGCTATTTTGAGAGTAATGGGCACAGCTACTTGCTGGTCCTTGTGAGTATCGACTCCGATGATCACCTCAGTTGCGCGATGACTACCGCAAAGAGGCGGGAGGCTTGGCCTCCCGCCTCTCTACTTGCCGTCTTCAAAGCGACTGCTCACTCTCCTGCGTTGGGAACAAACAGTCCTGCCATAGCTATCCAGGAATAATGATCGCATCCAGCAGATCGGTGGCAGCGCGGCCGTATTCCTCCGCGGTCATGTTGCCCGCGTTGAACTCAGCGTAGACCGGCTTGATTTCGTTGCGCCATTCACCCCACGTCGTGTAGCGCAGCAAGCCCCAGCCGGCCGGGCCGCTGTATGCCGATTGATTGGCGTGGGCAACCGAATCGTAGCCGAAGTCGATCTTCAGTTGCTCGGCAGGCAGCGTGGACACCGCCGCGACTGGGCTAATCGTGTGGCCCATCGCCAGCGTGTACTCGACGCTGTTTTCGCCGCTAATCATCCACTTCATCGCGTTCCACGCATGATCGACTTTGGGCCCGCTGCCCATGAGGATCGCGGGGTACCATGCACGGCCGGACTTATTCGGGGCTACACCCGTGTAGGGCAGCGCAGCGCCAACGACCTCAAACTCAGCCGGCGGCCGGTAGCCATTGGAAATGTGCATACCGATCTTGCCGGTCAGCCAGATATGGAGTTCGCCGCGGAGCGACGCGGATTCCTCTGCGGTGGGCACCACGTGGTGCTTCTCGCGCAGGTCGTACCAGTACTGCAGCGCGTCAATGAACTCAGGATGGTCCATGTTGCCGCGCTTCTCTTCCTCGTTCCAGCAGAAATGGCCGAAGTACGTGCCAGTAGCGATACCGGAAACGTTGAACGCGGAAACCCCACCTGTGTGCCCGAATTGCTCGGTGCCCTGCGTCATCGCCTGGGCGTACTCGAGGAAACTGTCCATCGTCCAGGAAGCATCCGACGGGTCGATTGGCGGCCGCTCCAGGCCGGCCACATCCAGCAACTGCTTATTGATGAGCAGGGCATCGCAATTACCGGAGGCCGGCATGCCCCACAGCACACCCTTATCCAACCACTGCGTCAACGTGGCAGGCAAGAAGACCTCGGTAGTCACCAGCCCATCGCGCTTGAAGAAATCATCGAGCGGCTGGAGCACGTCGGCTTCCGCCAAATCGAGGTAAGAACCCCAACTACAGCGCAGGAAGTCGATGGGCACGCCCGCCGCCGCTGCCACCTTGAGCTTAGTCAGCGCCTCGTTGACGCTGGGGAGATTTTGAAGCTCGACGGTGACGTTCTCTGTTTCGGCTTCGTACCGATCAAAGTAGGTGCGCACCTTCTCTGTGGTCGACGCAGAGTCCCGCGACAAGTAAATGAGCTGCACCGGCTCAGCTTCCGGGACTGCTTCCGCCTTTGGCGCTTCTGCTTCCTTCGCGGGCGCCGCTTCTTCAGTCATTGCGGCCGGAGTGCCCCCGCAGGCGGCCAGGAACGCCGCACTGCCAACTACCGTCGCCGAGCCTAGGAAAACTCGCCGTGAATAACGCTTAGCCATCATGAGAAATTGCTCCTCTCACTACTAGTTCTCATGTGTAACCGCTGCAATACTACAATGCGAATATCTTGTTCGCGTACGCGGCATACCAATCTAACGCTGCCTTATAGGTTGCAGTGAAGTATCGCAAGTGTCAAGTAATAGAAGGGGGAATAGCCTTCCAAGAAACATCTGAATCCCAAGTGTCCGCAACGGCTACCCAAACCGGACCGGTGGACAAACCGGCGTGCTAGCGCTGCTCCAGCGGTACCCAGCGGCGGTCTGTGGGACCCGTGTACACCGACGAGGGACGGATGAGCCGGTTGTGCGAGAGTTGCTCCAGGCAATGCGCGGACCAGCCGCCCACGCGACCCACGGCAAACGTGGGCGTGAAGAGCTCGGCGGAGAGACCGACGCCGTGCAGCACCAGAGCCGTGTAGTATTCCAAGTTCGTCTGCAAATTGCGCCCCGGCTTGTACTCTTCCAGCAGGCGCAGGGCCGTCTCCTCTACCGCGCGAGCAAGGTCGTAGAGGGTGCGGTCGCCGGCCTGATCGTACAGCCGCTCCGCAGCTTGGGAGAGCACGTCGGCGCGCGGATCGCGCACCTTGTAGACACGGTGGCCGAAGCCCATCAAGCGCTCGCCGCGTTCGAGGCGTTTACGTATGTTCTGTTCGGCGCGGTCCGTCGTGCCGATCTCAAACACCATGTCGAGCGCCGGGCCGGGGGCGCCGCCATGGGCAGGACCCTTCAACGCGCCGATCGCGCCGGTAATTGCCGAATAGAGGTCTGATTCGGTCGAAACGATGACTCTTCCCGTAAAGGTAGAAGCATTCATGCCGTGGTCCATGGCCGTAACGAGGTAGGTGTCCATGGCGCGCACGAAATCGGCATGGGGCGCTTCGCCGTTCAACATGTACAGGTAATTGGCAGCTTGACCGTAATCATCCCGGGGCGCGACGACATCTTTGCCCTCTCTGACTCGGACGTAATTCGCCACAATCACGGGAAATGCGGCGCAGATTTTCTCGGCCCGGCCAAGCTGCCCTGCCGGGCTGGTGTCGTCGGGGTCCAGATCGCCAAGGGAAAGGGTAGCGCAAGCCATACGCAGCGCGTCGATCACGGGAGCTTTCCTTGCGGCAGCAGCTTCGAGCACGTGCTGGGTTGTGGGCGGCAGGTGCTGACCGCCCTGGAACCGTGACTTTAGCGCCGCAAGCTCCTGTGCATTGGGGAGACGGTCGTGCCACAAGAGAAACGCGGCCTCTTCAAAGGTCGCGTTGGGTGCAAGTTCCATAAGTGAGTGGCCGCCAATGGTCAGCCGGCCGGCGAGACCGTCAACGTAGCTCAGCCGCGTCTCTGCAGCAGCAACACCTTCAAGGCCGGGAATTACTTTGGTAGCCATGAAAAGGCCGCTCTCCCTTCACTATGCCGGGTGACGTCACCGCCCCTCGCGAACGCTCTCCGGTTCCAGAATTCTGGGCGCTGTCGCCTGCGGGACTTGAACCGCGCGTGCGCCGAATGGAACGGAGACTCCCATTTCTCCTACTAAGGCATTTCAAGACAAGGTGCAACTATCCGAAGTCCGGATAGCTTTTCTTAGTATAGCAAGGTGTCGGGGAAACTTCCGCCTATGGCTGACTATCGGCAGCGACCTCACTTTATTCCGTGGCTTCGTTGTTCCGAATCGTAAACGTCACCGTCTGCATTCTTTGCTGGCCCGCGGTGTCCTGCGCTGTGAGTCGCACCATGTATATGCCATCGGGATTTTGGATCGTGTCCCAAGCCGCGAGCACGGCATTTGCCTTCGGCTCGGTGGAGTGTGTGATGCGCACCCACATGTCGGGATTATCTCGCCCAACGTAAGCGACCTCGTAGGACTGAAAGCCGGGGAAGAACGCGTTGCCGCGAATCTCCAAGATGCTGCGCACCGTGTCGCCATCGCGCGGATGGAGAATGATAACAGGGTCGTCGGGCACGCCTGTTTGACCTGCCTTCGGCGCAATTGCAACGCCCTCAGACTTCGCCCACTCCTGCGCTGCTTTCGGTACGACCATGAACACCCTGACTTCAGTCTGCATAGCCGGCGCATTGGGACCGGCACGCAAATTCGTACCTTTATACACACGGAAGGGCACAAAGGTGCTATCTACCACCCTTGGCGTATTCTCACTGAGGAAGATCTCCTCATGGGTGTCACCGCAATAGGGCGTCGGCAGCATTCCCGTTTGCGTGCACACCTCCACTTCCACCATGCCGCGCGGTCTGGCAAATTCCAGCGCCCGTGTATCTGCGAGCGCGGCCTCCATGAACGCATTCCAAATAGGGGTGGCGCCGCGCATGCCGGTGAGGTTCTGCGTCGGCGACCCATCGGAATTACCCACCCATACGCCCGTGACAAGCTGAGGCGTGAATCCGATCGTCCAACCGTCGCGGTTGTCGTCAGTGGTACCGGTCTTTGCCGCGGCGGGTCGAGAGAGATCGAGCGGGGTATACGGCCCGAACTCGGCCGACCGGGTCTTGCTATCGGAGAGGATACTCGTGATCTGGTAGGCGATGCGCGGATCAAACACCTCTTCGACGGTAGGCAGTTCATAGCGCTGCAGCACGTTGCCCCGCGCGTCGACCACACGGCGGATCGAAGACACCGGAATGTAGGTGCCACCGCGCGCCAGGACCGAGTAGGCGTTCGTTATCTCAAGCAGCCTCACCTCGCCACCGCCGAGCACAATGCTGGGTCCAAAGCGGCTGCGGTCTGCAAACGTGGTCATCCCCACGCTCTGCATCGTATCGATGGCCGTTTCCAGACCGAGAAAGGTAACCATGCGCACCGCAGCGACGTTGAAGGAGTTGGCAAGGGCATGGCGCGCCGTGACCGGACCTCTGAATTCGCCGCTGAAATTCCGCGGCACATAGTCGGGCTCGTCTTCAATCTCAATTGTCAAAGGGACGTCCCAGATGGTAGTGGCAGGAGTCCAGCCCTTGGTAAACGCGGCCGCGTAGAAGAGCGGCTTGAGGGCGGAGCCCGGCTGACGCGGCGCCAACGCGACGTTTACCTGACCGTCGATGGACTCATCGTGAAAGTCCAGGCTGCCGACCATCGTGAGGATTTCCCCGCTCTTGGGTCTTATGGCTACCACGGACGCGTTGGTAACATCGAAGCCTGCCAGCGAGGCGACGTGCTCCCGGGCAATCTGCTCTGCGAGGTTCTGCAAGCCCAAGTCGAGCGTGGTATAGACGTGCAGACCGCCTTGGCGCACGCGCTCTGCCCCATACTGTGCCGCCAACTCGTCGCGGACGTACTGCACGAAGTGCGGCGCCAGGACGGTACTTTCCTGGGCCTCGCTCTCCTCTGCAACGGTGGGCTCGCGTTCTAGACTCGCAAGCGCCACCGCTTGGTCCAGCGCCTGCGCCAAATCGGCTTGGGTGATGTACCCGGCGATGACCATCTGTTCCAATACGTACCGCTGGCGTGCCTTCGCCCTTTCAAGGTTGGTGTAGGGGTTGTCACGCGATGGCGACGCGGTCAGGCCGGCAAGCATCGCCGCCTCCGCCAGGGTAAGATCTTGCGCGCCCTTGCCAAAGAACACGTTGGCCGCGGCTTCGATGCCATAGGCCTGCCTGCCGTAGTAGACCTTGTTGAGATAGAACGTGAGAATGGACTCCCGGCTAAACTCTGCCGTTAGCCGGGCGGCAAGGTTGATCTCCTTTAGCTTGCGCTCGTAGGTCTGCTCGGAGGTGAGACAGATAGTCTTGACGAGTTGTTGCGTAATCGTGCTGCCGCCGGAAACCACCTCTCCCGCTTGCTGGTTCTGCACGAAGGCGCGCGTAATAGCCCGCATGTCGTAGCCGGGATGTTGGTAGAAGAAGCGGTCCTCGGCTGCGACGGTAGCCTGCTTCACGAGCAGCGGGATCTCGTCAGAGGTAAGGACTATGCGCAAGCCTTCATCGGGATTGGTGATCGTTGCCAGCAGCGTGCCGTGGCGGTCGTAGATATAGCTAACTTCCGGCAGCGCTTGATGTCGGATTTTGTCGAGACACGCAGCGTAGTCTGCGTCAGTTACGACATTGCTGCCCGGCGCTGCTGCCACTCCGCACGCAGTAAGCAACACCCCCGCGATAAGGGCAAGGCAAAATAGCCCAGGCCAGCGCCTGCCTATCGGCACGCGCCGCGCTATAACGAACCGTCGCACCACCCTCAGCATGAAATTCGCTCTGTTTCTCGGCAGAGGCTCCCGAGAACGTCAGGCCATACCCACAGACTGTTAGTATAAGCCTCATTGTGTCAATCTTACATGAGAGCGGGCTGAATGAGGCAGAAAACCTCAAAGTTACGTGGGACTGCTCCCAAAGCAGCGAAGCGCTCAGGCAACAGCGGCAGTAGGTGAGGAATTACCATCCCGACCCAATTGCGGAAAATAAACCCAGTGACACGCCGCACCAGCTACAATAAAGCGTAGAATAATGACTACAGAAGTCCCTTTGCAGCAAGGCGCCAAGGATACGCCAGTACGATGAAGCGCTCAAGCACAACGCAAACGCAATTTCGACCGCAGACGTCTGGGAAAACGCGCCGCCAGGTGCTGCTTGGCCTGTTTGGAGCTACGGCAGCGCTTCCGGTCTTGCAGCCGCTTGCGGCGCTCGCCTTATCGGAAACCGATGATGCGGACTCCCTCTTTGGTCTGGGTGAAGGGAATGGGGAAACGCCGGTGGCGCCGGACGTAACCACGCCGGAAGCTGCGCCCGCGGCAGTCCCCGCACCATGGCAACCACCCTATCCGCCTGAGCCGCTGGTACCGGAGAACTCGGCGGTACTGCCGATTCTCATGTACCACCGCGCCACGGTGGCGAGCGTTTTCGAGGCGCAATTGGTAGGCATGCTTACGGCGGGGTATAGTCCGCTCTCCCTGCGCAGCGCAATACTGGGACTCACAGGCGAGCAGAAACTCCCCGCAAATCCAATCGTCCTCACCTTTGATGATGGCTGGGCAATACAGTACGATGCGGTGTTTCCCGTGCTTAGGCAATACCGAGTACCGGCGACGTTCTTCGTCATGCCGGGATTCCATGAGCTACAAGAAGGCTACATGGACTGGGACCAACTCACAGAAATTGCGGACTTTGGCATGGAGGTGGAGTCCCATACGCTAAATCACGCCGATCTGCCGCTGCTCGCAAGAAGCGACTGGGGCGCAGTGTTGGCGGAAGTTGTCATTTCAAAACAGCTCCTAGAGGAGCGTCTTGGACGGACCCTGCGGTATTTCGACTATCCGCTGGGCCGGCACGATGAGGAAATCGAGCAGTTGGTGCAGGATGCCGGCTACGAAGCGGCCGTCATCATTGGGCCTGGCGTACACCAGTCAGTCGAAACCCTCTTTACGCTGCGCCGCATCCGGGTGGAAGCATGGGACCTGTGGTCGCAAGTGGAGCATAAGCTTAACTGGTACGGCGCTGGGATCAGCGATCCTTCCGAAGACCTGCAAGAAGACCTTCAAGATGACTTGCAGGAGAATGAAGCAGCGCAACCGTAACGCTTATTCTTCGCTTGAGAAAACTCCCGGCGCTTGCATTCACGAACGCTTGTTCACCAGCCAATCGCCCCTCAGAGGATTTGTCCGCGGCGCAATATGGTTTCCGGACTCTCCGGATCGCCGTGGACGGTCTCTCGCGCCGGATAGTTGGCAAAGTGGGCGAGTTTCTCGCGGTCGAGGGTCGCGCCGAGGCCCGGCTCCTGCGGTACGCGTAAGGCGCCCCCGTCAAACTCCAGCAGTTCTGTGATAACGTCATCCTGCTGGATCGGATAGTGGGTATCGTTCGCGAGCGCAAAGCTGCGATGGCTGGCAATGAGGTGCGCGCCCGCAAGCGTGCCGATGCCGAGCTCGGCCCACGTGCCCAGCACGCACGTAATCCCCGCTTGATACGCAATGTCGGCGATCTGACGGGACTTGAGCAGCCCGCCGGCCTCTGAAACGTAGATGACGAACACGCCGCACGCCTGCTTCTGCGCCAATTGCAGCGCATCGAGGACGGTCTTGCAACTCTCGTCGGCGGCGACCGGCGTCGCGACGGCGCGGGCGACCTGCGCCATGCCGTCGAAGTCCCGGTCCGTAACCGGCTGTTCCACGTATTCCAAGTCATACGGCTCCATGGCCCGGATCGCCTTGATCGCCGTGGGCACGCTCCAGCCCTGGTTGGCGTCAATGCGAATGCGCACGTCGGGTCCCACGGCTGCGCGGATGGCGGCAATGCTCGCCGCATCCTGGTCTATGCTGCGCCCGACTTTTACTTTCAGGCTGCGGAATCCCCGGTCAACGTACGCCTTGGCCTTGGCGGCATTCCGTTCCGGCGTATCAATGAAGAGATAGCCCATGTAGTCCACAGAGTCCCGGTAGCGGCCGCCGAGCAGGTCGGCAACGCTGGCGCCCCAGTGTTTGGCTTTGATATCGAGCAGCGCCATTTCGAGACCCGCAATCGCGTGATTGCCGGTGCGAAACCAGTGAATGACGTGCTCATCCATGCGGTGGAGCAGGAATTCGGTGCGCAATGGGTCCTGACCGACGAGCAAGGGTTTGAGTTCCTCAGCGACGGCAGTGCGAATAACGGGAATGTGGGGTCCGGCGCATTCGCCCAGCCCGACAATGCCTGAGTCGGTCTCGATCTCCACCACCAGCGCCGGGGCCGTGCCCCGTGTGCCTCCCGACCACTTGACGGGTTCGCTGAGCGGCACGCGGACGGCAGTGGTCTTGACGTCGGTGATCTTCATGGCGAGTTCTTCTCAACCACTGGAATATTGGGCGACAATCTATCGTTTCGACAAGTCAATTCTTGAAAACTTGCCCTTCGACAAGCTCAGGGCGAACGAAAACCGACGATCGGCTCAGGAGGAACCGAAGACCGCGATCGGCTCAGGGGGAACGGAAGTCGGCGAACGGCCCAGGGGGATCGGAAGACAGCGACAGCTTCAGTGTGAACGGAAACCGTCTGCGACGGCTGACTGCAGCTTATTCGGGAAGCAACCATTCCCAATCGTGCTGCGGGCGACCAATTCCGTTCGCGCTGAGCCTGTCCTTCCCGTTCGTGCTGAGCCTGTCGAAGCACATTGCTGCGCGTCACACTGTGCAATCCAATGCCATCAACACACATTGACGACTATCCCCGCACAGCCTACCATGATTCCCGTCGGCTTGTTCATAAGAAATCCCAGCCACAACAGAAAGAAGCAACCGCAATGGCAACCTACGACGTGGTGCTGAAGGGAGGGCGCGTTCTCGACCCGGCACAGGGCATTGACGCAATGCTGGATATCGGCACGAAGCACGGCCGCATTGCCGCTTTGGCAGAGAATCTCCCGACCGCTGACGCCTGGCTCGTACTCGACGTTGCCGATCACTTCGTAACGCCCGGTCTCATAGACTTGCACACCCACCTCTATTGGGGCGGCACCGATCTCGGGGTGCTTCCGGACCAAACCTGCCTGCCCGCCGGCGTTACCACGGCGGTGGATGCCGGGAGCGCGGGGTGGGCGAATTTCACCGGTTTCCGCCACTTCGTCATTGGACAATCCCGCACGCGGGCCTTCGCTTTCGTCAATATTTCCAGCATTGGGATTACCGACATGCGCGTTGGCGAAAACCTCAACCTCGCCTACTGCGGAGTTGAAGACGCAATCAAGGCTGTTGAAGCCAACCGGGACGTGGCGCTTGGCGTGAAGGTGCGCGTGGCTGAGAAAATTTGCGGGCCCAACGGTCTGGAGCCGCTGCGCCGCGCCGCAGAAGTGCGCGATGCCACGGACACCCGCATGATGGTGCACATTTCGGACTGCGAGCAAACGGTTGCGGAGATCCTGGCACACCTCAAGCCCGGCGACATCATCACCCACTGCTTCACCGGCAGAGGACAGCTTATTCTCGACCAGCAGCGGGGCACGGTGCTGCCGGAGGTGCGGGCAGCGCAGCAGAGCGGCATCACCTTTGACGTCGGCCACGGACAAGGTAGCTTCTCATTCGCGGTAGCGCGTGCGGCGCTGGCTGACGGCTTTCTGCCGGATACGCTTAGCACCGATCTCCACAATTATTCGTCTCACTTTACGGCACGGAGCCTGCCGGATGTGATGTCGAAATTCCTCTTCCTGGGCCGGGACATTCCCGACGTGGTGGCAAGGACGACCCGGAACCCCGCGGCGGCGATCGGCCGCGCGGACTCTTTGGGGCACCTGCGTGTTGGCGCCGCCGCCGACATAACGGCACTGCGCCAAGTTTCCGAGCCGTATCACATGCTGGATGCCGAGAAAGCAGAGTTTACCGGCGACCGGTACCTGACCGCTACCTATACGCTACGGGCCGGTGAGGTGTACAACCAAGCGGGCCGCGCTGCGCGCCGTTGGTACGGGCCGCGCACTGAGGAGGGATGAAATAGGTTTTCCCTTGCCAAATACAGGCTCTCCAATACTATTCGGTTCTTCCGGCGCAAAGCCTGCCGTGTACACTTTGCTGGGCCGGAGTACAGAAGGGCTGGAGAAGATGGATTCCCGCTTGCGCGGGAATGACGAGACTGAGAGCCGGATGGATTCCCGCCCTATGTCACGTGCGGGGCAGGCTTTGCGCCGGCATGACGGAAGGCTGAGAGGGATGGATTTCCGCCCCCTATCCAGTTCGGGACAAGCCTATTGCCGAAACGAGGCGGTAAGGACCTCGCCCTCCATCGGGGACTTCCGGCTCTTCGCGACCGGCTCGCGTCTTCGTTGCACCGCCGGGCTGGTGACGCTGCTGCTTGCGCTGTTGCTCACTGCCTGCGGTGACGCTGCGGAAAGCGAACCGGCGCAGCCAGACGCGGCCGCGAGCCCCGAGGCGACCCCGGCTGTGACCGAAGCAGATGGGTTCATTACCGCGGATTCATTGACGGGCGGCGGCGGCACTGCGGACGCGCATATCGCCAATATCCGGTTCGGCCGGCATGACACGTTCGAACGCTTGGTAATCGACTTCGCCACCGAGCAGTCCTCTGCGACCGCCCTGCCGCAATGGCAGGTCGAAAAGTCGGCGGCCGCGGGCGTGCTGCGCGTTCATCTGCCCACGGTGGTGGCAACTGCCTTCACCGACGGTGAACTCGCAGGAGCATTGTTGACGCAGGTGTTTGTCGTGCGTGCCACGAACCGCAGCCTGTTCGTGGACGTATTCATTCCGGCTTCCTTCCGGTATCGCGTGCTGGAGCTCAGCGATCCGCTGCGGCTGGTCATAGACGTGGCGGCGGAGGGCACGGCTGCCTTTACGTTGCCGGCAGCAGATAAGTCCACTGTGCTCATCTCCCCGCGGGCCGGGGCAACGATCCAGGGCACATTGACGGTAAGCGGCTACTCGCGGCACTTCGAGGCGAACAACGTCATCATCCTGCAGGATAGCGAGGGCAATGAAATTGCGCGCACCTTTGGCACGTCTGCCGACTACATTGAGACGTGGGGCTACTTCTCTCTTGAGCTCGCGATCCCAAATCGACCGGGCGCGGGCAGTTTGCACGTTGGTGATTTTGACGCGCAGGATGGATCGTTCAAGGGCGTGACGGTTCCGGTGCAGATTGGCGGTTCATAATCAATGCGTTGCTGCGAGGGAAATCTCAGGCAGCTATACAGTGAGCGAAAGAAGGTAACATGAGCGAGAATCACTGGTTCGACGACTTGCAGGACGAGAAATTTCTAAGTTGGGCTTCTACCTTTGAGGAGGTGGTGGAGAGTGGCTGCGATACCGCCCTCTTCTGCATTGGCGCCATCGAGCAGCATTCCTACCACATGCCGCTCGGCACCGATTGGCTGCTGGGCCTCTCCGGCAGCCGCCTGCTGGCGCGGGAACTGGCAGAGCGCGGCCTGCTCGTCTACCTTTTGCCGCCGATACCCATCGGCACCTCGAGCGAGTTCCTGAATTACAAAGGCACGCTGAGCTTAAAGCCCGCTACCGTTGCCGCCATTCTCGAAGACACTGTGGCCTGCCTCAAGCGCCAGGGCTTCAAGCGCATGATCGTAACCAGTTCCCACGGCGGCAACTGGATCCTGAAGCCGACCATTCGCGAACTCAACATGTGGGACCCGGACTTCATGGTGATGTGGGGCGCGCCGGTTGGCGCGGGCGGATCGGGCCCGGGCAAGGACCGGCATTCCGGCGAGAGCGAGACCTCGCGGCTCATGTACGCTTATCCGGAGTTGATGCGCACCGAAAAGGTCGTAGACTCTTCACCGGACTTGGGCTCCGAATACGTGGACATGATCCCGACGGAGTACTATACGCCGAGCGGTGTATGGGGCTTCCCCACTAAGGCGGACCGGGATGCCGGAGAGGAGCGCACGCAACAAGGCGTTCAACGCCAAGCCGACTACATTATCGAGACAATTGAAAAGCTTGACGAAATGCGCCGCGAGCACGAGGAGGGTTGATTGTAATTCCTTTTCTAAACTGCTCGTGTGACGTTGACAACCCTGTGAAGACCGCGCTACCTTGATTAAGGAAGCCTAAGTCTCCCCCAAACGGAGCAGACCTCCCCATGGCACAACGCTCCCAGGTCGCCAAGGCCGTCATTCTCGTTGCCGGTTTGGGTACCCGGCTCCTGCCTGCCACCAAGTCGCAGCCCAAAGAGATGTTGCCCGTCGGTCGCAAGCCGGTGGTGCAGTACGTGGTGGAGGAGATGGAGCAGGCCGGGATCAACCAGGTGCTCTTCGTAACCGGCCGCAAGAAGAGCTCCATCGAAGACCACTTCGACCGCGACCCCGATCTGGAAGAGCGGCTTGGCAGCGACGACTTGGAACTGAGCGACAAGCTGCCCAACTTCGAAACTCTGCTCCACGTCTTCTACACGCGCCAGAGCGTGCAAACCGGTCAGGCGGACGCGGTAAATCTCGCCCGAGAGTTTGTCGGCAACGAGCCGTTTGTTGTGGCGTTTGGCGACACGATCATTCAAGGCGGCAATTTATTGCGCCGCATGATTGACAGCCACGAACAGAGCGGCGCAGTGTGCACCATGGCTGTGGAGCAAGTAGCGCCGGAGGACGCCCACCGCTACGGCGTCGTGATGCCCAAAGAGAATATGGGGCGCGACTTTGCCATTGAGGGAATTGTGGAAAAGCCGTCGCGCGGCACCGAGCCGAGCAACTTCGCGGTGGTGCCGCGCTACGTGATGAATAGTGAGATTTTCGAGGCGATACGGCTGACGCTGCCCGGCAAAGGAAATGAGCTCTGGCTCGCCGACTCTATCGAAGTGCTCATCAAGCAACAGCAATTGGTCCGTTGCTTGGCGCTTGCGCCCGAGGAGGTCCGCTACGACATCGGCAATTTCGAGACCTACTTCAAAGCGTTCATAGACTTTGCGCTCTCCGACGAGAAATACGGCTATCTCGTGCGGCAACACCTGATGCGTAAAGCGGCATCGTTATGACACCTTCCGCTACTGGAGACTCGCCGCGGGCAGCGGTGGTTGCTTCCGCGCCCGGACGCTGCGGCATCATCGGCAATCCCACGGACATGTACGGCGGCAATGTGCTGTCGTGCACCATTCCCGAGCGCGGCTATGTTGCAATTCGCCCCGCCGATCGGCTTACCCTTGAGTCCGATCAAGGCGTGGTAACCGTGCGCACCCGCGACGACTTGCAGCAACGCGGCGATTACTTCGACATTCTGCGCGCGGTGGTATCCCAACAGCAGTGCCTGGGCATGAACGCGCACTTCAAGTGCTGGAGCGACGTGCCGATCGGCTCCGGCCTTTCAAGTTCTTCGTCGCTGGTCGTTGCCGCGCTGTACGCGCTCTTGCGCTACCAGGGCCGCAGCATGAATAGGTACTTCTTTGCGGAGACCGCCCGCGGCATCGAGCTCAACGACATGGGCGTCACCTGCGGCTACCATGACTTCTATATGCCGACGTTCGGCGGGCTCAACTACATGGACTTCCGTGACAAAGAATTCTACCGGGAAGTGCACAGCGAACCGTATGGCTGTGTGGAACCACTGGCGCATCTGGTTGATGAGTTGCCCTTTGTGTTGGCCCACACCGGCGTCGAACACCGCGCGGGCGTCGTCCATAGACCCCTCCGCGAACGGTGGCTGGAGGGCGAGCGCGAAGTGGTGCAGGCGTATGACACAATTGCGCGCCTGGCGCGAGAGGGCAAGAAAGCGCTGCTGGAAGCCGATTGGCTGCGCCTGGGCACGCTGATGAATGAGAATCACGCCATTCAACGTGACCTTGGCGGCTCCGGCGAGGCAAACGAGCATCTCATCAAGGCCGCGCTGGACAGCGGCGCGCTGGGGGCCAAGCTGGCCGGGGCCGGCGACGGCGGCACGATCATCGCGCTGCACCCGCAGCCGGAACACCTCGGCAACCTGCTCAGTCAAGCCGGCGCCTCCCGCATTCTTCACATGCGCCCCGTGGAAGGCGCGCGCTTGGAACAATCCGCGACAAAGGCTCACACAGACGTTGCTAGCTCCTTTGCCGGAAGAGACGGGTGAGTTCCCCAACGTTCCGAGCGTCAGAGCAGTCGCAACCGATCGCTGCCTGAACGTCTTCAGCTGTCACACAGTGGGAAGACGGATTTCTCGACTCCGGCTACCAAAGGCTGCTTTCTCAGGTGGGACCTCAAATACCGTTGTTCAAGGCCAAGGTGCTCTTGTGCCTAAGGTTTCAACGAATACCGCATTTTGTCGAGGCTAGTTTCGGAAGAAATAAGAGTGTAGGTAAGGTCAAGATTGAGAATGAATAGCACCAACGGTACTAAGCCAAATGAATCTATACTCCTTGCAGAAGAACAGGTACAGTTCACCATCGACGAAAGACTAGCTTCCGTACCAGGCAAAGTTGTTCAGCGCTTGTGGCCAAGTCCATGGGTAATAGTAGAAGTATCAGGTGTCACGCGTTATCCAAAGCCAATCGCACCCCGTTTGCCCTCGGAGAATTTCTTGAGATTTCCTCACTCGTCCGAAGGGCCGCATTCGGTGCAATTGGAGAACGGTGGTTGTGTTGATGTTGTGCCTTCATCCTGGATGTATGGTCAACAAGATGCTGAGCTACATTTGAAACACAGTCCCAGCGTAGCGTTTTGCTCAGGAGAACCGATAGTCAGATTAGAATTCAGCGTATTGAACATCACGGGTGACTTGCTCCGCTGGCCTTTTACTCTGCACGCTCACCCTTGGCTCGCGACAATAGAGCCGGTTCCAGGGCTAGGGGACTTGGAGAAGGCTCTCAGGGCTGATGGAGGCTACGCTGTTACGCACAAAGGGTGGGTCCAGCAATCCGATGGAGAAGGTTTCTCCGAAGACGATGCACAGCTTTTCCTAAGGGGGTTAGACCACTTCCTCTCATTCGCCTGCGGGTCTCGCTGTGCCATACTCAACGTAGTAGGCCTTGACTCTATGGGCAACGAAGCATGGAAGCGTTGGGGCCCTCACGGTGTATCTTCTTGGAAACCCCGTCGTACTTGGATTGACATTACACTTGGAGAGGCATTGCAGGATATATTTGGCGAGTTTTGGCTGAACTATTCTAGTACAAGCAAGCACTTAGATAGGGTTCTAGGTTGGTACGTTAGCAGCAACGAATCTGGGGCGCTCGATCTTGGTATCGTTCTGAATCAGATTGTACTTGAACTACTGACCACACTAATACCAGCTAAAAAGAGCAATGAAAGCAAAATGGGCAAACGTATTGCGTATATGCTATGCAAGCAAGGAATTGACCCTGAGATTCCTCCCACGTGTAACGCATTGCGTGCATTGGCTGATGAGTATGGATTTTATCATGGTCCGCACACAATAGTCGCGATTCGTAATTCTATCGTCCACTCAGACTCGGATTTGGAATTGAACTCCAGCGACATTTATCGAGAAGCCCAAGACCTGGGCCTGTGGTACATTGAGTTGCTGCTTCTAAGGATGTTCAAGTATTCAGGTAAGTTTTCTTCCCGTCTGGTCGACGTTCAGCGAGCTGGAGCCACAGAGCTAGTCCCATGGGCGAAAGAAGCCTAATGCGTAGCAAAGAGCACCGTCACCAAAGCCCAAATATCCAAGAAGCTGCTCTCATAGGAGATATGTCGCCTACCTGCCCTGGATTCCGGCTTTCGCCGGAATGACGGACTTTATCCCGCTTTGCGTACTCCTCATAGCGTCATAAAGGTCAGCAAAGCAGGGGAGTAGGCTCCGCCGTTATAGGTCCAGGTAGTCCTTCAGCTTCTGGCTGCGGGCCGGATGGCGGAGTTTGCGCAGGGCCTTGGCCTCGATCTGACGGATGCGTTCGCGGGTTACGTTGAATTCGCGTCCAACCTCTTCCAGGGTGCGCGTACGGCCATCTTCCAAACCGAACCGCAGCCGCAGCACCTTGCGCTCGCGCTCGGAAAGCGAGTTGAGCACTGATTCCACCTGCTCCCGCAGCATCTGGTACGACGCCGCATCCGCCGGGGACATGGTGGCCTCGTCGGGGATGAACTCGCCCAGGTGGCTGTCTTCTTCTTCGCCGATGGGAGTCTCCAAGCTCACCGGTTCCTGCGAGACCTTGATGATTTCGCGCACCTTCGTCGACGGAATGCCCATTTCTCCGCCAATCTCTTCCGAGGTCGGCTCGCGGCCTTTCTCCTGGACGAGACGCCGGGAAATGCGCACGAGCTTGTTGATGGTCTCCACCATGTGCACGGGAATGCGGATCGTGCGCGCCTGGTCGGCTATGGAGCGCGTAATCGCTTGCCGGATCCACCAGGTGGCGTAGGTGCTGAATTTGAAGCCCTTGCGGAAATCGAACTTTTCTACCGCGCGGATCAGGCCGATGTTGCCTTCTTGAATTAGGTCCAGCAGCGACATGCCGCGCCCTACGTATTTCTTGGCCATGCTGACCACGAGACGCAGATTCGCCTCGGTCAAGCGTTTGCGCGCTTCTATGCCGACAACGACTTCGCGTTCGAGACGGCGGATATCCTCCAGAGTCCTACCGTCGCGGTATTCCAGCTTCTCCTCGGCGAAGATTCGCTTCTCCATCTGCTTCGCCAGCATCACTTCCTGCGCGGCGGTAAGCAAAGGGACACGCCCAATCTCACGGAGATACGTCCGCACCGGGTCGTCGAGCGTTCCTGCCTCCTCTTCGCCGCCTTTCGCCGCCTTGAGCGCTGCACGCTCCAGCGCTACCATCTCAGGCACACTGGGAGTCGTTTCTTCCTCTTCCTCTATAACGAGACTGTCAACTTCTCTGGCCGGCAATACTTGGAGACCGAGTTCTGAAAACAACGAAAAGAGCTCTCGGGCTTCTGCGCTCTTAGCCTCGATATCCGGGAATGCCTGCAGGAGTTCCTCGTGCGTGAGATGGCCGCGCCGCTTTCCGCGGCTTACGAGCTTGCGAATATCTTCCTCGGTGATTTCGAATTCCGCCGACTCGGCGCGGTCAGCCATTGTCGACTCTGCTTGAGGCGCCTTTTTCTCCACTTTGTCTTTCACCACAGTGCCACTCGTTTTCGCTGCCATCATTCCTCCTTCACAGATCCCTCTGTGCTAGATGTGCCGGCTTCCCAATTGATTGCTGATTGCCATTGACTGACGGCTACGCAGTTCGAATGAAGCTCGTCTGCTTCAGCGCGAGATCGATCTGGCGCAGTTGTTCGCCACTCATGCGTATCTCCTGCCGGATTTGCGATCCTAGATTCTTGTTTTCGTCGGCGCGCTCATTTGCCAAGAGTAACTGCAGGTCTTCGTATTCCGCCTGCACGTTGCGTTGCTTGAGCCGCAAGGCGGCCGCCACCACAGCGGGTGGCAAGTACTCATCGTCGATTTGCGGTTCCTGGTTGCGCTCACCGCGCAACCGGTCGATGAGCTCGCGTACATTCACTTCCTCCAACCCATCCAGCAAGTCGGCTTTACTGCCCTGCGCCGCCAGCAAGCGCTCGTATGCTTGCCTATGCAGCGGATGGTGAAAGTCATCGGCATCGATTACCTCTGCCGCAAGCATATGCGCTCTGGGATGCACAATCAGCAATCCTAACAGATACTGCTCGAGACTATCTACCGCATCCTCCTCACCGTTCCGCGACGGCTGCTCGCCGCCATTCCCGCTGAGCGGCGCCGCCTGCCGGGTCGGTTGCCGCGCATGCATCAGGTTCATCAGGACTTCGCTTTGGATGCCCAAATCGAGCACCTGAGCCAAGCGCTTGAGGTACTGTTGCCGTGCCACGGGATCGCTAATGTCGGTGATAAGCGGGGCCAGCGCTTGCACCGCCGCCCGTTTGCCCCGCGTGCTGCCCAAGTCATGCTGCCGCGCAATTTGCCGAAACGCATAGTCCACAAAAGGCACCGCGTTGTCGATGCACCTCAGCCAAGCGGCGACATCCTCCCGCAGCACCTCGTCCGGATCCTTGCCCTCCGGCAACACCGCGATACGAATGTCCGCTGCCAGCGTGCTTTCAAGACGCATGATGTCGCCGACTGAGACCTGGGTATCCACACGATCGAATGCCCGGCGCGCTACCTCAAGCCCCCGCAACGCGGCCGCACTGCCGGCGGCATCGGGATCGAGCGCCAAGATGAGGTTCGTGGTGAGGCCCTTGACGGCTTGCACGTGCTTTTCCGTGAGCGCGGTGCCCATGCTCGCAACGACGTTGGTCTCGCCATGTTGATGGGCCATCATCACGTCCGTGTAGCCTTCCACGATGATGCACTGCTTCCGCTCCCGCAGAGACGGGTGCGCCAGATCGAGGCCGTAGAGCAGCGCACTCTTATCGAAAATTGGCGTCTGTGGGGAATTCAGGTACTTCGGCTGAATTTCCGCGCTCAACGTCCGCGCGCCAAACCCGCAAAAGCGACCGCGCGCGTCGCGAATGGGAAACATGATGCGACCGCGAAACCGGTCGTAAGGCCCGCGATTGCCCTGAGTGAGCAGTCCGGCAGCCAGCAGATCTTCCAGCGAGAAGCCAATCTGCAGCAAATGCGTACGGACGGTATCGAAACGGCTGGGGGCGAATCCCAACATGAAGCGCGCAATGCTCTCTTTATCTATGCCGCGCTCCGCGAGATAGCGCCGCGCCGGCTCGGCTTCCTGCGACTCGTTGAGCAAGCGCTGATAGAGTTGCGCCGCCTCCAGGTTGATTTGGGCGAGCACTTGATTGCGGCTGCGCTTGCGCTCCTCCTGGCGCGAAAGGGCGATGCCGGCGTCGCGGGCAAGCGATTCCACCGCCTCGACGAAGGAGGCTTTTTCGCGCTCCATGACAAAGGAGATTACGTCGCCGCCGCGCCCGCAGCCAAAGCAACGCCACGTCCCGCGCTCCGGGAAGACAAAGAACGATGGGGTCTTTTCTTCGTGAAATGGGCACAACCCCTTAAGGTAGCGGCCGCTCTGCTGCAGTCGCACCGCCGCGTTGACTATATCTACCAGGGAGACCTGTGCTTTAACGTCCTCAACCGGCAACGGCATGCGTCAATCGGTACCTTCCACTCGCTGGATTCAGTTAAATCAAGTAAGCAGCCTCAAGAGCGCGCAAGCGTCAGCAAGCAATGACGGCGTATTCTACGGCGTCATTTACGACGTTGACTGAGTCCGCTTCCGCTGGACAACTCACACGCGGCCCCCAATCGCCGCATGCACGAAGAAGTGAGCCCGCCGCCCGCTTTCGGATGCGCCACCCTAGGGAATCTCTTACTCGCATTGTGGCGGGCTTCGGCCAGCGCAACGCACGCGAGGCATACTGCATCCAGTATACCATACAAATCGGATAAAATGGAATGTCAAGAGGTTAATGTCCGTTCTTTCATTCCTTATCTCCCAAAGTACGAAAGGCACTGAGAATTGTCATGCTCCACAATACCGATGCCAAGCCCCCCTTGCTCGCAAAATCGCTAACCAATACCCGTATCATCTTGCAGCGGTAACAATCCTATGGGCTCCGTCCCCAGCAACCATCAATCCTTCTGCCTCGCCTAACTGCCCTCCCGTAGCTGTGATATGCTCACACTGAACAAATACGGTAAGTGAACTATTCTCAGCGCGCAAGACGGCGCAGCGTGACGGTGGCAACGTGCGCACCGCAAAGGAGTGCAGAGCGGCGATGATTAATCTCGGTGTGATTGGGTGCGGCAACATGGCGCGAAACCACATGCGCAATGCCGTGGTTATGGACGGTGTCCGTCTGCACGGCTACGCCGACGTCTTCCCGGATGCCGCCACGGGCTTTCTCAACGAATTTGGCGGCGCGTACGCCACGGCGGAACCAAACGAACTCCTGGCGGACGATGCAATCGATGCCGTACTCGTTTCCACGCACCACGATACTCACGTGACGCTCGGTGTGGCGGCGGCGCAGGCCGGCAAGCACATCCTCATGGAAAAACCCATGTCCATGACGGTACCCCAGTGCGATGCGGTGGTTGCAGCCGTGGAGAAGGCCGGCGTGCGCCTGATGACGGGCTTCAAGCTGCGTTTCGCGCCCTTGATCCAAGAGGCCAAGCGGCTGGCGCCGGAGCCGTTCCTGCTGGTGGGGCAGATGATGTGCAACCGCTGGCCCGATACGCTCTGGGCGGTTGATCCGGTCAAGGGCGGCGGCAATATTCTTTCCCAGGGCTGTCATACGTTCGACCTTATCTGCTACCTGGCCGGGTCGGAACCGGTCGAGGTCTTTGCCGTCGGCGGCAACTACACCCACGAGGATAAGACCTACCCCGACAACATGGCCGGTCTCATTCGTTTCGCCAACGGCGCCGCGGCGAGTGTCGTCCAAGGCGACGCGGCCGATTCGACTGCAGTCTCAAAGTTCTTCTTCGAAGTCTTTAACAACGGCACGAGCGTACAACTCTACGACCGCCTGCACCGCGCGACGGTCTCCGGCGCGAATGTCGCGGACCCCGGCGAACGCCATGCGCCTGAAGATGCCGACCCGGAAGGACTCCAACAAGAGCTCACTGAGTTCGTCCACGGCTTGAACACCGGCGAGCCTTGGGCAATCGGCGCCGATCACCATGCCGGAAGACGCGCTACGGCCCTGGCGCATGCTTTCTTTACGGCCATCGCGACCGGCCGTCCCCAGGAATTCACGTCGTGAGCGTCGCCAACCGCCCCTTACGGGCGCCGCTGTCTTCCCAAGAGAAAGTCTGGGAGAACATGACGACGCGAAACCGCCAACTGCGCTCGCGGAGCGAGTAATTTACACTAAGCGCGCTCTTGATACACTGGTTGGACAAAAGCAGAACTATTGCAGCGATAGAAAGGTGAGACTATGCCGATTGACTTTCATCAACACATCATGGTGCCGACGGAGTACGATGCCGGCAATGCACGCATTGGCGAGCACGTCCTGGCGCACATCAATGCCCACGGCGGCGGCAAGGCGGTCGTGCTGCCCCTCGCCAAAGGCAACAGCACGGCCATGGCAAAGGAGAAGTGGGGTAAAGACCAGACTGCCATGCGCACGGACTATGCGCTGCAAGCGTATGACCGCTTTCCCGATACCATCATTCCCTTTTGCCACGTAGACCCCCTGCACCCCGACGCTCTGGATGAGATTCGCCGGTACCATGAGGCGGGTTGCATGGGTTTCGGCGAGCATAAGGTGCGGCTGCCGGTAGACCACCCGGACAGCCTGGACATCTATGAATTGTGCGGCAAGCTGGGCTGGGTGGTGCTCCTCCACTTCGAGTACCGCAATTACAACTACAACTTCGAGCAATTCGACCAGGTGCTCGAGGCCTTTCCCGATACGGTCTTCGTCGCCCACGCGCAGGCGTGGTGGGCGAACGTAAGCGCCGAGGTGCCCCGCGATTGGCGCGCCGAGGGCTATACCAGCTATCCGCCGGGTCCGGTGGTGCGCGGCGGCCTGAGCGACCAGTGGCTGTCCAAGTACCCGAACCTCTACGGAGACATGTCAGCCGGTTCCGGCCTCAATGCGATTTCCCGCGACCCGGAGTTCGGCGCAGAGTTCGTGAACCGCCACTGGCGGCAACTGCTCTGGGCAACGGACTGCCACTGCTTGGACGGCAAGGGCAACTGGGAAAGCGAGAGACCACGTCCCTGTTTCGCCTCGCAAACGCTGCCATTGCTCAAAGAGTATTGCGACTCGGAAGAGAAATACCACGCGATCACGCAAGGCAACGCCGAGCGCGTGCTGGGACTCTAGGCAGAGTGATCCAGGTCTGGCTGACGTTGGCACCCGCTTAGCGTTGGTGTGCGCTTCGCTCACCTAAGAACGGGGCGAGAGGGAGACCTCGTTCAAAGCGACTTACTCCCGCTTAAGCGAGTTATTCTCGCAGCTTTGGGGCGTTTTTGCTGCCAAGGACTTGGTGTGAACAGATGACTAGTCCTGACCCGTTCGTGCTGAGCTTGTCGAAGTATGAACGGGTCAGGACTAAAGCGTTTACGTCCGATCACTATTCAAGGTAAAGCTGGCGCACTTGCAGTACACCAGCCAATAGCCCATTTACACCGGCAGGGAAGACCACTTCTTTCTGCCGCCTTCGCCGGAGCCTGTTACTTCTCGCGCACGACGGTGAAGTCAATCTCCAAGCGAATCTCATCGGTCACGCTCACCACAACGGCCACGCGCGGCTTGTTCAAGCCGAACTGCTCGAAAGTAATCATCGTCTTGGCGGTGCCCGTCGACTCGCTGGCGCCGGCCTGGATGACCGTCTCCCAGGTCACCTCGCTGGTCTGTTCTTGGATGGTAAAGTCACCCACCATTTGCACCGTTATTTCGCCGGACGTCGGCAGCGGCCAGGGCAGTCCCTGAATCTCCTTCACCGCGAATGTAGCATTGGGATACTGGTCGGTTTGGAGAGTGTTGCGCTTGACGTAACTGTCACGCCGACTGGAGTCACTGGTCAGACCGGCCAGACCCACGACAATCTGCGATTCCTCGCTGACAACGATGCCTTCCCCATCCAGCACGATGGCGCCGGTGACGTCCATGGTCTCGCCGATGGCGTCATTGGGCGAGGTCAGACTTGCGAGCTGTTCGCGAATGAGGTAGCGGGCGGTGGAGCGCGCCGGATCGATGGTGAAGACGATATTGGCTGGAGTGCTGCTATCCTTCTGTTCCGGCGTCTGGGTTGCCGCTGGCTCCGAAGTCGCTGCGGGAGCTTCCGTCGCCGCCGGCGCCGCGGTTGGTTCCGCCTCCGGCTCGTCACCGCCGCAGGCCACCAATCCCAACGTTACTGCAAATATGAGGGCAATTACAAGAAATCTCCGCATGCCTGGCTCCTTCTGCGCTTCGAATAACCTGTTGTCATGATCCCCACTCATTATAGGCGCTCTGACTTAGGACTACCTGAGAAATTGCCCAAAATGCGTGTCTCTTCACAGCCCATTTCCCTGCTCGTGAAATGGGCCGGTCAGTTGGAATTTGTATGCGCGCATTGGTACGATGGGTCAAAGCGTCACTTTGCCAGTAACGTCATGAAAGCACGCACACAGTTGAGAAGGAGCACATTCCAGTGATGACCCCAGCGGAACTGCGCGAACGCTTGCGCACCGTGATCCCGTTTCCCGTAACCCCGTTTAATGATGACTATTCCCTCGACCTCGACGGCTTGCGCCGCAACATTGACTTTCTGGCGCGCGAAGGCTCCCCGGCCGTCTTGGCGGCCGGCGGCACCGGCGAGTTTTTCTCGTTGACGTTTACCGAGTGGCAGGACGTCGTCACCGCCACCATCGAGGCGGCCGCCGGCCGCTGTCTCTTGCTGGCGGGCGTGGGCGTGAATCCGGCCGTGGGCGCGGAAATGGCGCAATTCGCCGAAAGCGCCGGTGTGGACGGCCTGCTTATCATGCCGCCGTACTACGGCCAGGCGAGCGACGAAGGCTTCTACCAGTATTACAAGGCAATAGCGGACTCCACCAGCCTGGGCGTCTTCCCCTACGCGCGCGATCACGCGAAACTGGGTCCGGAGTTGGTCGATCGCCTCGCGGACATTCCCAACATCGTGGCCTTCAAGGACGGCCAAGGCGACGTGCGCATGTTCCAGCGCGTCCGCTCCCACGTAGGCGATAGGTTGCTCTGGCTGGCGGGCGTGGGCGACGACTTGCTGCACGCCTACTTTGCGGCGGGCGCGGAAGGATATACCTCCAGCAACGCCAACTACAATCCGAAATCAGCTATCGAGGCCCTCGACTTGGCGCGCGCGGGCCGCTTCAGCGAGCTGCAGGAAAAGATCGAGCGCGAGACTCTGCCGATCTACAACATCCGCTACAAGGTGCGCGGCTACGAGGTCACCGTGATGAAAGAGGTGATGATGGCCATCGGCCTGGCCGGCGGACCCGTGCGCCCGCCCCTCGCCGAGCTATCTCCGGAAGACAAAGCCGAAGTGCACGCGGCAGTAGCCAAGATCGGGCTGCGGGAGCTGGTTAGCGCCTAGGTGTGAGGCCATATACCCATAGGGACGATGCCGGCTGCCTGAGATTCTCTTTCAGCAGCCGGTATTCCATTTCTGGAACTGTACAGCAGGAATTGTGCACATATGGTATCTGACCGAGACTGCACTTATCGGCTACGCGATGAAATCCGCAGCCCAACCAATCAGGAATCGCAAGTAAGATGCACTGAGCCACCTACGGGGCCAATTGCTTTAGAAGAGGGTCGCTTCTGCATATTTCATAATCCCAGTCGCAGTAAGAAGCTCCATCCCTTTTGCGAGGCCATACAGCAAAAGGGCGACTCTAACTATACGGGTTTTGTGTTCCCTTTGGAATTTGATGCAAAGAACTTGCAGCTCACGAATTCAAACTTCACGGATGCGCATTTCCTAGACGTTGCCGACTTCTCAAATGAGACATTTGTTGGTCCAATCCAGTTTGAGGGAGCTAGATTTGATGAAAACGCTGTCTTTTGGGGAGCGACGTTTCTTGGCAAGGTAAACTTTGCCCAGGCTATCTTCTCAAAAGGCGCGCAGTTTTCGCAAGCTTCATTCACTTTATCTGCCCATGAGGCAGCAATGGTCGGCGCGTCCAATTCTCGAGCTAGCAACTTTGTCGGAGCGAACTTTTCAGACGTAAAGTTTTGTGGACCTGCGAATTTCGATGATGCAGATTTTATGACTCCGGCGTACTTTGGTTGCGCGGAGTTTGAGGAGATTGTGTTCTTTGCTGGTTCCTCATTTTCCGATTTTGCTAACGTAGAATTCTTGATGACCAAGTTCCGCAAAGAATGTCACTTTTTGGAAGTTCATAGCCTTTCCGTTATTGAATTTGTCGATTGTGATTTTCTCGATGATGCTGACTTTCGCAACTCTACCCTGTTGGGCCCGATGGAATTTTATCGAAGCGCATTTGCACGCGAGGCACGCTTTGGTCCTATCTCCTCTCAAGATGGCGATGAGAGGCACCTAAGTCTGCGTTTCAGGGAAACAGACCTGCAACGCGTGACATTTCGCAGTGCAGACTTGCGGAATGTCTCCTTTTACCACTGTTTCAACCTGGACAAAGCAGAGTTTTCTACATGCCTTTGGAACGGATTGTCAGGTCGCCAACGCGTTCTCTATGACGAGTTGGCACTACGTGGGAGCAAGCCAATTTGGGGTTCAGAAAGCGGTTTAGCTATTGAATCCAACCCTCCAAATGTTAAGGGATGGGAAAGAGTGGAGACTACATATCGCGACTTGAGGAGAAACTTCGAAGACAGGAGAGACTTTGCCGGATCTAGCGATTTCTATGTGGGCGAGATGGAAATGCGGCGGCTTGCTAAACCAAGTCTAGAACGTCAACTTATTTCTTTGGAAGCCCTCTACCGCCACCTGTCTACGTATGGCGAGAACTGGTGGAAGCCTCTTCTCTGGCTCCTCGGACTAACTATGGTCAGCGGGCTAGTGTATGCAGGATGGTCAATTGACTTTACTATGCATTTGCTATCGCTCCTATATAGTTTGAGCGTCCTTACCTTCTTGCGAGTGTCAGTTGCCGAACCACTACATTGGACCGGACAGTTGATGGCAATCCTGCAACTGTTGATCAGTCCAATCCTAATCACCCTAAGCGTGCTTGCTATTCGTCGCAAGGTAAAGCGCTAGCCCTGCTCGACGCGGTAGATCGTTACCCGCTCGTTGCGGTAGACCGGGGTAATTCCAATTTCGCCCATTAGTTCGAATTTGCCCAGGCCCGGGCCTTGGTAGTAGGCGCGTTCCAAGTCCCCTAAGTAGATGTAGTCCACCTCGTATTGGCGGAGCAGTTTCAGCGCCAGGTCATAGTCCGCGGTCTCGTAGATAGTTTGGATATCCAGCTTGCGTTGCTCGATCATGGGGCGGTACTCCCAGCGCTGGAGCCACTCATGGGAGTCCCAGCCGAGCACCGTGGGCAAGCCGGTGTGGATAGCGACGCGCGCTCCCCAACGAAAGTACGGGATGGACGCTTCCAGCAACGTTGGCGTGCCGCCAATGTTGTCTTGCAGCCAGTGGATTGCCTCCAGGTCCCACTTGAGCGGGATTTCGCGGTCCTGATCGACAATCACGCCTTCTCGCATAAAAGCTGTGCCGTCCAAGGTCACGAGATCCGGAACCAGCCGCTGCTGCGCGCGGTGGGGAATTGCCGAGAGCGGGTAGAGGAGCGCCAGCAGCACGAGCAGCGCCCCTATTGGCAAGAGAAAACGCCGGAGACGCGCCTGTTGCCACAGCAACGGCAGTGTGGCCGCGGCGGCCAACGCCAGCAGATTCCAGGCTTGCAGGTAGAACTTGAACACGGTGTTCATGCGCCCGACGTCGCCGTCGATGGCAAGAAACTCGGGAAAGATGCCCAATACCGCCGCCAGCGCCACCATGCCGGCCAGCAGGCGGGCGGGGAGCCTGGCGGGAGGACCCAGCGCTACCAGCAACGCCAAAAGGATGATGATTTGCAGTAAGAGCACGATCGGTCGCTGCCACAGCACGCTGGCGAGTACAATCTGCAGCACAGCCAGGATGGCAATTAGGCGGATATCGAACGCAGCACGCCACCGGAACAATTCCCGCACCAGAAAGATGGCAACGAAGAAGACCAGCACCCCATGAATCACCAGGTATTGCCACAGCGGAGTCTGATCGTCAATGCTCCGCACACCGAGGAAGAATGACTGGTAATTGTCGAGGTACGGGCCGAAAGCCAACCGTCCGACGAGATACAGTCCGACTGCGGCCGCGACCACGCGCACGTTTGCCGGAACCTCCAACCGGATAAGGCCGCGGCGCTCGACCAAGATCACTGCTCCGCCCAGGAGCAGGGCGTACGTGGGATAGTCCCAAGTATTCGCGGTACGCAGAAATCCCAGCACAAAGCCGCTAAGCAGCAGCAAGGGCAGCGTGGGAAAGCGCAGCAACGGCCGCAGCCACTCGAGGAGTGTCGGGCCCGAGCTCTGCACTCTCTCGATGGGATTGAGGCGGTAGCTCAAGACAAAGGCCAAGGCAAGCACCGGTATCACCATTGTGAAAGGCAACGCCAGCACGTGGGGATGCAAATCGCCGTAGAGAAATGTGAAGAACGGGAATTCATGGATTGCGCCCTCGATCAGGCGCGTGCTGTGCCAGTAGTCGAAGCCCGGCGGCGGTTCGCCGCGCAACAGGTTGCCCACGGTTTGCCCCAGCCAGTCCCAGCCGGCACGCAGACGGTTCGGTCCCGCATTCGCCGCCAGCCGCGTGAACCATTGCACCGCGCCGTCCAGGTTGCCGAGAACGGTCACGAAGACGATACCGCCGCCGCCGGCGAGTAGTCGCATATTCCGTGGCGCTGTGCGCCACACCGTGCACCCAAATGTGTAGACATTTGCCGCGAGCAGGGCCGCCACCAACGGCACGACCAGGTTGTAGGCCACCGACGGCACAATGCCCAGCAAGCGAATAAACGTGCCGAACACCTGGTGCCCCATGTAGTAGTAGTTGATGTAGCCCCCCGCAAACCACGGATCGAACGGCGGGTACTGACCGGCCTTGATGAGCGCGTTCATGTGGGCAAAGTCCATGGGTTTCTCGCCGCCAAAATAGGGATGCCAGAGATCGGGATTCGAGAGACGTACCCACAGAAAGAAGAGGAACGTGCCGGTAAAGACCACCTCGCTGAGGATAATTTCGGTGCGCTGGTCTCTAAGGAAGTGCATAAACCGTTGCCAGGTGCGGCGCAAGACCCAGGCGCTTGCCGCTCCCAGCAGCACGATGGCAAGCCACGTGGAAGCGCGGCCGGCCGCGAGTAAGCCGCTGTTTGCCAGCCACCAGGAAATATAGGCAACCGCGAGGAGTGCAATGCTCTTGGCAAGCAAGTAGCCACGGTCGGGGGCCATAGGCAAAATACGCCAGAGCAGCGGCCAGATTAGCCAGCCCAACAGCAGTACCGCCAGCCACCAAACCAGCCATGGCACCTTGTTAACGATGCTGCCGCGCTCAAAGTAGCCCGACCACGTGCCGCCTGCTTGGACGCCGCTACGTTGCGCTGTGTTGAGCAAGAGGCCGTTGTGAACGAGTTGCCGCGGCGAGAGCGTTTGGGGCAACGCGGACAGGTGCGGCTCGAGCAGGGCTCGCAGCCGTTCCTGATCGTAGTGAACGGTCTTTACGAAGAGATGGACCGTCGGGTGGTCAAAGACGAGGAAGTTTTCTTCTGCTGCGCTATCGTCGATTTCCCAGCCGAAGAGGCGGGGGAAGTGCGTGAACGTGCGCACGCGGGCGAAGCCGAGGTCACCGGCAAAGAGGTGACGGTAATACTGCGACGTCATGGGGAAGCGCGCGGGGAGCTGCTGAATCACACCGTGCGTACGCCCGCTGCTGACGACGATGTAGTCCGTTTGGTGGAGCGCCGCGAGCATCTGCTCCAGTTTTTCAGGCGTATCCGCGCCAAATACCTGCAGCTGCACGTATTGATAGCGCTCCGGCGTGCGTTCCTGTCCGGGCAGGCGCAGCGGCAACGCGTCGTCCCAGTGCTCTTCCGCCAGCACCGCGCCGGCCGGGACGTTTTGATAGATCCACTCGCTGGCGCGCACCCGCGACACCGGCCCTGCGTAGATACGGGTAAATGCAAACGCCCACGCCAACGCGCCCAGCAACACGAGGGCGGCGAGGCCCATTGCGGCAAGGGGAAGCAATCGCCCAAGGAGCGGACTCCCGCTTTCGTCGGAGACGCGGGCCAGCGGTCTTATGCGTTGCAACCAAGCAGGCAGGTTTCCCCGCGCAATTTGATAGACAAGCCAACAGAGGAAGACCCCGCCCAGCACGGCGAGGGCCGGATAGATCGGCAGAAAGTAACGGCCGGGCCGGGCAAACTGCGCAGCCTGGTACAAATAAAGCGTAAGCACCCACAGAACGACAGGCGCGAAAACCAGATTGCTGTGCCGAACTAGTTGCCAGATGCCCCAAAGCACTCCCAGCCACGCAACTGCCGCGAACGACCAGCCCATCTCCCAACGAAACATCTGTTCAAAGGGAAACAGCGTGTAATTGACCGTAGACCAACTGTACGCGGGCGGAAAATCCGCATCGCCGCTCGCCAGGAAGCGCAGGGTCTCGATGTCCTGCGCATAGCGCGGATTGAGCCGCGGGTCCCACAAGGAAGCAGACGCGAAAACGTAGGGCACGCAGAGGCGGAGCACACCATACACGAGCACGCCGCCGATGATAAGACTGCCGCCGAGACGCACGAATAGTTTGTGAGTGATGACGAAAACCGGCGGCCGTGTGTCCCGCCATGCCCGCAGCACAAATGCAACACCGATCGGCACTGCCAGCGTCGCCACGCCCAGCTTGCTCGCCAGGGCTAGTCCGGCAACCAGGCTAACGCCGACAAGGTCGTACCAACGACCTTCATCCTGCCAACGCAGCGCCCACCACAGCGCGAAAGCGGCAAAGAACGTCACCCAGGTGTCGGTAGTGTAGAAGTGCGCTTGCTGGATCGCCTGCACTGCGCAAGCATAAAATACGGCGGCGAGGGCTCCCCCCCAGCGCCCGCCGAGCCGCCGCCCGATGAGAAAGACGAGCAGAATCGTAAGCACGTCCAACGAGGCCGTAAGAAACCGGCCTACCAGGTCTATGCCGTCGTACGCATCCTTGTCCACCATGCCCGCTGCGGCCTTGGTGATGAAAACCGGCAGCGTGCCGTAGACGAATGAACCAATGCCTTGGTTATAGGGATTGAGTGGCGAGGTTTCCGTGTCAAAATATTGAGAAAGAGAGTCCGGCCACTGAATCTGTGCCGTCGTTATCGTGATATGGCGTTCATCCGGATGGAGATGGGTGCTGTTGTCCCAGTCCAAGCCGGTGAAGCGAAACCATGCGCCCACCAGTACGGCCAAGGCGAGAAGCAGCCACGGACCGTGCCGCGTAACGGCGGCAAAGCGCAGTGAAACTGTGCGCCGTGTGAGAGTCGGGTCAGGGCAGTGCTCACCTTCGGGTACTGTTGCAGTTGTCGGGGGATCGCTCATTCCGTCCCCAGCTCTTCGCTTGCCGCATTGGTTGCGGCTGCCAATTCAAATGTGCGGTCGTCTGCGACAATCTTGTTCGAGCGATACAACTCCTCGTGCAGGTCGACGGTGCGCTCGTAGTCAAAGACACGGGCTATCTTGTCTCGGGGCATTGTGTACGAATCCGGTCTTTCCAGCACCGCAAGCAACGCCTCTGCGAGCGCCGCGCTATCGCCGGGCGGCACGATGCGCCCCATGCCGGTCAGTCGCACCGCCTGACGACAGCCGGGTATGTCGGAAGCGACCACTGGTGTGCCCGCGAGCATGGCTTCTACCTGCACAATACCAAATGACTCCATTGGATTGATGCTCGGCAAGGTCAGGACGTCGCACGCAGCATAGAAACTGGCAAGCGCCTTCCCCTCTCGATGCCCGAGCAGCACAACGCGATCCCCGAATGCCTCAAGTTGAGGGCGCAGACGCCGGTAATAACTCTCACCAACAACGTTGCGGTACTCTCCCGCGATGGCGAGCCGCACATCGGGCAGGCGGCGTTGCACCGCGGCAAAGGCTGCAAAGAGCACATGCAGTCCCTTTTGTTCGGCAAAGCGCCCTGCAAACCCAATGAGCCGCCCATCGAGCCCGTGCGTGTCGCGAAAAGCGGCTACGTCTGACTGTGTGGCGGCGGCTACCGTGACCGGGGGATGGATGACTAGTGCTTTATCAAGGAAGTCGGCTAACAGATACGAGTTCCGCGCAAAGTCCCAAGTGTAGGAACATAGCCAATCAGCGCGTCGCGCTGCAAGGCGTTGCATCACGTTGACGACAGTGCCCGCAATGCGATTGACAAATCCTGTGGGAAGATAGAGATCGGTATGTACGGTGAGAATGAGCGGTCTGCGACCGCGATTAACAAGCGCCGCATACGCTGCCTCCAAGAACGGGAGATGAATGTGGACCACGTCATGCGCCTCTAGGTACCGGCCGAGCACCCTAAAGAGTGCGGGCATCACCGGTCCTTTGCTAATGCGCAAGAGGACCGGCAACCGTATGATGCGCACCCCTTCAAGCCATTCCCCCTCACTCAGTGCGGGTTGGTGGCGGGATGTCAGTACCGTAACCGCATGCCCCCGCTGCACCAGTTCCCGCGCGACCCGGTGCATGTACGCCGTGATGCCGCTGCTGTGCGGCAGATAGTACGTTGTGAGATAGAGTATGCGCATGGTGACTGCTGGGATTGAGGCTTGCGCTTCACGCGTTCAATATTACGTTGGAATCGCCTCATTACTCGCTGCCGCAGACAAGCGGCACATCGGCGGGAAACTTGCTTGAAATGCGTTGAGCGCCTAGGATTGCGAGTGAAGATTTTCGCCAGGCGAGCCCGACTTGGTAGCCAGCATGTATGCTACTACGTATCAACGCGCATCGCTACGCTAAGAACTAGCAGACATGCGGTTCGCAGCACGTCCAAAGTAAGCATTACAGCTAAGTTGAGCGTATTGAATCCGCGTCCGAGCCGCCGATTCTTGAGATCTGCAAGCGTCTGCACGCAGTACCGGACTCATTCTGGATGGACGCAGCCTTGAATACTACTATTGACACATCCATCACCGCGCTGCTGTCGAGTGAGATCGATCCCGCGTTTGCGGCGAGGGCTTCCCTCATTCTGCAGCAGCTTGGGTCCATTGGAGCAGGCAGAATTCTCGACTTGGGTTGTGGCCGCGGCTTCTATGCGAAAGCCATCACCACCCTCTACCCCGGCGCCGCGGTTGCGGGCGTGGACTTCAACCCTGACTACCTTGCCGAAGCCAAAGCGCAGACATACGCCACAACCGTACGACTTGCACGTGCCGATGCGCGTGCGCTGCCTTTTCCTTCAGAGTCATTCGACGCAGTTGTATGCTCTGAGGTGCTTGAGCATATTGTCGATGACGGCGCGGCGCTGCTGGAGATCAATCGCGTGCTCCGCGACGGAGGGCTGTTGCTAGTCTCGGTACCTCACCAGGACTACCCATTCCTTTGGGATCCCCTAAACTGGGTGCTCGAACGTGCCTTTGGTACGCACGTGCCTGCCCACATTTGGTGGCTCGCCGGTATCTGGGCCGATCACGTGCGCCTCTATACAGCCGCAGAACTCTCCAGCCGTGTACGCACGGCCGGGTTTGTATCCGAAGCAACGTGGTTTACTACGCCGCGCTGCCTGCCGTTCGCCCACTTCTTGCTCTATGGCATCGGCAAGAACATCATCGAGAGCGGACTCTGCCCGTCATTCAATCGGTTTGGCCGCAAGTCAGGGCGCTCCCGCTTTCTTGCCTGGGCGCGGCGCCTCCTTTACGCATTTGACGATCCAGTTCCGGCGCGTTCTGACAAAACCCCTTCTGTGGGCATCGTAATCAAGGCACGCAAGCAGGCCTGAGATCAAGCGTGCTTCATCTTGAGCTAGACGCCTTTGCCCAAGGACCAAAACCCGATAAGAAGCGCAGCACAACAAGCTGGTCGCATACTGCGGGCCACTTCACTAAAGCAACTAGCGGGGCAAGCGGCGCGCACGCAATATGCTTTAGGGCGAAGAATCAGGGGCAAGCTTTCTTTCTCTCACGGTCCCGACCTCCAGCACCCCGAAGCGCTTCAACAGGGTGAATTCCAGTTCCACGCCCCCGTGGCGGGGTGTTGACCACCGCATGAGATAGGCGCCCGGCTCGAGGGTTCCCTGCCACACGGCAATTGTCGCCTCTTCATCCGCCGCCAGCCGTCCCACCGCCCGCTGCGAGAAGCGTGCTAGCAACTGTTCCGAACTATTAAAGATCTCGCCACGGCCGTCAATTTCCACGTCGCTTGAAAAAAGCACGTCTCCGACATTGCGCACCACGACCGTTATCTCTGTCTGTCCGGCGGAATTCAAACGCGCGCTGCTCACGAAATCCAACCGCCATTCCCCATCACCGCCGAGATTACAACTGATCGCGAGCACGCCCACAAGGAGCATGAGGCACAGCCAGGCTAAGGTGAATACGATGTGGCGCTTCTGGCGCAGCACAGACACTCCGCGACTAGGTTTCACCGTTCCGGCTAGACTCCACATTGGCTATAGAAATCATTGCGTCGCAATTGGGAGTAGCTCTTGGCTGAGGTCGCGCGGCCCGATGACGGCGAGTTTGGCCGCGTTTGAAGAAAAGATGCGGGCGGCGACCCGTTGAATTTCATCTGCCGTCACTGCCTCCACGCGGGCCACTGCCTCATCAGCCGTGATGAGTTCCCCGTGGAGCAGCTCCCGTACGCCGCCCCAGCCGGCCACGCTTTGCGTACTCTCCAAGCCGAGCAGGATGTGTCCCTTGGTAAACTCCTTCGCCTTGCGCAGTTCAGTCTCCGGCACCGGCTCTTGCAAGCTGCCAACTTGATCCATGATGCAGCGCAAGGCATCCGCCGCATTCTCCGGATCGACGCCGCCATACAACGTGAATATGCCGGTGTCGAGCTGATGACGCTGGTACGAGCCGACACTGTACGCCAAACCGCGCTTCTCCCGGACTTCCAGGAAGAGCCGCGAACTCATGCCTTCGCCAAGTACCGTATTCAGCAGGCCCAGTGCATACCGGTCCTCATCGAACATGGAAATGCCCGGGAACGAGAGCAGGATGGTCATCTGCTCCACCGACTCCCGCGCCTCGCCAATGGCTGTTGGCTCCTGCGCACCGCCGCTCCAGGGAAGATAGTCTGCCGGCGCGCCGTTCGTCCACGCGCCGTACAGGCGTTCCGCATCAGCCACCACTTGCTCGTGCGTGATGTTGCCGGCTACCGAGAGCACGGTGTTCTGCGGGCTGTACATGCGGCCGCGGTAGTCGTGGATCATCTCCGGCGTTATACTCTGCACCGTCTCAGGGCTGCCGCCAATGTCCCGGCCCAGCGGGTGCTCCGGCCAGCAAATCTGGTCGCTCAGAATACTCACCCAACTGCGGGGATCGTCATGATACATGCGCAACTCTTCTAAGATCACGCCCTGTTCCCGCTTGAGTTCTTCGTCCTCAAGCAGCGGATTCAAAAAGATGTCGGCAAGTAACTCCATGACCAAGGTGTAGTGCGGCTGCGCGACGCGACACCAGTAATCCACCACTTCCTTGTCAGTGCTGGCGTTCATAGACCCGCCCACGCCCTCGATGGACTCGCTCACGATCTGCGCGGTCGGCCAGTTATCGCTGCCCTTGAAGAGCATGTGCTCAAACACGTGGGCAATGCCGGCCTCGGGGTCTTGTTCGTAGCGGGACCCGGCCCGCACGAGCACGAGCACCGATACCGAACGTGTGTGGGGCATTGTGGAAGTGACGACGCGCAAACCGTTTGACAGTGTAGACTTGTCGAACATAGATGTGCTACCTCTTGTGATTCTCACTTTCGCAAGGAACGTGGGGAAGTCTTTCTACATGACGATTGTGACGGTGGTCGTTTGGGCTATTACAAGTCTCCACCGGCAGAAAGCCGGTCTGCTGCCGCCGCGAGACCGCGTTTCCAATCCTGGCAAGAAGCCTCTGCGCAACCTATTCGTGCTAGGCTCGGCAATGGTCATGCGAGGATCCAGGATCCGCGCTTGAGCATCTCCCGCGCTGAGCGCAGAGTTTCAATGCGCTCGGCTCAGCACGAGCAGTCGGAACCCATTCCGAGTTGCTTCCCCAGACCACGTCACACGCACTCATTGTACTCTAGTCCGTAGTGTAAAGACCGATACGAGCTACGCGGGCAGCAGTTTGGAAACCACGCTGCAAGAACACGCAAGGATGACTACAGAGGAAGAATTGCTGTTCATTTCCCCAATTGCCCGTCACGAACAAGCCCACGCTCAGCGTGTTGCAGACTACACGACCGCTGCAGCCTAACCGCACAGCGATGGTTGGTTGTCAAAAACCACAAACTGAAGGAGGGTGATGACGTCCGGCTCTTTCACGTAGCCGCGTTGGCGGTCTCGCACGACTCTGGAGGACGATCTTCATACTTTCTTGAAATGTGTTGTTCACGCTTGCTGATGTACTTTGTATGGGAAGGGCGTCTTGGGCTTTACTTCGTTCGGAGTATTCATGCGGCGCCTTGGCTCGCCGCAATCGGACCGTGCAGCCATCAATTGACCGTCGCAGATAGCGGAGCAGGGCGCCTTGACGCAGCCCGGACAGAATTAAAGGGAGGAAAACGTATGTCCAAGTTATTCGCCGCGAGGGTGCTGGCGCTGCTAGTTGTCGCGTGGCTCGCGCTAAGTTGCGGTTTCGGCAATGGTGACGCCGCAACTGAAGCCGCTTCACCGGCAATCACCGTCAAGGAACCAGCCTCCAGCCAAGGCGCAGCGTCAGAGTTCAAAGCTGAGGTGTGGGCCGACAATTGGTTCGCTCTCTACGTCAACGGAGAGTTGGTCGGCGAGGATTCCACGCCGATTACGACTGAGCGTTCCTTCAACGCCGAGACCATCACCTTCACTGCCACCTATCCCCTGACCATCGCCATTGAAGCTAAGGACTTCAAGGAAACCGATTCGGGACTTGAATACATCGGTGAGCGCAACCAGCAGATGGGCGACGGCGGCATCATTGCGCAGATCACGGACCTCGGCACCGGCAAGATTGTCGCCGTCACAAATGGTAATTGGCGCCTGCTGGTAATCCATCGCGCTCCCTTGAACCCCGAGTGCGAGAAAGCGTCAAACCCGGACACCGCCTGCCGCTTTGAGAAGTCTGAAGCTCCTTCAGGTTGGGCAAGCGCCGGCTTTGACACGAGCCAATGGGCAACCGCCACCGAGTGGACCGAGGCCGCGGTGCGGCCCAAAGACGGCTACAACTCCATCCAATGGGACGACTCCGCCCAACTGATCTGGGGCAGCGACCTAGAAGTGGATAACACCATTCTCCTGCGCCTGACTGTGCCTGCTCCATCTTGACCATTCAGCCCTCGGGGAAGGTCAAAAAAAAGTCTTCATCTCGCAGCTCCGGTCACCTCGCTGATGCGGTGGGTTCCCAAGATATCGGTCCGAAACCCATCTGCCAGACGTTGCATCTGAACTTCCCCAAGAATGAGATCGAATTCGCTTGTGCCGACAGAAGAATGAGAACGACTAAGAGCGTGAACTATGGCGCAGCCGCAGCTTCAACCTGAGAAACTTGCAATTGGTCCTGCCCTGCGCTAGTCCACTTCCCTGTCACTTCTTACCCGCGAAATTGCTCGGTAACCTAGAGTCACCGCAGAAACGCCTATTCAGACGGTATTTGGGTCTGGCACCCTTGTATATCGCTTTCATGATACGTATACTTATATATAATATACGTATACTAATCAAGGGAGTTGCCAGCCAGGATGAAACAGAAGCTCACCATCACAGTGGATGCCAAACTACTGCCGGCGGCTAAACGGTACGCCCGTTCGCGCGGTGTCTCCCTTTCGTCGCTGGTAGAGCAGTCACTCAGGGAAATGGCGGGGGAGCGCGTACCGTCCTTTTCCGAGCGGTGGCGGGGTAAGTTTCAGGCGGCGGAGCGGGACAATGATCCGCGCTACGCTGCCCTGGCCAAGAAGTACCTCCAATGATACTGCTCGACACCGACGTGCTCATAGATGTCGCCCTCGACAGGCAGCCGCATTCCGAACCAGCGTCGGAACTCCTGGACCGGATTGAGCACGGCGCAGAGGCGGCGTTCGTCGCCTGGCACTCTCTCTCGAACCTCTTTTACCTGGTGGCTCCCGCGCTGGGAGGCGTGACCGCGCGCGACTTCATTGTCGACCTGACGCGTTTCGTGGCGGTAGCCGCGACCGACACCGACAGCATCCGCTACGCCGCCGGGCTACCAATGGCTGACTTCGAAGACGCCATGCAGGTGGCTGCCGCCCGCGCCTGCGGGGCCAGGCACATTGTCACCAGGAACGTCAGGGACTACGCGCGTTCTCCCATTCGCGCGGTCGCCCCCCAGGAAGCGCTCGGTGGACTGTTCTAATACCAGATGGGCGGACTCCCATTACATCCTGCGTACTTCCTCTCGTCTCGGTTACCGCATTCGCCTACGATTCGGAGCTGCGCCAAAGTGTCTTAATCGATGTGCTACGCTAAAAGTGCCGTTCGATCGTATGCACGGTATCCCCAAAGAGTTCAAGGGGAGTTTGAACGATTGGTCCTGCTTGCCAAGGAGTTGGACGATACGGTGGACTTCTACGACAAGTGCCGGGTTATTGCCAGAAACAACCTAGACCCAAAGCAAAAGGAGATTCGGGACTCGCTACAAGCATTTTATGCGGCTGGATGGTCTGAGAATACCTAAGCCGCAAGGAGACCGAAAAGACTACGTAATGGTAGCAACTTGGTGCAAGTCCTACAGGGTCACAAGCCCTAACACTGTCTTGGTCGATGGAAATAGACCTGTTTATCTTCCCTACTGTCCTCTGCCAGGCAAG
This sequence comes from Chloroflexota bacterium, assembly GCA_965220015.1. GTDB lineage: Bacteria > Chloroflexota > UBA11872 > VXOZ01 > VXOZ01 > VXOZ01. The sequence continues at coordinate 124,705 of OZ244798.1, forward strand.
GATGAGGACTGTAAGGAAGCCCTATGCGCCATACTTGAGGCAGATGGAGGCATGGTCATCGTCACAGATAAGCACTTTACCTCTATTCCCCTCATTCACGACGTTCGGACAGAGAAGGACAACCAGCCGATTAGCGATATTCTAGTAGCCAAGGGTTTAGCAGTTAAATGGAAATTCCCTTCAGAAAGAGGGGTCGTAGTTGAATTCTCTGTTCTCTAAGTCACTCCCGACGTCTTCCACTCCCTTTGGCTAGCTAGGTACGTAGTTCCCTAACATTAATGGGACACTAGACGCTGTAGTATGCTGGCAAGGAGCAGCTATATGTAGCGGGAGGTAAAGGGCAACCCATGCGTACATCTGTCAAAGTATTAATCGGCATATTTTTGTTCATCTTTGCTATAGGCATCATCGGTGCGTTGTCAGAGGGCAGTGAGCGAGAGCCTACAACCGCTACAAGCACTGAAGCGCCTGCGCAGCCAACGCGTCCATCACAGCCAACGGCACCCCCGTCGCGCTTTCCAAACTGCGAAGACTTGGGGCCGGACATTATCGAATTGAGCAAGGAGAATAGTGCTCAGGGCGCGACGCACATTCTCAAGCTCTATGAGATTGCGGAGGTGTCTCGCACGGAGGACAGACTAGATTGCAGTGCGGTTGCACTCACAAGCAGAAACTCTAGGCAAAGTATCGTATTCTACGCGTTGGTCGACGAGGATGGCGATTCCTTTATTGGCTTGAAGGGAGGAGCTATGGTTGAGCCAACACCAGAGCCAACAGCCGAATTGCCAGATGGCACCTACGGTCCAGGCATGTACAAGGTAGGCACTGATATTCTGCCCGGAACCTATAAGGGGGTCGTGCCGCAGGACAGCAATTGCTATTGGGAGCGCCTCACGGCTCCGTCTGGCGATGACACTATAATAGCCAATGACTTTGTTTCCGCAGGGCAGTTCTATGTCAACATTGCGCCTACGGACGCTTTCTTCAATCTCAAAACGTGCACGATTACCCGCGTTGAGTGAGTTTCTACAGGGCACCTGACAATTACGAAAGATGACCGCATGGTAATCTAGTCCTAACCAAGGCCGCGCCCTCGGTGTTGTCAGCACCGAGGGCTCTAATAACAAGGACTTGCTATGCTCATCAAACTGGAGCATTCTGCTCATGTCAAGGCTGCCCTCATCTGCGAGCTTGCTACCGCTAGCCCGCACGTGGACACCCTGGCCCAACTGTTCGGCAAGCGGGTTAAGAATAAGTGGAATCAACTGTCCCTCGTACACGGCTAACCACGTACTTACTGCCCATGGAACGCATTTGGCTGCGGTGGTGGGGGTGTGGGGCGTTTGACGTGCGGTTTGGCGACGTGAATATCGCCTTTGATCCGTATCTCTTTGGTGAGAATTTGGACAACGCGCAGCCGATTTACGACTACATCTTCATCAGCCACGAGCACTTCGATCATTGCCATCCCAAGACGCTGCGCAAGCTGTGTCAGGGCGAGCGGTTCAAGCGACTTTTCGTGCCGCCGGGCGCGCTGTGGCCGGACGAGCCGATTGACGAGAAATACGGCGATGCGGCGTTTTCCCGCGACCTGCCCATTACGAAGCACGTGCCGGCTGAGAAGATTCAAGTGATGTACCCGCAGCATCAGAACGAGCAGCAGCGCGGCAGACCCTGGGCGGGTCCGGCGCAACCGCGGGAGTTTCCCGGTCCGACCGAGGTTGATCTTGGCGCGTTGCACGTGGAGACCATCGAGAGCGGGGAGAATCAGCGCCCCGACCTGCCAAACCTGGGTTTTCTCGTAACCCATAAAGCCCTGAATCTCTCGTTTCTGCACATTGGCGACGCGTGGGCGGCGTATCCGGCCATGCAGGCATTGCGCGGACGGGTGGATTTCGCCATCCACATGAAGCTCGGCCTGACTCCGACCAGCGCGGAACACCAATCGACCGAACTTGAGGACTTTGTGGACTACATCCGGCCGCATGCCCTGATACCGGTGCACTACCGCACGGACCGCAAGTCGGATCCGGTGCCGGAGGGACACTGGCCGCCCAACGCGAGCGACGTCGGCGCGTTCATAGAGTATTACCGCGAAAAGGTCGGCGCGCAGACGCAGGTGCTGCCGTTCACGGCCGGCGTCGAGTATGCGCTCGAACTGCCGGAGAAGCGCATCGTGTGGGAGTGGGAATGGGTGAACACATGGGACGTGCCGCCGTGGCGCGAAGGGTAGCAGGATAGACTGACACAAGACGTATGGGCTACTCGCTATGTTTCACGTGAAACACTACGTAGGGCGCCCTGCAGCATGTAGATAAACCAATGGTGTGCTTTCTTGCGTTCGCTCTCACAGACTTCCATTGGTGTCGCTCCACCGGCGGCACCGCATGTTTCACGTGAAACATTCCCCGCAGTTCCGGTAGCAGCCAGAAGGAACGACCGTGTACCTCGCCGCGCTCTCCCTCACCAACTTCCGCAACTACCGCGCCGCCACGCTCTCACTTGCCCAGGGGCTGACGGTATTCGCCGGACCGAACGGCGCCGGCAAGTCAAACATCCTCGAGGCCATTCATTGCCTGGCGACCGGACGTTCCTTTCGCACCCGCTCCGAAGGGGAAATGCGCAGCTTCGCCTCCGACCCGGAACGCCCCTACACACGGGTGGCCGGCAGGGTGGCGGCCGGGGGACACGAGACCGAGTTGGAGGTGATTTGGGCCGCGGAATACGACAAAGAGGCCGGCTTCAGCAAGCGTATCCGCATCGGCGGCGTGCCCCGGCGCGCTTCAAGCCTCCTGCAGCACCTGCACGTGGTGCTGTTTACGCCCCATGACATCGCGCTCGTCGATGGCTCCCCGAGCATGCGCCGCCGCTACCTCGACTACCTGCTGAGCCGCATCGATCCCAGCTACCTACGCGCGCTGCAGAGCTTTGAGCACGTGATGGCGGAGCGCAATGCCCTGCTGCGCGCCCTCCGCGAAGGAACCACCAGAGACCAGCGGCAACTAGAGGCCTGGAACCGCGAGCTTACTGTCCTGGCGGCGCCGCTCATTGCCCTGCGCCTCGCCTTCGTCCACCAGGCGGCACAACCCCTCGCCACCTACTACACCAAGCTCACGGGATCATCCAGCGAACTTCACCTGCGCTATGAGTCCACTGCGGAACTGCCGGCAATGCCGCCGCTTCCCGCCGAACTCCGCATCAGCGCGCTACCGGAGGCCTGGCAATCAGAGATTCAGGCCGCGCTTGCGGCCGCCCTCACGGAAAACGCTCCCCGCGAGCAAGCGCAAGCCGTGACCGTGGTGGGCCCGCACCGGGATGACTTTACCTTTCTCAGCAGCGGCCACCCGCTTTCCGCCTACGGCTCGCGCGGCCAGCAGCGGCTCGCCGCCCTCACGTTGAAGCTCACTGAGATCTTCTTGCTCCATGCGGAATCCGGCGAGTGGCCGGTGGTACTCCTGGACGACTTTCTCTCCGAACTCGACGCGCAACGCCGCCAACACGTGCTTGCCTCCCTCGCCCCGAACGTCCAAGCGTTCGCCACCACCTCCGACCTCCAACAATACGAACAGAGTGTCTTAGACTCCGCCCACATCCTGTACGTGGCCGACGACACGATTAGGTCGGCGGAGTAGTCTTGGAATAGAAACCGCTAGGGTACGCAAACGTAGGAATACGGATTACGCGGCCTGCGTCGCATTGCCAGGCTGCTCTACCCGCTGCTGTTGGCTTCTTCCCGATCCCGCGCAGGGCCGCATGGGCGCCTGTCAAGACCTTGCTGGAGCTGCACTCGCCTTGACATGTACTACAACCGGCACGATTACCGGCTGCGCCAAAACCCTTGAAATCTCAGCTATGTGGAACGCGCATAAGCAAGCGTACCGGGAATGGCCTGTAGCTCGCACGCTACAAGTCGCAATGCAATAGCAACTGAGAACCGGGACTCAACGACCGGTCGTACACGCTGCCGCCGCGAATAGCGCTAGGCGGTCTGGATGCAAAAGCGGGATACGACGGCGCGATGGGGTGAACGATGATACGCACCGGCCGCGGCCTGCCGGCGGCTTGTCAAGAGAGGGTATCGACTGACGGCCAGTAAAGAGCCGGCTCATTCGTAGCATTGCCCTTCAGGAGTCGCAGGCCAAGCGCAGAAGCCGATTTCCACGCAGGTACACCACACTCCCCTACCCGCAGGAAAACGCGCGGGCTTCATCCGCCGGTAGGGCGATCTAGCGTCCCAACACCGTCTGTCGCCCACTACTGCGTATCGCGGTCGCCAGAAGGCATCGCCAGCGGCTTTAGGCACGTTGGGGGCAACGAATCATGCGGCGCAGGCTGTCATCAGCCACATCGGCGTGCCAGGTTGGGGCTACGTAGCTTTGCTAGTAAGAACCGCAATAGTCTTGGTACACTCTTGTCCCGCGGATTGCGTCGATCAGCCCTCTTTGCAGGTAACTCATTAAGATGTAGTCCTGCGACTTAGAATCCTCGTCCTGCAGTCCGCTCCCATACTTGCCGTAGTACTCCATCCACCACTGGGCCTGCCAGCTAAAGGCGTGCTCCTCATGCCGATAGCACTCTTCCTGAGACTTGGGCAGCTCAGGCGTTACCGCGTGGACAATCTCGTGCACGAGCCACGCTGCGGCATTCGCGGGGAGGTGGCGGTGATTCTCATTGATGGCAATGTAGTTTTCCGAGGGTGAATACACGCCGCCACGGTACTGAATGTGATCAAAGAAGGCGCTTACACCTGATTCGACAAACCACTGATACACACGACTGCCGACAGTTGTTTGTCTCATCGTACCCAGCGCTCTTTCGATGTCCGGATCGAGTGCGGTTTCTCTTGGCACAGCAGGGCAAAACGTCGCATCCCGATGGATGCGAAGGTGCACAAATCTTTGCGCTGTTTCGCTCCGCTCCGCCTCAGACACCACTGCGCGCCGGTTGAACTCCGCCAGCCATACCTGCTTCGCAGTCTCAGCGCGGTACGTGAGCTCGAGGCACTGCGCGACTGTCGTCGGCTCTCCCTCCTCATGCGACCACTTGGCATACTCGGTCGCCTCCGTCAAAAGATAGGCAATGGTATCGGCAGGCTCATGGGCATAGTTACCGTAGAGTACGATACGGTTGCTGGGCGCATCGAAGATGTAGGCTCCCCACTTGGGGTTGCCGCCAAACGTAATGCCTACGCCCAGTCGCAGCAAGTCTTGATACGCGTTCTCACCACTTGCGGTCGTCCTCAGCAACTCGATCGCGGGCATCAAGATTGCCTCGGGATTTAGCTCGATTGTCGTAGCTGTCGGCACAGCCACCGGAGCGGGCGTCTCAGCCGGAATAGATTTGGCAATGCCGCCACCTGGGGCGCCGCCGGATTCCCATTCAAAGCGTTCCGTGTTCAGCCGTTGCTCAAGGCCGTTCGGCCCGTTGATCCACGTCCGGTAGCCGTCGGTAAAGGCGGTCCAGTTATCGGCCTGGCGCCAGACCAACAAGCCGCCTGAAGTCTGTTGCACGCCGTCACCGGCATCGTTGTGGTGCTCGTTCTCCAGGCACTCGCCCACAATGTCGTGACCAATGAGGTCACGAATCGTCGCGAAGCCGAGAACGAATTCACAGTCGGCGGCATGCGCCGGTGCTGTGGAGAATACGGCAAAGAGAAGCAAAGAGAAGGACGCAAGGAGATACCGCACAATGGGTCTCCGGAGCAGGACGTAGAGTAAAACGATGCCGTATAGAGTGAATTGATCTCCAAGACCGACTGGGCAGCCGGGCTCAGGTGATTAGATTAATCGGCTCGTATTGGGACGTGTAGAGACCTATTATATGGAGAACTGCTTGCTAATTTTGCTGGTGGCCAGCAACCGCTAGAATAGGTTGCCGACAACCGTTTCAATTATATGCACATCCCTGTGTGGCGTGCAAGTCCCTGCTAGTAAGAATTGGAAGCCGCCTCAATAGCCGGTTGTTTCGAAGGATGTTGAGGTCGCCTGCACCAGTGAGCCGCTCTCACTTTATGGCCCATGCCAAGAGTCTGCCGCCCCTAATACATCTTATTCGGCATTGGTTAGAACTATTCCCCTCAGGTGGATTAAGCATCTCCGGGCTGTGCTAGGCTGTGAGAGACTAGGGGGAAGCATGTTCAAGTCGCTCAAAGACATTCTGCCCGGCACAATCGAAGAGCTTGGCATTTCGGAGCAGCTCAAGCGCGCGGCGGTGTTTGCCGCGTGGCGTACCGTGGCCGCGCGCCTGCCCGCGCACGCGCGCGCCGCGCGTCCGCTCCGTTTCCAGCACGGCACGTTGGTGGTTGAGGCCCCGTCGTCCGCCGCCATACACGAACTGCACATGCGCGCCCCCCAACTCACCCGCGACGTGAATAAGATCGTGGGGCGCCTGCTGGTCACCAAACTTGAATTCCGCGTCCGCGGTCCGCGGCCTGCAACCCGTGCCACAACCGGCGCGCTACCTCAATCAGCTATTGAGAAGCCGCGCAACCAGCCTGCCACCCAAGAGGACCCCGACCGCGAACGACGCCTGCGCCAAGCCATCGACCTTATCGACAATCCTACCGTACGCGAGCAGGCGCTGGCGCGACTGGCTGCAAGCGAGGAGCAAGAGCCAGAACGCTGCACCGCATGCGGCGCCGAGGTCAGCACCCCCGGTCTCTGCCCCCTCTGCCAAGCGCACGAGAGCCAGGATAGCGGAGAGTGAGGCGGGTTCGCGTACAGGGGTGGGCGTATCTGGCGGAGCGCGCTGGCTGTGTTGCTTTCCGATAAGAGTCACTTCCCGTACGCTGCGGCATGCTCACTGGGGGTAAGACTAGTAACGAAACCACGCTGCAGGCGCGCCTAAGCTCCTCGGACAGGGTGAAGCGGTCGCGTGCGGTAGTTACCACGCTGTTATAGCTACGTAAACATCGAAGAATGCAGGCTGTCTGGCGGTGTTGTGCTAAGCGTGGTGGATCGGCGTCAGACTCCCGCCCGCAGCGGCTTACCCGCTGGAGCGATGTCCGCCACAGCTTTAGACAGCTATAGGCGAGGCGGCCAAGAACTGGTGAAACGGGTCGACCCTACCGAGATCACGCGATTCTAGTCGGGAAACTACCAGTGAGGCCAAGCCAACACCAGCGACGCATCTTTACAGATGGAGCGGATTCCGAATGCACAGGTGGACAAATAGGCAGAACCAGCAGCAGCGCAAAGTCCATCGTCCTACATGCGCGATTCCTTGAACACTTCTAAGAGTTTACCTCTCAAGGGGCGATCGACTGCGAGAAGTCCGCGAAGCTTCTGCTCGAGAGAGTCCTTGTCAGGGAACTTCCAGTCCGGATAGCCGGACACTCTCTGATGCACGTACGCCGTCAGCTCTTCCTTATTGAATATCTGCTTGGCCGCCAGCAACTCCTCAAGCAGCCCCCGGTGGTGCGCGTACCCATGTGACCTGCCGGCCAGCTTGTGGCGGATTTCGGTGTGTTCGTGCAATGCCGCCAGGTCGGCATAGACAGGGTTTGACCGTACTTGCTGCTCTGGAAGGTAGATATTGCCGTCTTGATCGTACATCGCCGGATCCATGCCACGAGGCCATGGCGCGCAGATCGAGTACGTGACCGCAACTCCGGCGACAACTGTCGTTCGTGTCTCTCGGACGGCTTCCTTGATTTGACGGATGAGACTATCGATCTCCTCGCCTTCATGTGGAAGTCTAATCTTGTTAGCCATGAGTCCTATCTCCTATTACGTGTTAGGTGGTCCAGTTCCTCTCTTCGTGCCAAGAAACGGCCTCCGGAGGAGCTCTGCGCCGCTCTTCACACCTGCTAGCTTGTTCTATTCACCTTCACATCAACTTCCACATATCTCAGCGTTTGCCGCTTCTTGCTCCACGGTTCGCAACGACTCTTCCGCCACTCGGACGAGCTTGAATGGTGCGCCGCAGGCACCCCTTGGGGTTTCGTTGTCTCTATCATGCCTCTTGCTGCATAGTAGTATTGACTTCCTTTGTATTATACCCATAGTCACCACATCACTTGAGGAAGAGGTATGCGGTCATGATTGAATGGCTTGGTATCAGCCACCTTTTCGAGCTTTCCCGGACGGAGGCAATCTGGGGCTTCTTCACCCCGCTGGTGATCTTCGCCGTGTTCTTCCTGGTGCAGCTCATATTGCCGGGCAGGCGGGTTCCCGGCTACGTCATCAATCCAGAGACCGGTTAACCCCGCAAGTACCGCCTGAACGGTATTCTGGTGTTCGCTATCGCGCTGGCCGTATGGGCGCTTGAGCTCACTGGGATGCCGCGTGATTGGTTCTACCGGTCCGCGATCTACGCCGTGGCCGGCGGCACGGTCTTCGCCGCTATCTTTACACTCTTGGCGGTGTTTAGCCAGCCGCAAGGCGAGACAAAAAACCTGATTGCGGATCTGTGGTTGGGTCGAGCCCAGGAACTGCAGTTCTTCAACAACCGTATCGACGTAAAGATGTATTTCTACGTCGTCGGCGGGACGATGCTGTCACTCAACGCCCTCTCCGGAGCGGCGTATCACTACGGCCGCTTTGGCGATGCCTTCAATCCGGGCGTCTTCTTGTTCGCGGCATTCATGACCTTCTACATAGTGGACTACTTCATCTTTGAGCGCGTCCAACTCTATACCTACGTGTGATCCATGAGTATCTCGGCTTCAAGTTGTTCTGGGGCGCCCTCGTGGTCTACGGGTGGCTGTACATCCTGCCGTTGTGGTGCATGGCCGCATATCCGCATCCCGGCTTCTCGACGACGTGGACGAATGTTTGGTTGATCGGCACAGTCGCGCTGTTCTTTCTCGGCTGGACCATCACCCGCGGCGCCAACTTGCAGAAGTACACATTCAAGCGCTGGCCCGACCGCAAGTTCCTCGGCCTCATCAAGCCGGAGTACATCGAGGCCGGCGACCGCAAGATCCTGTGCAACGGTTTCTGGGGCCCTGCCCGCCACTTCAACTACCTGGGAGAAGGGTTCCTCTCCCTGTCAATCGCCCTGGCGTTTGGCCACTTCACCAATCCCTGGGCGTGGACCTACTTTGTCTTCATCGTTACCATGTTCACCTTGCGCCAACGTGAAGACGAAGAGCAGTGTGAAAAGAAGTACGGCCCCGAAAAGTGGGCGGAGTACCAGGCACGGGTGAAATACCGGATTTTTCCTGGGATCTATTGAGAGAATTCCCCACGGAGACCGGTTAGCGCGCCCATTCCTCGGGATCGTTAAGAGTTTCCCGCGGAGCCTGGAAGGGGCCTGTTACGCGCCGGCCGAGTAGACGCGCGGTTCACGCGGGCCCCGAGCCATGCCCATGTGCATTAGCCAATCGCTGGGGCAGCGGGTAAGCGCCGCCGTGCTTCCTGCGCAGTTCCGAGCACAAGTCACGCGGCGTTCATGGGCTTGATCCTGCTCGTCGCGTCTCCGCCGGTCGAATGTGGGCGGTCCTAGACTCTTCTCGGCTTTTCCAAGCAGCAGCACACGAGCAGTTTGCGGACAGCGAAGGAGCAGCGACTTTGGCTTGGCAGCGGAGACGGCATTGCTCTGGAAGCCGGCCGTCCCCCTCGATAGCCAAGACAGTATCTTACTCCTGGCGTCCCGCCGCGTCTCCTGTCGTTCCCCCAACGACCTGCATCAACGACGCGCCCTCCACAAGCCGAAGTGACAATCTACTTTACCTATTGATACTCTCCTGTTCAAGTATAATCACACCACAGATCAAGCGAGGATGAGCCGTTGCCGCCAAGGCACAGTCAATGGAAGAGAGATAGATCATGGAAAACCAGGTAGTGGACGTTGGGAAGCTCAGGCATCCGGTGGAGCGGTGGTTGCTGGGCGTGTGCATAGTCGTGTCCGTTACGCTGTTTGTCGTCTTTTTGCTGCTGGCGTTTGCCAGGGATGAAGTGATTTCCATCTATACCGGCGACATACTGGCAACCTATCGCCAAGCCAACCCGGAGGCGGCGAATCTGTCGGACGAAGAAGTCAAGGAACTCTTGCCGGAAGACGAAAGGGAGACGCTTGAATTCCTCGATACATATCTTTCTCCGTTAATCATCCTGCTGGTTCCGCTGGGAATTGTGCTGCTGGTGGTGTGGTCCTTCGGTAGAGAATACGGCAAGCTGCGCGCAAATGCCGTCCGTATCACGGCAGGGCAGTTTCCGGAGGTACACGCCCTGTGGGAAAACTTGACACGGCGCGTAGGGATTGAGGAGGTTCCCGATCTATACACCATCAACGGGAATGGCAGCCTGAACGCCTTTGCGGCATGCGTGCCGGGGTCTCGCAATTTCAGCGCCATCTACTCTGACGTGCTCGAGGCCTGCTTGCGGAACGAGGATTGGGACAGCCTGAAGTTCATCCTGGGCCACGAGGCCGGTCACATCCGGCTGGGGCACGTCTCGTGGTGGTACATTCTGTTCACATTCATATTCAATCTAGCGATCCCGGTCAACTTCATCATCGGGCTGCCGCTGGGCCGGGCGAAAGAGTACAGTTGCGACAAGGTGGGCCATGCCATCGCGCAAGACTTCGACTGCAAGGGTCTGCTGATGCTCACGGCGGGCAAACACCTGTACCACGGCTTAGACATGGCAGAACACATTGAAGAATCGGTGGAGCAGGGCGGTTTCTGGATGACAATCGTCAACTTCATGGCAACCCATCCCATCCTCGCCTGGCGCGTAAACGCCATCCGCAAAGGCCACAACGGCGGCGTCATTTTTCGTAAGGCGTAGAATGGCGCCGACACAACAGTCAGGACGAAGTCGTGGCGGGAGATGTGAACTGAGAACCGCAATCTCGAGAAACCACCGCCATAGGGCGCCATCTCAGAAACATCACCCGCAGGACGGCGTGATTGATGACGGAGTCCCAGCGGGAGATGCAGGCGGGAAACCGCAATCCCGCCACATCTACCGGCAGGGCAGACTCTTATCTGGAGGTCTGGGCCGACAGCCGCAATCCCGTCGACACCACCGCCAACGTCCGCAGCACCCACGACACCATCCACGTCGCCATAGATTTGGATGTCCGCCTCAACGGCCTCACCCACCACCAACGCTGGTGGTTGGAGACGTTCAAGGGGGAACTACTCTGATTGGCGGATGAGCCTTGAGCTCATTGTGCGCGGGTTGAAGTTGCTGGCACTTCAGCGCCAACTGTTTTCCGGGATCTCATGATGTGAGCATTCAACTAATACTTGTGCTACCTACTACCTACTACCTATGAATTTCGTCGTTCTGGTAGCGATGCGTAGGTACCGAGAAGGAGTCCAGCCTGACGAACCTGAAAAACAACAGAATCCCAAAGCGTGCGCAACTCTTCTATTGTGCGCTCGCGCCCTAGCCCCTTCGGTGCCCGACAGTTTCTTGAATTAAGAAACTCAATTGGAAGTTCTATTGGCGGCCGCGGAAATCCTACTTCTCCGTGCGCCGCCATGGCGGGGAAGAAGCTAAACATCCCATCCACAGGATCGTCAGGCGTAGCTCCCTTGTATATCCTAAGAGGCGTCTTTTGGTTGTCTGCGATCGGTCCAGCGGTCACTGAAAGGAATTGCTCTGGCACAGTGTCTACTAGCATTCGGCACGCTACTGGTGCGTAGTACTCGAAGGAGTCTGCGACCACAAGAACGGTATCGAGTAGCCACTTCCACTCCCCAGCGACCTTCTTTCCGCTCCCAAAAACGATGACCGAGCCACAGCCGAGGCGGGTGAGACCTGAATTTTTCTTCTGTCTGCAATTCGAGTACAGGAATTTATCGCCAAATACAAACGGATCGGTGTTGTGCAGCCATCTATAGTTGTCTTTGGGGACATAGTAAGGGTGCCAGAGATAGCGGGGATAGAGCGAGTGTCGGCATGGTGTTGCGAGTCTACAGAGGAGGTCGGACTCAGCCTCCCACTCACCCCAAGCACGGAGGCTGCCACACCTCCCGATGTTGTCCCCGTCAATCCACTGGCCACGGAATTCCAAGAACTTGCGGCAATGATTGTTAGAGATTCTACTCCAACATTTCCGTTCACTGGAGTCGGGTTCACATTCGCGGCCGGGATGAGGGAATTGAACAAAGCATCTAGTGTTGGCCACGGCCCATTTCCCTTAGGACGAGTCTGGTTGCTTGATCATGGTGGCGGTTCCCACTATAAGCAAGCGGTTAATTTGCCGCATGAACGAAGTCAATCAGTGATGGCTCGCCGCCAAACACGAGAGCCCTAGTTTTCGCCTAAAATCAGAATTTATCGTGCGACCGTAAAGACGACCACCTAAAGCCAAGAAGCTCTGATTCTTGAAATGACAGTTAGCAAAGCTACCTTGCGGTAAAGCCGACATCTATTCCTGCACCGCTATGACAGACTCTTTCTATGTCTCTATGCGCTCGATCTCCCCCGTTACTTCATGCCCGCGTGGCCAAATCTCCAGAATGTGGTCTGCAAGTCTTTCTCCCCTCAAGCGGATTTGCTCCTCGTCCCAGTGACTACATGGAGCATGATTTAACAATTCCTTGTTAATGTAGAGATTATCTTCCTCATGAAGGATACGTTGCTTTTCAGCCCATGCCCGGTTCCCTAGTTTTGAATTCAGCCCATGCTCAATCAAGGTTAGATTACCCAGGCGATGAATGATATTTTCACGCATGGCCTCAGCGTCTTCGTCAGAGTTTGCCGGAAGCGGCCAGTCCTCTTCACTGCGAGTTTGAGGCATCAAGTGCTCTATCGGAAGACCACCTGACATATTCTTGTTTCCTGGCCGCTTGCCCCGCATCATTCCTCTTTCAATCGCTTCAAGCACTTGCCTAATAGTCCAAGTCGGCATATTTCGCTCTAGTACCGCTTGCCGTACTTCGTAGTCATTCGGCCAATAGGACCGGGTAGCTTCATACCTGACTAACTGTTCGATGATTGCGTTGCTGAATGGCATCTCGCCGTCGGGCTCTTGGGGTAAGACTCTCAAGAGATCCAATGCAATCTCGTCGTAGCTGCGAGCTTGCCGACCGATAATGGCGCGCCTCCAAAGAAAGCTGTCGAGAGCTCCCAAACTTCTACTCATGTCTTGACTCGCAACTCCGCGCCGCGACAGAGCCAACAGTAGAGGCCAAATTGCACCTATATTGATCGCTCTCCTGCGGCCGTGGAAAATGGTCTCGATATCCCCGTCCCATTCCTGTATGGTTTGCCATTTCATAAAGTATTGACCATCGCTCTTTAGTTCCTTACACCAAGCCTCTAGGTCAATAGGATTGTCCGGTTTATCTAGCTCATTGCGGAACTCTCTGAAAACCCGCCGGGCACCTATCGGGCGTTGAAGCTCAGATTCCAGCCAATAATCCAAGAACTGATCCGACATCCGGCGGCGGGCAGCTCCACGTCCGGTCTCTTCCAGCCAGCTACGAGCGTCAAATCCCAACAGATACTCTTCGTACAACTCGCCCTGGTCAACTCCTTGAGTCTCACCGGCCTTGTAGAGAATATAGTTCTTGACTTTTTCCCACTCGGATAGTGGCTCACCGCGGGCATTCAGCGCTTCAAAGATAGCGGACTCATTCTCGTCGGAGTTTAAGTTTATTGCTACCACTTGCAGCTTATCGGCGATTGCTGTAACGAGCGCACTGGCGCGATCTACTACTGGTATTCCTGAGCCTTCTTCTTCCATTAGCCATTGGGAGGCTTCACGAAGATAGAATCGATAGCAATCTCCAATTGGGCCAGAGACATCCGGTTCATGTCCATCATCCCTACTAGCGTTCATCAGGTCCGTGAATGATCGAAAGTCTCCGGCTAGAGGAAAAACTTTGTCAGGCTCTGAAGGATCGTGGACACCCGGTTTCCAGTTGAAGGTTAGACTTCGCGCCAAGCCTTCAAGCTCTGCAAGTTCCTCGAATTCCCGGAAAGAGTCAGCGACCGACGCTAGAAGCAATTGAATTGTTGTAATGCGCTGTTGTCCATCTACAACCGTAAACTGCTTATTGGCACGTCCAGGTCTGGCCGGTAACCCCTTGAGAACCGTTGCGCCGAGAAAGTGGGGCTTGAGTGATTCGTATGCTTCACTGGAGGTAAGCAGGGCACTTGCAATGCCGATGATGTCTAGCCAAAGGGGCTCCCACTGGTCAAGTTGGTTCCACACATATCTTCGTTGATAGTTGGGAATCAAATAGACAACTGGAGAGTCGAACAGATTTCGAACTGTGGGCGTGGTAGTATTCATGTGCAACCTCCTGGCTCAAGGGCCAATAACTGGAGAGTAATCGTGCTGGGTAAGCGGCTTTCCCTTTGTCTAGTGGTAGGCTAGCGGGCTCAACTAACATCAATCAATTCTCTTCGCGGTCCTCCTGCAAAAGGACCCGTATACTGGCGTGGTTTGTCAGTGCCCTTCGTTATTCCACCAGGAGGATCGACTGGCTATATCGCCTACCTTCGCTCAGATCCTAGGGCGAGGGAATAATAGACTAAGTGCCACTCGAGCGTCTCAACGGTGTTGCTACCTTGCTGTAAGGCCGCCGTCTATCACCAACTCCGTGCCGGTGATGAAATCGGCGGCGTCGGAGGCGAGGTAGAGGGCGGCTTTGGCGACCTCGTCGGGTTGGCCGAGGCGGCCCATGGGTTGGCGCAGGCGGAGGTTTTCCATAGCGGCGGCCGGATCGTCCTCGACGGCGAGAAGACGTTGCACCCAGGGCGTTTCCACCGTGCCCGGGCAGACGCAGTTCACGCGGATGTTCTCCGCCACGTACTCGATGGCGACCTGTTTCGTGAGGGCGATCACCGCGCCTTTGGACGCGCTGTAGACCGCGCGCTTGGGCAGGCCGACCTGCCCGGCCACCGACGCCGTATTGACGATAATGCCGCCGCCCTGCGCCAGCATGTACGGCACCGCGTACTTGCACCCCAGGTAAACGCCGCGCACGTTGACGGCCATCACGCGGTCCCATTCCTCGGGAGTCACGTCCAGCACGCTGCCCACGTGGCCGATGCCGGCGTTGTTGCAGAGGATGTCGATGCTGCCAAAGGCTTCAACCGTCTCGGCCATCAGGTGTTCCACGGCAGTCGGATCGGTCACGTCGGCCACGAACGTCCGCATGGGGCGGCCGATCGCTTCCACAGCCGTCTGTGTAACGGCCAAGCCGTCCGCAGCCACGTCCGCGCCCATGATGCGCGCGCCCTCCCGCGCGAAGAGCGTCGCCATCTCGTACCCTATGCCGGACCCTGCGCCGGTAATTACCGCAACCTTATCTGCCAACTTCATAGCCAATGGTTTCCTTCTTATTCGTTAGCGAGACTTGTAACGGTAATTATACGATACGCCGCACTGCCAACTTGCCAGTATCATGTTTCACCCTCACCCCTGACTCACGTACGGGGCAGGTTCTCGCCCTCGCCCTCTGGAGACCCTTGCACAACTTGGGCCGTGTGGTGAGAAGCCCCCCTCACCCCCGTATCGAGTACGGGGCAGGCTCTAACCCTCTCCCGCCGGAGACCTTTGCGTAACTTCAGCCAGCGGCGCAAGAAATACTCCCTCTCCCGCCGGGAGAGGGGACTTTCTTGCCACGGCAAGGGTTTCGCAATGGTCTCCCCCTGGAGAGGGAACAGGAACTGCTCCGCGTTTTCCAAGGGCCGCATTCTGTGCCCTCTCCGTGGAGACGGAGGTCACACTTATCGGGCCTCAATCCGCTGTATTGCAGAAGCCTCTTCTGGGAATGGGAATAAGACCGGAGCCAAAGTATCGCCCAGATCCATTTGGCAACAGTACTAGCGCGTCAGGAACACAATACCCACCACTGCAAAGAAGATACCCAACGCCCGCGTGACCGACATCTGTTCGCCGAGAAAGACCACCGCCAGTATCGCCGTCAGCACCGGATACGTGCCGCTGGCGGGAGTGACGAGCGAGGCATCGCCCAGGCGCAAGGCATTGTAGAAGCCGATAACGGCACTGGCCGTAAACGATGTCACCAGCACGACCAGCACCCACGTCTGCCACGTTGGCGTGATCGAGATCGAGTTGGCACGCTGGGCCCACACCAGCGGCAAGAGGAGAAAGACGGTGATGATGCTCCGAATCCAGACAAGGTACGGCGCGCCAAAGTAGGGCGCAACCATCTTGCCGAAGAACGATGCCAGGCCCCACGAAACGAAGGCGACGCCAATCCAAAACCACAACCCCATAGCCGCTCCTACGTTACTTACTTCAATCTTCTCTACACGTGCCGGTGGCTTTGTGCGCCGCTCTCCCCGCAGAAACTACCGCGGAGTTTGCGTTGCCAACGGCAGTGGGTTGCTCAAAGCCGGCTTCACCCTCACCCCGGCCCTCTCCCGTCAAGGGAGAGGGGGTCTCACCGCTGCTACGTCGAGTCGCTGCCACCGAAACATGACGGCCAATTCATACCCGAAATTGGCAAGAGAGGAATCCTAAGTGAAGAGGAGTTCCCCACGTCCGCATTGGGCAAAGCCATGGTCTCTAACGGCAGATCTCGAGTGACCGAAGAGCTTCCCCTGCAACTATAGCAAACCTGTCATTGCGCTGCGGCAGCCACAAAGACCGCATACGCAATTGGTCTGCTTGCTACTTCGCTATACTTAAGGACACGCAACGACAAGAACTACCCTAATTCGGAGGGGATTACACCAATGGACCTTACCGTCGGCATATTGGGCACTGGACGCATGGCACAACTGCACAGCACGGCGCTGCGCTCTATCCAGGAAAAAGGCCTCATCGTAAATGGCGAGCGCCACAATGTCGCCGTAGCCCTCTACGGGCGCGACCAAGCGAAAGTTGCGCCGCTGGCGGCAGCTTGCGGCGCGGCCAAGACGAGTAATGTATTGGAAAGCTTCATCGACGATCCTGACCTACACGTAATCGACAACTGCCTTGTCAACCGCCTGCATTTCACGCCTTTGCTCCAGGCAATACAAAACGGCAAGCACGTATACACGGATAAGCCGCTCACCAATACCGCCGCGGAAGGGCGCTATCTCCTGCGCGCGGCGCGTCAGGCCGGCGTGCGCCACGGCATCGTGCAGAACATGCGCTTTCAGGCGGGACCGGCCAAAGCCAAGGAGATCATCGCGTCGGGCGCGCTCGGCCGCATTGTGCACGTGCGCGGGGTCTTTGGCTACTTTGTGCCGCAGCGCGTGGAAAACCGGCCCGCCTGGTTCTATCAGAAAGCCGAGGCAGGCGGCGGCATCGTGCACGATATGATGGCGCACTTCTTTGATCTGCTGGGGTGGATGATCGGCCCCATTGCCCGCGTATCGTGCGACATGACAACCGTTTTTTCAGAGCGTGAAACGCCTGACGGCGAGCGCTTTCGCGCGGAGGTGGAAGACGCGGCAACGGTGCAGATTCGATTTCAGAACGGCGCGTTGGGCGACGTGTTCGTCTCCTGGGCGCGCCGCAAACACGAAGAGGTGCCGTATTTCGAGATCGACGGTGAAGACGGCAGCCTGATCTTCAGCTTCAACGCCATGCACCAGCAACTCCAGTCTGACACTCCGGGCTTTCGCTACGATCCCACGCAGTTACAAGCTGATCCCATGACCGGCTGGGAATCGGTAGCTCTCGCAGGCGGCGACCCGTTTGAGGTCCAACTGCGCGCGTATCTGGAGGCGATTGTCACCGGCACGCCCGCCAAGCCCGATTGGAAAGACGGCGTGCGTGCCTTAGAACTGGTAGAAGCGGCGTACGAGTCCGCGGAGCACGGCAGAGCGGTGCTTGTCTAAGCGCAATTGGCCACCGGTGAGGGAGCGCTGACTACCCCAGCGGTGTGAACTAACTGCTAGGAACTGGTATGGGGGGCATCGGGCCTTTCGAATTTGACACGCTATCGGGTAAGGCATCGGCGCTTTCCGTGACTCACCGCCTTGCCATTCTCTATCTCATGACGCCGGTGGTGATATGGCTGGTTGGGTGGCATGAGTGGTGGCTAGGCATTGCTGCAGTTGCACTGCTGGCACTGGCGCTGTGGCGGCCGCTTTCGGGGAGTTGGCGTACATCGCCGAGTCCAGCGGTGATTGCGCTACTGGTCGTGGCGGCAGGCTGGGTGACGGTGACCGCGGCCGGGGGCGTGTTCGATGTTCACAACTTCGATTGGATTAAACACCGCGCCATATTTCTTACCCTCAGCCGCGAAGACTGGCCGGTGTATGTACCTACCTACTTGGAAACGCCTGCGCTCCTGCGCTACTACCTCGGCTACTATATGGCGCCTGGCTTGATTGCCAACCGGTTAGGGGCGGCGACCCTGAACTGGATGGTGCCGTTGTGGACGTGGTGTGGGGTTGCCCTCTTACTGCTGCTTTTCACACGGCACTGTCATGGTTGGAAAGTATTCGCCGCAGCGGCGATACTCATCTTCTTCAGCGGCATGGACATTGTGCGTACCGTTCTGTTCGATGGCCTCGACTGGTTTGCCGTGAGCATCGATCTTCAGGGCTGGCCGCGAGTCTGGCTGGGGCAAAGTGACTTGCCGACTGGGACAATGGGCATGGCGATTCATTACAGGTCCCACATGAAGTACTTGATGTGGGTGCCGCAACACTTCATTGCTGGCGGGCTCTATGCTCTGCTCCTGGTGCAGTTGCGTCGAGAGCCTTACTTTCTGGCGGTGAGCGGCGTATTGCTGGCAACGAGCCTCTTTTGGTCGGTATTCATAGCGATTGGCCTTGCGCCGCTAGCGGTGGCGCTGCTTGTAACGAACGGCATTCAGCCCTTCCTTCGTTGGCAGAACCTGTTCCTTGCACTGCCATTGGCAGGGTTGCTCATAACGTACCTATCCAGCGGCTCGACTGACTCTATCCCTCATGGTTGGGTGTGGAACACATACTTGAGGTTTTGGCCGCGGGCGCCGGGATTGATGCCGCTAGTGTACCTTACCGAATTTCTCCTCTTGGCGATTCTGACGGTCTGGTTACGCCCGCGATTGCTGCGAAGTCCCTTCTTCATTGCTAGCATGGCGACGTTGTTGCTCTTACCCTGGTACTCCGTTGGCAAATGGAATGACTTACTGAGTGGCGCGATGCCTGCCCACGTGCTGCTCGCCTACTATTGCGCCAACGCCATCACCGGCTTTACCAGAGAAAAGATGCTGCGCTTCGTTCCCTTAGGCGGGGCGATTGTCGTATTGGCTATTGGCACATTTTCACCGTTGTTCCTCTTAGTGTCGGCTAACAACAATCACAGATTCAGCCTTTTCCGATACGAGCAGTTAGGACCGGAGCATGCGCTCGTTCACGTGATCGATGCAGGTTACTTCAACCAATATACTGCCTATGATTTCCCCACTTGGTACCGCTGGCTTCTACGGGATACCGATCAAGAAGCACCCATAGTTGCGAGGGGCGAACAGATAGCCCGTTCCGTTTACGACGTGTATCTCACTGGCAACCGGTTGGTTTACGTAAAGGAGCAATGTGAAAAGGCCGAGGATGATTCCCGCTTCTTCTTGCACGTATTTCCACTTGATGCGAAAGACCTGCCTGCGAATCGCGAACATGCCACCCTGGACTTTGATTTTAAACAACATGGTTGGCGAATCGGCGAGCAATGCGTGGTGGTCAAAGACTTGCCAGCTTTTGCCATCGGCCGTATCAGGACGGGCCAGTACAACACGAACCGCACGTCCCCTACCTGGATATCCCAGTATTCTCGCGAAGCTTATCGGTCTCCAAATGCTCGTCAATAAAACAACAGGTGCGGTGAAATGCCCGAGGCATGAGCGCTTGCCACGAGAATGCAGTGCCATAGCGACTGCATGCATTGAAGAGGACCTGCCTGCCTGAGCGCGTTACCAATCTATCCTGGCTCTTCCTGCTCTCAATCTCGCTGCGTGTAAGCATTCCCCTTTACTTACCCTCCTGTTAGGCACTTCCGGCATATCCTCGCGCACAAACCGATTTCCGTCACTCCGGCGAAAGCCGGAGTCCAGGGGCACTGTGAAGATGGATTCCGCGCCCCTGTGCGGGGGCGAGCTTTCGCGGGAATGACGGAGTAGGGATAGGGGCTAGCCCTTCACTTATGGTATGTGGCTGCTGGTAGCACCGACTTGATAGACAGAATGTGCGGATATTCGGAATCCCACAACCTTGGTGGATCGCCGGATTGACGGGGCCGGAGAGGACTGGGACAATGCGGACGGAGGTTGTTGGCCATGCAACGCGTCATTGTCGGAAGCGTATTGGGTTTTGTGCTACTGGTCATTACCACGCCCATTGCCCACGCCGCCGACTGCCAGTTCATTCTCGGATTCAAGACACTTCGAGACTTAATCGGGCATGAAATTGTCGGCGAGTGCCTAGAGGATGAATACTGGAATGTCGTTGGCGATAGCAACCAGCGCACCACGGGCGGCCTCATGGCGTGACGCAAGGCCGACAACTGGACCGCCTTCACTGACGATTATCGCACATGGGTAGCTGGGCCGCACGGGGTTGTGTTGCGCCTCAATACGGAGCGGTTTCCATGGGAAGCAGATTACTACAAGTTCGCACCAGAGGCGGTCTGCTTGGAAGATAGTGACATCGTATACACCCGGGCCCTAGCACCCCTAGTAGGTGAATTGTTGATGTCATTCAGGGCTTGGCAAACACTGTATGAACAGACGCCATTTCAGTGGACGGTCGAGATGTCTGTAGCATATGAGCGACTTCGCATTGCGACTAACTCAATACTATTGCTTGAGTCTCCCAACACTCGCACGAACGCAATTGACTTTTTGGTGGAGCGCGCTGCCCGATTGTGGGCTGAATCGATAATCGATTACCGCAGAGCTCTCGACTTGCGGGACGACCCACATCTAGACACGTCGCTTGAGCACATGGCTCTTGCAACCGCTAACGCCAATGCATTTCCCAAGCTCGCTTGGTGCTGATGCGGTGCGGCGGCGGATGGTATCAACTGCCGTTTTCCATGCTGCCGAAATTTCAATAGAAAGCAGAAGCCCGCCGGAAGGGCAATATCATACAAAAGGGGAAAGCAATGGCGATTGTTGGAACCACCGAATGGCAGGGGGAACGGGAAAACTACGACTTTGACGTTTACGAGTTCGGGGGCGAAATGCCAGAAGACTCAGGCGTCTACATTTATGTCTTTTAAACCCTTCAAGATACATGGGCGGCATTGTACGTTGGGCAAACTAATAACCTAGGCCGCCGGGCACAAGAACATGGAAACGACTTCAAATACGCAACGCACATTCACTTCCACGTTGAATCCGATGAAGACCGGCGGGACAATATTGAAAACGACCTGATTAATGCGTTGAGGCCGCCGGCGAACCTGACACCCTAGCAGCCGCTTCCACAAGTGCGGCTGCCGGGACGGCGCCACACGGACGCCAACGCTTCCGCTCGGGGATTCGTTCCGAATTTTGTTTCGTCAGCAGGGCGACGGAACCGTGCTTGCGGCGCGCGGTCCCAATCGTGACGCCACCCTCGGCATATACGATTTCTTCCGGTTCGGTGACTTGCCTCGCGCGCTACCGCTACCGTAGCGATGACTTGCCCCCCTTAGACTGTACGGACATAACTACCGACCAGCATACACTGGCCGTCACCAAGAAGGGGAATGTAAACCGGCAATTTGGCTATCTCTCTATATAATTCCCGAAATTAGCCCGTTCGTGCAGAGCCCTTCCGTACGCTCAGGAGGGCCAAACTAGCACAGGCGGCGCCATGCAAGATCGTTCGTGCTGAGTGCTGCGCGAAGACCCTGTCGAAGCACAGTGCTCCGCCGGGCTACTGTTTCTGATCTGGCTGACTCTGGGGTCTTGGAGCCTCCCCAGCCACCAATCGAGCACAAGGAGACACCATGACCACTTCCGACCGCGCATCCCGCGCTCCCAGGTACACCTTCGCCAACACCCTCGACGAGCAGGAAGCCCAGCTTCGCGACAACCCGATGGTGCGGCGGATGGCGGCATCCCGAAAGGCGATGGCGGGCGACCCCCACCGCCCGCTGTACCACTTCGTCAGTCCCGAGAATAGACTAAACGACCCCAACGGGCTCTGCTTCTGGCAGGGACGCTGGCACCTCTTCTACCAGGGCTACCCACCGGAAGACCCCCGGCCCCACTGGGGGCACGCCGTCAGCGACGACCTCATCCACTGGCGCGACCTGCCGTATGCCATCTACCCCGACCCGGAGGAGAGCTGCTTCTCCGGCGGGGCCCTCGTCGAGGACGACCGGGTCATAGCCATCTACCACGGGACACAGGTTGGCAACATGGTCGCCGTCTCCAGCGACCCACTCCTCCTCAACTGGGAGAAGGTCACGGGCCAGCCGATCATTCCCATTCCGGAACACGACGGCTCGCCCAGGAAGTACACGGTCTTTGACCCCTGTATCTGGAAGCGCGACGGCGTCTACTACTCCCTCTCCGGCGGCACGCTGACCGACGGCCCCGGCGGCCGGCGAATTGCCGCCGACTTCGTATTCCGCTCGCAGGACTTGGAGACCTGGGAGTACCTGCACCCCCTCACCGAGGATGACAGGTACACGCTGGTGGGCGACGACGGCGCATGCCCCTACTTCTGGCCCATCGGCGACCGCCATATGCTCCTCTTCTTCAGCCACATGAGCGGCGGCCAGTACCTGCTGGGCGACTACGACGAGGACCGCGACAAGCTGGTCGTCACCGCCCACGGCCTCTTCAACTTCGGTCCGGCTGTCCCGTCAGGCGTCCACGCCCCATCCGCAACGCCCGACGGACAGGGCGGCATCATCGTCCTGTTCAACATGAACCCCGGGTTCCCCACCGAGGGCTGGAACCAGATTATGACCCTCCCCAGGCGTCTCACCCTAGCGGGAGACGACGACGTGCGTGTCGAGCCCGCCGGCGACATCGAGTCCCTCAGGCATGACCACAGGCACGTCGGGCCGACGGAGCTCCCCGCCAATGAGGAAGTGGTGCTGAAAGGCATCGAGGGCAGCGCGATGGAGCTGGCGATCAAGCTCGACCCCGGCGAGGCGCCTATGGTCGAACTGAACATCCTCCGGTCCCCGGGCAGAGAGGAGTACACACGCATCGCCTTCTACAAGGACCGCGGCTTCAAGGTGCAAAACCGCTCCGTCCAGCCCGGCGCGGTCCACCATACCGGCCAGGTCGCCATCCGCGGCTACAAGAGCCCGAGGCCCGTCGACCGCTTCGAAAGCCTCCTGACCCTCGACTCTTCCTACTCGTCAGCCCTGCCAGGCGCACTCTCCCGCGCTCCCGAGACGGCCCCTATCCGGCTCGACCCGGACGAGCCGCTCAGGCTCCGGGTATTCGTCGACCGCAGCGTGGTAGAGGTCTTCGCGAACGGCAAGCAATGCGTCGCAGTCCGCGTCTACCCCGGACGGGGCGACAGCATCGGCGTCTCCCTGCGCGCACAGGGCAGCCCCGCCCAACTCCGCTCCCTCGACGCCTGGCAGATGCGGAGCATTTACACTCAGCATTAGGGCGGCCCATCTCAGCGAGGTCGTCGTTTGCGGCTTGCCAAGCGCTGTACCGGCCTTAGGCGAATTTTCCAGTTCCCAGTAAGCACGCACGGAGCACCACTGGGAACACGTGTCTAGTCCTGCGTGACCTTTTGCCAGTCTGCGCTGGGTTCCAGGCCGCCGACGTTCGTGATTTGCTGGCTGAGCCGATAGACCGTGTGGTTGCCGATGCGGGCTTGCAGCGGGTTCTCGCCCTGGAGCCAGATGGGCCACACTTTGTGCAGGTTGCCGCCGAGTTGGATGCTATCGCCTGCCGCAATTTGATAGACCAAGCCCCGCCTGGGCGTGTCGCTGCGGTTCGGATAGGACGCGTGGAGCATGCAGCAGTGGTGGATCGTCATGGAGCCGGCCGGAACCACGAGATCAACCACGTTGCCGCGGGCCACGTCGTCCTCGTACTCGCGGGGATCGGTGCAGCGGCCGGTGAACTTGCCGCTTTCATCGTAATGGTCGGCCGGGCCGCGCAGGTGACTGCCCGGAATCATGCGCATGCAGCCGTTCTCCGGCACGGCGTCGTCCAGCAGGAACATACATGCCAGCAAATCGTAGTTGGTGTGGGGAAAGAAGGGAAAATCCTGGTGCCAACCCACCTCGCCTTTGCCCTTGGCCGGCGGCTTCCAGTTGAGCTTGCAGTGTTGCAGGCGCAGGTTCTCGCCAATGAGTTGCGTGACTGCTCCCAGCATCACCGGATGCTTCGCGGCCATCATAAAAGCATCATCGAAGAGCGCAACGTTTTGGATGACGGCCAGGCGGTCGTCCCCGGCCAGGCGGGCGCGTTCGTCGCGCAGCCGCTCGGAAGCCGCTTGCAACGCCTGCAATTCGTCTGCCGATAGCACATTCTCAAGTATCAGGTAGCCATTCCGCTGATAGAAGGCGACCTGATCGTCGCTAAGCACCTTTTCCTGGGTTGCGGGAGACGTCGCCATGGAGTAACTCGCTCCTTTATTCCTGTCTTGACTGGGCTTGGCGCATTTTCACTCTTTTGGCTGAGTTGTGTTGATACTGTATCACGTACAGCGCAAGTTCTCTCGTGTCATGAAGGGAAGTCGGGCAAACCGAAACCTGTAAGTCTCGCGCTCTGCCTATCCCATAGTAGGTGGGGCAATCCCTCCCACCGCAGAGCTTGCGTACCGACCCAAGCGCGGGGGACATGCTCCCGCGCTACTTCAATCGGTCCGCTAAGCGTATTGGCGAAAGAGCGGGACTGGCGCTTTCGCTTCCTCCCGGTGTGATGGACGTGGCTACGGCTGTGTGGAGAGAAATGTCGTCAATGTCGATCCCGCGCAAAGCTGGCTCGGATTAGGTGCGGGGCTGGCACCCAGCTTGGTCGCATACCTAGACTCCAGACTTCGCCGGAGTGACGATGGAACCGCCTAGCCATCACTCGGTTCCAGACCGCCGACGTTGGTGAGCGGTCTGCTGAGCCGAAACACTGTGCCGTCGCCCATGCGGGCCCGCAATGGGTCCTCGCCCTGGAGCCAAAGCGGCCAGACCTTGTACAGGTGGCCGCCGAGTTGGATGCTGTCTCCCGCCGCAATCTGGTAGATCAGGCCCCGCCGCGGCGTATCGCTGTTGTTGGGATAGGAGGAGTGCACGATGCAGCAATGGTGGATGGTAATCGAGCCGGCCGGCGCCACGAGGTCAACCACGTTGCCGCGCGCTAGGTCATCTGCGTAGTCCGCCGGATCGGTGCAATGTCTCGTGAAAACCCCGTTCGCATCGAAGTGGTCCACCGGACCGCGCAGGTGGCTGCCTGGGATCACGCGCATGCAGCCGTTTTCCGGCACGGAGTCGTCCAGCAGGATCATGCACGCCAGCAGGTCATAGTTGGTGTGGGGCAGGAAAGGAAAATCCTGGTGCCAGTCCACCTCGCCGGTGCCCTTGGTGGGGGGTTTCCAGTTGAGTTTACAGTGCTGGAGGCGCAAATTTTCGCCAATGAGTTGCGTAACCGCCGCCAGCATAGTCGGATGGTGCGCGGCTTGCATGAATGCGTCGTCGAGCAGGACAAAGTCCATGATAGCAACGATGCTGTCGTTTCCACCCCGACGGATGCGCTCCTCGCGCAAGCCTTCCGTGGCTGCCCTTAGTTTCTCTAGTTCGGTCGCTGACAGCACGTTTTCGAGAATCAGATAGCCATGCCGGTGATAGAAAGCGACTTGGTCGTCGCTGAGAGGCTTGTGCTGTGTAGGAGAAGAGGCTGCCATTGCTCACGCTTTCGCATCAGTTGAACTGATTAGTTGCTGAACGCCACCGACCAAGAGAAAACGGACTGCTGAGATTTATCTCTCTTTGCAATAAGACGTTTGCGCAGCCCGCCGAAATCATTCATGCTTCGACAAGCTCAGCACGAACGGTAATGCCTACAACCTTGTTCTTGCTCTTGCCGCCTTCGCCCTCTTACCCTTCGACAAGCTCAGGGCGAACGGATTGGAGTCCACCACGAGCGGTAATGCCTACAACCTTGTTCTTGCTCTTGCCGCCTTCGCCCTTACACCCTTCGACAAGCTCAGGGCGAACGGATTGGAGTCCACCGCGAACGAATAGAATTATCCGACTGCGTTATTGCGAACACCCTCTCACGGTCAAAGCGCGAGTTGGACACACGTCATTCCTTCAGCCAGCGGTCCAAGAAGGCAAATGACTCAATACCGTGAATCAAGTGCGGCCCTTCAAAGACCCCAAGCTCGACGCGTTCCTCAATTCCAAGCTCCGCATAGATTGATTGGAGTTGTGAAAACTCCTCCTTCACGTGTTGCAGCCAGAAGACGCGGTCTTCCGTACCCGCCTCCACAAAGAACGGTCGCGGGCAAATGAGCGAGGCGATATCACAATCAGAGAACTCGTTCAACTGGCCCCAGAAGAATTTGTCGTCATCGCCGGTTTGAATGAAGGCCGTATAGTGCGGGGATAGCTCGATCATCTTCGGCGCACGGTTGGTGAAGTATCCCGAACAGACGCAGGCGGCAATGCGCTCATCGGCGGCTGCCGCCCAGAGCGCCATCATGCCGCCCTGCGAAATGCCCATGTAGCCAATGCGACTGGAATCCACCTCCGGCAGCGTCTGCAAGAAATCCACCACGCGCATCATCTTGCCCACTTCCAGACCCAAGAGCTGCTGCGCGATGAGCACCGCCTTCCGGTTGGTCCGCGACCGGTCGGGAGTATTGTTCATCACCAGCGGGGCAAAGACCACGTAGCCTTTCTCGGCCAACTGCAGACCGAAAGAGCGCAGGTAGGCGTTTTCTTCCATTTCATAATAGCCGCACGTGGCCTCCGGCGAACCGGAGAAGCCATGCTGGGCGATCACCGCCGGTTTCGGGCCGACCGGATTCGCGGGCACGAGCAGTACACCGTAAACGTGGACGCCTTCATCCACCGGAATCCAGACGCGCCGCGACGTAATCCCCGTATGCTCAGGCAGGTCCTCCCATCGCGGCTCCAGAGGAACCGCATCGCGCGGCACGCCGCCCAACAGTTGGAGAAACCGCTGGCGGTTAGGCGTAACCGATTGCCGATAAGCGGCAGGCGAACTCATGTCGCGTTGCCACGCACGCGCGCGCGTCTCCGCTGCCGCATACACGAGGGCCGAATAGTAGCGGTCTATTTCCGCAACCTGTTCGAGGCGAATTGCTTCCGCGTCGTCAGGAGAAACACCGGTGGTGACCATTCTACATGCCTCTCAGGTTGGTTTGGCCCAGCACATTACCCTCACCCTAGCCCTCTCCCTCGGGAGTCCTTTGCATAACCCTTGCCGAGGCGAGAAAGTCCCCTCTCCCGGCGGGAGAGGGTTAGAGCCTGCCCCGTACTCGATACGGGGGTGAGGGGGAATCCCCGCAATCTGGGCCGTTTTCACCGATTTTGTACACTTTCGTATAGGTCTTAGAGGTAGATTAGGACAGTACAAGCAGTAATCCCCTCACCCCGGCCCTCTCCCGCCGGGAGAGGGAGTATTTCTTGCGCCGCTGGCTGAAGTTACGCAAAGGTCTCCTTGAGGGAGAGGGGACAAGACTCGCGCCGCGTTGTCCACCAGTTCCCTCTGATGGCGTTTCCAGGTATCTTTCCTATCTCAAATGCAAGTAGTAGGGGCACGACATGTCGTGCCCCTACCCGTCAATGGCTTACCTATTGCCTGCTCGCGTTGTACTCGTCCAAGATGGCTTGGGCCTCGCCTTGGGCCGTGCGCGTAGCTTCCTCCGGCGTTAGCTCAGGATTCGCTTGCGTCGCCAGGCGTGCGTTCTTCCACAGGGGTCCTGCGAGATTGCCGCCAATGGGATGGAGCAAGAAGGGAATGGCGGTTTCCATCGCGCGCAGATACTCGACGATTCTCTCTCCGGGCGGCAGATCGAGATTGATGAATGCGTCGCTCTCAGCAATTGACTTGATCGTCGGCGTCGTATCGCCGTTACGAGCGGCCGTATCCAGTTGCTCCGGCCCGCAGATCCACGAGGTGAAGTCCCAGCCGTCGTCGAGCACCTTACTGCCTTCCACCAGGGCGATTTCCTCGGTGTAAAGCGCGCCGTTGCGCGTCGGTTCACCTTCGAAATCGATGAACGGGATGGGATGCAACGTCCAATTGAACTGCGCGTCGGTACGGAAGCTGGGCACCAGCCAGTTGTAGCCTGAGTAGATGGTGACCTTCTGGTTCTTGAAGTGATCGAAGATCGTTTCTTCTTTGGCATCGTCGCCATAGGCTTCGACTTGGTGCTTGTGGAACATGTCTCCCCGCGTCCTAATCAGTTCGGTGCGCACCGGCGCGTCCCAGCTCATGGTCTGCCACTCATTATTCACGGAACCCTGATCGCGACCATAGGAGACGTACCAGGTTGACCAATACCAGAAGCGCGTCGACACGCCCCATTTGCCATTGGCGGCATCGGTGAGCTTGGCGCCAATGTCAATCATGTCATCAAAGGTCCAGTCGTCGGACGGCACCTCGATGCCCGCCGTCGCGAGCGAATCGAGATTAAGCGCCATCACCGGCGTCAGAATGCCCAGGGGCAGGGCATGCAGCGTGCCGTTCCAGGTGACTCCGTCGATGGCGGCCTTATAGTAGTCATTCAGGTCGAGGCCCGACGCCTTGACATATGGCTCGAGCGGCAGGAAGACTCCTTCTTCGCCCCAACGGGCCCAACCCCAGCCGTGCCAGGTCACGTCTAGCAAGCCGCCGCCGGCCGCGGCATTCGTGCCGATGCGGTCATTGAGCGCGGTATCGAGAATCGTGGAGATAGTGACGTTGGGGTTCTTCTCCTCGTAGGCGGTCACCAAGCGCTCGTACCAGCGCTCCTTGGCCGGTGAATAGGGCGGCCACATGAACTGGATGGTCACTTGCTCGGCTACCGGCTCCTCGACGGCCTTTGCCTCTTCCTTGGGCTCAGCCGCTTTTTCTTCCATCGTCTCGGTGGTCGTCGCTACCTGACCGCACGCTGCCAGGACAACTCCCCCGATCGTCGTTGCCGTTCCGGCAAGAAACGCGCGTCTGCTCGTCTGGAAACTCATGCTTCTCACTCCTTTGCAGTGTAGTATTTTGCCACACCACCTCAATGAAAAGTCTGCACGTAGACCACATTCAGTATAGACAACACCGCGTTGCTACCTGAGCTTGTGATTACCCCCTTTCCAATGAAATACTAGTCTTGCCAACAATCCTATCCTAACTTGAATGTGTTGGCAATAGCACTCTCTTGCAATGTGAACGAACACGACGAATCCATCGGCGCCACAACCAATCGACTTGATGGCAGCCCTCAAGCAGTTGCTGGTGCGACCGGTGTCCGCCGTTCCAGATTTAAGAGCATAGCGGTGTCGCGAATGTTGGCGCTCCAGAGCGCGCTAAAGCCACAAAAGCGTAGCGTAATAGGGGCACGACATGTCGTGCCCCTATTACGCCTTGTCCAAGCTTACCTAATCGGCTCGCTTCACTTCCCAATAAGCGGTCCGCAACGACCTTAGGAATTGCGGATAGTCCGTTTGAGAAATAGCTCCTAGGCCAGCAGGTTGCGCAGCGTATCGCCCTGGTCGCGCAGCCAGTCATGGATGATATTGATGTCGGTGCCCATACAGAAGTGGCGCACGCCCATATCGAGGAAGCGCTGGGCCTGGTCGACAGAGTTAATTTCCGCACGGGGCGGAATGCCCTTGGCCAGGCACGTCTCAAACACCTTCTTCTCGGCGGCTTTCACGTCCGGGTGTTGGAAGTCACCGGCGCGGCCGATATTCATGGCGTAGTCGGCGGGTCCCCACTGCACCATATCGACGCCCTTGACCGCCAAGAACTCGTCCAAATGGTCTACGGCGGACTCTCTTTCGATCATGAGCGCCACCACGATGTCGTCCAGCGCTTGGGGGTAATCCGGCCCGGCGCCGTACGACATGTACCAGGCGCGGCGCATGGCCACACCGTGAATGCCGCGGGCCTCCGGCGTATCGGCGCGTACCGCCCGCACGCACTCCTCGGCGTCCGCCACGGTGCGGCTGTCGGCAAAGAGCACGCTCTGAAAACCGGCGCCAATGGCGCGCTGGGCCAGGAAACTGCGGGGCGCTTGGTCGACCTTGATCATGGTCGAGAGATTGTGCAATTCCGCCGCCCGGCAGAAGTTCTCCAAGTCGTGCAGGTTAAAGGGCGCATACTCGGCCACGAACTCGACGTAGTCGTAAATCCCGGTCAAGCCGATCACCTCGATCATCCCGGGCCACGTGGTGTGCACGTGCGTCGCCAAGGTGGGCTCACCGGCATTGAGTTTTTCGCGAATCCTATTAGGTTGCATGGGCATCCTCCGGGGTGAAAGTATGCGCAGGCAACACGAAAACGTCCCGCGCTCATGTCAGTATACTGCACAATTGCGGGACTGCCAAAGGTTAGCTAGATCAAGTGTCTAGAGTTGAGGTGCGCCACGGCGCTTAGGCGCTGAGGAATAGCGCGAGGAGGAATCCTTGAATTGTCACGACCAGGGCGACTGCGGCAATCAGCATTGCGCCCAAGCGAATCGTCATGCGCTGTTCCAACGACTCGAACCGCGCATCTACGCGCAATTCTAATTCGCGCAGGTCGGCTTTGGTGGCCACCCGCAACTCTTCCAAGTCGGCTGTGGTGGCTACCCGCAACGCTTCCAAGTCGGCTGTGGTGACCATGTCCGCTATGTCGGCCTTGGTAGCCAGGGCGTCGCGGGATTCGCCCAGCGCTTCAATCAGGGTTTGCGCCTGCGTCTCCGTAAAGCCCCCGGGCCGCGAGCGCCGTATACGCCTTGTGGGTGTCAAGAATTGCCATCCGTCATTGCTCCTTGTAGTTTCTTTGCGCCGGAGAGCTTGCTGTGCCGGAGAAGAGCATCGGACGCGGGCGCAAGCCGATTAAGGCCACTGCCTTATAATCCTAATGCACCGTGAGCATGCGGTTGAGGGAAACCACCGCCCAGTGCGCCACGTCGGGATCCACGCTCACCTGGTTCGTGACCTTGTCATCCAGAAGGTCTTCCATCACCCACGCCACGTAGGCCGGGTGGATGCGGTACATGGTGGAGCAGGGGCAGACGATGGGATCGAGGCAGAAGATCTTCTTGTCGGGGTTCTCCGCGGCCATGCGGTTGACCATATTGATCTCGGTGCCGACCGACCAGACCGAACCGGCAGGCGCTTCGGTAATGGTCTTGAGAATGAACTCGGTGGAGCCGTCATAGTCGGCGGCCTCCACGACCTCCATGGGGCACTCAGGATGCACAATGACGTTCACGTCCGGGTGTTGCCTGCGGGCAAACTCCACTTGCTTGACCGTAAAGCGCGTGTGCACCGAGCACCAGCCCTTCCACAGAATAACCTGGGACTTGCGCACGTCGGCCTCCGAATTGCCGCCAAGCGCGGGTTCCAGCGGGTCCCAGACCACCATTTCATCGAGAGGGATACCATACTTCAGACCCGTGTTGCGGCCCAGATGCTGGTCCGGGAAGAAGAGAATCTTCTCGCCGCGCGCCATCGCCCACTCGTAGACGGCGGCAGCATTGGAGGACGTGCACACGATGCCGCCGTGCGCGCCGCAGAACGCCTTGAGCGCCGCCGTGGAGTTCATGTACGTAACCGGCACGATCGATTCGCCGACCGCGTCAGTGAGTTGCTCCCAGCACTCCACGATGTCGTCGATATCGGCCATATCGGCCATGGAGCAACCGGCCGTCGGGTTGGGCAAGATGACCGATTGGTGCGGGGCCGTGAGAATATCGGCGCTCTCCGCCATGAAGTGCACGCCGCAGAAGATGATGTATTCGGAATCGCGCTGGTTCGCGGCAAAAGTGGCAAGTTTGAAAGAGTCGCCGCGCAGATCGGCGTACTTAATGACCTCATCCCGTTGATAGTGGTGCCCAAGTATGAGCACCCGCTCCCCAAGTTGCTGCCGTACGGCAGCAATGCGATCATCCAACTCTGCAGCGGGCAACTGCAAGTAGTGCGTTGGGATCTGCTCGTGCTCTCTGCCCGCGGTGCGCCGGCTGCGCAGCAGAAGCCGATGTATCCGCCGGTACTCGCGCGGCGTGAGCGCGTTTGCTGTGGCTGCCATGCGTGCCTTACCCCTTCTCCCCCTTTACAGCAGCGTACTCTCTCACCATCGTGCAAGGCTACACCGCTGCCTAGACAGCATTATACACTACCACGGCGGCGATTCGATAAGAAATAGTCGCTGCTGTTACGAGTATTTCCTTGAATGGGGGGCATGCGTCCCCTTGGCAGCCGCTCGCAGGTGCTGGTGTAGGTAGGCGACCAGCAGTTTCGGGATGAGCGGGCTGTCTGAGTTCGTCGAGCGTGCCGCTCGCGGTATTTGCACCCATGCAGTGTGCGCAAGTGTAGCGAGGTGCATCACCAAGGAGACGTTGTCCTATGGCAGAGGCATCTACGCCTACGTTTGGCGGGTGGGCGGAGCGTCCTCACCTCCACGCGCTTGGGCCAGAAGGATAACCCCAGGAGACTAGGCGGGCGGCCACTGCGCTCACATGCGGTTGAAGGCTGAGGTTTCCGGTCGACTAGATGGGACAGAATGAGACTGACTATTGAAAGACTGAAAAAGACGGCTGAACACAGCTTATCCGAAAGCCTGCCAGGGAGTAGGTAAATTCTGCTAGGAAGCAGATGAAGCCTGGATTTCCCTATCCGCCGCGCGCATTAATTCCAATCCCTGCACCACGATTTCCAACTGGTCCACGCCAAAAGTGTCCGCCATCAACTGCAGTCGTTCCCGGCGAATGCGCCAGAAACGATCCATCGCCTGCGTTCCCTGGTCGGTCAACGTGCAGATCACGACTCTCCGGTCACT
Organism: Chloroflexota bacterium; assembly: GCA_965220015.1. Classification (GTDB taxonomy): domain Bacteria; phylum Chloroflexota; class UBA11872; order VXOZ01; family VXOZ01; genus VXOZ01. Next base: position 157,457 of record OZ244798.1, read on the forward strand.
TGGATCCCAGGCCCGGTCCACCAGTCCCTTCTCTACCAAGCGATCCACCACCGTGGTCGTGGCGGAGAGCGCTCTGCCGAGAAAAGCAGCGATGTTCCCCATCCGCATGGGGCCCGACCGCTCCAACAAGACCAAGGTCTTTATCTGGGGGATGGTCATTTCGAGACCTTCCCATTCGTTGAGGCCGCACGTGTGCATCTGACGGTTGAGGTAGTCCACTGCCTTGATGAACCTGTCAGTCAATTCTCCCCTGTAATCGTTTTGCACGGATCACCACCCAATCTCAAGAACAGCTTCGTTCTTGGAACATCGTCGTTCCATTACGATTGCATGATACCAGATAATGCGCTCTTGTAGAGAACTACACAGTTACGAAAGTATTACCGGACCTCATTACACACGTGGACATGCAAATGCAACCCGGGATCATAGGACACGTGCCAGAGATTATGCTGTTTCAACCATGCCTCCGTGCCCAACGCAATCGCCGATTCAAGCGTGCATTCGGTTTTCCGTGGCTTAGGAGGCCGACAGTCTTGAAATGCATTCCCTCACCATGGGGCGGCAAATATCCCAGGGCCACCATCTAATTGAAGCACCTCTTGAATGCGCGCCGCCTTGGGGTTTGCGGGACAACTCTCTTCATGCTACGCCCGGCGGGTCAAGCGAAGGAGAGTTAGAGGGCTACACGCGCTGGCATGGACAAATCCCTCATTGACGTGCAAAATACCGCTGTGAATGACCCAGAAAGCTATCCGTTAGTCTTCCATTGCCGCTTGGAAGTGCTAGCAATACGGCAGGCCGGTTGCGCAAGCTGCCGCATGCGTCCAGGCTTCGACTCTAGTCGAAGTGTCCTGACTTACGTGACTACTGAAGTCCACGATTCTGCACCGATCGAAGACTAGACCACCGTCGCTCACATAATTGAACCAGTTTAACCGTGGCAATGCCTCGGCAATGAAGAATGTCCGCACCGGGTTTAGTGCAAGCGGTGTGCGCATCCACTTTCTGCAAAAGCTATCTGGTTGTAGCTCGGTAAGGGCGTTCCTAAACTCAGTTCCTGTTTTGCATTGCCCGAACGCTATTAGCTTCCCAGCCAGACCATCCGAAAAGTGTGTCCACGCCACTACATCCAACTTTCCGTCTTTCTCGTTCCCTTGGTCTCTCACGTGGGTAGTGTAACCAGTGCCCTCCCCTAACTTCACACAAAGAACATTCACTTTTTCCTGGAAGCCAGATGCTCCAGCGGCAGTGCCGAACACCATACTATCTGCACGTTTTCCAAAATACTCCTTGCATGCTTCCGCAGAAAGCCATTCAAATAGATGAGTGCCATCAATACATGCGTGGCTCCGGTTGTTTGCCATGTTCAATCGCGTAGCTAGCAGCAGATACTTATAAATGGCATATTTGCCACTGTTGTTGCATGGCAATGAGTGGAGCGTATCCCCTCTATTACCAAGACAAAACGGATATCCTCCCCCACAGTCTTTCAATCGCAGTTCAATTTCTTGGTATGCTTTCACAACACGCTCGAATAAGCACTCTTCTTCCGGTACACTGTCGGAGTACTCATTCTCTGAAAGTCTGGCAAGGGTGTGCACCAAGCTGTTGACAGATGAAGTGCCCTCGCGCCAGCAAAGCAATTCGGCAAAGTCAGCAATCTCGTGTTCATCCGCACATGGGGATGGCACCCCTGGCCACTTAAACATCAGCTCTTCCCTGTTGTCCTCCGCTTCCCGCGTGGACTTTGCTTCCTGTATATGTCGTCGAAAAGATCAGCTGCTAATTCCGCAACGTCGTTCGCGATTGTCAAGAGCTGGCTCGATCCATCGTAGCCAGTCGAGACCAAGCTCCTGGCCTTCTCAAGGCTTCTTTTTGCAGCGTAAAGGGACTCTCCAAATACTGTCGTAGAAGGCCTACTAATCTCATAGGAAATCGTCAAGCCTGTACCGGCACGGAGGGCGGCCACTGCTTCTCCACTGGCTAGGACAGCATTAAGGTACCTTAGATCGGGATTCTGTGACCGAATTACAGGGCTTTTGTCCTCTTTCTTGCTGCCATAGAGCCAGATACAAAGCTCCCTGAGTTCGTTTTCGTATTCGCTTGGAACTGGCTCTTCACTTTCTTCAGTCTCAGGGCGCAACCCAATGAATGAACCAATTCCTTCATAGTCAATGCCAGTATATAGATGTGAGAATGAGAAGTGCTTCCGATAGCGATCCTCGCGGTCAAACACCTTCAAACGTTCTGCCTGTTCAATAACCATCAGGCCCCTAAATAGCCTCTGAACGGTCCTGTGCGTATCGCCTATTTGCCTGGCGATATCTTCTAAAGGTATATCGAATTCTCTATGTACTTCAGCAATGTATTGGGACTTAGCAAAGCTACTCCACTTGGCAGGTCCGTTCACATGTTTGAATCCTAGATATCGCCAGGCCTCTTCTCGCGTGCTAATCAACGCAGGCAGTTTACGCAATTCGTTCTTAGCTTTTGGGGAAATAGTGGGAATATTCGCAACAAGATTCTCCGAAAGTTCAGGCTCCAAGAGCAATCTTACTGCTGCAAGACGTCTGTTCCCCTCTATAACTACGTTTCTCCCATCTTCTTGGGCGACTATTATGGGTTCGTGAGAGAAGAATCCACTTGCTGCTATTGACAGCACAAGTTCCCACACGTCCATAGCTTCCCAAAGTACCTCAATTACATCAGCTTCAGTTGCGCTAGCACTGAGGTCATATTCGGAGAGCCTGGGATTCTTTAGGTCGAAATGCAGTTCTGAGATCTTCATCCAACCAGCTTCTTGGATAGACATTACCAGTTCCTTGTCCAAGTATCCTCAGACCCTCAATTCCTCAGCACCGATTGAAGCAACTGAATTTGCCAATTGCACGTGGAATGGTGCAATCAAGAGCTCGTGCGCTTTTCGTCTCCCTTGGAGACTATATTCTAAAGCCATGACAGACACTTCCGATTTTGTGTAAAGATCCCTAATGAACTTTGTATCGTCGTATGACATTATCCATTTAAGCTTCCGCTGCCTTTGAATGTAACGAGCCAACTCAACATGATCACCGTCACTGTAGAATGCCATGTAGAGCCGGTTTCCATTCGAGTAATAGGGAGGATCGAGATAGCAGAAAGAAGGTTTCTTGACATACCCAGTTGGCAAACGCTCGGCCAAGAAGTCAAGCGCGTCTTTGTTTGTGACGTGGATACGTTCCTTTTGTGTCCCGATTGCCAGTACTCGCTTCGCAAGACCTTCTCTATAAAATCGTGCACCTATCCTCCACTTTCCTGTCTGTTCATAGCCGCCAATTGGGGCAGCGCCTAATATAATGCCCGACCGGTTGCAACGGTTAAGATAGAATGTCGCGAAGCCAAGCTCAAAGGGCTTTCTTGTGTCGGCGAGTTGATATACTTCTAGTTGCCTTCTCCATTCTGCCACGCTTAGTGGAACGAACATAACCTCTTCGGCGAATCGGTTCGGTTCGTCCAATACGGCGCGCCAGAATGATACGATGTGGGGATCTAGGTCATTCAAATGAAGCTCTGAGACAACTCCTTGCCGGAGAAGCCGCAACGCCGCGCCGGCACCCCCCGCAAAGGGTTCAAAGTACGAACAGCCAGTAAGATTGTTAATTTCGATAGTCCGGGCAAGGAAAGGCGCTAATGATGCCTTCCCCCCAGGATACCGGAGCGGACTGTCGAATCTCATAGCATTCGTCTTCCCAGATAATCAATACTCCAGCGCCCATACTCATCATCCATTCTTGCTGAAGAACACATTGAAAGCAACCGGGAGAGCAAGTTGTCATATCGAGCCAACTTCCCTAGAAAACAGATGGTTGAAAGGGTCAGTTTCCTATGGCATAAGCTATGAGAAGTCTGGGTAGGAGTGTAAGGTAGTGAATATGAATTCTGTGGAACTCTCCGTGTCCGACCGACTCGCCACCGCAATCCGCCAGGCGCTCGCCGACAATGTGAATCCGGAAAAGGCCGCGGGCATGCAGGCCTATATGAAGTCGGCGATGCCGTACCGGGGCGTGCAGACTCCTATTCGCCGCAAGCTTGTGCGCGCCGCTTTGCGTGCGCATCCGCTCTCGAGCAAGGAAGATTGGCTCGCCGCCATCCATGAGCTCTGGCGCAACGCCGCCTACCGCGAGGAACGCTACGCCGCCCAGGACGTGACCGGCGCGCCGCAATTCCGGTCCTACCGGGACCTCGAAACGCTCCCGCTCTATGAAGAGATGGTCGTCAGCGGCGCGTGGTGGGACCTGGTGGACGACGTCGCCACCCACAAACTCCGGGAACTCGTAGACAACTACCCGCAGGAGATGGCAGGCCATATGCGCGCATGGAGCCGCGATGCCGACCTGTGGAAGCGCCGCTCGTCCATCATTTGCCAGGTGAAACGCAAGGAAGCGACCGACTCCCCCCTGCTCTGCGACTGCATCGAACCGAATCTAGCCGATCCCGATTTCTTCATCCGCAAAGCCATCGGCTGGGCCCTGCGCGACCTGGCCTGGACCGATCTGCCAACAGTCGAGGACTACGTTTCTCAAAACGCCGACAGACTCAGCACCCTTTCCAAGCGGGAAGCCCTCAAGAATGCAGACACCATCCGCGCCGGGAGACCGCGCTGATCCGCTCTTCCATAGCGGCAACCGTTCAAGGCTAAAACACGGAATTCCCAGTTGAGCATCTCTACGCAAGCCGCTAGTAATCATCTAGCCTGCCTCTTCTCCTCTTGTACGCCCTGAAACCTCACTTTTCTTCTGCGTTTGCCACAATTGAGTTGATAAACTTAATCAACTTAGTTGACTTAATGGACTGGCGAAGTTAATATAGGCATGTTTGTACATTAGTCTATGCTGTTATCCATGGACACAGTCATCGCAGGAGGAGACTACCGATGCGAAACGGACTATCACGCCGACGATTCTTACAACTCACCGGCCTCACTGCCGGGGGCGCGCTGCTGGCGAGCGCCTGCAGCCAGGTTGCCGTGCAAGAGGTGGACGCGCCGGCAGGGCCGCTGGCCTATGCCAACCCCGGTCTCTTGGTGGAGACCGATTGGCTGGCGGAGAATCTCGGCAAAGAGGGCTTGCGCATCATTGACGTGCGCTCGGCGGAAGACTACGCCGCCGGCCACGTGCCCAATGCCGTTAACATCCACTCGCGAACCTTCATCGATCCTGACAATGAAGTAAGCGGCAAGCTGATCCCGCCGGATACGTTCGCAGAGCTCGTGGGCGGCGCTGGCATCGGCAGTGATTCGGAAGTCGTAGTCTACGGCAGCGGCAATATCCTCTGGGCGACCCGCGTCTTCTGGGCCCTGGAACTCTACGGCAATAGAAATGCCAAAGTGCTCAACGGTGGCTTTGCCAAGTGGGCCGAAGAAGAGCGGGACTTGACCACCGATGTGCCGTCGTTCCCCGCGGCCACATTTACCATCAGCTTCGATCCGCTCTTGCTCGGGACATTTGAAGAGGTGCAGGCGTCTATCGGAGACAGCAATTCCGTTGTGCTGGATAACCGTTCCGCAGGCGAGTACACCGGGCGGGACGCGCGCTCCGATCGCGGCGGCCACATTCCGGGCGCTATCAATCAGGACTGGGTCGTCTACCTCAACGGCACAGACGCGCGCACCCTTAAGTCCGCTGCGGAGCTCAAGGCGCTCTTCGATTCCGCCGGCATCACCGAGGACACGGTGGTCTACGCCCACTGCCAGACGGCAGTACGCTCGTCGGTGGCCTATTTCGTCGCGCGGCTCCTGGGCTACAACAACGTCCAGAACTACGACGGCGCGTGGGCCGAATGGGGCAACCGCGAGGACACGAAGATCAATACCGGTTCCAATCCGTAAACATTGCCTCTACAGTAAACCGGTCTGAATTTGGAAAGGACGCACGGCATCGAGTGTGTCCTTTCTGAGTCACGGAGCGTGCAACTGTTACCGCAACCCCAAACTCCTTGCTTCTGCCCTCAGGCGCTTGCGACACCTGACACACTCGAAACAGGGTGTGACTTTACCTGCGCTACCGAGAAGATGGATTCCCGCTTTCGCGGGAATGACGGACTGTGGAGTGCTCCTCTTGAAACCGAGACGTATCGTTCTCTGGTGAATCTAGCTGAAGGCCAACAGTTCCCTCTGCCACTGAAGACCTTTGCATAACTCCCCGTCGAAGCAGGGAAGTCCCCTCTCCGAAGGGAGAGGGTTAGGATGAGGGAAACTCTTGGGCGATGTGACCTGAGGATGCCCACTTTGGAGAGATTCGCACTGTACCACTGCTGGTCCAAGCCAATCAGAGCGGTCACTTGCACTGCCCTTGGCGTTTGTCCACAATGAATACAACAATTCGCTTGTCCTTTTCCGATTAAACCCGCAGCAACTGAAGGAGCTATAACCCATGCAAACTGTAGAGCAAGAGCAACTTGCCATCGAGGGCGGCCCCAGGACCGTTGATTATAAGTTCCCCACGAACAGCGACATCAGCGGGCGTATGTTCGGCGATGAAGAGATCGCGGAACTGACTGACGTGATCCGGTCCGGCAATCTGAATGTCCTCGGCGGCCCCAAGGTGCAGCAATTCGAAGAAGAGTGGAAGAAGACTTTTGGCGTCAAGCATGCGGTCACCAGCACCTCCGGCACCGCCGCGCTGCACGTAGGCGTGCTGGCGGTCGGCCCCAACCCGGGGGACGAGATCATCGTCGCGCCGATCACGGACATCGGCAGCATCATAGCTATTCTCTACCAGCTTGCCGTGCCGGTGTTCGCCGACGTGGACCCAATCTCGGGCATCATATCCGCTGAGACCATCGAACCCTGCATCACCGAACGCACGGTTGCCATCATGGTGGTGCATCTGCAGGGCAACGCGGCGGTCATGGACCCCATCGTGGAACTGGCCCGCAAGCACAACCTGCTCGTCATCGAGGACTGTTCCCAGGCGCACATGGCGGCATACAACGGCCGTTACGCCGGTACCATCGGCGACATTGGCTGTTATTCCTTCCAGCAGAGCAAACACATGACCACCGGCGACGGCGGCATGACCGTGACGAATAACGACTACCTGGGCGAGCGCATCATGCTGGCGCACAACAAGGGCCGCGGGCGCAGCGGCCGCGAGCAGCAGCCGCCTTTCCTGGCGCCCAACTACCGCATGACGGAGTTGCAAGGCGCGGTCGGTCTGGCGCAATTGCGCAAGCTGCCGACGATTACGGGCCTGCGCACCAAGTGGGGCAATTTGTTGAGCGATTTGGTTGACGACGTACCCGGCATCATCCCGCCGCGCGCCCCCACGCCGGAGAGCACGCACGTCTTCTGGAATTGGTGCCCGCTGGCCAAGCTGGAAGAACTGTCCGTCGGGCTGGACGACTTGTCGCAGGCGTTTGCGCATGAGGGCGTGGGCTTTGGCGCGGGCTATACGCGCACGCCGATTTACGAATACGACGTGCTGAAGAACCGGCGCTTCTTTGGCGAATCCGCGTACCCGCTCCTGGATCCCGCGAGCGGCCGCGACGTGCGCTACTTCACCGGCATGTGCCCGAACGCCGAGGGCATCTTGAAGCGCATGCTCGTGCGGCACATCAACGAGAAGTGCACCGAGGAAATGATCCACGACATGGCGAAAGCCATCCGCAAGGTGTTCACGCACTACGCCAAATGAGCTACAGCGGTGTGGGCTCAGATTCCAAAACCCGGTGGACACGCCTACATAGCCTGAATTGTACGTCCGAAATCCCCTCTCCCCGAGGAGACCTTTGCATAACTCCGTCATTCCGGCGAAAGCCGGAATCCAGAGTGGTGTTTGGGTAGTTAGGGATCGCAAGCCGTGAAGCCGTTCTTCACCTCCAGCCCGATCTTCCCCCAGCAAGGGAGGCTGTCTCATAATTGCCCTTACCGAGGTATACTGCCGTGCAGAGAAGCTAAGTGAGGTCTTGAGATAGACTTGTGTTACTTTCTGGGCGTCGCATCAAGGCTTCAAAATACCGTTTCCATCACTTTTACCACTCTGTCAATACAATCCGCCACTTGGCTGCGTTCCACGTTTTACCTATCGCGCTCTGTAGCGGAATTATGAGACTCCCTCAAGGGGAAAGGGGTTTCGCAAAGGTCTCCGGAGGGAGAGGGTTAGGGTGAGGGTGACTCCTCGTCTTAAGATCCCTTATCGCTGCTTAGGTTGGGTTACACAAACGTCTCCGGCGGAAAGATGGTCTTTCGGATGTCGGCGGCTAGGCGCAAGAAAGGGCAATTAAAACGTGAAAATCTACATCTTTGCCGACCAGGAGGGTGTGGCGGGGGTCTTCAACCGCCGCGAGGGCTACCTGAACGCCAGCGAGTACGCCACCATGGAACTGGCGGCCATCTGCGAAGCGCTCTTGGACAACGGCGTTAAAGAAATCGTCCTGAACACGATTCACATCATGGAGTACCACAAGCTGCCGAAGCCGGTGCAAGTCATCCACGGGTTGCCCCGCCACGACATCTTCACGGAACTGCTCGATGAGAGCTTCGACGCCGGTATGCTTGTCGGCTTCCATGAAATGGCGGGCAACCGCGAGAAGGGCTGCTGGCGGCACTCAATTCTTCCCCACCCAATTACGCGCGCGTATAGCGCGGTCGAAGGCATCTGGCTGAACGACTTGCTCGTCGGGGAGATCGGCATCTTCGTGGCGTTCGCGGGCATTCACAACGTGCCCGCGGTGCTCAACACCGGCGACTATTGGGCCTGCCTGGAAGCGGAAGACCTGGTGCCCGGCATCGAGACGGTGGCGGTGAAGAAGGGCACCAGCCACTTCAGCGCCATCTCCATGACGCCCCAAGCCGCGGCGGAGGCGGCGGCAGCGGGCGCAGTGCGGGCGCTGGGCAAGATCGGCGCGGTCGAACCCCTTAAGATAGAAGGTCCGGTGACGCTCAAGGTAAAATACACCTTCGCCGAACGCGCTACCGACGCCATGAGCGCGGTGGCGAATGCCTTTCGCATCGACGAACAGACCGTCGCCGCCACGTACCCAAGCATCGCCGCGGTACGCGACAACCTCGGCAACCTGCGCGCGCCGGAGCTGGAAATCTACGCCAAGGACTCCGGCTTCAGCCAAACCACCGGCTTCTTCACCCGCACCGGCGGCGAACCCTACGAAAGCAAACCGACCTACCCGCCGCCGCCGAGGTAAAACCCTCTTGATAGGAAACAATTGGTTTCGCAAGCCAAAGGCAGTGTCTTGACAGATTAGCAATATTATGGTACACTAAGACAACATTGCCAATTCGGGTGTTATGGTGCTGCCCTGGCGATTTGTTTCGTAGAGTTTCTAGCTCCCGTGAGTGGACGACTTTGTAGGAAAGGGAGGCATGCCATGAGAAGACTATTCTTATTTTTCAAGGCTATTTCCTTGACAGTTGTAATTCTTGCTTGCTTGGGCAGCACATCTAACACGAAGCGCAGGGGATCCAGAATCCCTGAACTGATGCCTCGGGCTTCCATCACCTCCATGCATCTGCGGAGACTAGGGTAAGAACCAGGGGCCTTCTGCATCTGGGGAAGTGCCTGGCTGATCTGTCAGTAAGTAAGTCAATTAAAATTGTAGGGGCGGTTCGCGAACCGCCCCTACTGTAGTCAAGGTAGGAAGTGAATTGTGGCTAAACCACGGGAGAGATTCTCCAGTCAAGCTGATCCTGGTCTTCTGGCTGCCCTACGCTCGCTTGCCAAGCAGGACGGCAGGCAGTTCCAAGCAGTGTTGGAAGATGCCATGCGCGAATACATAGAGTCGCGCGCACAAGAGAAGCCCCGCTCGGCCGTCATGGCACATTTCCAAGCAAGCCTTGAGAAGAACCGCGAACTTGCCAAGTTGCTTGCCGAGTGAGGCTTGACGTACTCACACTACTGGAATTCGTAGCTATACGCGCCTCGTGGTTCGACACGTTTGTTCCAATGGGTAGGAAAGCTGGTAGCGTAGGTTCGCACGGGACGTGCGCGCAACCTGCGCCTCCTTGCTGCGCTGCCGGGCAATAACGCCAAGGGCAATTGCCCGTCAGTCCAATGTTGTTGGACTACTTAGCCCCCGCCGTGAGTAGGAATGATGGACGCACGGGTGTGCTTTCCGATGCGTCACCACGACCGCTCAGAAAAACAAAAGGAGCGCCCGGTACCTGTGCACCGCTGGCGCTCCTTCAATTGCCTAAGGCCGCTCCGTGGTCTCGTTACCGAAACCTCACGGAGGCGGCCCTGGATTTACAACTAACATCCATGGGCATCACCTCCTTTCTCTTGCCAAGCATCATACTATACGGGCGGACTAGCTGTCTACCACGCGTTCGAGCGGAATTAGTGGACCTAGACATTACGGGGCCGCAGTGCCGCCTCTCTTCACTATGTCCCTAGGCGTACTATCACAGTTTGTCTATTGGTCTCGCCAACCACCGGGTTCGTAGCGCGGGGGCTTGTCCCCCGCTCCGGGCTGTCCGTAAACCCCACGGAGAAGATGGATTCCCGCGTGCGCGGGAATGACGCGACTGCATTGGCGTCCAATTTCACAACGACCGTAGGCGTGCAATTACAAGCTGTCTCTTAGTCTCGGTTGCTGATTAGGCGTAGCGCGGGGGCTTGTCCCCCGCTCCGGGCTGTCCGTAAACCCCACGGAGAAGATGGATTCCCGCGTGCGCGGGAATGACGCGACTGCATTGGCGTCCAATTTCACAACGACCGTAGGCGTACAATTACCGGTCGTCTCTCGGTCTCGGTTGCCGATTAGGCGTAGCGCGGGGGCTTGTCCCCCGCTCCGAGTTGTCCGTAGACCCCACGGAGAAGATGGATTCCCGCGTAGCGGGAATGACGCCCAAGGCGCAGTCTACATATACTGCAATGACAGTCTGCCGCTCAATTTCCTGATACACTTCTGCTCCGTTGGGCTATCCAACTAAGCTCATTGGGCTACCCGAGTTAAGTAACTGCGCACGCTCCCAGCACATTCACACGATCTCGGATCTAGGCAAACATGTCCTTCAATGTTTCCGTTGCAATGCGCGCTTCGTCCCAGGGTAGCGATTCATCGCCCCAGATGATGGAGTGCTCGTGGCCTTTGCCTGCCAGGAGCACGGTGTCGCCCGGTCTCGCTTGCTTGAACGCGATGCGGAATGCCTGAGTGCGGTCCACACTCACACTGTAGTCACGGCCGAACACGCAGCCGGCCTGCAATGCGCCCTCTTCGATTTGCCGGCAGATCGCGTCCGGCTCTTCGCTGCGGGGGTCCTCGCTGGTGATTACGAAGTAGTCGGCGTGTTCCGCCGCCACCCTGCCCATGAGCCCCCGTTTCTCCACGTCGCGCTCGCCCGCGCTGCCAAAGACGACCACCAAACGTCCCGGCGTTACGCCGCGCAGCGCAGCGAGCACGAGGCGCAGGCTATTGGGCGTATGCGCGTAGTCCACGATCACCGCAAACGGCTGGCCGGCGCCGATCACCTGCATGCGGCCGGGCACGCCCGGAAACGACGCTACTGCCGCCGCAGCCGCAGCCAGCGGCACGCCTAGCCCCGTGACCACGGCCAGCGCTGCCAGCGTGTTCGCCACGTTGAAATGGCAGACCAGCGGCGAGCGCACGTGCGCTTTTCCCTCAGGCGTAATCACCGTAAACGCAGTGTGGTCCGCGCCGAGCGCAATGTCTACTGCACGCACGTCCGCCTGCGCCCCAAAGCCAAAGGTGCGCAGACCGGGCGGCTCGAGCGAGGCGAAATAGGGATAGTGCTCATCATCGGCGTTCAGGACGCTCACCTGGGGAAACGGCTTTGGCGAGCGCGCGCTCACCCGCTCTAAGAGTCTTCCTTTGGCCTCTCGGTACGCTGCCAGCGTCTTATGAAAATCCAAGTGTTCGTGGGTAAGGTTCGTCAGCACGGCGGCGTCGATTTGCACGGCGTCGAGCTTGTGGAGCGCCAGGCCGTGGGAACTCGCCTCGACCACTGCATGGGTGCCTCCCTGAACCTGGATCGTGCGCAGCATGCGCTGGAGGTCAGAGGCATGTTGCGTGGTCAGGCGCGTCTCGTTGGGAAACTCCTGCTGGCTGTCGTGGAAGGCAACCGTGGTGATCACACCGGTAGCGTGGCCGCATGCGCGCAGAATGTGACCGATCAGTGTCGTCGTGGTGCTCTTGCCGTCGGTGCCGGTGACGCCGATGACACAGAGTTCCCGAGATGGGTCGCCGTAGAACGCCGCAGCCACCTGTCCCAGCGCCAGCCAGGTGTCCGGCACAAGAACCTGCGTAACCTGCTGCGGCAGAGACAACGGCCGCGTGACAAGCATGGCGACGGCCCCGTTTGCCACGGCGGCGGCGGCAAAGTCGTGTCCGTCGCGGTGCAACCCTTGCAGGGCGATGAAAAGCGCTCCGGCTTGCGCCGCGCGCGAATCGTAGCAAAGCTGCGAAATGGTGTGGTCTTTCGCACCGGAAATTATCCGCGCCTCCGGCATGGCGGCAAGGAGATCAGAGAGTTGCATTCGCCTCTATTCGCTTAAGCTGGGACAGCATTTGTGCTTCGACCCTTCGACAGGCTCAGGACCGGCAGGCTCAGCACGAACGGCTTCTCGTCAATTGCTCTCGTGGGTCACAAGTTCTCGTGCTTCTACCCTCCGGCAAGCTCAGAAAAAGCAGGTTCAGCATGAGCGAATTCTCGTCACTTGCACCAATGGGTCACGATTTCTCGTGCTTCAACTCTTCCTCAAGCCAGAAAAAGCAGGTTCGGCACGAACGGGATTCTCCGCTCGCGCACCTCACACTACCAGTTGCCTCTTACTTTAGTAATTGTAGCGCAGCGGTGCGGTCGCACTGCCCGTGCAAGCAAAAAGTGAAACGTCAGTCTAGTTGCAGAATAGCAGGGCCCGGCAGTTACTTGGGCTCGGGGCCTCAACTCTCCAATAGAAAGGGCGAGCACGTGCGCCGCAGACGGAGCGGATGGGCCGGTTCGCCGGACTTCGTAATGCCGAGCGCGTGGAGGGGACGCGTGAACTCGCGGCGAAAGGCCTGGGCGCGGGCAAGCCACGCGCCGTGCACGCCCCAGGCCGCGACCACGAGCGCCGCGCCCTCAGCCAGTTCGTGCAGGGCGGTGTCGTTGCCTTTTCCAATGGGATCAGGCGCGTACCGCAGAGCACTGGGGTAGGGCGTGCGCCAGGCATACAGGTTTCCGACCCTCACCCCACCGTAACCCCAATCTCGCGCAAATCCGATGCAGCGCCGAATGGTCGGGTCATTCTGCTTGGCGTCCGCCGTGGAGGGATTGAGCATGATGAACATGACCGGCGGTTGGGCAGCGTCCCACACGCGCCAGAGCTTGTAGCGGTAGCGCCCGCACGCCGAGAACTCCGCGCCGCTCTGCACGTAATCCATAGGAACTCCGCCGTTCACAATAGCATGCCGATCACATTGCAAATAGACCCTGGCGTTGTGTCCTTTGTGAAGTGCGCGTATCAAGTGTACCCAGCCCTCAACGCATCCACCGCAGATCGGACACACTTGGCGCCATGATAGCACCGCTCATAACCGCGCAACACGCGCATAACTCCGCGGCATTAGTAGACCTAGAATCGCTAGCTGCGCAGGGCTTGCAGGGCAATACACCATTGCAAACCCTGCAAAATCTGTCAACGAATTAGTCAACACTTACAATTCCGAGCGCACTGTCGGACAGGGTTCATCGAACAGGGTTCGTCGAACAAGGTTCGCGGAATCTAGAAATCCCCGCACCCTAGATTCTTCGTCGCTGCCCTCTCACCTTCAGCCATTTGCCTGCCTCTTACAACATACAAATGACAGATTGAGGAACTGCTGCGGGCGTCAGTACGTACGGTGTTTTGCACATCGTACTGTGTAAGTCCAACTCTACTAGTCCCGTAATTCCGCAATGTGCGAAACCGGGCGACCCGCGATAAATCAGCAACAATTCGCCAACAGAAGGCTAGACAAGACTGTAGACTCGCGCTAGACTCCAGTCAATCATATTGCCTCTCTGTGTTAGTGAGTACAACAGTAGCGTACCGGATACTTGCAGGAAGGAGGCATGGCAAGCAGGTTCATCTCTATCGCTTGTGCAGCGTGAGCGGGTCAGCGCGCGCTCGGCCCTCGCATTCCCACACTTGCTCCCCAATCTGCTCCTTCATTCCGGACGGCCGCGCCTCAAAACTGCGCCTCTCCACGCGTGCCTGACAAGTGGGTGCTCCTGGCACATGCATCTCTAATTCGTAGAATTGAAAAAGGGAGACTTCGGATGAAAGCAACATCGATCACATTCAGCCGACGGCGCATATTGGCAGGTCTGGCCGGCGCCGGCGCCCTGCTGCCGCTGGCGGCTTGTGGCACAGTCGCCACACCCGCCGCAGAGACGGAAGCAAAGATGGAAGAAAAAGCGGCGCCTGCCAAAGAAGAGCCTAAAGAGCCCGAAGTTCAGGTGGCGAAGTGGTTCTCCGCATCCTACGGCGGCGGCAGCTTTGACCCCGTGCAAGAGGGACTCGTTGATGACTTCAACAAGCAGAACGATGCGTTCCAGGCGGAATACGTCATTGTGCCCGGCAACCAACAGGCCTGCATTGAAAAAGTGCGCACCGGCCTCGCCGCCGGTGAAAGGGACATCGGCATCTTCAACTGCAGTCCCATTTGGCTGGCGAACATTGGCACCGCCGGACTGGCGGCTGAGCTTGACAGTCTGATTGCACGCGACCAGGTGGACATTACTGAGTATGCCGAACGGGCAATCAACGCCCACCGCTTGCAAGGCAACCTCATGGCAATGCCCCACTACGTCAATAGTCTCATCGTCGTCTACAACAAAGACTTGATGAATACGCTTGGTGAGGAAGTGCCTGTGGACTCGTGGACGTGGGACGACTTTCTCACGCTCGCGCGCAGGCTGACGACGGGCGCGGGCTCCCAGAAGCAATTTGGCGTCGCCACAGTGCCGCGGGGCTTCAACCCCAATACGCCCTGGATTTGGATGGCGGGCGGCAGCACCTACGACGACGAAGAGAATCCGACCAAGTCGACCATGTCGTCCATCGAGTCGCGGGCCGGGCTGCAATGGCGAGCCGACCTGTATCACAAGCACCAGGTAACCCCGAGACCCGGCGAGGTTGAGGGCGATCTCTTCAAAGGTGGAGTTGCCCCGCTCATTGTCACGACCGGCGCGGCCATGTCCCGTTATCGCGGCGACCGCGTAGCGTTCGCGTGGGACGTGATCGGCATTCCCGCGGGGCCGACCGGCAGGACGACCTTTGCGGGCAGCTATGCGCAGGCGCTCTATAGCGAAAGCAGCGCCAAGGACGCGGGGTGGGCACTGCTCAAGCACGTCACGGGTCGTCCGGGGGCGCTCGCGATGCTGAGTGTTTCTCTCTCTGTGCCGGTGTACCAACCGGTCGCGGCGAACGAGTATCGCAATGCGGACGGCCAGCCCGACGGCATCGACAACGTGCTCAACTTCCTCACCTACCTGCGCGCCTTGCCGAAGAACCCGAATATGATTGCTATCTATGGCGCGGCGTACGGCACGCATCTCGGCAAGATCTGGTCCGGCGAGATGAGTGTGGAAGAGGCCACGGCCGCGATGGACACCATCGTAGACGGCGAACTGTAAGCGGAATCCGCATTCCGTAGTTCAATTGGCTACGCGCGCGAGTTCTCCTCGTTCTGCGCTTTCGTAGGGCGAGGAGAGTTCCTTAACCGGCCACCGGCTCGCAGGTGAAGTGCGGCGATAATTCTGCCATGGATAGTCGCAGGGCTGGAGTCTTGCCTTGACAGTTGTTCTTTGGCATCTCGGTTAGCAGTGAAGAGAAGCTGGATTCCCGCTTGCGCAGGTGAAACTGTGTTGAGAATCAAGGGGGTGTCATGCTGAAACTGGGTAGCGTTCTTGCCAGGGAGCAGCGACGGGCTGAACCGTGCTCCGCTATGTGTCGATCGCACCCTCATTCCCCCCAGTCGGTCGCGGTTCCTTGCCACGACATGCGTGACAGTGAGGCGTAGTTCTGTTACCATTGATTTTGCCTTTGCGGTTAGTACTAGGCTTAGAGAGGTGTGGGATTTACGATTAGGATCCCATCCGCATAGCAAGGTAGTACCCGTTGCGGTCTGTGCCGGTATGATCGGCAACGTCGACCGGGTCGGCGTAGGCGAACAGGCGGGATTACTCTGCGAATCGCAGCGAGTGTGGATAGGCGGCAGACAGACAGGGATTGCGGAAAACGGCACGGATGACTGTTACCGTGCCTTCTCTATCTCAGAGCCCTTGTTCGCGGTGTCGAGCGGACCATTCAGCGCGAGCGAGGCCGGAATGCCCGCGCCTAGTAGTGCCGATGGCTCTCGATAGTTGCGGAGGGCGATATAGTAGACCAAGGTTTGCGTGTAGCAAATTGCCCACATAGCTCAGTTGGTAGAGCGCGATCTTGGTAAGATCGAGGTCACCGGTTCAATTCCGGTTGTGGGCTCCCGCATCAGGGCGGAAATCTCCCGCACGTGTGCGGAAATCTCCCGCACGAGTGCGGTTGAATGTTTGGGGACGTATCCATCCCGGTGGTTGGAACGCCCAACACCAGTGCTATTAGGGAAACGGCGGGTGCAGCCCCCGATCCCCGGCAGCAATGTAATGCAATGAGTGAATTTTCATAAGCTTTGAGGAAGGAAACGATGGCGAAGGAGCGATTTGAACGAACCAAGCCGCACGTGAACATTGGCACGATTGGGCATATCGATCACGGCAAGACCACCCTCACCGCAGCGATCACCAAGGTGCTCTCGCTCCAGGGCGGCGCCGACTTTGCCCCCTTCGATAGCATCGATAACGCTCCCGAAGAACGCGAGCGCGGTATCACTATCGCTATCGCGCACGTCGAGTACGAGACCGGCAACCGCCATTATGCCCACGTCGACTGCCCCGGCCACGCCGACTACATCAAGAACATGATCACCGGCGCCGCCCAAATGGACGGCGCGATCCTCGTCGTCTCCGCGCCCGACGGCCCCATGCCCCAGACCCGCGAGCACGTCCTCCTCGCCCGTCAGGTCGAAGTCCCCGCCATGGTCGTCTATCTCAATAAGTGCGACATGCTCGACGATGAGGAACTCCTGGAACTCGTCGAACTGGAAGTCCGCGAGCTCCTCGAAAAGTATGAATTCCCCGGCGACGATATCCCCATCATCCGCGGCAGCGCTCTCCAGGCCCTCGAATCCAACAGCGATGACGCTGACGCCGACGCCTACGCCTCCATCCTCGAACTTATGGAAGCCGTCGACGACTACATCCCCACACCCACTCGCGCTATCGACCAGCCCTTCTTGATGCCCATCGAAGACGTCTTCAACATCAAGGGCCGCGGCACCGTGGTCACCGGCCGCATTGAGCGCGGCCAGGTCAATACCGGCGAGGAAATCGAAATCGTCGGCATCCAGCGCGATACCCAAACCTCCGTCGTCACCGGCGTCGAAATGTTTCGCAAAATCCTGGACTCCGGCCAGGCCGGCGATAACGTCGGCTGCCTCCTGCGCGGTATCGAAAAAGACAACGTCGAACGCGGCCAGGTCCTCGCCGCGCCTAGATCCATCACGCCACATACCCGCTTCGAGGCCGAAGTCTACGTCCTCGGCCGCGATGAGGGCGGCAGACATACCCCCTTCTTCCCAGGCTATCGCCCTCAGTTCTACGTCCGCACTACCGACGTCACCGGCGCTATCGCCCTGCCCGACGGTGTGGAAATGGTCATGCCAGGCGATAATATCACCATGACTATCCACCTCATCAACCCCGTCGCCCTCGAAGAAGGCGTCCGCTTCGCCATCCGCGAAGGCGGCCGTACCGTCGGCGCCGGCGTCGTTACTAAAGTCTTGGAATAAGCATCCGTTGCGTAATTAGGAGTAGCATACGTACATGGCACGCAAAGGACGAGAAGACCGCAGTGTGATTGCACTGGCATGTGTGGAATGCCGGCGGCGCAACTACGCAACCAGCAAGAACCGGCGGACGAATACCGACCGCCTGGAGTTGCGCAAGTACTGCCGCTATTGCCAGAAGCACCTCGCACACCGGGAAACAAGATGAGAATTCCCTGGTCGGGACCTAGCCGGGGCCGCGCCCGGGCGGCGCGTCAGCATACGCGCAGCCGCAAAGAAGCGCCGCAAAATCGTTTGCCGCGCTTTCTTCAGCCGTCAGTTACATTCTTGCAGGAAGCATGGGGCGAGCTTAGGAAGGCCCACTGGCCCACCCGCGAGACAGCGCTCAACCTCACCCTGGTAGTGATTGCGGTGAGTATTGTGACCGGCATTTTTCTCAGTGGTGTAGACTATATCTTTGCGAAGCTCTTTGCGCTGCTCGTCCAACAGGGGCCCTAAAGGACTACGACACTATGGCATTGGAAATGGAAGATACACAACCGCAGGCAGAGCAACCGCCCCGCTGGTATGTGGTGCACACCTACTCCGGCTACGAAAACAAGGTTCGCGAGAACCTGCTAAAGCGCATCGAGTCGATGGACGCGAAAGACATGATCTTCGACGTGGTGGTGCCGACGCAGAAAGAGGTGGAGATTAAGCAGGGCCAGCGCCGCGACGTGGAGCGTAAGCTGTTTCCCGGCTACGTGCTGGTACGCATGCAACAGACCGACCAGTCTTGGTTCATCGTCCGCAACACGCCGGGGGTGACCGGCTTCGTAAGCTCCGGCCGCGACGACCACCAGCCGGTGCCGCTCGCCGACGAGGAAGTAGACAAAGTACTAAAGCGCGGGCAGGAAGAAACCCCGCAAACGCGGATGGTGCTGCGCAAGGCCGACCGCGTCAAGATTGTCGACGGTCCGTTTGCCGAGTTCTACGGCACGGTGGACGATGCCAACCAAGAGCGCGGCCGCGTGCGCGTCATGGTCTCGTTCTTCGGACGCGAGACGCCGGTGGAACTCGACTTTCTGCAAGTGGAACGGATTTAGTTCAATTGACAGCGTTGTAGTGCGAACTGTGCAAGGATGAAGAACTAGCGTGGCAAAGAAAGTACGGGCAGTCATCAAACTTCAGGTGCCGGGTGGGAAGGCGACACCGGCGCCGCCGGTTGGCCCCGCATTGGGTCAGCACGGTGTAAATATCATGGCCTTCGTCAAGGAATTTAACGAGCGCACGGGGAGCCAGGCCGGGTTCATCGTGCCGGTTGACATGACCATCTTTGAAGATCGGTCGTTTACGTTCGTCACCAAGACCTCGCCGGCCGCCGACCTATTGCGCCGGGCGGCTAAGGTTGAAAAAGGCTCCGGTACGCCCAATACCGAGAAGGTTGGACGGGTAACCCAAGAGCAAGTGCGCGAAATCGCGGAAATGAAGATGCCGGACCTCAACGCAAACGACGTGGAGGCGGCAATGAAGATCGTTGCGGGCACGGCCCGCAGCATGGGCTTGGAGGTAGTCACCTAAGATGGCAAAGCGCAGCAAGAAGTATCGCCAGGCACTGGAACGCATCGAGGAAGGGCGGCTTTACGATCCCCAAACCGCGTTCGAGATTGCCAAAGAGACCGCTACCACCAACTTTGACGCCACGATCGAGATGCACATGCTTTTGGGAGTCGACCCACGCCAAGCGGAGCAGGCCGTGCGCGGGACCGTCGTGCTACCGGCCGGACTTGGCAAAGAGCAGCGCATCCTCGTCTTTGCCCAAGGAGAGAAGGTACGCGAAGCGGAAGAGGCCGGCGCGAACTTCGTAGGCGGCGCCGAGCTTGCCAAGAAGATCGAAGGCGGCTGGCTGGATTTCGACGTAGCCATCGCCGCGCCGGACATGATGAGCGCGGTGGGCCGGCTGGGCCGCATCCTGGGGCCTCGCGGCCTCATGCCCAATAATCGCGCCGGCACCGTGACCTTCGAGGTCGGCCGCGCCGTGGGCGAAGCGAAGGCCGGTCGCGTGGAATTTCGGGTCGACCGCACCGCCAATCTGCATGTCCCCATGGGCAAAGCCTCATTCACCGTGGAAAACTTGCTGACAAATCTGACCGCGCTCTATTCCGCCGTCATGCAGGCTAAACCGGAGAACAACAAAGGCACGTTCATTCGGTCCATCCACTTATGTGCCACTATGGGGCCTTCCATTAAGATTGACCCCGCTCTGATGCAGCAGTTGTTGGCAGCGGCGGCCTAAAGGGATTACAACGCTCTCCGGTTGACAGTCAGGAGAGACGGCGAGGCACAGTTCAACTTCCATTCATGGAGGGAAGGACTCCGCTTTGCGACCACTGTTCCCATCTGTCCTTCTGCTGCTCTTTTCAGTTCTTGTCGCTACGCCAGCGCACGCTGCAAAACCGTCGTCTCCGCTCGGGTCAGGTTGTCAGTTCGTGCTGGGGTTCAAGACCCTCCAGGGTCTTATCGGCCACGAGACCGTGGGCGGTTGCCTGGAGAACGAACACTATAACGCCACTGGTGACAGCGTACAGCAGACCACCGGCGGTCTGCTTGTCTGGCGCAAGGCCGACAATTGGACCGCCTTTACAGACGGCTACCGCACCTGGATCAACGGTCCCAACGGGCTGGAACAGCGCCTCAACACCGAGCGCTTCGAATGGGAACCGGACTACGCGCCAAGCGGCGGCATCGCTACCCCAACGCCCGCGCCTACGCCAGTAGCGACGCCGACGCCTACACCGGCTCCCCGCCCGACCGTAGACCCCATCCTAGCGCACGCGTACCACGTGATGCGCAGATCACCAACCGGGAATGAGGTCGCCGAAATGTTTGTTCGGTTGGGCGCCGGCGCTACTTTTGGGTATAGAGTAAGTCCCATCGTGCGCACCACTCGTAGCCTGGCTTGGTGGGGACCTCCCCTTAGTTCGATCTATAGTGATAATCCCCCGGCTCTGTGGGCCCACTCACCGCCGCGTATCATTGTCCACGGAAAGTTCGGGCACGCAAGCTCTGAGACAATCGGGCTGATACTCATCTGGCCGACAATGTGGCTAGCCGCGCATCACGAAGGCTTAATAGAGTCTTGGGAGCAGTGCATGACTTTGGCGGCCGCAGTAAAAGCTAGGGAGATTAAATACTGGCTGCAAACGTACGGCAAGAACGGTAAGCCGAATATTGACCTGGTTCTTGGTTCAGGTTCAGAGCAAGAGAAATGGGCAAACATATGGCTGGCGCTTTATCTTGCTCTCGGTTCGAACGATTACGAAATACTCAAATGGGTATGGATGTCGGATTGGGCCCGTGAAAACTGCGAGTACTTTGGAGAACCGGAGCAGCGCATTGATCGTAAGCTTGCAGACGCTTACCGGACAGCCATGCTAGTTCGGCGCGGCTTGGGGCACGGTTTCGGCAAAGGTTCCGAGATTGGTACAGCAGCAGTCCACGCAATTATCGATGCCGGGACGGATGTTGAATTTGGACCATTGCCCGCCTCCGTAGCCGGTCGCTTTTCTCCCTCGCGCAATGTCATCACTATAAATAATTCGCTGAGAGGAGGAGGGTCAAGCGCCAATGCGGTGCTTGCGGCAATACTCATTCACGAGACGTATCATGTGCAGGAGTATCTTCGTAGAGGGAACAGGCCGGCAGAGACAGCGGCCGCATGTCTGCAAGAGGAGATTGGCGCTTTCCGGTTACAAGCTCAGTGGTGGTATGAACGGTACAGTCGGGTCGGCAAGAGGGACCCACGAACGCCTATGGAGCGACACCTAAACGAGCTTATGCATGTATCGCCCAGCCAGCAGGCACTAGAAGAGTGGGTTTTGCTCAACGACTTCCAGAGGCAATGCTTGGATGGTGTTGTCAATTGAATACCTCCCTGTATGGATAAGGGTACGCCGAAGGCGTTGTTTGATTATCACTCCGCGAGGGAGCACCTCTATCATGCGAGTCAAATCCGAAAGGGACTGGTGTGAGTTTTGGTGGAAAGTAGCCATTTACAGCGTAATTGGCATTGTGGTGGTCGGCGCTATATTCAACTCATACAGGGAGCGCTTAATTTGTCCGAGTGCCACGGAGAGGAAGTACATAGAATCCGTTGATGAGACGATTATTTGGTTTGATGCAACCAACACGGAGTTAGAGGCGCTTTTCAAGGATTTGGGGAAAGACCCGGAACTGTTCACGGATGATAGCTGGAGATGGTTGATTGGTCACTATACTGGAACGCTTCGCAGAATTGGCAATGAATTCCCTACAGCATACCCCTCATCCGAGGAAACGGAGCTGCTGGGAGAGTACGAAGTCGGATTGAGAGACTACGCATATTCTGCATCTGTTCACATTCTGCAAGCTCTTGAAACCAATGATCGTGACATGCTTTGGGAGGGGAATTTCTACCGAATCAAAGCAAAGTCCTCTGCCTCGCTGTATATTCATGAAACAATGGCTCTGTGGCCTGAATGCTCGATCCCGATGGCAGGGTCAAAGAATATCCCAAGGCGAGAGACTTACAGTTCACGTCTGTCCAAGATTTTCTCAGTTGTTGGGCCGCCACCGAGTGGCAAAGACCAATAGGATTGATTCGTAGTAGAATAGTTGCAAACATGCCCCGATCTGCCAGTTCACGCTGGCGGCTCCCCAAGTTCTGTACGGAACACCCCTAGGAAGGATATTTTTCATGTTGCACACGTTCCCCGATGGCGTCAACAAGGAGACGATCACTGAGGTCTGTCAGGAGCTAGACGACCTACGCGAGGAGAACGAGCAGCTTCACGCCACGGTTGCCCGTCTGGAGACTGAGCTTCGGGATGCAGAACTGGATTCCATGTTCCGCGAGGTGCTATGCGATTTCTTCGTTGAAAACGCCATCATGTCAAAGGAACCTAGAGTCGCGGCAGTCTAGGCAATGGCGTTAGTGGTGTGAGCTTGGGAAGTGGCTTTAGTGGTGGCAGCTTGGGTTGAGGCAGTGGCGGTAGCTTGGCGGGTCGTTTCCGCTTGGGGAGTTGATCGGCAAAGGGGGATTTGACGCGCCGAGGACGCAAGGATAGACTACGCGTAGACATGTCTATGCTCCTACTAGGAGTGTTTCCCCCGGCGCTGCAACGCCGATCTTACAAGGAACTGTACCTATGTCCATAGTATTGCCAAGCCCGTTCTTGTGCAAGTGCATTCCGCCAAGTGCTTGGACACAACTTTGGCTTCTCTACGAGGTGTGAGGTGTGATTGTGGCAACAGAGTATGTATGATATACTGAAAAAGACATGGCATGGTGGGGTAAGTTAAGGTATGGTTAGGTTCGGATAAAGAGGCTGGCGGCGCACTCTTGACGAGTGCGCCGCCAGCCTCTTTCTTTCCACTCGGCTAACTAAAGTGAACGTTCCACACTCTCTTTGCGCCACTGCTGTGTCGCGCCTTTCAAGGCACCGCAGAGTGCGCTTTAGAAAAACCCCAAATTTGAACCTGCCAATTCCTGGCAAGATTATGCCTGTTACAGGGTGTATACTAATGCCATAGAGTATTGGAAAGGAGCAGGCGGCAATGACAAGCACAGAGGAGCGTCTAGCGCGTATCGAGGGCGGCTATGAGCACCTTGCTACAAAGGCCGATATTGCTGCAATTCATGGCAAGGTAGACAAGCTCACATGGGCTATTGGTGTCCTTTTCGCTCTCCAGATTGCAATATTAGCGAGAGTGTTCGATATCATACCGGCCTAAATGAGCGCGCGCGACGATGACGAGAACGGAGGAGCGGCTCATTCGTCCTACGGACGCAGTCATTCGTCCTACGGACGCAGTCAGCCGTCCTACGGTCGCAGTCAGCGGCCTTGAAAGCGCTTATGCTCACCTTGCTACAAAAGCTGACGTGGCCGACCTAAAGGGGGAATTGAAGAGCGACATTGCCAACTTGAAGGCTGATCTCATCAAGTGCATGGTTATAGCGCTGGCAGTGTGGGGCGGTGTGCTCATCGGTGCAATTCAGTTCATACCGTAGACACTAGTGATGACCGTGCGGCTTGAGCCGATAGATTCCTGAGTTGATATTAGTTTGACAAACACACGTCTTACCTGCTAAAAATAGACTAGCTGAAAAGTCAACAATGTACACGGAGATCTGAGAATGCCCAAGTTTCTTGTCGAGTGGAACCTGCCGCCGGAGTTGACGCGCGATAAGTATGACAACAATAAGAAGAAGTCGCTGGACATCTATGCGCAGTTGCCGAACTGCGAGTGGATCAGCACCTACCTTTCTGACGATATGAGCAAGTGCTACTGCCTGTACGAAGCTGAGAGCGAAGAGGCAGTGCTCGAGGCGCGCGACGCCGTGAACGCCAAGGTAGACAAGATCGTCTTGGTGGACGAACTGACGGAAACGGACTACCGCGAGTAACGACGGCCCTCGATCCTGGCAAAGAACGAGCCAAGCCACACCTGTCTTGCTGGTGTGGCTTTTCGTTTGAGAGCGCGCATCCAATTGGAGTGAGCGCTGTATGAGTCATGCTGAAACATACACACGTGAAGCTAGTAGACACCGGTATTACCATGGCCTGGCGCCGGGGGCCTAAGATGGACGAAAACGGCGGCCGGCTTCCTGATCGTCATTCCGGCGCAAGCCGGAATCCAGGGTGTGCGCGACGCAGATGGATTCCGCGCCCCCGCACGGGGGCGAGCTTTCGCGGGAATGACGGAAGCGGGCGCGGGCTATTTTCATGGTAATGACGGGGCGTAGACGCAGGTTGCAAACGTGTCCTGAGCCTGTCGCAGGGCCTGCGCTACCGGAGCGAAACCGCCTAGACCATCTCTTCTCATTGCGATTTCCGCAGGAATCGCATTACTTCAACCAGAGGAGAGAGAGTCGGCGATCAAGGCATATGGCGTGAAAGGGCGTGAGCCACCGTGAAATCCACCCGTCCAATGAACAAACCCATGCTCCTCACGCTGAGTCTGGGGCACGTCGTCGCCGATATCTATGGCGGCATGCTGCCTGCCATGCTCCCTATCTTCGTGAGCACATTCGGACTCTCCTATTTCGCCGTGGCGCTCGTATCTGCGTCGCATAGTTTTTCCGCCAGCGCCATCCAGCCGGTGCTCGGCTACGTGAGCGACCGCATCAATGGCAAGTTGGTGCTGCCGCTCGCGCCCCTAGTAGCCGCCGTGGGCGTCACGGTCGCCACCCAAGCGCCGGTTTACGGACTGGTACTTATCGCGGTCGCCATCGGCGGTTTGGGCATCGCCGCCTATCATCCCGAAGGCTACAAGGCGGCCGGTTACTACAGCGGCGACCAACAAAACACCGGCACCTCGATATTCTCCGTCGGCGGCAATATCGGCGTCGCCGCGGGACCGCTGGTGGTCGCCGTGCTCTATGCCTGGCAGGCGCAGCGCGGACTCATCCTCATGTTGATACCGGGCATCCTCATGGCGCTGGTGCTCTGGCGGCTCTTACCCCGCATCGAAACGGGCACCGAGGTAGCGCCGCCGGACTTCAAGGCAGCTTTTCTCGATATCCGGCCGGTGCTGAAACCCTTTGTCCTCCTGCTGGTCATAGTCATTTTGCGTTCCTTCTTCTGGGTCAGTTTGGGAACCTTCATTCCGCTCTATGCCGTGGCAGAACTGGATATGACAGTACCGGAAGCGGCGGCGGGCCTGCTCCCTTTCCTGCTCTTTAGCGGCGCCATCGGCACGCTCATTGGGGGCTACGTGGCCGACCGTACCAGCAAAGAGGGTCTGCTGTTCTGGTCGCTGGCGCCGGTTCCGCTGTTCGTCTACGTCTTCTTGCACACCAGCGGCCTGTGGCTGCCATTCATGCTGGTCCTCATCGGCGGATTCACCGTCTCAACGTTTGCCGTTACCGTGGTGATGAGCCACGAACTCTTGCCGAAGCAGCGCGCGATGGCATCGGGCATGATGGTCGGATTTGCGTGGGGCATCAGCGGCATGGGGACACCGTTCGTGGGGATCTTCGCAGATAACTTCGGTCTGCCCGCGGCCTTCAACGTGCTCATGCTGGCGCCGCTGCTGCCACTCGCCCTCACTCTGCTCTACCTGCGGCTCATGCGGAGAGACGGCAAGTACCGCGCGCGCATGGCAGTCCGCTCATCGCCAACCGTTTAGGCCGCGTGGCTCTCGCCGGCTATTAGCGAGCAATGCACGCAATTCCTTTGGCGAGCCTCCTCGATGACCCAAGACATAAAAGACCCGAGGCATGTTGCGGAACGTGCCTGAGTCGCCTGCCGCGAGCGCGCTGCGCAAAGAAGCTGCAACAGACGTATCCATTACAGCTTGCAAAGGCTCTACCCTGCGCAAATTCGCAAGAATCGGCAACTCGCCTAGTGACTACGCGCGATTCACTTCGTATAATGAGAAATAGCCTCGGGTGCAAGCGCGGCGGCATGCACCCTTCACCACGCAAGCGCTAGCGCTTTGCAGACACGCAGCAGACAAGACCCACCATGATTCTCTTGCAGGACGTCTCCAAGGTCTATGCAAACGGCATCTATGCGCTCAGAGACATAAACCTAGAGATTGCGCGTCAGGAGTTCGTGTTTCTCGTTGGCGTAAGCGGCGCCGGCAAATCAACCCTCATCCGCTTGCTAATTCGCGAAGAGTTGCCTTCAACGGGCGACATCATGGTCGCCGGCCACAACGTGCTGCAGCTTTCCAAGCGTCACCTGCATCTCTTTCGGCGCAAAGTGAGCATGATCTTTCAGGACTTTCGGCTGCTTCCCAATAAGACCGTGGCGGAAAACGTCGCCATGTCGCTGCGCGTGGCAAACCGCTCGCGCAGCGACATCGAAAAGCTGGTGCCGGAAACCCTGGCATTGGTGGGCCTCACACAGTTCGCCGACACGTTTCCACTCACCCTCTCCGGTGGGGAGCAGCAGCGTGTTGCCATTGCTCGCGCGGTCGTGCGCAAACCCGAAGTGCTCATTGCCGATGAGCCGACCGGCAACCTAGACCCCGTGACCTCAGCCGAAATCGTTGATTTGCTGGTGCGCATCAATGATCTTGGCACTACAGTCATCATGGCCACCCATGACAAGGAGATGGTGAACCGGGCGCGCCGCCGGGTAGTCGAGCTTGTCAGGGGAGAAGTAGTGCGAGACGAAGCACGAGGCACCTACCAATATGGCCGCATTTAGCTACACGGCAACACTGTTCAGCAGTGCGTTCGTGAACGCCTGGCGTCATCGCACGATGACGGTGATCACTGTGCTGATCGTCTCGCTCATGTTGACCACGCTCGGCATGTTTCTCGTCATTGAGAATGAGCTGTCGCTCATGATCGCCAGTATCGGCAAACGCGTAAACCTCATTGTCTACCTGGAAGACGACGCGCCACCGTCAGACGTCTTGGCATTGCGGGAGGAATTGCTGGCCGATCCCCGCGTCAACACGGTGGAGTACATCACGAAGGAAGAGGCCTTGGAACGCCTGCGGCAGTACTTCAAAGATGAGCCGGACCTCTTGCAGCCCTTGCTGGACAATCCTCTCCAAGCCAGCTTAGAAGTGCGCTCAGACGACCCGGACTACCTCCTCACGCAGGTGGACTATCTTGCGGCCAAACAAATCGTGGAAGACGTGGACCTGCCTCAGGACCTGGTAAAGAACCTCTTGCGGGTGATTCAGATAGTACGCATCCTCGGCTTTTTGCTGGGCGCCGGTCTCGGCCTCGTGGCGCTCTTCGTTATCGGCAGCGCTATCCGCCTTACCGTCTACGCGCGGCGCGGAGAGATTGAGGTCTTGCGGCTCATGGGCGCTTCCGATCACTTCATTCGTTTGCCGTTCCTCTTGGAAGGCATCTTCTTCGGCCTGGTCGGTGCGCTGGTCTCTTTCACGTTGGTCGGCGCGGCGTACATTTGGGTCCACGAATTCCTCCAGCAGACGCTTAGTTTCTTCCCCGTCTCCCTTGACACAACCTATATTCTTCGTCTACTCTTAACCTTGACTCTCTTTGGAATCGCCATTGGCGGCTTGGGGAGTTACCTCTCTGTTCGCCGGTTCCTGACGGTTTAGTTTCGCTGGCTGTTTTCCTTGTTTTCAGCATCACTATGTATCCACGCCTTTCGCTCAGGCTAATCAATACCACATGATTGTCCTCCGCAACGTCTCCAAAGTCTTCGACTCACACGTAACCGCTCTCGACGATGTCACGCTAAGCATCCCGCAGGGTGACTTCATCTTTCTCGTCGGGCACAATGGGGCCGGCAAGACCACCTTGCTCAACCTGCTCGTACGCGCCGACCAAGCCTCTTCCGGCGTGGTGCTCGTAGGCGGCCAAGACCTTGCGCTGCTGAAGGGTTCTGAGATACCCTTACTGCGACGCCGTTTTGGGATTGTCTTTCAAGACTTGAAGCTCTTTCCCAGCAAGACAGTAGCGGAAAACGTCGAATTGGCTATGCAGGTTCAGGGCTGCACCGGTAAACGCGCGCGCATTCGCGCGGCAGAGGCGTTGGAGTTGGTGGGTCTCCAGCACAGAGCAACGTTCCTCCCCGGCAGAATCTCCGGCGGAGAGCGGCGCAAGGCGGCCCTCGCGCGCGCCATCGTCCATCAACCTGAGATCTTCATCGCCGATGAGCCTACCGCTAGCCTTTCACCCGAAGTGTCCTGGGAGATTACTTCGCTCCTGATGCAAATCAATCAACTTGGCATTACCACCATCGTCGCGACGCATGATAGAGACGTGGTTGATGGATTCTCACGGCGTGTGGTAGCTTTGGATAGCGGTCGGATCGTGCGAGACGTACAGATCGGCAAGTTCCAGGAGAACCTTAGCAATGCGACGGCGTAGTGTACTTGGGTCACTACTCGCCTTACTGGCAGCAGCGCCTAAAGCTATTTTCGCCGCAGAAGATTCAGACGTAAACTTCGATAGCGATTTCCTGCGCAAGCTGCGCGAGCAGCAAGAGCACAGCGAAGAGCAGCTAGGCAGCATAGAAAACCTCACCGAGCAGGCGCGTCAGGAATTAGCGCGGGCTCGGGAAGTGCGGGCCGCGGCCTCGGCTGAACTGCAGCAGGTCGAGGACACCCTCTACGCCAAGATAGACGAAGTCAACACCACGCAATTCCAAATCAACCGCTTGCAGGTTGAAATCCACAGCCTCACCCAGGAAATCACCCGCCAGGAGACAATTCTCGCAGATGAGCGAGAGATCGCGAGCGGCCGCTTGCGCGCGCTTTACAAGCTGAGCCGTGTCTCCCCCCTGGAGATTTTCCTCACCGCATCCAATTTCTCCGATGCCCTCAACCGGATCACGGTATTCCAACGGATCTTGGGCGACGACGTCCGCCACATTCGCGCGACGCAATCACGGCAACTGGAATTGAACGAAAAGTATGCCGTGCTTGCGCAAAAGCAGGCGCAGATGGAAGACCTCAACCGCCGACTTGCCGGGGAACGAGCCGAAATCGAGCAACTAAAGGCCCAGGCGGAAGACATACTGACGCAAAGGACGCAACAAACGCAGTCCTTGCAGGCGGAGGTGTGGCGCAGGGAGGAAGAGGAGCGGGCGGTCAAATCCCTTATCGAACGGTCCCAGGCGCTGATACGGGCAGAGATCGAGCGCATGAAGCGCGAGGGCAGAAACTTCTCGTTGCCTGAATTCGCGCCAACTTCCGGCTGGCTCCGCCCGGCTGCCGGCTATGTCAGCGCCGCCTATGGCGTACGCACGTGGCTGCAACCCTTTCATACGGGTATTGACTATGCCGTTGCCCAGTTTTCACCAGTAGTGGCGAGCCAGAAGGGGCAGGTAGTCCACGTTGATTATGCGATTCCAGGCAACCCGTGGAGCTCTTACGGCATGATGGTGATCGTTGCCCACAGCCTGCACGAGACATCGCTCTACGCCCACTTGGATGACGGACACAGCGCGCCGGTGGTACAGGTGGGCGATGCAGTAGATAAGGGCGAGTTGATCGGATTTGTGGGCATGACCGGCTTCACCAGCGGTCCCCATACCCATTTTGAAATTCGCATAGATGGCTTTACGGACAATCCTGCAAGATGGTTAGACTAGCGCCACAGGACCCTTTGCTTTAGACCCAATTGATTAACTGGCGGTGCGCGGCAGCCATAGGGCTCCGCGCATTTTCGCGTTCATCACCAACCGCATGCGCGGGGGCTTGGTGGTACAGTTAAAGAACGAAAATCGCGCACATACTTGAGGGTACGCTCCCTTGGCTACACCGGCTTCCGCGCGACGCCGCCGGCGACTCCGGCGACGCGCCCAACCGTCTTCCGCATCGCGCTCGTTTCTCATCGTGGCGGCGGGCTTTTTCGGCCTCATATTCTTTGCATTCGTTGGCGTTGGCGCCGCCATCGGGGGCGTGTATGCATATTTGTCGCAGGACTTGCCTGATCCAGCAGTGCTCCAGGACTATGCGCTTTCCCAGAGCACCAAGATCTACGATCGGCACGGTAGACTGCTCTACACGGTAAATGATCCGACCGAAGGACAGCGCACCATGCTCTCCTTCGACGAAATCTCGCCTGTCATGAAACAGGCTATCATTGCCGCCGAAGATCGGAACTTCTACTCCAACCCCGGGTTCGACCTACGCGGTATCGCCCGCGCGGTACTTGGCGTCGTCACGGGCCGCTATGCGGGCGGCGGCAGCACCATTACGCAGCAGCTCGCGCGCGCCGTCTTTCTCACATCCGAATTCAGCGTGGAGCGAAAACTCAAGGAGATCCTCTTAGCAGTCCAGATTTCGCAAAGGTTCAACAAAGACCAAATTCTCGCTCTCTACTTGAACCAGATAGCCTTTGGCAACCTGGCCTACGGCATCGAAGCCGCCTCTGTTGTCTACTTCGATAAGTCGGCGCAGGAACTCACATTGTCTGAAGCCTCGATGCTGGCCGGCATCGTGCAGGCGCCGAGCCGACTGAACCCATTCGTGAACAAAGAAGGCGCCCGCGAGCGGCAACTCTACGTGCTGAATCAGATGGTGGAGAACGAATTCATTACCCCGCAGGAAGCCGTCAATGCCCACGCGAACGAGCCGGTCTACAATCAACGCAGCCAACCCCTGCTCGCACCCCACTTCGTTTTCTACGTACGCAAGGTGCTGGAAGAACGGTACGGCGCAGATAGGCTCTATCGCGGCGGCCTCCATGTCACCACGACCCTCGACCTGACGTTGCAATCTGTCGCTGAGCGGGTGGCGCGGGAGCAGATCACCAAACTCGCCGCCAACGATGCCAGCAATGCCGCGCTCATCGCGCTGAATCCGAAAACCGGTGAAATTTTGACCATGCTTGGGAGTGTGGACTACGGCGACCAGTCCATCGATGGCGAAGTGAACGTTGCGACTTCTTTGCGGCAGCCCGGTTCGGCCATCAAGCCGATCTTCTACGCGGCAGCGTTTGAGAAAGGCTGGACGCCGGCGACCCTGATTTGGGACGTACAATACGCCATCGAAACACCGGGTTCTCCGATTTACGCGCCGAAGAACTACGACAACAAGTTTCACGGCCCGGCGCCGGTGCGGGCAGCCCTGGCGAACTCTTACAACATTCCCGCGGTGAAGACCGTACAATTCGTGGGCGTGAACGCCGGCATCGCGATGGCGCGGCGGCTGGGTATTTCTTCCTTTGACGATGAGACCTATTATGGTCCCGCGGTCGTGCTTGGCGGCGCCGAGGTGCAACTCCTGGAACTCGCGAGCGCATTCAGCGTCTTTGCCACAAGCGGCACGTACCGTCCGCCGGAAGCCATTCTGAGAGTAACCGACTCCGCCGGCAACGTGCTCTACGAGTACCAACCGCCAAATGGCGTCAAGGCGTTAACCTCGCAGATCGCGTTTCTCATCACCAGCATTCTCTCGGACAATGACGCGCGCATTCCTATGTTTGGGCCGGATAGCGCACTAAAGCTCACGCGCACAGCCGCCGCAAAAACCGGCACCACGGATAACTCAAAAGACAATTGGACACTTGGCTACACGCCCAATCTCGTCGCCGGCGTGTGGGTAGGGAATTCGGACGGCAGCCCCATGAAGAAGACCAGCGGTCTCTCCGGCGCGGCGCCGATTTGGAAAGCATTCATGGAGGAAGCGCTAAAGTCGCTGCCTGTTGAGGAGTTCGTGCAACCGCCCGGTCTCGTGCAAGTGGAGGTGTGCCGCGCGACGGGTCTGGTAGCGACACCGTACTGCGACGAAACACGCGACCAGGAAGCGTTGGCTGAGCTCTGCTCGCTGGTCTCCGGCTACCAAGACACACCCTACTGCGGCGGGACCTTCTTCGAATTCTTCATCCGCGGCACTGAACCCACGGATGAAGACACCTTCTTCATCCCTTACGAAATTCACCGAGAGACCGGTCGCCGCGCCACCGCCCTGACGCCGCGCGACCAGATTGAAGAGAAGGTATTCTTTGAGATCCCCTTCGAGGCCCAAGACTGGGCCCAGCAGGAAGGGATACCGCAGCCGCCCACCGAGGAGCATATCCCCGCGCCGGTGGCGCCCCTCGCGATATCCTGGCCGCAACCAGGAGACCACGTGCGCAGCATCGTGGAAGTTAGGGGTAACGTGAATATCCCGAATCTCACCTGGTATCGGGTGGAGTACGGCGCCGGTCTTGAGCCAACCCGTTGGTCGCAGATCGGGCAACAGACGACGCCGGTCGTCAATGGTGTGCTCATTGGGTGGGAAACCGTTCCCTTCAACGGAATTTATACTATTCGTGTGATTGCCCGGGACACGGGGAACCAAGAGCATGAAGTCCGCGTGACAGTAACGATTGACAACACCCCGCCTAGTGTAGAGCTCCTTGCGCCGCGGGCGGACGGCACCTTTCCAGTTGAGCGAATGCTGATTCAGGCAAACGCATCTGACGACCAAGCCCTAAGCGCGGTGGCGTTCTTCATCGACGGCCAGCCGATTGCCCAACGCCGCAAACCGCCGTTCGAGGTAGTTTGGGATCCCCGCGGCGTTGGCGGCACCCACACCCTCTTCGTGGTCGCTTTTGACGAGGCGGACAACCAAACCACCACCCCGCAATTGAACCTGATACTGCAATAGACCGAGAAAGGCGTGATCTACGACAGTAACGTCGTGAGAGAGACCGAAATCGATCTCTTGGAACATGCAAAGTCGAGACTGATTTGCGAATCTGTAGCTAGTGAGACACCTGTCAGCCTCACTGGTGTGAGGCTGACAGGTGTCCGAACACCGGCTGAGAACCACACACGGAACAGAAAGCATACTCTTGCGGAAGGACCGGCAGTGAAATGCGCAGCAACGATTTGCCGTTACGGTATGGCGTAAATCCACATCAAACACCGGCGCGCGTGTTGCGCGGCGAAGGCAGCAGTCCGCTGCCCTTCACCGTGTTGAATGGCGCGCCCGGGTATATCAACCTCCTCGACGCCCTCAACGCGTGGCAGCTCGTTAAGGAACTCCGCGACACCTTGGAACTGCCGGCGGCTGCCTCCTTCAAGCACGTCAGCCCGGCCGGCGCCGCCGTGGGTGTCCCACTCAGTGAGCCCCTCCACCGGGCGTACGCCGTGGGCAAGGTTGCGCTTTCTCCTCTCGCCACGGCCTATGCGCGCGCGCGCGGCGGCGATAGCGTTTCCTCGTTTGGCGACATGGCCGCGCTCAGCGACGTGGTGGACGTGCCGACTGCGCAGTTGCTCAGGCGGGAGGTCTCCGACGGGGTGATTGCTCCCGGCTACGAGCCGGAGGCGCTGGAAATGCTCTGCCGTAAGAAGGGCGGCGGCTACTTAGTGCTTCAGATCGATGCGGACTATGCGCCGCCGCTGCTCGAACGGCGCGAGGTGTTCGGCATCACGTTCGAGCAGCGCCGCAATGACCGAATTCCGGGCCGGGAACTGTTCCAAGAGATTGTCACCGCCGAGACAGAGCTACCCGATGCGGCGATGCGCGACCTGCTGGTGGCGACCCTGGCGGTGAAATACACGCAATCGAACTCAGTCTGCCTTGCTCGCGACGGGCAGGTAATCGGCTTGGGCGCCGGCCAGCAGTCGCGCATTCACTGCACGCGGCTCGCCGCCGCCAAAGCGGACCTCTGGCGACTGCGCCAGCATCCAAACGTGCTGGGCCTTTCCCTCCGGCCCAAGCTATCCCGCGCCGAAAGAAACAACGCCATCGACCGCTATCTCTTGGAGGAACTCACTCCTGCCGAGACGCAGGCTTGGCTCCAGGCGTTCACGGCGCCGCCTGTTCGTCTTACGGCTGAGGATAAGCGCGAGTGGCTGGATACGCTAGACGACGTCGCGCTCAGCTCCGATGCGTACTTCCCGTTCCGCGATAATGTGGACCGCGCCTCGCGCAGCGGCGTGCGCTACGTGGCGCAGGCCGGCGGGTCAAACCGCGATGACGAGGTGATCCAGGCGGCTGACGACTACGGCATGGTTATGGCGTTCGCCAACCTGCGGCTGTTTCATCATTAACGCAGGATAAATGCATACATTAGCCAAGAGCCGCAAGACAATGTAATGCCCTAGCGACAGGCAACCTAGTTAGGCCTGCCTTTTCGGTTTCCTTTTACTAGGCGTCTCTCGGCTCTTTACGACCACCTCATCTCGAATCCCGTACTGTTTCTTCAGTTCCCGCATCCGGTCTGATTCTCTCTTTGTTGGATAGAGACGGTCGCGCTTGGGCATTAAAAAGCCCTCTCCCTTTTTCGTTTTCATAGCCCGTACTCCGGTGTCTCAACTTCAAACCCTTGATGGCGCCGCACTTCTTTTGGTCACTTTATAGCGGTAACGGCAAGTCTCTGGCCGCAGCCAGCGCTCGCAGGTTACAAACCTGCGCTACCGATGATAGGAGCACACGGTGGGTACTACGGAATGCAAGGCTGCGCTTGGCGAGTAGCTACTCTTCCTCGCCTCCCTCCGTCGTCCACTGCTGACCCCAGCCGTCGGCAAACACGAATTCACCAAGCGGCCTGCGTTCGCGGGGTTGGAGTTCCCGCGCCTTGGTTTCCGGCGGCAAGTTTTCCGGGTCGCCCGGATAGCCCACCGCAATCGCGGTGAGCGCTTCATAGCCCTCTGGGATGTTGAACGTTGCTCGCGCCTTGTCGGGAAAGAAACCCGCCATCTGGTGCGCCACTAGCCCCAACGCCACCGCCTGGAGCACGAGGTTTTCGTTTGCCAGTCCCACGTCGTGGAACGCGTGGCGGTTGGGCCTGCGCTCTGGCGACATGGCTAGCTGCGCTACCGCAATGATGAGTACCGGCGCGTGCTGGGCCCACTGGACGTTCTGCGGGCGCGAGCAGTTCAACAGCCGCTCAAAAGAAGCACGGTTGTCTTTGGTAGCCACGATGTAGTGCCAGGGTTGTCCGTTGAACGACGAAGGCGCCCAGCGCGCGGCTTCAAACAGACTGGCAAGCTTCTCCGCCTCCACCGGACGGTCGGCAAAGGCCCGTGGACTCCAACGCCGCCGGATCAGATCGTGAATAGGATAGTCCGTAATGGCCGGTTTCTCCATGAAGTACTTACCTCACATCTTTCACTTCAGACTTCATTGCTTTCAGCATACTGCACACGAAATGTACCCGCTCTCCGCAATGCCAGCTTTTCGTGCCAGCTAAGCTCGAGCTCCTCATCGCAGTGGTCTCGCATGTGGTAGCACGCTGGCCGGGTTGGCTGCTGCCTGACTGCGGGTGCGCTCCCGGCGCAGTTGGCGCCTCATGCATGCAGCGGGCGCGAGCCCAGGCACAGAAGCCCGCCTCAAGAGTGCGAAGCGAGCAAGAATCTGCCGCCGGTTACGGCGTAGATTTGGCCGCACGTGTGCAGGAGCGGCGATTCATAATACGTCGCCGCGCTAATGCTTGGCACCACCGTGCCGTCGCTCTGTTCCACAAACCAGATTACGAAGGGGATGTGCATGTCACCCGCCACTGCCACCTCCCACACGGGATTTCGCGCCTGATAGGCAAAGACCTGCCGCGCAGTGAACCTGTCCTCGGCAAGGTCCCTTTCTATGCGGTCGCGGGCTGCTTGGCATGAGGTGATGTCAAAGAGGTGTTCCCGCACCGCCGCGATCGCCGCCGCTTCCGTTTCAACTGAATTACCGGTTCCGTAGCGCACGCGAGAACCGCCACCAGCCCCGGATGCCGGACCGAACACAGCATCCCCGCACGCAACGAGCAGCAAGAGAACCACTAGGCAACCAAAGGCGCGGGTCATGTATCGGCCTGCATTGTGCACGGCATTCCTCCTAGCGCTCTTTCTTCCATTGTAATGCCGACCAGTGAAACTAAGCCCGCGCATGGCCCTCCCTTTGCGCAGGAAGCATTCGTACCTGCAAGTGAAATAACACATTGCTTTGAGCCAGCCATAATCAAAGCGCCAGACAACCTTGCGCAAAGGTGGTATGATTTTGAGTGTGCGCGAGAGCCTGGCAATAGTGAGTCGCTACCATCACAAGAAGGGCTTGATGTACCGCCTGAGAATGGCGCATTGTCAGAGCAAACCGAAAGAGATTGCGGTGTCGCGGCGGTGCGGCTGTTCATCGCATTGTCGCTGGCGACAGGGTTCTCGCCAAGCGGGAAATACAATACTTAGGAAGCTCACAGGCGGAAAACGCACGTACTCTCAATCGCTAGTGCAGTCCATTCTGATATGCAAGCGAGTTGTCATGGAAGAAAAAGGATAAGTAGAAAATGGCCGGTCTGACGCAAACGCAGCTCGATCAATTCGCTGAACAAGGGTACGTGGTAGCAGACAACGTGCTCGATCCTGAGGAAGACCTGGCGCCGGTGATGGCGGAATACGGCGACGTGTTGGACGGCATCGCCCGTGACCTTCATGCGGATGGCGTCCTTTCCTCAACCTACGCCGACCTGCCGTTCGACCAGCGCCTCATTCACGTCTGCGACGAAAGCCGCCAACTTTTCACCCAGCCGTTCGACATCTCGCTGCCGCAGAGCGCCGAGCGCGCCGACGCGCCCATGCACACGGGCCCGGCAGTCTTTAGTCTGCTCATCAACGCACGCCTGCTCGATTGCGTCGAGAGCATAATGGGGCCCGAAATCCTCAACAATCCGATACAGCACGTGCGGATGAAGTTGCCCCGCCACGCGGTGCACACGGAGGGGCGGAACGGCCTTGCTCAGCCCACGCCCTGGCACCAGGACAACGGCGTGGTGGTGCAAGAGGCGGACGACACTGAGATGCTCACGGTGTGGCTGCCCTTGAATGATGCCACCGTCGAGAATAGCTGCTTGAACGTAGTGCCCTACTCGCACCGGGACGGCATCGCCGTCCACTGCCCGGGCGTGGGCGGACTGAGCATTCCGGAAACGCTGATGGACGAGGCACAGGCCGTGCCGCTGCCCATGCAGGCCGGCAGCGTGCTCTTCATGCACCGCCGGACGATGCACTGCTCGTACGATAACAAGACCCACGATGAGGTGCGTTGGAGTTTCGACCTGCGCTACCACCCGATCGGTCAGCCCAGCGGCCGCCCGGTCTTCCCCGACTTTGTAGCCCGCAGCCGCGCCAACCCGGAGTCGGAACTCCGTTCCGCTGCTGCGTGGGCGCAGCTCTGGGCAGACACGCGGGTTCGTTTGGCCGATTCCGCTAAACAGAAGTTCAACCGCTGGTCCGCCGACCACCCGGCGTGCGCTTAGCCAGTTTGCCTGACGTGCCTACTTTCTGAATGAAAGCTTGCGGTCACGCCGAATCTTGCTGTAGCGCGGGAGGTTTGCTGCCATTTCTATGACAGCAGTCCCTAGCGGCTTCCGTTCGCCCTGAGCTTGCCTGTCCTGAGCTCGTCGAAGGATCGAAGGGTGCACGGTAGGGGAACCTACGGTCGGAATCAAGAAAACTATGCACCGTTCATACTTCGACAGGGGCTTCGCGCAGCCCTCAGTACGAACGGAGTGAACTCCATCCAAACGCTTCTTTGCGAACGCAATGGGCTTGTCCCCCGCCAAACTGCAGCTGTTTGAACGAGGTCAGGCGATTGAATCATCACTCCGGCGAAAGCCGGAGTCTAGGGCGCGTGCAAAGAGCGAAGATGGATTCCCGCGTGCGCGGGAATGACGCTACTATTGGCCCGGTCCGTCTCCTAAAAGTCTCTTCCTCTTGTTGCAATTGCTCTTGTCGTAGCGCGGGAGCTTCTTGCCCGTTCCCTAAAATCGCTTGAAGGCTTGCCTAGAGTGTTCTGGATGTATTACTTTAGTACAAGACAGATAGCGGAGTGCATAGAGATTCGGCATAGGCATCTCTCTCAATCGGATGTGCATACGTTTCACATTGGAGTATTAGGAGCAGCAGGACATGGCCGGCTTGACGCAAGCACAACTCGATCATCTCGATGAACAAGGGTACGTGGTCGTAGACAACGTCCTCGATCCCGAGGAAGACCTGGCGCCGGTGATGGCGGAGTACGGCGACGTGTTGGATGGCATCGCCCACGATCTCTTCGCGGAGGGTGTCCTTTCCTCGACGTACGCAGACTTGCCGTTTGATCAACGCCTCATTCAAGTATGCGATGAGAGCGGCCAAATCTTCACCCAGCCATTCGACATCTCTCTGCCGCAGAAAGCCGAGGGAGCCGGCGCGCCCATGCACACCGGCCCGGCGGTCTTCAGTCTGCTAGTAAACTCACGCCTGCTCGATTGCGCCGAGAGCATCCTGGGGCCTGAAATCCTTTCCAACCCCGTACAGCACGTTCGCATGAAGCTGCCGCGTCACGTCGTCCACGTGGAGAATCCTTCTAACCTCGCCGTTGCCGTGCCCTGGCACCAAGACAACGGCGTGGTAGTGGAAGAAGCGGACGAGACCAAGATGCTAACGGTGTGGCTGCCCTTGAATGACGCTACCATCGAGAATAGCTGCATGTACGCCGTGCCCTACTCGCACCGGGAAGAGGAACTCGCCGTACACTGCCCGGGCGTCGGCGGCGTCTGGATTCCGGAAAAGCTTGTGGACATTAAGAACGCCGTGCCCCTGCCCATGCAGGCGGGCAGCATTCTGCTCATGCACAGCAAGACCATGCACTGCTCTTACGACAATAAGACACAGGACCAGGTGCGCTGGAGCTTCGACCTGCGCTACCAGCCGATTGGCCAACCCACCGGCCGCCCAGTCTTCCCTGATTTTGTGGCCCGCAGCCGCGCCAATCCTGCGTCAGAACTCCGCGATTCCACAACGTGGACCCAAATGTGGGAAGATGCCCGCCCCAAACTGGCCGCCTCCTCTACCAAGAACTTCAACCGCTGGTCCGCCGATCATCCAGTATGCGCCTAGCGGGCCTGACGATTTGACAGACTCGAAGTCGCTCCGAGCGTCTGGAAGCGAGGCTTCTTCTCTTGACGCAGCGCGGGAGCTTGTCCCCCGCTTGGGTGGTGGACTACGCAGGGCAAGAATGATGGAATCCCGCTATTGCGGGAATTACGGCGTTGGGCGCAAGCATTTCTTCAATCCGATTGCCACCTGGTCGCGCCCATTCCGATGTAGCGCGGGGGCTCGCCCCCCGCTTGGGTGGTGGACTACGCAGGGCAAGAATGATGGAATCCCGCTATTGCGGGAATAATGGCGTTGGGCGCAGGCATTTTCTCAATCCGAGTGCCACCTAGTCGTGCCCGCTCCGATGTAGCGCGGGGGCTTGTCCCCCGCTCCGGCTGCAATTCACCCGGCGCATGAATTATGGATTCCCGCATGCGCGGGAATTACGGTCTTGGGTGTGAAAGTATCTTCTATCTGAGGGTCACCCTATCGCACTTCCTCCGAACATAGCGCGGGGACTTGTGCGCAGATTGGAACTCCGGACGTATCTAGAGCGCTTATCTCGCGGCGCCAGGCGACTTTCATGCAATAAGAGGGCGTCGATTCCGGCGCTGGAAGGCCATAGTGTAGACTTTGGATAGCGATAGTATTCCCTCTCCCCGTGGGAGAGGGTTAGGGTGAGGGTCTAAACGCAAGAGCGTTCCCAGCACCCCCGTGCACACGTTGCTACAGGAGCAAGCCACCATGAAGATTACCTCAGTCGAGACTTTCGCCGCGCCGATCACATCGCGCGACGTGCTCATCGTGAAGATACACACCTCCGAAGGCATCAGCGGCATTGGCGAAGCGTACCCGGTGGGGCCGAACCTGGCGGTGGCAGCCGCCATTGACGACTTTGCCGACTGGATCGTGGGCAAAGACCCCCGCGACGTCAACGGCATTTGGTACCACATGTACGCCCATTCGCGCTTTCCGGGCGGCTCGGTCATCAACGCCGCCATCAGCGGCATCGACCATGCCCTGTGGGACATCAGCGGCAAGGCGGCGGGGCAACCCGTGTACCGCATGCTCGGCGGCAAGTGCCGCGACCGCATTCGCGTCTACCAGAGTTGCGGAGGACCCACGCCGGCAGCCTGCGCGGAGAGTGCCAAAGCTCTCGTCGAGAAGTACGGCTACACGGCCCTCAAAATGGCGCCGCATCCGCCGAACGCCAGCCAGATGTCCTGGAATGCCGTCGTAGCTGCGGCCGGAGAGCGCATCGCTGCAGTGCGGGAAGCCGTCGGCCCGGACGTGGACATTGGGCTCGACCCTCATGCCCGTATCTTCGAGCCGGCCCGGGCCCTGGAGATGGCGGCAGCGGTGGCGCCATCCCAGCCGTTCTTCTTCGAGGAGCCGCTGCGGCCGGAGAACATCGACGCCCTGGCATGGTTCGCGCAAAAGTCGCCGGTGCCCGTTGCCACCGGCGAGATGCTCTATATGTCGTTTGGCTTCCGCGAGCTTCTGGAAAAGCAGGCCGCGACCATCATTCAGCCGGACATTTGCGTCTGCGGCGGCCTGACCGAAATGCGCAAAATCGCCGCGTTAGCAGAAGCGCACTACGTGAAAGTCGCGCCGCATAATCCGCTGGGGCCGGTGGCGACTGCGGTCAACGTCCACTTTGCCGCTGCCACCCATAACTTCATCATCCTGGAGTACCACGCCGACGATGAGTCACCGCGCAAGGACGTGCTGCACGAGCCGGTCAAGCTTAAGGACGGCTATCTGGAAATTCCCGAGAAGCCCGGCTGGGGCATAGAGCTAAACGAGGACTACGTGCGCGATCAGCCCATCCGCTCCTGGCACCGGCCGTTCGACATGAACCCCGACGGTTCTACAGCGTTCATTTAGGCTGGCCCGCAAACCCTTTGCAGACGTATGCATACGCCCAATTGGGGAAGGAGACCTAGCGCGGGGTTGATGCATGGGCGAGCACACGTGGATTTTCTGCAAGCCATTCACGAAGCGCGGCCCTGACCTCATCTTCCGACAGAGCACTGTCACCAAAGAGGGAGATTAGGTTACACGCTCGTGCCCACAGTCTGGCATCATGGGACTGGCGCGGCGCATCAGCGAAGTACGCAGACTTGGATAGCAGCCACGCAGACAACGCCTGCAATGAGAGCGCCTCTTCAAGATAGGCTTGTACCCGTTCGCCAACCGTGTCAAGTGAATTCGCATTCATGCCCTCTACCCGCCTGGATGAACCCGACCGTTTCGTGTCAAAGGCTGAGATCCGACATCACTTTAATACTATGCTTTTGTACCAGAAAGCTGCAACAGGTGAATTGGTCGCGATAGTGCGAGATGAGTATCTGGCACCAATTGCCGCTCGTCAACCTGCTGGCACTGTTGCTCAGATGGTAATCTACTACGAAAACCAATTGAACGGAAAGTTACGGGCGCTTGCCCTCGTCCACCAGTACGTGCGGCGGGATGGAACGATCGGGGGTAGTGGCCGACCGGACCCCAAGTGGATGCGTTTGCCCGATGACACTATTATTGCGGCAGCAGAAACTTCGTGAAGAGTCCATTCGCCCGTTTTGGTAGTAGCGCGGGGCCTTGCGCCCCGCCCGCGCGGCAACGCTCACCTACGCATTGCAACGCACTCTGTGTTTGTGAGTGCGTCAGCGATACCCACCCGCTAGTACGTCGCCCTTCCGCCGCTGAGGTCGAAGACGGCGCCGGTACTGAAGGAGCACTCAGCCGACGCCAACCAGGCCGCCAGCGCCGCAACCTCGGCAATCTCGCCGCTGCGCTTCATGGGAATGCGCGCCAGCAGCGTCTCCATCTGCGCCGCCGTGGTCTGCTCCCAAATGGGGGTGCGGACGACCGCCGGCGTAATGCAGTTCACGCGGATGCCGGTCTCCGCCAGTTCCTTGCCGAGAGATTTTGTAAGGCCAATTATGGCGGCCTTGGTTGCTGAGTACGGCGCCATGTTGGGGTTGCCCTCTTTGCCCGCTATCGACGCCATGTTCACGATGCGGCCGTAGTTCTGGGCGAGCATGTGGGGTATCGCCTGCTGGCAGAAGAGGTACGTGCCGCGCAGATTCACCGCATAGACGCGGTCCAACTCGCTCACCGGCAATTCCCATAGCGGCGCGGTGGCGCCGATGATACCGGTGTTGTTCACGAGAATGTCGACGCGCCCCCACGCCTCCATCACCTGCGCCACCGCGCGCTCAGCCGTCGACTCCTCTGCCGTGTCGCCGCAAGCGGCCAGTGCGGTTATGCCCTGCGCGGCGAGCCCTGCCACAGCTCCATCGGCTGCGGGCGCGTCAATATCGGTAATGAGCACCTTTGCCCCTTCGCTCCCGAGCCGCTCCGCGATGCCCAGACCAATGCCGCTGCCCGCGCCGGTGACAATCGCTACTTGCTCCTCAAATCGCCCCACGTGCTTCTTCCTTCCTGTATACCCCTACCTTAACTTCTCCAAAATCCGCCCGATTCGCCACACCCCTTCTATGCCGTCTCCCTCGTCCAATATTGTAGCGAAGGCGAGCACGGCATTCCCATTCCCACCAATGTCATTAACTCAGAGGCCGGGCTAGTCAAAGGGGCGTCTCATCACCAAGCGGAGACATTCGCAAGACAGAGTGTG
This sequence comes from Chloroflexota bacterium, assembly GCA_965220015.1. Taxonomy (GTDB): domain Bacteria; phylum Chloroflexota; class UBA11872; order VXOZ01; family VXOZ01; genus VXOZ01. The sequence goes on from OZ244798.1 coordinate 200,189, forward strand.
CCGACTAGTCCATCCATGCTGAAACCGCTTCACCAAGCTACCACTGGACCGTTCGTGCTGAGCTTGTCGAAGCATGGACGGACGGCTTCCTACACTCATCGCATTCCAGTAAGGTATAACGCAGTGCCAAACTCGTTACCCGCGTACACCGCATGAGCCGACGTACGTGATCGCATGTCATGGCCGCAGGTTCCAAACCTGCGCTACCGGAAGTAGCGGGCACGGCAGCGCTCGATTCCCCGTCGCCGTGGGCATTTTGAGGAAATCGGCATGCTGTTCTCCTTGGCGCTCTTCATGGCAAGGTACTGAGAGCTCTCATGGGGCGGACAACTGCAGTGCACGGCGCCGCGCGAACGGTTGACGCAGGTCGAAGCTGCTTAGTACCATTAACGTGGTCGCGTGAACGGCGGCCGCTTTGGGGAATCGTCTAATGGTAGGACAGTGGATTCTGGATCCATAAGTCCAGGTTCGAATCCTGGTTCCCCAGCCAAGCATAGAGAGTTCTGATACGCCATAGACATCCTATACAAGTACGTTACCGCAACGAGAGCACTAACTTGCATCCCCGAGGTTGGGGATGGAACGCTTCGTGCCACTCAACCGGCATCCCTCAACGACCCCTTTGAATGTGCCGTCACGGCTACCTACGTTATTCACGACGAAGCCGATGAAAACCGCCAATTAGCGGAAGTCCTTACCTCAATTAACGAAAGCAAGCCAATTGCTCCGGGAGAGGTGCATCACGCCAGGCAAGTACACGGTAGTCTCTTTGCCCGTCAGTTGGTCGCGGAGCAAGTTTCCACCAGGTTCGGCATCGTCTCGTTTACTACGAATCCTTTGCATCCACTTATGTGGTCTCATTACACTTCCGACGGATCCGGCTTTGTCATTGGTTACGATGCAGCGAAGCTTAGCCAACTGGCCGGTCCGAAGGGAGGCTTGAGAAAGGTAGATTATCAAGACAAACCAGCACGGATTCCGGGTCCTATCGTCTTGTCCTCCCCTGAGTCCAATCTGCTAGTTCTTCTCTCAATGAAGAGTGACCATTGGTCCTATGAAGACGAGTGGCGGTTAATCGTAGAGTTAAGCGAGACCATCGGCATTGGGAAAACGGACGAGCACGGTCAACCCATAAACCTGCTACAGGTACCGAACGAGGCAATCGTCAGCGTGTATTATACGGAGAGATCGCCCCAGGAAACGGTCAGTTTGATCAGACAAAGGTTGGAAGATAAGAACAACCGGTATCGCGCAGACAGTACACGCAAACTCATTCTGTCACTTACATCCTACGGCTACGAAGTGTCTCCAAATAGATACTAGTCCTGTGGCCTGCGATGGCATTATCCAGGATCTATTGAGTCTCGCGGAAGCAAACCCGCATCAAACGTCAAACAACCGGCGATTCTACGAAGATTCAGATTCTAGTCATGAAAGATTGCGCCCGTTATGCCAAAATCGTCGAGTGGTCGGAGGACGATCAGTGCTACGTGGGCAGCGCTCCGGGCCTCGTTTACGGTGGGTGCCACGGCGACGACGAGCGGCAAGTGTTTGAAGAGCTTTGCCGGATCGTAGATGAAGTGATTGAGCTTTATCGCGTTGACGCTAAGCCGTTGCCGCCAGCTACGTCCGGTTGTGACATCGCGAACAGGGTGGAAGCCTTGGCTAGTCCTGTCGAACCGTGATGATTGCCCCGGCTACAACTGCAACAGTGCTGTAAGCGCAATAATCTTGACACCATACGAGACAGCTCGCCTTGACCACCAATCACCGGTAGCATTCGACACTTCAGTTTCGCTTGTGTTGGGAACTGCGAATCAAATTCTCAAATACCCTAAGCTACCTCATTGATGGCTCAAGACCTAGCACATCACTACCCGCGGGCGATGTCGGTCGGCAGTAGGGGCACGGTAGTCGTGCGGCCCCAGACGCGCACTTGGCGGAACCCTTCCGCGTAGGGCGTGCCGACTTGCAAGCCGCGGTACTTCGCTACGGTGACCATGGAATCGATGTAATCGATGTTGTCGTGCTCCTTCAGCCACGCGTACTGGCTCTCGTGGCACGCGAGCATCTGCCGTTTGGTCTCGATAGTTTCGCTGATGTCCACCCACATTTCCGGTAGGAAGTCGACGCCCATCAGCGTATCCATCTGGAAAATGGGCACGAGTTGCGCCGGCGTCTCCTGCTTGGAGACCAGATGCGGTATCGTGGCGTCAAAGCTCGCTTTTAGTACCAACTCGCCCACCAGGCGGTGATCGTCCATGTAGTCGTTGGGCGAGTGGGTGATGATCACGTCCGGCTGGGCCGCGCGCACCGCGTCGACCAAGCGCGCAAGCGCCTCGTTCGTACTCTGGCGCACGTCGGCGTCGTCGATGTCGAGCCATTGAAAGTCCGCGCCAATGACGTCAGCGCTGTTCTTCGACTCCTGCTTGCGCACCTCTTTCAATTCAGGCGGCATGATCTCCACGTGACCCAGCCCGCCGTTGCACACGTAGCACATTGTCACCTGGTGTCCCTGCTGGGCGTATTTCGCCAACGTGCCCGCGCAGAGCAGCTCGATATCGTCAGGATGCGCGCCGATTGCCTGCACCCGCATAGTATCGCTCCTTATCTGTCAGTCATGTTGTAAAGCTCTCTACGGTATTATAAGAACTAGGGGCATTCTGCACTATAGGCGCCACGCACCACAACGTAACCAGTGCGACGCAGGTTACAAACCTGCGCCACCGGGCGCGACTTATCACGTAGAGTTGAGAGATGCTTGATTCCAAAGTTGAAACCATCCCTACCCAAGCGCGTGATCTGTGCCGGCCGCGCACCATGCGCACGCTGCTGCGCCAAGTGGACTTGCGCCTGAGCCGCAAACTCGGCCAGCATTTGTTAGCCGATGCCGGCGTGCTGCGCGCTATTATGCGCCACGTGCAGCGCGGGGAGCACGACCGAATCCTGGAGATCGGACCGGGCCTCGGTAGTCTGACCGTCTGTTTGGCGGCGGTGGCGCAGCGCGTCGTGACCGTGGAGATCGATGCCCGTATGCTGGCCGTGTTGGATGCCACGCTCGCGTTCAATACGAACGTTGAGACGGTCCACGAGGATGCCGTGGCGTTTGATCCCTACCCGTACTTTGGCGAAGAGCCGTACATGCTGGCGGCGAACTTGCCCTACAGCGTCGCGACTCCGGTGCTGCGGCGTCTTGCAGCGCACCCCGCCGGACCGCAGCGCATGGTGGTGATGCTGCAACGCGAGGTGGCTGCGCGCGTCTGCGCCGCGCCGGGCGACACGAGCTATTTGACCTTGCTCATCCAGACCTATGCGGAAACCGAACACCTCTTCAGCGTACCGGCCCAGGCGTTCTTTCCGCCGCCGCAGGTGAATTCCGCCGTGGTGGAGGTGGTTAAGCGCCCACAGCCGTACTTTCCTGCGGAAGCAGTAGCTGACGTTTTCCGCTTGGCCCGGGCGGGTTTTTCCCAGCGCCGGAAGCAGGTGCATAATTCCGTGCGCTCGCTGCTGCGCATCGACGACGAGCACATGCGCTGGCTCCTGGAATCCGCAGGCATCGCGCCGCAGTGCCGCCCGCAAGAGCTTTCGCTCGCTGAATGGTTTGCGCTGTACCAAGTCGTGCAAGCAGACGGCCTATTCATTGGAGGCTGAAACCTTGCCAGGGAGGTTGTTGACCCTTGACGCATAGGAGCGGGGGACAAGCCCCCGCGCTACAGTAAGAGAAAACGTTACTAGATGGTGGTAAGTTCCAATAAATGACAGCCTCCGTGGGCGTCATTCCCACGAAAGCGGGAATCCATCTTCCGCTGCGATGGGCCACGCCACCTGAGTGGGACAAGCCCCCGCGCTACGACAGGAAGAAACGCAAACCAAGAGGAGACAGGCTACGACTAAATACAGGGAACAAGACCTATGGCAAGGCCCAAGGCCGTCGTTCCCGCGAAAAGCCTGCCCTGTTCCTGACACAGGGCGGGAATCCATCTTCCCGCGCGATGGGCCACGCCACCGGAGCGGGGGACAAGCCCCCGCGCTACGGCTTCTGATCCCCTCTCCTTGGGGAGAGGGTTAGAGCCTGCCCCGTACTCGATACGTGTACAGACTGGGCTGATAGGTAACAGGTGTTCGGGTTGATAGGTTACACATTTTGTTCTCTGAGGTCTATGGTTTTGATGCGTTGTATTGAGAAGTGCACGTCCCACACGCCAGCGGTTTGGGTGGGTCTGAGGGCGACCTGTTTGTGGGTGAAGGCCCTACCCACACGGTGCCTGCTGCCCTGGAAGGAGATGCGGCCGGAGACATCGACGCTGCGCACCAGGTCGTCGGGAGCGTAGGCGAGGGCAGGCAAGGTTTCAGGGAAAGGCCGCGGACTAGGCGTGTATCTGGTGATGGGAGTGTCGAGGTCCAGGGCATGATGAGGACGTTCGAGGTTGTAAAAGTCGCGCCAGGTGTCGAAGGCGAGCTGGCAGTGGTCCAAGTCGGTGAAGGTGCGCCCCTGCAGCAGTTCGCTCTTCAGCGAGCGGTGGAAGCGTTCGAGTTTCCCCAGTGTCTGGGGATGGTAGGGTCGGCTGTGCAGGACGCTGATGCCCAGGTGCATGAGCCAGACGGTGAGGGGTGTAAAGGGCTGGGCGCTGGCATTGCCCCAGGGTGAGCCGTTGTCCATGAGCATGGCCTGCGGCACGCCGTAGCGGCGAAAGACAGCGGTGAGGCGGTCTTGGACCGTCTCTCCCCGCTCGTTGGCGCAGGCCTGCAGGGCGAGGTTGAAGCGGGAATGATCGTCCAGGAGGGTAAGCGGATGGCAGCGGTCGTGCTGCATGACGAAATGCCCCTTGAAGTCCAGCTGCCACAGCTCGTTGGGCTGGGGTCGTTCGAAGCGCACGTGGGGGGTGTGCTTGGCGCTCTCTGTGGGATCGATGAGCCCATGGCGTTTGAGAATGGCGCTGATGGTGCTCTTGGCCGGCACGTCGGTGACCCCCTGGTCCTGCAGCATTCTGGCCAGCACATGCGCGCCCTTGGTGGGGTGCACCTGGCGCAGCGCGATGATGCGCTCCTCCAGCGCCGGGCGCGTGCGGTGCGGACAGGTGTGCGTGCGGTGCGAACGGTCACGCAGGCTCTGCGCTCCCCCCGACGCGTACCGCCGCAACCACTTGTAGCCGGTCTTGCGGCTGATGGTGAACCGACCACACAATTCGCTCATACGCACTGCACCACTAGCGGCCAGCGCAACAAACTCTTCCCGGGCAGACATACGCGTTTCCACCTTCCACGGCATGGTCATCCTCCTGCTGCAAGATACTCCATGCCTATAGGTGTAACCCATCAACCCGAACAAGTGTTACCCATCAACCCGGTCTATACAATACGGGGGTGAGGGGGGACTCCTCAAGACAAGCATGTTGAACCACTAATCCAGGTGTTCAGATGACTCTCACACCGGAAGAACCCACCCGCTGGCTGATTGCCGGGTTGGGCAACCCAGAGAAGAAGTACGCCGCGAACCGCCACAACGTCGGCTTTCACGTGCTTGACCGGCTCGCGGCGCAGACTGGCGTTTCCATCACGGACCGACGCTTTCAGGGCTGGTTCGGCAAGGCTGCGGTGGCGCAACACGCCATGCTGCTCCTCAAGCCGACCACGTTCATGAACGCCAGCGGCGGCGCCGTAGCGGAAGCGGCGCGCTTCTATAAGATCGCGCCTGAACACGTCGCAGTGGTCTACGACGACATTGACCTGGAGTTCGCGCGGCTGCGCCTCCGGGCCGGGGGTAGCCACGGCGGACATCGCGGGGTAGAATCGGTGATTGCGGCCCTGGGCACCCGCGCGTTTCCGCGGGTGCGCATCGGCGTGGGACGGCCGCCAACGGGCATTGACCCTATTGCCCACGTGCTCAGTGATTTCTTGCCGGCAGAGCAGCCAGACATCGAAAAGACGATAGAACAGGCCGTGGAGGCGGCGCTCAGCCTGGTTACGGAAGGGTTGGCTAAGACCATGACGCGCTTCAACAGCCGCGCGCCGGCGGCCACGGAGCCGAGTTCATGTAAGGAGCCTCAGCCGGTCGCACCGCCGGAGGCGTAAGCAGCCGCTGCATTGCGGGCTTTGGGCAGCAGTTTTTTTCAAGTCTACTCAGTGGACTCGGATGTGGTTCGTACCAGCATGAGCATCATTTCGCGATTACATACGCGGACCGTCATTTGCTGTTTGTCTTTCTGAGGAGCCCTTCGACAGGCTCAGAGTACACTCCAAGACGAAGAATCTCGCGTCAGGGTAACTCTAGATTCCTCGCTGCGCTCGGAATGACATGACGACGGCTCGCGCGGGACATTGGTGTGCTTCAACGAACTTTGGAACCGAACGAGAGGGTAGTAAATGAGACTAGGACTCGTCACAGATGAATCTTGACGGCATTCGCGCGCTCCTCACCCCTTTGCCTTGGGTAGAGTCGGCACAGCGCTGGCTGAAAACGCAGGGCGCACAGCGGGTGGCGACACGCGCGGGGGCGCGACCGGTGCTGGCTGCCCTTGCTCAGCAGCACGCCACAAGGCCGCTGCTCATTCTCTGCGCCGACCGCGACCGCGCCCACCGCTTCTTCCAAGAGCTTCGCTCGTGGTCGCCGCAGGCGGCGAACGTGCTCTTCTACCCGGAGCTAGACTACCTACCCTACGAAAACCTGCCCCATTTCTCCAGCACGTTCAGCGCGCGCATTGCGGTACTCGGCGCGTTGCTTGCCGGGCAGAGCGCGAACCTGCCGGCCGGTGCGTACCCCGTGGTTGTTACTTCTGTACGCGCCTTGTTCGAGCGGCTGCCGTCGCCGGCAGAACTTGGTGAACACGTGCTTGTGCTCGCGCCGGGCCAGCGTACCGATCCGGCGGCGCTCAAGAGTCGTCTGGTCCGCTTTGGGTATGAGCCGATGCCACAGGTGGAAGACCCCGGCGCCTTTACCGGTCGCGGCGGCATTGTGGACATCTTCCCGCCGTCGGAAGACCAGCCAATTCGCGTCGAATTCTTTGGTGACGAGATCGATTCGGTGCGCCCTTTCAACGTCTCAACTCAACGGAGCACGGCCCAGCACACCGCGCTCTCAATTCTGCCCGCCAATGAAGTGCCGACCTGGCGCAGCGGGGAGTTTGCCGCCTCTGTCCGTGCGCTCGACCACAGCGGCCTGCGTCCGGAAGTGCGCGAACAGTGGCAGCGGCACATGCGCTTGCTGGAAGAGGGTGTGTACTTTGAGCATGCGTCGTTCTACACCATGCCCTTTCTCGACTGCAACCTGCTTCATTACCTGCCGCAGGGCCTGCTGCTTACTGAAGATGCCGCGAATTTGCAGGACGCAGCCTACGGCCTGGAGGCTCAGACCGCTGAGCGAAAAAGGCGCCTGATTGCGGGCGGCGAACTCTCCGCAGATTGGCCGGAGGCCTACCATACCGCGGCTGCAGTGCAGAAGCAGATGAATACGTACGCCGTCCTGGACGTGCGCGACCAGAGCGAGGAAGAAAACGACGGTCTCGACGTGCTGCCCGTGTACGCCGGCCGGCCGGGACGGCTGGCGAAAGGCATCGGTGGCTTCAGCGGGCAGGGCATGCGCGTGGTGCTGGCAACCACCCAGGTGGAGCGTGTAACCGAGATTCTCCTGGAATATGACCTTGCACCCACTGTGCTGGAGACTCTCACAAGCGCCCCGCCGCCGGGCAGCATCAGCGTTGTATCGCTTTCCCTGGCGGAAGGTCTCCGCTGCGAGCAAGCAGGTCTGCTGGTGCTTTCGGACGCCGAGATCTTCGGCTGGAAGCGGCCGCCTACCGCCGCGCGCTTGCGGCCCTCCGTGCGCGGACAGCGCCTCTTGGACGAACTCCAGGTCGGCGATCACGTCGTCCACGTAGACCACGGCATCGGCCGGTTTTCCGGTATCCAGCGCATTCCGGGACCATCCGGGGAACGCGAGTACCTGGTGCTGGAGTTCGCCCGCGACGACCGCATCTACGTGCCTACGGACCACATGGACCGCGTGGAAAAGTACGTTAGCATGGGAGAGCGGGTGCCGAACCTCTCGCGCCTGGGCACCCAGGAGTGGCAGCGCGCCAAGCAGCGCGCCCAGCAGTCGGTCGTGGATATGGCGCAAGACCTTGTGGACGTCGCCGTCGCCCGCGAGTCCGATCCCGGCCACGCCTTTGCCGCCGACACCGACTGGCAGCGGCAACTGGAACAGTCCTTCCCTTACGCGGAAACGCCTGATCAAGATAGAGCAATTACCGACGTGAAGGCAGACATGGAGCAGCCGAAGCCAACGGACCGCCTCATCTGCGGCGACGTGGGCTTCGGCAAGACCGAGGTCGCGATCCGCGCCGCTTTCAAGGCGGTTATGGACGGCAAGCAAGTCGCGATACTGGTACCCACAACCGTGCTCGCGCTCCAGCACTACGAGACATTGAGCAGCCGCCTGCGGCCGTATCCGGTGCGCGTGGGTCTGATCAGCCGCTTTCGCACGCCGAAAGAGATCCAGAAACATCTGGCGGATCTCAACACGGGTAGGCTCGACATTGCCGTCGGCACCCATCGCTTGCTCTCCAAGGACGTGGAATTCAAAGACCTGGGGCTTGTGATTGTCGACGAGGAGCAACGCTTCGGCGTGGCCCAGAAAGAGCACTTCAAGCAATTGCGCAAGCAGGTGGACGTGCTCGCGCTCTCCGCCACACCCATCCCGCGCACGCTGCACATGGCGTTGGCGGGCATTCGCGACCTGAGCGTCATCGAAACGCCGCCGCCCAACCGCCTGGCCGTGAAGACTTACGTCACCGCCTTTAACGACGACCTCGTGCGCGATGCCATCCAGCGGGAGCTCAATCGCGGCGGGCAAATTTTCATGGTGCACAACGACATCGAGACGATCTACTCGCTGGCGTACCACGTGCGCGAACTGGCGCCGACGGCGCGTGTCACCGTGGGCCACGGCCAGATGGAATCCGATCGCCTGGAGAAGGTGATGCACGCGTTCGTGCAGGGCGAGTTCGACATTCTGGTGAGCACGACCATCATCGAGAACGGTTTGGATATCCCGCGGGTGAATACGCTCATCGTGAACGACGCCTGGCGCTTTGGGCTGGCGCAACTCTACCAACTGCGCGGGCGGGTCGGCCGCGCCGACGTGCAGGCCTATTCCTATTTTCTCTACAACCCGGTGAAGCAGCTCTCGGAAGAAGCCGAGAAGCGGCTGGACGCCATCATGGAAGCGACGGAGTTGGGCGCCGGCTTCAAGATTGCGTTGCGCGACCTGGAGATTCGTGGCGCCGGCAACCTGCTGGGTTCAGAGCAGCACGGCTTCGTGAACGCCGTGGGCCTCAACCTCTATACCAAGATGCTCCAGCAAACGGTGCAGTCCCTGCTCGGCCAAGAACCCGAGGCCGACCTGCCGCCGGAGCAAGCGCTGGAGACTGTGGTGGACCTGCCGCTTGCCGCCTACATACCCGACGAATACGTGGGCGGCGTCGGCACCAAGATGAAGCTCTACCAACGGGCGGCTGCGCTGAAGGGACGTGAGGCGACCGAGACCTTTGCCGAAGAACTCCGCGACCGCTTCGGCCCGCCGCCACCGGCGGTGAAGAATCTCCTGGCGCTGCTGCGTTTGCGCGCCCGCGCGGCGGAAAACGGCATCCTCTCGTTGGCCTTTGAAGACGACTTCCTGGTAATTCGCTTCCGCGACGAACGCGTGTTCGACCGCATGCGCATCTTCAAGGAGTTCGGTTCCGACGTGCGCCTGACCCGCAACGTGGTGCGCTGGCGCGTGGGCCGCCAGGAAGAGAAGTGGCGTGACGAACTGGAGACGCTCTTAGAAGTGCTGCTGGAGTCGAAGGTGCTGGTAGGGTCGGGAAGGTAACGCACGATGTCCAGGCAGCCTGAGGCTATTCTCGCCGACATTCGCAGAGAAGTGGAGCAGATACAGGAGTTCGTCAAGGACTTGTCACTTTCTGAATTTGTCAGCGATGTAAAGACTCAATATGCGGTTCGCCTTGCACTCGCTCACATTGGAGAAGCAGTCAAGAGGTTGCCGGAAACACTAACCGACCAACGCCCCGACATTCCATGGAAGCAAATTGCCGGCATGCGCGACCGCCTTGTGCACGAATATGCTACCGTTGATGTATTGATAGTTTGGCGAGCAGCAACGGTAAGCGTACCGAAATTGGCCGCCACAGTGGACGCGATGCTGCACGAGGAAAGGCGATGACGCCGCCGAGCACGCTAACAAGAAAACGCGCCCTGCACATGCTCGAAGACAATCGCGCGCAGCTCATGAGTCTTGGGGTAGAGAAGATTGCCCTGTATGGTTCGGTGGCGAGAAATGAAGCGACGGCGCAAAGCGATGTGGACGTGTTGGTCCAACTGGCCGACGATTACTTGACGCTGACCGGCTACATGGACGTCTGCTTTTACTTGGAGGAGCTATTTGGGCGACGAGTGGACGTCACGACCTTCGGCAGCATCAAACCCCACATGAGAGAGAGCGTGTTGGCCGAGGCGCTGTATCTCGAATTTCAGGAAGAGGTGCCGGCAAGCTCCGATACGTGATGGTGAGCTGAATACCAGAGACTCCGTCACGCACTTAACCAAAGGACACCCGGGTTTTTAGCCCGGGTGTCCTCGTTTTTCTAATCAACAACCGATCCGCAGCCTGCTTCATCCACGTTAATAGTATACCACCTTGACGGTACACGCGCACAGTTGCTCCCAATCCGGGGTGTTTTGGACGAATTCTTTACGAATTTCGCCCGCCACGTATACTGGCTGTTTTGTGGCCTACATCCACGTGTAAGGCCACTAGTCGTATGTTGAAGACGGGCAGCCGTGAGGCGTGTGGTGTCGCGGACCACCCTCACCCCGGCTCTTTCCCATCAAGGGAGAGGGTGCAAGAGTGCGGAACCGAGTGAACATGGAGCGGCTCCGGTTCCCTCTCCTGGGGGAGAGGGTTAGAGCCTGCCCCGTACTTGATACGGGGGTGAGGGAATCTTCTCACTTACCGGCTTGAGCTGTGCAAATGTCTCCATAGAAGGAGAGGGTGCAAGAAGGCTATGCCAAGGGACATCCGCAGTTGCGCAGGTGAGTCGAGCCGCGACCGCCTAGACCCACCCTGATCGCAGCGGTCGGCGTCGCCAATCCAATGTCCCCGCTGGGGTACCCAGGAAGGAGGGCTGACATACGGGGGAGTAGCAAACCAATTCCAGGAGGTATTGCAATCAAGCAAGATCCCATGACCTATCACGTCGTTAAGCGGCAACTGCGCGCGCACCTGCACCTCATCGCGGGCATCATCGCGCTCGTTATTGTGAGCACCGGCGTGAGCCTGGTGTCCCCGCTGCTCGTCAAGCGTCTGATCGACGACGCGATTTCGGCACAGGATGTCGCGCTGATCGCGCTGCTGCTTGTCGGCATTATTGCCTTTCCGCTGATCGCCATGGCGCTGGGGGCGGCACAGAATTATCTACGCGCCAGCATTGGCGCCGCGGTCTCGCAATCGCTCCGGCAGGCGCTCTTCAATCACATCTTGTACGTGCGCATGCAAGACCTGGAGCGCATCGCAAGCGGACGCATCATTCGGACGATTATGAAAGTCTGCGGCGAGATTGGCGAAGTATACGTGAGCAATGAATTGTTGCCCATGTTCACGAATGCTGTGCATTTGCTCGGTACGTTGGGCGTAATGTTCTTTCTAAATAGCCGATTGTTGCTAGTTAGTCTGGTGATCTTTCCGCTCTCCTACCTTTTTGCACATTGGATGCGGAACTATGCGGAGAGTCTCGACCGGGAGTTCATTCAGGTCTTAGAACAAGGCATGAATTATCTGCAAGATGCGATACCGGGCATGCGCACTGTCCGTGCCCACACGGCCGAGCCTTATGAAGAAAAGCAGTGGCTGGAATGGCTCAAGATCCGCTGGCGTATCAAGGCAAAGAGCATTACCTTTCACAACCTGGTGCGGACGCTTCCAATGGACCTGATCCAGAGTGTCGCGGTTGGACTGGTGTACGGTTACGGCGCATACGAGGTCATTACTGGTCGGCTGAGCATCGGCGGGTTGGTGGCCTTCATCATCTACGTACCGCGCGCCTATGTCGCGTTGGAGGCCATCCTCTCCGGCCACATCAGCACCGGCCAGGCGAAAGCCGCTGCCGAGCGCATTGATTCTCTTCTCGCTCTGCTTCTTGAAGAGAACTCGAATGCTGCGCAAGACACCGCGCAGACTTTAGCACGTACCGCGGGACAGGCAGTGCAAGGAGCTGACCGAGGTGAGTTAGACATTAGGCAGACGGAGCGATCTAAACAGTCATTTACGGAGTCTTCACTAGAGTCTGATGGTTCCGTTCATGCTTCGACAGGCTCAGCACGAACGGATAAGAAGTACGCGGGTACCGATGTCGGTCCAGGCGGTGCTACTATCGAATTCGCAGATGTCTCATTCGATTACGGCCGCGAGGGATTTGGTCTGGAGAGGGTGTCGTTCCGGGTCGAGCCCGGCGCATTCGTCGGCATCGTGGGGCCGAGCGGCGGCGGCAAGAGTACTGTTATCGATCTTCTGCTCCGCTTCTACGAACCTCACTCCGGCATGATCGGCATTGATGGCGGGGATATTACGTCGCTGCCGCTCTCGCACCTGCGCGGGATGATCGGGCTCGTACCGCAGGACGTTTTCCTCTGGAATGACAGCATCTACGCCAATCTCGTGTATCCTCCCCGCGAGGAGCTGCGAGAACGAGTAATTGCCGCAGCCAAGGCGGCGGAACTCCACGACTTTGTGGAATCGCTGCCGGAGGGCTACGACACACGTGTCGGCGAGCGCGGTGTGGCGCTTTCGGGTGGCGAACGCCAACGGCTGGCGCTCTGCCGGGCCATACTTGAACAGCCGCGCATGCTCTTACTGGACGAGGCGACGTCCGCTCTGGACGCACTCACCGACCGGAAAGTAAGAGCCGCCCTGGAGACTGCGCGGCGCGGACGTACCACCATGGTCGTGGCGCACAGATTGGTCACGGTGATGCACGCCGACACAATCCTGGTGCTCGATCAGGGAAGATTGGTCCAAGCGGGCGCTCCCCAAACGCTGCTCGCGCAACCGGGCCTCTTCCAAGACCTGTACCAGGCGCAGAAGCTGTGAACGCCGATAGCCTGCCCTGCTTCTTCTAGCTACTACTAACTATTGGAGGACAATACAGCAATTCGAGCGCAAGAGAAATTTATAAGTCCCGGTCTCCATCGATCTTGTGTGCGTACTGCAAGCCAGCAACCAAAGAGCAGTTTCTCGATTGCAACAAGCAAACTGCCGATGCACGCTTTTGATTCTGCAAATAGAGTCTATACATTATTACACTATGTGTAATAATGTATAGACAGATATTGCAGTTCCGAGATATAATTGGTAAGAAATGGATGTGCGCTATGAAGACAGCGAATTGGAAAGACTGGAGTCCGACCCTTTCTTCAGAGGAAGGTGGTCGCAGGCTATTGTCAAGGCGTTCCGTAAGCGCATGCAAGCCATTAGAGCAGCAACTGACGAGCGCGTGTTCTATCAGATGAAGTCATTTCACTACGAGAAATTAGCAGGTGCACGCAGACACCAGTACTCGATGAGACTGAATGACCAATTCAGGCTCATAGTGCAGTACGAGGGCAAGTCGCCAAATAAGACCATCGTGGTTATTTCAATTGAAGACTATCACTGAGCGCTCATTGAGAAACAGGAGGAGAGTGAGATGCCTAAGAGAATGGTAGCCGAGGCATTTCCCCCCGGGGAGTTTATACAAGAAGAGCTGGAGGCTCGCGGTTGGACGCAGGCTGACTTGGCGTACATCATGGGGCGTCCTCCTCGGGTAGTTAGTGAAGTCGTCACCGGAAAGCGGAGCGTTTCACCACAAACGGCAAATGAACTTGGGGAGGCATTCGGTACAGACCCGCAGTTTTGGCTGAACCTAGAAGCATCCTATAGACTCCATAGGCTATCGCAGTCAAGAGACGACAACGGCAATGTTTCCCGCCGTGCACGGCTGTATTCCATGGCTCCCATAGGTCAGATGGTGAAGCGTAACTGGATTGAAGACTCCAACAATCTCGACGTACTCGAAGGAAATATCTGCGGATTTCTTGAAATCCCATCGATAGACCATGACCCTATATTTCTAGACCATGCGGCGCGGAAGTCCAGTTCATACAGTGAAATCTCGGTAGGGCAATTAGCATGGCTCTTTCGGGCAAAGCACCTCGCCAAAGCAATGGGTGTAGGTCCATTCGATCGTAGCCAGGTGAACAAGGCAATCAATGCTCTGCGTAGTCTCGCACACAGTATTGAAGGGGTCCGACATGTTCCGAGAGTCTTAGATGGCGCCGGCATTCGGTTCCTTGTAATAGAGGCCTTGCCCGGGACACGAATTGATGGTGCTTGCTTTTGGTTGGATCAGGATTCTCCTGTGGTAGCGCTGACTCTTCGATACGACCGCATAGATTACTTTTGGCACACTATCATGCACGAAATTGGACACATTAAGAGAGGGGACGGCATTAGAAACCAACTCACTGCTCTCGATGTGGACTTAGTTGGCAACAAGCCTTTACCAGCTGAAGACAAGCCCAAGCACGAAGTAACAGCAGACTCATTGGCTGTGAATTGGCTCGTGCCACAAGACGAACTGGAAGTGTTCATAGGGCGAATTAGGCCACGATACTCAAAGTCCAGGCTCAAGGAATTTGCAGAATCAATTGATATCCATCCAGGCATCGTGGTCGGCCAACTTCAGCACAGAGGCGAGATAGGGTATGCCGCCAATCGTGAGATGCTTGTAAAGGTCCGCAATGACATATCGGAGGTGGCTCTGACAGATGGATGGGGTACCACCTTGCCAGTGAGCTTGTAGACCACGTAGCGTGCCTTTCCACTATGCAGATTGCGGCTCACTTATAGGGCTGCGTGTGCGGCCTGTGAATAACGATACTCTGTGTCAGCGGCCTTATATGGCAATGAAAGTACTCTGCCTGATTATTCGCCGCAAGCAATAGTGCCTTTAATGTACCGTAGCGTGTCAGGGCCCATTGAATCTGGCCTATTTCGCGGTTGCCGCGGCCAATGGGAGCCGCGTATAATCGCCACAGGAACCCCACCCTTTCACGTGACTTGAGAAGCCGCTTCCCATGCGTGTACTCATTACCGGCATTACCGGCTTTGCGGGCAGCCACTTGGCGGATACGTGCCTGGCGCAAGGGGCCGAAGTGTGGGGTTTGACGCAGACGCCCGGGCCGCAGCCAAATCTCGCGCACCTCGGCGACCGCATCAAACTTCTTACCGCGAATATCACCGATGAAGCCGGCATGCACGCCGCCCTGGGGCAAATAAAACCCGATCGCATCTTTCATCTCGCGGCCCAGGCGCATGTACCGACCGCGTGGCGCGAACCGGCCGAGACCCTCGCCACCAATATCCTGGGCCAATTGAACATCATCTTGGCGCTGCAGCAGCACGTACCGGAAGCGCGGTTGCTCGCGGTGAGTTCGAGCAACGTCTACGGTATGGTGGAAGAGAAAGACCTGCCCGTAAACGAAACGACGCCGTTCCGTCCCGCCGACCCTTACGCGGTGAGCAAGGTCGGGCAGGACATGCTGGCCTTGCAATATTGGCAGAGTCACAGCCTCCACATCGTGCGGGTGCGACCGTTCAACCACATCGGGCCGCGCCAAGCGCCGGACTTCGTGATTGCCCGCTTTGCGCGGGAATTGGCGCAGATGGAGGCGGGCATTGTCCCACCGCTGTTGAAGGTGGGCAATATGAGCGCCAAGCGCGACTTCACCGACGTGCGCGACGTGGCCCGGGCCTATTGGCTCGCGTTGGAAAAAGGGACGTCCGGCGCGGTGTACACAATCGGCTCCGGCGCCGCCCGCTCCATTGACGAGATGCTGCAGATTATGCTGAGTCTTACACAGGTGGACATTACGGTAGAAACCGATCCGGCGCTCTTCCGCCCGGGCGATCTGCCGGTCCTCCAAGCGGACCCAAGCGCCATCCAAGCGCAGACCGGTTGGCGCGCTGCCATTCCCTTGGAACAGACCCTAAAGGACACCCTGGACTACTGGCGGGACCAGATACGCGCCGCATGCTAGCATCGTGCAATTGGGTTTGGCGAATTACCGAACTCCGCGACTCTTCCCTCTCCTGGGGGAGAGAGTTAGAGCCTGCCCCGTACGTGATACGGGGGTGAGGGCGACGCTTCATCCGTGTAACATTTAGGTGGGTGGGAACTCGCCCCGCACTACCGCAACATCCTGAAAACTACACTGCCGTTGACAAGGAGCAACCAAACCGGCATGGATTCCTCACCGATAAAGTTCGGCACCGACGGTTGGCGCGCGATTGTCGGCGCCGACTACACCGTCGCCAACGTACGCCTGCTCACCCAGGCGGTAGCCCAATACTGGCTGGTAGCACATCCAGCAGAGGCGGAACGCGGCTTTGTCGTCGCCTACGACACCCGCTACAACGCCGAGATGTTTGCCGCAGCGGCGGCCGAGGTGCTGGCCGGCAACGGCATTCCCGTCGCGCTTACCCGCGCCCCCACGCCCACACCGGTCTTCTCTCATGCCATCGTCAACCGGCAAGCAGGCGGCGGCATCACGCTGACGGCGAGTCATAACCCTTTCGACTACCAGGGGTATAAGGTGCGGTCCGGCTACGGCGGCGCGACGCCGCCTGAAGAACTGGCAAAGATAGAGACGATTCTCGACGGCCTGCATCCCCGCGACGTGCGCGCCCTTACCCTCGCGCAGGCGCAGCAGCAGGGGCTTTACGAGCCGTTCGATCCCGCACCGGCGTATCTGGCGCACATTGGCCGGTTGCTCGATCTCGAGGGTCTGCGCGCTTGGGACGGCACGTTGGTGGTAGACGCGATGTATGGCGCCGGTCGGGACTGGTTCAGCAATATTCTCCAGGGCGGCTCCCTGCGGGTCTACGATCTCCACAACGAGCGCAATCCCATGTTCCCCGGCCTGCACAATCCGGAGCCAATTCCCGGCAACCTGCACGACCTCTTCAGTATCGTGCGCCACATGGGGGCGCAGTTGGGCCTGGCCAACGACGGCGACGCCGACCGCCTGGGCGCGTGCGACGAGAACGGTGAGTTTCTCAATCAACTCACTGTCATTTCGCTGCTGGCGCTCTATCTGCTGGAGGTGCGCGGCCAGCGCGGGCCGCTAGTTAAAACCTTCACCTCCAGCACCATGCTCAACCGCCTCGGCGAAATCTTCGGCGTGCCGGTGCACGAGACGCCGGTGGGCTTCAAATTCGTGGCGCCGAAGATGCTGGAAACCGACGCGCTGCTGGGCGGCGAGGAGAGCGGCGGCTATGCTTTTCGCGGCCACGTGCCGGAGCGCGACGGCATCTTGGCGGGGCTCTTCCTGCTGGACTACGTGGTGCAATCCGGCCGCACGCCCACGGAACTGGTGGAGCACCTGTTCGACAAAGTGGGGCCGCACTGCTACGACCGCCTTGACCTGGACTTCCCGCCTGAAGAGCGTGCGCAAATTACGGCGCGCATGCAGGCGCACGCGCCAGCGAAACTCGCCAATAGCGAAGTCGTTGAGAGCCGCACGCAAGACGGATTTCATTACACGTTGCAGGACGGCGCCTGGGTCTGCGTGCGCTTCTCCGGCACGGAACCGATCATGCGCATTTACGCCGAGGCCGGCAGTTCCGAACAGGTGCAGGCCCTCATCCAGGCCGCGCGGGCGCTGGCGGGAGTGTAAGCAGTGGGCGTCGGAGCCATGTCATTCCGAGGAGTAAAGCGACGAGGAATCTCAAGTGCTGGCACTCTAGATTCCTCGCTTCGCTCGGAATGACAGTCCAAAGGGTACGTGGGTTGGAGACCGCATGACAGCTACAGCGCAGGGCTACTTCATAACGTTCGAGGGCGTGGAGGGTTCCGGCAAGACCACCCAAATAGCACCGCTTGCCGACCGCCTGCGGCAAGCCGGGCATACGGTGGTGACCACGCGTGAGCCGGGCAGCACGCGTATCAGCGACCGCATTCGCGCCGTCGTGCTCGATCACGTGAATGTAGAGATTCATCCGCACACCGAGGCGCTGCTCATGTGCGCCGCCCGCGCCCAACTCGTCCACGAAGTCATTCGGCCGGCCTTGGACAACGGGAATGTCGTCATCTGCGACCGCTACAGCGATTCGACCTTTGCGTATCAGGGCTATGGCCGCGGCCAAGACCTGGCAACGCTGCGTACGCTCAATCACTTCGCCACCGGCGGCCTCGTGCCTGATCTCACGCTACTGCTCGATCTGCCCGCAGCGGCCGGGCTGGAGCGGCGCATTGGCTCCGGCAGCGCGGCCGCAGCGACCAACCGCATGGACCGGCTCGACCTGACGTTTCATCAGCGAGTTGGCGCCGGGTTTCATTCTCTCGCTCAAGCGGAACCCGGCCGCTGGCGCGTAGTGGATGCGACGCGTGGCGTCGACGACGTGGCTGCCGCAATCTGGGAGATTACTGCCGCATTTCTGAATATTTCATGATAGAGTCTACGCAATGGGTTGTCCCGCTCGGCATGGCTATTCCCTCTCCTGAGGGAGAGGGTTAGAGTGAGGGCGTATTCACGCCTTCTAGCGTGGGGGCTTGTCCCCCGCCTCTGGGATTGCGCTGCACTTGGATGACAAGAGAAGATGGATTCCCGCTTTCGCGGGAATGACGGATCTATCGGCGGCTCGCGCGGGAACGACGGAACGGTGCTTGGCTTATAGGGAGACAGTTTACTCCGCTACACCGTGGGCAAAGGAGAAGAATTCATGAGCGAGGAAGCCATTCGCGTTGACGGTGTCAGCTATGCCTATGGCGACGTGAAGGCGGTGGATGATGTCAGCTTTAGCGTCGCACAAGGCGAGGTCCTAGGCTTTCTGGGCCCGAACGGCGCGGGCAAGTCCACCACCATCAAGCTGCTCACCGGCCAGATGCGGCCCCAGAGCGGCGCAATCTCCATATTGGGCATGGATGCCGCCAAAGAGCGCGACACCATTCAGGGCCGCATCGGCGTCTGTTTCGAAGAAAAGAACCTCTATCTCAATCTCTCCGCCAAGGAGAATCTGCACTTCTTTGCCAGGCTCTTTGGGATTCGCGACTTTGATCCCGCGCCGCTGCTGCAGCGGGTGGGACTCGCCGACCGCGCCGACGACCGCGTGAAAGGCTATTCCAAAGGCATGCAGCAGCGGCTCATGGTGGCACGGTGTCTGCTGAATACGCCCGACATCCTCTTCCTCGACGAGCCCACCGACGGCCTCGATCCGGTTTCCTCGCAGGCCATTCGCCGGGTCATTGAGGAAGAAGCCCAGCGCGGCGCGGCGATCCTCCTCACCACCCACGACATGGACGAGGCGGACAAGCTCTCAGACCGGGTAGCCTTCATCAACGACGGTACAATCGCGGCGCTGGACACGCCGGAAAACCTCAAGCTCGCTCACGGCCAGCGGTCGGTGCGGGTGCGCACCCGCGAGAATGGTGAGATCCGCGAACGGGTGGTGCCGCTCGACGCCACCGACACCGGCGACCAACTGAAAGCGGTGGTGGGCGCTGAAGACTTGCTGACCATTCATACGGAAGAGGCGACTTTGGAAGCCGTCTTCATTACGCTCACGGGCAGAGGACTGCAAGAGTGAGCGCCACGGCTGCGAGGCTAACGGACCAAGGATCACAGGCATGATCAAGAAGGCGAACCGGACATGAGCGCCCAAGTGTCACGCGCTGCCATCGTCTGGGCGATTGTGCGCAAGGACCTGCGCGAATACAGCCGCGAACGCTTCTTTGTGGTCATCACCGTCCTGAGCATCGTCATTTACGGGATCGCTTTCTGGCTGATGCCCAACAGCGTGGACGAGTCGTTCACCGTGGGCATTCGTCAGACCGGCATGGACGAAATCTTCGCCGCGGCCATGGGCGACCAAAGCGCGGGTATCGAGCTTGTCCAATTCGAGTCCATAGAAGCGCTTGAGGCGGCGCTCGGCATGGGCGCTGCGGAGCCGGAGGAGCCGCTAGCCATCGGGCTGGCCTTCCCCGACGATTTCCTGCAACGCGTCGCCGCCGGACAGCAAACGACGGTGCGCGTCTACGTGGACGCTAACGTGCCGGTGGAGATCCAGCGCGCCATGAATAGCTTTGTGCGTGAAATAGCCTATGCGTTGTCGGGCAATCCCCTGCCGGTCGCCGACCCGGACCGCGAGGTGATTGTGCTCGGTGAAGACCGGGTGGGCGACCAGGTGCCGTTTCGTGAGAAGATTCGCCCCCTTTTCGCGGTCTTGGCGCTCGTCATCGAGACCTTTGCGCTCAGCTCGCTGATAGCCACTGAGATTCAAGCGCGCACGGTGACGGCTGTGCTCGTCTCGCCGACGCGAGTCTCGGACTTCCTGGCAGCCAAGGGCATCCTGGGTACGGGTATGGCCTTCGTGCAAGCCGTGCTCCTGCTGCTCATCATCGGCTCGTTCGCCAACCAACCGCTCATCCTGCTGTGCGCGGTCCTGCTGGGCGCGGTGCTGGTGACCGGCTTCGGGCTGATTGCCGGTTCAGCGGGGAAAGACTTCATCGAAACGCTCTTCTACGGCATGGCCTTCATGATTCCGCTCATGATTCCGGCGATCGCGGTGCTCTTCCCCGGCACCGCCGCGGTCTGGGTGAAGGTCTTGCCGTCCTATGGGTTGGTGCAGGCAGTCGTGCAAGCCAGTGCCTACAATGCCGGTTGGCTGGAGGTCTGGCCGCATCTTGGCACATCGCTAGGCTGGTGCGTGATCGCCTTCGCGGCGGGACTGGTAATTCTCAAGCGAAAAGTGGAGACGCTATAGGTGAAGAGCGGGGGACAAGCCCCCGCGCTACGGGGAGATAGCGCCGGAAATTGAAGTAGAGACGCAATAAGCCGGGCAGGACGGATATGAACTCAAGCATCCTGCATTGAATCCTCGGAAGGATGTTCTGATCGCGTTAGGCACACCGCTCCTCCGGTAGCGCAGGTTTGTAACCTGCGCACAGCCAGGGAAGATGCAGTCCAGACACGGTTACCATTGCATTTGCGCGGAAAAGAGCGGGGGACAAGCCCCCGCGCTACAAGACAGGGGAGAAAGAGGGAGAGACGCTATGACCGGAGTACACGCGTGGCATCTTCTGCGCAAGGACTTAGGAGTCGGGCCGCGCTCGCCCATCTTCCTCTATGCTATAGTCCTGCCCGTGATCCTCACGCTCTTGATTCGCGTGGTGTTCGGCAGTCTCTTCGATCCCGCCCCCCGCCTCGGCATCGTCGACGAGGGCGACTCGCAGATCGTCCGAAACGTCCGCGACGTAGAGGGCGTTCAGGTGACGTTTCCAGAGTCCGCCGCCGTCTTGAAACAGATGGTGGAGAACAACGACCTGGATGCCGGTCTCGTGCTGCCTACGGGCTTCGACGGCGCGCTGCAGGCCGGTCAAATGCCCAACGTGCAATTCTTCTTCGGCGGGCAAAGCCTGGCCTCCAACCGGGTTGTACTGGGGGTGACAATGGTAGACCTCATCCGCGAGGTGGCTGGTTCGCCAGCGCCGATTGACGTGGAAACTATCACCGTGGGCGAGGGCGAGTCCGTGTCCATCGTCTCGCGCCTGCTGCCGTTGATCGTGCTCATGGCAGTGCTCATCGCGGGGGCTTTGACACCGGCCACGAGCCTGGTGGAGGAAAAAGAGAAGCGGACGCTCACGGCGCTGCTCGTGACACCAACCCGCTTGGGCGACGTCCTGCTCGGCAAGGGCGCATTGGGCTTCATCCTGGCCATGGCCACCGGCACGGTCACGCTGGCCCTGAACGGCGCGCTCGGCGCGAATCCCGCCGCTCTAATCCTCGTGCTCGTGCTGGCCACGCTCATGGCCGCGGAGGTCGGCCTGATGCTCGGCTCCTTCGCCAAAGACACGAAAGCGCTCTACACCATTTGGAAGTCCGGCGCCATCGTCCTGCTCGCGCCCGTGGTCTTCTTCATCTGGCCGAACCTGCCCCAGTGGATCGCGAAAGTCTTCCCCACCTACTACTTCCTCTCCCCGCTGTTCGACATCGCCATCCGCGGCGCCGGCCTCGCCGACGTGTGGGTGGAACTCGCTATCGGCTTCGCAATCTGCGCCGTGTTCCTCCTCGGCGTCACCGCCCTCGGCCGCCGCATGGAAGCCACCCTGGCTGCGATATAAAGACCTGCGAACTCGCAGACTAACGTATTGGCTAATACTGAGGGACATGGGGATAGAGGGAGGTAGAGTGTGCGCATATACTTTTCAAGCAGGCGGTCACTGTGGCTGGGGATGCTTGCGGTGCTGACACTGTGGCTTGTCGGCTGCCAGCAGGATTCAATGGAACCCACACCCCCTTCAGACATAAAGGAAGTGAACGGCGGAAGCTACAACTGTGGGCCGGTGGGCGACGTTATCTACACTGCAGGTGAAGATAGGCTGACGCTCGTCTGGACGCCGGATAGCACGCGGCTAGTTTTCAACTATGTCTCAACATTGGGCAAAATGTATGAACGCAGTCCTTACTTTCACACGACGTACTGGGTGGTGGATGCTGAAGGCGTTCAGTTGGAGAAGCTTGTCGAGGCTAATCCCGGGCACATATCCCAATTCGGTCATCATGCGGATGTCTCACCGGATGGCAGGCGGCTTGTCTATGCAAGCTGTGAGTATCCGACGGGACAAGGCGGAAGATTCGGGGAACATGCTGAACGGGGCAAGTATAACTACGAGATTGTCGTTATGAAAATGAACGGCACAGAGCAGCGGCGGCTCACGAGGAACGATCACCTGGACCACTATCCGGTCTGGTCCCCTGATGGCGAGCGCATTGCTTACCTATCGGCGCGGGCTAGCTCGCGCATGCATAACGATCCGAATCATCTGGAACTCCTGACCATGACGTCGGAGGGATGGGACAAGAAGCGCGTGGCGCCGCCCGGGCAGTACGGGTTGACCCTCTCTCCACCGGTGTGGTCGCCGGATGGAGAACGCGTGGCTTTTCTGGCAAATGCAGAACCGGGCTTTCAATTCTTGCGGAACCTCTACACGGTGAGGGTTGATGGCTCGGAGCTGACAGTCGTTGCAGAGGGTGTGGTCAGTGCCCCCGCCTGGTCGCCGGATGGCCAACGGCTGGCGGTAGCAGAATTCGACGGCGACGACGTAGCGCTCTTCACCCTGGCGGCTGACGGTTCCGATCCGAAACGCATTACCACCATCACGACCCGAGAAAGATTGGAGAGTGGGGATAAGCCGTATGGGCTCTCGATATACGCCATGTCATGGTCACCGGACGGTACACAGCTTCTCTTTTCCTGCGACGCAGGAGTGTGTGTCGTCAATGTAGAAGACAGACAGGTAGTTGAGCTGGAAGACAAGCAAAGGGCTTGGCCCGGGCCCCCCGGCCCGTACTTTGCGGCGTGGTCGCCGGATGGTAGTCGCATCGCAGTTTATACGCCGGCTGCATTGTTCGATAGTGTCTCACCAACGCAACTCTACACAGTTGCCCGCGACGGCACGGACCGCCGCGACCTGATACGCCTGGGTGACGACGGCAACCTGGCACCCGCCAACCCGCCGTGGGATGGATCGTGATGAATAGTGTACGGAGGTTGCTGTGGTGATGACACGAACGTGGTTGGCACAATTGGGGCTCTTGGTACTGCTGACACTTTGCCTAGCCGGCTGTCAGCAGCAACCGGCTGGAGTGGGTTCAGCGACGGCGGGAGTGGTGACAAGCACACCGACAGTGGCGCCATCACCCACTCCAGGTGAGAAGATTCACATCGATGGAAGCAATCTCTGCGGACCGGTGTTTATGCCGTCAAACCTTGGGATGTATAGGCTCGTTCTTGCCTGGACGCCGGACGGCACGCATTTGGTATTCAATTACCTGCCAGTAGACGAGGTTGCGAGGGGAGGGTCTGTTATCGACTACACTGCAATCTGGCAGGTGGATGCCGCCGGCAGCCGCCTGGAGATGCTGGTTGACACCAATCCCGGACACGATTCCCAGTACGGTATACATGCTGACATATCGCCGGACGGAACACAGCTTGTGTACACAAGCTGTGAAGACCCATTCTTGCAGACGCCAAGCCTGAAGCGGAGTGGGTACGACTACGAAATTGCCGTCATAGGAATGGACGGCACAGGCCAACGTTGGCTCACCAGTAATTCACGTCTCGACCACTATCCCGTGTGGTCGCCAGATGGCAGCCACATCGCCTTTCTCTCGGCTCAATGTAGGGGTTGTCCCTACGAAGCACCTGACCGATTGATGCTCCGCGTTATGTCAGCGGACGGCTCGGATGGGCAGCGCGTGGCGCCAATCGGGGACAATGGGGTGACACTCGCGCCGCCGGTCTGGTCGCCCGATGGAGAGCGTTTACTTTTTCAAAGAAACACTGGGGAATTCTCTCATTACATGAGGTTGAGAAACCTATATTCGGTGAAAGTCGACGGCTCGGAGGTGACACTTCTTGCGGAGGAGGTGGTGAGCGTCCCCGCTTGGTCGCCGGACGGCCAACGGCTGGCGGTGGCGAAGATTGCCAGCGATGCAGTGGCGAAGATTGCCGGCGATGACGTAGGGCTATACACCCTGGCGGCGGACGGTTCCGACCTGCAGTTCATCACTACCACATTAAGTCTGGGTTGGCTTCGCTGGGAATATACCTTCAATGGTTCGGTACCCATCCTCGCGTGGTCGCCGGATGGGACGCAGATACTCTACTCCTGTGAGGATGGTGCTGCATGTGTCATCGAATTGGCGAGCGGAGAGGTAGTGTTGATCGAAAGTGAAATCGCATGGTTGGTCACCCCCCACGCTGCGGCGTGGTCTCCTGACGGCACGCGTGTCGCAATCTTCACGCCAGGCGATGTCCCCCCACCGCAACTCTATACTGTTGCTGCTGACGGCACCGACCGCCGCCATCTGATACGCGTGGACGACGACGGCAACCTCGTGCCCGCCAATCCGCCGGAGGATGGATCGTGATGAATAGTATACGAAGGTTGCTGTGGTGAAGACACGAACGGGGTTGGCACAATTGGGGCTCTTGGTACTGCTGACACTTTGCCTAGCCGGCTGTCAGCAGCAGCCGGGGGCTATGCGGTCGGCTGCTGAGGTTCAACCAAAGAGCATGCCAACGGTGGCGCCCTCGCCTACCTCGGAAGACTTCATATCCGACGTTGGCAGCCTTCCCTGTGGTCCGTTGGGGTTTGCGATCAACCTCGGTGAAGATAAGATCTTTCTCGCCTGGAAACCGGATGGCGCACACCTGGTGTTCAACTACTATGCAGGAGGAGAAGTTGGGTCTTATGAACGGAAAATCTTCACCGGTATCTGGCTGGTAGACACAGCAGGCAGCCGCTTGGAAATGCTTGTCGATGCTAATCCCAGTCGCGAGTCCCAGTACGGTCACCATGCCGACGTATCGCCCGACGGCACCCAGCTAGTCTATGCAAGCTGTGAGTATCGCTTCCCGATCCTAAAACATAACCAATTCGAAGTGGCCCTCATCGGTATAGACGGCACAGGGCAGCGGCGGCTCACTAAGAATTCACGCCTCGACAACTATCCCGTCTGGTCGCCGGATGGCAGCCGCGTCGCCTTCCTCTCCCCGCCGCAGTACTACAGGGCACCAGAAGGAATGGCGCTTTATACCATGGCGGCGGACGGCTCGGACGTGCAGCAGGTCGCGCCGCCCGGCAAGCATGGGCTGACCCTGGCGCCGCCGGTCTGGTCGCCCGATGGGGAGCACTTAGCCTTCCAAGTTAACACTGACTACTTCCTTGACTCCTTAAGGGACTTGTACTTGGTAAGAACTGACGGCACGGAGATGACACTACTTGCCGAGGAAGTGGTCGGTGTGCCCGCGTGGTCGCCGGACGGGCAACGGCTGGCAGTGGCAAAGATTGCCGGCGATGACGTAGGGCTTTACACCCTGGCGGCGGACGGTTCCGACCTGCAGTTCATCACTACCATATTCAGTCTGGCTTGGCTTCGCTGGGAATATACCTTCAATGGTTCGGTGCCCATCCTCGCGTGGTCGCCGGATGGGACGCAGATACTCTACTCCTGTTTGGAGGCTGCTGCATGTATTATCGACTTGGCGAGCGGAGAGGTAGTGTTGATCGAAAGTGAAATCGCATGGTTGGTCACCCCCCACGCTGCGGCGTGGTCTCCTGACGGCACGCGTGTCGCAATCTTCACGCCAGGCGATGTCCCCCCACCGCAACTCTATACTGTTGCTGCTGACGGCACCGACCGCCGCCATCTGATACGCCTGGATGACGACGGTAACTTAGCCCCCGCCAACCCGTCGGAGGATGGATCGTGATGGACTACAGCGAGATGATCCCTCGTGCCATAG
Organism: Chloroflexota bacterium; assembly: GCA_965220015.1. Classification (GTDB taxonomy): domain Bacteria; phylum Chloroflexota; class UBA11872; order VXOZ01; family VXOZ01; genus VXOZ01. The sequence goes on from OZ244798.1 coordinate 226,584, forward strand.
TTGCAGGCACGACGAATGTTGGTCGGGCAATGAGGATAGGACAACGGACATTCTCTTCAAACAACCTGTCCATGAACGTATGCCGGACGATTGCCCCACAATCCTCATTGACCTAGCGGGAGTGGATAGGATCGCATTCAACACCTGCCCCGACACTATGGTCGACCACAATTATCCTTATAGTTCGTTGGTACACGAAGCCGGTCATGCCTTGAGGATTGGGAATGGCAAGGACGGCATGGGGCAAGAGAATCATCATCCGAATGAGCAGATTAAGAGCGCAATCATGAGTTACGGTGACGGTTTGCCAAAGTGCTCACCGCATCCGCTGGACATCATGGCAATCTATGCCTTGTATCAGATACTTAGATAGACAGAGATTCTTGAGAGGATGGTCTATGCCATTGGGTAAGCTAAGGTCGGTGATCTTGAGGCTCGGCCTACTCCTGCTCGTATTGGGCGTCACGAGTTGCGCGGCCACGTATGGCGGGCAAGTCTCTACTGGAGTGGATTCCACCCTACCTGAGAAAACTGCTATCGAGAAGGTAGAACCTGATAGAGAAAGCGATTCCTCCCGTTCGGAGGAGTTGCACGGCCGAGGGTACAATCCTTACGCATGTGGGCCGCTAATAGTTAGGGGTTGGCAGCCAAGGCCGAGTTCAAGTTTCCTGAGCTATACCCCGGACGGCGCTTATATCGTCTTTTCTTCCCCCCATGAGGGCAATCCCGGAATTTTCCGTTTCACGGCTTCGGTGCTGTATATCATCGACGCTGACGGTACGCGCTTACGGTTGCTGGTTGACGCGAACCCAGTGGAAGGTCGTCGCCGCGGTGCACTAGAGGATTTCCCCTACGGCTTTCATGCCAACCTGTCGACGGACGGTACCCGGATTCTCTATACGTCGTGCGCATATTCAATGGCAGGCACCCGGCGCGATGCGGGCAAAGAACTGTCACGAGCAGACTTCAACTACGAGATCGCCGTCATCAACCCAGACGGTTCCGGTCGGAAACGGCTCACGGAAAACCAGTTCCTCGACCAGTTTCCTGTGTGGTCGCCCGATGGCAGACGCATCGCTTTTATTGCGGATTTCGCAATAAAGCGGCCTCTGAACCATTCTACCCCACCACGAGCGCTCTACACGATGGCTGCGGACGGATTGGACGTGCAACCCGTGGAACCTTCCGGGCTGAATGATGTGGCCTTCGCACCGCCTCTGTGGTCGCCCAATGGAGAATACTTGGCCTTTGTTACGAGAGGCTGGCAAGGTTTTGACCTCAACACCATTCGCGCAGATGGAGCGGGGGAGAGGACACGGATCGGACGGGTATTGCACAAGCCAACGGGGCAACTACTCAGATGGGTATTGTATACGCAAACGCTTAAACTACAAAGAATGCCACCTCCCGTGCCCTCATGGTCGCCGGACGGAGAGCTTCTCGCCTTTGCGACCGCTGCCGAAGAGGGGGAGTCCGGCGTCGTGTCTTCCGTTTACACGGCCCGTCCCGACGGATCCGAGAAGCGAAAACTGTTAGACATCCCAGCTAATGTCTCCCATGTCCTCTGGTCGCCGAACGGTGAGTATCTTGGCATAGTGGCGTGGGTTTGGGATGGAGAGTCTGATGATAGTACCAATTACGTCCATGTCGCTCGCAGCGACGGCACGATACTCGGGCAGGTGCAGTTGGATGAGCCTTGGGACCCATGGGATCTCCCTCAAATCTCGTGGTCACCTACGAGACCAGAGTTGCTCGTCGTTGACGTAGCGTGGAATCACGTCTTTCTCATCCAATTTGACGGCAGCGGTTTGCGCACGGTAGACCTGCTAAGCAGGCCAACCATTCGCATAGCTGGTTGGGGCCCCGAGGATGCTCCAACGATTGCCGCGTGGTCCCCCGATGGGGAACGCATCGCATTATATCTCTGGGAAAGGGGAAGGAAACAACCAAATCATCTCTACACGGTGGCGCGCGACGGGACAGATATGCGCGAATTAGTGAACTTAGATGACGACGGCAAGCTGGCGCCTGCCAACGCGCCGCAGCAGACCGAGTGATTATCCAAGGCAAGAGCGCACACTGCACTTGTGCAGCACGGGTCTATTGTGAGTGTCCCTTTTCCCACTATTCCTCTACCTTATTCTTATTCCCATTCGATGGTCGCTGGCGGTTTGTTGGTGATGTCGTAGACGACGCGGTTGACGTGGGGGACTTCGTTGACGATGCGGCTGGAGATGCGCGCCAGCACGTCGTGGGGGATGTGGGCCCAGTTGGCGGTCATGGCGTCCTGGCTTTCGATGGCGCGCAGGGCGACCAGATGGTCGTACGTGCGTTCGTCGCCCATTACGCCGACGCTCTGCACGTCGGGCAGCACGGCCAAGACCTGCCAGTATTTTTCATAAAGCGAAGCGGCGCGTAGTTCCTCGGTGAGAATTGCGTCCGCCAGGCGCACAATGTGCAGTTTCGCCTCAGTCACCGCGCCGAGCACGCGCACGGCGAGACCCGGCCCCGGAAACGGATGCCGCCAGACAAGCTCGTGGGGCAGTCCCAGTTCCTCGCCCACGGTGCGCACCTCGTCCTTGAAGAGCTTGCGCAGCGGCTCGACGAGTGTGAGGCGCATGGTATCCGGCAGGCCGCCCACGTTGTGGTGGCTCTTGATGCGGGCGGCGGCTTTCGAATCCGGCGCGCGGCTCTCGATCACGTCGGAATAGATGGTGCCCTGCGCCAGAAAGTTCACCGGCGCGTGCCGCTGGGCCTCTTCCTCGAAGACGTGAATGAACGTCTCGCCGATGATGCGCCTCTTTTTCTCAGGGTCAGAAACATCCGCCAACGCATTTAAAAAACGGGCGCGGGCGTCCACCCGCCGCACGGGAATGCCGAGTTGTGTGAGGCTTTCCTCCACCTGCTCCGGTTCGTTGAGGCGTAGCAGTCCGTTGTCCACGAAGACGTTGATGAGGCGGTCGCCGATGGCGCGGTGCAGGAGTGCCGCCGCCACGGTAGAATCCACGCCGCCGGAGAGCGCCAGGATGACCCGCTGCGCGCCCACCTGCCGCTGGATGTCGGCCACGGCTTCATCGATGAAGGCGGCGGGCGTCCAATCGCCGCGCAGTCCGCAGACATTGTAGAGAAAGTTGCGTAAGATCGCCGTCCCCTGGGGCGTGTGCGCCACCTCCGGGTGGAACTGAAAACCGATCATGCCTTGTGCGTTGCCCATGGCGGCAATAGGCGAATTGGCCGACGACGCCAGCACCGCAAAGCCCGGCGGCAGGGACGTAATGTGATCGCCATGACTCATCCACACGTCCTGGTCGGAAGCCAGGTCCGCAAAGACACCGGCGGACTCCTGCGCGTGGATCATGGCGTGTCCGTACTCGCGCCTGTCGGCGGGTTCCACGCTGCCGCCCAAGGCCTGGGCCATGAGCTGCATGCCATAGCAGATACCCAAGACCGGCAGGCTGCCCCGCCAAACGTATGCGTGCGGGTGCGGCGCGCCGGGCGCATAGGCGCTCGACGGCCCGCCGGAAAGCACCAAGGCGCGGGGACTGAGCGCGCGCACGGTTTCCTCATCCGCGTCATAGGGCACAAGCTCAGCGTAGACGCCGCACTCACGAATGCGGCGCACGATGAGCGGGCTGTATTGGGAGCCGAAGTCGAGCACGACCACGCATTCGCGGGTCTTGGAGGCCGGAGAAGATGGATTCCCGCCCCGCTCTTCTTGCGGGGCGAGCTTTCTGCCGGAATGACGGAGCGAGGGTTGTTCGTCGGAATGGCGGGACTTAGGCTCTTCATCGGCATGACGGTTTGAGGAAGCTTCATCGGTATGACGAGACTGCGGTTCTATTGGCGGGTCTGGGGTGACGGAGGTCTCCAACGGACAGTACTCCTTTTAGCGACATGCACTTCTCAAAGGCACGGGCTGAATTAGGAAACAGCGCTTTTACCTGGTCGATGAAATACTTCCCTTCTGCATTCCCCTTACCCTAGCCCTCTCCCTCTGGAGAGGGGACAAGACGGACATTCTATTCACCTTGCTCTCACCCGTCGCGGGAGAGGGGACAAGACGAACCTTCCATTTACCTTGTCCGCTCCCGTCAAGGGTGAAGGGACAGAACGTGAGTTTTGTTACTTGACGGAAATGGGTTTAGCAGGCATTAATGATGATCGACGCGCGGGTTGACCTCGAGCTCGCGCAGATCGCGCACCATCTGGGCCAGGCCGCGGGCACCGGCCTCCAGGAATTTCTCGCCCTTTTCTGCGGTCGCTACCGTGGGATCACCCCGCACGCCGGTCTTGGAGAAGGTGCTCCAGTACGGCATGGCTACCGCGTGGTTGGCGTCCTCAGCACGGCCCGCCACGAGATCATTCCAGCCGCCCAAGCTCATCGGCACGTCCGGCGGGATCTCCGCTGCCGCCTTGTCCATATACACGTTATCGGGATCGATTGCGAGGTAGAGGCTCGTTTCCAGTTCGCCGCCGTGTGACATGCCGCCGTGGGGTGAATCGCGCAGTTCGGCCACGACGCGGCGCACCTCGGCGATGCCCCAGTGATTCAGCGCGTAGACCAGCCCCTCGCCTTCAGTTTCAATTACGGCCAAGCGGGCGGCCACCTCGGTGAAAGCGGTATTGCTGCCGTGGCCGTTCAGCATGATGATGCGCGTAAAGCCGTGGTGAATGAGCGACTTGCAGATATCCACGAGATAGCGAATGAACACGTCGCCGTCCACGTGGATCACGCCGGGGAAGTCCAAGTGGTGCGGATCGTAGCCATGGGCCACCGCCGGCACCACCACGCACTGGTCGGACACCAATTCCGCCGCGCGTTCGCAGATGGTGGTAGGCAACAGCACGTCCACGTCCAGCGGCAAGTGCGGGCCGTGGTCCTCGATGCAGCCCGTGGGCAGCAGGGCCACGCGCCCCTGCGCCGCCGCTTCCTTGATCTCCGGCCACGTCATCTTGCCGTATTGGTACTTTGTCGTCATGCGGTGGTTTCTCCTCTATGTGCTGCCGTATTCGGTCCGATGGTTCAGGGCAGGTAATTCACTCTTGATTATAGACTCTGCAAGGTGTTAGGCGCTCTATCCACACGGCTTACCCCACACGCGAATCGGAGCGGGGGACAAGCCCCCGCGCTACGGTTTGGCGGCAGAAGGATTCAAGGGAATGGAAACAAATGAGACCGTTCGCGCTTCGACTCTTCGACAGGCTCAGGACAGGCAAGCTCAGCACGAATGGTTTTGCAGCAGGAGTTCAATTGTAGTTAAGCTACTTTTCCTTGACGAATAGAGTAAACAGTAGCACAGGTTTGTAACCTGTGCTCAACCCTTCGGATTGGCGTCAGCGCCCAATATTGCGGGAAGCTGCCGCAGGTTGCAAACCTGCGCTACCGGCGATCTTGCCCATCTATACAATCTTGCCGGACCATAGGGTCCAATTGCGCCGTTTCAGGGCGCGGCAGAAACTGCTAATTGAGCTTTTTGAATTGATCAATAAGCGTAAACGGTAGCACAGGTTACAAACCTGTGCTCAACCCTTCGGATTGGCGTCATCGCCCAATATTGCGGGAGGATGCCGCAGGTTGCAAACCTGCGCTACCGGCGATCTTGCCCATCAATACAATCTTGCTGAACCATAGGGGCCACCTGCGCTGATTCAGTGCGCGGCAGAAACTGCTAATTGAGCTTTTTGAATTGATCAATGGCGTAAACAGCAGCACAGGTTTGCAACCTGTGCTCAACCCTTCGGATTGGCGTCATCGCCCAATATTGCGGGAAGCTGCCGCAGGTTGCAAACCTGCGCTACCGGCGATCTTGCCCATCAATACAATCTTGCTGAACCATAGGGGCCACCTGCGCTGATTCAGGGCGCGTCGAAAAAACAGAGGGCTGGCGGTGTGCCAGCCCTCCATATGAACACGTCGTGAAGCGTCTTGGAGATTACTCTATCGTAACTTCCTCCGTGCGCACACTCTCAATGGTGCCGCCGGCGTACTTCCAGACCTCGATAGGCGTGACGACGTCGCCATCAGAATCGAAGTCGTGCGCGCCGGCCGCGCCCTCGTAGTTGATGCTGCCGCCTGCGCGCAGAGTCTCGATAGCTGCCTTTATTCCGGCCGCGCCGGCCGCGGCCACGTCGCCCTCGGGATTGGAGACCGTGCGCAGCATGTCACGCACCGCCGCGGGCGTAACCTCTTCACCGGACACCTCTGCCGCCAGTGCCGCCAAGGCCGCAATCACAATGGAATCGTAGACGTTGGTCATGAAGGGCAGCGGCGGCAACTCACCGTACTTGGCCTGGTAGTCTGCCGTGAAGAGTTCAAGCGACGGGGTCTCGGCTGAACCCGGCGCCGTGCCGAACATGCCTTCGAGATTCTCAGCGCCGACCGCCTCGATGATCTTCTCCGACCTGGTGCCGTCCACGAAGAGGAACTTCGTGATGAAGTCGTTCTCGATGGCCTCCCGCAAGTAGATAGTGGCATGGCCGGCATAGCTCAGCGCCAGCAGCACATCCGGCTCGCCTTCGATCGCTTTACGCAACTCCGCAACATACGTGGTCGATTCCGCTTCGTCATGGGGCACCGCGGCGCTCACCGTGCCGCCGGCAGCCTCGAACGCTGCCTGGAAATTGTCCTTCAGGCCCTGGCCGTACGGGTTGTTGACGTAGATGATGGCTACGTTCGTATAACCCTGCTCCACGGCGACACTCGCCAGCACCACCCCCTGCAACGCATCCGAAGGCACGGTGCGGAAGAGGAAGTCTTTGCCCTCATCGGCAGGCAAAATCGTGAGCAGCGGCGACGTAGAGGCGTACGATATCTGGGGCACGCCCTTGGGAATCGTCACGGACTCGGCGACCGCCAAACTGGAACTGCTGGCGGCTGCGCCAATCAGCGCGTGCACCTGGTCTACGTCGACCAGCTTGCGGGCGGCCTCCACGGCTGCCGTGGGGTTCGTCTCGGTATCGCCGTAGACGATCTCAACCGGGTACCCGCCCGCCGCCAGATGCTCTTCAGCCAGCGCGGCCGCTTTCTGGAAGGCCGCGCCAAACTCGCCGAGCGGGCCGGTAAAGGGCAGCAACACACCGATCTTGACCGTGGGCGCTGCCGCCATCTCTTCCTTCTCAGCCATTTCCGGCTCCGCGGCCGGCTCAGCGGCACACGCTGCTGCAAACAGCACCAACGCACTTGCCGCCACGAATAGGATAAACGCTCGGAAAAGCCGTGACATTGTCCCTTCCTCCTCAAATCTTCGTGAATACCACCTTGACGGTAGCATACAAAAGGCCTTAAGTCTGGTCAAGGGGTCTTAAGTAAGAACTCGAACGTGAGCGACGATCCGTATCGAGCACGAGCGGATAACCACTCGGCGGCCATGCGCCTTGCACGCCCAACAAACCGGGCACGAAGAGTATTGCTCGGAGCATCCCACATGACGGGTAGGGCACGACATGTCGTGCCCTACTTGCCTTATAGAGGCCGGTGGCCGCGATGCATGCTTTACTCTGTCTTTCTGGTAGCATACGGTTGAATTCGCAAGACTCTTACCAGGCTATAGCAAAGGGAGCCTTCTTGTGCCGAAACCGGAAGTATTCATTGCCATTACCAACACACTGCGCGCGAGTCTCTTCTCACCCGCAAGCGAGGAGCGTCTTGCCGGGCTCTTCACCGTGCGCGGCGGCGACCACGACGACAAGCTTTCGAGCGCGGATCTCGCAAAGCGTATTGGCGGCAGCACGGCGTTGCTCACCGGCTGGGGCTCGCCGGAGATCACGCCGGAAGTGTTGGCCGCCGCGAGCGAACTGGGCATCATTGCCCACAGCGCGGGCAGCATCCGGCGTATGATTCCCAAAGCGGCGCTCACACAAGGCATCGCCGTCACCCACGCCGCTCCCATGATTGCGGAAGCGGTGGCGGAGTTTACGGTGCTCGGCATGCTGCTGGGCCTGCGCTGGCCGCACCGGCAGAATGCGTGGATGCATGCGGGTAAGCCCTGGTCGGAGTCGCGCGCCACCGGCGGCAATCTCTTGGAAGCACAGCGGGTCGGCCTGATCGGCTGCGGCTACGTGGCGCAACGTGTCATCCGGAAGCTGCAAGGCTTCGGTATGCCGATTGCGGTCTACGACCCCTATCTGCCGGACGAACGCGCCGCTGAACTCAACGTCACGCGCGTCTCGCTGGAAGAACTCTTCAGCACGTGCCGCGTTATCGCAAATCACGCGCCCACGACCCCAGAGACAGACGGCATGGTGACGGCAAAGCACTTCAAGCTGCTCCAAGATGGCGGCGTGTTCATCAATAACGCCCGGGCGCGGGCAGTAAACCAGGATGACATGATTGCGGAACTGGCTACCGGGCGCATCCGCGCCGTCCTCGACGTCTTCAACCCGGAGCCGCTGACAGCGGACAGCCCGCTGCGTGGGCTGGAAAACGTCTTCTTGACCCCGCACATGGCCGGACAGAGCGACGATACCCGCCTGCGCCAGGGCGCGGCGATGGTAGACGAACTGGAACACTTCCTCAACGATGAACCGCTGCGCTACCCGATCACGCTGGATACCTACGATCGCATGGCGTAGGAGGCTCGTGCAGCAGCCCCCCTAACCGTTCACCCTTCGACAAGCTCAGGGCGAACGGTTAGGGCGAACGGTTAGGGCGAACGGAAACTGCCTCCTCCGAATATCAACGGAACCAATCTAATCAATGGGTCCTAGTCGAAGGTATCCCTGCCGTTCGCGCTGAGCTTGTCGCAGCGCTCCGCTCTGGAGTTTACCTCCATTTGCCCTGAGCATATTGCAACACTCACCTTTCGACAAACCTGCCGTTCGCGCTGAGCCTGTCGCAGCGCTCCGCTCCGGGGACGATTCTCAATTGCGCTGTGCGCATCCCGGCACTTAGACTTGGCGGGAAACACCGTTCACCCTTCGACAAGCTCAGGGCGAACGGTTTGGGCTCTTTCTAAATAAGCGAATTGTGCATGCCCAGGGCGTACGGATTGTGCTGGCACCAGACGATTGCAAAGTGCTCAACTGCTATTCGACAGACCGCACGACCATACCCGGAACTGACCAACTCCGACCACGCCCACCCCGTTCGCGCTGAGCTTGCCTGTCCTGAGCTTGCCGAAGGGTCGAAGGGTCAAAAGGGTCGAAGCGCAGAGGCCCAAGGTGAAGGAGTAGCAACGCCCACTTCCCGTGCCGCATCGACCGACGAGAGTGTCAAAGCGTGGATCAGTCGGGCGGGCTGTCTGGAGGGGTGCGCGGCGCCGCGTGCCGCACGAGCAGCGCGGTCAAGTCGCTCACGGTGCGGGGCACAGCCCCTGACGACGGCAGCAGTCCCGCGGTACAAAACTGTCGATATGCGTCAACCACGATTGGCTGTAGCAGTCCGGCCTCGCGCAGCAACGGGTCGTCCGCGAGGACAACGACAGGCGGACCTTCCGCCAGGAGATGGCCTCTGTGCAGCACGATTACGTGGTCCGCCCAAGCCAGCGCCAACTCTACGTCGTGCGTGGAGATGACAATGCTGCGGCCGGCATGGTGCAGAGTATCGAGTAAGTTGAGGACCCGACCGGTAGTTTCCGGATCAAGGCCGGCGGTAGGTTCGTCTGCGATGATGACTTCCGGCTCCATTACCAGCACGCCGGCGATGGCAACCCGCTTCTTTTGGCCGTAACTCAGCATGTGCGTGGGGCGTTCCGCAAGTTCTGTCAAATTGGTGTCAACGATGATCTGTTCCACTCTGGCGCGCACGTGCTCTTCCGACCAGCCTAAGTTCAGCGGGCCAAAAGAAATATCCTGTCGAACACTGGCGGCAAAGAGTTGCGAATCCGGGTCCTGAAACACCAGACCCACGCGGCGGCGCAAATCGCGCAGCGCTTCCCGGTCGTACTTGATAAGTTCGCCATTGTGCACGATTGTGCCGGCGGTGGGCCGCAAAATGCCGTTGAAGTTCAGGAACAATGTCGTCTTGCCACAGCCGTTGGCGCCCAGGATGGCAACACGGCGGCCTGGCGGCAGTGTTAGAGAGAGATCGTGCAGCGCCACGGTACCGTCGGGGTAGGCAAACGTGACGCTCTCAGCGGCCAGCACGCCAGGCGACCCATCTGTCTTGGACTCCACCGGCTCTCGTGTCGCAATCCGGTCGCCGTTGCGCCGTGCCGCGGCCACGTCCTCGGAGTCCTGCAAACCTGGAGGCGGCGTGACGCCGGGCGCATGGGTATGGGTAACGTCACTTGGACTCATACTCTTCTCCCCTACCAGGTGGCAATGGCTGCCAAAAGCAGCACGCTCTCAACGCCGGCAATGATGGCGAGGTTGCGGCGGGACCAGGTGGGCTGCGCCGTGAGCACGCGCAGTTCTCCACTGTAGCCCCGGGCCGTCAGCGCGGTGAATAAGGCCGAGGCTCGCGCCTGGGAACGCAAATAGAGGTTCGCGGCGAGCATGCCCAGCGATTGCAGTGAGCGCCGCCAGTTGCTGTAGCCCAGGCGGGCGTTCTGCGCGATATACATCGCCTGCGCGGTCTCGATGAATACGAAGATGAAGCGATACATCAACACCATCAACTCGATGAATAACTGGGGCACGCGCCACTTTCGCAGTTGGTCGGTGATATCCACCATCGGCGTCGTTAGCGCCAGCGCCAGCATGCTTGCCACACACGAAAACGATACGGACGCGACTTGCACGGCGCGCGCCAGGCTGCTCTCCATCACGCCGACGTGCCACGGGCCGAGAGGCAGCGCCGCCAGGGTCTTGGGGTCGGCCGGCACTACCGTCGTGATCGCCAGCGTGAGCACGCCAATCAGGATGAAGCCGGCAGGCAGGCGCACAAAGTACCAGAACGCCCGCAAGGGAATGCCTGCGACGCGAACAACGGCGACCGTGACAAAACCGAGCGCCAAGAGCGCCACCACCGGCGAACTGGCGATCAAGCAGATGAGGATGGTCAGACCGGCAAAGAGCATCTTCTCGGCCGGGTGCGCGTCCCGCAGCCGATTGTGATACGCGTACATATCAATGGGAAAAGGATGCATTGCTTCTTTCTCATCGTCTACACCGCCACAGTACGTCCGCACACAAACGGAAATAAGGCGGCCGGCTACGAAGCGCTCACCGCTGCTCCGGCGCGCCGACCCAACGGATACCCGATGAAGAACGCCAACAACCCCAAGCCAATGCCCTGCGAGGCCGAGATCGTCGCCTGCAACTCACCAAAATCTGTTTCCACAAAGAGAAGCCCGACAGCCAACGCCACGCCAATTGCGCAGAGCACACCGGCTAATGCCAGGTCAGTGCCGCTTTCCACGCCATGCCGGGCACGCGAACGGCCCAGTATCCAGCCAACGATGCCGGCCACAAGCAGCGTGCCGAGCAACGCCTGCAAGCCGAAATAATAGCGCTCCAGGGCATCAGGAGAATAGATGGGATTGAACCAGGGCACGAAGTCTTCACCGGCCAATTCTTCCACCGCCGCGACGCCCTGCATGTCGGCCCCGCCCCACTCCGTGCCTTCCGTGATCCAACCCCGGTAGGCCAAGGGCACAACAACCAAGAGAATTACAATAGCTGTCAGTAGCCAATTGCGTCTCGCCGGCGACATTTCTTGTTTCCTTCACGTTCCATTAAGGCGCGCTAGTGCGCGGAACTGATCCGTCAGCTTGTGGCAGCGGTAGGGCCGGGTGCGGGCTCCGGCGTTTCCTCAGAGACAATGCCCTGTTCCACGAGCACCTCGCGGCTGTGCTGCAAGAGCAGATTGAAGACGATGACGGTGAGAATGCCCTCGGCGACGGCCAATGGGATCTGGGTAATAGAGAAAATGCCGAGGAATTTTATGAATGACTCAAGGATGCCGCCGGTAGCGGCCGGCCACGCCAGGGCTAACTGTCCGGCCGTGACGATGTAGGTCGCCCAGTCAGCGATAGCGGCGGCCAGGAAAACAGCCCACGCCAAACCTAAGCCGCGGCAGGCCCGGAAAATGCCATACGCGACGAACGGGCCGATCACGGCCATAGAAAAGACGTTTGCGCCGAGGGTAGTCAGACCGCCGTGCGCCAGGACAATGGCCTGGAACAAGAGCACGATTGTGCCGAGCACCACCATCGTGGTGGGGCCGAACAGGATGGCGCCCAGGGCGATGCCGGTCGGATGCGAGCAGCTACCCGTAACGGAGGGCAGCTTGAGACCCGAGAGGACGAACGAATAGGCTCCCGACATGCCGAGCGTGATCTTGCTCTGCGGAGAGCGATTGACCTGCCGGGCAATGGAGCGCAAGCCCCAAAGAAAGAACGGAATCACGGCGATGAACCAGACCACCGCCCACGTGGGAGGCAAGAACCCCTCTGAGATGTGCATGGCGTGTGCCGAGCGCACTGTGCCGAAGGCCAGCAGCAACCCAGCGACGACGATCATGGCCAGACGCTGCTTCGTCTTGGAATGTACAACTAAAGCAGACATGAGCGCCCCTTTCCCCGCAAATTCCTTTTAGCTAATGCAAATGATTAGCAATACCGTGTGGGAAATATTATATACGCGGTTATTGGCAATTGCAAGCCCCTCACGAACGATTATTGGGGTTTTTTTGAGAAAGGTTGTCAGCAACCTGCGTGGGAGGATTCACGCAAACGCAGGGCTGCCAACAAATCGCAGGCGCTGCCTCGAAGATGGCGCTGTGTTTACCGCGAACAGTGGCCTCGCGCCGGGCTACGCAAGCCGTGGCAGCTCCCACGCTTGTCAGGCGAGCGCCCGTGTGCTCATCCAGTACTCGCGCCAAACCTTGTAGCCCAGCTTGCCGTAGAAGTCGACGATGCGCGTCCAGTCAATATGACAATTGCCGACGCCGCGCTCGCGCAGCACCTCGGAGCCGACGGCCACCATGCCGATGCCGATGCCGCGCCCGCGTTCGCTGGCAGCCACGCCCACGGCGCTAATGCCACCCAGCGCATCGCCCAGCAGCGTTTTCCAGACCACATTTGCCCCCAGCCAGCGGGATGTCGGGGTGTGCAACACAAGCGTGCCGACGATGCCTTTTTCTCGGTCAATGGCGACGAGCATATTTTGGAAATCACCGAGTTCCGCCATGTAGGCGAAGCCGGCGGCCCACCCGGGAAAATGCTCAAATTCAAACGCGATGACGTCGTCGACTTCATCCTGCCGGGCGGGACGGACGGTCACGTTTTCCTGCGCCAGCCGTGCGTGCATGGCGGGCGGCATGCAAAAATCGCTTAGGTCGCGCACCAGGTCGCACGACCGCTGCTCCGGGTCTAACGGCCAGCCGCACGCGGCAAAGAACTTATATGCCTCGGGAATATCCGTCGGAATGCCCGGCCAAAACCGGTACGCGCCGCCGCCGCCGAGGCGCAAATTATGCACGCCTTCACGGCGCAGTTGCGCCAGCGCGGCCTCGTGCAACCCCGTGCCGATGCCCCGCCGCCGCCAGTCCGGGTGCACGAGCACGACGGAAATCCCGCCGCTGCGCTCCTGCGCATCTGCCTCGCTCCGGTCTACCTGTGTGCCGACAAAACCGACAATCCGCTCGCCCGCGACCGCCACCAAATGATCGTCCCCGCGATAGAACCGGTGATCGGTGAGCATGCCGCCGAGGAGATCCTCCCGCATGGGCCACGTGTCACCGAGCGCGGCCTGCCAGAGCGGAAGCAGGGCCGCCGTGTCGAGATTGGGGTTGTACGGTCGAATCTGCAGCTCAACTGACATGCTCTTCTCCACAGAACTCAGTTTAGAAAACAAGCGCTCTCCCGTGATTCACGACCACCTAGGATAGCCGCATTGGGATACCCTTCGCCGCCAGGTACTCCTTCACGTCGCGCACGGTGAAGTGCTCGTAGTGGAAGATCGAGGCGGCAAGCACGGCGTGGGCGTGGCCTTTGTCGAGCGCGTCGAAGAGGTGTTCCAGGGTGCCGCCGCCGCCGCTGGCGATCACGGGCACGTCCACGGCGGCGCACACGGCGGCGAGGAGTTCCAGGTCGTAACCGGCCAGGGTGCCGTCGGCGTCGATGCTATTGACCACGATCTCCCCCGCGCCGCGCTCCACGCCCTCTATGGCCCACGGCACCGCCTCGCCGTCAGTTTGGCGGCGGCCGCCGTGTGTGAAGATGTGCCATTTGATGGCGCCGTCGGCCTGAGGCACGCGCTTCACATCCATGGAGAGCACCGTGCACTGGCTGCCAAAGCCCTCGGCGCCGGCGTTGATGAGGTTGGGGTTGTCCACCGCCGCCGTATTGATGGAGACCTTGTCCGCGCCCGCTTGGAGCATGCGGCGCATATCCTGGGGCGTGCGAATGCCGCCGCCAACCGTCAGCGGTATGAAAAGCTGGTCGGCGGTGCGCTCCACGAGGTCCTGAAAGATACCCCGCTCCTCCGCCGAGGCGGTGATGTCGTAGTAGACCAGTTCGTCGGCGCTCTGTTCGTTGTAGCGCAGCGCCAGCTCGATAGGGTCACCGGCGTCCTTATCGGCGGAAAACTGGACCCCACGCACCACGCGGCCGCGATGCACGTCGAGACAGGGGATTATGCGTGTCGTGAGCATACTTCTCAAAGCGATTCGTTACCTGAACTGGCGCGATCTACGTTTACATCGATTCGCGCCTAGCTCGGACAAAGTGTATTTTGAACGATCCTGCCGCCAATACCATAATAATCGACGACATTTGGGGTGTCACACCGGCCTTTTGCAAAATGTGAAGGGAGAGCTGTTGGCGTGCCTGCACTTGGTTAAGCCTATTATTGCAGACGAATCAGCCGGGTTGTACCTATGCCCAATTAGGCGGTTTTCTGATGGTGCCGTGCGCGTCGGTCAGCGATTGAGGAAACTGACTTTGCCGCAAATGACTCTTCCAGAGCCTTTTGACATATGTTGCCGCGGCCTTTAGGTCCTTGTGCGTTCTAATCTTGCGATCGGGATTCACAACCGTTACGCGCAGGCGCAAGCTATCGCGCACGTAATGTAAGGCGCTTGCAAAGTCTGAATCGTTGGATATTACAACAGCTTGTTCATACCGGCCCTTGAACCCGTCAACCAATAGCCTGGTTACGAGGTTCACATCAGACCCCTTCTCCTCCGAATCTCTTACTCGAACTACGCCCGGCATTCCTGCTATTGGGTTGACCAGCGGGCGGTGTTTGGTTCGCGAACGAAAGGTACCGTAGTAGACCTCAAGGTTCGGCAGAGTTGCTAGCGCTCTCAGGTATACTTGCTGGCGCTGAGGTTGGGCCGGGTCGCTCGGCCGTGCATCGAGCAATGCGGTAAAGTAACAGACTTGATTGATCGTGTCTCGCGGAAAAAGCGCCTGCGCCAGTTTGCAGAGGTTGAGCCATCGGAATGGCGTGTCCCGCAATGCGCGGTAGTAGAGATTGAAACCGTCAACGTAGACGTTGGTCTTCACTTGACACTCCATCCGGCCATTTAAAGACAGAGACCGCTCTTGGAGCGGCCTCGACCCTACCGCCTAAGCGGATAGGGGTTGTATCTAGATACTAGCAATTAGGAGCAAAAGTGTCAAGGGGAAATTGGCTGCAGTCCAGTTCCCCTCGTACGCCATTGGTGTTCGCTCCGGCTAAACATTCCCACAACGTTTCTACGTTCGGATTGGCTGCTCTCACACAAAAGGAGTGACACAAGGCAGTACCGGACCGTCCTCTATTGTCCCTCACTGCCCACCGCCGCCAGCGCTTCGGGCAGCGTGAACGCACCCTTATAAAGCGCGGAGCCGACGATAGAACCTTCAACGCCGAGCCCTGCCAGCCGCGTGAGGTGGTCCAGGGTCGCGACCCCGCCGGAGGCGATTACCGGCACGGATACGGCCTGCGCGAGGGCCGCGGTGGCCGCAAAGTTAGGCTGTGACAGCGTGCCGTCGCGTTCCACGTCGGTGTAGAGGAAGCGGCTCACGCCGCCCGCCACCATCTGTTGCGCCAGGTCGAACATGTCAACGTTGCTTGCCTGCTGCCAGCCGTGAGTCATCACCTTGCCGTCGCGGGCGTCCAAGGCCACCACCACGCGACCGGGGTAGCGCGCGCACGCTTCCGCCACCAACGCGGGATCCGCCAGCGCCACGGTGCCCAACACGACCCGCGCCACCCCCGCGGCAACCGCCTGTTCGATGGCCGTCAGGTCGCGCAAGCCACCGCCCATCTGCACGGGGATGCTGAGGGCCCCCGCGACGGCCGCCACCACCGGCAGATTCCGGCTGCCCCCGCGCTCGGTACCGTCCAGGTCCACCACGTGGAGCAACGCCGCGCCTTGTTCCTGCCAGCCGCGGGCGGTCTCGACCGGATCGTGGGAGAAGACCGTACTCTGGGCGAAATCGCCTTTATAGAGGCGCACCACCGCGCCGTCTTTGATGTCTATGGCGGGAATTACTTGCATGTTTCCTACAATAGCCCTGAGCCACGCTTGCATGGCGGCCTTCTGCACGTCCGGCGCTTCATATCCCCGGTAGCGCAGGTTTGCAACCTGCGGCCCTGTTGGGTCAATCCGTGTACGCCGCTCTCCTCTTGCGAATGCGACAGTATAGCATTTGACCCTCATCGATGCGTCGTAGCGCGGGGGCTTGTCCCCAATGCTGTCACATTAACGTTCACCTGGGACAATCGCGGGACTACGCATTGCCATGAGGGGTTGAAACTTCCTTGCAATCACGTAGGGGCACGACATGTCGTGCCTCTACAACCGCGTTTGTCAAAGCATGGAAGGACACCCTTGTGATTGCCCTATCCTTATAACGCGACAACGTTGGGGCTTGCCTCCCACTCTCCAGCGCTAGAAGCTCCTAATATCTCGGACAAGCCGCGGACATTCCGCAGCCTCGGTACTGGCTAGGGCTCGGAATGGGCGCCACTTTGCACGCGGGACTTCATGCCAGTTGCCCAAGCCACGAAGTTCGCATAGAGCCGCAGGCCCATGGCGGCGCTCTTTCCGGGTGGAATTGGGTGGCAAAGACGTTCTCGTGAGCCAGCACGCTGGGAAACGTGACGCCGTAGTCGGTGGTGCCGGCCGTCAGCGCGGCATCGTCCGGATCGGTGTAGTACGAGTGCACGAAGTAGAAGTACGCGTCGTCCGGCACGCCGTTGAACATCGGGTGCGCCTGCGCCTGGCGCACCTGGTTCCAGCCCATGTGAGGCACGGTGAGCCCCTTGGCAAAGCGGCGCACGATTCCGGGATAGATGTCGAGGCAGGGCGTGCCGCCGTCCTCCTCGCTGGCCGTGAGCAAGACCTGCAAGCCCATGCAGATGCCGAAGTACGGTTTGCCCGAGGCAATCGTCGCCTTCACCAATTCCGTCATGCCGTGCCGCTCGAGTCCGCGAATAGTATCGCCCGCCGCGCCCACGCCGGGCAAAATCACGGCCGCGGCCCGCTCCACCGCCGCCGGGTCCTGAGTCACCACATAGTCCTGCGTATACAACGCCACCGCCCGGCTCACACTGCGCAAGTTCCCAGCGCCGTAGTCAATTATCGCGATCATCGGTTGAACCTCAAGTCCTTTGGTCAAGGATCTTCAATTCATATAGTATCGCTTCTCCAGCGACGACTACAATTGTCCGTGTAAACTGATCGGTTCTGCCTGGCCACAGGTGAAGTCTTGTGACTGTTTTAACCCTCTGCCAGACCTGCCACAGTCAATTGCTGCTAGAGTCTCCGGTTAGCTAGCACACGTGCCGAGCCACTACCTCTAAGACTATGGGCACTGTCGCGGCTCACTGGCAGTCGATCTACCCAGGGTGGGAGCAAATTCAGGTTCCTTGGTAAAGAACAGCAGCACCAGCACGGCCAAGCAGGTGCCGAGGAACCAAGACACGGGGATGATTGCGGTGAGCCAGAGCAGGCCGATGATGAGGTAGGCCAAGCGGCGTTGGGGGAGCGCAAAGAGGAAGAGCGCGGCCAGGCCGAGCAAGAGGTAGCGGTCGTGGATGACCGGCAGCGTGAGTATATAGAAGAGCCCGGCCTTGGCCAGAGCGCGGCGGTGGCTGGGATCGAACATAACCAGAATTGCAAAGAGCGCGTTGGCCAAGCCCACGTACCGATTATCGAGCGTATCGAGCCAGGCGGGCGTCGTCGCGCCGAACGCACGGTAGAGCTCTTGCATCAGGAGCAGCGGTTCGCCGCGGTCGAGCAAGTGTCCTCCGAGTGCCCAACGGAACGCCGTAAAGTCGGCGAGGGCGTAAGGAATCGCAATCAGACTCAAGAGACCGAGCGACGTGAGCGCATAGAGACCCGCGTCGCGCAGGCCGCGCCAGCGCAGGTACCAAAAGCACGCCACAATCCCGGCTATGCCGAACTCCAGGCGCGTGGAAGCAGCCAGCGCCAGGAAGATGCCCGCGAGCCAGGGCTTCTCCCAGCGCGCCACCGCGAGCACGAAGAAGAGCAGGGCGACGGCGTGGCTTTGCGCATCAGTGATGGTGGCCGTGAGCAGCCAGGGTTGCAAGTACCAGACGGCTGCGGCCACCAGCGCCACAGTCGACCCCGCAAGCGGCGCAAATCGTGAACCATCATTCCCCGCACCCTTGGCCGCACTGCCGGTCGTCCCTGCGGAAACACGCCGATACACCTGTAACGCCAGCACGTAGACGACGATCGTGCTCAGCACGTCCGCGGTATAGGTAGGAATCTTGATGGAGAGTATCTGCGGCCAGTCGAAGTGATAGGCCGCGCGCCACAGCGGCGCCATGATCAGATGAAAGGTGGCCAATTGGTCCTGGGGCCAGGGCAAGTGTCCGGTGAGGTGGTAGTAGAGAAAGTGGATCTTCGTGAAAACCGTGCTGGCATAGAAATAGAAGTGCTCCACGTCGCCGCCCTCGTGGAGGACATACCGCATGCGCAGCGCCAGACCCGCCAGCAGCAATGCCACAAGGGCGGCATGCATTCTTAGCATTCGCCACACGCGGCGCCAGCTTTCTCGGAGCAGATTCCCGCTTGCAAGGGAAACGCGGAGGTACCTCGCGAGACGCAGCGGCGGCCAGCGGTCCATCTGCGGCGCGGTATCGAGCGCCCACAGTTGCAGGAGGAGTGTGCCTCCCACGATTGCGTACACCGCCAGCATGCGGGGCAGCGCAATGTTCCAGAGTACATAGTGGACGTAATCGGAAAAGTAGAACAGCAGCAAGCCCGGTACGGCCAGCCACAGCGGCGCTAATGACCAGTTCAGAGCGCTGCCGGCCGCCGGGCCTGTCGCTCCCATGCGCCGCAGCAGCCACCAGTAACCCCACTGCCAACCCACAACGCCGGCGGGCGCAACCACTACTGCCAGCAGCCACGGCAGCGAAGCCTGCCACGGCCAAGCCCTATCCAAGAAAAGCACCGCCAGCAAGAGACCGGTGAAGAGCCCACGCAAGCCAAGGGAGATCTCGTTCAGTCCCAGCGAGAACTGGCGGGCACTCCCAGGCAGGCGCACTTGCACATGAGGTTGATTCATGGGCGACCGGTCTCATTCTCGGAAAAGCGGAACGCAGGTTGGCTGCCAACAATCTTAGCAGAAGCGCGCCCTGGGAGACCCCAAGTCCTCGACCGGGGTACGACCCGCTCAGTCACGCCCACGTAGGCGGTGCACGTGACTACTTGGCAAGCCTCTTACCGGATTGGGCGTTGAGGTAAGGACCGCAGCGTCCGCCGCGCCGTCTCCTTGTCCGCTCTGCTGAAACCGGCGGCAGAGGCACTCCCACTTGCTTACGAGGGATGCTGCCGCCGGCGCTGCGGCGGCGGCAGTGGCATTGAAGCCGCGGGCGCAGCCCGTCGCTCCAGTATGATCCAACCAATACCGGCGCGCGCCTGCACCCGCTCCCAACCGGCTTGGAGCGCCAGGCGGTGGGCTTCCGACGCCGTATATGACGCGCCGATGGACGCTGCCGGTTCGCCGTTCTCGCAGAGTGCCAGTCCGTCCACAAACACCTGTGAGACCTTGAGCGCCGTCCACAACCAGGGGTGAAGATTGCGGCGCGTATCGAACACCACGATCCTGCCCGACGGCCGGACAACGCGCCGCAGTTCTGCAAGGGCGGCTACCGGATCCTGCAAGTGGTGCAGCGCCAAGGTGCTGACGACGAGGTCGAACGAGCCGTCTGCAAACGGCAATACCTCGCCGCGCGCCTGCGCAAAGTGCACGCGCTGCGCATTGCGATGATTTGCGGCGTGCGCAACAGCGGTGACCGTCATCGGGTGCGAGAGGTCAACGCCAGTGACCATCGCGTCGGGCGCCGTATCCGCCAGCTCCAGTGGAAACCACCCCGGCCCGCATCCCACGTCGAGAATGCGCCATTGCACTGCACCGGCGGCAACATAGCGGGCGAGGTACGCGCGCATCATCCGCATGAGGAGCAATCCCATGAAGCGGCTATAGCGCGCGACCAGTTCCGGCGGCTCGATTGCCTCTTTATGGGAGGTGCGCTGCGCAGGCGGCTCGCCGGCCCACTGCCGCAACCGGCGCAGGAATATGACCGCGACCGCAGCCAGCAGCCCAACTGCCGCAATTTGCCGTGCCTTCACACGCATCGCTCCTCTTGTCTACGCTGTGGCATGGTGGTTACCCCGCCGCAGCCGCAACTGGGTAGGGCAGCACTTCAATTCAAGAACACGCAAGCAGGCAGTGCGCGACTGTGCGCATATGCCACTGCTACGATTCCACTTCCTGCACGTTCAGTACCCGCACGTGCGCCCGCGCTGCCGCGTCCCGGGCCGGCCCGGAGAGGGGTCCGTTCACCACCAGCACGCCGACCGTGTAAGCATCATCCTCTAAGGCTGCCACGAGTTGTTCGACCAGCGCTGCGGCTACCGGCGATTCCGGGACCACACGCACAACCATAGCGCGGGCGCCTCGCTGCAGCGTGAGGGCGGTGGCATCTTCGCCTTGCTCATCGTCCATGCGCACGGTATACGCCTGTCGCCGCAGGCCGCGCACCGCGGTCTCCACCAGCGAGGCGCGCAGCGATGCCTGGGGAGTCTTGGCAACCGCGGTCAGCGCCTTCAGTATATCCTGGTGAGTCCAGTGCTCCTGCGGCGTCGGGCCGATGTGCGCCGGTGGTTTCTCCAAGTACTGCTCCGCCCGCGCATTCGCCCCGCAATAGCACATGAGGGCGAACGCGATCGGTATGCCGACGATACTTCCCACCGACGTAAAGAAGGCCAGCCACAGCCAGAGCCCCTTCACGCGCATGCCCTGCGCCACGTACCAGCCGCCGGTGAGGATAAACGCCCCCCACCGCCACTGAGTCGGCACGAGCGGCGTCCGGCCGTTTTCAGCGCACCAGCGGCGATACGCATCGCCGCGAAACGACGCGGCACAATAGGAGCCAAAGAACGACCAAAGCAAGAGCGCGCCAACCAGCGCGGGAGCCACCGCCGCCGGGAAAGCGAGTTGGCGGAAGATGTATAGTCCGTTGAAGAGCGCAAGCACAACCACGGCAGCTTGGGGCACAAGCAGCACACGCCCCTTTTGGGTCATGCCTTGCCGCAAGTACCAGAACCCGCCGAGCGCAAACGCCGGCCAACTCCAGCCGTTAGGCGAGAGCGTCGGCCAGGCAGGATATTCAACCGTGGATGAGAGCGCCACGCGCTACGCCTTTGTACCTGATACGCGCGCCAGCCCACTTGGCAAGCCGGCCTCGCCCTATGCAAGCCCTTGTCTGTGCGAGCGTGGAAGCCGTGAGTCCCAGCATGATCACGCGGTCTAGGGTAAAGCTTGTGATAACGGTAACATCGAAAGCACTAGGCCGTTCGCATGTCAATGGTTCAGCGTGCCGGGTGCACATGTGCGGACAGGAAGATCTATTTCTTCCCTCCAGCGCCTATTGTGTAGTGCGATCCCAAGCCTGTCAACTTTTTCTGTATTGTGGTATGCAACAATTGGGGAAATGCAATTAATCGTTGCTCTACATAGCGTAACGCAGCAACAGCAAACAGTGTCTCCCAAGCCATAATTCTTATCAATCTCTTAGGAACTTTTCCGGGATTGAATTGGGTCGAGAGGCACTTTTCCCTGTAATGGCGCGCATCAATCGATTTCACAGAAGCTTGACAGCAGCCCCCATAATTAGATATCCTGTATTCGCATGTGAAATTGCACACAAAGTCATAGTACGAGTTATTTTGAGTAAGCGATAGTCTACCAGCATTGTGGATGCGTTTGCGTACCGCGTCCGTGTGCAGCATGCACTTGGCCTTCTTGGTACTATCGTTGAGTTTCCGTTGGAGGTTAACATGGAGGCAACCGTTCAAGTTCTTACCTGTGCACGTTGTGAGACCGACATCACCGGTCAGCGTGACGGAAAATCCAAGCGTGCCGGCCTGTGCGCGCGGTGCGGCCGCGCAGAGCGCCTGTCTACCTATTTCAAGCGCTATTACCAGCGCAACAAGGATAAGATTCTGGAAAAGAATCGCCGGTGGGCGCGGGAGAACAAGGAGCGCGTGGCAGAGTTGCGCCGCATCCGCTTGAGCAAGCAGCCCAAGCAGCCCAAGGAACCCAAATTCTGCGTCGATTGCGGTACCGTCGTCCAGCGAGCGCTGCGCTGCCGCAAGTGCTACGTGCGTAATAAGTACCACACCGATGCCGAATACCGCCGCAAGCGCCTTGTCACAACCAAGCGCTGGGCCCAGAAGAAGCGCGAGGAAACGCGGCTGCACAAGATGGTCGATTCTGCACAGAGTGCGGCGCAGCCGGTAGGACGCTAGCGGAGCATACCCGACACAGCCTACAATCGCCTCTTCATACGAAAGCACGGAATCGAAGAAGCCGCGGGCATTGAGCTCGCGGCTTCTCTACTTTCGTGGGCAACCAGACTGCGCTGACCCGTATCCCACACCGGCGCTACCGCCGCTCCCGATTTCGCATGTCGGCCCGCCAAGGCCGCCTCAGCGCGAGCGGCTCTTTCTGCCGCCCTTACGTACAGCCCGGCGGCGTTCGCTGGCGCGGCCACGCTGCCCGCGAGCGCTATTGGGCTTTCCGTCCTTAAGCAAATGAGAGGATCGTGCAATTACGATCCTCTCACAACTCCACAAGCGTGACCCGCTGTCCGGGCCTTATAGTTGGGGGCGGTCCCGACCGGATTCGAACCGGCGATCTCAGCCTTGACAGGGCCGTGTGTTGGGCCAACTACACCACGGGACCAAAGCGTTCTCAATCACGCGGAGAACTATCGCGGTGGGCCGGGGAGGATTCGAACCTCCGTAGCCATTACGGCGCCAGATTTACAGTCTGGTGGTTTTGACCGCTCGCCCACCGACCCATAAATCAGGCAGCAAGCAGATACACGCTTCCTCACGATTAAGTATAGCAGCCAAGCGGCCCCCTTGTCACCCTTTTGCGCGCCCGTTTCGCTGCCCTGCGGAAGCTTAGCAGGAGCATACTCCCGGCAATTGCACCTAGACACACGCGCCTCGGCAGCGGCACAACTGAACGGAGAAGCTGGCACTCGCACTCCCTCTAGCCGCTCCGCTTTCTCCCTCTCCCAAGCCTGGGAGAGGGCCGGGGTGAGGGTTGTTCCCTCCATGCCGGTTCCAAAACGCCACTGCGCCGGCTGCGCGTCGAAAGGCAAGAGCTGTATCATCCACTCCCTCTAGCCGCTCCGCTTTCTCCCTCTCCCAAGCCTGGGAGAGGGCCGGGGTGAGGGTTGTTCCCGCCCTCCCGGTCCTAAATCGCCACTGCGGCGGCAGCGCGTCGATAGGCAAGTGCTGTAACTTCCACTTCCTCTAGCTACTCCCCATTCTCCCTCTCCCAAGCCTGGGAGAGGGCCGGGGTGAGGGTTGTTCCCGCCCTCCCGGTCCTAAATCGCCACTGCGGCGGCAGCGCGTCGAAAGGCAAGAGCTGTATCATCCACTTCCCCTAGCTACTCCCCATTCTCCCTCTCCCAAGCCTGGGAGAGGGCCGGGGTGAGGGTTGTTCCCTCCATGCCGGTTCCAAAACGCCACTGCGCCGGCTGCGCGTCGAAAGGCAAGAGCTGTATCATCCACTCCCTCTAGCCGCTCCGCTTTCTCCCTCTCCCAAGCCTGGGAGAGGGCCGGGGTGAGGGTTGTTCCCGCCCTCCCGGTCCTAAATCGCCACTGCGGCGGCAGCGCGTCGATAGGCAAGTGCTGTAACTTCCACTTCCTCTAGCTACTCCCCATTCTCCCTCTCCCAAGCCTGGGAGAGGGCCGGGGTGAGGGTTGTTCCCGCCCTCCCGGTCCTAAATCGCCACTGCGGCGGCAGCGCGTCGAAAGGCAAGAGCTGTATCATCCACTTCCCCTAGCTACTCCCCATTCTCCCTCTCCCAAGCCTGGGAGAGGGCCGGGGTGAGGGTTGTTCCCTCCATGCCGGTTCCAAAACGCCACTGCGCCGGCAGCGCGTCGATAGGCAAGAACTGTACCATCCACTTCCTCTAGCCGCTCCGCTTTCTCCCTCTCCCAAGCCTGCCAGAGGGCCGGGGTGAGGGTTGATCCCGCCATGCCAGTTCCAAAACGTCACTGCGCCGGCTGCGCGTCGAAAGGCAAGAGCTCTGTCATCCACTCCCTCTAGCCGCTCCGCTTTCTCCCTCTCCCAAGCCTGGGAGAGGGCCAGGGTGAGGGTTGATCCCGCCATGCCGGTTCCAAAACGTCACTGCGCCGGCATCCCGGCATACACCTACCCTTCCTCTTCCTTCGTCCGGTTGACCAAGTAGATCCCGGCGGCAACCAGCACTGCGCCCGCAATCAATTCGAGGCCGAGCGGCTCGTCTAACAGTAGCCTGCTGAGCAGCACGCCAAAGAGCGGGGTGGCAAAGAAGAGCACCACGAGCTTGCTCGCGCGGTAGTGCTGCAACACGGACGTCCAAGCCACGAAGCAGAATCCTGCCACCACCAGCCCCTGGTAGAGAATCGCCGCAACGCTGGAAAGCGATACCTGATACTCCCAGCCCTGCTCGAAGACAAGGCTCAGGAGAAAGAAGCAGGGCAGGCTGAAGAGCATGGACCAGATCAGGAGGCGGTAGGGGTGGATGCTCTGCACCAGCCGCTTGGTGGCAACGACACGCAATCCCAGGAGAGCGCCGCTGGTCAATACGATTGCGTCGCCGAGCAGGTACTCACGTGAAGCCAGATTCATGCTCTCCATGAACGTAAACGTCACTCCGCCAAAGGCAAGCAGGATGCCCAGAGTCTTCGGTACGGTCAGCCGGTCGCCCTGCACCATGAAGTGCGCAAAGAGGGTGGTAAAGAGCGGATAGGTGCTGTTGAGCACGATTGAGCGGGAGGAGGTAGTGTAGTGCGTGCCGACGTTGAGGGCAATGATCTGAAGCAGGAAGATCAGCGAAAGCCAGATGAGCGGCACGAGTTCGCCGGGTTCCAGCTTGATCCGTACGCGCTGAAACAATGCCCAGCCGGTAACGGCCGCCAGTCCGATGATGAAGCGGAATCCCGCCAACGCTAACGGCGGGATGTCCTGCAAGCCGATCTTGATGGCAACGGCATTGCCGCCCCACAGCAACGCCAGGAGCAGGACAAGCGCGACGATGCTGGCATCGGGGTTGCGGTTCGCTACTTGGGACGATCCCATAGTGGCGGGCTAACGTCTTAAACCGAAGCGGGAACAGCGAAGTCTGCGCCGCTCCCTCGGACCGTAAAAATCCACGAACACGCGCGATACCACGGTGCTTTCTAGAGTGCCGTCGCCCCCGGCAGGCGGCGCCCATGCAATTGCCAACAAAGAAGCAGCGCCTCGCGACGAGCCCGGCGAATGCGCTGCTTCACGCGGTAGTGTCAGTCACTTAGGAGCCGACGGCCGGATTTGAACCGGCGGCCTATGGTTTACGAAACCATTGCTCTACCACTGAGCTACGTCGGCGGGGAGAATTCAACCCGGCAAACTCCTTTCCAATTGTAGCATACGCGCACGGTAATCCCAGACTGAGCGCCGCCTTCTCCGGTAGCGCAGGTTTGCTACCTGCGCCGACCGGCAGCCCTAGAAGTGGTCCGTTCAACAGCTCACCGCGACCCGTCGAAACCGACGCACACTGTGTTTATTCTGTCGAAGGCGCTACGGCGCATCAGCGGGAAGCGGTCCGTCTTCGCGCCTTGATTGCGCCGCTCCTCCCAATTCGAGATCCGGTAGGAGCAGAGCGGCAAGGAAGCTAAAGAGCATGAAGGCCGTAGCAAAGGTGTAGACGCGTTGCAAGGCAGCAGTAATGCCGGCATTGAATGCGCTAGTGAGCGCCTCTGTTGCCTCTGCCGCACGGCCGCGCAACTCCGCTTGGACCTGGGAGAGAACGCGTGTCCGCGCATCGCTGACAATTCCCTCCTCCTGTGCCTGAAGGCGCTGCTGAATCGTCACTAAGAACTCACTTCGAGCAGTTGCAGAGGCAGGCGGGTCTGCAATTACAGACTTCGCCTCCTGTGGGATGAGCGGATCCTGCAGCGCCGCATCGCGGGCGGCAGCATTGCCGGCGAGCGCCGCCTCTACCTGGTCGAGGGACTGCGCCAACTCCGTCCGCACCTGATCGCGAATTCCGGCCGGCTGCAAGCGAGAAGCGAACCCCGGTGGCAGCGCCGGGTCTGACAACAGCGCTTGGCGCGCGCTTTCATCGCCATTTAGGGCTGCAACGGCCTGCTGCTCAAGGGCCGCAAAGCGTTCCTCCACCTTAGCGGTCAGCGACCCCATGCTGTCGCTTCCCTCGCCTATTGCCATCTCTCCCATCTGGTCGCGCATCTCCGGTGGCACACTCCCGGCGGCGGTTGCGGAGATCGTCGTGGCAAGCACGGCGCCCATCAGCGCCACGGAAGCCGTGGAGCCCACTTGGCGCACGAACTGCAGCGTGCTGGTGGCGGTGCCCAGTCGGCTGCGGGGCACGGCATTCTGTACGGCTAGCGTATAGAGCGGCAGCGATGGTCCCAGACAGAGGCCAATCACTACCATAAGCGGTATCACCTGCCACAACGGAGTTTCGACGCGCAGGTTGAAGGCAAATGCCGCAAAGGCAATGATGCCGATACAAAGTGAGGTAATGAGGGGCGCCTTGTAGCGGCCAAAGCGGCTAGCCAACTGGCCGCCCAGCGTACTGCCCACTACCACGCCCATGACGAGGGGAGTTATGGAAAGGCCCGAATTAGTCGCGGAAAAGCCCTTCACGTGCACAAGATAGAGCGGTAGAAAGACGACGGAGCCGAGAAATGCGCCGCCAAAGAAGAAGCTGCCCACCACGGCCCAGCGAAAAACCTTGATTTGAAAGAGCTTAAGCTCTATCAACGGTTCATCGCTGCGCCGTTGCCACCACAGGAAGAGGAGGAAGCCGCCAAGCGTCAATGTCGCCAAACCAAAAACGTGCGCCGATATCCAAGGGTATCTGGAGCCGCCCCAGGAAAGTGCGAGCACCAGCGGCACGACCCAAAGGGCGAGCATGGCGACGCCAAGCAAATCAAAGCGGCCACGCTGTTCGGACTGGAGCCGAGGCATGAACCCCACGAGAAAGATTACGGCGACGATGCCGAGCGGCACGTTGATGTAGAAGATCCAACGCCAGGAAAGCAGATCTGTCAGGAGACCGCCAAGCCAAGGTCCCGCCACGCTCGAGATGCCGAACACGCCGCCCAACATACCTTGCATCCGTCCCCGTTCACGGGGCGTAAAAAGCAGGCCAATCAACGAGAAGGACAAGGCAAAGATGCCGCCCCCGCCAAAGCCCTGCAGGAAGCGAAAGGCAATGAGCGCCTCGATGCCCGGCGCAAGCCCGGAAAGCACTGAACCGCCGAGAAATACGCTTACTGCGACCAGCAGCACCCACTTGGCAGGAAAAAGCTCGATGAGACGGCCGAAGAACGGCAGCCCCAGCACCGACGCCAGCAAGTACGCCGTCACAACCCAAGCGTAATAGTTCAGTCCGCCGAGCTCTTCCACAATGCGCGGCAAAGCCGTGGTGACAATCGTCTGATCGAGCGCCGCTAAGAAGAGCGCCAGACTAATGCCGATGAAACTCAACCGCTGCTCGCGGGTCACTATGTTGGCTCCAGGGGCAACACGCGTTAGAAGGCTTGGTACTACTCTCAGGCGAGACAGCCTTAGCCGAGGAACGGCCTGCTTGAGAGGATATTAGCCCCCTGGAGAGTAGCACTTGGCATATCGTCAAGCAACGAGCGAACCGGGCGCATAGACTACAAAACGGGCTCGGGCTTCATGCATCTTCGTGGGTCTTCATGCCGTTCGGAATCCTCTACATATGTGCGCAAAGCACACCCTTCCACCCATTGCCCAACCCATGAACTTGTGAATTAGAGTTACTTGCTACAATTGTATTAGTAGTAAGACCATGAACCGGTTAAGGCCTAGATAGTCACTTGGTAAAGAATACGCACGAGATTCGAGACGCTATTCACACGTTCGTCCAGTTTGACTCACACGAACGCAGAATTCTCGACTCACTTCCTTTCCAGCGGCTTCGTCACATCAACCAACTGGCTCTCACTCACCTTGTGTACCCGGGCGCGACGCACAAGCGGTTCGAGCATTCGTTAGGGGTGATGGAATTAGCCGACCGAGTTTTCAGAGTGGTTACAAGCCCGGAGAATGTGAATGATGAAGTGAAGAGTGTTCTACCTGAACTGACCCGTGAGGACGATCTCCGGTATTGGCGCAAGGTGGTTCGGGCAGCCGCCCTGTGCCATGACCTTGGACACTTGCCGTTTTCTCATGCGGGTGAGAAGGAGGGGTTGCTTCCGGAAGGATGGAATCACGAACGCCTAACCGTGGAATTCATACGCAGTCAAGAGATGTGTGACATCTGGCAAGCGCTGACGCCGCCTCTGCGGCCGGATGACATCGCTAAACTAGCTGTCGGCGCTAAAGAAGGCGCGAAACTCTTCGGTAAGGTCTTTTCGGATTGGGAAGCCATCCTGGCAGAAATCATCGTCGGAGACTCTTTCGGCGCTGACAGGATGGACTATCTTTTGCGTGATTCGCACCACACCGGCGTTGCCTACGGCAGATTCGACCACTACAGATTGATCGATACACTTCGTATTCTCCGACCGGCACCAACCGAGAGTGGCAGTCAATCTAGTGAGCCGACCTTGGGTGTCGAGGAAGGGGGTTTGCATTCGGTAGAAGCGTTGCTTCTCGCGAGATATGCAATGTTTTCGCAGGTGTATTTCCATCGAGTAAGGCGCATCTATGACATTCATTTGAGAGATTTCCTAAAGGAATGGTTGCTTAATGGGCAGTTCTCCACCGCTGTAGAAGACATTCTCAAAGTGACGGACATAGAAGTAACACACGCCTTACGTCAAGCGTCGTTAGAGGATACCGATTTAGGCCTTTTGGCAAACCGGATCATCCGCCGTGAGCACTTTAGAGAGTTTTACCAACGGAATCCTGAAGACCTTGGCGAAGGAGTTGATGCTGCACCGGCCATTTATGGGGCCGCATGCGCTGAGTTCGGTCCCGAACATATTCGTCTAGACCAAGACAACAAGGGTGGGGGGACGGTCGAGTTTCCAGTATTGAGTAGGGACGGCAGGATTGTCTCGTCAGTTTCGCTTTCACAAATACTAGGTAAACTTCCAGAAGCCGCAATTGATTATGTATTTGTGGAGCCTAGTTATCGAGATGACGCCGTCGAGTGGCTAAAGAAGAATCGGAAGGATATCATAGAAAAAGCAAAGGAGGAGGACAGTGAGTCAATTGAATAGACTTGGAAGAAACGCTATTGTACTGTCGCTCGCAGACGATTTGAGAACCGCAGGAAGCTGGTGTGGGGAGACTCACTTGCAAAAGGCGGTCTATCTACTTCAAGAGCTCACAAATGTGCCGCTTGAATTCGATTTCATTCTTTACAAACACGGTCCATTTTCTTTTGATCTGCGGGACGCGCTGACGGCGATGCGGGCAGATTATCAACTCAGGCTGCTTATACACCCTGTCCCTTACGGACCCAGTCTTGTTACTACTGAGACAGGGCAAATGATCCAAAAGCACTTTTCCTCTGTCGTGAAAGCACATCACAAAGAGATTTCTTTTGTCGCACAGCAGCTTGGTTCAAAAACAGTAACAGAGTTGGAGCAACTTGGAACCGCTTTGTACGTGAAAAAGGAAGACTGCTCTAGGTCCCAAGAGCAAGTAGCACGAAGAGTTACTGAGCTCAAGCCGCACATTCCTATTGACGTTGCGAGAAAAGCCGCAGGTGGTATAGAGGGAATCATCGGCGCTTACAACTCTTCCGACTAACGGGTACGGCCTCGCGCCTCTCCCATCACTCACTGCAGACGAGCAATATTGCAAAGCTGGATCACCATGACCGACTGGCGTGACGAGTTTCCGGGGCTGCATGACCGGGTCTATCTCAATACGGCGGCGGGATCGTGCCTGGGACGCACGGTCGCTGCCGCGCTGCAGCAGTACACCGAGGAGAAGCTGCAGGGCGCGATCACGCCCACGGAGATGCAGGAAGTCGAAGCCGACTGCCGCCAGCGCGTGGCTGCTTTCATTGGGTGCAGTGCGCCGGAAATCGCCCTGCTGTCGAGCACCACCGAATGCGTGAACGCCATTCTCTACGGTCTGCCTTGGGCAGCGGGCGACAACCTGGTTGTCACGGACTTGGAGTTTCCCAGTTCCATCATCGCGTGCCTCCATCTGGGCCGGCGCTTTGGCGTAGAGGTACGGTTGGTGCGCCACACCGGCGGCGTGGTGACCCCGGCGGCCCTTGCCGCCCACGTGGACGACCGCACCCGGCTGGTCGTCATCAGCCACGTCAGCTACCGCTCCGGCTACCGGGCAGATCTGGAGGCTGCGGCGGACTGCGCCCACGACCACGGCGCGCTGCTGCTCGTTGACGCCTCGCAGTCGGTGGGAGCGGTACCGCTGGAGGTCGGCGCCGTCGACTTCATCGCCGCCTGCACGCGCAAGTGGCTGCTTGCGACCCACGGGCTGGCCTTTCTGTACTGCCGCCAGGACCGTCTCGACACGGTGCAGCCGTTCTATGCCGGCTGGCGCGGCGCCGTGGCGCCGCCAACCGTCGTCGATACCCTCGATTATGCGTTCCACGACGACGCGCGCCGGTTCGAGACCGGGCTCCTGGACTACCCCGCGGTCTATACGCTCCACGCCGCGCTGGGATTCTTGCGGCAAGTGGGGATGCCGTACATTGCGGAGCGTGTCCTCGACCTCTCCGGCCGGGTTCACGACGGCCTGACAGGGCTGGGCATCACGCCGCTGACACCGCGCGACCCACCGCAGCGCGCAGGCATCATCTCTTTTGAAACGCCGCACTTCCAGCGGATAGGAGATGCGCTGCACGCTGCCGGCGTTCAGGTCTGGTACAAGGAAGGGCGCGTCCGCATCTCGCCGCATTTCTACAATACGCCCGCAGACGTGGCGGCCTGTGAAACGGCGCTGGCGGAGGCGCTTGCCGGTGTTGGCGTGTAGAGGGGCAGTTTCGCTGCTAAGAGAAGAGGGCAACCACAAGGGTTGCCCCTACGCCGGGCGGGCGCAGGTTGCAAACCTGCGCTAACGGAACTTCTTGGCGGCCAAGTGAATGCCACGGTTCTCTAACCTGCCGGGTTGACCGGAAGGTCCTGCTCCCTGCTACACCGAACTCGAGTTTAAGCGTTTGACCTCCTTAACCATCCGGCCTACACTGCGGCGGCGATAGTCTCGCAATCTCGCGCTAATCTTGGTAGGTTAATGTTGAGCGCGGGCGCGATACGCGTCCGGGGCCGGCGGGGGAATAACTGCTTGGAGGAAGTGGCCGCACGCGCAGCGGCTCTGTGCTTAGGCATCACTCCGAAGTGTCAGGCTGGCACTGCGCGCGCCTGCTAAATCGGCGAACACAAGCCAAATCTACCACTTCCGCACCCCGCTACTACGATTGAAGAGAGCGATCACAACGATAACTTTCCTCAAGCCATCCACGAAACGTCCGGGCATAGCGCGGCACGACACCGTGCACGCAGCCGCGCGGAAGACGCTGCACCTGCATTTCAGCCGCGTGTTGCAACATGAAGCAGGCTCCATCGACGGCAGCGACATTGAGGAACTACACGATATGCGGGTTGCCGTGCGCCGGATGCGTGCGGCTGTTCAGTTGTTTCGACCCTACCTCCCCAAGCGGCACGCCGCCTTCCTGCGCAAAGACCTGCGCCGCCTCGGGCGCGCCCTTGGGCCCGCGCGGGATTGTGACGTCATGCTTGCGAACCTGGCAGCCTACCGCGCCACCTTGCCGGCGGACGGGCGGGATGCGTTCGACCCACTCGCACAGCGCTGGCAGAAGCAGCGGGCGCGCGCCCGCAAAGCGATGCTGAAGTACCTGGAAAGCAACCGGTACCTAGTGCTAAAGCAAAGAGTCGGCGCGTTCCTTGCAAGTGACTCCCCGCATGAACCCCTTTCCGCCAAGCAGAACGGCCAGTCAGCGCCGTTCTCGCGCAAGGGCGAACCGCGCGTTGCCGCCGAAACGCCGCGCCTCATCTGCAAACGCTATGAGAAGCTGCTCAGGTACGGTCCTTCGCTCCACGGAGCATCGATAGAGACGTTGCACGCGGTGCGCATCGACTGTAAGCGTCTGCGCTACGCTCTGGAATTCCTCCGCGAGGCCCTTGCCCCGCAGGCGGAAGCCGCCATCGAGGAGATCAAGCACGCCCAAGACCACCTTGGCGACCTGAACGATGCGTACGTGGCCGGTATCGTTCTGCGCAAGCTTATGGAAAAGTGGCAGCGCACCGAGGCTGAAGCGCGTCATCCCGCCGCAGCCCAAGAGGCGGTGGGCGGATACCTCGCCTATTGCGACGAGCGCGTACGGACACACGCGCACACGTTTCCGGTAATCTGGAAACGTCTCACCGGGGTCGAGTTCCGTCAGCGCTTACAAGAGATCGTGTCAGCAACGGTGTAGCGTCCCGCGCGCTGCATGCGCCGTATTTTGACGAGGAGGAAGCATGACCGGAGAACGCGTGGCCGTCATCGACATCGGCTCCAACTCAGCGCGCTTGGCGCTCTTGGAGGTCTATGCCGACCGTGCGTTCAAGCTCGTGGACGAATTGCGTGAGACGCTACGACTGGGGGAACAGCTCGATGCGAGCGGCTACCTCACCGCCGAGGCGACCGCGCGCACGTTGGAAATCTCCCGCGTATTATCACGCTTTTGCACTGCGCATCGCGTCACGCACGTGATCGGCGTCGCCACGAGCGCCCTGCGGCGGGCCCGCAACGGCCAGGAAATCGTCGACCGCATTAGAGCTGAGACCGGCCTACAGATCAGCATAATATCCGGTGATGAGGAAGCCTATTACGATTACGTCGCCGCGGTCAACAGCGCCGCAGCGTCAAACGGCCTCGTCGTAGACATTGGGGGTGGCAGCGTGCAGATCGTGCGCACGCACCAAGGGGCCGCCACGCACCTGACGAGCGTGCCGCTGGGCGCGATCACGCTTACCACGGCGTTCCTCGACCGCGATAAGCCGACCAATAAACAGATTCGCGCGCTCGAGGACCACATCAAGGCCAATCTCCAGGCCCTCCCTTGGCTCAACGGGCACGCCGAAGTTGCCGCGTCCTTGCACTCCGGCAACCAGACAGCCACGCGCACACCGCGCGAAAACGCCGCGCGCTCGACGCGCGAAAACGCCGCGCGCGCGCCGCGCGGAGATGCCGCCCTCTTACACAAGGGCAAGCCGGTCATGATCGGCATCGGCGGCACCGCGCGCAACTTGGCCAAGATCTACCGCCGGCGGACGGGCTACCCGCTCGACCTCCTCCACGGCATGGTCCTACCGCTTGCCGCCGTTGCAGACATCTACGCCATGCTTCGGAAGCTCAGCCTCGAGGAACGGCGTAAAGTCCCCGGCCTCTCCACCAAGCGGGCCGACATCATTGTCGCGGGAGCGGCGGTCGTGTGCAGTCTCGCGCAAACGGTTGGCGCCACTGCGCTCGCCATCAGCGGGAGAGGCCTGCGCGAGGGCCTGTTCCTGAATCACGTGCTCGGGGGCGACTTGATAGAGCCGCGCGTGCCGGACCCGGCGCTCTTTGCCGCCACCAACCTCATGCGCTACTACAGTGTGGACGAAACCCACGCGAACCATGTATCCGACCTGGCAATGGCGCTCTTTGACCAACTCGCGCCAATCCACGGCTTGAAAGCCGATTCACGCAGGCTGCTGCACCTCGCGGCGCTCCTCCACGACGTGGGCATTGCCGTGAACTACTACAACCACGACGAACACGGCTTCTATTTGCTCACGCGTACCGGTATCGACGGTCTTACCCACCGCGAGTTGCTCATCGTCGCCTGCCTGGTGGCCGTGCATAACGGCAACGTCGGCCCCTTGAAACGCTGGCCGGCGTATCGGTCGCTCCTAAAGAAGCACGACGTGGAGGCCGTGACAAAGCTAGGCGGGATCCTACAGCTCAGCGAGGCGCTCGACCGCAGCGAATCGAGCTTAGTAGAGGCCGTCACGTGCGTGGTGTCAGACAATCGCCGTGAAGTGTCCTTGCGCCTTGCGGCAGACCCCGACGCCGTATGTGAGATTCGCGAAACAAAGGCGATGCTTACTGACATTGCAACCGCATTTGGTGTAAACTTTAATCTTGACTACACGCACGACCGCTTGAAACGGGCAGCTTCCGAGGTCGTACAGTAGTCAGTCCTGAGATCAAACTTGAGATTGCAGCTCCGCCTGAAGCCCGTTCCTCAGCCAGATACCCCCGCGATCCGCACAGCAAATTCTCATAGGGAGAAATCACAAGTGGCACTAAAGAAAATTCGCGGCTTAGGCCTGAACAAGAATTACCCCGGCCGCCTCATCGTCGTGGAGGGCTGCGACGGCTCCGGCAAGAGCACGCAACTCCACCTCCTGCGCGTCTGGTTGCAGTCCCAGGGATACCCGGTAGTCTTTACCGAGTGGAACTCCTCGGCCATCGTGAAGCAGGCGACGCGGCGGGCGAAGCGCAAAGAACTGCTGACGCCCACCACGTTCAGCCTCATTCACGCGTGCGACTTTGCCGATCGCTACGAGAAAGTCATCCTGCCGCCGCTCCATGCCGGGTGCATCGTGCTGGCCGATCGGTACGTCTATACCGCCTATGCGCGGGACGTCGCGCGCGGCTGCGATCTGCCGTGGGTGCGCAACACTTACCGCTTTGCCGTGCAGCCGACCATCGCGTTCTATTTCCACGCGCCGTTGGAAGTCTCGATTTCCCGCATTCTCTTCGGCCGCCCGTCCCTGAAATACTACGAAGCCGGTATGGACACCGGCATCTCTCTCGATCCGGTTGAGAGCTTCAAGCTTTTCCAGGGCAGAATCAAAGACCAGTACGACAAGATGGCGCGCAGTGAGCAGTTTGTCACTATTGACGCAACGCGTTCTATTCATGAGACCTGGGGAGAGGTGCACAAGGTGGTGCAAGAGAAGCTGTCGGACTATGAGCCACCGTCCGGCAAGATCTAATCCGCCCGCAGGCGCGGGCCCGCGCTCGCGCGCTCCACTCGGTGCGAGCTTGGCGACTTTCTCACACGCAAAACCACACGCCTGACAACCAACAACAAGGGGATGAGCAAATTTCCAGCGTAATTCCAACCCACGCACGCTTCTACGGCTGCGGCCTGCCGTACCTTGACGACCTGGATCTCGGCGGGCCCTTGATCGTCATCGAGGGCTCAGACTGTTCCGGGCGCTCCACCCAGGCGGAGATGCTCAAAGAATCACTGGAGTCTCAGGGGCACGCCGTGCTCGAGATGGGCATCCGGCGGTCGGAACTGCTTGCGAAGGCTATCTCCTCGGCGAAGCAAGGCAACCTGCTGGGCAAGACAACTCTAAGCTTGCTCTACGCAACCGACCTGGCCGATCAGTTGGAAACTCGCATCGTGCCGGCGATGCAGGCCGGATTCGTGGTGCTCGCCGATCGCTATATCTATACGCTCATGGCACGCGATTTGGCGCGCGGCGCCGATCTAAAGTGGCTGAAGCGCTTGTTCGGCATTGCGCTGGAGCCGGACTTGATTGTCTTCCTCGATGCGGAACCGGAGGTGCTCTTCTACCGGACGCTGGCGAAGTATGGAGAACTCAACTACTGGGAGTCCGGCATGGACTTACAGATGGGCAGCAGCATGTTCGAGAGCTTCCTCAAGTACCAGGCGTCACTGCGCAAGAACTTTCATAGGCTCGCAGACGAATATGGCTTTAGGATGATAGACGCCACGCCCAGTCCGAAGAAAATTCACAAGCAAATCAGCGAAGTAGTTTCCGGTTATTTGGCTCAATACGAACAAACTGCGCCCAGCGTACAGCCGGACACAGGGCAGAAAGCCCAGGCCGTCAATCGTCGGGTTCGCGTAGAAGAAGATTGACCTTTGCCTCGATTCGGTCCCGGATGTCTCGCACCACGGCCAGCGGCTCGCCACTGGGGTTGGGAATCCCCCAATCCTCGACCGGCGTCAGCGCGACCGGGCACAAATCGTCAATGGCGCAGCCCATCGTGATGACTTTATCCGCCCACGCTGCCAGTTCCTGCGTCAGCAGCTTGGGCCGGTGCGCTGCAAGGCTGATCCCGCGTTCGGCCATTGCCTGCACGGCGACAGGATTTACGTGTGCGCCCGGCTCCGTGCCCGCAGATTCCGCCTCTGCCCTGCCGTCGGCGAGATGGCGCAGAAATGCCTCTGCCATCTGACTGCGCCCGGCATTGTGCACACAGACGAAGAGCACACGTTTCAACTCAAGCTTCTCCTTCACGGCTGCGTGCCTTTCCTAATACCGCCCCCCCCCCCCGGCTCACTCCATCCCGCCGCCGCATTCTGTCCTCTCGCGCCGTACGGTATGCCCAATGGCTCAAGACCCAACGCCCTCTCGCTCGCTAGAACTCCTGCTCTTTCGAGAGGTTCAGGTCCAGCATTTTGCCGGTAACCAGGTAAATGACACGCTCTGCGATGTTCGTCGCGCGGTCTGCCGTGCGCTCCAAGTCATGCGTGACCCAGAGCAAGTACGTCGCCCGTTGAATGCTCCGCGGGTCTTTGATCATAAACAAGAGCAACTCATTATAGATTTGCTCGTGGAGGGCGTCCACCTCATCATCGGCTTTGCACACTTGCTCTGCGAGGTCTACGTCGCGGGTGACAAGCGCATCGATGCTGCGATGGAGCATGCTAATGGACATTTCCGCCATGCGGGGAATGTCGATGAGCGGTTTGAGCGGCGGCTCGTCGCCCATCATGAGACTGATCTTGCCAATGCCCTCCGCGTAGTCACCCATGCGCTCCAACTCGACCGCGATATGCAGCAACGCGATCACCCAGCGTAGGTCCCGGGCGGCGGGCTGCTGGGTAGCAAGCAAGTCTACGCAGCTTTCTTCAATGGCAAAGCGTTTCTCATCGATGACGTCGTCAAACGCGACAACTGCGCGGGAAGCCTCTAAG
The DNA here is from genome assembly GCA_965220015.1 of Chloroflexota bacterium. Lineage (GTDB taxonomy): Bacteria > Chloroflexota > UBA11872 > VXOZ01 > VXOZ01 > VXOZ01. The sequence goes on from OZ244798.1 coordinate 263,907, forward strand.
TCGCGTTCTCGCAAGGCATCTATCGCATGGGTGATGGCCTTCTCCACCATGCTCGCCAGCGCGAGGATCTCATCCTGGATCTCATCCAGTCTATTCTCGATGTTTGTGCGTATCATGGCACTGTCCCTTTCCACCACAGCCCAGCAACTGCTGCGACCGCCGTAATTGCTCGTTCACGCGCGCAGGTTTTCTCTCATCACTGCATGTCAGCGGCGAAGACACCTTTTATTCGCACGAATGTACCAGGAACGAGGCGCTGCAACCACTGTTTCGCCTGCCAACATCCGGCTCGCGCTTGCTAATTGTCCAGATCGTACCCGAACCTATCTTACATCCTTGACATGCTATTGACTACCTGTGTCGGCGCTTATTCCTGAAACAATCTTTCACTGCCCGACTTTCTGCCACCGTCGCTCCACCCTACGCGGGGCAGCCTTGACAACAGTTGCTTCACCACAATTGACGTTGGCAATCTCCGGCTAAGCCGGCGCCTACGCGCCCGCAGGTAGTCTTGCCACTCTTCGATCCGCGTGAATTGGCGGCGCCGCGCCGGCCAGCCGCCAGCTACACATTGCCCGTGATGTACTCGATTGGCTCAACGCGGTCCGAAGACTCCCGCGCGGCGACTGCATTGCAGACCGGGCAGCGCCAATAGTGTGTTTCACGCAGAATGATGGCGGGATGATCGATAATGCAGTCGGTGACCCGGTCCTTCGTGAGTCGCACTTCCATCTCGCACTGGGGACACAGCCAGTCCCGTTCGTCATCGGGGAAAATCTCCCGCAGGGCTTCATCGTCAGTCTGCTTACGCTCCGCGAGCGCTCCCTTTACCATGGGCCATGCTTCCGTTCCCTTGCTTCTTCTGTGCGCCACCCGTGCACACAGCGTCCATTTGATCGTTCACTGTCTAGCGTAAAGAGACCGCATGTACAGCACGTTAGCGCTGCGTAAACAGCCAATGAATGTGCCCAAAAGCAAAGTCGCGCCAACCGGATGACCCTGGCCAGCCGACGCGCGCGGAGCTGGACGCACATCAAGCGGGCATCTGATTTCATTCCAAAGAGAATTCATGAAGGGGCGCGGGAGCGCACAAGGCATGCGCCGCGCGCATCAGGCACGGCAGTTGCGCAGGTGCTCACCACGTTAGGCAAGCGCCGCGACTAATTGGCGGCCGGTTCGCCGTCTACGGGCAGGACCACCGTAAACGTCGCGCCCAGTCCCTCGGCGCTTTCCGCGTGAATTTCGCCGCCGTGCGCTTGCACGATGTGCTTGACGATGGCCAGCCCAAGGCCGAAGCCCTCGCTGTGGCGCGAACGGTCCACCTTATAGAAGCGCTCGAAGATGTGGGGCAGATGCTTGCGGTGAATGCCAACGCCCGTGTCTGCCACACGCACACAGACCTTGCCGTTCTCCTGTTGGGCAGTGAGGGAGATGCGACCGTCTTGCGCGGTAAATCTGAAAGCGTTGCTCAGCAAGTTGCCGAATACTTGACGCATTTTGTCCTCATCGCCCCGCACGCGCGGCAAGTTTTCGGCGAGCGCAAGCTCGAATGCGATCTTTTGCTTCTCCGCCTGCGGTTGATTCTCCTCGTGCATTTCGCTTAAGAATGGGTGCAAGTCGAGTGGCTGGAGCTGGAGACTCGACTGCTCGCTCTCAATCCTTGAGAGCTCCATCAACTCATTCACCATGGCGGCCATCCGGTCCACTTCACTATTGATGCGGCGCAGGAAGTCCTTGGCGCGCTTCTTGTCTTTGAGCGCACCGCTCGACAGCGACTCGGCCAGAGTCTTGACCGCCGCCAGCGGACCGCGCAACTCATGCGAGACGTTGCTCACGAATTCCTTTCTGCTTGTCTCAACTTGGCGAATGCGCGTAAGGTCGTGCATGGTCAGCAATACGCTGGCATCGCCATGTTCGGCCAAAGGCGTGGTAATGGCACTCAAGTACCGCTGCCACTGCGGGATTTCCACCTCCCCGTGCTGCACCTCTTGCCGCTCTGTGCAGCGCGCAACCAACTGCTGGAGATTGTGGTCGCGAATGATTTCAGTAAAGCGGCGGTCCAGTACGTCACTGCCCGCGATGTTGAGAATCTGTTCCGCGGCGTGGTTTACGAGCACAATTGTGCCGCTGCCGTCGATCACGACGACACCGTCAGCCATCGTGTTGAGCACCGCCGTCAGTTTTCCTCGTTCTGCGGACAGATCGCGCACCAAGTCACGCAAGGATACCGCCATGCGGTTGAATGCCTGCGCCAACTCCTGGGTTTCGTCACTGGCCTGCGCGTTCACGCGGTAATCGAGTTCACCGGCTGCAAGCTGGCGGGCGCCTTCGGTGAGCGCGCCGATGGAACGAGTGGTACGGGACGCGCCGGCGTACCCAATCAGCACCGCAAGCACGGCGCCGACAATGCCTATCACGGCGATAACGGCGATGGTACGGTTGACGCTCTCCTGCACCTGTGCCGCCGGCGCCGCGACCCGCGCCACCCCCTGCACGCGGTCCCGCACAATCACGGGAACCGCAACGTGAATCAACTCCTCACCCGCGGCGCCGCGCCGCTGCGTGCTGACAATCACTTCGGCGTTAAGTGCACGCTCCACGTCGGGTTGGCCGGCCTGATTCGCCATCTGTGCGGGCTCTTCCCAACTATCGGCGAGCACCGTGCCGTCGCGCGCGATGAGCGTTACGCGCGCGGCGATGCGCTCGCTCATACGCTCGCTGGCCGCTTGGAGCGCACCGGTATCCGGTTGCTCGGCGAAATAGCGGGCGCTGGCTTCGGCAACCAAGCGCGCTTCGTGCTCCAGCCGCGTTTCGAGGTTCGTCACATAGGCGCTACGGACAGACGTGAGCAGATAGAAGCTCGCTACACCCAGCGTGAGAACAATCAACGCGGTGTAGGCGAGCGTAATGCGCCATTGCAGCGATCGTGGAAACCTCATCCTTCAAACCGATAGCCAACGCCGCGCACGGTCTTAATGCGAGTTGGCTCACTAGGGTCTGCTTCGATCTTCTCCCGCAGCCGCCGCACGTGGACGTCTACGGTGCGATTATCGCCGACCCAGTCGAATCCCCAAATGCGCTCCAGAATTTGGTTTCGGGTGAAAACGCGGTTGCGGCCGGACATTAGGAGCGCCAGCAAGCTAAACTCCTTGGGCTTGAGCGCGAGCGTCTGCTCACCAAGCGTGGCGGTGTGACTGGCAAGGTTGACGTGCAGATCTCCCGCAGTGAGCACAGTAGCGGCCCCGGCAGCCGGAAGACCGTCCGCACCCGGCCGCGAGCGGCGGCGCACCGCGCGCATGCGGGCCAGCAACTCGCGCGTGCTGAAGGGCTTTACCACGTAATCGTCAGCACCCAACTCGAGGCCGACCACACGGTCCACCTCCTCGCCTTTTGCCGTGAGCATAATGATGGGCGCGGCGGTCTCTTGACGTATGATGCGGCAGACTTCCAGGCCGTCGAGCACCGGCAACATGATGTCGAGGATGATGAGGTCCGGCTGGACCTCCCGCGCGAGATCCAGCCCCGCCTCGCCGTCCGTCGCGCTATGGACGCTATAGCCATCCTGCTCCAGGCTAAAGCGCAGCGCCTCCTGCAAATTGTCGTCATCCTCGATGATCAGTACTTTGTCTTTGGGCAATTGCTGTTCCTCGCCAGTCGCTTGCGCTCACGTCAGGCTGCCGCCCTTGTCGCACTACCAGGCATGCGGAACGCTCCGAACCCTATTATGTCACACGTATGCAACGCTGAGCAGGCCGTTTGCGGTCAACTATTTTATACGGCCACTTGCTAAGGGTAAGCCGTCAGCCAGTCAACGCGCTTTCATGACGCGGTGCGCTGCAATAGATCTGCGTTGGCTCTAGGCGGACGGGAAACGCAGCGCTGTGCATGGCTCACGCAACCTTTTCGATCGCCGTAAGGCGGGCCCGACCGACGGAGGGGGTGTCGTCATAGGGTGGCTTGTGGCAACCACCCTATGACGAGGGGTAACGCCGCACAACGGCGGGGCTCAGGTGGTAACTCTTATACTACGCAGGCGAGTTTAGAGCTACGTTGTGCGGGCATAAACAGCGGATTAAACTGCACTGCCGGCAGTTTGTCAGCGCGCGCCGCCCCCTGATGCGCACGCTTATGCGCCGTCAGCTCACTCAGAGGCAAGCGGCGTGGTAGCGCGGCTACGCGCTTGCGCGTCTGTGGTCTCGGCTAGACCCTGCTGCCCGGCAAGCGGGGCGAGCACGGTGACCCGTGGCACGCCCAGATTCGGATCGTCCTCAACCACAGCTTGCACCTTGAACACGCGGGCGAGGTTCTCAGCGGTAAGCACGTCACCCACGAGCCCGCGCGCGTGCACGACACCGCGGTTGAGCAGCACGAGCCGGTCGCAATAGCGCGCGGCGAGGTTCAAGTCGTGCACGACGGCGATGGCCGTGAGTCCTTCGCGGACCAGTCTGCGAATCAGCATGAACACCTGGAGTTGGTGCTGCACATCCAGGCCGGCGGTTGGCTCATCGAGCAAGAGCAGCCGCGGTTGCTGGGTGATCGCCCGCGCTAGGAGCACGCGCTGGCGTTCGCCGGCGGACACTTCCGTAATCAGACGCGTCACGAACGCTTCGGCGCCGGTGTCCTGCAAGCTTTGCTGTGCGATGGCGCGGTCCTGCGCTCCTTCGGCTTGGAAGCGGCCCAAGTGCGGGTTGCGCCCCATCAAGACGACGTCCAAACACGTAAACGCGAAGTTGAGCGTGGTGCTCTGGGGCAACAACGCAATGTGCCGGGCAATCTCGCGCGGCGATTGGCGCTGCAAGTCCTTGCCGTCCAAACTCACTTGCCCCTCCGTCGGCGAAAGAAGCTGGCTGATGCATTTCAGCAGCGTTGATTTCCCCGCGCCGTTAGGACCGATGAGCCCCAGCAGCGTGCCGTGGCGCACTTCCAGCGAAACCGCTGCCAGTAACTGCGCCATCCCTACCGCGTAGGAAATGTCAGTGGCGGTAAGGGCAGCGCCGTCGATGCGATCTGACTCCGAAGGAACACTCACAGTACGGTCCCCTGACGCCTATGGCGGTACAAGAGGTAGAGGAAGAAGGGCGCGCCGAAGAAGGCGGTGATGAGGCCCACCCGCAATTCCTGGGGCCGCAACAGCATCCGTGAGCCAAAGTCTGCCCACGTGAGCAGCAATGCGCCCGTCAGGAGGCTCGCGGGCAGCACAAGCCGGTGATCGGGGCCTACCACCAAGCGCACCATGTGCGGCACCACCAGACCCACAAAGCCAATGATCCCGCTCACCGCCACGGCCACCGCCGTAATGAGGGCCGCCAAGGCAAGCATGAGCAACCGCACGCGGCGTACGTCCACGCCCATGCTGCGGGCGGCATCCTCGCCTAATGCCATCAGATTCAGGTCGCGCGCAAAGAAGAGCAAGAGGAGGCTCCCAACCACGATGAACGGCAGAATGAGCTGGACGTGGGTCCAGCTCCGGGCGCCCAGACTGCCCGTCAGCCAAAAGACGATCTCGCGCATGGCGTTGACGTTGGCCGTGAGCGTGAGCACGGCGGAAATGATGGAACCAATGAAGGCTTGCACTGCTACTCCCGCCAAGATCATAGTTGTGAGCGGGTCCACGCCGCGGGTCGCGGCGAGCACGTAGACAAGCATCGCCGCGCCCAGCGCCCCGATGAAGGCGAGCGCCGGCGTAGCCAGGTGGTGCAGGGCGCGCAAGCCAAAGTGAATCGCAATCACTGCCCCCAAGGCGCCGCCCGCGGACACCCCAATGATACCGGGGTCCGCGAGCGGGTTGCGGAAGATGCCTTGCATGGTCGCGCCCGCCACCGCCAGGGCCGCGCCCACCAACGCCGCCGTGAGCACGCGCGGCAGACGCACGTGGCTGATAATGCTCCAATGTACGTCGGATGCGGTCGCGCCCACGGGAATGCCCATCTGCTGCAGGACGATCGAGGCCGTCACGTGGAGCGGCACGTCCACCGCGCCAATTGCCATCGTTACGACAAACGACAGGAAGAGCAGCAGCGTCAGCATGCCCAGCGCCAGCGCCAGCCTGAGCGCCAGCGGGGCTTCAACATCCAGCGTACGTCGTAGCACGAAAGTGGAACCCTCTTGTGAGCCGCGTGCTCTTGCAGTACACGAAAATATACTCTAGGTCGGTGGCGCCAATGCTGTCGCATTAACCGGGTAGGCGAGAATGTCATGGGAAGAATCAAGCGCCACCCTCATCCCGGTAGCACAGGTTTGCAACCTGCGCCCACCTGGCGTAGGGGCAATCCTTCTGCGCCCCCATCCGCCGTAGGGGCAACCCTTGTGGTTGCCCTCTTCGCTGCCGCACCGCCGCGGGGCAATCTCGCCATTCGACCGGCACCCACTCTGATCCCTCACTGCACCAGATCGGGGTGGAGGAGCCGCGCCACGTCATAGACACCTTCCACGATATGCTGCGACACCGTGGACAGATGGCGCGCGGGCACGGTGTAGATCTTACCGTTTCGCTTCGCGTTGACGTTTGCCAGCGCCGGGTGGTTGCTGAAGTTCTCTTGCCACTTTGCATTGTCCTCGGGCGCGAATTCGTCGGTAATGATCACATCCGGATTGAGCTCTACGATCTTCTCCAAGGAGATTTCGCCAAAGGGGCTCTCCAGCGCCTCATCACCCAGATTAATGCCGCCGGCGCGCCGCACGATATCGCTAAAGGTCGAGCCCTTGCCGGCCGAACTGCCAAACGAACTATAGAACAGCACGCGGGGCTTTGTCTCTGCCTCGGCCACCTGGGCTTCCACTTTCGCCAGCCGCGCTGCCATCGCCGCGATCAGCGCTTCCGCTCGTTCTTCATCACCGGTCAAGTGCGCCACGAAGCGGATATTGTCGGCAATGCGATCGACGGAATCGAAGAGCAACACCACCACTACCGGAATACCGGCGTCGCGGAGCAACTGCACGTGATCGGGATCGTTATAGCTAGCGGCCAAGACGAGATCCGGCTCCAGGGCGATGATCTGTTCGGGATCGGACTGGGACGTATGCTCGACCTGTTGCGCAATCTCGCCCACGTTCGTCCAAATTGAATCCCTTGCCAGGTACGTCACGGCGCGCACCCGTTGCGGAGCGACGAGCGAGAGCAGGATCTCATCCGTACCCAAGGTGAGCGACACGATGCGCTCAGGCTTTTGCGGGATCGTCACCTCGTTGCCCGCGCCATCCGTTAGCGTGCGGGGAAAGGCCGCCGTCTCCGCCGGGGCAGTCTCCGCGGCAGCAGGCCCCGCGCGTTCGGCATCGGGCCCAGCCACGGGCTGCACGCCGCAACCGGCTAACAGCGCCGCCAAGGCGATCATTAGTGCAAGCAGCGCGCGACGCGTGCGCCTCCGCGTAAGTACAAGCGAATCCATTGAGTCCCTTCCTGCGACGTGGGTGTTCTTGCGCAAGCGGTATCGCCAAAGCGCTGGAAAGAAGCCCACGATCGGGAAGAATGAACCATCAAGGAAGGACGTGCGGACCGACGGCGCCGTTACCGGTTCCGGCGCGGTTGGCCTCCCTGGGGCGACTCGAACGCCCGACACGCAGTTTAGGAAACTGCTGCTCTATCCATCTGAGCTACAGGGAGAGATGCAGATACAAATCTGAGTGTCTATACTCATTATGCCGTAGCCACCCGTTCCCTGCATGGACATGACCGCTTACTATATATTGTGTAAAAGCAAGTCTAAAACACAACATATGGAACTGTCAAGGGAATACGGGCAAGATTTGAAAGTCTCTCGCCGCTCTTGTGGATGCGGACGCGAGCACTTCGATAGGGTAGGTTTTGCGTCACTCCAATAGGATTCAGGTATTCTGAGGCCTGCTTGGCCGCCGCTAGAGAGAAGTATTGACAGCCTTCATGGCGGCGAGAGGGTGTGTGCATTTTGGCCCACCGCTAGACGTGCCGCGCCCCACACCGAGCACAAAGGCCGGCGCGAGCGTAACTCGCCTGACACGTAGGGGCACGACATGTCGTGCCCCTACGCCTTGGTTAAGCACAAGGCAGTTCACCAGTACCGCATGGCATCCTCGAAGAGGCGGGCCAGGTCTTCAGCCGTTGCCTGACGCGGCGAGAGCTTTGTGACGCGGTGCTGCGGCAGCGTGCCTGCTACGAGCGCGGGAATGTCTTCGCTGCCATAACCCACGGCGCCGAGACCGTTCGGGACGCCCAACTCTTGCATGAGGGCGATGAGCCGGTCGGAGAGAATCTTGCCGGCATCGCCGGGTTTCGCCCGGCTGACGTCGGCGCCCAGCAGGCCCGCCGCGTCGATGTGCCGCGTGGGCCCCGCGGCTGCCGTGAAGCGAAATACCGCCGGCGCATTGAGGACAACCGCCATGCCGTGCGGCACGATTGGCTGGTCGCCCACATAGCCGTCCGGGTGGTAGTCGCGCACCATGCCGGCGACGGGATAGGACATGCCGTGGGGCAGGTGAACGCCTGCATTGCCAAACCCAATACCGGCAAACGACGCCGCGAGCAGCATCTTTTCCCGCGCTTCGCGATCCTCAGGGTCCGCCGTCGCCCGCGGCAGGTACTCCGCCACCATCATGAGTGTCTGGCGCGACCACAGGTCGCTCACGGGGTTTGCGCCCTGATAGGCCGGCCGCAAGATTGGGCGCTCAGGATAGGGTCGTGCTGTGTAACCTATGGCGGTGTAGGACTCGATGGCATGGCTCAGCACGTCGCAACCGGTAGAAGCCACCGCCGTCTGCGACAGGGTGGCGGTGTTTTCCGGGTCGATAATGCCGAGGGTGGGCTTGAGATTGCGGTGGGAGATGCCCGTTTTTGCGTGCATTGCGACGAGGTCGAAGATGGCGGTGCCGGTCGTTTCGCTGCCGGTGCCCGCAGTCGTCGGGATCGCGACCAGCGGCTTGAGCGGTCCGGGCACCGGCAGCCCCTTGCCAATGGGCGCGTTCACGTAGTCGAGAAAGTCCGCCGGATAGGTTGCGTAGAGGTTGGCGGCCTTGGCCGTATCCATCGTGGAGCCGCCGCCCACCGCGACAAAGGCGTCCACGTTCTCTTCTATCGCGAATGCAATCGCCTCCTTGAATGAGGCGTCGGTCGGCTCTATTTGCACGCGGTCGAAGAGCACGTAGGGCACCGCCGCCTCGTCGAGCGCAGTGAGCGCCGTTGCCACCGGCGGCAGCTCCCGCAGCACCGGATCCGTGACCACCATCACCCGTTTTGCGCCGAGATCGGCCAGGTCCATGCCCACCTCGCGGGTGACACCCCAGCCGAAGCGGATGTTGGAAGCCGCCATCTCAAAAGCTATGTCTTGCTCCATCGTCGAAGTCCTTTCGTGCGGTCAGCGTCATCCCGTCCAAGCGTCCAACCGACGCCGGCACTGCCTCGATTGCATACCCATCAGGTGTCCATTATTCGCATGGTACCAAGTTCGGCTCAGTCCCGTAGGAGCGCTTCGTGCTGCCAATATGCGGTGTGAATGACCGGATACCCTGTGAAGGTTTACACCCAAGCACCAGCATTGGCAGCTTACTACCGGCCTCATGGAACGTCCGGGGGCTTGATGTGAAATGTATCTTAGACGCCGGCTGGCTACGTAGGGGCACGACATGTCGTGCCCCTACGTTATCCGCAAGTGCGGCTTTGGTATACTGAGATGGCAGAGCGGCAAGGGAGGAACGCGCGCCATGGCTGAGAATGTACCGATCACGCTGCGGCTCTTTGCGGTCTTTCGCGAAACCCTAGGCGCGAGCACCCTTGCGCGAGAGGTGCCGCGCGGCGCCACGGTGGGGCAGGTGCTGGCGCAACTCATAGCCGAGAATCCGGGTTTGGCAGGTGCGGAAGCAGCGGTATCTTTTTCGGTCAATCGTTCGTACGCAGCGGCGGAAACGGTGCTTCAGGCCGGTGACGAAGTAGCCTTCATCCCGCCGGTAAGCGGCGGCAGTCTTTTACTGGGAGCAGTGTCGCGATGACAATAGCCATGACAGCAGCGGAGAAAGTCGAGGCGGGTATCTTCCGCATCTTCGAGCGGCCGATTACGGCTGACGAACTGGTCCCGCACGTGCTTACGGACGCCTACGGCGCGGTGGCGACGTTCTCCGGCACGGTGCGCAACCATGCGCGAGGCAAGCACGTCACCGGTCTCACGTACGAAGCGTACCCGGAGATGGCTGAGACCGAGATGCGCAAGATCGCTCTGGAAGTCTATGCGCAGTGGCCGGAGTGTCAGGTGGCCATGCTGCATCGCATCGGCAAGCTGGAGATCGGCGACGTCTCGGTGGCAATTGCGGTAGCGACGCCCCACCGCAAAGAGTCGTTCGCGGCTTGCGAGTTTGCGATCAATCGGCTAAAAGAGACGGTGCCCATCTGGAAGAAAGAGGCGTACGCCGACGGCGAGGTGTGGGTGGAAGGAGTCTCGCCCGGAACCGACGGGGCGCGTGGGAATTCTCGATAGTCCCGGCGACGCTCGACCGCTCTGGAAGTGCAACTCTGCTGATATCGTGAGGACGGGGATCAGATGTCTGACATTAACCCTCACCCTAACCCTCTCCCTCGGGGAGAGGGGACTTGTGGTCTCAAATGCAGGGCCTCGCTTTCCCGCCCAATGCAGGACACCTGTTCGACCTCTCGTACGCATTCGCACAGGCGGCGCCCAAAGCGAAGTTGCCGTCACGACGACGTGCGCTGTCCAGTCTTCGACGAGTAGGGTTAAGCGCTGCCGTGAAAATCTGCTTCATCACGAACATCTTTCCCCCGGACATTGGCGGTCCCGCCACCTATGTATCCCATCTCGCCGAAGAGTTGCACGAGCGGGGACATACGGTAGCCGTCATCGCCACCGCCGACGATCCCGCTGACACGTCGGCCGCGTTTCCCTTTCCGGTCTACAAGGTGTCACGGCAACTGCCCGTGTGGCGGCGGTATCTGGCGCTCATCCGCACGGCCCTGCGGGTCGCCCGCGCTGCCGACGTGGTATACGTCAACGGCGCCGACCTGCCCGCCATCATCGCGAGCAAGCTGCTGCGCAAACCGCGCGCGCTCAAGGTCGTCGGCGACTTTGCCTGGGAGTACGCCATCCGCCACAACTGGAACGTGGCGCACATCGACGCCTTTCAGACCGAACGGCACGCCTGGCGGGTGGAGATCATCCGCAACCTCCAGCGCTTCTACGCCCGCAACGCGCACATTGTCATCACGCCGAGCAACTACGTGAAGTCGCTGGTAGTCGGCTGGGGCGTACCGGCTGAGCGCGTGCAGGTGATTTACAACGCGCTCACCGAGGCGGTGCGCGTGGATGATACGCAGGAGTCGGCCAAGGCTCAGCTTGGCTTCGACTTTCTCACCGTCATGACCGTGGCGCGCCTCTACGCCTGGAAGAACGTGGACCAACTCATCGACCTCGTGCCGCAGCTTCACCAGGATGCCAAGCTCGTAATTGTCGGCGACGGGCCGGAGCAGGCGGTGCTGGAACAACGCGCGCGCGACCAGGGCGTTGCCGACCGGGTAGTCTTCGTGGGACGCGTGCCGCACGCGCAGGTACCGCTCTATCTGCGCGCGGCCGATGTCTTTGTCTTGAACACGCAGTATGAGGGGCTTTCCCACACGTTGCTCGAGGTGCGCTCGGTGGGCGTGCCCATCGTGACGACCGCCGTGGGCGGCAATTTTGAAGTGATCGAACACGGCAAGACCGGCATCCTCACGCCGCTCGACGATCTTGCGGCCATGGCGGCGGCCATCAACGAACTGCTGTCCGCGCCGGAACAAGGCGCGCGGCTCAGCGCGGCGGCAGGGGCAGGGCTGGACTATTACGTGTGGTCGCGGTTGGTTGCCGAGACGGAAGCGGTGCTGCGGCGCCTCGCCGGGGAACAACCGCTGCCCAAAGCGCCGCAACAGCGAAGAGAGCGGGAAGGCCCCGCGTAAGACCGGCCGCAGCCTGCTCTCTAGAAGCTTGCGATCGGCACATCACGCAGAGAGGCTCCTCCCCCTTCCTTAAGCATTGCACGTGGACTCGATGGCGCAGAACAACAGGCCGAATCTGCTCATGCTCAGCGGCGACCGGGACGTTTCCCGCAGTCGCAAAGGCCCCTTCTACTACACGCTGGCGGAGTTGCGACGCTACTGGCAGCGCATAGACGTTATCGTGCCGCCGCAGGCCGGCGCCGCGCCGCAACACCCCTTTCCCAACGTCTTCATTCACCCAAGCGGCGGCGCCAAGCTCAGCCGCGCGCGTTTCATTGCAGCGCGGGGCCAAGCGTTGCTGCAAGAACGCGACTACGGTCTTATCGTCAGTCACGACTACGGCCTCTTCAGCAACGGGCGCGCCGCGGCCGGGCTGGCGCGCGGCACTGGCGTGCCGTACGTGTCGGAGATATTTCACGTACCGGGACACCCCAGGGCCGCGGATCTAACTGAGCAAATGGAAAAGAGACTCTACTGGCTCTATGTGCAGTGGGCAAAGGGACGCGCTGCCGCGTTTCGCGCCGGCAATGAACAAGAGATTCCCAGCCTCTACCGCGCCTGGGGCGTGCCGCCAGCGAAGATCCTCGTATTGCCCTCTCACTACCTGGACCTCGACACATTTGCGCCCCAGCCGGTCGCCAAGGAAGCCGACGCTCTCATCGTGTGCCGGCTGGTAAAGAACAAGGGACTCTTGCTATTGCTGGATGCTCTCGCCCTTGCCAAGCGGCGCAAACCGGACATTTCGCTCCACGTCGTTGGCGAAGGCGGGCTGAGGGAGACGCTCGACCGGCATATAGCGAAACTCGGCCTGCAGCAAAACGTCCGTTTCTTGGGCTGGTTGCCCGACCAGGCGGCGGTTGCCCGCGCCTACAATACCGCCCGCGTGGTGGTCTGCGCCTCGTTCAATGAGGGCGGGCCGCGCACGACGCTGGAAGGCATGGCGTGCGGACTGCCCGTCGTCAGCACCCGCGTTGGCGCAATGCCGGAAGTCATCACCTCTGGTGAGAACGGTTACCTGGTAGACTGGAATCCAGAGAGCCTGCGTGACGGGCTCCTCACTGTGCTCGAGAGCGAATCCCTGCAGCAGCGCCTCGGCCGCGCCGCCCGCGCTGCCGTCCAACCCTTTGCGTACGGCCCGGGCATTCAGCGGTACGCGGAAGGCTACTTGCGGCTGATTGGCGCCCTGTGAAGGCAAAGGAGCAGTGCCCCTCATGCGTGTCCTCCTCATCACCCAAGAGATTGATGAGAATAGTGCGCTGCTCGGCGTGACGCTCACGTGGATTCGGCACCTCGCGCCTAAGGTAGACCACGTTTCCGTGTTGGCGCTCAGTGTCGGCGCAGCCCGCCTGCCTGAAAACGTCTCCCTTTACTCTATGGGCAAGGAGCGGTCTGCCAACAAGCTCGGCTTGCTCAAGAATTTTCAAAATCATCTCTGGCGCTTGCTGCGGCGGCGTGAAGTTGACGTCATCTTTGTGCACATGGTGCCGCGCTACGCCATTCTCGCCGCGCCGCTCGCCCGCCTTTACGGAGTGCCGCTTGTGCTCTGGAACGCTCACGGCACGGTGAGCCGTTACCTGCGTCTCGCCCACCGGCTGGTGGCGGCGGTTGTCACCGCCTCACCCGAATCGTTCCGTATCAATAGTCCGAAACGGATTGTTACCGGCCATGGCATCGATACGGACTATTTCACGGCGGATATAGATGCGTGCGAGAGAATTGGGGAAGAGCGCAGGTTGCAAACCTGCGCTACCGATGCGGCGGCCGAGCAGGAGCCCACGGTCTCCCCTGAAGGACGCAGGTTACAAACCTGCGCTACCGGCCCTAGCGACGCGGCGACGGACGGCGATAATGCGCTTGTGTCTGCGGGCAGCAAGGTCTTGCTCACGGTGGGGCGGCTTTCACGCTCCAAGGACTACGGCGCCATCATCCGGGCGCTCGCGCTGCTACGGTCGCAGTCGCCCACGCTTGACGCGCGCCTGCGTATTATCGGTACGCCCTTCTTTGCCGACGACCACGCCTACCTTGCCGAATTGGAGAAACTGGTAGGAGAACTCGGGCTGAATGCGCGAGTGACGTTCGTCGGTAAGGTGCCCAATCGCCTCATGGTGGAGGAATACCGCCGCTGCGACGTGCTCATCAATTCCAGTCACACCGGCTCAATCGACAAGGTGGTGCTGGAAGCCATGGCGTGCGAAAAGCCGGCGCTCACCTGCAATGAGTCGTTCGCGCCGCTCCTCGCCGACCACGCCGACTTGCTCCTGTTCGCCCCCAGCAACCCGGAGGAGCTTGCGCAGCGGCTGTCACAGGTGCTCACGCTGGAGCCGGACTACCGCAGCGAGTTGGGCCGCGCCCTGCGCCGGCTCGTGGTGGACGACCATAGCGTTGCGGGCCTGACGGACCGGTTCGTGGAGGTCTTCACCCGCGTCACCGCAACACCCGCGGGGCCGGTCTCGTCCACAAAGTGAGCAGATTGCCCAAGACGCAGTGTTTCTTGCCCTTGACGTTTCAGGGTCTTCGTGTTGCCCATCGAGACCACAGGCAAGAGCAGCGTTCAGGTCAGTTTGCTGTAGCCGCTGTACTCTACCAGCCTTGCAACCGTCTCATCCCTCTTGTCACTTGTCCGCCCCACTGGTGTTTAGCTGCAAGCGAGGGGCCAAGGACTGGATTCCGGCTTTCGCCGGAATGACGGATAGGACTCTCCCTAGCGACTGTTGCGTGCTTCTTGAAGTCTTAGGGTTGTGCGAAGCAGGCTACGAAGTCACCGCGCTTGGTTCCTCTGCCGGGATCATGTTCTCCTTACCCTGGGCGAGCGTTGCGTAGGCGCGGGCGTAGAGGTCGGTGCGGTGCTGGCGCAGAATCGTGCGGCGGTGGTCGTACTTGGTGCACCAACTTGTCCAGCGTTCTTCATCCAAGTCTAGGGTTGCGGTCACGTGGCCGTCGCGATGGCCGCTCTCAGCCAGGGTAAAGCCGTTGAAGTCGTAGACGCTCGCGTGGCTTTGGCGGTGCTGCCACCCCAGCGGTCTATCTTGGACGAAGGTTGACGTGACCAGAAAGCAGGAGGTGTCGTGGGCGCGGGTGCGCAACATCTCGGAGCGAATGGTCTCAGTCGGCCCGGCGGCCTGGGTGGGATGCAGGAGCACGTCCGTGCCCTGCCAGCCGTAAATCTGGCAGATCTCCGGAAAGGCTTGGTCGTTGCAGATGAAGACGCCGTAGCGCACGCCGTCCACCTCGATGGGTTCGATTTCGTCGCCGGGAGAGATCCCCTTTACTTCGTACTCGTTCTCGGTGGGTTGCACTTTGCGGTATCGCCCTATGCTGTCGCCGTGCCTGCCGTAGAATGTCGCCTGGTTGTAGAGGGCATCGCCCGCTCGCGTCAGGTTGTTCGAGACCACGGTCACATTGTGTTGCGCGGCAAACTGCCGGAAGCGCGCGGCGACCGGCCCGTCTTCGGTCATGGCGAGTGCCAGCGCGGCGGCGAAGCGCTCCTCCGGGTCGTTTCGCCGCCCAATCTCCTGCCACTCCACACAGCCCATCGTTTCGAACAGCTCCGGCAGCAGGATGACATCGGGTTTGTCCGCCAGCGCCGCCTCCAGGTAGCGGAACGCCTGATCGTAGCGTGCGGCCTGCGTAACCAACCCGCCGCCTAGCAGAAATGAAACTGTCGAGATTCTCACGCGTCGCGGCATTGCAACCTCTCTTTCGCCAATTGACACTTTGTACAGCATGTTGACATATACGGGCGAATACTGCAATATCGCCGCGCCGTGCGGCCTGGATTGTGCTAGGTTTAGGTTAGTGGCGAAATGCCGGCGCGGACGATATGTGTAGCCCACATGCCGGCGATGCGTCCTGCATGCCCTTCATGCTTCGACAGGGGCTTCGCGCAGCCCTCAGCACGAACGGCATGCAATCTAACGCTTAGCTATCGAGCGCAGAGTCGCGTAAAGCTGTAGCGTCCCTCTGGCTCATTCAGACCGCCCTGGCTGCGTTGCTGCTTGGGCGCGTCACCTAGCAAGTATCCGTTAAGACATCGCCCATGAGACTATTTTACGTCACCAATACCCGCATTCCCAGCGAACGCGCCAGCGCCTACCAGGTGATGCAAATGTGCGCGGCGTTCGCGGCTCGCAGCGTTCACGTTGACCTGCTCTACCCGCGGCGGCGGGCGTACGGCCAGTGGGGGGAGATTGACGACACCTTTACCTACTACGGCGTGTCGGCTGCCTTTGCCATGCAACCGGTCCCGTGCGTGGACCCGATCAAGACTGTCACGATAGACCACCCCCGGCTTAATGACACGCCGCTGCCGCGGCTTAGCCACTATCTGCAGACCGGCACGTTTGCCCTGAAGGCCTTGCAGCGAGTCTTGGCTCACCGCGCCGGGGTCTGCTATTCACGAGACATTACTTTCCTCTCGCTGCTGCGGGCGGCCGATCCTCAGCGCCGTTGGCGGCTCTTCTACGAGGCGCACACCACGCCGGCAACTCCCTGGTCTCTGCGCCAAGCCCGCCGGCTGGCGCCGCGCCTTGACGGTATCGTCACCATCACGGAGAGCATTCGCCGCTTCTACATGGAGCTTGGGTTACCGGCAGACAGCGTGCTCACCGCGCCGGATGGTGTAGACCTTGCGCGCTATGCGCAGTTGCCGGGCCCGGCGGCAGCCCGCGCCCGCCTGGACCTCCCCTCTGAGGGACCGCTGATCTGCTACACCGGCCAGCTCTACCGCTGGAAAGGGGCGCATACGCTTATCGCCGCCATGGCAGCGCTGCCCGCGGCCACGCTGTGTCTGGTGGGCGGCGCACCCGGCGAGCTCGCGGAGGCGCAGGCGCTGGTACGCGCGCAGGGACTCACAAACGTCAGCATAACCGGTCACGTGGCGCCGGAAATGGTGCCGCTCTATCAAGTGGCGGCAGACGTGCTCGTGCTGCCGAACACGGCGCAGGCAGCGATCTCGCGCGAGCACACCTCGCCGCTCAAGCTCTTCGAATACATGGCCGCCGGCCGGCCCATCGTCGCCTCGGACCTGCCCTCTTTGCGTGAAGTGCTGCGCCACGGCGAGAACGGCTGGCTGGTGCCGCCCGACGACCCGTCCGGCCTCGCGCGGGGCATCCAACACGTGCTGGCGGCACCGGCGGTTGCGGCAGCTCTGGCAGCCCAGGCGCAGCGGGATGTCCAAGACTACACGTGGGCGCAGCGAGCCGGCCGCATTCTGAATTTCGTCAAGGAACATGCGGTAGTGGGCGCGTAGGTAGCCTCCCGGCCTCCCCTGCAGTCCATGCTGCGCTCGGCATGCTGTCCGAGACCCTCAGTGGCTAGAGCACCGCCAGGTGCGCGTCCTGCAGGTCGGTGAGGAACATGTGGCCGGCAGCGTGGGTGATCATCAGCGGCGGTTTACTCGCCAGCGCGACTGCCTGCGGCGTCACACCGCACGCCCAGAAGACCGGCACCTCGCCGTCGCACACGTCGGTGCGGGCGCCCCACTGCGGGTCATCGAGGTCCGTAATGCCGATTTCCCGCGGATCGCCGATGTGCACCGGCGCGCCGTGGACGCCTGGAAAGCGGGACGTTGTCTGCACCGCGCGCACTACCTGAGTATGGTGAATTGGGCGCATGCTGACAACCAGCGGGCCTGAGAAGGCGCCGGCAGCCGTAGTTTCCCGGTTCGTGACGTAGACCGGCACGTCGTTTCCCACCTGCAAGTGGCGCAGGGGAATACCGGCCGCGAGCATGGCGGATTCGAAGCTAAAGCTGCATCCCAGCAGGAACGACACAAAGTCATCCTGCCAGCGGTCCGAGATGTCGGTAACTTCGTCCACGAGCACGCCCTCTTCGTAGATACGGTAGCGCGGCACGTCGGTGCGAATATCCGCGCCGGGGGCCGTCTCGCGTGGCTCGTACGCGCCGGGCTCCATCACCTCCAGCACCGGACACGGCTGAGAGTTCCGCTGGCAGAAGAGGAGGAAGTCGAACGCCAGCTCCTTGGGCACAATCGCCAGATTCGCCTGCACGAAACCCGGCGCCAGCCCTTCGGTCGTCGTATCCCATGCACCGGTGCGAATGCGCGCCCGCAGATCGGCAGGCTTTTTCGGCAGCGCGTCTCTGTCCATTCTTTCATCCTTATCCAAGCTGTGGGCACAAATTTCCAAGAACCCTCGCTGTCAGGGGCCCAGAATCAGTCTAGCAGAACCCGGCGGGCGGTGGCCGCTGCGTGGCAGATCCTGCAACCCACAGGCGTCTTTCGCGCTCACCGCGCCCTTTCGCCCCATTCTTGCAGCACGTCCCTGGCCGCGAGCAGCGATTCACACACTGCGTCGGCCTCTGGGATCACTCTTGTGCCCTCAGGCACCGCAATACACCGCATCCCTGCCGCCTTCGCCGACGCCACGCCGCGGGGGCTGTCTTCCAGCGCCACGCAGTCCTCCGGCGGTACGCCCAGTCGCTCAGCCGCGAGGAGATAGAGTGCCGGATGAGGTTTTCCTTCGGCGACCTCGTCCCCCGTCGCCACCGCTTGGAAGGAGGAGCGCAGCCCAAGTACGTCCAGCACGACGTCGATATACACTCTGTCGCCCGACGAGGCCGTCCCGCAGCGCCAACCCTGCCCGCGCACGAAGTCCAGCGCCTCTTTCAGCCCGCGCTTCGCTACCAACCGTTCCCTGATCAGCCTGATGAGGATTTCATGGTAGCGCTCAAGCATGAACAACGGGTCTTGGGTGAAGCGACCCTGCGCATGGCGCCGCCGCAAATTATCAATCACGCGCATACCCAGGCTCTCCTCGTCGTCATTTGGGTAGATGGGAAAGCCGCTCCGCCGGCCGAGTTCCCGCCAGGCAGCGCGGTGCAGGGGCTCGCTTTCGGCCATGAGCCCGTCCACGTCGAAGATTACTCCAGCAACTCCAGCAATTCGCATCCGCAACCTAGAAGTGGTCCAGGCGCCACATGTATGGGAAGCCCGCCGGGAATAGCGTGTCGACCACGTCAACATCTTGTTCGTCAACACAAGCCGGAAACTCTAGGCGCAGCTCCGCAATGCTCCGGTAGCCCATCAGGAGCTGTAGCAGGTGCTGCTGCGGCAGGTTGATGGCGAGCGTCGGGCCGGCGCCGATTTCGCTTACTGCGCGCTTAGTGTCACACGTAAATTCGACCTCTCCAACCCGCCCCGCCAATCCCGTCCCGCGCATACGACTCTCCAAAGTGCCTTGGAGTGCCATCGCCAGGCCGCCAAGGTTCGTGATGCGACCCATGCCGCCCTGATTTTGCGCATACGCGATTTCCTGGGTGAACCCAACCGGCCTCAACACGCTAAGCAGTGGCGAGTCTGCCGGCATTTCTATGGTGAGCCACTCGTCTCGGCGCGCCGCTGCTTCTGCAGCCAGTGCCCGGATCAAGCTCGCTGTGCCAGGGACTATATACTCCGGCAGCACGCCAATCTCATGGGGGCGCATGTTCCACTGCGATTCATACAGCCATTCCGGGTCGGCCAGCGCATACGCCACCGGCCTGTCGCCGTCCTCTGCCACAATTGTCTCGCGTTCCTCTTCCCACCAATCGTCATCGTCATCGAGCCAAGGCGAAAAAGAGGACTCTTTGCGCTCCAGAACTCCAGTCCGCCCCGCATTCGCTGCGTTGTAGATTGCAAGCAGCGCTTCCCCATCTGACGGGTTTGCCGCGCGCACCGCCAGTGTTCCAGCCAGGGCTTCGCCTACCGCTGTCTTTATCCTCACCTCGCTGCTGCTGGGCATGACCGGCGCGTAGCCAAATCTATGGTAGAAATCCGGGATGCCAAAGAGGATGGAAAGCGGATAGCCTTGCTCGCGCATGTAGTCGATTGCCGCCTCCATTAGCTCCCGCGCGTAACCTTTGCCGCGCTGGCGCGGTTTCGTTTTCACCCCAGCGATCGCGCCGATGCGCACCCACCCAGCGCCCAGACGCATCCGCCGATCCAATATCCTCAGGCGCGCAACTTCCTCGCCTGCGGCCACTACGGCCACCCCACAGCCATCCTCACTCTCAGTCGTACGGATCGAAGCTGGCATTTAGAACCTCCTAACCTCACATCGCATGCGGCAGCCGCTACACCTCGGCAAGTGACCCAATATCGCATCGGTCTACGAACTCTCGTGCAAGTGTGCTCAGTGAGAACCTTGGTCTCCGCTTACTTAGTATAATCGAGCGGCTCCCACGCAGATGGATCGATCAAGAGGCTGTTTACGGCGCAGTTCTCTAAACAATGGGTCACTTTTACCCGCCTGCCATAATCGTGGTATGCCAGGGGCGCTACCTGTGCCATCAGTCTACGCTAGCCTGCTCTAGAGCGGGCCAAGCGCTCTCCTGTGGTTGCACTCGCTCAGCAGTGTAGGTCGCCCTTTGCGGTCCTTTTGCCGCCAGACCTTTACGGATTGCGAGAAGGGCGGCCATTCCTTGCTTGTGCCTACGCTTTAGGCAGGGCCGAAACCAAGGGTGAGGTGTAGGCGGGATGATTAGAGGGAATTGGCAATTATAAGAGTTTCTTAATCACCTTCATCAGTGCTGTAGATAACGGGGAAAAGCGCTCTGGAGACCGTCGTAGCGCGGGCTTGAAGATAGGATAAGTCGGTTGAGAACAAACGATCCGGGGGCTGCAGGGAAGATGAAAGTTGGCATTAGGAAGGTAAAGCCGTTGTAGTGGGGAAAAGGCAGCTTTCTTTCCCCAAAGTTTGCCCCAGCGAGCACCGATTCTCTCCCCAGGAAACAGGCGCCTTGTGGGTTAAAGATGCGCAAACGGTCAAGTTAACCCAAGCAGCCAGATTCCGCTCCAGACCTAGGATATCCCCATTTCGGGCAATTTATCCACCGTATTAGTGCTAGTTATCCACATAAATCGCTCTCGGCCAACTCACAGGTCTAGAGGGAGGGTGCAAGAGAAATTATGTTGAGGTGCAGTGACGGTACCGTTGGCCGCCGCTACGGACGAGCTGGATCCAAAGTGGGGACTTGCGACTCTATTGCTGCCTGGAGTTGCGCATACTTGTCCACATAAGCATTGACTGTCATAACCACTGTAGCATGGCTCCAGGTCAGCGGCGACACGCTGAGCGGCGCGTTGGTGAAGGGGTGCACCTGCTCGGCAAGACAGCCGCTCTCAAGGCGGCGTTGTTCGACCCAGAGCAGGATTTCCTTGGCCGGTACCAAGTCTTCAAATGACGTGGCCTTGGCAATATACCACTCCGCAAGCCACAGGGTACAGATGAACCAGGGGTTGCCGGGTACAACGGCAATGTTGTTGGTAATCTGGTGGTAGTAGTCGTTCTCGTAGCGCGCGAGCCCGCCAACGTCTGTCTTCACCCACAGGCGGTCGCGCACTGTCTCCATCATCCTTATCACGAGCGGGTCGTCGGGCGCGAGCATGCCGAAGTACCAGAGGGCGTAAGTGGCGCTGTCAATCGTTTGATCGTGCCGCACTGTACCATCGGGTAGGGGCGTAACCATGCGGGAAAACAGGCCGGTGTCCGGGTTGATCATATGCCGAAAAGCGGCTTCTTTGAGGTCCGCGGCGGTACGCCGATAACTCTCTGTGTAGGTATTCTCGCCAAAGGCTTCCGTAAAATTCGCCGCCGCCTGGAGGCCGGCATAGACGGTGGCAACCGTATGCGCGTGCACGCCGTGGCGCTCTTCCCAGAGGTCATAGGACGGCACCGGCAAGCCGGTGGTGAGGTCGCGGTAGAGACTCATGAACTGCGCGGCAGGCTTGATGAACGAGGCATAGAACGGCTTGATGAACTCGATATCCCAGTACTTTTCAAAGTGCTGCCACAATGCCCAGAGGACAAGCGCCGTCTCGTCCTCTTGAATCGGGTGCTGGCGGGAACCGTCCGGCGCGGCCCAGGGATGCCACGAGGAGCCTACGGAACCGTCGGGGTTGTACTTATGCATCATGTAGCCCTGGGGGGTTATGGTGCGCAGGCAGAAGTTGAAGAAGCGCCGCGAAATCTCGCCATAGCCGGCGCGGCTCAGCGCATAGGCGACAAGGGCGCCGTCGCGGGGCCACATGTAGGAATACGTGTCACGGCCGAACTGCGCGATATCGTTGTCATTCGCGGCGAGAATTGCGCCCTCATGGTCGGTTTGGGTCTGGATGGTCAGCAGACTGCGATTGAAGAGCGCGCCAATTTCAGGCGGCAGGTCGGCGAGGGAGAATCCTTCCTTACGTACCCAATGCCGCCAGTACTCTTGTGTGCGGTAGAGCACCGCCGCGGGGCCGACTTGGCGCATGTGCCGTTCGATCTCTTCCACCTCCATGGCATCGGAACCGACGGCCATCCAGTAGTACACGGTAGCGGTTTCTTGACCTGCAACCGTGACGTTCACAGACCCGGTGCTGTCAACAGACCCCTGCGCAATCGGATTACCCTCCAGATTACCGTCCTCGGCATCGCGCCAGGTGCCTTCAAGTCCGCCGACGTTCTTCGTACCGGTGGCATATGAGTCCAGCCCAATCTCAGGGCCGCTCATCACGTTCATCCAGAAGAAAGTCTTGCCTTTGTAGTGAATGAGGGCGCGGTGGCGGGGGTCGTAATACGCGGTATCCCCGATGCTCGTGCCGCGGAGAGAGAAGTTGTGGTGGAAGAAGAGACGGATTTCGCGTTCCGTGTCCGCCTGGTTTTCCACGGTAATGCGGCGCAGGAAGACATCCCGGCTGTAATCGACTGCGTCATTTAGCGTGAGTTGCAAGCGCAGGCGGTCGTTTTGCGCGGTCACGTGAGTGACAAGCGTGTCTTCCTTATAGCGGAGCGACTTGCGCCAGGAAGGGTCATGGATCCACGCGAATTGCCCGTCCACCCACACGCCGAATTGAAAGGGCTGTCCGCCGGTATGGTCCTCTTGGCCGACGTGAGGGTAGTAGATGTCCCGGATACGGTAGTTGCTATCGTAGCAGACAAGCAAACGCCCGTTTCCTACAGGCAAATCACGCGGCATCGATCAAACCTTTAGCGCTTGTTGGCAGCGAAACGTCAGTATTGCAAGGGTAAACAGCACGAGCGAGCACGACAGAACCGGCCGACGTGCGGTCAGTGCATGCCTCATCATACTACCGGCCAGTTTACTCTGGGTCATGCATGCCGCCCCGGCGCGCCGCCATCGTTACAACCCTCATTGTACCGACCGACGCGGTAGGTGCAACCTGAGCGGGACGTGTGGCGGGCGAACGGGCCGCGAAAGGCGCTCTAGAGCGATACTCGGAAGAGGAAGAGCGGAGCGTGTGTTCCGCCACAGCCCACGGAGACCTTTGCATAACCCTTGCCGGAGTGAGAAAGTCCCCTCTCCCGCCGGGAGAGGGTTAGGGTGAGGGGGAATCCCCGCAATCTGGGCCGTTTTCACCGATATTGCACACTTTCGTATAGGTCTTAGAGGTAGATAAGGACAGTACAAGCAGTAATCCCCTCACCCCGGCCCTCTCCCGCCGGGAGAGGGAGTAATACTTGCGCCGCTGGCTGAAGTTACGCAAAGGTCTCCCAACGGGGGAGCGGCAAGCTTGTGGCACGACAAGTGGGAGGTCTCCCCTGCAGCCGGAAAGACCGGACGCCGTGCTATTATGAGATTGCGCTGTGCCTGCGGCGGTTGGCAGCGAGGAGTAATGAGAAGGGTCGCAATGGGGTCGCAGCGTCTTTTCCCCGGAGGCGCCACTTCGGCGATAAATGAGTTTCCGGGACCCTCGTTTGGCGCGGCTGAGGGCCTTGCGCCGCATGGTGCGAACAAAAGCAATTCGTAGAAAGGCGAGCGAGTCGAAGTGTCTGTACACGGCACAAGCGTGGTGGCAAACCTGGTAGATGCGCCGATACTGCGCACCTTGGCGGCGCAGTTTGGGGAGGCAGGGTACGAATTGTATCTTGTCGGCGGCTCGGTGCGCGATGGGCTGTTACACCGCCCAACTCACGATCTGGACTTTGCCACGGATGCGCACCCGCCGGTTATCAAGCGGCTGCTTGCGCGGGCGCAACCGGATTCGCGCTACGACGTGGGCGAGAAATTCGGCACGATTGGCGCAACGTTCGGCGAGTGGGTGGTGGAAATCACAACGTATCGCAGCGAAGAATATGCCTTTGCCAACCGCAAGCCCGCCGTGACCTTTGGCACGAACCTGGAAGATGACTTGTCGCGGCGCGACTTTACCATCAACGCGATCGCGCAAGAGCCGACCACCGGCGGCATGCTCGATCCCTTTCACGGCTTGCAAGACCTGCAGCGGGGCCTCATCCGCGCGGTGGGCAATCCCGCGGCACGGTTTCGCGAAGACCCGCTGCGCATGTTGCGCGCCCTGCGCTTTGCGGCGGAACTCGGCTTTCACATCGATGCCGCGACGCTCGCGGCTATGCGGGAACAGGCGCGCGCACTGGAGCACGTAAGTACGGAACGCATCGCCGTGGAGATGACGCGTTTACTGGTTGGGGAGCGCCCTGCGGGCAGTTTGGAAACACTTTGCGACACGGGGCTGGCGGAGGTCGTCATCCCTGAGTTGCTGCCGTTGCGGGGCACGAGCCAAGACGACCGGCGCCACAAGGACGTGTTCGGCCACACGCTCAAGGTAGTGGAAAACGTGCCGGCTACCTCGCTGCTGCGCTGGGCGGCGCTGCTGCACGACATCGGCAAACCGAAAACGAAGACGGTGCAGGACGGCAAGGTGCACTTCTTCCGGCACGAGACGGTGGGCGCGCGCATGGCGCGGCGCATCCTACGGCGTTTGCGCTGCGACCGGGACAGCAGCGAGCGCATTCAACGCCTGGTTGCGGAACATCTGCGCCCGAATCTCTACACACCGGACTGGACCGACGGCGCGGTGCGCCGCTTCTTGCGCGAGACCGAGGGAATCACGGACGACCTGTTCGCCCTCTCCCGCGCCGACATCACCAGCTACCGCCGCTCCCGCGTGGAGGCCGGCGTGGCCCGCGTGAACCATCTGGAGGCCCGCTGCCGTGAACTCCAGGCCCAAGAAGACGTGGCGCAGTTGAAGAGCCCGCTCGACGGCAACGACCTCATGATCATGTTCGACCGCGGTCCGGGGCCTTGGATCAAGCCGATAAAGGACTACCTCCTTGAGCTTGTGATAGACGGTGAGTTGGCGCAGGACGATAGGGAGAGCGCCGTCAAATTGGCGCGAGAGTTCGCGGGGCAGAATCAGGACTAGCCTTTAGGGAGACCATCTGCTGCTCAAAAAGACTAGGGAATCGCACACCCCCACTTGCGAGGCTATCAAGTGTCGCTCACGTCAATGATCGATAGCAAGGAACATCGGGAGCTATTCAAAGCAATTGCTCCCCCTAAGACGATGTTCCGTAGTCTGACCCAAGACCCTCCATTTGCCAAGGCAGAGCCAAGGACGCCAGGGCGATTTCAGTTGCCGGAGTCGGCTTTGATTGGCATGGCGTTCGACTACTTGCTCCGAGCGCAAGTGGCGCGCTGGGCTGGGGAATCTTGGGAACGCACAGTACCGTGGGTCTCGACCCATGGACTGGAGATAGTGCTGACGACTTCGTTCGGAATGAGGGGTACCCCGATGGTTCACGGTAACACTGAAGGGCTAATTGATGAATTGGGGAGACTGGATGTAGACGAAATAGAATCGTTCTACAGCTATTCGTTTGATTTCACTGATGACGAGATTGCGTTACGGCAAAGGCTCTGCGAGCACTATGGGCACGTATATGACCGATGGGTTCAATTCATCTTGGGTGGCCCGGTGCTCTCACACAAAATGATCGCTGACGTGTGGTTCTTGGCGAAACTCGAGGACATCTATCGTGCAGGTGGCGTTCTGAGCGAGTTGCACAATAGGCCGCGAATGGATCCTGTCGGCACGCTGGAAGAGCCGCCAAACGATGTAGTGGAAGACATGAAGGCTCTTTGGGGTTTGCTGGAAGAACATAGAGGTTTCTTTGGCAGCAGTGAGGTGGTTAGCTACAATCCAACTTTTGGAGAAGCCTCTATGATGGTGGGTGGCGCCGATGCAGACCTGGTGGTGGGCACTACACTTGTCGATATAAAGACGACAGTGAAGTGGGGATATATGTGGGCCGACGCTGCCCAGTTGGTAGGCTACTATGTCTTTGCAGCGATGGTAGGAGATCCGTGGCCGATAGATCGGCTTGCGATTTACCGCTCAAGATTCGGGCGAATTGAGTACGTGGACTGCGATGAGGTAAGACAGTCAATCGACCTGTTAGGCTTTGCCGAGCAACTGATAGACAGAATAGCATCGTCATTGAAAGAAAGCCTCAAGCGACAAAAGAACAGATTGGGAGAGCAAATGGCTTACACGGCCAGCGAGGAGCACGAGCGACAAAGGGCAACCCTACTTGGAAATGCCGAACGAAACTTAGCTTGACCGTATGGATATCCAGCAGAGGGAAATACCGAATTGTTGCTGCTGCCTCACGATTCTCACTAAGTGGGATTTTCAATTCATTCGCGTGATAGGCACTCACAGGGATAGGAAGACGTATGGATGACTTAGGCAGCATTGAAGAGGAACGGCAAGGGCGGTTCAGGGTGCTTGCGCAGATGCGAGAGCCGTTTGCGGACGTGCCCTGCGAGGAGATCGAGCGTGAAGTCGCGCGCGCAATCGCGGAAGTACGACGGGAGATGCGGGAAAAAGCAAGCTCTCCCACGGCAGATGCTTCTGAGGATGGCGGCGCGCCAGATCACAAAGACAGGGCAACCGGTGGAAACAAAACACCGTGATGGACAGACAGCCGCTGTAGTAGAGATGCGGGAGAAAATACTGCCCGTTTTACGGCGGAATGGCATAAAGAGTGCGGGCATGTTTGGGTCGTATGCGCGAGGCGAAGCTACGCCAGAGAGCGACGTTGATATTCTCATTGAGCTAGACAGGCAGGCAAGCTTGCTCGATTTCATTGGGATCAAGCTTGAACTGGAGGACGTGCTGGGGCGGTCCGTTGACCTTGTGGAATATGCTGCCATAAAGCCGCGTCTACGCGACCGGATACTCCGTGAAGAGGTTCCGATCCTATGAGAGGAGAACGGAGCTTCGCACTCTACGTGCAGGACATGTCGGAGTGCATTGAGAAAATAGAGGGGTATTGTGCAGGCGTGACCGCAGACGAATTCGCGACAAACACTCTGCTGCAGGACGCAGTGTTCCGCCGATTGGAGGTGATTGGGGAGGCCGCAAAGCATGTGCCACAAGCCGTGCGATCGCGGCACCCTGACATCCCATGGCGTAGAATTTCCGGGTTGCGTGACGTGTTGATTCATCAGTACCCTGGCGTGATCGTGGAACGCGTCTGGCAGGTGGCAACGGTGGATCTGCCAACCGTGAAGCCTCATCTGTTGCAGGTGCTAGCTGACCTCGAAAGTGCTGAGCAGAAGGACTCTGGATGAGCAGAAGTCGCATAAGGACAGCGCTTTAGCACCGTTAAAATAGGACTGGATAGAAGGTTGCTGCCATGCTCGCTCCGCGTGCCCGCATCACGCTGCCGTTTCTTGTTGCCGCTGTGGTGGCGCTGGTTGGGGTATGGGCGGTAGCGGCGCTGCTGGTCGGAGAGCCGATCCTGCCGGTGCCGTGGGTGGTGGCGCAGGCTTTCGCGCGGGAGTGGTCCGGCGGCCTGTGGGAACACGTGCTCTACAGCGCCTACCGGGTGGTGTTGAGTATCATCATTGCGGTGATTCTCGCGGCGCCCGCGGGCATGGCCGTGGGCCAAGCGCCAATGATCGACCGCATCTTCAGTCCGCTCATCTACCTCATCTACCCGGTGCCCAAGATTGTGCTGCTGCCCATCATCATGCTCTTTCTGGGGGTGGGTGAAGCCTCGAAGATCTTCATCATCAGTCTCATCCTCTATTTTCAAATACTCGTGCTCACGCGGGACGCCGCTTATGCCGTGCGGCCGGAGTTGATCCTGTCCGTGCGTTCGTTGGGGGCGCGCCGCCGCCACCTGCTGCGGCATGTCTACTTCCCCGCCGTGCTGCCCTCTATTCTGAGCGCGCTGCGCATCACCAGCGGCACGGCGATTGCGGTGCTCTTCTTCACGGAAACCTTTGCCACGCACAACGGCCTGGGTTACTTCATCATCGTGCAGTCGTGGGGACGGGTGGACTATGCCGCCATGTACGCCGGCATCGTTGCCATGGCCGTAATGGGACTAACGCTCTATGCCTTCATAGAGTTCCTCGACCGCCGCCTCTGCGCCTGGGTACAAGCCGGGGTGTAACGCCCGTCTGGACCTTACTAGCAATGGGTTACTTGATGCGTCATTCCGGCGGAAGCCGGAATCCAGTGAACGTCGGCTGCGTTAGACAGGGTTGCCACTGCTGGTAGACTGCTGCTTTTTGATAGTGAAAACCTCAGCGACGAGATAGGGGCGCATCGTCTCAATGGAATCCTCTCCGTCTGGCTGCTTCAGCACCCATGCCCGTACCTCTTGAAGGATTCGATCGTACACCTCGTCAGGCAGCGCCCAGTACTCCGAATGGAGCTTTAGCCGCAGGTGTTCAAGCGCGGTCCCGTACGTTATGGTCTTCTCCCAAGCGAGGTCCTGTGTGTCGATCTTAAGCGGCGCCGCCCCTTGCGCAATCAGGTATGCGCCGAGCTGACTGCGGTCTTTGATGCCCACGTAAAGGTCGGTGTAGCCCCGCTCCTGACAACTGGCGGAAAACTGCCTTCTCACCGCATGCTTGAAAGCGCCTTTCTCATTGATGTGCATGAACAGTCCGCTGTCCTTGGTTACCCGCATCAATTCGTCAACGGCTGCTTGCCAGTCACCAACATGTTGAAAGAGCTTCGAAATCACGACCCCGTCGTAGGAATTGTCAGGGTCTTCAAGCGACCGAACGTCGCCCACTCTGAACTCCGCGGTATCACCCGGTGTCAGTTTCTGCCGTGCGATCTCAAGCATAGCCGGTGACACGTCTACCCCAACTACGCTATGGCCGCCCTTAATCAAGGGCAGGGACACCTGCGCGGTGCCGCAGCCGGCATCGAGAAAGCGTCCCTTCTTGAGAAAGCCTGCCTGTGCAAATATGCGTTGGTAGCATGTCTGCAGGATACTGTCAGGAATGGTGCGCGTCGCATCGTAGTGAGGCGCCACCGGGGTGTAGTCAGACGTGTTGCGAAAACCCACGGGCAGCCTTTCGCGGTCGATGCCTGCGATTGCTTGGATTGAAGTGGCGTCGTTACGTGTTGCCGACGGTCTTGCCGCCGCGGACGGTGAGCACGGGTTCCCACACGCCGCCGGTGCGTTCGTTGCCGGCGGCGTCACGGTGGGTCTGCGGCTCGTCGCGCCAGCGGAGCACGGCCAGGTCGGCGCAGGCGCCGGGCCTCAAGGCGCCGATCTCGTTTGCCATACCGAGCAGCGCAGCAGGACGGGAGGTCACGCGGGGCCAGATGTCGGCCTCTCGCATGCCGGCGGCGCGGAGCTTGGACATCACCAGCGGCAGGTGGTGGCGCGGCGTCGCTCCCGCGTGACGCGCGTAAACGTCGCCGGAAATCGTATCCGGCAGGAAGCCTTCGGCAATCGCGACCATAGCGACCTCGAAGTTGAACGAATCCATGCCGTGGCCGACATCAAAGAGAATCCCGCGCTCGCGAGCCTCCCACACGCAGTCCAGGACACGGCCGTCAGCCACGGGGCTCCCACCCCGCGCGTGAAAGCAGTATGTCACCACGTCACCGGGACGCAGCAGGTCGAGCTGCTCCGCCAGCGACCAATCGTCGTGGCGGCGCTGGCCGACGAGCAATGGCTTGCCGGTGCGCTGGGCTGCGGCCAGGCCGCGGGCCATAACCTCACGGGGGTCGTTGTCGCGGCAGTTTGTCGGCCCTACGTTCAATGCAATGCCCCAGATGAATTCCGGGTCTTGCATCACGGTCGCCGCGCAGGCGTCAACGTCGGCGTCGGCGAGATTGGCAAAGCAGCCTTCCTCGTTTGACTCGCCGGAGGCGGATAGATTCAGGGCCATTAAAATCCGGGTGCGGCTGCCCGCAATAGTCGCTGCCTTGTAGCGGGCCCAGTTGTTCGCTCCCGCGTCGCCCTGGGAGAGTAGCGTGGTGGACCCGAACGGCAGGATGTGCGTGTCGGGATCGATGCCGTATTTGGAGCCAGAAAGCGCCGGATGGGCGTGCGCGTCCACCAGGCCGGGGAGCAGAATGCTATCGGGAAAAGAGAGGGTCTGTCGGGCTGATTCTGGAGGAAGCGCGGCGCTTTCCGCGGCAGCCAGCACCGCCGCAATGCGGTCGCCGCGCACCGCCACGGCGCCGGGTCCGTCCAGCCCTGTTGCGGCACACAGGACGCGTCCGGCATGAATGACGAGATCGTAAGGTGTGTTTGGTGGTGCGCTCATGTAATTCCCTTTGGTTAGTGGGCGTGACTTGTCTGCTAAAGAATAGCTCGGCGCAAGTTGGCGAGAACGGCGAATCTGGGTCGGCTAGTGAAAACTGAATTTCATTGTGACCCGTCCCTTTGCAAGCAAGAATTGATCCGTAGGGGCACGACATGTCGTGCCCTTACCCCCTCAAATTCTAAGAGAGATGGCTTCGCTCTGTGTATGGCTCCCAATGCCCGCTACCTTGAAAGGAATTAACAAGACCCTATCAGAGCTGCGAAGTCAATTTGCTCAAGGATGTTGCCCTCACCCCAACTCTCTCCCACGGGGAGAGGGGGTGCCGCGCTCTCGACTCTTTCCCCTTTGGTATATCTCCAGACAGTGTTGTGCAACTTTGTGCCAGGTGAAGCGCTTCTCCACGTCGGCGCGGGCGTTCGCGCCGAGCCGGTTGCGCTCCACCGCGTCGGTGAGTAGCCGGTCAATTGCCTCCCGCAAGGCTGCCGGGTCGCTGGGAGGCACGCTGTGGCCGGTCTCCCCTGGGGTGACGATCTCAGCGAGGCCGCCCACCTTGGAGACGACCACGGGCACGCCGCAGGCCATCGCTTCCAAAGTGGTGAGGCCTAGTAGTTCGGTGTAGGGCTGGTCCTTGCCGTACATGTCTCTCAGTACCGAAGGCGTTGCCACCACTGCCGTGCTTTGGTAGAGGCCGATCACGTCCGCGTCGCCGGCGCTGGTGTGGAACGTTACCGCAAGTTCTCGCTGGACCGCAAGCTGTTGGAGGTAGGTGAAGTACGCGTTGTGGTACACGGTGCCGACGACGTGTATGTCCCAATGCGGGCGCGCGGCCTGCAAGAGTACGTCGAACCCTTTATGCGGCAAGATGCGGCCTACGGACACGACCCGGTTCGGCACAGTGGCACCGGCAGGCAGGTAGCGGCGTGTGTCCACACCGCCGTAGATGACATGTTTTTCTTTGCCAACCTCCGGCAGAGTCGTGGCGGCGAATGCCGAAATCGCCAGGTGCGCGTCTACCCGACTGCCCAGGCGCAGGCGGTTGCCCCAATGATGGCCGCCGCCGCCCTCGTCGGTGACAAAGACGCGCTTGCCGAGCAGTTGCCCCGCGCCGATGCCGAGATTCGCAGCGGCGGTACGGTACTGGTGCACGTGCACCACGTTAGCGCCCATGACTTGCGGCAGCCACGCGAGGCTGAAGGGATTGGTCCGCTTACCCCGCACGTAGCGCCAGGGACGATAGAGCCGCACGTCGAGCTCGCCGTCGCGAAAGCGCCGGGGCTGTTTCGCAAATGAGACAAATGTAGTCGGCGCCAATGTCGCCAGCGCTTTGGCCAGCTCCAGCGGGTAGCGCTCACCGCCGCCCACCACGCCGTCAGCGCCAAAGAATACCGGAGCGACTTGGATGACCTTCATAGCGCTTGGCAGGGACTGTCGTCGAATGGAGCGGGGATGGGTTGGAGGAAAGCCGTATCTCGCCTGCCAGCAGAGACGCCAGGCACCGTCGGCAGCGTTGGCACTTGACCAGAGAGACCGGTGAGATGAAGTCGCGTTGCGTGTTTGGTCATTTTCGTGAGCGAAGCGGCACTAGTTGAGACAAGTGACAGTTTAGATTCCTCGCTGCGCTCGGAATGACATCTAATCCCTGCAAGCCGCTTAGTCCGCGCGTTGGAAGACGAGCGAAGCGTTGTGGTCGCCGAAGCCGAAGGAGTTGGAGAGCACGTACTGCAGGGGCGCTGCGAGGGTTTCGCCGAGCACGTAGTTGATGCCGGCGCAGTCGGGGTCGATGGCCTCGGTATTGATGGTCCCAGGGACCTTCTGTGTCTGCAGCATCTTGACGCAGGAAACTGCCTCGAAAGAGCCTGCGGCAGCGAGCATGTGACCGGTGCTGGACTTCGTTGCGGAGACATAGGGTTTGTCGCCGAACTTCTCGCGCAGGGCGGCCGCTTCCACACGATCGCCGACGACGGTTGAGGTCATGTGCGGGTTGATGGCGTCGATGTCTGTAGCCGCCAGGTCTGCCATCTCCAGCGCAATCTTCATGGTCTGCACCTGGGCGTCGCCGTCCGGTTCGGTGCGTCCGCCGGTGCCGTTCGTGCAGCCGTAGCCCACGAGGTACGCCAGGATGTGCGCGCCGCGCGCTTTGGCATCGGCTTCCCGTTCCAGAATCATGGCGGCGCCCCCTTCGCCGATCACGAACCCGTCGCGGTCCACGTCGGCCGGGCGGCTGGCGTGCTGCGGGTCATCGTTGCGGCGGCTCACGGGCCCGCCGCGTGCCGAAAAAATCGCCGTAATTGTGGGCACAACCACACCGTCGGAACCGCAGGCCACCAGTATATCTGCGCGTTCGGTATGCAACATCCACATGGCCTCGCCGATGGCGACTGTACCGGTGGCACAGGCGACCGAAGGCGTGAAGTTGGGGCCGCGGGCGCGAAATGTCGCCGCGATGAGCGCGGTAGCGGCGTTTGGCATGATGCGCAGCACCTCGCTGGGCAGAAAGGACGAAAACTCGCCGCGGCCGGTTCGCTGGGAAGCCTGCTCCACCGAGCGAGCGCCCCCCAAGCAATTACCGGAGACGACGCCGCAGCGGAATTGCAGTTCCTCAGGCAAGGGCAGCGGCAAGCCGGAGTCCGCGATTGCTTCCAGGGAAGCGGCTAACGCATACTGGTGCGTCCGGTCCTGGCGGCGTGCGTCGTTATAGATGCGACGGGGCAGGCCTTTGAAAACCACGTTCGGATCAAAGCCATCGACCTCGCAAGAGATCTTTACCGGAAAGTCCGTGGCATCGTAGGTTTCAGTGTAACCGGCGCCGGAAACGCCCGCGCAGAGGTTGTCCCACGACTCCGCGACGCTCGCCCCCAACGGGGTCACGGCTCCAATGCCTGTCACCGCAATGCGCGAATAACTCATCGGTTCCTCATTCATGGGTTCCGCCGCCATACACCGCTTCGATTTCCGGTCAGCGACGCACTACCACACACCCCTTAACAAGGAAAGGCCAACTCATTAAATGCTACCTAATTCATACGTGCCTGCGCAATGCCCGCGGAAACTCCGCCTACACTGAAAAGCGGGAGAACTCCTCGTCCTTCTCGTCGGCGGTCTCTTCGTCGTCCAGGTCGAAGGGCGGGTCGTCGCCGTCCTCTTCCAGCAGGTCGCCGGCGGTGACGAGCACGTGGCGCACGCGGCCCAGTCCTTCCGGCGCGGTCACCACGCCGCGTTCTTCCAGGGTGTCCAGGATGCGGTTCGCCTTGGTGGCGCCGATGCCGAGCTGGCGCTGGAGGAATGAGGCCGAGGCGTTGTCGTATTGAGAGACCAAGCGGATGGCCTGCCGCACCAGGTCGTCGTCTTTGTTCTCCTGGTGGTTGGCCACGGCTTCCTCGAAAGACTTTTCCGGAATGTACTCCGGCGCTCCCTGTTCGCGCCAGAAGGCCACGATGCGGGCAATCTCATCGTCGGCGAGGTAGGTGCCCTGAATACGGGTGAGGCGGGTGGCCTCTTTCGGCGCAAAGAGCATATCGCCCTGGCCGATGAGTTTTTCCGCGCCCGCGCCGTCGAGAATAGTGCGCGAATCGGCCTGCGAACTCACCGCAAAGGCGATGCGGCAGGGGAAGTTGGCTTTGATGAGACCCGTGAGTACGTCCACCGACGGGCGCTGGGTCGAGACCACCAGGTGGATGCCCACCGCGCGCGCCATCTGGGCCAGGCGGCAGAGGTATTTCTCCACGTCGCCGGCCGCCGTCATCATCAGGTCGGCAAGCTCATCGATCAGTATGACGAGATAGTGCATGGGCTCTGCGCCCGCCTCTTGCTTGGCGGTGTTGTACGTCTGAATATTGCGGCAGCCCTCCTGCGCCAATACTTTGTAGCGCCGGGTCATCTCGTCGGCGGCCCACATGAGCGTCGGCACCACCTCGTCCAGGTCGGTAATCACGGGGCGGAGCAGGTGGGGAATATCGCTGTAGCCGATCATCTCCACCATCTTGGGATCGACGACCAGGAAGCGCAGCGTCTCCGGCGTGTGCTGCATGAGCAGCGAGCAGATGATGGCGTTCACACACGCCGACTTGCCTGAGCCCGTGGAACCGGCAATCAGCAGGTGCGGCATAGTGGAGAGATCCGTCACACGGACGTCGTTGGCGACGTCGCGCCCCAAAGCCAGCGGCAGCTCGCCCTTGTGTTCCGCAAAGGCGGGATCGGTCATGAATTCCCGCATGGTGACGATGGTGGTGTTTTGGTTGGGAATCTCGATGCCGACGAACGGGAAACCGGGCACCGGCGCTTCGATACGCACACTCGTCGCGGCGAGAGCCAACGCCAAGTCGTTTGCAAGATTCACGACGCGGCTCACCTTGATCCCCTGTCCCAATGTCAGGCGGTATTGCGTCACTGCCGGGCCGCGAATGGCTTCCGCCACCTCTGCCACGACTTTGAAGCTCCGTAACGCCTCCTCGATAATGAGCGCGCGCTGCTCAATCTCCTGGGTCGCCTCCTCCGCATCATGCGTGGCTTGGGCTGGTGTGAGTAGTTCCGGCGGCGGCAATTGCCAGCGGGGCGGAGCTTTTTCAGCAGCAGCGTCCAGCTCAGCGTCCAAGTCCATGCCCGCGAGTTCAGCTTTTTCCAGTGTGTCCGCGGCTTCGACCGCTTCTGCCACAGCGGCGGTTGCGTCAGCGTGTGGCAAAGCGGAGACAGCGGTTTCGCTGGCAGGCTTCACGTTAGAGGCCACACGTACCGCAAGCGTGCGCGGCTGAGGCGCCTCAGGTTCCCCCGGCGCCGCTGAGCGCTCTCTCATGGACCGGTAAGCGCCGGCGGCTGCAGCGAAAAGCACGCCCAGACCTTTACCCACCAACCGCACCATCTGCCAGATTCCCTTCAGGGCGGCGCGAATGCGTCCCAACGAGATGGAGAACGTAATGATCGTCGTAATAAGCAGCAGGGCAAAGAGGACGACCACTGCTCCCACAAAGCCCAGCGCGGTGGTAAGCGGCTTTAGGATTTGCAGGCCGATGGCGCCGCCGACCGGGTATTTTTCTGCCATTTCCGGCGGACCCGCTACCGCTTGACCAAAGGCCGCGGCGGCCAGCACGAGCACCGCCAACGCGGTGAGCGTTTCCCAGCGCACATACCGCTCTTGGGTAATGCCGTCGCGGATGAGTTGTATGCCGAGCACAACGAACGCGAGCGCGGGCAAGGGCGCCATCCAGCCGAATAGATCGACGAGGACGCTTTGCCACAAGCCGCTCACGGTGCCATTGGGTGAAACGAGGGCGATGCCCGAGAGCAAGCCGATGACGATGCTCAGGACGCCGAACACCTCGCGCCGGAGCGGCGACGGGAGGCGCAGCGAGGGCAGAGGCAGTCGCGACTCGCCGGGCGCCGACTTTTGCTGGGCTGTGCTGCGACGGGTTGCCATAGGTAGACTCCTCATGGCTAAAGTCAGAGAGCGGGTACTGTGCGAGACACTGGACGTGAGTCACCATGGGTATGAACCCATGCTGACCAGGGAGAGCAAGCGTTAGACTTCGGTTACAACGGGGAGGATCATCGGTCTGCGGCGGGTCTCGGCGTATAGGAACGTCGACACCACGTCGCGTATACGATCTTGCACTTGTCGGATTTCGGCGCGGGGGCCGAGATCGGCTTCCAACCTATTATACAGGCGTTGCCGGGCTTTTTCAATCAGCATCTCCAGCCCCTCTTGCATGAACCCGCGCGAGATGATATCGGGACCGGAGAGCACGTGCCCGGTCTCACGGTCTATGGTTACGACCACGATGAAAATACCATCCTGGGAGAGGTGCTGGCGGTCGCGCAGGACGCTCTGGCTGACGTCGCCCACGCCGAGGCCGTCCACGAACACGTAGCCGGCCTGCACCCGGTCTGCTTTGCCAATCTCGTCCGCGGTCAACTCGATGATGTCGCCGTCTTCCGCGACGATGATGTTCTCGGTAGCGACGCCCAGCTCGCCGGCCAGGCGCGCGTGGTGCATGAGGTGCTGGTAGCCGCCGTGAATGGGAATGAACGCTTCCGGACGCAAGATGCTTATAAGGGTCTTGAGCTCTTCCTGCGCGCCATGCCCGGAGACGTGGACGTTGGCGACTCTGTCGTAGAGCACGTCAGCGCCCTGGCGAAAGAGCTTGTCGATAGTCTTCGCCACCAGCGCCTCGTTGCCCGGTATCGGACTGGCGGAGATGATGACCGTGTCGTCGGTCTCTACGTTGATTTGGCGGTGGTCGCGGTTTGCGATGCGGCCCAAGGCGGAGGTCGGTTCGCCTTGACTGCCCGTCGTGATGATGACGACCTCTTCCTTATTGAATTCATGCAGGCGGTCGGGACGCACGAGCATGTTTGCCGGCATGTCCAAATACCCCAACTGCATCGCCATGTTCACGTTCTGCACCATGTTGCGACCGGTCACGCAGATGCTGCGTTCGAATTCGTGGGCAGTATCCACCACCTGCTGGACGCGGGAAATCAGGGAAGCGAACGTGGTCACGATAATGCGGCCGCGCGCTTCCGAGAAAACCTCCGCAAAGCAGTCGTAGATTACGCGCTCGGACGGCGTGTAGCCGGGCCGGTCGGCGCGGGTGCTATCGGAAAGCAGCAGCCGCACGCCTTCCTGCGCGTACTTCGCCAGCCGCCAGATGTCGGAGAGTTCGCCATCCACCGGCGTGTAATCGAACTTGAAATCGCCGGAGTGCACCACCAGGCCGACCGGCGTGTAGATCGCCATGCCCACGCCGTCGGGAATGCTGTGGCACATGTGAAAGAACTCGAAGCGGAACGGCCCAAGCGTAATCTGATCGCCGGGAGCGATCTCCCGCAGCCGCACCTGTTCCTCGAGGCCGTGCTCTTTGAGCTTGACCTCCAGCAGGCCCAG
Organism: Chloroflexota bacterium; assembly: GCA_965220015.1. Classification (GTDB taxonomy): domain Bacteria; phylum Chloroflexota; class UBA11872; order VXOZ01; family VXOZ01; genus VXOZ01. The sequence continues at coordinate 301,052 of OZ244798.1, forward strand.
AGTGAGCCGCGTGCCATAGATAGGCGCATTGATCGTGCGCAGGAAATAGGGCAAGGAACCGGTGTGGTCCTCGTGCCCGTGGGTGATGATGATGCCCCGAAGCCGATCCCGCTTGTCTTCCAGATACGAGATATCGGGAATTACCAGGTCGATGCCCAGCATCTCGTCTTCGGGAAACATCACACCGGCGTCGATGAGGACGATGTCGTCGCCGTATTCGAGCACCATACAGTTTTTGGCAATTTCGCCCAAACCGCCAAGGGGTATGATGCGAAGCTTCTTGTCCGCTGACATAAGGTAGGGGGTATTCGCGCTGCGGTTACTGCCGCGAGATTCAGGGTCGGATATCTAATTGTGACTTTCAGGTAGTGGTCTACTCTCATGATGGACGCGCAGTTGCGGGGCGTCAAGGAAGATGAAACGCCTGAATGCGTCAAGGGTGTTCTTATACTATGGGGTAAGATGATAAGAATCTCGGGAGGGGCGACGGCACAGTGTGAAGTCTCATGGCACGAAACACAATGCCGGCGGGCAGAGAATGAGCCTTTCCGCATGACGGCAGTAACGATTCGACGCGCTCGCGCCGCCGATGCGCAACACGTCCGTGACCTGGAGCGCATGATCGTGGAGGCTTCGCTGCCAATCGTGCGTGAATTGCGCTCCGGCGCCGTAAACGCTAATTCGGTTGGCGCAACCATAGACGATGCACTGCGGCTCGTGGCAGTGGCGGGCGGCGATTCCGAGCCTGGAGAAGAACGCGTCGTCGGCTTGATCGCGCTCACGGTGCGCCTGGGGACTGCCGGCCAAGTACCCCACGCCCACATCCGCGCGCTGGCGGTGGCGGCAGCCAATCGACGCCGGGGCGTCGGCATGCAATTGCTCGAGAGAGCGGAGTCTTGGGTACGGGACCGCGGCATGACAAGACTTGCCACCACCGTGGACGCGGGCAACCAGGCGGCTCTAGCGTTCTTTACCTGCGCTGGGTACTATGGGGAGCGTGGCCTGCTGGTAAAGGAATTGGAGGTGGCTCAGGCCGATCTGATGTAGCGGTGAGGCTGGTCATTTGGGAAATCCAATGAAGTGGATTAAGCAGCCCTCCTCTGTCCGCTACCGGCTTTCTTGTCCCCTCTCACGGCTCAGGGCATTCGAAGCCTTCCGCCGTGATATCCCCTCTCCCGGGGAGGGAGTCTCATAATTCCGCTACAGAGCACGATAGGTAAAATGAGGAACGCAGCCAAGTGGCGAATTGTATTGACAGAGTGGTAAAAGTGATGGAAACGGTATTTTGAAGGCTTGATGCGACGCCCAGAAAGCAACACAAGTCTATCTCAAGACCTCACTTAGCTTCTCTGCACGGCAGTATACCTCGGTAAGGGCAATTATGGGACAGCCTCCGGGGGAGAGGGCTAGAGCCTGCCCCGTACTTGACACGGGGGAAAGGGCGATTCTCGCGTGGGTGGGGAGTACCGCGGCGTGGGGGCTTGTCCACCACACCCTCATCGCGAAAAGCGAAATTGGATTCCCGCGAATGCGTGAATAACGATATGTGGGCAGTACAGCCGGGGCTCGTCTTCCCCTCCTAGTCGCTGAGACAGCGGCGGCGCCGCATTCGTCACTCCGGCAGAAGCCGGAGTCCAGGGCGCGGCGGAAGCAAAGATGGATTCCCGTTTTCACGGGAATGACGGCTCCAAGATGCTCCCCAGGAGCTTGTCCTCCGCAAAGAAAGCGGAACAGCAGAAGAGGTAAGTAGCTACGCCTCACAATCGTATCGAACAGTACGGGCTTCGTTGACCCGTGATTCAGCACAGTACGGAGAAATACATGAAGGCGCAGATTGCGGTATTGCCCGGCGACGGGATTGGTGTGGAAGTCGTGGCTTGGGGCGCGCTGGCGCTCCAGCACGTGGCGGCACGTCACGGTCACACGTTTCAGGTGACCGAAGGGAGCATCGGCGGCAACGCCATCGACGCGACCGGTTCACCCCTGCCGGATGCCTCCCTGAAAATTTGCAAGCTAGCGGACGCCATCCTCGTGGGCGCGGTCGGCGGCCCCAAGTGGGATGTCGGGCCGCCGGAAGCACGGCCGGAGTACGGCCTGCTGCGCTTGCGCAAGGAGCTGCGCCTCTACGCCAACCTACGCCCGGTCAAGACTTTTTCCGCGCTCGTAGACTCCTCGCCGTTGAAGCGCGAGATTGTGGAAGGCACCGACTTGCTGGTACTGCGGGAGCTTACCGGCGGCCTCTACTTCGGGCGTCCGCGCGGGCGCAGCGTCAACAAGCAGGGCATTCGGGTCAAAGACACCCTTACCTACACCAGCGGCGAGATGGAGCGCATCATTCGCCTGGGTTTTGACCTGGCCCGCCTGCGCCGCAAGCAACTGGCGTCGGTGGACAAGGCGAACGTGCTGGCCAGCAGCGGCTTGTGGCGCGAGATCGCGGAGCAAGTGGCCGCGGAGTACCCTGACGTGGAGGTCGAGCATATTCTGGTGGATGCCTGCGCCATGCACCTTATCAACGATCCGCAACGATTCGACGTGTTGGTGACCGAAAATATGTTTGGCGATATCCTCTCCGATGAAGCCTCCGTGCTGACGGGCAGCTTGGGCATGCTGCCGAGCGCCAGCCTGGGACGCGGCCGGCGCGGCCTCTACGAGCCGGTGCACGGCACCGCGCCGGACATCGTCGGTCAGGACAAGGCGAATCCCTTGGCGGCGATCCTCTCTGTCGGCATGCTGCTGCGCCATTCCTTGGGACTGGAACAGGAAGCGGCGGCGGTCGAGAGTGCCGTGGAAGGTGTGCTGGCGGCGGGATTCCGCACGCCGGACTTGGCGCGCGGCGCGGCGGGCGAGCGCCCGGTCGGCACTCAGGCAATGGGCAAGGCGGTACTCGAGCGGATTGGCTAGGGCAACACTCCCGTTGCGCAACGCGACTATCCGTTTAGCGGAAGTGCGACTCCGACCCTCCGCCGTAGCGCGGAGGCTTGTCCTTCGCAACCGTAATCGCAGAGAGAGCCGAGCCAAGCGCGGAATTCGTCACTCCGGCGAAAGCCGGAGTCCAGGATGCTCGCAATATACCCGCAGCAGGCTATTGTGAGGGAATCAGAGAAGAGGGATTCCCGCTTTCGCGGGAATGACGAGTAGAACGGCGTCGTCTCCGCAGTAGAACGGCGTCGTCTCCGCAGTAGAACGGCGACGTCTCCGCAGTAGAACGGCGTCGTCTCCGCAACTGTAGCGCGGGGGCTTGTCCCCCGCTCTTTGACGGTCGCGAAAGTGGAAGCTAGACCTCCTTCCGTTAAACCGGCGTAGAGCCTGCCCCGTAGCAAATACGAGGCGGGGGCCCACGGCGCGCGGCAGGAGCAAGGATGGACTCCCGTGTGCGCAGGAGTGACAGTTCATGGGTTTCCGTGCAGTATTGAATTTTGGATAGGCAATTCGCCTTTGGAAACCTTTTGGTACTGTCCACGCTCATAGCAAATGTGGAAAGGAATGCAGACCCATGGATCTTGGCCTTGCAGGCAAAGTAGCCGTAGTCACCGGCGGCAGTCGCGGTATCGGGCGTGCAACGGCGCTCACGTTCGCGGAAGAGGGGGCGGACGTCGCCATCTGCGCGCGCGGCAGTGAGACCCTGGAAAAGACATTGGCGGAAATTCGCGCCCACGGCGTCAACGCCTTTGGCATGGCCGTGGACGTGACCAAGCGCACTGAGGTGGAGTCGTTTATAGAGGCGAGCGCTGACGCGCTCGGCGGCATTGACATCCTCATCAACAACGTCGGCGGCTCTGTGGGCAAGGGCCTGATGGGCTCTACCGACGAAGAGTGGGTCGCCACCTTCGACCTCAACCTCTTCCATGCCGTGCGCACCTCCCGCGCGGCGGTACCCCACATGCGGCAGCGCGGCGGCGGCGCTATCGTGGTCATTTCGTCCATTTCGGGCTTGAAACCGGCCCCCGGCAGCCAGTACGGCGCGGCGAAAGCGGCGGAAGTCTTTGTAAGCGGCGCGCTGGCCATGGAACTGGGGCCGGATAACATCCGCGTGAACACCGTTAGCCCCGGTTCGATTCTCTTTCCCGGCGGCGGCTGGGGAACGCGTCAGCAGGAAGACCCGGAGGGATTCGGCAAGTTTGAGATCGAGGAGTATCCGCTCGGCCGCTTGGGCAAACCCGAGGAGGTGGCGCGGGCGGTCGTCTTTGTGGCGTCACCCGCGGGGAGTTGGATAAACGGCACGAACGTCTCGGTGGACGGCGCCCAGCAACAACCCGGCATGTTCGAAAAAGGCCCCGTGTGGCAGTAGGTCTCTCTCGAGACTAGGTAGAGGCACGACATGTCGTGCCTCTACAACCGATCGCCGGATCCGCCTCACACCGTCCGTTGGGCGCAGGTTGCAAACCTGCGCTACCAGAGGAACGACAGTTGCAACAACCGGCAGACGCTCGCACACAGAGTCAATGCCGAGCCGGTCGAGACAACCGGAGCACGTAACGCAAGGGCTTGACCCCCGCAAGAGAGAGGGATCGAATCCGTCATTCCCGCGAAAGCGGGAATCCATCTTCTCTGCTTGCCCCTGGACTACGGCCCCGTATCAAGTACAGGGCAGGCCCTACTGCGTCGTGATGCTGCATTCACCCAGGCCGACGCCTTGGCGTCCCGCTGGACCTCTCCACCAGGCCGACGCCTTGGCGTCCCGCTGGACCTCTCCACCAGGCCGACGCCTTGGCGTCCCGCTGGACCTCTCCACCAGGCCAACGCCTACGCGTCCGGTTGGACCTCATTGATCAACCCCACCAGGCCGTGCAGCGCCACGATGTAGCCGTACCAGCCAAAGCCCTGCACCACGCCGCGCGCCGCCGCCGAGATGATGGAGTGGCCGCGCCAGGCCTCCCGCGCGTACAGGTTAGAGAGATGCACTTCGATCACGGGAAACGGCATGGCCTTCAGGGCATCGAAGAGCGAGGGGCTGTACTGCGTCAGCCCGGCCGGGTTCAGCAGCGCGCCCTGGGCGTTGTCGATGTTTTCGTGCAGAAAATCGAGCACTGCGCCTTCGTGGTTCGACTGAAAGCAGATAACGTCGAAGCCCAGTTTCTCCGCTTCCTTGGTCACCTGTTCATGAATCTGGTTCAGCGTCACCGTGCCGTAGATCTCCGGCTGGCGGCGGCCGAAGAGGTTGAGATTGGGGCCGCCAACCACCAGGATTCGTTTTGGAGGGGTCGTTTCTGGCATTGCAAAACTCCGATCGTCGCGTGCTCTTTGTGGCGTGTCGAAATCTCTTGAATTGGTGCGCAGTCACACGATTTCACCGCGTTCGGGGAAACCGCAAGTAGTCCGCTGCGTCTCCACAAAACATCTTACGCGAAATAGCCTACCGATGCTGATGCGGCCCCTCTCGCAAAGGTGAACTCCGCGCGTGATGAATGGTCCGTAGGGGCACGACATGTCGTGCCCCTACACCGCTGTGTGCCAGTACAGATGGGAATAGCCCTCACCCCGGCCCTCTCCCGCAAGAGACCTTTGCGTAACTTTAGCCAGCGGCGCAAGAATTACTCCCTCTCCCGGCGGGAGAGGGCCGGGGTGAGGGGATAACTGCTTGTACTGTCCTTATCTACCTCTAAGACCTATACGAAAGTGTGCAATATCGGTGAAAACGGCCCAGATTGCGGGGATTCCCCCTCACCCCCGTATCACGTACGGGGCAGGCTCTAACCCTCTCCCGCCGGGAGAGGGGACTTTCTCGCCTCGGCAAGGGTTATTCAAGGGTCTCCGCAAGGAGAGGGTGACCGTTGTTACCGATTGAAGGTATGAAATGCACCTCGACCGTAGACATGACAGGGGCCGTGCGGCGAATGAGTCATTGCACACGAAGCACCGGGTTTTTGTTGGGACAGCTAACCCTAGAACCGCGTAGAACGCCTAGAATCGCCCGGTCCGCACCTCGAAGCGGGTCGGTTTCGCGTAGGTTGCCATGCCGCGCTCAATCCAGCCGGCGGTCCAGTCGATCATCGTTTCCAAGGGCACAATGGGGCTGCCAAAGAGTTGCTGCGCCTGGGCAGTGCTGTTAATCCAGGCGGATTCCGCCTCTTTTCCGTCAAAGAGCGGCGTCGTGTTGAAGCGTTCGCCGAACGCGTGGGCGAGGGCGCGGATGCTTGTTGCTTCAGGCCCACCGACGTTCAAAGGCGTTGTTGGGATGTTACAGTGCAGCAGCGCGCGCAGGGCCTGGCTGCTGGCGTCGCCCTGCCAGATGACGTTGACGTGCCCCATGGTCAGCGGCACCGGTTCACCGGCATGCACCCGGCGGGCAACGTCGTGCAGCACGCCGTAGCGCATGTCGATGGCGTAGTTGAGCCGGAGCAGGCGGCCCGGCGTCCCGTGTTGCCGCGAGAAGTGCCGAAAAATGCGCTCGCGGCCGACGCAGGAATTGGCGTACTCGCCCACCGGTTCCGGGGCAACTGACTCATCCCAGCCTTCCCCAGCGACCGGCGCGTAGGGATACACACAGAGCGTGGAAAAAGCCACGATACGGGATTGTGTAAAGAACTCGGCCACGATGGCCGGCACGTGGGTGTTCATGGCCCACGTGAAGGCTGGGTCTTCCTGCGTGCCGAACTTCTTGCCCGCCATGTAGATGACGTTGGACAGCCGCGGCAGGGCGGCCACCGCCGCGCGGTCCAAGAGGTCGCACGGCATCGTCTCAACGCCCCAAGCCTCCAGCCTTTGTCGAATCGCGGGATCGCTAAACCGCGCCACGCCGACGATGCGCTTTGTGGGCGCCGCGCGTTTGGCCAGGCGCGCCAGCGTGGGCCCCACTTTGCCGCCGACACCGAGGATGAGGATGTCGCCGTCGAGCCGCTGGAGATCGTCGATTAGCTCTTGGCTGGGACGCGACAGGAGTTCTTCCAAGGCAACTTCGTCGTCAATCTGTGCGGGGAGACTAGCGCGGGTAAGCAAGTTCACGTGATGGCTTCCATGACCGTACCCATGTGTCTGTCTAGACTTGCGAGAAGTCCATTTGTGCTGAGCCTGTCGAAGTATGAACGGACTTCTCGCCTCAATGCCTTAGATGCTCCATCAAGGTGCAGGGGCTCGATGTCAAGTCTAATGCTGGCCGGTAAACAAAACGGTGCGCGTCCGGGTGCGCTCACTGCAACGGTTGTACAGTATACCATGTACATTGGCAGTCTCAACGCGGTAAAGGAGCGACGGCAGTGAAGCGGGTGATGTTCGACGATCTCTACACGTGGTCGGTCTTCAACGAGGAGAAGCAGTTCGACTTCAACGGCTTCCTCTGGGTGAGAGAAGCAGGCAATATCCTCATCGACCCGGTGCCGATGAGTGAGAATGACGGGGCGCAACTGGACGCGCTCGGCGGCGCCGCGCTCATCGTCCTGACCAACCGCGACCACGAGCGGGACGCGGTGGCTTTCCAGGAGCGCACCGGCGCGCAGATCGTGGCGCATGCGGCCGATGCGCCGCTATTCGAACTCGCGGTGGACCGCACGGTGACCGATGGCGAGGAGATCGTGCCCGACCTGCGGGTGCTGCATCTGGCGCACGGCAAGAGCCCGGGTGAGATCGCGCTGCTCTGGCGCGGCGGGCGCGTGGCCTTCATTGGCGACTACGTCTGGGGCCATCCCGTGGGCTCGCTCGTGCTCGGCGCGGAACCGGCGGTGACGGACCCGGCGCAGGCGGCGCTGCAACTCCGCAAGCTGCTGTCAGTGCAGCAACTCGACGCGCTCCTGCTCGGCGACGGCCACTCGATCCTTAGCGGCGCCCGCGGCGCGCTCCTGGCCATGCTGGAAGCGCGCACGGATATCTACATCAACCGCATCAACCTGGATGAGATTCCATGGAAGACGCGCCAGGCGCCTGCGAATTTTGGGTACGTCTTCAAAGACATTGACCCGCTGATCGGCGCACGGCACCTCGGGTATCAAGTAATTCGCCTAGACCCGGGCAAGAAAGGGTTTCCTCTCCACTTCCATCACTTTGAGGAAGAGCTCGGCGTGGTGCTGGAGGGCACGTGTACCATGCGGACGTCGCGGGGCAACGTGGCCCTGCGCCAAGGCGACTTTGTCGCCTTTCCTCCCGGCCCCAATGGCGATCACCAGTACATCAATGACGGCACGGAGCCCTGCACTATGCTGCTCCTCAGCAACGTGGCGCCGAGCGACGTGAGCGAATATCCGGATTCCAACAAGGTAAACATGCGCGGCGTGCGCCAGATCTTCCGTAAAGATGAGGCCGTGGACTACTGGGACAGGGAGGAGTAGGTCCAAGCAAGTCTGCTGGTATTGAGGCACGGTAGCCGGCAGCGTTGACGCAAAGCAAGGGTAGCCGTTCGTGATGCGCCTGCCGTTGCGGAGCATGGCGCAGGGCTGAAACATGAACGTGTGTACGTTGCAATCCCTGGCAATCCGGCTAGGCCCGCCGGGCGTGAGACGAGTGTAGGCTTTCTGAGCTTCAACCGAGGGCGTGTTTGCAACGTCTGATGCCAGCCAGATTATCGTGGTGTGGACGCTCATATGACGCACTGCCCGCCTCGCGCTCTACGACGCTCCAAGTCCAGCGCGGCGTGCGCCCCGGCATCTTCTAGAAATGTTTACAATTCCGTTCTATAGTGGATTGGAGACGACCGGGCGCACAGAAGGACCAATTCGGATGGATACACAAACTGTTCTGCGGCTTTCGCGCCGCTCACTATGGCTGCGAGCGCTCATAGTGCCGCTGACGGCGGTGCTGGCGGCCTGCGGCGCGCTGGGACGGCGAGCGGAGCAACAGCAGGCGGGCGATTCGCAGGGGACGGACGCGGCTCAAGCGACTGCCGCGCCGGCGCAAGCGGCCCAGTCTACCGCACCCGCGACTTCATCTACGCAGTCGTCCGCCAAGGTTGAACTACCGGCCACACCGGCGTGTGACGACGGCGACGATCCCACGCCGCCGCAGACCGCGGGGCCGTTCTACACGCCGAACACGCCGGTGCGGACCTCGTTGCTCGCACCCGGCCTTGGCGGCACGCGGCTGCTGCTTGCGGGTCAGGTGCTCTCCACGCAGTGCCTGCCCATTGCGGGCGCGCTGCTCGATTTCTGGCACACCGACGCTGCGGGCAACTACGACAACGAGGGCTACACGTTTCGCGGCCATCAGTTCGCCGACGACGCGGGCCGCTTTTCGCTGGAGACCATCGTGCCGGGCATCTACCCCGGCCGCACCCGCCACATTCACGTCCGTGTGCAGGCGCCGAACCAACCGATTCTCACCACCCAACTCTACTTTCCCGGTGAAGCGAACAACCAGGGCGACGGCATTTTCGATCCCGCGCTCCTCGTGACTCTGGCGGATGCGGCAAACGGCAAAGCGGCCCAGTTCACCTTCGTGCTGGACGTGCCGTAGTGACCACTAGGCAACCGGGTTGTGTGCGCAGTTTCTCAGCTAAAGGGGGGTACATGTGCGCAACCTCGCTGGAACTGGGGATTTTTCTCCTTCTTGACTAAGCCCGTGCACAACTTTGGCGCGTAGGTGGGCAGATCCCCTCACCCAAACCCTCTCCCGCCGGAGACCTTTGCGAATTCCCTTTCCCGCTTGCTGAGGGAAGATCGGGCTGGAGGTGAAGAACGGCTGCACGGCTAGCGATCCCTGACTACCCATACCCCCCTCTGGATTCCGGCTTTCGCCGGAATGACGGAGTTATGCAAAGGTCTCCCAAGGAGAGGGAACCGGAGCCGCTCCACGTTCATTTGGCTGGGCACTCTGCACCCTCTCCCTGGAGGAGACCTTTGCGTAACTTCAGCCAGCGGCGCAAGAAATACACCCTCTCCCGCCGGGAGAGGGCCGGGGTGAGGGGATTACTGCTTGTACTGTCCTTGTCTACCTCTAAGACCTATACGAAAGTGTGCAAAATCGGTGAAAACGGCCCAGATTGCGGGGATTCCCCCTCACCCTAACCCTCTCCCGCCTCGGCAAGGGTTATTCAAAGGTCTCTGGAGGGAGAGGGCCGGGGTGAGGGGGATTCTCTGTCACATGCCGGGCAGGCTAGTCGAGTTTTCTCAAGCGAATTGGCTGAGCGCTTAAGCCGCTTTTCGGGCAAAGATGAGCGGCCCTACGCCATCCGTTGACCACCCAATGCGCGGCTCGCATCGCCGCCATAGGCACCCAGTTTACGGTGATATACTGTAATTAGTGAGAGCAGGACGTAGTGATCCAGCCTACTACGGGACAAAGGAGTCGCCGGATGTCCGGTCGGATTGTTACCGGTATCGCCTTAATCGCGGTAATGTTCGCGCTGGTCGCGTGCAGCACCGTTCCGCCCCAGCCGCAGCCGCCCCAGCCGCCGGTACCGTCACTGCCGGGCTTGGACGCCGTCTCCCGGGAGGCGGAACCCGGAGTCTACACCAGAGCCTTCGTGGCGGAAGCAATTCGGCGCTACGACGCCGAGGGGCGTGACGCCACCATTGCCCACTACAACACGCCGGAGAGCGTGGACGGCGAATGGTACCTCTTTATCATCAGTGAGACTGGCGAGGTGCTGGTGCACTCTGCCATTCCGGAAAACGTCGGCTTGTTTGTCGAGAAGCCGTTGGGAATTGACGCCAACGGGTACGACTTTGGCGCTGTCATGCTGGCTGTGACCGAGGTGGGAAGCTGGGTCAGCTATGTCTACGAGAATCCGGCCAGAGGCAACTTCCTGGAGACTAAGCACGCGTGGGTAGTCAGGCACGATGGCTTGGTCTTCGGCTCCGGTTGGTACCAAGTTATCCGGTACGACGCGCCGCCCCCACAGCAGCGAACCCCGACTGATCCTGACAAGGTAATTGCGTGGCGCTAGAGCGGGTGAAGAGGGTCTTGCGCCTGCATATGCTGTATTTTCAGTGGAGACAGAAGCGCAGCCTGTTCCTGCGGGTGGGACAGGGTAGATAGAATAAGCTTCACCCTCACCCCGGCCCTCTCCCAGCGGGAGAGGGAGCAGAATGCGGAACCAAGTGAAAGCGGAGCGGCTCCGGTTCCCTCTCCTGGGGGAGAGGGTTAGGGTGAGGGGAATCTTCTCACCTGCCGGCCTGAGTTGTGCAAAGGTCTCCAGCGGGAGAGGGAGATGTCGGACCCGCTCTGCGGGTTCCCGCTTCTCATAAGGACCATTGGTGGATACCTCATCAAGAGCATAAGGAAAGCCTTCACCAAGTGCTTTAGCTATACTTTTGTGAAGAGCATTAGTAAAGCTTTGTAGACTAAATGAATGGCATCTAAGTCCCGTTGGAAAGGGTCATCTTTGGCAGATAGGTCGAAGTCAGCAACGACATTTCTACCGTTTCGCGTGCAGCTTGAAGCGGCGTTTGTGCAGTTTGCGCAGCGGCCGGCGCTGACGTATCAGGGTGAGACCTGGACGTATGCCGAGCTCGATGCGCGGACGCGCGCGGCGGCGGCGCACTTGCAGCGGCAGGGCTTGCGGTCAGGCGAGCGGGTGATCCTCTACATGGCGGACAAGCGCGCGCTGCTGCTGGCGCATCTGGGCGCGATTCGGGCCGGTGGCGTCTCGCTGCCGCTCAACTTCAAGTTCACGCCCAGCGAAATGCAGTACTACGCGCAGGATAGCGGCGCGGTGCTGGCAATAGGTGGCGCTGCCGAATTGCCCGTGTTGCAGGCGCTGGTAGAAGATGAGGAGATTCCGTTACGAGGCGTGCTGCACGCCGAAGAGTTTCTGAATCTTGCGCCGCAGCCCACGGCTCCGCTGCCGGATTCCACGGCGGAAGATTGGGCGCTGCTGCTTTACTCGTCCGGCACTACCGGCCAGCCCAAGGGCGTGGTGCACACGCATGCCAATCTCGGCGCCGCCGTGCGGTCGCTGGCCGATTGCTGGGCGTTCACGCCGGACGACGTGCTCGTGAACGTGCTGCCGTTCTTTCATATCCACGGGCTCTCGTTCGCCAGCCACGTGAATTTTCTCACCGGCGCCCACATGCTTATGGGAGACCAGTTTCACCCGGTGCGCACCCTGGACCTCATCGACCGCGCTACCGTCTTCATGGCGATTCCGCCCATGTATTACCAGTTCTTGAACCGGCCTGAGTTTCGCGCGCACGCGGAGAAGTGGTCGCACGTGCGGCTTTTTACGTGCGGTTCCGCGCCAATTCGCCCCGAAGTATTACCAGAGTTGGAAGGTATTTTGAAGAGTCCGCTGATCAACCGGTATGGCATGACCGAAAGCCACGTGATTGCCAGCCTGCCCATCGACCGGCCCAGCGTGCAGGGCTCAGTGGGGCTGCCGCTGGCGGGCGTTGAGATGACGATGGTCGAGGACGGTTCCACCACCAAGGACGGCCACGCCGTGGGCGAGGTGCACGTAAAAGGCCCGGTCATTTTCGACCACTACTTGAACCGGCCGGAAGCCACCACCGAGGCGTTCGCCCACGAGGGCTACTTTGCCACCGGCGACCTCGGTTTCTTAAATCACGAAGGGTACTTGACTCTTATTGGAAGAAAAGTCGACCTCATCATCACCAAGGGCTTCAACGTCTATCCGCCCATGGTCGAGCGTGTGCTCAACGACTGTCCCGGCGTGAAGGAATCCGCCGTGTTCGGCCTGCCCGACGACCTGCGCGGCGAGAAAGTGGTGGCGATGGTGGTGAAAGACCCCGACGCCGCGCAAGAAACCACGCCCCGCAATATCCGCGACTTCTGCCGCGAACGCAGCGTGGACTACCAGGTGCCCTCCGACGTTTATTTCGTGGACGAACTCCCCCGCAACGCCATGGGCAAGGTGCTAAAGCGCAAACTGCGCGACGGCCTGCTGGCGGATGCGGAGGGGAATCGGTGACAAAACGTAACGAGTATCTTGTATTAGTGGCGAGTCCCACTGACACAACTAAAACTGGTCGGCCAACAGTTCACGTTAGAGCTGAAGGGCTACCTGTTCCGTAATTCCGGCGCAAGCCGGAATCCATCCATTCTGCTGCTTTCGAGTCTCTAGCCACAGCGAGTTTGAGGTGCCATTTCTGTATCTGCTAAGAATTCCGTATTCATAGCACTCTAGATTCCTCGCTGCGCTCGGAATGACATCCCGATGGAACTTGAGAATTTTGGCTAGTCGTTGCGCGGGGGCTTGTCCCCCGCCTCTTGTTTCAGAGATCATTCACAGTTGGAGAACCTTAAACCTCTACCCTCGACCGCTCACGCAGGCTACACTAGATTGGTGGCCTTGTGGCCGGCACGTGGTCTGTTCTCGCAACGAAGATGGATTCCCGCATTTGCGGTAATGAAGGATTGGCAGACGGATTCCTGCGCGCGTCGGATTGGCAGATAGATTCCGGGTTGCGCGGGAGTGGCAGAATAACAGATGGATTCCCGCTTTCGCGGGAATGACGGACGACGCGCCCCTCGCGTTGCCCTCTTACATTCGCTCATGTAGGCCTTCTTCAACATACGAATGACGGATTAAGAGGTCCGCTAAGGCGAAACCAAAGATCAACTGGAACGACTGGCATTACCAACGAAACTAATGAACCCAAAAACCCTCGAACTACTCGAATTTCCCAAGATACGCGACTTGCTCGTGGAGCACGCGCATTTCTCCGCCAGCAAGGCGTTGGCGGAGGAGCTCATGCCGGCGACGGAGTCGGAGGCGGTGGAGGCACTGCTGACGGAGACCGCCGAGGCGCGGGAACTCTTGCGCCTGCACCCAAACTTCACCATCGGCCCGGCGCATGACGTGCGCGGGCTGGTGGACTACGCCGCGCGCGGCGGCGTGCTGGAGCCCGCGGCGTTGCTGGAGGTCTCCGACACGGTGCGCAGCGGGCGCATGGTGCGGGAGATGCTCGTGCGGCGCACCGAATCGTTTCCGCTGCTCAGCCGCCTGGCGCGGGAGATCATGCGCTGCGATCCCTTGCAGGGCGCCATCGAGCAGGCCATCGGGCCCGATGCCGGCGTGATCGATAGCGCCAGTCCGCTGCTCCGTTCGCTGCGGCTCGAGGCGCGTGCGGTCCACAACCAACTGCTCGACCGCATGCAGGCCCTGGTGCGCACCCCGGAATACCTTACATACCTGCAAGACCCGATCGTGACGGTGCGGTCTGAGCGCTATGTCATTCCGGTCAAGGCGGAGTTCCGCGGGCGCGTGAAGGGCATCGTGCACGACGAATCGGCGAGCGGCGCCACGGTCTTCCTGGAGCCCCTGGACGTGGTGGAGATCAACAACCGCTGGCGCAGCGCCCAGCGCGAGGAGCAACGGGAAATTGACCGCATTCTGCGCGCGCTGTCGGCCGAGGTGGGCGTGTATCAGCAGGAACTCACCGAGAACGTCGGAACGCTTGCCGCCATCGACATCATCCTCGCCAGGGCGCGTTTCGCAGAAACGATCAGGGCCGAGCAGCCCGCCGTGGTCACCGGTCACCGCTTCTCCTTCCGCCAGGCGCGGCACCCGCTGCTCCCGGGCAAAGTGGTGCCCATCGACATCTACCTCGGGCAAGACCCCAATCGTGAGCGCCCGCAGCCATTCTACGTGCTCGTCATCACCGGCCCGAACACCGGCGGCAAGACTGTGGCGCTCAAGACCGCTGGCTTGCTCACGCTCATGGGGCAGTGCGGGCTGCATCTGCCGGTGGCGGAAGGCTCGCGGCTGGCGGTATTTAAGCAGGTCCACGCCGATATCGGCGACGAACAAAGCATCGAGCAAAGCCTTTCTACCTTCTCGTCGCACCTTTCTAAAATAATCCCAATTCTCGATGAAGCCGACGAGCACTCGCTGGTGCTGTTCGACGAACTCGGTGCGGGCACCGATCCCCAGGAAGGATCGGCGTTGGCGCAGGCAATTCTCTTGTATCTGCGCGACAAGCGCGTGCCGACGGTGGCGACGAGCCACTACTCGGCGGTGAAGGCGCTGGCCCACGTGGAGGAGTTCATGCAAAACGCCAGTGTGGAGTTTGACGTCGAGCGGCTGGCGCCGACCTACGTGCTCGCCATCGGCATGCCCGGCACGAGCCATGCCCTGCAGATTGCCGAGCGTCTCGGCCTTAATCCCGCCATCGGCGCGCAGGCTGAGGTACGGCTTAGTCCAACCGAACAAGCGGTGGACGCGCTGATGGTTTCCTTGCGCGCGGAGACGGAGCAGCTCCAAACTGAGCGCGAGCACCTCACCCACAATCGCACCGAACTTGAAGCGCAGCGTGACATGCTGGCAGCGCGGGTGCGGGAAATGGAACAGGCGATAGCCGAGCAGAAAGCGGCGGCGTGGCACGAGGCGACCCAGGAAGCCGGCGTATTACTGGAGCAGATTCAAGCGCTGGTGCGCCAGGCGAAAGTCTTTGCCGCGCCCATGAACGCTAACCGCAAGCTCCTGGAGCACGCTGCCCTGCAAGCGCGCGAACGACAGCGGGAGATGCGCTCGCAAGCGCGGGCGACACAGCAGATTTCAGATCCCCCCGCGCTCGCCGTGGGCGATACGGTGCGCGTACGCGGCTGGGAGTTGCCCGGACAAGTAATCGCGGCGCCGGATGCGCGCGGTCAGGTGGCAGTGCAAATCGGACACATCAAGACGCGGGTTGCGCACGCTGAAATCACCCTGGTGGAGATTAAGGAGCGTGCGACCGTGCCGGACGAGCGGCAACGCGATATTCGGCCCGCCGTGCCGGTGGTGCCGATTGAGCTCGACATCCGGGGCAACCGCGCGGAAGAAAGCATGGGCACAGTGGACCGCTACCTCGATCAGGCGCTGCACGGCGGCCTGAAGAGCGTGCGCATCATCCACGGCAAGGGCACCGGCGCGCTGCGCGCCGCCGTGCACGAGATGCTGCGCGGCCACCCGCTCGTGCACCGCTTCCGCACCGCCCCGGCACGCGAAGGCGGCGACGGCGCTACGGTGGTGGAATTGGCGCTGTAGGGGATGTAGCGAGGAAAGTGAAATCGTTACGCACGGCCTAGAGGGTGCGAGAACAGTATTCCGTCCATCCTTCGACAAGCTCAGGACGAACGGAATACTGTTCTCTTTTAAGAAGGACTAGACAGCACTAGAGGCTGTGACAGGCGCTTAAAATCGGGAACGGCGAGTAAGTGAGAACTATTCCCCATCGTCTCAGCGCTAATGGCCTTCGCTTGAAGGAATAGAACGCGAGAAACTGTGCTGCGGCACTGCTCCTTGAAGACCAATGCATAGTAGAGCAGTCCCGGTGAAGGCTGGGAACAAGAGGGGCGCTGGTAGTTCCCGCTGACTTGCCGATAAGACTCGTGTCACCCCCATCCCAGTCTCCCCCGTCAAGGAGACCTTTGCGAAACCTCGGCCCGCGGCGCAAGAATTACTCCCTCTCTCTGGGAGGGTGTCTCATAATTCCGCTACAAAGCACGATAGGTCAAATGAGGAACGCAGCCAAGTGGCGGATTGTATTGACAGAGTGGTAAAAGTGATGGAACCGGTATTTTGAAGGCTTGATGCGACGCCCAGAAAGCAACACAAGTCTATCTCAAGACCTCACTTAGCTTCTCTGCACGGCAGTATACCTCGGTAAGGGCAATTATGAGACAGCCTCCTGGGGTGAGGGGGATTCCTGCCTATCCTGTCCCTTTTACCTCTACCACCTAAACGTACGTGTGCACAATCGGTGAAAGTAGCCCGGATTGCGGGGATTCCCCCTCACCCCCGTATCACGTACGGGGCAGGCTCTAACCCTCTCCCGCCGGGAGAGGGGACTTTCTCGCCTCGGTAAGGGTTATGCAAAGGTCTCCGTCAAGGGGGAAAGGGTTGCGCAAGAGTCTGCGGTGGAGATGCCGCCGCTACTGGCCGGTTCACGGCAGGCGGCGGAAAAACGGAGAGGAAGAGGGACTTAGGAGGTAGCCCGATCGAGAAGGAAGGCTACTGCACAAAGATTTCGAAATTTACGTCTTCTTCGCGTCCCAACAATCGCTGTGACACGCGGCGGAGGTACGCAACGCTGTCGTGGCCGAGCAGCGTGCCGATTACTGACCCCAGGAGCAGGCCGAATACCGCACCAAGCGCAACGCCCCAAACGAAGTTGTCTTCTTCTGCAAGTTTCATACCAAGCACTGTACCATCCCCTTGGCTCCAGTGACGGTAGCCGCGGTGCGCACGTGCATCAGCCCCGGACTTGCGGGAGGGCCACCCAGCCCCACCCGGATTCACTGCACACGCAGTATGGTCGTGGCTTGCGACCACAGGCGTTCGAGATGGTAGTACTCACGCATATCGCTTGAGAATACGTGCACCATCACGTCCCCGTAATCGAGCACGACCCAACCACCCTCGCCTTTGCCTTCACTGCGCAGCGGCGACTCGTCGCGCGCGTCCAAGGCCTCCTCGATGTGTTCCACTATCGCACGCAACTGTGGCGTCGACTCCGCCGAACACAGTACGAAAAAATCGGCCACAACAGTCTGGCGCCGAATGTCCAGCAGCGCAATGTCTGCGCCGCCGTGTTCGGCCATAATGTCGACTGCGAGCTTCGCTTTCTCCAAAACATCCATCGGCATAATTATAGCACAATTCCCCGGATTTCCATGACATTACGTCCATTTTCCCCAAGGGATTCGATTATACTACTTCGCGCGCACGCGTTCGTTTCAGTGCCGGCACGCCGTATTGCTTAGAGAGTTGTATGCTCTTGACCCGGTGAGAAAGCCGATGTTCACTGTGGTCGCGGCGCGAGAATTCGGCCGTACGTGCCGCTGCGCTGCGCCGCCACCTCGGCGCCCGTATAGGAAAACCGGTTGGTTGCGCTCGACAGTTTTCAGGCCCGACCTCCATCGTCCTGCTGCATGTAGAGCTTGTGCCGGGCAATGTACGTGGCAACAGGGTCCGGCGTGAGGTCGCAAAGCGCGAGGCCGGCGGCCACGCGCGTACGAATAGCGCTTGCCGAAATATGGACGGCAGGTATTTCCTGGATAGATATGCGCGCGCGCGCCGCGGGCGAGAGTTGACCTAAGGCGGCCTCAAAAGCGTGCGCAGCCCCCGGGCGGGTAAGCGCGACGATGGGGACCATCTGCAAGAGTTGCTCCGGTGCGCGCCAATGGGGCAGGTCGGCAAGCTGGTCGGTGCCTATGAGGAAGACGAAAGAGTCGTTGGGCGCGGCGCGCTGGAGGGCTGCCACGGTATCGATGGCATAGCTGGGCGGCGGGCGCTCCACGTCAATCGTGGAGAGGCAAAAGGCCGGGCAATCTTCTATTGCCAGGCGGACCATGGCGACCCGGTGAGGGGTGGCCGCCCACGCGGCGGGTTTCAATGGCGAACGATTGGCCGGAATGAACAGCACGCGGTCTAGCTGTTGCGCGGCGCGGGCCTGCGCCGCGGCCAGTAGGTGTCCGTTGTGGATGGGGTCGAAGGTGCCGCCCAGGATGCCGATGCGCATTGACTTTAACGCCGCTTCCGTGGCTCATACGAAAACCAAGCCCAGGCTGGCGGCACTGCCGCCAGCCTGGGCCCGCCCAATCAGATCTTACAAGCATCGTTACGCGGATGCGTAGCGATACCGCTCAGTTGCTGCAGAACGCCAGACCGAGTTGATCGAGGTCGCTGTATTCGACGTTGCGCAGCGCAACCGGTATGCAGCCGGTGAGTTGATTCCCACTGAGATCGAGCTTCTTGAGCGAACTGAGGTTGCCCAGCCAGGCTGGTATCGAGCCGCTGAGTTGGTTTTCGCCCAAGTCCAGGGCTTGCAGGTTGCTGAGGTTGCCGAGTTCGGCCGGAATGCTGCCGGAAAGCCGGTTTTCGTCGAGGTCCAGCCACTCCAGGTTCGTCAGGTTGCCCAGTGTGGCGGGGATGCTGCCTGTGAGTTGGTTCTCATTGAGATCCAGTTCGCGCAGGTTGAGCAAGTTGCCCAATTCCGGCGGAATGCTGCCGACAAACTGGTTCTCGTCGATATCCAGTTCACGCAGATTGGAGAGATTTCCCAACGTCGCCGGCAGCTCGCCCGCGAGTTGATTGTGACGCATGTCCATGGACCGCAGGTTCGCCAGGTTGCCGAATTCAGCCGGAATGCTGCCGGTAAGCTGGTTGTTCCAGAGGCCGAGTTCTTGCAGGCTGCGGAGCTGGCTCAACTCAATCGGTATGGTACCCGTCAGCCGGTTATGGCCCAAGTCCAATACGGTCAAGTTGGCAAGATCGCCCAATTCAACCGGAATCTCGCCGGCCAGGTGGTTGTGGGAGAGGTCAAGCTCGCCCAAGCTCGAGAGACTGCCCAGCGAGACGGGGATCGCGCCGCTCAGTTGGTTGTCGCTAAGGTCCAACACCTCCAGTTTGCCGGGGTTGCTCAGTGATGACGGTATACCGCCCCTTAGTTGGTTGGACGCCAGGGACAACACTTCCAGATAGAGCAGGTTGCCCAACTCCACCGGTATCTCACCGGTGAGTCTATTGTTGGCAAGCCTGAACGTCCGCACAAAAGCGAGATTCGTTATTGCCACGGGTATCTCGCCGGTGAGTTGATTGTCGGAGAGATTGAAGTCGCGCAGATGGGAGAGGTTGCCCAATTCCGGCGGAATGGCGCCTGTCAGTTGGTTACCGCTGAGCACCAAATAGGCTATGAATGGGATGTCGCCCAACGCCGGCGGGATGGGGCCGGTCAGTTGGTTGCCGGCCAGGCCCAAAGCCCACAGATTCTTTAGGTTACCCAACTCCACCGGAATCTCGCCGGTGAGGTGGTTATTGTCCAACCACAAGCTTTCCAACTCGGTAAGGTTGCCCAACTCCACGGGTATCTCACCGGACAGGAAGTTGTTGTCCAGGTCGATGCTGCTCAGTTCAGTGAGGTTGCCAATCTCCGCCGGGATGGGACCGGTGAGTTGGTTGTTCCAGAGCACTAGCGTATTCAGGTTGGTGAGGTTGCCAATCTCCGGCGGAATCTCGCCCGTCAGCCGGTTGAACGAGATGTGTATGGTGCGCAGTTCAGGCAGAGCGGTCAACTCTACCGGCAGCGGGCCGGACAGTTGGTTGAAGGAGAGCACCAAGGATCTCAGTTTGGAGAGATTGCCGAACTCCGCCGGAATTTCGCCGGATAGCCGGTTGTAGTGGAGCGAGAGGGAACTGAGGTTGGAGAGATAACTGAGTTCCACCGGAATCTCGCCGGTTAGACCATTGCGCGAAAGATTCAGCGAGCGTAGGTCTGTGAGGCGCCCCAATTTCGCGGGAATTGACCCGGTCAGCAGGTTGCGCGAGAAATTCAACGATCCCACATGGGTAAGGTCGCCCAGGCCTGCCGGGAGCGTGCCCCGTAGACCGTGTTCGGAAAGGCTCAACGAGGTCACACGCTCCAAGTAGCTGAGACCCACGCCATCCCACTCGCTGACGTCGAGGTCTTCCGCCCAATTGAGCGCCGTGCCGTCGCCGACGAGCGCATCCCGGATCTCCAGGAGCGTTGCGTGCTCAATTGCCGCGCAGTACGGCAAGCCAAGCTGGCTCACGTCGCTATAGGGAATATTGCTGAATTCATCCGGCAGGCAGCCGGTCAGTTGGTTGCCGCGCAGGGCGATCCACTCCAGATTGGAGAGGTTGCCCAACTCCAGGGGAATCTCGCCGGTGAGTTGGTTACCGGCGAGCCAGAGCCGCTCCAGGCCGGTGAGGAGTCCCAGACTTGCGGGAATGGTTCCCTGTAGATCGAGGTCCCGCAGGTCGATGCGGGTGACGCGTTTTGTTTCAGGGTCGATGGTGACGCCGGTCCACTCGGCAATGGGCGTTTCAATGTCCCAGTTCAGCGCCGCGCCGCCCGCGCCGCGCAACACGTCGCCAAGGTAGCCAAGGACAAGCACTTCGCAATCGTCGGCGTCAATAGCTTCGGTGCACGGCGACTGATTGGTTGCCGCCGTCAGCAAGAATACGCCGCTGAGGCAGAGCAGTCCGACCCATGTCCTCAATGACATGGGTCGGGCAAGCACGCCGCAGGCGCGCAAGGGATACGAAAGAAGCCGCTGAAACATCATTGTTCTCCTTAGCGACTAACGGGACAGTTCTAGAGGGTGACAAGATGGGGAAATTGCGAGAGCGTTGAGGTCGGTGGCGTGCTAGAAGCGGCGGCGCGAATGAATCGCGCGCTGCAAGCGCTCGATGAGACTGGGCGGCCGGTCGGTCATTTCCCGCCCGCGCCACAGTTGCACCGGACGCTTCCGATTGCCGCGAAAGGCGAGGAATAGGGCGGCGCCCAAGCAACACGCAGCGGCAGTGCCGAGCAGAGGGGCCGCCAGCGGGAACGTGAGGCGCAGCACGTTGCCCAGCACAAGCGCGGCCAGGCCGAGCAAAAGGAGCGTGCCGCTCGTACCGAAGCGATCGAATATGGCGTAGAGGGCGCGCTGCAGCGACGGCGGCGTGCGCCGAACGCGCTGCTTCTCTTTGGGCACGTAGACTTCAATGCCGTCGAGGAGCCGCCGCACCTCTTGTTCGTCGCGTTTAGACATATTTTGCGGCATAGTGGCTATTCCTTAAGAATTCTCTAGTCTATTATTCGACAACCAGCCGCGTGCGTCAATTCTCCAGGCCCTATTTCTCGGTCTGGCCGCGGGCGATCCGGCCGGTGACATACCAGACTGCCAGCCAAACGAGACCGCCAATACCAACAATGAGCCCCAGGTAAATGGCGTCCTCCCACGACCAGTTGAAGAAAAGACGTATGACAAGCAAGGAGGGAATGAGCCAGGCCACGATCTTGAGGCTGCGTGAGAGGCGCGTGCGGAACTCCACCCAGAGCACCAGCGCCAGGACGAGCGCCGTGAGGAGCAAAAACAGTTGGCGCATTATTCACTGTACCCCCGCAACGTATCGAAGGGACCGTCCGGATACGTGCCGCGCAGCATGCGCAGTGTATCCAAGCCCTTCTGGGTGTCGCTCGCAAGGCGCTCCGGCAAGGAGTTCGCAACCCGGTACTTGAACAACCAGTAGAGAAACTCTTTCCACTCGGTAAGCGTCATGACCCCATTGAGGGGACGGCCCCGTTCCTCGCTGAATCCCTCTAGGAGTTCGTGCTCCTTCTTGCCGTACAAGCGCGTGTAGGGGCTTTCCGGATCGCGCAGGTCACGGGTGACGCCGTAGTTCGTGGCCTTCAATATCTCATCTTCCACGGCGTGCAGGAGCACCTCTTCCAGGGTTACGCCGTAGAAGTAGTTGAGGTATGAGCAGTATTTTTCTTCCCCCAACAAGTGGGCGAATTCTCTATCCGAATGCGTAAAGGGCGGTCGCGCATAGAAGAAGAGGGCATCGCGTTCTGCCTGCGGCAGGAGATGCCGAAAGTCCCAACTAATGCGCTCCATGACGAGCAGCAGGTCGAGCGCTTCACCGGCCACTAAGAAGCGAAAATAGCGCCCGCCGTAACACTCTTCTTCACGACTCCAAAGGTGGACGGTGCCCAAGAGCGCGGAGTACCAGTGCTCGCCCTCCCCCAATGCTGCGGCAAACGCCCGCACGGCGGGAGTGGGGTCGGTAGAGAGCGCTGAAACGTGCTGATGTGGTGTGACGAGGGTTGGCATCGCAACCGTCCGCTGCGAATTGAGGCGCTTTTGCCCACACGCCCATTATACTTGCCACCACAAGAGGATGCCTACTACGTGTAAATTTAGTGCGTATCAATGGGTATTGGCAACAATCGTGATTCTTTGGCGATTGACGGCTATGAAAAACCGAAAATCGAGAATGCGCACGTGAGTGCCGCCGCGTGGCGGCGGCCGGCTGTCAAATCCGGCTCGCTACGGCTGGAGCACGGCGCAAGTACTCCGATTTGAGGTCGTGGAAAGAGCCTGGCACGCGCTGCCGGCTGTGCCCGAGGTACGGTACCGGTTGGGTTCAAGGCGCGAGACTTGGTATCATAGAGTGCTGACAAGGCCGGAAATGACGCCCTCATTGCAGATGAGGCCTGACCGCTTAACTCAAGGAGCTGCAGAACCGGTGCCGGTGTATCGTTTGGACTATACGAATACGGGGAGCGCCCCACAGCGCATCACGGTGAACGGCGATACGGTGGTGCACCGCATTCCGCCCGGCGGCAAGAAGTCGGTGCCCATGGAAATTGACGATGCCGTTGTCATCTCGGAGCTTACCGGCGAGGACGAAACGTCGCCGCAGTATGCCGGTACCGTTATCGGACAGGCGGGAGGCATCTTCCTGGAATTGCGCCCCGCCAACGACCCCGCTGCCGAGCCCCAACGCATTCGTCTGCAAACCCGCCGCCGCTTGCTCTAAAGGGGCCGCCGTCCCGCCCGTGCCAAGTGGACGGCAACAATGGCGCAGGCCCGCTCCACAGACCTGATTCTTCTCTATGCGTAAGGAATCCCTTGCGTATCTCTCACGCTCGTACGAACGGGTGCGGCCGGTGTGGGTACGCTAGCTCGACCATTAGTGTCGAATGAGGCGTGCGTGTCGGACCTCCCGCACCAGCAGGAGGCCGGCGCCTGAGAAGAGTACGACGATGCCGGTGATCAAGTAGATAGGTCGAGCCCCCGTCGCATCGATTAAGAAACCACCCAAGAGCGCCGTGAAAGGCGTAAACGCGACGTTGACCACTGCGAGATTTGCGACTACTTTCCCCCGGATGTGATCGGGAGTCTCCGCTTGCACCAGGCTCTGCATCGGCAGCACTCCGGCAGTCAGGAATCCCATGAGGACCGCGACGGCAAACACGTGCCAGAGCTGCCCCGTAATCGCTAACATCGCTACCAGCATGCCCATGGCGGCAAGCGCGAGTGAGCTGAGCCTGCCGTCGCCAAGTCGTCTTGCGAGCCACGGCGCCGCCGGCAGAGCGATAAGAATGGCAGCGGACTCAATGGCGCTGAAAAGACCGAACGACTCCGGGCCCGCCTCCAGCGCTTGGTGGAAATACACAGGGAGCAAAGCGCCCATTGCCGGGTAGTGGAACGCGTTGAGAATCACTCCCGCCACGGCCAAGGCGCGAATCACCGGGTGCTTGAGTATGAAAGCCACTGAGAGTGCCACGTCTGCCAGTGTCGCTCTCAGCATGCCGACCAGCCGCACTTGCGGTTTGCCTCCTGCGCTGAGCGCACTTGGGATTGCGGTCTGCGCGGGAGCCTTTATTCTGCCAATCAGCAAGGCCGCGAAGCCGTACGCAACGAGCACGCCGCCAAGTGCATTCAGACCTCCGACGGTCGCAAAGAGGAACCCCGCCGCGGCTGTGCCGCCGATTCTAATTGCCTGCATACCTGCCGCCAAGGCGGCGTTGCCCGCAACCAGCTTCTCTCTTGGTAACAGATTCGGCAGGATGGCCGCACGGGCAGGAAAGAAGAGCAGGCCTGCCGAGGTGAGAAAGAACCCGGCAACCGCAAAGTGCAACGTGTCCAAAGACGTAATGCGCCCCGCTACAATGAGTACCGCCAGTACAGCCACCCGTGCGACATGCGAGATTACCATGAGAAACTTGCGGTCAAAGCGGTCTGCGAGCACGCCCGCGAGCGGCGCCAGAAGGATGAACGGGATTACGGCAGCGGCGCTGGTAATCCCCACGGCCAGCGCGGTTCCCAATTCTTCGAGAACGAGCCAGGGCAGCGCAACCCAGTAGATCGCGTCACCGACACCACTTACAACTTGCGCCCCCAGTATGTAGCGAAAGTTGCGGTGCGCCAGGACGGCAAGTATTTCTGCTCGGCGGAAAGACCGGAAGAGCGGAGAGTTCATACTCATACCTTAGCCCATGCCCGGCTTTAGGAAGCGACTACAGGCCGAGGTCGACTGCATGTCCATGCAGAAGACCGTGCCTGGCCATGGGAACGCGCCTTGCACGATGGCGAGTTAGTGCGCGGCGCGAGCGCAGAAGAGCGAGATTGCGTGAGCACCGGCAGCGTGCGCGCTGATTAGCAGGCGATTGCGTCTGGTAGCTCGGCTACGCTGGCAAGGACGGCCCGGCAAGCGTAGTCAGCGAACGCTGTCTGTACAGTAACGCCGGAAAGCACGGCAATGAACGGTGTCTTAACGCGCTGAGCGGTCTTGGCATCGGTGACGCTGTCGCCAACATAGCAGGTGGTCCTCGGTACGCTGCCCAGCGTCGACATGGCTGTCAGCAGTCCTTCGGGATCTGGCTTGGAGATGATGACATCCTCCCTGCCCACAATCACGTCGAATTCCGAGCGCAATTCCTCCCGTTCCAACACATGCTCGATGCGGTAGCGAAACTTCGAGGAGACGATGCCCAGCGCAAGGCCGCGCCGCTGCAGGGCGTGAACGGCTTCCGCCACGCGCGGGAGAAGCACGGTGTGGTCGGCCATGACCGCGTCCGCCTGTTGGATGAAGAGGCGGTCGAAGGCCTTACTGGCGGCGGCAAACTGCTCCGCCGGCACGCTCGTCCCGACAATATGCGCGAACGCGTCTGCCAACGTGAGGCCGATGGTCTGCCGAATGACGTCCGGCGCCGCCGCAGGCAGCCCCAGCGCTTCTAAGGCGAAGTTTGTCGACGCAATCACGCCGGTAGAAGAATCCGCCAGCGTGTAGTCGAAATCGAATAGGATCGTGCGCAGGTGCGAGGGCAATTAGTTAATCTGCCCGGTTTGGGTTAGGTCTTGTGGTGATCACGTTCTGAGTCTTTCAGAATCTTCAACTCTTCATTGGTCAACCTTGTCCGAATCTCCCTTCTTGGCCCATCGCTAACACCTATAGTGTTTAACATCCCTAGCTGAGAAAGCAGTGCGAGCAAAAGGGTAGCTGCGACTCGTGAGTGTTCCCAATGAAGATCTCGACATCGTTCAATCAACCGCTGTAGCTCCTGAGTTATTGCCTCTGCTTTCATTTCTAGATCTGACGGGAGGCACCAATCTCGATCTATGCCTGAAAGATTCAATAGGCTCACTTGGACCAGAATGAGATTGTAGTTTACGTCGCCCAATTTAGGCACAATGAATTCAGCCGAGGCAACTTGCTTCTTCAGACAGCTATTCCGAGCTTCAAGTTCTTCTTGTACATTAAACCCTAACTCTTTTAATACTCCATTAATCTCTATTAATCCAAGAACGGCTTCGGTAACCGCTCGCGCAATTATTTTGTATCCTTCCCAGTTAAGAAATAGAGCAAGTTGGCCACTATCATCTCGTTCTTTGACTGCGGCACATGGCCAGCCTTCCTGAAACAAGCTATGTTTTATCAGCATGCGAGTAAGTTCTTTTTCAGCGTCATCATCAACTTTCGCCTGCTTGCTGCGCAAATAGACATCCAGGCGATTTTCATCCCATACAAGTGCGACTGTACTCTCATTCTTGTGAAGACTTATGGGATACCTTCGCATTGACCAAACCGTAATCACTGTGCCTGTTGCTTCCAAATGATGCAGAAGGCGACTAAGTTCCGGGTTCACCTCCCGTCCTAGTCTCTCAGTAAGTGTCTTAGCTGCTGAAGCTGGCCTACTAAGACTTTGAATCCTCTTGACGTTCTCCTCCATCAAAAAGTGCTGACGTATGGCTCGAATTGCCGTAACGTGATCCAGGGCGTATGATTCCTTAACATTTACGCCAGCATGTAGCGTCCTATTCCTGTCCGCTGCTAGTCGTTCGAAACGAGAACAAATATCAAATCCCCATGACTGGTCAGCTTCGCAGACATCGAGCAGAGCGATCTCGACTTTACGGGTATCGTTGAGAAATGACACTAACTCATCAATGGACAGGTTCGCTCTCAGACTGCCTTTCTCGCTGTTGTTCCGTCCCCACCGACAAGCCGCTTGGTCAACTGATAGTCCCTGGTCTCGAGCCCAAGCGAGCACCGTAGCATTGGCAAGTGTCTCAATGGCCGAGTGTCCGGAAATTATTGCCGAGCGAACATCACCACTTGCCAATGCATCTTCACTATCGAGCCATAGGGAGTTCCATACTTCCACAGGGACATTCGAGGCAAGCCGTCGGATAAAGTCTTTGTTACCTCTCTGAATCCTTCGAGGGAGTGTTACGCCACATCCAGGTAACACTTTGTCAATCTGCCCTACAGGATGACCCTCTGAATCCTCTTCAAGGTAGTTCACTTGAAAGAGTTCCTCTGGCTTCAGTCGGCGTATCCAGGGCGTGCGTGTGGCATGTCTGTACGATTCGATGACCTTGTTTGCTACTAACAAAGCAATGTCCCTTGGGTTAGCACTGCGTGTTGTCACCAGAAGCGTCTCAAAACTAGCCCAGTCCGCTACGATCTGAAGCGTTGCATATCCAGCGACCCCTATGCGATCGATTTTGAGGTCGAATTCACCCGAATCTATTCCCAGCCGCTGATCAAAGGTTTCTTGTCTAACATGGTCAATTACTACATTGACGGAAGTGTCTCCAAGGCGCACCTCATAAGACCCGTCAATGTACAAGGGAAAAGGGAGATTGCAGCTAATTTGAATGCTGACAGGCTGGGTATCGTAATCTGCCATGCTATGGAGATGAAGTTACGAAGACGATGGAGTCGGCGTAGCTTGCGCGGTCTCTATCTGCATTTGGATGGCGTCGTGGGTATCGCTGGCGGCTTGGTGGGCCGAGGCTTGGCCGGTAAGGACGGGGAAGATGAGCGAGGCGAGGATGAGAAAGGCGAGCCATTCCGGCGCATCGGCGTCGATGTACTGACTCTGCTCCATGCTCTCTATCAGCACGACCGAGTCATTGACCGTAAGCGTTTGGTGCACGGAACGCAGCGCTTCCGCGCTGGTGCGCTTGGCCGGCATGCTCAGGATCAGGGCTGCCGCCTCCGTGAGCGGTTCCAGCACCTCGTAGGCCGCGTCCGCCTGATTGCTTTCCTGCGCCACGCCTGTCATGTGCTCAACCATGCCCCAGGTCGCCGCATCGTTGCCTCGCGGCACTTCAACAAGCTCCAGCGATGCGCGGCCGGCGCCGCGCCAAAAGACCTCTGCATTGAGCATACCGCCCATCATGGCGATTTGGCCGGAGAGTATCATGTCCCGCGCCTTGCCGGTCAGGTCGATTGTGAGGTTATCCGTGCGGTAGTCTACGATGTCGAGAGGCGGGGCTACCTCATGGTGCAGGATGAGATTTGCCTGGAATTGCAGCGCGTCAATGACCCCGGCGTGGGTGATGTCCCAGTTGCGGTCTTGGAAGAGGGTGCTGCCATCCTGCCATGCCATGGCAAAGAACGGCGGTATCAGCGGCGCTTGCAGAAAGCCCCAGACACGCGGCGCGGCCGTGCTGTCATTGAGTGATTGGGCCAGCGTCAGGAAGTCCTGCCAGCTCCAGTTGTCCTCCGGCAGGGGCGTATTCGAAGTAGAAAAGAGCGCCGGGTTGTACAACAGAGTACAAACCGACGCCGCGAGCGGGAGCGCGTGCAGCACACCACGATTGGCGCCGCTACTGAGGATGTGCGGCCAGAAATCGTCGGTGGAAAAATCAATATCGCGCCGTGTAAATTCAGTGAGCGGGCGGGTTACGCCTTGTGCTACCAGCGTGGGCAACGCGAATTGGTCCATCCAAACGAGATCGGGCCTGGTGCCGGCGGCTACCAACTGAGTAACGGCTTCTGAGTACGTCTGCCCGCCGCTGGGACGCAACGCCACCGGCTTGATGGTGTGCTGTTGGGCAAACGTCGTTTCCTCGAGCACAGCGGCCATTTCGCCGGTTTGGCCGCTCGACGCGTCGGGCATAATCAGCGTGAGTGTTGCGGAAGTAGTGGCCACAGGGGAAGAGAAGGCGGTTTCATCCGCCTCCGAATCGTCTGATGCAAAGGGTCCACACGCGGCAACGACGGCAGGAACGAAGGACGCCAGTATAAGCAGATTTCGTCTCGTCACTGCGGGGTTATCTCCAAGAATTCAGATTCTCGTTGGATCGATTCGGTCGGGTCTCAACGCGCCCGGGGCATAGCTCAGAGGTACGCAAACGCCGTCGCGTCTATTGACAACTTCCCTTCGCGCTCGCGTGACGTCGTGCCGCCCCAGCTCTCCGCGCGCCCAAACACCCATACTACTCTCCAGCATGCCCTACAAAGCTGGGAATTTCCTGAGATTCGCGGCCCGCCTAGTGAATCTCTCAGCCGAATCGTCTCTGTGGGGCAACCCACGGTTAGCAAATTCATGTCGAAGGTGAGTGATAGAACACCCTGCCCTATGCGTCATCGTATCACGCGTACAAATGCGGCGTTAGCAGGTGTAGGCGCTCAGACTTCCCTTGCGGCAATATCCTTCCGGTAGTAAGAATCTTCGAACGCGACGCGCGCGATGTTGTCATAGGCGCGTCCTCGGGCAGTAGGCACATTTGCCGCTTGTCCCACCGCTATGAGCACCCGGCCCCCGGCGGTGACGACCTTTTCGTCCGCCAAGCCGGTGCCGGCATGGAAGAGCAATACGTCGTCATCCACTGTATCCAGTCCCGCTATGGGATGGCCGGTGGTGTAGGCGCCGGGATAGCCGCCGGACGCGGTCACTACGCCGCAGGTGGCGGCGGGATCCCAGGTGACGTCCGTTTCCGGTAGGCGTCCTAATACCGCCGCTTGAAAAACCGCGACGAGATCGGCTTGCAAGCGCGGCAGGATGAGCTGCGCTTCGGGGTCGCCGAAACGCACGTTGAACTCGACAATGCGCGGTCCGTCGTAGGTGAGCATGAGTTGCCCGTAGAGCACGCCGACGTAGGGATGCCCTTCCTGCGCCATGAGCGTGATCGTGCGCTCCATGATCGCGTGGTGGATGTAGTCCAGGGTCTCCGGGTCCACGAATGGGGCCGGCGAGTAGCCGCCCATGCCGCCGGTGTTGGGTCCGGCATCGCCATTGTAGGCGCGTTTGTAGTCGCAGGCGGTGACGAGCGGCGTGATATTTGTGCCGTCGGCGAAGGCAAAAACCGAGATCTCGGTGCCGCGCAGGCACTCTTCGATTACGATGCGGTCGCCGGATTCGCCGAAGGCGCGGCTCTTCATGATGGTATCCAGCGCCTGCAGCGCTTCTGCGCGCGTGGCGCACACGAACACGCCCTTGCCGGCGGTCAAGCCGTCCGGTTTGAGCACGATCGGCAGTGGCGTTTCTTGTCTCACGTAGGCGGCCGCCTCTTCCCAATGGTCGAAGACAGCAAAAGCGGCCGTGGGCAGTCCGTGCCGTTGCATGAATTCTTTCGACCAGACCTTGCTCCACTCCAGCTTCGCCGCTGCCTGCGTGGGACCGAAGGCGACTTGCCCGCGGGCTTGCAGGGCGTCAACCGCGCCGAGGGCCAGCGGATCATCCTGGGCGACTACGGTGAGGTCAATGTCATTTTCTTGCACCCAAGCGACCAGGGATTCTATATCAGTGGCCGCGATCGGGACGTTTTCGGCAAGGGAGGCCGTGCCGGCATTGCCCGGCGCAACGAAGAGTGTGGGCTGGATTGGGCTCTGCGCGCACTTCCACGCAATCGCATGCTCGCGTCCGCCGCCGCCGACGATCAGGATACGCATAGTCCGGTTACTCCAACGCTAGCTGACCCGCACGGAAGTCAACGACCAGCCGCTGACCGCGCAAGAAGTCAAGGCCCAACACGCCGTCTACAGTAGCGCTAGGAGGCAAATTGTGACAGAGGATCGAGAAGTCAGTTTCAACCTTACCTAATGCGTGGATGCTATCGAGTCGAACCTCAAGCACGGCTTCAATGCCGCTTCCTGTTGTAATCTCTGCCGGACTGCCATCCTCGTCAAGATTAAGTCCTGCATATTGAAGGGCATCTCGATTGATCACAGTGGCGGTTGCGCCGGTATCAAGTGCAAGCTCAACTATCACTTCTCGATGCGGGCCGCCCAGCGTGGCAGGCACGATGATCAATCCGCCGTGGGGGTTGAAAGGGAAGGACATTCTACAAAAGAAAGTCAACGTCTGTCGGGCGAGCACCGATGTAGAGAATGGCGACCCGCTTAAGGCTGCGCTGCATCGCTTCTCGGTACACCTCATCCCGACTTATGCTATGGAAGTGTACGGCGCCTCGTATCACCTCATTCATCGGGGTGAGTTCGGGTTCGCCAATCAGCACCCATTCGCCGTCGAATGCCGCTTCCATCTCCGCATAGGTCATAATTTCTGCTTGCGCCTTCATATCACATTCGCCTCCTGATAGGCTGTCTCTTAAATGCTACCAGATAGAACTCGACCTGCGCGATGACGACCCTGATGCGAATCCACTTTGGTTTCTGAGGACGCCGCCGCACTTTCTGCATGCGACTTATGCGTTTTTCGCCCTTGCCGTAGCGGGAAGAGCGCGAAAGAGAAGCGAATTGAAGAGTTTACGGGCTACTATTCGTTTATGCTTCGACTGTTTGACACATTTAGGACAAGCGGATGCGACACGAACGAACAGGGATTCCTGTCCGTCCTGATGCAACGGCCCGCCTCCGTGACAGCCCAGAAGATTCCACTCGAACGTGCAGTTGACAACGCCAATTCATGGTCGCTATAACTTAGGGCAGTGTGTGCGTTCGTATTCATACAGGGAGACCTTAAGATGAAAGAGCGGATTTCCCGACGAACCTTTCTAGCCGGCACGAGCGTGCTGGGAGCGGGTGTGCTCGCTGCGGCGTGCGGACAGCCCGCGCCGGCGATGGAAGAGCAAGAGATGGCGCCGGAAAATAAGGAAGAGGCCAAGGCGGAAGCAGAAGCGCCCAGCGGCCCGCAGGGCGAGGCGCTCTACTGGCACCGGGGCTTCTTTGATTTCGAGCCGTGGGCCAAAGAGTTTGCGGAGCTGAATCCCGGCCTGACGTTCAATGCCGTGGGTGAATCTGGCCGCTTGAACAAGTTCGTCGCGGCCGTGGCGGCAGGCAGCCCGCCCGATGCCGTGGACGTGGGCGACTGGCAGACCGTTGAGCTGGGCGTCACGGATATTTCGCAGCCGCTGAATAATTACTACAAAGCCTCGGGCGTGCTGAACCTCGCCGAGTTTTGGCCCAGCGTGTTGAGCTACCTCACGGATGCGCCCACGGGCAACTTGTACGGCGCGCCCTACGCGCCGGACCTGCGCGTGATGTACATTCACGGCGATACCTATCTCGAAGTGGGTTTGGACCCCGAAAATCCGCCGGCGAGTTGGTCCGATTTTGACACCGCCATCATCCAGACCACGAAGTTTGACGGCGACACCTTGGTACGCGCCGGGTGCCCGCCCTTCTGGGGCAGCGGCGGCACCGGACTATGGTTGCTGCTGCTCTGGCAGTTGGGCGGCGACGTGATGGCCGACGACTGGTCTGCCGTTACCATCAATAGCCCGGAAGCCGTACGCGCGTTGGACTGGTTGAAGAACATCCACGAAGTGCAGGGCGGCTGGGACGCTATCGCCCAACTGCGCGGCGACGGGCTCCATCGCAACAGCCACCTGGCTGAGGCGCGCGCAGTGCACTACTATGCGACCTTTGCCGAGCGCGGCCAGTGGTTCAAAGAGAACGCGCCTGACTTGAACTTCGGCTTTACGCCGTGGCCCAAGCCGGAAGGCGGCCTGGACGCGAACTTGGGCGGCAACCACACCGCCACGTTTGCCGTCAACGCGCCGAACCCGGACGCGATGTTCAGTTGGGTTGAGTACTTCTTGAGCGCCGATACGAACCTGCGTTTCGCCAAGCAGTACGACCGCGTGCCGGTGCGCGAGGCCTCGACCTCCTCGCCGGAGTACACGGAGAACGATCCGTTCCGCGAATTGATCGCCCAACAGATGCCGTTCCGCCACTTCTACTACTCCGGGCCCGGCGCTACGGAAGCGCGCGACCACGCGCGGAATTTCGTGCCTGACGTGATGGCGGGCAACATCACCGCGCCGGAGGCGCTTGAAGTCGCTGAGAAAGGAATCACGGAACTGCTGGCGGGCTGGAACGAACGCCTGGGACGGTAGGCTGAAGGCCGGAAGTCGCGTTTAGGTCAAGATAGCGTTGGCTGCTGACCTCTTGATACAAGCAGCAAGTAGATTCGGCTTTTCCAGGCGATGGTGTCTGCCAGGGCACCATCGCCTGGTTGGGTTTTGTGGTCGATAAGCAGAGGTTGCTCGCAACCTGAGAACGAAACAGCTATGTCACGACACTGACGCCTTGGCAACGGTGTGCACTGAACGGTTCAACAAGAAAATCGCACTTGCCAGCAGGCGATAGCTCAAAACTAAGGGGAATCTGATGGCGGTGGCGGAAACCAGGGAGTGTATCCCGCTGAGCAACGTTATACACGCATTCACACCCCAATATTTCCTTGGTCTCATCGACCTCGTGCTGCAGTACCGCAACCAGGCGTCTGGAGGCGTTCTCAAAGAGCTAAATTCAGCGATCAATCAAGGCATTAAGGTGCGCGGCTTCAGGTATTCGAGTAAAGCGCAGCCGTCACAACTAAGAGAACTAATATTGAAGGAGTTTGCCCAGGGAAACGACAGGCTCACCGGCGAAGTGCTCAGAGCGTGGGTAGAGTCCCGAAAGGGTCTGCATTCCCTCGTTGAAGGCCAACTCCAAAGCCGCAACATTCCAGTCGCTGGACCAAACCGCCGTGACGGCGAATTCAACTCCCACTGGCGGATGAACGAGTGGAAAGAGGTGGTAGATACGATTTCCCTGCGCGATCCCGTGGTTGACCGAGACGACGTTAGGATGATGGTCAGCTATGTTTCCGGCATGGCGGAGAGGGTAGATGTCTCATCCCAGCCACTCTCCGAGTGTATCGATAGACTTAGAAGAATTGACATCGAGGACCCGGACTGGCAAGACATTGATGACTTTGAAGTTATCGTGCAAGAGATTGCGGACAAGAAGGCCCGGCAACGGACTGAGGTGCTTACCGAGCGTTGCGTCAACACCCTTCAACAGACCCAGCGAGACTTTGAAACAGAGCTACAGTATCTTGAACTTGACATTGCCGCTTGGGAGGAAGAAGCCTCAAAGACTCCGGCGGCCATTGCTACTGCACTGAGGCTGGTGGAGGCTCTGAGGGAGAACTTAGAAGCGTATCAATGCGTTCGCCCTCAGGCTGAATCAAAGTCAAAGGAAGCAGAGCGGGCGCGAGCTAGGGATCAACTAGAGGCCGCCATCTCCCAAGTTGCCGACGAGTGGCAGGGCATATTTGATGTGAGGGTTGATGGGAAGAAGGGCGAGACCATCCCATTGGCTACTTCAGCCCCTCACGAGACAAACGGTCCGGCAGGCGAACAGGCGGACTCCACACCGACAGTCGATGAGAATCAAGACCTGCTCGCCATGTGTCAGCGCCTCAAGGGCGAGCGCGATTCCTACAGTTCAGAGAACTACCGGCTCCACTCTGAAAACAGTCGGCTTGCCGCAAAGAACGCCGGTCTGGAAACGGACAAGGAGTCGCTAGATAGCGAGAATAAGGAACTGAAAACGAATCTCTCAGATAGTCGCGACCTGGGGGACTACTGGCGGCAATTCTTTGCGGCGTCGGAGCAATTGGGATGTGTGGACGATGCGGTGTCACGCGCAAAGGAACTGTTCTCCAAACAGTTGGTGTTTGCCCTAAACTCGAAGTCGGACAAAGGCAGTCCTTTCCAAAAGCCGGAAGAGGTGTTCGCCGCCCTTGCCTGGCTTGCTACGGACTACCATTATCTGCGTTGGGCGAGCGCTGGCAAGGATCCGCGCTTCGACGAGCGCCTGCGGAAGTCCTGCTCCGGCTGGTCGTATAAGCCGCATCAGGCCAACGTGACAAAACAACAGTTCGCAGAGTGGTACACGACCAAGTTCAAGGGCCGCCCATACAAACTGGACGAACACCTCGGTAAAGGTACCCGCGCTGACCCGCAGAATACGATTCGAATTGCGTTCGCCTGGGACGAGGATCGCAGCCAAGTGATCGTGGGCTACATCGGCCAACACCAGAAGAACCGCCGCTCCTGATAGGGTGCTAAGAAAACGACACGCAGGCCGTGCTCACCGTGCGCAGCACGGATTCCTGGCCGAAGCGGGTCTCGTATTCCTGCGAGATTTCGTCGGTGAGGCGCATGCCTTCCTCGCCCGGGCCCGTCA
Source organism: Chloroflexota bacterium (assembly GCA_965220015.1). Classification (GTDB taxonomy): domain Bacteria; phylum Chloroflexota; class UBA11872; order VXOZ01; family VXOZ01; genus VXOZ01. The sequence continues at coordinate 335,871 of OZ244798.1, forward strand.
GAATGATTAACACTTTGGAGCGCTCTCGCTGGACAACGCCTGCGGAATCGCGCCACTGGCCGGCGCCGTCAACTACCGTCAGCCCATCGGGAAATCTGGGCGTGACCGTGTCCGCCAGGAACGCGGCCCAGGCTGCGTCGCTCACCACCTCAACGCCGGCGCTGCCGCGCCCGAAGAAGAGCTGATACTCCGCAAAGGCGTCGGTGCCTTCCGGGCAGGACGACACTGGGTAAGCGCCGCAACTCGCAAGAAGAAACGCGGCTATCAATAGTAGGGCGGATTGAAGTACACGCACAAGAGCTTTTCCAAATAGATGCGATTCCTGCTCAACCTACGCTCGCGTAAGACTTCCGGACCGCCCAGCGGGTTGTGGCTCGCACAGCGCACTGTTGCATTTGAGCGTGATACACAAGTGGCGTAATTGGTTCCGCGTGGCAGCGAGATTAGGATGCGCAGCGCTGCGCCACAAATTACCCTGGAAGTACGAGGATTCACAGATTCTGCTGCGAACAGTATACTTCACGCAGGCATGGCTAACAGGTTACATGCCGTTACAAGAGTGTCGCCTGAATGAAAGAGAGTGTTGTGCGCATGCCGCCGCAACGCTACGGGAGACTCGCAATGCCAGAACCAAGGATCTTCGACGACGCCGGCGTTTGGATACGGGGGATTACGCGCGGCTGGCAGTTGTTGCCGCCGGTTGACATGCAGGGCGTCATGACGCCAAACGAGGTCGAGGCGGCGAGCGGACAAACGTTTGTCATCACGCTCACGGTCGGGCCGGGACTCTCCCTCCCCACCGGCGCCCACATCACCGTTGAAGTGCCGGAATCCTGGGACTGCTACCTGGGCAACTGCTTTCGCCTGGGCGTGCGCACCCTCGGCAATCGCGAGCAGGTCCGCGCGGGCTACGGCGCGTTTGCCGATGTCGCGAGCACAAATCCCGCTGTGCAACTGGCGCATGCTGCCTCCTGGGGTCGCCACTTGGACTTGCTGGATGTTGTCGTGCAAGCGGGCACTCTGCAGCCGGGGGACGAGGTGCACATTACCCTGGGCCCGCCTGACGGCAATCTCCTGCAAGCCCAGAAATTCGCCCAAACCGCCATCTTCAGCGTGGGTGTTGACGTGGACGGCGACGGGGCCTATCGGCGCGCCGCGACGTTTCCCACTGTGAAAGTAGTCGGCGCGAGCGTTGACCGCTTCCGTGTTTTCGCCCCTGCCGTAGTGCAGCCGGGCGCGCCGTTCGACGTGCGGGTGCTGCCGGTGGACATTTACAGCTTCAATCCCGCGACGAACTACGCCGGTGAAGCGCAGGTATTCGCCGCGGGCGGACTAGAAACCGCCAAGCAGCTACGGTTTAGCGGCAACGGCGCACCGCCCGTTGGCGAGACCCTGTCCGTCACCGCCAACACCCGCGGTGTACACACGCTCAGCGTGTTCGATCCCAAGGCGGGCATCTCCGGCAAGAGCAATCCAATCGGTGCCGGCTTCCTGCCGGATAGGAGTATCTACTTTGGCGAGATGCACAGTCAAATGTGGCTGAGCATGGGCACGGGGACTACTGAAGAGTTCTTTACCTGGGGCCGCGACGCGGCCGGTCTCGACTTCTGCGCGCCTGCTAATCACTACAATTGGCGCTTCGAAGTAACCGAGGACGTTTGGCAGGGCCTCATAGACGACTGCAACCGCTTCAACGCGCCCGGCCGCTTTGTGACGCTGGTCAGCTTCGAGTGGGGCGGCAGCGGCGGCAGCGGACACAAGAACATCTACTACCGAGGCGATAGCGGCCCGTTCCACTACTGGTACCGGGGCCAGCACCGGGACCCGAATGCACTCTGGGAAGACATGGCCGGCAGAGGTCTGGAGGCGCTCACGGTGCCCCACCACCCCAAGTCCATGGGCGGCGCGGATTGGAGTTTCCACAACGACCGCTACCAGCGCTTGGTGGAGATCTGTTCCAAGTGGGACATAGCGGAAGAGTCCGGCCCGCTCAGCGTGCAGACGGCCTTGGCGATGGGACACCGCCTTGGATTTGTCGGCGGCACCGACAGCCATTACGGTCTGGCCAATCAGGGCAGTTACCATGTGAACGACGGCAACGGCCTCGCCTGCGTGGTGGCGCCGGAACTCACCCGCGCGGCCATCTGGCAGGCGCTCTACGACCGCCGTTGCTACGCTACCACCGGCGACCGCATCCTCCTCGACTTCACCTGCGATGACAAGCCGATGGGGAGCGACAATGCGGCTGATCTTGGCAGCCTGGGGCCGCGTCGCCTGCGCATGCGGGCGGCGGGCACCGCGCCGATTACGCGTGTCGAGATCGTCCGCAACAATCAGGTCGTCTTCAGCGCCGACCCGCAACGCGATGTCTGGGAAGATGAGTGGACCGACACTTCCGACCTCGCCGCCGCCGCCTTCGCCCCCACCTTCCCCGACGACCGGCCGTTCGTCTACTACTACCTGCGCATCTTCCAAGCCAACCGCCAACGGGCATGGAGTAGTCCGATCTGGTTCACTCAGGCGGAGTGAGAATTATGTTCGCGTTTGCTAAGGATGTTAGGACTTGACCAAGCCGGTACCCGCCAGACCGAAGATATACCATATCGTCCACGTTGATCGACTGCCCTCGATGGTTGCCGACGGGTATCTCTGGTGTGACGCGACAATTGCGCAAAGGGGAGCGCCCGGCACTACTATCGGCATGACAGAATCAAGAAACGACGACTCAACGAGTTGATCCTCAGCAGCCATAATAGTCTGCATGTCGGCGATTGTGTGCCGTTTTACTTTAGCCTGCGATCAGTGTTGCTCTTTCAGCTCTATAAGGCAAACGATCCTGATCTGACCTATCGTGGCGGACAAGAGGCGATTGTTCATCTGGAGGCAGACTTACGGCAGACAGTTGCCTGGGCAGACTCACATAGTCGGCGATGGGCCTTCACATCATCGAGTGCTGATACCTACTTCTTCGATGACTATGCGAATCTGGCGGACTTAGTTAGGGTAGACTGGAAAGCGGTGCAGGCCCGCGACTGGAGAGGTAATAAAGACGGTAAGCAAGCGGAATTCTTGATTGAGCAATTATTCCCGTGGCAACTAGTGTCGCGCATTGTCGTGCGGACGTGGGAAACGCGAAACCGAGCACAGGCAGCATTAGAGGATTCTACCCATCGCCCGCGTGTCGAGATCATACCGCGCTGGTATTATTGACAAGGGAGGAGAAGTCGATGTGATCTCTTACAAGTGCGGCAATATCCTTGCAGAGGATGTCGAAGCTCTTGTGAATAGTGTCAACTGCGTGGGCGTGATGGGGCGTGGCATTGCGCTGCAATTCAAGAATGCTTTCCCCGAGAATTTCAAGGCATACGCTACAGCGTGTAAGCGCAATGAAGTCCAGCCTGGAAGGATGTTTGTTTTCGAGACCGGCAATCTGACTGGTCCGCGCTACATCATCAACTTTCCAACCAAACGCCATTGGCGCGGCAAGAGCCGCATTGAGGATATCGAAAGCGGACTCGTGGCATTGGCTCGAGAGATCAAAGAGCGAAATATCCGATCCATTGCACTGCCGCCGCTGGCTAGCGGTTTAGGTGGGCTGGAGTGGCGAGAGGTGCACCAGCACATTAGTGAGGGCCTAAAGGGACTCCCGGAGGTCAGAATAATTGTATTTGAACCGGGAGGCGGTCCAGCAGATGAAAGGGCAAATCGTTCAACTGACGTACCGCAGATGACCCCTGGACGGGCGGCGTTGGTCGGCTTGATGGATCAATATGTCCGCAGTTTGCTTGATACGTCGGTGACGCTCTTGGAAGTACACAAAATCATGTATTTTCTGCAGGAAGCAGGCGAGCCCTTGAGGCTCAGATATCAGAGGAAGCCATTTGGCCCATATGCTGAGAACCTACGGCATGTTCTTAGGGCGGTAGAGGGTCATCTCATCACTGGGTATGCCGATGGCGGCGATGCGCCTAGCAAGGAACTCGAACTTGTGCCTGGCGCGATAGACGACGCCCAAGTATTCCTTGAGGCCCATCCGGATACTCGCGCGCGCTTTGACAAGGTATCGGAGCTTGTCGATGGATTCGAGTCGCCTTTTGGCCTTGAACTGCTCACGACTGTGCATTGGGTGGCAACCAAGCACCCGAACGCGTCAGAGAAAAAGATCATCGACCTAACGCATGGATGGAGCGAACGCAAGCGACAATTCTCGGAGCGCCAAATTCGTCTGGCTCTCAGGGTTCTCAAAGAGCAAGGCTGGCTTGAAGAGCGCCAATCTTCAGGTGCAGTTGAATCCTAGAAAGAGCTTGGTAAGACCCAACGGGCGTTTCGCACGAAAGGCCCTGCTATTCTGGCGAAGAGCCTGCTCCGTTCGTGATACAGGCCGGTAACCATCGGTGCGAAATTAGGTTGCGGCAGCTTGCCGGCAAAACTCTTTTCACCCTCATCCCAACCTTCCTCAAACAAGAGGGAAGGGGTTTCCAATTGTTTCTAAACTAAAGAGCGGGCTTTCAGAGGTAGCTCCCACAGGGCCAGTTGACTACTTGGTTGTGCGCTGCAAAGATTCTTCCACGCGGCGGAGGGATGCTTGGGTCGTGCGCAGTTCTTGGAGCAATTCTTCCCTGGATGCGGGCGCTTCCAGCATGCGCAGGCGTTCTTGCTTAGCTTCGTCCATGGTACTTACCACAACGGCAATAAACAGGTTGGCCCCGATGAACGTGGTGACAATGACAAAGCTAACAAAATAGACCCACGCGAACGGCTCTACTTTGAGGGCAGTTTGCATGATATCGGACCAGCCGTCCAGCGTTACCACTTGAAAAAGCGATAGGATGGATTTACCCAGCGTACCCCAGTGTTCGGGGTCGTGCTCCCTGAGGAAATTGTGCCCGGAGAGAGCATACAGATAGACAATGATGCACAGCAAGATCAGGATGTGTGCCATATCCGGAATAGAGCGAAACATCGTCGTGAGGATTATGCGCATCGCCTTGATGGTGGTAAAGCCCTGAAGGAGCCGCAGTAGGCGTACGACCACGACGAGTAACGCAAAGTCGATGGCGGCAGTATAGACTGCAATGCCGACGATCACGGTGGTGATAACAAGGAAATCAAAGACATTCCAGGGGTCCCTGAAGTAACGGTCTATCCTGGGCGCGACCGCGAGCAGCTTGAGAAACACTTCCATGAGGAGCACGAGCAGCATGAGTATAACGAACCACACTATCAAGTCCTCATAACGCTCAAACAGAGCGTCAGACGTTGACACCCCCTGCAGAATGGAAGTTCCGACTATGAGAAAAACCAGGAAGAATTCGAATATCCGGGCGTGTACGATACGGTGCGCTAACCTTCGCATGTTTTCGTTCCTCCTCGTGGCGAATAGTCCCTCTCCGGCTAGTAGTTGGTTACCATTATAGTGATGGGTGAACCGAATTCAGTTTGCTGCGCGCGTCCTTGATCGAGAAGCGCCTGTCTACCTAGAGCCTACGCGGCAATCCACCGGCCTCACCATTGGTATAGTGAGGAGCGTCAAGTCAACGCAATAAAGAGCGAGAGTGCACGGATCATGAGCCGACGGGCGTTGCGCAAGCAGCTTATCGAGTCCATCGAGGTGGGGGATATGAATCGAGTGGCCGAGATTGCTGCCGCTGACCCTACTATCGTCAATGCGGCGAATTCTCACGGTCACGTCCCGCTCGGCGCCGCGATCGGCACCGGCTCCCTCGACCGCGTCAAACTGCTGATCGCCTACGGTGCGGAGCCGAAGCACATCTATCACGGACGGAGCCTGTTGGACGCGGCGGCCTATGCCGGCCACGAGGAGATATTTCGCTATCTCGTTTCTTTCGGCATGCCGCCAACCGTACACCATGCCGCGGCAATCGGTGACATTTCGTTGTTGGAGCGAATGTTGGCGGCAGATCCGGCCCTGCGCGGGCCCACGGCGGCGGGCGGCCGCTGGCGCATTACGCCGTTGCACGCGGCGGTGATTGCGGGCAGTCGTGAGGCAGTCGCCTTTCTGCTTGCGCAGGATGTGCCGGTTGACACGGAGAACCACAACGGCCACACTGCGTTAGCCCTCTGTGCCGAGTGTTCCCAAGCGCGCGTCCGCGTACCCATTGCGCAGTTGCTGCTCGCTCATGGCGCCAACGTCGATGCCGCCGCCGGGCATCACGGCGGCACCGTGCTCCACCGCGTCGTCATCCATGGCGACGCTGCGCTCGCGCGCCTGCTGCTGGAAAATGGCGCCGATCCAAGCCGTCAGGACCGGTCGGGCAAGACACCGCTGCACCATGCCGTAGCAAAGAATCGACGGTTGGTCGAGTTGCTGTTGGCGTACTCGCCAAGTCTTGCAGTGCAGTCCCGCCAGGGTGAAACACCCTTAGAGTATGCGCGGCGCTTAGGGAAGCGGACGATTGTACACCACCTTGAAGATGCGGGCGCCTAGGCGCACGTAGAACTCGTCCGTCAAATCGGATGCTACCGCTTTCGTCTCATGGAGTGGTGTGGTAGAATGCCCTTGGTCTGTAAGACTCTTTTCCGCTCTTGCTGAATTCCCACTAGCCCCGGAGTGCTGATTGGCGTGGAGATTTCCTGGTACGGCAACGGATGTTTCCGCTTGCGCAGCCAGCTAGGGACGGTAATCACCGACCCTTATCCATCGACCTCCGCACTGCGTCTCCCCAAGCTCAGCGCCGCCGTTGTCGCCGTCAGCGACCCTACGCTCTGCGACGATACTGTCGTTAACCGTGAAGACCATAGTCTGCTCGTCACGGGCCCAGGCGAATACGAAATTGGCGGCATCTTCATCATGGGTGTGCCCATGCATGCCCGCGGGCAACCACCGGTGTCGGCGTTTGTATTCGAGATGGAAGGACTGGCAATCTGCCATCTCGGCCTGCCGTGGCAGACGCCGTCCGCTGCGCAGATCGAAGACCTTGGCAACGTAGACGTGCTGCTCTTACCCGTGGGCGGCCCGGGGCGAATCAGTGTGCAAGCAGTGTCAGACCTGGCGAGCGAGCTCGAACCGAAGGTGCTGATGCCCATGTACTACAGCCTGCCGGACGCCCCCGACGACCGTTTCAATACCTTGGATCGTTTGGCGCACGAGCTTGGCACGAAACTGCCGGAGCCTGCTGCAACCTTCAACACCCGGCGCGGGGGAGTGAGCGGCCAGAACACGCTCGTGCTGCTTGAATGTCGCGCGCAATTGCGCCACGAGGCAGTTTCCCAAAAGTGAGTGGACTAATGGCGGATTACGTCGAAGACGCTGACTGTGTCGAAGATGCCGACTGTGTCGAAGATGCCGACTGTGTCGAGGATGCCGACTGCGTCGCAGACGCCGACACGAGGCGCGTTGCCAAGCACATCTTCGTTACCGGCGGCGTGGTTTCTTCCGTCGGCAAAGGGGTGACAGTGGCGGCCATCGGGCGCTTGCTCAAGAGCCGGGGCATTCGCGTCTCGATTCAAAAGCTCGATCCTTACTTCAACGTAGACCCGGGCACGATGAGCCCCTACCAACATGGGGAAGTATTCGTCACGGACGACGGCGCGGAGACAGACCTCGACCTGGGCCACTATGAGCGCTTCATCGATGAACCCCTGACCCGTGAGAGCAACGTGACTGCCGGGCAAGTGTTCGAGCACGTTATCGAAAAAGAACGGCGCGGCGACTACTTGGGCGGCACCGTGCAGATGATCCCCCACATTACGAGTGAGATTCGCGAGCGCATCCTGCGCGTGGGGGAGACCACCAACGCCGACGTTGTCATCATTGAGGTGGGCGGCACGGTCGGTGACATCGAGGGCTTGCCCTTCATCGAAAGCATTCGCCAATTGCGGCGCAGCCTGGGACGCGAGAACGTCTTCTACATCCACGTGACCTTGCTCCCGCATATTGGTTCGACCGGCGAGCTCAAGACCAAGCCCACACAGCACAGCGTGCAGGAATTGCGGCGGCTGGGCATTCAACCGGAGATGATCATTTGCCGTTCCGATTATGAAATGCCGCCGGAGTTGCGCGAGAAGATCGCGCTCTTTTGCGACGTGGACGAACCGGCCGTTATCCCGTTGGTTACGTTCTCTTCCATCTACGAAGTGCCGATGTACCTGGAAAACATCGGCATCGGCAATTTGCTGGTGCAGGCGTTGCATTTGCCGGACCGCACGCCGGACCTCTCCGTTTGGGAAGAGATCGTGGCGCACGTCACGTGCAACCACGATCCGTTGGAGATTGCCATCGTGGGCAAGTATACCCAGTTGCCCGATGCCTACCTGAGCGTGACTGAGTCGCTGCGGCATGCCTGTGCGGCTAATGAGGTTAGCCTAAAACTCAAGTGGGTGAATGCCGAGGACGTGGAAGCCGATGGGGCGGCGCCGCATCTGCGAGGCGTACGCGGCATTCTGGTGCCGGGCGGCTTTGGTCCGCGCGGGATCGAGGGCAAGATTATGGCGGCGCGCTACGCGCGCGAGAAGAAGATACCCTACCTTGGGCTGTGCCTCGGCCTGCAGGTTGCCGTCATCGAGTTTGCGCGCGCCGTGTTGGGCGAACAGGCCAACAGCACTGAGTTCGACCCGCAAACGCCCCTGCCGGTGATCGATCAAATGGAGAGCCAGCGCGGCGTGACGCAGAAGGGCGGCACCATGCGGCTCGGCGCGTACCCGTGCGCGCTTGAAGAGGGTACCATCGCCGCTAAGGCCTACGGCCGGCCCCTGGTCACCGAGCGTCACCGCCATCGCTGGGAGGTAAACGACCGCTACAAGAACGCGCTGGCGGCGCATGGCTTCCGGGTGAGCGGCGTGTGGCCGGAAGGCGGCTTAGCGGAGATAATGGAGCGCACCGACCATCCGTTCTTCTTGGGCAGTCAGTTTCATCCGGAGTTCAAGTCGCGTCCCAACCGTCCCCATCCGCTGTTCTCGGCATTTGTAAAGGCCGGCAAACGGGTTCATTTGGAAGGGGATCAAGAACCGCTGCCCATTGGCACGAACGAGGGCCTGCACTCCCCTCCGCCGGTGCTCGATCCGGAAGACGAGGAGTTGCCCGTACCCAGCGGCCAATCGCCGCGGTAGAGCACACTGCTTCCTGAAAGCTCTCGTCCGCTGACGAGAGCTTTTTCTACTTCTAGCCACTAACTATGAGCTTCGGGCATTGCGGCCACGACTAATTCGCATGTATGCGACAAATGTATCATATATGCGTTTCGCTCCGCCGCCGCGGCGAGATGTTAGTCCATCTTCGCGCCGACAAGAGTTGCGGCCGCGGTCAGATCAGGAATAAGGCATTAGTGCTATCCCGCTTTACAGGTCTTTGGCGGCACCCAGACTTCATGAAGTTGTGGTTTGGGTCGACCGTCTCAAGATTCGGCTCACAGATCACGTTCCTCGCTCTTCCGTTCACGGCGGTCCTAGTGTTGGATGCGACTCCGGTTCAGATGGGTGTGCTGATGGCAATGGGAACCGCGCCCGCGTTGATTTTCGGACTGGGCGCAGGCGTTTGGGTAGATCGGAGAATGAAGCGCCCCATTATGATAGCGACGGACTACGGCCGCGCGCTTTTGCTCTTGGCGGTTCCAGCTATGGCCCTTCTGGGCGTGCTCCGTATCGAATTCCTCTACGCAGTCGCGTTGGCCCTCGGCTTGCTGAGTCTTATCTTTGGAGTCGCTAGCCGCTCGATGCTTCCATCCCTGGTCGCGCGGGAGGAGTTGGTGGAAGCCAACAGCAAGCTCGCCATCGGTCGCTCGGCATCGGAAGTTGTCGCACCCGGCGTCGGCGGCATCCTCGTCCAACTGTTCACAGCGCCCATCGTGCTCATAATAGATGCTGTCAGCTTTGTCGTTTCTGCTCTCGCGATCCAGTCAATTCGTACCCCTGAACCCGAGCCTAAAGCCTCTGAGGGCGATGACGCTTTCCTGCGGGAAGCCCTGCAGGGCCTCGACTTGGTATGGCGCAATCGCGTGCTGCTGGCGATAGCGGGCGTGGTTGGTGGCATCGCGGTCTTCAATTCCATGTTCGAAGCCGTCTGGCTGTTGTACGTAAGCAAAGATCTCGAATTGGAGCCGGTGACGTTTGGGATTATGTTCTCCACGGGCAGTGTCGGCTTCTTGGCAGGCGCGTTTGTCGCGGAACGACTCATAGGTTGGCTTGGAATTGGACGCGCCATCGTAATCGGCGGCGTGATGGCGGGACTTAGCGATTTGGCGACGCCTCTCGTGGGCGGATCGGTAATTGCTATCGTCACTGTGCTCACTACCGCAAGTTTTATCTTTGGCATTGGCGTTATGGTCTCCGGCATTGCCCAAGAAAGCCTGCGAATGGCGTCGACACCGCTTTCCCTCCAAGGCCGCATGAACGGCGTCATGAATACCCTGGGCATGGGGTTGATTCCGATAGGCGCTTTACTCGGTGGGTTTCTTGGCGAGACCATCGGAATGCGGCCGACACTGTTCCTGGCCACCGGGGGCGAACTGGCCGCCGTGCTCTGGCTCTTGCTTACACCGGTATGGACTCTGCGCGGTCTGCCAAGCCAAGCGGAAGACTCGATAGTATCCTGACCGGTATCAGCAGCACTTTCGGAAAGTCGCTTGTAGATTCAGAGTCTATGAGAGAGAATCAAGCCCACAGACCGCTATGGGCGACTCTGATCTTCAATTGCACCGTAGGAGCGTGAGATTATGGATGAACTTGGCGTAGCAGTTATCGGTTATGGCGTGGGGCGCAGTCATATGCGCGCGTACCGGGAGATTCCGGGCGTGCGGCTGGTATCGCTCTGCGATACCAACGAAGAACGCTTGGCGGAGGCGCGGCAGGAGTTCGATGGGATCGCCACGACTCGTAGCGTTGAAGCAGCCGTGAACCGGGACGACGTGCACGTGGTTTCCGTGTGCACGCCGGACCACTTGCACTACGAGCACTGTCTGGTTGCCCTAGCCCACGGCAAGCACATATTGTGCGAGAAGCCCATGACTACGAGCGAGGCCCACGCCTGGGACTTGGCGCGGCGCGTGGCGGCGGCGGACGTGAGGTTTGCCGTCGGTAACGTCAACCGCTTTGTGCCGCAGTTCGCGGCGTTGCGCCAGTTCGTGCAAGAAGGACGGCTGGGCGAGCTCTTTTTCGTCGAGAGCGACTACATCCACGATATGCGCCGGGTCTACCAGCGCACGCCGTGGCGCAAGGACCCGGTGAATCCGCAAAACGCGTGGTTCGGCGGCGGCGTGCACCCCATGGACCTGGTGCGCTGGGTGGCGGGCGACGTGGCGGAGATTACGCTCTATGCCAATAAGTGCGCCAGCGCGCCGGAGTTTCCCCTGCCGGACACCTACATCAGCATTCTCAAGTTCGCGAACGGCTGTCTCGGCAAGGTCTGGGAGACCTCCGCCATCCGCCGCGTGCCGGGGCACGTGGTGAACTTCAATGCCTACGGCGCTGAGGGCACCATGCTCACCAACACGCTGGAGATGGAAGCGAAACTCTGGCTGAACTGGGGCGTAGACGGCTTGGCCGGCGCGCAGACACTGCCCTTCCAGCGCACCATCGGCCATCCGGTGTTGGACGAGCTGACGCACCTGGTCGACTGCATCCGCACCGGCGCGACTCCCCTCGTGGATGCCCTGGAAGGCGCCAAGACCGTGGCGACGCTGGCGGCAGGCATGCGGTCGCTGGAAAGCGGTAAGCCGGAGCAGGTGAATTCGGCCCCATTAGCGTAACCGGCGGTCGGTGAAGAGGGGCAAAGCGGCCCTCCCGAGCCGGACTCACGTAGGCACATCCGTTGCTTAGCCATGCGCCCTTCGTGGGAGCTTGTCCGCAGTCGCGGCCGTCCGTTGCTGCAAGCGGTCGTTCGCATACAGCATCCCTCACCGTGCAGCGGCTGTTGGCGCAGCGCCGCAGGCTTCCAGTTGCCGGCGGAGGATGTTTTCCGCACGCTGGCGGATAGCGCGCACGGCTTGCGGGCTCACGCCCATGCGCGCGGCGATGTCCACCACCCGACGGTCCTGCCAGTAGATCGCGTAGAGCACCGTCTTCTGCTTCGGCGTGAGCATTTGCAGAGCTATCTCAAGCTCGGCGTGGATCGCCGGTTCCGCCGTGGGCTTGCCTTTGCGCAAGCACTGCTCGGCGAGGTAGGCCGTAATCTCATCGCTGAGCGACTGGTTGTGGGCGGGGTCCGGCGGCGCGACGCGCCGGGAGGTGCGGCCGAAGTTATGCACGCGCCACTTGAGCATGGTGCACATATAGGCTTCGAAGTTGCCGTTGCGCCTATAGTCGTACTCATAGAGCAGTTCCAGAAAGAGGCGCTGCACCTCTTGGCGGGCGTCCTCCGCCTCTGACGGGCGGAAGCTCCGCTTGAGACGCCGCATCTGGCGCTCCATCGGCAGGCGCAAGCGGTCCATGAGCAGCATCTGGGCGGTGGTATTGCCCTGCTTCGCCGCTTGCACCGTAACGAACAGTTCGTCAGGCAGACTTCGCCCGTGGCGCGGCTGTGCGGATGTCGACTCTTTCGCCAAGGGCTGTGCCTGCGCCAAATGCGTTGCTTTCGTCAAAGACGCCGACTGTGTCAAAGGCATTGTCGCTGCCATTTCTTTTCCTCTCCTTCGTTAACTGGAACGGGTTCTGGTGTGTAACGTAGGGGCGTTTCGTATAGGGTCGTTTTGCGTGGGGGCGCTGCGCGAAGCGCCCCCACAGCGGCGGATCCCTCTACGGCAACGTTTCTCCACGTGCTCGGAACTCCTCTCGTTCGTCCCCGTAGCGAGTACGGGGCAGGCTCTGCGCTTGCCTGTCCTGAGTTGGTCGAAGGGTCGCAGGATGAACAGTGCTCCCCACGCGTTCGGGATCCTTTGCCGCTCTTTCCTCTCCTTCGTTAACTGGAACGGGTTCTGGTATGTAACGTAGGGACGTTTCATATAGGGTCGCTTTGCGTGGGGGCGCTGCGCGAAGCGACCCTACAGTTCCTCATGCAAAGACGCGGATCACGCCGACCACCTTGCCGAGAATGGTGATGTTGTCGCCGGGGAGCGTAGGGTAATACGGGTTGGCGGGCACGAGGAATACTTTCCCACGCTCACGCTGGAGGTTCTTCAGCGTGGCGGTGCCGTCTTCGCGCAACGCCGCCACCATCTCGCCATTCTCCGCGGCGGGTTGGGGGCGAATGAGCACATGGTCGCCGTCGCAGACGCAGGCATCCACCATGCTGTCGCCCTGCACGCGCAGCGCGTAGACGTCGGGATGCCGCGCAAAGACGCTATCCACGGTGAGCCAGTCTTCCACTGCCTCCACCGCCTCCACGCCGGCACCGGCGGCAATCGTGCCGCGCACCGGTACGCGTGCCACACCCAAACCCTCCAGCATCTGCACCTGGGGCGTAAGCTCGTAGCTGCCCCAGGCCGTGCGGCGCAGGTAGCCCTTGGCCTCCAAGCGCTTCAGATGGTGGTGCGCCGCCGCGGGTGAGCGCGCGCCGATGCACCGGGCAATCTCTTCCAAGGTGGGCCAGCGTCCCTCTTGCTGTACGCGCGTGAGAAATGTCAGCACCTGCCGTTGCTTGCTGGTAAGTTGCTTACCCATAAGCGTTTCTTTCATGTGCGCTCTCCTCTCCATTGCTCGATGTTGCTCAGCGGTGAATCTGTCACTGGTTTTTTCAGTGTAGGACCTGCTGCCGTGCGTGCCGCCCAGATAAAGAACCCGTTCGGCAAAGGTAGTCCCTCGGTTGCCTTCTCTTCATTAAAGGTGTTTGCGACGGTGCGACCGTGCACCATCATCCCGTTCGTGCTGAGCTTTGCCTGTCCTGAGCTTGCCGAAGGATCGAAGCATGAACGGGAGAGCGCGCGTGTACGGCGGTTCTCTCAGTGCCACATCCGGCCCTTCGACAAGCTCAGAGCCTGCCCCGTACTCGATACAGCGTATCGACACGATACGGGGGCGAACGGTAAAATTGGCGCCTGCCAAGTCATCGGCATTCGCCAAGTCATCGGCATCTGCGAAACCTCCTGTGTTCTCGTACCCTGCACCGCGTTTTTCCCAGTATAGTAAAGATTTAGTAAAATTACAACCCCTTTTACCCCTTAACTTTTACATTATTTTTGAATATAACTCTATGCAGCCCCAAAATGGCGGCGGAAAGCACTGCGGAGTGCCAGCCGCCAACCCTCCAGACCACTCAGATGAGGGCGCGCCAAGCGGCAACTTCCCACTGCCGCACCCGGAGCGCACCGACCGGCGGCGGGAAACAGGCAGGGATGAGGCTGCAAGCACACCAATTCTTCAACCACGCAACCCATAGCCACCACGCAAAGGAATACACCCAGGTGACCCAAAACAAGAAACAACCCAAGAGTCTCTACGCCGACCTCTTCAACGAACACGAACTGGCGGCATTGGCGCGCACTGCCGACAATCCGCTGCTCCAGGACGAGATCGGACTGTTGCGCATGCTCATTCGCCGCATCGCGGCCCAACTGCTCAACGCGGAAGATGACGAACGCGCGCCGGCCGACAAGATCAAGGCGGTCAAGGAACTGACGGATATTCTCCTCAACGCCTTGAAAGCGCGCGCCCAACTCTCGCCCCGGGCCGAAGACAACCTGACCGAGGCGATGCGCCAGGTGATCGCCGAGATCGAAACGCGCGAACAACAGGAAGAGCGCACACGGGAAGCAAACCATGCTGAATGAGACGGGCACACGTGCGCCAACCACACAGGACAAGCGCCACCGGGAGCTGGCAGACCACCTGGCGCAATACGGCTGCGCCTTCGGCCAGGTGACCCGCGAGTTGGCGGAGAACACACGGGAGGACTACGCGCGGCTGGAAGCCAAGATCAACGTCATTCTGATCGGCATCTTTGCCTCGCCGTTTGCCGCCGCGTTCCTCAACAGCCTCCTGCACATGGTGCCGGGACAGTGAGGGTGCAAACCCGGCACGCCTGCAAGAGCGCGGGCGGCTTGGCCACCGTCCCACCGGGGCGCGTGCACCGCGCCGCCTGACAGAGAGAGAAGACTCTTTATGCAATTGACTACCGCAGACAAGCCCAAGCAGCACACCAAGACCGCTGCGCGTCCAACGTCGACGTTTCGCGATGACGACACGGATGCGCTGGCCCGTGCTTTCTTTCGCTACACCCTGAACGATATTGCGCACTTTTCTCGCGTGCTCGTGGGGCGGCCGCTGCGCTCGTACCAGTTGGCGGTAGCGCGGGCGGTGCTCGCCAGCGTGCGGCGGCGCCAGGGAGCGGTCTTCACCGTGGAAATGGCGCGGCAGATGGGCAAGAATGAGCTTTCGGCGCATCTCGAAGCCTATCTGCTCTACCGCTGCCAACGGCGCGGCGGCACGATTGTGAAGTGCGCGCCCACCCTCACACCGCAGACCCTCATCTCGCGCCTGCGCCTGGAAGCGGTGCTGGACCGTCCCTGGCTGGCGCCCTACTGGAAACGCGCCCACGGCAACGCGGTCACGGTCGGCAAGGCGCGGGTAGTGTTCCTCTCGGCCCACGAGCAGTCCAATGTCGTCGGCGCGACTGCCGACCTGCTGCTGGAAGTGGACGAAGCGCAGGACGTGGACGAGGAGAAGTTTGCCAAGGATTTCCTGCCGATGGCGGCGGCCCAGAACGCCACCATCGTGCTCTACGGCACGCCGTGGACGAAAGACACGCTCCTCGCAAAATACAAGGCGCTGAACCTCGCGCATAAGGAAAAAACCGGCGAGCAGCGACACTTCTCGTTTCCCTGGCAGGTGGGCGCGCAGGCCAATCCGCGCTACGGCGCCGCGGTGCAGGCGCAGATTCGCCAACGCGGGGCGGAAGACTTGGTCATCCGCACGCAGTACTGCCTGGAAGAGGTGGACGACGCCACCGGCTTCTTCACGCCGCCGTTGCAGGCCGCCCTGCAGGGCTCCCACACGCGGCAACACCAACCCCATGCTGAGGCGCACTACGTCGCGGCAGTGGACGTGGCCGGGGAAGAGACTGCTGCCGCAAATCAACAGGGCGGCCGGTCGCGGCGGGATAGCACCGTGGTCTTGATCGGCGAACGGGTCTGGCGGCACGACCCGGTGCTGGGGTTCGCGCTGCCTGCCGTTTCAGTGGTAAATGCCTATCAATGGACCGGCCTGCCCACCACCGAGCAATACGCCCGCCTCGTGCGCCTGTTGGGCGAGGAGTGGCGCGTGCAGCGGGCAATCGTTGACGCCACCGGCCTGGGTGACGCGCTGGCCCGCTTTCTGGGTGCGCGCCTGGGCGGCGACCGCATCGAGCCGTTTACGTTCACGGCCCAGTCGAAGAGCGCGCTCGGTTACGACCTGCGCTCACTCGTAAGCAGCGGACGGTTGCAACTGTGGGCAGATGATGGGTCGTCTGAATACCGCGAGTGCCGGCAACAGGTGCGGCGGTGTCAATTGGCGCTGCATCCGGGCAACCGGATTTCCTTCCACGTGCCGGCCAGCCAGGGGCACGACGACTACGTCTCGGCCCTGGCTCTGCTGGCGCGCACGGTGGAGGGCGGCGCGCCGCCTGCCGCAGCGGTCGCCCTCCCGCCCCAAGAGAGGCAAGTGGATGGGTACTAAGGTTGTTCACACTACACCCTTGTCCCACGACGGACTTCCTACTATCCCTATTTTGCGCCGCACATTTGCCCGTCACTCCGGCGAAGGCCGGAGTCCAGGGATTGCGGGCGGAAGGATTGCAGGGCGGGTAATTGCCGCCCGCTCGTGTTGGAGACGCAGGTTACAAACCTGCGCTACCAAGCGCGGGAAGTCTGTATGCGATGAAAAAGCAAGCTAGGCCGTTCGTGGCGAGAACTTCGGCAGGCTCAGCACAGGCTCAGTCGAACCATGAACGGAGGCCCTTCGACAAGCTCAGGGCGAACGGTAGGAGGGCGGCGAGCCTGAGGGAATGACGGAGTAGCGCGGGGGCTTGTCCCCCGCTCCGGACGGAGACCAAGGACATGATGAACGCAACGGAATGGCGACCGTGACCGGCTGCGGGACCGGTCTCCCAAGGTCGAAGCATACTGGATGCCGGCGTTCGCCGGAGTGTCGGAATAAAAACGCACATTTGCGTGAAAACTTAGAGAAAGCGAGCGAAATGGCATTACAGACAAGTCAATGGTGGCAGCGCTTGGGTGAGCGTCTCTTTGGCGACGTGATCCAGACGCGGGTGCAGGAGGCAGTGGCGGCTGAGGACGGCGGCTACCGGCAGGTCTCGGGTACAGCGGAGACCCGGGACGACCCGCTCTGGGACCACCAGCGGTTATTGCGCGAGGTCTACGAAGCCTACGTCACCAACCCCTTGGCCTACGCCGTGATCGACGTGCAGGCCAACTTCGTGCTGGGCGGCGGCGTGCGCATCGCGTGCGCGAGCCCGGCAGTGCAGGAGGTGGTGGACACTTTCTGGCAGCATCCGGACAACGTCATGGACACGCGCGTCTACAGTCTCTACACAGAGCTTGCCCTTTACGGCGAGCAGTTCGCGCGGGTCTTCACCGATCCGCTCACCGGCGAGATCCGCCTGCGCCAGCTCGATCCGCTGCTCATCGACCGGATCGAGACTGCGGCTGAAGACGTCGAGCAGGTGCTCCGCTATCGCGTGCGCGGTGTCGGCCAGGAGCCGGGCTACTGGGTCGCCGCGGCTGAGATGGAGCACTTTACCATCAACCGCGTGTCGAACGCATTGCGGGGCCGCAGCGACCTGGCCCCTTTGCTGCCGTGGCTCAAGCGCTATCGTGATTGGCTCGTGGACCGTGCCCGCATCAACCGCCTGAAGGGCAGCTTCATCTACGACGTGACCGTGCGGGGCGCGACGCGGAACGACCTGCTCGCCAAGATGGCGGCCTATGCGCATCCGCCGGCGCCCGGCACGGTCGTCTTCCATAACGAGGCCGAGACGTGGCAGCCGGTGCAACCTTCAATTGGCGCTGATGACGTGGCCGCGGACGGCCGGGCGCTCAAGCTGATGATCGCAGTGGGCGCGGGCCTACCGGAGCACTACCTGGCGGAAGGCGGACACGTCAACCGGGCGACGGCGGCCGAAATGGGTCTGCCAACGCTGCGCCGCTTCCAACGCCGCCAGGAATTATTCGGCCGTTATCTGCGCCGGCTCGTGGCGCGGGCGATTCAGGCCAAGCAGGATGCCGCCGCGCTGGCGGCGGACGTCGATACGGCCTTTCGCGTGGTCTTCCAGGAACTGCAGCCGGATGTCGCCCACGTGGCGGGGCCGCACGCCGAGTCGTTTGCGCGGTCGTTGCAGCTCGCCCGCGCCGAGGGCTGGCTGGAAACGGAAGATGCCGCGCGTCTCTTCCGCCGTTTCTTGGCTGAAGAGGAGTAGGGGAATGAGCGTTCGGTCCCCTGCTGTCCGCACAGGCCTGAGGACAATTACGGTCAGATGCGCTGCCGTCACTCCGGCGCAAGCCGGAGTCCAGGAGGCGCAGCGAGACTGGGATTCTGCTTGCGCGGGCATGGCTACGCTGGGCCCTGATGGTTTCTACGGCAACGGTGGAGATGGTCGAACCGGCCGACTTAGCGCGGCTCGTTTCGCAAGAGGCACCCTCACCCCGGCCCTCTCCCTCGAGGGAGAGGGGGTTTTGAGGCGAGGTCAACCATGGCGGGCGCAGTATTGTCAAGAGCAACGACGCCGAACGCGGTCACTCGGGGTCGTAGTCCAGCATCTCGCTCAGTTGCTCTTTGGTCATACCGGCCGCGCGCAGCAGCACCAGGACGACTTCGGGCTTGAGAGCCTCGGATTGGGAAAGGGGCGCGCCGGTGGCGCCGACAGTGCGCGGGCTGATGGTCGCCGTGTCCGCCACCGCGACCGCCGGCACAGTTTCGCCCTCGGCGAGATCGGCGGCGATCCACGTGGGAAGCAGGTTGCGGAGTTGCGTCAGCGCGTCCGCCGCGGTCTCTGCGCGCGCGACACGGTCATGGAGCGGCAGCGCCACGGCATGGTGCCGCCGCTCGCCTTGCCAGGATACGGCCGGCAGGCGGTACGTCACGTCGCCCACGTCAACGGCGACGGCATGCAGCGCGACGGTGTCGGCGGGCGGCGCTTCCTGCGCCAGGAACATCTCCGCCGCCAACGTCAGATCGGCCAGCACCGCGTCAACGCTCTCTCCCTGTACGACGCAGCCGGGCAGCGTGGGCAGGTCTCCCCAATAGCCACCGGCTTGGGAAGGGGCGACGACGACGGTAAGGGATGCAATGGGGGCGGGAGGTCTGTGTTCGTTCATGGTCGCTATTGTACCAGTTGATCGTTTGCTTACCGCATTGCACGGCGGCTGCCGGACCCGATATCTTCATCGCTATTCCCGCGAAAGCGGGAGTGGCAAAGGGACCGGCCGCATGGATTCACCGCCACGCACGTGCTTGGAGGCGGGTCATGCGCGGGAACAATCGCACGAGTTCCTGCCCCATGCGGGGCACACGCCTCCGCGCTACGACACTGAGATCCGGCGCAGGCCGGAAGACGCAGGTTGCAAACCTGCGCTACCGGTCAAACCTGCGCTACCGGCCAAGACCGCACGAAGAAAGAAACACGAACTACACCAGAGAAAGGATGAAACAGTGAAACAAGAAGACCTCGCGCTGCTCGCGCCGTTACAGGAAGCGCAGCTCGCCGCGCCGCAACGCGACGTGGCCGTTACCGTGCTGCGGCAGGGCATGTCGCGCAACGGCCGCTACTTCACGCCGCACGCGCTGCAGGACGTCGCGGCGCAACTCGACGGCCTGAAGGCCTTTGCCGACCACCCTGCCGCCGCAACCGACAGCATCCACAAGCCGCGGAGCGTGCGCGACGTGGTGGGCTTCTTTCGCGAACCGCGGATGGAGGGCGACCGGGTGCGGGCGGTGCTCCACATCTTCGCCAGCGCCGAGTGGCTCTGGAGCCTGGTGCAGGAAGCCGTGGCAATGGGACGCCCCGACGTGCTAGGTCTCTCGATTGACTCGCTCGCGTCGGTGCGCACCCAGCAGCAGAACGGCAAGAGCGTACAAATAGTAGAGAACATCCCGGTGCTGCGTTCCTGCGACGTGGTCACGCGGGCCGCGGCCGGCGGCGCCTTCGAGCGTCTCTTGGCAGCGCGAGACATAGCCGATACAACAAAGGAGAACGCAATGCAAGAAGACGTACGTCTCAACGCAGCAATCGACGAGTCCCAGGCCGGGGCGGAGTCGGAAAATTCACCCCATACCGAGGAGGTACTCATGGGAGAAACTACCGCAGCGACGACCGCTGCACGCCTAGCCGCAGCGGAGGCCAAGCTCGCCTGCATGACCGCACTGCACGAGCGGCTCGATGCGGCGGCCCTGCCCGCCGCCATCAAGGGCAAGCTGCGCCGCCGCTTTGAGGGTCAGACCTTCACCAACGCGGTGCTGGAGCAGGCCGTTCAGGACGAAGTCGAGACCGTGCGCGCGCTGACGGAATCTGCTCCCGCCGTGCGGGGTGTCGGCGCGGAGAAGACACGCCTGAGCGTTGGCGGCACGGGTGCGAGCCGGGGCCTGGCCGCTACCGAGGCCGGTTTGGCGCGCCTGCTGGGCGTGCGGGACGTTGGCTCCGACGAATCGGTGCCGGCCTGGTCCAGTATTCGCGAGGCCTACGTGCAGATTACGGGCGATGCCGAGATTCGGGGCGCAATGAATCCAGAGCTCTCGCTCGTGCGCGAGGCCAACGAGGTGACGACGAGCGTGCTCAATCAAGCGCTCGCGAACGCCATCAGCAAGCGGCTCGTCCAGGACTACGGCGCGCAGCCGCAGGACTGGAAGAAGTTCTGCGTGATCCGCTCGATCCGCGACTACAAGCCCCAGTACCGCGTGCTGCTGCATGACTTTGCCGCCCTCGGCACGGTCAATGAGAACGCCGCGTACACGAACCTTGGGTGGGACGACACCCGGGAGACGTACACACCCGCCAAGCGCGGCAACTTGGTGGTAGTCACCCGCGAGGCAATCCTGAACGACGACCTGGAAGCCATCCGGCGCATTCCGACCAAGCTCGCGATTGCGGCCGCGACTACTATCAACGAGTTCGTCTACGGCCTCCTCACCGATAATCCACAGCTTGCCGACAGCACGAAGGTCTTCGATGACGGCAGCCAGACCTCGCACAAGAATCGCGGTACCGCCGTGCTGGCGGCAACCGCGCTCCAAGCCGCGATTACGCAGATGATGAAGCAGACCAACAGCGCGGGCAAGCGCCTGGGCATCAAGCCCCGCTACCTCCTGCTGCCGCCCGATCTCTACTGGACGGCCGTAACCATCCTCAATAGCACGCTGTTGCCCGGCAGCCAGAACAACGATGCCAACCCGCTGCAGGGCATGTTGGAACCGATTGTGGCGCCGCAGTTCAGCGACGCCAAGGACTACTACCTGATGGCCGATCCGGCCCAGATCGAGTGCCTGGAAGTGGGCTTCATCAACGGTCAGGAGACGCCGGAACTGCTGGTGCAGGATAACCCGACGGCCGGGTCCGTCTTCACCAATGACGCCATCAGCTACAAGGTGCGCTGGGAATTCGGCGGCGGCTGGCTGGACTACCGGGGCGCCTACTGGGCGGAGGTGGCGTAGGGTGTATGACCGCCACGGGGCGACTGCGTGATTGAATCACCGTCGCACGGTGACGCGCACGTAGGGGCACGACATGTCGTGCCCCTACGCCGCGCTCGTTGCGGTGAAGAGCGCCGGCGCCCTGCCGCCGGTAGCGCAGGTTTGCAACCTGCATCCACTGCCCGCAGCGGCTGGCGCCGCCTGAGCGTCGAGCTTCGTTGTGCCGAGCATCACAGTTGTAGTTGTCACAAGAGGATTGCCAATGACTTTGAGCGAATTTCGCAGCTCGTTGCGCAGCGAGCTATTCGACCCGGCGGACGCCGAGGCGCGCTTCAGCGATGCAGACCTCGACCACGCCATCGACCGCGCCCTCACCGAATTGTCGCGGGCTGCGCCCTGGACCCGCGACGCCACCCTGACCACAAGTGCGGACTCGCGCCTGGTGGACCTGAGCAGCCTGGCGAGCGTGTGGTGTGTGGAGGAGGCGGAGTGGCCCACGGGCGGCTACCCGCCGCAGCTCTGCACGTTCATGGTGCTGCCCACCGGCGACGGGGCGCCGGGTTTTGTCTTTCTCCTGGTGCCGGAAGCGCCCGGCGCCGCCGAGCCGGTGCGCGTGCGCTGGGGCACGAAGCACGTGGCAGGTGAAAACCTCTGGACGGTGCCGGAGGCGCACACCGGTCTGCTGACGACCGGCGCGTACGCACATGCCTGCCTGGCGTTTGCGACCCCAAGATCCGATAACTTCCGCTATCAGGACGGTCAGCAAGGGGCGGGCGTGGATACGAGCATGGTGAGCGGGTCCTGGTGGGAGAAGGGCAGCGCGGCGCGGGCTGCGTTTGAGAAGGAGCTTGCCGTCTTGCGTCAGGAACGGGCGCAGCAGACGCGGGGCAGCGTGGCGTGGACGGTCGACGCCGCTGACACCGTGCGCTAAAGGCGGTGTTCCCGGCCGTGATTGCGCGTGTCTCACTGAGCCGTGGCTGTCTCCCGCTTGGGGCAGTCCTAGCATAGCGCAAGGGTTTGTGCCTCGTCCGGGGCATTCATGATGTAGCGCGGGGGCTTGTCCCCCGCCTCGGGGGTTTGCGCCGGTGGTGAGGAAAAGATGGATTCCCGCTTGCGCGGGAATGACGGATGAGAGTGCGTCCCTTCTCAGCAAAGGAAGTTAAGCCATTTCTCGAATGTGCAGAGCCGTAGGGCGAGGAATTGGAGAAGTCTGGAACAGTCTCGAAGTAGCGCGCGGGCTTCTCCCCCGCCTCGGGGGGTTGCGCCGGTGGTGAGGAAAAGATGGATTCCCGCGAAAGCGGGAATGACGGACGACGCGCCCCTCGCGTTACCCTCTCACTTTCGCGCATTTGCAGGCTTTCTTCAACATACAAATGACGGATTTAGTAGCACGCTTTTTGCGATGCAAGGACAGCCGACTATTGAACGTGCAAAGCCGTAGTGGGGGGCTTGTCCCCCGCCTCGGGGTGTGCGCGAGCGGCGACAAGGACCTGGATTCCGGCGTTCGCCGGAATGACGGAGAGGGATGTGCCCCGTCTTTGTAAAGAAAGTGAGGCTGACTTTTGTAAGGGCAGAGCCGCGGCGCGAGGATGTGTGCCGCGCCCAGGGAATTCCTGGTGTAGCGCGGGGGCTTGTCCCCCGCCTCGGGGTCTGCGCGGGTGGCGAACAAGACCTGGATTCCGGCGTTCGCCGGAATGACGGAGTGGGTCGCGCCAAGTCTACGTGTAACAGTTCATGCTTGGACCCTTCGACGTTCTCAGGACAGGCACGCTCAGCACGAACGGCTGCACGTGCTTCGACAAGCTCAGCACGAACGGTCACCCAGCCGGCGCTGAGAGATGGACGAAATGCCTCGTAAGAGAGTGTTTCCATGAGAGAGAACCGTTGTAAGAGAGATCCCGCGTAAGAGAGAACTTTAGTTAGGGCAAACCGTCGTGAGAGAGAACCAGTAGAGGACGACAATGCTCGATAGCAAGCAGGCTGCCCACGTACAGGAAAACCGTAAGCACATCCGCCAGGGGCGGTTGCGCACGGTCACGCTGATCCGCAAGCGCGGCGGCGCCACCGATTACGCCAACGCGCAGTGCACCTGGAAAGAGGAGCACAGCGCTGCCGCCGGCGCGGCAAGACATAGCAAGCGCAGCCCCAACCGCGGCCCCGACGTAACCGCGGAATTCGCGCCGGAGGTGGACTTTGCCACCGTCGTCGCAATTGCCGACACGCCGGACCGCACCCAGGTCGCGAGCGCCCGCAAGTACCGCGTGCAGGAGCGCCTGCATCTGGGGTTGACCGGTACGTCCAACCGCACTCTCGTCAAACTCGTAGCGATAAGGTAAGCGCCCATGCCGACTGTTGGCCAAGACTGCTCGATCATTCTGGATGGACTGGGGTACTTCGTAAAACCCGGCTCCTATCGCGTGGAGGTTCCTAAGATCATGGCTGCTGAGCCGGAGGCAGCCGCCGGGCCGGCCGCGGTCGATCTTGGGGCCGGTAGACACGTCTGGCACTTCACCGTGCTTGCCTACACCAACCACCTGAATTACAACGGCACCGTCAATCCCACGACTGCCGCGGTCTTTCGTGAGCGCCTGCGGGCGTCCTACGCCAAAGCCGAGGCGCTGCCCTTCACCGACCGGCAGGGCACGGCACATCACGTCCACGCGAGGTCGCTGGAGGAACGGCTGCCGGAGGCGGTGGGCTTCTGGGAGCAGCCGGAATGGGAAATCGCTCTCATGCTGGTGGAGGCGTGAAGCGCGGAGGGCGCTAGGGCCTCCGCAATTACTGCCCTGAGACCGTCAATGTGCTGGCAGGCAGGCTGGGCAAAGGCCGCCGCAGTTGCTCGTGCCCGGGCAGGTATGCAAACAGTTTCGAGCCACGGCGCATCCTGCGGCCCTGCGGCCCTGCGGCCCTGCGGCCCTGCGACCCTGCGACCGTTCGACCCTTCGACAAGCTCAGGGCAGGCAAGCTCAGAGCCTGCCCCGTACTCGATACGGGGGCGAACGGATTGAGTGTGTTTTGCTTGAGGTCGCTCGATCCGAGTTACCTGGATTTAGGCGTGTTCGACAGTGCCTATACAAATTTTCTCCAAGAGAACCGAAACGAGAGAGGGGGAACACAATTCATGGCAGCCATTGGAGTGGACTGCAACGTAACGCTCACCAACGCCAACGTGAATGCTGGCGCGCCGGTGGGATTCTTCATCAAGCCCGGTACGTACACCATGAGCCAACCGCGCCGCGCGCAGGTGCGTCCCACGGCGGGCGGTTTGGTTTCCTATGTTGAGAGCGGCCTGGGGAAACACGAATTTGCGTTCGTAGTCTTGTGCCGTAGCAACGTGCGCAATTTCGACGGCACGACGAACGCCGCCAAGGCGCGGCAATGGCACGACCGGCTCTGGTCGTTCTATCAGCGTGTGAACGAGAGCCACACGTTTGTGGATCCGCTGGCAGATAGCTACGAGGTGCGTTTCGCCGCCTGTGAGGACCGGGTGATCCCGTTTGGCAAAGCGCAACTGTGGGTGTTGGAGTGGGAAACGCGCGTCGTACTGCGGGAAGTCTAGAGAAAAGGGAGTCCATGAAAACGTGGGAATTGACGTACACATGAAAATAGTATTGCTGGAGGTCTGGATAGAGTGGCACGCACGCTGACCGATACCCTAGCCGCGGCGGTAGACGCGCCGGCCCGCCGCCCGGCAATGCAGATTAGCTTGCGCGATGCGGCGCACCACTACACGCGCTTGCGGTCCGAGCCGCGGCCGGCCGCCGCGAACGCCTGCTTTGTGGACACAAGCGGCGCGCTCTGGCGGGTAGACGTTTCACCGGAAATCGGTGTGGTCTCCGCCTCGGTCGCGTATCAGCGCATTACGGACCCTGATCAGGCAAGCCAATGGGCCGCCTGGACCACATTGCAGTCCCGCGTCACCGGCGCTGCGGGGGTTGGCGCGGGCGTCCTGCCGAACGGCGACGTGATGGTGGTCTATGTGACGCTCACCACGGTTTTTCGCCGTACGAGCGCCGACGGCGGCGTCACCTGGAGCAATCCCGAAACTCTGTGGAACGCCCGGCAGTTCGTGCGCGCCCTCTGCTACGGCGGTAACGGCAGTATCTTCCTGGCGGCGGACAAGTCAGGCGGCGGCGTGACCGTGTATCGGCTCCATGAAGCCGACGGGGCCTGGCAGGCAGACGAATGGTCCCACGGCACGTACTCGGCATGCGGCGGCATCGGCGCCGCGTGGGACGGCGCCGCCTGGCATCTGGCGCTCTCCCTGTGGGGCGGCGTGCCGGGCACGACCGGCACCTCCATCGTGGGTTGCCGCGCGGACGGCGCCGCCTGGGAAGCGCTGACGCCGATAGCGCGGGTGGATGACAGCACCGCGCGGCGCGACCTGCTCAATCCCACGGTAGAGCGGTGGGAGCAGGCCTTTCGCGTTGCGTACCTGGAACGCGACCACGGCGTGGTATCCGGCCTCAACTTCGGCCGCTGGCGCTACTGTACGGCGCACGCGTGGGGCGCCTTTGCCGAGGCGACGCCGGTTGAAGATGAATCCTATGCCGGATTCTGGTGGCTGCGGCAGGATGCCCGCCACTACTGGCTGGTAAACCAGGAGACGGCGCATTGCTACCGCGGGTATGCCGCGACGAACCCGGACCAGTTTCAAGATGTTTCAGGACGGGTGCTGGACTTTCAGTGGGAAGAACAGGCAAACGAGACGAGCACGGCACGCTTGCTCCTGGACAATGCCGACAACGCGCTCGCCGCCTCGCTGGGCACGACCCTCCGCGCGGGCACTACCTTGCGCGTGCGTGCGGGATACGTGACGAGCAGCGGCGTCGAAACGGCGCCGATGGCCGACCTCGCCCTGCAAGCGGTGACGCTGCTGCCGGACCGCACCGTACGCCTGGAGGCCGTGGACGCAAGCGTGGAGGCGCGCCGCCGCGTGTTGCAAACATGGTCGTACAGCGGTCGGAGTGTGCGCGCATTGCTCGCGGAGGCGTGGTACCGCGCCGGCGCGCTGCGCATGACCGACGACGGCGATAGCCGTTTCGCGCGCGCATTGCCCGCTTTCGCCCTGCATGCCGGTCAGTCCTGGCAAGCGATGGTGGACCGTCTTGCCGCGCTGAATGCCGTCTGGTGGCGGGTGGAGCCGGACGGTACCGTGCATTGCCATTTCCCGCGCGCGGGTACCGCGGCGTGGACATTTAATGGCCAGGAATTCGCAGGCGCGTGGCAGCGGCGCAACCGGATCAACCACGTGCTGGTGCAAGGCAAAGGCGTGCTCGGTGAAGCGTGGGACTGGGAGGCGGTGCGCGCGTACGGCAACGAGCACACCACGCTCGTTACCGACAGCCAACTGACCCAGGCCGCGGAGTGCCAGAGCCGCGCGGAATCAGTGCTGGCGGCCGCCCGCCGCGCGAGTGATGCGTATACGGTGGACGTTCCCTACAATCCGGCGCTCCAGGTTGGCGACGTGGTCGACTTCCAGACCCCGGGCTTTGCGCACGGCAAGCTGCGCATCGTAACGCTCAGCCACCGCTTTACGCCCCACGACGCGAACTACACGATGACGCTCCAGTGCGGCGAATTGGAAGCTGACTAGACTTTCTTGCGCCTAAGCAAGTGCAAAGCGGGCAGATCCCCTCTCCTGAGGAGGGTGTCTCATAATTGCCCTTGCCGAGGCATACTGCCGTGCAGAGAAGCTAAGTGAGGTCTTGAGATAGACTTGAGTTGCTTTCTGGGCGTCGCATCAAGCCTTCAAAATACCGTTTCCATCACTTTTACCACTCTGTCAATACAATTCGCCACTTGGCTGCGTTCCTCATTTTACCTATCGTGCTCTGTAGCGGAATTATGAGACTCCCTCTGAGGGAGAGGGTTAGGGTGAGGGGGTGAAGGCGACTGAACGGGGCAAGGCTGTGTTGTCTCTCTTGGGAGTAATTGTATTGCGGCTGTAGCGCGGGGGCTTGTCCCCCGCATCCCGCTGTGCGGCGACCCGGAAAATTGGAATTAGGTACAAGAGGCCTTTCATCACTATGAGAACAACCGGTGCAGCCTGGCTTCGTCAGGAACGCTCACCTCGTCAAAGGCGCAGTTTCTATGTGGTAGCGCAGGTTTGCAACCTGCGTCCGGACTATGCGGTAGCGCAGGTTTGCAACCTGCGTCCGGACTATGCGGTAGCGCAGGTTTGCAACCTGCGTCCGGACTGTGCGGTAGCGCAGGTTTGCAACCTGCGTCCGGACTATGCGGTAGCGCAGGTTTGCAGCTTGCGTGCGGACAATGCGGTAGCGCGGGTTTGCAACCTGCGTCCGGACTGTGCGGTAGCGCGGGTTTGCAACCTGCGTCCGGACAAAAGTCATTCCTGTAAATGTCAGGTAATTCGTTGACAGACTTGGCACTAGAATGGGCAGAGAAGGCCAACAGGGAAGC
Organism: Chloroflexota bacterium; assembly: GCA_965220015.1. Lineage (GTDB taxonomy): Bacteria > Chloroflexota > UBA11872 > VXOZ01 > VXOZ01 > VXOZ01. Next base: position 363,801 of record OZ244798.1, read on the forward strand.
GTATGGGTACGAATGAGTTAGACGGCACTGGTCATGTACGAGGGAAGAATTCGACCTTAGGGCCGTCACTCCGGCAGAAGCCGGAGTCCAGGGCACGCAGAGAAGATGGATTCCCGCGTTCGCGGGAATGACGGAGATGGGCGTACTCAATGACGGAGATGGGCGTATTCAATGACGGAGACAGGGGAACACTAGGTATTGGCAAGGGAGTCAGACTGCGAAATCTGTCAACGAATTACTCAACACTTACATTCCCGCGCGCGCAAGAATTCGTCCATGGGCAGGGGCGGTTCGCGAACCGCCCCTACAGCATCTCACGCGAGGAGACCTTTGCGAAACCCCCTTCCCCATCAAGGGGGAAGGTCGGGATGGGGGTGAAGAACGGCTTCACGGCTAGCGATCCCTAGCTATTCACACATCCTCTGGATTCCGGCGAGAGCCGGAATGACGGAGTTATTCGAAGGTCTCCGCGAGGGAAAAGCCAGCACGCGACGCTCTGGTTTCGTCATCCCGGCGTAAAGCCTGCCTCGCACCCGATTCAGCGTACTGAGACGATACGGGGCCGCAATTCAAAGAGTTTACGCACTGCGCGCGCTGTGAGCGCGACGAATCGTGCGCTGCAGTCCTGTTGTTACGCTGTAGCGCAGCACATCAGCATATTGAAACGGTCTCACGTGGGACTAACGTTACCAGCAAGAGCGACACCGGTAGCTGAATGTCCTCAACAGACAAACACGCCGGTCCTTGCAGAAAGGAAGAATGCTATGCCACAAAGTGCAGACACGAGAGGCATCACGCCGGGGACCGCCTTGAACGGCGTGATACGTACGTTCGACGCCGCCAACTGGCTGGCAGACGTGCAGCTTACCGGCTCGTTTCCCACGTTTCTCACCGGCATTGCCGTGAACCGCGGCCTGAACGCCACGGCCATTGCGGTAGGTCGACGCTGCCTCGTGGTCTTCAACGACTTGCAGAATCCGCAAGACGCCGTGCTCGTGGCGGTGTATGACTAGGTGTTGATTGGCCGCGCAGAATGGCGGCTCTTTAGTGTCGGCAGTGTTCTAATTGCGGTGCCAGCTTTTTCCTCAGCCAGCCGCAGTTCGTAGAGCTTTTGGAGATTCAGCCAAAACTCTGCGCTGGAGCCAAAGAAATGGGCTAGCCTGAGTGCTGTATCGCCGGTGACTGCGCGCTGTCTGTTGAGGATGCCGGTGATGCGGTTGGTGGGCACGCCGAGCTGTTGCGCTAACGCTGTGGCGCTCATATCAAGCTCTTTCAACTCCTCAGCAAGGTGTTCCCCCGGATGAATGGCGGGCAGAGCCATTCGCATAACCTTTCATCAGTGATAATCTACAATCTCTACACTGGCGGCACCTTGAGCCCCCCTGGGGCCACTCAAAACAGAGCCGCCATTGGTCATTGATGCGAATACTGTACTGGCCTCTACGGTCTCCTTTCAGAGATTCAAGCCGGTTGCCGGGCAACGCAGCTATGTCCTTGAGTGAAGTGGCTGCCTCCAACCGGTCAAGCTTTAGCCGGGCGGCGCGTTCGATGCCGGAGAAGGAACTGACGCGCTTTCCGGTGGCAAAATCCCTGGTTCGCTTGTTGCGATAGCTGAGAATCATCGCCAGCCTGGGCTGGCGTTATGCGTTACGTTACAGATAATTCTACCTGAAGGAAGCTATGAACGTAAAGGACGAATGGACAATCCTTACGCAGGGATGCCATACCGAAAGTCCGTAGTCCGTAAGGCCACAGCACCTCACTTGGTGGGGCCTGAGCATGTGCATTTACTGAGCCAAGTGCGCCTCGGCGGCAGACTTACCGGCGGCTCCGTCCACCGTGCAGCCCTGGTCGGTGAGAATGTTTGCGAATGCGTCCAGGAAGGTGCGCACGTTTTCCGGCCGCGCCGCGTAGCCCATCAGGCCGATGCGCCAGATCCGGCCCATCAACGGTCCCAGGCCGCCGGCGATTTCGATGCCGTGCCCGGCCAGGAGGGCTTTGCGCACGTCCAGATCTTCAGCGCCGTCGGGAATCCTCACCGTCGTTAGCATCGGCAGGCGGTGACCCGCCGCCGCAACCAGCGAAAGGCCCATAGCTTCCAGGCCGGCCTTCAGCGCATCGCCGCATTGCTGGTGGCGCGCGAAGCGGTTAGCAATGCCTTCCTCGTCCATCAGGTCGAGCGCCGCTTTCAAGCCGTAGACCAGCGTGCTGGAGCAAGTGTGGTGGTAGAAGCCCTGCGCCGACCAGTATTGGTGGAGCGCCTCGACGTCGTGGTACCACGTCGGCAGCGCCGCCGCGCGCTGGGCCAGGCGTTCGCGGGCGCGGGGGCTCAACGTAAGCGGCGCGAGACCCGAAATCGTGCCGACGCACTTCTGGCTGGCGCTATAGGCGGCGTCCACGCCCCAGGCGTCGACCATGACCGGCAGTCCGCCCAGCGTCGTCACAGCGTCCATGAGCACTAGGGCGCCGTGGGCGTGCGCGGCGGCTGCAATGTCTTCGATCGGCTGGCGCACGCCCGTAGAGGTTTCCCCGTGCACGATGCCGACCACTTTCACTGACGGATTCGCATGGAGGGCAGTGTCCACATCGGCGGCGGCAATGGGCTCGCCCCACGGCGCCGTGACCTCCACCACCTCCGCGCCGAAGCGTTTGGCGAAGTCCGCCATGCGCGTGCCGAAGAAACCGTTGACGCCGACGAGCATCGTGTCGCCCGGCTCGATGAGATTCACCAGGCACGATTCCATGCCGGAGAAACCGGTGCCGGTCACGGCGAGCGTGAGCTCGTTCTCCGTGCCGAAGAGCCGCCGCAACTGCCCGGCAGTCTCTACCAGAATCTCTTGAAATACCGGGTCCAGATGTCCCAGCACCGGCTGCTGCAGCGCCGCCATGATCTGCGGGTGCACGTTGGCCGGTCCCGGACCGAGGAGTAGTCGGTTGGGTAATTCTCTCTGTGCCATGGTTGCCATTGGCTCTCTTTCCTTCCTTACGTTCTGTTGAAGTCCTGGTTCGCCCTCACCCCCGTATCAAGTACGGGACAGGCTCTTATCCTCTCCCCGGGAGAGGGAACAACCTACTTCCAAATAGAGTCTTCTTTCCTGGCAAAGGTGAGTTCTGGGCAGCGTTGTTCTTAAGCGTTCTCTTGCATGACATCACCCTCACACTCGGTCGCTATGATACCTGCGCGGAGTGTGCCCGTCCATGTTTTGGGATAATGCGCGGGGTGGGGAGGGTGGAGCGCAGTGCAACTGGTTGCGCGCAGTGCGCCGCAGGCGATAGGCCGGGAATGGCGCCGAGACTGCTCCGCTACTGCTTGGAGTGGATGACTCCACGCACTCCCTACGGTCGCGATCCCCCGTAGCGCAGGTTTGCAACCTGCGCCCGCCTGGTGTCGGCAGAACCGTTCACTTGAAAACGACTCGCCTTTGATCGCCAACAAGCCAGAGGTGCGTGAATCAGCTCAAGCCGGCACGGTGAACCAGACCGGGCTCGACCACGCCGTCCGTTCGTCGGCCTGCACCACGCGCACGTAATAGTAGACCAGCGATCGGTTCGCGCCGTCAGCCACCGGCGGTGAGACTTTCACGATCTTCTCCAACGGATCGTCGTCAACCAGGTCTACGGTCAGGCCGGCCGCCGATTCCTGCGGAATGAACTGGCGCACGTCGACGTTATTGCGCACCAGCGTGACGTGGGCAATGGGCGCCGTCCCGTTCACGGCTACGTGTATTGTCCGGGGGTCGCCAGGCAGCGCGCCGCCGTCCGCGCCCATTTCCAGGCCGTTCGTCTCGGTCCAGAGGCGAATCTTGTGGCCGGTAGCCGCAAAGCAGCGACGGGCATGCAAGGCCGCAAAGATGCTTTCGCGCGTGAACTCCTCCGCATAGACACCGGCCAGTCCGGCGCCGAGGATATTGCGGCGATGGGCGCCGCGCGCTGCCAATATCGGGTTAAGCGGGCGGCCCGGAATATTGGGATCGAACGGGGTGTGGTGTCCGCCGGAATGGCCGGAGTGGTTGTCGCTGCTGCCGATCACGCCCACGCGGTACCCCCGTGCCAGGCCGTCCTGCAGGAACGAACCGGGCACGCTGGGCGACCAGTTGGGATCGCACTCATGCGGGTTGCCTTTGTATTCGTAATTGCCCCACATGGACGTGATCTCGACAATCGGCTCGTAGCGCGGATTGAGCGTAGACCAGTCGTACGGCGTGCGGTCCCGCGCCAGATGGTGCGGTATCAACATCGCCTCATAAGGAAGTTGATCGAACGCCGCCCACACGTCGTCGAGCGAGCTCACCGCGCTGCCGCTGGGCAGCAACGGCGGTTCGTCGTCGCAGAAGAGCGCGTTGTGGTGGCCCCAGGTGCGGTCCTTAGGCGAGTTCCACTCGTATGCGGGAAAGGTCACGAACCGACCGGGGTCCTGATAGGCGCGGTTCGCTTCCAGAATCACCCCATACTGGTCGTCGGTAAGCATGATGGGCGTCTTGCCTCCCATGCCCGACCAGGTGTGGTCGGTAACGGCGGCGAAGTCAATCTCCGCCACGTCGCGCGCGTAGCGGTAGCAGTCCGCCGGTGAACCGTCGAATCCGTCCGGTATTGCCTCCGGCTTGAAGCACGGCGAGTATTCGGCGTGGACGTGGGTGTCACCCCAGAGCAAGGTATAGGTCATGCCTTTCCTTTCCATGAGCATTCATAGTGTTTCGCAGGTCCCAGACAGCGCATTTCGAAAAATCTCTCGTATCAGGCCTGGCAGAGTCTTTACCTAAAGGACTCAAATTGCCGCTTTCATCAATGTCGATACTTGCGACAAGCAATCATCGCGTTGCTTTGCCTAACGGGCGGGTTTGCGTTGTACCGGCGAAGAGTCGCCCTCACCCTAGCCCTCTCCCCCAGGAGAGGGGATGACTCAAGCCGAGTGTTCACGCTCGCGCAAGCAACTCCCTCTCCTCCAGGAGAGGGCTATTTTGTTCGCAAACCGGTTCGCGGTTGCTGGGCTCAGCGCATTCGCGAGTACTGACGATTCACATTTTGAGATGTGTAGTGAATTCTATGTCGCTCCTGCGCCGAATGGTCGCAGGTTACAAACCTGCGCTACCGGAGGAGCGCGGCGCGCAGCCTGAACAGCGCAAAGCACGTAGTGTTTAGTGTGGCGGTCTTGGCCGCAGAGCGCACGGCCCATTCAGTCTCAATGCTCTTTTCATGCTTCGACGTGTTTGCCCATTTCACGCGGCGCGCCGAGCACTTTCGCAATGTCGTCGCCGGTCACGCGGGCCTGCCTGCTGGGAACGCCGTTCGCGGGACGGCTGGTCGCAACGAGCGTGTACGGCGGCTCCAGCCAGAAACGCCCGATTTCGTCGCGGCGCTCGATGCCGCGCTGCACGCCCTCCCGGATGAGTTCACGCGCGATGGTGGGATGCAGGTGGATGGCGGCGGCGTTGAACCCACGGTTCTCATCCATGCTAAGACCCGTCGCCGAGCCCCGGTCAATGCCTTCTTTCACCACCGCCGTTTCGATCCCCGGCGCCAACGCTTCGGCCTCTGCCGTCGCCGCCAGATCGCCGCTCAAGAAGACATAGGGCACGCCGAAATACGTCGCCCTGATGAAACTGCTGCCGGTCTCGCCTACGGAGACGCCGTTTATCGTTAGGTCCTCCACCGCAAACGAGCCGGAATGGGCCAAATGGCCGCCGAGCGCATTGGACTTGGCGTGCTGGCCGATGCTGATCGCGACGTCGAACGATGCGTCGAGGACGGCTCCATACGGGCGCGGGCGTCCTTTCAGGAGCCGCGCTTCAGGATGCAGCAGCATGGGCGTGATCGCGCCGTGGCCGTGGCCGTCCGTCACGAGAATATCCGCGGCGCCGGCTGCCAACGCGCCCTCGATGGCGGCGTTGACTTCCAGCGTGGTGAGCTCGCAGCCACGCTCGTAGTAGCGGGATTCCGGGAAGCAGTAATTCGGCGAGTCAATGACCCCCGCCACGCCCTCCATGTCCGTCATCACGTAGACTTTCATCGTCATCCTCAAGACTTACAGGAAAGAAACAACCGGGAGATCAACGACGATGTCACTATACTCTACCGGTCCATACGGCCTTGGAAGCTCAGTTAGATAGCATGGAGGATTTAAGTGATCTGATCCGTCATTCCCGAGCAAGCGGGAATCCATCTTTATCCTGCCATGCCTAGGCTCCGGCTTGCGCCGGAGTGACTGCTTGGTTTGCACACTGCCCGTAGAGCCGTTCGCCCTTCGACAAGCTTAGGGCGAACAGTGCTTGTGCGCTCCCATTCTACGTCCAATGGCGTGGATTAGGCCTCCGCGCAACAACTCATACCACGTAGGGGCACGACATGTCGTGCCCCTACGTGAATTGGCAGAGCAACCGATCGCCGTTCCTCGCTCGCGAAAGCGGCTCGGCTCTTCCACTTATTCCTTCGGAATGAGAAGCTCGTTGATGATGTCGGTTGCCACGCGGCCGTACTCCGCGGGCGTCAGTTCGCCGGCATCGTACGCGTCAAAGTGCGGACGTAAAGCGCTGCCGACCTCGCCCCAACTGGGGTAGCCGTTCATGCCGTAGCTTGACGGCGGGCTAAACTTGACTTGCTCCGCGTGGGCGATGGCGTCGAACCCTAAGGTCGCCTTGAGCTGCTCGGCCGGCATGTTCACCGCGCTCTGCACTGCCGAAATGGTGTGGCCCATGGCCAGGGTGAACTCCGTGTTCGGATCCGGCTCCATCATCCAGCGGTTCACCGCCCACGTCTCATCGGGATTCAGACTAAAGCCGATGAGGATCGCCGGGAACCAGGAGCGGCCGGAGATGTTCACCTCCGCGCTGAACGGCAGAGTCGCGCCAATGGCTTCAAAGGGCACCTGCCGGTAGCCGTTGGTGATGTTCATGCCGACCTTGCCGGTTTCCCAGATGGCGCGCCGACCGGTATTGGCCGCGCCCAGGCTGTCCGCTTCCTCCGCACTGGGCACCACGCGGTGCTTGAGCTTCAGGTCTACCCAGTAGGCCAGCCCTTCGATGAACTTCGGATGGTCCATCACCGCGACATTGCGCTCAAAGTCCCAGGCAATCTGGCCGAAGTACGCGCCGCGCTGGTGGCCGCGCCGGCCGTCGGAAGCCGAGACGCCGCCGTTATGCCCAAACTGCTCGTTGCCTTGCGTCATCGCCTTGGCGTACTCGAGGAATTTATCCATATTCCAGGAAGTATCGGTGGGATCGATGGGCGGCGGCTCCAAGCCGGCCTTGTCCAGGATCGTCTTGTTGAGCAGCACGGCGTCGCAATTACCGGAGCCGGGCCACCCGTACAGGACTCCCCCGACGGTCCAGTGCGTCAGGCTGTTTGGCAAGAAGTGCTCTGAGGGCACGAGGCCGTCGGCCTTGAAGAATTCGTCCAAGGGCGAGAGGATCTCACCTTCGATGAGGTCGGCGAACGAACCCCAACTGGTGCGTAGAAAATCAATGGGAACGCCCGATGCCGCTTGGAGGAGCAGCTTCGTTTTCGCTTCATCGCCGCTGGTCATATTGAGGATTTCGATGGTGATGTTGGGGTTGGCTGCCTCGTACTTGTCGAAGAGCGCGCGCACCTTGACCGTGGCGCTGGATGAATCGCGCGAGAGGTACGTGAGCTGTACGTCCTCCGCCGGTTCCGGCGCGGCTTCGGCTTTCTCCTCGGGCGCTGCCTTCTCCTCCATCGGCGCGGCAACCTGCGCCGTACCGCACGCGGCTACAAATGCCGCGCCGCCAACAACCGGTACTGCCGCCAGCACCGTTCGGCGGGAAAATCGTGTCTTCGCCATGGCCGTTCCTCCTCATTGTTGGGGGTCAATGGTTTATATGCGCCTACACATGGGGTGGGTGCATCGAAACACACGGCTGGTGTGCCCGCACACACGGCTGGTGTGCCCGCACACACGGCTGGTGTGCCCGCACAGACGTCCACTGGTGCTCAGGTTACTGAACGAAGTCCTCAGTGTCAATAATCTGCTCCAAAAAGGGGCAACGTGGTACTATGGAGACTGATTCGCGAGACTGCTGCGCGTTTTTCTTTTCTTGGAAACATGTCAATTCGGAGCAACCGCCGCCGCGTGCAGCAGAGGCAGAGGTCTCTTTCTAATGGCTGAAGAGTACATCCGCATCCGCGGTGCGCGCGAACACAACCTCAAGAATATCGACCTCGACATTCCGCGCGAAAAGCTGGTGGTCATTACCGGTCTCTCCGGTTCCGGCAAGTCGAGTCTGGCCTTCGATACCATCTTCGCCGAAGGCCAGCGCCGTTACGTGGAGTCGCTCTCGGCCTACGCGCGCCAGTTTCTCGGCATGTTGGAGAAACCGGACGTCGACCACATCGACGGTCTCTCTCCCGCCATTTCCATCGACCAGAAGGGCGCCAGCCGCAATCCGCGTTCCACGGTCGGCACGGTAACGGAAGTCTACGACTACTTGCGCTTGCTCTTTGCCCGCATCGGCGTGCCCCACTGCCCGGAGTGCGGGCGGGAAATCTCCCAGCAAACTGTGCAGCAGATGGTGGACACGCTGCTCGACCTGCCCGACGGCACCCGCTACATGATCCTGTCCCCCATCGTGCAGGACCGCAAAGGCGAGTACCGGCAGGTGTTCGAAGATGCGCGCAAGGCGGGCTACGTGCGGGTGCGCGTGGACGGCACGGTCTACGATCTGGAAGAAACCCCGACCCTCGACCGCTATAAGCAGCACACCATCGAGATCGTGGTGGACCGGCTGGTGAATAGAGGCGGCGAGACCGATAAGACGCGGGTGGCGGACTCGCTGGAAACGGCGCTGCGCCTGGGATCGAGCGTGGTGCGGATTGTCATGGTGGATGGGGCTGAACGTCACTCCCGCGAAGCCGGAAGAACGTCCGCTGACCGTCACTCCCGCGAAGCCGGAAGAACGTCCCCTGACCGTCACTCCCGCGCAAGCGGGAGTCCATCCGGTGAGGAGAAGATGGATTCCCGTTTTCACGGGAATGACGGAGAAAGCGGGAATGACGGAGACGTAAGCGAAGAGAAGATGGATTCCGCGCCCCTGAAGGGGGCGAGCTTGCGCGGGAATGACGAACAAAGCGGGAATGACGGAGAAACTGAGAATCCAACTGACCGTCATTCCGGCGAAAGCCGGAATCCAGTCCCCGATGGTCAATTCGAAGAGAGCGGAAAGACAGACCCTAACCGTCACTCCCGCGCAAGCGGGAGTCCATCCGGCGGAGACTCGGCAATGTCCAACCTGCGTGTGAACGCAAGTACCGGCAGCGAAGAGAAGATGGATTCCCGTTTTCACGGGAATGACGGAGAAAGCGGGAATGACGGAGACGTAAGCGAAGAGAAGATGGATTCCGCGCCCCTGAAGGGGGCGAGCTTGCGCGGGAATGACGGAGAAAGCGGGAATGACGGAGAAAGCGAGAATCCGTCTGTCCGTCATTCCGGCGAAAGCCGGAATCCATCCGGTCTTCAGTCCCGCGAAAGCACGGAACCCGTAGAACTCCTCTTCTCCGAGCAGTTCGCCTGCGTGCACTGCGGCATCTCCCTCGGCGAGGTGGAGCCGCGCACGTTTTCCTTTAATAGTCCCCATGGCGCGTGCCCGGAGTGCACCGGCATCGGCACGACCATGGTCTTCGATCCCGACCTCATCGTGCCGAACAAGCGGCTCTCGCCTTTGGAAGGGGCCATTCTGCCCTGGTCGCGGCTCACAACCAAGGACTCTTACCTCTATCAGGTGGTGAAGGCGGTGGCGGCGCACTACGGCTTCTCCCTGCGCGCGCCGGTGGCGGAACTGGCGGCAGAGCACGTCGAAATCTTGCTTTACGGTACTGAAGAGCGCGTGCCGGTTTCGGTGCAAGCCGCGCGCGACGAGACGCGCACGTTCACCGTGGACTTCGAAGGGGTAATCCCCAACCTGCAGCGGCGCTACAAAGAGACCGATTCCGACTACATGCGCGGAGAAATCGAGCGCTTCATGACCGTGCAGCCTTGTCCCGCCTGCCGGGGCGCGCGCCTCAAGCCGGAGAGCCTATCCGTAACCATTAACTCCCACACCATTGCGCAAGTCACGGCCTTTGCCGTGAAGGACGCCCGCGCCTGGTTTGCCGCTCTGCCGCTCACTGAGCGCGAACGCCTGATCGGCCGCCAGATTCTCAAGGAGATTCTGGCGCGGCTGCAATTCTTGGAAAACGTGGGGCTGGACTATTTGACCCTCGACCGCGCCACCGCAACGCTGTCCGGCGGCGAGGCCCAACGCATCCGCTTGGCGACCCAGATCGGCTCCGGCCTGGTGGGCGTGCTCTACATCCTGGACGAGCCGTCCATCGGCTTGCACCAGCGCGATAACCGCCGGCTGATTCAAACTCTGAGCGGCCTGCGCGACCTGGGGAACACCGTGCTGGTGGTGGAACACGACGAGGAGACGATTCGCTCAGCCGATCACGTGATCGACATCGGCCCGGGCGCAGGCGAGCACGGCGGCCGCATTGTGGCGGCGGGGCCGCTGGCGGACGTGATGGCCGTGGATGAATCCTTGACCGCGGCTTTCCTGACGGGAAGGCGGATGATCCCCGTGCCACAGGAACGCCGTCACCCTTCAACAGGCTCAGAGCCTGCCCCGTACCCGATACGGGGGCGAACGGCTGCGGCAGGCTCAGGACAGGCTCCTGCGAGAAACTCTGGAAGAGCTCTTGCAACAGGCTCGAGGCAGGCTCCTGCGACAAGTTCAGGACGAGCGGCAAGAGCCAGGATTACGGTGAAAGGCGCCCGCGCCAATAATCTCAAGAGCATAGACGTAGATTTTCCTCTAGGACGGTTTATTGGCGTAACCGGCGTCTCCGGTTCCGGCAAGAGCTCGCTGGTCATAGACGTGCTCTACCGCCGTCTGGCCCAAGAGATCTACCATAGCCGCGAGCGTCCCGGCCCCCACGACGCGGTGCTGGGCTTGGAGAACATCGACAAGGTCATCGACATCAACCAGCAACCCATCGGGCGCACGCCGCGTTCGAATCCAGCCACCTACACCGGCGCGTTTACGCCCATCCGCGAGATATTTGCCAAGACGCCGGAAGCGCGCATTCGCGGCTACAAGCCGGGGCGCTTTTCCTTTAATGTAAAGGGCGGCCGCTGCGAAGCCTGCCGCGGCGACGGCATCATCAAGATCGAGATGCAGTTCCTACCGGATGTCTATGTGCCCTGCGAGGTCTGCTCCGGCAAGCGCTACAACCGCGAGGCGCTGGAGATCACCTACAAGGGCAAGACCATCGCCGACGTGCTCGACCTCACTATCGACGAGGCCAACACCTTCTTCGAGAATATCCCCAGTATTCACAATAAACTCAAGACGCTCGTGGACGTGGGCTTGGGCTACATGCGCGTGGGACAGCCCGCCACCACGCTCTCCGGCGGCGAGGCCCAGCGCATCAAACTGGCCGCCGAGCTATCCAAACGCGCCACCGGCCGCACGCTCTACATTCTGGACGAGCCGACCACCGGCCTGCACTTTGCCGACGTGGAGCGCCTGCTGGAGGTGCTGCAACGCCTGGTGAGCACCGGCAATACGGTGATTGTGATCGAACACAACCTGGAAGTGATCAAGTGCGTGGACTGGGTGATCGACCTCGGCCCCGAGGGCGGCGACGCCGGCGGCGAACTCATCGCCGAAGGCACCCCGGAAGCCCTGGCCCATATGCCCCACTCCTACACCGGCGTCTACCTGCGCACCGTCCTGGAACGCGACGGCGCGCTAGAAAAAGCCCACGCGTCGTAGCCTTCGTCGCAGATGTGGCAACTGTCGGCACTGCACAAAGTCCACACGGGGCTTCGGTGGCGGGAAGTGGTAGCACCATTTGGCCGTGCCGTCTCCTAGTGGTTTAGCACGATTGCAACGATGGGTGGGGTCTTCGGTAGCGTAGGTTTGTAACCTGCGCCCGCTTCCCGCGTTGCCAGGCAGTTACGAAGGGGCAAGTGCCCAGCATTGCAGTCTTGTCGGACAATGGACTTGATGCGATGAGGTCTTGATCTCCCGCTAAAGGGTACACGCCACAAGAGTATGACATAATGAATGGTGAGATTAAGGATTTAGGGTAGGCGGAAGCAGCCGGTTCTAAGGACTACCCGATGGCGACTGAATCAAAGGTCATCAACGTGGCCCCGGAAAGCGAGCTTGGGCGTTTCTTGGAAGAGATCGGTGAGCCGCCCGTAGTCCTTGAGAAGGAGGGAGGGCGCTATGTGCTTGCGCGGGAAGATGCCCATGACATTTGGGCCGACTACGACCCGGAGAAGGTCAGGCAGGCATTGCGCCAATGCGCCGGCGCCTTGGCAGGCATCGACCGAAAGAGCCTTATAAACGACATACGCGCAGCGCGCGAACAGGACAGTCCCGGACGCCCCGACCGCTAATTCATGCCCTACCTCATTGATTCAGATTGGGTAATCGATTTCCTTGCCCAGGATATTGTAGACTACACGTCGTAGCCAGTATAGGGCAGCCCCCTCTGAGCGGACTTTCATTTAAGCTGATAAACTACCGCTAACCAGTCGGTTCTACTTGGATGTCCGTTTGCTGAAGTTTGTGAGGTCGGGCTGTGCCGAGTCTAGAATTCAAGGGCAAGCAGCACATTTACGCCCATCACTTGACAGTGCCGTACCGACCGTTGGTGCCGGACCCTGCAAAGTCGTATCCTCCTCAATCTGGCATGGCGCAAGACTTCACATCAGGCCAAGCCCCGGACGGTAACTTTATCATCCACGGCGATAACCTACACGCGCTAAAGGCGCTGCTGCCCCGCTACGCCGGACGGGTCAAGTGCATCTATATTGACCCGCCGTATAACACGGGCAATGAGGGCTGGATGTACAACGACAACGTGAATAGCCCGCTAATGCGGGACTGGCTAAGCGAGAACGAACCAGTAGATAACGAAGACTTAGAGCGTCATGACAAATGGCTCTGCATGATGTGGCCACGACTTCACCTATTGAGGGAGTTGCTGGCTAACGATGGTGCGATCTTCGTCTCCATTGACGACAATGAACAGCACCACCTAAGAATGATGATGGATGAAATATTTGGAGAGGCAAACTTTGTCGCCAATATAGTGTGGAATCATAGGAAGTCAAGCCAAAACGACATTGACGTGTCGCTATCGCACAATTACATAGCTTGCTATGCGCGAGAGAGGAGGCAATTCACATTTAATGCCGGAGATGTTGATGAGAGTAAGTTTTCAAATCCAGATAAAGATCCCCGTGGACCCTGGGTGGCTGACCCAATGGACGCGCCCAACATCAGAGAAAACTTAACCTATGAAATCGTCAACCCATTAACTGGAATTGGCCACTGGCCTCCTGAAGGCAGATGTTGGAGGTTTACTCGAGAACGGTTCCGTGATGCGTTGCAGGACAATCGAATTTTATTCGGCAGATCAGGAAACGCGAGGCCGCAGTACAAACGGTTCCTTTTTGAGGCTCGCGAACGAGGGACAAACATATTCACCATTTGGAACGACGTAGGGACAGCTACGGATGCGACAAAGCAACTACAGCAGGTTTTCAGCCGAAGCCAGTTGTTCCCCACTCCAAAACCAGCAGACTTAGTTGAGAAAGTCATCAGGATATCGACGAATAGAGACTCCATCGTTCTCGACTCATTCGCAGGTTCCGGCACTACGGCACAAGCAGTGTTCCAACTAAACAAGAAGGACAACGGTAATCGCAAATTCATCCTCGTCGAGTGCGAAAACTATGCCGATACAATTACTGCCGAGCGTGTGCGACGGGTTATCGAAGGAGTGCCAAAAATAAAAATCGAAGCACTACGTTTGGGGCTTGGTGGTTCATTTTCCTATTGCACACTTGGTGAGCCAATCGAATTAGAGGGCATGTTGACAGGTGAAGTGCTGCCCTCATTCTCTTCTCTAGCTGCCTATCTCTTGCATACCGTCACCGGCGTCTCTTCGGGAGAAAGTGCGTTGCAGCCTGACGACGGTGACGGCCTATTCTATAGCGATGAAAAGACCAATTATTATCTGCTTTACCAGCCTTACATCGATTGGCTGCGCAGCAACGCGGCGGTCTTGAACGGGGAGCGAGCATTGCGCATCAGCGCGGTCAGCCGCACTCAAGGCAAGAAAGCTATCGTTTTTGCTGCTGGTAAGTTTATCGGCCAGCGGGAGCTTACGGGCATGGGAATCACATTCTGTCAACTGCCCTATGAGATGCACCGGGCCGGTGCCTAAGGAGCAGCGTTGTGGAGTTAAAAGAGTACCAAGAACGCACTCTGGAGGCTTTTTCTCGTTGGCAGGAAGTGCTCGATTCTGCGCGGCAGGATGCCGATAGAGCCGTAGCTGCCCTAGTTCAGGTGGGAGCTAATATCCCCGATGACGTGCGCAACTACCCCAAGACGGCATGGAAGACTCTGGCGGTAAGCGGTGGCGTAGCTGATAGCGAGGGTGCCTACATTAGCCGTACGGCCGGTGCCGACTTCCCAATTCCCCACATCTGCTTCAAAGTGCCTACAGGTGGCGGCAAGACATTGCTTGCAGCCGCTGCACTGGAACGCCTCAACCGCCCTACGGGCTTCGTGCTTTGGATCGTACCCACCAAAGCAATTTATCAACAGACCAAAGACGCACTCTGGAATAGGGAGCATCCCTACCGCAAGATGCTGATGCGCGCGAGCGGCGGCCGGGTGAAACTGCTGGAGAAAGACGACCCGTTCACGGCCGCCGACGTCGAACACTACCTTTGCGTGATGCTGCTGATGTTGCCAGCCGCCAACCGTCAAAAGGGCAAGGACTTCCTGCGCATGTTCCGCGATTCGGGACGGTATCCCACGCTCTTTCCCGATGGAGATGACCTGCTCGGCGACGGGCGTCTGTTGAACAGATATCCAGATCTCGAGCGAATCTTCGAGAATGGAACAGTCAAACACAGCTTATTCAATGTGTTCAAGATGCTGCGTCCCGTCGTCGTGCTTGATGAAGCACACAAAGCCTACGGCCGGCAGAAAGAGGCCAATGAAGAATTTGTGCGCGCGGTCAACCGCCTGAATCCAAGCCTCGTTATCGAGCTGTCCGCTACGCCTAAGCGCTCCGTTAGCAACTTGTTGGTGGACATCTCCGGCGTTGATCTAAAGAACGAGGAAATGATCAAGCTGCCGGTGCGCGTGACCTCGTTTACGAGAACTGAGTGGCAGCACACGCTGGCACAGGCCCACGACGAACTCGAACGCCTTGATGCCGAAGCCCGCTCGCTGGAGCATAGCGAAGGCCGCTACATCCGCCCAATTGCGGTGGTGCGAGTGGAACGCACAGGCAAGGACCAGAGGGATGGTGAGCGAATCCACGCCGAGGACGTACGCGAGTATCTCATTCGCAACCTCGGCGTGCCTGCCGATTCCGTGCGCGTCAAGTCTGCAGAAAATGACGAACTGGGCCGCGAGCCCTTGCTCTCCGAGTTCTCTCCTGTACGTTGGATCATCACGAGAGCGGCCTTAATGGAAGGCTGGGACTGCCCGTTTGCGTACCTCCTGGTGATGCTGGACAACACGCAGGCGCAGCGGGCCATCACGCAGTTGGTGGGCCGGGTGATGCGGCAGCCTCACGCTCGCCGCACCCAGCGGGAGGCGCTGGACCAATGTTACGTCTATTGCTGGAATACCGACGTAGGCGCTGCAGTGCAGCAAGTGAAGAGAGGGCTGGAACAGGAGGGGATGACCGGCCTTGATGACGACGTGTGGAGCACATCGGAGAGCTTTGAAGATGTCCTTGTGCAGCGGCGAGAGCCCTTTCGAGGTAAGAGCATCTTCCTGCCAAAAGTGCTTCATGAGGATGGCGACGGCTGGTGCGAATTAGACTATGAGCGCCACATCCTTCCGTACATAGAATGGGAATCGATAGAAGCCCCTGATCCGCTAAGGACGTTCCCTGACGGTGCGAAGAAGGAAACAGCTTCAGTAGACGTGGGGGATACTCAAACGGTCTATTATGGGTCGCAGGCATTATATATCGACAAGACGGTAAAATTGTCGTATTTCGCTCGCCGATTATCTGACGTTGTGCCTAATCCATGGCAGGCTGCGCGCATTTCACAGGAGCTGATGCAGAAGTTGCGGGACGCCGGCGAAAGTAAAGACGAGACGTTTGACCGGCGGTCGTATCTGGCCTTTGTGTTGCGTGAACATGTGACCAAAGAGGTAGAAAAGCTCGCGGAGTGCGTCTTTCGTCGAAAACTTAGTACTCAGGAAATCAGGTTTGACCTGGAAGCCAGCGATAATTATCGGATGGTCGAGCACTTTGTGATACCCGTCACCGAACAAGATGTTTCACTGCAAAAGGCAACTAGAGCTGTGCAATTGAGTCTATTCGAGCCAGTATTGAAACGGCACTTTGATTCTGTTCTGGAGGAGAAATTCGCCTTCTTCCTTGATGAAGCGAAAGCGCTATCGTGGTGGCATCGCATCGCAGCGGGTCAAAAGCACGGGTATTACTTGCGGGGATGGAAGCGCGAACGAATCTATCCAGACTTTGTAGCAATGGCGGGTGAAACATACGACACGCCGCACCTGTTGGTGTTTGAGACGAAAGGCAAGCACTTAGACAACCCCGACACAGAGTACAAGCGCCGGGTGCTCAAGGCGCTCGAGGGCGCATTCAACGCTGGCAACATGCGGATATGCGACGGGCCTGCGCAAGGCACCTTCAAGCTAATATTCAGCAAGGAAGAATTCCCATCGGCCCTAGCAAACCTGAAAGGCGCTTAGCGAGGGTAACTTACCGCAATTCGGCGTCGAGGGACACCTGCAGCTTGAAGATGATGCGGTCGCGGATGGCGTTGACTTCGGCGTCGTTGAGGGTGCGGTCGGGCGCGCGGAAGGTGAGGGTGTAGGCCAGGCTGCGCTTGCCGTCGGGGACTTGCGGTCCCTGGTAGACGTCGAAGAGGTCGATGCTCTCCAGCAGATCGCCGCCGGCTGCGCGCACTTGTTCAACCACGCGCTCGGCCGGAATCTCGGCATCGAGCACAATCGCCAGGTCCTGCACCACGGCCGGGTGGCGGGGCGGCGCCGCGAACTGTTGGGTGGCGCGGGCCTGCGCGACTAACTCGTTGAGATCGAGCACCAGCGCCAGCGCGCGTTGGTCCACGTCGAACGCGGCGCTCACCTCGGCATTGACCTCGCCCACTATTCCCACGACCCGCTCTTCCTCGTCGTGTTTTACGGCCACCGCTGCCGCGCGATACGGGTGAAATGTCGGGTGTTCCACCGGCGCAAAGCCGTAGCTCTCAATTCCGAGCCGCTGCAATACTTGCTCCGTCGCCCCTTTGATCGTGAAGAAGCTATTCTCAGCGCGTGCGCCCCACTGCTCGGTGCGGAACTGTCCCATCACCGCGGTGAGGAGGCGGCGTTCCTCCGGCAGTTTGGCACGCACGGGCAGGAATATGGGCGCAATCTCGAAGAAGTGCACGTCGTCCGTCCGCCGGCGCAGGTTGTGCGCAAGCGTTTCCAGCAGACCGGCGAGCGTCACGGTGCGCAGCGTGCCGGCCTCCGAAGTAAACGGATTCTTGAGGTGCAACGGCTCAGCGTGGAGCGGCAGCACCGCCTCGGCTACTTCCCGTGAGAGGTCTTCGGTTAGTTCAGCGGATATGCCCTTTGGCAGGAGGCGTTCCATGCGGGTCGTGTTCGTGAGCGTATACGTGATAGCTTCCGCAAAGCCCGCGCCGACCATGATCTGTTTTGCCCGATCCGTCCACGTGCGCAGCGGCGCGGGCGCCGCGTCCGGCAAGGGGCCGGACGGCAAGGTGGTGGGTATGTTGTCGTAGCCCACCATGCGGGCGACTTCCTCGACCAGATCGGCAGCGCACGTCACGTCCAGCCGGTGGAGGGGCACGGTTACCTGCAGCCGCGAATCCTGCCGGCGGTACGAAAAGCCTAGCGGCCGCAGCTTTTCGGCGGCGCTCGTGATGGGAATCTCCATGCCGAGCAACCGCGCCAGGTCCGCCTCCGCGAGCTCGATGGTGGGGCGTTGCTGCGGACGCACGTACGAATCGGCCGCATGGCTGCGGGCACGTCCCCCGGCGATTTCGACAATGAGCTCAATGGCACGGTCGCGGGCGATTGGCACCAGTTCCGGCGGCACGCCTTGCTCAAAGCGCCGGGAAGCCTCGCTGGGCAAGGCGAGGGCCTGACGCGTACGGCGGATTGACGTGGGATTGAAGCTGGCGGCTTCCAGCAGGATGCGGGTGGTTTCAGCGGTTACTTCCGTTTCCAACCCTCCCATCACGCCTGCGAGCGCGATGGGACCGTTGGGGTCGGCGATCACCAGCATGCCGGCGCTCAATTCGCGCTCTTCACCATCCAAAGTGGTCAGATGCTCGCCGTAGCGCGCGCGGCGCACGATGATGCGACCTTCCGCTACCTTGTCGTAGTCGAAGGCGTGCAGCGGTTGCCCGAACTCCAGCATCACGTAATTCGTGATGTCCACGATATTGTTAATGGGGCGCATGCCTGCCGCCAGGAGTCGCGCTTGCAGCCAGCGCGGCGACGAGCCCATGGTGATGTCTATGACCATGCCTGCCGAGTACCGCGCACAGAGGTTCGGCTCTTTAATGTCCACGCGTACAGGGGGTACGTGGGTGGTATCCACGGGACGGGTCGTGGGTTGGCGCAGGCGTTCTCCCGTAAGCGCCGCCACTTCCCGCGCCACGTTGATCATGGCCAGGCAGTCACTGCGGTTGGGCTTGAGGTCAAGCTCCAGAATCGTGTCGCCGAGATAGTCTTGCAGCGGTTCACCCAAGGGCGCTGCCGGATCGAGAATTAGAATCCCTTCATGGTCGTCGCCCAAGCCAAGCTCTTTGGCCGAACAGACCATGCCCTCGGACTTGATGCCGCGCAGGACTGCCGGTTTGAGCTCCTTGATCTCGGGCGTATCGCTGTAGGCATCGATGAGCATGGCGCCGAGCAGCGCCACCGGCGCCTTGTCTTCCTTGGCAATATTGCTCGCGCCGGTGACTAACGTGGGTTGCTTTTCCTGGCCGTAGTCTACGGTAACGAGTTGCAGGCGGTCGGCGTTGGGATGGGGCTTTAGGTCTACAATCCTGCCGACAAAAGTGTTTTTCCAGAAATCGCCGACATGAATGACCTGGGCGACTTCGATACCGGCCATTGTCATCTGATGCGCCAGCTCATCTGCCGGCAGCTTCACCTGCACGTACTCTTCAAGCCAGCGGAGTGATACTCGCATTCGATCAAAGACCTCCCAGGGAGTGCCCGCGCCAACCCGCGCTGCCCTCCACGCACTTTCTTACCTGCATTTTATGTGCGGCGGATTGATTCTGCCTCTGCCGCGCGTAATTGGTTTGCCCTAGCCTTGCTGCGCGCTTGGCGGGGCATTGCCCCTTTAGCGGAACTGCTCTAGGAACCTGATGTCGTTGCCATAGAAGTAGCGAATGTCATCGATCCCGTACTTCAGCATCGCGATGCGCTCTACACCCAAGCCAAAAGCGAAGCCTGAGTATTGCGCCGGATCGTAATTGACGGCTCGAAGCACGTTGGGGTGCACCATGCCGCACCCAAGAATCTCCAGCCAGCCGGTCTGCTTGCAGACGCGGCAGCCGTTGCCGCTGCACACATGGCAGCTAATGGAAACTTCAGCGCCGGGCTCGACAAAGGGGAAGTACGAGCAATTGAAGCGTACGCGTGTCTTGCCGCCGAAGAGTTGACGCGCAAATGCGGTCAGCACTCCCTTCAGGTCGCCCATGTTGATCTGGTCGTCCACGGCAAGCCCTTCAACCTGATAGAAGATGGCCTCGTGGCTGGCGTCCGTCGCTTCGTTGCGATACACGCGCCCGGGCGCCACGATGCGCACAGGGGGCGGCGTATCCTCCATCACCCGAACTTGCACCGGCGACGTATGTGTGCGCAATAGCATTGAGCCCAAGTTGCTGACGGGCTCGGCATCCACGTAGAACGTGTCCCACATGTCGCGCGCGGGGTGATCGGCGGGAATATTGAGCATCGCAAAGTTATAGCGGTCCCACTCCACCTCCGGACCTTCCACCACGCGGAAGCCCATACGCTCGAAAACTCCGAGTATCTCATTGAGCACTTGCGTGATCGGATGCAGCTGTCCCGCGCGCACCGGCTCGCCGGGAAGCGTGACGTCGAGCGCCTCCGCTTTCAGCGCCTCGGCATGCTCGTTACGCCTGAGTTGCGCTTGCTGCGCTTCCAGTGCCGCGGCCAGCCGCTGTTTTACGGTGTTGGCCAACTGCCCGATGCGGGGGCGCTCCTCTTTCGGCAGTCCGCCCAGACCGCGTAAGAGCTGGGTGACTTTGCCGCTGCGGCCCAGGTACGTGGTGCGCCATTCGTTAAAGTCTGCCTCCGCGGCGCACGCGCCTAGCTGTGCTTCCGCTTCGCGTTCCAGCGCTTCAAGCTGCGTCGGAATGTCCGGTGCCGTGGTCTCATCTGCCATTGTGTGCTGTTCCTTACTTCAGAAACAAAAAGCAGAAAGCGGGTAAACACTTTCTGCTCTGCCGGAGAGGCGGGTGTGCTGCTAGGCTACGATTCCGTGGAGCGCCTAGTCGCGGCCCGGCCCTCCGGGCGCGTAAACTGCCATGCCCACAGATACATAATTGCCCCCAACCGCCTAGATTGTTGCAAGGAAGCCACTTTGGCGCAGGTAGCCTAAGTTATGCGAGACCATAGTATAGCGATGTTGGTTGGGAATGTCAAAGTCACTGGATAGTTCTTGGCTCAGATTCTAGATGTCTTAGGCCAAATTGCGCAAGCATATTTGAGTTGCACACGATTATCATTATCAGTTAGACTATGGCGTGAAGTAAAGTGTCAATGTGACGGCCCTCGGTTGTTGCCAAAGCGATTTCATCGCTAGGTTGCGATAGGCTCGCACGTCATCCTGCTCGTTGGAAACCATCTAACACAGAAGTAGCTGAGTGTAGACTATGTCTCTCACACACCTCTGGCAGACATACGGCCCCCTGGTGCGCACAGCGCACTTCCGTACCGTGGCGGCAACGGGTGTGCTGATACTCGCGGCGTGGTTGGTCTCACTCGCGGGCGTTGCTGTGCCCTACCTTGCCGAGATTCTCGCGCTGGCGGCGGTGGGCATCGGCGGGCTCGGCATCGTGTGGGGCGCGCTGCAGGGTCTGTGGCAGCGGCAGGTGAACGTGGACGAACTGGTCAGCATCGCCGTGATCGCCTCGGTGCTTGCCGGTGAATACCTTTCCGCCGGCCTGGTGGTGTTCATGATGATCTTCGGTCAACTGCTCGAGGAGGCCACCAGTCAGCGGGCGACCGCGGCGCTGGAACACCTGGCCGCCCTGCAGCCGGAGCGCGCCCACCGCATGGCGGGCGACGCGATTGAGGAAATTGAGGTAGACGACCTGCAGCCGGGCGACATTGTACTCGCCAGGCCGGGCGAGCGCCTGCCGGTGGATGGTGAAGTCATCTCGGGCGTAGCCGCGGTGGATGAGACGTTGGTTACGGGCGAATCGCTGCCCGTGCAGAAAGCGCCGGGAGATAACGTGTACGCGGGCACCCTGAATCAGGACGGCGCGCTCACAATCCGCACGG
Organism: Chloroflexota bacterium; assembly: GCA_965220015.1. GTDB lineage: Bacteria > Chloroflexota > UBA11872 > VXOZ01 > VXOZ01 > VXOZ01. Next base: position 385,382 of record OZ244798.1, read on the forward strand.
AAGCGGTCGGCGAGCACGCCTACGTGGGCCAGATTGGCCGCTTGCTGGACGCATTGGAAGAAGAACGCGCGCCGATTGTGCGCGTGGCAGACCGCTACGCCAAGTACTTCACGCCCGCAATTCTTGTCGTAGCCGGCGCAACCTGGCTCATTTCCGGTAATCTCAGCGCGGCGCTCGCCGTATTGATCATCGCGTGTCCGTGCGCGCTGGTGCTGGCAACGCCAACTGCCATCGTGGCCGGTGTGGCCAATGCGGCGCGGCAGGGGGTTCTCATCAAAGGCGGCGCGCGCTTCGAGGCCGCCGGCGCCGTGGATACGGTCGCCGTCGACAAGACCGGCACGCTCACCCTCGGCACGCCCGTGGTGCAACAGATTATTCCGGCTGACGGCATGGCCCACGAGACCTTGCTTACCCTGGCGGCGGCAGTGGAACGTTTCTCCGAACACCCGCTGGGCAAGGCGCTGGTGCGCCATGCGGATGCGCAAGCCCTCCCGTTGCCGCAGGCAGCAGACTTTCGCGCTTTTCCCGGCAGGGGCGTGGCCGGCCGTGTCGGGCAGCAGCACGTCCTGGTTGGCACCCGTGAGCTGCTTCATGCGCATGCCATAGAACACGTCCCGCCGCCTGAAGCCGCGCCTAACGCAGGGAGCTTGCTGCTAATAGCTGTAGATGAGAGATTCTGCGGCTGGATACAGTTTGCCGACACCGTGCGTCCGGCGGCAGCCCAAGCAATTGAGCACCTCCACGCGCTGGGCATCCAGCGGGTGGTAATGCTCACGGGCGACCGGCAACAGGAGGCGCAGCGCCTGGCGGAGACGGTGGGCATTGACGACTGGCACGCGCGCTTGCTGCCTGAGCACAAAGTGGACTGGATTCGCGACGCGCGCGCTGCCGGCGGGCGGGTGGCGATGGCCGGCGACGGCGTGAACGATGCGCCCGCGCTGGCGGCTGCTGACCTCGGCATCGTCATGGGCGGCACCGGCACGGCGGTGGCCGCGGAAACCGCCGACATTGCGCTCATGCGCGGTGACATCGGCCAACTGCCCACGGCAATCGCGGTCAGCCAAATGACGCTGCGCGGGATCAAGCAAAATCTGCTGTTCGCGTTAGTCTGGAACCTTGGCGGCATTGCCTTGGCGGCAACCGGTTTCCTGGGCCCGATAGCCGCCGCGCTGGCCCACAATCTCGGCTCCGTTGCCGTGGTGGTCAACGCCGCCCGCTACATCGCCGCGCCAACCAAGATTCCGCCGCACGTCCATCAGGAACCTGCCGCGCAGCCGCGCGACGCCGTTTCCGATCCGGCCTAGGCCGGTCCTCTGCCGGATAGAACGAATAAGTCCAGTTGCGTTGGCGGTTGCGGCCTATCCGCTCTTACCCCGGAGACTCTTGCCTATCTCGTAATTCCGGCGAAAAGCTTGCCCCGTACCTGATACGGGGCCGGAATCCAGAGGTGCTTGTATTGGTTGCCACAGACGTTACGTCAAGCTTTGCCACCCCCATCCCGGCATTCCCCCTGCAAGGGGTAAGGAGTAACAGAATTACCCCCACAGGTATTCCATGGTGACAGGACTCCTGGCGCGCCTATCGTCACTGGTTTAGTCAACACTCTGCACAAGCTCTGCGAGCTTCTGCAACACGTCCCGCCAGTGGGCGCGCATCTGCTCGCGTGTTTCCGCGCTATCCAGCTTTTCCTGATGGAAGCGCAGCGCGGTCTTGGCGCCGCTGGGGGTTAGCGAGACTTGGAGTGTCGAGGGCGCGGTGAAGTGCGGTGGCTGCCAGGTTAAGCGCACGTGCTTGCCGGGGGTGAAGCTGCGAATCTCGCCGCGTGTGCCCTCCGCCGTGGCATACGCGGCGCGTTTTTCCCAGCGCAGGTCGGGGACCGTGCCAAGCCACAGCGCGCGGCCCTCCGGCTCAGTAAGGAGAGTCCAGGCTTGTGCCGGCGTGAGGGACAGGCTCTTCTGCACGCCGATTTGAAACTCGGCGGCCTTTGTCTGACCTACGACGCGCTTACGGCGGGCGTACTCGTAGGCTACGGTCACCATCTGGCACCACCAACTGCTTGCAATGTAGCCCTTATCGGAGAGCAAACGCGCGATCTGCTTGTGCGGCAGCGCCTCCGCTCCCTCGCCGTCCAGCAGCGCAAACCATTCGTCCCAGTTCTTGCCGGTCGCTTTCTGCACGGCGGCGTCTGATATTCGGGGTTGAGTGGCGCTCATGGACGATCCTGTGGCTTAGACTGCAACTCTTCGCATCTATTCTGCCAGACACAGAAAGCCGGCGAGATTCGCTAAGAAAGTCTTGGGTGAAGTAGTATCGCATCTACATTGCTGTAGTCACTACTATGAGCGTTTGGTGATTGCTTCTCAAGTGGCGCTTTCCCTTAAGCGTCTTGTGGCAGTGGGCAAGTTCGGCATCGTCATTCCGGCGGAAGCCGGAATCCAGTCTTGCAGCGTCCCTGGAGTTCGTCCCGCGGCAACCAGGGCACAAACACTCCTCCGTAAAGGGTAGGGGCACGACATGTCGTGCCCCTACGCGTCACACAAAGGCAAATGCAGGCCGACCAACACCCATCTCCACGTCGGACCAATTTGAAAGCGAAGTACGTGACACAAAACCTGCCATGCATGCGGTTGTCTACCGTAAGGTGCGGTTTTGAAACGTAGACTCTGGCGGTGTCGTTGTATCAAAGGAGATAACTGCAAATGCTGTGCTACCATCAAGATATGAAACGCGTGTGCGTTCCGGTGCTAACTACCGTGTGCCAACACCTGCAAAGCCACGCTTCCGTCCCCTTATGAAAATTCTCGTTCTTTCCGATACATTTCCGCCTGAGAGCGCCGGTGGCGCGGACGTGGTCGCGTGGCGGCTGGCGCACCGGCAGGCCCTCATGGGGCACAGCGTCACCGTGGTCACGTCCACGGCGGACCGCGCCCGCGAGGGGCTGCGCGAGGAAGACGGCCTGCCGGTGCACCGGGTGTTTTCCCGCTATCCGGAACGCTTCCGCAACTATCTCACGCCCGCCAACCCGTTTGTGCTGGGCAAGCTGCGCGCGCTTTTGCCCGAGATCGCGGCGGACGTGGTGCATGCCCACAACGTGCATACGCACCTCTCGTTCCAGAGCCTGCAACTCGCCGCGCAGGGCGAACGCCCGGTCATTCTCCACGCCCACGATTATTTTCTCTTCTGTTGTACTAAGTTCATCTGCGCGGACGGTCAGGTGGCGTACACGCACAAGCCGTTCGACTGCGTGCCCTGCCAGCGCGCGCGCTACAATCCGCTGCGCAACCGCGGCATTCGCGGCGTGGTGCAAGAACACGTGACCCGCATCATCGGTATCAGCCGGGCGTTGGCCACGGCGCTTGAGTACAACGGCTATCCCGGTGTCGTCCCCGTGCACAACGGCGTGGATCCTGACAAATATGGTCCGCCGGACCCGGCAGCGGTGGCGGCGTTTCGCGCGGAACACGGCCTGGGCGACCGGCCGGTGGTGCTACTGGCGGCACGCCTGAGCGGAAGCAAAGGGGCTGGCCAACTGGTGGAGGCCATGGCGCAGGTGCCGGGCGACGCCGTGGCCGTGCTGTTGGGGAACAACCCTGCTTACCAAGAGAAGCTTGCCAAGCAAGCCGCGCAACACGGCATTGCCGAGCGCGTGCGTTTTCTCGGTTGGCTGAACCCGCCTGCGGTGAAGCTCGCCTACCACGCCAGCGACTTAGTGGTAGCGCCGTCTACCTACCCCGACCCGTTCAACCTCACCCTCATCGAAGGCATGGCCTGCGGCAAGCCGGTGATCGGCAGCGCCTTCGGCGCAGCATCGGAAATCATCGCGGACAGCGAGACCGGCTACGTCGTTAACCCCCTCGACACCAAAGCCCTCGCCCAAGCCATCCGCAGCCTATTAGAAGACCCCACCCGCCAACACACCTTCGCCACCGCCGGCCAAGCTAGGGTGCGAGAGCACTTTACTCTGCAACAGCAAGCGGACCGGGTGTTGGAAATCTACGAAGAGGTCCGCGCCAAGTCCCGCGCGGCTGCGCTGGGCTGATCGCAGCCAGGGATGGGATGAACGGCGGATAAATCGCTTGCAAAGTGGGACTCGTATTGAAGATTGTATTCTATGCTAAAAGCGCGAATACCCCATCCCGTATCGCTACTGATCGTCAGTACCGGCTAGTTCGTGGAGCAGCACGCTACGTCCCGCCCGCTTGGCGGCAAGCCAGCGCTTGAAAGAACGTTGGCTTTCTCCTGACGGACGGCCCGCAATGAGTCCTTCTACACTGAGGTCTTCGTCCAAGTCGGGCCAACGGATGCCCTGACCCCCGCCGATCAACTCCCAGTTTTCACGTTCTGTCTGTGTGGCATGAACGAGCCGCGGATACCACGCCACGGGCACGGAGATCGTGCGCCCATCCGAAAGCTCGACCTGCAGGGTGTCATCCGTAACCGTCACATCCTGCGCTTCCGGTATCAGTAGCTCGGTCATTGTCTAGGTCGTCTCGAAGTTCAAGGCGGAGAGATTCGGATTGGAGGTTCGCTTCGAGAGATTGAGCAACTCCACGCCCACTACTTCACTAGCCTCGTTGTAGTCGAGCACCACCCCTGGTGACACCTCTTCAGAATCGACTATCGGAGAGTCGTCAAGGCGCAGGTAGAGAGCGTCGGCTTGCTTGTCCGCGATTAGTGTCATAGTCCGTAATTCGTTTCTTCAATTAATGAACACGCTCTCCACCCCCTTGAACCGACAGAGAGCATGGATGCACTCCGTGGCAATCACGCGAATTCGTAAACCTGCATTGGTACGGACTTCGCAGCCTTGGCCTCACCATGGACCAGTTGGCGCACCTTCTCTGTCGTTTCCCGGCTAAAGAAGCGCTCACCGCAGCGTTGGCAAACCGTGGAAGGTACACCGCCAACCAGCACGCTCCGGCCATCAACCCTAAAGACCTCTTCCACCGACTCGCTGCGGCTTTCTTTCCCGTGACAAACGCCGCACGTGAACATTGCTACCTTCTCCTTGCGTAGTCTTCCCATTCATTTGCGTCCGGTTCGTAGAGCGTAACAATCCTGATAAGGGTGTGTCGGCCACGGACACTTGGATGTGGAGCGGCCTCTGAGCGGATTCGCACTTGCCCCTTCTTACTTCAGGCGAACTGCGGGAAGACGCTTGAGGGTCTGATTGCGTGGGTCCAATACTATGCCCACAGACTCTAGGGCAGTCACCCCAAGCAGCGGCTCAGCTTCCGGATCTCCAAACACGACGGTTGCCCCAACGAATTCCCCCATGAATTCCACCTGAGCCACCGCGATGCCCGACCGTACCTCGCTGCCGTCAGCCAGTTCGTACACTCTGTGGCCCTGAGGAGCAAGACCGATAGACTCCAGATGTTGACGAGGCACGAGACAATCGGTCGCGTAGGTGTCGACAAGGAAAATTTCTTCCCAGATTTTGTCAGGCTCGGCCGGGATCCGAATGCCGACGGTTACGTGTACCGCTCCCATTCACCTACTTCCAAGCTATTTCTAGGTTTCCAATGCGCACCGACGCCCGCATCCTTGCAGAAAACACTCAATTCCGACAGTCCAATTGGATCGAGCAATCGCGGTATGCGAGAACGTGTTGCAGACGGCGAGCAAAACTGTTCAAGAGCATCACGGCTAGCTTATAGACTACACCTCTTCTGCCGGTACCTCGTCAAGCGCTATTCCAGCTCTTGCTGCTTTAGCTTTGAGATAATTCACGAACGTCGAACACGCAACGATCATGAACTGCGCGTCTTCTAAGGCTATTGTGGGTTGTTCTGACATCGCGTGGCGAATTCCCTGAGCGTCGCTAGTGTAGCCATATATCTTTTGAAAAGCTTCGTTGAGCGCCGGGTGATCATCAATGGCATTGTGCTTTTGAAGTTCTTTCAGAGCTTTGCCCAAGGTTGCCTTATTGTCACCGGTTATCAGTCTACACATAGCTTCTACAGCACTAATGGCTTCACTAATTGCGTTGCGATAGTTTTGGTTGTCTCTGCTGCTGAACAACTCCAGAGCCTGTTGAATATGTGCAGCTACTGTGTCGGGCGACAACAGCGCGTTTTCAACTGCGTCCACACCTTCAGGAGACGCTATTTGCACGACATTCTTCCCTACGAAGCGAAAACCAGAGTGTTCTGATTCAAGCACTCCATTTACTTGATCCACGAGCTTCTTTGCTTCGTAATCTGCAAATCGCCATCCATAATTGCTTTGAAATGTCACAAATAGCCTGCAAGTAAACTCGATAAGGTCATATGCCTCGTTCCAAGAGCAACCGAAATAGTAGTCACGGATAACTCTATATCGAATGTGCTCACGCTCATCAATGTCGTCCTTAGGACGCTTAAAGAATGTGTCCCATGCTAGCTGGTAGAATTCTGAGCGTATTCCATGAGATAGATAGTCCCACTGATCTCCAATGGCGTTCCACAATCGGTTCCTTAGGTCTTCGTCCATGCCATCAATCTGTACCATCTTCTCTGGGGTAATGCCGAGTCTCTCCGAGAATCTGTTCAATGTGTGCACTCCAAGAATAGGCTAGCAGTGTCTGATGAGGGTTGAGTTCTGTTCTTTCATTGTACGTCAATCCAACAGGATCAGTTAGGGAAGCACGGGCAATCGTGGCTCAGAGAGTGTAATCCCTTCGGTGCGGTTGGCCGATCATATGGTCTAATGGCTACAGATAGTCAAAGGTTTAGCACTTGCTGTCCTTCGTTCTCTCAGTTGGTTTCCCCTGCTCAAACATGTAATCGCGTGGTGTTGGCGTTTGTGTTTGCGTCTCTGGCTCTACCCCAACTGCGCTTTGAATTGGGCGGTGTCGTAGTATTCGCGCCATTCAGTGATCTTGCCGTGGTGGCAGGTGATGAAGACGCTGGCGGGGAGTTGGGCCGTGTTGCCGGTGAGGCGGTGGCGGCAGGAGAATTCCCACTCGCAGGCGGCCGTGTCGCCCTGGGCGACGAGCGCGCGCACCGTCAGGCGGATCTGGGCGAAGGCGCCGAAGAACGACGTGAGCGATTGGCAGATGGCGGGGATGCCGCTGAGCGTCTGGCCGGAGGCGCTGGTGAGGACGGCAGCCGGCGCGAAGTCCTGCAGGATGGCCTCCACGTCGGCGGCGTTCCAGGCGGCGGTCTGGTGCGCCAAGATGTCGGCGGGTGTGCGGGCGTTGGTAGGCATGGGTGAAGAATCCTTTCGGCGGCGAGGTCTGCGGCGCTCTGCTGTGGGGGATACGCCCTGCGGGTGAGAGAGAAAAGTGGCGGGTTGCTGTTTTGCGCGGGCGGCATGGGCCGAGGGCGTGTTGATATTGGCCGTGTCCGGTGGTTGTGAGCGCTGGCAAAGGCTTTATGCAGGCCATTGTAAGGCGCGATCGGGGAAGTGTGCCATTTGGCGGTAGAATTGCCTGCCGTACCGTTCGCCCTGAGCCAGGTCGCAGGGCGAACGGTGCGTGTGGGCATCAAATGGAGGAAGAGCGGGGGACAAGCCCCCGCGCTACGGCTGATTTCGTTGGCAGATGTGTGAGACACCCAGAAAAAGATGGATTCCCGCGTGCGCGGGAATGACGGCAATCCTCTCGACATTCTCTGCAATCTCCCCGAAGTTCCCATAACGAGATGTTTTTCAGTCACCTCCTTGGGCAATAGGAGCCGCTTTCTTGACGGTTAGCCCTGCGACCTCGCGACCCTGCGAGGAGCTCGGGACAGGCAGGCTCAGGCGAATGGTCCGCGTGGGCGGCACTTGTAGGAAGAGCGGGGACAAGCCCCCGTGCTACGGCTGATATCGTTGGCAGGCTTATGCGAAGCGCAGACAAAGATGGATTCCCGCGTGCGCGGGAATGACGGACGACGCGCCCCTCGCGTTACCCTCTCACATTCGCGCATTTGCAGGCCTTCTTCAACATACAAATGACGGCAAGCCCCGCGCTACGGTGTTCTCTTTCGGGACTGATGACGAATACAAGAACGGGCAGCGCCCCAGCGCACAACGCGGCCTGAGGGCCTGAGTCCTCGCTCCCCCACGGTGTTCCCGCGCTCAGCGCAACTTGAGACCTCACGCTCTGCAGAAGTCAGGTTGAAACGGCCTCACGTCATGTAGAGCAACAAGAGGACGGTGGCGCTCCAGAGCGCCACACTCGCGAGCAGCCAGGGGTCGCGGAAGAGCAGCATTTCGGGGCTGTCTGCGCCGCCGGGCGTGCGCGTGGCGCGCAGGTACCGGAGCAAGCCGAAGAGCACGAACGGCGCCGTCACAAGGAGCTTCGGATTGCCGAGCGCGGCGGGCGCAAAGAGGGTGTAGAGCACGTAGGCGGCGACGGTAGTTGCGGCGATGCGCATGAGCCAGCGGTCGAGCGAGACGGTGGTATAGCGCGCCAGATTGGGGCGGTGGCTCGCAGCCTGCGGGCCAAGCAGCGCCAGTTCGCTGCGGCGCTTACCCAGGACAATGAGCAGCGCCAGCAACAGCGTGCAGATGTAGAGCCACGGCGAAATCGGGGTGAGCACGGCCACCGCGCCGGCGGCAGCGCGCAGCAAGAAACCGGACGTAATCAAGCACACGTCCAGCAGCGCCACGTGCTTCAACCAGCCGCTATAGGCGACATTCACGCCCACGTAGAGCGTGAAGATCGCGCCGAGCGCAAGTTGCATGAGGAATGCGCCCAGAATAGCGCCGCTGAGCAGGACGACTGCCGCAACCAACGCCAGCCGGAACGGCAACACACCTGCCGCCAGCGGCCGCTCCCGTTTGAGCGGATGCGCGCGATCCGCCTCTACGTCGAGCATGTCGTTTACGAGATAGATGCCGCCGCTCGCGAGCACGAAGAGGCCGAACGCGAGCACGCTGGCTAGCAGGGCAGCACGGTCGCCGAGTTGTTGAGAGAAAACGACTCCGGCAAAGACGAGTACGTTCTTCGACCATTGCTGCGGACGCGTGGAGCGCAGCAACGCAAAGGCTACAGAGAAGAAGCCCCGACCGGCTGTCACCGGCGGCGAGTCACCCGCGCCGGTCGGGCCGAACTCCTCCGGTGAGGAGTGCGGCGCCGCAGCCGCGTCCGGCAGCGGACTTTCGGCCTGTTGCTCGCGGTCGCCGGCGCGCTGAGAAGGATTCACACCCTCTGTGAAGGACTCGCCGCTCACGGCTTTTCCTCCACTTGAGACGATTGCAGACGCAGATGGACGATTTGCCGCGTTTGCGCGGTGATGCGGTAACGGGCGTCGATGCGGTAACCCGCAACCCACACGATGGCGTTCTCCTCCGTCACAACCAACGGCACGCGGTCGCGCAGGCGCGCGGGTACGCGGGCATCCAGCAGGAAGTCCTGCAGCTTCTTTGCTCCGGTCATTCCCAACGGAACAAAGCGGTCGCCGGGCAACCGCGTGCGGACCCGGAGCGGGCCGCCTACCTGTGCGGCGTCCAGCCAAGCTTCTTCATTGGTCGCAGTTCCCTTACAAAACCTATCTTGATCGGGCTCAACCAGCGCGGCGAGTATGCTGCATTGCAGCGGCGCGATGGCAGTGCGGCCGGGTATGCTGAGTTCAATCGGTGAAAACGATTCTTGCCGGGCGGCATAACCGATCCAGATACCGTCGTGCTCCGCGCGGCACGACAAGCCGCCGGGCAGTGGCGACGCGACGCCGGCGCGGCCTTCACACAGGGTTGCGCGGGCGTGCAGCACGTGCGCGTGTTCCAGCCCCTGCGTGTGCCCCGCGATTGCGGCCACGGCGCAGCGCAATACTGACGACTGCAACGCCGGCGGCAAGATTCGCCACGCGGGATGGTCCAGGAGCATCCCGTCCGGGAACTGGCAGGCGTTGCGTTGCAGCCAACTCTCTGCCTGCTCCGTAAGGTACTGGTAGTCTTCCTCGATAGTGAGCGCAGCGCGGGCCAGCGTGCGCGCCGCCTGCGGGTAGCGCGTTTCCAGCAGCGGCAGCACCGCATGCCGCAGCCAGTTCCGCTGTGGGGTGGTAGTCTCGTTGCTGCGGTCTTCGCGAAATGCGAGGTGGCGGCGCTGGCAGTAAGCGCGAATGTCGGCGCGCGCTACAGCGAGCAGCGGCCGCACCAGGGTTATCGTGGTTTCTGTTTCCACGCGTCTGCCGGCGCCGCGGCTGTCGGCGCTTCTTCCCTTACACGCGGGCTCAGCTTCGCCTGCAAGCATCAGCGGACTCGCGTACCGCATGCCGGCAAGGCCGCCGAGGCCGCTCCCGCGCAAGAGATGCAACAACACGGTCTCGGCCTGGTCGTCCTGATGATGGGCGAGGGCGATGAAGCGCGCGTCAACTGCACGAGCGATTTCGGAGAGCAAACGATAGCGCAACCGCCGGGCGGTGTTCTCCGGCGAGGCATGGGCTGCCTGCGCGCGGCCGACGTCTATTGACCGCACGGTACAGGGCAGGCCCGCCCGCGCGGCGGTCTGCGCCACGAACTCGGCGTCGGCATCGGATTCCGCGCCGCGCAATTGGTGATTTACGTGGCCTACGTGGAGTCGCCAGTGGTGGCGGGGCGCAAGCTGCTGCAGCGCGGCGAGCAAGGCAATGGAGTCCGCCCCGCCGGATACTGCCACGACGATGGCGCTGCCCGCCGGCAGCAAGCCGTGCGCGGCAACGGTCTTGGCAACCGTCTCCGTGAACGGGTCGGGCGACGGCCCGTTTAGGCGTTCCCCGTTCACTGCCACCTCTGAAGTTCGTTCCTGATTCTCCATGCTCACATGGTACCCCAGGCGCACTTGCCCTTCAGCGTGCGCCGGGAAGTTGCTTGGATTGGGTGAAAGAACTCCGGGCAGGCAGTTGGAAAGACCCGGAAAGTAGAGACGCCTCGCCCTGGCATATGAGGTTGGCATGTGCGCCATGAGGCAGAACGGTGGGGCGTATGGACCTTCGGGGGTGTGTGCGGCGCAGCCGTTCATCCTTCGACAAGCTCAGGACGAACGGCTGCCGACCGACCAGAGCAAACGGATGCCGACCGGCTAGGACGAACGGCTGCCGACCGGCTAGGATGAACGGCTGCCGACCGACTAGGACGAACGGCTGCCGACCGGCTAGGATGAACGGCTGCCGACCGACTAGGACGAACGGCTGTCGAGGAACCAGGACGAATGGTTGCAGTCTGACCAGGACGGATGGACTTCGACAAACCAGGACGAATGGATGCAGTCTGACTCTTGGGAAGCTTCTTTGCGATGGTGCGTCTTGGCGTGCGTGCCATTCTCTTAAAGAGCGCTCTGCTTTCCGCTAACGAGTGCGTGTCTTTCCGTTAACGTTGGGGGAGCTACGCCGGCTGTATGCTGCAATACGGCTATTGGAAAGAGTCAGTCGCGCGCGTGCGGCGGCGCCGGCGTCATTCTCCCGTGCTGCCAAAGCCGCCGCGATCGTCGCCGCCAAACTGCGTCACTTCCTCCCACGTTATGCGCGGCGCGGGGATGAGGAGCGCCTGGGCGATGCGTTCGCCCCGTGCCACGGTTACGGGCGCGCCGGAGACATTTAAGAATAGCGCTTGGATCTCGTCAGTGTCGCCGCAGTAGTCCTGGTCGATTATGCCGACGCCGTTCGCCTTCAGCAGGCCTTTGCGTACCGGCGTGCTGCTGCGGCTGGCCACGATGAGCGCGAAGCCCGGCGGCACCTCGATCACCACGTTGCAAGGCACCCGCGCCGTTTCCTGCGGCGCAATCGTCACGGTCGTGCGGGCGCACAAATCGAAGGCAACCGCCCCTGCCGTGGCGTATTGCGGCAGCGGCAGCGTGGGGTCGATGCGCTTTATGCGTGCGTTCACCCTGCGTGCGTTCACTCTGCGTGCGTTCACTCTGCGTGCGTTCACTCTGCGTGCGTTCACTCTGCGTGTGATCACTCTGCGTGTGCGTTCCTCTAGACGAAAGCGCGCTGGAGCAGCGCGATCCACTCCAGAAAGTATCCCCACTCCGGATCGTAGGGAGTCTCGGTGACGAGCAAGTCCTTGACGGGAACACTCGTCTTTTCCAGCGTATTCTCCGTGCGTTGACCGTCGAGCGGCAGCAATACCAACTCTTCCCCAGGCTCCACCAGTCCCAGCCGCTCCTTTGCCACCGTGCGAATATACGAATCCGTACCCCGGCGCGCGAGTTCTTGTTGCAGGGCTTCATGCTCCGTTTGGCGCGTTTCGAGCCGTTGCTCCAGCATGAGCACGCGCTGGTTGACTTCATAGCTATTGAGCACGCGGGCCGGGAAGCCGGTGAGGGTAGCGACAATGGCCAAGCCCGCGATGAGGAGCACGTACTTAGTTACACGCGCTGATGTCTTGTCATTCGGTATGCGCATGGACTATGGTTTCGGGCGGCTGACGGTAGCTGGCGCTGGGATCGCGGGCCGTTGCCGACGCAGCTAGAAATACTGTCGCGCCCACCGTGCAGGGGATGTCTCCGGCAGGCCGGCGCAACGCATGCGTCCGCGTAAACGCTTGTCTGGGACAAATGGCACAGCAAGAAATGCGAGCAACTCCGAATTGGACTGCGCTGCCGGCGCTGCGCCGGCGCAAGAAACGCAATCAGCCCAGGCAGCCGCAAGAGAGACATCAGTAGCCAAGAGACACTACATTGGGAGACTGCAATACCGGCGCCGCGAAGTGAGACTGCACTGAACTGCAAAAGCGAGACGGTAACGGCAGGACGCCTTCACTTTCTTGAGGTATCAGTCTACCACAAGAAATGGCGCAGTGCGTAACGAGCGACAGGGAGACGCCCTTCAGCGCGTTTACCGCAGAGTTGCGCCACATGACCGGCTGCGCCGGGGTCTCCAGTGCCTACCGCCACGTGCGCACGCCGTTCGTAGATAGACGGAGCCTGTTGCAGTGCGTTGCACGAAAGGGTCCAGTTAAACTGTCCCGCTTGGGTCCCTATTGAAGACACAAGGATGACCGCGGCATCTGGCCTGTGGGTGATGCGAGACCTGCCGTCAACTGCTCTCCGGCGTGGCGTATTGCTGCTCCCAGGCGCGGAACTGGTCCACGTTCACGCACTGGGTAAACTCATCGAGCGTAGTCATATCGGTAATAGTGTCGGTAGAGCCGTGCTCTTTGAGCGCCTGGTAGACGTGCTGCATGGCGCGCGCCGCGGAGAAGAGGCTCGAGAGCGGGTAGACCACGATCTTGAAGCCGATGTCGGCCAGGGCGTCGGGTGAGAGCACAGGGGTCTTGCCGCCCTCGATCATATTGGCGAAGAGCGGTGCGGTGGGGAAGGCCTTGGCGACGGCGTGCAGTTCGTCGAGCGACTGGGGCGCTTCGATGAAGACGACGTCGGCGCCGGCCTCGTAATATGCCTGGCCGCGTTCCAGGGCATCATCCAGACCCAGCACCGCGCGCGCATCGGTGCGGGCAATGATCACCAGGCCGGAGTCGCCCCGGGCATCCACGGCGGCCCGCAGCTTCTGCACGTGGTCTTCCATGGGAATCACCCGCTTACCCTCCAGGTGTCCGCACTTCTTGGGCCACTCCTGGTCTTCCAGGATGATGCCGGCCACGCCCAGCCCCACGCACTCGCTGACGGTGCGGATGACGTTGAGCGGATTGCCGTAGCCGGTGTCCATGTCCGCGACCAGGGGTACGCTTACACTCTGCACGATGTTGTGCACGCGGTCCAGGATTTCGCTGGCAGTCATCAGGCCGAGGTCCGGCACACCCAGCGCGCTGGCGGCAAAGCCGAAACCGGTCGTGAAAACGGTCTCAAAACCGGCCTGCTCCGCGAGCCGCGCGCTCAGGCAGTCATACGCGCCGGGCAGGACGACGATACCGGGCCGTTCGATTAGGGCCCGCAGTTGGGCGGAACGCTCATTCACCTGGCAAGCTCCTTATTCTTCACATTCTCTTGGGACATTCGCTCGTGCATACAGACATTGTAGCCGCAGGCATGTGTTCGCACACTGTCTTGTGAAGGTCAATCAGAATACTCCCTTCAGGAGAACTCTGTGTAACTCCGGCCAGCGGCGCAAGAATAACTCCCTCTCCATGGGAGACCTTTGCGTAATTTCAGCCAGCGGCGCAAGAATTACTCCCTCTCCCGGCGGGAGAGGGCCGGGGTGAGGGGATTCCTGCTTATCCTGTCCTTATCTACCTCAAAGACCTATACGAAAGTGTGCAAAATCGGTGAAAATGGCCCGGATTGCGGGAATTCCCCCCTCACCCTAACCCTCTCCCGCCGGGAGAGGGGACTTTCTCACTCCGGCAAGGGTTATGCAAAGCTCTCCGCCGGGAGAGGGAACTTTCTCGCCTCGGCAAGGGTTATGTGCAATGGTTTCTTCAGGTCTTGACGAATTGCGCTTGACGGGCATAGGGTAAGGGTGTCGGACTTAACGCTTACGAAAAGGAGGTTAATGTTAATCGGCCCTATGAGGCAGAGGTCCAAGTGACTTTAGGTTTGCCCTAAGTGAAGGAGTATCGAGAGTGGATATTCGAGAACGCTTTTCGCGACGTCGTCTGTTAGGTGGTATCGGCGCATTTTCCGCGGGCAGCCTCTTGTTCGCGGCGTGCGGCCAGGCGACGACTATGGAATCGGGCGGTGAGACGGCCACGGACGAGATGGCCAAAGAAGAGGCCGAGAAGCCCGCCATGGCTGATCCCGTAGAGGTGTCATGGCTCACCCACCACAACAGCCGCCAATTGGATAACGTCGACGGGCTGGTCAAGGAGCCGTTTGAGAACGACAACCCCGGCATCACGCTCAAGTGGATTATCTGGACCGGCGACCGCCGCGAGTTCCTGCAGACGCTGGTGGCCGGCGGCCAAGCGCCTGACGTCGCCTGGCTCACCGATCCGGCCCTCACGGCGCTCGGCGCGGTGGAGGCCATTGACGACCGGGTTGCCAAGGACCAGATCGACCTGAGCCCCTTCCCCGAAGCGGCAATGGACGCCTGGTTCCGGCGTGACGGCAAGCTCTTTGCGCTGCCGAATCAGTCCGGCGGCGACTGGCCCGTGGCCCCTACCAACAAGCGCATGTACGAAGAGGAAGGCCTGAACCTGCCGCCCACCGATTGGCAGGACCCCGATTGGAACTTCGACCGCTTTACCACGGAGATGAGGCGGTTGACCAAGGAAGACGGCGGCCAGACCACGCAGTTCGGTTTGCTGGGCGCAAGTCCGGTTTACCTGTTCATCGACTGGCCGAACCTCTTCGATACGGAATGGATCGCCGATGACAACCGTACCGTGGTCTCGGACGATCCCGCACTGGTAGATGCCTACGAGCGCTTCTTCACCATGGCGATCCAGGACCGTTCCGTAGATAAGCCGGGACAGGTAAAGGATCTCTTCGGCACGAATACCAGGACGGCATTCGTCGAGGAGAAGGGCGCTATGCTGCGCAGCGCGCCCGGCGGTTTCTTCATGATACTGGAGGCGATTCAGCGCGGCGCGCCGTTCGTCTATAGCCCGATCGTGCGCGGCACCAGCGCGCAGCCTGTCTCGCACCTGAATCTGGACGGCAACGGCATCGTGGTCGGTTCCAAGCAGCCGGACGCCGGTTGGGAACTCATCAAGTGGGGCAGCCGCACCATCAACTGGGCGATCTCGCGCGGCACCGGCTTCCACCGTGTGGACTTCTTCGACGAATGGGCCCAGAACATCTACGGTGATGCGGAGTTCCAGGCGGAGGTGCGCCTGGAGGTGTACCGCGACGCGCTGCAATACGCGGTGCCGGCGGGGCGCTCCTTCCGTTCCGCCGCCTACAACCAGATCCGCGACCAGCTCGTCAATCCGATCTTTGGTGACCTCTTCGAGGGCAAGGTGACAGTCCAGGAGGCCCTGCGCGGCATGAAGCAGCCGATGCAGGCGCTGGTCGACGAGGCGCTCGCCGGGTAGGGGAGTCTGAGAAGGTCCACTCCAAAGGCGATGGTTTTGCGGGTCACTTCAAGCATGGAGGACGTAAAGTGAATATCCGGGAACGATTTACCCGGCGCCGCTGGCTGGGTGGTGTAGGCGCAGTTTCCCTCGGCGGCGTCATGTTCGGGGCCTGCGGCCAGCCGGCCGCCATGGCCCCGAGCGATGAGGTGGTCAAGGAGGAGATGCCGAAAGAAGAGACCAAGAAGCCCGCTATGGCGGAGCCCGTAGACGTGCATTGGCTCACCAACCACAATAGCCGCCAGGCGGATAACGTGGATACGCTGGTCAAGGAGCCCTTTGAGGCCGACAACCCCGGCATCACGTTGAACTGGATCATCTGGTCCGGCGACCGCCGCCAGTTCTTGCTGACGCTTGTGGCCGGCGGTCAAGCGCCGGATGTATCCTGGCTCACTGACCCGGCGCTGACGGCGCTTGGCGCAGTGGAAGCCATTGACGACCGGGTCGCTAAAGACCAGATTGACCTGAGCCCCTTCCCCAAAACGGCGATGGACGCCTGGTTCCGCCGTGACGGCAAGCTGTTTGCACTACCAAATCAGTCGGGCGGCAACTGGCCCATTGCGCCCATCAACAAGCGCATGTACGAAGAGGCCGGACTGAACCTGCCGCCCAATAACTGGGAGGACCCCGATTGGACCTTCGACCGCTTCACCGCTGAAATGAGACTGCTGACCAAGGAAGAGGGCGGCAAGACCACTCAGTTCGGCATGGTGGGCGCGAACGCCAACTACCTCTTCCTTAACTGGCCTGCTCTTTTTGATGCGGAATGGCTGGCCGACGACAACCGCACGGTCATCTCAGAAGATCCCGCGCTGGTGGACGCCTACGAGCGCTACTTCACTATGGTGCACGAGGACCGGTCCGTGGATAAGCCGGGGCAGGTGCAAGAGCTGTTCGGCACTAATTCCAGGACGGCCTTCGTGGAGGAGAAGGGGGCCATGCTGCGCAGCGCGCCCGGCGGTTTCTTCCCGGTGCTCGAGGCGATCCAGCGCGGCGCGCCGTTCGTCTTCAGCCCCGTGGCGCGCGGCACGAGCGCGCGGCCGGTCTCGCACCTCAACCTGGACGGCAACGGCATCGTCGTCGGCGCCCAGCAACCCGATGCCGGCTGGGAACTGCTCAAATGGGGTAGCCGCACCATCAATTGGGCAATCTCGCGCGGCACCGGCTTTCACCGCGTGGACTTCTTCGACGAGTGGGCGCAGAACATCTACGGCGACAAGGACTTCCAGAGCGAGTTGCGCTTGGAGATCTACCGCGATGCACTGCAGTACGGCGTGCCGAACGGACGGATCTTCCGCACTGTTGCCTTCGGTCAGATTCGCAAGGATATCTCCAACCCGACCTTTGCGGACCTCTTCGCAGGCAAGGTGACGGTGCGAGAAGCCCTGCGCAATATGAAAGAGCCCATACAAGCCTTGGTCGACGAGGCGCTTGCTGGGTAGAGACGCGGAGCGTGCGCACGTTTTCAGTTGATAGTTGTAGGGGAAGAGTCGGCTGCGGCCGGCTCTTCCCTTGTTTGTGCAGTCGTAGCAACTGCGCTATGGCGGCTGGGGTTAAGGGACGACCGTGAGAAAGTGCGCTATAGTGAAATAGTATCCAGTAACGCTCTCAATCCAACGTAGCGGCATCAATCTGAAACTATCGTCACGGTCATCTCCGTCAAGGCCTTGCGGCGCGACCCCCCGAGGTTTTCGGGCGCTCTTCCCGGCTATTTTGTTCCCGGTGGCGCTGAGTTTGGCCGCGGTTTTGCTCAGCGCGTGCGGATTGTTTACCCCGCGCCCCGCACCACCGACTCCAACTGCCGTTCTTTCGCCGACACCGGCGCCTCCCAGCCAAGTATCGCCGACGGTGATGCCCTCGCCGGCTCCTACTGCAACTCCTGTGCCGACCCCGACTGCGCTGGCGTCGCCGCGGCCGCTGGCTTCGCCCCGCCCTACGCCGGCACCGACCGCAGTCCCTTCACCGACGCCGACACCTGCACCGACCGGCCCGGAGGCGGCGCTGATTGGAGATTGGGAAGGTGTAATAAGCGTCCTGCGGTCCGAAGTCCCGATAAACGCTTCGCTACAGCTTGCAGACGGCGAACTCTGGGGCACGTTGGACATTTCTACGCGGAGGATCGAGAATCTTGCCTTCAAAGCCGAGCTGCAAGCGGATGGCGGGATTCGTTTCGTGATCCCGCAAGAGGATGGCGACTTGACCTTTGACGGCAGGCTGGAAGATGGTGTGATTTCGGGCAGCTTTAGGATTGGCCTCATTGGGGGCAGTTTCATCTTAGAACGCGCTGCGCCCACTGCGACGCCGACCGCGAGTGCTTCAGAGTGACCCCAGGCTGAGAGATATTTCGTCTAGAGCAATGGCGAGACAGCCCGCGCAGCATCACGCGGTCTCTCGGTGGACGGACTTCTCTCAGGTGCGAGAGTTCGTGCGACACTACGCCAATCGTCATACCTGTAAGTATTGACATGTTTGTTGACAGTTGCGCAGGTCAAGTGCACACGTACGGGAACGAGAAGACGATGAAGTCCGTCATTTGTATGTTGAAGAAAGCCCGCAAATGCGCGAATGTGAGAGAGTAACGCGAGGGGCGCGTCGTCCGTCACTCCCACGGGTAATACGTCCGTCATTCCCGCGAAAGCGGGAATCCATCTTCTCAGCGAGAACGGGACTACGCCCTGAGCAAGTGGCCTAGTGCCTGCCTTCCCGTCGCCCTTGTCTCAAGCTCACTCTCCCTTGAACTCCGGCTCGCGCTTTTCAACGAACGCCCGCAAGCCTTCTTCGGCATCTGCCGAGGCGCGCACGCGTTCGAACAAAAGACTGGCCAGGTTTACCCGCTCTTCCAGACCCAAGTTCTGGCCCCGCACGGCGGCTTCCTTCATGCCGCGGGTTGCCAGCGGCGCATTCTGCACGATGGTCTGCGCGTACGCGGCCGCCGTGTCCGCCAGCGTGTCCAACGGCACGACCTTATTCACCAGGTGCAGCCGGTGCGCCTCTGCCGCGCTGATGAATTCACCGGTGAGCAAGAATTCGAGCGCGTAGTTCAGGGGAATGCGATTGGCGAGCATGGAAGGCCCGCTAATGGAGCTGATGCCGCGCTTGGCCTGCGGCCAGCCGAACTGCGCGGTGTCGGCGGCGATCCTGATGTCGGATGCCAGCGCGATGCCGCCGCCCTGCGCCAGACAGTAGCCATTGATGGCCGCAATGATGGGTTTCCAGATGCGCGTCTGCATTACGTAGAGGTCCTCGATGGATGTGCCCGGCGCTTCGTCACCCGACGGCCCGCCCATCTCCTCTAAATCGTGGCCGACGGAGAACGCCCGGCCCGTGCCGGTAATGACAGCCACCCACGCATCCGCGCGCGCCGCGAAATCCGCGAATACGCGAAAGAGTTCTTCCCGCATGGCGCGGTTGATGGCATTGAGCTTGTCCGGCCGGTTCAACGTGATCTGTGCGACTCTATCGGTGACGGTGTATTCGATGAACGACATTGTGATTCCTTTCGTTACCGTATGTTCCCAACCCCACTGCATGCCCGCCAGAGCCCGAATTGATCGGCGTGGCATTCGGTAGTCCTTAGATTACAGGTAGGGGCACGACATGTCGTGCCCCTAAGTTTCGCTGCTCAGCCGGACGTCCGTATGGCATCGTACCTACATACCGGAATTCCCTAAACCGTTAGTCTGCTTACTGCGGCACGCAACAGCCGCCGTCACATTTGCGCCGCCGTAACCAGCGGCTCGATGCCACTCACGTCGGCTGTCGCGCGCGCCACGTCCAGGTCGTACATCCGCTGAAGATTCAGCCAGAAGTCAGGCGTCATGCTCAGCGCCTTGCCAATACGCAGGGCAGAATCCGCCGTAATGGCGCGGCGTCCATGCACGATCTGATTGATGCGTATCGGCGGCACGCCAATCGCCTTGGCCAGACGGTACTGGCTGATGCCAAGTTCGTCGAGAATCTCTGCCAGATGTTCCCCGGGATGGATTGGGGCGGCAGTCGCCATAGTTGTCACTCTCCCACGTGGAGACCATGACATAGCCTCGGTCGGCGCAATTGTTCCTTCTCCCTGAGGAGACCTTTGCACATCCCTGTTTGGACGCGCATAATCCCCTCTCCCTGAGGGAGAGGGCTAGGGTGAGGGAGAATCCCCGCCAATCCAACCCAATCCCGCTTGCTCGGCCGAGCTACGCAAGAGTCTCCTTAATGATAGTCCGTGATCTCAATCTCCATAGCACCCTGGTCTGTCCAGTGAAAGCACACGCGCCACTGGTCGTTGATGCGGATACTGTACTGCCCCGTGCGCCTGCCTCTCAGCGCTTCGAGACTATGCGAGGGCGGGATACGCAAGTCGGACAAAGCAGTTGCCGCAACGACCCGCTGCAGCCGCATCCGCGCCCGTCGCTGAATACCAGGCGGCAGGTGGCGTACATGCTGTCCATCGAACACTCGCTCGGTACTCTTGTCAGTGAACAGCTTCACAGCAATATAGTATCGCGTGACGATAATAGTGTCAAGGAATTATCCGTGACTTGCAGACTGACTTTAACGGCGCCTAATTTATCTCAAGGTATGAAAGTGAAGGTCGCGTAACTCTACATGCCGCAAAGGGACATGGCAGATCGTATCCCTACAGTCTTGTTGCCAGGGCTTTCCCATTAGTTCCGCAGGGGCTGGCCGGTCTTGAGGATATGGGCAATGCGGTCTTGGGTCTTGGCGAAGCTGCACAGGCTGACGAATGCCTCGCGCTCCAGGTCGATAATGTGCTCCTCATCTACCTGCGAGCCGGCCGCGGCGTCGCCGCCGGTGAGGATGAAGGCGAGCTTCTGCGCGATAGTTAGGTCGTGTTCTGTGGCCTTACCTGCGCGAACCAAGTCTTCAACCGGCCCGAGCAGCGCGGCGCGCACGTCGGCGCCCAGCACAGGGAGTTGGACCGGGTCAGCGTTGGAAGAGTCACTTTCTTCAGACTGCGCAAGCGCTTCCGCCTTGGCTGTATACAATAGATGGTCGGGATTTGCTTCGATCACGTCGCTTACGCGGAGGTAGCCGATGGCTGCGGCTTCCGGCGCGTGCTGTGAGACTTTGGCTAACCGGATCGTTGCGAAGGCTCTCTGCAGAGCCTGGGTGGCGCCGGATGGACTCCCGCTTGCGCGGGAGTGACGAACTGGCGTGTCACTCTTGTGGGCAACCTGCGCGTCACTCCCGTGGGCAGCTCGTCCGTCATTCTTGTGGGCAGCTCGTCCGTCACTCCCGTGGGCAATACGTCCGTCATTCCCGCGCAAGCGGGAATCCATCTTCTCTTCCCCTTGGTCGGCAAGCATCCGCAACAGCAATTCCTTGCAGCCGCCGCCGGCGGGCACCAGCCCTACGGCGGTCTCCACCAAGCCCACGTAACTTTCCCGCGCCGCCACCACGCGCTGCGCCGAGAGACCCAGTTCCAGCCCGCCGCCGAGCGCGCGTCCGTACAGGGCGGTCACAAACGGCACGGGCATGCGCTTGAGCGCCAGCAGCGAGTATTGCAGTTTATGAATGAACGACTCGATGACGTCCCACTCCTGCGCCTGCGCGGCCCGGAGAATTACGGCGAGGTTCGCGCCCACGCAGAAGTGCGGCTGCACGTGGCTGCTGAGCACGAGGCCCCGAAACGCGGGCGGCACCCGCTCGGCGGCAGTTTGCAGCATAGCGAGCACGTCCGCGTCAATCGTCTGCTTCGGCCCGTGCACGTCCAGGAAGGCGATGTCGTCCCCCATGTCGTAGAGCGTGCCTCCGGCGTGGGCGATTACGGGCTGCGCCTGCGCGCGCAGCCACGGCAACGAGAGCGTCCGTTCGCTGCCGCGCACCGGCACGTAGGTGGATTCCGGCGATGCTTGCTCGGTTCCCTTGGCAGTATGGCGATAGAAGCGGCCATTCCGCTGCGCAAGTGCGGTTACCCACGGCGGCACTGCCAGGCCGTCGCGCTCCATGCGGCTTGCCGTCTCGGCTATGCCCATGGCTTCCCAGGTCTCGAACGGGCCGAGTTCCCACGCAAAGCCCCAGCGCATGGCGTTATCGATGCTGGCGATCTCGTCGGCCACTTCCGGTATCTTGGCGGCGGCAAAGGCGAAGAGCCGTGAGAGAATGCGCCAGCCAAGTTGCCCGGCGACATCGTCGGCCTGTACCAAGGCGGCAACGCGCGCGCCAACATTCTCGGCTCTGCGCGCTGCAGCCAGCGACGGGGTAGCCAACGTGCGCTGCGGCCGGTACTCCAGCGTGTCCGGGTCGAGCACCAGAATCTCCCTGCGTCCGTCTACTTCCACCCGCTTATAAAAACCCTGGCCAGTCTTTTCGCCCAGCCAGCCGCGTTCAACCATAGTCCGTACAAAGTCAGGCACGGCGAATGCGGCTCGCTCCCAGGCCTCGGGTACGGTCGCCTGCAGCTTGTCGCAGATGTCCACGTAGACGTCGATACCGATCAGGTCGAGCGTACGGAACGTGGCGCTGCGGGGGCGGCCCAACGGCGGCCCGGTGATGGCGTCAACCTCGTCGGGGCCCAGGCCCATCTCGTGCATGGCGCGCAGTGTGTCAGCGAAGACGTACAGCCCGATGCGGTTGCCGACGAAACCGGGCACGTCGTGGGCGCGGACGCAGCCTTTGCCGAGCGTCTCGCTGCCGAGCCGTTGCACGGCGGCCGTAACCCCAGTATCAGTCTCGTCCGTGGGAATCAGTTCGAAGAGCCGCAAGTAGCGCGGCGGATTGAAGAAGTGCGCACCGAGGAATCTTTGTCTCAAGACTGGAGGCAGTACTTTGGCTATGGACTTTATAGGAATACTGGACGTGTTCGTGCTGGCAATGGCGTCGTCGCGCACGTGCGGCGCCAGCGCCGACCACAGGCGCTGCTTGACGGCAAGGTCCTCGAAGACTGCCTCGATAACCCAATCGCACGCGGCCAACCGCTCAGGATGGTCCTCCACATTGCCGGGGCGGATGCGGTCCAGATCATCGCGTGCAAACAGCGGTGATGGGCGCATGGCGGCGAGTTTCTCAAGCGCCGCTTCCGCCCGCGCATCGCGGCCCTCGGTTTCCGGGAGATCGAGCAACTCGCACTCGATGCCAAAACCCGCCAGCAGCGCCGCGATCTGCGCTCCCATAGTGCCCGCGCCCACGACTGCGGCGCGGCGGACTTCAAAGCCACTTTCCGATAGACCCGAATTGGCCAAAGCTGTCTCCTTCTTGTGCTGTGCCAACGGTGTAGGCGTAGGTA
Organism: Chloroflexota bacterium; assembly: GCA_965220015.1. Lineage (GTDB taxonomy): Bacteria > Chloroflexota > UBA11872 > VXOZ01 > VXOZ01 > VXOZ01. The sequence goes on from OZ244798.1 coordinate 408,477, forward strand.
GCACCTGGTCCGATATGGTGCTACTATTCTGCATCAAAGAGCGGGGGACAAGCCCCCGCGCTACGTTTGGGAGAACCGTGAAAACTACGGTTGGAATGACCGTGAAAATTCTATCACGCCCGCGCGCCATTCCGTCTTTCTCGCGAAAGCGGGAATTCATCTGCTCTTCTCATCTGCAGACTGCCACAGGCGGGGGGCAAGCTTCAATGGCGTTGCACTGGCCACTTGAGCCCGGAACATGGAACTCATATAGAGGCCGGAACATGGAACTTATAGCGTCCCCCTTTGACCGGTAGCGCAGGTTTGCAACCTGCGCCTGCTGCAGGGTCAGACCATGTATGGCTGTTTTCTCTTGCGGTAGCGTATAGAGAAAGCACCCTGTGCTATTCGCTCCGGCGGAGGACCAGCCCCCGCGCTGTCTCCTTCTTGCGCTGTGATTACGGCGTGGGCAGCACCTGGTCCGATATGGTGCTACTATCCTGCATCAAAGAGCGGGGGACAAGCCCCCGCGCTACGAATAGCGGCTGCATCAAAGAGCGGGGGACAAGCCCCCACGCTACGGATAGCGGCGAAAAGGCAAGGTACGTCAAAGGTCCGTCATTCCCGCGAAAGCGGGAATCCATCTTCTCTTCAGCGTCTGCATAATGCCACAGTAGAGGGACAAGCCCGCCACGAATTACCATCAAGAATCGCACGCATGTTTGAGAATATCCAGCCTGAATTGGCAAATGGGCTTACGTGATGAAGACCGCCCCTTCGCCGCGGGGATCGGTACCGCCGTCCACTGTGCCGTCTGCCGCGATTGTTACGAGCTGACAGAGCGCAAAGCGCGAGGGATAGCTGATTGGGTTCTGCTCAACGGTGAATCCCCGCGCGCGCAGGGCGGCGCACGTGTCCGTGCGCAGGCGGGCGTCGCACCAGATCGTGTCGCCCTCGGCGTGGATGCGCGGCGCTACCACCGCTTCCGTAGCGCTCATTCCAAAGTCGACGACGTTGGTGAACGCCTGCACCAGGGCGCTCAGGATGGCGTTGCCGCCCGGCGCGCCCCAGGCGAGCACGGGATTGCCGTCCCGGGTGGCGATGGCCGGCATCATCAGGTGCAGCCGCGCCTTGCCGGGCGCAAAGGAACTGGCGCGCCCCGGCCGGGGATCGAAGCGGTTCATGCCGTTGTTGTAGACAAAGCCGGCGCCGGGGGTAATGATCCCGGAATGGTTGCCGTTGCTGTGGGTGATGCACGCGATGTTACCCGCCGCATCCACCACCGTGAGGTGGGTCGTATCCCCATGCTCTTGCGGTGGCGCTATGCCGCCGACCGTACCGGCTGCCACCGCCGCGCGGAGTTGCGCCGCGCGTTCAGGCGCAAGCAGCACCGACTCCGGCGTTTGCGGCAAAACTTCCGGATCGCCCAAGTAGTCGCGCCGGTCCTGGTTAACCAGTTGCAGCGTAGCTCCCAGATGGGAAAGATAGTCTGTGCTGCCGTGTCCCAACGCCGGCAGGTCGAACCCGGCGAGCACGTTGAGCGCTTCCAGCAGCAGGGGGCCGCCGCCCGGCGCGCCGTTACTGTACACCGTGTAATCGCGATAGGTAGCAGCGCGGGGCGCATAGCTCACGGGGGCGTAGTTTGCGAGGTCGTCACGCGTCACGAACGCGCCGTTTTGCTCCAGGTCTGTGCCAATTCTCTCCGCCAGTTCGCCGTGGTAGAAGTCGGCGGGGCCGCGCGTGGCGAGGTGTGCCAACGTATCGGCATACGCTGGATTGCGCAGGCGGTCGTCCGGGAGAAACGGTGAGCCGTCGGGCCGCAGATAGAGCGCGGCGCAGTCCGGCGATGCGCTCAGCCGCTCAGCGCGGCTCGGTTTGTAGGGTTCCGGTTCTTCGTGGGTGACCTGTGTCATGCCCGGCAGCACGGGGAAGCCCTGCCGCGCGACGTGTATGGCCGGTTGCAGCAGGTCGCGCCAGGGCATGGTGCAGAAGCGGCGCTGCACCTCGCCCAGGGCGGCTACCGTGCCGGGCGTGCAGATGGCGGTGTACCCCATGGTGCTGCGGAAGTCGTCGAAAAGACTTTCGCCGTTGAATTCGCCTTCGCCACGATAGTCGGCGACCCACATGTCCGGCGTCACCCGCGACCCGGCGCGCAGGCAGCCGTCCACGACCACGTGGGCGTCGTGCTCGCGCGACAGCAGGTGCGCCGAGACCATGCCCCCGATACCGCAGCTAAAGGGGGTCACAATCATCTGCACGAAGGCGGTCGCGACAGCGGCGTCGAACGCGTTACCGCCCGCTTCCAGGACTTTCGCGCCTTCTTCGGCGGCGCGGGGGTGAACGCAGACTACAATTCCGGGCATGCGCTGTGCTCCTCTACTGCATAAACTCGAACCATGAGCGGAGTTCTGGGAGACTACTCTGGCCTCTCAATTGCAACCGTTCACCCTTCGACCCTTTGGCAAGCTCAGGGCGAACGGTTGCATCGCGCGTAAGCAGTGTTGTTCCCGCACGTACTTCGACAGGCTCAGCACGAACGGTTGCATCTCGCGCAGGCAGCGCTCATTTCCAATGCAACCTTCTTCCCGTAAGCAGTCTTCCTGCCGAAAACGCTGTTCGTGCCGAATGCAGCGTTCTTTCCGTTCGTACTGAGCTTGTCGAAGTACGAACAGTGCCTGCAACAATACTTGCTCAGTGATACTTCTGAATTCAGTAACATAGAAGCTGGTCCGTTAGCCCGTTATTGCAGTGCGATCAATCAGGATACGTCAGTTATTCCGGCGAAAAGCCTGCCCCGTACTTGATACGGGGCAGGAATTCAGCTTCACCCGGCTCCTGGACTCCCGTTTCTTGCCGGAGTGACGAGCGAGCCGCCACGCTCCCCAGATCACGGGCCGCCGCGTAGAGAGCGAGCATCACTCCAGCCGACCGGTGGCCGTGCCGACGACGACCGGCGTACCGTCCTGATTCTCGCACCACACGTCGAGCGAGACGTGGACACCCGATTCTGTTTCTGCTACGTCGGTCACCCGCGCCTTGGAAACAATGTCATCGCCAGCGTCAATTATGCCAATAAACTTGGACGTAAGCTCACCGTAGGTCAGCCAGGCTTCACCAAAGACATCGACCAAGAGTTCCGTCAGGTAACCGAGGCACATGGCGCCGGAGGCGGCTCTGGCGGGTAGACCGCTCTGCTGCGCGGCGGCCAGGTCGGTGTGCACATTCTTCGCGGGCCAGCCGTCGAACCGGGGCCAGCCGCCGGAAAAGAGCCACGTGCGATACGACGTGACCTTCTTCTTGCGGCCCGTCACGGTGTGGCCTACGGGCGTATCGAGCGTCAGCGGTTGCATAGTCGATTCCTTGTTAGGTTGGATTCGCACTTTTCCGTCATTCCCGCGAAAGCGGGAAGGTGGATTCACATGTCAAGTGCAACACTTGGTTGATGAATACTTCAGCTGGCGTTTGGAACCCCAGGCACTTGCGCGGGGTGTGGTTGTACGCTTGCACCAGCTGGGCAAAGCGTTCTTGGCTCACCTGAGCCAGGTCGGTTTTGCGTGGCAGCCCACGCCGTAGGCGGCCGATGGCGTTTTCGATGCCGCCTTTCTGCCAGGGAGAGTGGGTGTCGCAGAAGAAGGTTTGGATGCCCAATTCATGGAGGCGATAGTGACGCGCGAATTCGGTGCCGTTGTCGAAGGTGACGGTCTGACTGCAGTCTGGGGGCAACGCGGCGAACAGGTCGTGGAGGGCAGCGGCGATAGGCTCTGCCGCCTTGCCGGGCGGGCGCGCGGCCAGCAACAAGCGCGAATGGCGCTCGTGCAGGGTCAGCACCGCTTGGCCGTAGGTGCGAAAGAGCATCAGGTCCACCTCCCAGTGGCCGGGGGTTTGGCGGTCTGCCACCGCTTGGGGCCGCTCTGCCAGCGGGCGGCGCTGGGCAATGAACGAGGCCGGACTGCCGCCTTTGCGCCCGCGCCAGCCCCGTTTCGACTTGGCGCGCGGCAAGTACTGCCGCCAGTTCCCATCCTTCGTGCGTGCCTGCTGCCTGTAGATAAAGCGATAGATGGTTTCGTGGGAGATGACCGGCGCGCCAGCCTCCCGCGCCAGGTATCCTGCCACTTGCTCCGGCGACCAACCAGCGCGCAAGTACCCCAGCACCACCTCCCGCAAGGCGTCATCCCGCTCCAGCTTGCCGCCGCGCCAACACCGCGCCCACGCTTGGTCGTCGGCATACCGTGGCTCATAGCCTGCCGTTTGCGATCCATTGCGATTTACCTCCCGCGTGATCGTCGATGGCGCGCGACCCAGAGCTGTAGCGATTTTCCGCTGCGAGGTTTTCGCGGCAAGAAGTCGGGCCACTTCACACCGCTCTTCAATGGTAAGTTGTGTATAGTGTTTTCCCATGGCAACACCTTAGCAAAGTGTTGCACTTCGTTTGTGAGTCTAGGGAATCCATCTTCTTCCCCTCTATCTGGCACCTGCCGGAGTGATGTCACCAGCGCTTCTTCCCTAGTCAACCGGCTTCATTCCTCTCCCATGTAGATATTCGTCGAGACGCGCCGGAGCACTTGGCTCCCGGCGTCGGTCATAATGAGCGCTTCCACCACCTGGTAGAGTCTACCGCGTTTCTCGTAGGTGTCGGTGATCTTCCAGGTGACGGTGAGCGTGCTGCCAACGGGCGCGGGCTGCAGAAACGCGGCTTCTTCGTGAGTGTGGATCGCCGCAACTCCGGCAGGCAGCGAGAACGAGGGACTGCGCGTGAGGTTGCTGAAGTTGAAGAGCAAGCCGGCGTGGATGATCGGGGCCCGGCCGGCGTGACCCTCCATGTAGCGGGGATGAAAGTCCTCCACCGAGTGCAGAAAGTTTTCGTTGAATTCCTCCGTCACGTGGAACGTGAACGGAGCCAGTTCTTCACCGGCCACGAGCAGGTCTGTGCGTTTCGGCGCTCCCACAACCTAACATGCCTCCTGTAGTTCAAAGCTCTCGCTTTATTTTCGCTTGCGCCACATAATTGTGCTCTCTAAGCGTAACCTGTTTTGGCTTGGCAAAGGCTCAAAGAGGACCCGTTCGTGGTGAGCCTGTCGAACCATGAACGGGTCACCGCGCAAAACATGCCGATTTAAGGGTCACACTGCGGGGACATGTGGCACCGTTTGATACGACGCTTTCCGCGCCCCGCGCACTAGTCTCTCTCCGATCGCTCGTCCACAAAGCGCTTGAACTTATAGCCGCCCGCAATCTCGGCAAAGCCGTCTTCCGGCAGAAACTCGATTGCGGGACTGATCTCCGATTCGGCGCGCACGGTTGCATTGATCTCCTGCCGCAAGCGCGCATGTTCTGATTCGGCGCACGCCGCGCGCACCCGCAGTACGTCGGCGGAAAGCGGATCGCTCGGCGTCTCCCGGCTGATGACGACCTGGTACTCCCTCACCCCGCGGCTGAGCAAACCGGAGAGTCCTTCCAGCAGCACGGCAGGATTCACCAACGTGCCTTTGACCTTCGTCAGGCCGTCAACCCGATAGGGGCTGCCCAGGAAACGCGGCTCCCAGCGGCCGCAATGGGGGCATTGCGCGTGGGTCAGCGCCACCACGTCACCGGCCACGTAGCGCAGCAGGACCGTCCCCCGGCGGTTGAGATGGGTAAGGAGCAACAAGCCGCGCGCACCGTCGGGCACGGGTGCATACGTCTCCGGGTCTACCACCTCGAAAAAGAACTGCTCGGGCGCGGGCAGGTGGGCGCCGCCGTTTTCGCGGCACTCCGTCGAGGGACCCATGAGCTCCGTCATGCCGTAGCCGTTGTTGACGGTGGGCTGCGTGCTTCCCATACGCGTGAGCCGTGCCCGCATATCCTCGCGCATAGCCGTCGGACAGGGCTCGCCCATTGCCATCACGAGCCGCACCGCGCTGAAGTCTTTGCCCAGCTCCTCGGCGCGCATGATCACGCGCCGGACGTAGGAGGTGATACCCCACAGCACTGTAGCGCGCTGGCTCTCAATGAGGTCGATGGCCTCGTCCATGCGTCTATGCACGGGAAAACCGGCGTAGTGCCGGCCGGTGAGACCGCTGAGCAGCTTGCTGCCGGCCGCCATCGGCCCCCACGTCGCGCTGAGAAAGCCCTGATGGGGAATCCCACTTAAAGGAAAGAGATTCATAATCGTGTCGGCAGGCCCAATGCCCGCGATGCGCGTGGCGCGCGCCATGAGATCGATGCGGGCGTAGCGGTCGTGCACCGTATCGTAGAAGGGCGTCGGCTCGCCGGAGGAACCCGCCGTGTAGATGATGTCGGCAATAGTCCGCTCTTCCAAAGTAAGATCAGGCGTCCGGCTGGGATCGAGACGGAACGACTCCGGATCGCGCATGTAGTCTTGCTTGGTCATGGGCGGCAGCTTGCGAATGTCGTCCACGGTGCGGAAGTCAGCAGGAGTCAGCCCGCGCTCACGAAAAACCTGCTTCGCATAGGGATGGGCCTGTGCGCACAGATGCACCATGCGTTGGAGATACGTATTTCGCTGCACGCGCAGCCGCTCGCTGTACGCAGCCGCGCCCGCCGCCGCAGGCGGTTCGTCTGCGCGCCGCGGCTCGGTTGGTGCCTTCATCGTGCCCATGTTCATCCGCCGTTGGTGCCGCGCTGCCTCTTGCAAGGACGCCAGAGTCGGGACGGTTCGTTGTGAGTTGCGGCCGCTGTGTCGCCGCAAAGCTAGATTTACCGATTCTAGCGCGACAGGTAGGCGGATTCAAGGACTGGCGGTGTGGGCAAGTGCACGTGACAGGCCGCGCCGGGCAGCCTTGATGGAGCGAGAGGTACGAAATGGTCTGGCTCAAATAGGTGATTGTGCGTTTGATCGCGCCGGGATTCAGCTCTGCGCGGTGGTGTAGAATGTCACCAACGGTCCTGGGGTCCGTAGATTGCGCAAGGCTAACGTGGATAGAGCAGAAGGATCCGGTGTTGAGCCTGTCCAATCTCCGTTGAAGTTTGGGAGGCGGGGGGCAAGCCCCCGCGCTACGGAAGGTTGTGCACGCGCCGTTTATCCAAGAGCCGCGCATTGTAACGTGAGGTCAGGCGCCTAGCCAATGCGTACGCTGAGAGCGTGCGCAGAGAGCGTACGAAGAAACTGAGGAGGAAGAGATTCATGGCCGGTACGCAGATACTTTCAGAGGTGATAGCCGATCAGCGGGCGTGGACCGCGCAGTCGATCGATGGGGGTGAGTCATGGCGCTATACCTTGACAGCGGACTGCTTCGCGGAACTCGATGTCTTTCTCGCACAGCGGCAGCGGCAGTCACAGCCGATCACCGAGACGCGCATCCAGAGCGCGGACTTTCCCGCTTGCGCCGCAGTGCTGGAAGGCGCGCTGGCTGCGTTGGAAAGCGGGCGCGGCTTCGCCATCGTCGAGCGGCTTTCGTTCGAGCGTTACACGCGTGACGAAGCGCAGATTGCCTACTGGGTGATCGGCCAGCTTCTGGGCGTGCCGTTCGCTCAGGACGTGAAAGGCACGCTGCTCTACGATGTGAAGGACACCGGGCAGGACCCGACGAAAGGGGCGCGCTTCTCCGTGAGCAACGTGGAGAGCAGCTTCCACATGGACCACTGCTTTGGCGATCCGATCCCCGATATCCTGGGATTGCTCAGTTTGCAGGGGGCGAAGTCCGGCGGCAGGAGCCAGTTCTTGAGCGCGTACACGCTGCATAATGAGCTTTTGAAGGCGTGTCCGCAGGAGTTGGCAACACTCTACGATGACTTCTACTTCGATCGGCGCGGCCAGTTCAAAGAGGGCGAGAAACCGGTTTTCGAAGCGCCGGTCTTCCGCTGGGACGCGCAGGGGCTGCACATTCGCTACTTGTACTATTACATCCAGGTCGGACAGGAGCGCATGGACGTGCCGTTCAGTCCGGCGCAGGCGCGGGCGCTGGAGGCGGTAGAGGACACACTCCGCCGCCATGACCTCCACGTCGAGATGCTGTTGGAACCGGGACAGATGCTGTTTACCAGCAACCACTGGCTGCTGCATAATCGCACCTCATTCGAAGACCATCCCGAGCCGGAAAAGCGGCGGCATCTGGTGCGCCTCTGGCTGAGCTACCGGAACGGCGCGGCGGCGCACCACTAAGTTGCATGAAGGGCGGTGCTGCAGCCGGCCTGCGTTGCCTACGGGAGACTATGGCCTGACCCTGGTCTCGCGGCATTAATCCCCTTTCGCGCTGGAGACCTGTGCACGACCCGCGGCGACAGGCGAGAAAACGCCCTCTCCTTGGGAGACCTTTGCGTAACGGTGAAGAGCACGCGGAATTAGGCTGGAACGGTAAAGATCCCCCCTCACCTAGGCCCTCTCCCTGGTGAGAAGGGCGCAGAATGCCGAACTTTGTGAACGTGGACCGGCTCCGGTTCCCTCTCCTGGGGAGGGAGTCTCATAATTCCGCTACAGAGCACTATAGGTAAAAAGTGGAACGCAGCCAAGTGGCGGATTGTATTGACAGAGTGGTAAAAGTGATGGAAACGGTATTTTGAAGGCTTGATGCGACGCCCAGAAAGCAACAAAAGTCTATCTCAAGACCTCACTTAGCTGCTCTGCACGGCAGTATACCTCGGCAAGGGCAATTATGAGACAGCCTCTGGGGGAGAGGGTTAGAGCCTGCCCCGTACTCGTTACGGGGGTGAGGGGACTTTCTCACCTACCGGCCTGAGTTGTGCAAAGCTCTCTTTGGGGTGAGGAGAAATCGGCGCCGGTCCAGCCCAATCCCAACAGTTGGGCGGGGGTACGCAAGAGACTCCGATGGGAGAGGGCCGGAGCCCGCCCCGTGCTTGATACTGGGTTGAGGGTGAATTCTTTATCGGGAACCAGGGGTAGGGGCACGACATGTCGTGCCCCTACGGGTAACGCTTCTCCGTCAAGAGGGGGCAAGTATTCGGCGAAGGTAAGACTGATTCATTCGCCTCTCTGCGTAGGCTAGGCCAGACTACGCAATAGGCTTCCATTAAGGAGACATAGCATGCCGACCAAAGATGAACTGCGAGAGAGCGTGCGCCGGAGCTTTCCGGAGTTGGACGACATTGCCGACGAGACGCTGCGGGAGCAGGTGGTGGACGCCTGGGCATTCGCGCTTTCCGAAACGGAGTTTACTTCTATTGAGCAAATCCGCGCGTCCGGCAATCCGACAACGCCTCCCATGAAACAGGGCACGCAAACTGACCACTTGCGGGGTGTGGCTCGTATAGCTCTGGCAATGGCCGCTGCCCTCGAGCGGGTAGTGGGGCCGCTGGACATCGACCGCGATCTCCTATGTGCCGCCGCGCTCTGTCACGACCTCGGCAAGCCGTTTGAGTTTAGTCCCGCGAATCAGGCGCGCTGGCAGGCGAATCCCGCCAAAGTCGGCTACCCTTCAGTGCGCCATCCGGCGTATGGCGTCCACGTCGCGCTCACCGTGGGCCTGCCGGAGGCTGTAGTGCATACGGCCGGCGCCCACTCGGCCGAGGGTGAGAACGTGGAGCGCAGTTTGGAAAATACAATTGTCCATTTGGCAGATCATGCGTACTGGACCGTGCTCAGACGGGCGGGCGTCCTGTCCGAGGATGAGTAGCTATTACAAGGTGAGTGAGGGACGACGGAACGGCGGAACTTAAACGCGCCTGCACCTGTGAGGGAAAGTGAAAAATGGTCCCGCCAACGGCAGGAAGGCGTCTGCAAGGCTTCTATATGCCATACTCTCATGTGAGAAACTACACCTACCCGTTAGAGGAAATTCGCGCAAGAGAAATCACTGATAGCGAGCGCTAGGGGGAAGAAAGAGGTAGCCATGTCTCAATTCCATGACCGCTATGGGTTGACGCCCATCATCAACGCGTGCGGCAAGATGACGCATCTGGGTGCGGCCGCAGTGCCGCCGGAGGTGACGAGCCGCGTGCTGGAAGCCATGTCGGAGTTCGTAGATATGCCGGAGTTCTTAAAGGTGGCGGATGCAGCCATCGCCGCGGCTACCGGCGCGGAAGCCGGTACAGTGACGCACTGCGCGGCGGCGGGCATTGCCGTGACCTGCGCGGGGGCCATGACCGGCGACGACCTGGGCAAGGTGCTTTCCTTGCCCGACACCACCGGCATGAAGAATGAGGTCATCATTCAGAAGGGTCACGCCGTCAACTTCGGCGCGCCTATCACGCAGATGATCCGCATGACCGGCGCAACAGTCGTTGAGTTTGGCGAAGTGAACCGGGCCTTGCCCGACCACATGGCGCGCGCCATCACCGCCAACACGGCGGCGGCGATCTTCGTGCTTTCGCACCATACCGTGCAGCACAACCAGCTCTCGTTCGCCGAATTCGTGGAGGTTGCGGACGCACACGGCGTGCCGGTGATCGTGGACGGCGCGGCGGAGGCCTTTCTGGCCCGCGAGTTGCTGGAGCAGGGCGCGTCTGCCGTTGTTTTCAGCGATCAGAAACACCTGAACGGCTTTACGGCCGGCGTGATAGCCGGTAACCGCGGTCTCATCGAGGCGACCGCGCGCAACGGCATGGGCCTGGGACGCCCCATGAAGCCGACGAAAGAGGGCATCGTGAGCGTGATTGCCACCATGGAGTGGCTGCGCACGTTCGACCGCGACGCCTATCTCGCCGACATGGACGCCAAGACCGATCCCGTGGTAGCGGCAATGGCGGAGATTCCCGGCATCACGGCCATCGCGGAACCGGACATCACCGGCAACCCGCAGGCCCGCGCCAAAATCATCGTCGATCCCGCCGTCACCGGCACGACGGCGGCAGCGGTGTGCGAAGCGCTAAAAGCCGGCACGCCCTCGATCCACCCGCGCGCCCACCACGTAGACGAAGGGTTCTTCTACATCGACCCCGTCGAACTGCGCCTGAGCGAGGTGCCGAAGGTGATTGAGCGACTGCAGGAGATTTTCCAAGGCGCCAGAGTCCCGGTCGAGGTGTGAGCACAATCAGACATTGATTTTGGATACGGTCTGCCGTGCCTAATAGCGCGCCTGTGAGCCCATCCAGCCCAGGGAATAAGCTAAGGGATCCACCGGAGGACCGCGACCACAAATCCTCCTACCGCCACCACCAAACCGCCCAACACCACAAAAAGCCAGACAAGCGTTTTGGTCTGGTCGTGCAATTGCTTCTCTATGCGAAGCTCAAGCGCTTGCAGGTCCTGCGTGGTAACAAGCGAACGCTGCGACTCGGTTACCACGTCGACCAAGGCTTGCGCCTGCGATTCAGAGAAGCCTGCGCCCGTTAGCACTCTTATGGCCCGATAGGTGTCAAACACAGCCATCGAGAAGCTCCGTCAAACGCATTACAATTAGGTAGCACGATTATTGTATCATGCGTTCTGCGTGAACTGCAGTTGACAACTCATGGTACTTACCAAAGAAGACGCAATACGGACCATCACCCAACACCGCGACGACATCGCTGAACTTGGCGTAGTCGCAATTGGGCTGATTGGCTCGGTCGCACGTGATGAGGCACAGGATGCCAGCGACCTCGATGTCGTCATCGACCTACCGCCGGAGCACCAGACGGTGCGGGAGTACTTTGCCGTCATTGATTGGCTAGAAGCGCAATTCGGCTGCCACGTAGATGTGCTGATGCTTGACACCTTGCGACCAAGATTCCGCCGTGCCATCGAGCGCGACATCGTTTGGATTGACCTCTGAATTAAGAAGCGCTGAGGAATGCTCTCACGATAGGCGCTAGGGATTCCGCATGGGTGTAGTGCGGAAAGTGGCCCGCCCCGCTGATGGTGATTACTTGAGTGTCTTCTATCCAGGCGTCATAGTCTTCAGCCACGTCAAGCGGTTGCACGTCATCAGCGCCGTGCACGATCAGCGTCGGCGCGGTAATACTGCCCAATGCACTCGAGTAGTCGTGACGCCGACCCATGGCATAGAATTGCGCACGGGCGTGCCACGAACCGATGCGCTCCGGCGGCGGAGCCACTGCCAACGGAACAGGCCCTGCTACTGCCTCGAAGAAGATGAACAATTCGGCGTCCAGCGCCTGGAGTTCAGGTTCAGTCTTGTTGAAGATGCCCCCGAGGTCAAAGTACCGCTCCAGCCACTCGTCGAAGGCCTCGTGTTGATCGCGGGGTAGTTGCTCCCGCATATTGTCGAACAACCCGCCGTTTCGCGAAGGGAATACGATCAGATCGGCAGGAGCGATTAAAATGAGCTTCTCGACTTTAGCGGGAAGTTCGGCTGCGTACAGCGCAGCGAGGAACGCGCCGTATGAGTGCCCCACTAAGATTAGCTTTTCGTCGCCCAGCAAACGTCGGATACGTTCAATGTCGGCCAGTTGCTGAGTGATGCCGAGGGCGCTGTCCAATTGCTGAATGTTGTTCCATTGATTGTCTGAAAAGTTGAATTCGGGCCGGGTGGACAAACCGGACCCGCGCTGGTCGTAGTAATGGAACCGATAGCTATCGCCTAACGCATCCAACGCAGGGGCGGATTCGAGCGGTGGAATCCCAGGGCCGCCGTGAATGACCAGCACATTGCGGCCTTCACCGGTAGCAAAGTGATGCAGCAGAATTCCAGGCGCAACTTCCCAGGTGTCACGATCGCCACTCACGGGATCCAGATTTGGATGCACTGCAAGAGAACCGGGAGTGTAGAGCGGCTGCTGCATGAACCACCAGAATAGCCCTCCTGCCAGTGCCGCAAGTACCGCGAGAAGTGCAACTATCGACGCGGCAATTCTTCGCTTTGAGCCAAAAAACATTGATGTACTTCTCCGTTGTTCTTCAGAAAGCGCGTGAGCTAAATTCATGACAGACGTACGCTTGCACGCAATACCTCTGCCCCTGGCTACTTCGTTTGCACGCCAACAGCGTCTTAATGGGCACCCATCATCAGTGTGCTATTCTGAGCACATTCCATAGTACTAGCAAAGGATACGCTATGCAGTATCAACTCTATTGGGGAGACATCCACAACCACTGTGGGATCAGTTACGGGCACGGCAGCCTAGAGCGGGCGCTGACGCTCGCGCGGCAGCAGCTTGATTTTGCCTCCGTGACCGGCCATGCCTTCTGGCCGGACATTCCCACCGACCGCGCGACGTTCGGGGCGATCATCGACTACCACCAGGCCGGCTTTGCCAAGCTGCACGCGAATTGGGACACGGTACAAGACACCTTCGATTCATTTCATGAGGAAAAGGAATTTATCCCGTATCTCAGCTATGAGTGGCATTCGCGGGGCTATGGCGATCACCACGTGCTCTATAAGGGCGTGCGCGGGCCGTTGCTTGGCGGCGAAACGCTGGCAGACCTGCGTGAAAGCCTGATCGAGACCGGCCGGCCGTTCATTCTCGAACCCCATCACATCGGCTATCCGCTGGGCGGGCGCGGCATCAACTGGGACGCCTACGACCCCACCTACTCGCCTTTGGTCGAGACCTATTCCATGCACGGCTGTTCCGAGAGCGATGAAGCGCCGTATCCCATGCTCAACACCATGGGCCCCCGCGACCACAACAGCACCATCCAGGCCGGGCTGGAGCGGGGACACCGCTTCGGCATCGTGGCGTCTACCGACCAGCACTCCGGCTATCCGGGATCGTACGGCGACGGCCGGCTCGCAGTCTATGCGACTGAACTGTCGCGCGACGCCATTTGGGAGGCCCTTTGGAACCGCCGCACCTATGCCGTCACCGGCGACAAGATGGCGATAGGGTTCCACATTAATGAAGCCATGCTGGGCGGCGAGGCCCACGGCAGCCAGCGCCAACTTAGCATCAGCGCGGAGGGCGCCGACTTCTGGGATACGATAGAGGTCATTAAGAATAGTAGGGTCTGGCGGCGCTGGGCGCCGCTGCCGAGCTACAGCCTGCCGGAGGAGCACCGCCGCCTGCGCGCCAAGATACACTTCGAGTGGGGCTGGTCGGCGGTAGACGCGGACGCAGACTGGGAGATGGCGGTGCGCCTGCAGGACGGCGCAATTCTGGACTGCGAAACGTGCTTTCGCGGCGATCCGGTGTTGCGCCATGAGCAGGTTGAAGGCGTTGCCGAGACGATACCTCATGAGGTCGTCGAGCAGACAGAGCGACAAGTTGCGTGGCGCTCGGTCACGCGCGGCAATGTGACCACCCGCCACCCGACCACCCAAGGGCTGATTCTCCATGTGGAGATGCCGGTTGGGGCGACGCTGACGCTCACGGCCAACGGCTATACCGCCGAACACACCCTGCGCGACCTGCTCACCGCCACCCGCGCGCACCATACCGACGGCTTCCGCAGTCCCGCCGTGCGCATCCACCGCGCCGTGCCCGCGCAGGACTACACCTTTGCCGCGACCGTCACGGATACCGAGCCGGAACGGCCCACTGACTACTATTACGTGCGCCTTGCCGCCCGCAACGGCCAGCTCGCCTGGACGACGCCCATCTGGGTCACAATGTAACGAGGCTCTGGCCGGATCACATCGTGGCTAGGCATAGAGTCCTCTGAGCCCGCTGCGTGCAGTGGCGCTCTCTCAGGTTGTTCTTATGGTTCTGTGCTCTAATTCTGTCATCATCTTCCGAATTCTTGCCCCAAGTCCGACTGTTACATTGTTTCTGGATTCAGCATTGGGCTGTGGGTAAAGCGCTGTTGGTGGATGATACGGTTTGACGCTTGCAACTATAGGAGAGCATTGCGCAACTCTTTCGCGCCCGTGGAATGAGGCTGGAACGGCAAAGATGTCCCCCTTACCCAAGGAGAGGGTACAGAATGCGGAGCCAAGCGAACCCGGAGCGGCTCCGTTTCCCTCTCCTGGGGAGGGAGTCTCATAATTCCGCTACAGAGCACGATAGGTAAAATGTGGAACGCAGCCAAGTGGCGGATTGTATTGACAGAGTGGTAAAAGTGATGGAAACGGTATTTTGAAGGCTTGATGCGACGCCCAGAAAGCAACACAAGTCTATCTCAAGATCTCACTTAGCTTCTCTGCACGGCAGTATACCTCGGTAAGGGCAATTATGAGACAGCCTCTGGGGGAGAGGGTTAGGGTGAGGGGTTCTTCTCGCCAGCTGGCCCGAGTTGTGCAAAGGTCTCAAAAGGGGGAGTAAGTACAATGGTCCAGCCTGAAACTCTGCTGAACTTGCCGCAAGGGGCCAGTCAGCCGCAGTTTTCGCCGGACGTTGCGCTCATTGCCTATGTCGAGAATGGCAGCGTTTGGGTCACCACTGTGGCCGCAGGCGGTACGGCCGTGAGTGTCGGTCCCGGCGCCAATCCGCAATGGCATCCCGACGGCTGGCTGTCGTGCCTGCGCGAGACCGACGGCACTACGCGCGTGTGGCGCCATGACTACCTGGCAGAGGAGGAGCCAACTCCAGTTACTCCTGAGGACCTATCGGTAGGGGCCTATGCCTGGTCGCCGGATGGGCTAACTCTTGCCGTATTTGAAGGCCGCGCACTGCAGCGCCCGCAAGTTACCAAGCCCGGCGCTATCTGGCTTCTGGACGCCGGGAGTGGTGAATCGCTGCAGCGCATCGAACCACCGGCAGCACCGCAGCTCCTGTTGGGCGGCCTTGCCTGGTCGCCGGACGGTCAGAATATCGCCTGGAGCATAGCTTTTGAGGTCGAGGGCCGCCGGTCGGCGCAGCGCGAGATGCGGTTGCTGAACGTGGCAGACGGAGCTATCCAGCGCGGGATGCCGGTCGGCGCCTGCCAGGCAGCCGTGCCGACGTGGCATCCGGACCGGCAAGCGTTGGCGTTCGCTGCCACGCCTCATCCCTACGGCTACCATGCGCTCTACAGTCTCGCTACCTGGAACTTGCGCGACGCCGCCGTGCGCTATCGGACGCACGACCCGTTTTTGTTGGCGCCGGGCGGCAATGCGCCGGCCTGGTCGCCCGATGGGCAGACCATCTACGTGGCCGGCAACGACGGCACGATCACGCGCCAACTCTACGCGATTTCTTTGCAGAATGGCGCGCTAACGCAGCTAACCCACGGCAGCAGCAACCACAGTGCGCCGGTGCTTTCCTCGGATGGGCGCTGGCTCGCTTGCGTGGTGGAGGCGCCGGACCGCCTGACCGAAGTCTGGCTGGTGGCAACGGACGGTTCCGAGTCCCGTCAGGTGACGCAGGCAAACCGGCAACTCGATGCCCTGCCGGAAATCGAGCAACTAGAATCGGAAGTCGTCCGCTGGCGCTCCCTCGACGGCCTGGAAATAGAAGGTTTGTTGCTCTATCCTCCCGGCTTCGGTCCCGACCGACCGCCGCCGACACCGCTGCCCACCATCGTCTACCCTCACGGCGGGCCAATTAACAGCACTCCCCGCAGGTTGCTGGGCGATGACCCGCTGCACTTTACCGGACAGCGCTTTCTGGTTGCCCACGGCTACCTCGGCTTCTTGCCCGACTACCGCTCCAGCGGCATCTACGGCTGGGAAGCGTATCAACAGATGCTTACGGGACACGACAACAACACTCGGCTGGACGCCGCCGACATCATATCGGGCGTGGACCATCTCATCGCGGCAGGCCTAGCCGACCCGATGCGCCTGGGATTGCGCGGCCATAGCAACGGCGCCTCGCTTGCCAATTGGCTAATCACCCAGACGAACCGCTTTGCCGCCGCAGTCAGCGTAGAAGGCCCAACCGATCTCGTCGCCGCGGCCAAGGCAACCGCGCCGAACGACATTGCCGAATTGGAATACGGCGGATCCGTTGAAGATGTGCCGGAAAACTACCGCGCGGCTTCACCGCTGACCTACGCCGCGCAGGCGCGAACACCGCTCCTGCTCTTTGAGGGAGAGCCCATGGCGGGTATGGAGCAAGGCAAGCCCTTCTGCGATGCTTTGGCAGCGGCGGGTGTGGAAGTGGAGTACGTCTTCTACGCCGGTGAAGGGCACCTCTTTCGCAAGCAGGAGAACCAAATCGACTACTTGCGGCGCATGCTGGAGTGGTTCGATCGTCACCTCAGAGACAGATGAAGAGTCCCTTAGTCATTCGGGTTAGGGCTCATTCGTCATCGGAACAGCCTGAATTTTCTCATGCAGTTACGGTTGACAAAGCTCTCACAGTGGTCTAAAAATAGTGTTAGCATGGAAGCCTGACCGTGTTGCGGCGGCAGCATTCCGCTAGAATTGTACATTTGCCGCTTGTAGAGGAGGTGCAGAACACGGGGATGCAGGCCTACCCAAGCCAAGCCGCACATTGTGCGCGCATGTGTACGTTGTACGAAGCGTATAGGAATTGGTAAGGAGACAGCAAGAATGAAATCTCGTTTTTCGAGACGGACGATCCTCGGCGGCATGGGCGTCGGGATCACTGCCGCAATTGCGGCCGCCTGCGGCGCAGGCGCAGGCACGGCTCCGGCAGGCGACACGCCTGCCGAGTCCGAAGAGATGGAAGCCAAAGACACCATGATGGAAAAGCAGAAGGTGCTCTATTGGTCCCACACGACGCAGCCTTTCCATGCGGACATTGGCGCCGAGATGGTCGCTGAGTTCAACGCGTCACAGGATGAGGTCGAGGTATTTGCCGTCGGTACCGCGTACGGCGATACCAAGAGCAAGCTTCCCACCGTGGTCGCGGCGGGCAGCGCCCCTGATATCTCGTTCCTGGACCGCTACATCACGAAGTCGCACGCCGCAGTAGGCGCGACTATGGACATCACGCCGTTCGTGAAGGCCTCCAGCGTGATGCAGCCGGACGACATTTGGGAGCGCATCCTGAATGACGTGACGTATAAGGGCCGCCACTTTGGCTGGCCGTGGGGCCCGGACACCCGCACGCTCTTCCTGAACCACGACATTCTGATCGAGGTCGGCCTCGATCCGGAAGAACCGATCGGGGACTGGGAAGCCTTTCACGCCGCAGCGAGCAAGATTCACACGCTGGAAGGCGAGAACATTACCCGCCTGGGCTTTGTGCCAAACTGGGGCAGCGCCGGTATCATTGCCGGTTGGATGATTCCTTATTGGCAGCAAGGCATGGATCTCACCAGCGCTGACGAGTCCAAGGCCACCATGGACAATGCGGAGATGGTTGCGGCGCTGGAGCACAGCACCCGCTTCTACGACGCGCAGGGCGGCTGGGACGCCGTGCAGGCCTTCCGCGGCGATATCTCGCCAGCACTCGTGTTTACCGGCGGTGGCGTCGGCATGTTCTTTGATACATACAGCACGCCCAAAAATACGGCGTTCGCTGAGGAATACGCCAAGATTAACTACAGCGTAGTCTTTGAGCCGTATCCGGACGACGGCGAGCCCGCGACCTACGGCGGTGGCTGGTCCAACGTCATTCCTACCGGCGCGAAGTCCGCTGAGGGCGCATTCAAGTTCCTCGAGTTCCTCTTCATGGAGCCGCAGGACCGGCGCTGGGCCGATCGCTGGGACCGCATTCCGGTGCGCAAGTCCGTTGGCCGGAGCGAAGAGTTCATCCAGGGTGACCCCGACCGCGCCCACGCCATCGACGAGATGCCGGGCGCGCACTGGGTGGTCACCGCAGCCGGCGGCCCGGACATTCTCGGCGCGCACATCCAGCTCAGCCGGGATGCGTGGCAGCACCTGAAGACCATTCCCGAGGCCATCAAAGAGGCCGAGGCCAAGACCCAGCAACTGATGGACGAGTGGGAAGCCAACTCCGTCGTACAGTAGCTCGGGACAGCTTCGCCAAGAGCTAGCCTAAGCGAGAACAGGCGCGGGACACTAGTGTCCCGCGCCTGTTCTCTGACTCTAGGCGAACCGTGTCCGGCCCCTATGCTGCTTTCGCAATGCCAATATCGTGACCGTCTTTGTCCTATCGTTGACATTCAAAAACGCTTAACATGAAATGGCAGCGTCTCGCGGTGTTGCGTTCCCTCATCGATGAGTGATTCTAGAAGATATTAGCGGGCTTCGTGTGCTTTTGCCTCATCCCGACCTATTCTTACGGTTACCCAATTCAGCAACTGCAAGTTGACAAAGCCAGCAAGCTAGCCTAATTTTATTGATAGCATGGAAGCCTGACCGTGTTGCGGCGACGGCATTTCGCTAGAGTTGTAGACTTGCCGCTTGTAGAGGAGGTGCAGAACACGGGGATTCGGGCCTACCCAAGCCACATCGCGCCAAGAGCGCACTTGTGTACCTTGTACGTAGCGTATAGGTATTGGTAAGGAGACAGACAGTATGAATTCTCGTTTTTCGAGACGGACGATCCTCGGCGGCATGGGCGTCGGGATTGGCGCCGCGTTGGCGGCGGCCTGCGGCGCGGGCGCAGGCATGGCTCCGGCCGGTGACACACCGGCAGAGTCTGAAGGCGAAATGGATGCCAAAGACACCATGATGGAGAAGCAGAAGGTGCTCTATTGGTCCCACTCCACTCAGCCCTTCCATGAGGGCATTGGCGCCGAGATGGTCGCCGAGTTCAACGCGTCACAGGATGAAGTCGAGGTATTTGCCGTCGGTACCGCGTACGGCGATACCAAGAGCAAGCTTCCCACCGTGGTTGCGGCGGGCAGCGCCCCCGATATCTCGTTCCTCGACCGCTATATCACGAAGAGCCACGCGGCCGTGGGCGCGACCATGGACATCACGCCGTTCGTGAAGGCTTCCGCCGTGATGCAGCCGGACGACATTTGGGAGCGCATCCTGAATGACGTGACGTATAAGGGCCGCCACTTTGGCTGGCCGTGGGGCCCGGACACTCGCACGCTCTTCCTGAACCACGACGTGCTGATTGAAGTCGGTATCGATCCGGAAGCTAACCTCGGGAACTGGGACGACTTCCACTCTGCGTCCAACAAGATTTTCAAGCAGGAAGGCGAGAATATCGGCCGCCTGGGCTTCGTGCCCAACTGGGGCAGCGCCGGTATCATCGCCGGTTGGATGATTCCTTACTGGCAGCAAGGCCTCGAGCTCACCAGCGCTGACGAGAGCAAGGCCACCATGGACAATGCGGAGATGGCGGCGGCGCTGGAGCACAGCACCCGCTTCTACGACGCGCAGGGCGGCTGGGACGCCGTGCAGGCCTTCCGCGGTGATACTCGCCCTCAGATCGTCTTCACCCAGGGCGGCGTAGGTATGTTCTTTGATACCTATAGCTCCCCGCGCGAGATCAACTACCGCGAAGAGTTCGAGAAGATCGACTATAGCGTGGTGTTCGAGCCGTATCCGGACGACGGCGAGCCGGCGACCTACGGCGGCGGCTGGTCCAACGTCATTCCCACCGGCGCCAAGTCGGCGGAGGGCGCGTTCAAGTTCCTCGAGTTCCTCTTCATGCCGGCTCAGGACAGCCGCTGGGCCGACCACTGGCGACGCATTCCGGTGCGCAAGTCCGTCGGTCAGAGCGATGATTTCATTCAAGGTGACGCCGACCGCGCCCACGCCATCGACGAGATGCCCGGCGCGCACTGGGTGGTCACCGCAGCCGGCGGCCCCGACATTCTCGGCGCGCACATCCAGCTCAGCCGGGATGCGTGGCAGCACCTGAAGACTATCCCCGAGGCCATGAAAGAGGCCAACGCCAAGACCCAGCAACTGCTCGACGAGTGGGAAGCCAACTCCGTCGTACAGTAGGACTGGATCGCACGCAGACGGTAACAGGTCTTCTAGAGAGACTGGTCTGGAAGACTAAAGAGGGTGGCGCTGTATCGGCGCCACCCTCTTGCTCTTGCGTACCCTTTCGCGGAGGGCCAAGTGGTACGCGCGTACTTCCAAGCGGGCCGCAGCGTCCGGTTCTCCTGCTTGTGCCATTTAGCTTTCTTTCATTGGCCGCTCCCGACCTACGAATAACATATTTCTGCGACATTTCATCGCTATCGTGAGTAAGTATCACAGATACTTCATAGAGAGAGGTGAAACGATGATTTGCAGAAAACTGATGACGAGAAAGTTCCTGGTTGGGACGGTCGTGGGGGCCATACTCTCCGCCGCAATAATTAGCGGCTGTGCGGTCGGCGCCGGCCTCCGAGACGGACGAGATTCTGAACATGCTGCGGAAAGTCGAGGCATCTCCGAGCGGGAAGGCGGCGACTCCGGAGGTGAGCATAGCAGCAAACGCGAAAGCAACGAATCCAACGGAGAACACGGCTCCAGAGGTGAGGGTGGAAGTACGGGTTCTGACGGCGGTGGAGAGGCCGGTGAAGCCGCTATGTCGAGCCCGATCATCCCGCTCGGACAGTCGTGGAACGGTGTTCTCGGCGGCTTAGCCGTTTCCATGCAGTACGATGCGGCAACCCAGTCAATCCACGGAACGGTACGAAACACGCTCTCAGAGAAACTTTGCTACGTACAGGCCGAGCCCCACCTGAAGTCAGAAACGAAGACGGTAGGAGAGCTTGGTCCCGAGAAGCTGGGACACCTGAACCCCGGACAGGAAGCGATGACAAGCCTGTCGGTTGCCAGTGAACCGAAACTCGCAGGAGTTGCCTTCGACGGCTACGTCATTCACATGGAAGTATTCGACTGCAGCGGCCCCGGCCCGGCAGCGCACACCGGAGGGGAAGGTACCGAAGGCAGCGGCGAACACGGCTCTGAGGGTGAAAGCGGTAATGAATCCGGTGGAGCCGATGGGGAAGAAGGCAGCCGCGCTATTTCCTTAGCACTGGATGAGACCTTTGACGCAGTTCGCAGCGGCGCCCGACTGATCTTGAGTTACGATGCTCCCAGCAACACCTTCAAGGGCACTGTGGAGAATACGACCAACGGCGTCCTGGAACGGGTCAGGATAGAAGTGCACCTTTCGAACGGAACGGAGCTCGGGCCGACAACTCCGACGAACATGGCTCCTGGCCAGGTAGTAGCAATCACCCTACCTGCGACGGAGGCGGCGTTCACTGGATGGACAACACATGTGGAGGTTGGTACCGGAGATTAGGGACGCGTATCGGGCGAGGAGCATCGGGCCGGCGGTGAGCATGGCATTGCATAGCCGAGTCCCGTAGCGAACAAATTAAGTGTCCCGGCTCGGCTAATGTTCTCTTGCCAGTGTACGCTCGCTCCTCGTTTGCACGTCGTAGCGCGGGGGCTTGTCCCCCGCTTTCTGGCGCAAAAGTAGACACCATCTTAGGCAACGTGCTTAGCGGCAGGGAGTCAGGCGGCGAGCATGGGAGTGGTGCGCGACCGTCGGCGTGACGGCTCGAGCTAATCGAAGTCGACCGCGGGAACACGTCGATACTTCAAATGAGATAATCAGACCGTAGGCTTATCCGGTAAATGGACGCGTTCCGTGAGGCATCGCGCCTGAGACGCCTCCTAAGAGGACTGGCGATGAGCGGCAAAGTATTGATCATCGAAGACGATACGAGGATTGCTAACTGGGTCAAGGTGTACTTCGAGCGCGCCGGCTTCTCCGCGGAGGTCACGCATGATGGTGAATCCGGTCTAGCTCTTGCCCGCAACTTGGCTCCAGATCTCATAGTCCTTGATCTGATGCTTCCTCGTCTCGACGGCGTGGCGCTGTGCAAGACCCTCCGTCGAGAGTCAGATGTTCCTATCATCATGCTGACCGCCAGAGAGACCCACGCCGAGCGCATCATCGGGCTCGACAGCGGCGCCGACGACTACATCGTGAAGCCCTTCGATCCGGAGGAAGTTATCGCGCGCGCCGACGCCGTGCTGCGCCGCGTCAAAGGCAGAGTTCAGCGGGTTTTGACGCGAGGCAACATCACACTGAATGAGACTACCCGGAGCGTGACGGTCAATGATAAACCCTTGATCATGAGTCAGGGACAAGTTGCGCTGCTCGCAACGTTTATGCGTCATCCCAACCAGGTGCTCAGCCGGGATCAGCTCATCTCGCTGACCTTCAACCACGATTTCCAGGGATTCGACCGCGCCATTGACAGCCAGGTCGCCCGCCTGCGCAAGCTGATTCGCCGGGATGGCAGACAGCCGATTCAGACGGTCTACGGCGCCGGCTACAAGTTCGTGACAAAGGACGAATGATGTCGCTGCGTTGGCGAATCATGGGTGCGACCGTCTTAGTCATCGTTCTCACCGTCTTGATCAGCATTGGCGTGGGCTATTACACGACCCAGTCCCGCCTCGGCGTATTCGTAAACGAGATAGGCGATGATGAGGCGCGCCGGTTAGCCCAGAATCTGAGCCGGGAGTACACTGCTGCCGGTGGCTGGGAGACGGTAGACAGGCCGCTGTCTGAGGCTGGATACAGCTACGCTGACGCGTTGCAGAGGGAGGAATCTGAAGTCAGTGAGGGAGAATCCTTCGAGCTCTTCCACAGAGATCCGATACGCGTAGTTATCGTCGGCAGCGACGGACGAGTGGTGAAGGACAACGTGTCCGAGCTGCCATCCGGAACCATCGCGCCAGATCTGGAAGGGCATCGCGAGACGGTGTTCGATTTGACTACGAACCGGCCTGTAGGCCACGTCTATGTGGATGTAGGCCATGAGTTCCTAGCGACTGAGACACATAGCTTTCTCAATGCGCTCCTGTACATTACCGTTGCCGGTGGCGTGCTGACCGTTGGCATTGCAGTACTGCTGGCCGCCTGGCTATCCCGACGTATCACCGCACCCGTGACGGCATTGACAAAGGCAACCCAGGCAATTGCGCAAGGCGATACGACCCAGCTACCGGTCGCATCCTCCGATGAGTTGGGACAGATGAGTGCAGCTTTCAATCAGATGACCGCGACGTTAGCAAGACAGCGCGACCTCCGTAGGCAGTTGCTAAGCGATGTCGCCCATGAGCTGAATACGCCGCTGAGCGTCATTCAGTTGGAGGCAAAGGGGCTACGCGACGATCTTCAGACGCCTGAGAGCGCAGCGGACCACATCATTCAGGAGGTAGCGAGGCTGCGCGGTCTCGTAACCGATCTGAGTTCGCTGGCGGAGACCGACCATGGTGAGTTGATACTCACGCGGGAGGCAACTTCGCTTTGTCAGCTTCTCACCGCGGAGGTGGGCCGCTGGCAACCGCTAGCTGAGACGCGACAGGTTGCGTTGTCGCTGCGGGTAGCCCCTGACCTCCCGGACCTGAACCTCGACCGGCTGCGCATTGGTCAGGCATTGGGAAACGTCCTGAGCAACGCCATACATTGCACCGAGGCCGGCGGGCATATCGTGATTCGGGCCGGGTTAGAACGCGACGAGGAGGTGGCTGTCTCGATCAGCGATGATGGGATCGGCATCCACGCCGCAGACCTGCCCCACGTCTTCGACCGCAGCTACCGTACCGGCCAGTCTCGCAGTCGTGGGATAGGCGGCACTGGTCTGGGATTGGCCATCACTCAAGCCATAGTCGCAGCGCACGGGGGTACCGTTTCCGTATCCAGTGACGGGTCTGATCAAGGTGTCACCGTGACTTGCCGCTTTCCCTTATGTAAGTGAAGACCATCCTCGCCGGCCACAAAAGAGGCCGAAGCGAAGACCCGGCAAACGCCCGACGAGTGGAAAGCCAACTCCGTCATGCGGTAGGGCTAATTCGCAGTCAGACGGTGACTGGTCTGAAGAACAACAGGTCTGAAACACTTCGTTTCAGACCTGTTAGATTCGGTAGTTATCTTGGCATAGTACGTGTACCACTCGATTGAACCTTACCCATCCTTTACTAAGACTCATCAAACCTATATAATACACCCATAGGGTGAATCGTGGAAGTCAGATTTAAAACCAAACAGTTGAAACTCTGTTTCGAAGTGTCGTCCAAGGCGGTCCAAAAATGGGGATCGGTCGTTGGGCGTAAGTACATCACCCGGATCAATGAACTCTACGCCGTCAAAGACTTCCAGGACGCACACAACATACGTTCTATGCGCCTACACGCCTTGAAAGGAGGAAGGAAAAGGGAGCTGTCCATCTATCTGACGGGACAATGGCGCCTCATCGTATCCAAGGGGGAAACTGAAGAGCACGTGACAATTGAGAACGTGAGTAACCATTATGAGGACTGATACTTCGCGTGTGTACTCCGACATGCCGATTCCTCCGGGCGAAGTGCTAGAGGAGGAAATCGAGGCTCGCGGCATGACCCAGAAGGAACTCGCGGCAAGGCTCGACAAACCGGCACAGGCTATAAACGAGATCATCAAAGGAAAAAAGGCCATCACGCCGGACACCGCAATCGGACTAGGGAAAGTGCTCGGTATAAGCCCGCATTTTTGGAACACCCTCGAAGCCGACTATCGCATGACTCTGGCTCGGAACCGAGAGCGGGAAGCAATTGCGGCTAACGTGCAATGGCTGGATGAATACCCAATCAGGGAGATGATCAGGCGCGGTTGGATACAGGCCGGGCGGAACAAAGAGAGCAAACTAGAGGCGTTGCTGAGCTTTCTCGGAGTAGCCGACGCCAAGCCGCAGGTGTACCAGGAAGCGGTTGGCTTTCGAATTACGGAGGCGGCGCAACAGAAGATATCTATGGGCGCTCTAGCGGCCTGGCTCCGCAAAGGGGAGCTTGAAGCGCAGGAAGTGCAAACGGCCGCTTACAACGAAGATGCTTTCCGCAGGGCATTAGTAGCCATTAGGGGGATGACAGAGGATCCGCACGAGACGTTTGTGCCGGCAGTGAGGGAACTTTGCGCTGAGGCTGGAGTAGCCTTTTGCGTCGTGCAGGAACTTCCCAAGAGCGGAGCAAATGGTGCCACGCGGTGGCTGTCTCCACAAAAGGCTCTCCTCCAAATGAGCTTCAGAAGCAAGTATGCAGACATTTTTTGGTTCTCGTTCTTCCACGAAGCCTGTCATCTATTAAACCACGGCAGGCAGCGCCGCATGGTAATCGACGGCCTAGACGCAGACCCGGATATGGCAGCAATGGAAGCCGACGCAGACCGGTTCGCAAGAGACTTCCTCATTCCACCTAGAGAATGGAGCGAATTCCGAAATGGCGGGATTCTCACTCCAAGCTCTGTGAGGGCATTCGCGCGGTCGACCAACATTGCTCCATTCGTGGTGGTTGGAAGACTTCAGAAGGAAGAGTTGATTAGCTACAGGCAGCTCTCGTCGTTTAAGCGGCGCTACGAATGGGTGGTCAATTCGCTTAACTAACGTATGTTGCTTAACCCGACTAAACCAAGAAAGAGTCCGACCTAGTCCATGTCCAATCTCAGGCAAGCTTCAACGAGCTTTGCAGGTACTGAGAAGCAAAGGTAACTCCATGAGCAGTGAAATGCCCAATCCGAATGACTATTTCGAGCAGTTTACCGGTGACCTTCTCACCAAACTGGGTTGTCAGATCGAAAAGGAGCCGCCTGTCGGCAACGGATACGCAGACTTTCTCGCTACCACCCCCAGCGCAGAACAATTCTATGTGGAGGCTACGGTTGCGGCGCATGCGCCGTTCACCAAGAATCATACTGAAGACATTGTATGCCAAAAGCTACATGCCATGTGCAGTAATCCTTGTCTTTATTGGTTCACTGCATGGGCAGTTGGAGAACTTCATCAGAATCTATCAAAGCACCAGTTGAATCCGATCAAGGAATGGGTTGAAGAACTGAGTACCGTCGAACTGAGACACACTAGTCAGAGGTTTGCTTTCCCCAGTGGGACACATCCGCAAGATGCGGAAAACGCCTCCATCGAATGGGTCTTAAAGATTTCGGCAACACCTCGGTCCGAAGCACGCCGGGGCGAGCCCTCTCCACTTCTTGCAGGCATTGGCCGTGTTGGATTTGTCGATTCCGCATCACCTCTTATTAGATCGGCCCGCGCTAAAGTGAGGCAACACAAGTGTATAGCGGGCCCACTTCTATTGACCTTAAACGATATGGGAGACATTCCGAGTGCGCGTATTGACGTGGCCCTTGCCCTCTTTGGCTGGGAGCAAGAGGCGGAAGAGGCGGGAGTTGGACGCATCCGCATAACACGGTCATCCGGCAAGAGAATGCGCAGTCTTTGGGGCACAGGTGAGAATTCCACCATCAGTGCCATCCTGCTATTTTACGAATTGACACCGCATACGCTGCCCTATGCAAAAGTATGTTTGTATGAGAATCCGCAGGCAAGGTACCCTATTACGTCCTGGCTTAGACAATTCTTCCCATATGCGGTTGTGGAAGAGGAGCAGGGAATTCAGTACTTGAGTTGGCATCCAGGGCCACGCCTGAGTTCTGCTTTGGGAATTCCAGCACAATCTCGACCTTACGCAGAACTTGAGCGGAGGTTAAATGAAGCAGCTAAGGGCTTCATGCGATAGCCTTTCCCCACGCGCCAGGAAGAACGTCGCTGCGACGACTATCTAGATTACAGTAAGCAATCTTGCAACCAATTCCTCAATCTCCTGGGAGATGCCGTCTTCCTGAAGTGCGGCGAAAATGTGTTTGCGGGCGGTGACGAAGTACATGTCTTCTTTGAGGGGGACGCTGGCGGCGACGCTGGTGGCGCGTGCGGCGGCCGCAGCGAGTTCCTGACGCAAGGGATCCTTGCCGGAAAATGTGGGGACGGGCAATTTGGACATGGGCTTGTTGAGATGTAGCAAACGTAATGGAGTCAAAGTTCGACGTGAACTTGCCCACTGGCTGCACCAAGTACCTAGACCAGCAATTCATAGACAAGCGACCGTTCATTCTCATGTCCTGGGCGGCTGAGAAGGTCGGCGAGTATAGCTGGCAGTCGGTCTTGGCTCAGCGGCATAGGTGTTTACGGCAACGTCTCGTACTCGGCTTGTTCGTCTACCGGATACGGCGGGCGTTTGCCTTGGATGACGTCAACGATGCACTCGAAGGCCATGATCACCATGGCGTGAACGGATTCTTGGGTTACGCCGGCCACGTGCGGGAAGGGCAAAATCTTCGGGTGGTGCAAGAAGGGGTGGTCCGGCGGCGGAGGTTCTACCGAGAACACGTCGGAGGCCGCGCCGGCGAGTTGCCCCGCGTCGATGGCCGCCACCAGCGCTTCCTCATCCATCAGACTGCCCCGCGCAGTATTAACTATGTAGGCGCTGGGTTTCATGCGCTCCAGCAGCGCGGCGTTGAC
This sequence comes from Chloroflexota bacterium, assembly GCA_965220015.1. Classification (GTDB taxonomy): domain Bacteria; phylum Chloroflexota; class UBA11872; order VXOZ01; family VXOZ01; genus VXOZ01. Next base: position 436,294 of record OZ244798.1, read on the forward strand.
GAATTTGACGGTGTCCGGCGTGCTCGGCAGGTGGACCGAGATAAAGTCCGACTCCGCAAAGAGCGCTTCGGGCTGCGCAAACGTAACACCGAGCTCCGACGCAACCTCTTCATCCCACATCACGTCATACGCGAGCACACGCATGTTAAAGCCGCTCGCCCGGCGCGCCACCGATCTGCCGATGCGGCCGAGACCCAAGATACCGAGGGTCTTATTGCACACGTCTACCCCTTGAATGCGGTGGAACCCACCGTCGCGGGCAATCGCCGCGTGCTCAACGAGCTGACGCGCCAGCGCCAGAATCATTGCCATGGCGTAATCGGCGACCGTATCGTTATTCGCCCCGGGCGTGATGGTTATCCAGACACCGTGTTTGGTGGCGGCGTCCACGTCGATTTGGTCGTAGCCTACACCGACGCGAGCTACGATCTTGAGCTGCGGATGGGCGGCAAAGACGCGCTCCGTGAAGTTATCCGAACCGGCGACAAAGGCCTCGACGCCGTCGAGATTATCGATTAATTCTTGTTCCGTGAGCGGACGAAACACGTCGAGCGGTGGAGCCAACTCCAAGCCGGCATCGCGTAGTGTGTCCCAATGCGGGCCGGGAAGATCAAGAATAGAACGTGCACCGATGAATACCTTTGCCACCAGTTGCCTACCTTTCTCGCTAGCGGCGACATAGCGCAGCGCTGCTCTACGTTAGCGTGTACAACGCCTGCGGCCTGCTCGGCAAGTTAGGCAAGGCCGCGCGGCGGGAATCCCTCGCGCCGGGACATCCCGGCGTTCAGAGAGCTTGCAAGACGTCGTGAAGTAGCGGCGCCGGAGCGAGTGAGTTGACGTTTTGCAAAGCAAAATAGTACGGTCATAATTGAAGCCTTGCGGCATGCCCGCGCATGCCTCTCTCCAATGATACACGCGCACACTGAACGACGTTTAGGATATTGAGGATGAGTACATCGGAATCAGACAATAAGCCAAGCGAAAAGAAACGGAAGCGGCGGGCCCGCTACGGCGAAGAAGCAATCGAGTCTGTAGAGATCCGTTATTTTCCTAATCCAGAGCCTAACCGGAACTACTACGTACAGATTCGTTTGCCGGAGTTGACGTTCAAAGACCCGGTCTCGGGCTATCCGGACTTCGCCGTTGCCACCATGGTGTACGTGCCCGATGCGCGCATCGTAGACCTCAAGACGCTGAAGCTTCACTTTAATAGCTTTCGCGACAAGTATTTTTCCCACGAGCGCATCACCAACGAACTCTTCGATGAACTGCTGTCAGGCTTGAAGCCCCGTGGCGCGCTGCTCATGATGGAGTTCAATCCTCGCGGCAACGTCTCAACGCGTGTGATCACGACCACGGACGATGCCTTCTTAGCGCAAGCGCAGCACGTGCTCGAGATGCCGGCGACCCGTCCCGCATTCTAAGGCAAGCCCTCGCGACAGCGGCTTGCGCGGCGGTTGGTTGCCGGAGAACGGCCAGCGCATAGTCCGGAGCGGCTCCGTGCCGAGCCGCTCCAAGCGCCGTGGCTCCTAGTCACCCGGATGCGCATTGCCTTGCCAGAGGCCCTCTCCCATGCAGAAGGAGAGCTGTAGGGCTCTCTCTCCCGCTCACACTGGACTATAGGCCGAATGAGTTACTGCTATTCGTCCGGTCCCGTGTGGCTGCACAGGGTTTCGCCCCAAGAAGTGCGGGCGGGCGCCCAGTCGCCTGCGGAATGCACCTGTGCGCCACCCAAGCCGACCGATTGGCTCCGCATCCCGGCAGTTGCAAATTTGGAAGAACCGCGCCAAGAATTCGCCGGATTACGGCGAAGTTACTCTGTCCTCACGCCCAGAATCTTGGGATTGCGAAAGAAAATCCTCGCCGTGCTGACGTGCATATTCCTAGTCTGTCAAGCTTTTCAATCCGCTTGTTACCCACAAGTTACGCTTGTCAAGGGTGCTTTAGCCTCTCAAGAGGCCGTTTAGAGAATTGACAGGTCTCATGTCAGGGGTGCAACCGGTTTTTTGGGGGAATCTTGCCACTTTTTGGGCTGAATTCGGACTTTGTCCTTGACAGCAATTAGTGGTTTCCCCATAATGTCAGCAGCACCACACCGTGGGTATCGCAAACGTGGTGAGCAGAAAGTATCTTTTGGTAGCGTTCGGTGAAGGGGCGTACCGAACCCGAACGGATCTTAAGGAGGAGGGATCAATGCGTATTACCAGATACCCTACCCAATCACTAGATAGGACGTTCCTGTACAGTTCCCTTGTCCAGGTCGCTCTTGTGGTTGCGGTAATCGTTGCGCTGTTGGCAGTTACCCTGCCCGCGCGCATCGCTTCAGCGGCACAGTCCAACGCATCTGCGGGGCAGATGGAAGTTGTGATAGTGCCGCCTCGTATTACCATCGCACTTGGTGACGATGGTTCGCTGCAGTCGGTAACGACTAGCGTATTCATCGGCGGTACGGCTACACCGGTGAGTATCTCGGCGAAAGACCTAGCCGCGCTGGGCGCGTTCGGTATTCCTGTGCCGGCGCTTGGCCTTGATGCTGCAACGACCGGAATGCTTACGGGCGCCGGTGTCGAGCACATTCAGGTCATGAAGAGCGCTGACGGCATGATTGACATCTATGTCAACGGCGCGTACACACTTGGTGTGAGCCTTGGTGAGGATCAGGCGAACTACGAGCGGGTGCTGAGTCTGGTGGAAGGTTTCACCGGCTTTAGTATCCCCTTGAAGGACGTTGTGGTTCCCGTGGTGGTTGCTTCCGGTGGCGATCTTGTGATAACCATTGGTGAGTCGACCATTCCGGTACGTGAAGAAGGCGCACCTTCCGGCTACGTAGGGACCGAACAGCAAGAAATCCAGCTGATGGCGAAAGCCAATGTCAGCTATGATGCCGACGGCAATCTCTCCGTGCTGGGTATGTCTGCCGCCGATCTTGGAGTGGTTGGCACCGAATTGGCTCCGAGCATTATTGCTCTTATGGCAGCCAACGGCATTAGCGAGTTGAACGTCAAGATCAATAATGACGGGCTCTCGCTGGGTAGCAATGGTGAGATGCTGGCTGACATCCGCCTCGGCGACGCCGATGCACTGGGCATTCTCGCTGCGTTCGCGCCGCAAGCCGGTATTGCTTTGCCATACTTGCACTTGCGTGACCGCATTGACGTTGACCTGACGGTGAACCTGCCGTAAGAAGGGGTTTCCAGTAGTGTAAATCAGGAAAAACACTACGCACCCCGTCATATGCAGGTGAAGTGAGGGATACCCTATGCGCCCCAAGGGTATCCCTCATTGCTTAGAGACGACAGACAGAATCTTTGCATGAATTGTTTTAGACACGAAACCATGACTACATGCAAGCACAGAGAGGGAAGGCTATGACCACCTGGAGACATTGGTGGGTGCCCGTACCAGTTCTGTGGTTGGTCCTTGTTCTCATCGCTCTGATTGTGCTGGTAGCGATCGGTGGGGGTCTCACTAAGTTCGCAGCAATTCTGTTCTTGGTGAGTTTTGGCCTGGTGTTCTCACTGCTCTATTTGGGCGCGGGGCTAGGCTATAAGGCAGGGCACCAACTAGGTGGTGGTACCGGTACCGGTCAGGCTGTGGGCATTGTCGGCCTGATCATCGGCGGTGTAGTGGGCCTACTGGCTTCGCTCTTGATAGTTTCTACCGGCTTTGTGAGCCACGGGCTTTCCACACCATTTGCGCCAGCGCGTTTGACGACCGCCCTACCGGTTTCCGGTCCAGGCGCCCCGCCAGAGCGTGCAGAGGCATCTATCGAAGTGTACGGCCTGCCCCAGGCAACCGTGCAGTTTGGCGAGGGCGGAAGCGTCAGCGGGGTAGAGGTTGGCATGTTCCTTGCCGGACAGCAGTTCAATCTCAGCCTCTCTGAAAGCGAACTAAGCCAGCTCGGCTTGGGTGAAATCTTGTCGGCTTCCGCGATTGAATCCTTGCAGGCGGCCAACTTACAACACATCCAACTCATTAAGGGTCCGGGCGGAGATATTGACGTTTACGTAAATGGCGGCTTTGCGCTGCGCGTTTCCGTGAACTACGATCAGGCCGCTCTGGACAAAGTGATTTCGCTTGTCAAAGGACTTGGCTATGATGTGGCCTTGCCGGACCTAGCGGTACCGCTCGCGCTGGCGATGCTTGGCACCGTTGCTGTGGATTTCCCCATGGCGGACGGCGCGGCGGTCGTAGAGAAATTCTCCGGCGAAACGTCACAGCCTCCCGACGTGCCCGATGCTACCGACCCGCAGTATCCGATTTTGATTGGCACGGTTCTGAGTGCCAATGGCGACCTGCTTGTGCCTGACGTTGTCATTCTGGAAAATGCCGCGCCGCTGCTCGAAGCCATTGGCTTGAACCTGAGCATGCCCGGCATGCTTCCGGCAGACACGGTGACAGGCTTGAAGGATGCCGGTCTCAGCACCATCACCATAAAGTTGGTGCCGCAGGGTCTTGATGTCTACCTTGACGACGTGCACGCGTTGACCGTCTTCTTGGGTGACGAAGCGACCTTGGAAAACCTCAGTACGGTTGCCGCGGCCTTTGCCGGCGCTGAGGCAGGCGATATGTTGGGTAGCGTTGCGCCTTTCCTCGTGCGCCGCAACGAGGTGGCGGTTGATATCGTCGTGAATATCGAATAGCGCTTCTTTTCCTCCTTGCCTTGCAGGGTGGAGAGACAGCAGTGCTGAGATGGCTGTGGGCAATAGTGCTCACAGCCATCTTGCATTTGCTCAGGAAATCCGACTTTCCCCTAGCCCGGCGTCTAGTGTGATGCTGCTAAGGACAACTCCCGCCCGCGTCCAACGGTGGCTTGCCGTGCCGGCCGGCTGCTCACTCTTACGTTGTGCGGGGCGTTCGGAAATAGTGATTGCGCGTGTGGCTCATTTCCTGCTATGCTGTCTAGTGACCGTGCGTGAGCACGGATGAACAATCAAATATGCCGTTGACCGCAGGCCCTCCCGGAGGGGAGTATAATCCTCAAGATACGAGGCAAGCCTGTTCAGGCAAGATCGCAAGACCGGACTACTGCACGCTGCCGCAGGGCGGCGAAGAGTGCGGTAGTAGTGGTCTGAGTGAACGAAGCCTTGGTCAGCGCCAAGGCTATTTTATTTTCAGAAAGGAGGTGACGGGTTTTGGCAACTCGTGAAGACAAGGCCGTAATCATCGAAGACTTACGCGAACGGCTGCGCGCCACGGACTTGGTAATCATTACCGACTTCCGGGGTCTCACCGTGGGGCAGATGCAGACGCTCCGCCGCGAGCTCAGGGCTGCCGGCGGCCAGTTCAAGGTGGCAAAGAACACGCTGCTGCGCTTGGCGGCGGAACGAGAAGATCAGGCGGATCTTGCCACACTGCTGGATGGTCCCAGCGGCATTGCATTTGCCGAGGGCGACATGGTGGCAGTCGCCAAGGCGGTCACGGATTTCGCCAAGAGGGCGGATGCGCTTGAGGTGCGCGGCGGCCTGATGAACGGACAGGCCATCGGCGCGGATATGGTGGCTGCGCTGGCATCCCTGCCCTCCCGCGAGGAGTTGCTCGCCAAGATGCTGGGAAGCATGCAGGCTCCTGCGACCAATCTGGTGAGCGTACTCAACGGCGTCGCGCGCAGTCTGGCGTACGTGCTGCAAGCACGCGCCGATCAGCTACAGCAAGAGGGTAGCGCTTAGGGCGCTCTACCCGACGTGACGGTCGGCACTATGCTTCTCTTGCACCTGGATACGGCGTCCGTACCAGAGGCACGCGGGCACGGTGCTGCAGCGCCGTTGGATTGTGGAGCGCGCGTTGGCATGGTTGTGGGCGGTATTGCAGACGGAGTAAGTAATACGAGGCATTGGCGCGAACTTCGGCTTTGCCGCAGACTTTGGCCTTGCCATCGATCGCGGGATTATGGACCCACGCTGTCGTCATCGAAGGGTTGCTTTTACGATTGGCACAGCCGTCAGTTTTCTAGCTACTCCCTGAGGAGGAAGCAATTAATGAAGCGCATGCGTGTATTGCGCTTGGGCTTGGGCTTAGGCCTCTTTGTCATATCTTTGTTGACGCTGGTTGCCTGCCAGACTCTTCAAGTCCCGGTAGAGGGGCGCGAAGTGCCGGCTACCGTTGCGCCTGAAGCCAAGGTAACCCCCGCCGCCACCGCCACCTCTACGTTTGACGCGTCAAAGTATGAGAGCGTCTACGTCTTCACGATTGAGGAGATTGACAATGATGGCCGGTCGCTGCTCCACCTCTCCTATCCCGTAACGGAGCACGACGCCATCAACGCGCGGATGGAAGAGATTTCGCAGGAATTCATCGATGAGTATCGGACCACCGCCGCCGAAATCGAAAAAGCCTATCAGGACTACAAGCGCATGACGGGCAAAGAGGCGGCAACCTTTATCACCCACTATCGTCAAAACTTCGATGTTGGCGTCGCCAACGAGAATCTCATCTTCTTCGACGTTGTGCGGTCGATCCACACTGGCGGTACGGGCAACGCGTTCGTTGTGGGGTTCATTTTCGATCGCCGCAACGGCGCCGAGTTGTCCATCTCCGATCTCTTCGTCGATGACCGCTATCTGGAGCGTCTTTCCGCTCTGACCAGGGAGGTGCTGGGAGAACGCATCCGCCACCAGATAGCTGAGCTGGAATATGAATCTGACGCCGCCCGCAAAGAGGCGTTAGAGTGGTCTTTGGAATGGATCGAGGACGGCACGGCGCCAACCGCAGAGAATTTCGACAATATCCTGTTCCGGGAAAACGGCACAGTTCTGGTCGCGTTTGACAAGTATCAAGTAGGGCCGGGAGTGGCTGGCGTGGTGGAAGTTGAACTGCATGTGACTGCCATCGCCGATCTGCTCAAGCCGGAAATACGGGATCTCCTGGGCATTGAAGCAGAGGCGGCAACGTCAAGAAGTGCGGTTGCCCAGGCTTTGGCGCACGCTTGGGCAGGGATAAAGAAGGGCTCTTCAGTGGTGGCAGAAGCAGTTTCGCCGCCAGCGGCACAGGCAGGTTCACTGGCAGAGGATGAAATCAACTGTTATGAGGTCCCGTGTGTGGCGCTCACCTTCGATGACGGCCCTTCGATCTTCACCGAGGGCTTGCTGGACATTCTCAAAGAGCACGATGTCAAGGCAACGTTCTTCATCCTGGGGAGTAGAGCGCGCATCCAATCTGAAACCGTAAGCCGCACGTTTGCGGAAGGTCATGAGATCGGCAGCCATACCTGGGATCACCCCTTGCTCACTGACCTATCCGATGAACACATTCGGCAGCAGGTTCAGCAGACGGACGACATTATTACCCAGATCATCGGCCAACCGTCACGGCATCTTCGTCCCCCGTATGGCGCGTACAATGACCGTGTCCTGGAAGCGGCAGGTGTGCCCTTCATATTTTGGAGCGTCGATCCCTTGGACTGGCGGGACCGTGATGCGGAGATCGTGGCCGCGAGAATCATCGAAGCGCCACCCGGGGCGATAATCCTGGCCCATGACATTCATGAGACTACCGTGGACGCGGTACCGGCGATTATTGTGGCGCTGAAGAACCGGGGCATTCACTTCGTAACCGTCACCAAGCTGTTTGAACCGCAAGAGTTGCTGCCGGGGTACGTTTACTCTCAACAACCGGATGCGCCATAGCAAATGGACTGTCGGAGAACCAGATAGTGATAGAGGACTTGGATAACGCACATGACCGGCAGGATGGCACTTCCAGAGTCAGTTTCTGTGGCGCATGCACTTTTGCTCCTCCGATTGCGCTGGAGCATGTCTCTGCGTGGCGCTGCCGTACTCAATGCCCGCAAAATCCGGACGAACCGATGCATGCATTGAAGGAGGTACAACAGATGTGAATATCTAGGGCTTCTGACTCAGAGTGCATTTCAACATAGGAGCGCACTTCTGATTCAATCCCAAGGCACAAAGACGCAGCAGCATGCGGATCCAGGAAAAGCGGCTCTGCTCCTTAGCAGAGCGCCCACTCTGGATGCGGCAACTGCGGCCCGGACGCCCCAAGTCCGGGGCTCATCCCAAATCAGGTACCAAAGAAAAAGGAAAGAAGAACATGGCACAGACGATTGCGACCGAGGACATCATCGCGGCGATCGAGAACATGACACTGCTTGAGGTGTCGGAGCTTGTGAAGGCTTTGGAAGAAAAGTTCGGTGTATCGGCCGCCGCGCCCGTTGCGGTAGTGGCAGGGGCGGGCGATGGCGATGGCGCCGCGGCTGAAGAGGAGAAGGATTCCTTCGACGTCGTGCTCACTGAAATCGGCGACAAGAAGATCCAAGTCATCAAGGCCGTGCGCGAGATCACCGGCCTCGGCCTGCGCGAAGCCAAGGCCGCCGTGGAAGCTGCGCCCAATCCCATCAAGGAAGGCGTCGGCAAGGATGAGGCGGAAGAGGTCAAGGGCAAGCTGGAAGAGGTGGGCGCCAGCGTCGAGCTCAAGTAACGCTCGCGGTCGCCACGCTCAAGCTCAGGGGATGTTTCTCACCTGCGCATGACGCTTGAGCCGTTCTCTAGTCCACTGCGAATGAGCAAACGCAGCGCGGTCCGGTGCAAACCGAACCGCGCTGTCTTCACTTAAGTTGCTGTGTTGAGACGTGAGCCCTTCGCACTGAGTGGTGTACGCCGTTCTGTGCTGCGCTCGCGTCAGAAATTGCCGCAGACTCTTATTCAGATTCGTCCGTCGAACCTCTCTCCTCTTGGTGGCGCAACTCCAAACCGTCCTCTGTCAACTGATACAGTTGCACCACACGCAGCGTTGGGCAACACATCCCATCGCCCTCCCCGTGGGTCACCATTTGCACCTTAATGTACTGGTCTGCGATGACGATCTCTTCAAGTTTCACGCGGTCGCCCAGCAGAGCGGAGGCCACGTGCACCGGCGCGCCGTCCTCGTTGACTACGGCTTCCAGGGAACGGAACGTGCCGCTGCCGCCGCCGCTTGCCTCCAGCACCACCGCGGCATCCCATATGCCGTCGCCATTTAGATCGCCAAAGGCGACCAGATCCATCATTGCGATGTGAATCTTGCTTGCAGAACCCTCGATTGCCTCTTCGTACGTGCCGTCCTGCAACTGCGCTTGGCCATCCTTAGGAAACTCATGCTGATAGGTGGCGTTGCGCAGCGCGTCCTCCGTCAGTTTGCCTGCCGGCGTAGTGCGTTCAAGCAGCCTGAGCACGCCAAAGCCCAGATTGTAGCGGCGCACTTCCGCTTGCGTGGGACAACACATGGCATCTCCCTCTCCATGTGCCACCATCCGCACCGTGATGATGTAATCCTCTATCTCGACTGAGTCGATTTGAATGCGGTCCCCGAGCTCGGCGGAGTGAAAGTGAAACGGATTGCCGAGACTATTAATGACGATAGCCAGCGTGTAGAACGAGCCACTGCTGCCCCCACTTGCCACCAGCACAACTGCGGCATCGTCTAGCGTGTCAGCGTTTACATCGCCAAAGGCGATGTGTTCGCTCAACATAAGGGTGTTCTTGCTCGCGGAATCCGGCGCTACCGGCTCCTCATACACCCCGTCCTGCAACTGCGCCTGCCCCGCCTTCACAAATTCAGACGTATACGTGGCATTTCTCAGCACGTCGACTGTGAGCGGCGCAGGTTCCCCATCTATCAGGTTGGGTTCTTGCTGATAGGGCCCTTGTCCTGCGCAGCCACTCAGCAAGAACACTACCGCCACCAGACACAAAGAGAGCACGCCGAACGCAACTGACCTCATCATGATCCTAGTTCCTTCCTAAGTTCCGTGGGGCACTATTCGACTTGAGGGTCGTGGTTCGTTCTCTTCTGTCCCTCTTTCACGACCGCTAATCACAAACACACACATGAACCAGTATACGCGCTGGTACATTGTAAAGGTCTAGCCGGCGGGGCGAATCATGCGGTAAAGCTGAGTTACAACCAGGACGAAAGCACTCACCATTGCCAAACAGTACATAGGCCAGGCAGCCCCGCTCGCGCGACCCATGAGCGCGGTCAAGACAATGACGAGCGCTACGGTGAGCAGGGCCGCGTCATTCCACCGGAGAAGAGCAGATGGATGCCGGCTTGCGCCGGAATGACGGAGAAGGGTTTCCTCGTGAGGCGCGCCAGCCATGCGGCCGGCATACCCCCGCAACCGCATTACCAGGTACAACCGCTGCACATAGTCCAGGCTGTGCACAAAGACCAATCCCATCCCGATGCTCAAGTTCTTCATGCGCTGCCAGGGCGAGCCACCGCCGAGGCCGCCCCGCAAGCGCAGCGCTAGCACGAGACGACGGGTGAGTTCCAACAGGACGAAGACCGCGCGATACGCCATCATCAGGCTTTCGGCCACGAGCGCGGGCAGGAAACGGTTGAGTAGCGCAAAGATGCGCGGGTAGGGTGTGGTGGCGACGAGCAGCAGCACGACCAGCGCCATGGTTGGCGCCTTGGCAACGATGGTAAGCGGCGTCAACCAGGTGCCGTCCCAGCGTGAAATGGCAAATACGGCCACAAAGAGCACGGTGTAAAGGGAGGTCGCGCTGAGCGTGAACACCGGTAAAGGCGTCGTCAGGAGCAGAGCCAGCAGGAAGACGTAGGTCGCGAGTAAGAGCAGCACATGGTCCGCCAGAATGACGGTAAGCAGCACGGCCGCCACCAGCATCACCTTGGCCGCCAGCGTCGCGCTGTGCAGCCAACTGCGGTAGTGTGTTGCCCAGAGATCGACGGTGCCTATGTCCATTTGCGTGCAGTTCTGTCAACGGGGTCGCCACGCGCTAGCGCGGGCGTCTATTCCGTTCGCGCCTAGCGCTTTCACCTTGCTCAAGTCTGCTTGAATGGCTGACCGTTGGGGCACGACATGTCACGCCCCTACCTGTGCCGGCGATATTCCGAGCTCGCTAAGCCCTGTCAGCGGGGACACTTTGCGACAACACCAAGTCGCGACGGACTCGCACCAGGAAGCCGACGATCAGGCCGACCAGGACGCCCTCCAGCACCCATCCTATCAGACCGAGCAGCAGCACTGCCCGCGCATAGACCAGGAATGGTGATTCTCCCGCGATGGTGGGGACTTCTGTGTGTTCCTCGTCATCTTCCTCAAACACGTGCACCGCTACCACGCCTGCGGCAAAAGGGTCTTGGATTGTGCCCGTTGCCACGCTGTAGGCGCCGAGTTCGCCCATCTCACCCTGAAAGGGGTTGATGTTGGCCGCCGCCACCACACCGAGAAATAACACTGTTGTCAGCGCAAGTGCAATGAACGCGCTCATGCCTGCCGCAAGCGCAAGCCGCCTGATAAGCAATTTGCGCAAGCTAATGAATATGAAATACCCTAGTGTGATTTCCGCGCCCATGAGCAGGGCGTTGATTCCGATGAGCGTAACGGCCCCATCGCCCAGGAGCCAGCGCAGGATCATGAAGACCAGCCCTGCGATAAAGCCATAGACCGGGCCGAGCAAAATACCCGCCAAGACCGTAAGGTGCGGTTCGTAGGCAATGGGGACAAGCGCAAACGACATGGCAACCGTCATCAACGCTGCGACCACCCCAATTAGGGGAACTTTCTGCACCATGTCCTCACGACCGGTGCGCAACCCGATCAACACGACCAGCGCCGCCGTTCCGGCCCAGCCCAGCCCCCACAGCCAGAGCGGGAAAACTCCGTCCGGCACCATGATGTGAGTCATACGCAGTGATCCTCCTCACTGTCCGCAGGCGTCGCGTTGAAACAGAGCAGTCACGCGTGGATTATACACAACTCACCACGGCTACGGCTCTCTCTTCCTTAGGGTGCTTCTCCCGAGTGGTGCCTTTTGGATAACTTCGTCCAGAGGCGCAAGAACGCTCTCCCACCGGAGGTCTTCGCAAGACTCTGTACAGAGGCGCAGGCGCTACTCCCTGTCCCTCGAGAGGAGACCTTTGCGAAACTTCGGCCAGCGGCGCAAGAAATACGCCCTCTCCCGGCGGGAGAGGGCCGGGGTGAGGGGATTACTGCTTGTACTGTCCTTATCTACGTCTAAGACCTATACGAAAGAGTGCAAAATCGGTGGAAACGGCCCGGATTGCGGGGATTCCCCCTCACCCTAACCCTCTCCCGGCGGGAGAGGGCCGGGGTGAGGGGATTAATGCTTGTCCTGACCTTATCTACGTCTAAGACCTATACGAAAGAGTGCAAAGTCGGTGAAAATTGCCCGGATTGCGGGGATGCCCCCTCACCCTAACCCTCTCCCGCCGGGAGAGGGGACTTTCTCGCCGAGGCGAGGGTTGTGTGGCAGAGTATGCCGATGGTCCGGACGGCTGCGGGCGCGAATGACGCATTACCTGCTACAATCTAGCGCAGGGACATTCGGGACCGCCTGCGGCAGAGGTTTAAGCCAGTGTTTTTCACCTGGCACTATTGAATAGAGAACGCAATAAACAGACTTGCGCAGAGGGAAAGGCAACTACATGGCTGAGCAACCTACGGGCACCTGTGACATCGGTGTCATCGGCATGGCAGTGATGGGGCAGAACCTGGCATTGAACATAGAAAGTAAGGGCTTCACCGTAGCTGTCTTCAACCGCACCACGTCGCGTACCGAAGCCTTTGTGAAAGAGCGGGCGCAAGGCAAGAACGTGGTGGGCGCGCTGACGTTGGAGGATTTCGTCGGCGCTCTCAAGCGTCCCCGCAAGGCCATGCTCATGGTGCAGGCCGGCGCGGGTACGGATGCGGTGATCGACGCGCTGTTGCCGCTGCTTGAATCTGGCGATCTCATCATCGACGGCGGCAACTCGTTCTACGACGACACCGAGCGGCGCGCCGCCCACGTGGAGGCGCAAGGCCGCGGCTACATTGGCACCGGCGTGAGCGGCGGCGAATACGGCGCGCTGCACGGCCCGTCCATCATGCCTGGCGGCACGGAAGCCGCCTATGCCGCGGTGGAACCCATCTTCACCAAGATCGCGGCGCAGGTGGACGACGGCCCCTGCTGCGCATACCTGGGACCAGGATCGGCCGGCCACTACGTGAAAATGGTCCACAACGGCATCGAGTACGGCATCATGCAGGTGCTGGCCGAGGCGTATGACGTGATGCACCGCGGACTGGCCATGTCGGTGCCTGAAATCCAAGAGGTGGTTGCCGGTTGGAATGCGGGCGAACTACAGTCGTTCCTCGTCGAGATTACTGCCGACATTCTGACTCGCAAAGACCCCGACACCGACCTGTACGTCGTTGAAATAATCAAGGATAGCGCGGCGCAGAAGGGCACCGGCAAGTGGACGTCGCAGAGCGCGCTCGACCACGGCATTCCCATCCCCACCATTACCGCCGCCACGGAAGCGCGCATACTCTCCAGCTTCAAGGACATTCGCGAACGCACCGCCGGCATCTTGCAGGGCGCGACGCCGGCCTTCACGGGCACGCGTGAAGATCTCTTGCCCGCGCTGCAGGACGCTGTCTACATGGCGGCGGTTTCAGCCTACGCGCAGGGCATGCATCTCTTGACTGCGGCTTCGGCCGAGCGGAACTACAACTTGGATTTCGCCACCGTCGCCCGCATTTGGAAGGGCGGCTGCATTATCCGCTCGCTCATGCTCGAACCCATCAGGCAGGCGTTCGCGGCCGATCCGGCGTTGCCGAACCTCATGCTGGCGGAGCCGTTCGCAAGTGACGTGCGGCAGCGTACCCCCAACCTGCGCCGCATCGTGGCCGAGGCGGCCATGCAGGGCATGCCAACACCGGCGTTGAGCGCGTCGCTCAACTATATCGAAGGCTATCGCACGGCGCGGCTGCCGGCGAACCTCGTGCAGGCCCAGCGCGACTATTTCGGCGCACATACTTACCAGCGCGTGGATAAGGACGGCGCGTTCCACACCGAGTGGCAGGATATTCATAATATCTAGTTTCGAAGAGCAATTCTTGGCAGCGTACGCGCGATCTCGCCCAGGATGAAGCTGGGCCTGTCCTGTTCGTCTCGAAGTGGACGTGCTTCCCTAGTAAGTTCATGATCAGCCTGTGCCGGGCATACCAAACGGCATTTTCCGACGCCAGGTTGCCTCGCTTCTCGCAGCGAGGTCGTCGCAGTGAGCGGAATGTCCATTCGTGTTGAGCTGGATCGTCCATTCGTGGTGAGCGCTGCGACAGGCTCAGCACAGTCTTGTCGAATCATGGACGGACGGCTCAGCGGCAAGCTCAGGTCTAACGCTGAAACCGCACTAATAGAAGCATCAAAAAGCCACGACCGCGAGCCATAAATGTCAAGAATCTCGCTATGTTGAAAGTGTAGTCAACTATAGGGAGAGAAAACCCCACGTGTCATTCAGTCCCATCGTGGCTGCGTTTCTAAGCCCCTACACTGCTGATGCGACCGAAAGCATGATCTGGTATGACGGTGAGATCAGGCTGGTCGTCTCTTCTTACGTCTCGGACGGACTGCCTCCACGAGACTTCATTACTTCCGTGCGGACACTCGTTTTCCACGGAGACAACATACTGCTTATGCAGAATCGGGATAGAGTTCATATCCTGCCGGGTGGCAGAGTGGAGCCGGGGGAGACGCTACAGGAGGCCCTCCGCCGAGAAATCCTTGAGGAGGCCGGCATTGAGATTGCGTGTAGCGAACGCCTGGGCTTTGTGCATCTAAGGCATGAGACGCCAAGGCCGCCGCAATACCCGTACCCCTATCCCGATTTCTTTTGGCTGATCTATCGTTCTCACTACTACGAAGAAAGCATAAAGGAGCGGGCGCCGGATGATTACGAAATCTCCGCTGAGTTCGTTCCCCTCGCGAGGGCCAGGGGTGTGCGGCTCAGACCGTGCGAACGTGCCTTTCTGGCTTCTGCCCTTCGGAGACCTTTGCGTAACCCAAGCGGAAGCAATTAGATCCCCTCTCCCTCGACGGGAGAGGGCTAGAGCCCGCCCCGTACTTGATACGGGGGTGAGGGTGGTCCTTCCCAACTCCCTACACATACATACCAGTTTCACTCTGTTACGTCTTGACCTTGCGCAATTTAAGGGACCAATTCTACGAAAAGACCCCTCACCTCAATCCTCTCCCTAGGGAGAGGAAGTTCGTCTCGACTTCATGTGGGTAATTCAAAGTTCTCCTTCGGAAGCGGTAAATCGCAATTGCAGACGCCGCATCGCTCCCATTGCCCATGTGGTATCACCGCGCAGCGGATGGGTCGCCGAAGATGTCGAGGAGCCGCTGCTGCCGGTAGGCGAAGATACGCTCCAGGTCGCGACCAATGAGCAAGGCATTGGTGAGCGCGCCGCCCAGCAGCGCATACTCCACGTGTTCGGTTGCCAGCGTCCCGCCGTCCTGCGCAGCAAATACATGTTCGTGCACCCAGCGACGGTACGGACCCTTGACTTGACTGTCGACGAACCGGTGGGACGGTTCCCACACCAGGACTTCGGTGCGCCAGTGCAGCGGCAAGCCGCGGTACCGCAGTCGATAGTGAATGAGCGTGCCCTCCGCCATCGTTACCGGCGGAGGCGTGAGAATCTCGAACCGCAGCCAGCGTGGCGTGAGGCGTTCCAGGTTTGCCGCGTCCGCAAAGAATGAGAAAACGCGGTCTACGGGATATGGCAGCCAAAGACTCGTCTCAAGGGTAAACATTCGCATATTGATAGACGCCTCAACGCGACGGCCGCTTGCGCGCGCGCCGGTGTAATCTGACAGCCATATGCGCGCATTGAGCAGCGCTGACCCCAACTCTATGCATGACGCGGCATCACGGACTCATCTCGACCAGCCAGATTGCGTAGTCCTTAGAGGAAACGAAAGCAAAATGAGTGCCGTTGGGGGCAAGCGCCCAGTCGCCATTGGCGATAAAGAGCGAGGTCTGTTTCGGATCCACAAGCTGCGTCCGTTCGCCAGTCGCAATATTTAGCCTCCAGACGGCAAAACCAGCGTCTGCGGACTCGCGCAAGGGGACGTAGACGAGCGTTGTTCCTGCCGCGCCGATCCAAGCGTACCGGCCTGCGAAAGCGAGGCGCCGCTGCTCGCCGGTACTTACGTTCATCGCCCAGGTAGTGTTCCAGTGCGGGTCTTTCTCAAACAAGGAGAGAAAGACCGCCCACGCGCCATCAGGCGAGAGCGAAATATTGCGCATTTGTTCCGCCTCGTCGAGCTTCTCGATTGCGCCGGTCGTCACGTTGACGTGCCACAGGGCCGGACGTTTGGCGCCGAAGGTCTGGGTGCCCAGCACCAACAACCGCGATCCATCGGGGAACCAGTCCACAATGCCGCCGCCGTAGATCCTGTTCAAGACACGTGGACTGCCGCCATCCAATTCCGCCACAACGATCGGCGCTTCGCGGCGGTTTGCGTAAAGCGGTTGCTGCGCCAGACGTCCGTCGTAGGCAATCAGCGAGCCATCGGGCGAAATGAACACGTGGTTGCCGACCCCATACAGTGACCAGCTTTCTCCGGTCTCTCGGTCGTGCACGGAGACGCTTTGCAGCGTGTGATAGAGCGGCGCTGTCACGTAGCGGTCACTGTGCTGCATCACTCCCACAACTGTGCTGTACCGCGCCCGAATTCCTGTAGCCACATCAATTCCCCAAATTGCAGCGGGGCGATTGTCCGGCTTGTCCACATAGAGCACCTTCGTCCCGTCAGCCGACCACCAAATGCCGCTGCAGCATCCGGGCGCAGTCAGGCGTTTCAGCACCGGTGCGGGCACCGGCGTAGGGGTGGCTGTTGGCGTGGGACTGGGAGAGGGCGTCGCAGTAGGTGGAATTGCGGTTGGTGTGGGCGTTGGCGACGGAGTTGCCGTAGGCGGCACCGGCGTAGGGGTGGCCGTTGGCGTAGGGCTGGGAGAGGGTGTCGCAGTAGGTGATATTGCGGTTGGTGTGGGCGTTGGCGACGGGGTTGCCGTAGGCGGCACCGGCGTGGGACTGAGCGGTGTTGGTGTAGGACTTGGCGACGGGGTTGCAGTAGGTGGAATTGCGGTTGGTGTCGGCAGCGGCGTGGCAGTTGCCTGGGAAGCAGTTGGCGACGGCTGTGGTGTAGCTGCCGCTTGTGTTGTTGGTGACGGCAGCGGCGTGACAGTAGCCGGCAGTGGAGTGGGCGTGGCAGTTGCCGGCGTAGGCGTTAGGCGTAGTGTGAATCCAGATACGGGCGTGCCTTGTTCGTTCAGAACATACGCCGTCCCGCAGCCGCTTCCCAGGAGAAGCAAAAGCCCCAAGAGACAACCGAAGGCAAGCTGGCGTCGAAGTTGCCGTACCACGCGCCTAGCGCATCCAAAGACGAAGGTAGTTATTCAGAATTCGTCCCCCAAACGTCGTATCCGGCTGATCTTCCAATGACTGCCAGCGGCGCGGGTCATCAAGGTCTTTTGCAAAACCAAGAAAGCGGCCGAGCGCTGCGTTGTGCCAGTCGGCTTTGATTAAGTGCACCGGATTGACCGCAAACCTGCGGTTCGGCCTGCGAATTTCAAGGTGGAGATGGGGCGAGGCCGCACAGCCGGCGTTATCCAGCCAGTCGCCGGAGTAGCCGATCACATCGCCCGCCTTTACGGACCGTCCCCACGGTATTGCCGGAAAGCGGTGCAGATGTCCGTACAGAGAGAGATCACCGTTGGCATGGCGCACGATCGCATTGTGCGGTCCCGCGCCAAACGAGAGGTCGTCGGCGCCAACCACCACACCGTCGCCGATTGCCCTAACCTCGGTCTCACAGGGACAGGCAAAGTCAATGCCGAAATGCAGCCCTTGTCCTTCGCGATAGACCGTGTTGCGTGCGTAGTACGCGAAGCTCGTGTTGCCGTACCATTGCTCCACATACCAGGTGCTGGGGCCGGGAGGTGTTGAGAAGGGAAGTTGATAGATCGGTTCCGGCGCTGCAGGGAGCGGGAGTTCGGCGGGAGTCAGCTTGGCTACTGGAACGAAGAGCCCAGCGAACTTCAAGAATTGACGACGATTCAACAGATTCACCTGTGCTACCCTATTGCGACGATTTAGGCAAGATGTAGGGTGCCAGCAGGCGTCATTGAGCACTGGCACGTGAGCCTGCGGCTATGCACTCTGTCTCATGGCTCAAACGTGCTGTCTTAGCGTACGTATCCTACCAGACGTTCGTGACTAGTGCCAATACCTTTCACTATATCGAGACAACACTTTCTGCCAATCACCGTGGCCGTTTGAACTAGATAGCTAACGCGCTCTGAATTGGTGGCGGTTCAGGAGGCTCAACAAACATGAAACGTGTCCCGTTAGGGAAGGAGCCACTCCTTGACCTTGACTCTTTGTCAACGGAAATCTCTTCCTTTTCCTCCATTTCTTTTAGAACTTGCTTGTATTGTCCCGTATGAAAACCAGTTCGGTCTGAGCTCATGAACTGGTGAACGGCTTCTATTGATACCCATTGATCTCGACCAAACTCACTGCGCAGTGATTCCTTAAGAGGACTGAAGTCGACTATCTCAAGGCCAAGGAATAATTGATCCTTTAGGTCGCTTCTAAACCGAAAGTCGCCAAGTGGCGCGACTTTCCACATAGCTTGCTTCATCCTGTCGCAACCCAAGGAGTGATTGGTGGCAAAAAAGAGTGTGTACTTTAGTGTTCCCCCGCTATACAAGTCGAATTGAAGGACATATTGGGCACCTGATGCTTTCAGCTGACTCTTGTAGAGACTGCAGAGGTAGTCTTTCCTCTTTGTGGCGTCAAACTCTTCAATCCCCCTTCTCCATTCTTGACAACCGAACAAATCGTCAAGTGGTCTGGAGAATTCAGGAGTGCTCTTGAATCGGTTGATGAATTCGTACATAAAGGACACGTACACTTCGGATTTGGGGTTATCTAGAATCCTCCTTATCAGGTTCATTGGCGTGTCTGAAACACCAAATGGATCTACCATTACAAATGCAGGCGCAAGACTATTCTTTTGCAGATCGATAGCATCAAGTGCGTTGGTCATCTCGTTAGTAAATGTCCCTTGAAACACACCCACCTTACACTTCGCGGGGAGGCCGTCTTGATACCCACTCACTACCTGCTTTAGGTGCTCTGCTCGCCGAGGATACTTTTCAATGAATATGAAGCTTATTTCACCCTTCATCAAGTGAAGACTATTGTGCTTGCGAAATGCCTCTAGTGCAATAACAGGAGAACCTTGCTCTCCATCTCTGTATTCTCCTGGCCCTGCAAAGGCATCTATAAACAGTACTTTCTCGTTACTGCTTAGCATTATTGGAAGCCATGCATCCATATAGTGTTGCAACACTGCGTGCTTGCCAATTGTGTGGTCTTCGAGAGGCCACAGTGTTGTGCGAGGAGGCATATAGCTTCACTTGTGTTGGTTGAAATCTGGCATTTCTGTCCATGTAGTTCCATCCAGCGAAGCTTCTTCACCAGACCGCTTGCCACGTCTTCCACCCAATTGCTTAAAGAAAAACGCTACATGGGCGCTCGCTGCTTGATCTCGCAAGTCACGAACCCAGTCGATATCCATTGGCCTTGCAGAAGGCCCGCTCTCGCCGCCAGCAATTACCCAATGTAGGGTTCCATCTTCAATCCAATGGGTAAGGTCAATCCTCTCCAGAAGTGGCTCTGCCGACACAAAGCGGATTAATGCCGGAATACGACCAAGCACAGTCAGCCGTGGCGCATACTTCTGATTTTCTACGGAGGTTCCCATCCATACGTTATCGGGCCACTCGCCGAAATCGCTGCGTCCCTGCAATTCCCACCAGCCCACAGCCCTTCCAGGACGTTTAGTCAAGACCTGGAAAACGTGTCTGTCTGCCTCTCTCATGACGGAGAAGACATCTGAAATAAAGCTGTAATCGACGTGTTGGTGGAACAGGTCTGACATGCTATTGACGAACACACGTCGCGGTCGGTTCCATGTCAAAGGAAGATTTAGGCGTTCGGGTAGCATGCGCACTTTATCAGGAGCGGCCTCGTATCCCGGAACTGCCATCGCTCGTAGTCTGGGGTAGAGTGCAAACATGTAGCAATTGTCACATCCGGGGGACACACGTGAGCATCCAGTTACAGGATTCCAAGTCTCGTCTGTCCATTCGATTGTCGAGGACACTTTGGTTCTTCCTGAATCAGGCCATGGGCAAGGCAAATTCTCGGACACATACATGTTACACCCAGCAGCATTGCTGAGCATCCATCCATAATACTTCTTTGATTCTTTCAAATCGCAATGTGAGCAGGCATTAGTTCCCTCAATTCCATTCATGCCAGCATTGCGTGGCATCTTGCTAATCAGACGGTTTGCATTCTCGCACTGCTTGACGCTCGCCGATACGCATGGTAGCGTGTGAGTGCAGCAGAACCGATGTGCCGGTTCGACTAGTCATTTCCAAAGAACACGCACGTGCCGGAATGAAGTTACGGAAGAGAGGGCGCTCATGGCTATCGACATGCAGAAGCAGATCATGGTTAACGACCTTATCAGTCAGGTTCGCGAGATGTACGCCCGCGACCTGGGCGACCAGCACATTGAGATCCTCTATCAGTCTGCCCGGCGCACTATGAAAGGGCAGGAGTTCAGCCCCACCCGTGTGCAGGAAGAAAGCCTGGGACGGCTGACGCAGCTAGGGTTCGGCGTTAAGCACGAGAGCCGCACGCGCGGCACGACGTTCGACGTGACGGGGGACAATATTCCCCCCTCGCTCATGCTGCCCGGTTACCACGACATTTTCCGCTATCAGGCGGGGCGTAACGCCGAGCGTACGCGCGAGGAATTTGCCGATACCGTGCGCGCAATTCTGCAGCCCAGCGTGGTTGAGCTGCTCGACCGCCGCGGCATTGACGCCCTGAGCAAGTTCCAGTCTATCGTGACAGACCGGGACATTGCCCGCACTCCCTCTCCGGAGCTGGAAGTGAAAGCGGTCCAGTCGCTGGTCGATCATGACTGCTTGAATGACGAATTGAAGACAATCTTATTCGGCCTGCTCGGCCAGCGCCATGAGTACCAGTTGACGACCAAAGGGCAGAGCCTCCTAAGGCTCGCCGAGGCCTTCAAAGAGCTCATGGACCTGGGCGTGACCTTCATCATGGAAGAGGAAGAGACCGGGGAATCCTAAGAGCCGAAATCCCAAGTAGCCGGAATTCTAAGAGATATCCTTGGGCTGTTCTTGGGTATCGCTTCCGATAAAGGCACGGCGGGTTGAGACCGCCAACCTAAATCGGCTACCATAGTTACATACACCCCCTGGATGCTTCGGCGAAAGGGCGCAAGGCTGCCGCAAGGCAGCCTTAGCATTTCCTAGGGTTGCGTTGATCTGTGCGAGAGTTTTTTCCGGACAGCCTAGTCCGCTGCTGCCGGGCCGTCGCACGCGCAGTTGCGCAACACATACCGGCTGACATTAACTGCTCAATGTTCGAGATTCCTGTGGTACAATACGTGAACGCACGTGTATGAAGAGGCATGGTCTTTGCTTGATTTCACGCAGCACAGCATAGGCACGGAGCGCGCGGTTCTGGTATGCGTCGCGCTCGGCAACGACTCCGAGCAATGGCCGGTGCAAGAGTCGCTGCAGGAGCTTGGCAGCTTAGCGCGCACGGCCGGCGCTAAGGTTGTGGCTACACGCTACCAGCAGCGGCGCAAGCCGGATACGGCGACCTTCATCGGCAAGGGCAAGGTGGAAGAATTGCAGGCGCTGCAACACGAGCTGTCGTACGACCTGGTAATTTTCGACAACGACCTCACGCCCAGCCAGCAGCGCAACCTTGAAGAGCAGCTCGACGTCAAGGTGCTCGACCGCACGGCGCTCATCCTCGACATCTTTGCCACGCGCGCGCAGACCTCAGAGGGCAAGCTGCAAGTCGAGATGGCGCAGCTCACGTATCTTCTCCCCCGACTCTCCGCGCTGTGGGTCAAGTTCTCACGCCTTGGCGCCGGAATCGGCACGCGGGGGCCGGGTGAAACGCAAATTGAATCCGACCGGCGGCTCATTCGCCAGCGGCTCTCGCATTTGCGGTCGCGTCTCGATGCGGTGCGCGCCCGGCGGGCGCGCCAACGCGCGCGGCGCACGGTGAATGACGTGCCGGTGGCATCGCTGGTCGGATACACGAACTCCGGCAAGAGCACGCTGCTCAACGCAGTGGCCCAGGCCGGGGTGCTGGCTGAAGACAAGCTCTTTGCCACACTGGACCCCACCACCCGCCGCGTGAAACTGCCCACCGGCCTGGAGGTGGTTCTTAGCGACACCGTGGGCTTCATTCGCCACCTGCCGCCCAGCCTCATAGCAGCCTTCCGCGCCACGCTGGAGGAGATTCAGGCTGCCGACCTGCTGTTGCACGTCGTGGACGCCAGCCATCCACAGTGCGAGCGCCAGGTCGCGGCGGTCTACGAGACCCTAACCGACCTCGGCATCGAGGATAAACCGATCATAACGGTTCTCAACAAGATCGACCAACTCGAAGGCCTTGCGCCGAATCTGGCAGATTACCCGAATCCCGTGCTCATTTCCGCCCGTGAAGGAGATGGTCTGAATACGCTCTTGGATACGGTTGCGCACACGCTCAATGCCCAACTCTCGGTGGACGTGCAGGTGCGTATCCCGTACCAAGAAGGGCGTTTGGTGAGCCTTTTCCATCAGAGAGGCAGCATCCGCCGCGAGCGGCACGGCGCCGACGGCACTATCATCGAAGGTACCCTGCCACGCAAGTATTGGCCGGTACTGCGCCCCTACGCCATCGGCTCGTCCTAGCGCGCCCAGAGAATGCCCCTGCTATGACTCGCACACAGCGCCGCACGCAGCGCCGCACCCTCCCAATCATCTACACGCCGCTCCACAAACCCCACGTGCCCCGCATCGAGCTTTCGCAGGATTTCGTCGTCGATCATCCGGAGGTGCCTGAGCGCGTCGAGGTGATGGCGGGCGCCTTGCGGCAGGCCGGACACGCCGAAAGCTTCGTGGCGCCGCGCGAGTTTCCCTTCAACAGCGCCGCCGCGGTGCATGACGCGAGCCTCCTGACGTACTTGGAGCAGACCACCGCGCGCCTCGCCGAGTCTGCGGGGGACACGCTGTTGGAAACGCCGTACACCATCAGCCCGGACACGCCGCTGGCGGCGAATACGCTGGCGCAGGCGTGGCTGGCGTCCTGTGTGGTGCTCACCGGCGCGGAATTGCTGCGCGGCGGAGAACCGCGCGTCTATGCCTTGGAACGCCCGCCGGGCCACCATGCGGGGCGGTACAAGTACGGCGGCTATTGCTACATTAACCACGCAGCCGTCGCAGCCCACGCGCTGCAGAACCACGGCCGCGTCGCGGTGCTCGATATTGACTTTCACCACGGCAACGGCACGCAGGAGATCTTCTACGAGACCGACGAAGTCCTCTACGTCAGCCTGCACGGGCATCCTGCCTGGGCGTACCCGCGTTTCAGCGGCTGGCCGGAAGAGACGGGCACAGGCGCGGGCGCAAACCACACGCTCAATCTGGCCCTGCCCATGTTCACCGGGAACGCCGCGTACCTGGAGGCATTTGCGCAGGCGCTTGAAAAGCTCGCGTGGTTTAGCCCCGCCTACCTCATTCTCTCGTGCGGCTTTGACACACGGGCCGGTGACCCCGTCGGCGCCTTCTCCCTCACCGATGAATGCTACCAGGCCGTTGGCGAGCAGCTTGCGGCGCTCTCTGTGCCGATACTGGCAGTGCAGGAAGGCGGCTACGACCTGGAGGGCCTGGGCAAGGCGGTGGTAGCGCTGGTGGACGGGCTCGTGCCGTCCTGAGCTCTGATCGCGTGCAGCCATGGCGTACTGTGTGTTGCGCCGAGTGGGTGCAGGTTGCTCTGCCCCCCGCATCCGTCATTCCCGCGCACGCGGGAATCCATCCGCTGGGCACGCCGTGTCTATGATCCCCCCAAGCGGGGGACAAGCCCCCCTCGCTACATCCATAGACCTTCGTTGCGATTGGGACGAGATGTCGCGTGATCACGGAGTCTCGACGTAGGCTGCTCCCTTCTCGCAAAGCTTCTGAGCGGCATTCGGCATGACTTTGATTGCAATGTTGGCTAGATCCCTTTCGAGCCCTTCTGTGGTTGAGCCGCACCATTTCGCCACTACTCATGAACTGCACGTAATAGCAATATGAACATTGGATGAACATCCCCACACTCGCACCGGCAGCCCGCGAAACCGCTCAGTGCCTTATTTCGCGCCACATCGAGGCGTTGGCGGGGGAATTTGGACGAAAGTCCATAAAGAGCTTATTTCCCTGCTATAGCGCTAAATTCTGCCACTTTATCCTATTGTTAACACCCGCCTGAAGTGCGTTGACCGGCTTGGAGACCTCGTGATAATTTTCCTCACTGTTGGAAGAAATACTTTGTTCAGTGCTTGGCAGAGTTGGCGTAGGCTTGCACCGGGCGGCTTCCTCCCGACCCGCGGCGAAGAGAGGAAAAGGGGAGTGCGCCACGCCCGACACGCCAGACGCAGAGAACAGAGTGCTGTCGTACTAAGCTCAAAGGGAGGATGTAAGTGACAGCACCGGTTCGGATGAGCAGACGACGGTTTACCTTTGCTGCGGTGGGCTTGGCAGGCTTTGCCCTGCTGGCCGCCTGCGGCGGGGATTCCGGCAGTGGCGAGATGGATGAGCTGAAGGGCGACATCATCGTCGACGGTTCCAGCACAGTCTTCCCCATCACCATGGCCGCCGCCGAAGAGTTCAGCATTATGCATAGCGGCGTGCGGGTGAGCGTTGGTGTTTCCGGCACAGGCGGCGGCTTCAAGAAGTTTTCCGCCGGTGAGACCGATATTACGGACGCCTCTCGGCCCATCAAGCCTTCGGAGCGTGAGGCCTTGGCAAGCGCCGGTATCGAGTACATTGAGATCCCGGTTGCCTACGACGGACTGACCGTGGTCGTCAACCCTGAGAACGACTGGGTAGACTGCCTGAAGGTTGACGAATTGAAGAAGATGTGGGAGCCGGCAGCGCAGGGCGCCGTCAAGAATTGGAATCAGATTCGCGAAGGCTTCCCGGACATGCCGCTGGACCTCTTTGCCCCTGGCGTAGATAGCGGCACGTTCGACTACTTCACCGAGGCCATCGTGGGCGAGGCCCAGTCCAGCCGCGGTGACTTCCAGGCCAGTGAGGACGATAACGTGCTGGTTACGGGCGTTGCCGGGAGCAGGAGCGCAATCGGCTACTTCGGTCTCTCGTACTATGTGGAGAATACCGACAAGGTCAAGGCCGTGCCGATCGACTCCGGCAACGGCACGTGTGTCGATCCCACCTTCGCTACGGTACGCAATGGCAGCTATCAGCCGCTGAGCCGCCCGATCTTCATCTATGTGAGAAGTGACGCGGCCGAGCGGCCTGAGGTGGATGCGTTCGTCAAGTACTACCTCAGCAAAGAGTTCACGCCGCTGATTTCCAGCCCGGAAGTCGGTTACGTCCAGCTCGGTGATAGCATCTACGAGGCTCTTACCAAGCGCTTTGCCGATCGTGTAACCGGCACGCTGTTCCCGAACGGCGCCGAGGTTGGCGCATCGCTCGATCGCTACAGGCAGTAGCGCGGGCCGGTGTGGAGAGGTAGCGAGTGTTTGGTTTGTTGCTAGCTACGCTAGGCTGAGAATTGCTACCGGCACTCTCTGCTACGAGACCTTTGAATAACTCCGTCATTCCGGCGAAAAGCCTGCCCCGTACCTGATACGGGGCCGGAATCCAGGGGGGAGTTAGGGGTCGCTAGCCGTGAAGCCGTTCTTCACCCCCAGCAAGGGGAAGGGTTTCGCAAAGGTCTCCTGCTACGGAGAGTGCCGGAACAGCATTTTACAATGGCTATGGTTGCTTGGAAGGGGAAGGCGCCCCTTGCAAGGCAAAACGGAAGACAGCGTTGAGGTGGAGCGCAGCAGCGGCGCGACACCGGCAGCAGTGAAGAGAGGAAGTGCGATGGCAGAGGACGTTTCCCCGTTCTCACACTACCCGCCGCGCAATGACATGAGCAGCCGGACGAGCCGGCGCCTCAAGGAGGAAGCCATACGCATTGCGCTGCTGGCTACGGCGACGCTCTCCATCGTTACCACCATCGGCATCCTCCTCTCCCTCATGGGAGAGACGTTGCTCTTCTTCAGGGAAGTATCGATCTTCGAGTTTCTCACCGAGACTGAATGGACGCCGCTCTTCGTCATTAAGAAGTTTGGCATCTGGCCTTTGGTAACCGCCACCGCCCTCGTTGCCTTCATTGCGCTTGCGGTGGCAATCCCCACGGGGCTACTCATCGCCATCTATCTCAGTGAATTCGCCAGCACACGCGTGCGCGACGTCGTGAAGCCCGTGCTCGAGGTGCTTGCCGGCGTCCCGACTGTAGTTTATGGCTACTTTGCCCTTACGTTGGTCACGCCCATACTGCAGGAGTTCATTCCCGGTATGCGCATCTTCAATGCGCTGAGCGCCGGCCTGGTGATGGGCATCATGATCATTCCCATGGTGGCCTCGCTGAGCGAAGATGCCATCGGCGCGGTGCCGCAGGCCTTGCGTGAAGGGGCCTTTGGCTTGGGCGCAACCCGCTTCGAGGTAGCGCTGCAAGTCGTGGTGCCGGCGGCGCTCTCCGGGATTGTGGCCTCGGCAGTGCTGGCGCTCTCACGCGCCGTGGGCGAGACTATGATCGTTTCGATCGCGGCGGGCCAAAATCCCACCTTTACGCTCGATCCCCGCGTGCCGATCGAGACGATGACGGCCTACATCGTGCAGGTGAGCCTGGGCGACACGCCGTTTGCCTCGCTTGAGTACCGCACGATCTTTGCTGTGGGCGCCATGCTCTTCTTCCTGACCTTCGCGATGAATATCTTTGCGCACTGGTTTGTCCGCCGCTTCCGGGAGGAGTACGACTAATGGCTGAAGAGTCCGGAACGGCAACTCGCAGTGCGCCGGTGTTTGGCGCGAGTATGCGGTGGCGCCGACTCAAGGCCCACTTCTTCGTAGTGTTGGGCCTGCTGAGCGTATTGCTCGGAATCATCACGCTGCTCGTGCTCTTGGCAGACGTCATAATCCAGAGCACCGGTTGGTTGGACTGGCAGTTCTTCACCAGTTTCGACTCTCGGTTTCCGGAGCGGGCAGGCATCAAAGCGGCGCTTTTCGGTACGCTCTACATGATGTTCTTTACGATGCTGCTCGCTGTGCCCATTGGGGTCTTGACGGCGATCTATTTGGAAGAGTATGCTAGCGACAACTGGTTTACCCAATTCATCCAAGTGAATATTGCCAACCTCGCCGGTGTGCCCTCAATTGTGTACGGATTGCTCGGCTTGCAAGTGTTCGTGCGCTGGATGGAGATGGGTCGCAGCGTGCTTGCCGGTTCGTGCACCATGGCGCTGCTCATCCTGCCCATTATCATCGTCGCTTCCCGTGAGGCAGTACGCGCCGTGCCGCCGAGCATGCGGGAGGCCTCTTTTGCGCTCGGCGCCTCCAAGTGGGAAACCGTGCGCCACCACGTCTTGCCGTACGCCCTGCCCGGTATGCTCACCGGCGCCATCTTGGCCGCGGCGCGCGCAATTGGCGAGACCGCGCCGCTCATTACCATTGGCGCCCTCACCTACGTGCCGTTCCTCCCAGAGCATCCGCTTGACCGCTTTACCGTGCTGCCGATACAGATTTTCAACTGGGTCTCACGCGCGCAGTCGGAATTTCACAATCTCGCGGCAGCAGGCATTATTACCTTGCTCGTAGTCCTGATTGCGCTCAATTCGGTTGCGATTTATCTACGCCAACGTCTGCGCACGAGGTACTAGCCCGCGAGTAGGAAGGAACAGTATGATTAAGATGCCATTCGTTAAGACTAAGGAAGAAGCTTCTGCCGAGGCAGCAGTCGAGCTACGTATCCCTGAGGAATGGCGTAAGGACGCTCCTGTGGAGATTCCCGATCCCGCGGTAGAAGTGAATAACTTCAGTCTATGGTACGGGGATTTCCAGGCCGTTACTGATGTTTCCATCAAGTTTCCGCGCAAGAAGATCACGGCCGTCATCGGTCCCTCCGGCTGCGGTAAGAGCACGCTCCTGCGTGGGGTCAACCGCATGAATGAGCTTATCGGCGGCGTGCGCACCGCAGGCGACGTGCTGCTGGAAGGCACCAACATCTATCTGGATACGGTGGATCCCGTGGAGGTGCGGCGGCGCATCGGCATGGTCTTCCAGAAGCCGAACCCGTTCCCACGCTCCATTCGCGACAACATTCTCTTTGGCGCGCGCATCAACGGCTATCAGGCAGATGAGGATGAGCTGGTGGAGGCAGCTCTGCGCAGCGCAGCGCTGTGGGCCGAGGTGAAAGACGATCTCAAGCAGAGCGGTTTGGCGCTCTCCGGCGGACAGCAGCAGCGCCTCTGCATTGCCCGCGCCATTGCGGTCTCTCCCGAAGTGCTGCTCATGGACGAGCCGTGCTCCGCGCTCGACCCCATCGCTACGCTGAAAATCGAAGACCTCATGCGCGAGCTCGCCAAAGACTACACCATCATCATCGTGACGCACAACATGCAGCAGGCCGCTCGCGTTTCGGACTACACCGCCTTCATGCTGTCTGATGACGAGTCACGCGGCAAGCTGATCGAGTTCGGCCCGACCGCCGACCTCTTCACGAACCCCGGGGACGAGCGCACCGAGGCGTACATCACCGGCCGTTTTGGCTAGACACTGCCTTGGCCCGGCACACCAGTCATTCCCACACGACTTTTCCTACATGTGTGGAGACGAGGTGTCATGAATTCCTGGGAGAGTTGCTTCGCTTGAGATTTGGCGTAGCCATTGCTATGGTTTAGTCCCCTTGCCCAGGGACCATATCGTAACTCGGACGATGGTGGGCTCACAGGCAGGAGCGGCGAAGGTGCCCCCTCACTCTAACCCTCTCCCCAGGGAGAAGGATTTTTCTTGCCCGCCCGCCCAGGTTTTGCAAAGGTCTCCCCGGGGAAAGGATCAGAGTCTGTCCCGTGCTCAATACAGGGGTGGGCGCGACGATTCACCGGTCTCAGGGAGAGATGCCACAATGGGCCAGTGCCAAGGCCATAGCCATGGTCTAATTCCCTCTCCTGGGGGAGAGGGTTAGGGTGAGGGTGACACCCCCGAGCTTCCCGCGAGACTAAGCCTTTCGCAGCGTTTGATACTGCGGAATAGCCACCGGTTTGCCGCCGTTGGCCGCAGACTCTGCGGCGCAGACGCCCGGCAGGCTGTACATGATGCCTTCGTAGACGTCGATAGGCGCGGGACCGCCGCTGCGGATGGCGTTGAAGAAGTCCTTTAGCATAAACCACTCGGCGGTGCCGTGACCGCCGAGAGCGGCGGTTACCGGGGCATCGGGGAAGTTCGTGCCCAGCGGCAGGTTGTCTGGTATAACAAACTCACTCTCTCCCGCGTACCGGAACTTCGGCTCATCCTTGCCAATCCAGCCGCTGTCGAACGTGGCCCTAGTGCCCATGAAGACCTGGCGGTGGTTGCCCCAGTGGGAATTGGCAAATGAGCAGGAAATGCGCACAATACTGTCGTCGGTCATGCGGAAGATCGCCACCTGGATGTCGTCGAGGTCCGGTTCGTAGTGCTCCTTTGTACCCAGACAGACCACCTCCACCGGATACTGGCCGGTGACCCACATGATCGGGCCCAGGCTGTGCGTGAGGTACGTGATAGGGGGCATCGGCGACCGCCACGTGCGGTTGCCGTGCTCGTCGCGCCGCAGGCTGGGAATGTTGTGAATGTACTCGGCTTCCGCGGCGAAGATCTGTCCCATGTCACCCCGCTGGTTGAGGTGCTTGAGGGAGTGCACATAGGCCCAATAGCTGCAGTTTTCGCCGCACATATAGAGGGCGTTACTTTTTTCCGCCGCGGCCACGAGTTGGTCGGCCTCTTCCCGCGTGGCGAGATTAGGAATCTCGGAGATTACGTTCACGCCCGCCTCGAGCACCTGTATAGAGTGCTCCGCGTGCTGGGGCGCCGGCGTCGCCACCACCACGAGGTCCAAGTCCTCTTCGAGCATCTCCTCCAGCGACGCATAGCCGTGGGGCACACTGTGCTCTGCACAGACCGCTTGCCGCCGTTCGGCATTCATATCCGCGATCGCCGTAACGCTCACGCCGTCCATGGCCTGCAAGACGCGCACAAAACTCCGCCCGCGTCGCACTCCAAATACGCCCGCACGCAATTCGCTGCTCATAATACTCCTCGCTTTGCTTTGCCCCCAGAAATGAATGGATTCCCTCTCCCGGGGGAGAGGGTTAGAGCCTGCCCCGTACGTGATACGGGGGTGAGGGCGACAAATACCTTTTCGCTCGTCGCTACGCCTTGCGCTGCAATTGGTACTGCGGAATAGCCACCGGCCGGCCGCCGTTGGCGGCTGATTCTGCCGCACAGATACCCGGCAGGCTGTACATGATGCCTTCGTAGACGTCGATGGGCACCGGCCCGCCGGTACGGATCGCCGTGAAGAAGTCCTCCAGCATGTACCATTCAGCGGTGCCGTGACCGCCCAAAGCAGCGGTTTCCGGCGCATCGGGAAAGTTCGTGCCCAAGGGCAGGCTGTCGGGTATGGTGAAGTCGCCTCCCGCGTAGCGGAACTTCGGCTCATCCTTGCCGATCCAGCCGGAATCGAACGTCGCCTTGGTACCCATGAAGACCTGACGGTGGTTGCCCCAATGGCAGTTGGCGAATGAACACGAAATGCGCACGACGCTGTCATCAGTCATGCGGAAGACGGCCATTTGAATGTCGGTGAGGCCCGGTTCGAAGTGCTCCTTTGTACCCAGGCAGACCACCTCCACCGGATACTGGCGGGTGACCCACATGACTGGGCCGAGGCTGTGCGTGAGATATGTGATTGGCAGCATCGACGCCCGCCACGTGGGATTGCCGTGCTTGTCGCGCCGCAGACCGGGGATAGCGTGAATATACTCCGCTTCCGCGGCAAAAATCTGTCCGAAGTCTCCCCGCTCGTTGAGGCGCCTGAGAGAGTGTACGTACGCCCAGTAATTGCAGTTCTCGCCGCTCATGTATAGAGCATCGCTCTTTTCCACAGCGGCGATCAATTGATCTGCCTCCTCCCGCGTGGCGAGCACGGGAATCTCGGAGATTACGTTCACCCCCGCCTCGAGCACCTGTATTGAATGCTCGACATGCTGGGCTATCGGTGTTGCTACCACCACAAGGTCTAAGTCTTCTGCCAACATCTCCTCAAGCGTTGCGAAGCCTTGGGGCACATTGTGCTCGTCGCATACAGTTCGCACCCGTTCGGCGTTCATATCCGCCACGGCCGTCACGTTCACGCCGTCCATGGCCTGGAGCACGCGGACATAGCTCAGCCCCCGCCCTACGCCCAAGACGCCCGCCCGCAAATCACTGCTCATGGCACTCCTCGCTCTGCTTTGCTTACGAATATACATCTGCTCCGAGAATAACGCCGCCTATTCCAGTGTTTCAATTTCCTGCCGGAGATTTTGCATGCCGGTACTCACAAAAACAGAATCGTTGCCGAACCAGAGGAAGCGAAAGCCCTCGGCGACGCGCTGCTGGGCTTGCTCGTAACTCTGGCAGACGTAGCCCGCCGCCGTGCCGGTGCGCTTGCCGGCCGCGGCGACCTGCTGCACCAGCGTCTCATGATGCGCTTCGTCGTGGCCGTGCGCCTTTACGTTGATCATCAAGTCGCCGGGGCCGATAAGCACCACGTCCACGCCGTCCGCCTGCATGATGCTCTCCACGTTGGCAATCGCCGCTTCACTCTCGACCATGACGATAACCATGACCTCGTCGTTGGCGCGGGCATAGTAGTCTTGCGCCGTGCCGCCTCCAATGAGGCCAAGCCGCATGCCGCCGCCCGAACGGTTGCCATCCGGCGGGAAGCGCGCCGGGCTCGCCGCGGCGGCGGCCTGTTCGGCGTTTTCCACCATAGGAACAATCACGCCCATGGCGCCCATATCGAGCACGCGGTTGATGGTGCCCGGCTCGTGGCCTTTTACGCGCACAATCGGCACGGTATCGGTATGCAAAAACCGCGCCAGCGCGTTGTTGAGGGACAGTTCGGTCCACTGCCCGTGTTGCCAATCGAAGCTCACGAAGTCGAAACCGACGTGGGCGACCTGCTCCGCCAAATCCGGTGAATCTATGCCCATCGCCGGTCCTGCGGTGACGCCCCCGGCGCGGATCTTGGCCAGCGCCCGATTCTTCTGCATTGTCTACGTGCTCCTTAAATGTTGCTCGTATGGACATGTCTCTTGCATGTCCGTTCAATTCACGATAGGCTAGCAGTTCAGCTTCTCGGTATTGATGTAGAATTCAGCCCTGTTCACCAGAAACACTTCAAGCAGTTTAGCGCAGTCTTTTCCGTCATTCCCGCGAAAGCGGGAATCCATCTTCTCTGCGCAACTAGGTCGCAATTGTATGCTTAGATTTCGGCGACAAACCCAAAACCGCTAATGCGCCAGCCCCTGCAGCAGCGCCCGCACGTAACCCACCGAATAGGCGACATATTGATGTCCGTTAGCGGTATCGCCGGTTAACTGCATCACGTGGTCGAAGTCGATGGCACCTTGGTAGTTTACCCCATGCAGCGCCTCCACGACTTCCCGCATGTGCAGATCGCCCTCGTCCAAGAAGACCTCGCTGTAGCCGCCGTTCGCGGGCAGCGTGCCCCGCACGTTGCGAAAGTGCACGTGGACGATCTTGCCCTGCCCGCCAAAGCGGCGAATGCCCTGGAAAATGTCCTCGCCCGACTCGTAGCGCGTGCCCACGCAGAACGTCATGGTGTTCTTCGGGCTGGGCACCTCAGTGAAAAGGCGGTCGAAATCGGCAAATCGGCAAAGAATTTGCGGATTCCCGTAGAGTTCATACAGCGGCGGGTCGTTGCCGTGCATGGCGACGTTGATGTTCGCCCTCTCCGCCACAGGAATCACCTGCTTGTAGGTGAGTAAGAGATTCTCCCAGAGCTGGTCGGCGGTAACCGTAAACTGCGGCGCATCCTGTGCTGCTTCTTCCGCTGCGAGGTCGAAATGATAGTAACGATAACCGCCGCGCCCCTCCGGGTGTGAACGCCCGGTTCCGGTGCCGCTACTGGCGTTTGCAGCTTGGAAACACTGGACGCCAAGCACCGGAATGTCCACCTCTCCCAGCAATTTCGCCATGGTGCAAAGGTGATCGCGCTGTTCCGCCGCGTTGGGACCGCCGATAAGGGCATCGAGGTGGTGAGAATTGGTGGCGTTGGCACGCTCGATCTTCAGATCCGCCGCCGCAAAGCGCGCTACTAGGTCGTGCAAGGCCGCGCGCGTAAAACAGCCGGTCTCATCGTAGCCCGGCACCATCCCAAGCTCGATGTCAATGCAGTCCACACCGATTTGCTGCAGGAAACGGAGGTGGTCATCGCCCCCGTTCGCCAGCGACTGCCGGTTAGCGCGTACACCGATGCGCATGGGTCTTCTCCTTTGCTTTGCCTACAATTGCACCTGAATGTCAATATTCCTATGTGTGCTAATCGCATATACCCCGCTTATGCTACACTGTTATGCCCGTGTTGACACTGCGCGAAGGATTGCCAAGACCGCTAGTCTTCTCGCGGCAGGTGACTTGCACAAGCTATGTTGCTGCCTGCTGCGACGGCCTCTGCTTGATGAGCACGAGCGCGACGAGCGCCGCGAAAACCGACACACCGCCGGACAAAATGAACGCGCCGCCGAGACCGAGGAGGTCGGCAACCACGCCCGCAGTCATGGGGCCGATGAACATGCCGATGGCGTAGACAGCCTGAAACACGCCCATGGCGGTGGCGCGGTCCTCGCCGGAGATTTCCCGAATGCTGAGCCCCATGAGCAAGGGATAGACGATCCCGCGGCCGAGCCCGTTTATGCCCTGGGATACGGCGAGGAGCGGCACATCATGTATGAGCGGCACCACGAACGTAGTGGCAGCCATGATCATCATGCCGGCAAAGACCGCCCAATTGTCGCCGAGGCGCTGCGCGAAGCGGTGATTGACCAGTGAAGCCAGCGTATACGGCACCAGCGATACCACACCGATGATGCCTAAGGTAAACTTGCTCGCGCCCAGGTCGTCGGCGTAGACCGGCACGAAACTGAAGGTGGTTGCCCAGAAGGCGTAATGGTTGAGCGCCGTGACCGAAGCGACGATGATGAGCGCCGGATGGGTCATCACCCGCCAGATCTGCCGGAGTGTTGGCGGCTTGCGTGTGACGCGCTGTTCCTTGATCGGCACCGTTGAAACCAAGCCGATCACGGCCAGGCCGGCGCCCGCATAGAACGTGGCCACCATGCCCCACGATTCGGCAATCTGGCCGCCGGCAAGGTTGACCACGATGAGCGAGAGGCCGTTGATAGCCGACATGATGCCCATGGCCTTGGGCGCTTCGTCGGAGGGAAAGTAGCTGGCGTAAAGCACCGTAAAAGCTACCCACGTGGCGGCGCTGATGCCCAACACGCCCCGAAATACCGCCAGATACGTCGCGGTGGGCGCGAGCGCCAGTCCCAGGCAGCCAACGATGTTGAAGAAGTGCCCGGCGTAGAGGAACGGCAAACGCCTGCCCCAGCGGTCGGATAGTATGCCCAGCGGTATTCTGAGCACCATCTGCACCAGGCCGTACGCGCCCACCACAATCCCGATGAGCGTGAACGTCGCCCCCAACGATTCCGCATAGACTGACAGAATCGGTGAGTACACATAGAGCGCGCCCCAGTAGAGGAACGTGCCAACGTAGAACGCCCAGATGGTCAGCCGGTCAGGCCGATGGTGAGAGCCGGGATTCGTCGTTTGCTGGGTTGTGGACACAGGGTTGTTTGCTGCTATCTCTGAACTAAGTGATGCAAAATGAGGCGCTAATGCCAATTCCTATACTTTGGTACATTGGACTTGAGAGTGTGTGGCACACATAGACAAGGGGGAGAAATGGGTTCGTCACAGAAATCTAAGAATCAAGAACCCGAGCGCCCCAAAATATACGTAACGGAAAAGGGTGCGCGGTACGTCGACGTAAACGAACTTATGCGCAGCAAGAGGGGCCGTGCCGCAGTCAAGGCCGCGGCGAAGATTCCGGTCAAGAAACCATCCCACGCATCTTCCAAGGATTCTCCACAAAGAGCTTAGACGTGCTGGAGCTTGGCGAGTCTTTCATTCCGACTTTTTCAGGCGCAAACACAAATGAATCGCGATATATTCTACGGCATTTGGTCGCGATAGAGTGGCTGCGGACTCTAGCCGACGCTTCTATGCTAGTCGCTCCTTCTTGAGGTATAAGCGACACACATTGTCGGGAGCTACACGAAACTTAGTACCGTGATTACGCAGGCCTTTGCTTCCAGGTTTCGCTTCTCTCACATCGAAGTCCACGGCGACGGTGCCAGTCGTCATCTCAATTACAAACAGAGTTAGATGTAGGTCTTCAAAGCAGTCTGCCAGGGTAAAGCGGACTTCCTGTTTCGCCCTTTCACCATAGACTAGCAATAGACGGCGAAGCTTGTGGCCTGCAACGTTTAACAGCGTGTCATGAGTCCATGTGGGTACTGGCCCATTGCCCTTCAATGGTCTCACTACCACATTACCTGCGTCGTCTGACACGACAAAGCGATCTGAACGACCAGCAATAGTATGGCGAAAACTTAGTCGGCCCTGTTTGTCTTCCCAGCCATATTTGCTCACCATGTATCGCATGACGCCTTTGGGTGTTGGTTCTTTGTGGAATAGAGTGATGTAGGAAGTCTTCGGGGTATAGAACTTGACTTCCCAGCCAAGTATGTCGGCAATATCCTGATTTCCAGTCTTTAGGCCGAGCAGGTCTTCGAGATAGTTTCCTGCACCGCCAGTCCCGTTATAGCGGGCTGCAGGCGGCATCTTCAGCCAATCCAATGCAATGATGTCCCGAATGCGATCAAATAACTCCCGCTTGGTCTGCGGAGCCGGCATTTCAAGGAGTCGTTGCGCTGTCATCACAGTTTCCTGTACAAATGGCTAGTAGTTCTGATGCGCTCAATTGCAAGCTCGCAGTATCTCCGAGATATCTCCATTCCAATCCAGTCCCTCCCTAGAGCTTGCGCGGCAATCGCCGTTTGTCCTGAACCCATGAAGGGATCGCACACCAGTTCGGCCTTCGTTGAGGCAATGCATCTTTGAGCTAGTTCGACCGGAAATGGAGCAGGGTGAGGGTTTTCGGTCTCTTGCGGGATTCGCCAGACGTCACCTTGAGCATTTGCTTTGGGCGCCAATCGAAATTCTGGCTTACAAATGAGATACACGACCTCATAGGTGGGAAGAAAGTACCCAGGATTAAAGTTGATGCCACCATCGCGCTGCCAGATGATGATTTGTCTCACCGGGAAGCCCTCAAGAATGTCACTTCTGTCTTGAAGTAAACCGCCCTGCACCCGCCACTTATGGTTGTAGAAAATAGCTCCATCCGATTTCAAGAGTCGCATCATAGCTGCGAGACAATCACGTTGCCATGAAACATATTCTTTATGGGGCATGGCATCATCATGGCCGTCATAGCCATCGACGAGAGCAGCCTTTTCCCACTTTCCGCCCCGTCCATCTTTCATACCGTTACCAGTACTGTTTCGCAGATTGTAAGGAGGTGAGGTGACAAACAAATCTACAGACTCAGGCGGCAGCCTATTCATGAAGTCTAGGCAATCTGCTTGATGGACTCTGTTAATCCATTCACGGGGAATTCGGCTTAGATGATGCCGGGGCGCATTCGAATGCGTAAGGATTAGGCTGCTCATATCACCAGGCCTTGCTACCAGATCCGTCTCCCGCTAATGGTTTTTACGACTAGAGTCTTCCAATCAAGAATGTCGTAAGCATCGCGAGTTTTGAAGTATTTTCCACTCCATTCTACTCCAACCGGATGCTTGCTCGCTCCACGCCGAAGCGGACGAAGGTATAGTCGTCGGTCCAGTTGAGCCAATCGGAAAACGTGGCCGGCGAGACCGCAAGGATTTCGCCGTCGCGGTGGTGGTGGGGGCCGAGCAGATTGTGGAGCGTACCTACCAGCTCAAGTTCCAGCGTATTCTCTCCTTCGACCAAATGGGATGAAATGTCCAGCTCGTGGGGCCGCCAGACGATGGCGCCGGCTTCCTGGCCGTTCACGCGCGCGATCGTCACGGTAGCGTCGAGCCCGTCGAGCACGAGCGAAGCGGCGCCCGCCTTGCGGGTGACCTGCACCTGCTGGCTGAGCCGCACGCGGCCGGCATAGAATGGTAGCCCCTGATGCGTTAGATCGCCAGACTGCGCCTGCGTCGGCGCCGCGACGAGGCTAAACCCAGCGTCCGTTTGCTCCGCCCCGAAGTCGCCGATCACGTAGCAGGCTTCGATCTCCATATCGAGACTTGACACACTCTCCAGCGTAATCGTGTTCGTGCCCGGCCGGGCGAGGGCGCCGATGGGAATGCGCCTAAAGGTGGTATCGAGCCAGTATCCGTCGCCGGCATCATGCGCGACCGCCGTGCCGTTCACCGCGATACGAAACTCATCCGGACGCTCCAGCACCAGCGTAAGATCGTGTCCCGCCGCGAGGCTGGACTCAAAGGTGTACTGCACGGCAAACGGTACGCCCGTTCCGGTTATCCGAAAGTGTTCCAGGGTGCCGGCGCGCCGTAGGATTTCCAGGGCCTTCAGGTGGGGCACCGGGTCGTGCCACGCGCCGTCGGCAATGCGATAGGCGCAGTAGTCGAGCGTGAGCGCGTTGGGGTCCAGCAATTCCATGTTCCAAGTGTCGCCCGCATCCACTGAGCCGGTATAGTCTGGCACGGACGCCGCCTCGCCGGCTTGGCCGTTGGGATCACTGACGAGCAGGTACGAGCCAACCGGGGCAAACGGCAGTGTGACGGCGCCATTGGCCGCGTGATCTTGCGCGGGAAGCGGTTGTATTTCGCCGGAGGCCGCATCCCAAAGCTGCCAGTTGCCCGCTTCAGGCAGGTGCACGGTAAAGTCGCCGCCTTCAGCTTGGCTCGTGTTTGCCAAGAAGAGGGTTTGTGCAACGCCGTTGCGCCGCAGGTTATACCACACGTGCGGCACTTCGCTGCCGTCCCCATTGGTAATACGTACCGGCCGCGTCAGGTGTGGTTCCAGTGTCGCTGCGAGAGATTCGTCTCCCAGCGGCAGCGTGTCACACGCGGCAATCAATGCCGCCACCGAGTCATCCGGCTCGCCATCCACCAAAGTCGGCGTTTCATCGCAGAAGAACACAACCCCGCCTGCGGCCCTGAACGCCTGGAGCAACGCCACCGTGGAGCTTGCCAGCGTGATGCTCGGCGGCACGATGACAACCCGGTACCGCATCCGGCCGACGACCAAGCAATCGTCTTCCACGCGGGCGTGCCGCGCCATGAGCGACTCATCGCCAAAGTGGTAGTCGAAGTGCTCCTCCAAGAGCCGCGTTGAAAGCGCGACCCACGGATCGTTTATTGTTCGCGCTGCTTGGGGATTTTGCGGGCGGAAAACAGACCACGCGCTGCCAATGGGATGCACGACAAGGAGGTCCACCACCCGCTCGCCCTGGCTGAGCGCATAAGAGAGCCGGGCGTAGTAGTCGTCGATCAGGGCGTTATGCGGCCACCACGGTTGTTGGTAGAAGATATCCGGCGGATAGTCGCGCTTGCGCGCGCCCCGGAGCGTATACGACGAGAGATGCGGATTGAGGAAGTTAATCCCCAGCACGCATTGCCAGTCGCCAATCCACTTGCGCCCTTCAAACGAGAGGTTCTGGCCGGAGCAGCCGTAGGTCTCGGAGAGGGCCCGCTCCTTGCCAAGCTGGCAGACCACGCTATCCAACTGCTTGGGCGTCACGAGATCGGCGATGTTGCGGCGCAGGTGGTCGATGCCCGGGTAGTGCATATATTCGTAGTGCGGCATCACCGCGCCGGACACCGGAATTTGCTGCTGCAAGGAATCCTCGTAGAGGTAGTGTCCGGTGAGCTTCAGGTTGTGCGCGTCGCACCACTCGTAGAGCTGTTTTGAGTACGCCTCGACGAACTGCTCGGTGATGGCGCGCCAATAGTGGTAGCGCACTTTGCGGAAGTCGCCTGTATCGTAGAAGAGCGACGGCAGGTGCGGAATCAAGTCATACCCGAGCTTCTCCTCGAAAATCTGCGCAAACCCTTTCGTCCATGGCACGGAAATCTCAGGGTACTCTTGGTGGAAGGAACAGAAATTCGGCTCGTCGGTGAACATGCCGGGTACCACCGTGCCAAAGTCGTCGCCCACGACCTCGTGATAGGCGGCATACGTGTTTGCAATGAATTCCTGCACGCCTTCCACACTTAGCTGGTCGCTGTAAGCGGCGCCGTTGAACCATTCGCTGCCCAGCGGCGCGATCCATTCGTGAAACTGCAGGTAGGTGAGGCGGGCGTCGTCTTGCTGCCCCTCCACCGTTCGCACGTCGGTGAGCACGTGGTCATTGAGATGACCTGCAAATACCGCGACGCTCTCAGGATAGGTGTCGTACCGATTGAACACCCGGCAGGCGAGCACCCGCATGCGAAAGTCAGGGCTCTTGAGCGCCGTCATGCCGCCGGCGAAGCCGCTGGGCCACTTGTCTTCATCGTAGAGCCAGGCGTGCATGCCGCGCCGCCGCGCCTCCTCGACGCACGTGCGAATGCGGTCCATCCACTCGGGCGTCATGTAGGGCGTCTTGAGCCCCAGCCGCGAGTGCATGAAGAAGCCGCCCCAGCCGGCCTTCTCAATCTCATCGATCTGCCGCACCAACTCGCCGTCTTCCAGCCAGTCGTTCCACGACCAGAACGGCACGGCGCGATACTCGACACCAGGATTGCGAAAGGTATCTCTATCCATTACAGGAGCCTCCAGAGGCATTGCACATGAAGCGTCTTGGAAAGTCTATTGGCTGCATTGTACTCACCGGCGATATTGAGAGACAAGCGGTGAATAGAGAGAGAATTACTGTAGGGGCACGACATGTCGTGCCCCTACCAGCCCAAAGGACCGCCCGGTTCTGTTGCCATTTTCCTTGCCGGGGCAGGGCAATCTACTCTGCTCAGGCAGACACGAATCCCTTGCCTTACGCCTTCGCTATCCGGGCAATCGTGCCTGAGCGGAAGATCACGTACACCTCACCGTCGGCGTCCTCGCCGAAGGAGGTGATCTCCGGCGGAGCCCTGAGGAGCACGGTGCGGAGCCAGGCGCCGTCGGCCTGCGGAGTCAGAGTCCAAACGATGCCGGTGCAATAGTCGCCAAAGATGTAATTGCCCACGAGATCCGGCAGTTGCCCGCCGCGGTAGACGTAGCCGCCCGTCACCGAGCAACCCTCGTCGCGGCCGTATTCCGCAATCGGAAAGACCAGCTCCCTGCGGACCATGCCCTCCGTGCTGCGGTTGCCAAAGGGCTGAGTGCCCTCGAACCGATTCCAGCCGTAATTCTCGCCGCCCGGACTGGATGCCGGCTGGAAACTCACCTCTTCCAGCTTGTTTTGACCAACGTCGGCGATAAAGAGGTCGCCGGTAACACGGTCGAACGAAAAGCGCCAGGGATTGCGCTGGCCCCAGTTCCAGATCTCCGGCCGCACCCCCTCACGTCCAACGAACGGGTTGTCCGCCGGCACTACGTACGGCCCTCCTGTGCGCACGTCTATGCGCAACATCGTGCCTAGCAGCGTGCTCAGATTCTGTCCGTGGTCGTGCGGATCGCCGCCCGAGCCGCCGTCGCCGAGGCCGACATAGAGGTTGCCGTCGGGGCCGAATTTGATCAAGCCGCCATTGTGATTCCCATAGGGCTGACCGACGCGCAGGAGTATCTCTTCGCTGTCAACGGCAGCCGCGTCGGGGTTGTCTGCCGAGACGCGGTAACGGGCCACGACGGTCTCACCGCCATTGTCTGTGTAGTACACAAAGAAGATGCCATTAGCTGCATAGTCGGGGTCGAACGCCATGCTCAAGAGCCCCTGCTCGTTGGCGCTGGAGCCGACGCGCGACCGAATATCGAGGAAGACTGGCTCCTGCCGCCGACCGTCTCTGAGAATGGCAATCCTGCCATTCTGCTCCACGATGAAAAGGCGTCCGCTGGTGTCGTCGGGTACGTACGTGAGGTAGAGCGGACGACTAAAGCCCGTGCCGACTTCCTCGAGGCCGTACGCGCCCTCGGCTGGGGGTTGCGGCGTGCTGACGGCGGGCGCGGTCGTCGGAGTGGGAACGCTCGTGGCCGTGGCCGCCGGGGCCACTGTGGGTGGAATCTGGGTTGGCACGGCCGTGGCAATCACAGGCGCGGCAGCGGGCACAGGCTCCGGCTCATCGTCACCACACGCGCTTGCCAGTAAGCCGACCAGTACGACCAGCAGCAATCCTACACCGAGCTTCATTGCCGAGTGCCCAAATTTCAACATAGACTTGATTCCCCTTAGGTTGTTGCAGTTTTCCCGGTCTTAGAGAGTCCTGACGGTGTGCGTATCGTGGAAGCACGTATACCGTGCGCGCAATATAGCGACCGCACTTCATCGAACACAGAGCGCAACGCCGCAACAACTGCAGT
Organism: Chloroflexota bacterium; assembly: GCA_965220015.1. Lineage (GTDB taxonomy): Bacteria > Chloroflexota > UBA11872 > VXOZ01 > VXOZ01 > VXOZ01. The sequence goes on from OZ244798.1 coordinate 477,658, forward strand.
CTATGTCCCATGATACACTGGGTAGCGCTGCGTAGACAGCGCACCGAACAGCCGGAATTGTATCTCACTGAGAGGCGCAGACCCTTGACGCCCGCTGCCGATTCAACCCCGCTACCGCCCTTCGCGCCGGCCTACCTGCAGCGTTGCCGCGCCGCGCGGAGAGACTTGTCCGCATTGTGGACGCCAGCCGTCGGAGATTGGGTACTTCAGGCTGATGACGTGTGTCTTCTGAGTGAAGAACGGGCGGCACATGGCAGCGAACTTACCGCCGACCGCGCGGTTTGCTGGCTGCCGCGCCTCGACCAACTGCTTGCACTGCTGACCGCTGTCTCGTCGCACACCGTGTTGGACTGCTATCAGGGCGACTTTGCCTGCATCTGCTTTGACGAGGTGAGCCGGCGCATCGCCGACGTGGTGTCGGAAACGCCGGAACTCGCCTGTCTGCAAGCTCTTCTGTTCATCCGTGCCGAGCTTGCGGCGCAGGAAATTCCGCAGGAGTAGCAGCCGAGGCACAGGGGCCATGCAAGCAAGCTACCGGGCCGACCTGCATCTGCACTCTTCGTTTGCCATAGGAACCGCGAAAGACATCACCGTTCCCGCGCTAGCTCAATGGGCGCGGCGCAAAGGCATTCAGCTTCTTGCTACTGCCGACTTCACGCATCCGCTCTGGCGCGCCCATCTGCAGGCTACGCTGCAACCCGCTGCAGGCGATTTTTTTACCTACGCGGACACCCACTTCATCCTCGGCGCCGAACTCTCCTGCGTATTCAAACATGCGGGCAAAGGCCGCCGCCTGCACCTGCTCGTGTACGTGCCGAGCTTCACTGCGGTGGAAAAAATATGCCGGTTCTTGGAACGTGCCGGCGCAAAATTGGCCGGAGACGGCCGGCCGCTCATCTCCCTGCATGCACGCGAACTGACCGCCGCGATCCTTGAGATCGAACCCCGCAGTATCATCATCCCGGCCCACGCCTGGACGCCTTGGTACGCGCTCTTTGGCTCCAAGTCCGGTTTCGAATCGCTGGAAGAGTGCTTTGGTGAGCTCGCAGCAGCGATCCCGGCGCTTGAAACGGGTCTCTCCAGCGATCCTGCCATGAATTGGCGGGTGCCGGATGCTGACGGCCGTAGCATCGTCTCGTTTTCCGATGCCCATTCGCCCCGCAACCTCGGACGCGAAGCAACCGCCTTTCAGGGACCGTTGACCTTTGACGGACTTGCCACAGCGCTTAGGGAGGAACGGATCGCCTACACCTTGGAATACTATCCCGAGGAAGGCAAGTACCACGCCACCGGCCACCGCGCCTGCAACGTGCGTTATCTGCCGGCGGACACCAAGAAACTGGGTACCACGTGTCCCGTCTGCAGCCGCGCGCTCACGGTGGGCGTGCTGGAGCGCGTGGAAGCGCTGGCGACCCGGCCGGAATCTTCTCTATCAGCAGATGATCAGGGCTTCTTGCATGGGACGGGCGGACGCCCGCGCTTCAAGCACGTGGTCCCGCTCATGCAAGTCTTGGCGGAAGCCCTGGGCGTCGGCGAGCGCACCAAGACGGTTGCTGGTGTGTACACAGAACTCACTGACGCGCTTGGCTCAGAATTCGCGGTCCTGCTGGATGCGCCTCTAGAGGCAATCGAGGACACGGCCGGCGACCGGATTGCCGATGGCATTGGACGCATGCGGGTTGGCGACGTGGCGGTCGAACCCGGGTACGACGGACTCTACGGCACGGTGCGCATCTGGCCGGAAAAGACGTAGGGGCGGTTCGCGAACCGCCCCTACAGACTCGTCGTGGCGAGGTGGGTACGCGAAAAATACGATAATCAAAGACAGACCGTAGCGCGGGGGCTTTTCCCCGCTTGGAAGAGAAATTATCTATCCGAACGCCCTGTGCCGGAGCAAACTCTGGGGGACAAAGTTGGAAACGTTCAGCGCCAATTGCTTTCGTAGCGCAGGTTTCAAACCTGCGCCTACCAGTGGCAAGAAGCTCATTGCGACCGCCTTTATTGCACCAGTCTAACAACGGCAGGTCTTCCCCCTCACCCTAGCCCTCTCCCGCCGGAGACCTTTGCGTAACCTCAGCCAGCGGCGCAAGAAATACTCCCTCTCCCGCCGGGAGAGGGCCGGGGTGAGGGGATAACTGTTTGTACTGTCCTTATCTACCTCTAAGACCTATACGAAAGTGTGCAAAATCGGAAAAAACGGCCCAGATTGCGGGGATTCCCCCTCACCCTAACCCTCTCCCGCCGGGAGAGGGGACTTTCTCGCCTCGGCAAGGGTTATGCAAAGGTCTCCGCCGGGAGAGGGGACAATAGCGCTTTGGCGAGGGTCAGGTAGTGTTCCCCGGTGGGAGAGGGGACAAATCCGCTTCAGTGAGGTCTAGGCAACAAACTCCAACGGGAGAAGAGAATCACACCGTAAGGGAGAACTGAACGCCCCCGCCTGCCGGCGCATGAACTGCCCTGCTCAGCGCGGCATAGCCGCCATGATATCGATGGCGCGTTCGATTTCTTCTTCGCTATTGATGAAGGCGGTGCAGAGGCGCACGCCTTGCATGCCGTCGTGCATGAGCGCGCGGCACCAGACTTTGTGCCGATGCAGATAGGCGGCCAGGTCGTCGCCCGTGACCCCTTCAACACCGTAGGCCACGATGCCCGTATAGGCAGCCGGGTGCTCCGGGTCGTAGCAGATTACTTTGGGATGTTTGAGCAATTCGCTACGCAGCCAGCGCGACAGGTGCTTGGTCCGTTCTTCGATTACGCTGATGCCGTGCCCTTCCAGGTACTCTACGGCAGTGCCCAGCCCCGCCATGGTGGGAAAGTTCACCGAACCCATTTCCAGCCGCCGGGGATAGGGCTGCCAGTCAACCTCGCCGGTCGCGAAGTCTATGTGCTTGGCCACGTGACTGCCGGTCCAGGACATCTGCAGCAGGTCACGCATGCGTTCGGCCACGTAGAAGCAGCCGCTCCCGTAGGGGCCGAGCATCCACTTGTAGCCGAGCACGGCGTAGAAGTCAGGGTCGATGGCGGCGATATCCACCTTGAGTTGGCCGACGGCCTGGCCGCCGTCAATGTAGACGTACGCGCCCCGGTCGTGCGCCAGGCGGCACATCTCCGCCACGGGCAACTCCGTGCCGCGGTCCTGCACCACGTGGCTCAGGGCGACGAGCTTGGTGCGCGGCGAGAGCAGCGCCTCGAAATTGGCGAGATTTTCCGCCGGCGTCGCGCCCACCCGCATATGGTGGATCACCGCCCCGTGCTGTTTCCGGCCGATGTTATAGAGCGGTAGCCAGAGCGCATCGTCTTCCTCGTTGCTGGTAATGATCTCGTCACCCGGCGCCAGCGGCAGGCCGGAGACCACCAAACTCATGCTGTTGGAGACGTTGTTCACCATCGCAATCGTTTCGGCAGGCACGTTGAAGAACCGCGCCAGCGCCTCGCGCGTGCGCTGTTTGTGCAAGAACCTCTCGTCGCGGCGGCTTTGCAGCCACGGGCCGTTCTCGTAGAAGAACTGCCACCGGTCCATCACTTCTTCCAGCACAGGTCGAGAATTAGGCCCGATCCCCGCCGTTTGCAGATAGATGCCGTTTTGCAGCGCCGGAAAGTCCTCGCGAATTCGCGGTATGTCCAACATGCCTATTCCTCTTTTGCTTAATTGCCCCACTAAGCGCTTGGACTCTGCTAATATGCTCATCCCCGATGCAAGAGCAGTCCTCGTCAACAAGCTGTAGCGCGGGGGCTTGTCCCCCGCCTCTTGGCACCAAGAGCAAACACTATCCGGGCAAGACCCTTAGCACTTATACCGCAACGTCTCGTTGTCCGGCGGCTAGCCCGATCCGCCCGGCCGGTCGTACGATGTTCTTTCGGCTACTATCTTGGTCTTATCCAGGGCGGCTTGCATTTCATCTACCGTGAGCAGCGGCGTGGTCTTGACGGTCTTGACGTGCCCCGGCGTAATGGCGGCAATGACGGCAGCCGCGGCGGTGGCGCCATCCGGGGCCTCAAAGATCACAACCCCGTCGTAGTCGCCAAAGGCGTAGTACACTGCGATCAGCCGGCCGCCGAGACTCTCCAGCAGCGGCTCGATGGCGTCCCTCCGGTCTTCTGGATTCTCGGCCAGTTGCTTCCACGTTTCCGTCGCATAGGAAAACTGTGACATGTACGTAGGCATTGCGCACCGTTCCTTTCCGTTGTGCTTCACACACGCATAGCGCGCTCAAGAACGCGCAGATGGCCACTCCCCTCCGCAGGACGTGCCGGAACACATTGATGGCATTTGCCCCATGTCGCTGCCCGTGGGCAACAGACAATTAACCAATCAAGACTCGCCAGTCTGTCCTGCAAACGGCCCGTCTTTAGTATATCCGTTCGGCTCCATCATGTGCCGCTTGCAGCGACCCCAGGAATGTCGCCAATTGTCCGTCATTCTCGCCAGTTGTCCGTTACTCCCGCCGATTGTCGGTCATTCCCGCGAATTGTCCGTTACTCCTGCCAGTTGTCAGTTACTCCCGCCAGTTATCCGTCATTCCCGCGAATTGTCCGTTACTCCCGCCAGTTGTCCGTTACTCCCGCCAATTGTCGGTCATTCCCGCGAATTGTCCGTTACTCCCGCCAGTTGTCCGTTACTCTCGCCAGTTGTCCGTTACTCCCGCCAATTGTCCGTCATTCCCGCGAAAGCGGGAATCCATCTTCTCCTATGTGGCTTGAATTTGTCCCAGCAAAGGACAATCCCCCGCACTATTGACAAGCATTCATCACCGAGAATAGCAACAATGCAGAATTGAGGAACTCAGCCTCTACATTCCTCGCTGCGCTCGGAATGACATGTCTGGTAAAAGCTGCCTCGGTGCACGTGAGGCAGGGCTCGCCTAAGAGAGCCCTTGCACCGCCCTCTGCAGCGCGGCGGCGTTGCGGCGGTGAAAGTCCCCGTCACGAGCGCTAACGCCGGTGATCATCAGGCGCGGCATCAAGGATTCCGCCACCGGGCACCAACCTCGCCGATACGGGAGCGGCTGCGACTGCGGCGCGCGGCTCACGCCGAACGAGCCGCCCAAACTGAAGACGGGATGGAGGTACGCTGGCACGCCGACGTAGCCGAAGCTGAAGGCGGCTTCCTCCGCGGCGCACGCCGCCTTGAACTCCGCCAGCGTTGGGCCGCCGGACTGCGGCGCGAAAGCCGCCACCCAAAGATGGTAGGAATGAATGCTGTCCGGGCTCGCCTGCTGGGGACGCAGCCACGCACAGCCCTCCACCGCTGCCGCGTAGAGCTGGGCGCTCGCGCGGTCCTGGCCAACATAAAGAGGGGCGCGGCGCAACTGCACCCGCGCGACGGCGGCGGTCATTTCGGTCATGCGGAAATTGTGGGCCAGCCGCGTCGGCGCGGCGCCAAACGTGACGATGGCGCGCACTTGCTCGGCAAGATACGCATCGTTCGTGACCGCAATGCCGCCGTCGCCGGTGCTGAGGTGCTTCGACGACTGGAAACTGAAGACGCCCACAGAGCCGAGCGTGCCCGCATAGCGCCCATGGCACTCGCCGAAAAGGACGTGGGCGCAATCCTCCACCACGGGCAGCTTGTGGTCATCCGCTACTGCCAGGATACCGTCCATGTCCGCCGGTTCGCCCCAGTGATGGGTTACGATGATGGCTTTGGTGCGCGGCGTGATGCGCTCTGCGAGCGAAGCCGGGTCCATGTTGTGGGTATGCTCGTCTACGTCGGCGAACACGGGCATAGCGCCCGTGTAAAGCACGGCCAGACCGCCAAAGAGCACCAACGGATCGCACACCACCTCATCACCGGCGCCGACGCCCACCGCCAGCAGCGCCGCGTGCAGCCCGCCCATGGCCGCATTGCAGGAAATCGCATGATTAGCCCCCAGCGCCGCCGCGAACTCTTCCTCTAACGCTGCCGCCTCCGGCCCGGCGCTGAGCACGCCGGATTCCAGCACCCGCGTCACCGCCGCAATGTCCTCCGCATCGAACCTCTTCTTGCTCATTGTATTCGCCCTCTCACGTGCCTGACCGGAATTCGTCGTATAGTCTATTGATAATACTGTATCTACAGTATTGAGGTCCTAGGCCCACTGCCCCGGCATGGCCTATTTTCACATGTCTTTCGCGTACGTGCTTGGTAACACGGAGGGGCACGACATGTCGTGCCCCTACCCTCTCATCGCTGAGGCACATCTAAAGGTGCAGGTAAGCTGGACCCCGGCTCTCCCCTTTACAAGGGGGAGTATGTATTAAAGTGCCGAAAAGTGCTTGACTCACTTTCGACAATATACTGTGTTATTCTTCAAGTTCAGAAGTACTTGACATGTCCCGCAAGGCTCCCGGCTAATCCTACCGCACCGGCTTCAAGTCGCGCTGACCGAGCGGCAGAACGCGTTTTCCGGCCCGTTGAAAGCCGATGAGACCTACATGGGCGGAAAGCGGTTGCGTTACCGAGAGCTTATCGCGGGCAATGGGCCGGCGTCCGGGGCGCGCGCATGACACCGTACGAATTTATCGACAAGTGGCAAGCCTCCACGCTGACGGAGCGCTCAGCATCGCAGCAACATTTCCTCGACCTCTGCGAGTTGCTGGGCGAACCCAAACCCGCTGACGTCGACCCGACCGGCGAGACGTATTGCTTCGAGCGGGGGGCGCGCAAGGAAACCGGCGGGGACGGCTGGGCCGATGTCTGGAAGCGCCATCACTTCGCTTGGGAGTACAAGGGGAAACACAAGAACCTCGACGCGGCCTTTGTCCAGCTCCGTCGGTACTCGCTGGCGCTGGAGAACCCGCCGCTGCTGATCGTCTCCGACATGGAGCGGTTCCGCATCCGCACCAACTGGACGAACAGCGTCAGCAGAACCTACGAGTTCGACCTGGACGACCTGGCTGACGCCGCGACACGCGACAAGCTCAAGTGGGCGTTCTCGGACCCGGAGCGGCTGCGGCCGGGCGAGACGCGGCAAGCGCTCACCGAAAAGGCGGCGCAGTCTTTCGCGACGGTCGCGCAGGCGCTCCGGGAGCGCGGACACGACCCGCAGGCAGTTGCGCATTTCGTCAACCGGCTCGTCTTCTGCATGTTCGCCGATGACGTGGGCCTGCTGCCCGACCACATGTTCACGCGAATGCTGGAGCACGCGCGGCGCACCCCGGCGCAGTTCGCCGACCTTGCCGGCGAACTCTTCCGCGCCATGGCCTCCGGCGGACGCGTCGGCTTCGAGACGGTCGAGTGGTTCAACGGCGGGTTGTTCGACGACGACACGGCGTTGCCGTTGGAGAAGTCCGACATCGACACTGTACTGGCGGCATCGCAACTCGATTGGTCCGAGATCGACCCGTCGATTCTCGGCACGCTCTTTGAGCGCGGGCTGGACCCCAGCAAGCGCGCCCAGCTTGGGGCGCACTACACCGACCGCGACAAGATCATGCTGATCGTCGAGCCGGTGGTGGTCCGCCCGTGGCTTGCCGACTGGGCCGTGGAGAAGGCCGAGATCGCCGCCGAGCTGGAACGCGCGGATGCCGCCAAGTCACCCACCACTCGCACGAGACGCCGTAACCAAGCCGAGCAGCGGTACCGGACGTTCCTCGACCGGCTGCGGGCGTTCACGGTGCTCGACCCGGCCTGCGGTTCCGGCAATTTCCTCTATCTGGCCCTGCAGGCGCTCAAGGACCTGGAGCACCGGGTGCAGGTAGAGGCGGAGGCGCTCGGCTTCCAGCGCGCGTTCCCGGAGATCGGCCCGGCCAACGTCAAGGGCATCGAGATCAACCCGTACGCGGCGGAGTTGGCCCGCGTATCGATTTGGATCGGCGAGATCCAGTGGATGCGGCGCAACGGATTCTCGGAAGTACGAGACCCGATCCTCAAACCGCTCGACACCATCGAGTGCCGCGACGCAATCCTGACTCTAGACAACACCGAACCGGACTGGCCGGAGGCGGATGTCGTGATCGGTAACCCGCCGTTTCTGGGTGGCAAGCTCTTAATCGCCAACTTGGGCGAGGACTACGTATCGCGAATGTTCACAGTTTATGCCGGCCGCGTGCCAGCGGAAGCGGACCTCGTCTGCTACTGGTTCGATAAAGCAGGCCAGCAGATCGCATCCGGCAAGGCGAACCGGGGTGGGCTTGTCGCGACCAACTCTATCCGAGGCGGCGCGAACCGCCGTGCTCTGCAGGCCGCGACGGATAATCGGCCGATATTCGAGGCGTGGAGCGACGAGCCGTGGGTTATCGACGGGGCGGCGGTGCGGGTGTCGCTGGTCTGCTTTTCGCGTGCCGGCGACGAGTCCGTGGCCGGCGCGCGACTCGACGGCGTGGCGGTCGACGAGATTTACACAGACTTGACTGCGCGGCGCGATGGTGTCGGCGTCGACCTGACAAACGTCCGTCGTCTTGCTGCGAACGCAGGCGCGGCGTTCATGGCCGACACGAAGGGTGGCCCTTTCGACATAGCCGGCGACCTGGCGCGCGAGTGGCTCCGCCTGCCAGCGAATCCTAACGGTCGGACGAACGCTGACGTTTTGAAGCCGTGGGTGAACGGCATGGACCTGACCCGGCGGCCAGCAGGCAAGTGGATCGTTGACTTTGGGTGGACGATTACAGTCGGTGAGGCGGCGCTGTATGAAATGCCATTTCGTTGGACGAGGGAGCACGTCTACCCGATGCGCCAGAATAACCGCCGAGAAGCCTATCGGAAGAATTGGTGGAGGCACGTCGAGCCACGGCCAAAAATGTGGGCAGCGCTCGACGGCCTGTCGCGATACATCGCGACGCCTCGCGTAGCCAAGCACCGGCTGTTCGTCTGGCTCGATGATCGCGTCTGTCCCGACTCGGCAACGATCGCCATCGCCCGCGACGACGACACGACGTTCGGGATCCTGCACAGCCGGTTCCACGAGGTCTGGTCGCTCCGGCTCGGAACGTGGCTCGGCAAGGGCAACGACCCCCGGTACACGCCGACTACCACCTTCGAGACGTTCCCGTTCCCGCCCGGCCTGACGCCGGACGTGCCCGCCGCCAGCTACGCCTCCGACCCGCGTGCGCTTGCCATTGCGGACGCCGCCCGGCGCCTCGTGAATCTGCGCGACCGCTGGCTCAACCCGCCCGAGTGGGTCGAGTGGGTTGACGAGCCGGTTCCCGGCTATCCAAAGCGGCCCGTTCCCCGCGACGAGGAGGCGGCAAAGGCGCTTAAGAAACGCACACTGACGCAACTCTACAACGACCGCCCGCAGTGGCTTGCCAACGCGCACGCAGCCCTTGACGCCGCTGTGGCTGCCGCGTACGGTTGGTCGGCGGGCATTTCGGAAGACGACGTTCTCCGCGAGTTGCTGGCGCTCAACGGCGGCGCGGGTAGTGACGATCAGTAGTCACCATACGACCCCCACAGAACGCGACAGAGGGCGGCCATTGCGGGCATGCCGACGCCGCGCAGAATTGAGATCGCGCATCCCCACTACCAGCCGGGCAAAGCGGAGTGGGAGTCCTGGAGCATGCGGTTAGCAAGTTGGTCAGACATAGGGGTTCAACTTGACGCGCCCGTTCACCGCCCGTGCTTTTGAAGCTAACAGTTCAACTCGCACCCCGACCCTCTCCCTCAATGAGACCATTGCATAACCCTTGCCGAGGCGAGAAAGTTCCCTCTCCTGGGGGAGAGGGTTAGGGTGAGGGGGAATGCCTGCAATTCGGGCCATTCTCAACGATTTTGCACACTTACGTATAGGTCGTAGAGGTAGAAAGGACAGGATAAGCTGGAGTCCCCTCACCCCGGCCCTCTCCCGCCGGGAGAGGGTGTAATTCTTGCGCCGCCGGCCGGAGTTACGCAAAGGTCTCCGGCGGGAGAGGGTTAGGGTGAGGGGGAATCCTCGCAATCCGATCCATTCTTACCTATTTCGCACACTTATGCATAGGTCTTAGAGGCAGAAATGACAGGATAAGCTGGAGTCCCCTCACCCCGGCCCTCTCCCGCCGGGAGAGGGTGTAATTCTTGCGCCGCCGGCCGGAGTTACGCAAAGGTCTCCACTCTTGGGAGAGGGAGGCATATGCGAAGCGTTGGGCGACGCCGGTCGGCCGACGCCAGTCGCTTAACCCCGGGTCGGCCTACTCAACCACCAGCACTTCCTGCTGGCCGGCGCGGATTTCGCGGATTTGGTCGCGGAGCAAAGCGGCGCGTTCGAAGTCCAAGTCTCGCGCCGCCTTGCGCATCTGTTTTTCAAGCTCCTTGATGAGCTTCTGCGCCTCTTTGGCCGAGAGCGGCTTGTGCTCTGCCTGGTAGCTCGATTCCTCTTCCGCCACGGCGCGAATCGTGTCGGTAATGTCGCGGATCGCCTTATGCACGCTCTCCGGTTGGATGCCGTGCAGGTCGTTGAAGGCGACCTGCTTTTCGCGGCGGCGGTAGGTTTCGTCGATGGCGCGGCGCATGGAATCGGTCACGTTATCGGCGTAGAGGAGCACGTGGCCGTTGATGTGGCGCGCCGCGCGGCCGATGGTCTGCACCAGCGAGGTCTCGCTGCGCAGGTAGCCCTCTTTGTCCGCGTCGAGGATTGCGACCAGCGACACTTCCGGCAGGTCCAGCCCCTCGCGCAGCAGGTTGATGCCCACCACCACGTCGTAGACCCCCAGCCGGAGGTCGCGCAGGATTTCCACGCGCTCCAGCGTATCGATCTCAGAGTGCAGGTAGTGCACCTTGATGCCGATTTCGTTGAGGTAGTCGGCCAATTGCTCCGCCATGCGTTTTGTCAACGTCGTCACCAGCACGCGCTCGTGCTGCGCCACCCGCTGGCGAATCTGATCCACGAGATGGTCGATCTGGCCGGTGGTGGGCTGGATCTCGATTGACGGGTCCACCAAGCCGGTGGGGCGAATGATCTGCTCCACCACCTGGCTGCTGCGTTCGCGCTCGTACATACTGGGTGTCGCGGAAACGAAGACTACCTGGTTGAGCCGCTGCTCTAGCTCTTGGAACATGAGCGGACGGTTATCGAGGGCGCTGGGCAAGCGGAAGCCGTAGTCCACCAGCACCTGCTTGCGCGAGCGGTCGCCGGCGTGCATGCCGCGCAGTTGGGGCACGGCCACGTGGGACTCATCGATGAACATCATGAAGTCTTTGGGGAAGTAGTCCAGCAGCGTCCACGACGGATCGCCGGCATTGCGGCCGTCCAGATGGCGGCTGTAGTTCTCGATGCCCTTGCAGTGGCCGGTCTCACGCAGCATTTCCAAGTCGAAGTGCGTGCGTTGCTGCAGGCGCTGCGTCTCCAACAGCTTGCCTTCGCGTTCAAGCTCGGCGATACGCTCCTCAAGCTCGACCTCAATGCCCTTGACAGCCTCTTCAATGCGCTCAACCGGGGTCACGAAGTGGCTTGCCGGGTAGATGTTTATCGCTTGCCGTGTGTCGAGAATCTCGCCGGTCAGGGGATCGATCTCAATGATGCGGTCAACCTCATCGCCAAAGAAGTCGATGCGAATTGCCGTATCGCCGTAGGCGGGAAAGATGTCGAGCACGTCGCCCTTAACCCGGTACGTGCCCCGCTTGAAGTCCACGTTGTTGCGCTCGTACTGGATGTCGTTCAGGTGGCGCAAGACGTTCTGGCGGCGGTACTGCTCGCCCACGTTGAGTGTGACGACCACCTGTCCGTAGTCATGGGGCGAACCCATGCCGTAGATGCAGGAGACGCTGGCGACGATGATGACGTCCGAACGCTCCAGCAACGACCGCGTGGCCGAGAGCCGGAGTTTTTCTACTTCTTCATTGATATCGGAGTCTTTTTCGATGTACGTATCCGTGCGGGGGATGTACGCCTCGGGCTGGTAGTAATCGTAGTAGGAGACGAAGTATTCGACCGCGTTCTCGGGAAAGAAGTCCCGAAATTCCGAAAAAAGCTGTGCGGCTAGGGTCTTGTTGGGGGCCAGGACGAGCGCGGGCTTCTGAATCGCCTGAATCACCCGGGCCATCGTGAGAGTCTTGCCGGAACCGGTCACGCCAAGCAGGGTCTGGAACGGATATTCAGCGTGACACCCGCCGACCAGTTGGCCGATGGCTTCCGGCTGGTCGCCGCGCGGCTCAAGCTCTGAAGTCAATTGAAACGGGGGCATTGCTTGTTTCCTGATTTAGCGTGATGAACGTCCCTAGAGCCGGGCGTGGCAATCGCGAACGGAAGAATATTTCGCGCGCCAGAATTCGCTGAGAAGCCTGTTCGCGGTGGAGTCGCTGCGTGGACTTCGCTAAGGGTATCAAGGCCCTGTAGAACGTTCGTGCTGAGCTTGTCGAAGCATGAGCGGTTCGAGAAGCTCATACCAATGACAGCGAGTACATCAACCTACCAATGAATTGGTTCACCACAGGGGCTCTGGCAGTTGTGTGCACTACTCCGTGTATGATACCATAACAGTCTATTCCTCAATTATGAGAGGTGATAATTTTGTGCCTAAAATGAAGACGCACAAGAGCACGCGCAAGCGCTTCAAGGTGAGCGGCACCGGCAAGCTGATGCGGCCCAAAGGGAGCATGAACCACTTGCGCCGCAAGAAGAAGCCGCGCACGCTGCGCACGACGACGCACTATTTCGAGGCCCCCGACGGTGAGAGAAAACGCGTCAAGCAGCTCCTTCCCGGCGCCGGCATCAAGTAATAAGATTGCTCGTTACCGTAGGTAAGTTTGATGTAGCGCGGGGGCTTGTCCCGCGCAGTTCACGCTAGAATGCGACAGAGAAGAGACGTACCCCACACCAAAGAGTAGAGTAACTATGCCCCGAGTTAAACGCGGCGTAACATCGCACAAACGCCACAAGAAAGTCCTCAAGCGCGCATCAGGGTACTGGGGCGGCCGCCACCGCCTGTTCAAGACTGCAAATGAAGCGGTGATGCGCGGCATGGCCTTCTCGTACCGCCATCGCCGCACCCGCAAACGCGAAATGCGCCGCCTCTGGATCGTGCGCATCAACGCCGCCGCGCGTGAACACGGGCTCTCCTATAGCGCTTTCATGCACGGCCTTAGTGAGGCCAACGTCTCCCTGGACCGCAAGATGCTGGCAGACTTGGCCGTTCGGGACAGCGACGCGTTCGCCGAGCTTGCCAACGTAGCCAAAGGCGCCTTGCCGGCAGCCTCGTAGAGCATCCCGCGCACGCGCAACCCGAATCGTAGGCGAGTCCTCTTAATCTACGTGCCGCGTAGCTGCGCGCGTCTTTTGCAGCGAGATTGAACACGCAGACTTGGCCGCACCTACGCATGCAAGCTCGACCATGCGTTCATGCGCTCTGCACCCTGTCTTCTAGCACGTGCTTGATCCACTCGTTGATGCTCATCCCGCTTTGTATCGCTGAGATGGCAACCCTCTGATGCAGGTCCGGCCCCAGCCGCAGCGTGAGCTTGCCGGAAAACGGTTTGCGCGGCTCCACGCCGTCCTCCTCGCATGAGGTCAGATACTCCTCGATCGATACGCGGAATTCCCGTTCCAGTCCCTCAACATCAGCGGCTTCGAAGGTGACAATGGGATAGGGCCCAGCATTCACGACCTGCCCGTGAAGTAACCCCACTGAATCGTCGTATTCGACTGTGGCTATGTAGCCCTTATACTCCATCATGGCGACACTCCTATAGACTTGAGAAACATGGCAATGCCGCGGACAGTGGCCTTGCCGGTCTGCGGGCTGGGGTGCGGCCTATGCATGACGATGCGCTCCGCCCCTTGCTTCAGGAGCAGACGCGAACCTGCCCGCTCCGAAACATCCAAACTACTGCCTTAAATATAGCTCTCGGTCATCGCTCGGCTACTCACGTTGCAGCATGCAATGGACGCGCACGCACGCCCCGTTGGATGCTTAGAGGCCGCATCCGACTCTTCGCTAACCTGTGCCATTGAAACTCATGTACGGGCGCTTGTGGTACGCTGGCTGCTGGGAGAATTCGGCAAATGGGGGATTCCAAATGAATATACGGTCATTGCTCTACTGGTTGGCGCGAATGCTCGGCGACGTGAACGCCGTGCGCAGAGGGCGGATCGGGCAACGCATTGTCCGCCGCGTCGCAGGCAAAGCGACCGGCCGCGCCCTGCGCAAGACCCTGCGGTAGGGGCGCCAAGCCTTGCGCGCCCCAATCCGCGTAACTTGGTGTCTCTTGGCCTGCTTGTGGCCTTGGTCAGGTCCGCGTGCGCGGGAAATCTACGCACCGGCGCAGAATTGCAGCCGGTGCGCAGACAGCGAACCCGTGAAGCCCCCGCACTGACTGCACCGCAACCGCTGCGTGACGGGCTTCAATTCCTGACGCGAGAATTCTAGGGGCACATGGACAGTTTGCGCAGATTTCCCGGCGTTCGCTCCGCCAAAGACTGGAAGCAGAGCTTCGCCGGTCTCGTTTATCTGCTGCTGGCAGGCGCCTGCATTAGTGCTGCGGCCTGTGGCGGGGACGATGAGAGCGATGCGAACTCCGGCGCGCCGCCGCCCACTGCCCGCGTGGCAGCAACTGCCACGCCGCTGCTGATTGCTACGCTCACCGCAACCATGGAGCCAACGGCTATTCCTGCGCCAACACCGCTTGCGACCCATTCTCCCCCGGCAACCGCCGCTCCCTTGCCAACACCTTTTCCTGCTCCCGCACCTACCCCTACTCCATCGCCAGCGCCCTTGCCGGTTCCGACGTCTACCACAATACCGTCGCCAGTACCCGCAACTCCCGCAGCGCCGCAGAGCGACTTCGACCCGCAACAGTACATCGGAAAGGGAGACGAATACAACTGCGGTGATTTCGACTACCAATGGCAGGCCCAGGCGGTGCTGGATGCTGACCCATCAGACCCAAACAAGCTGGATACGGACAAAGACGGCACCGCCTGCGAGAGCCTCAAGTAGGGCAAGCCGCGGATTTGCATATCCGGAAAGGCGAATACTACAAATATGAGAGTAGTGTCGGTGGGAGGAGAGTTTAGAGGCAAATGGAATTGACCATTGAACCATGCGGTATGATAGATTTAGACCGCAATGCGTGCTAATCAAAGGTGTGAAATGTCGAAACAACACGATGTTGTCACATTGAGACTGGATGGTGAAGTGCCGTTCCCAGACTTCGCCACGGCCATCAATGCGCTTGATGGACTGCTCAAGTCTCTCAGTTCTGAGATTACCGGTAGTTCTGGTACGGTTCAATGGAAAATCGTCGAGCTCTCGGCCTCAAGCGCTGTAACAACGATTCGAGGAACCGCCGATGATCCCGCAGACGTGCCGCCGATTCTAACCGCTTACTCCGTTATCGGCCAGGCGTTACAGGATCACTCTGAGATACCCTACTCAGAAGACATATGTAGACGCGCCAATTCCATAGCATCTCTGATAAACGGCGAAATCACGGCCATTCACTTTACTACGCCAAGAGCAAGACACATTGTCAGAGAGCCGCCAAGAGTTCAAGAGGAAGCGGTCGCCGTAGATGCTTTTGGGGCAATCGAAGGACGGATTCGAACGCTATCTGATCGCCAAAAACTTCAATTCACACTGTACGACAGTCTCTTTGACTCAGCGGTCACTTGCTTTCTATCGGCTGATAAAGCGGATGACGCGCGACGGCTCTGGCGGAAAAGAGTAATCGTCGAGGGGCTGGTGCGGCGCGACCCGAATACCGGCATCCCAACGCAGATTAGGGAAATCTGCGCAATCCATGAGATGCCGTCTGCTGCTCTTGGCTCCTACCGTGCGGCGCGGGGTGCTTTGCGGAATGTGGCCAATTCATAGAGGGCAAGATTGCGGCTAATCCAAAGTTCATCTATTGGGACGCCAACTGTTTCCTCTACTACATCAACGAAGCACCAGAGCACATCGAGACGTTGCAGGGCATTCTCAGCGAGGTAGAAAAGAGCGGAGGGGAGTACAAGATTATCACTTCAACGCTGTCAATCGCTGAGGTTGCCCACACAGAGCAAGAACGACTGAACAGGGTCCTTGATGAAGCTGAACTCAGCAGAATTGATAGCATCTTCCTTGACGACAACATCGTATTGCTTGTCGAGTTTAGCCAACTCATTGCACGGCGTGCGCGAAATGTGATGCGAATTGGCCTGGTCAATGGTCTCAAGAGAGACCCTCACGATTGCATACATCTTGCCACCGCACAAAACACGAGCGCAGTCGAAGTCCATACGTATGACAAAGCGTTGTGGGACTATTCACGGCACCTGGGCGTTGAGGTTTGCCAGCCACACGTTCAGCAGCCCGGCCTTCTGTAGCTGTGAAATGTCGCTCCATTTGCGGTAGGCGAACTCGGTTTACATTCTCCACGTCCGGCTAACTTGCTTTCGCCTGCTCCTGCACCGTTTTCAGTGCATCGCGGGCGCGGTCGAGGATTTCGTCTGCGTCCTCGTCGGTGTGGGCAAGCGAGAAGTAGAGTTTCTCGCCGGGGTTGGTGAGGATCCCGGCGCGGAGCAGTTCGCGGGCAAAGGCGATACGTTTCGTGTTGTCGGTCTGCAGGCAGTCGCGGTAGCTGCGCAGGGCGCCTTCGCCGAAGAAGACCTGGAGCAGCGGTCCCGCGCCAATTGCCTGGAGCGGCTCGCCAAACTCCCTGCCCAGCGCTTCCAGTCCGCTGCGCACCTCATCGCCAATCGCGTGCAGGCGGGCAAAGCTCCCTTCTTCTTGGAGCACGCTTAGGGTTGCCAGGCCCGCCACGGCGCTCAGGGGGTTGCCGCTAAACGTGCCGCCCATCCAGACATAACGCGACGTGCCCCGGATAGCCGACGAGACTACCTCCATGATCGCGGCGGGTCCCGCTACCGCGGCCTGCGGGTAGCCGCCGCCCAGCGCCTTGCCCAGCACCGCCAGATCCGGCTCCACACCGTAGTATTCCTGCGCGCCGCCCCAGGCGAGGCGGAAGCCGGTAACGATCTCATCGAAAATGAGCAGCGCCCCCACCTCGTGGGCCAGGTCGCGCACCGCTTCCAGGAAGCCCGGTTCAGGATTGAGCGCGCGCTGGAGCGGCTCCATGATGATTGCCGCCAGGTCGTCCCCGTGCTGATGCGCCAACTCCCGGGTGAGGGCCAGATTATTGAATTCCGAGACCAGCACCTGGTCCTGAACCTGCGGCGGGATGCCGCTGCTGTCCGGAATGCCGTGGGGATAATCGCTGGTGCGCGGCGGCACGGTGCTCATAGTGGCGTAGTCGTTGCCGCCGTGGAGCGCGCCTTCGAACTTCAGCACTTTGTTACGGCCGGTATAGGCCCGCGCAATGCGAATCGCGTAGAACGTGGCCTCCGTGCCGGTGCTCACAAAGCGAATCTGCTCGGCACAGGGTACGGCCTCCACCACCTGGTCCGCCAGCCGGATCCCCGGTTCGTTGAGCAGGAAATACGTCGCGCCCTTCTCGACCTGCGCTTGTACCGCCGCCACGACCGCCGGATGCGCGTGGCCGATGACGACCGGCCCCGACCCCAGGATGCAGTCGATGTACTCCCGGCCGGTCATGTCCCACACGTGGCCGCCGCGCCCGTGGGTGATCACGACTTGATACTCGTCCGGCAGACTCCACAACCCCGAGGAGCCACCGGGAAAGAGCTCGCGGCTGGTTGCCAAGAGTTCCTGCTGCAACGTGCTCGAATCAGACACAGATGTCATGTTAAGTATTCCCTATGCTTTGTTAGTTAATCGTCCAGAGACCGTGGTGCACTCCACCCGCCTTGAACGCTTAACCTTCCCCGTTGCACAACCGGTCAGTCCGTATGGTAACACTGCCTGGGCTCTCTGTGGCTCCGATCTCATCCTCCGGTTTTCTGAGCAGTTCCCGGTGTCGTAACCGTCCCTTTCAAGGCGGGCAAAGCAGCCGCGCCAGAGACTGTCATTTACATGGTGTAGCAGGCCTGCAAATGAGCGAACGTAAGTGGGTAAGGCGAGGGGCGCGTCGTCCGTCATTAATATGTTGAAGAAGGTCTGCAAATGAGCGAAGGTAAGTGGGTAAGGCGAGCGGCGTGTTGTCCGTCATTCCCGCGAAAGCGGGAAGGTGGATTCACATGTCAAGTGCAACACTTGGTTGATGAATACTTCAGCTGGCGTTTGGAAGCCCAGGCACTTGCGCGGGGTGTGGTTGTACGCTTGCACCAGCTGGGCAAAGCGTTCTTGGCTCACCTGAGCCAGGTCGGTTTTGCGTGGCAGCCCCCTGCGCAGGCGGCCGATGGCGTTTTCGATGCCGCCTTTCTGCCAGGGAGAGTGGGTGTCGCAGAAGAAGGTTTGGATGCCGAGGTCATGGAGGCGATAGTGACGCGCGAACTCGGTGCCGTTGTCGAAGGTGACGGTCTGACTGCAGTCTGGGGGCAACGCGGCGAACAGGTCGTGGAGGGCAGCGGCGATAGGCTCTGCCGCCTTGCCGGGCGGTCGCGTGGCCAGCAACAAGCGCGAATGGCGCTCGTGCAGGGTCAGCACCGCTTGGCCGTAGGTGCGAAAGAGCATCAGGTCCACCTCCCAGTGGCCGGGGGTTTGGCGGTCTGCCACCGCTTGGGGCCGCTCTGCCAGCGGGCGGCGCTGGGCAATGAACGAGGCCGGACTGCCGCCTTTGCGCCCGCGCCAGCCCCGTTTCGACTTGGCGCGCGGCAAGTACTGGCGCCAGTTCCCATCCTTCGTGCGTGCCTGCTGCCCGTAGATAAAGCGATAGATGGTTTCGTGGGAGATGACCGGCGCGCCAGCCTCCCGCGCCAGGTATCCTGCCACTTGCTCCGGCGACCAACCAGCGCGCAAGTACCCCAGCACCACCTCCCGCAAGGCGTCATCCCGCTCCAGCTTGCTGCCCCGCCAGCACCGCGCCCACGCTTGGTCGTCGGCATACCGTGGCTCATAGCCTGCCGTTTGCGATCCATTGCGATTTACCTCCCGCGTGATCGTCGATGGCGCGCGACCCAGAGCTGTAGCGATTTTCCGCTGCGAGGTTTTCGCGGCAAGAAGTCGGGCCACTTCACACCGCTCTTCAAAGGTAAGTTGTGTATAGTGTTTTCCCATGGCAACACCTTAGCAAAGTGTTGCACTTCGTTTGTGAGTCTAGGGAATCCATCTTCTCCGCTCACGGACACCCGCAGGTATCAACTAAGAGGCAAGCTATTCGCGGGAGTAACGCTTGGTAAGAATATCCCTGGTCTTGGCGTCGTAACAGCGGAACCCTCTCGGAGGTTCTTGCTCACCTCTCGCCCCAAGGGGCCATGGGACGGTTATCAGTAGCCTAGTCCGCCGCATCGCCCTTAACGTAGCGATCGAACCAGCCGATGATGCGGTCCCAGCAGTCTTGCGCGTTCTCCGTTGACCACAGTCCCACCGCGTGGTCTTCGCCACGATACCGCACAAGCGTGGCGCGCTTGCCGAGCTGGCGCAGGCCGCCGTACATCTCTTCCGCTTGCGCCATGCAGACCTCGTCTACAGTTCCGCAGATGAGAAGCAGGGGAGTCTCAACCTGATCGCAGAAGAGAACTGGTGAGTTCTCCAGCCACTGTTCCCGCGCTTCCCACAGGGTATTGCGCAGGTGAAAGACATATCCGGTCGCCTGTTCCCAGTTCGTTGTCTCATTACCGGAGACGAACAAGCCAAAGCTAACGAAATTCGTGATAGGCGCGCCAGCGACTGCCGCGCGGAAGCGATCGGTGCGCGTTACCACACAACAGGCGCTGTACCCGCCGCGACTATGCCCCATCACACCGGCCCGCTCCGGGTCCGAGTAGCCTGCCGCGACCGCCGCATCCAGGGCATTCAGTGTCTGAGCAGTGACCTCATCAGCCACGTCCGGCCCGCGGCGCGGGTTCGACGGCACAATCACCACGTAGCCACGGGTCGTCAAGGCGTGCAGTTCGATGAAGCTGAGACTATCCCATTCAAAGTAATTGACAAAGTCGGAGCCGCCCGTGCCCAGGCCTACGCTGACAATCGTCGGATAGCGCACGCCCTCTTGATACCCGGCAGGGAGCAGCACCGCTCCTTGCAACGCCTCACCGTCTGCGCCCGCATGGTCGAGCAGCCGAGCGGTACCCCACGACACGCCTTCCAGCGCCGGGTTGAGTCGCGTGACCTGCTCCTCTTCACCGGTCGCAATTGCGATGCGAAAGAGATCGGCGGGGTGCGAGGCGGATTCAATCGGGCCTACAATGTGATTCCCGTTACTGTCGCCGTAGAGCATCAGACTAACTAAGTGGCGCTGCTGTTCTGGCACCACTACTTCCGGCGGACCGTTACCGACCCTGTAGATGCCCTGTCGCTTGGTCTGGCGGTCTTGTGCCAAAACGAGAAAGGTCCCGCAGCGGCCGCCGTCATTCACAGTGTTGTCGCCCAGCGTACTAATGAATCCCCACACGGTTTGGTCTTCTAGCTCTCTGGTGACATTCTCCATCACGCCAGTGGCAAGGGGTACAGCGTAAATCGAGCGGTTGGCCCAGCAGTAAACCGTCCCGCCGTCGGGCGACCAAAGCGGCGGCGGATACGGCTCCTCGTTGGCAAAGTCCACTTCGCTGCCGTCGTGGAGCACGCGCCGCTCGCCATCCAGCGACACGACGACGAATTGACCCGGTCCTCCTTCTTCGCTGTAGGTGGTATACGCAATCGCATCTCCGGCCGGCGACCAGCTAAAAGCCCCCCACGACATCGGCACGTCCCGAATGAGAACGTCGTGGCGCGAGCCGTCCACGGCAAAAAGATGCAAGTCGAAAACATTGTATTCTGCAATGCACATGGCGGCGATGTAGCGCCCCTCGGGAGATGGCGCAAAGTTGTTCGGAAACAACCCAGTTCCCAATCGCCGCGCTGTAGCTGTGTCAATATTGATTACGCCAAGGTCGCCACGACTACTGTCGAACCAACGCCAACCTTCTTCGGCAGAGGAGCGCTGTTCGATCTCAGGCGGCGGAGACTCCCAAACGTCCCGGTCGCTCCTTGCCTCTTCCTCTTCACCTTCTTGGGGCGGATCCCAACCGGGCGCGCGCAACTTTGCAATCAGATGGACACTATCGGGAAGCCAGTACAGTTGGTCGAATTCATGAACCATGCAGACGGAATCTTCACACGCAATGTGGGTCTCTCCGGTATTGCGGTTCCACAACCATACCTGTGCCACTTCATTGCCATCGGAGTAGAATGCCAGCCACTGACCATCAGGCGACCAACGCGGCCCCCAGCAACTTTCCGTGCCGGAATTGAGCGCTGTAGAAGTCCCGTCGGACAGGTCAACTATCCACAGCTTGATTCCAAGCACAGCTGTGCTCGCTCCTGTCGCGAGTATCCCTGAAGGAGATTCCGGCTGTTCGCGTAGCACCGGTATGGTGCTGTAGGCGACCAGGTTGCCATCTGGAGAGAGCGCCACCGGCGAATAGCTGATGAACTTCTCAATTGACTGCAGAGTTTCAACGTCGACACGAGCGCTCATGAGACAATCATCCCTTGTTTCCAAGAAGCACTGAGTACGAACACCGTCAAATTTGTTTTACGCAAGCACCTCGTTGGCGTGTGCAAAAAGCGACGGTATGCCGCCCGTGTGCACGAAGACCACGCGTTCGTCGCGGCTGAGCGTGCCGTTGCGGACGAGGTCGATGAGGCCGGACATGGCCTTGCCGGTGTACGTGAGATCGAGCAGAATGCCTTCCGTGCGCGCCAGGGTGTGCACGGCGTCTCTGCCCGTGGCGGTGGTTACGCCGTGGCCTTCGCCGTAATACTCTTCGCGCACGTCAACTTTCTCTGGGGTCAGCGCGCACGGGATACCGTAGTGGGTTGCTGCGCTCTGGGAGAGGGCGGCAATGCGTTCGCGTTGCGGCGGATTCTGTGGTCGAATGGAGATGCCGGTCACGTGGTAGGGCAAGCCCAGCGCCTTTACCGTGGCGGCGATGCCGGTGTGGGTGGAGCCGGAACCGGAGGTGACGACAATGGTCGTTGGCTGTTGCGGCAGGCGCTCCAGTTGCTCGTGGAGTTCCAGCATGCCGTTCAGGTAGCCTGCCACCGACTTTACGGCCAGTTCGGGGTACTTATTCGTGAAGCGGTAGGGCCGCCTGCCCGCGGCTTTGAGTTCCGCCACGCGCTCATCGATGATGGTCTGCACGCCAACGTCATCCGCTGCCGGCGCGACCTCTATGTGCGCGCCAAAGAGATGGTCCAGGAGCAGGTTGCCCTGCATGTCCGCCCGGTGGCGCAACGCGCCCAGCACCAGGTAGCACTCCAGCCCCAGTTTGGCGGCGGCCGCCGCAGTCTGCCGGCACTGGTTCGACTGCGGATACGCGCCGGTAATGATGCAGTCCGCGCCCTGGGCAATCGCTTCGCCGAAGAGAAACTCCAGGTTGCGAGTCTTGTTGCCGCCCAGCGCCAGTCCGGTCAGGTCGTCGCGCTTGATATAGATGTCAGGGCCGCCCAGATGCTCAGTCAGGCGCGGGCAAGAGTCGAGCGGCGTAGGGAGATTCGCCAACCGCACGCGCGGCAGCGCGTCGAGCGTCGCTCGATATGTGTCTATTGTTATCGTTGGCTGCGCTCGAATACCCATTCCCTGCCGCCTCACTTGTCACATTGCATGACTGGAAGAAACCCTTGCTTGGATACTCTTCATTAACCCAGTTGCGATAGGAAAACTCCCTCTCCCGCTGGAGACCTTTGCGTAACTCGAGCATCCGGGCGGGACCGGATAGATTTGACGGGGATTCCCCCCTCACCCTAGCCCTCTCCCTCAATGAGACCTTTGCGTAACTTCAGCCAGCGGCGCAAGAAATACTCCCTCTCCCGCTGGGAGAGGGCCGGGGTGAGGGGATTCCTGCTTATCCTGTCCTGTCTACCTCTAGAACCTATACGTAGTCGTGCAAAACCGGTGAAAATGGCCGGGACTACGGGAGATTCCCCCCTCACCCTAACCCTCTCCCGCCGGGAGAGGGGACTCCCTTGCCTCGTCAGTGGTTATGCAAACGTCTCCGCTGGGAGAGCCGGGGTGAGGGGAAGGCCCTTGCCAATACGGCCCAATACTGCCTGATGGACAGTCCTCTGCAAAGCATTATCCAAACCAAATACCGGAAATCCACCCTGAGAGCTTGCAGAGCTGAACGGATAGGCTGCTACGAGGAAGTATTCACCGCGACCGCTTGGAGTTCGGCTTCGATTTGCTCCAGCCGTTCCCGCACGTGCAGGGAGCGCTCATGGTAACGGTCGCGCAATTCGGCAATCTGGCTCAGGCGGCCGTCCAGCACCTCGACTTGTTGCTCCAGTATTTCCAATCCCATCCGCAGCGAGTCTCGTTTCGTTTCCAGATCGCCGGCTTGCCGGCTCTCCTGTCGCAAGAGCTTCAGCGACTCCATCGCCTCCACCACCTGCTTGATCTCAGCGAGTGAAAAGCCCAGCAGCCGCTTGAGCTGCACGATGTTATCGAGGCGGTTGATATCCGCCGCCGAATAGAGCCGAAAGCCGCCTTCCATGCGGGATGGCGGCTCCAGCAAGCCGATCTCCTCATAGTACCGGAGCGTACGTGGTGTGAGTCCTAGTTGCTCCGCTACCTCACCGATTTGCAGATAGCGTTCATCAGACATAGCAATCCCTTAGCGGTTCCCCCAAAAGACGCGCACCCAATCTTTTCGCGCCGCACGACACTAATTCGCGCACCATTGCTGATCGCACCCCGCGACACTTGCTCGCGCCGCGCACCATTTCGGATGCGCCGCGCACCGGAACAGGTGCGCCTTAATCATAGGGTGCAGTTTCCGTTAAAGTCAACGTCTCAACGGTCCAATCCACCCTGGTTGCGAAACGGCTGGGGCAAGCGCTGTAGCGCGCCGTCTTCAAAGCGGGCGACCAACGGATCGCTGCCGTGCAGATAGACCGGCCAGACCTTGTAGAAATTGCCGCCGAGCAAGGCCGCGTCGCCCGCCGCAATCTGGTAGACTAACGCTCGCCGCGGCGTATCGCTGTTGTTGGGATGCGTGTAGTGCAGCAGATTCCCGTGGTGGATGGTCATGCTGCCGGCGGGCCCCACTAGGTCGTAGAGGTTGCCGTTGGCAACGTCGGGGGCGTAGTCCTCGGCATGGGTGCAGCGCCCTACGAAAGCCCCGTCGGTGTCATGGTGGTTCAACGGGCCGCGCTTGTGGCTGCCGGGAATCGCCTGCAACGCGCCGTTTTGTACCGTGGTGTCGTCCAGCAAAAACGTCACCGCCAACACGTCGTAATTGGTGAGTGGGTGAAAGGGATAGTCCTGATGCCATTCCACGGCGCCTTCGCCCTTGGCAATGGGCTTCCAGTGGACCCGCGCTTGAATCAGATGCAGGTTTTCGCCGACAAGCTGCACGGACGCCCCCACGAGCGCCGGATGGTGCGCGGCTGTCATGAATGCTTCCTGCAAGAAGATCACGTCGTGGATGGCAACGGTGCGCTCCGCGCCCCCTCGCCGGAGACGCTCTTCATCCAGCGCGTCGGCGGCTGCGCGGAGGGCTGCGAGCTCCGACTCCGACAAGACGTCTGGCAGCACGAGGTAGCCGTTTTCATGGTAAGACGCGAGCTGTGCCTCGCTCAAGAACTGTTGGTCTGGGGCCGCTCGCTCTGCCATGGCACATTTCCTTTCCCCGCGTATCCCGCAAAGGTGATTGTGCTGAGCGTACTTCGGAGTAGGAGAACGCTCTTCACGTCCTCAGATATGCTGTCAGTCTACACTATAGTCCCAACTAATCGGTGCTGCCACGTAATGGGCTTCATCAGAAACAGACTGAAGGACACGATGAAATGAGAATTAACGGTCGCAATTTACGATCTCATTGGGGAGCGTAGTACCGTTGTTTCTTGGAGATTGCCCGCGCTGCGGCTATAATGCCCACGGTATAGCTAGTTATGTCTTTGCATAAGAGGAGAAAGCACAGTGAAGAAAGAACCCCTACTCGGCGCAGGCATGTCACAGCCTGCCGCGCCCTACTCGATGGCCCTGCGCGTGCAAGCCAACGAGATGCTCTACATTGCCGGTCAAGGGCCGACGGCCGGCGACGGCAGTATCGTCGGCGCGGGCGACATCGAAGCACAGGTGCGCCAGGTCTTTGCCAACATCCAGTCGCTCTTGGAGGCCGGCGGCGCGACCTTCAATAACGTCGTCTTCATGAATATGTACGTCACCGATATCCGCTTCCGCGAGACCATCACCCTGGTGCGCAACGAAATCCTGGAAGCGCCCTTCCCCGCCGCCACCATGGTCCAGATCGGCTCCCTGGCGTCCACCGACTGGCTGGTAGAAATCGACGCGATAGCGGCGTTGGACTAGGCCCTCCGCAAAATTTCAAACTGAGAGTCCGTGGCTGTTGCTGCCGATGCTGTGCGCCTTGCCACGGCTGAATTGTCCCCTCTCCCGTCAAGGGAGAGGGATAGGGTGAGGGTGAATCGCCGGCTGCGCATGCGCGAACGTCGTGCCGGCAACCACGTCTCGTTGCTGCGGAGCAAACCCTCTTGAACCTTACCTCAACTACCGTAATTCCCGGACGCGTGACCGTCATAGCGGTTATCGCGGCGGCGTGTCTGATCTCGCTCATCGGGTTCGGCATTCGGTCGAGCTTCGGCCTCTATCTGGAGCCGATGACAACTGCGCACGGCTGGTCGCGGGAGACCTTTGCGCTGGCGCTGGCGATCCAGAACCTCTTGTGGGGCCTGGGCGTACCGGTGGCGGGCGCGATTGCGGACCGGTTCGGCACGGCAAAAGTCGTCGCCTTGGGGGCGGCGGTGTACGCCATGGGCATTGCCGGCATGGCGCTGTCGGACAGCGGGCTCACGCTCTACCTGACCGGGGGGATTCTGGTTGGGCTGGGCGTGTCCTTCTGCTCGTTCTCGCTGGTGCTGGCCTCCATTGCCCGTGTGATCGGGCCGGATCGGCGCTCCTTGGCGTTGGGCCTAGGCACCGCCGCGGGTTCCATGGGCCAGGTGCTCTTTTCTCCCATCAATCAGACCTTGATAGCCCGTTACGGCTGGTTTGATTCCCTCTTGGTAATGTCTGTCGTTGCCTTGGTCTTGGTCCCCCTGGCGTTCAGCCTGCCGCGCGGCACGGCAGCGCGAGGAGAACCGGCATCGGACCAGAGCTTGACCGCAGCCTTGGGCGAGGCAATGCGTCAGCGGAGCTACTTGCTCCTCACGGCGGGGTTCTTCGTGTGCGGGTTCCACGTGGCGTTTATCACCGCGCATTTCCCCACGTACGTGACCGATCTCGGCCTCTCGGCGCGCGCCGGCGCCTACGCGCTTTCCCTAGTCGGCCTGTTCAACATCTGTGGTTCACTGCTGTCCGGAGCGTTCGGGCAGCGTTACTCTAAGAAGCTCGGTCTCTCCGCCATCTATTCCGGCCGGGCGTTAATCATCTTGGGACTGCTGCTCGCCCCGGCCAACGAATTGACAATCTACCTCTTTTCGGCGGCAATGGGACTGCTGTGGCTGTCCACAGTGCCGTTGACCACGGGGATCGTGGCGCAGATGTTCGGGCTCAAGTTCATGGCCACCCTGTTCGGCATCGTCTATCTGAGCCATCAGGTCGGCAGCTTTCTCGGCGTGTGGTTGGGCGGACTGCTCTACGACCAAACCGGTTCCTATAACGCCATGTGGTGGGCCGGAGTCGGCTTCGGCATCATCGCCGCCCTGGTACACCTGCCAATCAATGACAGACCTCTAGCCCGGTTGCGTATGGCCCGGGCCGAAGCGTAGCCGACACGCCACTTTTGTGCTCCTGCTGTCCAACGGGGCAGGCGACCGCGAACGGGCATTCTACCGGGGCCGCAGGACATGGTGATGCGTTGAAGTCAGCTCGTCTGCTGCGCCTGGTCGGAAGCCTTTCAGTCTATGCTACCCTTGATCTGCCGGGCGCTGAAACAACAGCCTTCCGCCTGGAGGCAAGCTGCGTCGAGGTCATTACTATCGAGCTGTGGACCGGAGTAGGCAGCAGCCATGCATTTGGCTACGGCGACGACTTCGTGGATACACTATTGAATTGGTTGCTGGCCCAAGAGAAATCCCACCAAGAGAGTCGCTAACACAACGCGAATGAGGTAAACATAGAGTGTAGAAACCCTATAGGAGCGAATCAGTGGCCAGAGCGTTTGTTACCTACTCACATGAGGACTCGGAATTTGTAGACAAGCTGGTCGTCGACCTCGAGAGCTCGAGGCTGGCCTTGGTCTATGATAGGAAACTGTTGAGACCTGGTGATTCACTTTTAAAGATTTTTGAAGAGATAGGCACAGTCGATTTCTTGTTGGCCGTCCTGTCTCCGCACTCAGTAGAGAGTCGCTGGGTTAAGAAGGAACTTGCCGGTGCAGTGATTAGGGAGATTGACGAGCAAAATTTCAAAGTCATTCCAATCATCAAGGAGAGCTGTCAGCTCCCCACGGGGCTAAAGCAAGCTCTACGAGAAAAGTACCAGGCTCGCCTC
Source organism: Chloroflexota bacterium (assembly GCA_965220015.1). Lineage (GTDB taxonomy): Bacteria > Chloroflexota > UBA11872 > VXOZ01 > VXOZ01 > VXOZ01. The sequence goes on from OZ244798.1 coordinate 504,980, forward strand.
GATACCAAGGATTATGACACAGTACTACGAGAGATCGTAGAGGCCCTACATGAGCCCGACGATGCACGTGAGTTGTATGCTCAAATCCAGGGCCCAGGGAGTGAAAACCCATTCCGTCGTGTCAGGGCTGAACATTTCGAGAGTATTGCTACGCTTGCCCGCTCCTACTCCGAACCTGAAGCCGCCCGTTACGAGAGGATTGTGGAAACAAAACCTGTAATTCTTGAGGGAGGCAGAGGGTCCGGCAAGACTATGACATTGAAATCAATGCTTCCACAGGCCCTTGTCTCTCGTCTCGGAGAATCCAGGTTTAATCAAACCAACGTGCCCTACTTTGGTGTGTATTTGCGGCTCGTGCCAGGGTCTTTCGCCACACAGGAAAGGGCGATTGAAGAGATCGTTGGTTTGGACCGCTGTGTTGTTCTTTTCCAGGCTGAAATCATTTTGAAACTTACGCATGCGTTGGTGGGGGAATTAGCATATTGTTCAAAGACAAGTATTTTCCAGGTAGGCAGTAGTGATGAGCGAGAGCTTGTTTCCGCGATCGCTAATATTGTTAAGCCATCTTCTTCCAACGGCGAACAGATAGCAGACTTCGAGAGCCTCAGCAACTTCCTTCATTCGGAAACACGAATAATCTCCGAATACGTGAGCCGGCTAGTATTGGGAGAAGACCGAGAATATGAAGGGGTGTTCCTCGGTGTAGATGAGTTGAAGCGAATCTGCCAAGTTTCGACGACCACTTGCTTCAAGAGACCAGAAACGACCGTGTATTTCCTGTTGGATGAGTTCGAAAACCTACTGGCTTTTCAAAAGGTCGCTGCAAACAGCATTCTCAAAGCCAGCCAGGCCGGTCACTTCTCGGCAAAAATAGCAATCAAGAAGGCCGCCTTGACAACATCGAATACTTTAGAGGGTCAGGAAATCGAAGAACCGCACGACTATACCACAGTTGATGTTGACTACAACATATCGGATGCCCAGGAACGTCAGAACTATAAGAAGCTCCTCACCACAATTTGCCAGCGGAGCCTATCTTCCGAAGGCTTTGGTGAAACTAACATCGAAGATCTCTTGGAGTCTCCACTAGTTTGGGATGGATTGAAGAAAGAGGATCTTGATAAGGAGATGTCCAAGGTCTTTGGAGACCGGGCTCTGTCCGCTGAAGATTGGCACAGATTCGGCCAAGCTGCAGTATTTAGACTGCTACATCGAAAGAGAGGCAGCAGGAAACAGTACGCTGGATTCGATGATTTTGTTACTCTTTCTTCCGGAACCATTAGGATTTTTTTGGAGTTGGCTGGGCATTCCTACCACTTTGCAATTCAAGAAGGCGTTGACGTGAGAGGAGGTCAGCCAATACAGCGTAGCCACCAAACTGACGCAGCATACGCACTTTCGAATTACTACCTAACTACTATCAGAAGCAACATCGCGGATGTGGGGCCACAGATTCAACAGCTAGTCATAGACTTGGGAGACATATTGCGAGCGAAGCTGCTTAATCATAGCAGCGAGCCCGAAGGATCCCGGTTTGCCATACATGACCCGCAGTTGCTGCTGAAACCGGAATCGAAGGAAGTTGAAATAGTAATTAACCAGGCAGTAACTCACTCAGTTCTACACAACCCCGCCAAGCGAGGAGGTATGCGTCCTAAACACGTTACCGACATTCAGCCTCAAGAGTATATTCTGAATCGAGTCTACAGCCCGAGCCTCGCCATTTCGCCGCGCACTCGGTGGCGTACACGCATTAGCACTCAGGATCTAGTTGAGCTCATGGATCCGGATTACCGGCAGAGCGCCAAGTCTAGGCTGACAAGATTGGCAAGTCGTCCACGTACGAGTGGTTCCGCCACTATGCAATCAGAAATGCCAATGGAGTCAGACTAATGAGTCTAACAACGATGCGTCGCCTGACTTCACTGGATCCCGTAGATGAGTCGCAAAATGAAGTGTTCATTAGTTGCGCAAGCTTTGAAGATCGATGTTTGGGTGCAGTTAGCTTAATCTCCCCAAGATATCAATTCGCTCATAGCTTCCTATGTGTCTATGATGACTTTAACGAAGCTAGAGAAAAGAACGTCAGGGCAATGACCGATATTCTCCAGAGCCATGGGCCACTTAGCATAGTCGAGGCTTCTGAGGCGAATCCTTCTGGTTCTATTGCAGACCTAGTGGACCAATTGCGCACCACAAGTTCAATTGCTGAGACCAATGTCACTCTGGATGTTTCAACCTTTACGAAGAGACACCTCCTGCAATTGTTGCATGCTCTGGACGATACAGGACTTTGGAATTCGCTGAGGCTTCTATATACGGAGCCTAGAGAATATCGCGCCGATATGTTCCTCCCCATGACCATGGGAATCAAAGAGGTAGCACCGATACCTGGCTTTACAATCTTTAACCCCCCGGACAAGCCGGTGCTCCTAGTGATTATGCTTGGATATGAAGGCGATCGAGCTATGGCCCTATATCAAACAATCGAGCCTAACGAAACGGTTCTGCTAGTGCCGCGCCCTGCGTATCGACATGAATGGGAGGGGCGAACCGAGGAACTCAACAGCCAGCTCATTTCGCTGCTAGGCCAGGAATCTATAGCTTATGCAGACTCCCGAGACCCTCTCAAAGTGAAGGCCGTTCTATGTGACATTCTAGATAAACGCTATCCGACGAGGGACTGGACTCCTTTGGTTTCCCCCCTAGGAACTAAACCTCAAACCGTAGGACTTTACTCATTTTGGCGTGAGAACCGCGGTTCCTTTGCAATTGTGTACGCACAACCCCTGAGACACAATGAAGGATATTATTCGGGTGGATCAGGACCAACGTGGGAGCTAGGAACCTGATGGCCCATCCCCAGACCTTAGTGCCTCAATCCGTAGAATTGAAGGGTCGTTCCGGCGTTGTAATCGAAGGAGTGTCGAGGCAGCTTCATCGGTTGGACAAGTATCCAGCAAAGATGATACCTCAGATGGCCCGGTTTCTGACTGAGAGAGTATCTGAACCAGCAGACACCGTGTTGGACCCCTTTTGTGGTACCGGAACAGTGGTTCGTGAAGCGATTTCGCTTGGTCGAAATGCCATAGGGATGGATGTGAATCCATTAGCTACACTCTTCACACGGGTAAAGGTAAGCGATTATTCTCGAGAATCGCTCGAGCGACAATTGGCAGAACTCCTGGAATTATTCGGCACCGAAACGATAACCGAGAGTTTGACGTTTCCGAATGCTGATTACTGGTTCACACCGGCAACATTACGGAAACTAGGCATCATCCGCTCCCTTGTGGACCGCTTTGCCCAACAACATCCAAGCCCTTATCCGGACTTTTGGCGTGCTGTGCTGGCATCCATTGTGCGCCAATCGAGCAGGGCAGACACTCGAGGACCAAAACCCTTTATTTCAAAGCGAGCTCGCGAGAATAGGATAGGAAGGCATTTCGACCCTTTTAAGTTATTTGCACAAGCAGCCCATGCTCGCATTGACTTGCTGACAAAGAGTCAGGGAGGCTTCAGTAAATGCCATGCTGAAGTATACGATGGTAATGCTATGGCCCTTCCGGCCAACATGAGGTCAAGTCGCGTCGATGCAGTCTTGACGTCTCCGCCATACTTGAACGCCCAAGACTATTACAGATCCTGCAAACTTGAACTTTGGGTTGTTGGACTCCTTGACCCCAACGAGCTCAGGACCTGGGCGCGGGAAGAATTGATTGGTAGTGACAGAATACCTACCGACCGTCGTCTCTTTGACCTGCCAATGCCGTCGCCTACAAGTGAATCCGCTAGGAAGAGACTAATACCTGCTAGCCCTAAGAGTGCATGCGTATTAACGAAGTACACTTTGGATATGGCTAGAGTACTTGCACAATTGATGCAAGTCTTGAAACCAGGTGGGCATTGCGCCATTGTTGCCGGGGATAGCACTCTATCCAGTATTCACGTTCAGACCCACCAGATCATCACTGAACTTGCTCTAGACTCTGGACTCCGCTTGAAGCACCACTATGTGGACACAATTCGGGATCGGTGGGTACCTCCTTCCCGAAATGGCCACAACGGGATGATTCTTACGGAGCACATTCAGATCTTTCAGTCTCCGTCTGTCACCTAGTAAGGGCAATAGCGCAAGAATCTGTGACGTTGATCCAGCGCATCTGAACCCCTTGAGTTTCCTCGATTCCTTCCCTACTTCCGAATTTGTGAAGTCCTCCATGCTTAGTGATCCAGCAAAGATGTGATTTACAAACGCGGTCTCTCGCTGATGGTAGTAACTTCTGTGTCGCTGAGCGCGCGGTTGTAGAGGCGTACGTCGGACAGGCTGCCGCTGAAGTGGCCGATGGCGCCGAAACCGATGTGCAGTGGTTCATCGGTTGAAAGGTCGTAGTCGGCGGCGTTGAAGGGCGCGGATTCTGATACCAGCGCGCCGTCGACGTAGAGGCGCAATACACCGTCGGCGCGGACTGCTGCCAGGTGGTGCCAGCCGCCGGGTAGGGCGTGGTCGTAGGTCACGTTCTTGCCGGCTTCCAGCGAGAGCACGTTGCCGGACGGCAGCGTGCCGCAAAAGAGGCGGCCTTGGTAGACCGCCATGGTCCATGCGCGGCGGTATTTGACGTCCGGTGTGGTGTCGAGTTGTCCGGTTAACACCCACCCGCCCTCACTTTCGTAGCGATAGACGGAGCCGCTGGGCAGTGTGCCCGCGTAGAGCTTGCCGTTGTAGACCATCATGCCCATGACTTCCAGTTCCTCGCCCAAGCGTCCGCAATCAAGCCACGGCAGACCGTCGTCCTGGCGGTACACGGACCCGCTGGGCCAGACGCCGGTATGCAGCCGGCCCTGGTACGAGGCGAACGAGTAGAGCTGGGTTGAGTCGCTCGCATTGCCGCGGAACGACCAGCGTTTTTCGCCCTCATAGCGAAAGACGCCGCCAACGTCGTAGCCGGTCGCGTAGAGCCCGCCTTGAAAGACGCCCAACACCGCGACCCGCGTGCCCGGGTCGCCGCAGGGCAACCAGGTCTTGCCGCCCGCGTACTTGAACATGCCCGCCGAGTACATGGCCGAGCCGTAGAGTTCGCCGTTGTAGACCGCCAGGCCGAACACGTCCTCGGCGTCACCGAGTTGGCCGCAGTCCACCCAATCCGTGCCGCCGGCGTAGCGGTACACGTTCCCGCCAGGCCGCCGATTTGGCGACTCCGGCAGCCTGGAGCCCTGCGCGCGGTAGCAACTCACTCCCGCGTAGAGATCGCCGTCGTAAACCGCCAGCGTACTCACGGCATTACAGCCAGCGGGAGCACCGCAGTTCTCCCAGGCGCTGCCGTCGAAACGATAGACGTGCCCGGTCTCACCCGCGCCGCCCTCATACGTGCCGGCGTACAGCGCGCCCTCATGCACGGCCAGGCCCATGACGCACTGCGCGTTGCCGGGCCGGCCGTGGTTAGTCCAGTCCGGCTCCACCTTGCCGTCGTCGATCCCAAAGAACACATTGCGCCAATTGCTCTGCGAGGAGGCCACGCCCGCGGCGGACTGAATACCAAAGTTGAAGCCGCGCCGCGTGTCGGGGTTGAACTTGCTCAGGATGTCGCCGGGGACATCGGTTGTGATCCGGTTCGTGTTCACCCAGGCCGCCAGGGAGAAATCCCCCGTACCAAGCGCCAGGCTCTGGTTATGCGGTACCGTGATGGACGCGCTGCGCCCGTCAAACAAGGCTGTGCCCGGCCCGCCACCCAAAGGCAGAGGCGCAGTGTAGGAAACGCCACCGTCAATCCGGCCGTGATTCCCGTTGCCGGAGTGATCATCGCAGTCGCTGTCGAGTGTCCAGTGTCCAATCAAACCGGAGTTTACGTCCACGCAGCTACCTCCCGCGTTTGCTATCCGAATGTCTGCGTCCTCACTTTATTCGCGCTTCCCAGCATACTACCTGCAAAGGCAGGCATGCACACGGCGCCGATTTCCAACGCCTTGAACCGACAGCGCGTTTTGCACTATACTGCCTGCGACACGTCTGGCGAATCCATCCGCCAAAATTAGAGAGGTCCAAGGGTCAAATGCGGTTTTCCGGCAAGCTCGTCATTATCGTTGCTCTCGCCGTCACTGTGCTGCTCGTCAGCAATGTGATCGCCGCCAAACCTCTTTCGCTCTTCGAACTCCCCTTCGAATTCCTCGGCAGCACCAGTTACATCGTTTCCATTGCCGTCATTTGCTTTCCGCTGAGTTACATTATCAGCGACATATTGACGGAGGTATACGGTTTTCGGATGGCGCGCGGCGTGATCTGGCTGGGTTTTGCCTGCAACTTGCTCATGGTTTTGCTCTTTTTGCTTGCCGGCGCCATCCCCGGCGCGAGCTTCTGGGAGAGCCAGGACGCCTATCAGGTTATTCTCGGCACCACCGGCTGGGTCCTGGCGGGCTCATTTGTGGCCTACTTGATTGGCGAATTTGCCAACGCCATGGTGATGGTCGTCCTCAAGAACCGGACGGCGGGCCGTCATCTATGGCTCCGCACCATCTCGTCGACGTTTGTCGGCCAGGGCGTGGACTCGATCATGTTCTACGGCATTGCCTTTGGTATTTCCGGCATCTGGCCCATGACGGACGTGCTGCGCGCGATGGTTCTGGCGTGGATCGCAAAGACCGTGTATGAGATCCTTGCCACGCCGGTGACGTACCTCGTGGTGGGCTGGCTCAAGCGCACCGAGCGCATGGACATCTACGACGCGCCTCACTCCCTCAATCCGTTTGGCATCTTCGGCGGCGACCCGGAAACGATGGTAAATGCTGCCGAAACCGCCGAAGCGTGATTCCTTCCTTCACCGCTGTTGGACTACTAAGCACTTGGACTCGGTTGATGTTCTCATGCCGTGTGCGCGTTGATCCTCGTTTACAACCTGTAGCGCGGGGGCTTGTCTCCCGCCGGAGCAAGTAGCGCAGTGCGCATTCTCCAACATTGCCACTTGAGAGAGAAGGCATACATGGATAGACCCTCCAACGGTCGCAGGTTGCAAACCTGCGCTACCGGACATGGGGGCGCCGTGAGCGCTATTTTCCTCTCCACATTCACTTATGCGACAGCATGGGGGCTAATCCCCCGCTTCCCCGTGTCGGGGCGCGGGGCGGGCTTGGCGCGAAACGTATATACCATCTCCGGCAAGGCGCATAGGCGCTGTTCGCTAAACCGGCAGGGCTGGGAATGAGCGCGAGGGCCAAGCCGGCGTCGCCGGGAATTCAAGCCGAGGGCGGTCCTTCCGACGGATAACGCACCGTGACCACCGTGTGCAGTCCGCCCCGGGGCGTATAATCCAAGCACACGGTCAACGAGCGGGGGTCGCAGGCCTGGACGAGATCGTCCAGAATGCGGCTGGCGGCATGCTCCTGCACGATACCGACCTGCCGGTAGGTAAGTAAGTAGTACTTGAGTGACTTGAGCTCGATGCATTGCGAGCCCGGCACGTACGTAACGGTCAATTCACCAGTATCCGGCAGCCCGGTCCACGGACAGACCGCCGTGAACTCATGAGTGTCTATCACAATCTCGGCAGGATTGTCAGGAAAGTCATAGGGGAAGGTCAGCAGGCACGCTGCGTCGATTGCATCAGGGTCGGCGGCTTCCAGTTGCAGATCGAGCGCTGCATAGCGTTCTTTGATGTCATCGAGCGAATCGGCCACCGGAATCTCCTCGTTGCAATGTTGCGCAGCGGTACAGCGCATTCAATTAATCTCTATTGTACTACTGCATTCAGCGAATAACGTGAGATAATATTCTTGCTTTAGTACTACACTCACTTCAACCTGCAACAGTCCTTTGTTGGGATTTGCCATGCCTTTGCCTGAACCGACCAGAACATTCAGAGACCCAGTGCACGGATATATCGGTGTCTTTGACTGGGAGAAGGAGATAATCGACCGGACCGTTTTTCAGCGTCTGCGCGGTATTCGGCAATTGGGGCTCTCATCATATGTGTATCACGGCGCGGAACACTCTCGATTCGGCCACTCTTTGGGCGTGATGCACTTAGCAGGGCGATTCGTTGAGAAGATACTCAGGCACCCCAAACACAGAGAACTGCTCAAAGAGCGACAAGGATGGTCTGACGGTACGTTCGAATCGAAAGTCGATCAGATAGTTGTAGAGGCTCGCCTAGCCGGACTGCTGCACGACATTGGTCATGCCCCATTCTCACACACTGGGGAAGACGCCCTATTCCCCGAAGGTAGGCAGCACGAACACTATAGTGAGGAGATAGTGCTTTCGCCTGAATTGGGAATTGCGGCCATTATCGATGGTCTCGAGGACAGTTGGGGTGTAACCAAGGAACGTGTGGTTGCCATTCTCAATGACAAGGGAATCTATGAGGTTGGCTTTGTCAGGGAGTTGATTTCGAGTGTTTGGGACGTGGACAAGATGGACTACTTGCTGCGCGACTCTCAGTATTGCGGTGTTCGATACGGTCTATATGACTTGGACAGAATTATCGATACGATCACTCTCTATGACGAGCACCCGGACGGAGTGCTCAGGCTGGGGATTGAATATGGCGGCATCCACGCGATAGAAGGTTTCATCCTGGCCAGGTACTTCATGTTTACACAGGTCTACTTTCATTCGGTCCGTCGGGCATACGACCTGATACTGACCGACTTTATCCGCGAACTCTTGCAAAATACTCTGGGCTCGGATCGCTATCCTGAGCAGCTAATGGATTACATAAAGTGGACCGACTGGAAGATACTGGCGGAAGTGAATGAGCGCGCAGACGAAGAGCAAAAGAACCTGGCATGGAGACTGGCAACTCGAAAGCACCCCAAGCCGGTGTACGAAACGGGCGATCATGCCGATAAGATGGTCGTGAACCGCGCGAAGACGAAGCTCCCTGAAGCGCTAGAAGAGAGATATCCTAATCTAAGAACATGGAAGGATAAAGCGACAGACCACCCGGAACGATTCCGGATGGGTGAGGAGTCTTGGCCCATCAGGACAAAGAACGGTAGTTGGGAATCTCTCGAACGCCAATCAAGAGCACTGGGAGGATTGGAGGAAGTTCGACAGTTTAGAGTGTATGTTGACGCTGGCGACGACAATAGCTTGGAGAATGAGATCGCAGACTTTTGTGGCAGAATAGTGAATTAAAGGGGGTACGCTATGGAGGACCAAGAGCTGTTGTCCTTGAGGTTGGCCGTAATCAAAAGGATAGTTACCACGTGCAGCGATGTCGGCAAAACAAAAGTTCAGAAGATTGCGTACTTTCTACAGGAGTCGGTCGGAGTTCCTCTTAAGTATCCCTTTAGGATTCACTACTTTGGACCCTATTCAGACAGGCTTGACAGTGTGCTTTCCTTTACAAGGGCACTTGGGGCAGTCGACATCAGTCCCGATCCTGAGGGATTCGGTTATCACGTGACACCGGGTTCGGAAGATGGCAACGGATTGTCTCACGCATACGACCTCTCAAAACACCCCAAAATCGAAGAAATCGATAGAGCGATTAGAGACCTCGGATCTCTTGAAACCTATGAACTGGAACTCTATGCCACCATCCACTTCATAAATGGGACGGACGAAGAGCAATCCAAACAAGACGTCTTGGAGATTGTCAGCGGCTTGAAGCCAAAGTTCAACAAGGATGCGATTGACCGCGCTTATCAGACCCTTGAGAGAGCCGGGCTGATCTAGTGCAAGATTTCCTTGGCAAACCGAGACTGCTCTACTGCTAACAAGCCCTCGTGTTCAAAGCCGACCACAAGAGGATCTCCAATCGAACGGCCTCCTAAGGTGCCTTACTCTGCCGACCGATTTTCGCACTATCGACTGGCCTGACAGTTTTCCTTTCGCGATAGCGTCTGAGGAAGAAAATGACGCTACGTCAGTTTCTTGCTCCTTTGCCGCCCATGATTATTGACGTACACGTGCATTATCGCTCGGATGCGGCATTGGCGCAGGCGCTGCGCCAGGCTGCGCGGCTTGACATGGTGCTCTGTGTGAACACGATCAACTTGGAGGGCACCGCCTCGCCGCATTTTCCCTCGGCGGAGTTCGTGGCCGCCTGCAACGACCGTACGGCGGCGGCGGCACGAGAGCACCCACAGCGCATCATACCCTTCTGGTACCTCAATCCGGCGCACGGCAAAACGGCCTGCGCAGAGCTGCGGCGGCGGGTCGCCCGCCACACGGGTCCCCAGGGCGTCAAGCTCTGGATGGCGCGAAAGGGGAACGATCCATGCCTCGACCCCGTGCTTGAACTTTGCGCGCAGTATCGTCTGCCGGTGCTCCAGCACACCAATATCGAGGCTGGGGGCACGCTTCCCACGGAAACGACGCCGCAGGAGATGCGTGAAATGGCGCTGCGACATCCCAGCGTCACGTTCTTGTGGGGTCACGCGGGCAGCGATTTCGAGTACGGCGTGAAATGCGCAATTGGCCTACACAACGTCCTGATGGACATCGGCGGCAACGAAGCCACGAACGGCTACACCGAATTGCTCGTCCGGTATTTGGGCGCGGAGCGAGTGGTGTACGGCAGCGACGCGACGGGCAGATCGTTCGCCTCGCAGTTGGCGAAGGTTTACGGTGCAGACATTACGCAAGACGAACGCGACAAGATTCTTTATTGGAATGCCGCGGCACTCTTTGCCAGGTAGCGGTATCATTAGGGTGCGGTCGGTGGAATCATAGCCGGTCCAGCCGCAGTGGTCGGCAGCCTTACCTAGATGGTGCTCAGTCTTGGCGCAAAGAGGCGGGGGACAAGCCCCCGCGCTACGATAAGATCTGAAGAAGCGGAGCACAGGCATTCGAGCCATGGTCGAAGAATCGCGCTCATTAACCCGTCATTCCCGCGTTCGCGGGAATCCATCTTCTCTGAGTAACGCGTCTCAGCAGTCCGGCGGGGGACAAGCCCCCGCGCTACGGGGCGTTGACAGGGCTCGCCCTTGCCCGAGCAAGAGCGCATTGAACGAGACGAGATGCTCAGTTAGAGAATCTTTTGCGAGGGTGAAGCGATGATCTACGACGTGCACGTGCACTTTCGCAGCGTTTCGATGATGCAGCGCGCGCTCGCGCAGGCGGAGCGCCTCGACATGATGCTGTGCACGAACAGCATCAATCTGGAAGGCAGCGCCTCGCCCAACTTCCCTTCACGTGCATTTGTAACCGCCTGCAACGACCGCACCTTGGGTCTGGCACAGCAGCACCCACAGCGGGTGATTCCGTTCTGGTACCTCAATCCGGTGCACGGCCAATACGCCTGCGATGAGTTGGAGCGCCGCGTGCAGGAGTATCGCGGCCGCCAGGGGGTCAAGCTCTGGGAAGCAATCCGGGGCAACAATCCGCAGGTGGACGGCATCATGCAGATTTGCGCGGAATACCGTCTGCCCGTCTTGCAGCACACGTTCGCCGAGGTTACCGGTAATTTGCCCACGGAGACCAGCGGCCCGGACATGCGGGAGATGGCGCTGCGGCATCCGGACGTCACCTTCTTCTTCGGCCATGTGGCCGGTGATATCGAGGTCGGCGCCAAGTGCGCGCTCGGCCTCCCAAACGTCCTGATGGACGTGGGCGGCAACGAGGCCGTCAACGGCTACACGGAGATTCTCGTCAAGCACGTCGGCGCTGAGCACGTTGTCTATGGCAGCGACGCTTCCGGCCGGTCGTTTACATCGCAACTGTCTAAGGTATGGGGCGCTGATCTCACCGCAGCGGAGAAAGAGCAGATTCTCTTCACCAACGTGCAGCGCATCTTCGACCGGCAGCAGGAGCGAGACAGTGCTAGTATTTGAGGCGGAAGTCGGTTTGATGGAAAAGAGAGACCTTGACTGGGTGTCATGCAAGTGTCGGAAAGTTGCTCGCAAATTGGGTACTTGGGAGATAAAGCGATTTGCGCCAACCTGGGGTTAGGGAGGCGTGAAGCGTGCCGCCGCCGCGGATGGCGCCGGTTCACGCGGAGGATCAAGAGTAGTGCGCGACTCGTCACGCCGGCGCAAAGCCTGCCCCGTACTTGATACGGGTCTGGAGACTGAGGCCAAGTCGAAGATGGATTCCCGCTTTCGCGGGAACGACGGGGTATTACGGGAATGACGGGGTATTACGGGAACGACGGGGTATTACGGGAATGACGGAGTATTGACAGTACAACCTGATAGGATAACCGCCGCATGCTAGACGCGAATTCCTTTCTCGGCGAGTGGCCGTTCCGCCGTTTGCCTTACGCCCAGCCGGAAGACCGTCTGCGCAAGATGGACGCGCTCGGTATCGAGAAGGCGATCGTCTCGCGCTTGGAGAACGTCTTCTACAAGGACCTTTTGGTAGGCAACGAGGAACTCCACGCCATCGTGCAGCAGTATCCCGACCGTTTCATTCCCGCCTACACCATCAATCCCGGCTTTCCCGGCTGGGAACACGATCTGGAGATCTGCATCAACGACTTCGGCATGCGGAACCTGCGTCTGCACCCGAACTATCATCAATATAGCCGCCTCAAAGGCAACGTGCCGCGCATGGTCGAGGCGCGCGGCTATCCCAACTACCAGCAGTACCACTTTCTCGACGATCAGGCGCAGGCGCTCTTGGGCAAGGCCGAGGAGCATGACCTCGTCGTGCTCATCTCGATTGGCATAGAAGACCCACGCTTCGCCCACTGGCTGATGAAAGTGCCCTCAGTGACCACGATCGACGCTGCTGAGGCGGTCAACGGCTTTCCCGGCGTGCGTTTCTTGGTCTGCGGCGCTACGTTCTCCGAGGTGCGCAGCCTCTGGTCGACCGCGTATCACCAGGACAATCTCTACTTCGAGAACTCACGCGTGCAGGGGCCGATCGGCGACGTGGACGATCTCTGCGCGCTCATGGGCGCGGACCACCTGCTCTTCGGCACCAACCTGCCGATCAACTACGCCGAATCGGCCAAGCTCAGCATCGAGTACGCCGACGTAGCGGATGACGTGAAACAAGCGCTCTTCAGTGGTAACGCCGAGCGCCTATTTGCCACGTAGAGATACTGCCGACGGTTTGTATGTGATAGTCTATTGGCGTACGGCTATGACCTGTACCGGAAAGGAGGTATGTAACGTCTCGCGGTTGTAAGGACTAAGGAGCTAGCCAAGGAGCGTTTCTACCATGGCTACAAGTAGAGTCTCGCGTCGAGCGCTGTTGGGCGGTGCCGTAGGTGTCGGCAGCACGTTAGCGCTCGCGGCGTGCGGACAGTTACCTGCACAGCAAGGGATGGCTGAGCCCAGCTCCGAAGAGAAGACGGAGGCAAAGGCCCCTACTATGGAAGATGCCGGGCCGGTGAAGGCCATCATCCCGGCGGATGAAACCAGTAGGCTCCGATTCGACCAGGTCTTTGCCCTCTTCGCCGAAGACCATCCGGACGTTACCTTTGACATCATCTGGGGCTCGCCGACCAGAGAGATGCCGCCGCTGGTTGCCGCCGGCGTGCTGCCGCACCTGTCCTGGTGGGGTGTGAACCCCCACGGCTTTGCCAACGTCCTGCGGGACGTGGGGCCGCTCATGGCCGCCAATGGATTGAACCGTGAGGACTACACGGAGAGCCTCTTCCAAGCAAATACCTGGCAGGGCAAGTTGCTGGGTGTTCCGCTAGGCGTCAACACCACGGCGGTCTTTTACAACAAGGACATGTTCGAAGCGGCGGGCGTGAACTACCCTTCCGACGAGATGACCTGGGACGATGCAATCAGTATGGCGCAGGACATTGTCGGCCATTTCAATCCCTCCGGTGAGATCAAGGTGTGGGGATTCAACACACACACCTACTTGCCCGCGCGCCTCGGCTTTCTCTATGGAGGCACGATTACGACGGACGGCGAGATTGCCACCGATCGCGAGGTCGCTATCGAGACCACCCGCCACCTGCATGAAGCCTGGGCCAAGCATCAGGTGAGCCCGACCGGGGACCAGCTCAAGGAGCTAGGGGACTACTGGGGACAGACGGTCTTCGCCCATGGGCACGTTGCCATGCATCCCAGCGGCACCTTCTCTCTCGAACCGTATCGAGTGGAGAATGCGGAACTCCAGATGGGCTTGGCAGAGATGCCGTATACCGTGGTTGGCGACAAGAAGGTCCGTGGCGCTTTCAACGGCCAGGAGGAAGTCTGCTTGATGGAGGGTCGCGAGCATCCGGGAGCGGACACGTTCGCCGTGTGGATGGCCCAAGCACGGCACCAGTCCTGGCTGGGTACTGCCGGTTATCTCATTCCCGCATTGAAGTCGGTTCAGGACACTTTCAAGGCGCCGGAAAGCGACCCGCGGCCAGACAACCAGAGCGCCTTCGCGCGCGCAGCCGAATACGCGACCCCGTATTGGCCGCATCCGAAAGGCCGAGCGTTGGCGCTTACAGTGCGCGACCATGTCCGACCGTACTACCTTAACGGTGAAATCACCGTGGAGGAGGCGGTGGATAACGCCCTCAAAGCCAGCCAGCAGATCCTCGACGACTGGCGTAGGTTGAACGCCTAAAGCGAAGCCATTCGGTAGAGGGGCCGTCGCAGCCGACGGCCCCTCTTTGTCCATCCCCTCGAGCTGCGCACGGGTCTACCAGTAGGCGAAATGACCCCCTCTTCCTGGGGAGTGTACAGACTGTGTAAAGACCGGGTACATGCTTAACCCATCTACCCGATCTTTACAAGGAGAGGGCCGGAGTGAGGGAAAATCTTCATCGAGTCAGCCCAGTTCCTCGTGTTTGTCAGAGTTATGCAATGCCAGCCCCGTACTCCGATACGGGGTTCTCAATAAGGAGGATCAGGAATGAAGTTTTGGCGCACTTATGACGGGTTAGTCAGCCTGGCCTGGTTGAGCACTGTTGTCTTTGTGGCCTCCATCACGGATGCCTCGCTCACCGATAGCGAGTTCGCTGCGCGGCTCGCCTATGCCCTCGCGGCAGTAGCCGTCGTCGTTTTGGTGTTGGCAGTCATCTCCCTGAGAAGGATGAAGCGCCGGGCTGAGAGCAAGGTCAGTGAGTCCGATACCATCCTCCTGACGGACATCCAGACACTGGCGAAATCAAACTCAAAGTTGCTGGAGGATGCCATAGCGCTGCACAGCGCTCAGAAGGAAGAGGGGAGCTAACCCGGCGACTAGGCCGGTCGTCCGGTAGAGATCAAGCCTTTTTCCCTTTTGCCAGCAGCGTAGCGCAGTTGACCCCCAGTCGCAGACGATGGGCGGAAGCATCTTGCGCAAGCTGCAGGTCAAGCATTCACTTGACACATTTATTCCGTGAGGAATATCGTGTAACCACGTGCAATGCAGTGAAAAGGAGGTGGCAGCGCAAGTACGGGTCAATGCTCCGTCCACTACAAATACGTTGGTCATCCACATTTGGTACACACGTATAAATGGCGCGAAGCATCGGACTACGGCAGACTGAAGATTTTATTGGTTCAGCAAGAGGAGATTTGTTCAATGTCTACGACGAGACTATCCCGCAGAGCAGTCATGGGTGGCACGCTGGGTATTGCCGGCGTTGCGTTGCTCGCTGCGTGCGGTCAAGTGCAGACGACGGCCGCTCCGGCCATGGAAAAAGCAGAGGCGGAGCCGAAGGCCGAGGCCAAAGAGGCGCCCGCGATGGAGCACACGCCGGTCTGGGCCGTGTGGATGGGCGATGAAACCAGCCAGCTACGCTGGAACACTGCCATGGAACTCTTCGCGGAAGAGTATCCGGAGGTCACGTGGAGGATCACGTGGGAGCACTGGAAGCGCAGCCTGCCGCCCTTGCTGGCCGCCGGTGAAATCCCGGACATCGCGAATACCTCGTCAGCGCCGCACATTCTGGCGGAACAATGGCTGGATGCCGGCCCCATCATGGCCGCGGGTGGCATCAATCAGGCTGATTACGCCGGGCGGCTCTTCGAGGCCGTCACCTGGCGCGGCAAGACGATGGGTTTCCCCACCGGCTCGAACACCACCGCGCTCTTCTATAGAGGGGACATGTTCGATGAAGCCGGCCAGAATCCGCCGACGAGCGACATGTCCTGGGAAGAGACCATCGCGATTTCCGCCGACATTGCCGGCCGCCTGAACCAAGGTGAGGAGCGTACGCGCTGGGGTATCTCCACGATGAGCTATGCCTGGAGTTACTTCCCGTTCCTCTACGCGGGCATGGTGGACTCCGACGGCAACCTCAACGTGAACCGAGACATTGCCATTCACCTCACCCAGTTGATTCTGAAGGACTCGATTGAGAAGTTCCGCGCCGCGCCGGACCGGGCCACGCTGAAAGACGCCGAGGACTACTACGGCAACCCGAATTTCCCCAATGGCAAATTCGCCATGGTGCCGGGCGGCACGTTCATCATGAAGCCCTTCCGTGAAGCGGACCCGTTCGCGTTTTCCACGGTGGAAGTGCCCTATACCGACATTACCGGTACCCGGGTGCGCGGCGCCTTCAACGGTCACGAGCAGATGAGCCTGCTGGGCGGCGGCGCCGAAAACCCGGATGCCCAGGTGTTCGCTCTCTGGACGATGGCAGAGAAGCACCAGCGCTGGATGGGCGGCGAAGGCTGGGCCGCGCCGGCGCTGTTTTCGGCGGGAGACACTTTCGTGCCCCCCTCTGACGATCCCCGACCGGCGGACATGAGCGCATTCGTCAAGGCCATTGGCTACGCCACCAGCTTCTTCCCGCACCCGGCGTCCAGCCCGCTCTATTCGGCCGCGACCGCGGGGATCATCCAGTTCGTGGATGAAGGGACGATCACCGCCGAGGAGGCCATCGACCAGGGCATTGAAGGTATGCAGGTCGAGCTAGACACGTGGGAAAAGGAAAACTCGTAGGCCCTGCGACGTTTTACCCTTGAAGACCTGTTGCACGGGCTTGATTAGCAAGACGATGTCTCTTGCCTAAGCCTAAAAGTTGCCTCTTCCAGCGGGACAGGGTCAGGGTGTGGGCGAGAAAATGCGCAACGGCTCCCTCTCCCCGTGGGAGAGGGCTAGGGTGAGGGCATAAGCAGTAGGGGCACGGCATGCCGTGCCCCTACAATCGTTAAGGAACCGACGGCCCCATCACTTGCCGTCTTTGCGCACGTACAGGAGTATACGGCCTTCATCCTAACGATTTCCCCCTCCATCCTCCTAAATGTGACTACGCAACCGCAGCGCGGGGGCTTGTCCCTCGCTCTTTAGTACAAGAAGCCCGTAACTAATTCGCCCGCCATTGAGGGACTGAGTCAGTACCACTCGCCTTATTGTCGTTCATGTCTCACTTTGCCAGCCACAAGTGGCGAGTTTCCGTTGGAGATGTTCGTACCGTTCGTCCTGAGCTTGTCGAAGGATGAACGGTTTCTTCTTCTTGCCCACCAAGAGAACGTCGCATCACTTCCTCCTCGAGTAACCCAGCGAATGAGCCAGTGCGCATAGGCAGTTGAACTAGGGTCTTGGATTTGCCCCCGTACGAGGTGTCTCACATACACTATAATGACCACCATCTAGTCTTTGATCAGAATGAGCAACACTTGTGAAAGCGTAGAGTACTTAAGGATCGACCAATGCAAACTCAACTCAAGCAATCCGACACCGGCACGGAGATCGCCGCGCCCAAGCTCCGCAACTACGTGGACGGCGCGTGGGTGACGCCACAGACCGAGACGTATCTGGACGTGACGAACCCGGCCACCGGTGAGACCATCGCCCAGGTGCCGCTCTC
The DNA here is from genome assembly GCA_965220015.1 of Chloroflexota bacterium. Taxonomy (GTDB): domain Bacteria; phylum Chloroflexota; class UBA11872; order VXOZ01; family VXOZ01; genus VXOZ01. The sequence goes on from OZ244798.1 coordinate 522,622, forward strand.
CACCAAAGAAGATACCGACGCGGCGGTGGCGGCGGCCCAGGCCGCCTTTCCCGGCTGGCGCGCCACGCCGCCCCTGGAGCGCGCGCGCCTGCTCTTTGCGGTCAAAGCGCGCATGGAAGAGCGTTTCGAAGACCTTGCCCACGCCGTCACGCGAGAACACGGCAAGACCCTGGAGGACGCCCGCGGCTCCGTGCGCCGCGCCATAGAAAACGTCGAAGTGGCGTGCGGCATTCCGTCGCTGCTCATGGGCTACGGCCTGGAGGACGGCGCCGCCAAGGGCATTGACGAAGACGTAGTGCGCCAGCCGCTCGGTGTCTTTGCGGCGGTGTGTCCCTTCAACTTCCCACTTATGGTGCCGTTCTGGTTCTGGCCCTACGCCGTGGCCTGCGGCAATACGTACATCATCAAGCCTTCCGAACAGGTGCCGACCAGCATGCAGCTCGTGTTCGAGGAGCTGGACGCCTGCGGCTTTCCGCCCGGTGTAATCAACGTCGTGAACGGCTCCAAGGAGGCCGTGGACGCCCTGCTCGATAATCCGCAGATGCGCGGCATCTCGTTTGTCGGCTCCACACCGACGGCCCGGTATCTCTATGCCCGCGCGGGCGAACAGGGCAAGCGGGTGCAGGCGCAGGGCGGTGCGAAGAACGTGATCGTGGTCATGCCCGACGCCGCGCTCGACGAGACGGTAGGTAATGTGATCAACTCGGCATTTGGCTCCGCCGGCCAGCGCTGTCTCGCCGGCTCGGTGGTAGTAACCGTCGGCGAGGGGCATGAGCGCGTGCGCGACGCCATCGTGCAAGCTGCCGGATCGCTCGCCGTGGGCAACGGCGCGGACGAAGGCATTGAGTTAGGTCCCGTGATCTCCCACACGGCCAAGGAGCGCATCCTCGGTTACATCGAGCGCGGTGTGGGCGAAGGCGCAGCGCTGCTCCTGGACGGCCGCGGGGCAGCGGCGGAGCAGGACGCCAACGGCGCGTTCGTTGGCGCTACCATCTTCGACCAAGTACAGCCCGACATGGCGCTCTTCACCGACGAAATCTTCGGCCCGGTGCTTAGCATGCTCCACGTGGATACGCTGGACGACGCCATCACGCTGATCGAGAACCAACGCTACGGCAACGCCGCGTCCATCTTTACCCAGGACGGCGCGGCGGCCCGCGAGTTCCGCTACCGCGCGCCCACCGGCAACATCGGCATCAACGTGGGCGTTGCCGCGCCCATGGCCTACTTCCCCTTCAGCGGCGCGAAAGAGTCCTTCTTCGGCACCCTCCACGGCCAAGGCCGCGACGCGATAGACTTCTTCACCGAGCGAAAAGTGGTGATTACGCGGTGGTTCTGATGTGTGATTAGCCCTTAGATGTCATTCCGAACGAAGTGAGGAATCTAGAGTTCTCGATTGAAAGCTAAAGGGATTGGTAAAGAGCCTGGGCAAATAACGAATGGCGAGTAAACAACGCACATTGATTGGCCGCAGATCCTTTCTGCAGCTCTCAGGCACAAGCCTGGCAGTTGGCGGGTTCAGTGTCACCCTAAGTCGTCCGGTTCATGCCGAAAGCTCCGAACCGGTAAGCAATGAATCGGTACCACAGCCAACTGAAGGTCAGACCGAGGCGGCCAATGAGAGCGACCTAATAAAATACATAAGTACTGGCGCTTTGCCATTCTGGGTCGCAGGCTTGTTTCTTAACGCTTCGAGCAAGAACCTAGACTTCGTCTCTCTGCCAGCGGATTTAAAGGAGTACTTCCGCCGAGCAGGTGGCGCATCGCGGAATACAGCGGGAGCGCAGGCACTGTGGGAGACGATACCCTCAAATGTGCGCATGGAAGGACCGGAGGGATTACGTGGATTTCTCAGCAGCCGAGACTGGAGCCACTTCATCCCCCGCAGCTTGGGCGGCAGCGACAGCGCCAACGCGGGCATATTCGAGGAATCGGGGCTTAACCGAGCCAGAGGCGCGACGCGCATGACAAACGAGGAGATCGGACTGGCGCGTCGGGCGCTGCGAATCGAAAGTGTTGTGCATTCCATCAGGTCGACAGCTAAAGTAACTGTGCCGGGGGCACTGGTAGGGGTTGTTGCGGTTGGGGTATTGTCCGTATTGGAGTACGGATTGTGGTATCAGGAGGACAAAATAAACCAAGCCGAGCTATTTGATCTGGTGTGGAAAGAATTGAGCGTGGGAATAGGCGTTGGAATTAGCATTGTGGGAATAATTACCGGATTGGTGATACTCTTCCCACAGCTAATGGCAGTTGTGGCCCCCTTTATGTTGCCGTTGGCGTTCCTTCATTTTGCTTTCGTGGGGATTCACTTCTATGAGGCAACCGAAAAGTGGAAAGAAGCCGGGTTTGATCCGCTGCTTGGAGCCTGGGACGCAGCAAGAGCAATCTCCGCGGAAGCATGGGCAAGGGCGGTGAGATTGTTTGAAGAATTCGTGAGCGCATCCGAAAGAGCCCTGCAAGGCTTAGGAGAGCTATCTGAGAGTGCCCTACATGGTTTTGGGGACTTCTCTGACTATGCCTGGCAAGGAATAGGAAGTGCTCCCGGAAGCGCTATACAAGGTATGCAAGGTATCACAGTGCGAACTTGGCAAGGAGTAGAGTTCTTCCCTAACGGCACCTTAGAGAGTATAGGCGATTTCTCTGCGGGAGCCTGGCAGGGCGCAGGCAGTGTTACCCAAAGTGCCGTGAAGGTAACAGCGGAGACAACGAAGGGCGCTTGGGAGTGGGTAACGGTTACGGGTGACGGTACTGCTGTGGACGTAACCGGGGTGCCAGAGCACGTACTAGATTGGTTTAGAGATTCGGTCTTACCATGGCTTGGAGATAGGGTGTCACCAGCTGTGTTTTGGAAATAGGCTGGAGTTTGAAGGGCGCATTCAGCAAGCGTTCGCCGTGCGCTTGTTTCAGAGGAGAAGCGGTCCATCTCCTGTCAACGTTGTGAACCCTCACTCTTGACGGTATAATCTGTGCGTGATGCGTGAGATGGCTTGCAATTGAAGATGGATTCCCGCGTGCGCGGGAATGACGGAAAACGGTGTTCTGTTCTCAGAATGATGACGGACTTTGAGGCTCACTAACTGCAGTTAGGAGACATGGCCCAGATGCCAATGCGGGATGAACAGGCGTTGTGGTGCGTGGAGTGGGGCAAGAGTGCCACCGAGGGAAGAACCTACCCTGACGGCTATTCGCTACACAAGTCGCTGGATGACGCCGAGGAGTACCAGAAGGTTAACCTGCAGCGTTCCATGGCGGTCACGCAATGGCAGGGAGAGCCGTGCGTGCTCCTCAAGCGGCCCTACCGCTGTCTGGTCCCCGACTGGCAGTTCCACGAGACCATGGCCAGCGACATCGGCGTCCACTACAGCGGCGCTTCCCCCATACCGCTAACGGAGGCGAGCTAAGGGCCCTATCAGCCTCTAGCGCTGGCTGAAAGCGCTGGGCCTTCTTCGCGCAGTCCCCGCTTGAGTCTTGCAGTCCCCGCTTGGGTCCCAGAGTACAAGAGATACCTGCGGACATCCGGCATTTTACGGAGACCTCTTGTCCCCTCTCCCGGCGGGAGAGGGTTAGGGTGAGGGGGAATCTTCCTTTTGCAGTTCTCGCAGGATTTCCTCTAACACTGCTTCGGCTTCCGCCAGCACCTGATTGTTCCAGAATCTAATCACGCGAAATCCCTGGGTCTCCAGCCAGTTGGTGCGCTCACTGTCCGCTTCTACGCGACTCTGATGCTGGCCGCCGTCGATTTCGATCACCAGGATTTGTTCGTAGCACAGGAAGTCAACAATGTACTTTCCGATTGGCGCTTGCCGGCGAAACTTGTAGCCTGCCAACTGACGGTTGCGTAATTGTCGCCACAACGTCTTCTCGGCCTCTGTCGATTGCTTTCTGAGGTACCGAGCCTTGGGAATACTCTCCACTGTCATCCTGACCGCCCTCACCCAAACCCTCTCCCCCGGGAGAGGGCTTTGATCGGAGCCTCTTGCGAGGGTTGGTACGTACAATTGCTTCTCAACTGGCACAATCCGGCAATACCGTCCGCTGCCATCCTGATCGCCCTCACCCAAGCCCTCTCCCCCGGGAGAGGGCTTTAATCGGAGCCTCTAGTGAGGGTTGGTACGTGCATTTGCTTCTCAACTGGCACAATCCGGCAATACCGTCCGCTGCTATCTTTTTCGCCCTCACCCAAACCCTCTACCCCAGGAGAGGGCTTTAATCGGAGCCTCTAGTGAGGGTTGGTACGTGCATTTGCTTCTCATCTGGCACGGCCCGGCAATGCCGTCCGACTCCATCCTGACCGCCCTCACCCAAACCCTCTCCCCCAGGAGAGGGCTTAAAACGGAGCCTCTTGCGAGGGTTGGTACGTACATTTGCTTTTCAACTGGCACAATCCGGCAATACCGTCCGCTGTCATCCTGGTCGCCCGCACCCAAACCCTCTCCCCCGGGAGAGGGCTTTAATCGGTACTACTGCGATCGTGTATCAAAGCCAAAGGTAGAACACCACCTTGCGTTCGGTGAAGACAGCGAGACGCTCTCCACCACACCTCAATCAACTGATCGTGTGATTACGCGAGTGTCCTTGCTATTCTTAACGCCTCGGCTACGACGAGGTGTTCGGTCTCGGGCCGGTAGGCTGCGGGTAGGTGATAGAAGCGGTGGGAGCGCGTCGGTTCGTAGCCGCGATCCGCGTAGGACGCTTCGGTGCAGACGTAGCCGAGGGTGGCATTGGAATACCCCAGCGTCCACGCCGCCTGGCCCACGCGGTCGGCCATAAGCGCCGCCTCGATTTGCAGGCCGATTTCCAGAAAGACCTCAGCGCCCAAGCCCACCAGCCAGAGGCCGCCGATACGGAACACCTGGATGGGAAAGTCGACGCTCGTCGGCAGCGCTTCGCCGCGCCGGAGGCGGGCCAGCATCGAATCGGTCCAGAGTTGGTTGAAGTGGTCGCCCGCAGCGTTTTCCCGCATTGTCGCGAGATCAGCCGCAGCGGGCGGCTCCTGCAGGGGCAGCGACACCAGCTCGTGGGCCACGCCGATGGGATACCCAACCACCATCGTGGCTTCCCGCGCCGCGCGGGCGGCGAGCGCGCCCACGCCGCGTCCATGGGTGTCAATTTCTTCGCCGGAGCACGGATGGAAGCGCGTGCCGCCCGGCGCGATCACGCGCACGCGCATATTGCCCGCGCAGCCCTGCAGAAAGCCGACCACGGGCGCGCCTTGGTCGGCGAATTGCCGCTCAACTTCCTGCCGGGCAGCAGCCACATAGTCGCCGTTGACCACCGGCATGCGGTAGGCATAGCCCGTCGGATGAAACGCCCCAGAAAAGAGCACGGCGACGATGGAACCGTCCAATCGCTCGCAGCGCAGGGCGCGGATGCGTTGGTCGACGATGCCGTCATAGTTCGGGGCCAACTGGGCTTCGCCGTCCTCCAGCCTTCGCCGGTTTATGGCGAAGTTCCCCTCGGCTGCGCCCACGCGGAGCGCTACCGGCTCCAAGTTTGCGTCGGCGCGGGTCACGGCGTCGGCGAGGGACTGCACCAGTCCCTGATAGTACACATCATCGATTTCATCGGGAAGGGCTTGCAAAATGGCTGGACCGAAGTGGTTGTGCGCGGCATTGACCAGCACGTTGACACCGGGAATGTCGGTCTGCTGTTGGATGCGCCCGCGCACCGCATTGACCAACGTCGCATCCAACCCCAGCACGTCGAGTCCGACAATCGCTGCCTTTTGCTCGCCGTCGCTGAGCACCACCGCCGTTGCGTAAAGATCATGCAAGACGCTCTCGACCCGCAGGTCCGCCCGGCTCGATTGGAATGCGCTGCCCATAGGCGGTGTAATCGCCACCTTTGCGGCGCCGGCCATTAGTGTGTTCGCCATCCATCACTCCTCAATCTGTGCTCGAATTCACCACTAAAACGTCATTATACCGGCGTTCGACTCGCCAGTGTGAATGGGCGCAGAGCACTGGTCATGCTGAGACCCCGGCCAAGCGGACGGCAAGCCCCTCGTCAGAGGCGGTAGAGTCCGCAGTTCTGGGGAGGTCAAATAAAAAAGTGGGGCCGGACTGGCATGTCCGACCCCAACGATTACGGTCTAGACGCACCTAGCAGACGCAGCCACCTTCCTCCAGGTGGACCTCCGCCACTTTCTGCGTTTCTTCCAGCAGTTCTTGAATAGTGGTCTTACCTTCTTCCAGGCTGATCCAGCCTTCCGCCCACTGTTTATCCAACTCGGACTGGCGCACCATTTGCCGGTGGGCCACGCTCATCGCCGCCGTCTGCGCATAGACCTCGGGGTCTTCATAGTCGTATTGGGTGAACGGCGGAATGGACTTGTTGGCCGCATAGCGGCTGCCACCGAGCTGTGCGATGAACGGTATGGCATCCTCCCCGATGGCGAATTTATAGAACTCCCAGCCGGCATCCGGCTCGGTGGCTGACGAGCTGATCCACTTGGCGTTGATGGACTGCGCCGCCATGCGGCCTGCCGGGCCCTTCGGCAGCAGCGTGTGCTCTACCTTGAAGGGCTCCTCCTGGGTCTCGATTCTTGCTTTGATGGTGCGGGTAAAGTAAGAGCCGGTAATGACCCCCGCAACCGTCTGTTGCGTGAAGTCCGGCTCCACATTCGGCTCTTTCCCCAGGGTCAGGCCATACGCCACCCGATGCTTTACCACCATGTCCAGCGCATCCTGAGCGGCTTCGGCCGCCTGCTGCGTATCTATCGTGGGCGCCGAGAAGTCATCGTTCCACCACGCTCCGCCCCAGGCAAAGAGATGGATCCAGAACCAGCCGGTACGATTGAAGCGATACGGCTGCGTGCCAAAGCGGGTGATGCGATTCCCCTCGGTCTTCGTCAGCTTCGTCGCCATCTCCAGCACCGCATCCCAGGTCCAATTGCCTTCCGCCTCCAGCTCGCGCGGAGACTTTAGGCCCGCTTCCGCAATGAGATCGGCATTGTACCAGTACTCCTTGCCATTCGTGAACCAGGCAATGCCGTAGGCCTGCCCGCCGATACGCTCGAGGGCATATTCATGGAAGTCGTCCAGGTTAACGTCCGGGTCCGCGGCAAGGAACGGGTCGAGCGGCACCAGCATTTCTGCAGTGTAAAACTGACTGAGATAGCCAAACCAGCCGTAGTAGACATCATAGGGAACACCGCTGGCAAACGCCGCTACCGCTTTTTCGGTCAGCGAGGTTGGAAAACTGCCGGATGCAATGTCAACTTTGAGCTTGAGGCCGTCGTGCATCTCCTCGAACGCTGCGAACATACCGTCGTAGGCGTTGTCCCACACATCGCTCTGCGTTGAGAAGTGGAGATACTTGATCTCCGTTGCCTCCGCCATCTTGGGCGCTTCTGCCTCCTTCTTCTCCGGCGCCGCGGGCGCCTCTTCCATAGCAGCGGGCGCAGCAGTGCCGCAGGCTGCGAGCAATATGCCCGCACCGGCAACGGCGCTGCCACCAAGGAACATTCGTCGAGACACTAGCTTACGCATGTTAGCCCTCTCTTGAAGTGCATTCCAACTCTCGCACAGTCAAAGCATAGAGGAGACATTTTCAAGAGTCAATCCTTCATAGAGAATCGACGGTCCACTGTTCCAGCGGCGTAAAACGCCGCGTATCCAGTTCGACACCATAGCCAAGGGGGGCAGCCACGACACTGCCGGTATCCAGCCGGCCCTGTCGGACGTCCAAGACCGGATAGCCCCGGTCATGGCGCCGGTAGAGCGTCGCGTGCTTGGCAAGCACGTCCGCTTGCACGTCTGCGGGGAACATGCGCAAACCGGCAAAATAGTGGTGGCCGTTGCGCTGGGAATGCTCGATCCCGAGACTTGCCAGCACCGCCAGGTCTTGCAGCATTGCCACCGGCCCGACACTGGCCAGATCTTCACTGCTTTGCACATAGTAGCCCCCCGGATCGCTGCGGCGGCGCTGAGCCAGCAGACAGGCGTTCGCGATGCCGCCAAAGACGCCCTTACAGTTCTTGAAGCTGGCGCCCACGTAGCCACAGTCCAACGCCTCCACCACGCTGGACAGGTCGCCATCGGACTCATCGATGATCAGCGGCGGACGGTCGGACCAGGCAAGCAACTCAGACTTGGCCTGCGGGCTCAAAGCCACGTCGCGCCGCAGCGGCTGCTCGACAAAGAGCAGGCGCCGCAAGAAGTCATGAAGTGATGGCTCCGCGAGAATTGCATTCCAGTCGCGCCGAAAGGGCTCCACCTCGGTGTAGTGCTCGCTGCCATCCAATGTAATTGCATAGTCGCCGGCTACGTGCGCTGCCAACAGGTCGGCAACTTGCCGGAGCCGCCTGAGGTCCGCGGCAGCATCGCCACTGAGCAGGATTTTGAAGTGGGTCAGCCCATAGCAGCGAATGCTGGCTGCGAGCGATTGCGGCAACCCATCGTCCAGACGCTCCTCTGCCGGTATCTCCTCGTCAGTCAAGGGATCGGAGAGTCCGACCGTGTGGCGCACGATGACACTGCGCTGCGGCTCCACCGGCAGCAAGTCTGCCGGACTGAACCCCTCTAGTTCACGGTGAATCGCGCCTAACTGCATGCCAAGCGTATTGTCACGCAGCGCACGGGCGAAGGGCGTGCCGGTGCTGCGGCAGAAGGCATCGATCAGCGCTCTTTCCACCAAACTCACACCGAAACCCCAGAGCAAAGGGGGATAGTCTGTCTCAGCCGCCCATGCCATCTGTTGCTCATGCAGGCAGACCCAAAATGCGAAAACGCTGTCGGCAGGCGGCGCCGCCTCCGCCAGGGCGCAGGCCTGTCGTATGACCGCTGACATCTCGTTCAGGTCGTCGCTGAAGGAGGTATCGGCATACTTGGTGAACCACTTGGGGGGCAGGCCTTCCGCGGCAAGGCCCACTTCCCGTGAGCCGTCGATGTCCGCCTCCACGCGCACAAAGAGATGGGGAACAGCGACCAGGGACGCAATGCCGTAGCGAAATGGCATGCGCGTCTGCATATTGAGCACGTGCAGACCGATTTGCTGCACTGAGATCGACATGCCGTTTCCCTTCCTACCCCTGTCCCATGATATCAATCTCTTAGAGGGTGTGTAAGAAGCTCTCAGCCACACTATCCGTTCATGGTTCGACAAGCCTGTGCTGAGCTTGTCGATGTGCTCAACACGAACGGATAGTGGCATTTCCGACGAATTTGGTTTCTACCCCGTTCGTCCTGAGCCTGTCGAAGGATAAACGGACACTCTTTTCATACACCCGCTTACAAAGGATCTTGCGCCCTCTTGGGAGCAGGCGATCAAGTTACTCGCACACTCCCGTCCGCCGGATTGTTCAGAGGCATGGGAGCATACGTGGTAAGAGTAAGGCGGCGGCGCGCTCGCTGATTGCGTCGCAGTCTGCGACTGCGTCGCAGACGAACTATGCCAGGCCGGCTGCGGCTTCCCAGGCCGGGTCTGCGGTGAAGCGCTCATCGATTGGGGTGAAGTCGCGCGGATATGTCTCCAGATGGGCGGTTGCCGGCCGGTCCGGATCTCTACTCACCGCGAGCCGGCCTTCCTTGAAGACATAGCGAATGTTCGCATAGTTCACAACCACCTGAATGTCGCTCGTAGGATCGCCGTCGACCACAACGACATCGGCAGTCTTCCCCTTTTCCAACGTGCCGAGCCTGTCGTCGATCTTCATTGCTTCAGCGGAACCCTTGGTGGCCACGCCGATGGCTTCCAGCGGGCTGAGACCGCAGCCGACAAACTCCTGTAGTTCAAAGCCGCTATCCCAGATGTCCCAGGGCGGCGTGCTGGGACAGTCGGTGCCCAAGCCCATCTTTACACCCATCTTATGTGCCAGGCGCACACCCTCTCGGTGGACGTAGTGCGCCTCACCCATCTTGCGCGTTTCCCACGGGCGGTCCGCGCCGTACTTTATTGCCATGTTCTGCCGGGACGTGACGCGAAGCGTCGGCACGAAGAAGAGGTCGTTCTCCAGAATTCCTTGCAGGGCTTTCTCGTCGATGAGCGCGCCATGGTGAATCTGATCGCAGCCGGCCTGAACGGCCATATCCAGACCCGGTTGCGTGTGGCAATGCACTACCACGAGCTTCCCGACACTGTGGGCTTCGTCAGCCAGGGCATCGAGTTCTTCCTGGGTGTAGTCCAGCCACCAGGTCTCTTCGTCCTCCGCCCAGAAGCCGCCGCTAGCGGCCGTCTTGATGAAGTCAACCTTGGCCTGCACCATCTCGCGCACGGCCTTGCGCACTTCCCAGGGCCCATCCGCGACCCGGCCGCGCACGTGCCCGTTGGTGCAGTCCACCACCGCGCCGACAATCAGCCGGGCGCACTCCGGGAACCAGCCGTCCGCAATCGCCTGGCGGCAATCGGTCGAGGCGGGCGGCATGGTGCCGGCAACGTGGGCGATGGTCGTGAAACCCGCCAACAGCGACTTTCTCAACTTTTGCAGTGATTGGTACGGACCGTGCAGGTGCACGTGCAGGTCCATCATACCGGGCAGGAGGCTCTTGCCCGTGACGTCGATGACCTGGGCCTCCGGCGGGATATCCACATCGGTACCTACGGCCTCGATGAGGTTATCCACGATGAGGATAGCGCCGTCCGCAACCGGCGGTCCCCCGTTGCCGTCAATGATCCTGCCGTTGATGAGCGCTGTCGCAGCCACGGAATATGCCTCCTTGGAGCACCTTATGCTGATCCTATTTAGTGATGGTCTATGCGCGTGCCAGCCAATGGGTGGCCCCAAGTGATGTCGGTCGTCACGTTGAAGGTGAGGCCATGCTCGACTGCAAAAGGGGTCACGAGTTCACGGACGGCAGCATCGAACGCGTTGGCGGCATGCGCGTCCATGCGCTGTCTCGAAAAGCCGTTGCGCGCGTGAAACAGCTCCACATACTTGTCGACGCTCATACAGTACTCCTGAGGCGGCGTACGCTTCCTGCCGACCACCGCAAAGAGCTGCCGTCGTTCAAGCTCGTCGAGCAGATTGTATGGCTCGAAGTCCTTGTTCGTCGAGTAGCTGGGGATGATCTTGTTGAGATCGTTTACCCAGGGCGCGGCGGCCAGCCCACGGCCGCCAACTATCGCCAGGTAGCCGCGGTCGGATAGGGCGCCGGCCATCCGGGGAATCACTTGATACCAGTCCAGCCAGTGGAGGCTTGCGCCGGCCACAATAAGGCTGTAGCGGGATTCGTATGCGAAGTCCTCTGCGCTCTGGCGGACCCACCTGATGTTCGGTCGGTCGCCGCCCTCGCGAGAGCGGCCTACCTCGATCATGGCCGCCGATGGATCCACGGCGTCGACGCGCTCCACAAAGGCCGCCAGCGGTCGCGCCACGTCTCCGGTCCCGCATCCAACGTCCAGCACAATGCGCGGTTCAGCCTGTATCAGCCCGTCGAGCACCTGGAAGACCTCGGCAGCGTACGGCGGATAGTTGACGTAGGCATCGGCCACGCTCCGATCTTTGAACTGAGCGGCGTATTCCGGCCCGAGATGCTTAGGCTTTGGGATCGTCACTGCCTGCCGCCCAGGAGACCTTTGCATTACCCCTGCCAAAGCAAGCAAGTCCCCTCTCCCTCGACGGGAGAGGGTTAGGGTGAGGGTGAACATATCGCAAAGTGCGCGACTCATTCCGTTTGCGCCGGTCTTGTATCGAGTTAGCAGCTACTGGGCGCAACAATTGCAGATAATCCCCTCACCCCAGCCCTCTCCCCGAGGAGAGGGAGTAAGACTTGCGCCTCTGACCGTAGGTACGCAAGAGATTATCCAATCTAAGTGTGCCACAGGGCCTATTCCTCACGAGTCTAGCATAGGCCCTGTGACAGTTCGCAGCGCGCTTCCCCACGGAAGAGGGACAGGACTCCGCAATCGGTCCCGAACCAACCTCAACAAAGCAGCATTCAATCTCAGCCGGTTTGGCAGCTATGCAGGGCAGCTGCTAGCTCATGTTATCTGCCAGGAATTGGTTCGCGATATCACCCGCGGTCCTGATGGCTTCCTGCGGCGTAACCTCGCCCCCGATGGCCTTATACATCTCGGCTGAGACGAGCGGCATGATGGCCCGGATGTGCGGGTGCGGGATGTCATAGTGCATGTTCTTGCTCTGCTCGATGAAGGTCGGCATCCAGCCGTTGTACTTCTCGTCAACGAAGTCCACTTCAATGTCGCTGCGCACCGGCAGCAGGAACACGAGCTTGAGGAAGGCCTTCACGTTCTCGGGTTTCAGGGTATGCGCCAGCAGTTGTATCGCCGCATCGGACTGCGGGCTTTCCGGCACCACCCAGCCTGAGAGCGAGCCAAAGCCGAGTTGCTTTTCCTTTTGCCAGGCGGGACTGGCCGCGAGCCAGGGGATGTTGCCGTTGTCAAAGGGGCGCTTCACGTGGGTGGGCGTACGGGCATTGATCATGGCGCCGTAGCCTTCGAAGTACGGCTTTGTGCCCTCAGAGGCGATCTTTTTGTTGAAGAGATCAGTCAAAAAGAGCAGCGCCGCCAGACCGGCATCTGAATCAAACGTGACACTGCGACCGTCTTCCGCAAAGAACTCGCCGCCGGCCTGCCAGAGCACCGGGTTGAACCACGAGTTGAGCGTGTTCTTGCTGGTCGTCACCGTCAGACCGAACTGATCGGAGCCGTCCGCATTCTTCTTGGTCAATTGCCGCGCGATCTCCGCCACGTCATCCCACTGGGTGGGCGGTTCGTTGATGCCGGCGTTCTCGAACATATCCATGTTGTAGAGGGGAATATTGACGCTCTGCCGGTGCGGGAGAAAGTGCAGCACGCCGCTAAACGTGCCGGCCTCGACGATACCGGGGAGGTAAGCGCCCAGATCGCCAAAGTCACCCGCTTTGGCTGCGGGGCCAAGATCCGCTAGGAAACCACGGTCAACGTACATGGCGACAAAGTCGAGGAAGCCTTGCATGAGCGCCGGTGGCGCGCCGGCCGCCACCGAGGCCGGGAATTTCTCGCCACGGAAATTGCCGGCCGGCTGGGATTGCACGACCACGGCTCCCGGATGCATTTCCTCAAACTCGTTGAGCACCGCCCCCGGCAGGTATTGGGAGCGATAGCCCCACACGTGAAAGACGCCGGTGATTCCTGCCGGCTCCTTTGGCGCCGCGTCCGCATCACCCTCCGGCGCCTCCGCCGCAGGCATCGTCTGCACCTGGCCGCAGGCAGCGAGCACGCTTGCGCCAATGCCTACGCCAACTCCCGCCAGCATCTGCCGTCTACTCATCCGCAACATGTTGCCATCTCCTATGTGTGACATTACTCTACCGGGCGTGCGCTTCCTGTCGCGTTAAGCCGGAAACCTGCGGCAGACATTGCCCATGCGGCAGGCTTTCCGCATTCAGCAACACTTAAGCGCCGACACCCAGAGCTTATCTTGTCAACGAGTTTGAAATGCAAGTATCTCTTGCTCGTCAACACTGGGAGTATGCCCCCTCTAATTCGCAGAGTCAAGAATATGGCTGCACAGCAGTGAGGTACAGTTGAAACGTCGCCAATTCCTGGGCCTGGTCCTACTTTATCTTCATCGTCACGATCTTCACCTTGCGTCAACGTGAAGATGAAGAGCAGTGTGAAAACAAATACGGCCCGAAAAGTGGACGGAGTACCAGGCACGAGTGAAGTGCCTAATCTTTCCCGGCATCTATTGAGCAGGTTTCCTGGAATTCGAGTGTGGGGCGCCTGTTATTCTCAGCCTACGGACGTTCAAAGCAAGTTTGAGAGGTGGGCGCCTGGGATTGGGAAACCGCACTGACCAGCAGTTCAGTCGCGCCGCCGATTTGGATTCTTACGGCACAACCAAGCGAATCTAGTAGCTTGGCACCCTATCCAGTCGTGTCAATCACGTTACTTGTGTCTGCGTTGAGGTCTTCCAGGGCTTTGACTAGTTCCTTGGCCCCCTCAATACCCTCCCCAACCAAGACTTCGTCCAAATGCGCGTGATAGAAGTTGGCATGAAGCGCCTCGATTGATAGTAGCAACCTCCGCCTATAGCTAGCGTTGGCCGGGTCCTGGTTGATCAGCCTGTTGGCATTGTCGATCAGTTGCCTGTGCGACCCCAGCGGCCAATTCCGCTGGCGGGCAACGGAATTCACAAAATGTGAAACGGCCCCCCATGCTTTCTCGGAGGCCTGAAGGAGATCACCCTTACGTAATTCGTCCTCCGCATGGTCCAAGAATTGCATGCTTATCTCTCGATGCTGCTCCGCCGTGGCCATACTCACTCCCCTGCGTATGCCTTGGGCTCAGTGTATTCAATAAGTGAAAACTGTCCCTCAACCACTAGGAATCGGACAGTTGTCTCGACGCCATATACGTCGATCAGGTGTAGGCTTTCTCCTATCTCAAAGTGTGCGGCAGGCGTAGCAAGTTTCCCATTTATAGCGATGTTGTCTCCGTAAACATAGCCATCTTTGTGTGGATTGAGGCGTCCCTCAATGCCTGGGATGTATCCTGTGCTTTGGGTGAAGAGGAGGCCCTTCTTATCTTCCTTGGAAGGCTCTAACTCCAAAGAGACAACATCTGACTTTCCCGGAATAAGGGTTGTATGGTAAGGCAGCTGGTCCTTTGCAGCTACAAGCAGCTTCATTTCTTGATCAACTCGGTACAGATTCAATCGGCACTTGCCGTCAGCGTCAGTCTGACCTGTGAGGTATCTTCCGTCAGGATACGCTGCCAGTACTGCGGCCCAGGGTATAGTCGCTCCACCGCGCGTCTTGACCTGGATTTCTACGTCTGCCATGCTTCTTCCATTCGGTTGGCCTGCCGCTTCACACAGATGTCAACTCTGCTTCCATTATCTCACGCACTCGCAAATCCTTGCCATTGGTGAGGTTACATGAGCGCTCCCCACGGCCGTTTGTCGAGCACCTGGCGGGCGTAGCGCAGGAAGTTGCCGCCGATGATCTTTTGGATTTCTGCGTCCGAGTGCCCTTTGCAGACTAACCCGACAGTCCAATAGGGCCAGTTGGTCCAGTCCAAGGGGCCGGGTTGCCAGCCGGGAAAGAAGGTGCGATCCGTGCCGATGGCAACGTGATCGCTGCCGGCAACACCAAGCGCGTGCTCCAGGTGGCGATACCAGGTATGGAAGGACTCCGGCCCGGTGCCAAGCACGTAGTCGATGGAGTAGATCGCGATCAGGCCGTCTTTTGCAGCGACAGACTTTAGCATCTCATCGCTGGCGTTGCGGCTGACCGGTCTGCTCGGCGGCGTCGCTCCGCGGGCATAGGGCTGCTGAAACACCTTTTCCAGATAGCCCCGGTTTGTGGAGTCGTCGTATACGGCCCGGCATCCCGTGTGACTGAGCATGACCGGATCGGCCGAGGCCGCGATGATGTCAAACGACGATTGCTCGCCGCTGTGGGCCAGGTCCACCATGATGCCCAGTTCGTTCATGCGCCGCACCACCTGTGTGCCGAGCGGCGTCAGGCCGGTATCGCGCTCCTGCAGATACGAGCTGCAGAGGCCGTTCGCTTGGATGTAGGTGAGTTGGGACATGCGCACGCCGAGCGCGTAGAACAGGTCGAGGTTTGTCAGGGGATCTGCAGTCTCCGCGAAGCAGCCGACGCCGGCCAGGTGAAACATCACACTCGGCTTGCCGCTGCGGCGTGCCTGTTCGATGTCTGCGACCTTGGCGACGCGTAGGAGGTCGTCGCGCCGTTCATAGACGAAGTTGATGCGGCTCACGCGGTCCAAGGCCGCTTTATAAGTGTTCTCCTCGGGACCGGCAACGTCTGAGACGCCAAGGTCAACCCCGGCGATTGAGTAGAGCGCTCTAGACTCCTCGATCCACTGCTTGTCGAACGCCGATTCGAATGTCTTCCTTTTGAAATGAATCGCGGCCAGGCGACGGTTTAGTTCATCGGGGTCCAGGTCCTGCTGAGAGAGTTCTCTGCAATACGGTTCCAGGTCTTGTCGCAAACGGTCCCCAACAATGCCATGGGTCGAGCTCATCTGCACCGACCCTTGGACGTCGGCGACGAAACTGTTGTAATGCAGCTCCAAGCCGCGGTCGATTTGCGCCTGGGTGGGTTTGAGTTCGTCGAGTATGACCCGGTGCCCCGCGCGGATGCGTGCCAACGTTTCCTGGCGCACGCAAAAGCTGCGGGCTCTTGCCAGCGGTGGAAAGTCGGAGGGTTGATTGGAGTCAGTGGTCTCAACATTCATGATTGGTCCTCAGAAGTGTTAAGCGGCTCTTGCGAAAGAAGAGGAGATCTCGGCGCCTCTCAGTTGCTCATTCGATTGGTGTATTCGTTATCGAGTTTCCTCTGTCTACGTTCAGTGCATGTGAGCCAATATAGTCAGGCCCAGCTACAATTGCTTTCTCATTCTTGCTGACGAGCATAGTCGCGTGAGGCAGCCTATTTCGCCCTCATCCTAACCCTCCCCCAGAGGCTGTCTCATAATTGCCCTTACCGAGGTATACTGCCGTGCAGAGAAGCTAAGTGAGGTCTTGAGATAGACTTGTGTTGCTTTCTGGGCGTCGCATCAAGCCTTAAAAATACCGGTTCCATCACTTTTACCATTCTGTCAATACAATCCGCCACTTGGCTGCGTTCCTCATTTGACCTATCGTGCTCTGTAGCGGAATTATGAGACACCCTCCCCAGGAGAGGGAACAATCTGGCGCCGTTCATTTCCCCAATACACAAGAGGGAAGTGCAATGCCATTCCTCTCTCCTGGGGGAAAGAGGAATTGTACCACCCTTCTTACTCATAGAGATCCCCGCTTCTCGAGGATCGGGTCGCGCTTTATAACTCCCTCGCCAAGGCGATAAAGTCCCCTCTCCCAGCGGGAGAGGGTTAGGGTGAGGGAGAATCCTTGCAGTTTAGCCTGGCTTGTCACCAGCATAGGGCAGGTACTCAAGAGCCTCCTCCGCCGCGGGAACGATGACGCGCCAACCCTACGAGACTACACCGCTCCACCTAGCAGTTCCAGGATGTTGCCGCCCATGATTCTGGCGTAGTCGGCCTCGGGAAACTCCCACACTTTCACCTTTGCCATTTCGGGCAGGGGCGGATTGTAGTCGCCGCCGCCGTCCGAGCCCCAGATCAGCTTGCGGGCGCCGAGGGCGTGGTAAGCCTCGCGAATCATCCACGGGCCGCTGGTGAACGACGTATCGAGCCAGATGTTTTCATGGCGCTTCGCCACGTCGAAGAAGCGCCAGTTCATGTCCTGGTCACGGCTGGAGCCCAGGTGGGGAATGATGATCTTGGCCTCCGGCACGGCGTCCGCCCAGCGGTCCGGGAACTCCGGCCTATGGGCGCAGCAGAGCAGGATGGGAATTCCATAACCGGCCCCCAGTTCCAGAATTGGGAGAAAGAGCGCGTCGGTGATTTCGCCTTTCACCTCGCCAAAGTGGAGCTTGAGGCCGGGAAAACCCCAATCTTCCACCGCGCGGCGGACGGCGTCGAGCCCTACCGACCCTTCTTCCGGCACCATGTGGGCAAACGGGATCAAGCGGTCTTCGCGGCCCTTGACGGCCTTGCGCGTCATCTCGTTAGATTCCCGGCTGGGCAGGCAGATGCTGAACACGCAGGACTTGTCGACACCTGCTTGGTCCATGTACCTGATGGTGTCGTCCGGGTCCAGCTCGCGGCGGTACGCGTCGCCGCCTTTGATATGGACGTGGGCATCGATGATCATGTTGCAATTCCTCAACTAACAACGGTTGTCCCTGCGGCTAGCCGGCGCGTGCTATTGGCCGGAGTCTCTTTCTTATCCTGACAGATGCACATCTTGTGGTCATCTCAATGCTTAGTATAGCCTTACGCGCAGGGCACGCGTTTGTCCAAGGATCAGGGCAAGAATCCGGGCGTAATGCTATAATGGAATTAGCCCCCCACATAAGGCAACGAGGCGATTCTGGCAGTGGCGCTTACACACTTCAATCAGTCCGGTTTGCCGCGCATGATAGACGTGGGGCACAAGCCTGACACGGCGCGTGCAGCCACCGCTCAGGGCGCGGTCGTGATGCTGCCGGAGACGCTCGCGCTGATTCGACAACAGCAAGAAACGCCGCCGCATGAGGCCGGTCCGCTCAAGAAGGGCAACGTGCTGGCGGTCGCCCAAGTTGCGGGCATCATGGCGGCCAAGTCCACCTGGCAACTGGTGCCAATGTGCCATCCGCTGCCGTTGAGCGGGGTGGACATGGACTTCAGCTTGGACGAGGCCGAGAGTTGCGTCCGTCTACAGGCCACCGTACGCACTACCGGCAAGACCGGTGTCGAGATGGAAGCGCTGACCGCCGTGAGTGTGGCCGCGCTCACCATCTACGACATGTGCAAAGCCATGGACAAGGGCATGCGCATTGAGAATGTGCAGTTGCGCCATAAGAGCGGCGGCCAGAGCGGCGATTACGTGGCAGCGGAGACCGCTGGGGCTGCGAGCGATGGCTGAGGGTTTCTAGAACTTACCTCATAAATTCATCGCTCGGTGTAGACCTGCCCTGCGAAAGGCTCAGGGCGAACGGAAGCGGGAGTGCTTGATACCGACGATGACCGTTTGGACGCATGCTGCTATTCCCCGGCTGTTCGCCCTGCGACAGGCTTCAGAGCCTGCCCCGTACTCGATACAGCGTATCGACACGATACGGGGGCGAACGGAAAAGGCAAGAATCCGTTCGTGCTGAGTGCTGCGCGAAGCCCTTGTCGAAGCACAAATTGGCTGTCGAACCGATTTGTGAGATAGCTTCTAGTCTGGTAAGCACCACGACACGTAGCGCACAGACTTCGTCTTTCCGGCCTCTACTTACCCGGAAGTGGGCGCAGGTTTCAAACCTGCGCTACCAGGGCAAAATCAGGACGCAGGTTTCAAACCTGCGCTACCGGAGCGAATCCGGGTCTCTGACGAAGTCAGCCGATAAAACCTGCTTTCACAGCAGTGATGGAGCGGTCTAAGAAATACGGGAAAGCAGTACGCGAGCGCCCTTCCTGACCCCAAGGAGAGAGTATGGCAGATACCCTTGACCCCAATGCGGAAGCCGTGAATCCGGTCAACATCGAAGACCAGATGCAGTCGGCGTACTTGGACTACGCCATGAGCGTCATCGTCTCCCGCGCGTTGCCGGACGTGCGCGACGGGCTCAAGCCCGTGCAGCGGCGCATTCTCACCTCCATGCAGGAGCTCAACGCCCGCCCCGGCACCGCCTACAAGAAGAGCGCGCGTATCGTCGGCGATACGATGGGGCGCTACCATCCCCACAGCAACGAGCCGATCTACGACGCGATGGTGCGCATGGCGCAGCCGTTCAGCATGCGCTACCTCTTGATAGACGGCCAAGGAAACTACGGATCAGTGGACGGCGACCCGCCGGCAGCCATGCGCTACACTGAAGCGCGCCTGACTCCCCTGGCTATGGAGATGCTGGCTGATATCGACAAGAATACGGTTGAATTTGCCGCCAACTTTGACGACACGCTGAAAGAGCCGACGGTCTTGCCGAGCAAAGTCCCCAACTTGCTCGTCAATGGCGCCGCCGGCATTGCCGTGGGCATGGCCACCAGCATCCCGCCGCACAATCTGGTCGAAGTGGTAGACGCGCTTACCTATCTCACCGAAAAAATGGCCGCGGGCCAAGCGGAAGACGTCGGCGTGGAAGACCTGATGCAGTTCGTCAAGGGGCCGGACTTCCCCACCGCCGGCACCATCGTCGGCACTGAGGGCATTCGTGAAGCCTACGCAACCGGACGCGGCCGCGTCATCGTGCGGGCGCGGGCGCGCATCGAGGAGATGCGGGGCAATCGCTTCCGCATTGTCGTCACGGAGTTGCCGTACCAGGTCAACAAAGCCGCGATGCTGGAACGCATGGCGCAACTCGTGCGTGAAAAGAAGATCGAAGGTATCAGCGAGTTGCGGGATGAATCCGACCGCTCCGGCATGCGCGTTGTGATCGAACTGCGGCGCGACGCCTTCCCGCAACAGGTGCTCAACCACCTTTACCAGCACACGGCGATGCAATCCTCGTTCTACTGCAACATGCTGGCGTTGGTAGACCAGCAACCGCGGGTGCTCAGTCTCAAGGCGCTCCTGCGCGAGTACATCCGCTTCCGGCAAGAGGTCGTCACACGGCGTACGCAATACGAACTGGAACGCGCCCGTGAGCGCGCCCACATCTTAATCGGCCTAAGGATCGCGCTCGACAATCTGGACGAAGTAATCGCAACCATCCGCAGGTCCCGCAATGCCCAGACCGCGCGCAATAACCTGCAACGGAACTTCGGCCTGAGCGAAAGACAGGCCAACGCCGTGCTTTCGATGGAGTTGCGCCGGCTGGCCGCCATGGAGCGCAAGGCAATCCTGGACGAGTATGAGGAGATCAAGCAGACGATTGCGCGCCTGGAAGCCATCCTCGGCGACGTAGGCGAGGTCTTTGCCATCATCAAGCAGGAACTCGTTGCGCTCAAGGACAAGTTTGGTGACGAGCGGCGCACGGTCATCGCTGAAGACGGCAATGCCAGTTTCTCGCAGGAAGACTTGGTGCCCAAAGAGGACGTGCTGCTCACGCTCACCGAGCGCGGCTACATCAAGCGTCAGCCTGCGGGCGAATTTCAGGCCCAGCGGCGCGGCGGCAAGGGCATCATCGGCATCTCGACCCGCGCGACCGACGCCGTGCAGACGATTCTCCTGGTCGATTCCCATGACTGGATGCTCATCGTCAGCGACCGCGGCCGTGCCTACACGTTGCGCGCCTATGAGATTCCCGAAGGCGCCCGCACCTCCCGCGGCCAGAACATGGTGAATCTGTTGCAAGGAATCACCCGCAAAGAGCACATCACGGCCATTGTGCCGGTGCCTTCGTTTGACGCAGCCGATGGCGCGTTCATCACCATGGTGTCCGTGGCAGGGCAGATCAAGCGGACGCGGCTGAGCGCCTTTGCCAACGCGCGGACGAACGGCGTCATCGCCATGAACGTGGCTGACGACGACGCCTTGTACTCGGCAATTCTCACCGACGGCAAGCAGGAATTGATCCTGTTTTCGATGCAAGGGCAAAGTATCCGCTTCCCTGAGGCCAACATTACTGCCCATTCGCGTACAGCCGGCGGGGTGAACGGCATCTCGCTCGGAGAAGGCGATCGGTTAGTGGGCATGGCGCTGGTAGAATCCAGCAGCGACGCGCTGCTCATCACCGAGCATGGCTACGGCAAGCAGGTGGACATCGAGGAGTTTCGTGTCCAATCCCGGGGCGGCAAAGGCATCATCGCCTTGAAGGTGGATGAGAAGAGCGGCCCCGTGGTTGGCGGCCGCATTGTCACGCAGGACGATGACGAGATCTGCCTCATAACCCGCAAGGGCCAGATTACGCGCGTGCCGCTCACCGAGATTAAACGACTCGGCCGGACTGCCCGGGGCGTGATCGTCATGCGCATGCGCGCCGAGGGCGATACCGTGGCCGGTGTGACCCTCATTCCCAAACCCGGCAACCGCCAACGGGCCCTATTCACCTAAATGCCCTGGAAACCCTGCGTTTGCGATCCTGTGGGTAGACAGTTCTTCGTTGTGTGTATTTCGTCTCCTGCGGGCGGCGTGTCCGGACGATTCTCTGGCGCGCCCTCGATTGACAGAGTGTGCGAGCTTCGGCAGTATGCGAGGGAGAGCGGTCTTCCGCTGGGTAAGAGGTGGCAGCGCGCGACTTTTGCGGCCGCGTCTATGCCCAGGAATCCAGGCAGGAAGACTCGAGTCTGCGTGATTGAACACAGTCACAGGCAGGGCAAGCGGTCAGGCGCGGGCCTTGCAGCGGCTCCCAAATTTTACGAATAGGCTTCTAAGACAACGACAGGGTGAGAGATTAGGACTATGGCGCGAGCAAGAGCAAAGAGACGCAAAACACAGCGGAGTAGGACCTCGGCCCGCGCGTGGCGGAAGTGGGTCATTCCGGCGGTTGTAGTGTTTTTCATCCTCGCCCTCGTGGTGCCCACGGTCCTGCCCGGCCTCATTGGGACTCCCGCGCCACCGAGCAGCAGCAGTGATCTGCCTGTAGGGGGTGGTGGCGAATCGCAAGATTCTACTACTGCAGAAGGTCAAGGCGAGCCGGAACAGCGTAGAGTTCTGGACGTTGGCACGGCTGCCCCTGACTTCTCGTTGCAGGACACTGCAGGAGAGACCGTGAGCCTCGAGTCGCTGGCGGGCAAGCCGGTGGTCGTCTCCTTCTTTGCCCCGTGGTGCCCGCACTGCCAGGACGAAGCGCCGCGGCTCAACGAAATCCATGCCCAGTACGGCGACCGCGTGCACATCGTCTCCATCAGCGCGACACCGTATGGGAAGGATTACCCGGCTGACAAGAGGCACATCACGGCGGGCGATATCAAGTGGTTCCAAGAGGAGTATGAGACCACCTATCCACTGCTCTTCGACCCCAGCATACAGGTCGCCAGCGCCTATCAAATCTCCTCGTTCCCGACGACATTCCTGCTGGATTCAGACCACCGGGTGGTTGAGGTGTTCGAGGGCGGGAGACCGGTTGCCGACTTCCAGCAGGCGCTGGATAGGATACTCAGAGGACAGTAGCGCTTTTCTTGCTGTTTTCAGGCGCTTGACGCCTCAAGCATATCCGGGACACCGCAAAAAGTTGGAATTAGCAAGAACAGGCAATAAACATTCCGCAAGCCCAAGGCGTAGCAATACCCGCATTGCGAGGGTGGCAGTATACATGCTGTTTGGTGACAAGCGTCTCTGAGAGTGTCGAGAAAGCTTCAAGACCGTTCGTGCTGAGCCTGCCTGTCCTGAGCCTGTCGCAGGGTCGAAGCATGAACGGTCTTCGTAAGTTTTACTGACTTGGCACGAACGGGCGGGAAGTACATGGCATTTGCTTGCCGTTAGCCTTTTGGATCTGCGTTATCCCGCTTAGCTTGAATTCTTCGCGCTGATTTCAGCACGGCTGCGGACGAGTTCCACGCCCGGCATGCCCGAACGTCCCGTGGTGGGAAAGAGCGCC
Source organism: Chloroflexota bacterium (assembly GCA_965220015.1). GTDB lineage: Bacteria > Chloroflexota > UBA11872 > VXOZ01 > VXOZ01 > VXOZ01. Next base: position 545,544 of record OZ244798.1, read on the forward strand.
GGCTTGCCGATGCGCACACGCACCTCATCGCACGCGGGAAAGGCAGTGAGCAGCGTCGCGGCAATGCGGGCCGCCAGGTGTTCCAAGAGCTTGCACTGGGTGTTTTCCACCACCATGACGACCTGTTGGTAGACTGCGCCATAGTCGATGGTGTCCCGCACGTTGTCGCTCGCGCCCGCCCGGCGCAGGTCGCAGCGCAGGTGTAGGTCGAAGCGGAGCACCTGGGGGGTGTCGCGCTCCTCGTCCGCTACCCCAATGTGCGCGGGCAAGCGCATGCCCTCGATGAAGACGGAGTCCGGTGTCATTGGCGTTTGTCCATGAAATCCATGTCTGTCAGCGAACGCGGCTAGTTTTTCTCGCGCTGGCGCGCTTCTTTCCTGACGGCGGCGAATTCCCGGACCAGCCCTAGACCCAGCTAAGGCTAGCTGTCGCGTGACCGTTGTCGGACGGCTTCGAACAGCAAGACGCCCGCAGCCATTGCCACGTTGAGGGACTCCACGCCTCTGGCGAGCGGGATCGACGCGGCGGCGGTTTGCAAACTGACGCCCAGATCGCTGGCGCCGTGGGCCTCCGCGCCCACGATAAGCAACGTCGGCTGCGTCCAATCAACTGAATCGTAGCGCACCCCGTCCTGGGCCGCCGCCATGACGCGCTGCGGCAGCAAGCCTGCGCACGCGCGCACTGCGCTCTCACTGCGGAGATTGAGCAGCGCGGTACGAAAGTGGGCGCCCATGGCGCCGCGCAGCACCTTTGGATTGTACGGATCGACACTGCCGGGGCCAAAGATCACGCCGTCGGCATTGGCGGCCGCGGCGGCCCGCAGGATCATGCCCGCATTCCCCGGATCCTGCACGCCGTCAAGGAGCACTGCCAGAGTAGCTGTGGGATCCAAAGCGGCTTCTTCCGGCATCAGGCACACCGCCACCACGCCCTGGGGCGTATCCGTGTCTGCTATAGCCGCAAAAACATCGGGCGTAACATGCGTGAGGGCGTAGTCGCCGCCGTCGCGGAGGTTGTCGAGGAACGCGCGGCTGCGCGCGTGCGCGGCAAGCAACTCGGGACAGACGAAGAGCGCTGCAACCCGCTCGGCGGCAAGCGCCTCTTCCACCAGGCGCACGCCTTCCACCACAAACGCTCCCGCTTCTCGCCGCTGCCGCGACGATTGCAGCAGCGCCCGCACTCGCTTGATCTGCGGATTGTCCTTGCTCATGATGTAGTGCGGGACTGTACTCATGCGACACTCACGGGTAACTGGATTTCGTGCGTTCTCGCATCTTTACTCATTCCCCGAGGTTGCGCGCAGGCGCGAATTCCCAGCATGTGGCCTCAATTCCTTGCTCTCGTGATCCTCAACACTCTCGGAAAATTGCAGCGCCAGGCGTTGTCCCTCGCGCAGCACCGCACACTTCCGGCGCAGAAAAGATGGATTCCCGCTTGCGCGGGAAAGACGGCTGCAGTGCCTCTCCACCTAGTATACCGTGGGCGCACGCGCGGCATCGGCCGCACGCGCGGCAACGGGCGCACGCACGGCAACGGGCGCACGCACGGCAACGGGCGCACGCACGGCAACGAGCGCACGCGCGGCATCGGGCGCACGCACGGCAACGGGCGCACGCACGGCATCCCGCATAGCGCTACGCTTCCGACCCAACCAGCAACGTACGGAGTTCCGTACATTGGGTCAGAAATGCCGGCGCCGCGCGGTAGGCGTGGGGGTCGTCGTGGCGGTTCTCGAATATTGTCGTTGCGGCGGAGGGCGGCTGGTTGAGCACCAGCACGCGCTGACCGAGAAAGACGGCTTCCTCGATGTTGTGGGTTACGAGCACGGTGGTCAGGCCGTGTTCCAGGATCAGCTCCAAGACAACGTTCTGCAGGCGCTCGCGGGTGAGGGCGTCAAGCGAATTGAACGGCTCGTCCATGAGCAGCAGGTTCGGCTGAAAGACGAGCGTGCGAGCGATGGCAGTGCGCTGGCGTTGGCCGCCGGAGAGTTGGGCGGGATAGTGGTCGCGCAGTGCCGAAATACCGAGGCGCTCCAGCCAGTTGGCGACCTGCTCAGCTTGCTGTGCTTTCGGCACGCCGCGCAACTGCAAGCCGAGCCGCACATTGTCCCACACCGTCGCCCATGGCAACAGGCCGTAGTCTTGCAGGATTAGGCCGGTGGTACTGCTGGGGCGCGGCCTTGCCACCGCCTGGCCGTCTACACGGACGCTCCCTGACTGGGGCTGGCGCAGGCCGGTGAGCAGGTAGAGCAGCGTCGACTTGCCGCAGCCGGAGGGGCCGATCACGGCCCAGGCATCGCCTGGCGTGATTTGCCAAGAGAATCCCTCGAAAATCGGCTGACCTTCTTGGTAAGCAAAGGTAACGTCCTGAAGTTCGGCGCGGGGAGTAACGGTGGCAGCGTCGGCGGCACTTTTCACTTGTTGCACGTCCTGACGCTGCACACGCATTAGCACGCTCCGGTCGCAGTACACAGTGTGGGCAGTTAATTGCGGAATTTAGTCATTTGCTTGCAGATACACCACACCAAGTCGCGCGCTTCGACAGGCTCAGCGCGAACGGCCACAGTAAGTGCAACAGCTAGAAGCTGGACTACAATGCTGTTACTTGCGTCTGGATGACCTACCCCGGCAAGAATCGTGTGTCTACCAGGTCCTCATAGGGAATCGCTTCTTGGAGGAGGCCGCGGTCCACTGCCCACTCACCTACCGCCTCGAACTCTGCCTGCGGCACTACTGCGGCTGCGGGGAACTGAGGTACGGAAAACTTGCCAAACAGAGGGGGTGGAATGCGGCCGCGCGCTTCCATCAGGTCCTGATAATTTCCCGGATTGCTGTTGATGCGGTTGACGCCGGCCTCGAAACCATCCATGAAGCCGCGCACGATATCTTCCTGGCTCGCAATCACATCGCTGCGGAACGAGAGGAGCGAGGCGCCGAACTGGGTCTCGGCGTCATCCCGGATGAGGCGCGACCCGCCAACCAGAATGCTAAGGCTCACGAGCGGCTCCGGCAGCACGGCAGCGGTCACGTTGCTTTGGTTGATCATCTCCAGCCGCAACGGAATGCTGGGCACGGCCAATTTTTCGACATCGTCGTGGCCCATGCCCACCGTGCCGAGCATCCGGTCCAGCACGTATTCGATGATGGTGTTGGGCGAAATGGCAATCTGCTTGCCCTTCACGTCCTCGATCTTCTCAATGTCGGAGTTCTGGCTTGCCAAGAGCGCAAACAGCGAGAGCTGTGGGGTGGAGCGCAAAATCACCCGCACGTTGCGGGTGAAGTCCTGGTCGCGATTCAGGGCCGTCGCGGAAACGAAGTCGTTGAGCACGCCGTCAACCTGTTTCGAGGTGTAGGCGGTGTCGCGCTCCAAAGCGCTGGAAAACGGCACCAGTTCAACTTCGAGGTTCTCGGGAAACAAGCCTTCCTGTTCCGCCACGTAGACCGGCAGCATGTCGATGAGCGGCAGGTCGCCGATGCGGAGCTTCGTCGGCTCCGCCGCAGCTTCTGGCCCGGCGGTTTCGCTTGTAGTTACCGTCACCTGACCGCATGCCGCCAAGATCGGGAGCGCCAATGCACCGGCGGCCGCTCCGCGGAGTAGTGTTCGTCGCGTCAGAGCCAAGTTTCCAATCCTCCTTAACTGCGTATATTTGGGTGCAGCATACCGTATTTGTGAATATAAGCACAAATGCCCCACATGGTAAATAAAAGCGGCTGGCGCTGTCTCGTGGAGGGAGGCTCGCGGTCGATATTGTCACCATTTGCTTTGATCGAATGGGGGTGAAGCGCCTACCTATGGTAGCGCAGATGCTCGGGCAGGGCGTCCGGGAAGCCCAGCAAGCTGAGGGCGCGGCCCACGCTGAAGTCCACCATGTCTTGAATGTTCTTGGGGTGGTTGTAGAACGTGAGCATGGGCGGGACGATGGTGACCCCCAAACGCGCGAGCTTGAGCCAGGATTCGAGGTGAATGGCCGATAGTGGGGTCTCGCGGGGCATGAGCACAAGCGGGCGCCCCTCTTTAATGGTCACTTCCGCCGCGCGGTGCAGCACGTTCATGCAGATGCCGTTGGCGATCGCCGCCGCCGAGCCGGTGCTGCACGGGACGATGATCATCCCCGCCGTGAGCAAACTGCCGCTGGCAATCAGGGCAGCCTCGTCGTGCACGTCTACCAGCGTTACGTCGCCGTTCAGTGACCAGCGGACGGCGGCATCTTCCAGCGATTCGTCGAGTTCTTGCTGCCAGACCAGCCGGCCGTTGCTGCTGCACGTCACATAAAGCGGCACGCCATGGTCAGCCAGCCAGGTAATGCAGCGCTCGGTCAGCGCCGCGCCGCTGGCTGCCGTGATGCCGACGACGACAGGCAGATGTTGTTTTTGACTCATTCCTCACGGTGCCTTTCGCCTCGAGTCCGAGTAACTACCCCGCATGTTACCACCGCCAAGGGCAAGCATCGTGCGCCCGCATGCTGCCCGCAGCGTAGCACATACGGTCGCTGACGTGCAGGCGGACTGCGCAAGCGCGCGCAAAGGCCTGATACGCAATGCCTGTAGGTGCCTTTGCGTGAGCAAGTCCAGTGAGTTGAGGTAGAATCACCCGCCATTCGTGAAGAGTCACCCTCACCCCGGCCCTCTCCCATCGAGGGAGAGGGGGTCTCTTAGCGCAACGCCCGACCTGCACAAACGTCTCCACAGCGAGAGGGTGCAGAAAGCGGAATCAAGGGAACGCGGGCCGCCTCCGGTTCCCTCTCCTCGGGAGAGTGTCTCATAATTCCGCTACAGAGTACGATAGGTCAAATGAGGAACGCAGCCAAGTGGCGGATTGTATTGACAGAGTGGTAAAAGTGATGGAAACGGTATTTTGAAGGCTTGATGCGACGCCTAGAAAGCAACACAAGTCTATCTCAAGACCTCACTTAGCTTCTCTGCACGGCAGTATACCTCGGTAAGGGCAATTATGAGACAGCCTCTCGGGGAGAGGGTTAGGGTGAGGGGAATTCTCACCTACCGGCTTGCGTAGTACAAAGGTCTCCATTTGCATGAGGACAATGTGGCACTATTCATGCCATGGCAAGGTTTGATCGCGTTAGCCGCACACGGTATGGCAGGCGCTAGTGGAACTTCCCACGTCCTAGTATCGGCAATGTCATAATCACCTCTTCGCCGTGGCAGAGGTGATAGACGTCGTGGACGCCAATGGTCGTGTCGCCGTGCATGGGTAGGAGTTCCACCGGGTCGCCGGGACGGATGGGGTGGCTGGTGTCTACCAGGCGGATGCAGGCGTTCTCCTCGCCTTCGCGGTAGAATTCGCAGTTGGGGATGCTGAGCACCAGCGGCATGCCAAACTCGTTGGTGAGGGACTTCATGCCCACGTCCACCACCACGCGCTCCGGTATGGGGCGGCTGATCACCGTGCACGTCACGGTGAGCGCGCAGCGGAATTCCGGTCGCAGCGGCCGGTAGCGTCCGTCCATGAAGATGTACGAACCCGGTTGCAGCTCGGTGATGCCGGGATAGTTGCCGGTAAGGTCGTAGGTGCCGGTACCGGCGGCGGAGACCGTGTGCACGGGAATGCCGTGTGCGCGAATTAGCTCGGCGCTCCCCACGAGTTTCTCCTGATCTTGGTGTACCATCCGTTTGCGTTCATCGGCATCCTCGATGAACATGCAGTGGCCCTCGTAGCCCATCACGCCGGCAAACACCACGCTTTCGAGCTCCATGATGCCGCGCGCCAGTGCCAGCGTCGGCTCGCCGGGGGCGGCGCCACAGCGCAGCGAGCCGCTGTCCACCTCGATCAATAGATGAAGCGTGCTGCCCATGTCCATGGCCGCGCGCGCCGCGGCCGCGGCGCACGACAAACTGTCCACCGCCAGCGTAATCTTGGCGTAGTGGGCCAATCCGGCCAGTTGGCGCAACTTGCGCGGGTCGGCAATCTCATTGGTGACCAGGATGTCCTTGACGCCGCCTGCCACCATCACCGCCGCCTCGCTGAGCTTTGCCACACAGACCCCCACCGCTCCTTGCGCCAACTGCATGTGCGCAAAGAAGGGGTGCTTGTGCGTCTTCGCGTGGGGACGCAGGTCTACGCCGGCCCTATCCGCGAAGTCCTGCATCGCGCGCAGATTGTGGCTGACAGCCTCCATATCTATGCAGAGCGCCGGAGTTTCGAGGTCGAATTTGTTCACGGTGTGCATTCTCCTACCAGGATTCTAAGGTGTCTAGTAAGTGACTCTGTCTAATAATTGACTATGAAGGTATAAGAACACTGCAGGGTGTTTTTTTGAAGCGTTATCGAGTAGTTCCAGCCGTTCACCCTTCGACAGGCTTAGGGCGAACGGAAAACGTGTCGGTTCGCCAGCAGCCGTTCACCCTTCGACAAGCGCAGGGCGAGCGGGAAACGTGTCGGTTCGCCTCCAGCCGTTCACCCTTCGACAAGCGCAGGGCGAGCGGAAAACGTGTCGGTTCGCCTTCAGCCGTTCACGCTTCGACAAGCGCAGGGCGAAGGGAAAACGTGTCGGTTCGCCAGCAGCCGTTCACCCTTCGACAGGCTCAGAGCCTGCCCCGTACTCGATACGGGGGCGAACGGGAAAACCGCGCTGAGCCCGACACTCCCCACGACCGCTTCAAGTATATAGTCACGCGTGTCTGTTTGGAACAGGATCAACTATTGGCGCGGTGGCTAGAGAGGGCTCGCGTGACAACGAGAACAAGCCCATAGCGTAGCAAAACGACCGAATAGGGTATACTCCTAACTACAATTAGCGATTACACGCACAGACAACTGCCCGCATTACTTTGGAGGTAAGAACGAACTATGGTAATCGATGTCCACACGCACACGTGTCGTGGGCGGTGGAGTATGGGAAACGCGCTGACCATGTCGGCGGACCAAATGGTGAACCGCATGGACAAGATGGGCGTGGATATGGCGGTGCTGCTGCCGCTGGAGAGTCCGGAGTCGTTCCCGGAATACTTCCTGACGGCGGAGGCCTTGGAAGACTGGAAGCGGTATCCGGAGCGGTTTATCCCGTTTGGCGTCATCGATCCCCGCAATTCCGTGAACAAGCGCATGCTGCTGGAAAGAATGGTCGCGAGAGGCATCATGGGCTTCGGCGAGCACAAGAACGGCTTGGCGATTGACGATCCCCGCGCCATTGAGCTTTTTGCCCTCGCCGGTGAGTTTGATCTGCCGGTGATGCTGCATCTGGACCTGAATCTCTGCACCGACGAGGACGGCCAGCCGGGGATGGAACGCGTGCTCAAGGAGTGCCCAAATACGGTTTTCATGGGTCACGGTCCGGCGTGGTGGGCGGAGATTTCCGCCGACTTCAAGCGCGCCAGCAGGATCGGCTATCCACCGGGCAAGGTCACGCCCGGCGGCAGCACGGAGCGCTTGCTGCAAGAATACCCTAATATGTACGGCGACCTCTCGGCCGGTTCCGGCTACAATGCCATCTCCCGCGATCTCGACTTTACCGAAGGCTTCATCCAGCGCAACTGGCAGAAGCTCATGCTCGGCACCGACTACCTCCACCCCTGGCAACCGCTGCCGCAAGTTGAATTCCTCCGCGAATTCCCCATGAGTGACGAGCAACGTGAGGCGATCATGGGTGGGACGGCGGAGAAGGTTATCTTGAAGGATAAGCACATTCATACCAAGAAGCGGTAATTCTATCTCTATATCCGCCAACTCAGTAGTCAGGCCCGTCACTCCGGCGGAGGCCGGAGTCCAGTTGGGGGGCAGATGTGAAAGTCCGTCCCGAATTTGATACGGGCGGCATGCAGTGTGTACAGATAAGATGGATTCCCGCGTGCGCGGGAATGACGGATCAGAGGGGCTCTTGACGCGCGGACGCATGTCGAACACGCGCGGACGCATGTCGAACACGCGCGGACGCATGTCGAACACGCGCGGACGCATGTCGAACGCATAGTTTGGTTAGCACGGCCGGTTGGGACCGTCCGCGTGTAATGTGGAAAGGCGTAGGGGCACGACATGTCGTGCCCCTACGGTGAGCGCGAAGTGGAACCAATAGCCGACAGTTAGGAGAAACAGAACATGGCAACGAAAATCGAGCGTTTAGCAGTGGACGGCGGCGAGCCGGTACGGACGACGCCCCTCGAAACCGGCTATCCGGGCGCGCGCCTCATTGGTGATGAGGAAAGAGAACTCGTCCTAGAGGTGCTGGAGCGTCGGGCGCCGTTCCGCTTCTACGGCGTCAACGAGCCGGACAAAGTAGCCGCTTTAGAGCGTGAAGCGTCCCGCATGATGGGCACGTCATACGCGCTGGGGGTGACGAGCGGCACCGCCGCTTTGAAAGTAGGGCTCAAGGCGCTGGACATCGCGCCCGGCGACGAGGTCATTGTCCCGGCGCTCACCTTCATCGCTTCGCCCGGCACCGTTGCCGCACATCACGCGATTCCGGTATTTGCCGACGTCAACGAATCGTACACGCTCGACCCTGACGACATCGAGAACCGCATCACGTCCCGCACCCGCGCCATCATGCCGGTGCACACGAGCGGCGTGGCCGCGGAGATGGACACTATCATGGAAATCGCGCGGCGGCACGATATCCCCGTGATTGAAGATTGCGCTCAGTCGGCCGGTACGTCCTACAAAGGAAAATACATCGGCGCGTGGGGCGACGTGGGCGCGTTTAGCCTGCAGGTCAACAAGATCATCACCGCAGGTGAAGGCGGCTTTGTTACCACCAGCGATCCGGCAATGTTCGAGCGTGCGGTACGCTACCACGACCACGGCAACTACCGCTTCGGCCGCATGGCCATTGAGACGAGTGCGCCGGACGACACCATGGGCGATTTGACCGCCTACCCGCCGGGGCAGCTCGATGCCTTCCCTGGCGAGGTCTACCGCATGGGCGAGCTTGCGGGGGCACTGGCGCTGGCGCAGCTCCGCAAACTGCCCGGCATTATCGACCGGATGCGGCACGCGCACGACACCATCAAGAGCGGGATCCAGGGACTGCCCGGCGTGACTCTCCGTCACCTGCCCGATCCCAACGGCGTTGCGGGCGTAGCATTCGGTCTGCTGCTGGACGATCCCGCCAATACCGGCCCCTTTGTAAAGGCACTCCGCGCGGAGGGCATCCCGGCGCGGCACGTGTACGGCGGCAAGCCGGTCTACACCATCGAGGCCTTACAGAATTACCGTCCCGCAGTCGAATCGCTTACCCAAGAATACGGCCCCGGCTTGTGCCCGCGCACGGAAGCAATTATGGCGCGCGCCGTGCTCATCGGCATTGCGCCGAGCTACACAGAGGACGACTGCGCCGACGTGGTCCAAGGCCTCTGGAAGGTTGCTACGCAGGTGCTTGCCTGAGTTGTAGTCGCATCCGGTAGGCGCGTTCCTCAATCGTAGTCGCATCCGGTAGGCGCGTTCCTCAATCGGATCTGCGGGCTCTCAGATGGTCCCTGGGGAGCGAGTTCTTCAAATAGCCCAAGCTCCCAGCGAGATTCTTCGGGCAGTAGAACGTTGCAAGAAGCCATACGGGGCAAGTGTTGCTCGTACCGGCGCCGGCACAGTGCGCAATGCATTAATCTGTGGCAAGTGGTTTATAGTTATAGAAAGCCAGGAGCGCGAATTAACGCACAACTGACAGATTGAGAAAGCCAACCAGGTCATAAGATGCAAACTCTGCAGAGCACACGCGCGGAAACGCAGGTAGCACGCACCCGAGACGCCGGGATGGTGATGATCATCCGCAACGTGCCGCCCGACTGGGCGGTGCCCATCGGCGAGGCGCTGCTCGCGGCGGAGGTAGACGTGATGGAAATTACGCTCAATACGCCGCACGCGCTGGAGATGATTGCGGCGCTCCGTGCAGCGCTGGGCGAGCAGATGGCAATTGGCGCCGGTACCGTGCTCTCGGTGGCAGATGCGGAGAACGCACGCGCCGCCGGCGCCGAGTTCTTTGTGTCGCCGCACCTCGATACGGAGATTGTGCGGTTTGCAATCAAGCGCGACTGCATGGTGGTCCCCGGCGCGTTCACTCCCACCGAGGTATTTACGGCCCTGCAGGCGGGCGCGCACATTGTGAAGGTGTTTCCCGCAAATATTGTCGGCCCGCAGTTCTTCAAGGATTTACAAGGGCCGTTCGGGCCGATTCCCTTGCTGCCGACCGGTGGGATTACAATTGAGAATGCCGCTACGTACATTCAAAGCGGCGCACTGGCGCTGGGCGTGGGTGCCGGACTAATAAGCTGGCAGGGCCTCGCTGCCCGGTTCGAGCGTGTGACGGCAGCGACACGGGCAATGCGCGCGGCTATCGTGCGGGCGCGGCAAGAGAGCGAGAACGGATAGCACGAGCCCGTCACCTGCGGCGTGTTGCAGTCTCGACTTACCCGCAGCTTGTTCAGCGTGCCCAAGTAGTTGCCCAATGAAGTGTACAGCGCTCTTGTGAGAACCCGTTTTGCAGAGGCCTGGCGGTACCGCATCGACCAAACCAGCGGCGTCCTGCATGGCTTGAGGAGAAGTGTGAATAGCAGATGCCACCCACGTTCAAAGACCTGCGTGAATTCATTGCGTTCCTCGAAGAGAGAGGCGAGCTACAGCGCATCACGGCGCCGGTAGACCCTGAGCTGGAGATTACGGAGATTACCGACCGCGTTACCAAAGCGGGCGGGCCAGCGCTGCTCTTCGAGAACGTGGAAGGCTCGGAGATCCCGCTCCTCATCAACACGTTTGGCTCGGAGCAGCGCACGGCGTGGGCATTGGGTTCCGACTCGTGGGAAGAGTTACCGCAGAAGCTGGAGAGCCTGCTTGGGATCGTGCTTGGCGGCCCGCCGGATGGAATCGGCGCCAAGTTTCAGGCCGGTGGTGAGCTCCTCAAATTGGCAAGAATCGCGCCCAAGGCTGTCGACGCCGCGCCGTGCCAAGAGGTGGTGCTGACCGGTGACGACGTAGACCTCGGCCTGCTGCCCATCATCAAGTGCTGGCCGCTCGACGCCGGCCGCTACATCACCCTGCCGCTCGTGTGCAGCTACGATCCCAATACCGGCAAACGCAACGTGGGCTGCTACCGTATGCAGGTGCTCAGCAAGAACACCACGGCGATGCACTGGCAGCGGCACAAAGGCGGTCGCGAGCATTACGACGACAGCGTAGAGAAGAAGGAGCGGCTGCAACTGGCGGTTGCGCTGGGGGCAGAGCCGGCCGCGGTCTATTCAGGTACCGCGCCGCTGCCTCAAGGCATCGACGAATTCCTGTTTGCCGGGTTCCTGCGCGGGGGGCCGGTGCAACTCGTAAAGGGCAAGACCGTGGACGTGATGGTGCCCGCCAACAGCGAGATCGTGTTGGAGGGCTATGTGGAGCCGGGTGAGTACGCGACGGAGGGGCCGTTTGGCGACCATACGGGATATTACTCCACTGCAGACGAGTACCCGGTCTTTCACGTCACTGCCATCACGCACCGGCGCGATCCGATATACGTGACTATCATCGTGGGCCGACCGCCGATGGAAGATCTTTACATGGGCAAAGCCACCGAGCGGATTTTCTTGCCGCTCATCAAGATGATGGTACCGGAGGTGGCAGACATCGCGCTGCCGGACGAGGGAGTCTTCCACAACATCGTCTTCGTTGCCATCAAGAAGCGCTTCCCCGGCCACGCCCGCAAGACCATGTACGCGCTCTGGAGCTTGCATCAGATGATGTGCGTGAAGTTCATTGTGGTGGTGGATGACGACATTGACGTCCAGAACACCTCCGAGGTGCTGTTCCGCATGGGGAATAACGTGGACTGGAAACGGGACACGGTAATCGTTGAGGGGCCTGTCGACTCGCTCGATCACGCCGCGCCGCTGCCGAACTACGGCGGCAAGATGGGCGTGGATGCCACACGCAAGACGGCGGAAGAGGGCTTTACCCGCGAGTGGCCGGCGGATATCGAGATGAGTCCGGAGATTACGGAGCGCGTGACGCGCCGCTGGCGAGAGTACTTCCATGTGTAGACTTCACGACGACGTGTGGGACATTGAAGAGGCTGGTGTCGCTGTGAGCCGCAGGCGGACGCCGGCGGCTCGCCATACTCAGTAGAGCAGATCGCGGACAGAGCGCTGCCATGAATTGAAGAAGAAGCTGGTCCGCTGCAGTTTGAAGGCGCAAAGGCTGTGCAGGATCTTGTCACGAACGTGCCGCTCCCCTGGTTGCTTGGCCCCGCAATAGTTTTTCTCAGCCTGAGCCTCCTACTCATCGGCGCTGATTATGTCGTGAGGGGCAGCACGTGGCTGCAGCAACGTTTGCTGCGCTGGCGCTGGATGCGGCCGTTGGTGGTCGTGCTGCGACTTTCCAACTCATGGACAACGGTCTACCCCATCATCGCCACCGTTGCCATCGCCGGGCTCCTCGTCCAGATCACCGTCTACGCATCGTTTCGCGCCGACGTCCCATTGGAAGTAGAAGTCGGCACCTGGCTCGCCCTGCTCAACAATGCGATCGTGCTCTCCTTCCGGCTGGACTCCGTGAGTTTGCTCTTTCTCTGGCTTGGAGCAGCCTTGATACTCTGTTTTCTTTGGACCCTGCCGGCGGCCCGTCTCTCCCGGGATCAGATGGGCAGAGCCTACGCGTTCATCCTCCTCACACTTTGCGCATACGGCGGTCTGGTGCTCTCGGAAAACCTGTTGTTTCTCTACGTTTTTTGGGAGGCGCTGGGTCTGGCCCACTATTTCTTGGCAGTCTTGCCGCGGGAGGAGCGGCCTCAAGTAAGCGCGGTGGCGGTACGGCTGCTGATGGTCAGTCACTTTTCAGGCTACGGCCTGCTCGCGGCAATCCTCATTCTGTCGCGCCGCAGCGATCAGTATCTGTACGGCGACATTTCCGAGGGCGTATTCGACGCCTTAGTGATAGGTCTGGTGCTGGCAGCGGTAGCGGCGCGGGCCAGTTGGCCGCCGTTTCACGGTTGGGCCGCCTCGTTGCGTAGTCATCTTGCGCCAATCTATGCCAATGTAGCGGGAATCATGCTGCTTGGCGCGGTGTACGTTGTTGCTCGTTTCATGGTGATTTCCGGTCCCGACCCGTTCATTCCCTTTACGACGCCGCTGCTCATTGTAGGCAGCCTGAGTTTAGCGCTCTCGATTGCCGCAATGCTTGCAATGGGCAGGCTGGCGTCTCTCCTCGCCGTCAACTGGATTGGGCACGCCGGACTCATCGCGATAGCAGTCGCCGTAGGCACCTATCAAGCGATGGCTGCGGCAGCGTTGATCTTATTCAGCGGAGGTATCGGCATGGCGCTGGTAGCGGCGGCAGGTCCCTCGCTCTTGGCGATAAGCCGCCGGAGTCAGCGCGCCCTCTGGGTCTTACCGGCGGCTATTGTGGCAATCGGCATCTCAGCGCTGGCGGGAGTGCTGCTTCCCCTCAGCGCCGCCTCGCGCTCACTCCTGTTTACCGCGGTGGAAAGAGAGGCGTGGGCCGTTCCCATTCAGGCGCTGATCGTGCTCTTTGGCATTACCACGGTCGTCACCTTTGGGCGCTGGATGCAGCGGCTGTTCATAAATCCGCCGCTGACGTCTGTGCGACGTGATGATGTCATGCTCGATCAAAGTAATTTAGCATGGCAATTCGTCGTGGTGGGCATAATTGTGGCCGTGCTGCACTGGCGGTTTCCGGTGCTGATTTGGCCGGCGGTCACCACGATTAGCCATGCCTTCATGGTGATACAGTCAGGGCTCTCCTGGGCCTCGCTCTTACTACAAAGCGCAGTTGCCACGGCGTTGGTCGGCGGCGTTGGGGTGGTTGCGGTGTTATTCTTGCGGCGTATGCATCCCCGCGACCGGCGGCAACTGGCATCGATGACGCGGGCCGTTGGCGGCTCTGCAGACAGACTCCTCGTGCCGCCAAACAGCATACTTGTGCTCTTGGGGCGCTTTCTGACATTTGTCGGCAGGATGTCTGCCGCGGCAGAACGACGCCATTACATTGCAATTGCCATGCTGGCGCTGCTCGCGCTCTTTGTCCTACTCTTAGAAACGCAAGGGTTTTCCCTGTGAGTTGGGAAACGCTGGTTCTGGTCCTGGTTGTGGCCGGGGCCTGCACGGTACTTGTGGCGCGGCACTGGCTGCCTGCACTGGCAGGTCTTGTCGCGGCTTGTATGGGAACCGCAATCCTGCTTATGGTCTACACAGGCACAGTTGTGGGCGTCACCCGTCTTATCATTGGCGGCACCGTTGCCGTCATGCTGGCGGTAGCGCTATGGGTAGAACGGGATAGGCCCCTCCATAACCAGTCCATATTTGAGACTCCCACGTTAGTCGGAGTCGCAGTTTTCGGCATCCTGGCGGCATACTTGCTGGTTGAACGCATGCCCCCGTTGATAGCCCCCGACGCCACGATGGCGGTGGCGGCCGTGCTTCTCCTTGGCTTCTTCACACTCGTGCTGCGGACGAGCATCTTTGGTCTCAGCATGGGTGTGCTCCTAATAGCCACCGGACTGGACTTCATGATCTGCTTGTTCCTGGGCGAACAAGGCATGGCATTGCTCACGGTAGAAGGATTGGTGCTGGTCGGGGTGGGCTTCCTGGCCACTTTGGCGCTAATCATCGACTTTGAAGGAATCATGGAGCGCGATGGTAGTAGATAGTACGCTCATCACGCCGTTGCACTTGCTGATTGCCCTGACTGCGGCGGGGGGCCTCGCGCTGGTCTTGCGCCGCTGGGCGGCGTTCGCCGGCATTTTCGCTCTGTGCGCCCTTATCTTCACGATTCTCTTGGGGGCCATTCTGGACGACCAGGCAAGCAGCTCGATACTGACGCTGTCATTGCAGCTCGGCGCGAGGGCGCGCGTACCGGTGCTTACTGTCCTAACGCTGCTCGCGTTCACGCTGGTGTTCCACCTCATACGCAATCAGGGAGAGTTCTTCCCGGCAACAACGTGCATACTGGCCGCAGTCATCATCGCATGTGCGATGATTTACACCCGTTACGTAGTGGCGGCAGCCTTGCTCCAACTGGCGCACATCGTGGCCGCCATGGGCATCTTGGGCAGGGCGCCCACGCATTGGGTTGGCGTCACCGTTCTTCGCTATGCGCTCATGGTGACGCTCGGGGGCGCTTTGGTCGTGTTGGGTCTGCTGCTGGTAGACCAATATCGGGTGAGTCCGGAAACGGAGCTTAGCGTTCAGGTTATTGCGGCGGTGTTTGCGGTGGGGTTTGGCACGCTGATTGCGGCTGCGCCGCTCTACTTCTGGTTGCCTGACGTCGCGTTTCGGGCGCCGGTGATGGGCTTCATTCTGATCGCCGCGGTTCTCCATATGTCGACAACGACGTTTCTCATATCGGTCTTGGCCACTTTTCCGTGGCTCACCAACGACACGCAACTTAATTCGATGGTTGCCGTGGGCGGGTTAGCGACAGTGCTCTTGGGGGCGCTGCTCGCTTTCAGTACAGATGATTTGCGGGGGCTCCTAGGGTATTCCACGGTGAGCGCGAGCGGATTCATCATCGTGGGGATTTCTTCCCGGTCGGCCTTGGCCGTGACCGGTGTGCTCTACCAGGCCCTCGCAATGGCAGTGGCGCTCTTGTTGTTGGGCGTCTTGGTGGGAGTCATTGAAGAGCGAATGGGCGGCACGACGTTTGCGCAATTGGCCGGGCTAACCACGCGCGCGCCCATACTTACCCTCGCCTTTGTGGTGGGTAGTTTTTCCATCGTCGGCGTACCGGGATTTGCCAGTTTCCCCGGTCGGTGGCTGGTATTCCAGGCAGCATCGCAACAGGGCGAATGGTTTCTCTTCACACTGCTCGCCGGGAGCGGACTGCTCATGCTTGCGTATGCGCGGGCGCTGCGCGCATGCTTGCAGCCGTTTCAGCTTCCCGGCAGAATCACTCCTTTTTCCCGGTCCGGTACCATAATGGCCGCCATTGTTGCCCTGATCTGTGTCGGCATGGGCGTATATCCATCCCCTATCTTCTCGCCGATTCTGGAGGTAGTCAAGGAACTCAGTTTCGTGCGCGCGGTATAGGCGGGCTGTCGCCAAAGGGAGAATTGGCTCTACCTTGTATCGCCGCACCCGCAAGCGCGACTTGAGGTGTGTGTGGTCCTGGGACCCACAAAGCGCAGAGTTAAGAGAGCAATTGGCAAAGGACGGGCAGCTTTCTTAAGATAAGCTGTCCGTCCTTTCTTTGGCGAGTATTGGGCGGAAAGGTCAGCTTGTGCCGATCTCTCCCACAGCTATTCGCGCTGGGTGCGAACTGCCGACGGGTTGCGTGAAACTAAACCGTATCGAGTGACACAACTCTCTGTTCCGCTACCGACTGGTACGCCCCGCGGATGAGGCGCAACGTGGCAATGCCGTCGGCCAGGCTCTGCACCGGCGTCTCGCCGTTTTCAAGCGCGCCGATGAAGTGGGCGATCTCCCTGGCAAAGGTGTCGGGAACCTCCAGTTCACGCACTGCCGGCCGCTGCATGCCGTTGGCCATGAACTCGATGCGGCCCGGTCCCGCCGAGATCGTGCCCCGGTCGCCAACTACGTGGATGGAATAGCCGGACGGCAGGTTCATAGCCCAAGAGCTTAGAATGAAACCGGTCGCGCCGCTTGCGAACGTCACGAGCACTTGCGCCGTATCCTCGCCGTCGAGTTGCGGCAGACGGTGATTGGTAAGCACCGCGCTTACGGTTAACGCTTTTGAACCGGCCAGATACAAGAGGCGGTAGGTGGGATGGTAGCCGGTGTCGATGAGTTCGCCGCCGCCCATGAGTTCGCGTTGGGAGCGCCACGTGCCGGGCCCATGAGACGCAAGCGCGGCAGAGCCCGTTCTGATGTAAGGCCGACTCAAGAAGCAATCGGCGGAGTGAATCCAATAAACGTCGCCTACGAGCCCATCGTCGATGCGGGGTTTTATCTCCTGCACAGATTCCGTAAACACCTGATTATGGGCGCACATGAGCGTGATGCCGCTCGCCTTAACGGCCGCTTCAATTTCCCTGGCTTCATCCATTGTCAAGCAAAGCGGTTTCTCGATGAGCACGTGCTTCTTGGCGTTCGCCGCCGCCACCGCGGCGTCTTTGTGCACGTGGTGGGGCAAACAGATGTCCACCGCGTCTACGTTGGGGTCCTGCAACAGCTCGTTGTAATCGGAATAGACCTTAGCCCCGCCCACTTGAGCCGCGCGCGTCTGCGCGGCTGCGTCAACCACGTCCGCTACTGCGACCACTTTGGCGCGGTCGTTATTGGCGTTCCAGCCGCGCGCATGGCCGTTGCTGATACCGCCGCACCCGATAATGCCAACACCTAACATGCCTGCTCGCATCCTTTCCCGTAGAATTGAATCCGTAAACAGTCAAAACTACGTCCTATTATGGGTCTTTTCACCTATAGTGCAAACGAACAGAGTAGAGCAAACGAATGCAGTAGCGCGGGGGCTTGTCCCCCGCTAGATGTGGAGGAGCTAGTTCAATGCAAGCAACCCAGATTGTCTTTCCCGAACGGAGCAAAGTCTCGCTTGAGACTACCACGCTGCCGCCGCTTGGCCCCCACGACGTGCTGGTGCGCACTGAGGTCAGTCTTATCAGCGCCGGTACGGAGTTGACGAATCTCCTGGGAGATATGGAGAGGCAATCGTTTCCCAAGTACCCGGGGTACTCCAACGTGGGCATCGTGGAAGCTGCGGGCGACCAGGTTGACGACTTCGCCGTCGGCGACCGCGTGCTGAGCAATGGCAGGCACGCCTCCCACCACATAGTCAGCCGCGCAACCGAGCGCACCGGCGCGCCGCAGACCTTACTCCGCGTGCCTGAGGGCGTCGACCCCGCGGACGCGACGTTCACAACGCTGGGGGCGGTGGCGATGCACGGCATTCGCAAGGCGGAGCCAAAACTGGGGCAAACTGCTGCCGTGGTGGGGCAAGGAGTGGTGGGTCAACTCCTATGCCAGCTACTCCGCTTGAGCGGCATCCATCCGGTGATTGGCATCGATGTCTTTCCCGAGCGTCTGGAAGCGGGTGTGCGGAGCCGTACGCCTGTCCTGATCAACGCTTCTGAAGAAGAGGTGGTGCAGCGAGTGAAGGAGGAGACGGACGGCGCGGGCGTCACCTATGGCTTTGACGCCACCCGCAGCGGCACGGCAATCCGCACGCTCATGGACATGGCAGCGCAGAGCGGCAAGATCCTGCTGGTGGGCAGCATTCCACGCATTGTGGAGATTCCCCTCTTCGATCCGCTGCAGACGAAGGAGCTTAGCATTATCGGCGTGCTGCAGCCGCGCTCGCCCATGATCGCGCATCCCTACTACCCGTGGACGCAGGAGCGCAACCGCGCCGAAATCCTTCAGTTGCTCGCGAGAGCTGCGCTGCGCGTGGATCACCTGATTACTCACCGCATGGCGCCGGATCAAGCGCCGGAGACCTACGACATGATTGCGCGCGGCGGTTCGGACTGGCTGGGCGTGGCTTTTGCGTGGTAAGGACGCAGACCGTTCTCTTTGGCAGATCCCGCATGACCGGAATGATCGTATAGCTGGGAGGCAGTCCAGTAAGAGCCTGCCTACCGGCGTTTCTCTTGGGACAGACTGCCGAGTCTAAACGCCGTCCCCAAAGAATTGCGCACTTTGGGCCAGCATGATGCACAGTTACTTGACATGGTAGGTGCTATGCTATATTTTTATCGTGGCTGAAGGTAGGTAGACAGGTAGTACTCAGGAGGTTTCATTCGATGAAAAGCACAGGACGACTAAGTCGACGCTCTCTCCTCGGCTGGGGTGGCGTAGCGGGTGGTGGCCTGCTACTGGCAGCCTGCGGCGCGCAGACCGGCGCCATGGAGGGCGAAGGCGAGATGGAGGCGAAAGAGGAAGCCCCCAAGGCGGAGATGAAGGATCAACCAGTGGAGGCACGCAGGATCGTGCACACTGACTGGTGGCGGCCCGGCGGCGCGCCCACCATTCAGGAGTATTTCGACGGCATCAAGGGCGACTTCATGGAGCTCAATCCCGGCGTGACCGTCGATTCGGTCCACGTGCGAGGCACGGGTGGGTTGCGCGAGCATGTTACCGTGATGATTGCCGCCGGCGAGCAAGTAGACTCTTCACAGGTCTCGGTAGCCTTCATCCTCGACTGGTTGCTGAAAGACTTTCTGCAGCCGCTCGACCCGTTTCAGGCCAAAGATCCGGACACGGCGCCGGACAAGTTCGTGGACTCCGGTCGCTTCTTCAACCAGCACAACGGCATGACCTACGGCATTCCGTACGACGGCCCCTCAACCGTTGTGATGGGGCTTAACACGCGCATATTGACGGACGCCGGCCTCGACACCGATCGCGAAGTCACCTGGAATTGGGATTGGGACCAGTTCCTGGAATATGCGCAGAAGGCGCACGAGACGGATGGAGAGAATATTACGCGCATGGGCTATCGCACCAGCGGCTTCAGCCTGTCTGGCATTGGGCGGTGGATCTATCCCAACGGCGCTACCCTGTATACTGCGGACAATTCGGCAGCGGCCTTCGATTCCCCACAGGGCATTGCCGCAGGACAGTTCAAGGAAGACTTGAAAATAAAGCACAAGTTCGACCCCTTGCCGGAAGGCGCGACCTTCGTCAACGAGCAAGTCGTCATTTCCCAACAGGGTTCCTGGAGTGTCGGGTACATCTTCGGCAACAATGAAACCCTTGAGTTTGACTTTGCGCCCATACCCAAGGGTCCCGACGGCGCGACGCCGGGTAGCATGACCTGGACGAACCAGTGGTGCCTCTTCAGTGTCTCTCCAGATCCCGAATTGGCGTGGAGCTGGATGAGCTGGGTCAATAGCGAGGCAACTCTGGAGAAGTACTTCGCCGGCATCCTGTCCCGCAACGCCGGGCGCAAGGAGTTCTACCAGAGCGAAGCCTGGAAGGCGCGCACTGACGAGCGGCCGGTGCTGAAGGACCTGGAGATAATCGCCGACAATTCCGGTCCGTACCCGTGGGTGCACACCGCAGCGGGCAACGAAGCCACCAAGCCGGTATGGGACGCCCTGAACAATCAGGAACTCACCGTGCAGGAGGCGTTCCCGCAGGCCGTGAAACTGCTCAATGGCGTATTGGAGGATTTGGGCATCTAGCTTCTTTTCCATATTGCTTTCAAACAAAGCAAAAGAGACTGGGCGGGTTGTGCACAACCCGCCCAGTCTTCACTTAACCGTATCCTCTTTCCGTGCTCGGCCCACTCTGCCCGCCTCTTGCAACGCGCACACCTAATCTGATGTGTTGGCGGCGCGTTGACAGCAAAACAGCAACTTAGTACCGTTGGGCCAACGGCTTTGCTCTACGGTGAGCATGCCGAGAGTAGGTAGGTAGTGCTCAGGAGGTTTTTATACCATGAGAAGCACAGGTAGATTCAGTCGACGTTCTCTCCTTGGCTGGGGTGGCGTGGTAGGCGGCGGCGTATTGCTGGCAGCCTGCGGCGCGGCGCCCGCCGCCATGGAGGGCGAAGGCGAGATGGAGGCCAAGGAAGAAGCCCCCAAGGCCGAAATGAAGGATCAGCCGGTGGAGGCACGCAAGCTCGTGCACACCGACTGGTGGGTTCCAGGCGACTCGCCGACGTTGGATGCGTACTTCACTGGCATCAAGGCCGATTTCGAGGATCTCAATCCCGGCACGACCATTGAGTACGCCTTCATACATGGCACGATGTTGCAGGATAGAGTCACTGCGATGATTGCCGCCGGCGAGCAGGTGGACTCCTCGCAAGTCTCGGTGGCCTTCATCCTCAACTGGTTGCTGAAGGACTTCCTGGCGCCGCTGGACCCATACCAGGCCAAGGATCCTGATACAGCGCCGGATAAGTTCGTGGATTCCGGCCGCTTCTTCAACCAGCACGGCGGCCAGACCTACGGCATTCCATACGACGGCCCCTCAACCACCTTGCTTGGGCTCAACACGCGCATATTGACGGACGCCGGCCTCGATACCGATCGCGAAGTCACCTGGAATTGGGATTGGGACCAGTTCCTGGAATATGCGCAGAAGGTGCACGAGACGGATGGAGGGAATATTACGCGCATGGGCTATCGCGCCACCGGCTTCAGCATGACTGGCGTTGGGCGGTGGATCTATCCCAACGGCGCTACCCTGTATACTGCGGACAATAAGGCGGCGGCCTTCGATTCCCCACAGGGCATTGCCGCGGGACAGTTCAAGGAAGACTTGAAAATCAAGCACAAGTTCGACCCCTTGCCGGAAGGCGCGACCTTCGCCAACGAGCAAGTCGTCATTGCCCAACAGGGTTCCTATAATGTCGGCAAAATCCTCAGCCAAAATGAAACCCTTGAGTTTGACTTTGCGCCCTTACCCAAGGGTCCCGACGGCGCGACGCCGGGTAGCATGACCTGGACGAACCAGTGGAGCCTCTTCAGTGTCTCCCCGGACCCCGAATTGGCGTGGAGCTGGATGAGTTGGGTCAATAGCGAGGCCACCCTGGAGAAGTACTTCGCCGGTGTCCTCTCCCGCAATGCCGGGCGCAAGGAGTTCTACCAGAGCGAAGCCTGGAAGGCGCACACTGACGAGCGGCCGGTGCTGAAGGACCTGGAGCTAATCGCCGACCTTTCCGGCCCATACCCGTGGCTCCACACGTTCGCAGGCAACGCAGCCACAAAGCCGGTGTGGGATGCCCTGAATAACCAGGAACTCACCGTGCAAGAGGCCTTCCCGCAGGCCGTGAAACTGCTCAACGGCGTATTGGAGGATTTGGGCACGTAAGCGGCTCTTCCCTTTGCTTCACAGCAATGCAAAAGAGACTGGGTGGGTTCTATGACCTGCCCAGTCTCTTCTCTCGTTGCGGCCTCCCTCTACATGCTCTTGACGGGGAAAGTGGCTCATCGCGTTGGGAACGGTCGTTTGTCAAAGTGTTGTCAGTGCGTTGACAGCGGAACGGCAACTTAGTACCGTTAGTGTGGGCGAGTACGTTCACGCCAGTGGTGAGCGCTCTCCCAACAATGCAGGCTTGATTGCCACGTATGGTGTTAGAAATGAATCGATCTCTTACCTGGTATCGCGGAGAGGAAGGCAAAGGGCATGGAGCTTTGGATGCTTGTCGTGCCTCTGCTTGTCCTAGTTCCTGTAGCTTTTGTGGTAGGTTTTTGGACTCAACGGTTGATCCAACATCGAAATACTCAGGCGGCAGCGGCTGAAGCACAGAGGCTTTTGGAGGATGCAGAGACAACACGCAAACGGATGGCGGTGGAAGCAAAGGATGAGGCGCTTAGACTCAAGACGAGAGCGGAAGAGGAAATTGGACGTTGGCGGGGCGAGCTTACCCGGAGTGAGCGCCGCCTGCAGCAGCGCGAGGAGACGCTAGATCAACGCACAACGCAGGCAGAGCGCCGCGAAAAGAAGCTTGGTGACTTCGAGAAGCGCTTAGAGCGCGATCGCGGCGCAATCAATGAGTTGCGCCAGAAGCAGATAAGCGAACTCGAGCGCATCGCGCAAATGACGGCCGGCGAGGCCAAAGAGGTGCTGACGAGAAGCATCGAAGACGAGGTACGAGAAGAGTGTACCCGCATGATCAAGCAGCTCGAAGCCGCGGCGCGGGAAGAGTCGGAGCGTAGCGCCCGTCGGGTCATCGCGACGGCGATCCAACGGCTCGCTGCCGACCACACGGTCGAAACAACTGTCTCGGTCGTTACCTTACCCAATGAGGAGATGAAGGGCCGCATCATCGGTCGCGAAGGGCGCAATATTCGCGCCCTGGAACTCCTCACCGGCGTGGACCTCATCATAGACGACACGCCCGAGGCAGTGGTGCTGTCCGCCCATGACCCGGTGCGGCGGGAGGTCGCGCGCTTGGCGCTGAACCGGCTTATCCAAGATGGGCGCATACACCCCGCGCGTATCGAAGAGATGGTGGGCAAGGCCGATAAGGAAATCGAGGACACGATCTGGGAGGAAGGCGAGCAAGCGGCAGACATGGCGCAGGTGCGCGGCTTGCCTGCCGAATTGGTACGCCTGATCGGACGGCTCCGCTACCGTTCCAGCTACGGCCAAAACGTGCTGGCGCACAGCGTCGAAGTAGCGCAGTTGGGAGCAAGCATGGCCGCGGAG
The DNA here is from genome assembly GCA_965220015.1 of Chloroflexota bacterium. Taxonomy (GTDB): domain Bacteria; phylum Chloroflexota; class UBA11872; order VXOZ01; family VXOZ01; genus VXOZ01. Next base: position 568,559 of record OZ244798.1, read on the forward strand.
ATTGGCGCTGATGTGAACGTCGCGCGGCGCGCCGGCCTGTTGCACGACATCGGCAAGGCAGTGGACGCCGACATGGAAGGTCCCCACGCGCTCGTGGGAGCGGAGATGGCGCGCCGCTACAATCAGTCGCCTAAAATCATTCACGCCATCGCCGCCCACCACAATGACGAGGAACCGCGGACGGTCGAAGCGTTCATCGTCTCGGCGGCAGACGCAATCTCGGCGTCGCGGCCGGGCGCGCGCCGCGATTCCATCGAGCGCTATATGCAACGCTTGCGCGCCCTGGAATCCGTGGCCAATTCTTTCTCCGGCGTCGAAAAGTCATATGCGATTCAGGCCGGGCGGGAAGTGCGCATTATGGTGCGTCCCGATGAGATTGACGAGTTGGGCGCGGTGCGGCTTTCGCGCGATATCTGCAAGCAGATTGAAGACACACTCGACTACCCGGGCCAGGTAAAGGTCACGTTGATTCGGGAGACCAGAGTGGTAGGCTATGCAAAATAAGGGGGTTGCGGGCGCTGTCCGTTGCGGATTGGTGGCGGACACGTTCGCTGCATGGCGCGCGGCAATAAACTGAAACGGCACGTGAGGAGATAAGAAGGAAGCGAAGCGCTCTAGGAATGGTTGCCGTTGCCTCCCTGAGCGATTGTGGTCACACTCAACATCGAAGCTGGAGCGGACCTGATGGAGATTCTTAAAGTAGCTTCTCAGTCGAAGCCGACGGCCGTGGCCGGAGCCATCGCGGGTGTAATGCGCGAAGCCGGGCGGGTCGAGGTGCAGGCTATCGGCGCGGGCGCCGTGAATCAGGCTATCAAGTCCGTCGTAATCGCGCGCGGGTACTTGGCGCCAAGCGGCATCGACCTCATCTGCATTCCGGCCTTCATCGAGGTTATGGTAGACAACGGCGAACGCACCGCGATTAAGTTTACTCTCGAATCGCGTTAGTCTCTATACTTCCACCCCGAATGACACGATCACATACGCACCTCTTGTTTGGTGAGTATAATGTTCAGGTGTCCAGAACTTGAGTAGCCTATTGGCCCTGGAACCGGGTTTGACAAGCGGAAACCGTAGGTTCAGTTTAGCCGAGAATGTGAGCGAACAGGAGTGGGGATAGCGCAAGAAGGCAACGGCGTAAGCCGGCGTAATCTTCAGCGAAACGCAAGCCGAAACTCTGATCGATCCGATAGGCGTGCCCTAGAAGACCCGGAAGCTATTGGACAAGAGACTTCGGCCTGTGCAAGAGCCTATGAGCAGGCGTTCCAAGCCAGCGTGCGGGGTTTCGAACTACGCATGACGATTCGGTTCGGCGCAATGTTGTTTGTCGCATGGGGCTTGGTATTCGTGATACTCAAGGTATGCCCGTAGCAGACGCATCCCGCGAACTAGCTTCATTGCGGCTTGATTCACCCCAGTCCGCGCTTCGGAGGCAATGTTTCACAATTGCCACTCGGGTCTGGCAGCGAGATCTACTCATAGAGGCAGCACTCCAGCGTATGCAAGCGCATTCTACGTAGCACAGGAGAATACGTATGTACCCGAATGGAGCGGATTTTGGCCTCAGTCTGACGTTCGATATCGAAATGTGCAGCAACTTTCCCTATTGGACATCAGTTTGGGACCATCGGAAGGGCGCTATCGACGAAGACAGCAAGCTCTACATGGGCAAGATGCTGGACGTCGCCGACAAATACGGGGTGAAGTTCCAATTCTTCCTGGTGGGCACTGCTCTGGAAGACGCGAACATTGACTACCTCAAGCGCATGGTCGCTGAAGGCCACGCGGTGGATAACCACACCTATAACCACGTGAACGTGAAGGCGCAGGAAATTTCACGACTCCAGCCAGTGTATGCCAACGCCCCGTGGCGTGCCGCCGGTCTCAATGCCCTGGATTGCATCCGGCGCGAGGTGCAGCAGACCTCCACGGCGATTACCGAGAAGCTCGGCGTCGCGCCCACCGGTTTTCGCACTCCCGGTGGTTTCAACAACGGCCTTGACGACGTGCCCGCCGTGCAGGAAGTCCTGAGCGATGCGGGCATGCAGTACGCCTCGGCGCGGTACTATTTCCCAGTGGACCCCAAAAAGAAACGCCCTTCGGCGGCTGTACTAAACCAGGCGATGGACGCGAGCATCGATGCGCTCCAGCCCTCCCGCTATCCCAACGGGCTGCCGGAACTGGCGCTGGCGGGCATCACAGACATTTGGGCATTTCGCGTGCTGGACCTGGACCGCTGGGAATTCATCGACGTGCTCAAGCACGGCATCGACCATGCCTACGCCAACAAGCAGGTGTTCAGCCTCTGTTTCCACCCGCCGGTGCTCGCCGTCCGCGATCCCCACTGCGACATGCTCGACATCGTATTGCGCTACGCCTTGGAAAAGCCCGGCGGCTGTTGGGTTACGACAAACCAAGAGATAGTGGCGCATACGCTGAACTGACGGCGAGTAGATCATGTTTTTGCGATACGTCCCGTGTACCCCCGAACCAAAGCGATTGAAGATAAAAGGACATGAGCATGTTCCCGAATGGCGCGGAATTCTCCCTCAGTCTTACGTTCGACATCGAGATGACCCCGAATTTCCCCTACTGGACCTCCAAGTGGAACCATCGCAAGGGAGAGATCGACGAGGGCACCAAGCTCTATTTGCGGAGGATGAGCGAGATCGCGAAGAGCTATGGGGTCAAGCTGCAGTTCTTCCTGGTGGGCAGCGCGTTGGAAGACCCGGACATCGACTACCTGAAGCAGCTCGTCGACGACGGCCATGCCATCGACAACCACACCTACACGCACGTGAACGTGAAGGCTAAGGACATCGCCGGGTTACAGGAGGTCTACGCCAACGCTCCCTGGCGCGCCGTGGGGCTCTCGCCGCTGGAAGTAATCCGGCAGGAGATCCGGCAGACCAATGCCGCAATCGAGGAGAAGCTGGGCGTTAAGGCCCAGGGCTTCCGTACGCCGGGCGGTTTCGAAGGCGGGCTGGACGACGTGCCGGAGGTGCAGGACGTGCTCAAGGACGAGGGCTTTCGTTTTGCTTCGGCCAACTACCACTACCCCGTAGACCGGTTCGTGCGGCATCATCCCACCGAGGTGCTCGAAGCGGCGTTTGGCGCCAGTTTGGACAAGCTGCAGCCCTACCGCTATCCCAACGACCTGCTGGAAATCCCTCTCATGGGGATAACCTCGATCTGGGCGTTTCGGCACATGGACCTGGACCGCTGGGAGTTCATCGATCTCATCAAGGCCGGCGTGGACTACGCCCACGCGAACAAGCAGATCTTCAGCCTGTGCTGCCATCCGTCGGACATCGCCGCGCGCGACCCGCATTGCGACATGGTAGACGCCGTGCTGCGCCACGCGCTGGATAAGCCCGGCGGTTGCTGGGCCACAACCAACCGCGAGATTGCGGACCACCTAAACAACTGAGACCCCAAGAACGGTACGCAGTCCGGCACATCCACCACAATCAGAATCACGCGTACGGCGGCATTTCCCCACTACGAATGCCTCAAGGCCCGAAAGTGTACGGCTGCGCCTCGTTGCGTCTAGAATAGTGGCAGTACTTCGCACCAAACAAAGCAGGCGTTAGCCTACTGAATACGAGGAGAGAGTGGAGACACCATGGAAACCGCAGACGTTGTCGTCATTGGCGGAGGAATCGTCGGCACCACGATCACGTATCATCTCGCGAAGGCCGGCGCCGGCAAGGTGGTACTCTGCGAACGCAAGACGATTGGCTCCGGCACGAGTTCCATGTCCGGCGCCATGTGCGGCCAGCAGGCGGAAATGACGGACACCATCGCCAAGCTGGCAGTGCGTGCCCGCGACATCTACGACAACTTCTCCGATGTTGTGGGCGGTGACTGCGGTTTTTTCAAATATGGCATCTTAAATCTCTTCAATACTATGGAATTGGCCGAAAAGGCTGCCGCGAACGCCAGGAAGAATGGCTCCGCGGCCCGCGCGATCACGCTCGACGAAGCCAAAGACTACTATCCGGAAGCCAATCTGGAGGGCGCGGGCGCGGCGCTGCTCTACGGCGAGACCGGCAACGTGGACGCCTACCGCACTATGCAGTCGTTTGTGGCGGGCGCACGGGCATACGGCGCGGAAATTCGCGAGTTCACGCCGGTTACGCACATTCACGCCAAGAACGGGCGCATTGAACGCTTGGAGACGCCCGGCGGCGCTATCGTGCCTGGCAAAGTTGTCCTCGCCTGTGGGCCGTGGAGCCACAAAGTGGCGGGTTCCGCCGGTCTGCGCCTGCCCATTCAGCCCTCACAGGTCGGCGTGTCGTTCTACCGCCAACCGCCCGACTTCTACGACCGCCCGCCCGTGTTTAGCGTGGAGCTTGCCATAATTCCCTGGCACAATAAGCACTTCCGCGTCTTGTGCGACCGTCGCGATCCGCTGGTGAAGATTGAGCCGGACCCCACCAATGCCGTGCCGCCGCAGTGGATGGTGGACTGGACGACGGAAGTGATCGAGAGGCGGTTGCCCAAGATGAAGCGCGGCCGCTTCCAGGGCGCATACCAGACTTGCTATGACGATACGCCCGACCTGAAACCCCTGTTAGGGTACATTGCGGGATACGAAAACCTCTTTCTCGATTGCGGTTGGAGCGGCCGCGGCTTCAAGTTCTCCGTGGCGCTCGGCGAGTACAACGCCAAGTGGATTATGGAAGGCAAAACCGAACTCGACCTCGCGCCGTGGCTGGCGAGTCGCTTCCTGGGCGCGTGAATTGGCAGGGAAACGAATTGGAATTACATGCCATTGAAAGTAACACGCACTGCTATCTAACGACCAGGCCAATTCCATTTAATTGCAAGGCCACGTTCGACCAAAATGTCGCTAATTGGCTTATTGATGCTATCGCAACGGACATCGTAGATGATAGGATTGACATAACCTGGCCGGTCAACCAAAGCAGAAACACCGTTTTCTTTTGACAGCAATTCCTCCAAGTGTTGTTTACACTCGGCCTCTTTTCCGCCATGCGGGCAGAACGGCAAGTAAATAGTCTTGTAAGGCCGGGAGTTCTCCCCAACCTTGATAGTGTTCGCACTTGTTACCTCACAGGTCCTAAACCATGTCATCGGCATATATGACTTCCTCCTACTAGCTAACGCCAAAGAAGCGTGCCACCGCTGCCAATAGCCCCGCAAGCGCAATCACCAAGCCTACTTGGCTAGCTATCATCCACTTAATGATCCGCGCTTCAGCACGTGATATTTCTGTGCGCAATTCTGCTACATTACTCTGAATTGCACCGTGCAAGTCTGCAATATCGGTCCGGTCTGCCAGGTGTTCCCGGTCAGCCTCAAGCCATGCCAGTCGCTCCTCATTGCTTTGCATTGCACTGGCTCCTTGAGCAATTCTCTCGAATTTCCCTCTTAGGAATTGTAGTCAAATACACCGGGGCGTCCTTCTTAAACTGCGGCGGCCTTGATGATAGTGCGCCCCCGATTGCGTCGAACTTGCCGTATAGGGGGTGCTTACACTCCATCATGCTTGTTTCCACAGTAGCTCAATTGGGCGCAGTAAACTGTAGTAAGCATGTGCTTTTAGACTAAAGCAATCTCTACAATTCAGTCAATCCCACCAGTTGACAATTGCAACCCTCTTTGCAACGATGAGCACTGTCATTCCTCAAGAGCTAGTCTAACTTTCACCCATTCAATTTGCTTTTCATTATGATCCCCAGACGAATTCGCCGCAGAAAGGCATCGAATTCCGTTGCAACGTGGACTTGTACCGCGTCTGTTCAACGTAAGTCTGTCGAATAGCGAACGAAACGCGTCACATTGTTTGCCTAGCAGGGGTAACATAGTCTCACCGGCTAATGAGTCATAAATTCGCTGTCCGAACAGTTGGATCTGAGGCCGTAACAGCACTGTTAATGCAAGGAAATCGTACATGGCGCGTACGCGAATTGTTGTCACCGGCATGGGCGCGGTAACCCCTGTGGGGAATACCGTTGCGGACTCGTGGCATGCGGTGTGTGCCGGTACAGCGGGGATTACGCGCATCAGCCGGTTTGATACTGAAGGCTTCGCCGTCCAGTTTGCCGGTGAGGTCAAGAATTTCGATCCGCAGCAGTACGTAGACGCGCGCGAGGCAAGGCGCATGGACCGCTTTACCCAGTACGCAGTGGCTGCGTCCCAAGAGGCCCTTGACGACTCAGGCCTGGCGATTACTGCGGAGAATTCCGCGCGCATCGGTGTCTTTGTGGGCTCCGGCATTGGCGGCATCGAATCCCTGGAAGCGCAATTTGCGGTGATGGCCGCGCGCGGGCCCAGCCGGTTGAGCCCCTTTTTGATACCCATGTTGCTCACGGATACCGCGGCCGGGGCGATCTCAATTCGCTTCGGCCTGCGCGGGCCGAACCTCGCGGTCGTATCGGCCTGCGCGACCGGCGCGCATGCCGTCGGCGAAGGCGCGGCGGCAATTCGGCGCGGCGATGCCGACGTGATGTTCTGCGGCAGCAGCGAGGCCGCGGTGACCCCCATGACGATTGCCGGCTTTGCCGCGATGCGCGCGCTCTCGCGACGGAATGAAGAACCGGCACGGGCATCGCGTCCGTTTGAGAAGCAGCGCGACGGCTTCGTGGTGGGCGAAGGATCGGGGGTGCTGGTGCTCGAAAGCCTGGAGCACGCGCTAGACCGCGGCGCACGCATATACGGTGAGGTTGCCGGTTACGGCGCCACGGCAGACGCCAGCCACATTACCGCCCCGCCGGCAGACGGCGAAGGCGCGGCCCGCGCCATGCAGAGTGCGCTGGAGCAAGCACAGCTCCAGCCGCACGAGGTGCAATACATCAATGCTCACGGCACCTCCACGCCGCTCAACGACCGGGCCGAAACCCAGGCCATCAAGGCGACGTTCGGCGAGCATGCCGGCGCGCTTGCCGTGAGTTCCACCAAGTCCATGACCGGCCACTTGCTCGGCGGCGCGGGCGGTGTAGAATCTGTCTTTTGCCTAAAGGCGATTGGCGACAGCCGCATTCCGCCAACTATCAACTATGTAGAGGCCGATCCCAATTGCGACCTGGACTATGTGCCCAACAGCGCGCGAAAAGCCGAGATTCACGCGGCCATGAACAATAGCTTTGGCTTTGGCGGTCACAACGCAAGTCTGGTCTTTACACGGTACGAAGCCTAGCGCCTTCTTTCGGTTAGACATAGCTGAATACCAAGATCTGCTTCTGTTCCCTCTCCCCGAGGGAGAGGGTTAGAGCCTGCCCCGTACGTGATACGGGGGTGAGGGTGAAATGCAAGAAAGCAACACTAGGTTTAGAGGGTATTAGGGACTGATACGGTGGCGTCTGAACAGCAATCTGAAGACAGCAAGAAGAACAAGAGCGCCGCCTGGCTGGAGGGCCTGCAAGAACTCATCGCCGCCCTGCAGGGCACCGCGGTGAATGAGGTCGAGATTTGCTTTGGCGATACGGCAGTGCACTTGCGCCGCCGGCCGGGAATCGTTCCCCAAGCGCCTGTAGAAGTTGCGCGTGCGCCGGCTGAGCGGAAGGCTAGTCAAGCCGCGATTCAGGCGCCCCTGAACGGCATCTACTACGACCGCTCGAGCCCCGGTGCCGATGCCTTCGTGCAAGCGGGCGACCTAATCGAAGCCGGTCAGGTGGTCGCAATCATCGAGGCCATGAAGGTCTTCAACGAGATACACGCGGAACGGTCCGGCCGCGTGACCGCAATGCTCGTAGAGTCCGGCGACATGGTGCAGACCGGACAAGACCTCATTGCGCTCGACGGAAACTCTGAGGAGCTGAGCACTTGACAGGCGTAGACAGGGCGATAGCAGAGCGTTTCAAGGCTGGAAACGGCTGCACTAATACTGATCGAGGTAAGGTTTCAGTAAAGGAGAGAGGCGGATGACGGCACGGGAGACGATTCTCAGCGGCGAGCGCGCCCGCAGTATTCTTACGTCAGTTGCGATTGCGACCTTCGCGGCGGCCTTGGTGGCCGTGGCGGCGCGGGCGGAGTTTCACCTGTGGTTTACGCCGGTGCCGATTACGCTGCAGGTCTTGGTGGTCTTGCTCATTGGCCTGAGCCTCACGCCGCGCCAATCGTTCCTTGCGCTGGCCGAATACATTGGCGCCGGCATCGTGGGCCTGCCGGTTTTCTCCGGCGGCGGTTCCGGCATCGCCTGGTTGCTGGGGCCTACCGGCGGGTACATCTGGGGCTTTCTCATTGCCGCTCCACTGGTCGGCATTTTGGCGCTCTGGCTGGGGCGGCGCTGGTCGATCGTCGCGGCGCTGGCGGGCATTGCGGTAATTTACGTCCTGGGTTGGTACCACTTATCGCAATGGTACTTCCTGGCAAGAGAAGAGCAAAGTCCGTGGCTGCTCGCCTACCGCAATGGGGTGGAACCGTTTGTCTTGATAGACATTGCCAAGGCAGTCATCGCCGTTGCCCTGGTGTACGGCGGCACGCGCTTGGGTTTGACCCTCCCCGGCGCAAAGAAGTGATGCATGCGCCGTAAGGCCCACGGGGGAGACCCTTAGTAGAGGTGTGACAATTGCCGGGCGTTTGGCGGCGAATGTGCAGCCTTTTGCGGTCGAATTGCGGTCCAAGTGCCGTGGGCGCACGCCTTCACACTTTCTTAACGCGTAGCAGTGGTTATATACTTGATAGAGGCGGAAGTGGCAGTTGTCCGGGGCAATGTGCGACGACCGCAGCGGGCTTCGGTATTCAATTGAGACGCACGGCCAAAGCGTAGAGACGGCCGCTGCGCCGAGCGGCGCCGAATGCGCCTGCTTAGAGAGAATGTCCGGGGCCGTTTGCACACCCATATTGCAGCAGTTTGCATAAGACGCAATGCCTCTCCGGTCGGTCCAGTCCGATGTAGTGTCACAACCACGTTTGCCAAGCCACGGCATCTAGAGACGAGGTCTTGAAGAGTAGTCACCCCCGCAGCCTAGTGATAGTTACCGTGGTGGTAGTGTCCCTTGGTAGCTTATTTGATTGCGTAGTTTCGTTTTGTAATGGATATAGGAGCGAGAGATGAGCGATACGCTAGAGCAAGTCAAGGCGGTAGTAGCGGATAAGCTCGGCGCCGAAATCGGGGAGATCACAGAGGATACCCGCTTCCAGGAGGACTTGGAAGCAGACTCGCTTGATCTCGTCGAACTCATTATGGCGCTAGAAGATGAATACAGCATCCAGATTTCGGATGAAGAGGCGCAGGAGATCCGAAGCATCAAGGATGCGGTAACGTACATCGAAGCGCAGACGTCCGGCTAGCGCCCTTGCCCTAGAAATGGATCTCGCCCTCGGCGGACACGTTGCCCTGGTTACCGGCGCCAGTCGCGGTATTGGCAAAGGTATTGCGGCTGCACTCGCGCGCGAAGGCTGCCGGCTTGTAATCTGCGCTCGCGGTCGCGAGAATCTCGCAGAGACGGCGGCAGCGCTGCGCGAGAGCGGCGCGGAAGTGTGCGCCATTGCCCGCGACGTCACGGAACCGGATGCGGCGGCGCAGGTTGTCGCTGCCGCAATCCAGGCCTTCGGTCAGCTTAACATTCTCGTGAACAACGTCGGCGGCAATAACCGCACCCCGTTCCCCCAGCAAAGCGATGCGGAATGGGAGGAGGTCATCGGCCTGAACCTGCTCTCCGGCGTGCGCATGACGCGCGCTGCTATTCCCCATCTGACGGCGGCAGGCGGCGGGTCTGTGGTGTTTGTCTCCTCGATCTGGGGCCGTGAGGCGGGCGGGCCCACCGTGTACGTGAGCACGAAAGCCGCCACCATCGGCTTGGCTGCCAGTCTTGCCCGCGATCTTGCCCCCCAGCACATCCGCGTCAACAGCGTTGCCCCGGGGTCTATTCGTTTTCCCGGCGGTAGTTGGGACCGGCGCGTGCGCGACGACCCGGACGGCATGGCCGAATTTGTCGCACGTGAAATTCCCGGCGGTCGCTTTGGCACCGTGGAAGAAGTCGCGAACGTGGTCGCGTTTCTCGCGTCGCCGCGCGCGATTTGGGTGAATGGCGCGTGCATCCCGGTTGACGGGTGCCAATCTCGCTCTTTGATCTGATCGGCACGAGTCAGCGCCAGCGGGTGCGGCGGTCGGGCAAATTTACGCGCCAGTGAGTGTTTGCCGCAACTCCAAACCTGCGCCACCTGAATAAAAACGACGCAACGAACTGCTGCGCTTGCACACGCTTATTCCGACCGGACAGGCGTGAAGGGATGATCCGTGCCTCCTGCCCGCAATGAACATGACCTAGACAAACTCCGCGAAACACTCGGTGTCGGCAGCAAAGATGTGCCGCTCCTGTCGCAGGCGCTCACACACCGTTCGTACGCGCACGAGCATGACCTAACTCACCTAGACAGCAACGAACGGCTTGAGTTTCTCGGGGATGCCATAATCGGCGCGCTTACGGCCGAATTTCTCTACCTGCGTTTTCCCGGCAAGACCGAAGGAGACTTGACGCGTTTGCGGGCGGCGCTCGTTCGCAAGGAACAGTTGTGCGAATTTGCCCAGGCTGCCGGTCTGGGCCCGCTGCTCCGGCTGGGCAAGGGCGAAGAGGCCAACAACGGGAGGGAGCGCGACTCCATCTTGGCGAGCGGTTTCGAGGCAGTCATCGGCGCGCTCCTCCTGGACACCACCTTTGCGCACGTGAAATCCTTCCTTACCCCTCAGCTCGAGGCAGCGGTCGCGACTATCCTGCTCACGGCCGGAGACCGCAACGCCAAGACGGAACTTCAAGAGTACTTGCAGGCGCAGTTCAACATTAAGCCGGCCTACCGTGTGCTTGACGCTCAGGGCGCCGACCACGCGCCTATCTATGTCGTTGGTGTCTATCAGGAGGAAATCCTGCTCGCCACCGGCGCAGGCTCCAGCACGCAGAAAGCGGAGAAAGCAGCCGCGGCGCGGGCACTGGCGCAGATCGAGTCCGAGCGTCTGCTGCACGCCGGCCACACACATCGTCCATAGTCCTTATGTACCTTACACAGTTGGAAATCCACGGTTTCAAGACGTTTCCCAACAGGACGAAGCTGGCGTTTCCTGAAGGGATCGCGGCCATTGTTGGGCCCAACGGCAGTGGCAAGAGCAATTTGGCGGACGCGATCCGGTGGGCCCTCGGCGAGCAGAGCATGCTGGCGTTGCGGGGCCGCAAGAGCGAGGACGTTGTCTTTGCGGGCACGCCCCGGCGCGCGCGGGGCAGCATGACAGAGGTCGCGCTCACCTTCGACAACGAGGACGGGACCTTTCCCCTGGAACTAGCCGAGATCAGCATTGCGCGGCGGGCGTATCGCTCCGGCGAGAATGAATACCTGCTCAACGGCAACCGTGTGCGGCTGCGCGACATTCAGCAACTGCTCGCGGACGCCGGCATCGGGCAGGGCATGATGATTGGGCAAGGCCTCGTGGACCAGGTGCTGGCGCAGCGGCCGGAAGACCGCCGTGTCTTGCTCGAAGAAGCCGCGGGCGTACGCTCCCTCTACATGCAGGAGCACGAGGCCGAAAACAAGCTCAACCGCGTGTACGAAAACATGAACCGCGTGCGCGATATCCTGCTGGAATTGGAGCCGCGCCTCACTGTGCTCGAAACCCAGGCAAGAGAAGCGCAGCGAGCCGAATCGCTCCAGCGAGAACTTGCGCGGGTACTGCACGACTGGTATGCCGCGCAGCTTGCGCAGATCGTTGCGGAGGAAGCAGCGGCAGCAAGTGAACTGGAGCAGGTACGGGCAACGCTCACCACGTTAGCAGCGCAGATCGCGAGTCAAGAAGCTGAGCGTCAGCATCTGGAGCAAGCGCTGGGGGAGCACGAGCAGGGCATGCAGCGGCTGGAGGCGCGCGTAGGAGGGTTGCGTAACCGCCAGCGCGATCTTGCGCAGCGGCAGGCAGTGCAGCAAGAACGGCAGACGCATTTACGCATGAACGTCGCAGAGTCGGAGTCGCGGGAAGAAGATCTCGCGGGACGGTACGAATCGGTCGGCGCGCGCTTGCCCCAGCAGGAAACTGCCTTGACGGAAGCAGCAGAGGCCCTTACCGCCCTGCAAGCGGAGTGGCACACGCTCAGAAACGGAATCGCGGCCAAAGAGGAGGCCCGTCAGGAGGCGGAGGCTGTTCTGCAGCAGTTGCGGCAGGAGGGTGTTGGCGTCACCACACGGTTGAGCAGCCTCACTGCTGCCATCAACGATGCGAAACGCCAACGGGAGGCGGTGCTCACGCGCGCCGCGGAAGCCGCCGAGCAGTTGCAGCACGTTCGCAAGCAGCAGCGTGACCGCGCCGCCGGCTTGACGACCCTGCGGCAAGATGCGGAGACGCTTCAGGCTGAGGCGGAAAGCCGGCAAGCCGCGAAAGACCGGAGTGAGTCTGCGCTGACGGCAGCGGAGCAAGCGGTGCACCGGCTGGAAGCGGAGCGCCAGGAGCCTTTGCGCCAACGCGCCGATCTGGAAGGCCGCACGGAAGCCTTGCGGGCACTCCTCGCGGGCGCGGCCGCAGACGAGGAGTCGCCGCCGGCGGAAGTAGCTGCGCAAGTGGGAGTCTCGTTGCTACCCCAGGTTGCCGAGGCGGACCTGCCCGCTGGCATTACCACCGCGCTGGCGGCGGCGTTGCCCAAGGAGGCCTTTCTCACCGGCACCAAGCAGGACGCGGAGCAGCTCGTTGCGCACTTGGTGCACGCGGCCGCGGCTAATGCCACCGTGGTAGCGGCCGATTTGCTGGATACGCAGAAACTCCCTGTGCCCAATGTCCCCGGGGTCATCGGATGTGCCGCAGACCTGGTTGCGCTGCCGCCGAAGATGACGGCCCTCAAACCGGTGCTCCGGGCAATCCTGGTGGTCGAACACGTTGGCGCGATTCTTGCCGCTGCCGCGCAACACCCGTGGCCGCTTATCGTTAGCGCCGATGGTGTTGTTTACAGCCAGGGCGTTTTCCGGTATGCGCAGGCCTCCGTGCAACGCGGGCAGCAGCAAGTGCAGTATCGAAAGCTCACCGCCCGTTTGGCCGAAGTGCGCCGCCAGTGCCGGGAACAGGAGCAAGAGGAATCCGAGCAGCGGGTTGCGCGCGACCGCCTGCGGGAAGAAGCACGGGAGGCGGCCAGGGCGCACAGTGAGAGTGCTGCCCAGGCTCAGGCTGGCCACGCGTCGGTGCAGCAGCGGACCCATGAATGTGATGAACTCTCCCGCCAGTGCGCGTGGTGGGAACAGGTAGAGGAGGAGACGCGGGCGCAGCGCGTGGAACTGGATGACACCATCGCCGCGCGTGAACGCGAGGCGCCATTGGCCGTGGCCGCCAAGGAGCGCCTGACGCGGGAGATTGGCGAGCGCGAGCGCGCGCGCAACGTACTCCAACAGGAAGTTGAAACGCAACGCGCTACGGTGAGTTCCCTGCAGACGCAGCTCGCGGTGCAGCAGCAACGCAAAGAGCATCTGGCCCGCGCGAGCGCGCAGTTGCGCGCCGAGCAGCAGAATCTTCTGCGTGAACGCGGTCAAGTCGAGTCAACACGCACCGAGCGGGCAGAAGCGCTCCACGCGCTACAGGCAGAGCTGGAGGAAACCACAGATGCTTCTCAGAAGACCGCCACTTTGGTTGAAGAAGCCGAAGCCGCTCGCGAGCAGCAGCAGACCGTCCTGCAACAGTTACGGTCGCAGCGCGGCGCGCTCGCCCAGACGCGCAGTGACTTGGAGAACAGGCGGGCCGCGCGTGAACGGGACTTAGTCCGCGCCGAGCAGGTGCTTGCGGGTGTGCGGCGGCGGCGCGAGGATACGATTGTGCGCTGGCTGAGCGATGAGCCGGACGTAGAACCAGTGCCCAAACCCGCTGCCGACCCCTTGGAAGAGTTGCAGGGACGCGTCACGTCGCTGCGGAATCGATTGCGGCGAATTGGCCCCGTAAACCCGCTGGCCGTGGCAGAGTTTTCCGAGGTTGAACAGCGCGCGACATTTCTCCGCGAGCAGATTGCCGATCTGGAAGCCGCCCAGGAAGACCTCGACGAAGTCAAGCGGCAACTCCGGCGCACGATTCGCCAGGACTTTACGGCCACTTTCCAGCGGGTCGCCGCCGACTTTCGCACGATGGTCAAGGTGCTCTTTGACGGGGGTGATGCCGAGCTAAGTCTGACCGATCCGCACAATCCGGACCAAACCGGCATCGAGATTACCGTGCGCCTTCCCGGCAAGCGGCGGCAGGCGCTTTCGCTCCTTTCCGGCGGGGAACGCGCGCTCGTGGCGCTGGCATTGCTCTTTGCGCTCCTCAGCGCCCGCCACACACCGCTGTGCTTGCTCGACGAGGCGGACGCCATGTTGGATGAGACGAACGTTGTACGTTTTTGCAAACTGCTCCGCGAGTATGGGCGGGAGACCCAATTCCTGATCATTACCCACAATCGCGGCACCATGGAGATGGCCGATGCGCTGTTTGGTGTTAGCATGTCAGAAGAGGGTGTGTCGCAGGTGCTCTCCCTCCGCTTGGAGGAATTGCGCGAGCAGGTGCTGTCGCCTGCGGGATAGGAGCGCCTCTCCCGGTTGGCGAGTCCGAGAGGTATGGCGCTATCGTCCGTCTTGAGCCTCTCGCGAGGCGGACGTCTAAGACCTAACGCCAAAGCGCGGCAGGCACAGGGCTCCCGTTTCTCGCAGGATTCACGGAAAGAAGCAGTTACACGACACGATGGCCAATCGAGGAATTCCGGGCTCTTGGGGAGCGGGCAGCCCTGTTAACACAGGTAAGCCGGGCGGACGTGCCCCGGAACCGGCATCCCGCTGGGGCATTCCGCTGATTTTTCTCGCAGTCATTCTTGCGCTGTGGCTCGGTTTCCGCCTCAAGCCGGACATGCGGGCCTTCCTGGGCGACGTGCCGCTTGTATTTACGTCCGCCACGCCAACGCTGACGATTGGCGCCGTCTCCAAGGCCACACCCGCGTTGTCGACACCGGCGACCGGGGCGGCCGGCCAAACCCCCCCGGCTGCTGCCACACCGCGTGTGATCGTGCCGACTCTTCTGCAAAGCACCGAGGAGCGGGCTGTCGCTTTGTTGGAACAGTCTCGGCTTACTGCGGAAGTCGAGCAGGCATTCAATGACAGCGTGGCCCCCGGCTTGGTTGTCAGTCAGTCACCGGCAGCGAATTCCGAGGTAAATGAGGGTACTGTCGTAACCATTAGGATAAGCAAGGGCCCGGAGAATCCCGTGATGCCCGACGTAGTCGGCATTACGGTGGATAACGCGCGTGCGCAGTTGGAACTGCTGGGTGTTGACGTGGAAGAGATAGAGCAATGGAGCGAAACGGTGGCAGCAGGGATTGTGATGGGCCAAGAGCCGCCTCCCGAAACCCTGGTGGAGTCGGGGAGCACCGTGCGTCTGATCGTCAGCAAGGGAGTGGATCGCGTGCAGGTGCCGGATGTGCGCAATCAGCAGTTGGCGTATGCGCAGCAGAATCTAGCCGCCAGCGGGCTGCGGGGTGGGGTGGGCATCGTACTCACCAACGACACCGGAGCGTGCGGCACAGTTGCCAGCCAAGACCCCCAGCCCGGCATTGAGGTGGAGCGAAATCACGAAGTGAAGCTCAATATTCGCGGCGGTTCCGGCTGCACAACGAACTAGCATAGCCGGTCCCGCAGTCCGACTATTGCAAATGCCAAGGAACGGCTCGTCCGCTATCCATTCAAACGGTTCGTCCGCTAACCGTTCAAACGGCTCGTCCGCTATCCGTTCGTACTGAGCTTGTCGAAGTACGTTCGGATTGAGGACGTTTCTTTTGCTGGGGTACCCAGAGACGAAGCGTTTTGTAAATGGATTCTAGATTTCTCGCTGCGCTCGGAAATACTCCGGCAAGTCTAAGTACTGCGTAATGAGAATTGCTGTGTCTTCGTGAGGTTGTGCCGGGGGCTTGCCCCCGCACTTTGTCGCGCACGTCGGATGTCCAGCCGCGGGCGTATCTTTCGGTCGAGACACTCGATTCTTCGCTCCGCTCGGAATGGCATCAGTTTCCAACATTCTGATGTCTTGGCGTGCTGAAGCCGCCTAGATAGCCCACTTCACCGCGGACGCAAGGTGGAAACGAACCGTTCTTCGCCCAGGATGCCCTTCGGCCGGAAGAGCAGCATTAGCACGAGCAGCGTCTCCATGAGGAGAAAGCGGAAGTAGGGCGCGCGGGAGCTCAGCGCAGGCGGCACGAACGCATCGGTCGCGAATTGGGTCCCCGCCCAGATTGCCCAAAACACAAATGCGCCCAGAATCACGCCCTTTGTGTTGCCGCTGCCGCCCAGGATCAGCATCACCCATACGATAAACGTGCCGAAGACCGGCTCGAACACGTTGGGGCTGATGGTGCCGGCGTTGTGGGCGTAGAGCGCGCCGCCAACCCCCATCACCATCGCGCCCAGCACCAGCGCTTGCAGCTTGAAGGCAAATACGTTCTTCCCATAGGCCGAGGCGACTACCTCATCTTCTCGGATCGCCCGCAACACCCGCCCCCACGGCGAACGGATCATGCGCTCCAACAGCACGGCAACGACGGCAAGCACGATGACGACGATGCCGAGATAGACATAATTGTAGTACGCCGTCGGCACGAGATCGTAGAGCGGACGCGGGATGCCGACCAGTCCTTTCGAACCATTGGCGAGCCACTGCTCGTTGTTGAAAACGAGCCTGATGCTCTCCGCGATGCCGATGGTGGCAATTGCCAGATAGTCCTCGCGCAGGCGCAGCGTGGGAATCCCGATGAGCACGGCGACTACGCCGGAGACGAGCGCAGCGGCAATGATCCCTACGAGAAACGGCTGGTCGAGGCCGAACGCTTGCTGCGTGTAGCGGGCGAGTTCACCGGTGGGCAGGGGCTTTGTGACCAGCGCGGCGGTGTATGCGCCAATCGCGAAGAACCCGGCCACACCGAAGTTGATCAGGCCGGTATCGCCGAAGTGCACGTTGAGACCGAGCGTGAACAAGCCATAGATACTGGCAACGATCAAGAAACCGACCAGGTAGTTGAGCAAGCCTGAACTCAGGATTGTCTCAATCGTCATGGTACTAATCTCACTCCTCGCGTGATGCCCTGTCCGACATTCCCGCGCAGTATCCGACATCCCCGATCACTATCCGTCATTCCCGCGAAAGCGGGAAGGTGGATTCACATGTCAAGTGCAACACTTGGTTGATGAATACTTCTGCAGGCGTTTGGTAGCCGAGGCATTTGCGCGGGGTGTGGTTGTAGGCTTGCACCAACTGCGCGAAGCGCGCTGCGGATACCTTCGCCAGGTCAGTTTTGCGGGGCAGCCCACGCCGTAGGCGGCCGATGGCGTTTTCGATGCCGCCTTTCTGCCAAGGAGAGTGGGTGTCGCAGAAGAAAGTTTGGATGCCCAATTCATGGAGGCGATAGTGACGCGCGAACTCGGTGCCGTTGTCGAACGTGGCGGTCTGTCCGCAGCCTGGAGGCAACACGGCGAACAGGTCGTGCAAGGCCGCTGCGATGGGCTCTGCCGCCTTGCCGGGCGGTCGCGTGGCCAGCAACAAGCGCGAGTGGCGCTCGTGCAGGGTCAGCACCGCTTGGCCGTAGGTGCGAAAGAGCATCAGGTCCACCTCCCAGTGGCCGGGGGTTTGGCGGTCTGCCGCCGCTTGGGGCCGTTCTGCCAAGGGACGGCGCTGGGCAATGAACGAGGCCGGACTGCCGCCTTTGCGCCCCCGCCAGCCCCGTTTCGACTTGGCGCGCGGCAAGTACTGGCGCCAGTTCCCATCCTTCGTGCGTGCCTGCTGCCTGTAGATAAAGCGATAGATGGTCTCGTGGGAGATGACCGGCGCGCCAGCCTCCCGCGCCAGGTATCCTGCCACTTGCTCCGGCGACCAACCAGCGCGCAAGTACCCCAGCACCACCTCCCGCAAGGCGTCATCCCGCTCCAGCTTGCTGCCGCGCCAGCACCGCGCCCACGCTTGGTCGTCGGCATACCGTGGCTCATAGCCTGCCGTTTGCGATCCATTGCGATTTACCTCCCGCGTGATCGTCGATGGCGCGCGACCCAGAGCTGTAGCGATTTTCCGCTGCGAGGTTCCCGCGGCAAGAAGTCGGGCCACTTCACACCGCTCTTCAAAGGTAAGTTGTGTATAGTGTTTTCCCATGGCAACACCTTAGCAAAGTGTTGCACTTCGTTTGTGAGTCTAGGGAATCCATCCCCTCTGCACTCGTGCGTTATTTTATCGGGCAAGGGAATCCGGCTTACGTTCCCAGCGGGGGACAAGCCCCCGCGCTACGCTTGATTGTCCGCGCTCTTAGCGACACAGCACTCCGTTCGGAATTGTAAGTGTCAGGTAATTCGTTGACTTATTCTTACTTCAAGCGGATGGCTGAGAATGACTTTCTGGATTTCGCCAAGCAATCCTTTGAGTAGCAACTACTCCCAATACGAGGTGGCATGCTATCAGACAAACTGGCATCCCGTCCGTCACTCCGGCGAAAGCCGGAGTCCAGGGCACGCCGAGAAGATGGATTCCCGCGTGCGCGGGAATGACGGAGAAAGGCGTACTTTAGCTCTTGCCAGATCGAACCGGCAGCGAATTCTGTCAACGAATTACTCAACACATTCAGGAATGACATGCAATAGCCTGTTTAGTAAGCATAAGTCCATTAGTAACTGTATCCAGAGTCCCAAGACTGTCTAGGAGACATCATGTTCTTGATCGTCTCTTTTTGCTCTAATACTTCCATTCTTGGAGGAGGACTATCAACAATAAAAAACACATAGATCAAGCTTCTATGGCTTAGAAATAAGCTGGAACCATCAAATAAGGCTATTTGAATGCCCTGGGCTGTGTGCTGTAATTTCTTAGATCTTTCTTTTATGTACCGAATAGCGTCAACGACACTCATCTCATTGACTTTTTCACTCTCCAAAGGTCGCCTCCTCTATCGTTGGCCATCCCCCTTGCCAATAATTGTCTAGGATGTCTATCTATCTATGTCTCTTGAGTAAGACCTCTACGCGTGGTATTCCGAAGGCTTGTGCGCTGAAGAGTCTTGCTGGCTAGAACCCCCGTTGCTCGCTGCCAAAAAGCCCCCGCGGCCGGATCAACAGCACCAGAATCAAAATGACGAAAGCCACGGCGGGTTTGTAGGTGGGCAGGAGGAACGCAGTCGATACCTGCTGCACGATCCCAATCACCATGCCGCCTACGAGCGCGCCGTACGGGTTGCCAATGCCGCCGAGAATGGCTGCCGCAAAGAGCGGCAGCAGCAGGTTCCACCCCATCTCGGGACGCAGTTGCGAATCGACACCGAGCAGGATGCCGGCGGTAGCCGCCATTGCCGCCCCAATGGCCCAGGTCCAGATCATCATGTGCTCGGTGTTGATGCCGCTGATGCGCGCCAAATCCGGATTATCCGCCGTGGCGCGGAGCGCCTGGCCGATCTTCGAGCGTTGCAGGAAGAGATAGAGTCCCGCCACCATGGCGAGACAGGCAAGCAGAATGAAGATTTGATCTGGCTTTACGCGGACGTCGAACGGCAATTTCAGCGCCGGCCGCAGCGCTTGTGTGTAGAAGTGGAATTCCGGCCCCCAGATGATGAAGACCAGGGCGCGGATCGCAAAGGCCACCGCTAAGGAGCCGATCACGAACATCACTGTAGCGTAGCGGCGCGCGCGCATGGGGCGGAACACCAGCCGATCGACGACCACGGCGACCACGGCGGTCACGAGCATTGCCAGCGGCAGCGCAAGCAACATCGGCAGTCCGAATGAGAGCGGCCCGAACGTGGCAATCGGAATGCCCAGCGTGGCGAAGACCGTGTTTACCAGGAAGAAGGCCACGTAGGCGCCGACGGCCATGAGGTCGCCGTGGGCGAAATTGGCGAAGCGCACGATGCCGTACACCAGCGTAAGACTTACTGCGCCGAGTGAGAGGATGCTGCCGAGGATGATGCCGTCTACCACCAACGCAATCATGCCGCCCCTCCCAGGTAGAGGCGGGCTACTTCCTCGTTTGCCAGCAGCGCGCTGCTCTCATCGGTGAAGCGGTTCTGTCCGCTGGCGAGCACGTAGCCGCGCTGCGCGTGCTCCAGCGCCAGGCGCGCGTTTTGCTCCACCATGAGCACGGCGATGCCCTGGGAATTGACGTGCGCTATCTGCGCGAACACCGCTTCCACAAAGACCGGCGCGAGACCCGCCGTGGGTTCATCGAGCAGGAGGAGTTGCGGTTCGAGCATGAGCGCGCGCGCCATGGCCACCATCTGGCGCTGGCCGCCGCTCAGCGACGAGACCTTCGCGTTGCGGCGCTCCTTGAGATCGGGAAAGAGGCCGTACGCCATCTCCGCTTGATCTGCATAGATATCGGGCCGGAGGAAGGCGCCCATCGCCAGGTTTTCCTGCACCGTGAGACTCAGAAACGTGTTGTCCGCTTGCGGCACGTAGCTCAAGCCCTGGCAGACGATTTCGTGGGGCGGCATGCCGGTGATGTCCGCATCCTTGAACGTGACCGTGCCCCCGGTCGGCGTCAGCAGGCCGAAGATTGTCTTCATCAGGGTAGACTTGCCGCAGCCGTTGGGACCGACAATTGCCACCATTTCGCCGCGGCCAACGGTGAGGGAGACGCCATGCAGAATCTCAATGTCGCCGTAACCGGAAACTACCTCAGACGCCTCAAGCAAACTCACCGGTTTTGGCCTCCCAGATACGCCGCGAGCACCTGCTCGTTCTGCTGGATTGCCGCCGGTGTGCCTTCCGCGAGCTTCTCGCCGTTGCTCATGACGATTACGGGGTCGCAGAGACCCATCACCACCGCCATGTTGTGCTCGATGAGCAGGACGGTAATGCCGCGTTCGGCGACGAGGCGCTCGATTTGGCGCATGAGGCTATCCAAGAGCGTTGGGTTCACCCCGGCGCCCGGCTCGTCCAGCATGATGAGTTGCGGGTCCGTCATCATGGCGCGGGCAAGTTCAAGCAGCTTCTTCTGTCCGGTGGAGAGATTCGCCGCATACTCGTCGCGCAGGTGGGCCAGGCTTACAAACTCCAGCACGTCCAGCGCCTTATCGAAGGCCTCCTGCTCCTGCCGGCGTACGCGCCGCGGCATGAGCCACGCCGCTCCCAACCGTTCACCTGCCTGGCCCGCAGGTACCAGCATCAGATTTTCGAGCACGGTCATTTGCTTGAGTTCTTTGGGCACTTGGAAGGTGCGGCAGAGACCGTGGTGAAAGACCCGGTGCGGCGGCAGCCCGTCGATGCGCTTTCCCTGAAACACGATGCTGCCCGCGTCCGGGGCGTAGAAACCGGAAATGAGATTGAATAACGTCGTCTTGCCCGCCCCGTTAGGTCCGATCAGACCCGTGATTGTACCCGCACGCACCTGCATGGAGCAGTTCCGCACCGCCTGCAAGCCGCCGAACGACTTGGCGACGTTCTCTACCTGCAAGAGTACATGCTGCGTGTCCGTAGCCACGGTCCTGCTTGGCCTCATGTTCAAGTTAGAGAGGAGGGAGACCCGTTCCCATTCACCGCCATGGTGGGAGATCATCTCTATGATAGTGCAAGCGGCACTTGATGAGGGGCACTCACGCGTGTGGACGTCTGCGCAGGAGCTTGAGAGAGTGGCAGGCTCATCACTTTCTTCAGGGAAGATTGCAAGAAATCCGTCATTCCGGCGCAAGCCGGAATCCAGGGAGCCTGCCTTGCACGGAAACAGTATTCTTGTGTCGGTGCTGCTATGCCGGGGGGCTGGCAGTTGGCGCAGGTTGCAAACCTGCGCTACCGGAGCGCGGTCCGCATGAATAGGCAAGTGAACCCAAATAAGACAAGTCAAGCCACGATCCGTGTCCCGGCAAGTTATGATAGGCACAAGACTTTGCAGCCGCCCAATACCGAAAGGAGCAGCCCGATATGTCCGGCGATTCTCACCAAGACTCCTACCTCGAACGCTTGCAGCACGTTTACGTGGCCGTGGTTTCGGACGCGCTCGATGCGCTTGGCCTGCGGCATCAGGTAATGGCGCCGCGCGTGCGGCCGCTCTATGTCGAGGCGCGGGTCGTGGGCCGCGCCCACCCGCTACACTTTCGTCCGGCGGAGCGGATTCCCTCCCAGGCGGAATACCACTTCATGGAGATCGAGGCCATGGACAGCTTGCAGCCGGGAGAGGTGTACGTCGCCGCGTTAGGTGACGCCCCGTCGTGCGCGCTCTGGGGCGAACTGTTTTCCACCTGCGCCCAGGCCCGGGGCGCTACCGGCGCGGTGATCGACGGTCCGGTGCGCGACAGCGGCATGATCATTGCGAAGCCCTACCCGGTCTTTGCCACGGCGTTCTGCGCCGCCGATGCCGCGGGCCGCGCCGAGGCCATCGCCCACAACGTGCCGATTACGTGCGGCGGCGTGCTCGTGCAACCCGGCGACTACATCTTGGCCGAATACGACGGCGTAGTGGTTATTCCCCACCAGCACATCGAGGCGGTGCTAAAGCCTGCCGAGGAGAAAGTGCAGGGAGAGAATACTGTCCGTGCTGAACTCGCCGCGGGCGAAAAGATGCGGACTGTTTTCAGCCGCCACGGGATTCTGTGATCCATCTTGCCGCGATGCACGGGGAGATAGGGATCTGGTGCAAGTCGCGTCGCCGTTAAGCGCGAAACGTGACTCGTCCATTCACCCTTCGACCCTTCGGCAGGCTCAGGACAGGCAAGCTCAGGGCGAACGGACTGCCACGTCCTCTCCCATTTTATCTCCCTAATTCAAGATATAAGGGCGAACGGACGATAGTTCGCTGCGTGTTCTCCTGGTTAGACCGAAGAGCGGGGGTCAAGCCCCGCGCTACGTCAAGCGCAGCCTCTCAATCCGTCATTTGTATGTTGAAGAAAGCCTGCAAATGCGCGAATGTGAGAGGGTAACGCGAGGGCGTGTCGTCCGTCATTCCCGCGCACGCGGGAATCCATCTTTTCTTTCGTTCGTACTTGACGGCACATCAATGAGCCAGCATCCTGGCCCTCTGTTGCTCTCCTTCCCACTCACTTAGGCAATTGGCTTCTTCCAGTGAGGGGGACAAGCCCCCGCGCTACGTCAAGCGCAGCCTCTCAATCCGTCATTCCCGCGCACGCGGGAATCCATCTTTTCTTTCGTTCGTGCTTGACGGCGTATCAATTGGCCAGCATCTTGGCCCTCTGTTGCTCTCCTTCCCACTCACTTAGGCAATTGACTTCTTCCAGTAAGGGGGACAAGCCCCCGTGCTACTGTCAAGACGCGGAAGGGGCATTGCCAACAGGGGCAGACATGCTGGGCCGCAATTCTTGCGTTTTTTTTGCTCCTTGCCGTTCGTGCTGAGCCTGTCGAAGTACGAATGGCGTGTGGTACAGCGCTGTGTTGCCACCAGTTATGAGACGTTCCGTTCACCCTTCGACAAGCTCAGGGCGAACGGTAGGTAGTGCGCTGCGATTTCCTCACCTTAATCTGAAGAGCGGGGGACAAGCCCCCGCGCTACGAAGCAAATTCGGAATTCGGATCCCCTGAGAGGATCCTTGCTACGAATCCAATGCGGTAATCGGATTCCCTGAGAGGACCCTCGCGAAGAGCGTGCGGTAGAGCGCAATTGAGCCGCAACAAAGAAGAATCACCCTCACCCTAACCCTCTCCCTCGATGGAGAGGGGATTCTTATCCTCACCCTCGATCAAGACGGAATTCTGCACCCCTTGTCCAGACGATGGCAGGGTCTCCAAAGGGCGACTATCCTCGGATACCTCAGAGCGGCAGAGGAATCGCCTGGCCGGTCTGCAGGCTGCGCGTTACCGCTTCGGTGAACTCCATGTACTTCACCCCGGTCTCGGGTGGGGTGTGGGTGACTTTTTCCCGGCCGCGCATGGCGCTGACGAATTCCTCTTCCACGCGCCAGCCGCCGGCTTCGTCATCCGGTATTGGGATTTCCTCTAAAGCAGCGTCGCCGCGCTTGCCGCCGTAGAGGTTATTGTCTGCAAAGCGCAACGTGCCCTCGCTCCCGCAGAGGAACGCTTCCGGCGCGCCGGCCAGGCCGGTGACGCTCGATACCTGCATGTGCAGTTGCGCGCCGCAGGCCATGTCGGCCACCACGTCAACGTGCTCGGGCACACGCACCGCGCGCAGCGCACCCGTCTCGTCCGCGCGCATCTGCGTAAAGACCTTGCCCATGGCCTGCACGCGCGTGGCCTCGCCGACCCAGCGCAAGACGGCCTCGTACCAGATGCCCATGCTCATGATATTGAAGCCGCTCAGGTCGAAGTCCTGCCGCCAGTGGAGGGGCGCGGCGGCATCCAGGAAGTCACCGCCCACGCGGACCTCGATAGCCAGTAAATCGCCAAGGTAGCCCTCTGCCAGCAGACGTTTCAGCGTCGCGTCCACCCGCAGCGTCATTGGCGATGGCACGATCTGCACGACAAGCTGCGGATTTGCCTGCGCCGCAGCCTGCATCTCCCAGGCTTCGGCGGCATTCATGGCCATCCGCGCTTCGCAGAGCACATGCTTGCCCGCAGCCAGCGCCGCCAGCGTGGCCTGGCAGTGGAGATACGGCCACGTGCCGATGACGATGGCATTCGTGTCCGGCGCGTCGATGAGCTCGTTCCAGTTTTCATAGGTCTGTGGGATGCCGAACTGCTGCGCCACCCGCGCGCTCGATGCCGGGCTGCGGTTGCAGACGCTGACAAGCTCCACCCCCGCGATGGCCTGCAGACCGGGGATGTGGCGGTCGCGTGTGTTCGCGCCCGCGCCGATGATGCCGACACGAATCGGTTCTGAGCTCATTGTCTTTCGCCTCTATGTATTGCACGTGTTAAGCACAGGGCCGCAACGCTTTAGCCCGTTCCTCGCGCTTGAAATTCTTCAGCCTTCAATATCGCAACCGAGGAAGACGCGATTGCGCTGATGGCAGGCTTCCAGCACGGAGAAACTTCCCGCCGCAGGATCGATTACCACGTCTCCCGGATTTGTGACCGCCGCAATCAGGGCCCCTTGGAGTTCCACCGGCTTGCGGTGCGTCACCGCATCACGCGGTACCGTCTCCGCCCACACGTCCGGGATGTCGTGGATTTTCCACACGCCTTTGGCGCGGCGCGGCGTCTTTTGCAGGACAACCAAGTGCTCGCTCTTGCGCCGGGTGCGGTAGCCCATGCCGATGCGGCCTTTGTCCCAGGTGACGAGATCAACCACGGCGAGTTTCGTGTCCTTGAGCCAGTGGGTAAAGCCCGTGCAGAGGTGAAACTTGTCCATCCAGAGAAAGAGGTGTCCGCTGGGCATGAGCGCGCGGTCGATCCCGCGGACAAAGGCGGCGATTTTCTCATCATCCATTTGGCGCAGCGAGGAGCGCCCGCGATTTCGGCTGCGCCCCTCGTTCCCGTACGACATCTTGTCCAATAGGCCGCGGTACTGCGGATCGAGAAACGCTACCGGAAACTTGCCTTCCGGCAGGTGGGCGAGAAACTCCAAGCCGTCCATTTGCAGTCTGGTGTTGTACTCGAAGTGGTCGGGAAGCTCCAGCGCAGGCATGACCAGGCTGCGAACCGGCGAGAAGACCGACGTGGCGTCAGATTCCGGTTCGTTTGGTGTTGATTCGGCCATTGGATGTTTTCCATTTCAGCCAGTGTTACACGCGTATCTCGAGTCCCGCACTCGCCAATGTCGTCAAAGAGATTTGCGGCTGATCACAAGAGCTATGTGCATTCTACGACGCAAGACTCCCCGCAACAACCCGGTTAGGCAAGAGTACAAGCAGCAATGCGCGTGCAACTCTACATACAAGGAGGCGTCTTCAAGTCTAGATATCTGGCTCTGCGCTTCATGCCCACCGCCGTTCGTACTGAGCTTGTCGAAGTACGAACGGCGGTGGGCATGACCGGCCGCGACCACTTAGGAGGCAACCGGAAACCAGACCGGGCTCGACCAGGCGGTACGTCCATCCTCCTGCACCGCCCGCACGTAGTAGTAGACCCACGCCTCGCCGTTGCCGACGCTGGGAGAAATGGAGAACAGCCTCTCCAGCGGATCGGCATCCTCGAACACGCCCTCGTGGTAATAGTCATTTGCGTGGAAGCGCTTTACGTCCACGCCGTTGCGCACCAGGGTCACGGTCGCAATGCGCTCGCTGCCGGTGACGGTGTAAGCGACGGTGCGCGGGCTTTCATCGAGCGCAGGTCCTTCCGCACCCATGAGCAGGCCGTTGGTCTCCGTCCAGAGGCCAATCTTGCGACCGGAAGCCGCAATGCAGCGGCGAGCGCGCAACGCCTCGAAGATGCCGGCTCGCGTAAACTCCGTTACATACAGTCCGCCGAGACCGGTGCCCAGGGCGTTCATGCGCAGGCGACTGAGGCGTTCCAGGCGTTTGGAGTTCGCGGCACTTGGGTGCTGGTTATTGAAATAGTGCCCGCCGGCGTGGCCGGTGTGGTTGTCGCCGCCGCCGATGACGCCCACGCGGTTGGCCTTGGCGAGGCCGTCTTGGAGAAAACTGCCAGTGGCGCTGGGCGACCAGTTGGGATCGCACTCATGGGGGTTGCCCTGATATTCATAGTTGCCCCAGAGCGAGGTCACCTCCACTACCGGCTCCCAGTGGTCGTGATGTTGCGACCAATCATAGGGCGTGGCGTCGCGGGCGAGATGGTGAGGGATGCTGAGGGCGTCGTACGGCAAGTCGTCAAGCTGCTGCCAGAGCTGGGCGAGGTCTGTTACTTCCGCGCCGCTGCGTAAGATTGGCGGCTCGTCGTGGTTGAAGAGCGTGTTGCGGTGTCCCCATTGGCGGTCCTTGGGCGCATTCCACTCGTACCCGGGCATCGTAACGAACCGTTCCGGCGCATGGTACTGGCGGTTGGCCGCAAGAATCTCCGCCCACTCGTCCTCCACCAGCATCCTGCCGTTGCCCGACCAGGTATGATCGGTCACCGCGCCGAAGTCCATGCCCGCCACGTCGCGGGCGTAGCGGTAGCAATCGGCGGGCGAGCCGTCGAAGCCGTCGGGAAGCGTCTCCTCGCCCCAGTAGCAGGATGAGAAGTACGAATGAATGTGCAAGTCTCCCCACACGAGCTGATAGTTGTCCGCTTGTTTCACCATAGATGTATCACTCCCACGCTGCTCCGGCTTTTCCCACACTCATTGTACGTTTTCTTTCTCGTTCATGCAGCGAGACTGCTGCGTGGAAAACGGACGAACGCAGGCCTATGCGTTTAGAGACATAGTCATCTTGATTTGGCTGGAGTAGACTATGGAGGAGCGAGCAATCTCACTCACCGCAAGCAGCGCTTGCCGCAAGAGAGCCGCAGCACTGCCGGGCAGATAGGCAGGGCAGGCGGACCGGCAGCCGCGTGTCGTCAAGGTCATTCACAGGCGAAAGGGTCGGCACAATGTTCGATCAAGCATTCAAGGATAGTTTTGAGCAGAACGGCTATTCGGTAGCTCGCGGCCTCTTTTCACCGGCAGAGGTCGCCGCGCTCACCCGCCACTACATGTTCTTGCGGCAGAACGGCACTTACAAGGGTGATTCTGCGGGTGTGGAGGCGCCGAATGGCGATCCAACGGCCGACCCCTTGAAGCAGTTTCCCCGCATGATCCACATGCATCGCTGGGACGACCTCAGTTTGCAATGGATGCTGGATCCCCGCTTTCGCGAAGGTCTGGCGACGCTGTTGGGCGGGGACCCATTCGCGGTCCAATCTATGATCTATTTCAAGCCGCCGGGGGCGCGCGGACAGGCGCTGCATCAGGACCAGTTCTACCTGCAAGTGCAACCGGGCACCTGCATGGCGGCCTGGCTGGCGCTGGACCGCTGTGACGAGGCGAACGGCTGCTTGCAGGTGGTGCCCGGCAGTCACATGCTGCCGGAGCTGTGCACGGAGGAGGCGGACACCGCGCAGAGCTTTACGGACGTCACGGTGCCGTTGCCGGAACAGGTGCAGACCGTTCCTGTATTGATGGATGCCGGCGACGTGCTCTTCTTCAACGGCCAACTGATCCACGGCAGCTCTCCGAACACCACTACCGACCGCTTCCGCCGGTCGCTCATCGGCCACTACATCATGGGCAGCGCCGAGAAGGTCTCGAAGTATTATCATCCCGTACTGCGCATGGATGGCAGCGTGGTGAAACTCGGCAACAGCGAGCGGGGCGGCCCCTGCGGCGTGTGGGTGGAGGAGGACGGCCGGCCGGTGGTGGAAATGGCGGTCGGGGAGTAAGGGCTACGCTGCCCTCTCTCTATGCGCCCAATTGCAGGCTGGCCCAGATTAGGGCCGCGTAGAACATGTACGGGCCTGTGAAGAGCAGGCTATCGATGCGGTCCAGGATGCCGCCGTGGCCGGGGATGAGGGAGCCGGACTCTTTCACATCTGCCCCGCGTTTGAGGAGAGACTCCACCAGGTCGCCAAGTTGGGCAAATACCGCAGCGCCAAGACCGATGAGGCCGGCCAAGATCGGGCTCGGCGGGAATGGGGTGAACTGGGCGTAGAGCGCCGCGACCATGACCGCAATGAAGGCGCCGCCCAGCGTGCCTTCCAGGGTCTTGCCGGCGCTCAGGTGCTGGAAGATGCGGCGCTTGCCGATGCTCCTGCCCACAAGATACGCCCCCGTGTCGTAGGCCCACGTGACGACGAGGGCAAAGATGAGCCACAACTCTCCCCGCACGTAGATATAGTCGCGGAGCGCGACGGTGTGCCCCAGCAACCAGCCGATATACATCGCGCCGGCGACTGCCATGGCCCAACCTGTGAACGCCTGCGCATGGCCGTGCGCCCGGGGTAGCAGCAGCACCCAGAGCGAACAGAGCACAATCACCGTGAAGAACAGCGGCGGAAGGATCACGAGCTCCGCGTAGCCCGCCCAAATCAAGCTATAGGGCCAGAGGAAGAAGCCGAGGGCAAGCGCACCGGCAGTAATACGCTGCACGGCAAGCCCCATGCCGCGTACCAGATGGAGGTACTCCCACAGCGCCAGCCCGCCGAAGACGAGCATGCCGAGGAGCAGCCAGGGATTTCCAAAATAGGCCAGCGCGAGTAAGAGCGGCGCGTAGACCACAGACGAGAGGGCGCGCTTTGAGAAATCCTGCAAGCGGGCGCGTGCGGATGCGCGGCTTGAATCGCCGCGCTTACTGTTGCGCTTCGCCATTTTGGCTGTCGGCAAGGCCGTCGCTTGCAGCGGGGTCGCCGCTTGCAGCAAGGCCGCCGAACTTGCGCTCGCGGCGGCTGTAGTTGGCGAGGGCGGCGTAGAACTCTTTGCGCCCAAAGTCAGGCCAGTAGACTTCCGCAGCGTAGTACTCGGCGTAGGCGGCTTGCCAAAGCAGGAAATTGGAGAGCCGCATCTCGCCGGCAGTGCGGATTACGAGATCAGGGTCGGGAAGATGGCGCGTGTAGAGGTGCTGGGCGATCGTCTCTTCCGATACGTGAGACGCGGGCACGCCTTTCTCAACGATTTCCCGCACGGCGTCGACTATCTCGCTGCGCCCGCCGTAGTTGAAGGCGAAGTTGATGGTGAGCCGATCATTGCCGCGCGTCGCTTCTTGTAGTTGGTCGATGGCGATTTGCAAGGTCGAGGGCACAGCGTCGCGCCGTCCGATGGATTGGACCTGGATCTCGTTCTCGACGACTGCATCCTGTTCTTGGGCGATCGTCTGTTCGAGCAGAGACATGAGCCCGCTGACTTCTTCCTCGGGACGCGCCCAATTCTCCGTGGAAAAGGCGTACAGGGTGAGAATCCGGACTCCGAAGTCGATCGCCGCTTCGGCTACCTCCCGCACGCGGTGCGCGCCCGCGCGATGCCCTTCCAAGCGGGGCAGGCCGCGCTGCGCCGCCCAACGGCCGTTGCCGTCCATCACGATGCCGACGTGGACGGGTGTAACGGTCAGGGGCGGGAATTGCTCGTCCTCTTCCGAGACCGCATTCAGTGATTTGGAAGGGGTTGGCTCCATCGCTAGATGGTCAAAATCTCCTGCTCTTTGTCGGCAAGGGCCGCATCTACCCGCTCAACTTCGGCATCGGTAAGCTTCTGCAATTCGCCTTGGGCGCGGCGCACGTCGTCTTCGGAAACTCCGCTGCTCTTCTGCCCTTTACGCAATGCTTCCTGCGCCGTACGCCGGCAATTGCGGATAGTTACACGGGCCTCTTCCGCCCGCTGCCGTACCAACTTGGCCAGTTCTTGCCGCCGTTCCGCGGTAGGTTGGGGCAGCGCGATGCGGATGACGGTGCCGTCGTTCCCTGGGGTGATACCAAGTTCCGACTTGAGTATCGCGCGTTCGATAGCGGGGATTGACTGCGTGTCCCACGGTTGAATGACGATAAGCCGGGGTTCCGGGATGACGATGGTGGCAACTTGGTTCAGAGGCAACTGCGTGCCGTAGTACTCTACGGGTATCTCCTCCACAAGCGCCGTTGACGCTCTGCCTGTGCGGATGCGGGCAATTTCGCGCTGCAACGCCTCCGTGGCGTTGCTCATCGCGAGTTCAGTGTCCTCAAGAATCGGCTCCAGCATCGTCCCTATCTCCTATCAGGGTTCCTACTGGTTCCCCTTGCAGCAATTTCTCCAATGCCCCGGCATCCTCCAGCTTGAAGACCGCGATGGGGAGGCTATTCTCCATACAGAGTGAAATAGCGGTGCTATCCATCACCTTCAGGCCCATGTTGAGGGCGTCGAGGTACGAAAGGTAGTCAAATTTCTTCGCGTTCGGGCGCGTGAAAGGGTCGCTCTCGTAGGCGCCGTCTACCTTGGTGGCTTTTATCAGCACTTCTGCGTTGATCTCCATAGCGCGCAGGGCGCCCGCGGTATCGGTCGTGAAGAAGGGGTTGCCCGTGCCTGCGCTGAAGATCACAACTCGGTCATTCTCCAAGTGGTCGATGGCGCGCGCGCGGATATAAGGTTCGGCGACTTCCCGCATCTCGATTGCCGTTTGCACGCGCGCATCGATTCCTTCGCGCGAGAGGGCGTCCTGGAGCGCCAAGGCGTTTATAACTGTTGCCAGCATACCCATATAGTCGGCGGTGGCGCGGTCCATCCCCTGGTCGGCTGCCAACTCGCCGCGCCAAATGTTGCCGCCACCGATGACGACCCCGATCTGAGTCCCAAGGCGGCGGGCCGAGGCGATTTGCTTGCCGATGTTGCGCGCAATAGCAAGATCTATGCCATATTCGCCCTTACCCTTGCCCATAAGCGCTTCGCCGCCAATTTTGAGGAGCACGCGCCTATAGCGTAGCTTTGCCATGGTTCCTCTCTGGTCGTGCCGTGCTTGGTTGCCTGGGCGGAAATGAAAGCACGCGCTGTCCGCGAGCCTTTTACAGGCCGCGCTCGAAGCGGCAGAAGCGCCGAATGACGATATTCTCGCCGGTCTTTGCATTAACCTGCGTGACGAGGTCGGCAACAGTGAGCGATGGATCGCGCACGAACGGCTGCGCGAGCAGGACCGTTTGTTCGGGATTGCCCTCATAGTCTTCCGGCAACTCCTCCTCACTGACGAACTCCGGACTCATACCGGCCACGTGCAGCGCAATTTCGTGGACGAGATGCTGGAATTCCTCCGTGCGCGCCACGAAGTCCGTCTCGCAGTTTACTTCCACCAGCACGCCGACGCGTCCATCACCATGGATGTAGGAGTGCACCAGTCCCTGCGATGCCTCTCTGCCAGAGCGTTTCTCCGCCTTCGCCAAGCCCTGCGCGTCCAGAATCTTCTTCGCTTCCGCATGGTCGCCGTTGGCTTCCACAAGCGCGCGTTTACAGTCCATAATGCCTGCGCCGGTTGCCTCGCGCAGTGACTTAATGTCCGCAGTAGTCACCATTGCCATTGGTTGAATTCAAACTCCCTTTCGCTGGTTCTATCTCTAAAAGTAAGAGCGGTCTAGGTTGCGTCCGCTTTGGCGGCGCTTTCTTCAGCCTCCGCAGCGGCTTCTGCGTCAGGATCGGCGGCCACGGCTTCCACCGACGCTTCGGCTTCTGATTCTTTCGATTTGGCCGCGCGCAACTCTTGGCCGCTGTTGACCGCATCGGCAATCAGGCCGGTAATCAGCCTAATCGCCTTGATTGCGTCGTCATTGCCGGGTATGGAGTATTCAACCTGGTCGGGATCGCAATTCGTATCAAGCAACGCAATGACGGGAATGCCGAGTTTTTGTGCTTCCGCCACCGCGATGTGTTCGCGCACGGTGTCTACAACATAGAGGGCGGCGGGCAGACGGTGCATATCCCGGATGCCGTTGAAAAAGCGCTGGAGCTTCGCCAAACGGTCTTGGAGGCGGCCGACTTCCTTCTTTGAAAAGCTCTTCCAGGCATCGTTCGCCTGTTCCGATTCCATCTCTTTCATCTTTGCCAAGCGCCGACTGATGGTGGAGTAGTTTGTCAGCATCCCACCGAGCCAGCGTTGGTTTACGAAGGGCATCCCTACCCGGGAGGCCTGCTGCTCGACAATCTCCTGCGCCTGCTTCTTCGTGCCGACAAAGAGGATTTCGCGGTTATGCAGCGCGAGGTCGCGTGCGAAATCGCAAGCTTCTTGAAGTCCGCGTGCGCTCTTTTCCAGATCGATGATGTGGATCTTGCTGCGCGCCATGTAAATATAGGGCTTCATCTTGGGATTCCAACGATTGGTCGGATGCCCAAAATGCACCCCCGCGTCAAATAGATCCTTAAGACTGGCCACCGCCATACGTTCGCGACCCCTTCTGCACTCTTGTGCCTACGAGCGGTCAGGCCCGCAGCTGCTACACACGTTTATTTAGCCTCGCACGTATTCCTACGTTGCAGGCTCATTGACTATCTAACACAGTATACCGGTTTCGCCGCGCGTGCGGCAACGCAATCATGCTTCTCTTGCGCGTTAGCGCCATACGCTCGGCTGCACCGCCGACCTCTTGCCACTGCATTCATGCCGCCCGCAGGGAGGCTTCAGCACTATGATGTGCGCTGCGCACAGGCGACCTTCGTCCTCCTTCTCGATGCAATGCTCATGTGGGTGGCGGGAGCCAGCGGCCTGCCATATCCGCCACCGCCGCGCCAATGCTGAGCGAGGCCGTCGCCGCCGGCGAGGGCGCGTTGAGCACGTGGATGATGCGCGGCTGCTGCACGATGTGGAAGTCTTCGATGAGCTTCCCTTGCGAATCTAGCGCCTGCGCGCGTACGCCTGCGCCCGCGCGCACCAAGTCTTGGCCGGCAACGACCGGCACGAGCTTCTGCAATTCCTTCACCATCGCCTGTTTGCGCAATGAACGGTACACTTCGCCGAGGCCGGTGCGCCAGTAGCGGGCTGCCATCCGCCAGAAACCCGCGTAACCCAGGATGTCGGCCGTGTCCCGGATACTCACGTCGCGCCAACGGTAGCCCTGGCGTTTGAAGGCGAACACGGCATTCGGGCCCACTTCGATTGCGCCGCTAATGCGCCGCGTGAAGTGGACGCCGAGAAAGGGGAACGCCGGATTGGTCACGGGGTAGATGAGATTGCGCACCAAGTGGCGTTTCTCCGGCACGAGTTCATAGTACTCGCCGCGGAAGGGCACGGTCTTGAGCGGCGGTTTCAAACCGGCGGAGATGCTGACGCGGTCCGCAAACAAGCCGCTGCAAATGATGACGTGCTTGCTCCGCACGTCCCCTTGCGCCGTCACCAACCGCAGTCCGTTAGGTTCTTCGCCAATGGCGGTCACTTCTGCCCCCGTGCGCACCTCACCGCCGGCCTGCTCGAAGAGTTTGCGATACGTTTGCGCTACCAAGCTGTAATTGACAATGCCGGCGCTCGGCACGTGCAGCGCCTGAATGCCTGTGGCGTGCGGCTCAAGGTCTGCGAGTTCATCAGGTCCAATCATGCGCACGCCCGGTACACCGTTCGCTGCGCCGCGCTGGGCCAGCGCTGCCAGGGCCGATATCTGGAAGTCCTCCGTGGCCACGATCACCTTGCCGCAGCGGTCGTAGGGAATGCCGTGTTCTGCGCAGAAGGCCACCATGCGTTCGGATCCCTGCACGGCCATGCGCGCGCGCAGCGAACCCGGTCGGTAATAGATACCGGAATGGATTACGCCGCTGTTGTTGCCGGTCTGATGCTGGGCAGTGTCGGCTTCTTTTTCGATCACGGCAATGCGTAGACCGCGGTGCCGTTCGGCAAGCGTGCGCGCCGTTGACAAGCCGACGATGCCGCCGCCGACGATGGCGATGTCAAGTGGAGAATCTGCGCTCATGCCTGGATTGGACTTTCTGACAGAGATTTGTCGACGCTCAATGAGATTATACTGTGCCTGCGCTGCACGCGAGAGCATTCGGCTGAGGCCGTTTGTCGGGAGAACCAAGCGGGTGCGTTCCCCATGACGGCGAGCGCGCGGAGGAGAGAGCTTCTGACCTAGTATCTATCGTGGCCGGGAGATGTGAAGTCTCCTTATTCCTCCTTCTGGCGAGATGTTCATAATCGTGTGCGGGACTGAAGTGCAGATATAGTAAGGACCATGCTCGGCGCAAAGTTGGCTGTTCCGTAGACTGTATTCAGGGAGATCTGGGATGGAAGTGCCCGAGGTTCTTTGAAAAAAGTATTGACCAACACAAGAAGGAGTGTTAGACTCGTTGGACTAGGGCGTTACCAGTCAATCCTCCAATAACAGAAACGATACCAGCAGTGGAGAGGAAGAGAGAGAACTTGCACACCTCGGATGGTGACGCCAAAGAGGATTGAGCGAGAAGGTCACTTGTACGCCTTATGAAAGGAGTTTCGATGGGTATTTTTCTAGATGCTCTTTCAAGACGCCGTCTGCTGGCTAGCCTCGGTGGCGGGACGGCAATAGTGGCGCTGGCTGCCTGCGGCACTGTGGCGACCCCAGAGATGGCCGAGGAAACCACGGAAGAAGCGCCAAAGGCGGAAGAATCTATGCCTGAGGCTGAAGCCAGGCAGGTTGTGTGGTCGTGCTACCGGTTGAGGGGCCGCATGGAGGGATGGGACGACACGTTCGCGGCGATTGCCGAGACTACCGGTATCGGTATTGAAGTCTCATGGCAGGACGGTTCCGGCTATTGGGACCGGCGCAGGGCTGAATTTGCCGCCGGTACCGCACCGGTCGATCTGATGGTGAACCAATTGAATTGGGTCATTCCGGGCGGCCTGACGGGCATGTTCCCCGATCTCTACGAGTTCATGCGCCGGGATGGAGTGGACCTCGATCAATATTTTCCAACGGCGCTTTCCAGTTGGGCGTGGAAGGGCCAACTCTGGGCGCAGCCATTCCAGCATGGCGGCGAGGTAGTCTTCTTCAACAAGCAATTGTTCGATGAAAAGGGCGTGTCTCATCCCCACAAGGATTGGACCTACGACGACTTGCTCTCAGCGGTGAATAAGCTCAATGATCCGGACAACAACCGCTGGGCCCTGGAGATCGGCCAGAACGGGCTCCACTACATGATGGGCACGTTCGTCTATAACTTCGGCGGCGAAATACTGAACGACGTGCGTGACCGGGCGCTCTACGGCGAAGACCAGAACTCGATTCGCGGCGCGGCTGTCGACGTTGATTTGCATACCGTGCACAAGGCCGTCCCGCCTGCCGAAGCACGCGAGAGTCTCGGCAGCGGCATACGGCCGATGGACGCGCAGATGGTAGCCTTTGAATTCAACGGCAACTTCCGCCACAATGCCATTCGCAACGGCATCGGCGTGGAGAACCTTGATTTTGCGCCGCCGCCCAAGGGCCCAACCGGCATCCAGCGCGTCAGCACGGGAGGCAACTCCTGGTCGATCCTGGCGCTCTCCGAGCAGTTGGACGCTGCTTGGGAAGTGCTGCGCGTCTCGCATACGCGTGAGATTTTGGAGTCTACCCCGCAGATCGAGGTCATTTCTTGGCCGCCGTTGTTCTGGGCGGCTACCTCGGAGAATTGGCTGAGACTCTTCGAGGGCACGCACATTAACGACGTGCAGGACGTGTGGCAGAGCGGCGGGCACGACTTGCTCGTGCTGCCTGAGGGCTCGGAAGCGTGGAGCACGATGAACGAGCCCATGCGCCGCGCACTCGCCGGTGAGATCGATACCACCGAGGCTATGCAAGAGTCTGCGGCAAGACTTAACGAGCTGTTCTCACGGCGACCGGAGGAATGGAAGTAACCAGTCCCGTTGCAGCGCATGGTTTACCGCTCACTCCCAAACTTGGAGTGAGCGGTACGCTATAATGGGCGCGTACGCCAAATCTTAGGATGCTAGCATGACACTGCGCGACCTTTACGAGACGTCAATTGAACTTGGCATGGCGCTAGACGTGCGCGGCGAGGCGGCGCTGCGGCAGCAGCTCGCGCGGCGGCGCGCGGAATATGAGGTTTTGCCCGCGTGGCAACAGCCCTTCTACGACCGGGAGCGGTTCCGCAACCCCTACGGCGACGTGCGCATCGTCAACGGCCCGGAGGACGTGGAACTAGAGACGGTCCTGCTGGGCATCAACATCGGCTTGGACGAACTCCTGCTCGCCGACCGCTTACGCAGCAAGGGCGCTAAGATCGATGCCGTAATTGCCCACCACACCACCGGTATCGGCGTAGCCATTTCGCTGGTGCATGACTTTATGCCGGTAGCAATTGACTTCTTAGCCGGCGAGGGCGTGCCGCGCGCGGACGCTGCGGCGTGCATCAACCGCTTTATTGAGGAGAAAGAGCAGTCACTTGAGGACACGGCCCGCATGGGGCCCGACATGGCGAAGTTGCTGGGGTTCCCGTTGGCCTGCATCCATACGCCGGCGGACTACTACATAGGCGAGGGCGTGCGGCCCGTTGTGGAAGCAGCAGAGCCCCAGACCGTGGGCGAGGTGGTGCGGGCGCTCATGGAGATACCGGAAGTGCAGAGCGCGGCACACATAGGCGCAGAGCCGCGTGTGATGAGTGGGGAAGAAAACTGGCCGGCGGGGCGTATGTTGCTCAAGTTTGGCGGCGGCTACTTGCTGCCGCCGGATGCGTATACGCTGCTCGGCAAAGCAGGGGTGAATACCGTGCTGCAGATAGGTTGTACGCCGGTGCACGCGCAGACCGCCCACGCAGCGGGCGTGGCGATTGTACGTATTGCCCATGCGGCGTGCGACAACATTGGTATCAACCTGCTGCTGGATGAGGCGGAACGGCGTCTGGGACCGCTCAACGTCATTCCGTGCAACTACTTCGAACGAATCAAGCGCAACTAGGTATGGATAGTGCCAATTGCGACCAAGTGCCCGGCGAGAGCGAGCAGCGCAGCGGGAGAGCGACCGTCATTCCCGCGCAAGCGGGAATCCATCTTCATTCTGCAGATAGACTCCCGCTTGCTCGGGAGTGACGGGATTAGGGAAGTCACGGGGAACGGGCAATAAACTGGGAATAGTGGTATGACCCTGCGTGAACTGTACGATACAGCCATCGAAATCGGCCGTGAAGTGGACCCGCGCGGACGGGAGGCGCTTGACCGCCAGCTTGCGCAGCGGCGGCACGAATACGCCGCGCTGCCGGAGTGGCGCAAGCCGTACTACGACCAAGAGCGGTTCAACAATCCTTACGGCGACGTGCGCATTGTGCATGGTCCGGAAGATACCGAACTCACTACCATCCTCATGGGCATAAACATCGGCACGCAAGAACTCCTGCTAGCGGACAATTTGCGCGGCAGCGGCACGCGGATCAACGCCGTCATCTCCCACCATACCAACGGCATCGGGGTACCGGCGGATACACTGATCTATGACACGGTGCCCTATCTCGTTGACCTGCTCGCAGGTGCGGGTGTAGCCCGGGCCGACGCCGAGCCTCACATCGCGGACATGATGACCGACCGCTGGAACTACGCCGAAGACTTCAACCGCAACGGCATCGACATGGCGAAACTGCTGGAGTTTCCGCTGGCGTGCATCCATACGCCGGCTGACTTCCACCACGGCCAGGGCGTCCGGGGCGCAGCCGAGGCTGCCAGTGTAGAAACCGTTGGCGACGTGGTGGAGGCGCTGCTGGGGTTGCCCGAGTTCCAGGGCGCGGCGCGCATCGGCGCGATCCCGCGAATCATGGCGGGAGATGCGGAACAGCCGGTGGGCCGCATCTTCCATCAGGACGGCGGCGGCTGGCTCTTTCCGGTGGAGGTGATGCCCTTGCTGAAGGACGCCGGGGTCGGCACGTTCGTTACCATCGGTTGCTCGGCCGCCCACCAGCGCCAGGCGCAGGAGCTCGGCATGGGCTGGGTGCGCATGCCCCACAACGCGTGCGACAACGTCGGCCTCAACCTCTTGCTCGACAAGGTGGAGCAGCGTCGCGGACCGCTAAACGTCATTCCCTGCAACTACTTCGAGCGCATCAAGCGCAACTAGAATCTGTATCGTACTAAATGTCCGGCACAGGACTGCAGGATGAACGTTCGAGCTAGCCGAGAGGCAACTCCCCTCGCTATACGGGGCTTGCTCAGATTGGGAGGAGTGCCCTGTGTAGCTTACTCGGTAGGTTGAGCTGGTTGATCACGGTCCGCCCATGGATCACGCTCTTCGTCCTCGTCAATCTCACTATTTTTCTGGCCGCGGGGGCGGTGCGGCGCGCGCCGCCCCCGGATTCTGAGGCAATGCTTCCCCAGGGAAGCGCCGTCACCGCAGCGATAGTTGAGATCGATGAGCTCTTTGGTGACGCCGGTGAGGCCAATGTGGTAACGCTCCTCTTCCGCGGGAATGCGCTCACGCCCGACGGTCTCTCGCAGATGGACGCCCTGATCGGTGAGATTGTCAGCGACCCGGCCGTGGGGGAGCTATTGGCGCCAGTCAAGCCGGTCGTCGCGCCGGTGTTGCTGATCAAAGCTGTACTCCAAGTGGGCAGTGTAGCGTCGATCACGCAGGCCCAAATCGACTCCGCCCGCGGGCCGCCAGAGGTGCAGCAGGCGCTTGCCGCGATGACTGGAACCGACACGGACGGCACACAGGTCGCAATCGCCGTCATCCGTCTGCGCGACACGGGTGACGAGCGAGTTCAGGACGCTGAACGCAGGATCAGCGAGCTCGCGGTCGGGGATGAAGGCCCGCTGCACGTGAGCAGCGTGTCGCCCGTGGTGATCGAGGATGAGTACCGGAAAGCCACAGAGGAGGGAATGCTGCCGATGGTAGGGCTGGCGCTGCTGCTGATCGCGGCGCTGATCCTGCTCTTCATGCGGACGCTCTCAGATCTGCTGCTCACGCTAACGGGGCTTCTCATTGCGCTGGTCTGGATCATTGGGGCGGAGGGCTGGCTCGGTCCGTACGCGCTGGGTATTACCGGTCCTCCAAACCCCCTCACGTCGTTGGTGCCAGTCATCATGATCAGCCTCACGGTGGACTATGCGATTCAGATCGTCTCGCACTACCGCGAGCAGCGCGCCGCTGGCGAGCCGGTGGTGGCGGCCGCTCGCATGGGACTGCAAAACGTCACCGTCCCGCTGGTGCTGGCCGCCGTCACGACGATCGTGAGCCTGTTGGTGAGCCTGTTCTCCCCGATAAGGATAGTTGGCGACTTCGGCGTTATCGCGGGGCTGGGCGTGGGGATGACCCTCATCGTGATGCTGACGCTGGTCCCGGCCGGTCGGACTATCATCGACCGGCGGCGCGAATCACGCGGCACGTTGAGGCCGCCCCGCCTAATCTCGAACGCGTTGCCCGGCTTCGGGCGAATGGCGGAGCTGCTGGGGAGATGGCTCACCCGCAAGCCTGCGCCCTACTTCGTCGTCGTGGTTGCGGTTACGATCTTGTTCGGGTTTGCGGCCAGGGGGCTCACGTTGGAATTCAGCATCCGCGACATCCTGCCCAGAGGCGGGAGCGTCTTGGAGGATTTGAAAGCCCTTGATGCGGCTGTTGGCGGCTCAACGGAGATGACCAGTGTGCTCGTGATGGCCGAGGCTACGGAGATTCGCACGCTGCTTAACCTACGCGATCTCACGACCGCCTTCGCGGATGAACTGCTACGCCCGAGTGCGGCAGCGGGACCGATTCTGGCATCATATGAGTTGCTCGTGCGCGACTGGATCAACAACAGCGGGGAGCCCGGCGACAAGTACGACCCGGAGCTCGCCGCACTCTTCCGGGAAGCCTCTGCCGGAGTGCAACTTGATCCAAGGATGATGCAGGAGTTCCTCGACAGACTCCAGGCGCAGGATCCCACCCTCGCGCACCTTCTGGTCAACAATCCGGAGGGCATCGACGCAATACTGCTCCAGTTCCCGGCCTACTCGGACGATTCTACGCAAACAAAGGTTATCCAGCAGGACATCGAGGCGCTCTGGTTCGGCGACGACGACGCTATCACGGCGACTTCCGGGAGCATCGTCTCAATCACGACTACAGACGCGATCACAGAGCGGCAGACGGAGGCTATCAGCATGACCATCGCGGTGGCCCTTGGCGTCCTGGCCGTCTTCTTCTGGTTGACCGTGCGTCAGCCGGCGCTGGCGTTCATCGCGGTGGGGCCGATCGTGCTCGTCCTCATCTGGGTACTGGGTACGATGGCATTGCTGGGTATTCCCTACTCACTGATGACCTCAATCATCACGGCGCTCTCGATCGGGATCGGAGTGGACTACACAATCCACATGATTCATCGCTACCGGGAAGAGTTCTCCCGCCTGCGCAACCCGGAGGAAGCGGCGATCCGGACGCTCGCGACCACCGGTTCGGCGCTGCTGGGATCTGCGCTGACCACGGCGTTCGGAATCGGAGCGCTGGCGGCATCGCCGCTGCTTGCGTCCCGGCAGTTCGCCATCACGGCGGCGATCACGATCCTGTACTCGCTGCTAGTCTCTATCCTGGTGGT
This sequence comes from Chloroflexota bacterium, assembly GCA_965220015.1. Lineage (GTDB taxonomy): Bacteria > Chloroflexota > UBA11872 > VXOZ01 > VXOZ01 > VXOZ01. The sequence goes on from OZ244798.1 coordinate 609,183, forward strand.
GCCGCCCGCGATGACAGTCTGGGGCGCGTACCAGAATATGCGACTGCGTTCAATGGTTAGACGCGAGTGGGACGAGCTTGACGTGGCGATTGAAGACATACATCGACGCCGTGGCGAGCAATGAGACCCGGCGTAGAAGGCAATTGGGGCGAGCCGGCGGCCTAGACTGCGTGGTCAACCTTTGCGTTGGCTGTCTACGCCATTCGGCGACCGTCTACGCCGTAGGGCAAACGTCGTTGCCGGTAAGCGACACCCGTGGTTTTGGGGTTCACCCGGCCGCTGATGATCGGCCCCTGCAACCTCGGTCACAGAGGACGGCGAGGAGAGCGCTGGCGCATCAGGCGGACAGCTCGCGCCTTTGTTCGGCGATGACGAACTTCAGCTTCTTGCTCGGACTCAAGGTCGGAATCGGGTTGATCTTGAGTTTGGAGTTCGCGGGTGACGTCTCTAACTTAAAATGATGCGCGAGCATTAGTAGGTTGACAGCCAGTTGCAGTTCCACCCACCGGAATCCGAGACAGGTGTGCGTGCCCAGCCCGTACGGGGCGTACCCGGGACTGCGATGCTCATTGCGCGGCGGCTGGTAGCGGTCGATATCGAAAGTGAACGGATCGGGGAAGATCTTCTCCATGTAATGGGAGGCGGTCTGCGCGATGTAAATGCGTGACCCTTCCGGTATTTCGAAGCCCTCGACCGAAAACGAATTCATCACGTGCCGCACCGACATTGGAATAGTCGGGTAAAGACGCATGACCTCCATCAAGACGCGGTGTGTGACGTCAATAGAGTCTGCGGTGAAGTCCTTGGGTCCCGGGTCGCCATTCGCAAACAGCGCCTCGGCTTCATCCCGGACTCTGTCATAGATTTCAGGGTGGGAAATCAAGGAGTAGAGCGCGAAGCTAAGCGCATCGCTCACGTACATGCTGGTAATCAGCGGCGCCGCCAGATGGAAGCGCAGGTTTGCCTCCGGGAAGAACTGCGGGTCGCTTTCATACAAACTAAGCATGTCATCTGGGAGATCGCGAGGGCAACCGGCACGCTGGGCGGGCGTATGGACACTATGAACCCGCTTCAAAAGCTCTTCGATGCTCTTGGAGCGGCGTTTCATGCCCGGCGTGCGCATCATGAACTTGGGCAAGACCTTCAAAACGCCCGTGGTGAGCGCCCGTTGCTTATAGGCGATCAAATCGTCGATGAGGTCTTGCGATTCAACACTGATAAGAAGCGGCGAGATCTGCGCGTTAATTAACTTGAGGCACATGTTCCCCGCGGGGAAGGTATCGCCAACCTTCCAATTCGCCATATGTGAACGGGCAAGATCGTAGAGACGGTCTATTTGGCCTTCCAGTCGCTCGCGCGAATGGCCCGGCTGCGAGGCTTTGCGCAGTCGAAAGTGATCGGCGCCATCCAGCGCAGGCAAAATCCCAGACGTGCCGAAGACCTTCTCAAAGCCTTCGAGATAGTCCTTCGATCGGAGGTACATGCGCCCATGCTTACGCACCCACTGATTTATCCGGGGACCGGCTAAGAATGTCAGTGGCTTTGAAAACGGTGGGCGGAGCTGAAACACCGGGCCATTCTCCGCTGCGAGAGCCGCAAACAGCGCGGGTAGGTTGCCGTCGCGAACATGTTTGTTCGCCAGCAGCCGATGGAGCGGGGCAGCCGGAATACGCTTGGTAAAGGCGGGACGCTGGAGCATGTGCGCGGCGAGGTTCTGGGTGACCGCCTCGGCGACGGACCGACCGATCAGATTCATCCTGCAGATGAGCCGCACTCGTTCCTCTGACTCGTCATCGAGTTGGAAAACGAAGCGCAGGACGTCGCAGGTATTGAGGAGGCCGATGATGATGACATCGCGTGGGGCGGGAATCTCGTTGTCGAATATTGCCCTGCTCACGCGCGTCTTGACAAACTCAACCGCGGTGCCTTCTTGGGAGTCGGCATACACTTCCGTTTGCCAGGAAGTGCGGCCTAGCGTCCAAAAATCGCCGTCGTGGTAATCCAGGATCTTCAACTCAACCAAACGGTCCAGAATCAGGTCAACCAGAGACGACGCGCCAAAGACGAGCCGTTCGATCCAGTACTGCACGTTGTGTTCCATCGGTTCATCGGCAATTTTCTCCAGTATTGGATCCAAGACGGGGTTACCCGTTTCTGTGCGGTCCAGTAACTTCAGGGACTGCCTATCCGTGTCGATACGGGATCTGAGCGAGAGCTCCGCCAAAACGGCGCCGATGATGGCGCAGTTCAAATTCCAGCCGTGCACTTGGCGAAAAAAGTCGGTCTCCTCATTGAGGAGCATCAGGACAAGCTCCTGAGGCAAAGTCAACTCATGAGTAGCCACTCGGTCTGCTGTGAGAGACATCAGTCTAGCTTTCCGTTGGTTGGGGGCCTACTCTAGGCTGGACAACGTTGTCATCCTTTAGAGAATTGTACTGACCGGCGAAATAAAGTACATAGGTCACCAGAATATCGAGTTAGGTTTCTGCGCCGCCCGTGCCCTAAGGCTCTGATCGACGTCTCTGTCGAACGTGCCGTGTTACCCGAACCACTGTCTGCCCCAGTGTCCTGGGTCCAATTTTCGAGCCCTCCTGCCAACCTCCGCCAACGCCGTCTATTGCTCGCTTTTTCCCTCTATGCGTCGGACTCTCAACTTGGCGGAGATCGATTAATACCTGAACGAACAGAACTTTCGCGTGCTGTTAAGGTGTGCGTATCCAGGACGTGATCGAGAAGCCGATTTGCAGCATTGGAGTGATCTTCTGTCGTTAATGAAGCCGTCAATATGTCTTTCAATGTAGTAGGTGTTGAGCGATGAAAACCCAACTTGAGGCGCCCAAGAACGCCACCTTGACCAACCCATTTCCAGAAGGCTGGTACTTCGTCGCAAGCCGCAAGGACATTTTAAAGGAGAAGCTCATCCAAAAGACCTGGATGGGCGAGAACATCATTGTTTACTGCGATGAGAGCGGGAACATCTGCGTCGCCGTAGGCTTTTGCCCGCACCTGGGCTCCGATCTCGCGCCCGCCGCGGGAGGGCGCGTGCGCGATGGACGGCTTGTGTGTCCCTTCCACGGCTATGAGTTCGACGCGACCGGCACGTGTGTTGCCACTCCTTACGCGCCTCCGCCTCCACCCAGGCACACGGGGCTGCGCGTGTACGAGACCCAGGAAATCCTCAGTTTGATCTTCGCCTGGTGGGGGATGCAGGGTCGGGAACCGCAGTGGCGCCTGCCTGCGGACTCCCAAGAGGAAGACGGCTGGTGCGACCTCGAGCTCCGGACGGTGCGTTTTGCCGGCCATCCCCAGGAAACCTCGGAGAATGCAGTGGACCTGGCCCACTTGCGCTACATCCACGGCTTTGGCGCCGTGGAACGCACCGAGCCGGTGTGGGTGGACGGACCGTATCTCCGGAGCCGCTTCAACTTCAAGTCCACCCGATCAATCGCAAGAGTCGCGAATCTCACATTTGATCTTTCCGCCGACACCCATGTCTATGGCCTCGGCTACTCGTTCGTGGATATTCACGAGCACTCGATCGGCATGGATATGCGGCTGTGGGTACTTGCGACTCCTGTAGACGGCTCGCTCATAGAGGTGTCGCTGGCATCGCAGATACGGGAGATACGCAAGCCGAAGCGCTGGCTCGCGGGTCTGGGGTTTCTGCCGGTGGGGCTGCGCGCACCCATCATGAACAAATTCACTGCGTCTCAGCAAGTGTGGGATGTACGGCAGGATGAGGTCATTTGGAGCCGCAAACGGTACGAGTCCCGCCCGCGCCTCTGCCGTGCCGACGGCGAGATCACCAGATATCGTCGCTACTGCGCCCAGTTCTATCCCGATGCGAGCGATAACGGCAGCGCGACTTCCTGACGTGGTAGATCAAGTATCTCTAGCCATTTAGTCAGTGCACCAACGTTGCGTTTTCCATTCCGTTTCATTTAAAGTCTTGATATGGCAGCGAGCTTCGTACATAATTTGTTTGCTCGACCAAGTGCCGGTGCACGAGGAGTAGCTGGCGCGGCACATTGCTCTTCCGTGCGGATCGCGACTGCCGGCTGGCGCAAAGGAGAAAACTGGATGAGGAAAGGCTCGTTGTGACCTTACACGACCTATACGAAACATCTATCGAGATCGGGCGAGAGCTTGACCCCAGAGGTCAGGCTGCCATTGAAGCTCAATTGCAGCGACGCCGCGAAGAGTGCGCCGCCCTGCCCGCCTGGCAGCAGGCGCTCTACGACCAAGAGCGCTTCCGCAATCCCTACGGCGACGTGCGGATATCCAACGGTCCGGACGACACCCCGATTCGTTCCGCGCTGGTCGGTATCAACATGCACGTGCAGGAGATGCTGCTGGGGGTGCAGCTCGCCGCCAGGGGAACGAAGATCGATGCATTTATATCGCACCATACGAACAGCGTCGGCATTTCCGCTTCGCTCGTCGCCGACTTCATGGAGGTCAATGCTGACTATCTCATATGGGAAGGTGTGCCGGAGGACGAGGCCCGCACCTGCATCTTCGACTTCATGGCGGCGCGGCTGCAGGAACACGAAGACATGCACCGCATCGGCCCGGATACGGCAAAGCTGCTAGGGTATCCGCTGGCCTGCATCCACACACCGGTTGACTATGCGCATCGGCAGTTCATCAACGCGCTCTATGCGCGGGAACAGCCGCAGACCGTCGGCGCCATTATCGAGATCATGCTGACGATACCGGAGATGCAGGAAGCCGCCCGCATCGGCGCGTTGCCCCGCATCATGACCGGCGCTGCGGAGCAGCCCGCCGGACGTATCCATGCCAAGTTTGCCGGTGGCTACGCGTATCCGCCCAGCGCCTTTCCGCTGCTGGCGAAGGCGGGAGTGAATACCGTAGTGCAGGTCTCGGCGGGAGCGGCCACAGTTGATGCCTGCCGCGAGCACGGCATTGCCGTCGTGCGCCTGCCCCACTACGCCACCGATAACATCGGCGAGAATCTGGTGATCGACGAACTCATGCGCCGTCTGGAGCCGTTCGACGTCATTCCCTGCAACTACTTCGGCCGGATTGACCGGGCGGGAGACCTCGCGAAGTTGCTGGCGGCCGGACCCATAATCAGGTCCCTCAGGCATTGAAAAGCAAGTGCCGGACCCAAGCGATTTGAGAAATGCAATCACCCGCCGCAAGGCGGGTGTTGTCCCATCAGAAGGGGTTCCGGCCGCTCAGCAATACCTAAACGTGTCTGCGCTATCTCTCCCAAAACCCCCACTTTGTTCTAGACCTGGTGAGCTCCGGACCAGCCGGTATTAACGTCATCGAAGACCTCCGTAATTTCCCCAGGTGGCGGAGGTGTCAGGAGGGTGACGGCCACGGCGATGGGGATGGCGATGATGAAGCCGGGAGTGGCCGGTTCGATGTCCATCATGCCGCCGGGACCGCCGGAGAAATAGCCCCAAATGGAGGCAACCACCGTGCCGGAGAGCAACGACGCCATCGCCCCCCAAAAATTGAAGCGACGCCAATAGAGCGCCAGCAGGATAAGGGGACCGAAGGCAGCGCCCATACCGCCCCATGCATAGGAAACAAGATTCAATACCGAATCAGGATTGAAAATTGAGAGGGCAGCGGCGACGATGCCTACCACGACTAGCAGGAAGCGACCCAGCCACACACGGGCAAACGCGCCGAGCACGAAGATATATCGTTTGGCGTAGGCGTAACGCCGGATAATCGGCAAGTCGTCAGTGGCCATGGCCGATGCCAGGAGCAATTGTGAGTCCGCCGTACTCATCACGGCGGCAATGACGGCTGAAAGCAGGATACCCGCTAAGATCGGCGGGAAGAAAACGGTAGCGGCCACGAGATAGAGGCGCTCCGGATCGGCGGTTACCGCATCGAGCCTGCCAACCTCTCCCAGCGCCGGCAGGGCGACCAGCCCCAGCATGAGGCCAAACGAAAATATAAGCAAACCCCATAGTGTGCCGATGTCGCGGCTCGGCCCTATGCGCTTTTCGCTCTCCACCGCCATGAAGCGCTGCAAAATGCGCAGCGAGCCAAAGCTGCCCAAACCCCAGCCGACAGTAGAGAGCAAGAACGTTACCGTGATGCCGTTACCTGCGGCGTCCGTAAACGGATTCCAAAAGCCGGCCGCCGTATCTTCCAGGCCTTGGAATGGGTCTGAAGTGATGAAGAACAGCGTAATCGGCAAGATGATGAAGCCGCCCAGCATGATCAAGGCTTGAAAGACGTCGGTGCGGGATACGGCGAGGAAGCCGCCAATGAAGGTGTAGGAAGCAACGGCAACCAGCGTCACGAGAATGCCCACGATGCTGTCCAGGCCGAACACGGTATTCAGCAGCTTGGAACCGGCAATCAAGCCGGAACTAATGTAGAAGATGATGAAGAAAAGGGCAATGACAGCGGAAAGCGTGCGCAGCACGCCCCATTTGTCTCCGAAACGCTTTTCGAAGAACTCAGGAAACGTAAGGGAGTTTTCCGCGGCAATCGTGTACCGGCGCAACCGCTTTGCATAGATCCACCACGTCAGCCAAAAACCCACGACGATGCTCAATACCGTCCAGAACTCCACGGCGCCGTTCATGAATGCCAACGCGGGGAAAACCAGCATCGTCCAGCCACTCGTGGAGGACGAGCCGGAACTCAACGCTGAAGTGATGGCGCCCACGCGTCGACCAGCAAGCACATAGTCCGACATCTCCTGCATCTGGCGGCTGCGAAAGACCGCGATGCCAATCAGCGCGGCGAAGTACGCCAAGAAGACGATGAACACCCACGTGGTCAACATGCGAAATCGATCCCTCCCAGACTCTCACTGCCGTAGCGTATAGAATAATAGCATCACTAGGTTGTGTCTACTGTCGAGACTTGCCGGTTGCAAGGCGGGCCGGTGGCGGTTTGCCGGGAAAAGCGAGGTCTTGCGTCGTCGGTTCTTCCACACATGGCCTCTAGGCTTTCGGATGCCCGCGTCAAGCGCGGCAGTAAGAACTTCATGGACGGACCAATTGTCAACAGTCATATGGCAAGAAACTGTTATACTCCTCTTGTAAAATCAGGTAGACACTATTCCCTTTACCCAGGAGGTTGTCCACTGTGGGCATGCTCATTCTCACCCAGCCGGGTAGCCGCGCAAATACCTATGGACCGTATACGACCGCGGTGCTTAAGGCAGAAGGCTTTGCAGACCTTGACGTGCAGCCCATCGGCCGGGAGTCGCTGGGACGGCTTGACGCCTACGATGCAGTGATTCTTACACCCAGTTTGCCGCGCCGCGCCTACGTGGAGCGGCTCGTGGCCTATGCGAAGGCCGGTGGTCGGCTCATCGTGCTGCGGCCGTCACGGCTGCTGGCGGCGGAACTTGGGCTCGTGCCGACGGACACAGTGGCCTTTCCGGCGTACGTGCGGCCGCTGCCGGGCAATGCAATTAGCGCCGGTGTGCCGCATGAGTCTCTGCAAACACACATGCCTGCCGACAATTACGAGCCGATGCAACTCCCTGAAGGCACGCGCGAAGTCGCCCGCATCTACCATGATGCCGAGGTCGAAACTTCCTACCCGGCGGTCGTTCACTTTCCCCTAGGGCAAGGGCAGGTGGTGGTGTTCGGTTACGATCTGGCCCAGGCTGTGGCGCTGATTCGCCAGGGCAATCCGGTCCACTACGGCTGGAATACGGTGGGGTTCGGCGCTCCCTACCGGCCCAACGAATTCTATAGCAGCCACCTGGACACCCGCCGCATGCACCTCCCGCAGGCCGACATCCACGCCATGCTGCTCGGCAACGCCATCAATGCGATCGCCCGTAACCCGCAGCCCCGCCTGTGGTATTACGCGACGCCCGAAACCAAAAGCATGGTGGTGTTAGATTCCGACGATGACTATTCCCCGCTGGAAGCCTTTGAAGCCCTGATGAATGCGGCGGAAGCGCACAACGGTCACGTCACCATTTACCTTATGCTGGGTCCATCCAAGTACACCATTGCGACACCGGAGCGGGTTGAGGGTTGGCGCGCTCGCGGACACTCTTTCGGCATCCACCACAACGCGTTCGATCCGCAGTACGTCAACGAAGAGCAGGACGCCGTGATGGAAGAGATCGTGCGGCGCGATACCGACTATTTCCGCGAGCACTATGGCGGCGAAACAGTGATCGCCAACCGCAACCACTGTCTAGGCTGGAAGGGCTACGTGGACCTGCCGCGCATCTATGAGGACGTGGGCGTGGTGCTGGATACCAACGTGCTCAGCATTCACGATCAATGGCTGCAATACACCAACGGCTCCGGGCATCCCGGCAAGTTCGTGGATACCAACGGCGAGATCATCGAGGTCTACCAGCAATTGACCCAGGCTTACGACGACGCTTCGGTCAAGACCAAGCTCTCGTCGGACCCGGTGGGTGAAGCCAAACGCACGCGACAGGTGATGGTGGACAAGAAGGAGCGCTACTTTAGTCCCCTCACGGTGCTCTCGCACCCGGTTTCCTTCTATACCTACAGCAGCGCCTATCAGAATCAGTGCTGGGACTACGCGAACGAACTGGGTCTGCCCATCTGGAGCGCGTTCGAGTGGGCGGACTTCGTGCGCGCCCGCGACCACGCGCAGGTTTCTCATAGTACGTGGGAGAATGGGAGTTTTACTTGCCAAGTCGCCGGCAGTTCGCCGAGCGGCAGCTTTACGCTGATGGTTCCCCTGCAGAACGGTGAAACCCCCCGCGCCTCCGTGGACGGTGAGGCGGTGGACGTGTCGTTGCAAGACGCGTACGGCTGGACGTATGCCCTGGTGCCGGTGCCTATCAGCAGCAATGGGGCGGAGTTGCGGCACGTTGAATTGCAAACATGATAGACTCGTCAATGCAGGCTAGTAGTTGAACACATTTGTATTGATGAATGGGGTAACAGTAGCACAGGTTTGTAACCTGTGCCCAACCCCTCGGGTTGGCGTGATTGCTCCATGTCACGGGAAGATGGCGCAGGTTATGCGCACGTCCTGTGCGAACCTACGCTACCCATCAATGCAATCATGTTGGACTACTCGGCTGCGTAAGTACGTTTATACGCCGAACAGCACTCAGTAGCGAGGAGCTTTTGATGGAATTGACAAGTGAAGAACGAGACCTGCTGCAGAACGCCAAGCGCCAATTTCCGTTTCCCACCCTTGGCGGCTGGTACACGGAAAAGGAAGTGGACGCCATCAACGCCAGCTTGCGCGAGAGCATGGACTGGACAATCGGCTTTCACGGCCCGGAGGTTGCGCAGTTTGAGCAAGAGTTCGCGGAGTATTGCGATGTCAAGCACGCGCTTGCGGTGAACTCCTGCGGCACCGGCTTGGACGCGGCGATTCACGCCCTGCAACTTGGTCCCGAAGATGAAGTAATCGTACCCGGCATTACGTTCAAGGCCACGTCGCTCTGCGTGCTCGGCGTGGGCGCGCAGGTGGTGCTGGCGGAAATCGATCCGGCCACGTTCAACATAGATCCGAACGACGTCGAGCGCCGGATGACCCCCAATACCCGCGCGATTCTGGCCGTGCACAACAACGGTCTTTCCGCTGACGTGGACGCCTTGGAAGACATCGCCCAGCGGCACCCGCATCCCGTCCACGGCCCGCCGCCCGTGCTCTGCGACGCGGCGCGCGCCGTCGGCGCCGGGTACAAAGGCACCAAGGTCGGCAAGAAAGGCGCGATGAACATCTTCAGTTTCCAGACCAGCAAGAACATGACAACCCTGGGCGAGGGCGGCATGGTCACGACGGACGATGACGATTACGCCGCGTTTGTGAACAGCATGCGCTCGTTTGGCAGCGCGTTGGACGGCTGGGGCACGAACTTCCGCATGACGAAGCTGCAAGCGGTAGCCGGGTCGATCCAGGTCACGCGCCTTGACGAAATGAACGATGCGCGGCGGCAGCGCGTGGCCGACTTTGTCGAATTGATCGAGGATATTCCCGGCCTGATCCTGCCCATCGAGCCCGAGGGCTACCACCACGTGTGGTACGGCTATACGCTCATGCTCGAAGAGGAATGGGCGGGCGACCCGCGCGACAAGTTTTCGGACCGCCTCATTGGCGAGCACGGCGTCGGCACCTGGATCATGAACGCCTCGTTGCCGGATTACGTCGGCTACATGGTGCGGCTTGGGCACAGCCCGGAAGACGTGCCGGTGTCTACCGATGCCGGCCGGCGGCTCTTCTGCCCGGCAATCCACCCGCTCATGACCGACGAGGACCTGCGCTACGTGGCGGCGGCCATCAAAGAGAGCATGAACACGGTGGCGGCGGACATGCGCCTGCCGGTGGCAGTGGGCTAACGTGCCCATGTCCTTCCGCTGGATTCGATAGTCCCATAGGAGTCGTTCCATGGCAGCGTTGGATACCCACAAGGCGTTCGAGACGTTTACGCGTGCGGGTTTCAGCAAGCCCCGAGCCGAGGCCTTACTTGAGACGCTAGGCGAAGAGCGCGAAGCGGTCGAAACCAAGGCCGATATGCAAGCGTCCGAGGAACGGATGGACGTGCGCTTCCAAGCGTTCGCACAACAGATGGAAGCGCGGTTTCAGGTGTTCGCACAACAGATGGAGGCGCGGTTGCAAGCCCTGGAACTGCGTATGACATTGCGTTTGGGTGGGCTCGTGGTAGCTGCGGCCGTGGTGCTCGCCATACTGGAACTGATTCCGTGAAAATCACATAGCGCAGCCGAAGCAAGGAAACACGAGCATGAAGCGTGTACGAAGATTACGGCAACGGTAGTGGAACCGACGAGTGCGGATTGGTTGCGCCGGTTAGGGCATGAACCCCTGGAGCAGACAGATCGCAGAAGCAAGGACACTATCCATGGCAGTCTTTGACACTTATCGCGCCGTAAAGAAGCTCACGGGAGCGGGATTCAGCGAGATCCAAGCGGAAGCGCTGATCGACGCGGTGGGAGATGAGCATGAAGCCCTCGCAACCAAGGCAGACCTGGTAGCAACCAGCGCAGTCTTGAGGGAGGAGATTGTCGCCCTTCGCGCCGAGCTGAAGGAGGATATCGCCTCTGTGCGCGCTGAGTTGAAGGAGGATATCGCCTCCGTGCGCGCCGAGTTGAAGGAGGATATCGCCTCCGTGCGCGCCGATATGCAAGCGTTGGAGTTGCGCATGACGCTGCGGCTGGGCGGACTGGTCGTGGCGGGTGTTGCGATACTTGCCGTACTTGAACTGATTCCATGAGTGGGCAAGCAGAGAACGCGTGAGTTTTGTGCCTGAATGGCCTGAAACATCATTGCGACATAAGAACCGGAGCATAGCTAGAGGAAGCGAACTGCAATGAAAAAGGCGATTGTTCACCCACTTCGATTCGTGGTGGGGCCGGGTGTGGTTGGAGACGTGGGCGCCCATGCTGCAGCGCTGGGAAGCAGGGCGCTGATTGTTGGCGGTGGTCGGGCCGTTGCGGCCATCAAAGATACTGTTACCGGCGCGCTCGACGAACACGGCATTCCGTACCACATCGAGCACGGCAAGCACGTCGATAAGAAGCGCCCGGAGGTGGATGCGCTGGTGGCGAAGGGCAAAGCGCAGGGCGCGGACGTTGTAATTGCGGCGGGCGGCGGGCGCGTTGTCGACGCGGCTAAGGCCATCGCGCATGAGATGGGCGCTTGGCTCATCAGCGTGCCGACGGTCGCTTCCACCAACGCGACGGCGACCTTTAGCGCCAGCATCGAGGGCGACGCCGACCGCAACGTCTGGTACGTCGGCCCGCATACCGTGATTGCCGACACCCGCATCATTGCCCAGGGCGGCGGCCGCTGGCTGGCCGCCGGCATGGCCGATGCGCTGCCAACGTGGACGGGCGGCCGCATCGGGCGCGAACTTCGCCTGCGCAGCGGCACTGAACGCATACTCGGCTTCGATAACGTCTTTCCCACCGGCGCGGCCGTGGCAATTGCCGAATGGACATACGACACGATTCTCGGCTATGGCGAATCGGCGTACCATGCGTGCGAGCGCGGCGCGGCCACGGAAGCGGTGGACAAGGTTGTGGAAGCAATCGTCTACGGCGGCGGCGTGGCCGGCCCGGCATGTGGCGGTGTGGGCGGAGAGCACGGTGTGCACCCCGGGAAATCGCGGCACGCCACCATAGAGCGGGTGCACGGCGAAGAGGTGGCATTCGGCGTTCTGGTCGCCGTCGCGCTCATGCAACAAGGAGAGGCCGAGGTTCGTAAGCTCATCCGCTTCAACCAGTCGGTCAAGCTGCCCTCGACGTTTGCCGATTTTGGGGTGCAGAACGCGACGCGCAGCCTGGTACGCGAGATTGCGGAAGAAATCCTCGGGCCGGGCGGCACGAGCACCTTCGGCCTCTGGTACGACGTGGACGTGGATATGCTCACCGACGTGATGGTGGACGTGGACCGCATGGCGCAAGAGGAGCAAGGCCGGTAGCTGGTGACCTCGGCTACCTCGTACCGGTCGCATTTCAAGAACGCGAACGCCAATTTGTAGGGGTAGGGTGGGGCCTTGTGCCCCACCGAGTTGGAAGTCGAATTGGGGGATGTGAGATACAAGTGTTCGGTACCGCTGACAGATCAGCAATTTAGGATAGAGGAGCCCCCTCACCCTAGCCCTCTCCCCGAGGAGAGGGAACCGGAGTGGCGGTTTTTGGAGGGTAAGGTGGGGCCTTGTGTCCCACCGAGTTAAGTGTCGAACTTGGAAAGTAAAGGACGAATGTGCGGCAGGACTGGCAGATCAGCAGTCTAGAATAGAGGAGCCCCCCTCACCCTAACCCTCTCCCCGAGGAGAGGGAACCGGAGAAGCGGTTGTTTGGAAGGTAGGGTGGGGCCTTGTGCCCCACCGAGTTAAGTGTCGAACTGGGAAAGCAAAGGACGAATGTGCGGCAGGACTGGCAGGTCAGCAGTCTAGAATAGAGGAGCCCCCCTCACCTTAGCCCTCTCCCCGAGGAGAGGGAACCGGAGGAAGGCGAATTAGGAAGGTAGGGTGGGGCCTTGTGCCCCGCTGTCACAGGGAAGCGACTAAGAACATTCAGCGCGAAGAATCATATTTGTATCTGCACGATTCTTATTCTTCTAGAGATGCAAAGGAATCAGATTCATGGCCGGTAAACCGCTCTATGTCATCTTCACGCAGGACTGCGAACAACTCATGGACGACTCCATCCACGGTGGGCCTGAGGAATGGAGCATCAGCGAACGGTCGGTCACGGGCTTTGCGGATACCTTGGAAGGGTACGGCCTGAGCGCGACGTTCTTCATCGTGGCGCAAACGGCAGCGGCGCAGCCCGCGCTGTATCGAGACCTGGAACAGCGCGGCTTTGAAATCGGCCTGCACATTCACCCGCAGGATACCGGCCTCGGCTACACCGACTATCTCGGTGGGTATGCCTTCGACGAGCAGGTGTATATGTTCGACACGGTAGCGGACCAGTGGGCCGATGCCATCGGCAAGCGGCCGACCACTTTCCGGGGCGGCAACTTTTCCGCGAACGACAATACGTACCCCGCGCTCGTTGCCACCGGCTTTACCCACGGCAGCGTCTCATCGCCGGGCCGCCAGTATGACGACGCCAAGGCCGTCTGGCAAGGCGCTGTCCCTTACGCCCACTACGCGCACAAGGCGAACCGTCTCTTCCCCGGCGACCTCGACTTCTACGAGATACCGCTGACGTGCGACCGGGTGCGGCGGCGCGCGCCGCATCTGCCCATGGAACTGCGCATCGAGGGCGGTGACCCGGCAACCCACCGGCAGACCATTCGCCAAGCCTGGGCGGACATGGCGGCGTATGACGACGAATTGCCCAAGATCATCATGCCCTTCACCCACAACACGCACTTTTACCGCGAAACCGACGGCGAGAAACGGTTGGCGCTCGATGCCATCGTGGCTGAGATCAACACGATTGCCGAAGAAGAGGGCTACGAGGTCGTCGGCGGCACCATCGGCAGCGTATACGCGGCAGTGGAAGGGATTCGCAATTAGGCAACTCAGACCTGTTGTAGGCAACGGATAGCTGTGGCAAACAGGAGGATATTACCATGCGGCAAGTGGTTCAATCAGGAACGCCCCACGAGATGGGTCTGCAACATGGCGCCGCGTTTGCGGACCTAATTCCCCTGGCGGTGAAACGGTTCGCGCTGGATCGCGGCTGGAATACGGCGCACGGGAGGCGGGTGCTGCGCCAGGTCGAGCGCAACTTAGAAAGAGTGTTCCCCGAATCGTTGGAAGAACTCCATGCCATTGCAACGGCTGCCAATGTAAACTTCGACGACCTGCTCGCTTACAATGCCTGCCAGGAAATCGGACGCTCCCGCGTGGAGTGCACGAACGTGGCCCTGGCCGATACCGCCCACGGCGCTATCCACTTCAAGTCCAACGACGTCAGCGCCGATATGAAGCAGTACCATGTTCTGCAAGAGACTCATCCCGATAAGGGACTCGCCTTCATCGGGGTGAATTACGTCGGCACCACGTGGCTGAACGCAGGGGTCAACGAAGCGGGCCTAACCTACGGCGGCAGCAGCATTCCCAACAACGATAGCGATTGGGATGGCGTGCCGTCTAATACGCTTCTGCGCTATCTGTTGCAGTATTCCGACACTGTTGACGCGGTGGCCGACATGGTGGCGCGCACGCCCATCATGAACCACGGCCTCAACCTCATGTTCACCGATCCCAGCGGCGCGGCCATAGTCGTGGAACGTTCGCCCACGCGCACCGCCGTGCGGCGCATGGACGGCCACACCATCTGGAATACGAACCACTACTTGACGGAAGACATGCAGGCGGTGTTGAAGAACGACGGCGGCGCAGCGGCGCAGAACAGCCGCGACCGCTTTACCGTGCTCGCACGGTTGACGGCCGAGCAGCCCCACTCGCTGGAGCAGCTCATGCGGATTGCACGCACCCATACCGAACCTGCCGACATTTGCCGGCATGACGCTCTGGCCCACAGCATCATGGGCTACATCATGATTGCGCAGGAACGCAAGTTGCTCGTGAGCGCAGGCTATCCCTGTGAGAACGAGTTCGAGGCGTTCACGTTTTCACGGACGCCCGCAGTCGCAACGTCTTGAACGAGGGGATGCAGCAAGCGTCTGCCGCTGAGTTGCGGCTCTTGCGGGTTCATGTGCGGAGATGAAATTAGCGAAGGGCATTCGTTCTCCGTCACTCCGGCGGAAGCCGGAGTCCAGGGGCGCCGCGAACAAGAGCGAGAACCGTATCGAGTACGGGTTCGGAACTGGGAATTAGACAAAGATGGATTCCCGCGTGCGCGGGAATGACGATCCAATAATGCGACCCAAGCGATGCACCCGTGATGCGATGAGGCCCCTACCGCATGAAGCTAACGCTCGACGACTATAGATACATCGGCACCGAACTCGGCCGCTACATAGCGGCGCACGTGCCGGGTCTCGATGCGGCCGTCTACTGCAAGCATCATCTGGGCACGCTCACACCCGGCTTCAGCGATCACGATCTCCGAACCGTTGCTCCGGCGCCTGACGCCGAGACCTGGCTGGCGTTGAGTCGCGCCGGCGGCGAGTCGTATGTTGAACTGCTCGAGCACGCTCCCCACCACGCCCGCATTCTGGAACATCCGCCAGGGTTCATCTGCTCGCCGGACGAGGCGCAGCAACTCCTGCCGCTCATGGGCGAGGTGCGCGACTGGGAGCGGATCGGCGGCGCGGCAAGTGCGTTAGACGACGTGTTGGCAGCGCAGCCGCCGCAGTTAACCCCGGCGCAGCAGCATGAAGCCTGCGGCAAGTACCAGATGTACCTGGTGCCGCGGCCGGAGCAGTTCGACCCGCCGATCAACCTGCTGCCGGAATACTTGCCTTTCTACCCGGTGTACGGCGCGCTTTCGCACTGGTTCTTGCCGGCGGCAAAGCTGGCGTGCGGCCTGCTGCGCAATGCGTGGGTCGCAACGAAACCGGCGGCGCTCAAAGTGCTACCTGAAGTGATAGATAACCGGCGGTTGCTGGATAGGCTGAATGCAATTGTCGCTGCGGAGTACCGTGTGCAGATGACAGACGACGAGTGTGCGGCCATGGCTGACGAACTCTTGGAAGTGGTCTATGAACTTCGCGACAAGATATTGGAGTATTGCCGGCAGCTACCGCAACCAGCGCCCACTGAAGCCGCCCGCCAGCAGCGATTACGCTATGCGCTCCAGGCGCTAGCCGGTATACGCGGACGTTACGGCATTGCGGTCTTCTTCCGCCACGCCGCCCCCGACCTCTTCGACGGCGAATGGCTGCGCATGCACCTGGGTGAAGAGATCGAAGCGTTGAGCACTCAGTTCTTCAAGGCTCTGCTAGATGACGACGGCAGCGATGATAGACCGGTCATCCAGAGAATTGACGGCGTACTCAACCCGTCCGCGTCACACATAGTCGCGAACCTCTACGACGCGGTCACGCCGCATGACGACATGGACAATGCCCGGCTCGACGCGCTGATGGCCATCTGGCCCGAGTACGCCGCGCTGGTGGAAGAGGAATACCGCGCCAAGATCGCGCCGTTATGGCACGAGGCGTGAGCCAAGGCAGCAGAAATTGTCTCTTGTCATTTCGCGAGTCTTGCCACCTGCCACTGCTGCTGAGGCAACTGGGATGTAAGCGGCTTTCTCTCCGGTAGCGCAGGTTTGCAACCTGCGTCCGCAGCCGAAAATTCCCGCGCACGGGAACCCGCTCTGTCTTCAGCTCTCAGACGCTCTATGGGGAAGCAGCCGGATTGCTCATCCCGTTAGTTTAGAGGGCAAAGAACCGAATAATCCAATTAGGAAGTTCCATTGCAGGATAGGTTCACTGCGAAGAGACGGGGGACAAGCCCCCGCGCTACGTCTTGACAGACGGTGTGGGGTGAGGCGGCGAGAAGCGCTGCAGAGATGGTTTTTCCGGTAGCGCAGGTTTGCAACCTGCGTCCGCAGCCGAATTTCCGATTTGTTCGGCTGTCCGCAATTGCTTTCTAGGCAATTGACAGCCACGCATATGAGACCCCACTTGCTTGAGGTCATTAGGATTGGAGCGCGGGTCCAATTACGTCGGCATACAGCTTTGTTCGGCGGTGTTATCTTCGCCTAGAGGCGGGGGGCAAGCCCCCGCGCTACGATCCAGCCCGCATCGCGGCAGCGCACCCAGCGCTAATCCTCCGGACGCCAGTCGAAGTCCGCCCGCCGGTTCGAGGAGAGGGAAAAGAACGGGAGTTCGGGTTCCGCGCCGTCGCGCCACCAGAGGAAGCCGTCCCACTTATACGTGGTCCAGCCATGCTCAACCGGCCCCGGAATAAGCGTGGAGAGGTGGTTGTTGCGGAGCACGAGGCCGCAGAAGCGGTAGAGGCCCAGGGGCAGCATCTCTTCAATCCAATCCGGCCCGATTTTCACCTTGTCGGCGTTGGCGCCGGGGATCACGTGCAACTGGTCTAGCGCGTTATCCCGCCAAGCGTCGTGTATCTCTAGTACGCTCTGTGGCACGCCCGTGCGTTCGACGTGCGAATCGGTATCGGCATCGAGCATGACCCACTTGTCGTGCGCGGTACTCCAAATTTCGGCCTCAAAGTGGCCGTTGTCGTGGAGAGTCGGCTCAGCCGACATCACCCACAGGCGCGCCGGCCAGCCCAGCGCCAAGGCACACTGTGCCAATACGACCGCGTAGTGGGTGCAGTAGGCGTCGGGCTGCGGCTGGCCGTGACCGCGGTCGGCGCGCATCCAGGCGAGAATGGTGAGCGCGTCCCACGGGCAGCAGCGGCGAAACTCGTGCGGCGCCCGGTGCACCCACTGCACCGCCACCCAACTACGCAGGGCCAGCATCTGCGCCCACTGTGTGGTTGCACTGGCAATGATCTCATCTAGCCGCTCTTGCTTGCGCAGAATGTCTAACTTTGGCTCGGTCGGGTCTTGGTACGTGAAGGAGTAGGAAGGAGCGATGATTCCTTCCATTGCAGTCAACGCGCACGCAGGTCGTGACGTTACGGAATCAGCGCCCTTGGCGCCGAGTACTACGTTTTGGAGCGAAGGTGTCATAGTACTGCTCTCTGAAGTAAGCACGGCTTGCCATTGCACGTAAGGGCCGATAACGGAGGGCAGCGTCGCTTGTTGCAATAGTCCGTCATTCCCGCGAAATGCCTGCCCCGTACCAGATACGGGGCGGGAATCCATCTTGTCTTCAGATGTCGAGGTAGCTGCATTCACATCGACCCAAGGCAAATGTTCTAGCGAGACGTGGTCACCGCTGCGGTAGCGAAACATTACTTTGGTGCCGGGTGGTGTATAGGTGTGCCATTGCAGGGCTAGCAGTTCGGCGCCAGCATGATTGAAGTGTCCGCTCTTGTCGGAACCGTCCTGATGCATCCCGTCACTTTGGCAAGTGTGAGACTTCGAGCGCTGTGTCGCCGCAGCCACATTGATTTCCGGACTCGTGATCACGCCCCGCGCCGGATGCTCCCGCACCCGGAGGCGCACCACATACTCGCCCGACAAGGCCCCTTCCAATCCGAGACCTGTCGCGTGCCAGGAGCGGCCGCCGTCCGTACTCTTGCGGCTGTGGGCACTGGGCACACTAGTGTCGACGGAAAGAATCCAGGCGTTCGCGGCGGGGCTTTCGCACGCAAAGCGGACGAAGTTCTCGCCCGGAACCAGCGCTACTTGGGGAATGCGCACGTGGCACCAGGCAAATTCACCTGCAAGCAGCGTGCCGGGTCCCACAGACTTGGTGTGACCGTTAACCGTGACCAGCAGCGGCCAGGGGTTGTTCTGCTCCTCGCGGGCGTAGAAGTAGCAATCAACCCGCTGTGGAAGCGTCCCGCCCAGTACAAAGGAGACCTGAGTCTGGACATTTTGAAAAAGCTCTTCACCGTGTTGGGTGGAAAACGCGCCGGGTTCATGCGCAATCTGGTGGCTGGCGGCGAGGCGCACAACGCCGTCGTCGCCTATGGCAATGCCGCCGTCCCTGGCGCAGGTTTCCCAGTCTGCCGGCTCTGACCATACCAGCACGTTTGATTGCTCCAGCATTTGCCCGGAAGGCTCTCAGTGATGCTGCGCTTAAGACCGCAGCGTTATCCATAATGAGATTACACCAAGACAGAGTTCTATACACTACAGCCCGGCCCACTCGACGCGATTGGTTCGAAAGCCAGCCAGTAGGATCGTCGCTAGTCAAAGATGGATTCCCGCTTTCGCGGGAATGACGGATTGACCAGCGGGAATGACGGATGGGCCTGCGGGAATGACGGATGGGCCTGCGGGAATGACTACTGGTGATGCAAACGCCCACGTGTCTTTCTGACAGGTTAGGAGTCAACGACACGCTTATTCTTCCGCTTGTACGTCTAGCGGTGAGGAAGTAGAGTACAAGGGCAGAACTTAGTCGCAAGGAGACCAGTCCATGGCGATTGCTTTAGTACCGGAAATCGAGCAGTTCATCGCGGCGCAGCCCGTCATCGATACGCACGAGCACACGTTTTCCGAGGAGGACCGGCGGCAGCGGCCGCTCGATTTGCTTTCGTCTGAAATGCACCACTACGTCGGCAGCGACCTGGTCTCCGCCGGGATGACCCCTGCCGAGCAGGCGCAGATGTACGACCAGAGCCGGGACCTCGCCGACCGCTGGGATCTTTTCTTAAGCTACTGGAAGTATGCACGCACGACCGGTTATGCCAAGGCGTTGCACATCGCCTGCCGCGATCTCTTTGGCGTGGACGACCTCATGTCGGCGGCGCCGTCGCTGGACGGCTACCGGCGCGTCAACGAGCAATTGACCGCCTCGAAACAGCATGAGGCGTGGTACCGGCACACCCTGCGCGAGCGCGGGAACATTGTGCTGGCGATCCCAGACGTGCAGTCCACGCAGGTGGACAAGACGCTGTTTGCGCCCGCCATACGCTTCGATTCTTTCATAAGCGTGGGCAGCCGTGCCGGTGTTGCGGCGTTGGAGCGCCAGACCGGCCAAAACATCTACGATCTCAAAGATCTTGTGACCGCCTTGGGCCTCGCTTTTGCTAAAGCCAAAGAAGAGGGCATGGTCACCGTAAAGAGCGGGCTGGCTTACCGGCGCATCCTGCAGTATGACAACGTGCCGCGCGCTGCCGCTGAACGGGTTTTGGCGCAGGCGGTCGCGGGCACCCGGGCACAGGGCAACGGCATGACGCAAGACGGCTTGACCTTTACGGAATGCAAGCCGCTGCAGGACTACATGATGCACCAAGTCGTGCGGCTCTGTATCGACCACGGCATTCCGATGCAGATTCACACGGGCCTCCACGCGGGCAACGGCAACATCATCACGAATAGCAACCCGACGCATCTCGTAAACCTCTTCATCCAATATCCGCAAGCGCGTTTCGATATCTTCCACGCGGGCTACCCGTACCAGAGCGAACTCGCCACACTCGCCAAGAACTTCCAGAATGTCTACGTTGATCTTTGCTGGGTGCATATCATTAGCCCGTACGTGGCGCGCGCGACGCTGCACGAATGGCTGGAAACAATTCCCTACAACAAGATCTTCGGCTTTGGCGGCGACTACGGGCCTGTCGAGTTGGCGTACGGGCACAGCGTGATGGCGCGGGAGAACATCGCGCGGGTGCTGAGCGAAAAGGTGGAAGAAGGGCTCTATTCCGTAGACCAGGCGCGGATCGTTGGCGCCCGGCTGCTCCACGACAACGCCAATGAGTTCTTTGGACTGGGGCAAGAGAATCTTATCCCGTAGATTAGTTATCACCGTGACCGATCCAGGCTACAAAGAAAAGTAAGAAAAGGATTGTAACTCCTTGACCGTCATTCCGGCGAAAGCCGGAATCCAGGGTGTGGGCGGAGAAGATGGATTCCCGCGTGCGCGGGAATGACGGAGATGGGTGCTCTAGTTCTTGGCAAGTCATCCAAATGGCGAAATCTGTCGACGAATTAGCCAGCACATACAGGAAAGACGGAGTACGGCGTTCTGTTTTCGAAGTGATGACAGAGGCCGACCCACTATAGTCATGATAGTGAAGAAGGTCGATTGCCCGCTTTCAAATCAGCGGCCGTTGAGCGAGCATTGCTCTGCAACTCAGCAAGGAGTCTCGTCATGAGCAAGCAAGTCGGCAACGGGAGTAACGGTAGCAATACCGATGCGCAAGAACGGCCGAACGTGCTCTTCATCATGGCCGACCAGATGCGCTGGGACGTGCTGAGTTGCGCGGGCCATCCGATTTGCAAAACTCCCGTGCTCGACGGCATGGCGGCGCGCGGGGTGCGCTTTGCGAACTTCTACACCGCGGCCCCGACGTGTACCCCCGCCCGCTACTCGATCTTTAGTGGGCGGCACGTCCACGTCCATAACGGCTGGAGCAACGGCTGGCCCACCCAGGATGGCGAGATTTTTCTGCCATCTATCCTGAAGCACTACGGCTACGCAACCGCAATCGCCGGCAAACTGCACTTCGCGCCTCGGGAAGAATCGTTCGGCTTTGACGACTTTCGTTCGTTTCGCGCCGAGGGTCCGACGCCGGAAAGAGGCTACGACGCCTATATGACAAGGAAGTACGGCGCGTACACGCGCGATAGGATCGCAGCAGGTACGGGGGGCAAAGGCGTGGGGCGTTTCGCCGATCCGCCGGAAGATTACGATACGAGTTGGATTACGTCCCAGACCCTTGAAGCCCTCGATGGGCTTGAGCAGAGCGGCAAGCCGTGGTTCCTCTTTGCCAGCTACCACGATCCTCACTCGCCCTTCGTCGAACCGGAACCGTACTTCTCAATGTACGATCGGGAATCCATCCCGCTGCGTCCGATTCCGCCCGAAATTCGCAGGCTGCGCCGGGACGCGCGCGGCACACAAGAGCGGGCCCACGTAATCGACGATCCGGCAGTAGTGCAGGCGGTTACGGCAATCTACTACGCGTCAACGACGCACGTGGACCACGATATCGGCATCCTCCTGGCTGCCCTTGAGGCACGCGGCCTGGCGGACAACACAATCGTGCTCTTCCTCTCCGACCATGGCGACATGATGGGCGATCGCGGTCGCATGAATAAACAGGTAATGTACGAAGGCGCGGCGCACGTGCCGCTCATCGTGCAGGTCCCGGAGGCTATTCACCCGGCACTAACTTCGGGTCGTGTGGTTGACGAGATCACCGGCCAGGTGGACATGCTGCCGACCGTGCTCGATCTCTGCGGTATACCCATCCCACAGGGCGTGCAGGGCAAGAGCCTCGTGCCCCTGTGTGCCGGCAACGGATCCGGTTGGCCCAATGAGGCGTTCTCAGCGGTGCGGGCCGCGCCGTTCGTGCGCCAGGAAGCGTATATGGTCGGCAAGAAACGCATGCTGCGCACGCCTGAGCACAAATTGATAGATTACGGCGCGGACTTCCGCACGCAGTGGGAGCTCTTTGACATGGCCCGCGACCCTGCAGAGATGCACAATCTGGCTGACGACCCTGCGCACAGTTCCGTGCTGAGCGCGCTGGCGGCCCGGCTCGATGAGTGGCAGGCTGATACGCCCGCACCAGTAAGAGTGCCCGGTATGCCGACGCCGAGCTACTCGTACGTCGCTGCGGAACGGCGAGCGGCAATGCACGCGGCTTGGGAGGCGAATATGCGCCGGTCGGCGGCAAGGCGCTGGCCGCAGTAGGCTGACAGGAAGACGAGACGCAGTGATTGGGATTGGATTCTGACTGTGTGCAACCTGCTGTTGATTTGCAGTTACTCGTAGTTCGCTGCGGATCTCGATTGTGAATACACATACAACCCGCTAAGGAGTCTGGAAGTGAGCGAGCAAACCGGCAACGGTGAAGGCGGAGGGACTTCTCCTGTGCAAGAGCGTCGGTCTGCGACCAGGCCGCCCAACGTGCTCATTATCATGACGGACCAGATGCGCTGGGACCTGCTCAGTTGCGCGGGACATCCGATCTGCAAGACGCCGGTGCTCGACGCCATGGCCGCGCGCGGCGTGCGCTTTGCGAACTTCTATAGCGCGGCGCCGATTTGCACGCCGGCGCGCTACTCGGTGTTCAACGGCCGCCACGTCGACGTCCATGACGGCTGGTGGAACGGCCTCCCCACGCGGGATGGCGAGATCTTCTTGCCGTCGATAATGCAGCACTACGGCTACGCGACGGCAATTGCCGGCAAGTTGCATTTCGATCCGGTGGAGGACGCGTTTGGCTTCGACGACTTTCGCACCTTTCGCGCCGAGGGTCCGACACCGGAACGCGGCTACGAAGCGTACATGAAGGGGAAGCACGGCGCGTGGAAGCGCGACAGGATCGAGGAAGGCACCTGCCGGTGGCCGGGCGATCCGCACGGTGGCGGCGTGGGGTTGTTCGCCGACCCTCCGGCAGACAACGACACAAGCTGGATTACGCGGCAGACGCTCGCGGCCCTCGACGTGCTGGAGCGGAGCGGCAAGCCGTGGTTCCTCTTTGCCAGCTACCATGACCCCCACTCGCCCTTTGTCGAACCGGAGCCCTACTACTCGATGTATGATCGAGAGTCGATCTCGCTGCCGGAAATTCCGCCGGAGATTAGCAAGCTGCGCCAGGATGCCCGCGGTTCGCAGGAAGTCGCCCACCTGATCGACGATCCGGAGATGCTGCGCGAAATTACGGCAATCTACTATGCGGCGACGACGCACGTGGATGATGATGTTGGCATTGTCCTGGCTGAACTTGACAAGCGCGGCCTGACTGACAATACGATCATCCTCTTCCTCTCCGATCACGGCGACATGATGGGCGACCACGGCCGCATGTACAAGCAGGTGATGTACGAAGGCGCGACCCACGTGCCGCTGATTGTGCAGGCGCCTGAGTCCGTCTATCCGGCATTGACCCCGGGGCGCGTGGTGGACGAAGTGACCGGGCACGTGGACATCGTGCCGACCGTGCTCGACCTCTGCGGCCTGCCGGTTCCGCAAGGCGTGCAGGGCAAGAGCCTCGCGCCCTTGTGCGCCGGCAACAGCGCCGGTTGGCCCAATGAAGCGTTCTCATGGATGCTCGGCGTGCCGTATACGCGCCAGGAAGCATACATGCTCGGCACCCAGCGCATGCTGCGCACGCCGGAGTATAAGCTGATCGATTACGGCGCAGACTTCCGCATGCGGTGGGAACTCTTTGACATGGCAATGGACCCAGAGGAGATGCATAACCTGGCCGATGATCCTGCGCACAGCTCGATTCTTAGGGAGATGGCGGCCAGACTTGACGAATGGGAAGCCGAGACACCTCCGCTAGTCCAAATCCCCGGCATGCCCACACCCGGCTATTCCTACCTCTCTGAGGAGAAACGTGCAGAATTCACGGCGGCGTGGGATGCCGGTCTGCGCCGCCAGGCAAGGTGGCGGTGGCCGGCGTCTTAGACGAAGCCGCAATAGGTGGACAGGAATTCGCTATGCGACCACTGGGTTTGGACTGAAGCGGCGCCGATTAGGGGCATACTGTAGATTTGTGCACGGCGCAGCGCCCTGTCTGACTTGAAAGCATGTCATTCCAGTAAGTGTTAGCTAATTCGATGACGGATTTGGTAGAAGGAGCAAGGCAACGCGGTACCGTGCATGACTCGTTCACATGTCATTCCGAACGGAGCGCAGTGAGGAATCTAAGATAGTCGACCTATAGAGTTGCATGCGCATGGACTCTAGATTCCGCGAACAGGGTTCGACGCTGCGCTCGGAATGACATGCACGGTAATTGCGGTCGGGCGGACAGGAATTTCTGTCAACGAATTAGTCAACACTTACAGGAATGACAGGAGCAAAGTCCCGATAGTAAGGTCAGGCCTGTGTCGGCTAAAATCGAATCCTCAATTCATGAGAAGTATATAGAAAAACAAGGTAAAGACTACGGCTAAGTCAAGTTACTTGGCGAGAAGGAGATCATATGCGCGCACTGTATGCGAATAACCGGGGAGAAACCTACCTCAAAGAGGCGCCGGACCCTGAGCTTGGAGAAACCGGAGTCCTGATCGAGACCGTTACCTCGGTGCTCGGCACCGGATCGGAAGTTGGCAACCTGAGCCGCACCCGCCGGGCCGTGCAAGAGGGTAGCGACCCCGGCGCGTTGAGCGAACGCCCCATGAGCTATCAGTCGGCGGGCCGCGTAGTGGAAGTCACACCGGACCTGCAGTCGCACTACGCGCCGGGCGACCGGGTGGTGGCGGTGGGCGGCGGCTTTGCGCCCCACGCAGAACGCGCCTTTCTGACACGGCACAATTTCGCCAAGATCCCGGACGCCTTGGATACGGCGGAAGCCGCCACCGCGAACATTGGTCTCACCGCGCTGCACGCCATTCGCCGCGCGCAGTTGCTGCCGGGAGAGACCGCCGCCGTGATAGGCATGGGGCTGGTGGGCCAGATGATTGCGCAAATGGTGCAGATGATGGGCGGCCGCGCCCTGGGCATCGACCTCATTCCTTTTCGCTTGCAACAGGCGCAGGAGCTGGGCATTGCCTTGACCTTGCAGGGCGATGCGAATGCGCTCGCGGCGGCGGTGGCGGACTATACCTGCGGCCTCGGCGTGGACGCCTCGTTTGTGGCCGCGGGCGGCGGGCCGGCGCCGGGGCGCTTAGGTATCCGCTTGGTGCGGCCCAGCGGGCGTGTAATGATGATTGGCGGTCTCGTGCCGGATTTCACGGTTGGGCATCCCGATGCAAATCCACATACCAAGGAGATCGACATTCGCTGGGTGTTCGGCCGCGGGCCGGGCAGCCGCGACCAGGACTACCTCCACGCCCGCACCGATTACCCCAACCGCTTCGTGCAGTGGGATCAAGAGCGCAATCTCTACGCGTTGCTGCAAATGCAGGCGAGCGGCCAGGTGCGCGTCGGTCCCTTGCTGACGCACCGCTTCCCCTTTGCCGATGCGCCCAAGGCGGTTGACCTCCTCATCGAGCATCCCGATGAGGCGCTGGCCGTCGTGCTGGACTACTGAGGTTAGGCCGGTTACAAGTGTTTCGCAAATGCTGGCGGAAGCTGCCGTCTTGCTCAATCGAGCAGTATGAGCAGCCAGACAATGCCCGCAGTAATTAACGACACTAGCACTGCCGCCGCGGCCATATCCTTCGCTTTGCGGGAGAGTTCGTGGCGCTCGGCACCGATGCGGTCGACGGTCGCCTCGATCGCGGCGTTCAAGAGTTCGGTGATGAGTATGAGGAACAGCGCGCCAATCATCAGCGCGCGCTCGACACCGTTCTCCCCCAACCAGAGAGCAACCGGACTCATGACCAGGAGTATGAGCACTTCCTGCCGGATGGAAACCTGGCTGCGGAACGCATCGCCAAACCCTCTGAGGGCATGCTTGGTCGCCCGCAGCAGCCGGAAGATGTCGAATTCGCTGATCCTCAAGAGGGGGGTTGCCTCCTGCCGCCGAGTGGTATATGCGCCCCGCAACGCGCCCGCAATTGCTTCTAATCACTCATTGCCGAGGCTATATGCGCGAGCCCTGTCGGGGAGCGTGCTAGGTTTGCCGAGCGCGTCGGCCATGGCGCGGATGTGGTAGGGGAGCATGCCGCAGCAGGCGCCGATGAAGTCGATGCCGATGCTCTCGGCTTCCTTGGCGTACTCCGCCACCGCAAAGCGGGATAGCACGCGCGGCTCCACCGTTGTCCAGAGGCCCGGCACGACGATCTCGCGGTTATACACTGCACCCGGTTCCAACTCGTAGGCGGTCGGTTGCACGCAAACCGGCACGTCCACGGCCTTGCGTACCGTTCGCGCCAGCGGCAAGAGGCTTTGAGGCGGGCGATGGCAATTGATGCCCACCACGTCGGCGCCATTGTCTACGAGTTGCTGCGCTCCATCTGCCGGTGAGAGGCCGTCGCGCGTGAAGTCATTTTCTTGATACGTCAGTGTGACAACCGCGGGGATGCCGGCCTGTTTGACGAAGGGGATAGCAATGCTCGCCTCTGCCACGGTGTGGAACGTCTCGACGATGAAGAGATCAACGCCCGCTGCTACCTGCTGACCGACGCGCCTATCAAAGAAGGCGGCAACCTCCTGGCGGTCGGCGGCGCTGAGTTGCGGGCGGCGCTTGCCGAAATACGGACTGAGGGTACCGGCCACGTAGCGGTCCGGCCCGGCGGCTTCACGCGCCAACGCTACTGCCGTGCGGTGCAACTCCTCTTCCCGGTCTATCCTGCCCAGGCCCCACGCCACGGCTTGCAAGACCTCGGCGCCCGCCCGGGCGAATTCGCGATGGAGTTCCAAGACGCCGTCGGGATGGTCGAGCACGGCCAAGGGCACGCCGTGCTTGTAGCTGCCCAGGCAGCGGCGTTCAAGCTCAAGGAAGTAGCCGCCGTCGCCAAGCACGGGTCCCTGGCGTAAGCGATTCAGGAAGTCCTTTGGCAAAGCGGCATCCTTTCGCTGCGCTGCGCTAAGTTCCTCTCTAGCCTACTCGTGTCCACGGCAAAAGACTAGTGAGTCTGCATATGCTTGCACAGAAGTCTTGCAGCCGACACTTAGGTAGGCAGTGCGGAGTTCTTTCCAAGACGCGCCAGTGCGCCGCTTTTGACGTGCTTCTCCCGTCGTGGCGCGAATCGCGGCACTGGCGAGACCGGCGGCCTATGCGCTCCGCCGATCCTGGTTCGAACCTTTGGCAAGCTCAGGACAGCCAGGCTTTGCACGAACGGCGGTGGGCAGCGCTTATAGGACTGCATAGGCACCGAACGATGTCACATTGGAGACGCTGTTGGAGTTTCTCGGATCCAATTGGGCACGTGTTGAGTGCAGGTCAATTGGGTGATAGGCTAAATGGCAGCCGTACGTAGAGTTCGGGGATGCGATCGCAGTTCAATGCGCAATTAGCCGGGAACGCTAATGCCTCGCTTGGCTGAGCTTTCCGGTGCAGTAAGTGACGATTCGCAAGCGATCTGCTCTCGCAGTTGGACGCCAGATACATTGAGTTGAAAGAGCTTAGGATGACTGAGCCACTGTTGGCCGCATTCGTGGAAATAGACATAACACCAGCCGTAGAGACCGTGGAACGCGGCAAGCGCAGGCGGCGGAGTTTCACCGTGCACGATCCGCTGCTGGCGCGGCTCTGCGTGCTGCGGCAGCGGGGCCAGACCGTGGTGCTGGGCGGCATTGACGTTTTTGAGCTGGGCTGCGAATTTGAAGGCCGGGTGAGCGCGCATTTGGCGGACACCGGCATTGGCAGCAACTCGCTGCTCTTCTCGCCGTCCCACGTGGGCATGTCGCCAATCTCGCACTACGGCGCCTACATTATCGTCTTTGCCCAGGACCTCATCATCGCTGATTTTGAGGAGGAGTGCGCGGCGCGCATCGCCACAGGCATTCGCGAGGCGCTTGCAGGTCTTACTCCCGTGCACGTCAGCGTAGGGGTCGGGCATGCGCCGGACATTACGCGCAATCGCCGCTGGATCAGACCGGATGGCGCAGTGGAGATGGTAGGCCTAAAGTCACAGATCCCGACTGATACGGATTGGACCGAACAAGACAGCGACGCTGCGGTGCGTGTGATCCGCTTTGACACAATTGCGGGAGCGCAGCTTGGCGCGCTGGTGAATTTCGGTTGCCACGCGCTGTGCTCGGATGACCGGTACGGGCACATTACGGCTGACTACCCGCAGCACGTCGCCGCAGTCTTCCGCAAGGTTGCGGGCATTCCCATTGTTTTCACGCAGGGCAGCATCGGCGAACAGATACCGGTCGAGGCGGAAGGCGCCGAGTCGGCCCGCCGCATCGGCAACGCGCTGGGCGCGCAGGCGCTCTACGTGTTCGAGCAGATCGCGCCCAGTGAGACGCCGGAGCTGGGTGTTCACTACATGGAGGCAACCGTACCGGCGCGGCAGGTGGCGGAGGAGCCGGAGTCGATGCGATTTGATCTACGCAACTCGCGCGCCCGCTACCGCCGCTACCTCTACGAACGCTTCCACGAGAATCCTGTCATCTCCTATCCCATCCGAGCAGTTACTCTTGGTGATAAATTCGCGATTGTTGCGCTGCCCGGCGAGATGTTTCATGAGACAGTTCTCGCCATTCAGGAAGCGTCGCCGTTCCCGCATACCATCGTGCTCAGCCGGGCCGCGCGCGAGGTAGGCTACGTGCCGGTGCCCGGCGCGTTTGCCCAGGGCGGCATGGAACCTGCCCTCACCTCGCTCACCGCGGCGTCCGAACCGGTGATTCGCCGGAACGCGATTGCGCACCTGCGTCGCTGCCGAGAGCTGGCGCCGGTGTAGCGTATACCTGGCAGCTTGTGAATGCGGGGTGCGCACTCTAAGCAAGAGGCTGATCGGCAGTGGACGCGACCGGCAGTATCGGGACAAAAAGCAAGGGTGCGGGTCCAGGGACCCGCACCCCATAAGCACCATACCTGCGTGAGGTCGGAGCTTCTATTACTTAGTTGAAGTATGTTGGCATTCGAGACGAACCGCGTGGGCTCGTTTCCAGGCAGCCTTTGCCCGTACTACCAAGAACGCGGTCGGTTGTTGAATTCGCGCGGCCGTCGCTCGCCACGGGGGCGTGCTTGGTTGACGTTGAGCGCGCGGCCACCGAGATCCTTCTGATTGAGGGCGCTAATTGCCGCTTCGGCTTCAGCCTGGGACGACATCTCGACAAAGCCGAAGCCTCGTGAGCGGCCCGTATCACGGTCCATAATGACGGAAGCGGAAGCTACCTCGCCAAACTCAGCAAACAACTCTCGCAATTCCTCATCATTCGTCGTATAGGGAAGATTCCCTACATAGATATTCACAGTCGATTCCTTTTCTCAGCCTGCCGCCTGACGCCGCCGGCCAGCAGACTCAATCTCACAATAAAAACAAAAACATGATGCACTATTGCACCCGGTATCCTGCACGGCGTTGCTGGTGCGCTGCACTTCGGAGAGAATGACTGCCACACTTTTTCACGTAGCTGTGAGACGCTCCCAGCGATGCGCTAGCTGTTGGTCTGCGGTAAAAACACTCCTTTCCTATACCACGCCTGGAAAGGTAAGCGGACACTATCCTTTTACGAAACATCGCAACACTGCGACCCACGAAGACGAGACCGCAGATACACCCTCTTCGCGTTCAAGCTAGCACCGACGCCATACCAGGCCTATATTCATACCTCATCTACTTTACCATCTTCTGTAGGTTTTGCAAGTACATTCACGTCGGAGCAAGCTATCGAAATCACTAAAGGAGTACGGAGGCTTAGCACAATGACATCCCTTGCGATGGAATGTGGGTGCGCTGCGCGGACGCTGAAGTTCGGCCGCATTGCTGACAGCTTCATTACCGGAGTCGCTAAGCGCCGCAGAAGTCGATGACTCAGGGTAAACAGGAGCGCGCGTACCGCGAAAGAGACTGCTTGGCCTTGTTTGCGACCGCCGGTGATAGGCTCAGTTCTCCGTTGTAGGAGACCTTTACATAACTCCGGCCCAGGGAGAAGAAGGTACGCCCTCTCCCTGAGGAGACCTTTACAGAACGCCGTCATTCCGGCGAAAGCCGGAATCCAGAGGGGTGAGAGTGGTTAGGGATTGCTTGCCGTGAGGACGTTATTCACCCCCATCCCGCCCTTCCCCCATCAAGGAGACCTTTGCATAACCCTTGCCGGAGTGAGAAAGTCCCCTCTCCCGCCGGGAGAGGGTTAGGGTAAGGGGGAATCCCCGCAATCCGGGCCATTTTCACCGATTCTGCACACTTTCGTATAGGTCTTAGAGGTAGATAAGGACAGTACAAGCAGTTATCCCCTCACCCCGGCCCTCTCCCGCCGGGAGAGGGAGTAATACTTGCGCCGCTGGCTGAAGTTACGCAAAGCTCTCCAGCAAGGGGGAAGGGGTATTGCAAAGGTCTCGTTGTGGGATCACTATCGCATCCATTTCAGTGCGGAATCTTTGCTGTATTTCCCGCTTGCAGACGCTACCCTGGAACCAGCGGCCAAGGCGAAGTCTCCTTGAATGTGCAGTATCGCCATGCTAGAGTGAAGCAGCGCACGCGCCTTTGTCTACTCCGCTACTAGAGTCTTGAGGAAATGCCTTGAGCATTGCCGAAGAGCACGCCGATTCTCCACGCTCCCTCTTGGAGGAAGCATGTGGGCGAGAAGATGTGTCCCGACGCGCGGTCCGCATTCTTAAGGGTCGCTTCGGCCTGATTTCCAACAATCGGCAGCTTATCAGCAACCCGGAGTTCTTCGAGAGCCGTTCCGTCATTCAATCGCTTGTAACGAATGTGCGCGCCGTGCCGGAAATTCCCTACGTGGAGCCGCTGGACGCGCGCATGTACATCCTGGATCTACCTGCGGCGCAGCCATCCGTGAGCATCGGCGCGCACGAGGTCTTCGCCGTAGGGGACTTTACCCGATTGGAGCAAGCGTGCTCGGACCGGCGCTGTTCGCTCTTCGGTAACATTGGTGTCTTCTTCCGCTTTGCGCTGGCGGTCTTGGAGCGTTGCCACGGGATCTTTAGTTTTCATGCCTCCGCCATGTATTTGCCTGAGCGGCACGAGCTTATGCTCGTGGTCGGGGGCGCGGGCGCAGGCAAGACGGTGTTCTTGCTGGAAGGGTTGCGGCGCGGCTACCAGGTCTTCAGCACGGAGATGACTCACTTAGAGTTTCGTGGCGGCGACGTGGTCATCCATAAAGGATCGCTGGTAGACAACATCCGCCAGGGCAACTTCGTGTTTGACTTCCCGGATGTCGCGGCGCAGCTAGGGCTCGACTTGCCGGACGTGGCAAACGTGTGGGCGCATAAACTGGCCGTAGACTTGGCGGCGGTAGCGCCGGCGGCCGACGAGTTGGTCAACCCCAGTCTCTCGCTGCTCTTCCCTAAGATCGAATCGGGGCGCGAGACTGCCGTAGTCTCCGACGTGAAACCAGGCCCCAAACTGGTGAAGCTGCTGTTTGACAACGCTTCCGAGAAGATTGGCGGGTCGGCGCTGCTCTACGATCGCATTCCTATTGTTGGCGCCGACGCGCCTGACATTGCGGCCAAACGACTGGACGGCATGACCCGCTTGGCGCACGATCATACCAACTTGATTATGCGGGCGAAAGACATCCTGGCCGGGACGCACAACTGTATGGAGGCACTCTAGACACAGCGGCGTGATTGCAGTGCATTGAATGTGAATGTCATACGGAACGAAGCGAGGAATCTAGAGTGTGCACGTGTCCTCTAGGAGAATTACCCCTGTTTCCCCGGCCGCTTCGCCCATCAGAGATTGGCTGGTATGTGTCGTGTCGCTGGTAGCTGTGCCGCATCCTCCACGTTCAGTACGATCCGAAATGGAGGGATGCTGGACCGGAGCAATACGACCTCGTGAACGAATGGCCTAAACACTAAGGAGAAAGCAACGAATGCCGCAAGCTTGGGAAGGAATTGTCGATCCGCCGGTGCGGACGCGCGTCAACAGTAAGCCGCGGGCGACCGGCTATACCATGGTGCTCGACAAGGGGCTTGGCTTGCACGCCACCACCGATCTCATGCGCATGGCGCACCATGTCATAGACTCGCTCAAACTCACGTTCGGCACCTCGGCGTTCTATGAGGAAGACGTGTTGCGGGAGAAGATTGCGCTCGTGCAGGCGGCCGGAGTGGATATCTACCCCGGCGGCACGTTTCTGGAGGCCGCGGTTGCCCAAGGCAAGGTGGCCGACTACGTTGTGCGTGCCAAAGAGCTGGGCTTCAACACCATCGAGGTCTCTGACGGGACTATCGAAATGGATGCCGCTACGCGCAACGACATTGTCAAGCTCGCTAAGGATGCCGGCTTCAAGGTGCTCACCGAAGTGGGGAAGAAAGACCCCAAGGATGCGATCGCCACGACCACCATGCACGAACAGATTGCGAGCGATCTCGCGCAGGGCGCGGACAAGGTGATTGTCGAGGCGCGGGAGTCCGGTCACGGTGTCGGTATTTTTGACGCCAGCGGTGACGTGCAGACCGATATGGTGCAGGAAATTCTGGGCGGCATCAACAACGTGGAAGACCTCATCTGGGAAGCGCCGATCAAGAACCAGCAGCAATGGCTCATCCTCGAGTTCGGACCGAACGTCAACCTGGGTAACATTCCACCGGAGGATATCCTGGCCCTGGAGGCGCTGCGCTGCGGTATGCGCGGCGACACGCTGAAGCGCGCCCTGGCGGGCACGTGGCCGTAGAGGTTACATTCGGCGCTCCTACGCGGGGTTTGACGCAGCCGGATGGCCGTCGCCATCCACACATTGGCCTTTGCCCGAATTGGCGAGAACGGCGCTCTTTAAGATACTGCTTGCGGTTTGCCTTCGCCCAGACTCCTTCTCACAGTGCGGGAGCATGTGCTATCCGTTCTGATGCTAGGCAAGCGCATGAATGAGGATAGCGCAGGCTGGCCCAGGTGGCGCGGAACATTCCGGCCTGCGAGCGACACTGATGCCATGCGCAAGGTGTAGATTGACGGGATTAGTAGAATTGGACTTTCGCCGTACGGATATGCGAAACACCGCATGTACTGACGCCCGATGCAGTTCATCAATCTGTCATTCTGAGGAGCGCAGCGACGAAGAATCTAGAGTGCGAGGTTTCCTAGATTCCTCGCTGCGCTCGGAATGACACAAAACGCAGCCCTGTGAAGCAATCAAGTCTAATTGTACTAATCTCGTAGATTGAAATGCCCTCAGCAAACTATGCGGTCAAGTTTGGCGCGGGTACCGTTACGTTTGCCCTGCCTGAGACGGCGAACGTGACGGTGATCGAGCCGCGCGCGGTTCCCGGCGTGGCGGAGCCGGTGGCGGCAGTGGCAGCGGCGGTTGCCGCCGCCTTAGCGCAAGGGTTGCTGCAACAGCCGGGGGAAACCGCCATTGCCATCAGCGATGCCACACGCCCGGTGCCGAATCACCTCATTCTGCCGCCGTTGCTTGCCGCGCTGCACACGCGGGGCGTTGCGGCGGAAGACATTTCAATTATCGTGGGCACCGGCAATCACCGCGCGGCGACGCGGGATGAATACCCCGATCTCGTTGGCGCTGAAATCGCCCAAGGCTACCGCGTGTTCTCTCACGTGTACGACGATCCGACCCAGCTTGTTCGCCTGGGGACAACGAGCCGAGGCACGCCGGTCGTCATCAATAGGACCTTTGCCGAGGCGGATATGCGCATCATTGTCGGCATGATCGATCCGCACCAGTTCGTCGGCTACACCGGTGGTTGCAAAGGCGCCTTCATCGCCCTGGGCGGCGGCGAGACCATCACCGCGAACCACTCCATGCTCAACGATCCGGGAGCGAGGCTGGGGGTCTTTGACGGCAATCCGGTGCGCGGGGATATCGACGAACTCACCGACTTCCTGCCGATAGACCTCGTAGTAAACGTCGTGCTCAACGCGGCGAACGAGGTGGTGCGGGTCTTTGCGGGGGATCCCCACGACGTGCTCGCGGCTGCAGTCCCGTTGGTGCGGGAAGTTTGCGAAACGGCAGTGCCCCAGCCCATGGACGTCGTCATTGCGTCTCCCGGCGGCTATCCCAAGGACATCAACCTCTATCAAGCGCAAAAGGCGCTCGCGCATGCCTGTGAATTGGTGTGCCCGGGCGGCAGTGTTATTTTGGTGGCGGAGTGCCGTGAAGGGGCCGGCGATGCTCTCTACGAGGCGTGGATGGCCGCCGCCAGGTCGCCGCAGGAAGTGGTAACGCGGTTTGAGCAGGAGGGCTTTCGTATGGGCGCGCACAAGGCGTTTCTCTTCGCGCGCAGCTTGCGCAAAGCGCAGACCTATCTTGTTTCCCGCGGCATTGCGCCGGACCAGGCGCGCAGACTCCATTTGATCCCCGCGCCAACTATTGCGGACGCGCTGGCGGAAGCATTGCGTGAGACTGATGGCCGGCCGCGCATCGGCATCATGCCCCGCGCCTCATCGACTATCCCGCGCATCCTGGCGCCGGCACGTATATAATTGCGGAAAGCCGTTAGATTACTGACACTGGACCCAAGAGTCGCCGAGAAAACCCGTCATTCCCGCGCAAGCGGGAATCCATCCGGTCTGCGCGCACTACCGTCCACGTAGCGCTACGGCGATAGAGAGCGGTGAACCGGGCGGCAGGGTGGATGTGTCGCAAGTAGATAGCTAACCCACGCATAATTTCTTTGACTTCACGAGGAGAGAAATAATGGCTACCGCGAATGGCAGAACCCCGGCCCAATTGAAGCAGACGGTGAGCGAGACGATTGACTCGCAGTTCGACGCCATCACCGGCATTGCCGAACGCATACTGGGTCATCCGGAGACCGGATACAAAGAGTTTGAGACGGCAGGGGTGGTGGACGAGTGGCTGACGCGGCTCGACATACCCCACGAGACAGGCATTGCCGTAACGGGAGCGAAGGCTGTGCTCGACACAGGGCGGCCGGGGCCGAGCGTGGCGATCATGGGCGAGCTGGACGCTCTGCCGGTCCCGGACCATCCCCACGCCCATCCGGAAACAGGCGCCGCGCATGCCTGCGGCCACAACAACCAGATTGCTTCTATGCTTGGCGCCGCTATGGGCTTTGCCCAGTCCGGGGTTTTGAACAACCTTTGCGGCAAGCTTGTCTTTATAGCTGTGCCGGCGGAGGAGTACGTGGAGGTGGGCTTTCGGCAATCGTTGCGCGACCAAGGCACAATCGAGTTCCTAGGCGGCAAGCCGGAGTTCATCCGCCTGGGCGCGTTCGATGACGTGGACTTTGCCATGATGGTGCATACCAGCAGCAACGCCGAGGACGGCATCGTCTGCATGACGGGCACGAGCAACGGCACCGTGGCCAAGCACGTCACCTACCATGGCCGCGCCGCGCATGCGGCCGGCGCGCCCCATAAGGGCATCAACGCCCTGAATGCCGCGACCCTGGCGTTTACGGCAATTCAATTTCAGCGTGAGACTTTCCGCGAAGAGGACACCGTGCGCGCGCACTTTATCATCAAGCGGGGCGGCGAGGTGAACAACGTCATACCCGCGCTTGTGCAAATGGAGGGCAAGGTGCGCGGCAAGACCATGGAAGCGATGCTGGAGGCGAACGAAAAGGTGCAACGCGCCCTTAAGGCAGGTGCGCTGGCTACCGGCGCGACCGTGCACATCGAGACGTTTCCCGGCTACTTCCCCATGATTCACCATACGCCGCTGGCCGACCTCTACCGGGAGAACGCGGCGGCGCTCGTGGGTGAAGAGAGTATCTCCACACGCGACCACGGCACCGGCTCTACCGACATGGGCGACGTGATGCACGTGGTGCGGGCGATCCATCCGGCAGCGGGCGGAGCGACAGGCACCGGCCACGGCAATGACTTCTTGCTCAGTGACCCCAACCACGCCATTATCATGCCGGCGAAACTCATGGCGCAGACGGCTATCGATCTGCTGTCGAACGGCGCGGAGACGGCGCAGCGGGTGATGGAAGAGACCCAACCGCCCCTAACCAAGGACGACTACCTCACCCAACTCCGCAGCCTGGCGCAGACGGAGGAGTATAACGGCACGTAGTGCTGTGCAGCATGTGGCCACGGGCCTAGAGGGCTAACCATAGTCAGCGGACCGATTTTCGCGGCGAGGTTGCCAGTTCTTTGGTGTCTCCAAGAGTAGAGCGAAGTCTTAGGAATACATTCATTCATCAAACTGTCAGATGAAAGCTGTACAATGCTATGCAATAGGTCTGTTGCGCTAGCGTCTTTAGAATGTAGTTACAGTGTAAAATGAGTAGAGAGGAATGGGGTTAGCGATCCTGGTCCCACTATAGCCATGGGAAAACTACCAGTAATTCGAAGTCTGTTTAGAGCATTGCGCCCAAGCAAGGCGAGAATGCACATTTCCAATTATCCAATCCGACACAAAGTGCGTTTTTCAAATGGATTGGTGAAGATAAGGATTTCAGATAACTCTGATGCCGATGAGGCTGCTATCCGAGGAGATTGGATTGCAATTGGTAATGATATGCGAAAAGTTATCGAGAACTATAGGATGCACCAAGGAGCCTGACGCTTGAGTGAGGAAGAGGACAGCCAACTATCTACCAAACAAGAAAGCGAGGTTATTCCTAGAGAGGAGGAAGAAGATGCGGAAATCATTACTAGTGCCTCTTCTTGGAGCGGCCCTCTCCCTTCACCAAGATCACTTAGAGAGTTCGAAGACATTGTTCCGGGCTTTGCTGACAGATTGATCACAATGGTCGAAATGCAGGGCAGTCACCGCATGGAAATTGAAAGAAAGGTGGTAGAAGGGGAGTCTAGACGAGTCTTGGGTCGACCTTGTTGCGCGCCATCCAATCACTTTGGTAGGAATTGTAGCCAGCATACTTCTTATAGTATTCGGTTACACTCCGGCAGGCGTAATCTTGACTGGCCTGACTACTTTGTTCGCAGTCATTTCTCTCTTGATCAGCAGGATTCTGGATAGACTACTTGACCAATCTTCGGAACCGCCCTCTGGATGATGCACTCATCCAGTATTTCCCCTAATCTTTCAACACAAAGTAGACTAACACCGTGCAGGTTTGGCCCGGCGGCAGCTCGCCCGCCAGCCGGAGCCAGTTGCCGAAATGCGTCACGCGGACTGACGTGAGGCCGTCAGGGTGCTCCGGTAGGGGAACCTGCGTGCCTTCGTCGAGCCAATGGATGCCATCGGGTGAAATCTGTACCGCCGCGTTCTGTTGCGTCACGTCACCTTTGAGAACGCGGACAAAGATGAGCGCCTCAGACGCCCAGCCGGCCTCATAGGGCTCGGTGGCAAAAGCGCCTGCCCACGTTACGTTTCGTTCTACAACAGCGGTATAGACCTGCCGTGGCATCTGCTGCTAACCCCCTAACACTGAAATCACCGTCGTGGGGGCACGACATGTCGTGCCCCTACGGCCTGCAAACAGCCAGCGCCGGGTTTCGTCATTCCCGCGCAAGCGGGAATCTATCTGTATAACGAGTTGGCAACTCTGCGCCATGCGTTCTTCCTTGCGTGGCTAGGTAGGAATTCTGGCAAAGATCATGAGAAAGGAAGTTTCAGGCGGTTCCGCGCCGGTAGCGCAGGTTTGCAACCTGCGCCCGCAGCCGTCATCCTGAAGCAATGTCTGCCCCGTACTTCGGATATGGGACGGGCAACCGGAGGCGGGGGACAAGCCCCCGCACTACGTATTCTCTGCAATTTACACCTTTCACATGGCCGAAATTCATAGGGTCTGCTTTTACTCCTCCAGCGAAAGCACGACCGAATCCAGGTAGAGAAACGCCCGTCGGTCCGTGGCAGTTTCCACGAAGAAGGCGGTATTCAGCATGCACCAGAGATCGGCGTCATTTGGGGCGCGAATGGGAGACAGATCAGCCAAGGCAAACGTGTGGTCGTTGCACTGCAATTCAGCGTAGTTCATGGTATGTAGGTCGCACGTAAACCGCAGATAGTGCCAGTTGATTTTGGTGGGCAACTCGTTGTAGCAAAGCCGCTGCTGCGCGTGGGGAATATCCTTCCAGCCGCGTGGGTCCAGGTGATAGAAAGACTGAATCTCGCCGCTCGCGCCCACAACGTGCCGCTGCGGCAACTCGTCGCGGTATTGCCATTGGTAGCGGGGCGTGCCTTCAACCGTATTGCAGTAGCGCAGGTGGGGCATGGCGCGCTGGTTGTCGTCCTGCAGATCGAAGAGCACGCCAAAACCGCCGACGTCCAGGTCGCCCAGCGTAAGGGTGCTCGGTTCCGGTTTAAGCGCAAAGTAGCATTCCATCTGAATGCGGCCGCGCTTGCGCCACGTCGCGCGCTTGATCGCTACCGCCATATGACCCGTGCGGGCGCGGGTGGCGAGCTTGAGCGAGTAGGTGCCGGAG
Source organism: Chloroflexota bacterium (assembly GCA_965220015.1). Lineage (GTDB taxonomy): Bacteria > Chloroflexota > UBA11872 > VXOZ01 > VXOZ01 > VXOZ01. The sequence continues at coordinate 647,876 of OZ244798.1, forward strand.
AGCGCGCCCGCAGTGCCGGTATCCCACATAGTGGCGCTGCTCAGCATGGGCGGACGGTGGTCGCGGAAGGGCGGGAGTATGGTATCCAGACTCCCCTCGTAATTGCCAATCAACTCGCTCCAGCCGCACATGCCGTTATCAAAGTCATCGGCAAACAGGATGCGGCCCAGCGGATCGAATTTGCTTAGGAATGCGTCCGTGTACACGCCTGCCATCCCCTACCGTGCTTTCGCAAGACTTTGTAACGCCGCTCTATCGTGCCAATAGCCCAATGAGGTGCCAGCCTTGTCGTCCGCTCGCCGCAATTGCGTGGACGGTGGAACCCACCCACGCGCCCCACTTTAACCTTTGTGGTGCGTATTGCACGTGTAAGAGGCAACACAGCTATACCCCAGCCCCGCCCACGAATACGCAGAGTATAGCATAGCGTGCCCCGATGCCCGGGATGATGGGGCATCGGCGAAAGAAGCAGTCCGCAGGGCTTCGTGTGTTCACACTCCGTCCGTGGCCGCAATTACGTGGGGGTGGCAGTGGGTTGGTTTGGCGTGGGCAAAAGAGGCGCGGGTTACAAACCTGAGCTACCGGGGAGGGCGTAGGCGCAGGTTACAAACGTGTGCTACCGGGGTAGGTGCGGGCGCAGGTTACAAACCTGAGCTACCGGAGAAGGAGCGGGCGCGGGTTGCAAACCTGAGCTACCACAGCAGGATGTAGGCACAGGTTACAAACGTGTGCTACCGGGGTAGGAGCGGGCGCAGGTTACAAACCTACGCTACCGGAGGAGGTGTGGGCGTGGGTTTAGTAGATGTGCTGGCGAGCGGGAGAGCAGCTAGTTAGCCGTAGCTTTGGTCCCCTCGGCCACGGGGACTCTTGCGAGTGGCGGCCCTGCGGTCACTCATGTGTTGACTTCTTGTGCGCATTGCTATACTGAACACGACAGCAATGCGCATCGAGAAGAAATAGATATATAGGCAGACGGTCGATCGGGCCCGCCGAGCGTCGCTGTCGCGCAGAAACCGCCCACAGCAAAAGGAGCAAGACATGATTACCTATGCAGACCTGAAGGTCGGCACGTTCATAAACGCCAGCGGCACGGTCACGACGTTGGGCGGCAGTCTCATGCCCACGCCGGTGGTGGAGGCGATGGCGCAGGCTGCCCGCACCTTCGTGGGCCTAGACGAACTCCACGAAAAGGCGGGCAGGTGGTTGGCAGAGATGATCGGCGTGCCGGCGGCATTCATTTCGTGCGGCGCCGCCAGCGGCATGCAAGTCGCTGCCGCTGCTTGCTTGACGGGTACTGACATCGACCGCATCCGCGCGCTACCGGAAGTTCCCGGCGGCAAAAACGATTTCGTGATCAGCTACGTGGACGAACATACCTACATTCATCAGGGCATCAGAGTCGTTGGCGGCAAGCTGGCCCCGGCGGGCACCAAGGAGCGGGTGACCGCGCAAGACCTTGTGGGCAGCATCACGGAACGTACGGCGGCAATGGTGCACTTTCTCGGCAAGCAGTCCAAGGCGCAGCTTATCGAGGTGATCGCGGGCGCCCATGAACGAGGCGTGCCTGTGATGGTTGATGCGGCGGCGCAACTCCCGCCGCGCGCAAACCTCAAGGAAATCGTGGGGTTAGGCGCCGATCTGGTCGTCTTCAGTGGCGGCAAGGGCATTCGCGGCCCGCAGGCGACGGGGCTGGTGTTGGGTAAGCCGGAACTGGTGGAGGCGGCGCGGTTGAACGGCAGTCCGCAGAGCGCGGTGGGTAGAGGGATGAAGGTGGGCAAGGAAGAAATTATGGGCTTACTCACGGCGGTGGAGCTCTACCTGGCGCAAGACGAGGCGGTGGAACTCGACGGTTGGGAGCAGCAGATGCGCACGGTGGCGGCGGCAGTGGCAGGCCTGGATGGTGTGACCGGAGGAGTGCTGCGCAAAGATGAAGGCGCGAGTTGGGATATCGTGCCGCATGCGCAGATCAGCTTCCCGGGTGCAGGACCGGAGCGGGCCGCCGACGTTGCGCGCGCCTTGCGCCAAGGCGAACCCGCCGTCGACGTGCGGCTCAACGACGCTGGAATCCTGATCAGCCCCATGACGCTGGAGCCCGGTGAGGATTCTATAGTCGCCAAGCAACTTCGTGCGGTCTTGCGGTAAGAATTGGCTTCACCGCACAACTCGGAAGGGCAGAGTAGCCTAGGGTAGAGTGTGAGGGTTTCGCGAGGGCGATCAAGGGTATGCGTGCAACTCGACGAGACCGCCGGCATGCGTCCCAGGGTTCTTAAAGTGCTAGAATGGCCGCAGGGACGCGCGGGGCCGCAGTGTGATACCGCAAACTATCCCAACGTTCGGCTCAAGTCCGGCAGGGCAGCGCAGCAGCAATGCGGCAGTTTCGTGTACCGCGGGCCGCGCGATCAAACCCCGCCATTGGCAATATTCTGATTGTCTGCGACGCGAGGCAAGACCATGACTAAGGCGAAAATCGGCGTGATCGGCGCCGGCTGGTGGGCAACCCAACACCACATCCCCAGCCTGAAGACGTACGAGAAGGCGGACCTCGTCGGCATCGCTGACGTCAAACCGGCAAAGGCTCAGGCCGCCGCCGACTACTACGACATCTGCAATACCTACGACGACCACCGGAAACTGCTGGCGGCAGGGGTTGACGGCGTCGTGATTGCCGTCCAGCACGCGTACCACTACGAGGCGGCCCGCGACGCGTTGGACGCCGGCGTCCACGTGCTGGTGGAGAAGCCTATGACCCTTACCGCGACCGACGCCTGGGACCTGGTGGCGCGCGCCCAGCGCAATGGGTTGCACCTCATGGTCGGCTACACGTGCCAGTTCACCCGGCACGCGCTGGCGGCGCGCGCGATTGTGCAAGCGGGCAAGATCGGCGAACTGCAGATGGTGTCCGGTATCTTCACCTCCTGGGTCGAGTCCTACCTGCGCGGCAGACCCCAGGACTACGCGGAGGCATTCGGCTTCCCCGTGACCGGCCCGGAGCCCAACAGCTACTCGGACCCGAAAATGGCCGGAGGCGGCCAGGGGCACCTGCAGGTGACACATCCGATGGGCATGGCACTCTGGGTTACCGGCCGGCGGGCAGTCGAGGTCTTTGCCTATATGGAAAACTACGACCTCGCCGTGGACCTGGTAAACGCGTTCAGCTTCAGGTTGGACAACGGGGCAACGGGCACGATGGCGTCCACCGGCGCCATGCGTCCGCACCAACGGCTCGACCAGGGGTTTGTGTACACCGGCAGCAACGGGGTTTTGCGTCAGGACATGGCCGGCGGTCGCCTGGTAGCCCAGTACAACGACGGCACGTCCGAGGAGTTCCCGGACCTTCCTGAGGAGGAACGGAACCCGTCGCACTTGCCGGCGCGCGGACTCGTCGACGTTATCCTGGGCGAGGGCGAGAACCGCGCCCCGGGCGAGGTCGGCGCGCGTGTGGTGGAGTTTCTCGAAGCGGGATACCGGTCGGCGGCATCAGGACAGGCCGTCAGGATAGATTCTCTGCAATAGTGTCGTCGCCATACTGCGCTTGACAACTAACCGGCACCTGAGTGTATCCCCTCTCCCCGAGGGAGAGGGTTAGAGCCTGCCCCGTACTTGATACGGGGGTGAGGGGGAGACTTCGTACATGGATAAGCTGGAGTTCGTTGACAGCCACGTCCACTTCTACGACATGCAGCACCCGGAGCTTGTCTACGGCCACTGGCAGCCCGGCGTGCCGCATGAGAGCTTGGGGTGGCAGATACAGCGGCTCGCCGAGCGCAACTATCTTGCCGAGGACTACATCGCCGAAACCCGCAACGCGAACGTCACCAAAGCGGTGCACGTGCAGGCCGCTATCGGCAGCCCGGACCCGGTCACCGAGACCGCGTGGCTTCAGGTCGCCGCCGACCGGACGGGGTTTCCCCACGGCATCGTGGCGCACGCCGACCTGCGCGACCCCGGCGTGGAGGGCGTCCTGGAGCGACACTGCCGGTTTCCTCACATGCGCGGCATTCGGGATTTTTCCTACGGCAACTATCTGGTGGCGCCGGAATTCCACCGGGGCTTTGCGCTCTTGGAGAAGTACAATCTGGTCGCCAGCATAGCCGCCGGATTGCAGGACATGGAAAAGCTCCGAGAGCTGGCAAACAGATTCCCCAACATTGCCATCGTGGTGGACCACACAGGGTTGCCTGCGGAGCGCACGGACGAGTACTTCGCGCAGTGGCAAGGCGGCATGGCCGTAGCGGCAACGTGCGCCAACATCCGCTTGAAGATCTCCGGTCTCGGCATGGCCGACAACAATTGGACAGTTGACAGCATTCGGCGATGGGTGCTCACGTCCATTGAGACCTTTGGCGTAGACCGCTGTTTCTTCGCCACCAACTGGCCGGTCGACTGGCTTTGGAGCACCTACGATGCGCTGTTAGACGCCTACACGGAGATCATCTCCGGCTTCAGCCGGGATGAGCAGACCGCGCTGTTCTCAAAGAACGCCGAGAGACTCTACAGGATCTAGCGGCAAAGGTTGGCTGAGGGCAACGAGATCGCGGTCTCCGGGGCAACATCCATCGCTTCTGCAGGTTGCCCAGGTGCGGTCCGGCGGCAGGGCAGGGCCTACTTGCTTCGCGGGAGTCGCCGCACTCTAGAAGTCCCCGGTCCTGCTCTCGTACTTCGTCGGCTTGCCCAGCGTCAAGCCCTCGTGTTTCGCCCACCAGGCCACCCACTCGATGATTTGTGCCGACGGTACGCGGGGCGCGCCGAAGGTATCCACATAGCGCGTCGCATCGCCGAGCAGCGCTGTTTCCTCCGGTGCGCCGGTGAAGATTGGCGCGACACCTAAGCGTTCGCCTAGACTTTCGGCAACTTCGCGGACGGAGAGGGTGTCCGTGCCGGTCAGATTGATCACGTCGGCCGGGCTGGCGCAGAGCGGGAACGAGCGGGCGAGCATGTCGCAGGCGTCGCCCTGCCAGATTTGGTTGGCGTAGCCCATGGAAAGATCAATCGGCGTCTGTTCCTTCACTTTGGTAGCAATGTCCAGGATGATGCCGTAGCGAAGCTCAGTAGCGTAGAAAAGGCGCACGATCAGCGTGGGCGTCTCTTGCCTTTCGGCGTAGTACTCCACCAGGCGTTCGCCGCCCAGGCGTGATTCGGCGTATTCGCCCACCGGGCCCAGCGGCGCAGCTTCCGCCGCGCCGCTGCCAGCCACCGGCATGTACCGGTACACGTTGCCGGAAGAGACGTAGACCATGCGAGAGTCGGGGAAGCGCTCCATGAGTTTGGCCGGCACGAGGGTGTTCATCGCCCAGTTCAGAGAGGGCGCGCCGCTGGAACCGAACTTGAAGCCCGCGAGGAGATAGAGATAGGGCGCATCCGGCAGCTTGGCCACGCTCTCATCATCCAGCAGGTCGCAGGCCATGGTCTCCACGCCGACACTATCCAAGTAGCGGCGTGATTCGGGCGAGGAGAAGCGCGACACGCCGATCACGCGCTTGGCGCCCGCGCGCACCAGTAGCTCGGCGAGGGTGGGCCCCATCTTGCCGGCCACGCCCAGCACCATAATATCGCCATCCAGCTTTTGGACCGCTTCACACACGGCGGGTGTAGGCTCAGTCATCTGCGCCATGAGTTCTGCTTCTGTCTGCAACGGCGGCAGCAACATTTGCTTGCTCACAACATGCTCCTAATAGGCGACGGGTAGTTTCTCTACAGTATAGCGGGGGAATGGGATCATCGCGTCACCGTGTACGCCCGCTCCGCACCGCTTTAGCGCCCGCGATAGGACCTCTTCAGCGCCATGCCAAACAGGTGAAGTGGCTCGCGCTCTAGTGTCTTCCTGGAGGGTTGCGGTCGTGCGACAGCACCTGTCATTGTGCGCATTCTGTAATGTTTGGTCTGTGGGAAGAAGCCGTTCGTGCTGAGGGCTGCGCGAAGCCGGCTGCGCGAAGCCCCTGTCGAAGCACGGAGAGTTGCGTGCTGTTGCCTGTTCGAGACGCGATCACTTACCTTGAGCACTCCCTGCCCTTAGCTACACGAGGGGTCGCCTGGCGGTTCACGGTTCGACAGGCTCACCGCGAATGGTAGGGGGAGCTTATCGCGAACGGCAGGAGGAACTCACCGCGAACGGCAGGGGGAACTCACCGCGAACGGTAGTAGGAACTCACCGCGAATGGTAGGGGGAGCTTATCGCGAACGGCAGGAGGAACTCACCGCGAACGGCAGGGGGAACTCACCGCGAACGGTAGTAGGAACTCACCGCGAATGGTAGGGGGAGCTTATCGCGAACGGCAGGAGGAACTCACCGCGAACGGCAGGGGGAACTCACCGCGAACGGCAGGGGGAACTCACCGCGAACGGTAGTAGGAACTCACCGCGAATGGTAGGGGGGAGCACAACGCGAATGGAGAGACAGGCTCACCGCGAACGGCAGGAGGGGATTACCGCGAACGATTATTGGATACGTTCTTAGACTTAAGCCCTCACCCTTGCTTCAGCGCGTCAACGATCGCCTGCCGGTTGGGAAATCCGCCACTGAACCGCAGCCGCACCTCACCCGTCCCATCGTAGACGACAAGGGCAGGCACATAGCGTATTTTAAAACGGTCGGCGAATGCATTCCCGACGGGCGTATGCTGGTTGAGCCGCACGACACGCGCAGCCTCACCAAATTCTCGCTCGATCCCATCGACCATGGGGCGGGCCGTAAGGCTGCCCCCTCAGTAGTTGGAGAACACGACTACCAGGACCGGCCGGCCCTTGCCGATGAGCCGGTCCAATGCCGTGATGTTGTCGATGTTCGAATCCCGATAGCGCAGGACCGCCCCAACCGCGACCATTGCAACACTGACGAGCGCCACTAGCGCCAAGCCGGCGGGCGTCGGCAGCCAAAAGTAGGCCGCCGCCGCGCTGACAAGGACGGCGAACACTGCGACTATGATGTAGGAGTACTGGGTGACGTGATGCATTGGATTACTCTCTTCAAGAGTTCTTCATAAACTGTACAAAGCAGCATAGCACACACTTGCAGTGTCCAACGGGCGGTGACTTTCCACGAGGAGCGCCGCTAGCTGTGCCTGTAGCAGGCCACAAGCCGCTCTTGCCCTTTGCGTTTTAGTGGCGGGTGGTTGTTGGTGTCGCAGATATTGTCGGCGAGGAGGGCAGCGCTTGTAGAAGCGGCCCTGCGCCGGCGGATTGAATATCGCTGCGGAGCGTCCCGAGAAATGCGAATACGGCGCCTTTACTGTTGCTTAAGCGCAGAAACCACGGCCTGACGCTTGATCAGCCTCCCATCCTGGCGCCAACGTTCCTCGCCTTGCCCGCCAAAGACCACAAAACTTGGCACCAGGCGTAGGCCAAGACGGGCCGAAATTGCGATTCCGGCCGGCGTGTGCCGGTTCAGACGGATGACCCGCGCTGCCGCGCCAAGGTCGCGTTCGATCCCATCGACGATGGGACGGGCCACAAGGCAACCCGCTCAGAAGTTGGAGTACACAGCTAACAGCACCGGCAGTCCTTTGCCGATCAGAGCAGCCGGCGCCGTGCCGCTGGGAACGTCAGTATCGCGATACTGAGAGACCGAGCCTCCCACAACGAGAATGATCGCGACGAGTAGGACGACCACCAAGCCAACGAAACCGGGAAACCAAAGAGCAGCGGCCACGATGCTGCCGAGCAGAGCGAAGAACGTGAGAAATACATACGAGTATTGGTTCAGAATCTGCATCGCGTTCACCTTGGTAAGAGTGTTACATGGCCACGTGTAGCATGCTGCGGTAAGCCTCGGTAGCTGAGAAGACGCTGCCGCAAGCTATCTTTTCTACGCCTTGTAGCAGGCGACACGCTGTTCTTGGCCTTTGCGTTCGAGGGGTGGATGGTCGTTGGTCTTGCAGTATTCATCAGCGAGGGGGCAACGCGCATAGAAGCGGCATTGCGCCGGGGGATTTACCACCGTGGAAACGCCGCCCTTGATCATAACCGGGGGGCGCTTAACCGTGGGATCGGGAACCGGCACCGCCGAGAGCAGCGCCCGGGTATAGGGATGCTGCGGGCTCCTGAGAATCTCCTCCGTGTCGCCGATCTCGACAATTTTGCCCAGATACATGACGGCGATGCGGCTGCACATGTACCGCGCCACCGCCAGATCGTGGGTAATGTAGAGATAGCTGATTCCCAGGTCGGCGGCCAAGTCTGCCATAAGGCGCATGACACCGGTCCTGACGGAGACATCCAACATGGAGGTCGGCTCGTCGGCGACGACGAACGAGGGTTCGACGATGAGGGCTCGAGCAATGGCCACGCGTTGGCGCTGGCCGCCGGACAATTCGTGTGGAAAGCGGAAAAGAAAGGTGCGTGGCGGTGTGAGGCCCACGAGCGTCAGCATCTCCGTTACGCGGTCGATGCGATCTACCAGACTGCCGACTTGCTGAACTTGCAACGGCTCCGCGATGGTATCGAAGATCGTGCGCCGGGGGTTCATGGAATCGTAGGGGTCTTGGAATACCATCTGCGCGTGCCTTCTGAATTCCTTCAGGGGCTTGCCGCGCAGTGTGGCTATGTCCGTCGGTTCGCCCACGCCGTCGTCAAAGATCACGTGTCCGCCGGTTGGGTCCACCAAGCGCACTAGCATCTTGCCGGTGGTGGTCTTGCCGCAGCCCGATTCGCCTACTAGCCCCAGGCTCTCACCCCTGGCCAGGGTGAAGTTGACATCGTCCACCGCATGAATGAAGCGCTCATTGCGTCGGAAGCGGGACGTTGCCGCCGGGAAGTACTTGTGCAGGCCTGCGACGCTAAGCAAGGGACGTGAATTTATGGAGGATGTCGCTTGTGCAGCCTCAGTCATTGCCTTGCTCTTCCGGTGGATTCCAGCAGTCGGCCCAGTGTTCGCCGCGGCGCACGGTGGGCGGCTCTTGCTCGGCGCATACGGCCGTTGCGTAGGGACAGCGGGGATGGAAATGGCAGCCGGTCGGCAAGGCCAATGGGTTCGGCGGCTCACCCCCCAGCGTCGCAAGTTCGTGTTTCTCGCCGGTCACGCTGGGGAATGCCGACATCAACGCGCGCGTGTAGGGATGTATCGGTCTGGTAAAGACCTCCTCCGCCGTGCCGTACTCGACGATCTTACCCGCGTACATCACCGCGACAACGTCGCTAACCTCGGCAATGACCGCCATATCGTGGGAAATGTAGAGCATGCTCATGTTGAGCTCTTTGCGAATGTTCCCAAATTCCCGCAGAATGTGGTCTTGCACGATGACGTCCAGGGCCGTAGTGGGTTCGTCGGCGATGATAAGGTCCGGTTCGCATGCCAGCGCCATGGCAATTATGGCCCGCTGCTTCATGCCGCCGCTGTATTCGTGCGGATAGCGCTGAATGAAGCTGCGATCAAGGTTCACGAGATCGTAGAGCTCCTGCACCCGCACGACCATGTCCTTTCGAACAGAAGAGACGTGCTGTTCCAAGGCTTCGATTATTTGGTCGCCAACTCGGTACACGGGGTCCAGGGCGTTCATGGCGGACTGAAACACCATGGCGATGCGGTTCCAGCGGTAGGCGCGCATGGCTTCATCGGAAAGCGACACCAGGTCCACGCCGTCCAGCAGGACTTTCCCGCTGAGGATTTGGGCGTTGTCCGGCTGAAGCCTCAGGAGGGCCAAGGCCAGCGAGGACTTGCCGCAACCGGACTCTCCTACCAGTCCCAGCGCTTGCCCTTTCTCGATGGTGAGTGAAACACCGTCGACAGCGCACACTTCGCCGGCCCGCGTATTGTAGTGCATGGTGAGGTCTTCGACGCCCAACAGCGGGGAACTACTCATAAGCGCCGCAACCTCGGATTGACTATCTCATCCATCGCCCGCCCTACCAGGTAGAACGACGTGCAAAGCAGCGTAATGGAGAGACTGGCCGGGAAGATGAGCCACCAGTACGAGCCGACTTGCAACAAGTACCCGGCTGCTTCGGTGGTGTGAATCATGAGGCCCCAACTCATACGCACGTCCAGCAGGCCCAGAAAGCTCAAGACTGCTTCCGAAAAGATGGCGCCGGTGACCGTAAACATCATGTAGAGGAACGACAGCGGCAGCAGGTTGGGCACAATGTGGATGAAGATGATGTGCACTGGACCGCCGCCGGCCGTCCGGGCAGCCTCAATATACGGCTTGACAACTACGGAAAGCGCCTGGGACTTCAAGAGGATGCTGGCGCCGCCGAAGCCGGAGAGGATGCCGATGATGAGCGCCAATTCAAAGTGCTCTACGCCAATCAGTGCGCTTAAGACGATGAGGATGCTGATCCCCGGCATCATAACCATGAGGTCGGCAAAACGCATTAATATCGTGTCAACGAAGCCGCCGTAGTACGCCGCAATTGCGCCGACGGTCGTCCCAATGGTGACGGTGACGACAGCGGCAAGCAAGCCGAGCAAGAACTCGGTGCGCGCGCTGTGCATAAGCTGACTCAGGACATCGCGCCCTAGGGGATCAGTGCCGAGCAGATGGCTGCGGCTAGGCGGCGCGGGTTGGCGGGTCTCATCAAACGAGTAACCGACAACCGGATCGTAGATTCGCTCATCCCAAACGGTGTTCATAAGAATCGGATGGGCCAGGGCGAGCACCAGGTAAAAAATGATGATCACGAGGCCGATTACGCCGATTCGCGTGCCGAGAAAGAGCGACCAATTCTCGCGCAGGCTCCGCATGGCCAGAGCCAGCCGCACTTTCCTGAGCGAAGGCGCAGTGCTTTGAGGGGCAACGTCCACAGCCACTAGTATCTAATCCTCGGGTCTAAGAATACGTATATCACGTCCACCGCCAAGTGGGCGAGCAGTACGAAAATGCCTACGAAGACGAACGCGCCGACCGCCAGGGGCAGGTCTTCCGCTACTGCCGCCGACACCAGCGTCTGCCCCATGCCGGGCCACGAGAATACCGACTCGATGATGACGCCGCCGTCGACGGCAAAGGCCAGGCTGAAGACGAGACTGGTCACCACCGGCAGCAGGGCATTGCGCGCCACGTGCTTATCACGCACTGTCTTTTCCGGCAGCCCCTTAGCGCGGGCCGCCAGCACGAAGTCCTCGCGCATGGTTTCCAGCATGCTGTTGCGGGTGAGCAGCATGGTGCCGGCAAAGCTAATCAAAGTCAGCGTGAACACCGGCAGGACCATGTGCTTGATGATGTCCCAGGCAAGGTGGCCGAAACCGGTCAACCGCCAGACTCCAATCATCACGCCGACGGCTGCGACCATACTGCCAAGTTGGATGAGTCGCGCGCCCGCCACGCGTAGGCGCGTCGTGACGATGAAGACGGCAAATACGATGATGGAGAGCGCCAGCGCCGTGAGCATCATGCGGCCGAACAGCGTGTTCGCCTCGATAGGGGCATCTAGCCACAGAACGGGGTCGAGGAACTTGCCGATTGGGAACCACCCCGCCTTGAAGGCGAAGAGCCAGATCATCATGAGAGCGAACCAGGGCGTGAAGACCGTGTAGAGCGTGACGCCACCAATGGTGGTTGCGTACTCGGTCCAGCCGCCGCGCTTCCAGGCAATGATCTTGCCCAGCAAGAACCCCAGATAGAAGGAAAAGACCGTGGCGGTAAAGAAGAGCGCCACCGTGCGCGGCAAGCGTTCCGCGATGACGTCGGCAACACTGCGGGGATAGTGGGTGAAGGAAACGCCGAAGCTGCCGGTAAAGACATTCTTGACATAGACGAGGAACTGCTTCCAAAGCGGCTCGTTTAGCCCAAACTGGTTTTGCAGTCTTTCCCGAGCGTCAGGCGGCAACTCAGGGTTCATGGCATATATGTTGCTGATGTCGCCCGGCTGCGCGTTAACGATGAAGAAGACAATGCAGATGAACGCGAACAGCGTCAGCAGAATCTGAATCGTTCTGCTGAGCAGATAAGTAGCCATTCGCAGGCACCACCCCTTTGTGATTGACTATTGCGCTCCATTATTCATGTACAAAGCACTGGCGTCAAATGGAGCGGCGCTGCAGTAGGAGGTTGGATAAGAACACTCTTTGCGAGCGTATTTCAGGCTGGGAAAACCGTGCGAAAATTGAGTCGTCTGGGAATTCTTTGAGATTGACGGCACCGGGTCTCTCTTCCGGGAGGCAGAGCGCCTCTCCCCTCGTCGACAAGTCTCATGCACTAGCGCAGAGTCAGGCATCCACACCGGGCGATGTCTATGTAGCCGCGGGACAATGTAAAGGGCGGCGCCAGACGCTGTTTGCGTCTGACACCGCCCATTTGCCGGCACTAGATCACGCCGGACTGTGCGCCGTTACTTGATTTGCACCGCAGTCTGCATGCCGCCCACACCTTCCAGACCGCCTAGGACCTCAGTGTACGGAAACTCGACACTGGCAGGCCGGTAGGAATCCAACTTAGGAATGGTGAAGAGCGTCACGTAGGGCAGGTCTTCCGCCAGGAATTCTTGTAACTGGAAGACCTTATCACGCGCGCCCTCGATGGTGGTTTCGGAAAGCAGGCTGAACGAGATTGAGTCGTACTCCGGATTGGCATAGCCGCCCCAGTTGTAGCCGCCCTCATTCTCCGGCGCGTGGCGGCCGTTGAAGAAGACCTCCAGGTAGTCCGGGAAGAGGCTCAAGCTCCAGCCCAGGATCCACATGTCGAGATCTTCGCCTACGGTTTCGCTAAACAGCACGCCCACAATGACGTTGAAACCGGTGAGGTTTGCCCGCACCGGGATACCGACGTCATTCAACCACCGCTCGATCCAGATGGCGAACGTGGCCCGCAGCGGGTCATAACCCGCGCTCGGCGCGATGATTTTCAGCGCTGGCACGTCGGAGCCGTCGGGCATTTTCAGGCCCTTGCCGGCCTTGGCGACGAAGTTGCCGTCTTCGCTCATCTCCGGCTCTTCCTCATAGGTGAAGCCGGCGCTCTTGAGCAACTCAACGGCCTGCAGCAGCCGCTCGCCTCTGTCCAGGCCTTGGCCGAGGCTGGGAGTATTGGCGTTGAACCAGGCCGCATTGCCGGACGGCACCATGGAATACGCGGGGATGGCCGCGCCCTGCAGCACCGTCTGGGTGACAAACTCTTTGTCGATCATGATCGCCACCGCTTGCCGGAACTCGCGGATGCTCATGGGTTCCTTGCGCACGTTGAACCCGAGGTAGAACATGCCGTTATCCAGATTGGTGACGATTTCCAGGTCGCTCGCCGCCTGGATGCGCTCGCGGAAGCCTTTCTCCAGCCCCAAGGGGTTGAAGACGTAGTCAATATCGCCCTTGGTCAGGGCCAGAACGGCGGCATCCTGATTGCCGTAGATGCTGAAGAGGGCGGATGCCACGTGCGGGCCGACCGTATACTCCAGCTCCTTGTCGCCGCCGGGCTCACCGAAATATGTGGCAGTGTAGCCAAGCCGCTCGTTCACTTCCTGCAAGGTGCCGCTGGCGTACCGCGTGATGACTGAGCCGGTGGCGTAGTAGTTCTCTGCCCTACTATTCTCGAAGAAGGCGCCCGGCTCCCACTTGCCGAACGTAAAGCCGCCCAGGGTGGGATCGTTGTCAGGCACGTGCGCCATCAGCGCCTCGATCTGAGCCTCAGCTTCGCCGGCTCCCTTTGCTTCTTCTACAACGGAAGCCCAGTAGTGCTCCGGCAGAATCGGCATGAACGCAAGGCCGAATTGCCACACGCTCAGGCCGGGTGTCTGCGGGTTGCCGTCAGCATCGCTTGCCTTGAAGAAGATCTTAATGCGATGGCTGTCAATAGCCTCAATGCGTTCGACGAAGGCGGGGTCCACCACGGCGCCAAAGTTGCCGCTAATGCCCATCTCAAGCACGGTGTGCGCCGTGAAGATGATGTCGTCCGCCGTGAGTTCCTCGCCGTCGCTCCACATGATGCCCGCGCGAAGGGGCACTTCAGTAGTCCAGAACTCGGTGCCGTCGACGGTCTCTTTCGTCAGGTCCGTCGGGAAGTCAGCCGCCAAACTTGGCACCCACTCGAAAGTCTGGTCCGAGTAGCCATAGAGCGCGCCGGTCCAGCCGCTGAGAACGTACTGTGTCCAGACTGAGCCGCCCGGACCGCCGAAGTAGTTCCAGTAATTGCGCGTAATGGGCTCTTCGAAGATACCCATGCGGTAGATCTGCGGGGCCATCTCCTCAGGCGCTTCAACCGCTTCCTCTGCCACCGCCGCTTCCGGCTCGGCAGCAGGCGGCTCCTGCGCGCACGACGCGAGCGCCACCGCCGCCAAAATGGCGACCAAGAAAACGGTCGCTCTCAACCATAACGATCTAATCACGGTCACTCCTCCCTTGCAGTACTATCCCTCTCGCAGCGTTTCCCGCCGCCACATCCTGCACGGCAATCCCCCTCCGCGAGAAACTGCTACAGCTATGAATGTTAAGACCCTAGTGTACACGCTTCCACACGCTCGTCAAGTATTTGATAGTCGGCAAATTCTGAGGAGTCCGGTTGGTTGCATAGCTCTGCATTGCACATTTGCCTCGGGGTCGATCGAAACGAAAGAGGGTTCTTGACTTGTCAGAACAGGAGAGAGCCCGTAAACTTTGGCTCTTTACATAAGAGCTACCTTGCAGAGCGTGACCCATTAGCAAGTTAATTCGTTAGTCTTGCCGTAGTTTCCTCTTATTCGGCTGTAGTCCCCACCTTTTCCTCGTAGCCCAACTCTTCGACAAGAGAACTCAATCCCCCAGGAGAGGGAACCGGAGCCGCTACGCTTTCACTTGGTTCCCCATTCTGCACCCTCTCCCTCGGAGGCTGTCTCATAATTGCCCTTGCCGAGGTATACTGCCGTGCAGAGCAGCTAAGTGAGGTCTTGAGATAGACTTTTGTTGCTTTCTGGGCGTCGCATCAAGCCTTCAAAATACTGTTTCCATCACTTTTACCACTCTGTCAATACAATCCGCCACTTGGCTGCGTTCCTCATTTTACCTATCGTGCTCTGTAGCGGAATTATGAGACAGCCTCCCCAGGAGAGGGAACCGGAGCCGCTCCGCTTTCACTTGGTTCTGCATTCTGCACCCTCTCCCTCGAGGGAGAGGGCCGGGGTGAGGGTGAATCTTTATCGTAACCAGCCTAATTTCGCGTGCTCGTCAGAGTTACGCAAAGCTCTCCCCAGGAGAGGGCCGGGGTGAGGGCGAGTCTTCCTCCCTTTTCCATATCTCCAATCGGCAAGCTAGGCCAATGAGGTAGACCGCCAAGAGGCGCCGCCGTCTATTGCGGTCATGCTAGAAGCATGCTAGCATCATGACATGGCGAATCTGCAGGTAAAGAACATCCCGGACGAACTGCACGAGCGTCTGCGCCGCCACGCGCGGGAGCGCAACTGCACCATCAGCGCGGCGGTGCTGACTGCCGTTGAGGGCGAACTGGCGCGCTGGGAGTGGCGCGAGCGCCTGTCGCAACGTCCTAGGACTGACTTGGGCGTATCAGCCGCCGACCTGCTGCATGAAGTACGCACGCAGCGCGAGCGGGAGATCGAGTGACCCGCTACGTCGTCGACGCCTCGGTGGCGGTGGAATATCTCCTGCGCACGCCCGTCGGCGAAACGGTGGCGGATTTGCTCGATAACGCTGTGTTGCTCGCGCCGGAACTGCTGGACGCTGAAGTGCTCACCGTCTTGCGCCGCTTGGTGTTGCACGGACAGCTTGCGGAAACGCGGGCGCTGCTGGCCGTAGACGACTTGGTCCACTGGCCGGTCGAGCGCATCTCCCACCGCACCCTCGCCCCTCTCGCCTGGCAGTACCACAAGAACCTCAGCGCCTACGACGCCCTCTACGTCGCCACCGCCCGCGCCCACGACTTCCCCCTCCTCACCACCGACGCCCGCCTCGCCCGCGCAACGGGCCTGGATATCTCTGTACAATATGTCCGAATGGGTTGACTGTACAGATAGGCCATCTTGAGAAGTCTGAGCAACGCCAATGAACACAGCGAAACTCATCACCGCAGTTGAAACCTATCTTGCCGCCTTGCGGGAGATACGCGCTACCGGCGGAGCCACCAATGAGCGCTCGCTCTATCCGCCGCTGGCTGATCTGCTGAACGCCGTCGGCGCCGCACTTAAACCCAAGGTGTTTTGCGTCAGCGATATTGCCGACCAAGGCGCGGGGCATCCCGACTTTGGCCTTTATACCGCCAAGCCAAAGCGGGACCGGCGTTCCCCGGAGAATTCAGAGCGCTCAGCCTCTCAGTACCGCCAGGACACAGAGCGCTCGGTCCGTCATTCCCGTGAAAACGGGAATCCATCTTCTCCACATCCCTCGGCGGGAGTACATCCGCCTGGCGCCGCTTTGCCGGAGCGCGGCGTTGTGGAGGTCAAACCTCTCAGTGACGATGCCTGGCTGACCGCCGAGAGCGACCAAGTAAGCCGCTATTGGGAGCGCTACCGGCTGGTGCTGGTTACGAATTACCGAGACTTCGTGCTGTTGGGCGAGAATGCGCAGGGTCAGCCCACTCCACTGGAGACCTTCCGGCTGGCGGACAGCGCGGACGATTTCGAGCGGCGGCTGCAGCAGCCGCGCGCCTTTGCCCGTGAGGTCGGCGCGGGCTTGGCTGAATACCTCTGCCGTGCGCTCTCGCACAGGGCCGTGCTCGCCGAGCCGCGCGACCTGGCATGGTTGCTTGCTTCCTACGCCCGTGACGGCTTGGCACGGGTCGAGGCAGTGGGTGACACGCCATCCCTGACCGCGGTGCGCGCGGCGCTTGAAGAAGCGCTCGGCGTTCGTTTCGAGGGCGAGAAGGGCGCGGCCTTCTTCCGCTCTACGCTGGTGCAGACGCTCTTCTACGGCGTCTTTTCCGCTTGGGTGTTGTGGTCGCGTCAGTTGCCGCCGCCGGTGGGCGGGTTCAACTGGCATGAAGCGGTCTGGCACCTGCGCGCGCCGGTGCTGCGGGCGCTCTTTCAGCAGCTCTCCGACCCCGGCCGCCTGCAACCGCTGGGATTGGTCGAGGTGCTCGACTGGACCGCCGCCGCGCTGGATCGAGTGGACCGGGTAGCCTTTTTCGCCCGTTTCAGCGAGGGCGAGGCCGTGCCGTACTTCTACGAGCCGTTCCTGGAAGCCTTCGATCCCGCCCTGCGCAAGCAACTGGGCGTCTGGTACACGCCCAACGAGGTGGTGCGGTACATGGTGGCGCGCGTGGACAAGGCGCTTAAGGACGATCTCGGCATCGAGGACGGTCTGGCCGACGAGAGAGTCTACGTGCTCGATCCCTGCTGCGGCACCGGCGCGTACCTGGCCGAGACGCTGCGCCGCATCGCGGAGAATCTCCAAAGCCGGGGCCGGGGCGCGCTCACCGGCGCGCAAGTGCGGCAAGCCGCCATGAAACGGGTCTTTGGCTTCGAGATCATGCCCGCGCCCTTCGTCGTGGCCCATCTCCAGGTCGGGCTCACCATGCAGGCGCTCGACGCGCCGCTGGCGGATGACGGCGACGAGCGCGCCGGCATTTTCCTCACCAACGCCCTCACCGGTTGGGAGCCGAAGACGCAAAAGCCGCTGCCTTTTCCCGAACTGGAACAAGAGCGCGAGCGCGCCGAGCGGGTGAAGCAGGACGCGCCGATTCTGGTGGTGTTGGGCAATCCGCCCTACAACGGCTACGCCGGTGTTGCGGTAGATGAAGAGCAAGAACTACTGGACGCCTACCGGACGGGAAAGAGAGTACACTTGGCCGACAGCCGAGCACTGCACGACCTCTATGTCCGATTCTTCCGCATGGCCGAACGCCGCATCGCCGAGAAGACCGGCCAGGGGATCGTCTGCTTCATCTCCAACTACTCGTGGCTCGACGGACGATCATTTGCAGGCATGCGGGAGCGTTATCTGGAGGCGTTTGACGATGTCCGCATCGACTGTCTGAACGGTGATGTCCGCAAGGGCGGAAAGACTCCTGATGGTCAGCCGGATGAAAGCGTTTTCACGGTTCCCGGAGGCTCGGTCGGCATCCAAGTCGGTACCGCCATCACGACGCTGGTACGCAAATCTGACCATCTACCTGCTACGGGAGTAGCCTTTCGTCATCTCTGGGGTGTGGCCAAGCGTGAGAAATTGATGGAGACTATCGACCAGGAACCGAACGCACTGTATGAAAGTATCAAGCCGAACCTGTCACTTGGACTCCCTTTCGCACCGATGGCGGTCAGCAAAGAGTGGTTCGACTGGCCGACATTGACCGATCTGTTTCCCGTGCAATTCTCTGGGGTCAATACCAATCGGGATGCGTTTGTTGTCGGCATTGACCTTGCAACCTTAAAGGAACGCATCTCAGACTATTTCAATCCCGGCCTCAGTCACGAGGAGTTCGGACAGCGCCATCCCGTCGCTATGCAGGATAGGGCGAGATACAGTCCTCGCGCGGTACGAGAAGTCTTGCTTAGGCGTGGAGGACCAACCGAAACCGGATTCATCCGTTACGCCTACCGACCATTCGACACTCGATGGCTTTACTGGGAGGCTGATACCAAGCTACTTAACGAGAAACGTCCTGACTATCGACCGCACGTGTTCGAAGGAAACATCTGGTTGTCCGCTGTTCCACGTCTCAGGAAGGACGTAACCGAACCTCAAGCGTGCATTACGTCGGACATGGCATGCCTGCACCTAATAGAGTGGGGCGCAGCAATGTTCCCAGCTTACCTTCGCGACACCGGCCTCGGAGCTGAAGAGAATGGCGCGCAGCGTATTCCCAACCTCTCGTCTGCAGCGCAGCGCTACCTCGACCGTCTCGGCCTGGGCGTGGAAGACCTCTTCTACCACGTGCTCGCCGTGCTCCACGATCCCGCTTACCGTGAGGCCAACGCCGGCGCCCTGCGCATGGAGTGGCCGCGCATCCCGTTGCCCGGCTGGACCGAGTTTTCCGCACCGGCCTTGGGTAGGGGCGGTTCGCGAACCGCCCCTACGGTCGCAGTGGCTGAGAACGCGCCCTCCGCGGACCAATCCGTGATGCCGCCGCAAGCCGGAATCCAGACTCCGAGCGACGCAGCAGACTCAGCCGTCATGCCGACGGAAGCCGGATTCCAGACCCCTACCGACGCGGCAGATCCCTCCGTCATTCCCGTGAAAACTCGCCTCGTGCCGGGGCGCGGAATCCATCCGGCCGCCGACGCGGCGCAAACACTGGCCGCCTCCGCCGCCCGCGGCCGGCAACTGGCCCACCTGCTCGACTCCGATACGCCCGTGCCCGGCGTCACCACGGGTACCCTGCGCCCCGAGATCGCCGTCATCGCCGTGCCCGCCACCACGGACGACCGCAACATGACCGGCAACGACTTTGCCCTCACCGCCGGTTGGGGGCACTACGGCTCCGGTGAAGCGGTCATGCCCGGCCAGGGCAAGGTGACAGAGCGCGCCTACACCCCCACCGAACGCGACGCCCTCAGCAGCACTGCGATCGATCCCGCACATTCCCGTCATTCCGGCGCAAGCCGGAATCCAGAGGCCCCCGGCACCCTCGAACAAGCGCGCAAAACCGAGCCCGGGCATCCCGCCGCCCAACCCACATCCGCCGACTTGCCCGCCCAGGGCAACACCATCGCCGTCCTCGGCGCGACTACCTACGACATCTACCTCAACGACCGCGCCTACTGGCGCAACGTCCCCGCCAACGTCTGGCGCTACAAACTCGGCGGCTACCAAGTCCTCAAGAAGTGGCTCTCCTACCGCGAACACACCATCCTCAAACGCCCCCTCAAGCCAGAAGAAGTCCAACACTTCACCGACACCGCCCGACGCATTGTCGCTATACTAGGCTTAACGCGTTCTGCCTGAAGCATGGTGTGTGGAACTGCATCGGAGCCAACTTTGGCAAGCAGGCATATTGCTTGGAATCGTTAGATTGACTATGAAGTATCTTGAACGCTTTGGGCCAGCAGTGCTCGTCTTGGCAAGCGTAGTCGTGGCTGTTGGCTTTGTCTACCTGGCAACCATACGTACATTCACCAGCCTGGAGAACATCCTGTTTCAGACAATCGCATTAAGCATTGGACTCGCCGGTTCCTTTTTCTTTGGTCGCCAATCGGCTAAAGCTAACGCGAGAGAGATGATTGAACCACATGCACGCTCTGCTTGTCGGCGTCTCCTCACTCTGTATAGAGGGCTATTGCGGGTGGGAAAAACCATAAGGGGGAATGAGGGCGACGCGGTGAAGCTGAAGATAATCAAGGCAATAGTGGAAGAACAAGTATTTATTGCAGACGATGCGCTGGCAGATTGGCAGGACGTAGTTCCGGAAGCCGTAGCAGAGCTTACAAAGGCGTCGCGTCATTCGCCTGCGGAAAAGGAGGGATTGGAGAATGGCTGACCTGATTCGTGGGAAAGTTGCACGCGTGCTTAATTCACGGGAAGTCGCACTAAACGTGGGATTGAACAACGGAGTAGAGGTCGGCATGTGCTTTGATATTTTGGACGCCAAAGGTGAGGACATAAAGGATCCTGACACTGGTAAGTCGCTAGGATGTCTTGACAGGCCAAAAGTGAGGGTAAGAGTCACGAAAGCACAGGAGAAGCTGTCTGTAGCATCTACATCTAAGACAAGGAGAGTAAATGTCGGTGGGTTGGGTCCAGATTTACCTAGCTTTTCAAGAGTGCTAATGCCGCCTGAGTGGGTAACCGAGTACGAGACACTCAAGACGGAAGAAAAGACTTGGGAAGACCTTGACGAAGAAGAAAGCTACGTGAAGGTAGGTGACCCGGTTGTCCAGGTGTCACAGGTTCAAGCAGAGCTAGAGGAAGAGGTTGAAGTAAGCGTGAATTGACCCTTGGCAGGTCACCCTCAAAGCTGCCATTGGCGACACGGACGAATGCCCGTGTTGTCTCGCTTCCCGCCATGCCGGGAACTACAAATCCTAGCCGCCCCCTCTAACCGGAAGAAGTGCAGCACTTCAACGACACCGCCAGACGCGCCGGAGCTATACTGCTAGTTGCGAATGAGAGAACCAGCGGTTGACTATAGCCTTCGGTAACGCGTGAAATTGACTGCCGAATTCGGCTCTTTCTTTTGCGCTTCCAGGTACAAGTCTAAGTCCACGGTAAGCAGTTGTGCTTGCTTTGTTATGACTTCCAAGAGAGCGGCATCTGTGAGTCCAAGTCGCTTGAATGCATGGTGATTCGAGGCATCGGTACCCGCGACAATAATCTCCTTGCTCTCGTGAATGAGGCGCCGGAGTTGGTCGAATAGGAGAGGACGTTCAGGTTCTCCATGTTGCGCGAGGAGATTGGAAGCCTCGGCAAGCGTATGCGGCGTCACGAACACTTGGGCGGTCCCATCGAGTAGGTCGAGCAGAATATCGTAATCTCTCGCTGTGAATTGCCGCAGCCGTTTGTGTTTGGCGATTATGTCTCTGCTGGATCTTCCCACGACAAGAAGCAAGAGAAGGTTTGAATCGATGAAGTATCCTGCGATAGGCATTCGATCACTCAGCAGCAATCAGAATACGATCCTTGATAGACTTTACTCGCCCATCATTGTCGCTGATTCGAAAGACCTTGAAATCTCGATCTTTCGGAGGTTGCCCGCCGAGCTCTATTGGTAGAGGAGTTGTTTCCCAGAGCCGCGCAAAACTGATCGTGATTTTCCACTCTTGATTATCATCATCAAACTCAACCTCCTCAAGGCCAACATAGCTAATCGGCTCGCTATTGAAGAGCTCCAAGAGGTGTTGTTTCGCTGACTTTACCGCTTCTCTAACGTCCATTTTGGCCTCCAGCGTATTCTTCCGTATAGAGCCATTACAGCCCTATCCGCCGCGTGGCAAGGATTGCGCGGGCGCGGTTGTCGGACTCTTGGCTCAGCCTGCGCCCCGGGTCTGCGACGGGTGGGATTACTTCTTCTTCGGCGGCGGGCGTGGAGGCGGGGGCGGCTTGACGGCATTCAGGGGTTTGGACGGGTTGACAGCTTCGTCTAGCCTTGCTGACTTGGGGGACTTGCCTTTGGACTCGCCGCGTCTACTTGGCGCGAGGTTCGGTTCTTTAGCCATGGCTTACTCCGTGGGGGATTGAGAGGTGTCCACTTCTAAAAACCTCTACCATTTCGACCTCTTGCCCAGGGACAAGGATCACCGAAACCCCGGTGATGGGTGTGCGCTTCTCTTCAACTAACCACTCTGCTTCAGCAATTCTGAAATGGCCCTGGTCTGGGCGACTCGGCCACTCTTCCGGCCACCCGTATAAGCGGCGTTCGCCCTTCAAGTGTAGCACGACATAGCAGTCAGGATTACGGGCGAAGGCGGAATACCATTCTGACGGATATGAGGTCTCTCTGGTAAGTCCGATCCACCTGAGAAGTCTCAGCAGCGTATCGTGGTTGGAAGCATAGACGGCAACTACTGAAACTGCCACCGCAACCAGTACGGCAACTACGATTTCGGATTCCCCTGTCCATAGAGGTGCGACTCCAGCCAAACTTCCAACTAGCGGGACTCCCTTTACAATTGCCTGTACTACTGTCGTGAATATCAAGGCCTGAATGATACGATTGAATTCGTTTGGCTTGGGGTGTGCTGTCAACGAATGGAAGATAGCAGTAGCCACGAAACCCGGTAACAAGAACGTGAGTATCGTGACAACTTCGCTGGACGCCCAGTTCATATTAGTGCTTCTCTAAACCGTCCACTTTCAACGATTTCACTGGGTGCGATCCCGGATGCCTAAGCCAACAATAAGCCCTAGGAACAGCGCCAATTGGCAACTCCAACCAGAGTAGCATGATAGACCGCAGCCAGAAGGTTCTCAGTCCTTTATAGCTCAGCTTTGCCAGCCCTCGACGCCCCGACTAGGGGAAAAGAGTTACTCCAGGTAAACGGCGTAGGTGCGGCCTGTAACGTGGCAGCCTTCTTGGATGAGGACGACGTTCCCGGCATTGTTGCTATCATCGGCCTTGTGAAGCCACGCTTGGGGTTCGATGTAGTTGGAGAGCTGGCGGATCTCTTCGGTCTTCAGGTTGTAGGTGAAGACACCGGTGCCGACGCGGCCCGTATCGGGGCCGACAACGTCGCACGCCTGTCTGACGGTCCAGACCACGTAGTCATCGGAAACCACTGGCATGGCTTCGTTGCGCCCCGCTTTCGCGAGCGTGCGCTGCTGTCCGGTGGCGCTGTCCAGCAACCGGATGCGCGACCCATCGTCCTCATCGAATTCTTGCCACACAATGTATCGGCCGTGGACGGACGGACTGCCGTTGTTACGCCCAGAGGAAAACTGCAGCGATTCTTTTCCGGAAGTGAAATCGTAGGCATAGATGTCGAATGGGTTGCCGGCGCAGTTGGAGCAGTGGGACTTGCCGGTTCCCTTGAGCGGGCTATTCCGATTGTCTGCCCAAACGACCGTATCACCGTAAATCGCCAGTCCCTGCTGAGCACCCGGCGCCACTGCCACCGGTATCTCCCGGCCGCTCTCTATATCGTAGGCGTAGATGTCAAACTCCCAGAAACCGTCTTTGCGTTCGTTGCGGTCGTCCTGCCACACCAGGCGGGCGTTTGAGATCTGCAGACCGTAGCGTTCAGCCGGTTCGTTGGTTACGCGGCGGACTTCCCCGGTTCGACGGTCGAGCAGGAAGATGTCGATAGCATACCGGGGTGTTTTGCTGGTGCTGCCGGGGAGTGCGAGCTTCCGTCGTTGGTCCAGCCAAGCCACGTAGTCGGCAGCGATCACTGCCCCCCACTTGCTATGGCCGTCATTGGTGAGTTGGCGAATCTCTCCGGTTGCTACGGTCACCAGATAGACCTCGCCATCCTCGCCAATGCCAACGGCTTCGCCATTGGAAGAGTCCGAGATTAGGACATCCGTGCCCAACTCCACCACGCGCAGATCGGTCAAGGGCAGCGGCGTCGGGTTGGGTGGCGCACTTGGCGAAAGGCCGCCGCACGCCAGGCTGAAGACCGTGACCAGGATCGCGAAAAAGAAGAATGCCGTTCTTGCCATCCGTCCAGAGGGTTTCATGTAACTGCCTTCAACTGCAAAGAATCCGAGAGTGCTTGCTTTCGCCGCAATTGCAGCTTGCTCTACGTCATTGTGGACTACAATTCCACTGACTGGCTACATTCTAGGACCCACGCCACCGGAAAGATCCAGCAACCCACCCGGGTTGCCTGCGCATTTCCCCTGATTAAACGCAAAAGCACGCTGGGGTGCAGCGTGTTCCATGAGTGCTTTTGCGTTGTGTGGTGGCGGGGGTGAGACTCGAACTCACAACCTAGGGCTTATGAGTCCCCCGCTCTGCCTTTGAGCTACCCCGCCAAATGTGCCTGCGCCGGCTTGTACCTTTGCAATGTAAACACGTTTTGTCCATTCACCCTCACCCCGGCCCTCTCCCTCAGGGAGAGGGAGTAGAACTAGAGTCTGGGTTTGCGAGTGGACAACGTTGTAAGGTACTGTTTCACCGCTGCGAATACCAACTAAGGCGGAAGCCATCGAGCGGTACCACGGCGGCAGACGCAAACAAGTGGGCCCACCTGGGATCGAACCAGGGACCTTCTCCTTATGAGGGAGCAGCTCTAACCGCTGAGCTATGGGCCCTAGCCACGCTCTGCGTGCAAACGCGTGACTCCCTTGCATTATACGAAGCCGTTCCCAGCAGCGTCAATTGGGGCGGGGCGCTCCACAGCATTGCGAAGAGTGGTCAGGCCAGTCGGAACGCCCCACGGGATTCAAGCGTGGTACCATGCTGGCAATGCGCCGGTACAGGTGTCAGCACGGTATGTGCGTTACTTTTGCCGTACCAGGCGCATCAAACAGCAGAGAACAAGGAGAGACCGCTCGATGGCTCGCTTTCTAACCGAAGAGAACGTGCGGCAACTGCTGCCGATGGCTGAGGCGCTGGCGCAGGTGGAGGCCTGCTTTCAGGCCTTGGGCACGGGGCAGGCCCGCAACCAGCCGCGCCGCCGCATCCGCATGCCCGGCGGCATGATGCACGTGATGTCCGCCGGCGACAGGGGGCTCGGCGTCTTCGGGCACAAGGTGTACACCACCACGCGGCGCGGCGCGCGCTTCCTGATCACGCTCTACAGCACGGCAGACGGCCGGCCGCTGGCCGTGCTGGAAGCCGGACTGCTCGGGGCCATCCGCACCGGGGCCGCGAGCGGCATCGCCACCAAGTATCTGGCCAACCCGGACGCCGCGGTGCTGGGCGTGCTCGGCACGGGCCGGCAATCGCCAACGCAGATTCAAGCCGTGTGCGCCGTGCGGCCGATCGCGCAGGTGCTCGTGTACAGCCGCAACGCGGACCGCCGAGAGGCGTTTGCGGCGGAGATGACGGACTCACTAGGAATTGCGGTGACGGCGGCGGGCAGCGCGCAAGCGGCGGTGGAGTCTGCCGACGTGGTGGCGGCCATCACGAATAGCAAGCAGCCGGTGCTCGCGGGCGCGTGGCTCAAGCCCGGCGCTCACGTGAACGCCGCGGGCAATAACATGCTCACGGAGCAGGAAGTGGATACCGACGTCTTCCGGCGCGCTTGGCTTGTCACCACCGATTCGCTGGAGGGCGCCAAGATCGAGTGCGGCGACCTGCTGGCGGCGGTTGACCCGGGCATTGTGCAGTGGGAGGACGTGATCGAGATCGGCCGGGTGGCGGCGGGACGACACCCGGTCAACCGACCGGCCGACGCGATTACGGTCTATGAATCACAGGGCATCGCCGCGGAAGACCTCTACGCCGCCGTCCACGTGCTGCGCAAGGCTGAGGCACAGGGGATTGGCGTGGATTTGCCGTTCTAGCGCGAGCTCTTTCCGATTCGGCGAATTTGCGGAGACCGCCTGGCAGGGCATTACCGTCCCAGTTCAGTCCGTTGCGTGACTAGACCTCGCAAGCGGACTTGAGCCGCAAAGAGAGGGATTCACTCTCACCCCGACCCTCTCCCGTCAAGGGAGAGGGAGCATTGTCGCATCGGTGAGGGTTGTGCATGGATGTCTCACAATGGATTGGGCGTTCCGCGCTACTCGTTGGGTAATGCAAGGGTATTCAGAGGGAGCAACCAACGAGAGATCATGAAGCGCCCCGCCGCACGCTCTCTCAGAGCCCCAATTCATCGGAAATGCCTTGCAGCGCGGTCAGATTAAGCGCGGCGAAGTCCGGTAGGGTGAAGCCGATGCCGCTGCAGGTCTCGATCTCCTCGCGCTTGGCGGAGGCGGCGAAGCCTTTTTCCTTGTACTTGCGCATGACGAACTTTGGCGTGACCGAAGCGAGCTTCTTGTCAGGCCGCACCAGCGCGCAGGCGATGATGAGGCCGGAGAGATTGTCGCAGGCGTAGAGCGCCTTGTCCATCAGGCTCTCGCGGGGCACGCTGTGCTCGTCGCTGTGGGCGCGGACGGCGTGGATGACACGGGGATCGCAGTTGCGCTCTTCGAGCAACTTCGCCATCAGCAGCGTGTGCTGGAGCGGGTCTTTCTCCGTGGCTTCGTAATCGGCGTCGTGCATCAGGCCCGCCAGCCCCCACAGGTCTTCATCCTCGCCAAAGTGCCGCGCCAACTCCCGCATGCACGCTTCCACCGCGAGACAGTGCTTCACGAGGTTCTTGTTCTTGAGTAGTTCAAGGACGAGTTCCATGCCTTCTTCACGTGTCATTGTTCGCATTCTCCTTAATTGCTTATGTTCATGGCGCAAAGACCAGCCACCTTAAGCAGTGGCAAATGTGCGCCCAAGAGTGACCGGAAAAGAGACCACTGCGTAGCCCTGCTAAGCAAGCGGAATAGGATAGATTGTCGAGGATTCACCCTCACCCTCAATGAGACCTTTGCGAAACCCCTTTCCCCCTTGCTGGGGGGAAGATCGGGCTGGGGGTGAAGAACGGCATCACGGCTAGCGATCCCTAACTACCCCCACCCCCTCTGGATTCCGGCTTTCGCCGGAATGACGGAGTTATTCAAAGGTTTCCTCAATGGAGAGGGGATTAAGCGTTCCAGGAGCAGAAACTAGGCTCCCAACCTAAGGTTATATGGATGTCTCCCCAGTGGCAGAATTTGAAGATATGGCTGCATCCAGGGTCATTAGCACTGCGTCACTAGGTATAGTACCGTATACGGAGATAGCTAGAGTTTGAAATTGCTTAGGAACGAAAGGTTATGCCGGTGTCTGCTGTAGTGCGTTTCGGCATTGCGGGTATGGACCATTGGTATGCCGGATTCGGGGCGTTGCGGGGTATTGCGGACAACGACCAGGCCGTGGTGACGGCGGCAGCGCACCGCAAGACGGCGTACTTGGAGTCCATCGCGCAGGACTACGACATTCCCCATGTAACTGACGACTATCAGGCGATCACGCAGCGGGATGACGTGGACGTGGTCGTGGCGGCGTGCACGACGGCGGAAGCGCCCGCTTTGTGCCAAGAGGCGGCGCGCCAGGGCAAGCACATCATCTGCGTGAAGCCGATGGCGCTGACGCTGGACGCTGCCGATGCCGTGGCGGCGGCTGTGAACGCGGCCGGCGTCGGTTTCTATCCGTTGGAGGCAATTCAGACAAGTGGCAGCGCGGCCCAGCAGTACGGTCAGTGGCTGGAAGAGGGACGCATCGGCCGGCCCATCAGCGCTACCGTGATTCGCCGGGGCGGCCTGCCCACGCAGGAGTGGCCTGGTGTGCACGTGGCGCGCACGTGGTGGCTGGACGAGACGAAAGCGCCGGGCGGCGGTTGGATCGACCACGCCATCTACGACGTCCACATGCTGCGCAAGCTGCTTGGCGCTGAGGTGGTGCGGGTGACGGGCGCAACCGCGAACCTGGTGCACAAAGACATTCCGCTGGAGGACTTTGGCGTGGCGACGCTCACCTTCGACAACGGATTTGTGGCGACACTGGAAGTTACTTGGTCCAGCGGTCCGGAGTCAGGCATGCACGCCTTCCAGTTGGTCGGGACGGAAGGGCAGATTGCTACCGACGGCATTTCCCGCAAACTGGCGGTGCGGGGCAACTTTGCGCCCTGGCAGGGCTGGGTGCTTTCCGATCCTGCGGGGAATTCAGGCGGAGGCAGCGTCGCAATGATGGCGGACCATGTGCAGAACGGCACGCCGCTGCCGGCCTCGGTGGAAGACGGACGGGCCAACCTCGCAGTATGCCTCGCGTTCTATGAGGCTGCCAGCCAAGACCGCGTCGTGTCACTGGATTAGTGCAAGGTTTTACCTAGTCTTGATCTGGTTTTCTATTCCTCGTTACATTGTGTGCTTATTCTCATTGTAGACGAACGTTACGGGGGTATTAGGTATGCGAGTCTTCCTGAGCCACTCTTCACTTGATCAAGAAACAGTAGTAGATGTCCATAGGAGCTTGGGAAAAGAGATTTCTTGGCTTGACCGAGCCGAAATTGAATGGGGAGACTTGTTTCTTGAAAAGGTTACTCTCGCGTTAGAAGAATCGACTGAATTCTTGCTGTTTTGGAGTGCCCACTCAGAGCATAGCGGATGGGTTCGACTTGAACTTAATATGGCCTACATCCGAATGATGGAGGAGCAGGCCATTCGGTTGCGTTTAGTGCGGCTGGATGAGACCGAGATTCCACTGTACCTCAAGCCATTCCAGTTTCTCGATGTGTCGGGAAGTGAAGATCCAGTTACTGAGATTGTTGACGCAGTCAACGAGATAGTCGCAGTCCCACAACGAGTGCTAAGGCATCGATTTCTCAATAGAAACAATGAACTCAGCCGAATGGAGTCAGCGGTTGATGACCCAGAGACCCATTTGGTTGTATTTAGCGGTTTCGCAGGAATTGGCAAGCAATCGCTAGCCCGTGAGGGATTGCGTCGACTTTTTCAGGGCGCTCAAGTAATGTCGGTCGACGTTAGTGAAGGTACCGGCGTTACAGAATTGGCAATATATCTGAATGCCTTGGCGAGAGATGAGACTCTTGAAGAAGGTCTGACTGTCGAAGAACTGCGTACTGAAATCCGCCTATCGATTGAGGCAGTGGCGCGATCAAAGCGGTTTCTCCTGGTGACAAACGTCCAGCATTGGTTGGACGACGATCGAGTTCCCGTTGAACCATTGGTAACAGTGTTGGACGCTGTGGCGTCTGTGCCAGAATTCAAGAATCGTCCTTGCCTCATGACTTCGACTAGAAGGATTGCCTATCGCCCGGACCAGAATTCAGGAACTACAGATGTTTGGCTTCATGGTCTAAACGCCAATAGCGTCGCGGCTCTTGTTAGACTCTGGTACGAGCTGAACACTGGAATCGAGTTAGATAGCGCTAATGCAAAGTCGGTAGCTGAACAAGCCTATGGACACCCAATTGCGGCAAAACTAGCCGCAGGTCTTGTAGCTCAGTTTGGAGTGGAGTATCTGCAGCGATACCCAAGAGAGTACGTTTCCTTGCGTCGAGACTTGGCCAAGTCAATGCTATTGGACATGCAACTGTACGAATCTACTTCTGCCATCATGAAGGCTTTGGCAGCCGTGGAAATCCCTTTGCCTCCAGCGGTCTTGAGTACGGCCCTCGAGATTGACGACGAGGACTTTCACAAAGGGATTTCACAGGCTACTAGTGCTGGCTTGGTCTCTATTGTGGATGGAAGACTTAGCATCCATCCATTGACAGCAGACCATTTTTGGATGTTACTACGTAGGGAAGACTATTCGGCTTTTTTGGCGAAGTTAGCTGACGAAGTGCATTCCTTCGCGAGCGATAGCGGTGTGGGCTCACCTGACTTTAGCCTTTACCTTCCCGTCATATTTAGGTTGCATGCAGCGGCTGGCAACTGGGACAGGGCTCTCAGCTTGCGTACAGACCTGCAAGGCGAAATTGAGCGTGCAGCGATATTTCACTACCGTCGTAGGAACTATGAATTAGCGTGGGAATATACAACGCACGCACTAGACGGAGAAAACCCAAGTTGGAGAATGAAGCTGTACAAGGCTCGAATACTGATTAGAAAAGAGAATTGGGAAGCTGCTGATAAAGTCTTAGCCGATATCCTAGCAGAACGTCCATATGATGTCCCCGCCCAACATGCAAAGGGATGGAAGCTTCTTCGTCAACGAAGATATGTGGATGCCATAGAGGTTCTTGCAAAGGTAATTGCTCGAAAGGACCATGTTGCTTCACTTAGGGATACGGCTGAATGTCTTCATGAGCTAGACCGGGATGAAGAAGCTCTGGAGCTTTTGGACCGTGCTAAGAAAGTAGAATCTGAAAACCCATTTGTATTGGACTTAGAGGCGAAAATCTTTGAAGAGCGAGGGGAATTGGAATTAGCGTATCAGGCTGCGTACATAGCCATGTTACGCGATCCAAACAACTGGGCCTTTCACAATCGGCTAGGTAGGATTCTTGTTCGGCAAAGCAAACAAGAGGAAGCAATAGACTGTTTGAAGAGAGCAGTTGAGTTGGACCAGGACCAATTCATTCCCCATAGTGGACTAATTGCCGCTTTGCTCGACCTAGGTGATGTTGAACAAGCCGAGAATCTACTAGGCAGTCTTCGCGAAAAGGCAAGCATACGTAAAGACCAATCCTTGGTGAAGCACTTAAGTGCGAGGATACTCATTGAGAAGGGAGACATTGAAGAGGGTTCGCGAATTCTAGAGCGTGAAATCTCTCGACGCCGTAATTTGCTGCCTAATCTGGGTCTGTATGCAGACGCAAAGATCAGGGAACATTACAAGCTACAGACTGAATACCCCACAACTTCTGCAATCGCACTTGAAAAGGCCGCCAATGCCATTACGCGCGGTCTTGAGATGGAAAGGGACAATCCATTCTTGATTGAACTCCAACAGCGGGTGGTGGCAATTCAAGGAGAAACATAGTTAGGTGCGCTCGGCTTGACGACTCTCAGCCCATGACGTCACATCCTGCACGTGCAGAAGCGCCCATGATGTTGCAAGGGCTGTGAAGGAGTCTGGTGTAGAACGGTTGGCGGCCATTGAAGATGCAAACTGTCGGCGCTACAACTGATGGTACTGGTTAACGCAATGTCAGTATCGCTTGAGAAGAGCCAGTATTTACGTGGGCCTGTAGAATGTCCTTTGGGGCAGCTGTAGCCCTGTGCCATTGTCCATGAGTTCCCAAGCCCCTTCTCGTCTCCGTATTGCCGATGACGATAGTTCCAAGCCCGGTACGCCCATGAGCACGGTCATCGCGATTGCCAACCAAAAAGGCGGCGTCGGCAAAACGACTACCGCCGTCAACCTGGGGGCCTACCTTGCGCTCCACCAGCACGCGGTGCTCCTGGTGGACTTGGATCCGCAGGCGAATACGACCGGCGGGTTGGGCATTTCCAAAGACGACCCCAGCATATACCACGTGCTGCGCGGCAGGACCCCTGCGCGGGACCTCATAGTTGCCACGGAAAGCGCACCCAATTTACGGGTGCTTCACTCTAGCCCCGCGCTGGCCGGTCTGGAAGCGGAGGCGGTGGAATTGCCGGAACGCGAGTATCTCTTGCGCGAGGCGCTTGCCCCGCTGCGCAGCGAATACGCATACGTGCTGATAGACTGTCCGCCGTCACTCGGCATGCTCACGGTGAACGGGCTCTGCGCTGCCGATGAAGTGATTATTCCGGTACAGTGTGAGTACCTGGCGCTGGAGGGCTTGGCGCAGCTTTTGGAAACTGTGCGGCGGGTGCGCAGTGGGCTGCACCCGAAACTGGGGCGTGTGCGCATGCTTATGACGATGTACGATGCGCGCACGCGACTCTCGGAGCAGGTGCGCGACGAAGTGCGCGCACACTTTCCGGGACAGGTGTTTGAGACCGTGATTGCGCGCAACGTCCGGCTGGCCGAAGCGCCTAGCTACGGCCGCACAATACTGGCGTACGATCCTTTCTCAAGAGGCGCGGAAGGTTACCGCCACTTGGCTGAAGAGGTAGTAGAAGCGTCCCAGAGTAGCGCAGGACGTCTGTAGCGCGTCGTTGCTAAGCAGCATTTGGGGGAGATAGAGAAAAGTGGCTCGGAGAGGTGGCTTAGGGCGAGGACTAGGGGCGTTGCTGCCGGAGTCGGGTCTGCAGGACATACCGGTCGAGCGGATTCGTCCCAATCCGCTGCAGCCGCGCCAGACGTTTGCTGCGGAAGAACTGGAAGAGCTTGCCCAGTCAATCCGCGAGCACGGCATTCTGCAGCCGGTGGTGGTCAGCCGGCAGCCGGAAGAAGGCGCGTACCAGTTGATCGTCGGCGAGCGCCGCTGGCGTGCGGCGCAGCAAGCGGGCCTCGCCACGATTCCCGCTCTCATCCGGCCTACCGGCAGCCGCGAGGCGCTGGAAATCGCGTTAGTTGAAAACCTCCAACGGGCAAGTTTGTCGCCTCTGGAAACGGCTGAAGCCTATGCCGCGCTCATCAGCGAATTCGGCATCACCCAGGAGCAGGTGGCGGCGCGCGTCGGGAAGAGCCGCTCGGCAGTGGCGAATACGCTCCGCCTGCTAAATCTCGCCAGCGTGGTAAAGGAAGCCCTCAGCTCGAATGCGATCAGCGAAGGCCATGCCCGCGCCCTGCTGCGGCTCTCGGCTGAACTGCAGCTCTATGCCTTAGCTGAGATTGAAAAACGCGGCCTCAACGTGCGCCAGACCGAGAAACTTGTGAAACGGTTGCTGGGATCGCCGCGCTCTCCTCGTGCCAAATCCCCAGATGCGCGCAGCGTCGAGTGGGAAGACCTACTCCGGCGTGCGCTTGCGACGAAAGTGGACATCAAGCAACGCGGCAAACAGGGCACGATCCGCATCCACTTCTATTCGGATGAAGAGCTGGAAGCTTTGATTGACCGGCTGCTGGCGGAAGAAGTGTAACTCGGAAGTTGAGCAATCTGACAATGCAAACGTGATGAGTTAAGAGATCAACGTGATGTTCCGTCATTCCCGCGAAAGCGGGAATCCATCTTACATAATGTCTGCGTACAAATCTGTCCATCTCGGATTCATCTTTTCAATTAAATCAACCTTCCAAGCACGATTCCACTTCTTGATTGCTTTTTCCCTCGTGATAGCGTTTGCCATAGTCTCATGTGCCTCATACCAGACCAGTCTGTGAACTCCATAGCGTTTCGTAAACCCATCCATTGAGTCATTCTTGTGCTGCCAGACTCTTTGTACGTGGTTCGATGTAATGCCGATGTAAAGCGTGCCCTTGGGGGCATTCGCGAGAATGTAGACGCACGGCATTCTCATTTGCTACGTCTTTGATATTCGGCCAGTAGCTGTACACATGGATGGTCGCCTCGGTGCCAACAGCGAAAGCAATCTCGGCTGCAAGTAACCAGTAAGTCAATGGGGCTTGTGACAAAATCTAAGAGAAGATGGATTCCCGCTTTCGCGGGAATGACGGACTAGGACGCAGAACTGGCTACTCGAAGAAGAAGTGTTAGAACACTGGGTGCATGGCCTAGGAGAGACTGTCGCATCGGCACTCCGCTCGTGATAAGGCAACCCTAAGTGCCCAATAATTCACTCACTCTCCGATACCAGCCGAACGCTACAGTGCCCTAATTTGAAATACTTGTCGGTTGGCAGGATCTCCACAAAGAACCTGCCGTCGTCTTCATCGGTAAAGTCTGATGCAATTCTGTCTTTGGACTCACCTGATGCGCCGCTTAGCCACTGCCAATAACACCTAGCATGCCCTTCATATAGGCCGGGTTGGATATCTATCCCCACTCGATATATTCCAGGAGGATACACGCCTTCTTCCAGCGTTGGTGTAGGCGTTAGTGCAGGCCCGGGTGTAGCTGTAGGTTCGACAGCATCACCGCGCTCATAGCCAATAAAGCCATCTATTTTTGCTCACTACACAGCACCCTCTTCAAATGTAAGCCCGTGTTCTTGTACCGCAGGTTGAGAGCAACGGTCAATCGCCAGACGCCGCGCCGAGGTGATTCGGCACCCCGTCCATCGCGACCACGAATAGGTTGTTTCGCGCTACCCATCGCCGCTGCCGCTGTTGGCCGCCCCGCGCCGCGAGGGCGGAATCAGCACCCGCCATGCCAGGAGGGCTGCGAGGAAGATGGCAGGTACGAATGTAAATTGGTAGACGCGCAGACCGGTCATGATGCCAAAGTTGTCGGCTACGGCGCCGAGTGGGGACCCCACCAGCAGCCCGAGCGTGTAGTTGGAGGCTTGCACCAGGGAGAGGCAGGAAGCGCGCTGCACGGAAACGAGGCGCCGGTTGAGGCTTTCCAGTATCAGCGGATGGAGGAGGCCGATCATCACATAGACGCCAAGCATGCCCACAATGACGATCGGCCACAGGGGCGCGTTGACCAGAACGACGAGGGACGCCATGCCGAGCAGGCCAATGGAGAGGATCGCGGCGCGTTCGCTGCCCCACAGTAGAGCGCGAATGCGGGCGGAGCCGAGCATGAAGAGCGACATTACGGCATAGAACAGCGCGTAGGCGAACCCAAGATTGGCGGCGGAAAAGCCGAGCGACGTGAGGTAGGGTCCGCCAAAGGGACGCTCGGACAGGAAATAGGCGCGCGTCATTACCACGTAGACCACCACGAGGCCCACCAGTTCGGGGTTGTGGGTTATGGTCTGCACCGTAGCCCTGAGGTGGCGAAAGTAATCCCGCGCTCTTAACCGGAAGGTCGTCGCCTGTGAGGCTGAGGGCCGGTCGCGCTCGACAGTGGGTTCTACGAACCAGAGTGCGATACTTGCTGCGGTTAGGAGTGAGGCGGCGCTTGCCCAAAACGGTCCCGTAAGGCCGGTTTGACCCGCAATGGCGCCGGTGATGAGCGTGCCGCCCACCATACTGATATTCTCTATCGCCAGGGCGCGTCCTAAGAGCGGTTGAATCTTGGCTTCCAGGCCCGCACCTTTGATCGAGTCGTAGAAGAGCGCCATGTCCGCGCCGGAGGCGAAGGACGCTCCAATACCGACGATGATGAAGCCAAGCATGAAGACGAAATACTGGCTGGCGAATATGAGGATGAGGACACCCCCGCACCCGATGAGAGCCCCTACAAGAATGCTCCACTTGCGGCTAAAGCGGTCGGCAAAGAGGCCGGTGGGCAATTCCGAGGCGATGCTGGAGAGGTTGAGGGTGGCCATGAGTAGCATGAAGCCGGTGAGGGAAATGCCCCGGTCTTGGAAGTAGATGGCGAAAATCGGCAGCAACGTTCCCCAGCGCACGCCCCAGGCGATCTTCAATAGATAGAACTTCCACACGTTGCGCTCTAGGCTGCGCGTGTATTCGAAAGCGGCAATGGTGTCTACAGAGTCACGCATGCGCGAGCGGTCTCGAATCTCTACTTCAGTTGCGTTCCTGCGGTCGAACGTAAGTGGCATCAGCATGGAGCGCGGAGAGCAAACGTGCGCTCGCCAGCGTGCCTACTCTACGTGAATGACCCGCTTCGCTCGGAAACGGCCACTCCGCTAATCTTAGTAGCGTTGGCGCTCGGCGGTCTAGATCTAGAGCGGTTGGCGGTCGTTGCGCGGGGGCGAGGGTATCGCGCTCGTCGATTGGCGCACCGGGGGTGTCGGCGTGGCCGCCGCATCCTGTTGCGCCCAGCGGAAGAAGACCACGGCCAAAGGCAGCAGCATGTAGAGGCCCCCGCCCATCCACATGATCAGTCCGCCAATACGCTGATCGTCGAGCGCGGTGAGTGCCGTACCGTCACGCGGGAGCAGGTAAGCGGTGTAGAGCACCTGGCCGGAGACCGTAATCAACACGCCCACGAGCTTGAGCCCCGCCGTGGCGAGAAAGATGTAGAGCAGGCGGCGCGGCGCCGATAGGCGCGCCCGAAACGGCCACGAATCGACCACGTTCCACCAGAAGAAGAGGGCCGGCCAGAAGAACGTGGTGTGTTCAAGCAGATGCACAAGTTCGTCGTTGACAGCCGACGAGTACAGTTGCGGCACGTGCCAGAGCCAGAGGCTTGCCAGAAACAGGCCGAGCGCAACATGGGAGTGCAGGAGCGTGTGCGTAATGCGGCGCATGACGCGATTGCGCGCCACCGTCACAAATACCGGCCGCTGCAGAAAAGGCGGCAGACCCCGCAGCACCATTACCACCGGCGCGCCGAGCAAGAGCAGCGGCGGCACGATGAGCATCAGCAAGAGGTGCTGGATCATGTGCACGGTGAAGTACTCGCCGGAGAGCGTATCCACCGGCCCAATGAGGGAAATGAGCAGGAGCGCGATACCCGCGCCAAAGGAGGTCCGACGCCACAATGGCGGCGTGGTGCGGCCCCGCCGCTGCGCGCGGGTTAAGCCGACGGCATAGAAGAGGCTGGCGAAGCCGCAACTCGCCCCAATCGCGAGAGTTGCAAGTGTGCCGACCATTACCCTGAGCGGACGCCGAAGAGGACGAGGAGCGTAATTAGCAGGAGAATTTCAACCGTAAACCCAAAGAAGAAGAAGCCCGAGAACAGCTTGCTATCGTAGCGCAGGTGCATGTAATACAAGACTACCAAGACAAACTTAGTACCGGCCATGACCAGCAGCAGGGGCACCAAGAGCGCAAAGGGGATGTCCACGTAGTAGGTGGCGACTTCAAGAATTGTGAGGACGGTAAGGATGATGGCGATGCGGACGTAATGTCCTGTCGTGGCATGCGCCTCATTGCCATGGGTTGCGTCTGTGCTCACTGTTTCCTCCTCACAATCTGCCGCGTCGCAGCCAAAATCAATGCGGGATCAGGTAAATCAACGTAAAGATGATAATCCAGACAATATCGACAAAGTGCCAGTAGAGACCGCCTAGCTCCACGTCAAGCGGCTTGACCTTGCCAAAGAAACTCAACACCACCAGTGAGACGAGCCAGAGGACGCCCACACCGACGTGCGTGCCGTGAAAACCGGTGAGCACGAAGAACGTGGTGCCAAAGAGGTTGGTTGTCAGTCCCAGACCCTCGTGCACGAACGTGTAGAACTCCACGACCTGATAGCCCAGGAATATGGTGCCCAGAATCGCCGTCATCGAGAGCCAAATCCGCCCTTTGCGGAGCGCGCTGCGCTGTGCGTCGGAGCCTTTTCGGGCACTATCGGCGCTGACAAAGCCAGCCAGGGCGAGTACCATCGCCAAGCTGCTCATGAGGAGCACGAACGTACTCTGCGAGGTGACCGGCACATTGAGAATCTCACTGGGGTACGGGCCGACGACGCTCTTGCCTCTGTAGACCAGATACGTGGTGATCAGGGAACCAAAGAAGATGCACTCTGAGCCGAGAAAGGCCCACATGAGAATCTTGCGATGGTTCAGGCCTGTAGATGTTGGATGCTCTTCCGGCGCCTCGCGGGCAACTGCTGCATCGCTCATTCAGAGAATCTCCTCAAGCTAGCTGTCAATCGGCTTAGCTGTATTCTGGTTTTTCCCATCCTCACCCTCACCCTAGCCCTCTCCCTCGGGGAGAGGGGACAGGAATGGAGCGTAGTTATCATCTAATTCCACATGGAACAAATGCTAGTGTTCATCCGATGGCGTGGACGCGGGTTCAAGCGACCAGGCATAAATTGCGATGACTGCCCACGCGACGCCGAATACTGAAACCGCGATGTGAATCATCAGCCCTGCAGCCGCAATCGTGAAGCCGGCGCCGACCAAGAGCGGCCAGTACGATGGATTCGGCATGTGGACTTCATGCGCTTCGTCCGACTCTTCCGCAGGTTCGGCCACGGCCGCGCCGGTCTTTCTGAGTTGCGCCGCTTCGCCATGCCCGTCGCCATACTTATCGAACCACGCCTGATCGCGGTGAGTGACTTGCGGAATTTCATCGAAGTTGTGCTCCGGCGGCGGGCTCGGAATTGACCACTCCAACGTGCGCGCGTCCCATGGGTCGTTGCCGGCGGGGACGCCCTTGACGTAACTCGCAACGAAATTCCAGAGAAATACCAAGATCGACACACCAATGAGAAAGGCGCTGACGGTAATGAACATGTTCCAGAAATCCCAGCCCATGCCCGCGGCATACGTGCCGACGCGGCGCGGCATGCCGTCAAGGCCCACGAAATGCATCGGGAAGAAGGTTAGGTTCATGCCGGCAAACATGAGCCAGAAATGCCACTTGCCGATTTTCTCGTCCATCATGCGGCCCGTGATCTTGGGGTACCAATAGTAGACTCCACCCATCAACGCCAAAATAAGCCCGCCAAAGAGCACGTAATGGAAGTGCCCGACGACGAAGTAGCTATCTTGAAAGTGCAGGTCCAGCGGCACGGCCGCCAACATTGGGCCGGTAAGGCCGCCAATGAGGAACGTCGTCAGAAAACCGAGGGCAAAGAGCATTGGTGTCGTGAGGCGGATACGGCCGCCAAAGCAAGTGGCAACCCAGTTGAACATCTTGATGCCGGTGGGAATGGCAATGAGCATGGTAGACCCGGCGAAGGCGGCATCGGCAAGGGTGCCCATGCCGGTCGTGAACATGTGGTGCGCCCACACGCTAAAGCCCAAGAAGCCGATCGACACGGCCGCGAAGACCATCGCGCTGTAGCCAAAGATCGGCTTACGCGAGAACGTGGGCAGGATTTCAGAAGCGATGCCGAAGCCCGGCAAGACCAAGATATATACTTCCGGATGTCCGAAGACCCAGAAGAGGTGCTGCCAGAGCATCGGGTCGCCGCCTTCGGCCACCTCGTAGAAATTCGTGCCAAACAGGCGATCGAACTCAAGGAAGATCAGGGCGGCCGTAATCGCGGGAAAGGCGAAGATGATCAGAAATGACGTAACGAAGGTCATCCAAACGAAAACGGGCATGCGCATCAGCGTCATGCCCGGCGCCCTTAGATTGATGATCGTAATGATGAAGTTTAGCGCGGCAGCCACCGAGGCGACACCGAGCACCAGCAGGCCCAGCCCCCAAAAATCAATGCTGAGACCGGGGGAGTACTCTTTAGTCGTCAGGTTCGCGTAGCCAAACCAACCGCCGTCCGGCGCTTGGCCGAAGAGGAAACTGCTGTGCATGAGCAAGCTCCCGCCAAGGAACGTCCAGTAGCTGAAGGCGTTGAGACGCGGGAACGCCACGTCACGGGCGCCAATCATCAAGGGGATGAGAAAGTTGAAGAACGCCGCAGCCATGGGCATGGCGACCATGAAGACCATGGCCGTGCCGTGCATGGTGAAGAGCTGGTTGTACGTATCGGGACCAAGCAGTTGTCCCTCCGGTGTAGCGAGCTGGATTCGAATGAGCAGCGCTTCCAATCCGGCAATCAGAAAGTACATAAGGGACGTCATAAAATAGAGCACGCCGATGCGCTTATGGTCGATTGTAGTAACCCAACTCCAGATTGCCGCTCCGGTGGAGACGCGTTCCTGTGTGCGTACGCCTGCTACTGTTGCCATGCCGAAACTCCTCGCTGCACAGACGTGGCCGTGGTTCGAACAAGCGGTTTGCCGTCCAATACCTTCCAACTCAACGATACAATGTTTGTGAGCATTTTCACATACTTTCCCGGGTTATTTGAGGGCCCTCACGTACTCGGTGAGCAGGCGAATATCCTCACTGCTCAAGGGGAGCGGTAGAATCATCTCATTTCCCGGTTTCACGCCTTGAGGATCGCTCAGCCAGAGTGTCACATTCTCCGGGCTATTCTCCAGAATGCCGCCGGCGATGTGCGCACGGCTGCCCACGTGGGTAATGTCCGGGCCGATGGTGCCGATGGCATCGGTGCCGCGAATTGTATGACAGGTCACACAGGCGCGACTCACGAAGAGTTCTGCGCCGATGGCAGCGTCGCCGGTCATCTCCTCGGCCGGCTGCCGTTGTTTCTCAACCCAGTTGTCAAATGCAATCTCGGATTCCACGACCACATGAAAGCGCATCTGCGCGTGGGCGGTACCGCAATATTCAGCGCAGAGCCCGGCATAAAGACCTTCTTCCTGTGGCGTGAACCAGATGGAATTTGTGGACCCCGGCATCAAGTCGCGCTTGCCCATGAGCCGCGGCACCCAAAAAGAGTGAATGACGTCGTCAGACTCAAGCTCGAAGTACACCGGCCGGTCAATCGGAATGTGAATCTCATTGGCGGTAACCACGTCAAGATCGAGATAGTGAACTTCCCACCACCATTGGTGGCCGATTACGCGGACGCGCAAGGCGTCCGGCGGCGGATCTGCTTCGATCTTTGCCATCGCCTGGTACGTAAGAATGAGCATGATTACGACTACGATGGATGGCGCCAGCGTCCAGGCAATTTCCAGGCGCGTATTGCCGTGAATCTGAGGCGGAATGCTGTCGTCGCCGCGGCGTGCCCGAAAGCGAAATACAGAGTAGAGGAGCAAACCCTGAACCAACACGAAAATGACGATTGCGAGCCAGGTCAGGGGAGCATAGAGATCGTTGATAACCTGATTGTTGTCCGAACGTGGGAAGAGGGTGGTCAGCGGCGTGTCCACCGCCCCACAACCAGCCAAAAAGGCAACGGCGATGACTCCGAGGACAACAAATGTGGCTAGTCGTGAATGCCACCAACCCGGTGCGCGGTTCGTCGGCTGCATGCTACGCTGACTCCTTACGGCAAACCGAATTCCAGCTCCCGCCTAGCGGCGCGCCGGAGGCAGCATTTACCCTAACTGTGCAAAGACCCCGGCTAATTGAGCGCCGAACCCCAGTGCAGCGCTGGCATGCCCTAGCCATTAGTGCAAAATTCTCCCATGTAGACGCTGTATTACGTGAGAGGTCTGGGCCTGCATGCTCGTTTTTCCGCGATGGTAATCCCGGGCAGCAGCGAACTCTCTAACTCCCATCCTATCTGCCGTGTGAAAGTAGACACAAAGTCTACCCAGACTATTCTAGCCACTCGGTTCACGGTCTACAAGTCAAAACGGCGGACAACATCGGAAATTCTACCAGGTTGCGTTGCAGCAGCCTAGCGCAGGCGCCTATCCCAGGTCGGCGCGCGGCGCATTCACTTCGATTCTCGCCAAACGCGCAACGCTCGCGTCCAGAGTAAGAGCCACAATGCGCCTATAATGTATGCGCCCGCCACGTCGCTCGGCCAGTGCACACCCAGGTACACGCGCGATATGCCGACGAGCACAATCATCGCCAGCATGACGGTCACACCAAGTCGCCGCGGCCAAGGCCGGCGGACGTGCCGCCAGATCAGAAAGGCGAGAAAACCATAGAATATGGCGGATGATTGCGCGTGGCCGCTGGGAAAGGCAAAGGAGTCCACACCCAGGGCGGCCATTTGCTCCGCAGCCATTTCCGGTCGCGGGCGTTCTATGAGCGCTTTAAGCATCTGGTTTAACAGATATCCGGAGAGCGCCGCGGCGGCGAGCACGGACGCCTGCGCTCGCAAGCCAAGGATGACGAGAACGAGTACCACAGCGATGGTGGTTGGCGCTGCCACGCGGAACCAGCCTATCGCGCTGACTGCGCGCAATACCGGCTCCAAGAGCGGGAATTGCCAGGACTGGACAACCTCGCCCAGGGGAACATCGAGCGGGAACGGTTCTGCCTGGCGCGCCGCGACGCTCAGAACGAGCGCAACCGCAAAGAGCAACAGTTCAGGTCGCCAGGAACGCACCCGGAGGAAGTGCTGCATCCATTCTCGCACTAAGTCAACCATCGGCTGTCTCCCGCGGCGGAATGTGCTGGGCGCGCTTGGCGGCTTCGGCTTCTAGCGCGGCCGCCTTATCCTGCTGCCCGGTCTTCAGATAGTAAGCAATCTTCTTCTGGTCGATGAAGTTTTGATTGTAAGCGATCCAGTCCCGATGGTACGTCTCATTCACCATACGGTCCATGATGGCTTGCCAATCGGCGTCGCCCAGCCACGCAACACAGGGCACGAGCACCGCCGCCCAGGCTGTGGTCAGCACCAAGCCGCCGAAGAGCGTGGGTATAATCGCCTGCTGCAATGCCGCGAAAGTAAAGGCGCCGCGGAGGACTTCGATGAATGCGGTCTCGGCGCCGCCGGTCAAGCTCTGCACGACGAGCAAGACGAGCGGCAGGCAGAATAACAGGAGCACTGCCGCTCCCGTTACCAGGCCTAAATCGTTGCGCCGACTAACGCGCTGATTCGCGAGCGCGGCCAATGCGCCCGCCGCGCCCAGATAGAGCACGGCGCCGCAACCTAGCCAAAGAAGCTCGGCAGTGATGAACGAAACCCAACGGCTGAGCAGCAGAGCCCCCAGCCACAGCACGACCGGCAGCGCGAGACCCGCGAGCAGGCCGCTGACGGCCACGCGCCACGCTGTTGCGTATTCAAGCTGAATACGATGCCGAAGATAATCGTACACGCAGGGCGGCTCCCACATCCGTAAGTTACGCACAGTCAGCGGCTGCGCCGGCAGTAGATCCGCGATTAGAATCAACCGCTACCCTACCTGCAGCCGCATGCTGCCAATCCGTCTCTAGCATGAGCATACGCCAAGACAGGTCAGGAGACAAAGTTCTTCGCGCTCAGGTCGCGGGGGGATTGAATTTGAAGGTCTTTGCGCGCCCAGGGCTATGCGCAGTCCTCCTTGCGGGTGGCCTGGGTTGGTTTCGGCCCCTATGCCAGGCCCGCGTTGCGCAGGAAGGCCGTCAGCAGGTTGCCCATTTGCTCCCGGTAGTAGGGTTCGTAGCGGGCAAACTCCCGCAGGTTGCGGGCCGCTTCTTCATCGGGGTCAAAACGGTCTCCCATCAGTCTATAGTCATCTGAAAGTACCCGGTTCCACACCTGCAACTCTTCCAGGGTGAGTTGCGGCTCGAACTGGAACCCGTAGGAGGTGCCGCAGCGGAAGGCCATGTTGATTTTGCGGTAGCTCCCGTCGCGGCAGAGCATGAAGCCTTCCGCCAGCCGGGTGGCCCCTTGGGGAATGGAGAAACACTCCCCGTGCAGGGTTGGCGCTAGGGGAATTGTCAGCTTGCCGAAGACCGGATCAGCGTCGCCCGCGGCAGTCACGTACAGTTTGCGCAGCCCGAACTGATAGCCGCCCGTCGGCTTCACCGTGCCACCCAGGGCCAGGGCCATGATCTGAGCCCCCAGGCAGATGCCCAGCACCGGCGTGCCCAGGGCCATCGCCCGGCGCAGATACTCGTGCTCTTGGTGAATGGCGGGATAGTCGTCGTTTGCCGACTGCGGGCCGCCCAGCGCCACGATGAGGGCCACCTGCTCCAATGGTGGCGGCGCAAAGCGGTCGAAGGCGGGGGCGGACTGGAAGACGTTTAGAGGCTCGAGTTGAAAGCCGTGCTGCTCCAGCACGCCGGTAAAGTTGGCGGCCAGGGTCTCCGGCTCGGCATGCCGAATGATCAAGGCTCTCTTCATGGGTCGTCCTAAGTTGGAAAGACGCACAGGTCTCTCAATCGAGATACCCGTTTCGCGGAATAGGGTACGCGCGGACTTTTAGTCCGATGCATGGCTGTCGTCGCGGCGAGAAAGCCCCCTCCCCCTCGGTGGAGGCCCTTGCACAACCCGCGCCAATGCGCGAAATCCCCTCTCCCTCGACGGGAGAGCTTTGCGTAACTTCAGCCATCGGCGCAAGAATTACTCCCTCTCCCGCCGGGAGAGGGCCGGGGTGAGGGGATTACTGCTTGTATTGTCCTTATCTACCTCTAAGGCCTATACGAAAGTGTGCAAAGTCGGTGAAAATGGCCCGGATTGCGGAGATTCCCCCTCACCCTAACCCTCTCCCGCCGGGAGAGGGGACAATCTCGCCTTGGCAAGGGTTATGCAAAGGTCTCCTCGAGGGAGAGGGTGCAGAATGCGGAACCAAGTGAAAGCGGAGCGGCTCTGGTTCCCTTTCCCCCTGAGGCTGTCTCATAAGTCTACTCAATAAGCAAAATCGTGCTTCGACACGCTCAGCACGAACGGGATTTGCCTTTTCCGTTCGCCCTGAGCCTGTCGAAGGGCAAATCTACACTGAGCAATGCACTTTTGAGACACCCTCCCCTGGAGAGGGAGTAATGCGTACACATCTGGCTGAAGTTTTGCGAGAGTTTGCGCGGGGAACACACCTTTGTGCGGACTTCATAGATAGCTGTGTGCGCTAATTCCGGTTACCCCAAAGAAAACACAGGGTCATGCTCCAAACAGCGCGTGTCCCGCTCTAGCTCATACACTCGCTTTAGAGCAACTTGCGCGGCGCTGGGTCCTTGCGCAGTGGCGGCGGCTCGCTGCGGCCGAGGATGACGTTGGCGGCGTACTGCCTGCCGGCGTAAGGGTCTTCCAGTTGTAGCATCCAGTCCCAGAGGCGGTCTTGCAGCCGCTCGCGCACGTCGGCGCAATGCGGACTCTCCGCAAGGTTATGCATCTCGTGCGGGTCTTCCTGCAGGTCGTAGAGTTCGTCGTAGTCGAACCCATTGAAGACGAACTTGTAGCGGCCGTCGCAAACGGTGCGATTCATGAAGTAGAAGATGTTGCCGTGGTCCTGCATAAAGAGCTCGCGGTGTTCTACGCGGTCCGCGGCCTCAGGCTGTCCTGTGAGAAGAGGCAACAGCGAGATGCCGTGTGCTCCGGCCAGCGGCTCGGCTCCGGC
Organism: Chloroflexota bacterium; assembly: GCA_965220015.1. GTDB lineage: Bacteria > Chloroflexota > UBA11872 > VXOZ01 > VXOZ01 > VXOZ01. The sequence continues at coordinate 692,133 of OZ244798.1, forward strand.
CAGGTCGAGGAACGTCGGACCCAAGTCGAGCGTGCGCACGTAGTCATCGCACACCTGCCCCGCGGCAAGACCCGCGGGCCAGCGCATGATGTACGGCATCCGGTGGGTCTCCTCATACGGCCAGATGTCTTTGAACCACAAGCCGTGCGCGCCCATCATGTCGCCGTGGTCGGAGGTGTAGACCACCACCGTATTGTCGGCCTGGCCGGACTCGTCGAGGAAGTCCAAGACTGCGCCGACGTAGTGGTCGATCAGGGCGCAATAGGCCCGGTAGTGCGCGATTGACTTGCGCGTATGCTCCTCATCGACCTCGCGAAACCACGTCGCGCGCGCCCGGCGCACATAGGCGGGCTTGGCGGCCGACGTCGCCGAAGACGTGGCATCGGTGTAGAAGCTCGGCGGCGCCGGCACGTCGCGCCAGTCGAACCGGTCCGCATACTCTTTAGGCACAATGTAGGGATTGTGCGGGCCGGTGAAATTCATCCAGAGATGCCAGGGTTGTTCGCTATTCTCGTCGGCGAGAGCGCGCAACTGTTGCAAGCCGGCTGCGGCCTGCATTGCGGTCGTCGTTGCTTCGGGAGCCGCATCCTCCACGCCGTAGTGCCGCCAGAAGATACCCGCCGCATCGTGGAAGCCCCATAGGCCCGGCCCCGGGCCGTCGGCAGCGGTGCCCCTCGCCACGCCGCCCTGTTGCTCGGTGCGGATGCGGTGGTCCTTGAGGTACGCAGCTTTATCGAATACTCGCTCCTCGCTATCAAAGCCGAACTCCACCGGGCCGCGTTCCCACCCCAGATGTGCCTTGCCCGCATAGCGCATGCGATAGCCCGCCGCGCTGAGCAGCGGTCCCCAACTGGGCACGCCGTCCCGGATTTCGCGGCTCACGGCATAGGGCACGTGGCAGTTGTTGAGCACGTGGTGCGCGTGGGGATAGACCGCCGTGGCAATGGAGGCCCGCGCCGGCGCGCACGGCGTAGTGACGGTGTAGCCGCGACGGAACCAAATGCCTTCCCGAGCCAGCCGCTCCAAGTTAGGCGACCAGCCGTCCGCCGCCGGCCCCGCCGTCGCATACTGCTGCTGATCGGACATGATAAAGAGAATGTTCGGTTGCTTATTCAATTCGTCCACCTTTTCCTTCGTTTCGCGCATCTATGGAAATTGGCTTTGAAGACTTGGGGCCTGGATACACAAGATAACGCCGTGAATTCCGCTACCACGTCTACAAGAAGCGGCGCGCCGTGCACGCGGGCCTAGCGTCTTACCCGCGGCCAGGTGGTGAGCAGGCCCACGGTGATGCCGGCGGTTATCACGTGCATGAGCATGAGGGTAACGACGGCGGGGACCGTGGCGCCGGGGCCGTTGGTAATCAGCATCAGGATGTTCGGTACGAACGAGACGATGAGCAGAACGCCGGAGAGCCAGCGGAAGAGCTTTATGGCGTGCTTGGTCAGGCGGGCCATGACGGCAAACACAACAGTGGCGCCAAATACCCCAGCCAGGGTGAAGACGATGATGGTATCCCATACCGCCAACGCTTGGAATAGCGGCGAGATGGTGAAGAACGCCATTACGAGACTGCGCAGGATGGCGTTGGCGAGCAACGAGAGCACGAATGCGGCCCCGCCCGCCAACCACACCCGACCAATTGAAATCCGATCGGCCCATGGCGTAGACATGTCGGTTCACTCCTTTGGGCTACAGGCCGAAAATCTGAGCTGACGCCGACCTCTCATCTTTGGCCATGCGTACGTCTAAAGGCGCGCTTAGGGTCTCTCTCTCGCCGCGTGAATCCCGGCTCCTCGCCGTTGGCAACGCATTTACCGGCGCTAGCTGCGGCACAGGCGCGCCAAGCCGCAGCCCTTGCCGTGCAGACACAGCACACCAAGTGAAGTGTGGAAGGGATTTTGTGCTTGGCCCTTTCATTCTAGAGTAGTTTACCAAGATTCTGGCGCCGGCATGGCGGACGACTCGCCACGCAGGTTGGCTTGAACCGGCGGCAATATCGGCGCGCTTGGGAGCGGGCCGCTTGAATTCGGTGAGTTTCGCTTCCTGCAGAGTGTGCACCAGTGTGTTGGCGGCGTTATCAGCTAAAGCACTTCTAGTATACTGACCAAGACATTCTTGGCACCCCCCTTGAGCAGCATGTGGATCTTCAGCGTTCTCATTCCCTCATTTGTGCTCGTAGGCAGCACGAGCATTGCAGTCCTGTGCAATGAGCGGCGGCCCCTTGTACTCCTCTGCCTTGGGGGCATGGTGGGCATGGTCCTCACAGGTATCACATTGTCCATTGCCGCGCTGCTCTTGGGCATAGCAGTCGCCACTTGGGTGATGCTCGTACTGTTGGTGTCCGGAAGTTTGGCCGGAGCGGTCTACTGGTGGAAATCGGGGCTGCTGCAGTCCCAAGAGTCGGTTTCTTGGAAGTACGTAGTCCTGCTGCTGGTGCTGGCGGGACACTTCGGTTTGGTTGCGGCAGTCTCATGGCAATTTGCGGTTGGCCCCGGAGGAAATGGGGACAATCTCTTTGTTCACAGTGCCTACACCACCAGCATTGCGCGAGGCAACTATCCGGCTGTCAATCCATATAGGCCCGATCAACTCCTTGCCTACCGCCTCACTTTCCATTTGCTGGCCGCGTTCGCGACCCGGCTCGCGGACCAGGCCGCCCCGGAGGTACTTGCATGGCTTAATGGAGCATTATTCGCGTTTCTCTTTCTTGGCGTTAACGGTCTGGGGAGAGCCTTCAACCTCGGTCCCTGGCGGACGTTGCTGGCGGCGTCGGCTTTGATGGCGGTGAGCGACCTCAGGTGGGTGCGTATCGTGGTAAGCGCAGGCCTGGAGAATCCCTCCTTCAACCATAGCGCGCTGGTCGTAGACATGCTGCGAAGGGCCGTCGGATTGGTGATGACAAACACGTATATCAACGTGTCTGTCGTCTTTGGGTTCTTGGTAATGGTATGTGCCGTCGCTTTCTATCTCTTCAGTCTGCGCGCGGAAGGGAACCGGCGCACGATCCTGGCGCTGGCGATCGGCGCAATGATGGGGTACCTCGCCGCCGCCACCGAGAGTTGGTTTGCCGCGCTGGCCGCCGTATTGTGCGTAGACATTGGGACACGAATCCTGCTTTCCAGGAGGTTCCGCTACGCGGACGTATTGCGCATTGCCGGCGCCACAGGGGCCATGGCGCTCTTTGCAATTATCAGCCCCGGTATCCTGTTCGCCCGTGTGTTCGGCGGCGTTCAAAACGATCTGAGCCCGGCGTTTCGCGGCTCCCGTCTCTTCCAAGTGCCGCCAGGGATGGTGTATGGCAAAGCTGAATGGGTCCCGCTGCTAGAGTCGGATTTCTTGTGGTTCATGGCTGTTGCGCTTTGTTTGTTCGCTCTCGCGTTCTTCTATGTTTGGCGTACCCACGACCACGTGTCATGGTTGTTCTTGCTTTTTAGCGTCATGTGTTTTGGGGCATTCTTGCTGTTGACCGTTGAATTTGCGCGTGATATGTGGCGTTTTGCGCAAGCGGGCACGGCAAGTCTTGCGTTTGTTTCAGGCTTGGCGGCAGTTTGGTGCTTTTCGCAGGCGGTCTTGGGGTCGACCATCGCAAAGCGTATCGCTTCCATAGTGCTCGCGTTCGTAGTGTTCGTATTCACGTTCGGCTTTGTGCTCTATTCGTTGGCGGCACCGTGGCGGGCCGATCCGCGTCCGCCGGCAACGTATCGCTTGGACGTGGAAGCAGTGAAGGATTTCTTGATTAAGGAGACCGACTATAGTGAGCGAATACTGGTATTGGGTGGCGCTGACCGCTGGAGTCGGCAACCAGGGCTTGCACTTGATCTTGAGGGGCGATGGCTCTCCGCGCTCGTGGCGGCGTACAGCGGACAGTTCTATCCGTCTGAAGGGGTGAATGATTACAGCTTTGATCCCATTGCTGATTCGCTGCAGATTCAACGCGTCTCCGCCGCCCAAGGAGCTCTGAGCATGGCCGATCTGCGGGCGCTAGAAATCACATACCTCTACGCTTCGGGGCCTCGTCTCAATCGCGTCCAACGCGCCGCGTTGGCCGAGAAACTGGCGCGTGGGAGTCTCGAGCGCGTGTGGCGCGCGGAAGATTCGGCGCAGTCGCGCTCGTGCCGGGCGTTTCTGCGCCTGGACGAATCAGCAATGGCCAGTGTAGCGGCTGTGTCTTTCAGTAAAGAGGAGAGGGCCGCGCTACCGGACGTTCCCCTCCGCTTGCAGCTACCTCGCTTGCGTGCTGCGGCTGACGATGCAGGAAACGGCCCCAATCAGCAGGACAAGGTGCAAGCGACGATCCTGCTGACAGTAAGCGAACCAACTACGGCGCGTATAGAAACCGGGGTTGACTTTTCGCTGCGCATAGTCGTGGAAGATGCGCTTGCGGTGCGCACGCCGCCATTGGACTCAGGCTCAACGCTCATCATACGAACGGAAGCTGGTGCTGCTCAGGTATTGTGGCTTGAAGTTTATACTCCCATAGGATCGCATGGTGGCAGTTACTTGCCGGAGCACCTAGAACTGTGCGGTGAGACATAAACGGCGGTCAATGGTTGAGTTTGCTCAGGGTGGAGTATCTTGCCTCGGCGGCTTTGATCGTCGTAGGCGCGATTCTCGTGCTGTTGCGTGCAGGAACCCCTCTCAACCCTTTACGAGCGACGAGTGATGGCCGCGGAACCGTTTGCCGATGCAAACATAGTATACTGGCTTCGACCATTCCGGCATTCTCTTCAAGAACATGTGGATCTTTTGCCTTCTCATTCCCTCCTTTGTGCTCGCTGGCAGTGCCAGCATTGCAATTCTATGCCGTGAACGTCGTCCAATGGTGCTCCTATGCCTTGGCGGCATGGTGGGGTTGGTAGCGACGAGCATTGCCCTGTCGTGGCTGGGGCTGCTTGTGGGGATAGCGAATGCGACGTGGATGGTCTTCATACTCTTGGTGTGTGGCGGACTGGCGGCAACCGTCTACTGGTGGCGGTCGCGGCTGCCGCAAGCCGAGAAGGCAGTTTCCTGGAAGTACGTAGTCCTGCTGCTCGTGCTTGCGCTGCACTTCGGGGCGGTGGCGGCGGTGTCGTGGCAGTTTGCGGTTGGCGCTGGAGTTGAACTGGATAGCCTCTTTGCGCACAGCGCGTTTACGTCCACAATTTCACGGGGAAACTTTCCGGTTGCTAATCCCTACCAACCGGACCAATTGTTGACCTACCGCCTCACCTATCACTTGCTGGGCGCGTTTGTGGTCCGGCTCGCGGACCAGCCGGCGCCTGAGGCGCTTACATTGCTGAACGCCGCGCTCTACAACTTTGTCTTCCTTGGCGCTGTGGGCATGGGGCTAGCGGCGCGCCTGGGTCCGCGGCGAACGCTCCTTGCCGCTGTGCTCTTCTTGACTGTAGGCGACTTTCAATGGCTGCCGCTGTCGCAGTTGGCCAACCTAGGCAATTCTGACTACAACCACCACACGTTGGTCACAGCGTATCTCCGCGACTCGGTTGGGCCGGCATTGGCGAACGGCCTCAACAACGTTTCGCTGACCTACGGTTACCTAGTTCTCTTCTGTGGTTTGACCCTGTACATCTACGGGCGGCGGGCAACGGGTTGGCGACGCACTTCTCTCGCGCTGACGTCCGGTGTTGTGCTAGGTCATCTGGCCGCCGCGAATGAGACTTGGTTTGCGGCATTGGGAGTTGCTTTGCTTGTAGACTTGGCGATTCGGACTATCTTCATTAGACGAGTAGCCTACGATGACATGCTGCGAGGTGCCGGTGCTATTGCCGCGCTGGTCGTTACGGCAATTACCAGTCCAGGCATTCTTTTTGCCGGGCTTCTTGGCGGTGTGAAAGGTGATCCGGGACTCCAGTTCAAGGGCTCGCACATTCTCCACTATAGGTCGGATAGGCTTGACACCGATGGTTGGCTGCCCCTATTGCACACAGATTTCTTGTGGCTTTGGGGGCTCCTGCTGATCGCGGTTCCCTTTGTGCTACTGTACGTTTGGTATACTAGGCATCACTTGTCTTGGCTGCTGCTCTTGTACTGCGGCGCTTGTTTCAGCGCATTTTTTCTTTTCACCGTCGAACATGCAGTTGATATGTGGCGCTTCTTGTACTCGGGAATCGCGGCGCTTGCCTTTGTCACGGGTTTGGCGGCGATCTGGTTTCTATCCGCATTACGCTCGTTTACTGCTCCCGCAAGGTTTTCCGCTTCACTTGTTCTCTTGTGCGCGGCGCTGTTGTATATTGGCGGGTTCATCACCTATTCCTTGGCTCTACCGTGGTTGGCCGACCCCCGACCTCCGGTGGCGTACCGCAAGGACAAGGAAGCGGTGGAGGTGTTCTTGATCAGGAATACAGCAGTGCAGGAGCGTCTGCTCGTGCTTGGGGATGCTACCCACTGGAATTACCCACTTCTTCCCTTCTCCCAGCAAGAGCGTGCCGCACTCTCGGCCTATGTAGCGGCCTATAGCGGGCAGTACCTCCCAACCGGCGGGCTGTTCGGCGATCGCATAGGCTATTCTGTCGACTCGCCGCAATTGAGGCGAGCAAACGCCGCTCAAGGGAGGCTAAGCGACGTTGATTTGCAGAAATTAGACATAATATATCTGTATGCGTCGGAACCTTGGCTAAATCAGGTGCAACGCGCGGCGCTGGCCGAAAAGCTGGCGCGAGGCAGTCTTCTGCAAGTGTGGCGTAAGGAAGATACCGCGCAGCCGCCAGCGTGCCGGGCATTCTTGCGCATGAACGATACGGTCACGGACGCAGTGACTGCAGTGTCGTTCGGGGAAGACGAGGGTGTTGCGCTGCCAACTGCTCCGCTCAGATTGCAGCTACCTAACTTGCATGCTGCCGCTGATGGCTCGGGTAAAACCTCTACGCAGGACGACATGGTGCAGGCGAGTATCCTGATAAGTGTAAGCGAGCCGACTACGGTTCGTGTAGAGAACGGGAGTGGTTATTCGTTGCGCATGCCGGTAGACGAAGCGCTTGCGGTGCGCACGGCGCCATTGGAACCAGACACTAACCTAACATTCCATACGGCGGATGGAGTCGCTCAGGTTCATTGGATAGAAGTGTATGCGCCTATCGGACCAAATGAAGCCGTGTTCTTGCCGGAGAACTTAGAATTGTGCGGTGTCTATGAATAGCGGTCGTCTCCTTGACCAGCACGGGGCGGGAAGTCTCCCCTTAGCAGCCTTCAACGTTATCGGCGCAGCGCTCATCCTGCTGCTTGCAGGTTACCTTGCCATCACCGCGCTACTGCTAGGGGCGTACATGCCGTTGCTGCCGCAGATGACATATGACTTCAGCGGTGACCTGGACCCCGTGAACCCCCGGCACGGTCAGACATTCACAATGACCGCGAACCGTGTGGACCGCGTTGACGTGGTCTTGCGCGTTCCAGAGACTGCAGACGGGGTGCCCGTGGTGGTGCGGTTGCGGGCGAATGGCCCGGAAGGCGCCTCGATCATGGAGCGAAGAGCCCTGCTCATGGGGAATGGTACGTGGCAGGTCTATGCGTTTGCGCTGCCGGGCCCGCTACCGGAGGACGTGCGGCAGCTATATTTCGAGATTGAAAACCAAGACGCCCAAACCACCGTGATCGAAGACCGAATCAGCAAGTGGGACCGCCTGCCGGGCGGGGTCTTTCACATGCGGCGGATGGCGGTATGGGACGACCAAGACATGGTGATTCAGGTGTACGCCCGTCCCCAACCGGCGACGCTGTTCACGAATCCTATCGCGGTCGCAGAGGGCTTCTTTCCCACTGCGGCGGGGCCGCTGCTGCTGCTCGAGGTGATCGCGGTGCTCAGTATCCTCGGTGTGATCGGCAACCACTCGCTGCAGCCGCACTTGCCGGTCAGGCTGTCGTGGCACATGCGCTACGCCATTGACGTCTTGATCGTTGCCGGAATCTTGTGGTTGTATACACGCTTCTTGCTGAGCGGCAGCTATGGCATGCCGGCGCACTGGGTGTGAGCGAAGTGCTCGCGGTACGACTACGGGTTCACGTTCATGTCGTACTTGCCCGGTGAGATCAGCGCTTCCGTCGTCATGCCCATGATGCCGCCGCTGACGCCCTTGGTCAGCGCAGAGCGGACGACCTTGATCGGGTCTACAATCCCCGCCTTGAGCATGTTGACGAACTTGCCGTTGTGCGCGTCGAAGCCGGTCGGGTAGCGCCTGCGGTAGATCTCGGCAATGACGGCCTCGGGGTCGTAGCCGCCGTTTAAGAGAATCTGGCGCAGCGGCGCCTCTGCCGCCTCCGCCATCATTCTGATACCGTAGGCCTCTTCCTCGTCGTTCGTCTTGAGCTTTCTCAGCACTTTCGCCGCATGGATGAACGCAATGCCGCCGCCGGGCACAACGCCTTCGTCCAGTGCGGCGCGCACCGCAAGCATGGCGTCGTCGGCGCGCAGCTTCTTCTCTTTCATTTCGGCTTCGGTAAAGCCGCCAACCTTAAGGATGGCGATGCCGCCGCTGAGCTTTCCGATGCGCTCGCGCATCTTGTTGCGCTCGAATTCGTTCTTTTCGTCAGGTAGGAGCTTCTTTACTTCCTGAATACGCCGGCGAATTGCAACTTCGCTGCCCATGCCGCCCACGATGGTGAAGAAGTCGCGATTGGCCCAGATGCGCCGCGCGCGTCCCAGATCGGCTGCGGTGATATCTTCCGTCAAGTCACCGGAATCGTCGGAGACAAACGTACCGCCCGACATGATGGCGATATCCTCGAGGATGTGCACCATGCGGTTACCGGCGCCGGGGGCCTTAATGGCGAGCGTTTGAATGTCCCCTTCTTGCTTGTTGACCACCAAGGTGGCAAGCGCTTCGGCTTCAACAGTGTTCGCAAAGACGACGAGGCTCTTGCCGCCGACCGACTTCACTGCTTCGAGCGCGGGAATTACTTGCTCCGCACGCTTCAGTTGGCTGTCCGTTACCAGGATGAAGGGCGATTCTATCGTGCAGTCCATGCGGTCCGGATTGGTGATGAAGTACGGCGAGAGATAGCCTTTGTCCCACTGCATGCCTTCCACGTACTCTCGGTCTACGCGGTTCATGCTTCTGGACTCTTCGACCATGATGATGGCATCCCGGCCGAGGGTCTCAACGATCTCACCGATGAGGGCGCCCATGTACTCGTCCAGACACACCACGCTGGCGAGCCGCTTGATCTCCTCGCGGGTATCCAGTGTCTGTGTGAGCGCGCCTATCTCGTCAAGCATTACCTGAGCCGCGCGTTCGATGCCTTTACGCAGCGACATCGGATTGTAGCCTACCGCCATCGCTTTGTACGCTTGGTTGAGGATAGACTGAGCGATCACCGCGGTTGTGGTGGTGCCGTCGCCGGCCTGCTCGCCGACGTGCCACGCCAAGTGGCGAATGAGCATGGCGCCCATGTTTTCAAAGCGGTCCGGCAACTCGACAATGCGGCGAGCGATGGTAGCGCCGTCATTCATGATTTCGGGCGCCGCAGTCCGCTGGGACATACTTTCAAGGGCTACTGTACGCGCCTTTGGCCCCAGCGTTACCTTAAGCACGTCTGCCATAATGTCGAATCCGCGCTTGAAGGCCTCGCGAGCTTCCGGTTCCAGTAGCAAGCGTTGTTGTGGCATTACTCGCTGTCTCCCCAATCAATTAACAATTGTGATACTCTCCGCCGGCGCACCGCGCACTCAAGAGGGCGCCACGGAGATGGTTAAGTCTTATCTCGGCGCTACGTCATCAATAGCGTCACTTGTGTACGATACACAAGAACGACGGCAAACCGCAAGGGGTCTAAAGAAAGAAGAACCGGGGAGCGAGCGCGATTTGAACTTGTAATGCGCTTCTTCCCCGGCCTCTGGCGACTATAGTTCGTGCTGAACCGCACGAGCATTTCGGTCGTTTCTTCGTAATTGCCAGCCTTTGCATGCACAGTGCCAGCGAGGGTCGCTGCCAGCGTGCACGCGAGGGCGAATGCGGGTGCCGGCTAGTTTAGGATCGCCAGCACGTCCTTTTCACTGAGGATCAGGTATTCATGGTCGTCGAGTTTCACCTCAGTGCCGGCATACTTCGCAAAGAGAATGCGCTGACCCGGCGCAACCGACACCGCTACCTTTTCGCCGCTGTCAAGTACACGGCCTTCGCCCACCGCTACCACCTCGCCCTCTTGGGGCTTCTCTTTGGCGGTATCAGGCAGCACGATTCCGCCGCGGGTCTTCTCTTCTTGCTCAAGAGCCTGTACAACCACACGATCACCCAGCGGGGTAATCTTGGTACTCGTCGCAGTTGCCATCCGTAACAATCCTCCCGATTCATCGGAAATGATACTAGAAATACTCCATCCTACTTGCGCGTGTGAGCATAACCCTCTCTGCGAGTAGGTGATACGGATATTATACTCAGCGCTCCCCGCAAGGTCAAGGTAGCCCGCGCTCGCTTCGATGGGAGCTTCGCTTGGCGCGGCTCAATAGAGTACACGCTTGAGCCGGAATTTTGCCATAGGTTTAGCGCAAACGCGGCCTCGCGCCAGAGAGAGTTGCTGCGAATCGTTCGTGCTGAGCCTGTCGCAGCGCCAACGGCGGCGTCACGTAATTGTCCGACTAGAGGGTAGCCTCGACGGAGAACGGCTGACAGGACTTCAAAAAATATCGTTTTACTACGAATTTGATTGCTGCCGGACGAGGGCAGCCACACGCGCGAGGATCACGGCAGCGACCTCGGCCTTTGGCAATACCGGCAGCCGTTCGGGCGGGCGCGCTTTGCTCAGAATCGTGACCTGATTGGTGTCGGCGCCGAAACCGCTGTCGGGCCGGGAGACGTCATTGGCCACGATCATGTCCGCGTTCTTCCGCGCGAGTTTTTTCTCGGCATTCTCCAGCACCGCCTCGGTTTCCGCGGCGAAGCCCACCTTGACGAGCGTATGCGGGACCTGGCGGAGGATGTCCTCATTCTCAACCAGCGTCAGGGTAAGGGGTTCGCCCGTGCGTTTTGCCTTCTGGCTGCGTGACGTTTCCGGGCGGTAATCAGCGACTGCCGCAGCCATGATGAGTGCATCCGCCCCGGCGGTGTGTTCCTTGACGGCGCGAAACATCTCGGCGGCAGTCGTTGCAGACACCACGGTAAGGCCGGGCGGCGGCTCTATCGTGGTGGCGCCCTTGATCAGAGTGACGCGCGCGCCGCAGTCCCGCGCCGCTTCGGCCAGCGCGAAGCCCATTTTGCCGCTGGAACGGTTACCGATATACCGCACGGGGTCAAGCGGCTCTTGCGTGCCGCCCGCCGTGACCACAACTGTCTTCCCCGCCAATGGACCGCTCTTCCCAAGCACCGTACGCATCTCAGCCAGAAGCGTATCTACCTCGGGCAGCCGACCTTGCGCGACGAGACCCGACGCCAGCCTGCCTTCCAGAGGTTCAGCGACGTGGACGCCGCGCGCGCGCAGCGCGGCCAGGTTTGCCTGCGTGGCAGGATTGGTGAACATGCCGCCGTCCATGGCCGGAGCCACGAGCACCGGCGCCTGCGTGCTGAGATACGTACAGGTCAACAAATCGTCGGACAGTCCCTGCGCCAGGCGGCCGAGCGTGTGGGCGGTGGCAGGAACGACCGCCAGCAGATCGGCTTCTTCCGCCAGGGCAATGTGCAGTATGCGGCCGGGATCAGGCGTAAAGAGGTCCAGGTAGGCGGGACGCTGCGTTACGCTGCTGAATGAGAGCGGCGTGACAAACCGCGCGGCGTCCTTGGTGAGAATGGTGGTGACGTCCGCCTCGGCTTGCGTAAGCTGGCTGGCCAAAGCCACCGCCTTGAAGGCGGCAATGCTCCCGCAAACGCCGAGCAGGATTCTCTTGCCACTGAGGATGCTCATGCGCAGATGACCCTTGTGCGGACACGCTCTCTGTTTTCACTCTACACCAGTTAAACGATATGAAGTAGACGTATGCCCAACATAAGGGGAAGTTACGTATAAATGAGCGATCGCTCAAGTGTGCTCAGGTCCATTCCAATCCATTGGATTAGATGCAGGAACGTAGACGACGAAAGCTATTGAATTCAAGCACTACTAGCGCAATTGGCTAGTCTTGGGGGCTCGAAGAGATGTCAAGCATGGGCTTCTGCAAGGTAACGTGCAATCCGTTCCTTGTTTGCTGACAGAGTTGAGAATTGCTTTTCGCATACGTCACTGAAGCGCGCAAGCACTTTGCGGTTAATCTGTTCCTGGTTCTCAAATACAGCAACCGAGTGCTGTGGTCGTTCATACCATCTTTCGAACTGCAGCAATCCAATTGTTGCATCTCGCACCCTAGCGTCATTAGGCAGAGCGTATACTAGCAGCGGCTGTTCTCGGTGGTTAATTCTGCAATCCACGACGTACATGCCTTGAGGATCATGACTTGTGTCATGCCAGTCGAATGTTCTACGGTCTTCTGTCACATTCTGCGACATGAATTCCTCGAAATCATCCAAAAATGTAGAGCGCACTCGTTCTTGCGTGAGATAAGTAACGTCGGTTATTTTTAGAAGCGCTTGGATGAAGCTATAAAGCGCGTTGCCAAACTGCTCATCGGGTACTCGAAGCATTAGCTCCCCATCGCGGTCTTCAACCTCAAATGCAGCCAACGCATTTGCAATCAATGTTGCTCTTGTCCCTGTCTGTAGGGAGCGCTCATCTAGGTCGTATGAGAGGTGCATGAAAGTATGCCCTTCGTCACCCAGAATCCATTGGTTAGCCTCATGGCGGAGGACAATCGCTAAGTGGTCACCGTCATCGAACATAAAGGGGGAAAACACACGAAACCGATTGATACCTTCAGGCTCTACCCGAATGGCAGCGCAAACTTTGCGCTTGAAATCCTGCTCAATTGGCTGCATGTTCATTGCAAGTCACCACTCTAATCCGGGGAACGCCGCCTGCGGGTCATCTGGCAACGAGAAGGCGCAGTCACTCAGCATACATGTGACGGCGCCATCAAAGTCTGAAAACCGGTCTGTTGGCTCGGCAAACGCATCTTCGCGCAGCCCCGATAGTTGATAACGCTCCGTAGCTTGATGGATGTGGAAAGCATAGAAAGAGTGTTTCTCAAGTTTGTTCGTGTGCTCATGATCTCTGCCATTATATCTTCGCAGTCGAAAGAGTTGATTAGTTGCTGCAGGAGTGAAGGCCAAAATCACTGAAAACCCAAGCGGGTTGGAAATTGATTCACGTAGGATAAGCCTAAACTGCGACCCGAGGGCGCCTGCGACGTGAAATTCACGCTCCCTGTGGCCATGTCTTGCCTTTGTGGTGAATCTCCTGCGCCAGTCTGTTTGAAGTGGTTTTGATTCGCGGATTAGCCCGTCTATTTCACGATCAGTCAGGAATGCTGCCATTGCCCTACTTAGATATCGTTAGCCTCAGATTGGGAGTAGAATTGAATAGATCACTGTGTTTCAATTCTAGCATTCTTGCCCGCATACACTCCCAAGGAGATCCGAAGACATTCTTGGGATACCTCCAGAGTCGACACTGTCAAAATCGTGTCAAGTAAGTGCCTAACCACTGGAAGCAATAGGTTAGAGATCTGAATTAGATCCTGTCATTGGTGATGTCTGTGATTTCGCTGATGGTGACTGCAAGCGACAAAGTTGGCGAGACTAATGATTCAGACGCTCGTAGATGATGCGCAGCCCCTCCAGCGTCAAATTGGGGTCTACGGCATCGATAACAGAGGTGTGCCGGGCAAAGAGCGCCGCAAAGCCGCCGGTGGCGACCACTTTGCAATTGCCAAGCTCGTTGTGAAAACGGTGGATCATGCCTTCCACCAGCGAGAGGTATCCCAGCATGATGCCGGACTGCATAGCGTGGATGGTGCTCTTGCCCACCACGGTTGCGGGCGGCGTGAACTCCACGCGATAGAGTCGGGACGCGTGCGCCGCGAGCGCTTCTGCCGCCAGGCCCAAACCCGGCGCAATGGCGCCGCCTACGTAATTGCCTTGTGCCGAGACCACGTCAAAGGTGGTGGCAGTGCCGAAATCAATGACGATGCAGGGGCCGCCGTGCCGCACGAACGCCGCCGCCGTATTCACCACCCGGTCGGCGCCAACCTCCTCCGGCCGGTCGATCTCCACCGCCACTCCCGGCGCCTGACAGGGATCGATCAGTATAGGGGTGTGGCCGAGGTACTTCTTGGCAATCTCGTTGACGGCACGGGCGAGCGGCGGCACAACGCTGGAGATGATGACGCCCTCACACTCGCGCACGTCCAACCCGGCATGCTGCAGGAAGCCAATAATCTGCACGCCGTATTCATCGCTCGCTTTGCCGATTTCCGTCTTCAAGCGCCAGGAACTCTTGAGCTCGTTTGCGACGAAAGCCCCAAGCGCGATGTTGGTATTGCCGACGTCAACTACGAGCAGCACGTGCCTCTGTCCTCTTGCCTAGACTACGGTTTGTGGTTATTCACATTGCCAATCCCAGGCCGCTCTAAACCAGGATCGTCTTTCCCAGACTGTCACCCCTCGCAAGAGGATTCGTCAGGTACTTGCCGCCTGCGCTAGTCTGTGGAAAGTTGCGCGAAATTAGAGAAATGGCGTCTGAAGACTACTTTCCTAATCCTGGCCGTCACTTAGTCTCTTCGCGTGTCCTATCGTTGCCGCTATCAAAGTTGTCCTGTTCGCTCGCGCGTTCGTCCTTGGCTGCAACGCTATCTGAGAAGGAACCGGTTAGCTGCGAGCGGTTGCGGCGCAAGCGCCCAAAGAACCCGCCGACCAGCCGCTGCGTGTGGGTGCCGCTGCTGGGGCGCAGGTGGTGAGCCGCAGCTTCCAGGTAGGGCTGGCTAATGCGCTGGACGTAGGCCGGCGCCCCTTCCGTGCGGATAGTGCCCAGAGAGTCACGGTAGAAGGAAAAAACGTGGACGTTGCCAAGCTGTATGCCCGCCTGGATGGCGCCCGCGGCCACCAATGAGGAGACAACGAGCAGCGAACGATTCTGTTCTGTTGCCGCTCTGTTCATCTCCGTAAAGATCTGCGTGAGACGGCGCGGGTCGGGGAGGCTCTCCGCATTCTCGCGAAACTGACCGAGACTATTGCGCATCTCATCGAGCGCCAGCGGCGGAATATCGATGGTATCGGCCATTTGGCCGGACGTACCCCCCAGCGCTGCCAGCAAATCGTCGACAGAGGAGACGTCGGCGTCCGGCGCCAATACATGTGAACTCTTGAGCTCATTGACGAAGGTGTCCAGGTAGGCGCGGGTGCCGCCGGTCACGTCGGCAGCCGCCGCCAGCAGCCAGAGCGGCGACCAGCCCACCGCCACCACGCTCGCCATTTCTACGGCGTTGCCCGCCAGCTTGCGTACGGCGAGGTCTTTGATCGCCATGTCCTCGTCCGATTCTTCGCCCCCCACGCCGCCGACAAACTCGATGACGATGCGCAACAGGCGTCCCACTGTGGACTGATAGAGCTGCGAGTGCCGTAACGGCGGCGGCAGGATGTGCGCCGAGGTTTCATGGATGAACCCGCCGCCACCGGCAGCCGCGGTGCGCACCAGCCGTTCCGGCAGGGTGGCCACATATTTGCCGGCGTCGAGCGTACGCTCCTGCAAGCGCGCGGTGTTGGTTGGTTTCCCTGTGGAGTTCGGTGTTGAATCCATTTCTTGATCCTGCTCTTTGCTCGGGCCGGTGCTTGGGCGGACGTGCGGTGGTCGGTTCCTTTCGTCCTCTCAATTATCGTACCATGAGCGGCCCGCCGGGCCCCGCGCTGCCGGGCGTTACCGGCGTCCATGTATAATCATAGGCACAATACGCCGCAACGACCCCAGCAACGCATAGAGACGAGGTAGGCCACGATGGATGCAGCAGCCACTACGCAAACCGCCACGACCCGGACCCTCCGCGAGCAAGCACTGGACGGTACGCCGCTCCACGGCACGCTCGTGATCGACAACCATTGCCACATCGATCCCGCGTCGCACTTCTACCAGCCCGGCAACGATGCCGACGGCATGGTGCGCACCATGGACCGCGTGGGCATGGACCAGGCATGCGTGTTCTCGTCCATGGCGATCTTGCTCGATATGCGCGGCGGCAACGACATTAGCTTGGCGGCGGCGCGCCGCTATCCCGACCGGCTCTTAGCCTACGGCGTGCCGGACCCCCATGAGGCCGATCTGGTGAGAGACGAATTACAGCGCTGTCTGGATGCGGGCGCGGTCGGCATCAAGCTGCATACGGGAACGGCCAACTATCCGTTCGACGGCCCCGGCTATCTGCCGGCGTTCGAGCTTGCCGACCGTCACCGTCTGCCGCTGATCAGCCATGGCGTGGGAACGCCCGACACGCTGCGCCGCATTGCGCGCGACTACCCGGGCGGTCACTTCATCGTGGCGCACGCGGGCGGCGGCAGCCCCAGCGGTAGCAGGGACCTGGTGCAGGTGGCGGCCGAGGAACCGAACGTCTACCTGGATACCGCAGCATCAGTCGGCTACCGCGGCGACTTCACCGAAATGGTGCGCCTCGCCGGCGCAGGAAAAATCCTCTACGGCTCCGATATGCCCTGGACCTGCGCCACCTACCAACTCGGCCGCGTCCTCCTCTCCCCCATAACCGACGCGGAAAAGAGGAGAATCCTAGGCGAGAATTTGGCTGGGTTGTTCAGGACGAAGCGCTAGGGTGTGAGGGAACGTTGCTTGGCGTGGACGAATCGCTCTGCGCACACTTGTCGCCGTCGTCCACCCATCTTTACCTGGACGCGCGCGAACCTCCGTCATCTGTATGCTGTAAAAGGCAGACAAATGCGCGAATGTGAGAGGGTAATGCGAGGCGCGCGTCGTCCGTCATTCCCGCGAAAGCGGGAATCCATCTTCAATCTTTAGCGAGCGATTTTGTGCAATGAATTGACCAAGGCGCAATAGGCAATAAATATGATGGCAGCGCGAGTCAAAGAAACCGAAACTAACCGCGAAGAAGCCCTGAATGTTCTGCTGGCGCAGATGCTCTCCCAGCGTGGCGTGCCTGCCAAGCCGGAGCGCCGCAGCCGCAAGGGCGCGCCTGATGTCCGTGTCGCATTGCGCAGCGGCCTGATTCTCTTGGAGTGCAAATGGGAGGGGTCGGAGAGTCTCTTGGAAGCGCAACTCCAGGAACGCCGCGCCGCGTTCCCCGAAGCGCTCGCCGTGCTTGGCGTGCTCTACCCCAACCGGCTGCGGTACGCGGAAGATACGCAGACGGAGCTAGAAAGTGCTGATGATTTGCAATGGTGGCTACATGACTCTAGCGAAGTTGCGCCGCCGAAACGCAATGTCAAGAGAAGTGGGTCGGTCACTGAGCTTGCCGATGAATTGCCCACGCTGCTATTGGACTTGGAGGGAGTAGACCGAGTCCAAGCCGCTGCTGAGGCGGTTGGGTACGCATTGGAGCAAGCAGCCAAGCCTTTTGACGGGCACAAGCGGCTTGCTCATCGTGTTGCCAATATCATCGCCATTACGGACCAGGAGAAGAACCGCGCCGCCGCTCTCCGAATCGGGTGTTTAGTGCTCTTCAATGCATTGGCTTTTCAGGCTCGTCTCTCCGCCGCCAATGACAAAGTACCGATGGTCCGCGAAGCACTTAGCGAGGGCATACTCGGGCTGCGAACCGCATGGCTCTCTATTTGCAAAGAGATTGACTTCGTGCCAGTCTTCGAGTTGGCGGCGGAACTCCTGGCAGTGCTCGAGGATGCGCCGGAAGACCTGCGTCAGGCGGTGATCGAGCCGCTAGCCAAAGCAATGGAAGAGACCCGCCGCTTGGAAGGTCATGACCTTTCCGGCAGGCTGTTCCACACGCTCTTGACGGACGCCAAGTTCACCGGCGCGTACTATACGTCGGTACCGGCGGCAACGCTGCTAGCGCGGCTGGTCTTAAATGATTGGCCTAGAGGCGTCGACTGGAGCGACCACGAATTTCCGGCCTCGCTCAACGTGGCCGATCTCGCCTGTGGCACCGGTACGCTGCTGATGGCAGTTGCCGGGGAAGCGGAACGCCGCCACAAGGCCGCTGGCGGCAAGAACGCCGCTGCGTTGCACAAGGCCATGGTTGAGCAAGCCCTGCACGGCTACGACGTGCAGCTTTCCGCCGTGCACTTTGCCGCCACCAGCCTGGCAATGCTCAATCCGGACATCCAGTTCGACCGCATGAATCTCTACGTCATGTCGTTGGGAACGGACGGCGAGCGTGTGTCGCTGGGATCGCTGGACTTCTTGGGTACGAGTGAAGCCCCGGTGCAATACGCGTTGTCTCCCGAGGGAGACTGGGCAGCCACTGGCGACGTGGCGCAGGTAACCGGCGGGGGTTCGCGCGGCGTGGCAGAGGGCGCGAAAGCCACGCTGCCCCAACTCGACTTGGCGATCATGAACCCGCCCTTCACCCGCTCGGTGGGCGGCAATCTGCTGTTCGGCAGCCTGCCTGCGGCGGAAAGGCGCAAACTCCAGGACGAACTGTCACGTCGCCTGAAGTCGCGGCAAGCTTCCGCCACTGCCGGTCTTGGCGCCGCGTTCGTGGCGGCCGCCGTCCCCAAACTGGAACCCGGCGAGGGTCGCTTGGCGTTGGTGCTGCCGCTAACCGTCTGTACCGGCCCCTCGTGGGCGCAGACCCGCGCCCTCATCGAGCGGTACTTCACTCTGGACGTGGTAATTACGTCTCATGACCCCCAACGCTGGAACTTCTCCGACAGCACCGACCTCTCGGAAGCGCTGCTCATCGCCACGCGCCGCTCCCGCGCATCAAACCGTCAATCCCGCGCTTCCTACCGTCACTCCGACGCTTTACCCCATCATTCCGGCGCATCAAACCGTCCTTTCGACGCTTCTAACCGTCATTCCCGCGAAAGCGGGAATCCATCTTTGCCCCGCACCAGCTTCGTTAACCTCTGGCAGAACCCAAACGGCGTGCTGGGCGCGCACCGGGTCGCGCAAGCAGTCACCGCTACGACCCCCGCTAATTTGGAGGAAACGGGCACGGCGCTCCTGGAAGTCGACGGCCGCCACGTAGGTGAAGTGGTCTCGATTCCTGAATCAAACCTCGCTCACAGGCAGTGGATCGGCGTACAGTTCGCCCGCGCCGACGTTACCCGCAGCGCCGTGCGCCTACTGGACGCTGGGGAAGTCTGGGTCCCCGGCGGGGCGTCAACCGCTAGTATCCCGCTGCGTAAGCTTGATGAACTCGGTCAAATCGGGCCAGATCGACGTGACGTATGGGACGGATTTGAGCGCACGGATGCGGTCACGGCGTATCCGATGATAGAGAATCACGACACGGAAAAAAGGAAGCGGTTGACCGCGGAGCCAGACAAGTATCTGGCTCCGCTTGTGAAACCCAGAACTGGACGCAACCTCAAGCCGGCTGCGCAATTGTGGCCGAGGTCGGGAAGACTCCTTATCTCCGAAAGGCTGCGGCTTGATACCGCCAGGATTGTCGCCATGCGGTCAGAGACTAGAGTGCTGTCCAATGTTTGGTGGCCTTGCCGCATTGAGGAAGCTGCATTCGAGAAAGCTCTTGCTGTCTGGCTCAACTCTTCCATGGGATTGCTTGCAATCCTAGCTCAGCGTACCAGCACGGAAGGTGGCTGGGTCGCCTTAAAGAAGGCCGATCTAAAGGAATTGCCCGTTCTCGACCCGCGCCGCCTCTCGGCCTCCCAGCTTCAGGCGCTATCCCACTTGTTCGACAGCCTGGCAACAGCCGAATTCGAACGCCTCCCGGGCATGGTACACTGCCCCGCCCGCCGCGCCCTTGACGACGGCATCTCCAATATCCTCGACCTCCCCGATCTCAGCACCCTCCGCCACCTCCTCGCCTCCGAACCCGTCATCTCCAATCGACGTCTGTAGAGAACTGGCCTCGGTGCAAGAGATTCGTGAGCAAGCTTGAGGTGATTCTAGAAATCGCTAGGCCAGCGTCACTCAGAGAAACTCCTAGGGACCTAACACTGCGTTACCATAGTAGAGCAAGTGGGCTCTGGTAAGATGTTGGACAATTCATGGCGGAGTTTGGAGAGGAAGCGCGTGGCAAATCCCGAAGACGTCGAGCTGTTTCTAGAGGGTGTTCAAGCCTGGAACAAGGGCATGAAGAAGAGGAACGAGCAATGGGATACAGATTCCAACAGGCGATACATTGCCGACCTGAGTGACACAGAGATTGGCCCAAGACTGTTCCTACCTGCGATAAAGGAGGAGGACTTCCCCTTAAGGGAGTCGACTCATTACCCTAGAGCCGAATTGGGCTCTTGTGATCTTCGCAACGCAAATTTCCGGACTGTTTTCACGGGATTTGATTTTCGACGGGCATGTTTCGACTTTTCCAACTTGCAGAACTCGAACTTTACTTCTGCTGACTTTACAGGGGCGCGATTTCTCGGAACGGACTTAGAAAACGCAGATCTAGATGGCGCCACACTCGATTGCGCTTATCTAGCACAAGCCAATTTGACTGGAACGAATCTAACAGCAACGCGCCCTTGGCGTGCCAAACTCTTCGAGGGACGACCAGAGAAAACTGACTATAGGGGGCCAGATTCGACTTCCGTAACCTGTGTTGCCGATTTGATTTCGATCTGCTCTGACTTGCAAAATCGCACCGTCAACGACGGGAACCGCATCAGGTTCTATTTCCGCGGAGAGGAAAAGCCTTGGAAGTTGCACCCATCGGTGATGAGGCAGGACCGCTTCAGGAGAGAAGAAGGACAGATGCTGCTTGAGATGATGACCCGCCGCCCCGAGGAATTTGGCAACCTGGAGTCGGCGCTTTCCCAGTTGGTGCTCGCACAACACTATGGACTAAAGACGCGGCTCTTAGATATCACACGTAATCCGCTAGTGGCGCTCTTTTACGCTTGCGAAGGAGATGATGCTAAATGCGAAGGAGATGATGCTAAAAAGGAAGGTCGTCTACACGTATTTGCTGTACCGCAGACGATTGTCAAGCCGTTCAATAGTGACTCTGTGAGCATAGTATGCAACTTTGCAAAGCTCTCGCGGTCTGAACAAAATCTGCTGCTGGGCAAGAGGCGCGGAGTTGATTGGGGCAGTCTTAGTTATTCTGATGCAATGAGCAAGCTGTATCACCTAATCGGGCAGGAGAAACCGAGTTTTCAACCCCGAGTCGATCCTAGAGTACTCTTTTGCGTCTTTGTTGTTGAGCCTCAAAGATCATTTGAGCGATTGCGAGCGCAGTCAGGCGCATTCTTGATCTCTGCGTTTCATGAGCGATTTGAAAGCAAGGAAATCCTGAGGTGGAACAAGTCCATCCCAACATATGATCAATACACATTAACAATTCCACATGACTGTAAGAGCCGAATTCTGGCAGAACTTGGTCTACTGAACGTCAATCGGGAAAGCCTGCTTCCGAGCCTTGATGAAACGGCAAAGTCTATCACCAGCCACTACGGGTCAAGAGAGAGGGCCAATCCCAGATTGGGAAGCTCTTGGAACTGCCAAACTTGGCAAGAAGAGTTCGGGTACATTGATCTCGATAGGCCTGACTTGCCCCCGGAAACTGACACTTCTTCAGAAACAAGCACTTAGACTTAACAGTCCGTTATCAGTGTTTGAAGTATTTCGGCGGAGGGGACGACTCTTGAGGCGCTGTTTCGGCAGTGACTGGGAGACTATGTGGGGCGCGGACGGCAGGCTGACAAGGCTATGGCGGCGATACGCGAGTTGCGCGAGACGATTGACACCGGTGGGCGCACGTTCACGCGGGATGAGATGAACGAGCGCTGAAGATTGCGTGAATATAGGCGCTTTGGACTAATGATCGCAGAGAAGATGGATTCCCGCTTTCGCGGGAATGACGGACGACGCACCCCTCGCGTTACCCTCTCACATTCGCGCATTTGCAGGCTCTCTTCAACATACAAATGACGGATTGGCAATAGGCTTCGCGCATTTGCAGTATCCTGCTTTATCGCTTTTGCGGGAATGACGGACGACGCGCCCCTCGCGTTACCCTCTCACATTCGCGCATTTGCAGGCTTTATTCAACATACAAATGACGGAGTCCGGCTTTCTGTTTTCCTGGCAATCACCATGGCCTTGCTCAGGCCACACAAGCAGATGAAAATGAATTCCGTATTTCCCGTTCGTGCTGAGTGGGCTTCGCGAAGCCCTTGTCGAAGCATGAACGGGAAGAAAAGAAATCGAAGCTATTGCTCGTTCCTCCCGACAATCACCCTTCGACAGGCTCAGGGCGAACGGTATGAATCGGCTATTCTCATGGTAATGACAGGCTGCTTTGGTCTCCCTTTACTTACCTTTCTTGGGGCCTTTATTGTGGTTAAGTACGCAGTGAATTCGATGCAGCATTCGACAGGAGCATTACATGGAACTCGGGGCGTTTTCGGTTAGTTTGGCGGTGGCGGATATTGAGGCTTCGCGGGTGTTTTATGCGAAGTTTGGGTTTGAGGTGGTGGGGGGTGATGCGGCGCAGAATTGGCTGATCCTCAGGAATGGCACCACCACTATTGGGCTGTTTCAGGGAATGTTCGAGCAGAACATTCTCACCTTCAATCCGGGGTGGGACTGGCAGGCGCAGCCGCTGGAGTCGTTCACGGACGTGCGCGAGCTGCAGCGGCAGCTCAAGGCGCAGGGCGTTGAACTCATGAATGAGGCCGATGAGGACACCACCGGCCCGGCAAGCTTCGTGGCGGTAGACCCGGACGGCAATGCCATTCTGGTAGATCAGCACGTGTGAGCGCGCGGGCAGCACGATAGCCTTATACCAAGACCGTTGCGTAACTTCGGCCAACGGCGCGAGAATTGCTCCCTTCCCCGGCGGGAGGGGGGCTTTTTCGCCTCGGCAAGGGTTTCCCTCAAGTGAGAGGGGACTTAGCGCCTGCGAACAAGCATACGCGAAGCTTGCCCCGTACGTGTGATACGGGGTCTCCTCAATAGACTGTGGCTAGTGCGCCGACCATTTGGATTGCAGTAAGGTCTCCAGAGATTCAGGGAATTCATGGCGAGTAGAGTATATCGGCCTTGTTTTCGTATACATAGTAGAGCGATAATAACAGGAGCAATTATTCTCTCTAGCGCTAATAGGAAACAACGTGCCGTCTACGTCCGAAACAGACCGCCGACCTCATGGTCGTCTGGTGAGTTGCCCTGGTGGCTACGGGGCCTTTGTGCCGGCCCCATTGCCACCGCCTTTGACATGGGGTCAGGAGCTCGCGGTCGGCCTTTCGGCAGCCGACCGGGCAGTCGGCGAGCTTGCGGGTGAAGGCAGGCGCTTGCCGGACCCCCACCTACTCATCCGGCCTTTTCTGCGAAAAGAAGCCGTTCTTTCCAGCCGCATCGAGGGAACTCAGGCGACCCTCGGGGAACTGCTGGCCGCCGAGGCCGACGCGGCTGTGACGCGCAGCTCTGCCGATCTGCAAGAGGTGGGCAACTACGTCACCTCGTTGGAGTATGGGCTGGAACGACTGGAGACCTTGCCGGTTTCGCTGCGCTTCGTGCGCGAACTGCACGAATGCCTGATGCGAGGAGTCCGAGGCGATGCAGCGACACCGGGGGAGTTTCGGCGTAGCCAGAATTGGATCGGTCCGCCTGGGTGCACGCTAAGTGACGCCACCTATGTTCCGCCGCCGCCTGCGGAACTCATGGCATGTCTGGACTTGTGGGAACGGTTCTTGCACGACGACGCCCTGCCCCCTTTGGTTCACGCTGCTCTGGCGCATGCCCAGTTTGAGGCAATTCACCCCTTTTTCGATGGCAATGGACGCGTGGGACGCTTGCTAATCACATTGCTACTCGTCGAGCGGGATATTATGCCTTCCCCGCTGCTCTACCTAAGCGACTTCTTCGAGGCCACGCGAGAAGAATACTATGCTCGCTTGTTGGGTGTGACGGAGCGTGGCGAATGGGAGGAGTGGCTGATCTATTTTCTGCGTGGTGTTGCTCTCCAGTCACAGGACGCCGTGGCTCGGATTCGGCAAATCGACGGCCTCTTCCTTGGATGGAAGCAAGAGCTAGACCGTGGACGGTCTCAGCTCCCGCCTAGGGCACTTGAGCTCTTTGCTGAGAATCCCTTTTGGCAGGTGAGCGGTGTCGCCGCCAGGCTGGAGGTGGCGTTTACGACCGCCCAGCGCGCCCTCGACCGGCTGGAGGCGGCGGGCATCATTGCACAAGTTGGCCAAAGACGGCGCCATCGCGTGTATTGTGCGGAGCAGGTCCTCAACATCTTGGAGGCGCCGCTCCACCCTGCAAAGTAGAGACCAGCACAGGAATCATGGTTTGCCGCCGCTGGCTACAACCAATGTCGTCACTTCAAGAATGCCTGCGCGCGCTGCGTTACTACTCCACGAACGCCAGATACACCTGCGCATGCCCCGAAATGTCCGAGGTGTAGACCACGGCGCGGCCGTCGGGGGTGTACGACGGATGCGGATGCGACCACTGAGGTCCGTAAGCGTCGTCGGGCGCGGTCTCGCCGAAATACGGCAGCGGTTCAGACCATTGGAAACCTTGCGATGAGGCCCGCGGGTGGCAGAGGGTCTCGCGCTCGCCGGACGCGGGATCGATGAGTTGCAGTCCCACGTCGGGCAGCGTGGTATCGCACACGATCTGCGCGCTATCGCGGCGGGGCGCGGGATGCCAGCAATTGAATTCCGCGACGTTGCGTTCGCCGCTGCCGTCGCGCCGGATGGCTTTGAGCGCGTGGGGCCAGTAGGTAAAGATGATCTCGTCGTTCGAGAGCCAGGCTTCGTGGGTGATCCACTCCTCGCGGGTCTGCGCGCGCAGCGGGCGCGGGTTGGAGCCGTCAGCTTCCACCAGCCACATGCGGGGCAGGTCGGAAGAAAAGAGCACCGTGCGCCCGTCGGGACTCCACTGCGCGTGGGCTACGAGCTGATCGGTGGCAAAGAGCACGCGTTCGCCGCCGCCGTCGGTGCGCACGGCCAGAATGATGTTCTGGCCGTCTTTCTGCGCCGCCAGCAAGATTTCCGAGCCGTCGGGACTGATCGAGCAGTTGCCGAGCCACGACGATGGCGGTAGGTTCGTGAGCACCGTTTCCTGCAGGTTGGTGGTGTTCACCGCGCGCAACTGGGTGGTCGCGGCGTAATACACGTGGCTGCCGTCGGGCGAGACGCACGCCGACCACGGCGAAACGTCGCCGCTCGTCGTTAGTTGCCGCAAAGCTCCGTCAGGCAACTGAATGCCGTAGAGATTGGGCGCGCCGGCGCGGTACGACGTGATGATGAGCATGTCGTGATTTGCGCCCGCCCAGGCGGGATTGAGGAAGTACGGCGCGTGGTTCACACAGGGCGCGTTCGTCAACTGCCAGATGGCGGCGCCGGTTTGTTCATCCTGCAACACCTGCTTCTCGGTGGGTAGTTGCGCGGCAATCGTAGTGCTCATTCTATCGGTCCCTTCTCTGCTTCTTGGAATCTGCATACCTGTGTTATGGCTCTTGCGTGTCTCCGCCAATTTGTTGGAATGTTACTGATGCCGACGAAAGTCACCCTCACCCCGGCCCTCTCCCAGCGGGAGAGGGAGTTCCTTATCCCACGCGAGTGTGATTATTTGCACCCCAGTCGTGCTAACTAAACGTCCGGCAAAGTAGAGCGAATTCTAATGGTATTGCCTCCATTTAGCACTAGGTAAGAACCGCTTGCAGTTGGTCTGCGTTGCGTTGCACCTTGGCGATAGCGGCCGCGATGTCATCCATGGCGTCCCTCTCGGCCAAGAGCGTGCTCTGGCCGATCCAGGCCGCTTCCTTGTGGCAGAGCCGCTCGGTTTCCGGACACGGCTCGGCGCGAAAACCGCCGATGGCGCCTTTCACCGAGCCTTCGGACTCATCGAACATGGGGTTGTCGTAGAGCGGCCACGGATAGCCGCTGGACATGCTGACGCCCTCTGCCCGCACCGCCTCGAGGAAGGTCTCGCGGTCCGTGCCGAGCTCCTCGGCGTCGAGGCGCATGGGAAAAATGTGGTAGCCGTGCTGGGTGACCTCAGGCACAAGCGCCTGCACGGTAAGGCCGGGAATGTCCGCGAGCATGCTGGAGAGATACGCCGCGTTTTGGTTGCGCCGCTTCGTGTGCTCGTCCAGCCGCTCTAGTTGGGGCAGGCAGATAGCCGCTTGGAATTCGTTCATGGGGTAGGCCTGGCCGAGTTCGTGGTGCTCGTACCAGGGGCGGCCGTGCTTGCGCCCAAAGCACGCCAGCGTATAGAAGCAGCGCTCCCAGAGGGCTTCGTTGTCAGTGGTCGCCAGGCCGCCTTCGCCGCAGGTCATGTTCTTGGCTTGGTTGAAGCTGTACGAATTCAGGTCGCCCCAGCCGCCCACCTTCTTGCCCGCCCATTCGGCGCCGTGGGCGTGGGCGCAATCGACGATTACGGCCAGATCGTGGGCCTTTGCGAGAGCGCCAAGCTCGTCAACCTGCGCCGGGTAGCCGCCAAAGTGAACAGGCACAATCGCCCGGGTGCGCGGCGTGATGGCGGCGGCCACCGCCGCCGGATCGAGACAAAGCGAGTTGGGATCGACGTCGGCAAAGACCACGTCCGCACCGACGTACATGGGCGCAAACGCTGTGGCCATAAACGTAAAAGCCGGGACGATCACTTCATCGCCGGGCCCAATGTCGAAGGCGCGCAGGCCGATGTCCAAGCCCGCGGTGCAACTTGTCAGCGGGATCCCAAACGCGGCGTCGTGGTAATCGCAGAAGCGTGCGTTGAGTTCCATAACCATCGGCCCATGGGCCGTGCCGCCCCAACGGTTGCTCTCCAGCACCTGGTGCAAGAGTTCCTTCTCCCGCTCATCGTGCTGAGGCCAGGAAGGGAACTTTGCGGTACACACAGGCGTGCCGCCGCGGATTGCGAGCTTTTCCATCGCGAATTCTCTCCTAGATTTTGTCACTCAACTTTGGGCAGTAAGCCGGATGCTTGCGCAGAATTTCTCGGAGTGTGCACCGAGCCCAGAATGACATCGATATGCTGCCGGCGAGGACAGTTGCGTCCCCACCATGTATCCCTATTGTTACCCTATCTTAGCCTATCCGGGCACAGCGCACGAAACCACGCTTGGCGGGGCTTGAAAGGTTGAGCATAGCGTCCGCGAGGACTACGATAAGAAGTGGTAAATGCGTACAATGCGAGTTCCTTGCACAGAGGAAAGACACCGCCATGGCAACCAAGATAGGCATTATCACAGACGTGCATGGCAATGCGCCGGCGCTGCGCGCCGTGCTGGCGGAATTGGCGCGTGAGGATGACGTAGATTGCGTCTACGGCGCGGGCGACCTCATCGGCATTGGGCCGGACACCAACGAAGTGCTGGATCTGCTGTTTAGCCTGCCTGACTTTACCAGTGTTGCCGGTAATCATGAGGACTGCATTTTGGCACTGGTTGCGGGCAATCCGCCCGGCAGCCCACCGGGAATTGAGGAGCATCACCAGTGGGTGGCGGATAGGCTCGACCGCAGATTCCTGCCGCAACTGGAAGCGCTGCCGCGGGTTCTAGCGCCAAGGCATGGAGACACAGAACTCTTTATTGCCCATTACCATCTCGACGCGGAGCAGAAACTCTTGCCGATTGATCCAGAACCCAGTTTGGAAAAGCTCGACGCACACTATAGCGGGCACGCCGCCGCAGCGATTCTCACCGGCCACCATCACGATGGACACTACTTGCAAGCGCCCGAACGTGTCTATCTGAATCCGGGCGCCTTGGGCTGTGGCCCGGAGCCGGTGGCGCGGTATGCTGTGCTTACGCTTGGTGAGGATGGCATTGGCGTAGAACGACGTGAAGTTGCCTACGATAGAGAGAGTTTTCTCCGTTCCTATCAAGAACGCAACGTGCCGGATCGAGAGTTCATTCTGCAGCGTTTCCACGGTCAAACGTGAGGTTCAGAGGCGAGTTTTGACGCGAGATTGTCAGTGGTTGTGACTGCTTGCCGTCTGATTGCGGGCCACACATGGAAAGATGGGGATGGTGCCCGGTTTCGCAAGCGGCATTCCCCTTGCTCGCGCCGGTTCGATGCCTGTGCTCGCCGGTCCGAGGCCAAAGGGCAAAGAGAAGATGGATTCCCTAGACTCACAAACGAAGTGCAACACTTTGCTAAGGTGTTGCCATGGGAAAACACTATACACAACTTACCTTTGAAGAGCGGTGTGAAGTGGCCCGACTTCTTGCCGCGAAAACCTCGCAGCGGAAAATCGCTACAGCTCTGGGTCGCGCGCCATCGACGATCACGCGGGAGGTAAATCGCAATGGATCGCAAACGGCAGGCTATGAGCCACGGTATGCCGACGACCAAGCGTGGGCGCGGTGCTGGCGGGGCAGCAAGCTGGAGCGGGATGACGCCTTGCGGGAGGTGGTGCTGGGGTACTTGCGCGCTGGTTGGTCGCCGGAGCAAGTGGCAGGATACCTGGCGCGGGAGGCTGGCGCGCCGGTCATCTCCCACGAAACCATCTATCGCTTTATCTACGGGCAGCAGGCACGCACGAAGGATGGGAACTGGCGCCAGTACTTGCCGCGCGCCAAGTCGAAACGGGGCTGGCGCGGGCGCAAAGGCGGCAGTCCGGCCTCGTTCATTGCCCAGCGCCGCCCGCTGGCAGAGCGGCCCCAAGCGGTGGCAGACCGCCAAACCCCCGGCCACTGGGAGGTGGACCTGATGCTCTTTCGCACCTACGGCCAAGCGGTGCTGACCCTGCACGAGCGCCATTCGCGCTTGTTGCTGGCCACGCGACCGCCCGGCAAGGCGGCAGAGCCTATCGCCGCTGCCCTCCACGACCTGTTCGCCGCGTTGCCCCCAGACTGCAGTCAGACCGTCACCTTCGACAACGGCACCGAATTCGCGCGTCACTATCGCCTCCATGAATTGGGCATCCAAACCTTCTTCTGCGACACCCACTCTCCCTGGCAGAAAGGCGGCATCGAAAACGCCATCGGCCGCCTGCGCAGGGGGCTGCCACGCAAAACCGACCTGGCTCAGGTGAGCCAAGAACGCTTTGCCCAGCTGGTGCAAGCGTACAACCACACCCCGCGCAAGTGCCTGGGCTTCCAAACGCCAGCTGAAGTATTCATCAACCAAGTGTTGCACTTGACATGTGAATCCACCTTCCCGCTTTCGCGGGAATGACGGGTAGGCGCGTGGGAGTGACGGGTAGACGCGCGGGAATGACGGGTGGACGTGTGGGAGTAATGGGCTGTTTTCTATTCCTATTGATCGCAGTAAGGTGAAACGTCGGACATGCTCAGGCAGTGCATGTAGCAGATTGAAGTAGACGAAAGGATCGCATATGGCAAATGCGGAGACACGCACCGAGCGGGACTCGATGGGCGAGATGGAGGTGCCCGCCGACGCTTACTATGGCGCTTCCACGCAGCGGGCGGTGCTGAATTTTCCCATCAGCGACCTGCGCTTTCCGCGCCGGTTCATCCAAGCGCTCGGTCTCATCAAGCAAAAGGCGGCAGAGGCGAACCTGGAACTCGGCTTGCTGGACGACGTTCGTGCCGCCGCAATTAATCAGGCAGCGCAGGAGGTGGTGGACGGCACGCTGGATGCGGAATTCGTCATAGACATCTTCCAGACCGGCTCCGGCACCTCGACCAATATGAACGCAAATGAGGTCATCGCCAACCGCGCGGTGGAGATTCTCGGCGAAGCGCGCGGGTCGCGCACGATACATCCGAACGATCACGTGAACATCTGCCAGTCTTCCAACGACGTGATTCCGGCGGCCATTCACTTGTCAACGCTCGTGAGTATTCGCGAAGATCTCATTCCTGCATTGGCTAAGCTCCATGGCGCTTTGGCCGCGAAAGCCGAAGAGTTCATGCCCATCATCAAGACCGGGCGCACGCACTTGCAGGACGCGACGCCGATCCGCCTGGGGCAGGAATTTCAAGGCTATGCCGGTCAGATCGAGCGGGCAATCAAGCATCTGCGCCACGCCGAGGACTGGCTGGGGGAGCTAGCGCTGGGCGGCACGGCGGTGGGCACCGGTATCAACGCCCATCCCGCGTTTGCGGGGATTGTTTGTGCAAAGTTGCGCGCAGTGACGGGTTATCACATCCGCGAGACCGAAAACCACTTCCAAGCCCAGAGCGCGATCGATACGCTCGTGATGACGAGCGGTATGCTCAATACCGTGGCTGTGGCGCTGCTGAAGATCGCCAACGACATTCGCTGGTTGGGCTCGGGTCCGCGCGCGGGGCTGGGCGAGTTGCTGCTGCCGGAAGTGCAGCCGGGGAGCAGCATCATGCCCGGCAAGGTGAATCCCGTTATTCCGGAATCGGTGATCCAGGCCTGCGCGCAGGCGCTGGGCAACCACCATGTGGTGACCATTTCCGGCCAGTGGGGGTTCTTCGAGCTGAATACGATGCTGCCGGTGGCGGCGTACAATGTCTTGCGGCCGATAGGTCTGCTCAGCAACGCGGCGGCGAACTTTGCCGACCAGTGCGTGAGCGGCATCCAAGCCACCGACCAGGGACCCGCCACGGTAGAGCGCGGCCTCATGACGGCAACGGCGCTGGCGCCGCTGGTGGGCTACGACCAAGCCGCCGTGATCGCCAAGACCGCGCACGCCGAAAACAAGACCGTCCGTGAAGTTGCCAAAGCGCTTACCGACCTGACCGACGCGCAATTGGATGAGGCGCTCGACCCGACCAAGATGGTGCAACCGGGACTGAGCGGCATCGCGGCGGGCGGATAAATAATGCTATTTGAACACGCCACAAAGCCACTAAAGGGTGATGCGCGGGGCGATTGTATCACTACAGAAAGCAGGCAAGCGATGGGAAGTACTTCCGTCTCAAAGGCCGGCCACTGGCAAGCACGTTAAGGTGGCATGTGGAGGAGTTGAAAAGTGGGAACACCACGGAATCGGGCCTCAGTGCCTTGACAGTATGGCGTAACACTGGAGGATGTTGGTGAGTGATGTTTTGATGCCGGATGGCGTAGAGCCGTCCCAATCTGTTTGTCGAAAACTCTGTAAATTTGTGCAGCAATTCAATCCATATGAAGTTAGACGCGGTGCCAAACTTGTGCTGCTCCATGATGCCAAGAGTGATGCATTCTATGTGACGTGCCATTTGGAAGGGAAAGATCTTTCAAAGTACTGTGATGCCGAATCGACTATAGACCCCGACGCTGAGGAAGACGAGATCTATAAGCTGAACCGAGAGATTACCCCTGATCACATGGCCTACAAGACGATGGAGGAAGATGCACTTGGTGGAAGAACTTTCGAGGATCTCGTGCTAGAGTTTGACAGCAGCTATCGTCCCAAGAAGCCATTGAAGGTATATGGAGGTCAACACCGACTCAAGGCTATTATTCACGCCGAATGTACAAAAGGTTGCGTTCTCCATGGTGTAAGAGTCTATTTTGCACTTACACGAAATCAGAAGGTCGAAATTGCAACGGTCAACAATACAGCCATCGCAGTGCCTAACGATCTCTTGGACAGAATGCGTGAACAGTTACTCGGAACAGAGCTGAGGGACTGGTGTCAAAGGGTTGGTCTTTTGGAGTCAGGACAGGACTTTGCCGATAGGAAGACTCACGACATTCCCACGGTTCGCGTCGCCAGAACATTGTTGGTCAACTTCCTCTTGGGAAAGTCGAGGAAGGATTTGGAGGGGTTCCATCAGCCAATTCTGTGCAAGTCAGGGGGCATGGACGAAGAGTATTTGAATGTCAGATCAGAAATCGAATGGGATGATAGTGAGCTTTCCAAAATGGGAGTCGAGTTTGCTCGACTCAATAATATTCAACAAGAAACAGTCCAAAACCGTCATGAAGACAGCAACACCGAGTATGCCCGCAAAGCACTTTCTTTATCGGTTGTGGCTAGTTGGGCCTATGCAGCTGGACTATTCCATAGGACCCCTGAACACTTGGAGACACTCTATGCATTACCTGACAACGCATCTCCACCGCAAGATCCGCTGAATGCTAAGGCGTTATCTGAAGCCCGTCTAAAGGGTACAGACCCTGATACATATCGAGGGTTGGGAACACGGAGCGATCCCAAGGAACTGGGCAGAATGCTACAAGTCTTCTTGGTGCTTGCAATTAAAGAGAAGAAACAGATAACAAAGCGTCTTGCAAATGCGGCGATACAGGCTTATGAGGCAAAGAAAGCCGCCGCCGAATTGGACAAGGTTTTGGAGAAAATCTGATCATGTTCGAGGATTATCTGCGAGACTCCTATGCCTTCCTTTCTCTGGCAAACAAGGCGGCAAGGGCGTCGAATGACGGAGAAGCACGACGATACTACCGAGCATCTATATTATTTGAATTTGGGGCAATTGAAGCATTCGTAAACTATATTGCCGTTTCATTCTTGGAGGCAGGTAGCCTTAGTAAGTTTGAAACATCATTCCTAAACGACAAGGCTGTTGTGTACTCTGTAAAGAAAGGCGTGCATCAGCGCACAGAGTACCATTCGCTGGACAGCAAATTGCGTCTCTTACTTCGTAAATTCATACCAGACTTTGATTTTCAAAGTACTACTTGGACTACATTCATGGAGCTCAAGGAGTTGCGAAATGACCTAATGCATCCACGGCAGCCAGAAGACGAAACTTCCATAGAAGAATATCATGATCAAGTCGCTGATGGGCTAAAGGAAGCAATAAATCTCATGAACATTGTCTCTAAAGGCATTTTCAAGAAACCACTACGCAACCAACTATTGGACCTAGTTCCTGATTGACCTGGAATCGAACCTTAATCTTCCTTCAACTTCATAGCGAGTAGCAGTTGAAGTGCAAACATGAGGAAGGAGTGTGAGGTGTAATGGCCTATTACGACGATTGGCCCGTTCTCGGTCTCGAGGACGTGAATCCTCGACAACAGCGGTTGTTTGACCAGTATGAGGACTACTTGCTCCACTACATTAAGCAGCTCTATGACGCGCGGGAACGCTACTGGAACCGCGACTATTCCAGCCTGGATGCCTACGTGCATTCGGTGGAGCCTAACCGGCAGCACTTCCTGGATAGCCTTGGCGGGTGGCCGTGGGAGCGCCACGACATGCACCTGCGCATCGAGCCGCTGGCGACGACCGTAGACTTTCGTGTCGAGCGGGTATACTATCGCGTGTTCGAAGGCGTGGAAAGCGATGCGCTCCTGCTGACGCCGCTCGGCAAGGGGCCGTTTCCCGGTGTGGTCTTGCAAATCGGTATCTACGGCGTGCCGGAGACCGCCTGCGGTTTCACCGAGACGGAACACGCGGGGATCGACAGCACCTACCACCGCATCGGCGGACGGCTGGCGCGGCACGGCTATACCGTGCTCGCCACGCGCATGGTGACCGGGTTCGAACCGGATACGCTCGCCGGACGCTTTGCTCCGAAACTTCAGGAACTCAAGAGCGCGCAACCCCATGCCCGCATGTACCTCAACCGCTTGTGCCGGTCCATCGGCATGGACCTCTTCGGCGTGGAAATGTTTGCGCTCTCGCGCGGCGTGGACTTGCTGGAAAGCTTGCCGCAGGTGGCTAGCGGCCGCATCGGTTTCTATGGCAA
The DNA here is from genome assembly GCA_965220015.1 of Chloroflexota bacterium. GTDB lineage: Bacteria > Chloroflexota > UBA11872 > VXOZ01 > VXOZ01 > VXOZ01. The sequence continues at coordinate 725,572 of OZ244798.1, forward strand.
GTCGCAGGGCGGACAATCAGCACTTTGGTTGGGTGCGCTGGACACGCGGCTGCAAGCGGTCGTGAGCACGGCGTGGTTCAACGAACGCTATCAGAAGCAGGTGATACCCTCTGAACACTATCGCGCCTTTGCGTTCACCGCGGAAGAGGATAAGATGTACCCCCATCTCCACGAATTCGCCGACAGCGACATTGCTTCATTGATCTGCCCGCGCGCCTTCATGGTGGAGGAGGGCAAGCACGACGGGGCGGTCTACTGGGAGTTAGCCGAGCAGGCGTTTGCCGAGGTCAAGGCAATCTACGAACGGCTCGGCATTGGCGAGAAGTGCGCTATCCACGTCCACGAGGGCGGCCACGAGGTCGAACCGGAAGAGGAGACCGCTCGGATGCGCTCAGTGCAGTTCTTGGACCGCTGGTTGAAGGGCTAAGCGCGCTCGTCCTAGTTCTGCTCCGTTACGGCTAGCTAGCGTACCACGTCGAGCTGACGTACTGATCCTTGAACAGCGGCTCGGATACGCTCGTACTCAGCGTTCCGGTTGGGATTGCGCAATGCCGTTGGTGATAGCAGGTTGATAACGCCGAGTTGTGGAGTCCTTACGGTACCAGCGCAAACCGTGTCACGAAGGATCTTGATAGTGTCAAGTTTGGTGGGAGAGTCTCATCGGTACCCCGCAGCCCCACGAACCGCCGCACCGGTTCCACCTCGTACAGCATGTCCTCCATCCCAGGATCACTCAGATTGTAGAACAACTGCACGCAGTGTATCCCGCAGCATTACCGACAAAGGATACGGCCGCCCCCCGTCCCGCCTTGGGATAGTAGGACGCGATACGCGCCTCCGACTCCGCCCACGGGATCAACGCGTCCATGCGCTCCAAGAACTTCTCCCGCCGGGTATTCCGCTTCTTCTGCGCGTACTCCAGGTCGGCAAACGTCGGTTGCTCCTTGTCCTAGACCTCTCCCCAATGTGGCTTCCTCACTTGTTTTGCTACTATGCCAGAAGCTTGTTCAGAGAGTTCCTAGAACGATATCCGTGCGGCCATCTCCACCTTGAAAGGCATAGATGGGCTCACAGGAGAGTGCATCAAAGTTCTTCTTCTTGCCCTTCCACAGTAGGAGGCTACTGATATAGTAGTCACGGAAGATTGAGCGCATAAGCTCATTGATGTCCCATGCTCCCATTCAAAATCACGCTGGAAGTCAGGAATTACGTACCGGCCCTCGCGCAAACGGCTGACAATGTTGGTAAGGCTCACGTGATCGGGCTTCTGAGAGCCCTTCACGGCGAGGCGCCTCCTGTCTTGTCTCCTACCAGCACAGCCCCCTCCATCCGGGCAAGTCTGCGGTCGAATGTGTAGAGAGGCGTAGCTCCCGCCCGCTCGGCCGCTGAAAGGACCATTAGATCCGAAAAGCCAACTCCACCCTGGCGATATAGGTGAGCGGCCGCAGCCACGTCATCGGGATTCTCGACTAGGAGGCTGTCCGAAGCCGTCAGGTCCATCAATGTCTTAGCGACCTGGGCCCGGGCGAAGCCGTAACTCCTCTCCAGCACCCAGGCGATCTCCATCACGACCTCCCGGCAAATGAAGCCTGGATCCTCGGGAGTCAACCCATCCAGCAAGGCGCGCGCCGCTTCCGCCTGCGCAGCGTCGTCGCCGACGAGGTACCGAATGATTACGTTCGTGTCGATGGAGGTCATCCTTCAGTGGCCCCCTCTGCGATGGCACGATCCATTTCATCCAGACTCACGACAGGACCGTCGTACCTTAAGCTACGGAACAGGCGGCTGGTAGACCGGATAGGCATTATCAACACTCCCTCGTCCAAGATGACGTAGCGAACCTTATCTCCCGCCTTAACTGCCAGCGAATCCCTGACGTCCTTGGGCAGAGTAGTCTGGCCCTTGCTGGTTACGCTGGATTCGAACATATGAAGCTCTCCTTTGCAGCATGGTGACTTATCCCTTACATTGTATGCAGAAGTAAGGCCAAATACAATAGAACAAGCCTACAAAGAAGTATGCCTTGCTGTCAGCTAGTCGCGCACTCTTAATGGCATTTCTGCCTACAGTCAAAACAGGCCCAATTCGACAGAGAACGAACCAGTGAAGTAGGACACCACTCGGTGGTCCCGGCTCGTCTAGCTCAGCTCCGGAAGGCCTAGCCGAGTTGGCACTCTGTCGGGTGCGCACCAACCCCATTCACAGTTCCCTCGCCCTCTCCGACAAGGTCTCGTAGGGCATTCTATTGTCTATCAAAACGACCCGACTTGAATGGTCCCAAATCGGCCACCCAAGAGTACCTACGTTTTCCGTTACTATTGTGTCGTAAGGATCAAGATTCTTGAGTTTGTCCTATTTGGGGGTCTCTGTACATGGCCGCCAGTGCAGTGCCTTCTCAAGGTTGGCAAGATATTCAGCGAAAGCGCGGCGTCCCGTCGGCGTCGCCTGTACCCACGTGCGCGGCTTGGAATCCTGGAACGCTTTCGTGATGACCAAGTAACCGGCGTCTTCGAGCTTGCGCAGATGAGTGGTAAGGTTGCCGCCGGTGAGGTCGAGCGTATTTTGAATGAACCCGTAGGCGAGCCGATCCTTTTTGGGCAGAGAGACCAGCATCGTCATTATGCGCAGTCGGGTGGACTGATGGATGGTCTCGTTGAGGAAAATAGGCTCGCCGGTCACAGGACGCCGCTCTTGCGTATCCACGCCGCGCCCAGCGCGACCACGAGCAGCGTTGCCGCCGCCGAAACCGCCAGCGCGGCGTCGCCCGCGAGGTAGCTGGGGACATAGAACGCCGCCGCGATCCCGGCGCCCACCGCCGCTAGCGCCGGGCGGTGCATTATGCCGAACAGGATGTATCCCAGCGACACTATGCCAATGGAGACGCGCGGTATGTTGGCCCCGGCGTCGGCGGTCCACATGCCCGCTGCTGCCGGGATGAGGAAGGCCGCTCCAGCCACCGCGAGCCAGTAGAGGAACATTCTGACGCCAACGCTGCGCATGCTGTCGCCGGCCGCGTTTTCCTTGCCCGCGCGGTGCCCTATGATAGCGCTGCCCAGAAACCCCACCGCCACCAGGACGCCCCACAGCGGCGCGCTAAGCCACGGGTTGCGCACAGCGAACTCAGGCGCCAGCGTCTTGATGCCAAACTGCGAGAGGTAGCCCAGCGCGGCTATTGCGCCCCAGAGAAGCAGTATCGACGCCGTGCCGGCGACGTACATGGAGCTCCGCGCCCGGTCCATCGTCTCATGGATGGCGCGCCAACTCTCTTGGGGTGTGAGCGCCGCCGATTCATCGTCCGATCTCCGCATCGTGTGCCTCCGTGTCGTCATGTGGGCCGCGAACGCTTGGTTTGCTGTGCAAACTAGTTTACATGACTTGATGAGCCGTTGCAGCCATTTGACTCTGTCTGCACTCGCACGGTAAGATTGTATTACAAAGTAGTTTGTGATACAAAATAAATGAAAGAGTTGGAGAAGTTGATGAGTTTAGAGCCTTCTCCTGGCCCCGCGTTGCAAGTGGCCTCACTGCGAAAGGCGTACGGCGACGTGGTGGCCGTGGACGACCTGAGCTTCGCGGTCGAGCGCGGGAGTATCTTCTGCATCATCGGCCCCAACGGCGCCGGCAAGACCACAACCATCGAGTGCCTCGAAGGGCTGCGCCGGCCGGACGGCGGCTCGGTTCTCGTCGCCGGCTTGGACCCCATAGCCGACCGCGCGAGGTTCGTGCACAAGATAGGCGTACAGTTGCAGGAGATCGGCATTCCCCCGCGTATGAAGGCGCGGGAGGCGTTGGGTCTGTTTGCCGCGCTCTACCGGACGTCCCTGCCTCTGTCCGAACTGAACGACGAGTTGGGGCTTGACGGGTTCCTTTCCAAACGCTACGGCTCACTTTCGGGCGGCCAGAAGCGGCGGCTCAACATCGCGCTCGCGCTTGTGGGCGATCCCGAGATCGTGTTCTTGGACGAACCTACCACCGGTCTCGACCCGGAGTTACGCTTCCGATTCTGGGAGTACATCAGGCGGCAGAACGCCCGCGGCATGACGATAGTAGTAACCACGCACTACCTGGAGGAGGCGCGCGAGTATTGCGACGCGGTCCTGCTTATGAACGAGGGCAGGAAGGTGACGTCCGGGCCGCCTGAGAGCCTGATCGCGGAGTCGGGGCTGGCAGCCCGCGTCGTACTGCCGCGAGCAGCGCTTGGGACCGTCGGACAGGACGACTTAGCGGCGCTGCCGGGCGTTGCCCACGTCCGCGGGACGGAGACGAGCTTCTACGTGTATGGCGGTGACACCGTTGTGGGCAACGTGACGGATTTTCTGAGCGAGCGGGGAGTTTCGCCCAGCGTGCTTGAGACGCGGCCTGCCAATCTGGACGACATTTATTTTCTTGCCGTCGGGCATGAGGACCCGCGAGGAGGACGAGAATGAACGCCACGGCCCTGCGCAGATTGATCTTTACAGAACTGCTCCTGGCGCTGCGCGAGCCTGGCGCTATGTTCATGTCGGTGATATTGCCGCTGGCGGTCTTCCTCGCCCTCGGCTTCTCAGTCGGTAACATTGAGATTCCGATAGAGGGGGACGCGGGCAGCGTGGAGCTGTTTCACGTGAGGGACGTTCTGCTCGCCGGCAACATCGCCTGGGTGACGGCAATATTCGGCATCGTCGCGCTGCCGCAGACGCTGGTGGAGTTTCGCCAATACGGGATTTTCCGGCGTTACCGGGTCACGCCCATGCCCGCTTACCTGCTCATCATCGCGCCGTTGGCGGTGGGCGCGGTGGTCATTCTCGTGTCCCTGGCTCTTATGCTTGTCGTGGGGTGGCAGGTATTCGACATACGCTTCGGGGGCAACGCCGCTCAGGTGGCGCTGGCGATTCTCGTCTCGTACCTGGCGTTTGCCGCGGTTGGGGCGGCCATCACCGCCCGCATCCGCAGTACGCGCACCGCGTTGGGACTGGGGCTGGTGCTGTTCGCGCCCATGTTCGTGCTGAGCGGCGCGTTCGGTCCAAGGGAGTCGTTCCCCGACGCGCTCCAACTGGTGGGCGACTGGCTGCCGTTGACCCACGCCTACGATCTGCTCACGTTCCTCTGGCTGGGCGCGACCTGGGAGACGGAAACGACAATCGGTGTGCCCATTTGGGTCTCTTTCGTCTACCTCGGCGCGCTAGCGGCGGTCTGCGTCGCCGCCAGCGTACGCTTGTTTCGGTGGGACTAAGCTGATACAGAGCGGGCCTCGTAGAATCTGCATGCCAGTGCGTTGATCTCCTGCCGTCAGTGCCCCCGAACATCCCTACGGAGACCTTTGCGTAACTTCGGCCGGAGGCGCAAGAACTACTCCCTCTCCCTGGGGAGTGTATAGACCGGGTTGATGGGATTTCTGCTTATCCCGTCCTCATTACCTGTAAAACCTATACGAAAGTGTGCAAAATCATCAAGAAAGCTCTCAGATTGCAGGTATTTCCCCCTCACCCTAACCCTCTCCCGCCGGGAGAGGGGACTTTCTCGCCTTGGCAAGGGTTAGGCAAAGGTCTCCGCCGGGAGAGGGGACTTTCTCGCCTTGGCAAGGGTTAGGCAAAGGTCTCCGCCGGGAGAGGGGACTTTCTCGCCTCGGCAAGGGTTAGGCAAAGGTCTCCGCCGGGAGAGGGGACTTTCTCGCCTCGGCAAGGGTTAGGCAAAGGTCTCCGCCGGGAGAGGGGACTTTCTCGCCTTGGCAAGGGTTAGGGCAAAGGTCTCCGCCGGGAGAGGGGACTTTCTCGCCTCGGCAAGGGTTATGCAAAGGTCTCCTACGGCACTGAATCCAAAGTCAAGCACCCGGTCCTACGTCCTTCTTCGCCACTACCATAAGACAGTATTTCCTGTCGCGGAACGCCTGTCGAGACGATTCGATCATCGTCCCGCTGCGTGAGTCTCCGACACGTAATTCGACGAGGCTCGTGATCGAGCAACCGGCCGCAGCTATTGCATTGAGATAGTCCGAGCGGGTGTGACCGGCGAACGGCAGATTGTACGTCGCGCCCGGACTTCGAAGCTTGGCTGTCCAGCCCAGGCCGTTGGCTACGTCCGGGTGTATGTCTGAAATCAGGATCGAGCCTCCAGTCCTCACGACCCGGGCGCACTCCCTAACGGCATGCTCTATGTCTGGTATGTGAGAGATAGTCAGGGCGCATACTAGGAAATCGAACTGGCCGTCATCCACGGGCAGCCGATCGTCAAGGCTGCCGATACGGAAGTCGATCTCGAACGCGGCCCGGGCCGCCTTCTCACGTGCGAGGGCCAGCATTGCGGGCGACAGGTCCACCGCGGTCACAGCCACACCTCGGCGCGCCAGAACCATGGTGTGGCGGCCTGTTCCGGCGCCTACGTCTATTGCCGTACGCATCGGCACCTCATTGAAGATGGCCTGGGCCCGCGGACCTTCTACGGCTATCAGAGGATTCACTTCCAGATCGTAGGTCTTGGCCCACCTTGCATACCCCTCAACTGCATCGACCTCGTGCAAGGTCTGTTCGGACAGGATCTGTATGAGGGTCGTCGTTTGGTCTGAAGAAGTGATCAACATCAGGACGATGCCGGAGTTGAGCCGATACTGCGACGTGATCAGATGCATGGTATGGCCGCGCTCTATGGCGAACTCGTTCGCCGCCACAACGTCGTCTTCAACCTCTCCCCAATCACCTGACTCATGCCTGGAGAGGAACAGCGTGGCACTATCTCCAGAGTCTGCGAGGGCAGCGTTGGCCTTTGCGGATATCCGTACTTCGCCTAGCTGGAAGAGCGTCAAGTCCATGCCCCTAGAGCAACTCTAGACAATCGCACGATCCTGTATGAGAGCAACACCACGTATGTCCTTTCGAGCTCGACGTCGGATACCGCATACGGCATGCTGGCTCTGACGCTGACACGTGAGTTGAGCGTATGACGTACGCCACTACAATTGCAGGCTGAACCTAAGGGTGGTGGTTCTCGATTTTTGACCAGTTGGGTGGAGCTAACGAGACAGCACTTAGGGAGCAGGCCGGATGAGCTTCCACTGCGCGGTCTCGCTTAGTACCGTGGCTTCCTGGTAGGAGACGATGAAGGCGTAGCGCGCATGGTCGGTGCTGTTGCCTTTGGAATGGTGCCACAGCATACCATGGAAGAGCAGCATTGATCCCGCCGGCAGTGGGACGGGAATGGCGTGCTCATTGGCGTATTCCTCCGGCGTAAGCTTTCGTATACAGGCCCCGTAGTCCACGATTTCGTAGTCCTGCAGGCCCCACCGCTGGCTGCCCGGCACCACCCACATGCAGCCGTTGGCTTCGTTGGCGTCCTGGAGCGGCACCCAGATAGACATGCGCGTTTGACTGTGTGTTTTCGGATCGTCCGGCTTGGTGTAGAAGGCCTCGTCCTGGTGCCAATGGCAGACGATATTGGAATGGGGCACTTTGGTAACCAACTTCGCCGAGTGGACGGCAATGCCGGGGCGCACGATAGCTTCGATCAGGGACAAAATACGTTCGTCGCGGGCAAAGTTGCTGATGAGTTCGGAACGCAGGCCCAACTGCAGAATCCAACCCGGTCGGTTCGCTGTGGTGTCGCCGTGTTCCGGCATGAGGCGCTCGATCTCGTCGTTGAGGGCCGTCACGACTTCCGGCGGAAACACGTTGTCGAGGATGACAAACCCCTGCTCGCCGTAGGCCTGAAGCTCCGCCGCACTCAATTTGCGCAACCGCTGCAATCTAGCTTCTAAAGGCGTTGCCTGCGCCATATCGGTCGTCCTTTGTGATGCTGATCAGCGTTCTGAGCTACGCACTTGCCAAGGCCATAGTCAGTCGTACGCAGCTAAGCCTCTTCAATTTGGATGCCTATTGTCGGTCAAATGACGGCCCCGCCGGCAGCAGGGACGCATTCCACCACCGTATAGGCAACATTATACGGTATTGCCAAGTTTCTGTGCGCGAGATGTTGCGCTATTGCCGCCTCCACGAATGTCTAATACTGCCTACCTACCTTTCGCGAGAGCGGGAACCCGCCACCGGTTCCCCGCTCTTGCGCGTCTTGGACAAGCGCCGCTTAGTAAGCGTCTTCTTCGACTGAGCTACAAAATAATCGCCGGCAATCATGCGGTGCGTCATCGCAGATGCCCTTCGCGGTCGCGTAAAGGTCAATTCGGTTTCGGGAACTGGTACTCGCTCAGCCACTGGTGGGCGGTTCGCTCCGCATTGTATTGGCCAGTTCTGATGGCGGCGATGGGGTATTCCGGCAGGTCTATAGACACCACGCATGCCTCTCCTATGTGCCATTCCTTCGCTTCCAGAAAGTCAAAGTCCTGAGTGGCGTGGGCTCTGCCAGCAATGACACTGTTGTCGACAGGGATAACGTGCAGAATGAAGCGTTGACTGGTGTCGTCGTGGGTGCACGAGTCCTTTACATACGTAAGGGTCTTACCATTGAGGTAAACGTCGTAGACAGAACTCACGATCAGCCGATCCGCAGGAAATTCCGGAGCCTCGTAGTCATCGCGCCGGAGAGCATAGACTATGAAAGGGGGTGTTAGATCGACTATCACGTAGTTTTCCTCGACATAGTCAAAGAAGGGTTGAAAGTGCCCCGGGTCATACATGAACCTGGGATGTGGAGTCCAGTTGTTTCGCTTTACACTCGTCAAGGGAGGCACTCGGGTTATGGGCAAATGGGCGATCAACCTTTTATTTTGACTTGCACTCGTCAAGGGAGGCACTCGAGCTATGGGCATATGGACGATCAGCCTTGGTTCCTGTTGCTTGATGTCAGACAAGAATTCCTCATGCTTTGCCTGACTTGTGTAGTTGGGCATGGTCAACGGGACTTCATAGAAATACCTGGAGGCCGCGTTGCGCTCCGCAATTAGGTAAATCCAGGCGCCTTTTCCCCACACGAGAATGGTATCGCCAGGACTAGTAGAATCTTGTATAAGGCTGCGGAGGCGAACGGCTTCGGAAGTTTCGCCGATTCCAGGCAGTGCGTCGGTATTGACGTACTTCTCAGCTAGCTGTGTGAAGCTTGAGGACGGCGAGGTATAGTAGGCAGCAGCCAGGAGCAGTGCGAGACTTAGGGCCAAGGGGGCAATGAGACGTCGGGCAAGGATAAAATGCAGCAGGAATGCAAGGAGAATCGTGATGATCGGGAGAGTGGCAATAAAGTAGTGCTTGAACGCATAGCCTGAAAGGGAAAGGCCAACCAATTCAAGTGGGAGCAACAGCGAGGAGATGGCCAAGAGGCTTCTGATGCTCCGATTCGTTAATTGTCTGCGTATCAGTTGCATGATGCCCAGACACCAGCCGGCAATGGCCAGCAGCACAACTGGGAACATCTGAACGATAAGCTGCGCCACCACGCCTATTCTGTCTTGCAGCGAGACGCCGCTATGGGCGAAATTGAACACAAAGACGGCATCCCAAAGTGCCCCCAATGCCCCTAAGGCGAGGAATAAGCCCGCAGCAATGACAAGAGTGCCACCACCGCCTATTGCGGCCCAGGCGAGTTTGCGCAGCGACGTGTCTCTCATCAATAGCCAATAGAGACCAATTACTATCCAAAGAGAGACGAGGTTTGGTCTCAGCAAGAACGAAGCAGCGCCGAGCGCGCCGATGCCAGCGTGGAGTATGGCGAAGTGGCCTTGTGTGGGCGCGGCCTTGGCTTCCTCTTCGCTGCGGATGAAGAGGATAAGGGTGAGAAACTGGAAAAGAAGATTAAACTGCTCGGTAAAGCTGCCTGGCGGCCCAAACTTGCTGTAGTACGTAAGGAGCACTGCAAGTGAAAAAAGCGCGGGGTATAACCCGAAGACCCTTCTTATCAAGATGAAGGCAAAGTAGACTGAGCCAAGCAAGAAGAGCGTCTGTACCGCCCACATTCCCCAAACCTGATTGATCATAAGGCCAATTGCGTGTATGAGGTAGAGCAACGGGCCTTTGTTGTCCCAGCGGTCGAGGTACGGTATTTCTCCCTGCAAGATGCCTTGCGCGACGTACACAAAGAGCGCTGTGTCTCCACGCGAGCCAGGCGTCTCAATAAATGAATCGACGGCAAGGACAAGGAGGAAGGCAAGGATGATCACCCAAGCGACGACAAGCAGTCGATTGGTCACAAGAAGGGACACTTCCTTTTAGTTCATCTCTTGATTGACAACATGGCGCTAGGGAAGAAGCACGGCTCAGCAATGAGCGCTCGCGGCCTTAGACTTGGAGAGTACAGAAGGAAGTCTACGACAATCAGCGGCAACCTTCAAAGGTAAGCATTCCCTGTGTTGTGCGGCGAGAGCGTTGGGCAGCATCGCAGTTTCCATCGGTCAAGACAAGGGGATCACTCTGGCGTGGAGAATTGATACTCGTTCAGCCAGACGTGTGCGGTGCGCCCCGCGTTGTACTGTCCGGTCCTGATGGAGGCGATGGGGTATTCCGGTAGATCAACAGACACCACGCATCCCTCTCCTACGTGCCATTTCTTACCTTCCATGAAGCTAAAGTCCTGAGTGGCGTGGGCTCTGCCACCGATGACGCTGTTGTCGACAGGGATTACATGCAGGATAAACCGATTGCTGGCGTCAGCCCGCAGGCATGGGTTCTTGACATACGTCAAGGTGCGTCCGTTCAGGTACACGTCGTACGTGGAGCGGATGATCAAGTGCCCGCGTGAAGCGCCTGTATCTGCGCTGTCGTCGCTCCTGAGAACATAGACTACGTAAGTGGCCGTCACATCGATTGCTACGTAGTTTACTTCAACGAAGTCGAAGAATTCCCCAAAGTCCTCCAAATCATACATGAACCTATGGATATGCCTATCGGGAGACTGCCAATCGGCACGTCTTGCACTGTCGAGCGGAGCAAAACGGGGGTTTCTCGAATCTACTATTATTTTCGGCCTATTCTCTGCGACATCAGCGAAGAATTCCTGGCGGTAAGCGTGAGCCGCGGCATGGGGTTTGATTAACGCATGATGGTAAAAGAAACGCGAGGGCGCCGTGCGTTCAGAGAGGAGGTAGAGACGAGCGGCTTTGCCCCAGACCAGAATGTGATCGTCCGGCCCAGTCAAGTCGCGAATGCGAATTGCTAAGCGCGTTGCGTTATCTTCGGCAATCAGACTCTCTCTCGTGAATTTGTCAGCAAGCCGCGCGAAGTCTGCATCAGGCAAGAGATACAAAACTGAGCCCAAGAGCAGCGCAAGCGAGAGGATTGCTTGCGGAACGGGCAGGTGCTTCAGGGCGAACCAGACTAAGAATGCCAGCAGCAGCGTTAATACCGGCAGGGCAGAAATGTAGTAGTGCAGGAAGCCTCTCCCGGAAAAGCCGGAGAGAGTAAGGCTAATGATTTCAAGCGGTAGGAGCATAGAAGCGATGAGCATTACGCCCGTGAGACGCTTCGGGTGTAGGTTCTTTCGTATGAGTGAAAATATGGCGATGCACCAGGCGGCGAATACCAGGAAGGAAATCGGAGTTGCCCTAGTGGCTAGATCCCGAATCACCTCGACTCTTTCCTGAAGGGAAGCGTCGCTATGAGCTACGCTGTAAAGAAAGACTGCTTCCCAAAGTGCGCGCCATGCACCTATAGCCGCGAAGAAACCCGCCACCAGTATGAGCACACTCCCTCCGCCAACTACCGCCCAAGCGAGCTTGCGCAGGGAAATGTCTCTCTGGCAGAGCCAATAGAGACCGATAACGATCCAAAAGGCCACGAGGTTGGGTCTCAGGAGGAATGAAGCAGCGCCGAGGACGCCAATAGCAAGGTGGAGGGCGGCGAAACGGGCTTGGGTGGGAACCGGCGCCGGCTGTTCCTGGCTGCGAAGAAAGAGGAAGAGCGCGAGGAACTGAAAGAAGATGCCGTATTGTTCGGTGAAGTTACCTGGAGGGGCAAACCTACCGTAAAGGGCCAGAAAGAGCGCAAGCGCAAAGAGGGCGGGGGTGACCCCGAAGCTCTTTCTCAAGGAGAGGAACGCGAATGAAGAAGCGCCGAGCAGGAAGAGGCCTTGAACGAACCAGATTCCCCAGTTCTCGTGTATGAGGAGGCCGCAGAGATTTATGACATAGAGAAGGGGGCCCTTGTGGTCCCAGCGGTCGAGGTAGGGAACGTCGCCTTCCAGGATGCCCTTAGCGACGTAGAGATAGATACTGGAATCGGCTCCTTGCTCTGCAACAAAGGAACTGACGGCAAAACCAACGAGAACTGCAAGGAACAATGCCCAGACAAGGCCAAGCACGTACTTGGCATAATGTGGAGTGAGATATCTAGCTATTTTTGCTTGAGCGTTCACTTGGGAAAATGGCTGCCGCCAATTGGAGGTAGAAGTTCTAGTGGTTCCATTGCCAACCTCAGAGGGAAATGCCCGAAGCGCAGGGATTGCCAACGCATCGCAGTATAGCAGGATTGTCTTTCATCAGCGGTCGAGGCAAGATCCTCCAACATACAGGCGAGCCTCAATAGAATTAGTCTAGTTCCTGTAAATGGTACTCGCTCAACCAGTCATGGCCGGTGCGCGTGAGGTTGTATTGGCCGACTCGGATGGAGGCGATTGGGTAGTCGGGCAAGTCAACAGAGACAAGACACGCCGCGCCTATCTGCCACGTCTTGCCTTCCAGAAAGTTAAAATCCCGTGTTGCCTGCGCCCTGCCGTCAATGACGCTGTTGTCGACAGGGATGACGTGCACGATGAAGCGCTTGAGGGCGTCGTGCTGCGTGCAGCGGCTCTTTACAAAGGTGAGGGTACGGTCATTGAGGTACACGTCGTAGGTGGAACGGATGATGAGCTGTCCTGGGACGGTTGCTGGGGAAATTACTACATCGGTTATAAGTGCGTACACCGTGAATGGTGGGAACTCCTCGACAGGTAGGTAATTGCTTTCAACGAAGTCAAAGAACGGCTCGAAGTCCCGCAGATCATGCATGTGCCTCTCGTAGGGCTCCCAACTCTTGCGTGCTTCTCTTTCCAGAGGTGGAAACCAGTGAAAGTGCGTGTCAATTATTAGAACCGGCAAGTGCTCTTTGAGATCAGAAAGGAACTCGGCACGCATTGCGTGAGTTGTGTAATGCGGCTTCGTTAGAGGATGGTGGAAGAAGTAGCGGGTAGGCGCGTCGCGGTCGCTAAGCAGATGTAGATTGGCGCCCTTTCCCCATGCAAGGATGTAATCCTCAGGGTCGGTCACTTCTCTAATGCGTTTTGCTAGTCGTGTTTCGCTATTCTCTACGAAAACGCCTTCGGTCACGTACTTCTTGTTGAGCCTCTCAATGTGAATATCCGAGAGTGAGTAGAAGGCGATGCCGGATACCAGAACTAATGTGAGAAGCGACTGGGGAACGGGAATTCGCTCAATGACCAACCACACAAGGAAAGCCAACAGCAGCATGGCGGCCGGCAGAGCCGTGAGGTAGTAGTGCGCGAACACAAAGCCTGAGAGAGAGAGGCTCACAAGCTCAAGCGGGAGTGAAATGAGGGCAAGTGACAGGAGACCTTTGGTGGGATGCGGGAGTGTTCGGTTTCGCACGAGTACCGCAATACCAATGCCCCAGGCAGCGATAACCACGAGAGTTACCGGGAACATCGCTGAAGCAAGATGAATGAGCACGCTCATTCTCTCGTTAAACGTCACAGTGCTATGGGCAAAGTTGTACCCGAAGACCGCACTCCAGAGGGCAGCCATTGCGCCGACCGCTGTAAAGTAGGCGCCAACCAACAAGAGCACACTGCCGCCACCGAGCACTGCCCAGGCGAGTTTGCGCATGGAGGCGCCCCTAAGCACGAGCCAGTAAAGTCCGATGACGAGCCAGAGGACGACGAGGTTAGGCCGGATGAGAAAGGTAGCGGCGCCGAGCACGCCTATGCCGAGGTGAAGGAGAGCGAAGCGAACGTGTGCTGGCGTGTCGTCAGTTTCGGCTTGGCTGTGCAGGAAGAGGTAAAGAGATAGGAACTGGAACAGAAATGCGTATTGCTCTGTATAGTTGCCGGGTGGCGAAAACTTCCCATAGAAGACTAGAAATAGCGCAAGTGCGCAAAAAGCGGGAACCGTGCCAAAGCCTCTTCTGAACACAAGAAAGGCAAACACCGACGCAGCAAGCAGAAAGAGGCCCTGAACCAGCCAGACCCCCCATGTTTCATGAACGAGGAAACCGACTGCGTTCAGGAAGTAGAACAGAGGCCCCTTGTTATCCCAGCGGTCGACGTAGGGCATTTCTCCTTCCAAGATGCCCTTCCCAACGTAGAGATAAATGCTGGAATCCCCAATGTGCCTGCCAATGAACGAATCAAAGGCAAGAATTAGAAGTAAAACGGTCAGCAAGGACCAGGCAACGGTAGCTAGATTGCCGATGCGAATGAGAGAAAGTGTTCTGAGTCTCATTCCGTTAGTGTGCAAAGTGGCGGACTTACTATGACCGGGGGTGACGCCCGGCGCAAAATACATGACGGGAGACAGCGTTACTTGTGAAATCCGTAGTCTAGCGAAACTGACGCGCAAGCGCCTGTAATTCAGAAACTCGGCAAGGCAAGTGGCTGGCTCGCATACTTGGCCAAGGTTCAGAGGGCGCCCTCAAGTCATCTCTCTAGGTTCTCCCAATCAGAGCACCGAGTGGTAGATTGAGTCCACGAGTTCCATGGTCTTGGTGGCGTCGGCGAAGTTGGTGTCGGGCTGGCGGCCGGTCTTAATGCAGTCGATGAAGTGGCGGCTTTCGGCAAAGAACCCATACGCGTGGTAGCGCGCGTCGTTGCCGGCGGCCTGGTTCACGTCCAACACTGCCGGCTCGTCTTTGCCGTCCGTGTAGACTCTGGCCGTATTGTCCGGGTCGATATAGGCGGTAATGCCCTTGCCGTGAATCTCGAAGATGTGCCGTCGGGTGCCGGCAACCCAGTTCGCCTGCAAGAAGCCGGCGCAGCCGTTCTCAAAACGCATGAGCGCGTTGAAGACGTTTGGATAGTCGGCGTACACTTCGCGCACGTCGCTGGCTACCGCCGCTACGTCGCTGCCGCCCAGCCAGCGGCAGACGTCCACCGCGTGTACCGCGTCGCAACTGAGGATGTCGGTCGCGCCGCCGTAATAGGGCAGATCGCCAGGGGGGGTGAACTGGTGCTTGAGGAACACCGATTGAAATTGGATGATCGGCCCGCGGGCTTCCACTTGGGCGCGCACTTCGCGCATGAGCGGTATGAAACGGCGGTTGAACGCCGTCATCGTGAGCGCGCCGTACCTGGCAGCAGTCTTCGCCATGCTGCTCGTTTGAAACGCGTTGAGTCCCGGCGGCTTTTCCACGAAGAGGTTGTGCCCGCGTTGCAGGACGTTTATCGAGATATCGTAGAGATGGTGCGGCGGCATGAGGCAGTAGACCCCATCCGGCTTTTCGGCATCGAGCATCTCCCGATAGTTGGAATACGTCTTGGGGATATTGAAACGGGCGGCTGTCTTTTGCAGTCGCTCCGCGTCGAGGTCGCAGGAGGCGGCGATCTCCACGTCGTCCATCTCGCTCAATGACGGATAGTGCATGGCGTTGGCGAGGCTGCCGGCGCCGATCATGCAGATTCGGACTTTATCCATGCTTGGCATCAGGTCCTCCATATGGGGTGTTAGCATCAGATTCCACTTGCGCACCATGATAGAAGCCGTACCGGTGAAACACAAGCAATTGGCATTCCAAGAACAGGCTGTATGCCCGGCACAAAGGGTAACATGCCTTGCCCCACACCTTCGTAGGGGCACGACATGTCGTGCCCCTACATTGAGTGAAGTCTGCAATAGCAGGTGAAGGCGGCAGGCGCAGCGTTCGCCATGGCGGTGAGAAAGAGTCTATTATCAGAGGTGGTTACAGCCAAGCAACACGATTGGGACTTAAGGGAGAAACGAAACTGTGAACAGTGCTGTTGAGCTATTAGTGGATCAACACGCCTTAGTAGGCGAGGGGCCGCTGTGGGACGAGGAGGAGCAGGTGCTCTATTGGGTGGATATCCTCAGCTCCAAACTCTTCATTTATGATCCGGCCACGGGCGAAAACCGAACGATTGACGTCGGCCAGCATGTGGGCACCGTGGTGATACGCGCTGCCGGCGGGCTTATGCTGGCGGTGCGGGAGGGCTTCGCCGCATTTGACCTAGAGACACAAGAACTTAGCATTATAGAAAATCCGGAAGCGCACATAACCGGCAATCGCTTTAACGACGGCAAGTGCGATCCGGCGGGACGCCTATGGGCCGGCACGATGGCCTACGAGAATCCCAAGGACTCAGGGAGCCTCTACCGCTTCGACACCGACCTGAGCGTCCACAAGATGTTCGGCGGCGTGGCAATCTCTAACGGCATCATCTGGAGTCTCGACCAAACGACGATGTACTACATCGATACCTTGCGCAAGAACGTGCGCGCCTTCGACTACGATAATGACACAGGCGATATCGCCAACGAGCGGGTCATAATCAACGTGCCGGAGGCAATCGGGATGCCGGACGGGATGGCGATCGACAGCGAAGGCATGCTCTGGGTGGCGCATTACGGCGGCTCGTGCGTGAGCCGCTGGAATCCCGATACTGCTGAGCTACTTGAGAAAATAGACTTGCCCGTTACCCAGGTGACGGCGTGCGCGTTTGGCGGCCCGAACCTGGATACACTTTTTATTACCTCGGCTGCCCAGGAACTCAATGCCGCAGAGCTAGAACGCCAACCTCTGGCGGGAGGGCTCTTTTCTATCAAGACGCCGTATCAGGGCGTGCTGTCATTTCGTTTTGGGGGTTAGGAAGCAGACTGAGAGAATTCCGATTTGCAGTTCGTTCGGGGAACTCCGCAAAGACAGCGCCAAGAACTGAACCAATGGGAGGCACTTTGCACATGCAAGCGCTCGCGCCACGGCATGACTTCATCGGTGTGGAAGACGCGGCCTATCTCTATACCGGCGCGGAATCCGCGCCGTTGAAGTCGCAAGCGCAGGCGCTGGAGCGTTACTTGCAAGAGCGCGCACACGGTGAGGCCGGGCGGGCGGAACACATCCAGACAGAACTGCGGTGCAAGCAGCGCGTCGCTGGCGTCATGGGCTGCGCTGCGGATGATGTTGGCCTTGTGGGCAGCGCTTCAGAGGCCATCGTGCTCATTGCCAGCGGCATCGACTTCAAGCCCGGCGACAACATTGTGACCAACGACCTGGAGTTCCCCAGCACGGTGCTGCCCTGGATACAGATGAAAGAGCACGGCGTCGAGGTGCGCTTGGTGCGCAGTCGGGACTGGCAATTCACGCCCGAGGACGTAATTGCGCAGATTGACGGGCGCACGCGCCTGGTGGCGGTGAGCCACGTGAGCTACCTCTCCGGCCTGCGGCTCGACCTGGCGCCGATTGCGCACACAGCCCACGCCCACGGCGCGCTGTTGCTGGCTGATGTTACGCAGTCGCTGGGTGTGGTGCCGGTGGCGGTAGGGGACTATGACTTTGCGGTAGCCAGCACGTACAAGTGGCTGCTCGGCATCCACGGCGGCGGCGTGCTCTACTGGAATCGCACGCGCCTGCCGGACTTTGCGCCGGGCGCGGTGGGTTGGTATTCCGTGGATAATTTCCTCAGTGAAGACCGCTTTGAGAAGATTACGTGGAAGCCGACCGCGGAGCGCTTCGAACTGGGCATGCCGGCCCACGCGGCGATCTATGCCCTGGAGAACGGCGTACGTTACCTGCAGCAGTTTGGCATCGACCGCATCGGCGCGCACGTGGAAGCGCTCGGCGCTGAGCTCATCGAGGGGCTGCAAGGTCAAGGTTGGACGGTGATGACGCCGCCGGAGCGTGCCCGCCGCGCCGGGAACTATTCCATCGCTTGCGATGATGCGGTCACTGTGCGCGATGCCCTCATTGCAAAGGACGTACATACGTGGGGTGGCGACGGCCGCGTGCGGGCATCTATCCACCTGTACAACGACAGTGCGGACGTTGCGTACTACCTCGCCGCGCTGCAGCCGTTTGCGCCGGGCCGCTGATGACGTTCAGGCACGAATTCACTGTCGCTGCGCCGCTTGAGAAAGTGGTGCAGTTTCACCGCATGCGGCAAAGTCTCGCCGCCATCACGCCGCCGCCCATGATCGTGCAGATGCAGGAGGGGCCGGAGATGCTTTCGTCCGGTGATGAGTTGCGATTCACGCTCTGGCTCGGCCCCTGCCCCATTCGCTGGCACGCTGTGATTGAGCCAGTGAGCGACGCCGGCTTTGCCGACAGGCAAATCAGCGGCCCGTTCGCGCATTGGGTCCACCGGCATACGTTTATCGCAAGCGGGGACAGTCTCACCACCGTGCGCGACGAGATCGAGTACGCCTACCGTCGTCATCTCGTATGGGGGCTGGTCGGGCGACTCTTCGTGTTCGGGTTGCCGCCGCTCTTCGCTTACCGCGCGTGGCGGACACGGCGGCTGTTAGCGTAGCGCAGATCTGAGTGGGTCGGTGCCTTAAACGGACTATCGTGACTCTTTGCGTGACCGAAAACCGTGATCGGATTTGCATGTTGGAGCATGTTTGCTTGCGAGACCGTCAGGCCAGATAAGCTCCCGCATCTGCACTTTGGGAACACCTTGACTCTAGCTTTGCCTGTGTTTTGTTAACGAAAATGGCGATTTTGCTTAATAACTCGGCCGAAATCAAGCGTAGCTAACGTCTCGTTTAATTACGATCTCCTTGACAATCAGCGCAATAGGTCACTCTTCTCGCGCGCGTGCCGCGTTGAAGTCCATCAGAGGATAGGGGCTGCCGGGGTGTTGGCCGGGGAGGCGTGCCGGCAGGGGTTCGCCTAAGAAACCCTCCAGCCGCGCACGCTGCCTTGCCACAACTTCCGGGTGTCGGTCGGCCACGTCGGTGAAATTGTCGCGGTCTTCAGCGATGCGGTAGAGCTTCCACTGCGGCTCGGAGTCCTGGATGTTGACCACGGCATTCCACGTGTGGTCGCGGACGCTCGCCTCGTAACCCCAGACGGTTAGCACCCAATCGCGCAGGGATTCACTGTCGCCGGTTGCCACCGGCCACATGTTTGCGCCGTCCAGCCGGTCGTGGGGCACGTCCAGCCAATCTAAGATCGTGGGCGCCACGTCAATGTGCTGTACGAAAGGCGTGACCACCGTATCGCGCGGACCCTCCGGATGGCGCACGAGCATGTTCACGCGGGTGTTGTAGGCATTCATGTGGCGCTGGCTCTTGCCGAATTCGCCGTGCTCGTTCATTTGCGTACCGTGGTCGGAGGTAAAGACGATGACGGTCTCGTCCAGCAGGCCGCTGTCGGCCAGGTGGTTGAGCAACACGCCCATCCACTTATCGATAAACGTAATCGAGCCGTAGTAAAGCGCCCGCACCCGGTCCTCTTCCGCCGCGCTCAGCGGCTCGCCGCGCGGCTGAATGGGTTCGATGCCCTGCCAGGGCGCATCCATATAGGCATCGGCATAGGCGAACGGCGGGTGCCACGGTTCGTGGGCTTCGAAAGAGTCGATCCAAAGAAAGAACGGGTGGTGGTCGCGGCTGTCCTCGATGAATTTGATGGCGCGGCGCATGCATTTGGCAAAGGTGAAGTCCTCTTCGGTTGCGCGGTCCTTCACGTTCCAGAGCCACTGGCGCAGCCCGAACGGTACATTGCCTGGATCGTGCGTATACCGCTCGGCCTGGAGTTCCTCCTCGGTGCCTAAGCGGTAGGGATCGGCCTCCTGCCCGCGAAAGAACTCCCAATTCATGAAGCCGCGGGTGAAGTTCATAGTAGGCTTGAAGAGGTGGTAGGTATCGGCCACAAGACCGGTAGCATAGCCCGCGCGGGAGAGCCGCTCGGCCAACGTCTGCTGATGCGGCGGCACGCCGTGCCAGCCGGGCATGCCCGGCGCGCCCGGCGACGAGCCGGTGGTGTCAATAGTCCAGCGCCAGGGAAAACCGCGAACGCCGGTAAAGAGCGAGCGGCGCGCAGGCACGGTCGGCAGCGCCTCGGCAAACGCGTTCTCGAACCAGACCCCGTCCCGCGCCATGGCGTCCAGGGTGGGCGTTTGCATGTTTTGCGCGCCCAAGTGCCGAATGCAGTCGGCGCGAAAAGTGTCGAGACAGATGACGATGCAGTTCACGGGGGGTTCTCCCTATTCAGTATGGAATATTGGGATGCCAAGCTTACTCTTGTCGGTTAGACTTTTGGCCGTTAGTACAGGTGGCAGAGCGAAGGAGGGCATTCGAGGGGCAAAGAGCTATGGCCCAATAAGCGGTCGGCAGAACGCTCTTCGTTATTCCTCGCATGGCTTACCAAAGTCCTTTGGTCAGTTAGCTGCGCCCTCAATCCGAGATACGCACTGATAAATCTCAAACATGTGGTTGCGCATGTCGCGATTGTCTTCTCGGATTGCGTTCTCGCCCTGCCGGACAAACGCAATTATGGCAACGCCTACGCTGATGGCAACCAATGGGCCAGGCGGCTCACGCTCCGATTCTTAATTCCTACTTCCGTAATTCGGCGGACGTGTAGCCAGTCCACTATAGTATATCGTGTAGCATGCCGGCAGCGTTTGGTATACTTTGAGCAGACGAACGTTGTGGCAAGGGGGACACCATCATGGCTGCGCTGACGACAGAGGAACGACTTAGCCGTCTTGAAGGGGTCTATGAACACTTGTCAACTAAGGATGACTTGGCCACCCTAAGGGGTGAACTGAAAGCCGACATGGCTTCCCTAAGGGGCGAACTGAAAGCCGACCTGGCTTCCCTGAGGGGTGAAATGAAAGCCGGCACCGCCAATCTGAAGGGCGAACTAACGTCTGAAATCCGCGCGATGGAGGTTCGCCTGATCAAGTGGATGGTTGGGGGCATGGCAGTGTGGGCTGCTGTCCTCATTGGGGGGATGAGACTACTCGGTAGCTAGTCTCTTACGGGGACGCGAACGGCGCCGAGCGACCGCTGCGGATGAACCGTTTGGACGTATTCACGTGCCGGACTTCCGGTGCGACACTGTGCTTCTCGATGTGGGCATAGGTTTAGTTGAACTCCGTACACCTGGACCTCTCTCAATTGCTGCGCGCCAGGCGCACTCGTCTCCCCCGCAGCAGCGGCATGAGCGTGAAGCGAATGAGAGACGCTCCGTTGTGTTTGCTTGGATGAGTTGAGGCAGCGCACGGCTCGCTCTTTTCAGTCTTACCAGGGATTGCAACAGGGGGACGAGCACTGATAATCTCTTACTCACGCCTTTGCGTCCGCAAGGCCAGATAGATGCCGAGCAGGACCAGCCCTCCACCCCCAACCTGCAGCAGCGTGAGATGCTCGTTCAAGATGAAGTACGCCAGTATGCTCGCGCCCACGGGCTCGCCGAGGATGGCCACGGCTACGACAGCGGCGGAGACGTAGCGCAGGGTCCAGTTGTAGGCTGTGTGGCCGAGGAGTTGGGGCCCGAGCGCCAGGAGCACCATGTAGAGGTACGTCGCCGGCGCGTAGCCGGTAAACGACTGCTGCGTGACCAGCGCCGAAAGCAAGACCAGCAGCGCCGCCATGCCGTAGACGACCGTAATGTACGGCAGGAGGTCGAGCCGCTGGCGCAGGCGCTGTCCCAGCAGCAAGTAGCCTGAGTGGAACACCGCACCCAGCAGTGCCAGCATGTCGCCGAACAGGGCCTGACCCTCTACTTGAAAGTCGCTGTAGCCGATCAAGATGCCGCCGGTCACGGAGAGCGCGATGCCCCATACTAGCAATGGGTGCAGCCGTTCCCGAAAGATAACGACCATACCGAGGCCGACGAAGATCGGGTTGATGGTGACGAGCACGACGGAACTGGCGACGGACGTATACTCCAGCGAGCCGATCCAGGCGATGAAGTGCAGTCCGAGGAAGCTGCCCGCCACCACCCCTATTAGCCAGTCGCGACTGTGCAACGCCCGGAGGTGATCCCTGCGCAACGTTAGCGTGATGGGGGCCAGAATGAGCGCGGCGATACCGAGCCGATAGGCGGCAATGATGAGCACCGGCGCTGCGGCCAGCTTGATAAGGATCGAGGCGCTGCTGATGATTGCCACTGAGGCGCACAGCGCGAGAATGACGCGAATATACGGCATGGGATCTCCTGTGGTTCGCCACTGTTGCAGAATAGTCGCCCGCGCGTGCAGACGGCAAGCCTACGTCCGTCATTCCGGTGCAAACCGGTATCCAGATTGGCGCCGCGCTCAGGCAAACAGAGCCGCCAACAGAGTATGCGACAAGAGCTCAGGCCGGGGAGTTCCTAGGCCGAGCAATTCGCCCATAGAACGTCGTGCTCCTGACGACTGTCAAGTAGGAGGAAGGTCCGCCGTCCCCTTGCAAGGTAGACAAAACGCGGCCCATTTGTTCAAATAGAAGCAGCTTTGGAATCAAAGCGAACAACGAGAGACAACCACATTCCCGGCAAGTGCCTTGCAGGCCCAATAACATCAGGTAGAAGCGCCGGGCGACTTACGACTTCGCTAGCATTCTCGTAACCTCCACTCGACAACATCTGCGGAGAGGATCTAAGCGCGCCATGCGACTGCAAGACCATGTAGCCATTGTCACCGGCGCCGCACACAATATCGGCCGCGCGATCGCGCGCTGCTTTGCGGCGGAAGGCGCCAAAGTCCTGATAGCCGATATCCAAGACGAGGCGGGGGAAGCGGTGGCGGAGTCGCTCCGCAGCGACGGCGGCGCAGCCTCGTTCTTTCATGCCGACGTGGGCACGCTTGCCGGCAACCGCGACATGGTAGCCGCGGCGGTGGCGCGGTACGGCGGCGTAACGATTTTGGTCAACAATGCGCACTGGGAACGGCGGGGTTCAATCGAAGAGCTGAGCGAGGAGGACTGGGATGCGAGCTTTGACGTTTTGCTCAAAGCGCCGTTTCTCGCCAGCAAGTATGCCGTGCCTCACATGCGGGCGGCGGGCGGCGGCGCTATTCTCAACCTGTCGTCGGTGCACGGCTTCCAGGTCAGCCCCGGCTATCCCACCTACGAGACCGCCAAGGCCGCACTCATTCAGCTCACCAAGCAAATGGCCCTCGAGTTGGGCGGTGACAGGATTCGCGTGAACGCAATTGCGCCTGGGGCGATACCCTCAGACGAGATGAGAGAAGAGAATGCCCACGATCCAATTTGGCACGAACGCAACATCCTTTGGAATGTACTCCCCATTGTTGGGCGGGCTGAGGACATCGCCCAAGGAGCGCTCTACCTGTGTTCGGATGAGGCGCGTTTTGTCACGGGCCACACCTTGCTGATCGACGGCGGCTTCTTGCTTGGTTTCAAAGGCCTGGGCGGGACGCGCGTCCAGGAGTTTTTGCAACGCCATCCGGAGCTCTTGGAGTACGATCTCTCGCGTCCGCTGGGACCGGCGGCACATATTCCCGATAAAGATGCTGCAACGCAGTAGCACCTGATCATCACATGCCTGCATGTAGCAGTGTGAGGCCCTGGGCGCGGCGGCGCGCAACGTTTTGGCGCGGCGGCGCGCAACGTTTTGGCGCGGCGGCGCGCAACGTTTTGGCGCGGCGGCGCGCAACGTTACCTTGGAGAAAGGATGCTCTCGCATGAATACCGACGCTCGTCCTGTGCTGGTTGCGGACGGCTTTGAGTTTCCTGAAGGCCCATCGTTTGACCGCGAAGGCAATTTCTACGTTATGGAGTGCGATGCCGGCCGCATCAGCAAGGTGACGCTGGATGGGCACGTGGAGGTCTTTGCAGAGACAGGCGGAGTGCCGTGCGGATCACGGCTCCACCGCAACGGTCACCTGATCGTGGCGGAGAACGGTCTCGCGCAGATACTCGACTTTGCGTCTGATGGGACGTGGTCGGTGATTGCGGAATCATTCAATAACAAGCCATTCAGGGGACCGAACGACCTCATTCTCGATAGGCACGGCAACTGCTATTTCTCCGATCCCAAAGGGTCGAGCTTGGAGAAGCCGGTGGGGCGTGTGTTTCGCGTGGGCGCAGACGGAGCGATCTCAGTCTTTGCGGTGGGCTTGGCTTTTCCCAACGGCATCTGTCTCTCTGCGGATGAAGAGACGCTCTACGTAGCGGAGACCTTTACCCGCCGCATTCATGCCTTCACGCTGAACGACGACGGCAGCGCGAACCACCGCAGCCTGTTTGCACAGATGGAAGGCGGCGTCGGGCCTGACGGCATGGACTTTGGCGCGGACGGAAACCTCTACGTCGCCCACTATGGCAAGGGTGTGGTGGCCGTAATTGCGCCTGCCGGTGAGGTGATCGCTGAGCTGCCGGTACCGGGGAAGAACCCCACGAACGTGGACTTCTGGGAAGACTCGCTCTACGTGACGGAAACGGAGACCGGCGCGGTGTACCGCTTGGAGATTGGCGTAGAAGGCCAGCCGCTCTTTGGTCTGGGCTAGACGACCGCGCTCCTTTGGATAATTCCTCGCGGCAGGTGTTTGCTTGTCAGACTACGAATGCTCGAAAATGTCGGTCGGAAGACGATACACCGGGTACTTCTTCTCATTGTGTAGCGCGGGGGCTTGTCCCCCGCTCTTGAATTGTACGCGGCGCGTTTGCGTGCATCTGGGCGCGCTGCCGCAGAGGACAATGCCCCATGCCGCAGCAGCAACTTGATGTCGCTTTCATCGGCGGGCCGCAATACGACGCGCTCTACAGCCGGTTGCCGCAATTCGAGCGGGAGACTGGCTACACGGTAAACGTCTGCGTGCAACTGCCCCATCCGGAGCTGAATGCGCACATAGACGAGGTATACACCACCGGTTCGGCCCGCTACGACGTGATCTCCACGCACGTCAAGTACGCGCCGGCCCAGCAAGCGTGGCTGCTCCCCCTCGCTACGCACTTATCGGATAACGAGCTTGCGGACTTCTCACCAGCCTTGCTCAAGCTCGCCCGGGTCAACGGCGCGCTCTTGCAGATCCCGCGCAACGTTGACGCCCGCATCCTCTTCTATCGCAAAGACCTGTTGACAGATCCGAATGAGCAGGCACGGTTCCAGCGCCAGTACGGGCGTGCGCTCAGTGTGCCGCAGACCTGGGACGAGGTGCGGGATATCGCGACCTTCTTTACGCGTCCCCCCGACCTGTTTGGGTTTGCCTTTCCCGGTCATTCATCGGGCCTGTTCGGCACGTTCTTCGAGCTGGCGGCAATGGCGGGCGGGACACTCTTCGATGCGCAACTCAACCCTGCGTTCGCTACGCGCGCGGGCCGCTGGGCGCTGGGTTTCCTCGCCGATCTGTACCAGCAGGGCCTCACGCCCCGTGACCTTGACGCCACGTATTTTGATGAAGTCTCGCAGCTCTTTCGTGAAGGAAGCTGCGCGCTGGCCGCCGATTGGCCGGCGTACTACGGGTTGCTGACCGGTCCGGCGACGAGCCGCGTCGCGGACTCTTTTGGGGTCGCGCGCTATCCGGTGGGGCCGGCGGGCACCCGCGCGGTCTATGCGGGCGGCCACTCGTTTGCCATCCCCACTTCCGTAAAGGATATGGCAGGGGCATTGGCGCTCGTGCGCTTCCTGACCTCAGTCGAGAGCCAGTATCTGGAAGCACGCGGCGGCACAATTGTATCCAGAAGCTCGGTAATGGCGCGGGTGCGCAGCGAGACGCCCGCCGGCACGGTGCACGCAGAACGGCTGGCACTGTTGGAAGAAACTATTCGGGACGACATGGTGACGTTCCCAAAGTTTGCCGCGTATCCGCAGGTCGAGGAGGCGTGCGCGGAGACGCTGCAAGCCGCGATTCGGGGCGCAGTAATGCTGCCGCGCGCGTTGGCATACATGGAGGAGCAAGTACACGCGCTTTTGACGTGAGTTCGAGGCGGGCATGGTATTATGGCTGCGCAGTGAATGCTTTGTGCATATCCGCCTCGGCATTGGTGATAGCAGGTAGACTTTATACGAAGAGGTGAATCCATGGCTGATATCAAGGTAGGCGTCCGGCTAATCTGTCTACGTACACCGGGACCGGAGGGGCTGGAAACCGCGGCGCAGATTGGCGCCGAGAGCGTGCAGTTGACGGTAGGGCGCGGCGAGTACGGTCCGGAGGAACTTGACGCGGCTGGAATTAAGGAAGTGCAACAGCGCGTGCAGGACCTGGGCATGGTCATTTCGGCCACCGACGGCGGCTTGGATGACTTTGGCGACGCGGAATCGGTGGCTGCACGAGTCGACCTTACCAAGCAACTCATCGACCACACCCGCGCGCTTGGCGCTCCGGCGCTCACCAGCCACATCGGCATCGTTCCCAAGGACGCCAATGCGCCGCGCCGCCAAGTGTTTCGCGAAGCCATGGAAGCAATTGGCAAGCACGCAGAGCAGACGGGCATGTACTTCGGCATCGAAACGGGTCCGGAGCCCGCGCCAGTGCTGCTGGACCTGATCAACTCAATCGACACTGACGGCATCAAAATTAACCTCGACCCGGCGAATTTCATCACGTGGGCGGCGCGCATCGCCAAACAAGAGGGTCGCCCCTATGATCGCGCGGAGGCCTTTGCCGAAGCCGACCCCCATGAAGCGGTCTACATCCTGCGGGACCATATTATCCATACCCACATCAAGGATTCCGCCGTGGAGGACGAATCAGGCCGCCATGAGACTCCTGTGGGCCAAGGCTGGATCGAGTGGCCGCGCTACCTGAAGTCGTATCAGGACATCGGCTTTACGGGTTATCACTGCATTGAGCGCGAGGCCGGGGAGAATCGCGTAGAAGAGACCCGGGAGGCGATAGCGTTCGTCCGCGAGGTCGCGCAGCAACTGGGGTAATAATCGAGTTGCATGGATGTTCTTACGACCGTACTGGCGCTGGGTGGCGCTACGGGGCTGACATTACTGCTGAATGCGGTGTTTCAGCGCCTCTTCCCGCGCTTCACTTCCCGCCAGATCAAGCCGGTCGTACAGAGCAAGGACCATGAGGACCTGCCTAACCTGCGCTTGCCCAACGTCGGTGGGCTAACGCTGGTCGTCACACTTTGGTGCCTGGGCGGCCTCTGGTGGGCGTTTCGGCCGGATACGAGCGCGTTTCTCCTGCTCCTCATTCTGCTCACAACTCTCTTCTTCGCCATCGGCTTTAGCGACGACTGGTTGAAGTGGCGGCGCGGCGCCGGCCTCGGTGATCGCACCTATTTGCTTGCGCATGCCGTTGCGGCGCTGGTAACCGTTGCGGCGCTTTATTGGTGGCCGAGCGAATTCATGCAGGCGGACATACAGGGCGGGAGAGTGCTGCAGGCGCTCAACGTCGTTGGCATTTTGGGACTGGCGCTCACGCTGCTATGGCTCTTCATGCTCACATTCGGGTCGGCCTTTTCGGTCGCCGTAAGTGACGGCATAGACGGCCTGACCGCCGGCATGGCGACCATTGCCGGCGTTGGCATGCTGATCTCGCTGCTGATTCGAGAGGCAAACAGCGTACTACTGAGCTTTGCCGCTGCCCTCTTGGGTGTGAGCATAGGGCTGTTGCTCTTCAATCTGCCCTCCGACTGGTCGTCGACGGGCAGTGTGCGGCGGCGGGCGCGCATTTACCTTGGCGACAGCGGCGCATTGGCTCTCGGCGGCGCTTTCGCGGCTTTGGCGCTATTTAGCGGCGCAGACGCGGTATGGCTCTTTATCGGCGGTATATTTCTTTTGGACGGCGGCTCCGGCTTTGTGCAGGCTAAGATCGTCACGCCGTTCTTCCGCCACTTCGTCCGCTTGGGACGCTACGCCATGACACCGCATTTTGTCCCCCACACCGAGTTCCCGCTGCCGTTCACTGCCACACCCCTGCACCACCACTTTGAGATGCTTGGGATCGGCCGGCTGCCCGTCGTGTGGCTCTTCTGGTCGTTCAGCATCTTGGCGGCCGTCAGCGGCATCATCGTAGCTGCCTTCCCACGCTTGCACGTGGTGACGGTTGGCGGGGCGCTGCTCTTCTACGCGGTATTGATCGGCGGCGCCATGTGGATGACGGGACGATTTCTCGGCACGGCGAGAACGACAGATGATTCCAAGGCGCTGGCAGTCTGCGCAGGCAGACCGTACACACTGCTGGGGAGGCGGCTCTACCGGGTCGTCGAACGTACGCATATTCCATTACCGTCACCGCAAGAGCAGCAGATGCTTCGTCTCTGGCAGCCCTGCAACCGCTGGGACGTGCTGGCGAACCTCGCGTACGCCCAAGCGCTCGCGGGTGAGCACGACGCAGCCCGGAAGACGTGGCAACGCATCCCCGAGGCAAGCAGAAAGCTGCGCGAGGAGCACCCGGTCGCGGCAACCCTGGACAACGCGACGTAGCGCGGGGACTCCTCCTTCACACTCTTGCGCAGCAGAAGACTTCTGTGTAGCGCGGGGGCTTGTCCCCCGCCGTTTGGCACAACAACTAGCGCCCGAGCGGAAGATTGTCCCCTGCTCTTTGGCTTCGGACAATGCGGCGTAGCGCGCAGCCTGTCCCCAACTCTCTTGTTCTCGAGAATGCGATGTAGCAAAGGGGCTTGTCCCCCGCTCTTTGGCGCAACAACTAGCGCCCGAGAAGGTTGCTTGCCCGGCCACGTTCCCGCCAAAGGTATTCTTGAGCCTGCCGCACGGCGCCACCGTGGGAGGTTGTTCTGCAATTGCACCCAACTCAAGGGCATGGTCTTATAGGAAGAGAGGCTGTGTCGTATGCTCAACACCGCGACCAAGAGAGCGATTTCGCCGCTGGCGCTTCAGTTGCCGGAGGCCGTAGTGCCGCATACTGTCGCGCCTGCTTTCGCCCACTTGCCCGGCCTGGCGCTCCTCGAAAGCAGCCAACCGGGAGCTGTTGGCCGGTACTCCTATCTTACTGCCGATCCCTTTCTGCGCGTGGAAAGCATCGGCAACCTCAGCAACATAGAGTGGCGCCAGCCAGTCCAACGGTCCGAGGTGCGACGTGGGCAGCCGTTCTCAGTGCTGCGGGAGCTTCTTGCGGACTATGCCATATCCCCAGCGCCGCAGTGCCCGCCTTTTCAGGGCGGCGCGGTGGGCGTCTTTGCCTACGACCTTGGACGCCAGTTGGAGGACTTGCCGTCGAGTGCGGTTTGTGACGTCTCGACACCTGAGCTGAGCCTAGGATTTTACGACTGGGTGCTGGCACACGACCACCACCTGGGTTTGTCGTGGCTGGTGACCACAGGCTTTCCGAACCGCACCGAAGAATCCGCCTTGGCGCGCCAGACCCAGATCATTGACATCCTTGCAGCTTGGCAAGCGCACCCTGACGACCGCAGGAGCGGCACTGGAGACTTTCGTCTAACCGGCCCGCTGGCAGCGAATTTAGCGCGTGACCAGTACCTCGACATGGTGCGGCAGGCGCAAGCGTACATCGCGGCCGGCGACGTCTATCAGGTGAATCTTTCGCAGCGGTTCACGGCGGAATGGGAAGGGTCGCCATGGGCGCTCTATCAGCGCTTGCAGCGGGAAAGTCCGGTGCCGTTTGGCGCATTCCTCAATCTCGGCGCTAGCTGGGTAGTCTCCGCGTCACCCGAACGCTTTCTGCATGTGCAGAACGGTGTGGTAGAGACGCGCCCCATCAAGGGCACGCGGCCGCGCGGAGCCACGCCGGCCGAGGATACCGCCCTGGCCGAAGAGCTGCGCACCAGCGAGAAGGACCGCGCCGAAAACCTTATGATCGTTGACTTGCTGCGCAACGACCTGGGAAGAGTCTGCGAAATGGGATCGATACGCGTGCCTGCGCTGTGGGAGGTAGAGGGCTATAGCAACGTCTGGCAGCTAGTCAGCGCGGTCACCGGGAACCTGCGCCCGGAAGCCGATGCCGTGGCGGCGCTCGAGGCCGCGTTTCCCGGCGGTTCGGTGACCGGCTGTCCCAAGATTCGGGCGATGGCGATCATCGAGGAATTGGAACCGGTGCGGCGCGGCATCTACTGCGGCGCCATTGGCTACCTGGGTTTCGACGGCACGATGGATACGAGCATTGTCATCCGCACGATCGTGCTTACGCGCGACCGGCTTTACTTGCAAGTTGGCGGCGCGGTGGTGGCGGACTCCAATCCACAGGCCGAGTACGAAGAAACGCTGGTGAAAGCGCAGGCCGCGCGGTCCGTACTGGAGGCGACATAATCACGTCGTTGCAGCACTTTTGAGAGGGCACAGATTGCAGCCTGCGGCAAGTCTCAGCAGTTAAGGAGAAGCCTATCAGCGGAGAGCTTGTCTGCTACGTGAATGGTGAGCTTGTGCCTGAGAATGCCAATGCCGTTTCGGCCCTTGACCGCGGCCTGCTGCTCGGCGATGGCTTGTTCGAGACGATGCGGGTGGCAGGCGGGCGCGTGCTCCAATGGCAGCGGCATTGGGAGCGACTGCGCGATGGGGCGCAAGTAATCCAGCTTGCCATGCCCTGGACAGCAGACACGGTGCGCGCAGCTATAGACCGGACGCTCAATGCCAACGAGCTTTGCGATGCAACCGTGCGCCTCACCGTCACACGGGGTAGCAGCAGGACGCGGGGTTTGCTGCCGCCTGCCGACTCCCAGCCATTCCTCCTCATTCGCACAACCGCATTCGTAGCCTACCCGGACCACCTCTATCGCAACGGCATGCGGGTGATTGTCAGTCGCAAGACCCGCCGCAACGAGCACTCGCCTCTGTCACGGGTGAAGTCCCTGGGCTATCTCGACAACCTTATTGCGCGCCAAGAAGCAGCCGCGCAGGGGGCCGACGAGGCGCTCATGCGCAACACGCAGGGCGCTGTGGCATGCGCGACTGCCGCGAATGTCTTCAGCGTGCACGCGGGCCGCCTGCACACGCCGCCGCTGGAAGCCGGCGCGCTGCCGGGCACCACGCGCTCCCTGGTCTGTGAAGAACTTGCGCCGCGGGCTCGCCGCGACGTCCGTTTCTCGCAGTTCTGCGCGGGAGCGCTGCGCGACGCGGAGGAGCTTTTTCTCACGAACGCCCTTATGGGCATCATGCCGGTGTGCGCTGTAGACGGCAGGCCGGTAGGCGCCGGCACTCCCGGACCGGTCACGCGAGAACTCCGCGCCAGCTACGAGGAATGGCTGTCGGCGGGTGACTAGAGCTTGTCTCATAAATACATCGCTCGGTGTAGACCTGCCCTTCGACAGGCTCAGGGCGAACGGCAAAGGCAGGAATCCGTTCGTGCTGAGCGAAGCCCTTGTCGAAGCACAAATTGGCTGTCGAACCGATTTATGAGATAGCTTTTGGTGGCAGCCTGACTGGGTTCTAACGCCTTGGCATTTCAAACGCTGCAAGCCACTTGTGCCCGGTGGGATTGGCCCCGCCTATGTATTGGCCGGTGGTGATGGTGGCGATCTCGTAGGCGGGCAGGTCGCGCACGACGATGCAGGTACCGGCGATCCGCATGCCGTTCCACGCGAAAAAGAAGTCTTCGTTGTGATGTTCCCGACCTTCCAGGATGGCTTTGTCAACTGGAATTATGTGCAGTATGAAGCGCGATTCAACTTCCTCTCGGCTACAGTCGCGCTGAATGTAGACCAGCCGCTTGTCCTTGAGATACACGGCATAGTCTGCGTCAATAATGAGATCCCCTTTGTCGGGGAGTGTCTCCGGGGGATCGTCGCGCAATAACAGTTCTTGCCAGGCAGTGACGGGCACTACGTTGTTGTCGATGAAATGAGATTCTACGGCTGTAAAGATCGTAGCGTGCCGGTCAATGCGTTCGTAGCGGAGCACACGCAAGTCGCGGCTGGCGAAGGCGTCTGACAAGTAGATCACAGTAGGGGTCACTGAACCAACTGTGATCACTAGGACTATGGCGCCGAGTGCACTGCGACGGAACCAGCCGCGGTAGTCTCCCCATCCGCCCACCACGGCCTCGGCAGCATAGAAAGAGAGCACAACGAGTGCGGGCAGCGGTACGTGGCGCAGCCAGTCAGCGTCGTAGCCGTATGTATAGAAGAGCGACACTGGGAATACTACGAGACTGATAAGAAATAATGGATCGCGGCGCAGGTGCGGACGCAAGAGCATCAGCAAGAACGCAAGCACGAGGAAATTGACGATCATCACCGCCCCGCCACTGTCTAGCAAGTAGCCCCAGCCGCGGGTTTCCCACACCCAGCCACGTGGATAGTGCGCGGAGCCACTGGATACGTACAGCAAGAGCAACAATGCGAATGGAGGAGCCACGAGGAGGTTTTGCCAGCTCAGGAACGGTCGGACACCGTTCTGCAGGAACAGCACGCCGACCAGCGGCAGCAAGCCGATGGCGATGAATGGCGACCAGAAAATACAAGCCGCGATGACTACGCCGCTCAAGGGTAGGAACTGCGCATGCCGGCGCAGTTGGATGAGGAGGAGCGCAAAGAGCACGCCCGGAATGAAGTGTTGCGGAGAAACCGCGATGTGCCTGAGCTGATAGCGGTAGCCGGCAATCTCCAAGTTCGGCAGGAGATGGTCCCACATGCCGAAGAAGATGAGAATGGGGACCGCAGCGAGTACCCACCAGCCCCGGCACGCTCGCGTAAAGAGTAGGAGCGCCAGGGCAGCCCCGCACCAGGTCCACAACGGCACGGCCCAGTTCAACGCCGCCACGCCGAACCACTTGCCCAGCAGCCCAGGGACCATGTAGTAGCCGAGGTAGTAGCGCAGGAGCAGGGGCAAATCGAAGTACGTAGCGAAGTAAACCGGCCAGTCGTCGCGGCTAAGGTGCAACAGGATAGCGCGATTCCTGTCCCAGTTGTAGTTGTCTATGTCGAACACGCCGGCGGCGGCGGTTGCCATCACCCAGGCAAACGCGATGAGCAGGAGCACGCCGGTCGCAGGAGTGAAGGAGACCTGCCATGAGGACGCCTTCCAGGAAGGCAGGAACGTTCTGCCTAGGCTAACTGCGATTAGGAGGGCAGCCGGTATACCTAGCCACCAATGGAACCAACCCACTAGCCAAATAACTACCGGCAGCGAGACGTACAAGACCGCGAGCCTGTGCACCAGAGGTAGGGTTGCCGTTTCTCCCATGGGTGCCTCTTCGCCACTGGTGGCAGAATCTAGTCGAGGCATTCGCAGCACAACGGAGAGCAAAGAAAAGCAACGCTGAACCAATTGACCGTCCCTATTCCGCAAGAATCGCTGTCACCTGTTACGTATTAGTGTCGCACTAGGGATGGTATCAGAATCTCGCGGTCTGGACGGTGTGCTCTTAAGTGGAGAGAAACGACAATTTCATTCTCGGAAAGGTGCGATTCTTTTTCTCACAGGTGGTCACAACGACCTCAATCGTAGGCATGGCTTGGAGTCCTGAAATGGGCAAGCGTTGTAAGTTGGGCGCTGTATCGTAGAAGAATGTCTAAGAGGTCTTGCTCCCGAATCCAGTGAGTTGCCTGTTGAGCGCCAACTAAAGGAAGCTGCGTGCGTACAGCACAAAATCAGGGCGGCCTCTGCCTAGTCCGATAGCCGGCGTTGCTAAGAAGTGATATCCTAGCCGAATCTAAGTAAGCATATTGCCGCTATCGATGCAAAACACGTTAGGAGAAGTGGTCTTCCTGCACGCCGAGCGGCTTGTTGGGAGGCTGGCGGACATAGAGTAGCCTATGTGTGTTTCATACTTAGGCTGTTACAACCTAGGAGTGAGTGCACGCATGCATGTGTCCACGAAAAATAAGGTGGAGGGTGGCAACTTTGCCACCCTCCACCTTACGGAGTGAGAGGGTAAGAGACAGCAGGTAGAAGTCTGTTTAGCGTGCGCTGATCGCTCAGCGTGCGCCGTACCAGGCGCGCTCGCGCCGGGTTTGGCACGGGACGCACAACGTCGCTTCCGGCACAAACTCCAGGCGTTCCGCGGAGATGCCCTCGCCGCAGTCCTCGCAGACGCCGTACGTGCCGGCCTCCGCCTTCTGCCAAGCCTGGTCGAAGGCTCTCAAGTCACGGCGCAGCACGTCGAGCACTGCTTCACGGTCCTCTTGAATGGCGACATCTTGCGCCAGGTCCACGAAGTCGTCGTCGTCAGCCGAGGCGTCGCTCCCGCGCGCACGCTCCCGCAGATCGGTTTCGATCGAATTAGCGAGGAGGGCTGCCAGGGCATCCCTCGCCTCTTGCAACCGCTGCACGCGGTCGAATCGTTGTTCCAGTTCTCTGGCCATGGTTCGTACCTCCTTCACCGCATTCGGGCCGCCACATGGACGGCGCCGTTGCCGTGCTACGATGTGGGCTAGGTGGGACGCGGTGTAACTCCTTTGTTACTTCCTGAGCGGCCCACCGGGTCGCAACGAGCTATTTCTGCCAGCATACCACCGGATATCAAAACTGTGAAGCGATTCTAAGGAACTTCTTAGGATAAATTGCAATTATTAAGGATATTCTTAGAATTAAGCTTCCATTCTAATAACTATAGTCTTTATAGTATTGGCGGATTGGCGGTGAATTCTCGGATTCTCTTAGGTTACCGCTCAAAGGGTTGCATTCTCTTTGCAGAAGACTTTAGGAATGTCCGCACAGCGATGAAACTTGCTTGCCGACTCAGCGCCCTCTCAGCGACGGCCCCAAACGCCAAATGCCGCCGAATGTGTACTATAGGCAATGCCGTTTGGCGGCGCAAGGCGCAACATGGCACAATGCCCTACAAAATGCAGGGAGTTGACCCATATGAAGACACAAAGCCTGGCGGTAGCCGGTCTGGGATCATTTACGCAGCGGGTGCTCCTGCCCGGGCTGCTTGCGTGTGATAGCGTGCGCGTGGTTGCCGCCTTTACGCGCAGCCAAGCGCGCGCGCGCGAGATTCAAGCGCAGCATTCAGGTCTGCCGATTCACACGGACTACACGCGCATGCTGGACGCTGCCGCGCCGGACATCGTCTTGGTCGGCACGCCGAATGCCGCGCACGTGCCCATGGTTGTGGAGGCGGCGCAGCGCGGCTGTCACGTCATCTGCGAAAAGCCGCTCGCGCCGACGTTGCGTGGCGCCGAGGAGATGGCGGCTGCCGCAAAAGACGCCGGTGTCCGCACTGCCGTCAACTTCACCTTTCGTTCAATTGGCGCCGCACGCTACGCCAAGCACCTCTTGGCTCAAGGGCGGATTGGGCGGATTGCGCACGTCGCCCTCCTGTATTTGCAGGACATTCGCCATGGGTCCGATCTTCCCAAAGTGTGGCGGATGGATGCCGAGGTGGCCGGCGCCGGCGCCTTAGGCGACGTTGGCAGCCATGCCATCGACCTCGTGCGGTGGTGGTGCGGCGAATTTGCCGCCGTATCCGGGCACACCTTTACGCACAACGTGGAGCGGCAGGGCGGTGCTGTCACCAACGACGATACCGCGGTCTTTCTCGCGCAACTCACGTCCGGACTACCTGTAACGTTGCACATCAGCCAGGCGGCCGCGGGGCGTTCCAACTCGCTGCGCGTCGAGGTTTACGGGGAGAAAGGCAGTTTGAGCTTCACCACGGAACGCGGCACGGAGCCCAGGGTGCTGCTCGCCTGCCCCGGAGAGATTGGCTTTACGGAGTTGCCGATACCCGCAGAGTTTTCGGTTGCCTATGAAGCATTCCCGGCATACTGCGCGGGGCGGCTGGTGGGCACCATCCTCGGTACGGACTTCGTCGCGGACTTTGCCGACGGACTCGCGGCGCAGCGTGTGATCGATGCGGTCCAACGGGGGGCTGCTGACATCACGTGGATAAAGCTCCCCCAGGACCAGTGACCGGCATGGGACGGCTAGGTGTGCGAGGTCTCGGAATCGGTTGCGGGGATCTCTTGGGTAGACGCGGCGCCGTCTTCAGTGCTGTCCTGGCTCTCCGGCAGCGCAGCCGCGGCTGCTTCTGCCACTGGCTCGGGGTCATCACCGAGTTGTGCGATGAGCCACGGCAGCAGTAGGCGCATCACCAGTACCTGCATTGCTGCCATCAGGGGCACGGCAATCACGATGCCGAGTATCCCGTAGAGCACGCCTCCCGCCAGCACACCGAACATCACCAGGATCGGGTGCAGACCCACGGCGCGTTCCATCACCTTAGGAACGAGGATGTTGTTCTCCAACTGTTGCACGATCAAGTACAGGATTGCCGTAGCCAACGCAAGCCACGGCGATTCTGTGAAGGCCACGAGAATCGCCGGTATGGCTCCCAGAAACGGGCCGATGATGGGAATGATTTCCATGAGACTGGCCCACGTCGCCAGAGCCAGCGGATACGGTACGCCCAGCGCGAAGAGGCCGACAAACGTCACGGTGCCGATGAAGACCATCAGGATTACTTGGCCGCGCACCCACCCACCGGCGCGTAGGGAGAGTTCGGCGGTCAGGCTCCGCACCGCCTCCGCGCGCTTTGGCGGCAAGAGCGCGATCACGGAATTATTCAGCCGTTCAGTGGCGCTCATCCAGAAAAAGCCAATCACGAGCACAGAGACTATGCCGAACAAGAACCCTAGAACCTGGAACGGTACAACAGCCAAGGTGCCGATGAGCTGCGTGATTGTGCTGGTGAGAGTCGAGCCAAGTTCCCGCACTTCGTCGTCGAAACCAAAGTCTACCGAAATCTGGTAGAGTCTTGGGACTTCATCCCGCGCCCAGTCGGTGAGTTCTGAAGTTATGTCGTCTACTTCGCGCACCTGAA
Organism: Chloroflexota bacterium; assembly: GCA_965220015.1. Classification (GTDB taxonomy): domain Bacteria; phylum Chloroflexota; class UBA11872; order VXOZ01; family VXOZ01; genus VXOZ01. The sequence continues at coordinate 762,004 of OZ244798.1, forward strand.
CAACGAGTGGGGGGACGAGAATCAGGCCCAATCCTGTTAGTACTAACGCCAACAGGAGATAGACGATCATTACGGCAACGCCGCGGGGGATTTTCCAGGTCTGCAGCTTGTTGGCGATGGGCCGAATCGACTCCGCGAGCAGAATGCCGAGGAAGAGCAGCACCAGCACGCTGACAATGCGCGTGGCAATGATGGCGATGAAAACCGCAAGCAAGACCACGCCCGCACCGAGCAGGAAGCTCATAGGCGTGATTCTGATATCGCGTGATTCGGGAAGGTCGTCCATAGCGTTTAGGAGTTTTAGGATAGCACGCGGCTAAGCCTCTTGGCAATGCAGTGCATCCCAGGTCGCAGGACTTGCCCCTGGGTCTGTGCAGGCAGGCCGCAACGGTCGCCGCCTGGCTGGCGTGGGGTGCCAATAGTAGTGGGCTTGGGAAGGCGCGAACGACTGAAATGGCAGATGGGTACGATCAGTTTCTTCCCAAACCAGGCGTGCCCCGCCGGGCCGACGCTACTAATTCAGCCGGCAACTGTGGCAGTATGATACATATATGTTATTAGTGAAGTATTATAGTGTGTGAAAGTAATACAAAGGAAGAAGGTAGATATTGTCGCTGCCGCGCGCCGGAGCGCGTGCATCCCCGGGAGCCGCACTAAACCAGTTCCTCACACGGAGGAAGCGCTCAGCTTCTTGCTGTAGGAGATGGATACGAAATTCCTAGAGTGATCTGAGTGCGCGAGGCGACTGCTTCTCTGCATCACAAACGAGGGCGAACGTCTGTGGCGGCCGCCCGCGACGAAATCGCTCTGCCCACTTTCCCACTTGCCGGAGACGAGGACGGTGATTGACGAAGAAAAACAGCCGGCGGTGAGCCAGGTCTCAGGCGAGTCTGCCGGGTCAGCTAACTGGCTCGAGCGCAACCGCGTGAGCGTCGTGCTCTTGCTGCTTGTGCTCACGGCAATTGCGCTGGGGCTGTATGCCCTGCAACTGCGCAATACCGCGGCCATCAGCATCACGCCGGTGCAGACGGAGTTGCGCGATATCAGAGTGTACGTTACCGGCGCCGTGGCCCGACCGGGTGTCTACGCGGCAAGCTCCGGCGAGCGCATCGGCGACGTGGTGGCGCGAGCCGGCGGCCTGACGGCCCAGGCGGATCCCGTGGCAATCAACCTGGCACGACGCACGCGCGACGAGATGCACATTCACGTCCCTGCCAAGGGGGAGACCGCGCCGGCGGCGTCAAGCGCGGCGCCGTCGGCGTTGCGACCGCTCAATCTCAATACCGCGACCCAGCGGGAACTTGAAGCGCTGCCCGGCATCGGTGAGGTCACCGCGCGTAGAATCCTCGCCGCCCGTGAAGCCGACGGCCCCTTTGCAACCGTGGATGATTTGCGCCGCGCCGAGGTGCGCCCGGCAATCATCGAGCAGATTCGCAGCATAGTCGTTGCCGAATAAGCTCTTTAGAGGGCACGTGTGTCGCTCATGGGCGCGAAACCGGTGATTGGCACTGCCACGAAGTGACATCTATCGCAGAACCCTCTTGGTGGGCACAGGTTTCAAACCTGTGCTACCCTCTCCAATCAAGGAGTTGTGGTCCGCCAACCCTCGCGCGGAGTGGTGTGGGGTCAGGATCGGGACGCCTTAGAATCCTCATAGAACGGCAAAGTTCCCACCTGTGAAACGAGTGTTTGACCATGGACGAAATTCGCATCGGTCTCGTTGGTCTGGGGCATCGCGGGCTGCACTGGCTGCGTATGTTGGAGCGCATAGAAGGCTACCGCATCACGGCCTTGTGCGACCCGATTGCGGCGCTGCACGAACGTGCCTTGGACGCACTGGATGACCGGCAGGGTGTCAAAGCCTATGCCAGCTATGCGGACATGCTGGGCGATCCGCAGGTGGACGCGGTGGCAGTAACCGTGCGCTGCCAGGAGCAGGGGGCGCTGGCGGCCATGGCGCTGGAAGCCGGCAAACACGTGAATACTGAGGTGCCGGCGGCGCACACGCTGGAAGATTGCTGGCGTATCGTGCTGGCGCAGGAACGGTCGGGCCTGGTCTACCAGCTTGGCGAGCAGACGCGCTTCTGGGGCTACATCGACGCCTGGCGCGACCTGGTGCAGTCGGGGAGGTTAGGCCGAATCACGTTCTGCGAAGGGCAGTACATCGGTTACTACGGCACGCGCCAGTTTTTTCAGGATCCGGATTCTGGTGAATTCGCGTCGGTGGATGAGCTTTATAAGAATCCCGGGGCGCAGCCGACGTGGCTGCATACCATGCCGCCGATTCACTACTTGCCCCACGAGCTGAGTCCGCTCTTGAAGGTGCTCGACGACCGGGTGGTGAACGTGACCGCCATGAGCACCGGCGCGCCCAGCTACTCGCACCCCGAAATCGGTCAGCCGGACGTGCAGGTGGCGCTGATGAAGACGGAGAAAGACGCCATTCTGCGGCTGGCCTGCGGCTTCACGCAGCCGGTCTCACACGGCATGGGACACCACTGGTTTCACATTAGCGGCACCGGCGGCGTGCTGGAATGGAAGCGCAGCGGCAGCGGCAAGCCGCTCATGTGGTTGGCCGACGGCCAGATGCACGACTTGGCGGAGATGGACTGGGGCCACGCCCGCGCCGACGCGCCGGCCGCCGCGCGCGGCAGCGGTCACGGCGACGCCGACTACTACGTCCACGTCTCCTTCCGCGACGCCGTGCTCGGCAAGACCCCCCTGGAATTCGACGTCTACCAAGCTATGGATACCGCCGCCCCCGCCATCCTCGCCGCCGACTCCATCGACCAAGGGACGGCTCTGATAGAAGTCCCCAACTTCCGCCCCGGACCGGAGCGAGAGAAAGGCGAGTTGCCAAGTGGTGCATAGTGGATTTCGATAGGGCAGGACAAGGAAACCGCAGTCAAGGAGTTGAGTGTACGGTCACCTGCACTTCTATCTTTCGCCGTTCCAACTGTTGGAACGCTTCATGCTCCTCAGCCTTGACGTAGCGCCAAGATTGAGGGACAACGAAGTTGTCAAAGAGACTTCGTAGCACTCTCAATTCGACCGGCTTCTGGTATTCCCAGACGTTTTTGATTTCTAAGGCGTAAGCGATAGATTGTCCTTCGAAGTAGTCGTCAAAGCCCTGTCTGTCGACTCCTGCAAATTCGTGTACGTTTCGCCAGACTTCCTCAGGAAGTCCAGACCATACTTGCCCAACTTGAAACCCCCCTCGCAACTCCATAGTTGGACTGGTTACGTAAACGAACATGTAGGAGTTCTCTACATGCGAGACAATGCGCCGACGGAGTTCGACTTTCTTGCGGCCTTGGAACACAAGGTCGGCAAATTGCGGCTTCAGGGAGATGAAGATTGGAGGCGTCATGTGTTCAACAATCCGGATATCCAGTTTGAACCAGCCTTTGGAATATTTCCTGAGGCACTCTTGTGACGGTTTGCACGGTTACGTTGCGCCCGAATTCACTGTAGATGGCTCGGATCTTCCTCAGTGGAATTCGCTCTTTGAAGAGGAATGTGTGGGAAAACTGCAACGCCATTAATTCCGTTGATTCATCTTGATCGCACATGTTGAAAAGGTCATCCCAATTGAGTACGCCGAATTTTCTGAATCTCTTCAAAAGTACCTTGGGGGTACCTATACTTACCCTCTGTAGATGTGACACGGCTATGACCTGCATTTGTGGGTGGCTGACATACCATAGAATTCGCGCAGGAGGTTTGAGGATCTTGTATTGCCTCTTGTTACGGTAATACACATTGTTCCAGCGCAACAATACTGTAGGGTCGCCTCCAATTAGATCCAAAGACGAACTCTGTCTATCAAACAAACTAAGTGCATATCCGGGACGAATTGGTAATAGGAAATAGCTCTGCTCTGCGTAAAGGCTTAACGGTGCACAATGCTGCTCAAGTTCCGAATTCGACATCTTCTCGTAGGTAGGAAGAATCTCTGGGGAAAGTTCGGCAATTCGAATAAGAGTTTCCTTGCGGCTGAGGTAACCCGAGAAACAGAACTTTATGTAGCTTTTGCCTCGAGCTGTAAATCCCATGTCCAAGAGATCTGTAATCAACGAGGGAGACACTCCAGATGCGTCGACCTCAACAACATCTTGGCCGCTATTCACTGCGTCAGCAAGCGTATCCGCAATTAAGAATCTTCCAAATAGCGCTCTGTTTGGCAAGTTCGCAGCTCTCGCCAACGGCACATCAATTACCCTTGGACTGGCATTCCGCATAGTTCGTACAATGGCAATATCATCGCCGTCTTTAAGCAATTGACACTTGTACTGATCAGGACTTTCCAAATAGCGGCTCAATCTTCTCCTGAAGCTTCTTTGTCCTTCACCTTCATTGAGAAAAGAGTCATGGGGAAATCCCTCAAAATCCTCTTTCCCGAAGCGATGCCATCCTAGGCGGACGCCAGCTACACGATCGGGGCTGTAGGACTGAGCATCAGAAAGCTGGTGGATCTGAATTATCAATTCGGTTGGAGATAGTACCCGGAGGTCTACCAATTCGCCAATCGCATGCGACTTATTCAAGAGACTTTGATCTTTGGTAACAAAGACGTTCACATCGGAAGCGGCTGCTTTTGCCAAGTGCCCAATGTCTGACAGTTGGCTGGGTGTATTGCTTGGCAGAATAACCTTTAGTCGATTGGCACACTCTTTAACAATGTCTGGCCGCGGACGTATTTGCGGGAAACTTTGAACTCTCTCAAGGCCCATCCTTCTTTGCTCAGGATCGTCGCTGCGACCAATCTCATTGAGTATCTCGTCGGTTACACAAAGGTTTAGCGAATCTATCAAGAAGTCAGCAAAGAGCGCCCTGGAACTCTCTGCCTCATCACTATCTGTCCTGAGAAGGTCAAAGAATACCTGTGCATCAATGATGACATCAAGAGCCTCATCGGAGGTCTGTGCCTTGAATATCTCTAATTCAAGCTGATGGTCGGAATGCAACGCGAGGTGCCAGCGGTACAGAATTGAGCCATCCTGTGAACGTCCCGGCTTTTCGCCTGCGTACACAAAGCCTAGTCTTGGCCACATCTCGTTTACAGCAAAGTCTTGGCGACAGTGGAGTGATATAGCGGTTTCAGTGGTAGCTGAGTCCTTAAGTTCCTCTAGCAGTTTTCTTGCGATACCATTGCCTCGAAAAACCTCAGAAACGCAAAGGTGGGTAATGCGAAATCGCTTGGAGTCGGACTGAAACAGAAGATATCCAACAAGCTCATGGCCTATCTTGGCCCCCAGCACGCTACCCCTACTTAGATAGTGGCCGAGGGCTTCAGCCGGCAAGAAGCCAAGAGTCTTCCCATGGCGCTTCATCAATTCATCCACCGCAGCCAGATCGCCAATGTCTAAGAGAAGGATCTCTATTTGCATACTTTGGTTGTACCCGTTCACATGCTTCACATTGAGTTAAGGGTTGCAAGACTGTGGAGAGGTGTCAATTTGCATTCTGACCGATCGGAGCTAGAGCTTAGGTTCGGTCTGAATTCTGCGGAACAGCACGAAGTCATTCGGCCACTTTACCAATTCTCCGCTTGCCGACTTGGAAGATTTGGCCCGGTTTGGCGGTGTAGGGCGTGTTGGTGTCGGTGATGCGGGTGTTATCCAGGCGGACGCCGCCTTGTTGGACGAGGCGGCGGGCCTCTGACTTGCTGCTAGCAAGGTTGGCCCACTAAAGCACTACCCCCATCTTTCCCGGCAGTTTCTTGAAAGTGTCTCCCCTCAGACCGGTAAGACCGTAGGCCTCTCGATAGAGCAGGCGACCTTCCTTTGTCGCGCGGGCTACGGCCGCGCCGAAGCGGGGTCCAATGCGCCATCTCTGCGTGTTCCAAAAGTCGCCGCCTGCACTTGTAGGCTGTTTTCTCAGCCACACGGTGCCCTTAGACTTCTCATAGAATTCAAGAAATGACTTCAAGTTGATCAGGTTGAGATCTAGTGCCCGCCGTGCGGACACCAAAGTGCTCACTTTGAACCGGCGCGCAATAGCCTGATAGGGGTCGTTCGAGACCTTGCCGGTTGACCAGAAAGCACGTAATTCTAGCTCCGGTACCAGAAATTCCGCGGCAGTTCGATTGCAGAATTGCTCCGTGGCATTATCCGGCGGTCGATGATTGTCGAAACTTGTAACGCCGCTTTCGCCCACAAACAAGTGAGCGAGTTCGTGGGCAAGCGTGAACATCTGGGCCGCCTGAAAGTCAGCACTGTTCACGAAGACTAGAGGCGCAAATTCGTCCACTAGGGCAAAGCCCTGAAACTCGTCGGTGTCCAGCTTACGGTGGGTGTTATTACCAACAATTCCTGCAAAAACAACGAGCACACCGGCGCGGTCCGCCTGTTCTCGGAGATGGCTGAGTGCGTTATTCCACGAAGACTGCCGAGAGGCCCAATCGCGCTCCAGCTGAAGAGCAGCGCGCATAGCCTCGGCTACCTGCTGAGGTTCTGCGTTCTCTGTGTAGGCACCGACAAAGTCGAGCGGATCGCTTCCTTCTTCGATTAGCTCATCCCGCATCCAAGCTTGCCGGCGCTGCATGAGATAGACAGTTTCCAGCATGTCAGGACTGGGACGCGACAAGGCGTCATCGCGACGCGAGCGAAAGTCGGGAATGGGAAGACGTTCATCGGGGGGTTCCGGGAGGTAGAGGAAGCCGAGCGGCGTATGTGTGTGGTGGGCCAACTTGTCCGCTTGAGCGACGCTGATTCTTCCCGAATCTTCCCACTCCAACACCCGCTTCGGCTTCACTTGCATCTTATCAGCCAAAGCCTTCGGGTCAAAGCGAGCTCGTTCCCGTGCCCAGCGCAGGACATCGGGCTCTAACTCAATCTGTAGTCGGCGGCTCACGACTTAAGCATTCCTACTGAATTGGGGACACTCTTCCGCAGTTCCAGGTAATTCGATGGTACATCACGTTTAGGTGGCGCTCAAGAAATGGGATATGGAACAAAAGGAAGCAAGAAGTGATTTGCTAGCCTCAGTCGAACGCAATCGTTCTCCGCAGTCTTGGCGTAATCTTAGTGGTGGCGTTTAGCCGCCCTCGGCTACCTTGCCGAATTTCCGTTTGCCGACTTGGAAGATTTGGCCCGGTTGGGCGGTGTAGAGTGTGTTGGTGTCGGTGATGCGGGTGTTGTCGAGGCGGACGCCGCCTTGTTGGACGAGGCGGCGGGCTTCGGAGCGGCTCTTGGCGAGGTTAGCGGCGATGAGGGCGTCCACGATGGTCTTTGCTTCCCGTAGCGAGTCATCAAGGGCAATTCTAGGAATATCGGTGGGGAGAGCGCGTTGGCGGAACATGCGCACGAACTCGGCCTCGGCGGCTTCAGCGGACGCCTTATCGTGGAACTGGGTCACGATCTCGCGAGCGAGGCGGGCCTTCACGTCGCGGGGATTGCGCCGCTCGGCTGCCATCTCTTCGAACATCTCATCCAGGGTTGACGTCGGCACGTCCGTTAGCGTTATAAAATAATCGCGCATGACTTCATCGGAGAGCGACATCACCTTGCCGTACATATCGTTCGGCTCGTCGGTGATCGCCACGTAGTTGTCGTAGCTCTTGCTCATCTTGCGGGTGCCGTCGGTGCCGACCAGCAGAGGCCACGTCAGGAACTGCTGCGGCGGCAGGCCGTGGGCGGGCATGATGTCGCGGGCCACTTGGAAGTTGAAGTACTGGTCGGTGCCGCCGAGCTCAACGTCGGCCTCGATGGCGACTGAATCGTACGCCTGCAGCAGCGGGTAGAGGAATTCCACCACCGAAACGGCCTGACCGCCCCGGTAGCGGGTGGAAAAGTCGGCGCGGTCCAGCATGCGGTTCACGGTGTACTTGGCGCACAGGCGCACCACGTCTTCCAAGGAAAAGTCCTCGAACCAGGACGTCTGCCACGCCACCTCGATCTTGTCCACTTCCACGATCTTGCCCATCTGGTCGAGGTAGGTCTGGGCGTTGGCCTGCACCTCCTCGGCGCTGAGCATCTGGCGCGTGTCGGAGCGGCCCGACGGATCGCCGATGCGGGCGGTCCAGTCGCCGATGATGATGATCACGCGGTGCCCCAACTCCTGGAACTGCCGGATCTTGCGGAAGCCCACCGCGTGGCCCAGGTGCAGGTCGGGCCGGCTGGGGTCCACACCGAATTTGATGCGCAGCGGCTTGCCGGACCGCAGCATGCGCTCCAGGTCGGTCCGCACCACCGCGTCCACCACGCCGCGGTTCAAGAGTGTTTCTAACGCCTCTACTGACGTCTGTACCGTCGCCATCAATCACTCCTCAGGTCTCAGGTTCTCAAAAGGACTTCAAATGCTGTGAATGTGTCACGTGCGATTATATACCGTGCGCGGAGATTGTTTGTTGCCGGACCCCATCCCTAAGAGGCGGTGGCTACCTCTAGGCTGCTTTACCCAATCAGGTAGTGCGGGCGCGGGCAGAGACATCTCATGCAGCTCAGACGAATATTGTAGTCAGCAGGAAGATTGTCACTCCGGCAAGAAAGCTTGCCCTAAACTTGATGCGGGGCCGGTGTACAGGCATAGAGCGAAGATGGATTCCCGTTTTCACGGGAATGACGGAACTGAGCGTCCTCAATTTCGTCCCTATGGCAGTGACGGATTGACGAATCTGTCAACGAACTAGCCAACTCTTATATGAGTGACAAGAGCGCTAGCACGATGAACAAGAGCCTGCGCCAAGCTCCTTAGTTCTGTACTTCCTTGAGCGACTTTCTTGCCGCAAGACCGCCAAGGAATGTGGAGGCCAGGAACGCAAAGAGCATGCCGATGGGGAACCACAGCCGTTCAGGATAGAACACGTAGAAGGAATAAGCGGCCCAAATTGAAAGGAGCCCGCCGATGGCGCTGGTGACCGCGACAAATTTGCCGCGTGCGACTCTAGCCCCAACAAAGCCGCCCACCAGTCCGCCCAGGGCGCCGGCAAGTATCACCAGCACCAGGCCGTTCGTTTCGGCGGCAGCTACCCGCAACGCCGTGGCTTCAGGCGTTTGGGGGTCCATCAATTCCGGTGGCGTGGGATAGAACCGGTCGGCCGCGACGCTTCCAAGGAAGAAGACGACGTTGGCGACGAATACGCCGAGGATTACTGCAAGGATGTTCCGCATGGGGCCTCTCTTCCTATAGGGGTTACTATTCCTATTATATCCAACGGAGTTGCCAGCCCAAAAGGCAGAGAATCAACTTATAGCGAAATAGAGTGGCGGCCGGTGGATGAATTGTCGGTCCGAAATAGTGTCTGCACGGTTCGCCGTACGGGCTGGAAGCTACAGCCTGCAGAGAAGATGGATTCCCGCTTTCGCGGGAATGACGGACACGGCGGGCCCAGTTGGAGCGAATGGAGCGGTCAGTTTCCAACGGGTTAGACAAGTCCCCGCGCTGCGACAATACCACTCTTGACTTGTGGTAATTGACGAGGTGCTGCTACCGCTTTCTCTTGCGCAACCGGACAAAGGAATACAGTGCGGGGAACAGGCCCTTGCGCTACGAAACCAAAAAGAGAACTTCGGTGCCGACAAGAATACCGAATCGTTGTCTCTTTCCGAGACTACGCGGGATTGGACGCAGGTTGCAAACCTGCGCTACCGGAAACAGTCTGCCAATCGCGTTGACCTTACATGCTATTCAAGGCCTTCACCATCTCCTGCCAAGTGGAGAACAGAGTTAGCCTCACATGCCGCGCAGAGCCTGCACTACAGCGTCGGTGACCTCTTGGGTGGTGGCGGCGCCGCCCAGATCGGGCGTGCAGACCGCGCCGCATGCCGTAACCGCTTCCATGGCGTTCATCACCAGTTTGCCGGCCTCGTGCTCGCCCAGGTAGTCCAGCAGCATCGCCCCGGCCCAGATGGCGGCAAGGGGATTGGCGATGTTTCTGCCGTGGATGTCCGGCGCGGAACCGTGCACCGGCTCGAACATGCCCGGGTAACGTCGGGTGGGATCGATGTTGGCGCTGGGCGGCAGTCCCAGGCTCCCCTGCAACGCCCCGCCCAAGTCGGTGAGAATATCGGCAAAGAGGTTTGAAGCAACCACGACGTCAAAAGACTCCGGATGCGTCACAAAGCGCGCGGCGGCGGCGTCTACGTGGTACTTACTGGTCGCAATGTCAGGATAGTCCTGTGCCACAGACAAGAAAACCTCGTCCCAGAAGACCATGTTGTACTGCATGGCGTTGGACTTGGTGATGCTGGTCACGCCGCTGCGTCCGTGGGTCTGGGCATAGTCGAAGGCGTAGCGAATGATGCGCTCCACCGCCGTGCGCGTGAAGACGATGGACTGCAAGGCCACTTCGTGATCGGTGCCGACGTGTACCCGACCGCCCACGCCGGAATATTCGCCCTCGGTGTTCTCGCGCACGCAGACGAAATCGACTTCTTCAGGCCCCTTGTCGCGCAGAGGCCCGTTAATGCCTCGCAGCAGCTTGATGGGGCGTAGGTTTACATATTGACGAAAGGCCTTGCGAATGGGCAGCAGCAGTCCCCACAGTGAGATGTGATCGGGCACCGTGGGGTAGCCCACCGCGCCGAGATAGATCGCTTGGTATTGCTCCAGCGTCTGCAGCGCGTCCGCGGGCATCATGAGGTCATGCTGCAGGTAGTACTCGCAACCCCAGGTAAAGTCGGTGTAGTTGAGCCGGAAGCTGCCGGTTACTGCGCCGGCGGCATCGAGCACCTGCTTGCCGGCAGCGATCACGTCCGGTCCGATCCCGTCACCGCCAATTACGGCAATTTCATACGTCTGCATGCGAGGAAATCCTCCTCATCAAGTAGTTGGATGGTTTCTTGGAAATGGTTTCAAAAGGGCCCGTCATTCCCGCGAGAGCGGGAATCCATCCCCTTTATCCCCCTAGACTCCGGCGTTCGCCGGAGTGACGGAGACTCTTGGAGTAGCCTCTAGTAAACTCAGGTGTCTTGTTATGCCAACGCACATCGCTGCGTCAGGCAAATTCGTCCATGCTATTCTATACGGGAATGACCGAAAGTACTCTCACAACTTGGCTCGACTTACCAAATTGTGCTTCGACAGGCTCAGCACGAACGGAGTTTTCATGCTGGTTCTAACATTCGGCCTGTTCAAGTGCATTGGGCCATAATGTGATCTGTGTTTGCGATGGTACTTCAATGCCCTTTGTCTCGCGTCAGCGTTAGCAAACTAAGCGACCAATGGATAAACACACTCCCTATTATGAACTGTTGGAGGCGATCCGCCAGTCGGGCTGTCCTGTGTGCCGCCTGGCAATCCGTAGCGGCGACCGTTTTCTGGAGACGTATTCCTACGAGCACGTCAACGACATCGAAATCAGGGAACTGGTGCGCGCGGCCAAGGGCTTCTGCCACCATCACACCTGGCGGCTCTTTCATGAACACAGCCCGCTGGGCACGGCCTTGACCTTCTTTGACATTCTGGGCGAAGCGTCGCAGCAGATCGGCGCAGCCAAAGAGCAGCAGGGCTTTCTACGCAACTTGGCGGCGCGTGCGCGCAAAGGGCTCACGCCCCAGGGGACGTGTCTGGGCTGTGACGCGCAAGACAACGCCGAGCAGCGCCACCTGGGGTTGCTGGTCGAAACCCTGCGCGGCGATCGCGAAGCCCAGGAGACCTACGCGAATTCCGACGGACTCTGTTTGCTGCATCTGCGCACTGCACTCGCATCACGCCCGGCGCGCGAGGCGACGGACTTGCTGCTGCGCGTGCAGGAAAAGCGCATCGCCGCCGTGCGCGCGCAGATGAGCGAAATTGTGCGCAAGGCCGATTATCGCGTGAAAGACCGCGTGACGCCGGACGACATCGCCAGCCTGCCCGCGGCGTTGGCGCAGGTGGTGGGCGAGGAAGCATTGGACTAACGCAGCCCTGGCGTGTCGTAACGGGAGAAAGGACCGCACATGAAATACGAACGCATGTTTCCCGCCGAAGTCGAAGCGCAATTGCAGACGCGGCCCATCGCCATCCTGCCCTGGGGCGCGTTGGAGTGGCACGGGTACCACTTGGCGATCGGCCAGGACGCGCTGAAGGCGCAGGGCATCGCCGACCGCTGTGCGGAAGCAGCCGGCGCGATCTCATTGCCGGTAGTGTGGTGCGGCTTTCAAACCATGAAGCCCCACGCCGGATTTAAGCACACGCTGGAATTCCGCGATGAGACCGTGCGCACGTTGGCGCGTGAGTATCTGGAGCAACTGGACGATGAAGGCTTCAAGGTCATCGTCATCATCACCGGCCACTACGGCGGACTGCACGTGCGCGGGCTCAAAGAGGTGGGCGAATGGTACCAGCAAAATCACCCCCATCTCAGGGTCTGGGTGCTGCCGGAGTATGAGGTGGTGACCGACCTCGACTACAACGGCGACCACGCCGGCAAATGGGAGACCTCGATCTTCTGGCACCTGCATCCCGAACTTACCGACATCAACCGCTACCGCCAGGACCTCACCATGAAGGAACAGGGCGTCGGCGGCGAAGACCCTTCAGTGCACGCCTCACCGGAAATAGGAGAGATGATTGTCAACGCTATTGCTGAACGCGTGGCCGCACGCTGCGGCGAGTTGCTGGCAGAGGTGCAGAATCCAAATGGAGAAGTGGGCGAAGCGTAGAACAGGAAGAGGCGGACTAGAGAATTTGCGGATGTATCTAAGAGTGTAGTGTGTACCAGACCCCGTCCATCCTTCGACAGGCTCAGGACGAACGGAGTCTGGTTTTCTTGACGGGTGTCTTTTGGTTCGCTCATGGTAAGCGCTTCGGCAAGTTTAGCCGAGGCTGGTCGAACCGTGAACGGCGATTGGCTTAGAATACTCGCGCACGCACGCAAGGGGCTATTCATTCAAAGGAACGACGCGGCGAGCCGAACGAGGGCTTGCGGCATCCCCGCGTTTCTTTCCGGACCCAAGACTACAGCCCGCCGCCGCAGGTGTCGGCCGCCCACAGTCCGCGACCGGCGGCGCGTGCCTTGGCCTCGGCCATTTGGAAGGTCTGTTGGTACCGGTACGGTTCGTTGAAGGTGAACTCCCGCGCGAAACCCTGGCGGATCATCCACTCATTTGCGAGCACGTCGCCGACCCACACGTATGCCAGCAGCCGGTCGAACCGGTCGCGCCGCCCTTGCGATTCGTCAAACTCCAAGCGTACTGTCTGTCCGCCGAGCAATTCGGCGGCCTTGGCGCTTGCTGCAGGTCCGAAGCATTGCACGGGTCTGCCCGGCGCATTAGTCTCCGGGGCGTCTATGCCGATAAGGCGTACCGACTCGACTACGCCATTCATGCGCACTTTGACGGTGTCGCCATCCACAACAGAAACGACCGCGTAGCTGCCGTCTGCGCCGCCCCACGTTCTTTGTAGGACTACGAGAATGAGCAGTGCGATGGCGAGAGGTACGAACGTGCGCCTGTTCAAGAGACGCCCCGTGGTTCTTCTGGCTACGCGCCGCCTACGTGCTCTCAACGCCTGCCCAACCTTTCGTTCATTACATTCATCTGCCAATACTAGCAGCAACGTAAAGAGGTGAGGCGCGTGGAGGCCAATAGTCTTGCCCGGTACGCTGCAACCACGCAGAGATGATTGGCAAGGGAAGGCGTTTGTCCGCATAGCGTGCGACCTACACCTCCACAGTCGCTACTCTGAGTCTTCTGCGAGCTGTTATAAAAATGCGCTTCGGCGTGCCAAAGTGCTCCACGGAGCCACATGCTTCACGGTTAGGCCACCCTGGGTCTCTTGGGGACTCCGTGCCGCCGGGCAAGCCCGCGCCGCCGTCAAACTTTACATTGCGAATTCCAAAGTGCTACCGTAAAGGTTGAGCAATACTGCAACTATTGAAGTAATACGGCGGCGTCACGGCAGCAAGCTCGCGTGGCGCGCTGTGAAGAGGCGGCACTTGGCCTTCCCACAGGAGACCGTTGCATAGCCTAGTTCGGAGGCGCAAAATCCCCTCTCCATTTGAGGGAGACCTTTGCATAACTCCGTCATTCCGGCGTAAGCCGGAATCCAGAGGGGGTGTAAGTGGTTAGGGATTGCTTGCCGTGAGACTGTTATTCACTCCCATCCCGGCCTTTCTCCATAAAGGGGGAAGGGGGTTCGCAAGGGTCTCGAATGAGGGAGAGGACTAGGATGAAGGTAGATTCTTTCAGATGGCAATCAACCCCAATCGCTAGTTCAAGTTGCGCAGAGATCGCCAAAGAGGCTGCTTCCCATTTGCTTAGTGATTTCGGTAAGTACAAGAACTGAGAGAGGCTTTAGAACATGGCAGTGAGTGGAATTCCGAAGACCGACGACTTGGTCAACGCGCTGCGCGTGGTGCAGGACCCCGACCTGCACAAAGACATCGTCACGCTCAATATGGTGCGGGAGATGACGTTCGACAAGGGCACGGCGGCGTTTCAGTTGGTGTTGACGACGCCTGCCTGTCCGATGAAGGAGCACTTGGAGAACGAGTGTCGGAAAGCGCTCATGGGCGTGCCAGGCGTGCAGGCCGTGGAAATCGATACGCGCTCAGAAGTTGCCAAGCGCATGGCGCCGGAGTCGGCGGAATTCTTGACGGACGTGAAGAACGTGCTCTTCGTCGCCAGCGGCAAGGGCGGCGTCGGCAAGTCGACGACCGCGGTGAATCTGGCAATCGCCTTGGCGCAATCGGGCGCAGAGGTGGGGTTGCTGGACGCCGACGTCTACGGCCCGAATATCCCCATGATGATGGGTTCGCAGGCGCAACTGCGCGGCGCGGGCAGCAAGGTGATCCCCGCTGAGGCCTACGGCATTACGCTGATGTCCGCCGGCTTTGTCATCAAGCCGGAGCAGGCCATGATCTGGCGCGGGCCGATTGTGCACCGCTTGCTCACGCAGTTTCTCAGCGACGTGCACTGGGGCGCGCGCGACTACCTGGTGGTCGACCTGCCGCCCGGCACCGGCGACGCGCCCCTCAGCTTGGCGCAGTCAATTCCCGGCGCGGGCGCCGTGATCGTCTGCACCCCGCAAGACGTGGCTCTGGCCGACGCCCGCAAAGCCATCGGCATGTTCCAACAACTGCGCGTGCCCATCCTGGGCATCGTGGAAAACATGAGCTACTTCCTCTGCCCCCACTGCGACGAACGCACGGAAATCTTCAGCCACGGCGGCGCGCGCCAAGCTGCGGAGGCGATGGGCGTGCCCTTCCTGGGCGAGGTGCCCCTGAACGTGGCCATCCGCGAGGGCGGCGATAACGGCAAACCGATTACGGCCATCCAGCCGGACTCTCCCCTGGCCGCCGTCTACCGCGTAGTCGCCGGCGCAGTGGCCCAACAAATCAGCATCGCCGGGCAAGATGACATCGTGATCAACTAGCGCAAGTTGAGGCTGCTGCCCCGAGTTCGTGGGGTTTGCTGATCATTCCATTTTCGCGCGGTTAAGTAGTTGAATGCTTGCCTCAATTGCTGCTTTGAGTCTGTCGTTGTTCGCATTCTCTACCAGAGTGAGAGCAGTTTCGAGATCCTTTCGCGCATCCTCAATGCTGCCTAAGGCTGCCCTTACCCCACCCCGCATATAAAGTGCTTCGGCAAAATCCGGCTTAAGGCAGATCGCCTGGTCGTAATCGGCGATGAACTCCTCATACTGACCAAGAACTGCTTTAGCGGTGCCTCGGGCGGCATAGGCTGCGGCCAGGTCAGGCTGAAGGTAGATTGCCCGGTCGAAGTCAAGGATTGCGTCCTCATATCGGTCGAGGTTGCTCTTTGAAAGGCCCCGATTATGGTAGGTGGACGCAAGGTCCGGCTGAAGACGAATTGCCTCATCATAATCGGGAATAGCTTCCTTGTACTGGCCTAGAGCAGCCTTGGAGTTGCCTCGATTGAAGTAAACTTCAGCTTGGGTCGTCCCTAGGTCAATCGCCCGGTCAAAGTCGGCGATGGACTCTCGGTACTGTACCAAATTGGCCTTCGCCAGTCCCCGATTAATGAAGGCTCCCGCATCACTCGGATCCAAACGGAGTGCCTCGTCATAGTCGGCGATGGCGTCCCGATATTGGCGGACAGCGTTCTTCGCATCGCCTCGAGCGTAGTAGGCTCTGGCATATTCCGGCTCTAGAAGGACAGCTTGATCGAAGTCGGCAACTGCGCTCTCATGCTGATCAAGACTGCTCTTTATGAGTCCCCGATTGAAGTAGGCTGAAGCAGACGGTTCCATCTGAATAGCCCTATTGCAGTCTTCGATTGCGTCCTGATGGCGGCCGACGTTGCTCTTTGCGCCAGCTCGATTCAAATAGGCTAAGGCATAGTTCGGCCGGAGGCGAATTGCCTGATCATGGTCGGCGATAGCGTCTTTGTGCCGTCCGAGATCACTCTTTGCAACCCCTCGGTTGCTGTAGGCTTGGGCAAAGTCCGGCTTGAGGCGGATAGCTTGATCATGGTCAGCGATGGCATCTTCATGTCGGCCGAGATTACCCTTAGCGACTCCTCGGTTGAGGTAGGCATCGGCATAGCCAGGAGTAAGGCGGATGGCTTGGTCGTAGTCGGCGATGGCGTCTTCATGCCGGCCGAGATTACCCTTAGCGACTCCTCGGTTATTGTAGGCGTCGGCGTAAACCGGTCTAAGGCGGATCGCTTGGTCGCAGTCGGCAATGGCTTCCGCATAGCAACCAAGCTTGTTCTGCGTCAGAGCTCGGTCATAGTAAGCCACGGCTGATTTTGAATCTAACCGAATCGCTTGGTCATGGTCATGGATGGCGGACTTGAGTAGCCCAAGCTCATATTTTGCGCTGCCCCTATTAGTGAACGCTTCAGCAAGATTCGGGTCCAAGGAGATAGCTTCATCAAAGTCAGCAATGGCAGACTTAAATTTGCCAAACGTCTGTTTTGTAATTCCTCGGTTGCTGAAGGCCACGGCATAGTCGGGCCTTAGGAGAATAGCTCTATTGTGATCAGCGATAGCGTCCTTATGGCGGCCAAGCTCGTTTCTCGCATTTCCTCGGTTATTGTAAGCTACGGCGAGATCCGGCTTGAGTTCTATCGATCTATCATAGTGGTAAACTGCACTCTCTAGCAATTGCTTCTTTTCTGTCAAAGTCTTAGCTTCATCTGCCTTGTCTTGACATGTAAAGCCCTTTTGGAATTCTGTGTACGCACTTTCAGGTAAAGAAAGGTCATCATCAATAGCGGCGGCCAGCTCATTGATCATTTGTCGACCTCCCTAGTAGTGCTCGGCGAAATTGGCTTGCATTTTGGCGGAAATGGACTTGAAATCAGTACGTCACGCAAGGGATAGTATGCTTTGCGAGTTGGAGTGTTGCACCCTATTGTTGTGCTGACGGCAGACTCAAAGAGGTTCGCCAATCCCACTTGCTTAAGAAGTCTTCGGTGATCTTGGGACGTTCGCCAGTAAATGGAATCAGATTGCCAAGAGCCACACCTCTTTGGTCTAAGTAATACTCGATTGCTGCAATAGGGCTAGGCGGATCAATCGGGTAGTGCTCTGCTGCGTAGATCTCGACAAGGTCAACGAGCATCTCAAGCTCATCGCCCTCAGGCGTGCCTTCCTCTGCATGGAATATCTCACGAATCCTAGTAAGCGCAGACTGATATTCCTGCTCCGTGCGGATGGGTTCAGAGTTTGCCATCCTTAGACCTCCTGGACGTCTATGCGGTCGTACTCCGCGTGCGTACCGATGAATCGGATGTCAACTAACCTGCCTTTGTAGTTGATTTCTACTACCACTCGATAGCTATTGCCCTTGACCCTAAAGACGGCGCGACTCTTGCCAACTATACTTGCTCTGCCGTGGAATTCTTTCAATTTGGCCGGTGTGTCCCAATCTTCCTCACTCACCCGATCGTACCAGGATTGTAGCTGCTGCTTGGCATCGGAGTGACGCTTCAAGGATTTAAGGAGGCGTTCCGGATTAATGATACGCACAACGAGAAGTCGATACTCCCATTTATGACAATTATACACCTCCCTGTTGGAATACACCGCCGTCTCTAAGCCGACTTGTTCAGCTCGTGAAGACTTCCCGGAAGTCAAGCGCAATTACAGGAAGACTTAGTGTAGAAGCGAGACCTCGGTCAACCGAGTTGGAATCCCTAGAGTGCCAGGTTTCCTTTGATCCTCCAAGAAAGCCTTGGAGACAGACGTGTTGTTTTACAATGTGGGCTGGTCGCAGTGTCTTGTTTCGCCCATCTAACTCGCGCCGGATTTGCCTAGGAAGACTTGGGTGAGGATGTCCGTTTCGCGGATGGCGTGGGGGGTGCCGGTGAAGACGACGCGGCCTTTATCCAGGACGTAGGCGCGGTCCACGATATCGAGCACGCCCTTGATGTTGTGCTCGACGATCATGATCGTCGTCTTGAGAGTCTCGCTGATCTCGGAGATCCTTTCGAACACCTCTTTGACCACGATAGGCGCGAGACCCAGCGTCGGTTCATCCAGCAGCAGCACGTCGGGAGCCGCCATGAGGCCGCGGCCCAAAGCGAGCATCTGCTGCTGACCGCCGGACATCTGGCTGGCCAGGTCGCGGCGCTTACTCTGCAGGATGGGGAAGATGCGCATCACCTCGTCAAGACGGCGGTTTTTCTCTGTCTTGTCCTTCAGGTGCAGGCAGCCCATTTCCAGGTTCTCTTCGATGGTGAGGTGCGTGAAGACGCGCCTGCCCTGGGGAACGAACGCGATGCCCTCTTTCACGATTTCGTGAGTGGCCGCCGCCAAACGAGCTTGACGCCAGCGGACCTCGCCGGTGACAACGGGCGCGAGCCCCATGATGGCTTTGAGCACCGTGGACTTGCCAGCGCCGTTGGGACCCATCACGGCCACGACCTCGCCTCGGCGCACGCCCAACGAGACGTCATCGAGCGCGACTACGGCGCCGTAGTGCACGGAAATGCCGGAGAGCTCAAGCAGCGGCGCGCCGCTGATGGGATCCGCGACCGACTCGGCGGCAGTTAGACTGGGATTCTGTATTTCGGTTTTGTCTGCCGGTGTATCCATTAGGTTGTCTCGCAGTAGAATCTGCACGCGTACGGACTTCGAGCGTGGCACATGCTTTCTTATACCGATTTTTCTATGTTAGTTTCCCCCTCACCCTAGCCCTCTCCCGCAGGGAGAGGGAACCGGATGTCGCGCGGTTTGTGCTTCATTGAACTGATGTTGGTATAGTCACTTGCCCTCATTCTGGACCCTTCCTGTGGGGAGAGGGAACAGGTCGGGGCGTGGCACATGCTTTCTTATACCGACGTTTCTTTGCTAGTTTCCCCTCACCCTAACCCTCTCCCACGGGAGAGCTTTGCACAACTCAGGCCGGAAGGTGAGAAAGTCCCCTCACCCCCGTATCGAGTACGGGGCAGGCTCTAACCCTCTCCCCCAGGAGAGGGAACCGGAACCGCTCCACGTTCACATGGTTCGGCATTCTGCGCCCTTCTCACCAGGGAGAGGGCCTAGGTGAGGGGGGATCTTTACCGTTCCAGCCTAATTCCGCGTGCTCTTCACTGTTACGCAAAGCTCTCCACGGGGAGAGGGGACTGCATTGAAGTATTGGAATATGTGCGCATTTGCCTAAGGCTCGTCTAGGTGCCTAGGTACGCGTCGATGACCTTGGGGCGGCTTAAGACGTCTTCCACCGCTCCCTCCGCGAGCAGGCTGCCGCTGTCGAGAATGATGAGGTGATCGGAAAGCTCGCGCACGATGTCCATATTGTGAGAAATAAAGATGATGGTATCGCCCTGTTCCCGCATGCGGTTCATGATATCCTTCACCTTCTCCACCATCTCGGGAAAGAGGCCGGCAAAGGGTTCGTCGAACAGGTAGATATTGGCCTCCATGGCCATGGCGCGGCCGATTTCCAGCAACTTGCGCTGACCGTAAGAAAGATTCATGGCCAGCGCGTCCTTCTTTTCCCACAGGCCGACGTTTTCCAGGATGCCGCGCGCTCGATCCCGCTGCACCGGCTTTGCGCGCTCCAGCAGCGCGCGAAAGAGCCGACGCTCGGTCAAGACGACCATGATGTTGTCCCACACACTTACTTGGTCGAAGAGCCGCACTTCCTGAAACGTGCGGGTCAGCCCGTGGCCCGGGTTCTCGTGGGCCTTCACGACCTTCAGGCTGGTGCCGTCTATGACCACGATGCCGCCGTCCAAGGGCAGCACGCCGCTGAGCAGGTTCACCAGTGTGGTCTTGCCCGAGCCATTGGGCCCGGCGATGCTGGTCAGGCCCCGCTTGGGGATGGATATAGAGAGTTTTCGCACCGCACGCACCGCGCCGAAGTGTTTCGAGATTCTTTCCGTCTGTATGACGTAGTGATCGTCGATTTGTTCCGAACCGGGTCTCACAGCTTATACCTCCCAACCAAGCCCTGGGGCCGGAAGAGCATCAATAGCACCAAGAGAATGCCCAGCACCACGAGCCGGGCTTGCCCGACGTGGATCGTTGGCAGAAACGGCAGGAAGCGCATGCCTTCTTCCAGCAGCACAAACGCCATCGCTCCCAAGAGCGAGCCCCAGATCGTGGCCAGCCCCCCGAGAATGACGATGGCGACCAGCAGCATCGACTCCAAGAGTATGAAGGAGTTTGGATCGACAAAGCTCGTCCAGCTAGAGAAAAGGCCGCCGGCCAGACCCGCCATCATGGCCGATATGGTCCACACCGCCAGCTTGTAGTGGGTCGTCCGGTAGCCAAATACCGCAATCGCCTGCTCGTCCTCGCGGATGGTGGTAAGCACGCGCCCGAACGAGGAGGTCACGATGATCCAGGATATTAGCACGATGAGACCCAAGGCTGCCAGGACGAAGGCGAGAAACTCCATTTCTCCGCTAAGCGCCCAGCCGCCGACCTGGGGGCGAGGAATGTCGTGAATGCCGAACGCGCCGCGGGTGAGACCCCGCCAATTCAGGAAGACGTTGAAGCTGATAATGGCAAAGCCAAAGGACACAAGCACGTAGATGTCGTCGCGGAAGCGGTTGAAGACCACGCCGACGGCGAGGGCCACAATGCCTGCGAGCAGTACCCCCACAGGCAGCGCCGCAAAGAAGGGCCAACCAAAAGTTGGAATGGCCTCGGTGCGCAGTTGCTCGTACTCGGCCTGCGAGGTAAGGATTGCCACGGTATAGGCGCCGATGCCAAAGAAGCCCACGTGGCCGACCGAGAGCAGGCCGGTGAAGCCCACCACCAGATTGAGGCTGACGCTGAGGATGGCCCAGATGGCAAAGACCGTGCCCACCGAAATGGCGAAGCCCACCCCCTGCCAGAGCATGAACCCCAGCGCCCACGCGATAATCAGCAGATTGGCCCACAGTTCCAAGTTGCTCTTGGCGGCGGCCAAGAGCTCCCGGGGATTGCCCGCAAGCCGTATCAGCGATGTTCTGCGCTCTGTATCCGTCTGCATGCGCACTTACTTCCTTGGCAAGAGTCCCCTCGGCCAGAACGACAAGAAGAGGATGAGAAGTATGAATGAAATAACGTCACGCCATTCGCCCGCCAAGTCCCAGATGCCGAACTGCTCGATCATACCCAGCACAAAGCCGCCGAGAATGGCGCCGTGCAGATTGCCGATGCCACCGACCACGGAGGCAATCCAGCCCTTTAGCAGGAGCAGCAGGCCCATCCTGGGCTGAATGGCGGTATCATGGCCGCTCAAGATGCCGGCCAAGGCCGCGTAGACCGCACCGATGAAGAAGACCGCCGCGATCACCGTGGTGGTGTTGATGCCCACCACCTTGGAGACCTCTTCATCGTCACCGACAGCGCGTACTGCCTTGCCGAAAGAGGTGTATTGGAGCAAGAACAAGAGAAACAGGAAGCCCACGAGCGCCACACCGACGGTGAAAACGTTGAAACCCTTGATGGTCGCGCCGGCAAAGGTCATGGGCGCGCTGCCCAGCGCCTCCGGCAAGGGGCGGGGCGTGCTCTCAAACACGATACTCGTAAAGGCGGTTATTGCCAACAAGATGCCGAGCGACGCGACTAACATGATCAAGGGCGAGCGCGACCGCGCCCGCATGTACACGTAGAGGCCCCGATAGAGGGCAAGGCCCACGACCCCCGCCAGGATGCAGGAGACGCCCCAGCTAAGATAGAGCTTTGATTCGGGGGAAATAGAAACGAAGTATGCGCAGTATGCTCCCAGAGCCGCGGCTGCGGCCCCGGTGACCGCGACCAGCGCCAGCAAGACTCGGCCGGCAACCATGCCCTGGAAGGCCTGGTAGAGGAACCACGTCGCGCCCACGGCAATACCAACCCCAAGCACCGGGCTGAGGATGACGTGAAGTTCTTGCGGATAGGTGAGGACAACACCCGTATATACGCCTGCGCCCGCTGCCAGCAAGCCGAGGATGCCGCGCAGCACGGTCGGCTGGAGCCGCGAGCGCAACCGCGGATAAACACTGGCGTGGAGCGCCCACGCAACGACGCCGGCGGTCACCACGGCGAACAGAATATTCACGACGATGCTATTGACCGCGTACAGCCCGCCGAGGGTCTCCTGCGACCGCAGGTAGAAGACACCGTACGCGCCGAGCGCAGCGGCTGCGCCGTAGTAGAGATCGAAGAACCAGACGGTGCTATAGACAAGAGTAAATCCTATCGCCAGCAGGGCGTACACCGCCCCGACCGACAGGCCGTTGAAGGCGAACTGTACCGCCTGAGTGGGCGCCTGGGTGATCTTCCACAGGACATAGGCCGCAGCGGCTGCTGTGAGTAATATTGCCAGGAGGTTATTCAGGCTGACACGTTGTGCAATCAAGTTCGTTCTCGCTAAGCGGGTCTTACGTAGGTGTCGTGGTCACACGGTACCTGACTTGCCGGTCTTTGCCAAAGGCTCCCTGAAAATCCGGTGCAACTATGCGATAAGTGGCGATGTCGAGCGCAATGGCCAGTTCGGCCGGAGCGCTAGCCCAACCCATAGTACAGAGAGCAAGCAGCCGCTTGCCCGGAGACTTGCGTTTTCCAGCCAAGAAACGTCCAAACGGTCGTTGGCGTTGAGGCCGCTCATCCTGCGCTCGCCGAAGTTTGATGGTCTGGAGTGTTCGGCAACAGTTGCGCGCGAACGGCTTTCTTGCAAGCATGCTATGCAACCACACTAAGGTTAGGTCTCCCTCTATTCGGTCGGCGCGCTCCCCAATACCTTGTAGCCGTGATTCTCCGCCGTTCTCTCCGCAACGGGCAGGACCTCCACGACAAATCTGGAGAGGCCTACCACCTCTCCGTCGGCGTCGAAGCTGTAGTTGTTGCCAATCGCGCCGCTCCAAGAAATCTCGTACATGCAGTCGCGGAAGCCAGCGGCGTCCTGGTCATCGCCGGTTTGTTTGAGACACTCGGCGGCGATGTACACGTTGTCATAGGCGGAACCGAGGTGCCACGGCAGAGTGATATAGTCGTAGCGCTCGCGGAAGTTGGCCAGGACCTCTTGGGCTTTCGCATTGTCGGGGTGCAAGTCCGCCGTGATCGCTTTCATCCCGGTGGCGTCATCGCCGGCGATCTCCAGCGACGTCGTGCCCACAGACACCGTCTCGGCGTAGATGGGGCCTTCATAGCCTAACTCTCGCGCCTGCTTGATGATCACCCCGGCCGCAAACTCGGACTGCGGCGCCAGGTGCAGCGCATCCGGTTGCTCGTCGAGCAGCTTGCTCAGTTGGGTCCGGAAGTCGGTAACGTCGGACACATACGTCTCCTGGGACACCACCTGTCCGCCCCGTTTCGTGAACTGAGCAACCGTGGTGCGGCGCACGCCTTCGGCGTAGTCGGTGGCTTCGGTGATGGTGGCCAACCTGCGGACGCCGTCAGCCCACATCAGATTGCCGGTGCCGACACCGACCTCAACGTCACTGATCTGCGTGCGAAAGATGTAGTCGCCCGCGTTGGCAATGTCCGGGCTGCTCGCCAGCCCTGAAAACAGAATGACCCCGTCTGCTTCCGCGAGCGGGGCGACCCCGAACATGGCGGCGCTGCAGGAGGTTCCCAGGATGATCTTCACGCCGTCTACGTCGGTCAGCTTGCGGTACGCGGCGACCGCTTCCTTGGCGCCGCATTGGGAGTCCTCCACAATGAGCTCAAGCATGCGGCCATCGATGCCGCCGGCGGCGTTGATTTCGTCCACGGCCATCTGCTTGGCGCGCACGGCCACATTACCGTAAGTCTCGCCAGGGCCTGTGAGCGACTCCATCACGCCAATTCGAAAGGGCCCTTTTTCACCGCCTCGCGCGTCTTGCTCCGTGTCCGCGGCGGCGCAACCAATGACAAGCGAAGTCAGCAGCCATACCGCCCAGAGCCAAAGAAACCGTTGCCACAATTCGGGCCGCATTGCGCTCTTTTCTGTGAGGATGCTTTAGGGTATCAATTTGGGTTGTTACTTTAACACCAGTAGCGTCAATCCGGCAAGTATGCGGAAGCCCGCGGCAACCCTGAATGCCGGCGGCCGGCAATGGTTTTCAGGGTGGCAAGTTTGCTGCACTGACCTTTAGCGGTAATCCCTGGGCGCTGAACGTCCATAACTTCTGCACGAAATGGTGTACGCTGTGTGACGGAGAGCGCCAAACCGTTCGTGCCGAACACTTCTACAAGTTCGGCAAATCCCTGCCGAAGCATGAACGGTTTGGCAAGCGCTGCATCACAAGCGATCGGAAGACGCTACACTCAAGGCGCACAATCCACGAGCGCTCCGCAAACACACCGCAAATTCAACTTGCAGTAGCCCTACTCCGTCGGCGCGCTGCCCAGCACCTTGTAGCCCTGGTTTTCCTCAGTCCGCTCAGCTACGGGCAGGACCTCCACCACCACGTTGGCAAGGCCGACGACCTCGCCGTTCTCATCAAAGGTGTAATTCTCGCCGATAGCGCCGGACCACGTGATGCCGTACAAGCAGTCGCGGAAGCTGTCAGCGTCTTGATCGTCATTGGTCTGCTTGAGGCATTCGGCGGTGATGTAGACGTCGTCATACGCCGAGCCAATGTACCAGGCCAGCGTGACGTAGTCATAACGCGCCCGGAAGTTGGCCAGCACTTCCTGGCCTTTGGCATTGGCCGGGGAGATATCCGCCAGTATCGCCTTGGTGCCAGCCGCAGCATCGCCGGCAATTTCCAGAGCGGTGGCCCCAACCGGCACGATGTCGGCATAGATTTGGCCCTCGAAGCCCAACTCGCGCACCTGCTTGATGATGGTGCCGCCGGTGAACTCAGACTGTGCAGCCAGCAGCAGCGCATCGGGGCTCTCGCCGATCAGCTTCGTAAGCTGGGTCCTGAAGTCGGTGGTATCCGAACCGTAGCGTTCTTCCGCCACCACCGTGCCGCCGCGCTTCTCAAACTGCGCAACCGATGTGCGGCGTACACCTTCGGCGTAGTCGGTCGTCTCGGAGATGGTCGCCAACTTGCGGACGCCGTCCGCCCACATGACGTTGCCGGCGTCAATGCCCAGTTGGGCATCGCTCATGGACGTGCGGAAGATGTAGTCGCCGGCGTCTGCGATGTCGGGATTAGTCGCCAAGCCGGAGAAGAGAACCACACCGTCCGCCTCGGCCAGCGGCGCGGCGCCCAGCATGGCCCCGCTGCAGGAAGTGCCGAGAATAATCTTCACGCCGTCCACGTCGGTGAGCTTGTTGTAGGCAGTGATGGCGTCTTGGGCGGAGCACTTGGAGTCCTCTATAATGAGCTCCAACATGCGGCCGTTAATACCGCCCGCCGCGTTGATCTCGTCCACGGCCAGTTGCTTTGCCTGCACGGCCACGGTGCCATAGGTCTCACCCGGGCCGGTAAGCGATTCCATTACGCCAATCTTCAAGGGCGGTAGCGCGCCCTCTTCCATGTCTTTGTCTTCGTCCGTGCCGTCACCGCCACACGCGATGACGAGGGATGCCAACAGCGCCAGCACCGCGAGCAAAATTGCTCGCTTCCAGGTTAGAATTCGCATGACATGCTCCTCTCTGAGGATGCGTACGAAACCCATTTTGCCTGCTACTTTAGCAGATTCCCGTCAATCCGGCAAGTAGAGGGCTGAAGTAGTCATTGGAGGAATGCGGTACGAGCAACTCCGTACATAAAGGGAGCACCAGGCAGGGACGGTATTGTTCACTCAAGGTGGTTGAATTCGGTCAAAGCAATTGCACTAAAGCTAAACTGAATAGCGGAGTAATGCACTTCGAGCGACAAAGGTAGGATAGGTGTTAGGGCTTGAAACACGGTGAGATGCTAAGGGAATAGGTTGCTAAAGCCCTAGACAAGACGGGATGAGTAAGGATGTAGGAAGCATTACACTATTTTCTATCTCGCCCAGTACAGCACGTTGATTCAGAAGCTGGATGAGTGAAGCATCGTTTCAGGCAGTCATTCAGGCTTGGGAGACTCCCCAGCAAAGTGGCTAGCAACCTGCGGTGACGCTTAGCCCAATGCTATACTGCTCAAGAGAGAAAAGTGTCGACGAAATGGACGTAAGATATGGAAGAGACTAACTTACAGACGCCAATAACAAGGGTGTGGGCTAAGAATTTCCGCAGCATTGAGCATGCTGAGCTAGAGTTGGGGCAGCTTACAGTACTTGTAGGTCCCAATGCTTCAGGTAAGAGCAACTTACTTGACGTCTTGGGCTTCTTGAGTGATGTGGCATGCGACGGTTTAGAGACTGCGATGAACCGACGAGGAGGTATAGAGTCTGTTGGCCGCAGATCACCAGAGGGTAAGATATCGGGCCCAGAGATTGGGTTGGAGTATGAGTTTTCGGAAGGGAAGTTACAATATGTTTTCGCCCTACATGCGCGACGTGGCGGAGACTATCGCGTCAAGCATGAAACCGTTTGGTTGCCTCCAATCGAGTCGGAAAGCAAACGGTCGGAAATCGTAATCAGCAATGGCCGCATTACCAAACCCAGACTAAGACGTGACGTGAGACTTGCCGAGGAAGGCGGACAGTCCACTAGTGCTGCCAAGATGATTAACCAGCTCATTGCAAAGTCTGGTGGTAGAGACCTCCAACTGATTTCGCCGGAACCATCTCCAGTAATAACTCTCTTGTCGTTCTTGTTGGCTAGTTCGAGTTCACTCCAGGAGAGCCTTGGATTTCGACTACAGCAAAGCCTTACTGTTGCAAAGGACAGGTTGGCCAAGATTGGACTATACCATATCTTTCCCAACTCATTGCGAGAGCCACAGAAGGCGGCAGATAGCTATCCTCTGGCTGTGGGCGGGGAGAACCTAGCATCCATTTTGCGGGACATGATTCAGAAAAAGAGTCGTTTCTTCCCAGAATTGAGAGAGGCAATGTCAGTTGCCGTCCCTGGAGTAAGTGATATCCGTGTCACTTCTGCTGGCAGTTACTATGTTATGGAGCTAAAGCATGATAGGGACGGCAGTAATGATAAGAGTTCTTGGTTTGATTTGTCTCATGAGTCGGATGGCACAATTCGCCTCCTAGCTATGTTGGCGGCTCTGTTTCAAGAACCTTCTCCTTCATTGACATGCTTGGAAGAGCCTGAGTTGGCCATTCACCCTGGTGCGATGGCAGTGCTATCTGACACGATGGAGGAAGCAGCGCTGAGAGGGCAGGTATTAGTAGCTACCCATAGCCCCGATTTAATTGATAGGTTGCCCATTGATAGCATACGGGCGGTGACCGCCAAAGATGGCTCCACCAAGGTGGGCGCTATCGCCGACCACCAATTGAAGTCGGTGAAAGAGGATCTATTCTCTCCCGGAGAGCTGCACAGCATGGAAGGACTACAGCCGGTATCCCTAGGAGAGTAGCAGTTTGATTTCAATAATTCCGGTGGTTGAAGGCGATGGGGATGTTGATGCGCTGCCAGAGCTGCTGAATAGAATACTCTCGCAGAGATTCAACCGGTATGACATAGTTGTGCCTCAAGGCAAGAGTAAGGTTGTAAAGGCTAATGGACGTCAAAAGCTGATAAACAAGCTGGAGAAGTTCTTGCAACATGCACAGAACAAACCCAATTGTGGTGCAATTCTAGTCCTAGTGGATACCGACAAAGACTGCCCGGTGACACTGGCACAACAACTCAACCAGCGCTGCGAGAGCATCGGAGCAAGATGCCCCGTTCAGGTAGTATGCGCCCACCGGTCGTATGAGTCTTGGTTCTTGGCTAGTTTAGATACCATTAGAGGCCAAAATGGCATTGCTTGCACCGCTGTCCTACATTGTGAAGTGGAAGATGTCGCCAGGCCCAAACACTGGCTCAATGGCCAAATGCCCCCCGGGCAGGCTTACAAGGAGACAATTCATCAAGGAACTCTCAGCCGGAGGATTGACCTAGACTTAGCATACCGAAACTCCCGTTCTTTTCGTAGGCTATTTCATGCGATGGAAGAACTGTTGGGCGCGATAGAGTCTTCCTAGGTAAGTTTGGTTGGCGATATTTGCCTGTGTTGAGGCGCTCTCTTGTTCGTCTAGTCGTGGATTCCCACCAGAAGCTTCTCCACATGCGCGCGAACGGAACTGCGGTCTGCGCTGCAGGAGAGGCAGGTGAACGGGAACTCGCCGGTGGCGCGGAAGCGTTTGGCGTTTGGGTAGTGGAAGTCGCCGGTGTGGGTCATAAACTGGCCCCACCAGCCGTAGGTGAAGGCGGGGCCGGAGACGCGGCTGTTTTCATGCCACTCCGGGGGGAAGAGCGAGCGAAACGGGGGAAAATTGTTGATCCAACTGCCGCACCGCACTATCTGGATGTCCGGCCGGTCTTGTTCCAGGTCGTCCAGGAGTTTCAGCAGCGACCGCGTCAGCGCGGGCATGTCCCAAAAAGGCGATTTTGGCTGCAGCACGTTCGTGAAGTGGATATGGACGACATCTTCCGCGTAGTCGCGGCTGAAGCTGCCGTAGGGCGTGGGCGGGATTACCTGTCCCGCGCCTTCCCAGAGGTTGCCCTTGCGTTCGCCGGCCAGTCGTTCCTCCATGGCGGGTCGGAGCAGGGCATAGGCTGCTTCTTCTAGTGCGTGCGTGGTTTCGTCGGCCCGGTGTTGGTCAAATAGCTCCTTTAGCGCATCCACCAGCACGTTCCACTCGGGATCGGGGTGGCCCTGCGCGGGATGGTGTTTGCCGTCCCAGAGGTGCGTGCGCCGGTAAATGTCGACCCGGGTGGTGATGAGTTCCTCGAAGCGGCGCTGCGCGGTCTGCAGCAACCGGTGCACGTACCAGATCTTGAGCTTCACGCACTCGCGGTCGTAGTTGCGGCGGATTTCCAGTTGAGATGCCATTGGCAAACTTCCTTACGGAGACCTTTACGAATCTCTGGGACGGGTGAATGCGGACCGGAAAGGCGAAGATTGCCCCTCACCCCGGCCCTCTCCCACGGGGAGAGGGAGTTCAGATGGGATTGCTCTTGTGCTTCTCATAGAGTTGCTAAGGGCCTCATTTAGCTGATGCCCACCCATTCTCTTGACGGCCATTGAGCGGCAAATGCAGCTCGTTCTGCGGGCTTACTAAGCGCACTTCCTTTGCCGTTGATTCTGCCGATGGAGTTTCTCGTGGGCGCCTCGCTCTCTACAATCCCTGCGTCACAGTTACCGGCATTCCCGTCTCGATGGACTCCCGCGCGGCCGTGATGAGGCGCATCGCCTCCACGCCGTCCTCGCCTGTGACAATTGGCACGGCTTTACCTGCCACGCAGTCGAGGAAGTGGCTGACTTCCTGATAGAAGCGGTCGTGGCCGCCGATGTCGGTTTCCACGCGCTCGGTGACGTGGTCCAGGCTGAAGCGGCTGCGGCCGGTAACGAAGTCGATGACGATGGCGCCGCGTTCGCCGTAGATTTCGACGCACTTCTCCGTGTGCGGCGACGACCAGCTCCCCTCCATGGTGCCCACCACGCCGTCCACACTCTCCGCCATGAACGCGACCGTATCGGTGCCGGGAATATCCTGAGCGAGCGTCCCGCCCTTAGCGTAGATTTCTTTCATCTCTCCCACCAGGTACCGAAAGAGGTCGACGTAGTGCGGCCCGGATTCCCACAGGATGCCGCCACCTCGCGCCGGATCGCCCAGCCAGGTGCCGGCCATGAGCTCAACGCCGGCAAAGCGGAGACGCAGATGGTGCAGGGGCCCCAGCTTGCCGGCATCAATCCATTCCTTGGCTTTCGCGATGGGGGTGTAGAAGCGGTTGCAGAATGCCGTCATGAGGATGACCTCGGCGCGTCCGGCTGCGGCAACCATGGCTTCGCCCTCCGCGACGCTCATGGCCAAGGGCTTTTCACAAAGCACGTGCAGACCGCGGGCTGCAGCCGCCTCAGTGATCTCTCGATGGGAGGGCGGCGGTGTGCAGATGCTGACGGCATGCAGTTCCTCAGAACGCAGCATGTCCTCGTAGTCACTGTACGCTTTGGCGTTGTATTCCTGCGCACGCGCCTCCGCCACGGCCTGAATTGGATCGGCCACGGCCACGATCTGGGCCTGTCCGTTCGCCGCGTAGCTGCGCAAGTGCGCCTGCGAAATGGCGCCGCACCCAATAACCGCCACACGTACCATGAGCGCTACTTTCTCCGTTTGGAATTCAGATTTTCGCTGCTCGTTCGCGCAGAGACGCTCCTGCGCGTGCTGAAGCTTCCGGGAGCACTATTTCATTGTTTCCGACCGACCATGAGTCGGGTGAGCAGACCAAAGCTGTGTGACTCGATTGCAAACGTCTCGCGCAGCGGCGGCGGCGCGGCGGCGAACAGCGCCTTTAGCTCCTTCACCTGCGCGGGCGGCGTCTGCTGGCGGGCAACCCAGTCATCGAATTCGAGCACCTTCAGCCAGGTGTGCGTTACGGCAAAGCTGAGCCCCGCCTCTTGAAAGAACTGTACCCACTCGCTTTGGCTCCATTCGCGCACGTGGGAGGGATCGCGCAGCACTTCCACGGTGTTGATCCAGCGGTCTGCGGCGGGATCTTCCGGCGAGGTATTGTCCACAACCAGCAGGCGACCGTCTGCGGTCAGCACTCTGGCGACTTCCCGCACCACGATCGCGGGGTTGTGAAAGTGATGTCCCGTGTAGCGGCAGACGACCAGGGAGAAACTCTCATCGGGAAACGGCAGGTGTTCCGCATTGCCGACACTTCCCCGAAAGTGCGCTATGTTGCGCTCGCCGGCATTGCGGCTTGCCGCCTGGACCATTTGGGGCGTGATGTCGAGGCCGATGATGTGTCCCGCGCAGCGGGCCAGCGCAAAGGAGGCGTGGCCCGCGCCGGTGCCGAGGTCAAGCGCGCGGGCGTGTAGCCTGGGCCCCGCCTGCTCCACCAGCCACACCAAGTCTTCGCCTTCCGCAAAGGCAGGGCTCGTGGTGTACGCGTCAGCCGCGCGGCCGAACTGTTTCTGAACCTGTTGGTACATAGTCTCGCTGAAAGACCTCCCTAATCTGAAGGTGAGTACTTCCTCGCCCTGCGCACCCGCGCCGCTCTCCGTCGCTGCAGAGCTACGACTTTTCCTGCGCTCGCGGCGCGTGTAACGGCACGTCTACCTGGGGTCAAGATGTCTAGTTGCAATACGCCTAGTATCTGCTACCCGCATGGTAAATGATGCGCGGCATAGGCGGCAATGGAAACATGACAGCAGCTTGGTGCTATGCTAGAGTCGTGGCTTGGGTGAAGCGAAAGTCACACCCCGCGCCGGACCGATTTGGTCGTAACTGGTTACAAATTTTCGCAAGAAGGAGTGGCACTTGATGCGATGGCGTTTACGCGTTCCCTTGGCGCTCGTCGCGATTTTTTTCTCGATGGCATTGATCACTGGATGTGGTGGTGAAGAAAGAGAAGCCTGGAGTTGGGATCCAGAGGAAGCAACGCCAACGCCTGAAATAGTAGATGGCGTGCCCACCCCTTCCGGTCCGGTTGACCCAGACAGTATTGAGGTAAATGTCGATCTCAGCCAGGGTGACGCTGAGCGCGGTGCAGAACTCTTTCAGGATAAGGGCTGCGTTGCGTGCCATAAGACCGCCGAGGATGGTCCCGGTGGCAAAGTTGGCCCCTTGCTTGCGGGAATTGGCGATGTCGCAAGTCGCCCGATGCTGGCGGCAGACATTGCGAACACACCTGAGAACATCTGGCGTTGGGTGCAATTTCCGCAGAAAATCAAGCCCGGCACGGAGATGGCGCCATTGGGCATGGATGGGAAAGAGGCCGCCGACCTGGTGGCATTTCTCATGACGTTGAAGTAAGGACAAAGGCAGGCTGTTGGCTGAGTTGCACACGGCGCGGCGCACACGGAGCAAGGCTTGATGCGTGGGGGCGCTCGCTATTTCAAAGCGCTCGCGGCAACTTTGCTTGCGGCAACGGTACTTGCGGCTTGCTTTCCGTGGGATAGATCGGAATCAGCGCCAACGCCAGTGCCCGCGACGGCGGCGCCCGCAGCGACGAGCCCGGCGCCCACACCGACATCCGCGCAAAGTTCAGGAAGTGAATCGGCCACACCCGGGCCGACGCCATCACCGCGGCCTACTGCCATCATAGTTCCGCGCACACCCGCCAAACCGCTGCCCACGGTGCCGCCGGGCGTACTCAGCCAGGGCGACGCGAAATTGGGTCAGGAACTATTCATTAGCAAGGGATGTATCGCCTGCCATCAGGTCAGGGGCGAAGGCGGCACAACCGGTCCCGCGCTGGACGGCATCGGCAACCGGGCAAGGCGCCCGATGCTGGCGGGAAGCCTTGAAAATACACCGGAGAATAAGTGGCGCTGGATTACAAATCCACAACTCGTCAAGCCCGGCACCCCCATGTCGCCCCAGCCGCTCAATCCCGAAGAGGCCGCCCACTTGGTGGCGTACTTGGAGACTTTAAGATAGACGGCAGACCGGACAGCTCCCTGCCATGCTGAGGATGTTCGCGAACCGCAAGCGGACTGCTCGTACTGAGCTGTTTGAAGCACGCAGATCCTGTTGGTGCAGAGCCCGTCGCAGTGCGTAGATCTCGTAGGTACCGAGCTTGACGAAGCGCGCAGTTCCCGTTGGTGCTGAGCCCGTCGAAGCATGAACTGCCTTTCGAACCCTCTTCTTGCTCGGGTTGGGCAAGCTCCAGGCAAACGTATGTTCGTGCAAACAACACCATTGGTAAGGCCCGCCTACATTGATAGGCAATTAACCACAGGGATGGCAGAGTTTCGGCCATCCCTGTATTGATTTAAGATGGTGGAGTAAGCATGTCAAAGATTGGGACTCCGGTGGTTGTCCACTGCTACGCGAAAATCAACCTGACCCTTGAGATTCTCGGCAAGCGTGCCGACGGCTACCACGAAGTGCGCTCGGTGATGCAGACCATCGGGCTGGCGGACCGGCTGGAGGTCTCACCGGCGGCTGAACTCTCCTTTGCGTGTTCCGACGCAGCCTTGGCAACGCCGGACAACCTCGTCTACCGCGCCGCACGGCTATTGCAAGCGGAGTACGGTGTGCGGCGCGGGGCTGCGCTCCAGCTAGAGAAACGCATACCGGTTGCGGCCGGTTTGGGCGGCGGCAGCAGCGACGCGGCAGGAACCATCATCGCTCTGAACCGGCTGTGGGGCCTGCAACTTTGCCTCGCGGAGCTTCAGCAACTAGGAGCGACGCTGGGGTCGGACGTGCCGTTCTTTCTCACCGGCGGCACGGCGCTGGCCACCGGCCGGGGCGAGCGAATCACGCCGCTGCCGCCGCTGCCACGGCACTGGATCGTGCTCGTGCTGTTGCCGAGGACCCTCAGCACGGCAGCGGTCTACGGGGCCGTAACCCCAGCGGACTACACCTCAGGCATCGCGACGGCAGACACCGCAGCGGCAGCGCAGCGCGGTGCGCTCTCACCGCAATCCCGCTGGCACAATGCGCTGGCAAGGCCCGCCCGCGTTCTGGAACCGGAAGTCTCCGCGGCGCAGAACGCCCTCACGCAGGCCGGCGCCCCACACGCCCACGTCTCCGGCAGCGGCCCGACTGTCTTTGCCGTGTGTGGAGACAAGGACACCGCCCATGCGCTCGCCGGCCGCCTCCATGTGCAGGGCTACGCCACAGAGATCGTCCCGTTCGTTCAGTCCGGTTGGGCTTGGGCCGAAGCAGGCGCGTGAGAACTGGAATCAGACGGAAGCGGTGGCTGCCGGTTTCTCGCGGCCTGTGGTACATTTGGCGGGAGCACGTCAAGGGAGCGGCCAAGATGAATGTCATTTGGATAGTTGCTGACACCTTCCGCAGGGACCACGTAGGCGCTTACGGCAATCCTAAAATTCGCACGCCTGCTCTGGATGCGCTGGCGGCCGGGTCGGTCAGGTTCGACGGCCACTATGCTGCCGGCTTCCCGACCATGCCTACGCGCGCAGACCATCATACGGGGCGCTGGACGATGTCTTTCATGGGATGGGAGCCCCTGCCGGCGGGGGTGAACACCATCGCGGAGGTGCTGGCGGATCACGGCTATCATACGGCGGCATCGGTGGATACCCCCTACTATCTCAGGGACGGCATGAACTACGACCGGGGGTTTCAGTCCTTCTTCATGAACAGGGGCCAGGACACAATGTGGTCCCTCATCCCTCAGCCCGGCTATCACAACGAAGCCCTCGACGTCCGCGCGGCTTGGCGCAACGAATCGGACCGGAATGCCCCACGGACGTTCATGACCGCCATGCAGTGGTTGGAACGACACTACAAAGAGGACTTCTTTCTTTACATCGACACCTGGGACCCGCATGAACCTTGGGATGCGCCGGCGTACTATACAGAGCTCTATTGGCCCGGCTACGACGGCGAGTTGGTGCTCCCCTTGTACGGCAACTGGCATGACGCCCCCGGGTACACCGCAGAGCAGGTCCGCAAAGGCCACGCCACCTATTGCGGTGAAGTCACCATGGTCGACACGTGGCTGGGATTCTTGCTGAAGTCCGTCGAGAACATGGGCTTGACGGACACGACTGCCATCATCTTCACGACAGACCACGGCTTCTGCTTTGGGGAGCATGGCGGCCTTTTCGGCAAGATGAACGCGGATAAATACCCGGACGGGAGCCTGCGACCCTATGGCGAGCCGGGATCGATGTGGACTCATTCTCCCCTCTACGAGGAGCTTGTTCATTTGCCGCTGCTGGTTTGCGTGCCCGGCATCAGCCCGGGAACATACAAAGGACTCAGTTCCGCGGTCGACGTCATGCCGACAGTACTCGAACTGTTGGGCATAGAAATTCCGGCCTACGTGCAAGGCAGGTCTCTCGTGTCCGGCATGCGCGATACTGCTTTGCCGGGACGGGACTACGTAGTCAGCAGTATTCCCTTTGCCAACCCTGGCGATCCGGTTCAGTCTGTCGACAGCTTGCTCCGTACCCTTTCGGACTACCCGGTGACCACCATCACGGCGGGAGAATGGAGCCTGCTCTATAGTCCGCAAGCCAGTCTATCGGAATTATACAATCTGCATTCCGATCCAAATCAGCTTAAGAACGTAATCGGAACGCACCGAGACGATGCCAAAGAGATTCATCGTTTCCTGGTTGAATTCATGCATGAAACCAACGTGCCGGAACGTCTCCTGCAGCCGCGCTTGGAACTGCGTGCTTAGCTGCGCTGAAAATCGGACGACGCGCAGTATCGGTTCTGCCTGGATGAAGCGGAAGGCCAGATAGGTTTCTCGCGTTTAGGATACGGCACTCCCGCGAGCGGCGACCGCTACCTTTACCGCCCGCTTGGACTATGCCGCCGGACAGAAACGCTTGCACGCGACCGTCATTCCACCATGAGCAAGAGATACGATCACATAATCGTCGGGGCGGGTTCGGCAGGCGCGGTCTTGGCGGCCCGCTTGACTGAAGACCCGCACCGGTCGGTGCTGCTGCTCGAAGCCGGAGCGGACTTTCCCTCGCAGCGGCGGATGCCGCACCTGTTACAGTACGTTTTCGGGGTTGACGAAAGTCTCTGGGAGACCGAACATATTTGGAAATTTCGCGCCCGGGCGACGGATGAGGCCGAGATAGAAGTACCGCGCGGCAAGGTCACCGGCGGTTCGAGCGCCGTCAACGACGCGCAGTTCTTGCGGGCAATGCCGGAAGACTTCGAGCGGTGGGCGTCGTGGGGCAACACAGAGTGGACGTTCGCCAAAGTCTTGCCCTACATGAAGAAACTGGAAGCGGACGCGGACTTCCAGAGCGAGCTTCACGGCGCTGACGGTCCCATGTTCTTTCACCGGTATCGGCCCGGCGAATGGGGACCCCAACAGCACGCGTTCTATCAGGCGTGCCGCGACGCCGGTTTCCCCGACTGCCCCGACCACAATCTGCCCCATGCCACGGGCGTAGGTCCGCTGGCGTTCAACATTGCGGGCCGCACGCGGGTGAGCACAGCCTTCGCCTACCTTGATCCCGCGCGTGCTCGTCCGGGGTTGACTATTCGACCCCGCTGCCTCGTCCACCGCATCATCTGCGAGGACAAGCGCGCGGCAGGCGTGTGCGCTATCAGCGGGAATGAAGCGTTTGACGTCTATGGCGACGAGATCATCCTCTGCGCCGGCGCCATCGGCTCGCCGCATATCCTGGCGCTGTCGGGCATAGGACCGGCGGCGCAATCCCGACAGTTTGAAATTCCCGTCGTGCAAGACCTACCCGGCGTCGGCCGCAATCTCCGCGACCACCCGGACGTGCCCATGGCCTGGCGCACGCGCGCGGGCTTTCGCTTGTACACCGATCAGGTCGCTACCGGCATGGTCACGCTGCGGTATACGGCCTCGGGCTCGCCCTTCAAGAACGACCTGGTGATCTACATGGGCAACTACGCGGCGGAACGGCCCTTGCGGGGCGCGGACCATCTGATTCCGATAGGCATCGGGGTGAGCCAGTGCCTCTACTTGGCCATGAGCCAGGGCGAACTCCGACTCCAATCCGACGATCCGCGGCAGCAGCCATATCTCGACTTCAATCTGCTGGACGACCCCTTTGACCGCTCGCGGCTCCGCGAGAGCATCAGGACGTGCGCCGATCTGTTCACGCATGCGGCCTTCGGTGAGATAATCGCTGAGCGGATCGCGCCCTCAGACGAAGTCTTGGATGACGACGATGCCCTGGACTCCTGGATGAAGCGCGAGGTGGTAACTGCCCACCACGTATCGAGCACGTGCAAAATGGGGCCCGCCAGCGACCCAATGGCTGTGGTGGACCAATACGGCAAGGTACACGGCGTCGCGGGACTCCGCATCTGCGACGCCTCGATCATGCCCGATACGGTACGGGCGAACCTCAACCATACGGTGATTGCCATGGCGGAGAAGGCCGCCGACTTCATCAAAGCAAGTTGACCGCGATTCGGGATCCGGCATGTCTCAATTCGCGAGAACCATATAATTCAGGACTGCTGCGACCGCTAGGGCCGCAGGTTTCCGGTGGGACGATTTGCGGGAGCAGCGACTTGACTGCGGCTGGAATGACCGCGTTCGGGGCTAGAATATCCTCCGCTTCCACTGCTGCCGGAGCTCCATATCGTGCTCGGTCCGCGTACGATAGAGGATACTATTGGAGACGATGAAAGCTTATCGCGCGTTGCGTGTTACCTTAGCCGTGCTCTTGACCGGCCTCTGTTTCCTCATTTCAACAGGGGTGGCAAATGCTTGCTCGTGCGGCGATACGCCCTCCCCGTCCGTGGCATTGGCGCAGAGTTCAAAAGTGTTCTCCGGTAAAGTCGTGCACGTAAGTGATGGCGGTGGTACGGAGAGACAGCCCGCTCTGCTCAGCGGGTACATCTTGGTAGAGTTTGAAGTCTACTCAGTCTGGAAAGGCCAGGCCTATGCCACCATGTTTATCGAAACGGCATGGTGGAGCGGCAGTTGCGGGGTGGAGTTCTATCTGGGACAAGAATGGCTGGTCTACTCCTACGACGGTGAAACCACGCACCCTTGCAGCCGCACACGGCCCTTGGAGTTGGCGCAGGCAGACATTGACGAACTTGGCGAGGGCCAAGTGCCTGTGCCGGGAACAATCGAGCCCTATCAACAATCCGGCGACCGGATCGAGCGGACACGCTCGCCGGCTGCCGTGGCCGACGCGCCTACGCCCGCGGCAAGCCCGTTGCAGGATGTAATTCCGGCGTGGCTGAGTCTCGCGCTCCTCATAGTTGTGGTGGTAGCGGTGCTGGGCTGGGCGCTGCGTGGCACCACCCGGAGGGCTCAGGCTGTCCCCGCGCGAGGCAAACCCTTGCGGTCCGGGCGGCAGTCCCGGCAAAAGTACGGCGATCGGCCGAGGCGCTAGTCCGCAGCACTCGCTAGCGCATGGCTAGAGCGACTATTGCGGAAGAAGCGCTTTGTCGATATTGAAAGACTGCTCGTCTATGCCCGATACGGCTTACCCGTACGCCGCAGCTCTTTCGTCACCGCGATCTGGCAGGTCACGTACGCGCTCTCTGTCGGCCGGCCGCGGTGGTTCATGTCGCCGGCGGAGTAGCCGGGGCGGGCGTCGCCGATGGTGCCGACGATGAGGTTCGCGTGTTCCGTAGTCGTGTCGTAGCGGTCGGCGATGAGGCCCACCATGTCGGACCACGCCGCGCGTACGGCATCCGTCCAGGTGCGGCCCTGACCGGCGGTGAGGTATTCCTCGGCAGCCTCGGCGACGTTCGTCGTCTCGACCACCGGGCCGGACGTTGAGAAGCCCGGCGAGCGGTCAACGCGAACGGTCACGGCCGTGTCGATTTCCACGCCGGTGCCGGTGAGTTCGCCGTCGGACATGCGCGCATGGGCGTCGGCCAGCGTCAGCAGGCCGCCGGGCTTCTGGGCGCGAATATGCACGGTGCTGCCGGGGCGCGTTGAGTTGAAGTCCATGTTGCCGCCGTGGTCGATCTCATACGGGTCCACGGACTCCAGCATCACCACGCCCACCATCGGGCGCACGGGCACCACAAAGTCCGGCGGAAAGTGCACGAGCCCGTCGCGCACCGGGGCGATGAGGCGCACGCTGCCCCAGATAGGGCCGCCGTTGCGGTAGAAGCCGTAGGGGCCCGACTCCATATCCAGGATTTCGATTGACACCCAGTCGCCGGGCGCGATGCCTTCGATGTAGAACGGTCCGCCCGGCCGCGAATAGCGGGGCGTGCCGACTTCCATCACTGCGCCGGGTTTGAGATCGCCCTCGATCTTCAGGTCTTGGTCGTGGCCGCCGACGGTCTCGATGACGACGGTCTCGCCTAGCCGCAAGGTACCTCTAAGTTCATCTCGCTCAGGATCGTCTGGTCCGCGGTAGTAGGGTGTACGAGTGAAGCGCCGCATGAGATTCCTCCTGTTTGCGGTAACTTTCGGCCGCAGCGTGTGGTGTTCGTTCAGGGCGAAGCCGGCCGGAACTTCTCCTTGCAAGTTAATCTTAAGTCGAAATGGAGTACGCGCCTAGACCCTTTTCACTGAATCACTCGAATTGTTAAGCATTTTCATAGGATCTACGGTTGGCAAATCGACAGCGTAGTTTGTAAGCGCTTGGTCGCTTGACAGAGGCGGAAAATCCGCCCTATACTTACGGAAATCTGTCAATGTTGCCAGAGGGGAAAGACAGGTGGTTTGATACCGAATGAAGCCTGCGAGGCTTCATTGACGTTAAGGGCGTGTAGCTCAGTTGGTTAGAGCGCACGGTTCACATCCGTGAGGTCACAGGTTCGAGTCCTGTCACGCCCACCAAGCGATGACTTTCAGATTCTATTCCGACCAATTCAACCGCGTGGAGTGGGCGCGATGGACGATAAGGCGTCAAAGAATTCAACGAAGGTCGCAGAGAAGGCCGCGGTAACGCAGGCCGGCACGAAGCCGGTCCTCCTCTCGGGTGGCAATCCCCAGATCGCGAAGGCCGACGGCGACGCTCCCGTGCAGGCCTATATCGCGGCCATGCCGGGCTGGAAGAGCGAATTGGGACGCCGCCTCGATGCGCTCATCGCGCGCGAGGCGCCCGACGTGCGCAAAGCCGTGCGCTGGAACTCACCCTTCTATGGGATCGGGAGCCGAGGCTGGTTCCTGAGCTATCACGTCTTTACCCGTTACGTCAAGGTGACTTTCTTGCATGGTGCGTCGCTGGAACCCGTTCCACCCGGCTCAGGGAAAGACAAGGATGCGCGCTGGATCGACATCTACGCGGGCGAATTCGACGAAGAGCAAATGGCCGAATGGGTCCGGCAGGCAGCGGCCTTGCCCGGTTGGGATGGGTTCTGACGTCATGTGAACTACAATTCACGGTCATTTGCAAAACGGGGCGAAGGTTTCTTTAGGCCTCTTCATAGGCGAGGAGGTGCGTGAACGTGTGCAGCAGTGCGCGGCACGGTATTCCCGACCTAGTTGGAGACCTTTGCATAACCCTTGCCGAGGCGAGAAAGTCCCCTCTCCCGCCGGGAGAGGGAGTAATTCTTGCGCCGCTGGCTGAGGTTACGCAAAGGTCTCCGCCGGGAGAGGGAGTAATTCTTGCGCCGCTGGCTGAGGTTACGCAAAGGTCTCCGCCGGGAGAGGGAGTAATTCTTGCGCCGCTGGCTGAGGTTACGCAAAGGTCTCCGCCGGGAGAGGGAGTAATTCTTGCGCCGCTGGCTGAGGTTACGCAAAGGTCTCCGCCGGGAGAGGGAGTAATTCTTGCGCCGCTGGCTGAGGTTACGCAAAGGTCTCCGCCGGGAGAGGGAGTAATTCTTGCGCCGCTGGCTGAGGTTACGCAAAGGTCTCCGCCGGGAGAGGGAGTAATTCTTGCGCCGCTGGCTGAAGTTACGCAAGGGTCTCTAGTTGGGAGAGATTCGGAGGATACGATCTTGCCGAGCCGGTTTGCCGAATTCGTGAGATCCCTTGAAGGACCATGTGGGTCGCTCGAACGGCTCACCATATAGATGTCTCCCAGTGAGAAGTTCGCGGTACATAACTCTTAGGCCCATCGCAGCAGTGGGCGTTGGGTAATATGGAGCGAGGTGTGAAGCATGGCTGCAGTCAACGTCAACGATAACGTCCGCTATGAACCGGACGAGAACCCGCCCCGCTTAGTTACCATTGGCTCCGGCATTCAGGCTGCTATCTTGATCCTGGCGCCGGTAGTTTTGACCGTCGTTATCGTGTCGCGGATTGCCGGGCAGTCTGAAGGCTTCATGGCCTGGGCCGTCTTTGCGGCGTTACTCGTGAGCGGGTCGACGACGATACTCCAAGCGGTGCGCGTCGGTCGGTTTGGCTCGGGACACGTGTTGATGATGGGTACGTCCGGGGCTTTCATAGCCGTTTGCGTCGCGGCGCTCAAGCTCGCCGGCCCGGCGACGATGGCGAGCCTCATTGTCATCTCGTCGCTTATCCAGTTTCTTTTGGCGGCGCGCCTCTCGTTGCTGCGCCGCATCTTCACGCCGATAGTCACCGGCACCGTAATCATGCTGATCGCGGCCACGGTGATGCCGATTATCTTCGATTCACTCAATGACGTGCCCGAAGGGTCGTCGCAGGCGGCGGCCCCGGTGACGGCCCTGGTCACGCTGGTTATCGTGGCGGCGCTGGTGGTGCGCGCGCCGCCGGCCTGGCGGCTGTGGTCGCCAATCATTGCCATTGCGGCGGGCTGTCTCGTGTCTATTCCCTATGGCATCTACGAATTCCAGCAAGTGCTGGATGCGCCATGGATCGGCATACCATTTGACGGCTGGCCCGGGTTTGACGTAACGCCCGGCATCGAGTTTTGGGCGCTCCTGCCCGCGTTCATCGTGGTTACCTTGGTTGGGGCTATCGAGACCATCGGCGATGGCGTGGCAATCCAAAGAGTATCCCGCCGCAACCCGCGCGCTACGGACTTTCGCGTCGTCCAGGGCGCGCTGAATGCCGACGGCGTGGGCAATTTGCTTTCCGGCATACTGGCAACCGTGCCGAATACTACCTATTCATCCAGCATCTCGCTTGCAGAGGTTACCGGGGTCGCCGCGCGCCGCGTGGGTGTCATAATCGGTGTCATATTCGTTATACTTGCGTTCTTTCCCAAAGTTGCCGCCCTGCTGATTGCTATTCCCGCTCCCGTGGCGGCTGCGTATATCACGGTGCTCGTCATATTGCTCTTCGTGCAGGGCATGAGAATTGTCATCCAGGACGGCATGGACCACCGCAAGGCTGTCGTTGTCGGTCTGTCATTTTGGGTTGGCGCGGGTTTCCAAAGCGGATGGATCTTCCCGGATTTGCTGGGTGATGGCTTCTTGGGCGTGCTGCTGAGCAACGGCATGACCGCCGGCGCTATCGTGGCGATCATTGTGATGGTGTTCATCGAGCTCACCCGCCCGCGGCGCAGACGACTGCAGGTGGCTTTAGAGAGCGGCGCGCTGCCCAGGATTGAGCAGTTCCTGCTGGCGTTTGCGGGGAAACGCGGATGGAACGACGCTTCGACGGAACGGCTGACCTCTGCGGGCGAAGAGACGCTCGCAATCCTGCTGCAAGAGAGCGGTGGGGATGCCGCCAACAGTGAGGCCCGCCACTTGACAGTCAACGCCCGCATGGAGGGTGGATCGGCAGAGCTGGAATTCGTGACGTCATTGGAGGGTGAGAACGTGGAGGACTACCTGGCGCACTTGAACGATTTGCCGCCCGTTCCTGACGAGCGCGAGGTGTCGTTCCGCCTGCTCTGGCACTATGCGTCCTCCGTGCGGCACCAGAAGTATCACAGGTTGGACATTATTACGGTGCAGGTAGAGGGCTCGCGCTAGAGGCTCGCGCTAAAGACGTATGCCTTGTCCGCTCTGGGCAGGAAGCGTCGGCATTCCTATAAGTATTGACTAATTCGATGATAGATTCGTCAATCCGGTTAGTGCCATGGAGTGTCAAAGACGTTCAGTTCCGTCAGTCCCGCGCACGCGGGAATCCATCTTCGCTGCACCCCCTAGACTCCGGCATGCGCCGGAGTGACGATTCTCGTGCCGCTTACCCAGTTCGTCTTTGCTGTCTACGCTGCCGTTGCTCGTGAGAGAACTGCCAAATGGGCAAAGCAGCCGATGGGGAGCCATCACTGCTTGCAGTTGCACATTCTCACTCTGTCATCGAAATGCCTGACACTAACAATTCCCACAACTCTTGCCTGAGTTTCAGAGCTTACTAACGGTTGCTAAGCCATGCCCATTCAGATTGTCGAACAGTCCGTCGAGCAGTTACGCGGTTATGGCGAGATACCCATTTCGTTCACCGTCGATTCCAAGTACCGAGTCGATGCCATTGCTCAGGGCCAAGGCGGTTGGCGGCTCACTGAGGAGCAAGTGGAAGCTCCCTACGTCAAGGACTACGATGAAGGCAGTGAACGGCCGCTGCGGTGGCTGCAGCGCTGGGATATCTCGCACTGGGTAGTCTTGGCAGCCATTGAGGATTCAACGCGGCTTGGCGGGGCCGTGGTCGCTTGGAACACCCCTGGTGTAGACATGCTGGAGGGGCGCGACGATCTGGCGGTGCTCTGGGACCTGCGCGTACGTCCGGGCCGCCGCCGAGAAGGCATTGGGAAACGGCTCTTTGACCACGCCGCCGCGCGGGCGCGTGCCAAAGGCTGCCGGCAACTCAAGATCGAAACCCAGAACATCAACGTGGGGGCGTGCAAGTTCTATGCCAAGCAGGGCTGCTACCTGTGGGCGGTAAATGCCGAAGCATATCCAGAGTTTCCCGGCGAAGTCCAGCTATTGTGGTACTTGAACCTCTAGAAAACGTCGCGCCAGAACCCGGTCTTGCCGCGGACGAGGGGCTACAGTCTTGACCTTCGCGTCGGACTCTTCTTGATGTGGCCCATTGGAGCCTGCCGTTCCTGTACCTAGCGGTAAATCGCGTCCTAGTCGCGAACTCGGCACGACACATGGAACTATCTCTTACCGCACAGCTAGGCCGGTAAGGTCCCTCCAGCCGTAGGCTACCTCTACAAGATCCGTGCCGCCAATCGTGATGGTCTTCTCTTCAACATACTCTCCTCCCAGCATTTCGTAGAATTTGCGGGCGGGATGGTTGTCCTTGAGTACCCAGAGCAGCATCGATTCTATGCCCCCGCTGCGAAAGTGCTGGACCATTGCAATGAAGAGGCGACGACCAATGCCCTTGCGCTGCTGATCTGCTAGCACATAGATGGCGAAGAGTTCGCCACGGAAGTGCGGATTGCCTGCCCGCTCCGGGGCGCCAAAGGCGAAGCCAACTACCTGCCCACCAGCGGTTTCAGCAACAAGCATGCACGTAGCCGGCCGGTCTGCCGTGAGAGCTTGCTTCCACATTTGCTCTCTTCCCGCATACGAGAGGCCGGCCAAGAATTCGGCGGACAGAATGCCTGCATACGTGGTCCGCCACGTGTCCACGTGGACCCGTGCGATGG
Organism: Chloroflexota bacterium; assembly: GCA_965220015.1. Taxonomy (GTDB): domain Bacteria; phylum Chloroflexota; class UBA11872; order VXOZ01; family VXOZ01; genus VXOZ01. The sequence goes on from OZ244798.1 coordinate 806,118, forward strand.
CGCCGGCATCTATCGAAACGGCCTCTCGAATGCGTATATCCACTTTCCCGTCCGATTGCGAGAAGTAGGACCACCGGGCGCAGAGTTCGCGGGCCGGTCACCTTCGTCCAATGGTCTTCACGTTGGGTATTTGCGTTACGCCGGGAGCGTGATTTTCATTTCCAGGTACTCGCCCTGCACCGACTCAGGTGTAATGGTTCCCCCGTGCTCCCGCACAATATCGCTTGAAATGCTCAGTCCCAGTCCCGTCCCTTTTTCTGATGATTTAGTAGTGAAAAACGGGTTAAACATCTTTTCAAGTGTTTCGGGCGGCACGCCGACGCCGTTATCCCGAATTCGTATCTCTATCGCATTCTCTTTGCGTTCGGTACTTAGCCAAATGGAGGGGACATACTGCGTGTCGCCTTTTCCAAGCAGCATGCGGTGTTTTTCAGCGGTCGCGTAGCAGGCATTGCCGACTATATTCAAGAACACGCGGCCGAGACTATCGGGGACAGCCAGAATTGTGCCCGCGTTTGGATCGAACTCCTCGCGCAGGTCCAAGTGAAAGTCTGGGTCGAGTGCACGCGCGTTGTAGTAGGCGAGTTGGGCGCGATTACTAAGCAGCTCGTTTAGGTCGACGGCCTGGGTACTGCCGCCGCCCAGTCCAAGCATCAGCATATCGCGGACGATGCGGTCTGCGCGGTCGCCGTGGGAGCGAATGCGTTCCAGGTTGCTTGCGAGGTCGTTGGAAATGTCGTCTATGAGCGCGTGCGAATCTGCGTTCAGTTCGTCCGCAGTTTCGTTGAGAGTCTCCTTCAGGTCGGCGAGCAGTTCCTCCGACGCTTCGGAGAAGTTCTTCATGAAGTTCAAGGGGTTTCTGATTTCGTGCGCGACGCCGGCGGTCAACTCGCCCAGTTCTGCGAGCTTCTGTCGCATGAGGATTTGATCCTGCGCTTGCTGCAGCTCGCCTAGTACTTTCTCGAGTTCCTCATTCTTTGACTGAAGATCATCGGCGAGTTTCGTGACAAGGTCCAACTGCATGGCCTTGACAGAGCGATTTCTTAGTTCCTCGAGCGCGAATGTCAATTCGGTGATTTCATCGCGGCCCGTTGGCTCGACTCGGTAGTCCAGATCGCCTGCGCCCATGCGGCGTATCCAGATTTCCAATGCCACCGAACGTATCCCAATGCGTATCAAGACGAACGTGGTGAATAGCAACAACGCCAGCGAAATAGCGCCAACTATGAGCAGCCGCGTTCGTCCCGTTGCGATCGCCTGTGCCGCTTCAGCCAGCGCGTCATCGGTTGCGGCGCTTACGTCTGTGCGAGGCGCGTTGGCATTCGCGTCCGGCGCGTTGTCGTCGGCAGTTGGCGCCTGCGTCCTTTGCTCGTTGGCCTCCAACAGGCTTCTCTGACTCTCGGCAACACTATTGAAAGAGTGGTTGGTCAAAACTATGCCCAGAATTGCCAGCAGGATAAGCAGCAGCATGCAAAGATTTATCTGGGTGGTATTGCGGTTAAGGCTAAATTTGGACAGAGTGAACGGTTTCTTCTGAGTAGACATGCCAACCTCAAGCAGATGATTTGAATGCGCCTGTCGCTCGTTTTGCCACAGATCCGTTGGGTTTCGCGCGACCGGGGCGGCTCACTTGGTCTCTTCCGCTCTGCTGTATTCAGAGAGAATATCGCATATATTGTTGTCGAAAATGCAACGCGACGCCATCCAAAGTAAGGGAGGGTAGCGATCCTCAGTGTGCGGCGTGGCGTACGTATCCTGGGAAGAGTCAGGCCGCCATGCCCAAGCCGCCTCGCGACGGAATTAGTATATCAGTGGACGCCTCTTGACTCATGGTAGTGAATCCAATGAGCGAGTTCCGCATCGCAGCGCGCGCTATGGCTAAACTGCTAATTCGTAGCTCACTTTTCCACTAGGGTGTGCTGACACTAATTCGTCGTTCCCGCGCACGCGGGAATCCATTTTCACACGGCGCCAGTGTCTGTTGCTACGCGGGGAAACAAGCGGTCACGTACGAAAAGATCGTACTTGGCAATGGACTGTTCTATCACGCTGAGGAGTGCTGCGATAGAGAATCCCGCGCAAAGGCTTCCAATTCCTCGCTATTGCTCGGCATGACACTAGATGTCAACAGTGCGCCATTCGCCGCTTGCCAGCACCACGATCATACCGACGTTCGCGCTCACCTTTGTGGTAACGGATGCCAGGCCCTGGAGACTGGCAAACGTATCTTGCGTTGCGTCGTAGCCGGTGGTCTCGATAGCGGCGCTGCCGTACCCGTGCCGCCGCCCAAGTAGAGGGCGCCGGTGGCGTCTTCCGCCGTCATTGTCATCAGCCTGTCGTATGCTTCTTGTGCTAAGGCGCTGTCGGCGAGCGCCAGCCGTGCCTCGGTGTGTATCCCGCTGTCTACGATTAGGCTGGTCTCTGGCACTGGAGGAATGCGTTGCGAGGCGCAATGACTTGATGAAACTTCGAAAGGGCTTGCCAATTGTCCCAATGGTAGCTACATCAGCGCCCGTACACAAGCTAGGCGTCGGCCGCTAGGGTCTGCAACGCAAATACTCTACGCAACGCCAGTACTCTGCGCGAAGACTCACGCCCTTGCCTGAATGGGCCGTGGCCGAGGCGGTCCCATCCCGAGACTCCAGAACGCCCGCTCGAAACGTAGAGATTGCAACCAACCGGCGCCCCGGGCAGCGAAACGAAGTGCTACCTGTCCAAGAGCCGTTGCGCGAATTGCTTCGCCTCGTCGAGGTTCTTAGCAAATTGATCGGCAGGTACGCGGTCGAGCACGTTAAGCGCGTGCAGGGAGGCGGCGGGCGGGCCGGTGAGGCCCATGACAATGCATGCGGTGTCTTCTGCGCTGGCGCTATCGATCATCTGCTCGACGACCAAAGCAGCGCTATCGTCAATGTAGACGGTCTCGGAGAAATCGAGTATCACCACCTCGTGGTCCCGGATGTCCACGCTGATGGTGTTGATTAGCTTATTCGAGGAAGCAACGGAAAAACTGCCTCTCAGCGCCACCAAGCCAACCCGGGCGGAGAACGTATCCGCTTCTTCTTCGCTTTCCTCACTCCCGAGGAAGCTCTGGTCCAGCAACGGCACGGAGACCACTCTGTCGAGCTCGAGACGCTCGAACTGACGCGCGGCGGCCATGCCGGCGGCGATGAGGCCGATGGCTACGGCCGTGACCAGGTCAACGAAAACGGTGAGTGCCAGCGTGATCAACATGACCAGCAGGTGTTCCCGCTGGACCCGGTGAATCCGCATGATGAATCGCCAATCGATGATGTCCCAGCCGACTTTCATCAGGATGCCGGCGAGCACCGCGTGGGGAATCGCCTCAACGTACTTGCCGAGACCCAACACGAGCGCCAGCAGGATTGCCGCCCGCAAGGCTCCCGACACTTGCGTCTGTCCGCCGGCGCGGATGTTCACTACGGTTCCCAAAGTGGCCCCCGCGCCGGGCAAGCCGCCGATGAAGCCGGCTACCAGGTTGCCGATGCCTTGGCCAATCAATTCGCGGTCTGGGTTGTGGCGGGTGCGCGTCATTGCATCGGCGATGAGGGAGGTCAAGAGACTGTCAATGGAACCGAGGAGCGCGAGAATGAGCGCGGGTTCTATAGCCTTGACCAAGAGGGATAAAGAGAACACGGGCAATTCTATTTGCGGCAGGCCGGTGGGAACTTCGCCAATCACCGGCGTATTCGTCAGCCACAGCACACCCAGGAGTGTACCGGCGGCGAGAGCCGCCAATGTGGGTGGAAAATATCTCCGCAATTGCTGGGGCCAGAGCACGCCGACAACAAGGGTAACGAACGCAATGACCAGTGCGCTTAGGTTCACGTTGCTTAGCGCGTTCGGCAAGGCGCGGACGACACCAATCGGCCCGCCTGATGCGCCGGGCGCGCCCAGGAACGGCAGAGTCTGCAAGAGCATGATGATAATGCCGATGCCGGACATGAAGCCGGAGATTACCGAGTACGGCGTAAAGGCGACGAACCGGCCGATGCGCATCACACCCAGCAGGATCTGAATCAGGCCGGCCATGATGACGATGGTAAAGGCTTCGGCCAGGCTGTCGGCGTGGGTGGTGACGATGACCGCCATGGCGACGGCCATGGGGCCGGTGGGGCCGGAAATCTGCGACCGCGTTCCCCCAAACACGGCCGCGAAGAAGCCAACGGCAATTGCGCCGTAAATGCCCGCCAGCGCGCCGAGCCCGGAGGCTACGCCAAAGGCCAGTGCCACCGGCAAACCCACCACGGCCGCCGTGACGCCGCCAAAGATGTCCCCACGCAGTGTCTGGAAGCTGTAGCTCACGTTAGCGTGCTGGCGATACTCATGGGAAGCAGGACTATTTCGAGCCTGTGCGACGGCTCTGGCTGGGCTGCCTGCAACTCTAGTGAGGGGCAGAAAAGCCACTCCCCCGCGGGGCCGCGCACGGGCACTTGCAGAAATTGCGCTAGGCTGCCGTCACAATTACTGATTTTGGAATTTAGGAGGTCTCTGGATATTTCGTAGTGAGTGAAATGCTATCACACCGGCACCGGCGCGTCAGGACGAGTGCCCGGGCAGGAAATGCCTGAAGAATGGGCGTACTCTGTAGCCCCAAAGGAGGCCTTTGCATAACCCTTGTCGGAGCGAGAAAGTCCCCTCTCCCTGGACGGAGACCTTTGCGAAACTTCGGCCAGCGGCGCAAGAATTACACCCTCTCCCGCCGGGAGAGGGCCGGGGTGAGGGGATTACTGCTTGTACTGTCCTTATCTACCTCTAAGACCTATACGAAAGTGTGCAAAGTCGGTGAAAATGGCCCGGATTGCGGGGATTCCCCCTCACCCTAACCCTCTCCCGCCGGGAGAGGGGACTTTCTCGCCTCGGCGAGGTTTGTTCAAAGGTCTCCTGGACGGGAGAGGGCTAGAGCCTGCCCCGTACGTGATACGGGGGTGAGGGTGATTTTCCCACAATCCGATACGTTTTTGTCGGTAGGATGCAATTTTGTATAGGATTATCAGAGAAATGGAACCGGATTGGCAAGATTTCCCCTCACCCCGACCCTCTCCCGAGCAGAGGGCGTACCTCCTTCTCCCTTGGCCGTAGTTATGCAATGGTCTCCAAAGGAGGGCCGCCACGTAGACTAACAGAACAAGAAGGAGGGAAGATTCACACCATCCGCTACGAGAAGCTTGTCTGCCCCGCCGGTGAGGAGAGGAAAGACTTCTGTGCGCTACCGTTACCAAGCGGGGGGATGTGAGTGAGGCTTTATCGTTTCCCGCTTCAGGCGCGGCCTTCCAGACGTTGCAGTTGCTCGTCGTGCCCGGCCAGCACCAGGCTGTCGCCCGGTTCAACGACCGTTCCCGCGGCTGGTGTGAGCAACAGGCGGCCGTCATGCTTGCTCACCGCCAGCACCTGCACCTGGTGCGCCGCCGCGAATTCGGCAAGGGTTGACCCCGCAAGGTTAGACCCCTCAATTACGGCTATTTCAATAATCCGCGGACCTGTGCATGAGGGGTCCACGATGTTGTCAAAATAATCGGCAGTGAGCGGTCTGACGGCCGAGAGCGCCATGCGCCGTCCGCCAATACTGTACGGGGTGACAACCCGGTCTGCGCCCGCCAAGCGGAGCTTCTCTCTGGTCTCAACCGCGTCGGCGCGGGCGACTATGGTGAGATTGGGGTTGATGGCCTTGGCGGTGAGTGTGATGAGCACATTGTTGCTGTCGCTGCCGGTCGCGGCGATGAGACCGCGGGCGCGCGCAATGCCGGCCTGGATGAGCGATTCGTTCTGGGTGGCATCCCTGCACAGGGCGAGTAGGCCGTCTTCCACCGCCATCTCTACCGGAGCTTCTGCGAAATCTACCACGACCACGTCCACGTCTTCCCCGTAAAACGCGGTGGCGGCCTCGCGGCCCACTCTGCCATAGCCGCAGAGTATGAAGTGCTCCTTGATGGTATCGATCTTCTTTCTCATACGTCGCCTCCGCACGGACACTCTGAGTATTTCATCTTCTACCACGGTCTGCACGGTGACCGTAAGTATGTAGAGCATCAACCCGACGCCGGCCAGCATGATGAAGAGATTGAATACACGGCCGAGTTCCGAGAGCGGCCGCACCTCGTCGTACCCCACGGTCGTCATGGTGAGCACCGTCATGTAGACGGCGTCAAAGTAGCTCCAGCCCTCGATGAGCACGTAGCCGGTGGAGCCGATTAGGAAAATGATAGCGAGCGCCAGCGCGCCGCGCGTCAGCCGGCTCGCGGCAATTGCCGCGAGAACATCGTGTAAATGGTGTCTGATAGCCAAACTGGTCTCTTTGTGAATCAATGTTCACACGGAAGACTTTGCAAAACGAGAATAGAATAGCGTCTGCCTGCCATGGAATCTGTAAGTGCCTAAACGGTGCTGCGTTGCTCTGAAGAATCCGGCTCTCTTACAAATGTATTGGCATTCAACCGGCGAGAGATGTGCGAGGCTTCTTAAAGTCAATCATGTACGGCTGTGGTCAAGGTAATTCATCATCTCTCGCAGTAGTTGGTTGAATAGTCTCTTGAGGTCGTCTACTTCTCTGCCCTCGTGCTTCCGTTGGACACGCAATACCTCGCTATAGAATTGCCATCTACATCGGTGCGCGTCAGTGTTGTTTTCGACGCGCAAGTTGATGCCCTTACCTTCTCTCTGCCTGAAGTGTGAAAAACCGCTCGAAAAAACGGTGGAGATTGAGCCCAATTCATCCGGGACATTCTCTGAATCCAGCAAAGATTGAAGTGTAGGCGAACCCTCCCTGATCCCGAATAAATGGGGCTGAATTGGTTTGTCTTCCGTGTCGGTTCCATCAACACGTATAGTCACATCCACGTTGCCGAATACGTCCGAAATGCTCCAAGCCTTTTCTGAACAGTATTCGTAGAATGGACTCAAGACAGACTTGACAAACGACTTTGAAGAAATCCCTTGAATCTTGGTTTTGGCATGGGATCGCCTAAAGAGCGCGATCTCTTTGTCGATGTCCTCGATATCGTCAATTGACTCGTCGCGGGCGGCCCTTAGGTAGAGATTGAGTGCGTACTCACAGCATCCTGCCACATAGTTGATGAACTCAGTAAGGTCCTCCGTCTTGTCAGCTTGTTCAAGCAATCCAAGATAGTCGTCTCGGCTCTCTCGTCGTATCATCGCTACCGTGAAGCCGTGCTTGATGAGGATCATGTTCATCAAGAGCCGTGCCATGCGCCCGTTGCCGTCGTCAAAGGGATGAATGCGCACAAACCGGTAGTGGAAGGTGGCGGCGATGATAATCGGGTGGTCGCGCTCGCGCTCCCTGGCGCGATACCAGTCGATGAGGTCACCCATCGCCTGTTTCACTTGCTCTGGGGGCGTGAAGTAAAAGACTTCGCCAGTGGATGTCTGGACATTGTTGGTTTCGGTCTTGTACTCGCCAGGTGAAATCGTACGCTCTGTCGGAATTCCGTCCGGCGTTTCTGCCTGTGTCTTGTAGGGTTCCTTTAGCAACACAACGTGAAGATTCCGAATGAAGACCTCATTGAGTTCGTGGTCTTCATTTACCGCATCTTCAATTGCCTGCACGGCGCTGTCGTGTCCCTTGATGTCCAGATGATCGCGCAGCGGCTTCCCGTGGGCGGTAAGTCCGTGGAGGATGAGGCTGCGGGTCTCTCCGAGGGTCAGTGAATTGCCCTCGATGGCATTGGAGTTGTAATTTGCCTCAAGCCGTAGCTTTTGCTCCACTCGGGCAAGGACGGTTGACGGCAGCGGTCGCAGCCTATCCAGCTCTTCCTTCAGCCTCGTAATGGCTTCAAGTGAATTGACCATTTAACGATCGTTTTCCTTTACTCAAGGGTCGTGCCCGGATCTCTTGAGTTGGCGTTATGGAAGCCGTTGCGTCAATGGACCTCTAGGGGGAGCTCTATTGACTCCCAGACCTATCGATTCCCTATCATTATAAGGCTTGATTGACATGGTTCGTCCATTGAGGCAACGAACCCCGGCTGTTAGGGGCGAGGAGAGATCGGGACATACCGTGTCGGGTGTCGCGAACCAACTGGTCTAGCGCAGCGGCATTGATCCCAAGGCTGAGTGGATACGTGGCAGATTCCCATCTTCCCGCTTGCGGGGCCAAGAGACAGCGGAGCGCAGGTTGCAAACCTGCGCTACCGGAGTGGGATCGAATTGTGCCGCTGTCTATTCGCTGGTGCTGGCTTCGCGTGGTGTCAATGTTTCTGCTGCTCAACCGCCTTTCGCGCCGGTGATGTCGCGGCGTTGGAAGAGCAAGAGGGTCAACGCGCCGAAGACGAGCGTGTAGGCGGCAAGCACGAGAAAGGCGTGGAGCAAATCGGGCTGCGCCGCGTCGCCGCTGCCGTTGATCGAAATGGAAACTTCTCCATAGCTCGCTTGGAGCACGGCCGTAGCGTTGGGGCTAAGCAGGTATTCTGAGATGCGCTGGAACCAGTCGAAGTTGTTGAGGATGGGCGAGGCCGTGGTCTCGATCAAGTAGTAGACCACAAAGGCGGTGATGCCCAGCGCCGTAGACGAGAACAACGCTGTCATGAGCAGTGCCAGCATGGTGTAAGGGAGAAAGCTGTAGAGCAGCGTGCCGATCTTGATTGGGACGTCGAGCCACTCAGCAGAGCCCTGCAGCGAGTCACCTTCCAGGCCGAACAACCCGATCAAGAGACTGCTTAGCGCGACCGTGGCCGCGGCTACGACCAAGCCGGCCAGCGCCGTCAGCATGAGCGCCGTGACCTTCGCCGTCATGAACTGCCACCGGCCCGTGCCCTTGGTCAGCACTGTCCGCAGCGTGCCCCAGCCGTACTCGCCCCCCAGCGCCGCCGCGGCCATGATGCTCGCGAGAATAAACAGAATGCCCTGCAGCAGCGTGAAAGCCAAGAGGATGCTATTCGGCAGTAGGACCGAATGGCGGGTAAAGTCGCGTACTTCCTCATAGCCCTCGCATGACTGGCGGAACTCCTCGACACTGGCAAGTGCGCTCTCGCGATGCTCCTCAGCGAGCTCTTCTACTCCCGGCGGGATGCGGTCTCCCCGCACGTCTTTGCACCTCCATTCCGCTTCGAAGACTGTTTCCTCGTTCTCGCCAGTGGTATCGCTTAATTGGATGCCATGTGCAGGCGAGAAGGGCTCGGTGCGATGCACCACGTAGGGTCCCCACACCGCCGCCTGCATCAGGACTACGACAATTGCCAAAAGCACCCACGGCAGCGCGCGGCGGCGGAGCTTGTGCCACTCCCATACGGTAAGTCGCAGAATGTGGGCCATCATCGCGCTTCTCCTTCCTCCGCGGTTATCTCAAGGAAGTAGCTTTCCAGCGAGTCCTTGCCGGAGGTCATCTCCGAAATGTAGATGTCGGCCCGGCTCAACGCGGCGCTCAATTCCGCTGCGCGTTCAGGCGGCGCCGTGACAACCACAAGCCCATTCACAACGCTCGCATCCTCAACCCAATCCAAGGCTGCCAATACGGTCGCCGCCTCGGCATTGTCGGTAGTACGGATGCGGATCTGGCCGCGCCCCTTCAGCAATTCGGCCACACTGCCCTGCGCGATCAGCTTGCCCTTGGAGAGGATCACGAGACTATCGCAGACTTGCTCAACCTCGTTGAGCAGGTGACTAGAGAGGAACACCGTGCGGTCTTCTGTACCCAGGCTGCGGATCAGATCGCGTATCTCGGCCATGCCGGCGGGGTCCATGCCGTTGGTGGGTTCATCGAGAAACAGCAACTCCGGGTCGCCAAGCAGCGCGTAGGCCAGACCCAGCCGCTGCTTCATGCCGAGAGAATATGTGTGGAACCGGGAGTTGGCCCGATCGGCCAAGCCAACCCGTTCGAGCAGGTCATCGACTTCCTGACGGGTGCCTTTGCCCAGGATGCCCTGAAAGTAGCCAAGGTTTTGGCGTCCCGAAAGGTACGGGTAGAACGCGGGCGTTTCGACGATGGCGCCGACGCGGCGCAGGGCTGCTTGCTGGCCGGCGCGCTCCCCAAACAGACTGAAACTGCCGGCGGTCGGCCGCGTGAGACCCAGCAGCATGCCCATGGTCGTGGTCTTGCCGGAGCCGTTGGGACCCAGCAGACCAAAAACATGGCCGCGCGGCACCGTCAGCGAAAGATTGTCCACGGCAACGATCTTGCCGAACTTCTTGGTGAGCCCTTCCGTTTGCACAACGGGACTAGCGTCCATGGTGGGTACCCTCCGTATCTTTGTGCGAAGAAGCGTTGCCACTTGTGGCGGCGATAGTACAGGATCGAACACGACTTGGCATTGCGATCTCCCAACTATTCGTTTCGAATTTACCCACTTGGAATAGTATAAAGTACGTCTTTAATAATTGCAAACTATAAGTTGTAATAGAACAGCATCAATCTCGATTAGATCAATAAGAGTGATGTTAAGTATTACAATAATAAAACATGAATCTACTCGGTACCTTAGTGAGATCGCAAAGTCACATCCCTTTCTACGCCACGGCAAGATGTCGAACGGGGCAAGCCGCGTACACACTCAATAAAGGGAAAATGCAATTGAGCTGGACGGAGCGTGGCAAGGATAGAGTCATACTGAGCAACCTCAAAAGGACGGTGGTCAGCGTCGGCATGCGCGTACCTAGCTTCGCGATGAAGGCATGACAGAGGATTGCGGGGCTATCCGCGTTGCAGGGCGCGGCCGGGGCGGGCGCCGGTGGGGGCGCCGTCTGCGATGACGGGCGTGCCGTTCACGATCACGTGCTCGATGCCAATCGGGAATTGACGCGGGTCATCGAAGGTGGAACGATCGATGACGGTCGCGGGATCGAAGACCACAATATCGGCGGCCATGCCGTTGCGAATGATGCCGCGGTCGTGCAAGCCGAAGCGCTGCGCCGGGAAGCCGGTGAAACGCCGGATTGCGTTTTCCAGCGTGAACAGACCGAGCTCGCGGGTGTAGTGGCCGAGGAAGCGCGGGTAGGTGCCGTAAGCGCGTGGATGGGGCGATCTTCCCATCATGATCGCGTCGGTGGACCCCATGTGCGCCGGGTGTTGGATGACGGCCTGCACGTCGGCCTCATTACCAAAGTGGAACGTGAAGCCGATCTCCAGCGCGGTCTCATCCAGGAGCCGGAGCAGCAGCGCGTCGGGCGCTTCGCCGACCTCATCGGCGACGTCCGCCAGGCGGCGGCCTTCCCACTCCCTGTAACGGTCCGGCCCAATGTGCGTAATCTGCATGCGGGCGTAGAAGTCGCGCTCACGGCCTTCGATCTCGTCGAGAACTTGCGCCATGACGTTGGGTGAGCGCACGCGCTTCAGCATAGCGTTCGGCCCGTCGGCGCCCATCCAGAGCGGCAGCACGAACATGCCGGTGGTCGAACCGGCGGGATAGCAATACGCGTCAAACGTGACGTCCAAGCCCTCGGCGCGCGCCGAGTCGACCAGCGCCAGGCGTTGACTGCTCAGACCCCAGGTGTGCATGCCGGAGATGAGGTAGTGGGCAATGTGCACCGGAATATCGGCTTGCCGCGCCACGTCTAGCGTTTCATGCACAGGGTCCAGAAACTGGTCGCCGAGGTGGTAGCGCATGTGGGTGTTGTAGACCCCGCCATAGGACGCGACCGCTTTGCTGATGGCGACGAGCTCCTCCAACGTGCCGAATACGTGCGGGTGGTACGAGAGGCCGGTAGCGAAACCCACACAACCCTGTTCCATTGCTTCCGCAGCCAGCCGCGCCATCCGCGCCAGGTCTTCCTCTGTGGCGGCGCGATTCTCCCAACCGATGACTGCCAGACGCAGCGCGTTGTGGGGCACTTGGAAGGCGACGTTAACGGCGACGTTGCCATCGAAGCGGTCTAAGTACTCGGGAATAGTTCGCCAGGGCTCTACGTCCTGCGGCAGGCCGCCGTTGATGGCTTTGTAGAGCTGCACGGTTTCGCGCAAGTGCCTGGGCGACATGGGGGCATAGCCAATGCCGTCGGAGCCGAGAATCTCCGTGGTAATGCCTTGCGCAACTTTGGGAGTGTGGTCGGGTTCGCGCAGCAGGATCAGATCGGAGTGATTGTGCACGTCGATGAACCCGGGGCAGATTACTTTTCCTTTGGCATCGATCACGGCCTCCGCGTTGCTCGAATTCAAGCGTCCGACGGCGGCAATGCGGCCCTGCGTTATGCCAACGTCGGCGGAGAACCAGGGGCTGCCCATGCCGTCTATGACACGGCCGTTGCGAATGATTAGGTCGAAAATCATGGCCTATGCTCTACGATCAAGAGACGATTTCTGTGAACCAACTTTGGTTGGAGCAGGCGAATTCACGCAAATCAGCCGCATTACGTGCGAGTGAGTGTCTCTTCCGGCGCCGGCTCGCCTTCATGCAGACCCTCGAGAAATACCGCGTCCCGCATAACCAAGTCGCGTGCAAAGGGCTTGAGGCTGCTCTCCGTTATCACGTCTACTTTTCGCTGAAAACGATCATGCAGAAAGTCTTGGAGTCCGAAGAAGCTGTCAAGCGTGATTTGCCCACGCGGGATGTCCACAACTATGTCAATGTCGCTGTCGGCCCGGGCAGAGTTGCGGGCAACCGAACCAAAAACCGCGATGCGCCGCACGCCGAATTTGCGCAGCGTCGTGCGGACCTTGAAGAGTTCCGTCAGCACGCACTCTTGCGTGGGGATGCTGGCGCGCTTCCTAAGCACGTGGATTCGGTTCGTGTCCTCTTGGCAGAGTACTATGTCTTCGCCAAAGTCGTTGTCTTCGACAAAGTCGCTCGATCCTCGCTGCCAAGCTGTAGCGCGGGGGCTTGTCCCCCGCTCCTCGGCGCGCATGGTAGACGTCGTCTTGGGCAAGGTGCGCAAAAAACGCTCTAGCCACGCAAGCAGATGCGGCACATGTTCCGTCGCGGCTTTCCAGACGAGTTCGTCATCCTTAGGCACGTACCCATGGATCAAGTGATTGCGCAAGTCGGCAATCTGCCGCCAGGGAATCTCTGAGTGCTGCACTTTGAGACCGCTTGAGATATGGTGGGCCGCCTCGCCGACAATCTCAATGAACCTCTCTGTGCCGGCGCGCAAGACAAAGTTCTCTGTCGCAGTGTACTGCTCCAATGAGATATCGGAAACTAGGGCTACTGCCTTCTTTGAAGCATCGGCCATGTGGAGCAAGCATACCCGATCTTCATCCGTCATCTTGCGGAGTCACTCTCTTTGGCAATTGCCGGAAACGTGTGCAGAACTCTAATGCAAGCATACCATTAGGTTCTACCGCACGCTGTTAAGGCATGGCAAAACTACGGCAAGTACCGTCTGGGAAACTTGGCAACAACGGTATAGTTCGGATCGACCACGTTGCCGACGCGGGTGCGCCCTACCTGGGAGACGACCTGAAAAGCTTCCCAGAGATCGAAACCGTAGTCGCGGGCAAGCCAGCGGATGAGTTCCACGTGGGCGATCCGATAGGCGTCCATAAGGGGTCGAGCATTGGCTGCGACCATAATCCACTCGTTGTCCTCAAAGCGCGGCCAGTTGATGGGCTCGCTCGCTTTGCAGACCTCCACTTCCACTTCTACCTCCGCCGTTGTCTCCAAGGCCACGCCGCAGAGTTCGCCGTCGCCTTGGGCGGCGTGCACGTCGGCGAATTGCAGATAGGCGCCTTTGACAAAAACCGGCAAGTAGACCGTCGTGCCGGGCTGAGTCTCGACGCAGTCCATATTGCCGCCGTGATTAGCGGAAGAGAGCGTGCTGATATGTTCGCCGAAGCGCGGCGCGACCCCAATGCAGCCGAGAAAGGGTTGACAGGGAATGGTAATGCTGCCGAGTTTGCTCTCCGGCAACTCCAAGGTCGCCGTGTGGCTGTCGTGATCGAGCTCCCAATGGTAGTACTTTTGCGGCAGCGGTTCGTTGAGACCGGTGGGTCCGCCGGGGTAGTCCTCCACGCCCAAGTTGCCGAAGCCGGGGTTGAAGCGCGAAAAGGCCCAACTGCGATTGAGGTCTACGCGCAGAATGCGGACGCGCAGGACGTCGCCTACCTCGGCCTCTTCCACGTAGTAGGGGCCGACCTGCGGATTGGATTGGCGAAACTCGGTATCGGGACGGGAGTGGCGCAATTCCTCCGCCAACGGGTCGCCGTTGCTATCCCAGTGGCCGGCATCCACGGTTTTCGCGATCACCCGGTCGCCGGAGTTGATGCGCAGCGCCGGATCGTGGGGTGCGAACGTATAGTAGTAGATGCTGGGTTCGTGTCGATGTACGGTAGCCATGGCAAGGCGCCTTTCTCTTTGGAGGCGAATCAGCCGCCCATGTGGCGGTATTCATCTACGTTGATCTCAACTGCTACGAGCACAGGCTGGTTTAGCGCAAGGGCTTCCTGCAATTTGGCGGCGCATTCGTCTTCGCTACTCACGTGGAAGGCGGGCAAGCCAAAGGCGGCCGCCAGCGCCCTATAGTCGGTGTGTCCGAAGTCGTTCTCTCTGCCGTCATAGCCGCGTTCTTCCGACTTTGTGCGGATCAAGGCCAAAGTAGAGTCTACCAAGACGACAATGACAAATGGCGCAGAGCTCTGGGGCGCGAGACGTTTCACGGTTTCCAGTTCACCCGCGTACATCAGCAGGCCGCCGTCACCGGTGAAACAAACCACAGGACGCTCGGGGTGGCACAGCTTGGCAGCTAAGGCCGCCGGTAAGCCAAACCCCATGGTTGAAAGGCCGTTGGAGACGAGAAACGTCTGCGGCTGCGTGCTCTGCCACCACTGGCATGAGAGCAGCTTGTGCGAGCCCACGTCGCACGCGAAGATCGTCTCCGGCGGTGTGAGTTCGCGCAGCGCGGCAAGTACACTCTGGGGAGCGACGAACGTGTCGCTGTCCGCGTGCCTGGGCGCGAGACGTTGCTGAATCTTTGCGCGGCAGGCGGCAGCCGCGCGCGGGCCCCAGTCGCCGTGATGGGAGAGTTCCGGCGTCAACCTGCGTACGGTTGCGTCCAAGTCGCCGACCAGGACGTAGTCGGCGCTGAAGGCAGAATCAACCTCGGTGTGCGCGTGGATGGCAATGGTGGTGGCTTCCGTCTGCCAGGGATGAATGAAGTCCGAGCCGTCCAGGCCGACAGCCAGAATGCAATCGGCTTGTTCGAGAAACTCGTCCACGATCGCGTAGCCGTACACACTGTGAATACCGGCAAAGAGCTCATGATTTTCGGGAAAGATGCCCTTGCTCATGGGCATGTTGACCACCGGCGCGCCCCACTGTTCCGCCAGCGCGACAATTGACTCCTGTGCGAGCCGGTGATTGGTTTCCAGCCCTAGGACGATTACCGGCGCGTCGCAGGTTGTCAGTCGCGCGAGGGCTGTGCGGGACAGTGGCGCGGCATCCATAATGCCGAGCGGCCGGGCTGAGGCCTGCAACGGCGCGGCGGCAAGTGTTTGGCGGGCAACCGCTGCCGGCAACGCCAGATGCACCGGTCCGGGACGTCCTTGCGCCGCCGCCGCCCAGGCGTATGCGAGGGCCTCCGCCACGTTGGCGGGTGTCAGGCGCACGTTCCACTTTGTGATTGGGCGCAATAGCTCCAGGAGCGGCGCGTTCTGGTGGGTAGCGAACTCCACCGCTGGGTCTTCGAAGTCGGCAGTAATAGCAATGAGCGGCAGCCGCGCCAGATACGCGTCGGCTACCGCATTGATGATGTTCGTGGCCCCTGGGCCCAGCGTGGTAAGAAAGACCGCCGGAGTCCCGGTGAGAATAGCCGTATTCTGGGCCAAGAAGGCAGCGGTATTTTCGTGGTGGACCAGTTGAAAGTCGACTTCTTCAGCATAACAGGCGTTGATGAGATCTACGTTCTCTCCGCCCGTCACACCCCAGTAACGTCGGATGCCCTGCTGACGAAGAAATCTGGCGATATACGCTGCGACGGTGAGGTCGGGAGCCTGTGGGTTTGCAGACATCAGAGTGTGCGAATTGGTGTGTAAGAAAGGTTCAGGACTTTCTTTAGCTTGCGCGTCAGATAGCCCCTTGTCAACTTGAGAGACGGTGCTGGAGGCACTTGAGACATGGTGCGCAAGACAGTAGTATAGCCGTACAGTGTTTAGGAATCTAAGGAGTGCAATTTATGCGTGTCGTCTTACTTAAGGAAGTGCCGGATCTCGGCGAGGCAGGTGAGGTAAAGGATGTTGCCGACGGTCATGCGCGCAACTTTCTGATCCCTCGCGGCTTTGCACAAAAGGCGACCAAGGGCGCGGAGCGCTTGTGGGAGGAACAAAAGGCCTCCATGGTGCGGCGCACGGCAACGGAGCGGCAGGAAGCCACGGAAACCGCCGCGAAGCTGAGCGGCGCCACCGTTGTTGTTTCCGCGCGTGTGGGTGAACAGGACCGTTTGTACGGCTCAGTAACCGGTCAGCAGATTGCTGAGGCGATCAAGGAGCAGACCGACATTGAAATCGACCGGCACGCCCTTGAGTTGGAGCAGCCGATCCGCGATCTGGGAACCTATACCGTCTCAATCAAGCTTGGACATGCCGTGGAAGCGGCGATTTCGGTTGACGTGCAAAAAGAGGAAGCGTAAGTGGCGGCCGAATTTGCCGCAAACACCGGTATGGAGCGCCTGCCGCCGCAGAATATCGAAGCGGAGCAAGCGGTTTTGGGCAGCATGCTCATCGATCCCGAGGCCATCGAGCGTGTGGCGCAGTTCCTCCAACCGGAGGACTTCTACCGCGAAGCGCACCAGCACATTTTCAGGGCGGCCCTCGCCTTGTACGAACGCCGCGAGCCGACGGACTTTGTGACCATCTGCGATGAATTGCGGCGTATGTCGCTGCTCGATGACATCGGCAACGAAACGTACGTCGCATCGCTTGCCAACGTTACGCCAACCTCGGTGCACGCCGAATATTACGGGCATATCGTGGAGCGGTGCGCGGTGATGCGGCGCATCATCAGCGCCGCGAGCGAAATCGCGGGGATTGGCTACGACACGCAGCTTGAAGTAGACGAGGCGTTGGACCGAGCGGAACAGGTGCTCTTCAGCCTGGCTCGTCACGCCGCAGACCAGGACTTCGTGCACATTCGCCCCATTGTGGACGAGTACTGGGAAAAGCTGATAGGCGCGCGCCAGGGCGAGCAGGAAGCCCCCGGCATTCGCTCGGGCTTTAAGGGACTCGACCGCCTCACGGCCGGGTTGCAGCGCTCGGACCTCATTATCATTGCGGGTCGACCTTCTACCGGTAAGACGACCCTGGCGCTGAACGTCGCGAGCAGTCTCGCAATCCTGGACCCGCACGTGCCGGTGGGCATCTTTAGTTTGGAAATGTCGGCGGAGCAGCTCGCGCAGCGGTTCCTCTGCATGCTCGCGCGCGTCGATTCTCACCGTTTGCGTTTGGGCGAATTGAACGAACGTGAGTGGGAAAACCTTACCGGCATGGTTGGCGCCTTGACCGACGCGCCGATCTACGTGGACGATAGCGGCTATCTCAATTCCATGGAATTGCGCACGAAGGCGCGGCGGCTGCAGGCAAGGGCAAACATCGGCTTGCTTATCGTGGACTACTTGCAGCTCATCCAGGGCCGCCGGGGCGGCGAGAATCGCGTGCAGGAGATATCCGAGATTTCTCGCTCGCTCAAAGCCCTCGCGCGCGAACTCAATATTCCCGTAATCGCGATTTCGCAGCTCTCGCGCGCGGTGGAACAGCGGGAAAATCACCGGCCCATGCTCTCGGACCTGCGCGAATCCGGCGCCTTGGAACAAGACGCAGACCTGGTGATGTTCGTTTACCGCGATGAACTCTATGACGAGGACACCCCGCGCAAGGGTGAGGCCGACATCATTGTGGCCAAGCACCGCAACGGGCCCACAGGCACGATCACGCTGAATTTCCTGAACCAGTATTTCGCGTTTGAAGATAAGCCGGAATCGCAGAAGACCAACGGCGCGCCGTTCTAGTGGCATAGGATTGGCGATTGCATCTGGTGATGGGCAAGAGTTGAGACTTGCAACCCAATTTCACCACATAGCGGGAACTCGCTCGAGACGCTCCCGCACGTCTTCTCGATCTTGATGTGTAGACGTCAACAGAGCTGCAACAGAGAGGAGCAGGTCTCTTGCCCATGAAGACAATTCGGATCGGGCTGGCGCCCTTGCGGCAACCGGATTCTGTGCTTCACGGCGTCGAGAAGATCGACGGCGTGCTCGCCGCGTCCGCGGCGGAACAGGTTGCTATAGTCTGTTTCCCGGAGGCCTACCTGCCCGGTCTGCGGGGTGCGAGTTTCGATCTGCCCGCCGTAGACCAGACGACTATGGAGGAAGCGCTCAAGCGTCTGCGGGCTTCCTGCCGCGCGCGCGGCGTGGCTGCAATAGTCGGGCTGGAGTGGGTGAGCGAACTGGGATTGGAAAACCGGGCTGTAGTAATCTCCGCCGCCGGGCGCGTGCTCGGCCACCAGACGAAGAACCAGATTACGCCGGGCGGCGAATCGCGGAACTACGTGCCGGACGGCAAACGGCGGGTCTTCCGTACCGCGGGCATAGTCTTCGGCATTACTATCTGCCATGAGGGGTGGCGGTACCCGGAAACGGTTCGCTGGCCCGCAGTGCGCGGCGCGCGCATCGTGTTCCAGCCGCAGGTCACCGGCAGCGACAAGCAAGGCAAGACGCTCGCCACTTGGGGAGAATCCTTTTACGAAAAGGCCATGCAGGGCCGCGCCGGCGAGAACGGTATCTACTTTGCCAGCGTGAACCAGGCCATGCGCTACCAAAACTCGGCCACAAGCCTCATCGATCCCCACGGCAACCTCATGGCGCACGTCCCCTACGGCAAGGAAGACCTCCTCATCGCCGACCTGGACATGTCCAAGGCAACGCGGTTCTTCGCCCGGCGGTATAAACCTGAGTGGTATCCACAATAGAGTTGACGATTCGGCCTTGGCGGACTGCTATCACTGAACAAGGGAGAAGAAGATGTCCACGCCAACCAACCAGTATGAGCCGGACTATGCGGTTCCGCCGGGCTGGGTATTGCGTGACTATCTTGAGACATGGGGCATACCGCAAGCGGAGTTCGCTCGTCAGTGCGGCTACTCGCCAAAGTTCATTAGCGAGATAATCGCCGGTGTGGCTCCTATTAGCCCCGAGACCGCACTTCAGTTTGAGCAAGTACTAGGCCTTAGTGCGACTATTTGGCTCGACATTGAGCGCAACTTTCGGCTCCAGCAAGCACAAGCGGTAGAGTAGCATGATTCTAACAGCCACAAGCCCGCGGGTTGGAAGCTCAATCTTGCGTAGCGCTGGTAGAATGCGGTAATCCGACCTTGTTGAGAATTGCCTCTTCCTGCGCGCGCATGCGCTTGTAGTCTGTGTCTTCAGAGTGCGTGTGACCCAACAAGTGCAGGAAGCCGTGGACGAACAGGTAGGCGAGTTCCCGCTCAACGCTATGGCCGGAGGCCGCCGCCTGCGCTTGAACGCGGTCCAATGAGATAGCGATGTCCCCCAGGTATTCGCAGCTTTTCGCCGGTAGCGTAGGTTTGCAACCTGCGTCCTCTGGCGGCGCAGCGCGCTGGGCGAACGAAAGCACGTCCGTGGGGGCATCCAGGTTGCGGTAGGTGCGGTTAAGTGCTTGGAGGCGCGCGTCGTCGGCAAGCAATACGGTGACCTCAACTGACGTGTCGGTTTCAGTAGCGGCGCATGCCGCGCCGAAAAGGCCCTCGAGCAGCGCGGTCTGGCTCGCATTCTCAGCCGCGTCTTCCCAGAGGACGGTCAGCATGCCGCGTCTGTTTGCGCGCTGCCGCGCCGGCGCCAGGCCTGGTGGTAGACCGCGAGGAGCTTTGCGGTGGCGCCAGACCAGGAGCGCTCCTGCTCAGCCTGGTCGCGCAACACTTGTCCCAAGCGACAACGGTGGGCGGGTTCATCCAACAGCGCGCGTAGCTTCTCTGCGAGGGATGTCGAATCGCCCACAGCCGCGTAGACACCGTGCTCGCCCAGAATTTCCTGTGCCACCGGCGTGGCAAACGTAACCGTGGGCAACCCGCAGGCCATGTAGTTGAGCAATTTGCCGTTGCCTTCGGTCTCGGAGAGTTTGGGGGAGACGGCCACGTCGCCAATTGTCAGGTAGGAGGGCGCGTCAGCGTAGGGGATGCGGCCCGGGAACGTCGTGTGACCGGCGATGCCCATCCGCTGCGCGATGCTCTGATAGTAATGATGACCGGGGTACCCCATGATGAGGAAGTGGGTCTGGGGGCGCGCTGCCACAATCTCCGCCGCGGCCTGCAGTAAATGCGATATCCCTTGATATTCGGCAAGCAGGCCCAAGAACACCACCACGTCGCGCTCCGGCGGAATCTCAAGTTTGCGCCGCAGCGCTGCCGCCTTCTCCGCCACGGCGCTATCCGACCAGTTGGGCTTGAACCGTGCCGTGTCCACACAGTCTGCTACGGTAGTAACGCGTTCCTGAGCAATTGCGAATTCGTCAACGAGCAACTCCGTGGCGCTGGCTGAACTTGTGATGATGTGGTCGGCAAAGTGATTGATAGTTCGTTCTGCGCGGTCGAACAGCGGCAGGAAGGGGCTGTTAGTTCTCAGAAAGTTGTGGTCGATCATCTCGCGGGTCAGGCTGCCTTGAAAGTCAAATACGAGGGGCACGCGTGCGGCCTTGCTTACGATGCTGCCGACGAGCGCACCCTCGTGCAGGTGGCCGTGCACGATGTCCACACGCTGCCGGCGGGCCCAGGACAGCGCCCGGGCAGTGAGCAAGGCGTCGAAGTAGAATTTGTGCCAGTGCGAACCGACGCGCACCTCGCTATGCCACGGAATTCGGGGAATCCGGACAACGGGCAGATCGGGCGGGGTCGTACCCGTATGGTAGGTAGCGACTGTGAGGTGGTGGCCGCGGGCCTGCAGTCCACGCGCTTCCTCCAAGATGCGCACGTGGCAGCCGTAGTCGGCAAAGAACGACGTGGGGGCGATCTTCAGTATGCGGTAGCCCACACTTCAGCTCCGTGTCGGGCGCGGTTTTCGACTAGGTCGATGTTCGCGCAAGAGGCGCAACCGCAACCGCAACACTTCGCGCATTGCGCGCAGGATCACCGCCAGGCTGCCCCCGGTGTTTTCGCCCGCGTGGCGCGGCAGATGGCTGATTGAGACCTCGCCAACACGGAATCCGGCCCGCTTGGCCTGAACGAGGAATTCTATGTTGAAGACGGCGCCTGTAGCTTTGATGTCGAGCGTATCGACTACCTCGCGGCGAAAGATCTTACAGCCGCAGTCCATGTCATGTGCTACGAAACCAAAGAGCGTGCGGTTGAGAAGATTCCAGAGCAGCGCAAAAAGCAGGCGATGCGAGGGGTCTTGGCGCTTGATGCGATGGCCCACAACCACGTCATAGGACTCTAAGGCCTTGAGCATGGGCACTATGTCGGTGGTGCGGTACTGGGTATCGGAGTCGCGCCAGCCGACGATCTCCATCTTGGCCGCCTTTAGTCCGGTCCAAATGGCGGAACCATAGCCGCGAATCGGCTGATGGATTAGCTTTACGCGTCCATTCTCAGACTGGATCTGACGGACGATGTCCGCCGTAGCGTCGGTGCTGTCGTTGTCTACGACGATGATCTCATAGTCGCCGGCCACGCGCTCCAGGGTTTGCACGCAGTCTTCTACGGTAGACGCGATATTGTCCGCCTCGTTGAGGGCAGGCAGCACGAGCGAGATTGTCAGTGGCGGCGACGCCGGCGATTTCATTGACATAAGATGGCTAGTCTGGATTTCCTTATTTAAGGCTTGTCCAAAGAGCGCACAGTGAATGCGGGCCTTGTGTCCGACTTGGCGCCCGAAATGAGTGTATCATTCAATTTTGATAGTTTCGATAAGAGCGCATGCCCCGGAGCAATGTCCAGAGTGTTCAGCGGGGAGTGCCACCCTCCGAATCCGTTTTGGCCAAATTCATCGTGCCCCTAATATGCCCCTTTGCCGCGTAAGACAATCCAGATCGTCCGCCAGAGAATGATCAGATCGAGGAGCGGCGAATAATTTTGAATGTAGTAGAGGTCGTATTGCACGTTGTGATGCAGCGGGAGATCGCTCCTGCCATTGATCTGCCACCAGCCCGTCATGCCCGGCGCTACGGCAAGGCGTTTACGCTGCCACGGCTCGTAGCGTTCGACCATCCACGGTAGCTCCGGCCGCGGTCCCACCAGGCTCATTTCTCCCTTGACCACGTTGAAGAGATTGGGTAGTTCGTCCAAACTTGTGCGCCGCAAAATGCGGCCAACCCGCGTCACCCGCGCATCCTGCCGGGGTTTGTAGACCTCTTCTAACCGCGCGCCCCGGACGATTCTCTCCTCGATCTGGCGTTCGGCATCCGCAACCATGGTGCGAAACTTGCACATCATGAATTTTCTGCCATTCTCGCCGACGCGCCGCTGCTTGAAGATGATCTCTCCCGGAGAATCCAACTTCGTAGCCAGCGCAATGACGGCCATAAGCGGCGCCAGCAGAACAATAGCCAAGGTTGCGAGCACGAGGTCGAAGACGCGTTTTACCACGCGATCAAAACCCGTAATGGCCGGATCGCGAATGCCGATGAGCGGGATGCCGTTCAGGTCTTCAACTTGCGCCCGCGCGGTTACCAATTCCAGGAGGTCGGGTACAATGCGCACCCGCACCGGCAGGGCGGCGAGTTGTTCCACCGCGGCCACCATGTGTTCGTGTTCCTTCACCGAGAGGGCAATGATCACCTCTTCGACGCGGTGATGCGCCACGAGTTGCGGCAAATCAGCCATCGTACCCAGGAGACGCACACTGTCGTCTGCCGGCTTGTCGGCTGCATCAAGGCCTACGACGCCGAGGGGTTGAAGGAACATCCAATGCCGTTCACGCAGCAACCTAATGATTTCCCTCGCAATGTCTCCCGTGCCGATAACGAGTACAGGCCGCTGGGCCTCCCAGTCGGCGAGCACGGTGCGCAGGACGAGGCGGAAGATCCACCGCAGGTTTATCAGCAACGCCAGGTTAATGACGTAGAAGTACACTGTGATTAATCGGGAGAAGAACTCCACGTAGAAGAAGAGGAAGGCGCTGAAGACGACGGTGGCTACTGTTACGGCGATGAGCACCGACTGTATTTCCAGGAAGAAGCTGTGCGTGCGCCGTTCGTCATAGACACCGAAATACCAGAGGAAGAACGCCCAAATTGCTAGAGTCCCTGCAATGACGCTGGGAGCAAGGAAGACCTGGCTGGAAGCAAAACCCGGATTGCCGAAGGGTACCATCGGGTACTCATGGCGCAGCCAATTCGCCAACCAGAGCGCGCCCAGCGTGAGAAGCAAGTCTAGAGCGAAGATCGTAGCGGTGAATTTGAAGCGCATGCGCCTAAGCACGATACATCTCTCTTCCGATCACCGTGACTGTTCCCGATCCGACACTGGCGCACCGTGAAGCACGTTCATGTAGAGCTCCCCGGTCAGGTCCAGCATCCGTTGCTGGGAAAATCGTGTTTCTACAGTATGCAAGGCACACGTTCCCAATTGCTGCGCGCGCGCTGGACTGACCAGAAGCGCATGCACGTGCGCTGCCAGCGCATCAACGTCTCCGACGGGCGCGAGCATACCAGTTCTATTATGCTCCAGAATGTCATTGGTGCCTACTGCGGCGGTGGCGACGATGGGCTTTGCCAATGCCATTGCCTCGAGGATACTGTACGGCATGCCTTCCCAGCGCGAGGTGAGGAGGAACACGTCCGACAGGCGCACCAAGCCGAGGGCGTCAGTGCGATAGCCGAGGAAATGCACCTGACTCTCTAGTCCCAGTGCCACGACCTGCGCGCGGATGGCGCTTTCCGCCGGGCCGCCGTGACCGATCCAGAGGAAGTGCAAACTTGGCAGCTTGGCGCTCAGGCGCTGTATGACCGCCAGCGTGTCTTCAGGCGCCTTCTGAGGAATGAAGCGCGCGAGGGTGCTAACCAAAGGTGCGTCCGGCGGGATCCCAAGCGCTGCGCGGTCCTGTGCCCCCTGCGCCCGTCGCTGTATGTCAGCGATATCGACGCCATTCTCAATGAGGGTCACGCGGTTCTGGGGAGCCACGCCGTTTGCCACCGCCACGTCGCGTTCGGAGGCTGACAGCGCTACCAGTTGATCGGTGAGCCGGCCGGCGAAGCATTCCAAGCTGAGATAAAACTGCCGCGCGATGCCGGCGCTGCCGAGAAAATAGAATCCTTGAGGCGAGTGAATTATCTTCGCCTGCGTCGCTAAGCGTCCCACGAATCGACCGAGAATGCCGGCTTTCGAGCTGTGGGTGTGGATGATGTCGAAGGGCTGTCGGCGCATCAGGCGGTAGAGGATACCGGCGGCGCGCGCGTCTTCCCACGGACGCACGGCGCGAATCATGGGTACCGGCAGCACGCGAATTCCCGCATCCTGCAAATCCGATACGAAAGAGGTGTCGCCTTGCGCCTCGGAGCGGACGAGCGGGCAGGCTACCGCCACGTCGAATTTCGCGCTGTCGAGACCGGTGGCCAGCGTGTAGCCGTGGCGTTTGGTGCCCCCGATGGTGGCCTCCAGAACGTGAAGCACTCGCACGCGTTGCTGGTTCATGAATGGCTAGACTGCGGTAGCGGCTTTCGCAGTTGCTGCAAGAGGAAAATCACGTCTGAGGCTATGTGGGACAAGCCCTGTGAAACACTGTATCAGCATACCATACGGTGGGGCCCTTCACGCCGCAAGCAGGTGGGACTCAAGTATTCGACTGGTATTGGCAGCTTGATCAGGCAAGCTAAACCCCCGGCTTGGATAGAGATAAGCCGGGGGTTTGCAGGCTTGCAGCGCGTAGTCCGACAGCTTGTAACCGAGCCTACCTCTGCGAGCATATCGAGCTAGAGTTGCCACGAGGAGGTTGCACACCGGCCTTCAAATGGACCAAGACTAATCCCAAGTAGGAGGTTCAACCCAAATAAAGATCCATCTTTCCCATCCTCACGATCCTCCAGTAAAATATTGACCTTCGGCATATTCATTAACACCATCAGGAGTCACTAAGCGCGTCCCATTCTTCAGGGGTAAGTGGACGAAAACAGATCGTGTTTCCATCTTCGTTAGTTTCACAATCTTCATCTTCAGGAGGAGTTGCCGGTGTTGGCGTTGGTACCGGCGTTGGTATAGGTGTTGGTACCGGCGTTGGTATGGGTGTTGGTACCGGCGTTGGTACCGGCGTTGGTATGGGTGTTGGTACCGGCGTTGGTATGGGTGTTGGTATGGGTGTTGGTACCGGCGTTGGTATGGGTGTTGGTATAGGTGTTGGTACCGGCGTCGGTGGTGGCGGCGGTGGTGGGCCTACAGGCGTCGGCGTCGGTGTCGGTGGTGGAGTTAGTGGCCCCGCAGGCGTCGGTGTCGGGGTTGGTGGTGGCGGCGGCGGTGGGCCTGCAGGCGCAGGCGTCGGTGTGGGAGTGGGAGTTTGACTCGAACCGTTTGCCGTGAGTGTAAGCGCGAATTCACTTATGCCCTCTTCATTCTTGGGCCTAATCTCATACTCATAGAGAACACCATCTTCAAGCCCGCATTCTTGATAGCTGGAGTCGGACACCGTCGCAAGCACGGAGAACGTATCTTCCCCGGAGACTTCGGGCTTGCGACGCGAAATCTGATAGCCGGTAACCGCACTCGCCTCTTCAGTTGTGCTGTACTGGAATTCCCATGTGAAGCTAGCACACGGTCCCGGCCAAGGGCTACTGAAGGCAATTCCGGTCGTAGGACTAGGAGCAGTGCTACCTGTCGCTCGCGCAGTGGCAGGCTGAGGTGTCGGGGTCGCAGTCGGGGTTGCAGTCGGAGCTAAAATACCACCGCCAGGCGCGTAATCGGGCTCCCACGGGAAGCGCTCAGAATTCAGGCGCTGCTGCAGGCCGTGAGGGCCGTTGATCCAGGTATGGTTGCCGTCGGTGAAAGCGGTGTGGTTGTCCGCATTACGCCAGACCAACAGCCCGCCGGTGGTGGCTTGTGTACTGTCTCCATTTTCGCTGAAATGCTCGTCTTCCAAGCATTCGCCCACAATCGCATGGCCGATGAGGTCGCGCAGGGTCTTGAAGCCTAGGACGAACTCGCAATCAGCAGCTACAGCCGATGCAAGCGTAAGTGTTACTACGGCCAGCCCAAGCAAGATTCCGATGGACGCGCGTCGCAGGCGTATCGGCATTGACACTCTCACTCTCACTTGAGTGAATTGCCAGCTTTAGGATACTAACATGGGTCTGTACGTTAAGAGACTACAGTATCATCGCTAATATAGAGACTGCTACAAGTTTCGTCAATGCTGTTCCTTGCGGGTTTTGTGTTTACTTAGGTATACAATTCCCCAGCAGGTTGAGACAGCAACAACTGCATGCCGCTCTTGTCCAAGTGGCGCCAACGATGAGAATAGGACAGGTGCGTCCAACCTCGGCCGGGCTAGCCCGGCCCGTCCGTCGTACTGGTCTGCTTACTGCAGGCGGCATAGACTGCGGCGGTCTTGGCTATCATGGCGGCCGCACTGAAGTGCGCGTGTACACGCGCATGCCCGGCTTTTCCCATCTGCCGAGCCTGCGCGGGGTCTCGGATAAGCTCCAGCAACGCGCCGGCCAAGGCGGCGGGATCGTCGGGCGGGACGAGAAGCCCGGTTACGTTGTCTTCCACTACTTCAGGTATCGCGCTCACACGGGTCGCCACGACCGGTTTGCCCGCGGCCATAGCTTCCAAGAAGACCAGCCCAAAGCCTTCCCAGCGTGAAGCCAGCACGAAGCCGTCAGCCTGGGCGAGCAGGCGGTCGACGTCCGCGCGGACGCCAAGAAATTTGACGTTTGCGGTGACGCGGAGCTCTGAAGTGAGGGTATGCAGCGAGGTGAGATAGGCCTCGCCGCCGTGTTGTGTATCGCCCACGATCCACAGCTCGAAGCCGGGTACTTGCTGCAGCACTAGGGCCGCGGCGCGCAGAAGGGTTTCGTAACCCTTTTGGGGATCGAGGCGGCCGATGCTGACAAACCGGGGTTGTCGCTGTTTCTGATTCGTTGCAGGTGCGGCGGCGGGAAGCTGCTCAGGCCAGGGCAGGCCGTAGGGAATGTGCGTGAGTTTGTCCGGGGGCACACGGCCGTGGCTGCGCATGAAGCTGCCCACGTGCTGCGAAATGACGATGGTCCGGGAGTTGAGATGGGCCAGCAGGCCGTGGATAACACTGACAATAGGGTTGAGCAGCGCGCGTTCGTCGTTATGTTTAGTGCTTATCACAGGCACGGCGCCGGGCGCCGCTGCCAGCGCTCCCATTGCGTCAGCCTTGAGGAGGTGTGTGTGGACGATGGCGTAGTTGCCGGCTTTGATGATGCGCACTAGCTGCCAAAGCGCGTATGGCAGAGACGCTTTTCCTAGCGGCACCTGGCGTACGGTGTCCGCGAGCGGCGTGAGTTCCGGCAGCAGCGCCGGGTCTTTGAAGTAGACGATGTCGCTGTGCCAGCCGTGCGCCGCGAGTCCCGCCACCAGGGTCTTGAGGTGATTTTGCGCGCCGCCAACCGCAAGCGACGTGACTATGTGAAGAACCTTTGGCATGCCCTGTATTGTAGCGTTAAGCCGCGAGAATTGGCCGCACTGTGCGGCCTATGCCGCATCGTATGGAGAGGGCATGATTTCTATGTTTATACACGGCCACGAGGCAGAGCGGAAAGCAACGGGCTTGCTGAGGTTGGTGACAGTCTCAGGCGTTTAAACCCACACCGGCCCTTGGGGGGAAGGGCCGGCATGGGGTGGTGCGAACAGGAGGAGTATTCAGGAAAATAGCAAAGTCATGGGACGCTCTTGTCGGATAGGAGACGGGAATCCCCTAAGGCGTTTTGCCCGCGCAAAGGAGGGCGAAATCGGGAAGGAATCGCCAGCACAAAAGGGAAGGTTTGGGAGGCGAGTGCGTCCATTTAACAACAAAAAGAGCTTCCTTGGCGTTGCAAGCCAATAGCTCCTTCTATCGCCTACGAGGTTAGCTGTCGGGTTAGGGTGGAAAGAGTCACCCTCCGCGTCACCGCGGTTCACCCCGCTTGGCGGGTCCCCCGCTCCAGTCTTGGATTCGGCGCACTTCTACATTACAAGCAGAATACCATGCCTAGCGTGCGCATGCAAGGGGTTACGAGACGAAAAATCCGCGGTTTCCTGTCGGTTCTTGTTGCACACGCGCACTCTCAACTCGAACTGCGGGCGGACCGAGAGTTGCTGCGGTCGAATTGCAACAACGTCAATACAAATGAGGCTAGGACTCAAGATACACACGGTTGAGCCAGGGGCGGGCAGACGACGAGAGTTGGACGTCTTGCAGCCGGGGCTTGATGAGCAAGTACGTTTTGCTGTGCCACAGCGGCGTTACCGGGGCATCTAAGGTAACGCGCCGTTCAATTTCCGCCACCGTCTGTTGGCGCTGGCCGCTGCTGCGTTCGCCCCGTGCCTCGAGCAGGAGATTGTCCACTGCCGGATTGACATAGCCGCTGTTGTTCGCCAAGCTGTTTGACCTAAAGAGCGGATCGAGCACTGCCTGTGGATCGGGATAGTCGGCATGCCAAGTGAAGAGGAAGAGTTGGTGCGGATTGTCTCGCCTTTCAAGATTGGCAAGGAAAGTGGTCCAGGACTCCCGCTGAATCTGAATACTTACCCCAAGATGCTGCTGCACCATGTTGATCAGGGCTAAGACCGTCGCGGGCGCAGGGCCGCGCGTGCCGGGCACGGTGAAGGTGACCTCCGGTAAGTTGCTCACGTCGCGGTAGCGGGAATCGGACAACGCCTGCCGGGCCTTGAATACATCAAAGTCTGCCATGGCAGCGTCGCCGGTACGCGCCAGCGCAGGCGGCAGCAGCGAGGTTGCCTTGCCCACGGTGTTTGAGAATACTTGTTCGACGATTGCGGCGCGGTCAATTGCGAAAGCGAAAGCCTGCCGCACTCCTTCATCATTGAAAGGTGGGAGGCGGTTGTTCATCGCCAAGTATGTCATGTCAAGGCCATCGTACGTATGCAGGTCCTTGTTCAGGGGATTGTTCCTGTCGAGCGCCATCGGCAGATCATTCACGCCGACATACAGTATGTCAAGCTCATCTTGGGCAAAGCGATCAAGAGATTCGGCGTCAACGCCGCCGATGATTTCGATGCGATCGAGCAGGGGTTCAAAACCGTGGAAGTCTTCGCTCCGGGCGAGGTTCAGCAACTCGCCCGGGATCCATTCGGTAATGGTAAAGGGCCCGCTGCCCGCCGGGAGCCCGTTGCCCGCGTTCTGGGCGGGCGACCGGACGTACGTGTTAGGATGCGTCAATTTGGCCGGGAACGTGAGATCGGCCTCACCCAACTCAACTTCAAGGTTACGGGAACTGACGGCGCGGATACCGCTAATGTCTCGCGCAAGACCGTTGCGGTAGCGGGCCACACCCGCAATCTTGCCGAGGAACCGGAGCGCGCTCGGCACCTCGACCTCCGGGTCCAGCGCACGCTCCCAAGAGTCTTTGACATGTTCCGCGGCGATCTGCTCTCCGCTATGGAAGCGAAGGCCTGGGCGCAGGGGGAACTGATAGGTACGGCCGTCAGGGGAAAGCGCCCAGCGTTGGGCCAAATCGGGAATAGGTTCGCCCTCGGCGTTCAACATTACCAGCCCGCTGTAAGTGTGGGCGGCTAACTGCGCGTCAAGGTCGGTCTGCAACGTTGCCGGATCGAGGTTCTTGGGCAGCGGCATCTGCATGCGCACTGTCCCGCCGGTCCGCTTGTCGCCACACGCCACAAGCAAAGGCGCCAGTAGTCCTGCGAGAGAGCATGTGAGTATGGTTCGACGTTTCACCCGAAGAGTCTCCCCGCAAGTGTGTTAAGCGCTAGCCGTGCTGAAGGGCTGCAGTCGGGCAACGTCGGCGGTCCACTCATGGCGGGCGCTGACGTGCTCGGCCTTCTACAATCCATGGTCTTCACTCGTCTGCCCGCAAGACGGGGACTTGCAGATAAGTGTCCTCCGCACCCGCAAGGTCTCGCTTTCATGAGAATGCGGTGTGAGGCGGGCGTCTCGTTTCATAGCCAAACCCTCGCATCCCCGCCGAGCGCGAGGGCAGTAGTCGCGCTCGCACGAACGAACTCAGCCTCGCGATACGTGCGCAAGCGGCGCGCTCGTCACTCTTGCGGATCGGCCGCCCGCAGCCAATTCTTGTCTCACGCGCCCGGCTATCGTCCCCTCTCGTATAATATGCCCAGACAACCTACGCTGTCGAGAGGGGAGATTCCTAATGCTATATCGCACGTTGGGTCGTACGGGACTCAAAGTTTCGTTACTGGGCATCGGCACAGGCGGGCCTAGTAACTTTGGCCAACGGTCCGGGGTACCGGAGGCGGACATTCACCGCCTCGTCCAACGGGCGCTCGAGGTTGGGGTCAACATCTTCGATACTGCTGCGGGGTACCGTGACAGCGAGGCCATCCTGGGGCGGGCGCTCCTGGGTGTGCCGCGGGATCGCTATTACTTGGCTACGAAGTTCACCCCGGAACGCGATGATGCAATCGTCACACCGGCGGACGTGGTGGAATCCGTGGAGCGCAGTCTCACCCGCTTGCAGACGGACTTCGTTGAGGTACTCCAATTCCACGGTGTCCGACCACAGAGCTATCGGACAGTCATGGAGCGCCTCCTGCCGACGGTGCTGAAGTTGCGGGATCAAGGCAAGTGCCGCTGGATTGGGATCACCGAACAATACGGCGAAGATGGGGCGCATGAGATGCTGCAGATGGCGCTGGAGGACAACCACTTTGCTACCGCCATGGTCGGCTATAACATGCTCAACCAAAGCGCCGACCACGTGGTGTATCCGCAATGTCTCGAGCACAACGTGGGGGTATTCATCATGTTTGCCGTGCGGCGCGTGCTTGCGACGGCCGACCGTCTGGAGCAGACCATCGCTGATCTACAACAGCGCGGTCTGGTTGCTCCGGATGCCGTGCCGGACCGGCAGCCTCTCGACTGGCTGATACATGGGAATGTGGACTCCGTCCCGAGCGCCGCGTACAAATTCACGGCGATGCACCCCGCGGTGAGCTCGGTGTTGAGTGGAACCGCGAATCTGGAGCACTTTGAGAACAACCTGCGCGCGCTCGCGAAGCCTACGCTCCCGAAAGCCGACTATGTGCGTTTGCAGCAACTCTTCGGGCACATTGTCGATCCCATAGGAAACTGATTGCGAACCGACTCGGTTGCCCGTGGCAGCAAGCAGCTTACTCCCAACGACCCAGGTGCGGGAGCGGCTTGGTGACGGCCAGGAGCGGGCGCGTAAGCAACGGCGGCTGTGACGTCAGGGCAGCAAGCGCCCGGCTGTTGTGGTCTGTTCCCCAAAAGTCTGTGTAGAGCGCGTAGACGGCGGGGATGAGGAAGGGCCGAATTAGCTGGATGGTGGCCCAGGTGAGGTCGGGCAATGCGAGCAGCAGCAGTGCCCGCGGACCGGTTGGCAGCGCGAGCAGCAACCCACCGCCCACTACGCCAAGCGGGAGCGCGACCGGTGCGCTCGCGAGCACGAGGGTGCTCAAACAGAGCCAGAACCTGCGTCCGCTCATCCGCCAAGATTCGAAAGTCGCGAGCGTGCCGGGCAGATCGCCGTGCACGGCAAGAAACGGCGCGAGCATGGTGCGTGTATGGATAGCCAGCGCCACGGTGCCCGTCGCTGCCCACCAGACTACGTCTGCCAGCGGCTGGAGACCGTCCCCAAGCGGTAAGAAGTCCTGCTGCCGTGCGTGCAGCCAGACGAGCGCTGTAAACGGTATCCAGAAGATCAGGCTCGTATGGGCATTCGTCCAAAGATAGCGAAACACCCAGCGCAGCCCGATCCGGCTTGCCTGCGCGAGGCTGAGGGCGCGTCCTTGGACGTGATACGCCACCATCACCATAACCGCCAGCGTGCCAAGCACGACGGTGATGGAGCGCAGCAGATAGAGCAGCGCTTGCTCCCATAGATTTGGCTCTGCGATAAGCGCCGTCAACGCCGCGGCGAGGAGGGCCGGCGAAACGTAGAGCGCGGTCAAGGCGAGGTACGTGCTGTGGTAGCGGCGCACCAAAGCGACGCCTCGCGTGAAGTAGTGCGTTGCGGGACGCCACGCAGGCAGGAAAGTATCCATCACGCCCATAGTCCTTACGCGTCCGTGGAACTTGAAACTCTCGCGATCAAGGGTAGCACAGAGGCGAAACTAGCAAGCGAGCGCACACTCGCACTAGTTGTGTGCTCCGGGTTTTGCAACGTCCGGCTAATCGGGCGCAGACAACCCTTGCGCAGTGGGGCGATCGTGAGCGGTCCATCTTGCAACAGAGGCCACTGTCCTCAGGCTTGCGCCAGGGTGGAGAGTTTCTCGGCAAGCAGCAAGTCAGTCAGATACGTTTAGTTAGAGTTTCCCGCAGCCGAAGGGCTCAATTCCCTCTGTAGGATTGTAAAGCAACTTGCGGTAGCCGTCAGAAGCGGCAGCATGGGAGCCCGGAGGCGTTGTGGTATCGTGAAGTCGTTGCCGAGCGTCCCGGCCGGGTTGCCAGGGGCTGCGGAGCGTGTTGCGATGGCTGTGCCAACCTGCCGCGCCAACCTGCCGCACGTTTGGTGAAATGCTTGGGTGGAAAACCTCAACTGACCGTTGAGAGGGAGAACTGTCTACCGTGCCGGAAGGCCAACCGCGCTTGCGGCCTTGCGTCGTCGTGCACTATCACGAAGTGGGTTTGAAAGGCCGTAATCGGCCTTTCTTCTTGCATACGCTCGAGCAGAACCTGCACCGGGCTACTACTGGATTGGGTGTAAAGAGCGTCGAGCGCGCCAGCGGTCGCATACTGCTTTGGCTGGAGCCGGACGCAGCTTGGGAGCCGCTGCGCGACCGCATCGCGCGTGTCTTCGGTGTGGTAAATTTCGCCCGTGGATATGCGGTGCAACCTGGGCTCGCCATCATAATCCAAGGTGTGCTGGCGCGTTTGCCTGAAGTAGGCGCATTCGCCACGTTCGCCGTGCGCGCGCGGCGGGCATTCAAGGAGCTGCCGCTCTCTTCGCGGGAAATTGCCGTAGCATTGGGCGCCGCCGTCCAGCAAGCGAGCGGCGCGGGGGTGAATCTTAGCGCGCCGGACATGACGATCTACGTTGAGGTGCTGCCCCAAGGCGCCCTCTTTTTCTTTGACAAGCTGCGCGGTCCCGGCGGCTTGCCGGTAGGGTGCAGCGCGCCGGTCACTGTGCTCCTCTCCGGCGGTATCGACTCACCCGTTGCCGCTTGCCGCATGCTGAAGCGCGGGTCGCACGCAACCCTCGTGCACTTTCACTCGTTTCCGTTCCTCAATCGCGCTTCTCAAGAGAAGGCGCGCGAATTGGCGCAAATCATCAGTGGGTATCAGGGCGACACCGTGCTCTATCTGGCGCCGCTGGGCGAAATCCAGCGCAAGGTAGTCGTCGCCTGTCCCGCGCCGTATCGCGTCGTGTTGTACCGCCGCTTCATGGTGCGCATTGCCGAGGCGCTGGGCGAGAGGCACGGCGCACAAGCGCTCGTCACCGGCGACAGCCTGGGTCAGGTGGCTTCGCAGACCGTCGAGAATCTCACCGCCATCGAGGACGTTGCCACGCAAATCATCCTACGCCCGCTCATCGGCATGGATAAGCAGGAAATCGCCGATGAGGCCGAGCGTATCGGCACGTACGCCCTCTCCATCCAACCCGATCAGGACTGCTGCGCGCTCTTCGTGCCGTCCAACCCCTCCATCCACACGGACCTCAAGGGCATTCGCGACGCAGAATCGGCCTTGAACGTGGAATCTCTGGTGCAGCAAGGCATAGCGGAAGCGGAGTTGGTGGAGTACGGGCAGGCAGGGAAGCAGTCCGCTGCCGAGCAGAAGAAGAACACGTTGCCCGTGTAAAGCGACGAGTATAGATCCACTGCGATTGACACTATGAAACTCACTTACGACCCGGAAGTTGACGCCCTTTACATACGGATTATCGAGGGCAAGCAAGAATGCCGCACGCTACGACTTAACGAAGAGATCGCTCTGAATGTCGGCCCTGGCGAGGCGCTCGTGGGTATCGAAATTCTCGACGCATCGCAGGTCCTCGGTGAAGGCCAAGTACCTGCTATTGAGCGAGAAAACCTGAGGGCTTGCGCGGGCAAAGCTGGAGATGCTTAGCGGCATCTTGGAAAATTAGTGTCTGATTAATTCTCCGTTAGCCTTTTGCATTCGGTTCCATGCTCTCAATCAGCGGCAGTAGACGCTCGTAGAGTTCGGCGGTGGCGCGAGCATCGGCAAGGCAGTAGCGGGCGATTGCGTCCCAGTCGCCGTCGGCGAAGGCTTTGGGGACAGCGCTGCCGGTGAGGCCGGCTTTGGGGTCTTCGATGCCAAACTGGTGGCACCAGAACTGCAGCGTGTAGGGCGTGATAGCGCGGTGGAAGCTCAGCACTTCCAGCAGATCGCAGTGGTGCTGAAAGCTATAGCGATACGGCATCAGGTTACGCGAGGGGCGCACTCCGAGCACGGCCGAGCGCAGCATGAGGATTGGGCAATCAAACGTGCGGCCATTGTAGGTGATAATGGTATCGGAGTGCTGTATGAGCCGCCAGAACTCTGTGAGTATCTCCGCCTCGTCGCCGTGATAGACGCGGGCGCCGTCGTACAGTTCCGTCCAAGCCCGCGCGCCGGTGCTATTATTGACAAGCACGCCGCCACGTTGCTCGCCGGGCATCCACATGCCAATGGCAACGACCCGCGCGGCGCCGGGATAGAGCGCCAATTGGTCCGGGAACGCCGCACGTTCCTCATCGTCCCGCGCCCGATCCAGCAGGTATTCCTGAATCGCGGGCATGAAGCCTTCCCACGGCAAGCCGACCGTCTCCACGTCTATGGCTAACGGCTGTGAGGACATGCAGTTTCTCTCCGGCTGCGCCGCCACGGTGAGTCTGGCGCACTTTCCCAATTTCCCAGCAGTTTAGGAAGCGGCATCGGTCTGATTCTCGCGCTCCCAGTCGCGCAGTGCATCCTGGTTGCGTTCTAGCCTGTGAAGAACGTCGAGGATGCGGTCCATGTCGCTCTGTGGGCCAAGGAAGGTTGCATGTGGCATGCAAAGCGCTTCTTCCGCGTAGATCCGTTCCGATTCGGGACAGTTGACCTGCCGGTAGTCGATCTCCTTGCCGTACAAGGAACAGGTGAAGGGATGCCCTGTGCGGCCGAAGTTCATCTCTTGGAAGATCGGATTGCGGTATACCGGGTGGGTGTGGCCGGTATGGACGCGCAGTCCCTCCGCGTTGCAGGCTTTGATTATGGTGTCGCGTTTGATGTCACCGAACCGGGCGCCGTGATACTTGAAGTGCCAGAAATAAAACCCCCAGCGGGTGACTCGAGGATCGCGAAATATGGGCGCAAAGCCATCGATCTGTGCCAATTGCTCCGACAAGTAGGCGACGTTGCGCTCACGGGTGGCGGTCTGCTCCGCCAAACGCGCCAGTTGCGCGTTGCCGATGGCGCCCTGCCACTCAGTCATGCGGATGTTCGTGCAGGGAATGTGATGCTCGTAAAACGGGCGGTCCGGGTAACGCCCGATATTGTGGTAAGACGACGCCCGCGCCGCGACCTCTTCGCGGTTGGTGAGAATCATGCCGCCTTCGCCCGTAGTAAGCGTCTTTCCCATCTGAAAGCTGAATCCCCCGCAATCGCCGATGGCCCCAGTGCCCACGCCCTGCCATTGGGAACCGTGGGAGTGCGCACAGTCGGAGACGATGGCGATATCGTGCTTGGTCGCAATCGCTTGCAGCGCATCCATGTCGCACGGCATGCCGCCGTAGTCAACCGGCATGACGGCGCGGGTCTTGGACGTAATGGCGGCTGCGACGGCGTGCGGGTCGATGGTGTAGTTGCGCGGATCGCAGTCCACGAAAATGGGAATGGCGTTGGCCTGCAGGACCGCCGTAGCCGTGGCCACAAATGTAACGGCGGGGACAATGACCTCGTCCCCCGCTTCCACACCCACTGCGCGCAGCGCCGCCTCGAGGGCGACGGTGCCGTTGGCCACAGCGATGCCGTATTTGGCGTCCTGAAATGCGGCAAAGTCACGCTCGAAGCGTCCCACCTGGGACTCATCCTGGTCGGCGTGTCCGCCCCGCCACCAAATGCCGCTCTGCAGCACGCCTTGCAACAGCGCTTGTTCATCGTCGCCGAAGACCGGCCAGGATACGCCCAGCGGCGCTTCAATGGCCGGGGTTCCGCCAGTCAGCGCCAGTTTTCCCATTCAGGCATGCTCCTTCGTTGTCGTCATTACCAAGGAAGTAGGGCGGCAGAATCCGTCACTCCCGCGAAAGCGGGAGTCCATCTTTTCCTCAAAAATACTTACTACGCATGAGTTCGTTAATTGTTCGCTGGAGGTCTGCCATAAAGTTCTCATCAATCGTGTCCGTCCACCAATGAGCGATGTCATCCCTGTGTTCCATCAGCTCCCTCAGGGTCTTACTGCCAGCGACAACTTTATTGTCGTCCCTGATATTTCCCTGGTAATTCAACCACCTGGGTGCCGCTTCTACCATAGATTGCCACAGCCTCAGATACTGGAGTCGCTGGTAGGCATCGTCCTCGTACTCATCCATGTACATTGCTTTGACAAGCAGCTCCATGTCGGACTCACCGGGGTCTTGTTTCATGGCTGCAATGGCATTGCGAATCTCAGATGTCCTGACTCTTAGTGCCGCGGTATCCATCGGTGTCGCCGTGCTCAATCTGGCCGATGCTCCAGGTTGACTAATCACCACGAACCGTTCGTCGTCCGTCACAAGACATTGCTGGTCCACATAATTCTTTATTGGATCTGTCGTCTGCTGACCGACACGGACTCCAGCCAGAATCATGTTTACAATCACTTCATTGTTTGGCAGCTTGGGCCACGCTCCATCGACAGTGGCCGTGGCAATAATAAACTCCTCGCCCTCCCTATCGCCAGTTAGCAAGGGTGTCACATTGCCATCGTGCACGAGTGTTTCGCTCAACGCATAGCATTCACCATTGTTCATCTCAACCGGCGACAACTGGCAAGTTTCCTCAATCACCAAGTAGACTGGCGAATCTCCTTTCTGCTGAGAACAGACTTTCTCTTCAGTCTCCCGAATTACATGCCGCAAGCTAGGGCTTATGGCGTAGTGCTTACTTCGCGTTGACTCGAAGTAGTCCACTAGCTTCGAGACGACAGTCGCCCGAACGGGTGGAGACGCATAAACTGTTTGGTGAGGCTCTTTGCCTTCTGGATGGTAAGTGATCCCAGGAAACTCAAAGATTTGTGTTCGACAATAATCGCTGATTGTGCAAGAGATCTCCTTGCCGCCTGCTCTTTCGTACAGGTGTCGTATTCCGTCTAGCATAAAAGGGGTATCTGGCGGACCTAGCTCTAGCGACTTCTGACGATCCGCAACTGTTCTACTCTTTCGTGCCATTTTGAATTCCGATCCAATATGCAAGATATATTCACTGATTGCGAAACCTCATTGCCAATTGAAGTTGCAGAACGGCAGAACCAACGATACCCCTCACCCCGGCCCTCTCCCGCCGGGAGAGGGAGCATTTCTTGCGCCGCTGGCTGAGGTTACGCAAAGGTCTCGAGGGAGAGGGCCGGGGTGAGGGGATTACTGCTTGTACTGTCCTTATCTACCTCTAAGACCTATACGAAAGTGTACAAAATAGGTGAAAACGGCCCAGATTGCGGGGATTCCCCCTCACCCTAACCCTCTCCCGCCGGGAGAGGGGACTTTCTCGCCTCGGCAAGGGTTATTCAAGAGTCTCCTCGGGGAGAGGGAGTTAATATTGTGCCCGTACGGGCCACGCAAGGGCCCTAGCGCAAGCAGAATGTGCGTCGCTTCAGACTGCCACCGGTTCGCGGAGCCCGGCGAGCACGTCGATGGCGGCTTGCCGGATCAATGGTTCACTGGAAGGCGCGATGGCGGCGAGGTTAGGCTCCATGCCGCCCTGGTCGAACGCTTCCGGCGTGGGCACGTACGCGACCTCGCGCGTGGGGCGACTAATGACAACCGTGTGCCGGAACGGCGAAGCCGCTTTGATGGCCAGTGCCGTCTCGTGGAAAAGTTCGCCCGGCATGTGGACGAGCGCGGTATCGCCGAGCGTGATCACCTTAATTGGGTACCGGATAGTGGGATTTTGCTCATACCACTCATAGAGGAAGCGATGGTAGCGATTGTGCATCGCCTTGAAATTGAAGCGCATTTCTTCCGGCTCCTCGGGCCACACGCGCGCCGGTATCTCAACTTCACGTTGATGCGTCGCCATCGCCGGGGTGCTGTCCGGCTTGATCTGCTCGAAGACATAGAGGGCCTGGGCGCCGACGGAACGCCCGATACGGCGAGCCGCCCAACCTTCACGCTCTATGGGCACCACGTCGCCCAGTCCGCCTTGGGCAAAGACAATCGGCAGCCCCGCCACCTCGCCAAAGACATCCGCCACGTAGCGCGGATAGTCCGCGGAAATGCCGCCGTACTTGTCGGTGGAGCAGAGCGCATGGCAGCCAAAGTTGATGAACGCGCCGATAGCCTCGCCCGCCAAGGAGTCAAAACGGAGCACGCTCACTTCGTCGTCTGTGCCTTGCTCGATCCAGCCGGGATCGGGCGGTGACTCCTGGCGGTTGAAGACCATGTGCACCGTGCCGTCCGGCTTGATGAATCGCCGATTGTAGCATACGTCGGGCGCGTGTCCGCCGCGTGATGCCATCCGCACCGGCGCCAGCTTCGCGAAGGCGTTCTGAATTCCCTCGGCGATGCGGTTGCTGATCTCATCCTCGTAATCCTCGATGATGAGGTCTTGCGCGAAGATCATGATGTACGCGCCGTAGTTGGAGATGGGCGTAGAACCAATGTGCGAGGGGCAGAAGAGGGTGGGAAAAGGTGCGAGGCCGCGTGCTGCCAAGGCGGCGGCTACCTTCTCATCGAAACGGATTCCCAGTTCGAAGCCATCCACGGCGACGATGGCAGCCGTATCATCGCCGTCCTGGAGCAGCAATATCCGTGCCTTCAGGGGGTCGTAGATAGGATAGCTGCGGTCCTTCTTCTTGCCAACGGCAGTCTGTCGGTCCTGATCGGGGGTGATGTCTACGTCGGTAAACGCTGCGTGAAGTCCATCTCGCATGGATGCTCTCCTCTCCGGTACGGTTGCGTACGCTTACTATGATACTCGTGGGCGCTCAATTAGAAAAGTGACGCCAAATTCTCCGGGAACCTCGCTCACCTCTCTTGGGTTACCCTTCTACCTGTTGAGAATGGAGTGAAAATTGGATGGGTAGACGGATGTTTCATGCGAGACCGGGTAAAGATCTGACGGCATGATCGTTACCAGTCGACAGCCCTGGCACAATTCGCGAGCATCCGCTCGCTTATAATAGAAGGGTACAGAGTTCCGCGTACCGCACGAGGAATAGCAGCTTGTGAAGAAGCGCGTAGTGGTGTTGGGTTCCACCGGCTCCATCGGACGGCAGACGCTCGACGTGATTCGGGCCAACCCTGATGCCTTTACCGTCGTCGGGTTGGCGGCCGGTCGCAACGCGCGGACACTAGCTGCACAGATTGCCGAATTCAAGCCGCAAGCGGCGTATTGCGCTGCCGGCGATGTGGAACGCCACGTCGGCGGTGACACGCGCATACTCGCCGGAAATGACGGGATCACCCGCCTGATCGGGGAAGTCGAGGCCGATGTGACCGTGGTGGGTACGCCGGGGATGGTCGGCGCACCCGCGACCTTGGCCGCGCTGGAGCGGGGCCAGGACGTGGCGCTGGCGAATAAAGAGACCCTCATCATGGCCGGCGATCTGGTCATGCGCACAGCCGCTGCCAACTGCGCCGCCGTCTTGCCGACCGACAGCGAACACAGCGCAATCTGGCAGTGTTTGCGCGGCGAGGACGCAAC
This sequence comes from Chloroflexota bacterium, assembly GCA_965220015.1. Classification (GTDB taxonomy): domain Bacteria; phylum Chloroflexota; class UBA11872; order VXOZ01; family VXOZ01; genus VXOZ01. The sequence goes on from OZ244798.1 coordinate 845,952, forward strand.
GGCCGTACGACGCCTCATTCTTGCCGCGTCGGGCGGCCCGTTTCGCACGGCGACGGCACAGGAACTCGCGGACGTTACGCCGGCGCAAGCCCTGCAGCATCCCACCTGGTCCATGGGCGCCAAGATAACCGTTGATTCCGCCACGCTGCTCAACAAGGGTTTGGAGATCATCGAAGCGCACTGGTTGTTCGGGCTGCCCTATGCGAAGATCGAGGTCGTGATTCACCCGCAGAGCATTGTGCATGCCCTGGTCGAGTTTGTAGATGGCGCAGTGAAGGCGCAGTTGAGCCACCCCGATATGCGCTTGCCAATCCAACACGCGCTGAGCTATCCGAAGCGGCTGCCGACGTATTGGGGCGGCCTCGACTTTGCAAAAGCCCCGGTGCTGGAGTTTTCCGCGCCGGAAACCGAGAAGTTTCCCTGCCTCGCGCTTGCCCGGCAAGCGGCGGCAACCGGCGGCACCGCGCCGACGGTCTTGTGCGCTGCCGATGAGGTCGCCGTTGAGCTGTTCTTGAACGGCAAGATCGGCTTTCTTGAGATTCCCCGTCTCATTGCGCGGGCGTTGGACTCCCACTCCAGCACACTGGTAGAGTCCCTGGATCACGTGCTTGCCGTCGCTGCCGAGACGCGGCAACGGGTCATTGAAGCTAGTTCACGGCCTTCCTTCACTGCGGCGCAAGCTGTAAGACAGGACAATGTGAGGGATGGATTCCCGCTTTCGCGGGAATGACGAACAGGTGCGGGAATGACGAACAGGTGCGGGAATGACGAACAGGTGCGGGAATGACGAACAGGTGCGGGAATGACGAACAGGTGCGGGAATGACGAATAGGTGCGGGAATGGCGAATAGGTGCGGGAATGGCGAACAGGTGCGGGAATGGCGAACAGGTGCGGGAATGGCGAACAGGTGCGGGAATGACGACTAGGTGCGGAAATGGCGAACAGGTGTGGGAATGGCGAACAGGTGCGGGAATGGCGAACAGGTGTGGGAATGGCGAACAGGTGTAGAAATGGCGAACAGGTGCGGGAATGACGACTAGGTGCGGAAATGGCGAACAGGTGTGGGAATGGCGAACAGGTGTGGAAATGGCGACTAGGTGCGGGAATGGCGAATAGGTGCGGGAATGGCGAACAGGTGTGGGAATGACGAACAGGTGCGGGAATGGTGAGGAGCGTGAGGTAGTAATGAGGAGTGTGAGGAAGTGATGAGGAGAGTGCGGAAATTACGAGTAGGGCGTGGAATGACTGAAAAGTGTGCGCGAATGGCGGGCAGTGTAATGCAGGCATATGAAGCTCTCGCAATTCAGAGTCAGGTCACGCTATGTTGACGACGATTGTTGCATTCGTTTCTGTCCTCTCGCTCCTCATACTCGTCCACGAGATCGGGCATTTTGTCGCGGCCCGGCGCGTGGGCATCCGCGTGGTTGAGTTCGGCATCGGTTGGCCGCCGCGGCTGGTCTCGCGGCGATTCGGCGAGACCCTGTATTCGCTCAATCTGCTGCCGCTGGGCGGCTTTGTGCGCATGTTTGGGGAATTCGGCGGCAAAGAGCCCGGCAGTTTCATGAGCAAGCGGCCGGTAGAGCGGTCGGTTGTGATCTTGGCGGGCGTTGCCATGAACTTCCTTTTAGCGCCGGTGCTCTTTACGGTTGCGTTCATGCTTGGGGAACCGGTGTATACCGACCGCATACTCGTCCAGGAAGTGGTGCCGGAGAGTCCGGCCGCCGCGGTTGGCCTGCAAGCGGGCGACCGCATTCTCACAATCAACGACGTTGTGATTACAACGATGCCGCAGGTACGCGAGCAGATTGGCAATGTGCAAGAGGGCACGCCAATTCGGTTGACAGTCGCACGGGAGAGCCGGCAAGTAACGCTGCGCGTGGTCCCTGAGTTCAATCCGCAAATCGAACGCCTGGCGATTGGCGTCGTTCTGCTGCCCGAACACACTATCAAGCGCTACTGGCCGTGGGAGGCGGCATGGCGGGGTATCCAACGGACGGGCGACGTGTTCGTGCTCATTGGGACCGGTGTTGCAAGTCTTATTCAAGGCAGTGAGGACGCGGACGTGCTTGGCCCCGTGGGCATCGCGTCGTTGACGGGGCAGGTTGCCCGTTCCGGCCTATCCCGACTGCTGACGTTCACAGGTTTCTTGAGTATAAACCTGGCAATCATCAATCTTGTGCCTTTTCCCGGGCTTGACGGCGCGCGCTTCTTGTTCACTGTGGTGGAGATGGTGCGCGGTCGCCCCATACATCCGAAGCGGGAAGCTGCGATCAACTTCGCCGGGATCGTTCTTCTCCTCACGCTCACGGTGCTGATTACCTACCGTGACATCGTGCGGCTCATTGGTTAAGGCGTTGTGCTACAATGTGGGGCACAGTCCTGTCGGTCTGGGGTGCGCAGCGAAGGGGATTCACGCGTGTCGCAGGCATTCTCCTTTCGAATTCCGCAAGCTATTCACTTTGGCCCCGGAGTCTATCGCCGACTTCCTGAACTTGTGCGGGCGCACTCGAGTCAGCGTGTGCTCTTGATAACCGACCCCGGGCTGGTGGCGGTCGGTGTCGCGACAGCCGTGGTAGATGTCTTGACTGCCGCTGGCAGCGAAGTTGTATCCTATCAAGACATTCCGCCGGAACCCCATCTCGCAGACGTAGAGCGTTGCCGCTCATTTGCTGCCGAACACGATGTGGCGGTCGTGGTGGGCGTGGGCGGCGGGAGTGTGCTCGATAGCGCAAAGATCGTGGCCGGATTCGCGGGCTATTGTAAGCCATTAGCCGCCCAGCTTGATCGCGAAGACGATGAAGTGGCGCCGGGGCTGCCGCTATTTCTTCTGCCAACGACCGCCGGCTCAGGAGCCGAGGCTACGGCCGGCGCCATCGTCACGTATCAGGAACGCAAGCGTCGTCTCGCAGGACGCTTCCTGCAGCCGGTGGTTGCCGTCATCGATCCCACGTTCACGCGCAGCATACCGGCACACGTCGCAATTGCCTGCGGCGTTGACGCACTCACGCATGCCATAGAGTCTTATGCTGCAAAGCGGGCGAGCCCGATGAGCCGGCTTTACTCTCGGGAAGCCTTTCGCCTCATCACGGCGTGGCTGCCTCAGGTGGTGGCAAACGCAGACGACTTGAATGCGCGCAGCAAGATGGCGCAAGCAGCTCTCTATGCGGGTATTGCCGTTGCCAATGCCGGCGCCGGTGCGGTGCACGCGCTTGCCTATCCGTTGGGAGGCAAGATCGACGTGCCCCATGGCATTGCAAACGCGATTCTGCTGCCACATGTGCTCAAGCAGAACGCGGCTGTTTGCCCGGAGGCTTACGCAGCTCTTTCCCAGGAGAATGACACACGCAGCGTTCAGGAGCAGTGCGGGGCCTTGGTTGATGCGGTGCAGCATCTGCTCGGTGTATTAGGGACGCCGACAGGCCTGGGAGAGTTTGGCGCGGAAGCAAGTACTTTACCATCGCTAGCGGAAGAAGCGTACACTGTCCGCAGATTGCTGGATAACAACGCGCGTGAGTTTAGCCGGGAGGACATCGTAGCGCTCTACCACGCAGCATGGTAACCTTCCTAGTTGCTGTGAGATTACGCCTAGAATTAGGACTCTGGTGAGACGGCGGGACCGTGCCACCGTGCTATTGGTGCAGGACTTACACCAATTGCCCGCGCCATTTTTACTGGGAGCGCATTTGCCCAAGACTGTTGTGGATTACGCCATTAAGTACTCGTTGGATGGAGCTTTCTAAAGGCCGCTGCACTGTGAAATTGGTACATGGCATTCAGCGCGATTGTGGAAACTCGAAAAAGCACAGGACTGTACGCGGTGACTGGGAAGCGTATACAATCGCCGTAGCGCACAGACCCGCTCTGAAGTATTGACACAAATGACAGTACAGCAACGACAGCCGTTCATTATTGACTTCGTCGCTTTGGTGAGCTTCTTGATGCTTGTGCTCGTCTTCTTTTGGAAGTCGGTGCTGGGCCGGGGAGTTATCGGTAGCTTCGACTTAGTCACACTCTTTTACCCCTACAAGACCTACATTCGCGATTTGATTGGTCAGGGAGAGTTCCCCCTGTGGAATCCTCTCATCCAACTTGGCGTGCCGCTGCTTGCGAATATCCAGACGAGCGTGCTCTATCCGCTGGACGCTCTATTTGTGGTTTTCTCGTTTCCGGGGGCGCTGACATGGAGCGTCGTCCTCCACATATGGTTGGCGCTGGCCGGGATGTACCTCTTCTTACGGTACGGACTCGACACGACGGTCTTTGCCGCGTGGATTGGCGCCTTGTGCTTCGGTGTAGGCGGATTTCTGCTGCCGCACATCGGGCATCTTAATCAGATACACACCGCCGTATGGCTTCCCTGGCTCTTGTTGTGCGCGCGGCGCGCGTGCGGCCCATCGACAACCTGGGTCCTATTGGGCGGCATTGTAACGGCGCTTAGTTTTACGGCGGGACATACGCAAGAGTTCTATTACTCTTTCGTGGCCGTAGGACTGTTTTGCGCGTACCTGGCGTTTGCAACGCCTGCGGAACTTACCTCACGCTGGTGGCCGCTGGTAGTGCCGCCGCTCTTCATTCTCATTGGCGGGGTCTTGAGTGCGGCGCAACTCTTTCCGACTCTGGAGGCGGTTGGGCAGTCCTATCGACTCGGCGGCGTTTCGTTGCAAGAGGCTGGAGACCAAGCGCTCAATCGCAACGACGTCTTGCTCCATTTGCTCCCCAACTTTTGGCAGGCGCCGCCAAATGTAGAAACCGCGGGATACATAGGCGTCAGCGGCGCCATGCTCGCATTATTCGGCGCTTTGCAGTTCGTGCGGCAGCGTTGGGTGCCGTTCTTCCTGCTGCTCGCCTTGTTCGCCTTTGTGCTGGCGTTGGGCACCTATACACCGATCTTCGCGCTCTTGCACCAGGTTATGCCGGGCTTTTCCTCATTCCGCGTTGCCGGACGGTGGCTCTTCTTGGTGAGCTTCAGTCTATCGGTACTGGCTGCACTTGGGGCAGACCGGTTGCGTGACGACCTCCGTCCCGGCGAACGGCGCCATCTCTCGCTGCTGGTCCTTTCAAGTACGATCGCCGCGATGGTTGTCTTGGTTGCCTTTATTGGGCGTATGTATCTGGTTCGCTCTCACCAATCTCTGCCGGAGCCCAAGATGGTGGTGTTTTGGGTGATATTTGCGCTCATAACCTATGTGACAATTCTGCTGGTGCTAAACCATGGCTTGGCCAATACACTTTCCTACGGGCTGCTCGGCGTCCTTGTCGCTGCCGAACTCTTCTTCGCCTCCCGTCCGCTCGAGTTCAACCAGCCAATGCCAGCGGACATCTACGCGCCGGCGGCCGAAACAGAACAACTGTCGGTACATTGGCGTGGCGTTCGGCACATTAGTCTCGCGAAAGAGCAGTTCGCTCTGGTAGATGAAGAGGCGCGCAGAGAGGAACTCTTGGCGACTCTGCCGGACCAATGGGCACTTCTCGCGATGCAGTACCAGAGATACAAGGAAGAGCTTCGCGCAAATCTCAATCTTCCGCTCGGCATAGCGAGCGCGGATGGGTATGACGGCGGCATACTGCCTACGCAGAGCTATACGGAGCTGCGCATGGCGCTCTTTGACAACGTAGAGGTACCGCCGCACTACGCCTTGCCGGATACAGATCGAAGAGAACTGGATGCCACCCTTTGGGGTCTGCTGAATGTGCGCTTTCTTGTCACTGACTTTCAACGAAAGGAACCGGGGCCCGGTTGGCAGCTTGTCGGCCAATTGCGCGAGGAAGGGCCCTTTGTCTTTGAGAATGACGCGCTCTTGCCGCGGGCCTTCGTGGTCTACGAGACGGTGGTAGATGATGATCCGCTACGGCTGCGGGAAATTGACGTGGCGCGCCAGGCGCTCGTGGAGCGGCCGATTCCGGGGCTTGTGGGAGCAACCGGTGAACCCGTCTCAGCTACGGTGGTAGCGGAGTCCCCACGGCGCGTGGAGATCCAGGCGTCAACGTCGCAGCCGGGACTGCTTGTGCTCTCAGACTCCTACTACCCGGGTTGGACGGCCACTATCGGCGGCACTCCTGTAGATGTGTACCGCGTGGACCTGGCATTGCGCGGGGTGATGCTGCCGTCGGGCGACCATACCGTCGTGTTTCAGTACCAGCCCCGTTGGCTTCAGATTGGCGCCGTCGTCAGTCTCAGCGGCTGGCTCGTTGTGCTGGCGCTGCTCCTGCCGAGACTGATGCGGCGAGGACCAAGGCGCCTGTAAGGGCGGTTTGACGCGTTGCCGGTCGGCACGGGGACGTGAAACGCCCATTGAACGCACCATTCGCCGCAGCGGTAGCGGTGCTTACTGCCCTTGCAGCGCCAAATAGCCGCCAACTCCACTTGGTGTCCCACACGACCTAAGCCAGCAGCGCTACAGACGCCTAAAATGACGTCTGGCTGTGTCGGTCTGGTTTGCGGCGTCTCCATGCGCGCGTTGCACGCGCGTCATATGGAGGTTTCATGGCATGCGCTGCCTGAGGCGGGAGATAACGGCTGACGGTCGCTACGCCGGTAATCCTCACCCAATCCACTGGCGGCTGACCGCAACGTGACCGGGCTTAGGTGAGGCCGCCGACATTGCCGTCGTCATCGATAGTCATGCCGTCTGCGGCGGGAACCGCGGGTAAGCCCGGCAGCGTGAGAATGTCGCCCGTCAACGGAACTACGAATCCCGCGCCGGCTGCAAGCTTCACCTCGCGCACCGTAATGCTGAAGTCCTGGGGTCGGCCCAGCAAGCGGGGATTGTCGGAGAACGATGACTGGGTCTTTGCCATGCAAATAGGCAAACGCTTGTGTTCGCTGCGCTGCAGTTGCCGCAGCGTGCGGTTGGCGGCGGGCGCGTAGTTGACCTTCGCGGCGCCATAGATCTCCCGGGCAACAGTTGCGATTTTGTCCTTGAGCGTCATGCCGTCGGGGTAGAGGAGCGCAAAGTTGCTTTCCGCATCCCTACTGAGGAGACGGAGCACTTCTTCTGCGAGCGCCCTGCCGCCGTCGATGCCGCCGGCAAAGACGTCCGTCTCGGCGGCGGGCACACCCTCGGCAGCACAGAACTCCGCTACTGTGCGCATGTCATTGGCTGTGTCCGATGGAAAACGATTGACGGCCACGACCACGTCAAGGCCGAACTTCCTGATGTTCTCAATGTGCTTCTGCAGGTTGGCGAGGCCGGTTGCCAGCGCGGCCGGATTCTCAATCTCCAAGTCGGCCGGTCGCACGCCGCCGTGCAGCTTGAGCGCCCGCACCGTGGCAACCAGCACTACGGCTGCGGGCGTGAGGCCGGCGCGCCGGCACTTGATGTTGAAGAATTTTTCCGCGCCGAGGTCCGTGCCAAAGCCCGCCTCCGTTACCACGTAATCGGCCAGTTTCAGTCCAACGCGTGTCGCGATGATGGAGTTGCAGCCATGGGCGATGTTGCCAAACGGTCCGCCGTGTACAAGGGCAGGCCCACCGGCCATGTTCTGTACAAGGTTGGGGTGAATGGCCTCGCGCAGCAGTATCGTCATGGCGGTGTGGGCGTTCAAGTCGGCCGCGGTGACCGGCTTGCGCGCGAATGTCTCGCCGACAACGATGCGGCCGAGGCGGTCTTTCAAGTCAGCCAGGTCGCTGGCAAGACAGAGGATCGCCATGATCTCGGAAGCGGGGGTGATGTCGAAGCCGCTTTCGCGCGGCACGCCTTCGTTTCTACCGCCGAGGCCGATGACGATGTTCCGCAACGCGCGGTCGTTCATGTCGATCGTCCGCCGCCAGGTCACGCGCCGGGGATCGATGCCGAGCGCATTGCCCTGGTGCAGGTGGTTATCGAGTATCGCGGCGAGGAGGTTGTGCGCGGCAGTAATGGCGTGGAAGTCGCCGGTAAAGTGGAGGTTGATCTCTAGTGAAGGCTCCAGGGTTGCATTGCCGCCGCCGGTGGCGCCGCCCTTGATGCCGAAGACCGGCCCCAATGACGGCTCGCGCGTGCACGAGAGGGCTTTCAGGCCCAGACTGTAGAGCGTTTGCGCAAGCCCCACGGTGACGGTAGTTTTGCCTTCGCCAGCCGACGTGGGGGAAATTGCGGTGACGAGGATGAGTTTGCCATCCGGCTTATCCGCTAGTCTTTCCAAGACTTGCGCGCGTACCTTGCCCATCAGCGGACCGTAGCTGCTGAACTCGTCGGCCTGGAGATCGAGACGGCCTGCGATTGCGGTGATGGGATGCGGTATGTACGTGTCGGCTGTGCTCGGCACGATGATTCTCCTGTAGTTCTTACACCTGAGGCTGCGGATACTTCATGCTTGTGGTCACTTCGGCGCGTGACGGCTGGAACCTATCCAATTAGCCGCTACGGCGCAACTGATGTTCGCCGCCGCCGTCTTGCGGTGGAGCGGGCAATCCCGGACGCGCAAGGGTCGGCAGAGCCGCGCCTTTGCAGCCACGCGACGAATTGCGATAAGGCGCTATAGCCTTACGTCAGTGCCATCACCTTGCTCGGCTCCGGTCTCACGCCTTGGCGCAACAGTGTGTGAATGGCATCTTCCGCTACCTGCAACGTCCGGTCGATATCCGCGTCCGTGTGGGCAAAGCTCACGTGGTTGCGTTTGATATTCATGGGCAGTTTGAAGACGCCGCGCTTGATGCACTCTTGGCGGTAACGCACGAAGAAGTCGGCATCGTTTTGCAGGAGATCGGTGAAATTGCGTGCCGGACCCTCCATGAAATAGGTCACGAATACGGAGCCGAAGCCTTCGACCAGAGCGGGAATGCCGGCATCTGCCATGATCTCAGACAGACCCGCGCGCACGCGCTCGCCCAGGCGGTAGACTTCCTTATGCACGTCCTGCGTTTCCATGACTTCGATGGTTGCGAGGGCGGCCGCGGTGCCGACTGCGTGACCGTTATACGTACCCGCAAAGAACGTATCGCCGCCGGGCGCCGTGTTGAAGCGAGACATTATTTCCTTCTTACCACCAACTGCGGCAATCGGGAATCCGTTAGCGATGGCTTTGCCCAAGGTGGTGACGTCCGGCGTGACGCCCGCAACTTCCTGGAAGCCGCCAAGGCCGTGCCGGAAGCCGGTGATTACTTCATCGAAAATCAGCACGATACCGTGGGCGTCGCTCAACTCGCGCAGGGCTTCCAAGAAGCCCGGCACGGGTCGCACACAACCGATGTTGTGGGGAATTGGCTCTATGATGATGGCCGCAATCTCGCCCGCGTGCGCCTTGATGGTGTCTGCCACGTCATCCGCGTCATTGAATGTGCAAATGAGCGTGGCATCGGCGGTCTCTTCCATCATCCCTGCCGAGAGCAGGTCGCGTTTGCCGATCATGTCCGGCGCGCTGATGACGTTGCGCAGCACGGCATCGTGCCAGCCGTGGTAGCAGCCCTGAAATTTGATGATCTTCTTGCGCCCGGTATAGGCGCGGGCCGCGCGCAGGGCGTGAAACGTCGCCTCCGAACCGGCGTTTGTGAACAGCACCTGTTCGATTGAGGGCACGTGCTCGACGACTTTCTTGGCGAGCGCGATTTCCTGCGGGGTGGCGCCGACGCCGTAGAGGTCGGTCTCCCACAGTGCATCTTCTACGCATTGCACAACCATGGGATGCACGTGACCCAGAATAAAGGGACCGAACGCGGCGTGGTAGTCAAGAAACTCATTGCCGTCAACGTCCCAAATGCGGGCGCCCTCGGCGCGATTGAAGACCAGGCGCGGTTCCACGTTGCGAATAGACGTATGCACGCCGCCCGGCGCGTACGCTTCGGCTTCGGCGAAAAGTAACGCGCTCTGCTCGGTTCGTACCATTACACAATCCTCTTCTAGTGTGATTCTCTCTCGGCAAACCTCTCCTAAAGAGACCGTTGCATAACCTTAGTCGGGAGCAAGAATCCAGCTTCACCAGGGCCAAATGTCCCCTCTCCCTCAGGAGACCTTTGCACAACTCAGGCCGGCATGTGAGAAGATTCCCCTCACCCTAACCCTCTCCCCCAGGAGAGGGAACCGGAGCCGCTCCGCTTTCACTTGGTTCCGCATTCTGCACCCTCTCCCTCAAGGGAGAGGGCCGGGGTGAGGGTGAATCTTTACCGTGACAGCCTAATTTCCCGTGCTCGTCAGAGTTACGCAAAGCTCTCCTCAGGGAGAGGGCTAGGGTGAGGGTGAATACTCGTGAATCCAACCCAATCCCGCTTGCTTGGCCGAGTCACGCAAGGGTCTCGATTAAGACGTGATCCTCTTGAGATTCACATTTTGACATCTAGCACCATAATAGCGGAATCGGTAACTCGGATTCTGCCTTGGGTAACCCAGTACTGCGCACAGCGGTCAATTGACCGAGAACTCAGTAAGAATGCCTGAGTGTCAGCGGGAGAGCACGACGCGGTCGCGTTCCGCCAGCGGCAGGTGAATGCGCGCGCCATTGGAGGCATCCGAGGCGTAGACCGCGAGCGCAAGCTCCAGCGCAGCGCGGCCGGCGTGGCCGTCGGAGCGGCTGGGACGATCTTCCTCTATGCATTGGACGATCTCTTCCACGGCTCCCTGCATGCCGCTGCGCGGGTAGGCGACCAACGGGAACGGCCGTTTTACCATGGTGCGCGTCGCTGAATCGAACGTGAAGAACTCCGCATCGCTGTTGCTCAGGCGCAGGCGGCCGGCGGTGCCAATCACGTCTATCTCGAATTGCGGCCCGCTCTGGCCGTCGATGAAACCCACTGCCCCGTTGTGAAAGCCGACCTGGGCCGATCCTCCGGCATCCCGGGCCACGTCGGCGCCGGGTGCAAGTGTGCCGGAAACCCATGCAGCCGAACTCTGGCTAAAGTTCAACATCACGTCAAGCCAGTGGATGCCCGTATGCACAAGCTCACCGGCGAAGTGAGCTGAAACTGTGCGGACACTGCCGATCCGTCCTTCTTGAAGGAGCGCGAGCGCCGTTTCGTAGTAAGGATCCCACCGGCGCGTGTGATTGATCACGAGTTTGACGTTCTGTGCCGCGCAAGCCGCAATCATGGCGTCGGCTTCGGCAAGGCTTGTCGCAATTGCCTTCTCGCAAAAGACCGCCTTGACCCCAGCCTGGGCGGCTGCCTGCGTTACCGGCGCGTGCAACGGCGCGTGGGTGCAGACGCTTACGATGTCGAGTTGCTCGTTCTGCAGCATGTCCTCATAGGAGGAATAGGCGGCAATCTCGCCGAATTCTGACTGCCATTGTGCGATGTATGCGGCGGTCTTCTGCGAATCGATGTCGGCCACGGCGCAGACGCGCGTTTGGGGTACGGCAGCGTACGCATGTGTATGGGAGTAGGGCAGTAACATACGGCCCGCATAGCTCAGCACTTCCTCTTGAATGGTGTTGGCTACGCGCCCCAATCCGACAATGCCTACGCGATACGTCGCTGCCATTTGCCGCTTATCCCCTTCACAATAATTCACTCTGTAACAAATATTCTCAGATAGAGACACACAATCAATGCAAGCTATTTCGATATTCTCGTAACAGGGTTATGCCCGCTTTGAGCTGGGGGTGATTGAAAGCGTTTCTATTCAGCGCGAGGTAGCGGTTCTAGGTCATTTCCAATTATCACTTCCCCTGTCCTTCCCTCGTACGTCAGGACGAAGTTTCGAAGGAAAGCTCTACCAAGGAGAGCGGAGTGAGGCTGGCCACCCGAAACAAGATGAACGCCAGCAAACTTACCGAAAATAGTGCCGTCCAAAGCTGGAACGTAGATCTGGGCCAACAAAGAATACGGTTTCACTTGCTCCCTGCACCCCGGAAATCCGTCCTGTATCGACTGCGGGCAACTGCAGGTTTTGGGCTAACGCAGAGTCAATGCAACTCTCACTTGCACCTGTGTCCACCAACGCGGGTAGCTCAAGTTGAGGTAAGTTTGGATGAGGTGAGACTCCAGATCGAAAACTTGGATCGAACCCGATCTGGACAAACAGAGTTGGGCCGAACCGAACCAGTTGGTCTTGGCCAGACAAAGAATCGGAATCATGGAACCCTATTCTAGTTGTCGGCATAATGCATTGGCCGATACAGAACAGACGCGGGCAAAGTCGCAGGAGGGGCGCCTACTTGCCTAATGAGGTAAGGTCCCCGACCAAATCGCCGGGTCGCATCGGCAGCAGCATCCTGAAAATCATCATATGATCCCACTATTTCCTCACCGTAAATGACGACCCACTTGGATTGGTGCTCACGCTCCAAAATATCGCGCATATTCTCGTAGGCAGCGACTTCTCTTTCAAGAACCCCCATGGCGCTCTCCTTTGCTCACTTTCTTACAATCTTAGTTTACAGCAAGGGCGCAATGAATAAACAAAACCGTGCCTGTTCGCGCAGGCGTGTAATTTCGATAGCAGTTCGCTGATTGCATTCCGCGAGCGAGATTGTGCTAGATTCTACGATCTGGAGGACCAGGAACCTAGGGTCCGAAAGATAGTTAGAGTGATCGGACGGCTTACCCTCACTAAGAAAAAGTATAGATGGCCTCGAATTCACTATCACGTAAGCACTAGCCCCGAGGGTTGCAGACGGCTACAATAATGGCAAACTTTGCTCGCATCTTCTCTACAGAGCCACCTCTCTTGGTGGTGAAGCTTTGGCGGAAAACACATGCTTTCCGAACGAACAAGGAATTCGCTGCAATCGTTTCGCATCGGCCTCGCGCAAATAAACCCGCACTTGGGAGACGTCGCGCGGAACATTCAGAAGCACGTGGACGTGATCGCGCAGGCGGAAGCGCAAGCCGTAGACCTGCTCGTTTTTCCTGAACTCTCCCTCAACGGGTATTTCCTGGAAGACTTGGTTTCGGAGACGGCCATGCGCTTGGATGACCCGCGGTTGCAACCGCTTATTGCGGCCAGCCAGCACATGAGCTTGCTCTTCGGCATGGTGGAGGAATCCGCCGATCAGCGTTTCTACAATAGCGGCGTGTACGTAGAAGCCGGACAGGTACACCATGTGCACCGCAAGGTATACCTGGCCACGTACGGCATGTTCGATGAAGGCCGGTACTTGGCAGCCGGCGAGCACCTGCGCGCGTATGACTCGCGGTTTGGCCGGCTTGGCGCTCTGATCTGCGAAGACTTCTGGCACCCATCGGCGGTGAGTGTCGTCCATGCCGACGGCGCGGACCTCATCCTCGGCATTTCGAGCGGTCCGGGACGCGGCGTGTCCGGTGAGTCCCAAGACCTGCGCAGCGCGCAAACCTGGCACAATCTCAATAACCTCTACGCCCGTATGTTCACCAATTACGTGGTGTACTGCAACCGTGTCGGTTACGAGGATGGCGTGAACTTCTGGGGCGGGTCCGAGGTGGTCGGCCCCGACGGCGCCGTGGTCGTGCGGGCGCCATACTTTGAAGAAACCCTGGTCACGGCGGAGATATCCGCCGCGGCCATGCGCCGCCAACGGTCGCTCCTGCCGTTGTTGCGCGACGAACGGCTGGACCTTACGTTTCGTGAACTGCGCCGTATCTACCGCGAGCGGTACGGATGAATGCGAATGCCAAAACAGACCTCATCGCGAAAGCGCAAAATGCGCTGGAGCTAAATCTGCCGTTAACCGTAGAGATCCTGCACAGCTTCATTCGGAATGAGGTGCACAAGTTCGGCTTTACGCGCGCCGTCTTGAATCTCTCCGGCGGTATCGACTCCGCGCTCTCCGCCTACTTGGCAGCCGGAGCGCTGGGGCCGGAAAACGTGCTCGCGCTGCTGCTGCCCTACCGTGAGTCAAACCCCGACAGCCGGAGCGATGCCGAAGCCGTGGCGGCGGCGCTGGGCATTTCATCCAAGCTCATCGAGATTACGCCGCTGGTAGATTCCTATTTTGCCGAGTTTGCCGATATGGACGTGAAGCGGCGCGGCAACGTGCTGGCGCGGGCGCGCATGATCGTCCTCTACGACCAATCGGTCGCATTCGACAGCCTGCCGCTGGGGACGAGCAACAAGACCGAGTTGCTCCTGGGCTATAGCACGCTCCACGGCGACATGGCCAGCGCCGTAAATCCAATTGGCGATCTCTATAAGACCCAGGTGCGGCAGTTGTCCCGCCATTTGGGAGTGCCGCAGGCAATTATAGAAAAACCGCCGAGCGCGGACCTGTGGCCGGGGCAGTCGGACGAGGGGGAATTGGGGTTTGCGTATGCAGACGTCGACCACTTGCTCTACCTGTTGGTAGACGAGCGCTACCGCCCCGATGAGCTGATCGCGGCCGGGTTTGCGCAGGAGTTCGTCGAGAGTGTGACGCGTGTGGTACAGGGCATGCAGTACAAGCGGCGCCCGCCCATCATCGCCAAGCTCTCACAGCGCACGATAGAACGAGACTTCCGCTACCCGCGCGACTGGGGACGCTGAGGAGGCCGACCTATCAGCCGAGGGGGGCCAATTTGATGAATTGTGCCCATAGGCGCACACTTCCTTCTGCGCAAAATCCCCTCTCCATCGAGGAGACCTTTGCGTAACTTCAGCCAGCGGCGCAAGAAATACTCCCTCTCCCGGCGGGAGAGGGCCGGGGTGAAGGGATTACTGCTTGTACTGTCATTATCTACCTCTAAGACCTATACGAAAGTGTGCAAAATCGGTGAAGACGGCCCAGATTGCGGGGATTCCCCCTCACCCCCGTATCACGTACGGGGCAGGCTCTAACCCTCTCCCGGCGGGAGAAGGGACTTTCTCGCCTCGGCAAGGGTTATTCAAAGGTCTCATCGAGGGTGAGGGTGTTCTTTGTCCGCTCGGACGAATCTCGACTGCATGGCGGCTTTGGGAAAGGCGTGATTTCTAGCAATGCGGGGTTCGCTCTACGTGGTGGCAACACCGATTGGCAACCTGGAAGATATTACGCTGCGGGCGGTGCGTATTCTCCGAGAGGCAGACGTGATTGCCGCCGAGGACACCCGCCACACCCGTAAACTGCTCGCGCATCTGGATATTCACACACCACTCACCAGCTTTCACGCCCACAGCGGCGCTGCCCGCTTGGAACGCATTCTTCGGACTCTGAATGAAGGAAAGACCGTTGCCTTGGTGACGGATGCCGGCACGCCCGGCATTGCCGATCCCGGACAGCCGCTCATCGCTGCTGCGGTGGCAGAGGGCATGCCGGTTGTCCCAATACCGGGCCCGACCGCAGCCGCAGCCGCTGTGTCCGTTGCCGGTTTTCCCGGAAGCATGTTCTGCTTTCTGGGATTTCTGCCGCGCCGCCCGTCCCGCTGCAAGCGCTTGCTCGCAAGCGTGGCGGAGTTGCCGTTTTTGCTTGTGGTCTATGCATCGCCTTACCGGTTGCTCGACGATCTTGAAGCCTGCCAAGAGTGCCTCGGAGACCGCGAAATCATGGTCGCGCGCGAGTTAACCAAAGTTCACGAGGAAGTGCTGCGCGGCACGATTGCAGAGATGTTGGCTCACTTCCGGGAGATTGAGCCACGCGGAGAATTCACATTGGTGGTGCGCGGTGTGGGCGTGCGGTAATGCGCGTATAATCCACGGTAGGAGCAAGGGAGAGAGCCGGTTAAGTTTGCTTTGCGCTCATTCTTCACTAGTGTGAGAGGTGTACGCAGACACTCGATTGAGGTGATTCCGTAGGGGCACGACATGTCGTGCCCCTACATGCAGAAATGCTGACTCCTAGTGGGCGCGCGAGAATTCAAGATTTGGCTAAAGTGATACTAAGTTACATAAGGGAGAATAACGCGTGAGTGAGAAACTGGCCCGTGATGGCGGCACGCCGGTGCGGACTGCGCCGTTTCCCACCTGGCCGGTGTGGGACGGCGTGGATGAGAAGGCGCTGCTGACAGCCTTGCGTTCCGGCGAGTGGGGACGCAATGCCGGCACGCAGGTGGTTGAGTTTGAAGAGGAATTCGCTGCGTTTCAGGGTACGAAGTACTGCATTGCCCTAGTCAACGGCACGTGCGCGCTGGAACTCGGTCTGCGGGTGCTGGACGTGGAATTCGGCGACGAGGTGATCGTGCCGTCGTATACGTTTGTCGCTACGCCCGCTGCCCCGCTCTTCCTGGGGGCGATTCCCGTCTTTGCCGATATTGACCCCGATACGTTCGAGCTCGATCCCGCTGCGGTCGAGGCCGCCATTACGCCGCGCACCAAAGCAATCATACCGGTGCACATTGCCGGTCAGCCGCCCGACATGGACGGCATTCTGGCGGTAGCGAAAAGACACGGTCTGCGCGTGCTGGAAGATGCCGCCCAGGCCCATGGCGCTTCCTGGCGCGACCAAGGGGTGGGCGGCGTTGGCGATCTGGGCAGCTTCAGCTTCCAGTCGAGCAAGAATCTCAACGCCGGTGAAGGCGGCGCGGTTTGCACGAACGACCAGGAATTTGCCGAGCTGACCTGGTCGGTCATGAACGTGGGACGCCTGCGCGAGGGCGCCTGGTACCAGCACGAGCGCTTGGGCTGGAACTACCGCCTCAGCGAGTTTCACGGCGCGCTGCTGCGGGCGCAGCTCACCCGCGTGCCCGAGCAGATGGCACAACGCGAGGCCAACGCCCGCTACCTGGACACGCATCTCGCTGAGATACCCGGCATCGCGCCCCAGTACCGCCCGCCGCAGGTGACCGGCCACGCTCATCACCTGTACATGCTCCGCTACGACAAAGCGGCCTTTGGCGACAATGACCGCGCGGCGTTCATCAAGGCGCTTAACGCGGAGGGCATCCCTTGTTCGCCGGGCTACGACTGGCCCTGCCACGAGCAGAACGCGGTCAAGAACTCCGTGCAGGACATTCTGCAGAAGCTCGGAAGAACCGACGATCCGCTCGACCGTCCCCTGCCTAACACCGACCGCATTGCCCACGAGGAAGGGGTCTGGCTGCCGCAAAGCGTGCTGCTTGCGGAGAACAAAGACATGCAGCAGATCGTTGACGCCGTAGCGAAAGTGCAGCGGGCGTTTAGTCTGGTAAGAGCCGCGGAGCGAGTGTGAGCCCCTGCGGTTGCACGTGGATCCCATGTTTTCGGCGGACTGTGTAGCGCGGGGGCTTGTCCCCCGCTCTGGAAACCTCACAATTCGCGAAACGCAATACAGATGGATTCCCGCTTTCGCGGGAATGACGGATTTTCCTGTTGCCCTTCGGCTGCTTAGAACTGCAATCAGGGCAGACGAATCCTTACAAGGCGCGAGAGGGAAGCCTTCTCCCTGTTCATGCTGCGAGCTTGAGTAGCGCGGGGGCTTGTCCCCCGCTCTGGCCGCACAATTCGCGAAACGCAATACAGATGGATTCCCGCTTTCGCGGGAATGACGCGTTCCCCTGCTGCCCTTCGGCTGCTTAGAACTGCAATCAGAGCAGACGAATCCTAGGAAAGCGCGAGAGGGAAGCCTTCTCCCCGTTCATGCTGCGACAGGGACTTCGCGGAGCCCTCAGCACGAACGGTTCGGCCAGCTTGGCTTGATCGGAAGAACGCTCCGTTTCGCGGGCGACGCGAACTTACGGCTGGGGTCGTGCTGCGAGCTTGTGTAGCGCGGGGGCTTGTCCCCCGCTCTGGATACCGCACAATTCGCGAAACGCAATACAGATGGATTCCCGCGAAAGCGGGAATGACGGACGACGCGCCCCTCGCTTTACCCTCTCACATTCGCGCATTTGCCTGCCCTTAGCAACATACAAATGACGCACTTACCTGCTGCCCTTCGCCTGCTTCAAACCGCAACCATAACAGACGAATCCTTGCAGCAATGCATGGCCTAGCCTGCGCTTAGCACGAATTTTCTGCCGTCCTCGACCGCTGCGGTCCAGACGAGCGTACCGTCTTTCATCTGTGACGGGATTGCGCCGCCGTTGACCGTCGCATTGCGCCACGGTGTGTTGGCGCGGAACGTGAGTTCGCGGGCGGTGACGTCGTCGCGTAGGCCGTTGAGGTTTACGGTGCACGTGGCGCGGTCTGCGCCGTTTGCCGCGACCGTCAAAGAAGAAGCGCGGCGCAGGAGGGTATACTCCACCACATCCTCAGGCACGGTCGCCCAGAGGTCGTTGCCCCACAGGGCGCGCACCTCACGCAAGCGGGCGTCCAGGATGGACGGCGTCATGCAGCGGTTCCAGAGGCCGGGGCCGTTGGCCTTGGGCAAGCGGTCTACGACGATGTGCGAAATATCCACCAGCCACAGACCGCGTGTCGTCTCCTGCCTGAGTTCGCCTGGGAAGGCGTCGCGGGTGTGGTGATAGTTCGAGGCCGCCGGCTCTTGGAGCCAGCCTTCCAGATCGCGGCCAATGGTGCCCCGCATGATTGCCCACTCGTCATAGTCGGACGTATTGAATGGGTAGCCGATACTGAGAATGCCTTGATACCCGGCCTGTTGCGCAACCGGGAGTATCGTGGCGGCGATGCGCAGGTTGCCCCAGTAGGCAAAGAGCCGCACCGGCTGGCCGGTGGCCTTCTCCAATTCCCACTTGCTGAGGCGCACTTCCAAGTCCAGGTCGATGCCGTCCTGGTCCGTCGGCACGTGCGTGTGGGAGTGGCTGCTTATCGTCCAGCCCTTGTTGATGAGGAATCGCAGTTGCTCCGGGTTCATGTAGAACACCTCGCGCATGGAGGTGCCGCGTACCAAGCGCTGCTGGCCCAGGTGTCCGCTCACGGTGCAGACGTGTCCCGGAATGTCGTGCTCCTCGTGAATCGGAAACGAATTCACGATGGCATCGAGCGTGCCTTCGTCGTAGGTCATGGAGTAGACGAATTGGGCGTCATACTTCCAGTGTGTAATCATTACTTGGACTTCGTTCGAATTGCTCATGAAATTCTCCAGTTACCTTCTGACAATTCGCCTTCTCGGCATTTGCGACGTTCCGTTCATACTTCGACAAGCTCAGCACAAACGGAACTTGGCATGCTTCCAATGCAAACAACAGGTGCTGTCATTTTCAACTCACCGTCTTTTGGTCTTTGCAGAAGCCAAACTCAAGACTGTTCAATTCTCGGCTCCACACGCCCGCAAGACCGTCTCCTGCGTGATGTAATCGTGCTCTTTCGAGTAGGGAAACTCCATCTCGCCGCGGATGCAGGCGGCCAGTTCAACCAGGTCGCGCTCGTAACGGGGGATGTTCTCAAAGGGAACCTCTTGCCAGCCAGCCTGGTAGCCGCCGCGCGGCTCATTGAGGAAGAGGCGGCCTGCCGGCGGTTCCAGAGGCGTCAGGACGATGCTGCCCTCACTGCCGCAGACGGCGAAATGCCGCCGGTCTTGCGAACCTTGCTCGAGGAGCGAACTCTCTATAATTCCCACCGCCTGTGCATATTCCAAAACGGCCACGGTGTTGTCTGACATTTTAACGTCAAACTGCCCGTCTTGGCGTAGGAAAGGCGTGACCTTTTCCGGCCGCCCCATGATCAGCGTGATCATATCGAGCAGGTGGCAGCCCAGTTCCAGCATGATGCCGCCCGGGTAGTGTTGCAGCCGTTCGCGGGTGGCGGGATCGCTCGCGGAATTGATGCCGCCGCGCACGTAGTGCACGTCGCCCAGCCAGCCCTCACGCACCGCCTGGCGCACCAGATCGAAGCCGGGATTGTAGCGGAACATGTAGCCCATCTGAATGATGAGTTCCTGCTGTGCGGCCTTATCCAGCAACGCCCGCCAGACGGCGAGGTCCGTGCCCGCCGGCTTGTCCAGATGGATGTGCTTGCCGGCGTCGATGGCTTTTTCTCCCAGCGGCAACAATTGCGGCACCTCGCTCTCGACGGCGATCATCTGAATGGTGGGGTCGTCGAAGACTTCCGCTTCCTCCAGCCACTGCAGGTCCTGCCAGTTGGCTTCCTGCTGCCGCTGTTGGCGCCAGGCAGCGTCCGGTTCGCAGACGCCCACCAGTTCCCACTCAGGAAAGTTGCGCAGCACGTTGAGCTTGCCCAGGGCGTGGGAATGCCCGGTACCCAGCACGGCACAGCGAATTGGTTCCACTAGCTCATCACCTCACCTAGGTTCGTTATGTCTGAAGTTTCCTTGTCAGTATACTGGGCGGGTAAACAAGGCACAAAGAAGCCGTACGCGAAAGGCGCGGCATGGCCAATAGCCAGGTGCGCGACGCAACCTGTCGCTGTATGGTATAGATTGGGCTGGTGCTGTAGCCGGTGAGAGCGGCCTGCGGCAAAATCCACAATGACTCGATCTCTGAGAACATTACACATTAGGGGGAGGAAGCACTCATGAAGCTTGTCACGTATGCACAGGACAGCGGCCCGCGGGCGGGTTTGCTGGACGGAGACCACGTCTATGATTTGCAGGATGCGGCTGACGCATTCACGGCACAGGCCGGCGCCGTCGGCGCGAAACTGCCAAATGACGTTAAGGAACTGCTTGAATTGGGCGATGTTGGACTAGGCCAAGCGCGCCGCGTCCTAGGGTTTGCCCGCGCGCAGGGCGGTGAGGCAGCCTTCGCCCATGGCGCAGGCGACGTGACTTTGCTGCCCCCCGTTACGCAGCCGAGCAAGATAATCTGCTTGGCCGGAAACTTCGCCGATCACATTCGCGAGGGCGGCGACGAACCGCCGGAAAAGTCGCAGCAGACGCCCCGCTACTTTTGGAAACCCAATTCCGTGCTCGTGGGTCAGGACCAGCCGGTGCGGCTATGGGAAATGTCGGCCAATGTAGATTGGGAACTTGAGCTTGCCGCAGTCATCGGCAAAGCCGGCCGCGACATTGCCGCTGCCGATGCGCCTAAACACATCGCCGGCTATACGATCTTCAACGACATCTCGTCGCGGGACATGAACCTGCCGTGGTCGCGCGAGGAACGCGAGATGGACGACTTCTTCGACTGGCTCAACGGCAAGTGGTTCGACACCCACGGCCCCATGGGACCGTACATCGCGACGGCGGACGAGATACCGGATCCCCACAACCTCGCCATGTCCCTCAGTGTCAATGGCGTGGAACGGCAGCGGGGCAACACCGGCCAGATGATCTTCAACTGCTTCGAGCTCATCGAGTACATTACGCGCATCGTCACGCTGGAGCCCGGCGACGTTATCTCAACCGGCACGCCGGCCGGTGTCGGCGCGGCAGCCGGGACATCCCTCCAGGACGGCGACGAGATTGAGGCGACCATCGAGCGGCTCGGCACCCTGCGCAATCCGGTGATCGGGTAGCCGAGAAGTAATAACAGTGTTGCTGACACTGCTTTGGCGCTCCAATTCGTAGCGTCGAGCAGGGCAGTGTGTGGCGCGTATCCCTGTCACCATAGCGCTGTGGCGCGGCGCGGCGCGCCCGCGGGCGGGTAGTTGCCGCAGAGTCGGCTCTCTCATGAAAATATCGGATAGTCTCGCTAGCCTCATTCTGTACGCGCGCGAGCTGGACGCGCTAGCGGCAGGGCGGCCGCACTGAGCGCGCACCGGCGACACGGGTGGTAGAATGAAATCAAGGCAACCCGGAAGTGGAAAGCGAGCGTGAAAGCGAAATGCGTGTATGGAGGTGGTGGCGGTCAGTTCTGGCCGGCGTGCTCTTGACGCTGGCTCTCAGCGCGTGCACGCCGAGCATTCCATTCTTTTCGTCTGGTGACGAAGCCGGCCTTGAAGAGTTGCTCGCCAACGGACAGGAAGCCTTGCAGAAGGGCGATCTGGATTCGGCGTTGGACATCTATAACCAGGCCGTTGACAAGTATCCCAATGAATCACACCCCTACCACCAACGCGCCCTCGTTCACGTGCAGAGAGGTGACATCGAGAACGCCCTGCGCGACATGGACCGCTCAATTGAGCGCGATCCCAGTGATGCCAGCCACATTTTCTTCCGCGCGGGCATATACCTCAACATAGGAAACTTGCAGGGCGCGCTGGAGGACCTCACGCGGCTCATCGAGCTTGACCCTAACTTTGTGGAAGCCTATCTCGCGCGGGCCTCGATTTACTATGCGCAAAACCGCTTGGACGAGGCGTTGGCTGATATCGGCACGGCGATTCGGCTGCGCCCCAATGAAGCTGAGCTTTACTTCCGCCGCGCCAGCCTCTACTTGACGCGTAATGACTACCAGGGCGCCGTTGATGACTTATCCAAAGCGGTTGAGATCAATGCCGAGTACGCCGAGGCCTATTACGTGCGCGGTCTGGTGCAGCAGGTGCAGGGCGATCTGGAGTCGGCGCTCGCTGACTTGAGCAAAGCCGTTGAACTGGCGCCGGAACAGCCGCAACCCTACGTCGCCCGCGCGGGGATCTTTCAGGAAATGGAGCGCTATGAGGACGCGCTCACAGACTTGCAGCAAGCGGCAAATATAACGCCGCAAAGTCCCGAACCGTATGCGGCGCGTGCCGAGGTGTATCAGGCTATGGGTCAGCTTGCCCGCGCGCTCGATGATGCGAATCGTGCCATTGACCTGGCGCAGGGCGACCCGCGCTATCTCGTGACCCGCGCGGCGATTCTCGCGGCTCAGGACAACAACACGCAGGCGTTGCGAGATCTCGACAATGCCGTGGAGATAGATCCCGGCTTGGCGCAGGCGTTTCTGCAGCGTGGGGAGATCTACGAAAAGCTGGGCGAAAAAGATAAAGCGATAGAGGACTTCTCCCGCGTCCTCTCAATACCTGCCTCGGAACAGATGCTCGAGCAGGCCCGCGCGGCCCTGGCTCGCTTACGGAGCTAGCTCGCGTCCGGCCAAGGGCCTCCGCCGGATGCGATCTGCACCGGTTGCTACGGAAGTACGCCTGCTACTGCAGGCAACGGCTAGTGAGACACGCTTTCGGGGCGCTTGGCACGGGCCTCCGCAGGCTTCGCTCGCATACCTAGCCGGTCTCACTTCATTGAGCGCGCGCAACGGCGCCGCTGTGCAGCTCCGGCCCCGCCGCGCTTGCGGTCGGCGGCGAATCCGTCCAGAAGTTTGGCTGACCCATCGCGGAAAGCAGCCCCAAGAGGATTCCCAGTAGGATGCCGATGCTGTGCACGAAGAGACTATCGACGAGGCTGTGCGCGGAGAAAGCCGCCAGACTGCCCATTAGTCCCAGAGCAAGCAGGCGCCCCCATACATTGGGCGCGTTCTGCCATGTGCGGACGGCCAAGCGCCAGACGAAAATCAGGAAGAACATGAACGCGGCAAACGTCAGCAGGCCGCCCTCTGCGGCCAGATTGAGATAGTAGTTGTGGGCATGGCCGACGCCGGTCGGCCAACCGGGCAGGGCATAGGTCTCATACGCCCTTGGATAATTGCCGATGCCCACCCCGAGGAAGAGGTTGTTGGCGAACATTTGCCAGCCCGCGTACCATTGCGAAACTCTCTCCAAGATGGCCCAGTTTTCGGGATTGGGACCGGCGCGCAGTTCTTGTACCAAGCGCGAGCCGTACACGAACAGGTCGGTTACGCGTCCCAACACTGCGTCCGGCAGTATCCTTAACATAAGTGCGATAATCAGCCCCGTAATGCCGCAGTATGCCAGCGCAACGGCCCGCCGGCGATTGACCTGGCTCTCAAGCAGCCAGACTGTGCTCAGCGCCGCCAGGGTTCCCAGCCAGGCGCCGCGGGAGAGGCTGACGGCAATGCCAATTGCGAGCGCGATGCTTACACCCCAAGCTGTCAGTCGCAGACCGGATTTGGGCGCGGCGAGGGCGAGCGCGAGCGCGATGGGCAGCAGCAGCGCGAGGTAGCCGCCATAGGGGTTTGGCTGTCCGAATGTGCCGTGCGCGCGCATCAGGACGCCCCCTGCCAGGAAGTGCGGCGGGCCAATGCGAAACGCAACCTGGATCAGGCCCATACCCACTTCTGCCAGGGCCGCGAGCAGCAACACACCAACCAACGCCGCAAGTACGCGGCGGTCTCGCACTATTGTGGCGGTAACAAGGTAGATTACGAACAGCTCAGACCACTTGCTAATCTCCTTGATGCTCAGCAACAGACTCTCAGCCGTAAGCGCGGAGAGACTCATTGGGATGAGTACGATTATTATGGGAATCGTCAACGAAGGTAACGAAGGAATGCGCCACCGTCCGGCGAGCAAGCCTGCGAGCCAGGCGAGGAAAAGGAGCAGAGTCAACGGCTCGTTGATCGTAATCTCTACGTTGTCCGGCAGCTCAATTGTGCGCACTCTGCCAAAGGGTACGGTGAGCAGGAGAGCGCCGACGCCCACCACCGGATAGGCGAAGATGACCAGTATGCCGGCCAGTGCGGAGATGGTTATGAACGTCCAAAGAGGCGGCAAGAACCAAGCCACCAGGAGGACGCTAATCATGGCAAGGATGCCGAGCAATCGCCATCGTTGCAGCGCGACGCGTTGGCGTGTGTGGAAGAGGTTGGAAAGCGCCGTACTCTGTTCTATCATGGCTTTCACTATAGCATGGGATAGTGTGCTGCCAGGACTGGAGTCTCGTACGCTGTCCGGCCGCCGGTGTGACCACAAAACTTGCGGCAAGTCATGGAGTGCATGTCCTGCGGCGCTGATTCTCGAAGCACACTTGGCTGAATGAGCGACGCTATGGACCGAGCGCATCGGCCGCTGCGGTGGCAAGCAGTAGCCCAAGCGATACGACAGCAACGAATAGGCCGGCGTGTCTTCTATCGCGCTGAAGTCGACTCCACCATGGAGGTCTGCCATGCGTTGGGGCGGGCGGGCGCAGCATCCGGCGTGGTGGTGGCGGCAGACGCCCAATCCGCCGGGCGGGGACGGCAGGGCCGTTCGTGGCTCGCGCCGCCGCAGAGCAGCGTTTTATTCTCGATACTGCTGCAGCCGACCTTGCCCCGGAACGAGTGGCCGCACGTCCTGTGGCCCTTGGCGGTGGCCTTGCAAGAAGCCTTGGAGCACGTAGCGGGCCTGAGAGCGGCAATAAAGTGGCCGAATGATCTCGTCGTGCACGGCAAGAAACTTGGGGGTCTGCTTGCCGAAGCCACCGCCGACGGCGTGGTGGTCGGCGCGGGGCTCAACGTGAACTTCTCCGCGGCAGACTTGGTTGTGGACCAACCTTTCACCACGCTCTTAGACGAGTTGGGGGAAGTGACTTCTCGCGAGGAGTTGCTCACCGCTTGCCTACGGTCGTTCGAAGAGTGGTACGCCCGCTGGCTTGCAGACCCGGACGAGGTCTGGCAAGCGTGGCGTGCCGCAGCGTACCTCATCGGCCGGCAGGTGCAGGTTACTGCCGGCGACAAGAGGCACAGCGGAATCGTGGTTGACCAAGACCGGGATGGGTATCTCTGCGTGCGCACCGCGGCCGGTCGGGCGCTGCGACTCGCGGCCGGCGACGCGCACGTCCGCAGCGACGACTAGAGCAGTGGCCGAAAGGGCATGCGGACGACGGGCGTTGTGTCCACTGAGCGCGTTCAGTTGGAGGAGAATCACCCTACTGAGCGCCAGCGCCCGCTACAACCCCTCGCCTGCCCCGCGCAGGACCGTCAATCTACGCTGGCGTCCCTCTTCTTGACGTGGATTGAGGGCGGGCTGCTATTCCTGGGCCTCGGCATCCCCTTGTTGCAACTCAATCACAACGCGGCGTTCGTCGCCAGTGCCCGTGGAATGGGTTTCAACGGCGTCGTCTTCCGAGAGCGTGAGATGGATGATGCGCCGCTCGTGGGGGGGCATCGCTTCTAATGTAATCGGCTTGCCGTTTTCACGGACAAGGTCGGCCAGACGGCGCGCCATGCCTATAAGCAGTTCCTCGCGCCGTTGGCGGTAGCCGCCGATGTCTACCACCACGAGATCATGCTCACCGAGCTGCTTTGTCAGCATGAGATTGTAGAGGAACTGGATCGAGCGCAGCGTGGTTCCCCGTTTGCCAATGAAGGCGTCGGTGCCCTCGCCTGTAACATTGAGGCGGAGGGGTTCGGCGCCGGTAACTTCAATCGTGACCGCGCTGCCCAGGTGATGAAAGAACTCGCGGAGCAGCTCCGTGGCATCGTCAAGCTGTTCCTGAGCGAGCGGCAGATCGGCTGGCGCCGCCTCGGTCTCAGGCGCGTCGGAGACCTCCGGCGCCTCTTCCTGGTCGGTGTCCTCAGCAGCGCCCTCGGGTTTCAACTCCACCAGCACGCGGCTTTCCTCCCCGCCAAGGCCGAAGAGGCCGCCGGTGCCTGCGCTGAGGACGCGCACGGTCACGGCGTCGCGGGAGGCGCCGAGTTCTTCAAGAGCGCTTTGGATTGCTTCTTCGACTGTTTTGCCTGTTGCTTCAACGCTTTCCGCCACCTTTTTTCTTCTCCCTCCTGCGCGACCTTGATTTGCCGCTATCGGGCGCTTGGTTGGAGGCGCCGTCTGTTTGACCGTCGGCATCATCGAGGCCGAGTTCCTGTAACGTCGTCTCGGTTAAGTCGGGAATGCCGCTGCGGCTTCCCCCACCGAATGATAGCCCACCCAAGAGTCCGCTCGGCCGGCTTGGCGCCTGCTCTGTTTGAGGCAGCTTGGACGCCTGAGACGGCTCCGGTTTCTTGCTTTTGGTTTTCGCAGGCGCACTTGGCGCAGCCTGACTCGTCTTGGGTTCTTCTTTCTCGTTGCCCGCCGGTGCGACCGCCGGCGCGGTTGCCGGAACCGGTACCTTGAGGCTCTTGTCCCGCATGATTATCCACTGCTGACCGACGCTGAAGATATTCGATACCACCCAGTATAGGGCAAGTCCCGCGGGGAACTGCATCGCAAAGAAGACGATCATGATGGGCATGAACTGCATTACGTTCTGGATCATCTGCTGCTGCGGGTCGGTGGTCATGCGATTCATCATCATCCGCTGCACGACCCATTGCGTGGCGCCGGCGGTGAGCGCGAATGCACCGGGCAAGCCGAAGGGTAGTTCGATGCCCGGGGGCAACCAAACGTCCGGTTGGGCAAGATCGGAGATCCAGAGGAACGCCATTTCCAGGTTGGCGCTGTCTCTCGTCACACCGATGATGGCCCAATAGAGCGCAAAGAGAACCGGAAGTTGGGCTAACTGGGGCAGGCAACCCATCAGCGGATTTACGCCGTGCACCTTATAGAGTTCCATCTGCGCCTGCGCCATGGCTTGGCGGTCGCCCTTGTGTTGCTTTTGCAACTCCTTGAGACGGGGGGACAGCAACTGCATGCGGCGCGAAGAGCGGAGACTCGTTACGCTAAGCGGAAAGAGGATGAGGCGAACGATGATGGTAAAGATTATGATGGCGATGCCGAAGCTCGGCACGCCCGCGGATACGGTCAGTTCGTAGAGACGGAGCAACCCGCTCTGCAAGCCGCCGACGAGGATGTCGTTCCAAATACTGCTAAAGAATTCCACTAGATTCGCTATTTCACCTTGGCTATCACATCAATTTTCTCTATGTGCCGGCCCCTTGTCTCGCTGCCGGCTGCTCTCGCTAGCGCGCACAGCTACGGTCTCAATCTGCTCGATACGGTACTAGGCCTGCCGCGGACGGCTATTCGCCCCAGACTTGCCGGCTGCAATCTCAGGCACCGGGTCGACGCCGCCCGGATGAAATGGGTGGCACCGCGCAATGCGTTTCATGCCCAGCCAGCCGCCTCGGATCAGCCCGTATTGCGCGATCGCGTCGTAGCAATACTCGGAGCACGTGGGCGCATAGCGGCAGCTTGGCGGCAGCAGCGGCGAAATCGCCAGCCGATACGCTGCGATGAGCCGCAATGCAACCGTGCTGCTTAGGGACACGAGACGTCTACTCCAAATTCTCTACGCGAGGCCGTCCAAAAAAGCCTCACGGTTGCTGCAACCGATAGTCGGCAGGCAACAAGCGCGCACGCCTGAGTACCGCGTGCACGTGTCGGTGAAGCTCCCAGAAGGGGGCGCTGGCTGCTCCTCGTCGGGCGATGAAGACGAGGTCCATGCCCGGCTGGAGATGCGGATAGTGCAGGCGCATGGATTCGCGCAGGCGCCGCCGGACACGGTTTCGCGTTACCGCATTGCCGAGGCGCTTCGATGCAACAAAACCACAGCGGCTGCGTGGGAGGTGGTTCGGCCTGACAATGAGTCTTATGGTGTGCGCCGACCACGCTTTGCCCTGGCCCAAGACGGCAGCAAAGTCACGTTGTTTCTTGATCTTCTCCGTTTGGTTCAATCCTCACGCAGAGCCTGCAAAACCGGCGTAATGCTCCGACGATAGTCGCTCTCGCACTGCCACCTTCGTGGCAAGTCAGAGACATGCGCACTGAACGGAAAGGATGAAGAAGGTCGAGCAGGCTCAGACGGAAAGCTGCGAGCGCTGTCTTTCACGCCGGTGCTTGAGTATCCGTCGTCCCGCTCGCGTGGACATGCGCGCCCGAAAGCCATGTCTGCGCAACCGGCGCCGCACTTTAGGTTGATATGTTCTTTTCGGCATCCAGAAGTATCCTTCTTTCCTTTGTCTGTTTCTAATATAGCATTCCGCTGAATCTACGGTCAAAGCGCTCGCGGAGATCCACGGCAGGCGTGCCGCAGGTCCTTCCTTGCAGTAGCGCATTTGTCAATTGCCTAAGACGCGAAGCAGCGGGCGCTTGAGGGACTAACGAATTCTCCAGATGGAGACCTTTGCGTGACCTTTGCCGGAGCGAGAAAGTCCCCTCTCCCTCGACGGGAGAGGGTTAGAGCCTGCCCCGTACGTGATACGGGGGTGAGGGTGATTCTCCCACAATCCGGTACGTTTTTCATCAGTATGGTGCAAATTTGTATAGATTCTTCAGAGAAATGGAACCGGATTGGCAAGAATTCCCCGCTCCCCAAGAGGGTGTCTCAAAAGTGCATTGCTCAGTGTAGACTTGCCCTTCGACACGCTCAGGGCGAACGGAAAAGGCAAATCCCGTTCGTGCTGAGCGTGTCGAAGCACGATTTTGCTTATTGAGTCGTCTTATGAGACAGCCTCCCAAGGAGAGGGCGTACCTCCTTCTCCCTCGGCCGTTGTTACGCAAAGGTTTCAGATGGGCGAGTTCGATGGAGGAAACATCGTATGCGCCCCGGTGGTGTCCTTAGTCGCCGGATCAGACTTCCGGCTAATCCGGCTAGTCCTAGGCGCTGGTGCGGATGATGAGGTACGTGATCGGCGTGTCGCCGTTATTGCGCAGTCCGTGACGCGTACCTGCGGGCGCAAAGAGGGCGGCCATGGCTTCCATGGGGTGTTCGTCGTCGCCCAAAGTTGCCATGCCGCTGCCTGAAATGAGGAATAAAATCTCTTCCCCCTCGTGCGCGTGTGGGGGATGTGCGGCTTCACCCGGGATGATCGAGGACAGGTGGAGGCGCAAGCTCTCCGCGCCGGTCTCTTCCCCGACGAAAGGCAAGGAGAAACCGCGCTCGTGCATGCGCTTGCGCGCTTCGTCCCACGGTACAATGACTGGCTGTTTCATAGGATATTCCTTTCCCATTGTGGTGCGACTCATTGCGTGCTTTGCAAACTGGCGCCCTTAATTGCTTCTCTCGACCGCTGCACATGACTTATCTGCGGGGGAAGAACGTGTCCACCAGCTTCTCTACGTCCGTCGGCGCGCAGCCGAACTTGTCCAAGAAGCTCTCGTGGATAAGTTCCTCGTAGTGCGTAGTCTGCTGCAAAGGCAAGGGGATCGTGGTACGGTCGCTGCCGCCGGATTCCCTCATCGCGATATCCATCTCTTGATCGAGGCGGGCAGCGTGTGCGCCATAGGCGGGCTCAGTATTCTCGCGCACGGCGGTGGCAATACTGAGCAGTTCGTCGGCGACCTGCACTTGACCCTCGGTCAAGGCATACTGACGGAACGGATTCTCCCAAACTACCGGCCCATCGGGAAGCGCTACCTCGAGGCGTTCGAGGATTTCGACGCCGTTGCGCTCGCTTGTGACGCGCTGGGGTAAGGCCGGCGTAGACTGGGCGCCTGTCAGTAATTCATCGGTTGGAACCGCGTGGACCTCCTCGCCCACAATCGCACCGTGAGTCCCGTCGATTTGCGAGAAGCGAATCACACCCCGGCCGAGCGAGCGGGCGTGTATGACGTTGGAATATGAAGAGAACGCGGTGACCCCGTTGGCGAATTCAATGATGCCGATGGAAAGACTTTCGCTCTCGTGATGCCGCAGCATCCGGTCGATGAAGGGTACGACGGGGCTGGTATGGGAGATGCCCATGATCGCCGTGGGATTCGCTCCCGCCCAGATGCGCATGACGCTCATGCCATGGTCGCCGCCCTCCTCGAAGATGCGGTAGATGCGGCTGACGGTACCAATCGCGCCGGAATCGATGACTGCCTGCCGGAGACGAAGGAGCGGCTGGCGATGGTAATTCTCCGCAACTTCCAGTTTCACACGATTCTGCTGGGCGGTCTCGATCATGAGGTCGACGAGAGGCAACGTAACCGCAATGGGTGTCTCGACGATTTGGTGAATACCGCGGTTGGAGAAGAAGCAACTCAGCGCGTGGTGCGAGATTCCCGGCACCACCACGTCGGCAATATCGAGCCTTTCGTTCTCTACGAGGTCGCGGGCAGAGGTGTAGGCTCTGCACCCATAGCGGGCAGCTACTTCCTGCGCCCGATCCTCGGTTGCGTCGCAAACCGCGACAAAGTTGAACACGTCGTCGAGTGCGGCGAGAACCGGCGCATGCGCACCGGCCCCCCGCCGTCCGGCGCCTACGAGAGCGATATTGAGACGGTCCATAGATAGAGCCTCCTCTGCGATACAAACGAGACGTCACGCCAGGTCACAATTGCCGTGTATTCGGTAGAAACCTCCGTTCCTGCCGGCGCAGCCCGGCATTGAGTCGCTGCCCGAGCTGTAAGAGCCTTAGAGATCTTGGGTTAGCCGGTGCGCTGCGCCCTCCAAGTTTTTTGCTCTTTCTCCTTAGTGACTCGCTGCGGGGATGTTGTCTATCCGCTTGACAGTATGAAGTATTGCCGCGCTCAATTGGGGCGCACTCCCGTCAGTGCCATTCTATGGTACGCTGGCGGGTGCTGAAAAGGAGATAGGAGAGAAAAATGACTGAACCATTGCGAATTGAGGTCACGCGCGGCGCTCTGGTTGAGAGCGTACATCGCGCGCATGCCGTGGTAGTGGATTCTGCCGGAAGTATTCTGCACGCGGCCGGCGATCCCGAACGCGTGACGTTTTTGCGTTCGTCGGCGAAGCCGATCCAGGCGCTCGCAATGGTTGAGAGCGGCGCCGCGGCGAGGTTCGGATTTACCGACCGTGAGATCGCGGTCATGTGCGCATCGCACCATGGCGAGCCGTTCCACGTGGCCGCAGTACAGAGCATACTGCAGAAGATTGGCCTGGACGAGGACGCGCTCGCCTGCGGCACGCATGCGCCAACCCACGCGCCGAGCGCAGAGGCGCTTATCCGCGCCGGTGCGCATCCGCGCAAGATTCACAACAACTGTTCCGGCAAGCACGCCAGCATGCTCACCTTATGCCAGCATTTTGGGTGGCCCATAGCGGACTACACCGATCCGGACCATCCGGCGCAGACGCGGCTGCGTCAGGTCTTGGCGGAGGTTTCCGGCGTGGCGCCGGCGGATGTATACGTGGCAGTAGACGGGTGCAACGCGCCCGTGTTCGCTATCCCGCTGCGAAATATCGCGCGCGCTTTCGCGGCGCTGGCGCGTCCCGCCGGCGTTGCGGCCGAGCGCGAGGCGGCCGCCCGCCAAATATCCCGTGCGATGCGCGCGCATCCTGAAATGGTTGACGGTACCGGCGGCTTTACCACAAACCTCATGCGCGTCGCGGGCGACAATATAGTGTCCAAGAGCGGCGCGGAAGCGCTTTTCTGCGCCGGTGCGTTGTCTCAAGGCTTGGGCGTGGCCATCAAGATCGAAGATGGTAACGCGCGCGCGCAGCCAATCCTGGTGCCGCAGGTCTTGGCGGCGCTGGGGGTGATTAGAACAGATCAACAAGAGCGGCTGCGCGAACTGCACCCTCCGGGCGTCGGCAACACCGCCGGAATCGCGGTGGGGGAGATACGGCCGCGTCTTACCCTAACGGACGGAACACAGTCCAGAGGAGCAGAGCGGCAGTGATCGCGCCTACGGCTCCATATTCGAGCACGCGAGCGAGGCCAAGCTTGTTGGCATGGTACGTGCGCGCGAGGCCGATAACGACGTGGACGTGCAGCAAGATCGCGAGCGCTTCTTGGAATGTTGGCAGCGGCCAATAAGTGAGCGCCCACGTGACCTCACCTGTGACGATCGCAATCAAGGCACTATACCGCTGCGCGGCAGCGTGCGGCAGTCCTTCGCGAAAGAGGATGGAGACGCTGGCAGCGTATGCAGCGATGGCGCCAAGCACGGCATGCAGCGCGATGTGCAGATTCCACGTATCGAACGTGGCAAAGAGCATGAAAACCGCGATGTAGACGATTGCTTGGTTGGGCCAAGTGATAGGACGCGTGGGGCGGCTAAAGTGGCTCTGGTGGTAGTCCACAATCGCGATGAGGAACAAAATGCCGAAGAGGGCGCTCCCAAAAAGGGCTGCGCGTTCGTCAGGTATGGTCCGCCAAAACAGGGAACTCGCTATCGTCAGCAGGAGTGGCGTCAGCATCCACGCGGGGTCATCGCCGCCAGCAGAAACCACTTGACGTAACGCCGCTATTACGACGGCCAGTAGCACAACTACCGCGATGGCCAGGAGCGGCATAGTGGCCCGCAGTGTGAGCAGGACGCCGGTGGTAGCAATCGCGCTCAGCACGAAGAGGCGATCGAATTGTAGTCGTTGGTACCAGTCTCGCACGGTGCGTGTCTACTCCCAAGGGGCAGCATAGCACGTTTTCGCTTTTGACTCGCTCTACTCCCAAGGCTATACTTTAGGTATCAAAGTGGGGCGCATTAATCCATCCTTGCGCAGCGCGGCGACGTAGCCAAGTGGTAAGGCGAGGGTCTGCAAAACCCTTATACAGCGGTTCGATTCCGCTCGTCGCCTCCAACAGTTCTAGTTGCAAAACCAACATGTGGAAGTCTGTCTTCGGAGCGCCCTGTGAGGGCGCTTTCTCTTTGCTATGAACTGTAAGCAAGCCCGCCCCGCATGCACGCCCACAGTTGCCGTGACGCAGTGCAGCAGTCCTAGATTTACCGTGACACAGCCGAGAGACTTGCAGCTCGCCGCCTCGCTTGCGCGGTCCGAAATAAGCAGTAAACGAGTTCACGACATTCTTGCGCTACACCAGAAACGACTCGAGAACGTGGCGCAGCGCGATTAGTTGTTGCTGGATGCGGTCGGTGAGAGGTGGCCGGCCCGGTGTTTCAAAGCCCACTACCCGCCGAATAACGCCGTGCCGCAGGAGCGTGGGTTCGAGCGCGCCGGAGCGGCTTACGCGGGCGGAACCGGGGTTGGACACAACGAGCCCGCTGCGGTTGTAGTTACCGTCCACGTGGTTGCCCGCGCATACGGCGTACCCCTGAGACTCGATCTCGTCCAGCAGCGCCACGTCATCGGCAACGATTTGCGCAAACAGCGCGCGCTCCCGGACGCCGCTCTCATACATGTAGAAGCAGTGTGCGGACACGTCTTCGTGGAGCGAGACCAACAGTTCCGCTCGTTCTTGGCGGAGGAAGTCCAGTACGATCTCGTTTTCCGGTTGCGCCGTGGGCCGCTCGAAGTGGCGGTTTAGGTCTACAATGCCGTTGCCGCGAATGCCGCGCGCATAGCCAATTGGGTTGATCAGGGGCAGAAAGAGAAAGCGGATGTGCTCCGTGATGGCGTGGTTAGCCGCGTCTTCCCAGAATTGCAGCAACGCGAGCGGACCCGCAATTTCGTCGCCGTGCGTACCCGCAAGAACAATAGCGCTGCGCGGGCCGTTCCCCACACTTCCGGCAAGAATTGGAAAGCGCAGACCGAAGCGTTCCACCGCACCGATGTCGGCTAACTCGAACCGGGGAAAACGATTAGCAAGCGCCCGGTAACGATGAACGAGGTCCCAAACACGGTTTGGATCGCGGCGTGGCATCGCTTTAAGAGCTATCCTGTCGCCCTTGCAGGGCGCTCGCAATGGTGCTCTCGTCAGCGTATTCGAGGTCAGCGCCGGTCGGCAGGCCGCGCGCGAGGCGTGTAATGCGCGTAGCGAACGAAGCGGAAACTTGGGCCACGTAGCTGGCGGTGGTGTCGCCTTCGTGGTCGGCGTCCGTTGCCAAGATCAGTTCCTCTACAGGGTGGGCCCGTAGCCGCGCCACAAGTTCGGCAATCTTCACGTCTTCCACATTGCGGCCTTCGAGCGGCGAAAGCGAGCCGTGAAGCACATGGTAGAGGCCCGCGTAGAGTCCGGTGCGCTCGATCGCGAGGAGGTCCAGCGGCTCTTCTACGACGCAGATGCGGTCTTGGTCTCGATCCGGGTCCTCACACACGGGACAGGGATCCTGCTCGCTGAGATTGAAGCAGCGGGAACACCAAACCGTTTGCGTATGCAAGTTCTCGAGGGCCGTGGCGAGGTTGTGAGCGAGATCCGGCGTGGAGCGCAAGAGGTAGAATGCGAGTCGTTGTGCGGTGCGCGGCCCGATGCCCGGCAAACGGGAAAGCTCTTCAATGAGCCGCGCTACAGGTGCAGGCAGGCTCATTCGTGCCACCGCTATGCTGTCTCCTTGATTCAAAAAGGGAGGTACGACTAGGTCAGACCGGGGATGTTCATGCCGCCGGTGACCGCGGAGAGGCGGCGGCTTGCAAGCTCCTGTGACTTCCCCACAGCATCATTGACGGCGGCAACCAGCAGATCCTGCAGCATGGCAACGCCCTCTTCGTCAACCTCGCCCTCCGGCGTAACCGCGGATTCCAGGACATCGGGATGAATTTCTATCGCTTGGACGTGCTGGTGTCCGGTCATCACCACTTTTACGGCCCCGCCGCCAGCGGTGCTTTCCACCGTCTCTTGACCCAATTCTTCCTGGATTTTCTCCATCTTTTGCTGCATTTGCCGCAGCATCTTCATTGACATGCGCAGTTCTCCTCAGTAGCTGCTGTGTAAACCAAGCATACCAGATGAATTGCGGGACGGATAGGCCCCGCGTCGTTCTTTACTTTTCCGCACCTCGATGACTATAATGGTGCCAGGCCACACAGGTAGCGTGAGCTATATTGTGGCTTTGCTAAATGAGGCAAAACGTATAAAGGGTAAGGGTGAGCAGTGCAAGAATCACCAACGACTGAAGCCGCAATGACGATGGAGTCGTTGCTGAGCGAGATCGAGAGTTCCATCCGCACGGTGCGGCGCGGTGATGTGGTTGAAGGGGTAGTGGTACAGGCTGCCGAGGATGAGATCATGGTCGACATTGGTCTCAAGGCGGAGGGTATCGTCTCCGGCAGGGAGCTATCGCGGATGGAAGAAGCGGTAGACATGAGTGTTGGTGAGAAAGTGCTGGTGTACGTCGTTAACCCGGAGACTGCCGAAGGGCACGCGCTGCTCTCCATCCGCCGCGCGATGGCAGAACGCGCGTGGCGAGTGATCGAAGAGCGCTACAACAATGGGGAAATCCTCGAGACTTCCGTGATTGACGCCAACAAGGGCGGCGTCATCGTTGATATCGGGCTGCGCGGTTTCGTGCCCAGTTCCCAGCTTGTTTCGTTGGAGCGGCCGCCAAACCGCGATGCGAGTGAAGAAGACTTGCTTGCGCGTCTCTCAGAGCTCATCGGGCGCTCGCTAAGGCTCAAGATCATCGAAGTAGATCGCCGCCGCAATCGATTGATTCTTTCAGAACGCCTTGCGGAACGCGAGATGCGCGCGCAGCAGCGCGAGCAGTTGCTGAACGAGCTCGAAGTGGGGCAAACCCGCGAGGGTGTGGTCAGCAACCTCTGCAGTTTTGGCGCGTTTGTGGACTTGGGCGGGGCCGACGGTCTGGTCCATATTTCCGAGATTTCTTGGAGCCGGGTAGAAGACCCCAGCGAGGTGCTCGGAGTTGGCGAGAAGGTCCAAGTGTCCGTGCTCAGCCTGGATCACGAGAGCAAGAAGATCGGCCTTTCGATCAAGCGCACCGAGAAAGATCCTTGGGAAGGAATTGAGGCACGCTATCCCGTCGGTATAGAGGTGCCTGGGAAGATAATTAAGATAGCGCCGTTCGGAGCCTTCGTGCGCGTTGAAGACGGCGTCGAGGGCTTGGCGCACAATTCCGAGATGTCACCGGAAGGCCGGGACATGTTGGAAGAAGGGCAAGAGTTCACCTTCCGTGTGCTCAGCGCCGACCCGCAGCGACACCGCATGCGCTTGTCGCCGACGGACTTAGAAGAGAAACTGGGACATTTGCTGGCCGCAGCGGCAAGGGAAGAGGAATTGGCAGGGGAGCAGCCGGAGGAAGAGCACTCAAGTTAAGCGGAACAGCCGGCGGGCAGCCTGGTAGCGATCTCGCGATTTCAGGAATGCGTGTGTGCTGTCGTATGCGGCAGTTGAGCCCGGGAGAGTTGTCGTGAGTCCATTGTTCGATAAGTACACGGACGGAGCGAAGCGGGTACTCATGCTTGCGCAGGAAGAGGCGCGCCGCCTAGACCACAACTACATCGGCACCGAACACCTGCTGCTGGGTCTGGTGCGGGAAGACGAAGGAATTGCCGCCAAGACGCTATTTGACCGAAGTGTGGACCAGACCAAAGTGCGCAGCGCCGTGGAGTTCATCGTTGGACGTGGTGAGCGCATCGAAGCAGGCGACATCAACCTCACGCCGCGGGCGAAGAAGGTTATCGAACTGGCGACGGCAGAGGCGCGCCGTTTAGGCCACAACTACATCGGGACCGAACACCTGTTGCTGGGTATCGTGCGCGAAGGCGAGGGAATCGCGGCAGGCGTGCTGGAGAGTCTGGGCGTGGACATAGCTGAGTTGCGCAGTGCGTTAGAGATTACCGGTGGACAGGAAGCGCCCGGCAGAGAAGAAGGACCCGCTAGACCGGAGGAACGCGCCGAAGAATCTGAGGTCAGGCTGACACCGCGCGCAATAAAGGC
The DNA here is from genome assembly GCA_965220015.1 of Chloroflexota bacterium. Taxonomy (GTDB): domain Bacteria; phylum Chloroflexota; class UBA11872; order VXOZ01; family VXOZ01; genus VXOZ01. Next base: position 882,656 of record OZ244798.1, read on the forward strand.
GCTTGAGTTTGCGGCGGAAGAGGCGCGCCGGTTCGGTCACAGCCAAATCGGCACCGGGCACTTGCTCATAGGTTTGGTGCGCGAAGGTGAAGGGATTGGAGCAGGCATTTTGCAGGGCTTGGGCGTGAATCTGCAAAGGTTGCGGAAACAGGTCAGACAAGCGGTGAGCCAAGGAGAATCGTTGTGAGTCCCCTGTTCGACAAATACACCGACCGGGCGAAGCGGGTTCTCATGCTTGCCCAGGAAGAGGCCCGTCGCTTCAACCATAATTACATCGGCACCGAGCACCTGCTGCTGGGCCTCGTCCGTGAAGGCGAAGGCATAGCCGCGAAGGTGCTCTATGACATGGGTGTGGACCTCACCAAAGTGCGCAGTGCCGTGGAGTTCATTATTGGACGCGGTGAGCGCGTGAATCAGGGGGACATCAGCCTCACCCCGCGCGCGAAGAAGGTGATCGAACTGGCGGCAGAAGAGGCGCGCCGCTTAGGACACAACTACATCGGCACCGAACACCTGTTGCTGGGCCTCGTGCGCGAAGGCGAAGGCATTGCGGCAGGCGTGCTGGAAAGTCTGGGCGTGAGCCTGGAGAAGGTGCGGCAGCAGGTCATTCAATCGGTCAGCCAGCAACCCTCACGCCTTACCCACGAGAGCGGCGGTCGCCAGGCTTCCTCACGCACTCCCTTGATCGACCAAATGGGCATTGACCTCACCGCCGCCGCGCGGGCGGATAAACTCGATCCGGTGATCGGCCGTGAACAGGAGATCGAGCGTGTGGTGCAGATTCTCTCCCGCCGCACGAAGAACAATCCCGCTCTGATTGGCGAACCCGGCGTTGGCAAGACCGCTATTGTGGAAGGGCTGGCACAGCGCGTCATCGCAGGTGACGTGCCGGAAACGTTGCTTGGCAAACGGCTGCTCACCTTGGACATCGGCGCGTTGGTTGCCGGTACCAAGTATCGCGGTGAATTTGAAGAACGGCTTAAGAAGATCCTTGAGGAAATTCGGGGGTCCGGCGACTGCATGCTCTTTATCGACGAGTTGCATACACTCGTCGGCGCCGGGGCAGCGGAAGGCGCGGTGGATGCGGCAAATATCCTCAAGCCGGCGCTGGCACGCGGGGAATTGCAGTGCATCGGCGCAACCACGCTGGACGAATATCGCAAGTACATCGAACGTGACGCGGCTCTGGAACGCAGATTCCAGCCGGTGCACGTGCGTGAACTCGACATCGAGGAGACCATCGCGGTGCTCCAGGGCGTGAAAGTGCGCTATGAGGAGCACCATAAGGTGCACATAGTTGATGAAGCCGTCAAGGTTGCGGCGGAAATGTCAGGCCGCTACGTGACCGATCGATTTTTGCCCGACAAGGCAATCGATCTTATCGATGAGGCATCTTCCCGGGTACGCATCCAACAGGCAAATACGTCGAATGCGCTGCGTAATGCCGTGAAGGACCTCGACGGGATTGTGCGTGAGAAGGAAGACGCCATCGAGAGCCGCCAATATGACGAGGCGGTCGGGCTGGGCGAGAAGGAAGCGGAACTGCGTAAGAAGATCGAAGATTTGGAATCGGACTGGCCGGACAAAGAAGAGAAGTGGCCGGAGGTTACGAAAGAGGACGTGGCGACGGTGGTTTCCATGTGGACGGGCATTCCGGTGACCCGCATCGCGCAGGAGGAGTCCGCGCGGTTGCTCCACATGGAAGAGAACCTCCACGAAAAGGTCGTCAGTCAGGAAGAAGCCATCAGCAACGTCTCCAAGGCAGTGCGGCGCGCCCGCGCCGGTCTCAAGGACCCCAAGCGGCCGATAGGCTCCTTCATATTCGTGGGCCCCACCGGCTCCGGCAAGACGTATCTGGCACGGGCGCTGGCGGAATTCATGTTTGGCAGCAGCGATGCCATGGTGCGGCTCGATATGTCGGAGTACATGGAAAAGCACACCATCTCGCGTCTGGTCGGGGCGCCCCCAGGGTACGTGGGCTATGAGGAAGGCGGCCAGCTCACGGAATCCGTGCGGCGGCGCAGCTACTCGGTGGTGCTGCTGGACGAGATTGAGAAGGCCCACCCCGACGTCTTCAACGTGCTGCTCCAAATCATGGAAGACGGCAGACTCACCGACGGCAAGGGCCGCACGGTGGACTTCCGCAATACAATCCTCATCATGACCTCCAATGTCGGCGCGCACCTCATCAAGCGTGACGCCGCCATTGGTTTCAGGTTGGAAGCAACGGACTTACGCACAGAGGGCCAGTTCTACAAAGAGATGCGGGAACGCGTCATGGCGGAAATCAAGAAGACGTTCCGTCCTGAGTTTCTCAATCGCGTGGATAGCGTCGTGGTCTTCCAACATCTGTCGAAAGAGGACATCATTAGCATCGTTGATATTCAACTCGCAGAGGTACAGGCCCGCCTGACCGAGCAGGACATTGCGCTGGAAGTCACCGACGATGCCAAGGAACTACTGGTAGAACAAGGTTATGATCCTGATAATGGCGCGCGGCCTTTGCGGCGCGTGATTCAAAACCTGATTGAAAACGAGCTCGCGGAAGGCTTGCTGGCAGATAAGTTCCATGCGGGCGATACCGTGGTGGTTGACCGCGACGGCGAGGAGTTGCGCCTAGAGGTGCGGATGCTTGTGGAGCAGACGTAGCCTCTGGAGGGTTTTATCGGAATCGAAAGAGCCGCTCAGTGAAAACTGGGCGGTTCTTTGTTATGGTCGCGGATAATGCCTGCGGTAGAATGGAGAAGCAAGCTGCGGAAGTCGGCGCAGACCGGGCCGGAAGATCGGATAGCGCCTGTGCGAAACATCGATAGGGCGTAGCGCGGGGGCTTGTCCCCCGCTTGGAGACGCAGTGCGGGAGCGTCCCCCTTCGACACTCTGGCGCCGGAGCCTAGGCTGCGCGGCACAGATGGAATCCGAGGTGCGCCTGAATGACGGCAGTAGGCGCAGTCTACTTGATAGTAACGACGGCGGCGGCCGCAGGTTGCAAACCTGCGCTACCGGAACGAAACCGCGCCTTTGACGAAGTCAGCTTAAACCAGCTCGCTTCAGGGTAATGAAGATCAATTTAAGACCAGTTCTACCAGCAGGCGGAAGCAGGTGGTGGGTGTGAGCAAGGCGAAGACCGTATTCATATGCCAGCAGTGTGCGTATGAGTCCCCGAAATGGGCCGGGCAATGTCCCTCTTGCCAAGCCTGGAACAGCCTGGTGGAGACGGTACACCGCGAGGGCTCCGCGGGCGCGGCGGGTCGGACTGCTCCGGCAAGAGGCAGTGTCATGCACGCGCAGAAGTTGCAGGACATTCCGCCTGGCGACCTCATGCGCATACCGGTGCCGATCGGCGAACTCCACCGCGTCTTGGGCGGCGGCTTAGTGCCGGGCAGCGCGGTGCTGCTCTCGGGGGATCCCGGCATCGGCAAGTCCACGCTCTTGCTCCAATTCGCGATAGCGCTCGCGTGCGCCGAGCGGCCGGTGCTGTATGTTTCGGGGGAGGAAAGCGCGGCGCAAATACGCCTGCGCGCCTCACGGCTTGGTCTCGATCCGCAAGAGCTGTACGTGCTTGCTGAAGTCGACTTGGATGCGATTCAGGATGCCGTCGCGCAGGTGCGGCCCGGTCTTGTCATTATCGATTCCATTCAGACGTTGGTGAGCGCGGAGTTGAGCGGGGTGCCGGGCAGCATCGGACAGGTGCGCGCATGCGCAGCGCAGTTAGTCGCTATAGCCAAGCAGACGGGAGTCACGCTCTTCATGGTCGGCCACGTCACGAAGGAAGGCGCGGTGGCAGGGCCGAAGACGCTGGAGCACATGGTCGACACTGTCTTGGCCTTGGGGGGCGATCAACACCACAATTACCGCATTCTCAGAGCTACCAAGAACCGCTTTGGGTCCACGAACGAGGTGGGCATATTTGCGATGCAGGAGCGGGGCTTAGTGGAAGTCTCCAATCCCTCCGCAGCTTTTCTCGCGGAGCGCGAACCCAGCCCCGGTTCCGCGATTGCCGTGCCGCTGGAGGGTTCCCGCCCGCTCCTCGTCGAAGTGCAGGCGTTGGTGACGTACAGTCCGCTGGCGGTGCCGCGGCGCATGGCCAATGGCTTCGATCAGAGCCGGCTGCACATGCTGATCGCGGTGCTCACCAAGCGCGCGGGTTTGCGCCTGGCCGATCAGGACGTGTACGTGAACGTGGTCGGCGGCCTGGAACTGGATGAACCGGCCGTGGACCTCGCAGTCTGTTTGGCAATTGCCTCCAGTGTCGTCGACGTAGCGCTGCCGGGAGATTTGGCCGCGATTGGCGAGGTGGGGCTGGCGGGGGAATTGCGGAGTGTCTTCAAGCTGGATGAACGTGTGCTCGAGGCAACGCGCCGCGGCTTCAACCGTGTCCTGGTGTCGCGCACGAGCAAACCTACGCAACTGGGCGCGGATAGCCGCGATCTTCTCCGCGCGGAGAGTGTGCGCCAGGCCATTCGGCTTGCCTTGGGCAAGCCGCCACAGGCAAGCCGGGAAAGCGATGCCGAGGGTGCGCGCGCAGGCGCCGAGGGGACGGCTGTTCATCAATAATGGGGTGTTACGTGAATCCGCACTGGAATTCTTGCAGAGTACGTGCACCCGCTGTCGGAAGGTGTTTGCAAAGACACTGTCGAGTTCTACCATTCGTCCACACTGAGTGTGGCGAAAGGTCTCAGCGCCACCCGATCATGGTTCGACAGGCTCACCACGAACGGTTCTTGCGGGCGTCTAATGTGGTTCCTGGAGGTCTGCGCACGTGACGGAGACAGGATTCCACCCGATCATGGTTCGACAGGCTCACCACGAACGGTTCTTGCGGGCCTGTAATGTGGTTCCTGGAGGTCTGCGCACGTGACGGACACAGGTTTGGCGGCCATCATCGTCGGCGGCGGACGCAGCCGCCGCATGCAGGGCCACGACAAGCTCTATGCGCCCCTGGGCGGGCGACCGCTGCTTGCCGCCACTGTGTCAGTCTTTGAGAAGGCAGCGGCGGTCAATGCGATCATACTCGTAGTGGCAGCAGACAGAGTAGACTCTTGCCAGGAGCTTGTCCGGGAGCAAGGCTGGCGCAAGGTGCGCGCCGTCTGTGCGGGCGGCGCGAGCCGCAGCCACTCGGTGGCGCACGGTCTGCGGGCATTGCGAAACGTGCCGGCCGCATACGTAGCCGTGCACGATGCGGCGCGTCCGTTCGTAACCCAAGAACTCATCCTACGCGGGTTCACCGCGGCACAGCAGCATGGTGCGGCGGTACCGGGTGTGCCGTGCGCCGACACCATCAAGCGCGTTGACAAGAATGAGCGTGCCAGAGAAACGCTCCCGCGCAGCGAGTTGCGGGCCGTACAGACTCCCCAGGTATTTGCACGCGCGTTGCTTGAGCGCGCCTATGCGGAACAGCATGCCCACTTGGCCGGGTTTACCGATGACGCGGCCGTAGTGGAGGCGTGCGGCGCGACCGTCTATGTGGCGCCGGGGGACTATGGTAACATGAAAATCACCACGCCAAGGGACTTGGCATTCGCCCAGTGGCAGGTGCAGCGGAGCGATGGAGACGGCTAGTGGAGGCAGGGCAGACCGAGACGCCGCCTGCCGCAGGTGAAGAGAAAGAGGCGGCTGCGGTAGCGCGTGCGGTTGCTGGGCTGCGCGTTGGCAGCGGCTACGACGTGCATCGGCTCGTGCCGGGGCGGCCGCTCATCCTGGGCGGCGTGCACGTTCCGTTTGACCAAGGTCTTGCGGGGCACTCCGACGCCGACGTGTTGGTGCACGCCATGATCGACGCGCTGCTCGGCGCCGCCGGACTGCCCGACATCGGCCGCCAATTTCCCGCGGATGATCCGCAATACGCTGGCGCCGATAGCTTGCAATTGTTGGGCAGGGTGCGTACGCTACTGGCTGAACAGCAGTGGCGTGTGATAAATATAGACAGTACAATACTGGCGCAAAGGCCCCGGCTGGCGGGCCACATCCCGGCGATGCAGGGCAACATAGCTCATACTCTGGGAGTGAAAGAAGTGTCCGTAGGCATTAAGTCCACTACAACTGAGGGACTGGATGCGATCGGCGCCGTCAAGGGCATCGGTGCGCACGCCGTGGCGCTTCTGCTGCACGATCCCTCTCTGCAAGACTGCGCGTGTATGACGCCCCGCTAGGGGCCTGGAGTGATTGCGCACGGGCAAGAGCCTCTCATGCGCGATCCGAAGTGTTTGGGGCGCAGTGTTGTAACGAGGGAAGTAGAGTTCATGAGCATTCTGCACACGCTGCGGCAGGACATTCGTGTAACGCTCGAGCGTGATCCTGCTGCGCGCAACGTAATCGAAGTCATTCTAGCCTATCCGGGCGTGCACGCTATCTGGTTCTATCGAATTACGCACGCCCTGTGGGACGCGGGAGTACCGGTCATTCCCCGCGTTCTCTCCCATTTTGCGCGCTTTCTTACCGGTATCGAGATTCATCCCGGCGCGCTGCTGGGGCCGGGTCTCTTCATCGACCACGGCATGGGTGTGGTAATTGGCGAGACCGCGGAAGTCGGCACGAACGTCACGCTGTACCAGGGCGTGACTTTGGGGGCGCAGACATTGCATACCGGCAAGCGCCACCCCACGTTGTGCGACAACGTCATCGTGGGCGCGGGCGCGAAGATCCTGGGCCCCGTGACGGTTGGTGAAGAGACCGTCATCGGCGCCGGCGCCGTTGTCGTAAACGACGTGCCGCCGCATGCCACCGTGGTCGGCGTGCCGGGGCACGTGGTAGCCATGCGCGACCCGCATACGGGCGAGAGCGCGCGGGTGGTACAGCCCGATCCCATGGCGGAGGCGCTCTACGGGTTGCAGAAGCGTGTGGTGGACCTGGAAGCGCGGCTGGCACGTTTTGAAAGAGAGGGAGCGTCCCCGGAGCGCGAGGAGACGCTGGAGAGATGCCGTGACGCTTAGCATATCCAACACGCTTGGCGGTCAGAGAAAGACGTTTTCGCCCCTTGACGGCAAGGACGTCAAGATGTACGTATGCGGCATGACGCCCAAGCGCGAGCCGCACATCGGCCATGCCCGCTTGTTCGTGGCTATGGATATGATCCGCCGCTACCTCACCTATTGCGGCTATGAAGTGCAGCACATCCAGAATATCACCGACGTTGACGACAAGATCATTGCGGCGGCGGAACGTGAGGGCGTGACGGCTGACGAAGTGGCGCAAAAGTACACGGACGCCTACGATGCGGTGATGGGCAACCTCAACGTGCTGCGGGCGCACGGGTTTCCCAAGGTCACCGAGACGCTGCCGCAGATCATCGCGATGATCGAGGGCTTGATCGAAAAACAGGCAGCCTACGCGGCCGAAGAGGCGGTGTACTTCTCTGTGCCGGGTTTTCGGGAATACGGCGCGCTCTCTACCCGCACCGAGGAAAGCGGCATTCAGGCGGGCGCCTCCGGACGCGTGGATGCCGAGCCGGGCAAACGCGATCCCCGTGACTTTGCCTTGTGGAAACCCGCGAAGCCCGGCGAACCCTGGTGGCAGAGCCCCTGGGGGCAGGGACGCCCCGGCTGGCACATCGAGTGCAGCACGATGATCTACGCGACCTTGGGCGAGCAGATCGACATACACGGCGGCGGCGCCGACCTCATCTTTCCCCATCACGAGAATGAAATCGCGCAGAGCGAAGCGTTTACCGGCAAGAGCCCCTTTACGAAATACTGGCTGCACACCGGTCTGCTGACGATCAACGGCCAGAAAATGGCGCATTCGCTCGGTAATTTCATTACCATCGAGGACATTCTCAAGGAGTACAACGGGCCGGTGCTGCGGCTCTACCTGCTCTCGGTGCATTACCGCTCGCCCCTCACCTACACACCGGAGAGCCTTGAGCAGGCGCGAGCCGGCATGGCGCGTATGACTGGCGCGTTGCGGGTGCAGAGCAATGGCGACCACAGCCTGGATGCCGAACTGGCGCAGGCAAGAGAGCGGGCGGAGACCGGCTTCTTTGCCGCCATGGATAGCGACTTCAACTCTGCTGGCGCGTTGGGCCAACTCTACGAACTCGTGCGCGAGATCAATCGCCTCGGCGCGAGGGCGCAGCCCGCCACCCTGCGGGCCGCGCAGGAGACATTGGTGAACCTCGCCGACATCGTGGGCATCGACCTGCAAGAGATGCTGGAAGCGGAAATGGCGACGGGCGACGGCGATGCCGGGGCCTTCGTCGATCTGCTGGTAGAACTGCGGGCGGATCTGCGCAAAGAGAAGCAGTTTGCGCTGGCGGACAAGGTGCGCGATGAGCTGGTGGCGCTGGGCATCGCGTTGGAGGATTCGCCTGTTGGCACCGTGTGGCGCAGAAAGTCATAGCCGTATGGACTTTGGTCACGAACTGAGGCACTTGCTTACTCAGTGACGGGTTCAAGCATCCCACTCTTGTCTGATTTGGCGCAGCATACAATTTCCCGCGTAAGGTCGGAGCGGGAGACCTGCCCCAATGCTGTCGCGTCAACAATTGTGGCGAGGAACATGGCGCTCACGGCGTTCTACATCCCCGGTAGCGCAGGTGTGCAACCTGCGCCTGCTGGGAGGGTCAATCCTAGTTTCTCATGCGACAACGCTAGAGAATGCGCCCTATGCAGCTCAACCCGGCGGGGGACAAGTCCCCGCGCTACTAAGTACGGCAAAGCGTCGGCGCGCCTCTTCAACCTGGGCGACTGAGGCTCGCACTCCCTCTGTAAGTCTCGATTGCCGAGCCAATTGCCTACCCGTTCGTGCTGAGCACTTCGGCAGGCTTCGCACAGGCTCTGTCGAAGCATGAACGGTGTGCAGCGAACATTATGAGGTGTCTGGTATCTCTTCGTCGAAGATGTGCTGGATACTCTCCCCAAAGCTTTGCGCTTCTTCGCTGTACGTTGCAAAGGGGTCCGGCATTTCCAGCACCCGGCCGCAGACCGCGATGGCTTTCCAGTCCAGCACGTAGGGTATGACGTCCCAACTGTCGTTGGCGGCAACATCCTGCCAATCGTCGATGTAGTCGTAGGCGAGAAAGAAGTAGCGGCGGTCCCAGAGCAGGTTCTCCAGGTAGCCCTTCAGGTCGCGCCATGGGATCGCCGTATCCGCCCCGGCCGCGACGAGCGCGCGCAGGGTCTGGCCGCGCCCGTGCGCGCGGGTGTCCGTCGGCGCGCTCTGCTCCGCAGCGACTACTGCAGCGTTCTCCACCCACAGGAGATCGCGGCGCCGCTTTGCCAGTATGTCGAACAGACTTACCGTGGGGTCTATTTGGTGGTAGGAGAGATCGAGCTTGATGAGGTCCGGGTCCGTCCAGGCCTGACCGGCGCCGGCAAACCGCTTGATTTGCTCGTGCTTGGTCACCCAATCCAAGTAGCCGTCGAGCCGCGCCGGGTCCCGCTCGAGTTCGTCCAGCACCCAGGCCCAGTTTTCCAGAGTCCAAATGGTGTCCGCATCGCGCCCGGCGAAACGGCGCTCGGCCTCGCGGAGATAGATTCGCTGCACCTCCGTAGCTGGTATGTACCTATCGTCCTCCGTGCCCACGGTCCAATTGCCGCCGGTGGTGGCGGCAATGCGGCGCAGGTCGCGCACGGGATCGGCGAGGGCAAGTTGTGGGCTCCAGCCCTGCTCCAGCAGTTGCGCGACCAGTGCGGTCGTGCCAATCTTGAGAGCCGTAGTGAACTCAGAGCGGTTCACGTCGCCCACGATCACGTGCAGACGGCGGTACCGGCGTTCCGCCAGGGGCTCATCCCGTAGATTGATGATGGGCCTGCCGCCAAACCGCACCCGGTGACTTACGTCTATCGTCACGAATTGCGCGCGCTGGGAAAGCGCGAAGGCGGCCGGAGTATCCTCGCCGCGGGGCAGGAGGCAACCGGCGCCGGCATAGATTTGGCGGGTAACGAGAAACGGCAGCATGCCGTCCACCAGCGCGCTGTCGTAGGGACTCTGACGGATGCAGTAGTTCTCGTGGTAGCCGTACGTATGGCCGAAGTAGTCAGTGTTGTTCTTGACGAAGTAGGCCCGTGACGTGAGTTCGGCGGCCTGGGCAGCCTGGTTGACAATACTCTCGCCGGCCCGCTCGTGGGCCACGATGTCCGTCAGGGTACGGCATTCGGCGGTGGCGTGCTCCAGATGGCCCAGATCCAGGTACATGCGCCCGCCGTTAAAGAGAAAGCCGCCGTTGCCCGGCACCTCGCCCCATTCGCGCGGAGGCGGGTCTATGAGGCCGAACCGACAATCGCGGAAGATGGCATCCTTGACTTGCTGCGCGGCGCGTATGGGCTGCACGCTGCCGATACAGCCGTACTCGATTTCTGTGCCAAACAGTGCGTCTTCCATGCTAGGTGTCCGAAGATAGCGATGGTGTGGCGGGCATGTCTTACACCGTTGTCAAATGTGCGAGCGCAGGAGTTTTGCACAATTGTCGAAAACTATCGAGAAGGAGAGAGTGCGCTACGTTCACGAAAATCATGTAGAGCGAATGCGCACGCGTTGAACGCGCACGGGCCCGAGCAGTGTGCGGGTTATTGCTATTGCCTACGTCCGCGCTGTGGGCGGAGAGTATTTCGCTGATCCGGCTGAGTCTACTCGCCGCCCGGTTGCGGCGTTGGGTCGGGGACCTCGCGAATAATACGCTTGATCTCTTCATCGAGATCGTCGGCTTCGGTCTTGTCCGGCGCCTCTGTCGGCGTCTCCGTCGGCGCTTCGGTACCTGCCGTTGCGGCTTGTAATTGGTGCTCAGTCAAATTCGCGGTTCCTGCACTTCCGGGGCATTCACTCTGCGGTCTGTTCCCAGCATACCACGTCACGTGCCACCTCCTTGCTGTACTACTTGGTAGAGGTCTGCGATTGTCTGGCACGCATCCACCATTTTCTGTTGCCTCTCTACTGTGGCTCCCCAAAGTTCGTTGAGGCCGAGGCTGAATGACGTCCCATTGTGCTGAAAAGTAATCGAGCCCCACTCCATTTCGGTAATGTGCGGGGCGAACTTCGCAAGACAGGCCGCCCGGACCGTCGCGCGCGTACCCTGGGGCGCAGTACCCTCCGCCCTGTCAATGTCGTCATCCGTCACAATACGTTGCATCCGTCCGGCGCGGGCGAGCGTATGGTAGAGACTCACGTGAGGATCGATGAGGTGGTAGGCGAGATCGAGCCTGAGCACCGCCGGATCTTCCCAGTCGATGGTGGTGTCGCCGCTGACTTGCGCGAATAGCGCCAGCTTGGCTATCCAGTCTAAGCGGTCGCGCAGTCGCGTCGGGTTGGTGTCGAGCAGATCGAGCACGGCGCCCCACTCGCTGAGCACCCAGTCGGTCTCCGCGTCGCGGCCGCGGTAGCGTTGAGCGGCTTCCCAATAGCGGCGCTGGATGTCGATGGCGCGCATGGCGGCGGCGCCGGTCATTGCCAGCGGCTGCCGCAGTTCGAGGTCACGCGATACCGTCTGCAGCGCGTGCACCGGGTGCTGCAACTGCAAGCGGGGCACTACCCCGTCCTCCACGAGATCGAGCAGCAAGGCCGTGGCCCCCACACGGAGCGCGGTGGCGAACTCCGAGCAATTGGCATCGCCGATAATGACGTGCAGGCGGCGGTACTTCTGCGGATCGGCATGCGGTTCGTCACGGGTATTGAAGATAGGGCGTTTGGTGGTGGTGTTGATGCCGACGTCGGTCTCGAAGAAGTCCGCGCGCTGGCTGATCTGGAAGCCGCCGGCACGGCTCGTTGCCGTTTCGTAGGCGGCTTTGCCTGCGCCTGCGTAGATCTGACGGGTGACGAAGAAGGGGATGCACGCGGCAATCAGATAGTTTAGCGGCACGGCGCGGCTGACCAGATAGTTTTCATGGCAACCGTAGCTGCGCCCGTGGTAGTCGGAGTTATTCTTGACAAGGCGCACATGCGTTGCGGAACCGATGGCGGCGTTCCGCGCTTGCTGCGCGCGAAAGACGACGCGCTCGCCGGCTTTGTCTTGGGCTACGAGGTCGTGGAGTGAGATACAGGCGTCTGTGCAGTACTCGGGATGGTTGTGGTCGTTGTAAAAGCGCGCGCCGTTGGCAAGCACGGTATCCGCGAGGAGCTCTCGTCGGGAAAGGCGCTTGCTCTTGGCGGCGTTGCCGCGCAGATCGTGGGGGTCCTGGTCGAGGCGCTCGACCCGCGTGCCGCGCAGGTCTAGGCGCGGGTCCTCCGCGGCATAGTCCCAGCCGCGAAAACACTCCGCCAGGGGCGCGCTGCGCACCAGCATGGCGGCTTCATAGGCGAAGTCCACTTCCTGCGAGCCCATGGCGCAGAGCATGCCAAACTCGGTCTCAATCCCCACCGGGCGATTCATAGAAGGTTTCCTGACTTTGTATTGCTGAATTCTAGTATAGCAAGCGAATGTTGGTTGTGACGCCGCGTGTGCCAGCGATGTAGTACCGCGTAGCTCGCTTCGTTACATTGTCGGATCGAATTACAGGTGCACTGCGGTACGAAAGATTGCCCACGCAAGCGGCGCCTAACTCCGAGGCCGCAGGACGTTCTTGGAGTCATCCGTTGTCTCAACGCCTTAGGTTCACTCGCAGATTCGGCAAGATACCGTAGCGTGGGGGCTTGTCCCCCGCCCGGAGCGGCATGGGGACTGCCAGGAGGGTGTAGCAGGGGGGTTGTTCACTTGCCCGGAGCGGCATGGGGACTGCCAGGAGGGTGTAGCGCAGGAGCTTGTCGCCCACCCGGTGCGGCGCTCAGACTGCAAAGCAGTACGCTGCGCATTGCCTCGCACCGCGCAGTTTCGCGTCACGGGGAAGGTGCACGCGTGCGTTCTCCATTTCCGCGTCTTGTCCCCTCTCCCTCGAGGAGAGTTTTGAATAACTCCGTCATTCCGGCGAAAGCCGGAATCCAGAGGGTGGTGTGGGTAGTTAGGGATCGCTAGCCGTGAAGCCGTTCTTCACCCTCAGCCCGATCTTCCCCGAGCAAGAGGGAATGGGGTTTCGCAAAGGTTTCCTGAGGGAGAGGGCTAGGGTGAGGGTGAACGATAGAAGACGTTACAGAATGATAGAAGACGTTACAGAATGAAGGGTTGGATACGCACCGAGACTGCCACTTGGTCTGCGGGCGCAGGTTTGTAACCTGCGCTACCGGAGTGTTGCCCGTGGCTCGTCTACCCTTAGCGGTTCCCAGTCGTGAGCCCTGAGTAAAATTGCGCCGCCCTCCGCCCAAAGCGGTGGGGGCATTGCTTGGCGTGAGAAAGAACTGCACGCACGTGTGAGTGCGGGTGGAGAGGGACTTGCCCCAGTCAGCGCGGGTCTTGCGGGCCGATGTCGCCTTCCGCCAGGATGCCGTACAATTCTGGGCGGCGGAAGCGGGGGTGGAAGACTCCTTGCGAGCGGCGCTCGGCAAGGCGTTGCCGGTCGAGGTCGGCGGTAACCATCACCTCGTCACCAGCCTCGTCCGGTGAAGCCGCCACCAGTTGGCCTAGCGGATTGTAGATCATGACCATGGGATTGCCGTAGTACGGTCTTTCGCTGTTGGGAGCGGGACCGCAGGCATTAATGGCAACGAGAAAAACCCCGTTGTCGATGGCGCGTGCGGGAAAGGTGCGGCCGGCGTAGTCTTTCCAGGCCTGGTTGCGGCTAACGTGGTCGGGCGGGTCGGCCCAATCGCCGACCGACCAGACGTACGGGGCGAGAATCACCTCAGCGCCTTGAAGCGCCACCATGCGGCCGGACTCCGGCAGCCAGTTGTCGAAGCAGATGTTGACGCCGACTTTGGCGACGCCGATGTCGATTACCGGCGGAGTGCCGCCGCCGCGCCAGTAGCCCACTTCCGCCGGTGGGATGTGTATCTTGCGCGACTTGCCGATGTACCCGTCCGGCCCAACGATCACGTAGGTGTTATAGACTATGTCGCGGTCGTTCTCGGCAATGCCGGCGGCGAGCATGACGTTGTGCGCGCGCGCCAGGTCGACGAGCGCCTGCGTGGAAGGCCCCGGCACCGGTTCGGAGGCTTCCCAGATTGCCGGAGTAATTGAATAGCCGCTTAGACCAAGTTCAGGAAAGCAGATGATATCCGGATCGTCCGCCTTGGCGCGGGCGACCCAGGCGGCGTGATGGTCGAGATTCGCCTGCGGCGACGCCGGCTGGCTGCGAAGCGAAACCGCCGTTACACGAAAGCTCTGCATAGACTTCCCCTCGTAAGATATTGAGTTGCGGTACTTAACGTATCCACTATGAGAGCAGCTCATGACCGCTCTTGCACCTAGCATGGCACACCACCGCGACGCCCGCAATGGAAGGTATGAGTTTGGTGAATGCGTAGAAGTGACGGTGGGGCATTGATGAGATTGGAAAGGGTTTGCCGATTCGTTACAAAGTTGATGGAGTGTGTGTGCCGTGAAATCTTCAGCTACTCGGTCGGCGGCGATGCCTGTCCAAAATCAAGGCTGCTCCAGCAGACAGCGGTGCCGTCTGCACGGAGGCCGCAGGTATGACTGGAGCCGACGCTGATAGCCGTGAAGCGTTCGCCTTGCGGTGTTGATGGTATAGACCCTCCCCAACAGACCGGGGTTCCGTCAGTGCGTAGAGCACAGGTCGATAACGATCCAGCGCTAATGGCGGTGAAGTGCTCACCCTCCGGAGGTGTTGCCTGCGGCAGTGATTGACCGGACTGGTCTTTGCCCCAGCACACAGGCGAACCGTCCTCCCGCAGCGCGCAGCCGTGGGCGAAGCCGACGCTGACCGTTGTGAGGCCTTCATCTTCTACGGGCGATTCCAGATCGCCACGGAATCCCCAACAGAGCAGACTGCCGTTGCCGCTGAGACCACAATTGAAGAAATAGCCAGTGCTGATAGCGGTGAACTGCACTTCTTGCGGTGACAGTCCTGGATTGATTCCCCAACAGACTGGTACTCCGTTCGTGCGGAGCGCACAGATCTCCGCATCCGAGTTACTGACGGCAATGAAGCGTCGGCCTTCCAGAAATGGCGCGATCTCGTTATGGCCCGGCCAGCAGAAGATAGTCTCGTCGGCGCGAAGTCCACACGTTTGTATGAATCCGCTGCTGATGGCAATGAAGCGCTGGCCTTCCGGTGGTGACGTTTGACCGAGGCTACCTTCGCCCCAGCAAACGGCGGTGCCATCCTCACGCAACGCGCAACTGTAAGTGTAACCGCTACTTATGGATGTGAACCGCTCGCCCGCAAGCGGCGATGGCTCTCCTCCATGATTGAGGCCCCAGCATACATTGGTCCCGTCTGCACGTAGACCGCAGGAGAAAAACGATCCGGTGCTTATGGATGTGAGTTGCTCTCCTCCCGGAGGCGACGCCCCGCCATGCCCATCTTCACCCCAGCAGACCGGTGTCCCATCCCCCCGGAGCGCGCACACATGTTTACCGCTGTTGCTAATGGCGTCAAATTGCTCGCCTTCAGGGGGCGACGCCCCGCTGCGATCCGTGTCACCCCAGCAGAGAGCAGTACCGTCTTCACGTAAACCGCACGTGTACGTGTCGCCGCTGCTAACGGCTATGAGTCGTTCTCCACTCGGGGGAGATGATTGGCCGTGTTCATCCAAACCCCAGCAAACGGGTGTTCCATCCTCACGCAATGCGCAAGTGTATAAGTTGCCACTGCTAATGGCGGTGAATCGCTCGCTTGCTGGCGGCGAAGCTTGGCCTTCTTCATTTCTCCCCCAGCAGATAGGCGTGCCGTCTGTACGCAATGCGCACGTGTGCAAATGGCCGCTGCTGACTGCCGTGAAACGCGGAGTGGGAGTGGAATCCAGCGTGGCCGTGCTTAGTGGCGTCGGAATCGGCGTAGCCGTTGTATTCGTGAGCACTGTGGCGGTAGGTTCGGGTGTTTGTGTCGATCTCTCGTTCGGCAACGTCAGAACGGCCGCGCCTGGCTGGCCCTCTGCACACACCGTGAGCAGCGCCGCCATTGCGAAGAACAAGCCAATGCCTGCCAGCCGGCGCCAACGTCCTTTCAAAGTGATCTGTGGGTGCAAGACAAGCAACTGCAAGTCGTTTTCCCATCTTCACTGGAAACGTGCGAATGCTGTACCTCATTCTACGGTGCTGGCCATAAAATTGACAGACCATTAGGTTGTAAAGAACTACCTCCATTGCCTACAAGGCTAGACGGCGCTCTCTATCTGACCTTGCGCGAGAAATGGATGTGGGGGGGGCAACGTTATTAGCGCCGTGTGCCTTGCCCCCTACGACAAGCGTTTGAAGAGAGCTAGTTGCGGGTGCACGATACCCATGAGCGAACGGTACTAACTAACTGTTCAATAGCCCGAGAGCGTGTACACGACGTTGAGGAGTTCGAAGGGGCTGAAGTGCTTGTAGAGCGTGCGAACCTGCTGATGTGCGCCGGTGAGTGCCGAAACGTCACGCGCGGTGCGGTCGGTGAGAACGATGAACGGAATGGCCGCGAATTCAGGGTCACAAAAGAGTGAGGTATAATCAGGCACCGTGTTGTCAGGCGCGAGGTCGGCATCTAGAATTACAAGGTCAAGTCGTTCGTCGTGGGCCAGTGCGTTCAGGGCTTGCAAAGACGACGCCTCGACGACGCTCGTCCGTTTGTTTTCCACGGCGGCGCGGACGAGCACTCGCAGGTGCCATTCCCCCGCGACCACGGCGATTGTCTTGTGCCGCCCTTTGGTCTCAGCGGGCACGTGGGGCTGTGGAATAGAGCTGTCAGGCATCTTGGAAGTCCTCGTTTTTCTTACACAGGGACTGGAAAACTCGCTTGCTGATCAAGGTTTTGCAGCCAATAGACCATGATATGCTCTCTTTGCCGGATAGTCACGCAAAACACAATTGCCGCATGCTGTCCTGGTAATTGACCTAACCGGCATTCTGACAGTTCGATTGATTAATACTGGAGTTTACCGTCCGCATACAGAGTAACGACGAATAGAAATGCTGCGCTATATGCAACGTGTAGCGTGGGCAAAACGAATTGGTATAAGATGGAGTGCAGGCATTTGCACCTATGAACGGCCTTAGCTGGAGGCAATACATGGCAGAGGCGTCCACTACGTACGCATTTGATCTCTACCGGTTCTTCCCCGAAGATGTTTTTTGGCGCATTACGGACGTGCGCGTAGACAAGCCCGAAGTCGTGGCGTTGGAGCAGCGGTCGCGCAAGCGCCGCATGCAGCTCGCGCCGGACGGCAAGCTCGTTATTCTCGCGGCGGACCATCCCGCCCGCATGTCCACGGCCACGCCCACTGATCCGCTGGGCATGACCAACCGCCACGCCTACTTGGGCCGCGTGCTGCGGCCGTTGCTGAGTGACTTGGTTGACGGCCTCATGGCGACGCCTGACATTCTGGATGATGTCTTCATCGTCAATCACTTGGTGAAGCAGGGCGGCGGGCCGAGTTTCCTGGACGGCAAAGTATTGCTGGGTTCCATGAACCGCTCGGGACTCTCCAATACCGTCTTCGAGATGGATGACGACATGAGCGCGTACACCGCCGACGGCATCGCGGAGGCGAACTTAGATGGGGCCAAGGTGCTGTGGCGCCTCGATCCGAATGAGCCGGGTTCCGGCAAGACGCTCATGTACATTGCGGAGGCGGTGAGTGAACTCAGCGCCATGGGTCTACCGAGCTTCCTGGAGCCGCTGCCGGTCAGGAAGACTGAAAACGGCTACCAACCGGTAAAGGACCCCATCGAATTGCTCAAGCAGATCGGCGTACTCGCGGGCCTGGGCGGAAATTCCGCGCGCACGTGGCTGAAGATTCCCGTGTGCGAGGATTACGAACGCGTGGTGCGCGCGACGACCATGCCGCTCCTGATGCTGGGCGGCGCGTCCCACAATGATCCCGAACCGACGATTCGTGAGTTCGCCCGAGGCCTGCAGGGCGGGCCGAACGTGCGGGGCGCGATGGTAGGCCGCAACGTGCTCTACCCCGGCCAAGACGATCCTCTGGCCGTGGGCGGGGTCATCGGTGAGATCATTCACCACGGCATTAGCGCCGACGACGCCTTGCGCACGTTGCCCCAGTATCGCGATAAAGACATTGACATGCTGACTCAGTACGCTCTTGCTTGATGTGAGAGGAGTGGGAACCTTCTATGCCTAGTACTCTGCGCGGCAATTTGGCAGTGGGCCAGTCAGGTGGGCCGACCGCCGTGATCAATGCGACGCTCGTGGGCGTGTTGCAAGAGGCGCGCACGCATGCTGCCATCGAGAACGTCTACGGCTTGCGGCACGGCGTGGAAGGCTTGCTTAAGGAAGATTTGATGGACTTGGGCGGGGCCGGCGATGACCTGTTGGAGCGCATCCGCACGACCCCGGCCGCTGCTTTGGGTTCGTGCCGCCGCAAACTGCGACCCGACGACTACGCGCGCATTCTTGAAGTGTTTCGGGCGCACAACGTGAGATTCTTTCTCTATAACGGCGGCAACGACTCCATGGATACGAGTCAGCGCATCGCCGACCTGGCGGAACGCGAGGGCTATGAACTCCGCGTAATCGGCGTGCCCAAGACGATAGACAACGACCTCATGTACACCGACCATAGTCCTGGGTTCGGCAGCGCCGCGCGCTACTGTGCGCTGTCAGTGCGCGACATGGGGCGTGACGTGGAAGCGATGGCGGGCTACGACAGAGTGGCGCTGTACGAGAGCATGGGTCGTCACGCCGGTTGGCTGACGGCCGCGAGTTGCCTGGGCAAAGAGCACGAAATCGATCCCCCGCACCTGGTCTATCTGCCAGAGGTCCCGTTTAGCGAAGAGCGCTTTCTCGACGATGTGTCTCGCTGCTTCGTGAAATTCGGTTTCGCCACCGTCGCCGTGGCGGAAATGCTGAAGACGGCGGAAGGTGAGATAGTCGGACTGTCTGAGGCTACGGTGAATTCCGATTCCTTCGGCCACATCATCGTCGCGGGCAGCGCCAACTACCTGGCGCGGCGCGTGCGCGAGCGGCTGGGCATCAAGGCCCGGGCAAATCGCCCCGGCACTCTGCAGCGGTCGTCAATGATTGCTGCCTCCACGGTTGACCGCGAGGAGGCCTATAGGGTCGGGCAGGCCGCGGTGCGGGAGGCGCTGGGCGGCGCGAGCGGTGTGATGATTACTTTGGAACGTACCGGCAACGATCCCTATCAGTGTACGACCGGCACGGCGCCGCTGGCGGCAGTAGCGAACGCGGAAAACTACCTGCCCCGCGCGTTCATCAACAAGGAAGGCAACATGCCGTCGGCGGCATTCCGCGAATATGCTGCGCCCCTGATCGGTGACCCCCTGCCGCCTGTCGGCCGTTTTGAAGTCAAAGCAGTGGAAAAACGGACAGCCGTCGCGCCCTAGTCACTTGCATGGGCCGGACTGCTCCCGGATTCCGTTTCTCAGATGGCAGTGAATCGCGGTTGATCGTTCACTCGGACGCGGTCCGACCGGATTGAGGAGTGCCATACCCCATGTGGACGATCCCCCAAGTTCTTGCTGTACTCACGCTGATCGCGTATGCGGCGGGAGCACTCATTGCAGTCGTTGGACTGTGGGAGCGGGTGCGGGCGGCTGATGTCACCGAACGCTTCACGCCCTTGGGTAGCGTGTGGACGTACGGCCGGGAATCTGCTCTCGGCCTCGCATGGATTGTGTCGCTGGTCGCGACCCTGGGCAGCCTATATCTCTCCGAGATTTCTCACTTCGAGCCGTGTACGCTCTGCTGGCTGCAGCGCATTGCCATGTATCCCTTGGTCGTAATTCTTGGTATCGGCGCGATTCGCAGTGAGCGCGCCGTGCAATTGTACGCGCTGCCGCTGGCCGGCATCGGTGCTGCGCTGGCTGTCTACCATGCGCTTTTACAGCGTGTACCCGGTTTGCAGGGAGCAACGAGTTGCAGCGCGGCGGCCCCGTGTAACGTGATGTGGGTGCGTGAGTTTGGCTTTGTCTCCATTCCCGTGATGGCGCTCGGCGCGTTTCTGCTGATTGGCGTTTTGCTGTTCGTCGCTGCGTTAGACCCCGGCCATGATGGTCCGGGCGGCGAGGGGGCGAAACGCGCGCGCTGACCGGCTCTCGACTTTCTTGCCACATGTCGTGCAATTTGCCCGTGGTTTGTCCGCCGCGCGGGCTTAGGGTACCATGAGCAATGGTGCGTCACGCCGGTGATGCCGGGGTACGGTCTTTCTGCTAAACTGAGGGCTTGGTTTAGCTTGTGTTGAGGGAGGCATCCATGCCAGTAACAGCCGTGGTTGGAGCCCAGTGGGGCGATGAGGGCAAAGGACACGTGGTGGATTTCATGGCGTCACAGGCCCACATGGTGATTCGCTTTCAAGGCGGCGACAATGCGGGTCATACTGTCGTCAACAACCATGGCAAGTTTGCGCTGCATCTATTCCCATGTGGGGTATTTTACCCGCATGTGCACAACGTGCTCGGCACGGGCATGGCCATCAATCCGCAGTCATTCCTCGCTGAGATGAAGATGCTGAATGACGCGGGCTTGGAGACAGCGCCCGGTCGATTGCACATTTCGGAACGGGCGCAGGTTGTCATGCCATACCACGTCCTCATCGACGGTCTCGAAGAAGAAGCGCGAGGTCGGAACGCACAGGGCACCACCAAGCGCGGCATTGGCCCTTGCTACACCGATAAGGCGGCGCGCGTGGGGTTGCGCATGGGCGATCTCACCGATCCGGAACACCTGCGCGAATACTTGCGCCACGTGATGGATTTCAAGAATCGCCTCCTCACGCGCGTGTACGATCACGATCCACTCTCCTTTGGCGATACACTGGAGCAGGCCCTTGAATGGGGCAAGCTGCTCGCTCCATACATCAAGAATACGCATCCTTTGGTGCAGCAGGCGCTGCGGGAGGATAGGACGATTCTCTTGGAAGGCCAGTTGGGCGCGCTGCGTGATGTTGATTGGGGAATCTACCCTTACGTTACTTCGTCATCCCCCATTGCGGGTGGCAGCGCCACCGGCGCCGGGGTACCGCCGCACCGAATTAGCAACATCATTGGTGTGGTCAAAGCCTACACCACGGCGGTGGGCGAAGGCCCGGTGCCGACCGTACTCGATGGCGAGATGGGTGAGACTCTGCGGGAAGTGGGGGAAGAATACGGCGCTACGACGGGACGGCCCCGCCGCTGCGGCTGGTTCGATGCTGTCGCGGTGCGCTACGCCGCCGAACTCTGCGGGTTCTCTTCCATTGCCATTACAAAGATTGACGTGCTTGATCAGTTACCGGCGCTCAAGCTCTGCGTCGCATATGACGTGGACGGCACACGCCATGAGACAGTGCCGGATACGCGCATGATGGCCCGCGCACGACCGATTTACGAGGAGCTTCCGGGCTGGCAGGAGCCGACCACTGCGGCACGCGCGTGGCATGATCTTCCACCCAACGCCCAGGCATACTTGGAGCGGATTAGCGAACTGACGGGCGGACTGAGCATTAGCATGGTGGGTGTTGGGCCGCACCGCAGCGATACACTGGTAATAGACCAGCAGCACTCTGAAGTGGCTTAGCGCTCAAAACCCTTGCCCGCGCACCCGAGAGGCGCGGGTGGGATATTGCCGTTAGTGAGAGCAAAGAGGAGAAGACAGCATGGCGACTCAACAAGCGGTTGGATTTGGCGTCATTGGCGCCGGGGGCATTGCGGGCGCCCACACGCAGGCAATCAAGGACGCGGCGGGCGCGGAATTGATCGGCATTGCCGACATGGAGCCGCAGTTTGCCGTGGGCCTCGCCGGGAAACATAATGTTACGGCCTACGGCTCCGTGGCAGAGCTCCTGGCCGATGATACGGTGCAGGTGGTGAACATTTGCACGCCCACCGGCACGCACGCCGCGTTGGGCATCCAGGCGGCGCAGGCCGGCAAGCACGTCATTTGCGAGAAACCGCTGGACGTCACCCTGGAAAAGGCCGACGCGCTGATGGCGGCGTGCGCGGAGAATGGCGTGAAGCTGGCGGCGATCTTTCAGTCGCGTCTCCATCCGCTCTATGCCAAGGTGAAAGAGACCATCGCCGCCGGACGTTTGGGCCGCGTGTTCTATGCGGACGTGCAACTCTATTGGCTGCGCACGTCGGAGTACTTTGCGGGTGGCGGACCCGTCAGTTGGCGCGGCACCTATGAGTTCGATGGCGGCGGCGCTTCCATGAACCAGGGCATCCACAGCATCGACCTGCTGCAGTGGATCATGGGGCCGGTAGAATCACTGACGGCCCAACTCGGCACCTTTACGCACGACATCGAGACGGAAGACCTAGCCGTGGTGAATGCGCGTTTTGCCAACGGATCGTTCGGCAACATGGTGTTCACTACGTCGGCGTATCCGGGGCTCGATCACAACTTCCACTTCTTTGGCGAAAACGGCAGCATCTGCTTGACCAACGCCGGTGTCGAGGTCTGGCGCATCCAGGGCGACCGCGAGGAAGAGGAAGAGCAGGAGATGAAGGCGCGCTTCTCCGCGCGCATGACCGCCGCCGCCGACCCCACCGTGAAGGGTTGGAACGGTCACCAGGTCCAGGTGGAAGACATGGTGCAGGCCATCCACGAAGGCCGCCCGCCCGCGATCACCGGCACAGAGGCCCGCCACGCCCTGGAGATCGCTGTCGGCATCCAAAAGGCCGGCAAGATTTCGCCCGCGCCGGTGACTTTCCCGCTGGACTAGGCAAAAGCCTCCACAGAATTGGTAAGTTGCCAGGAGGGCAGAGCGCAGAGCTCGCCCTCCTTCTTTTTTTGCCTTACCGGCCTAGGCGGTCTCCAGTCGCTGCTTTGCCCAAGAGCGGTCACTGACCGGTCTGGTAGCCTGGGGTTCTCGCCGCTGGATCAGCAGTTGTCCACGACCGATGACGGCGCTTGCGTTGGTATGCGCTGGTAAAGGTAGGCGTTGCCCTGCTTGCCGACGAGGCGGATGGCCCCCATGTGGCGCAGGCAGTAGGCGATTTTCCGTCCCTGGTTGCGGCGCACCTCGAGACCGGCGGCAATGTCGTTGCTCGTGAATGGATTGGGCAATGACGCCGGCAAGAGGTTCGCAAAGTCTTCCGGTACATGGAAGCGATGTTGGCGCTCTACGCCGACGAGGATCTGGTCGTGAATGCTCCAGCCGCGCCGCCGCCAACTGCCGCGGCCGTCCTGGCAGCGGGTTTCCTCAACTTCAACGAGCAGGACCTCCAGCGTAAGTCGCGGATTCCCGATGAGGGCGGGGATGCTCACCAATTCAGCAAAGATATCGAGCAGGCTGCCCCGCTTGGGCGAACGACGACGGCTACGCACAGTTGTGCCGTCGCGCTCCAGCCGCACAATCCACTTCTGCGTCGGAATCGGATGCACCAGGCGCACCGGGTGTTTCTTGAGAAGTTGTGATAGCTTGCGTTTGATTGCAGCGAAATTGCGCGTCTGGATCTCTATGAGTTCGTCGCCGCGCACCAGGTCGACTACGTAGCCGTCTACGGGATGTTCCGTGAGGTCCCCGGGTGAGGCGTACCAGTCCTTAAGCGCCGCGTGCAGCGATTTTTCTTGGTACGTGCCGATTGTGGGTGTGGCGTTCATGAAGGTTTAGACTTCAGATTGCGCTCTGCGCTTTCAGGCGTTCTTGCACGTTTTCAAGGTTACGTAGCGGCCAAGAGAGAGTTACGGCACTTCCGTGAGAACGAGCGCCTACCGCTTCCGTCATTCCCGCGCACGCGGGAATCCATCTTCTAAATCTAACGGGATTCACGCACTAGCCGAGGCGGAGAAGGTCCTATCTCTCCCTGAGCCGAAAATTCGGACGGCTCGACGACACGCTCAGGGTGGAGTTTCAAGCGAACAGTCGTAGCTGGAAGGGCTCCAGATTCCTCGCTCCGCTCGGAATGACATTTGGCAAGCTGACAAGCCTGACGCATCCTCACGCCTGTAGAGAATTCGCTTGCTGGGCCATAGGAACCCTTCAACGAGCTAGACATCACTGCGGCTTTACGCATCAATGAACGACGTCAACACAGCATCCCAGGCCACCTCGGAAGCAAGCACGCCCAGGACGTATTCATTGAGACCCTGGTCTTGCGCAATTTCGTTGGTGGTCACCGCGAAGAGCACGTCGCCGTCGGAGATGGTGTGCAGCGGCTCGATGGCCCGCGCCATGGACGTGTGGACGTGGCGGGCCAGTTGGCGCAGCGACCACCCGCCGAGTATCTGATTGGTAACCACCACCGTGAGGGTCGTGTTGCCCTGCGGCGGCAGTCCCGCGTCGGCCACGCGCGGCCGCTCGTCCGTGCGCGGGTCCAGGGAGCCGCGCACCACGTTGCCCTGGCGGTTGACGATGGCGCCCACGGCGTTCACTACCGTGAAAACGGCAACTTTCACACCCTTGACTTCACGAAACGCGCCGCCCTGGCCCGCAGACTCGCTCCGGTAGGGTTTCTGCAACCACTTGCCCACCGTCGCCGAGCGGCCGGCGCCGCGCGGGCCGAGCGGAAATACACCGGGTCGCGCCGCCTTGAGCGCCGCGCGCCCCAGGGCTTTATCGGGGTAGACGGCGTTGTCCCGTGGGCCGAAGTCATAGATGATCGCGCCGGAAACGAGGGCGATATTGCCCCAATGCGGCGAGTAATCGCGCTGGGCCAACAGCTCTGCCGCCACGCCGGTTGCCGCTTCCAGGCCGTAGAACGACCCGCCCGCCAGGCAGATTGCATCCAGCTTGCCCTCTCCGTTTTGCAGCGCTTCAGTATAGAGCGTTGCGTGCGCGCCGCCGCGAATGTCCACGGCGCCGACGGCGCCATGGTCGAATTGAAACACCGTGCACCCCGTCGGGCCGGCTTCATACTCGGCTACGCCGATGGCCATACTGGGATAGTCGAACGAGAGCATGGGACCGCTGAACTCAGTCCGCGAGACAGGCGCGAGAGAATCGTTAGAGGGCAGAGGTCCGTTAGTCTCTTGACGGGTCATACGCTAGCCCTTTGTGGTCGTGCATCCGCATTTAGCGAATGATTGGTCGATGCACGGTATGCGCGGAGCGGCAACGAGAAGATTGGGTAGCTCGTGTAGCACTACACTTCGTCACGAAAGCAATCCATAGAGGAAGCCCCAAGAGTTAGTGTCATTCCATCGTAATGCAAATTGCGCAAACGCACCATAGCGCCAACCTTGCCTCTCAGGGGCTGTGCTTGTGTTGACTCTTCCTTCCCTATCCTTTGGCGTTCTTGGTTGCGAGCTGTCGCACAATCTGTTGCATTGCATGGCAATAGCGCTCTTGTGAGAATGCCTGGCTGCGCGTGCGCGCCGCCCCGCTGAGGCGCGCTCGGAGATCGGGGTCCATAATGAGCTGCTGGGTGGCGGAGACGAGTTCGGCAGGCGTCTCCCAGAGGATGCCGGTCTCGCCCGGCGTGATGATTTCGTTTACGCCGCCCTTGCCTACTGCTATTGGCACCGCGCCGGCGGCCATGGCCTCGACTACACTGATGCCAAAGTGCTCTAGGCGACTTGGCTCCTTCAGTTCGTTTACGCCATAGCCGGCTGCGTGCCAGTAAAGGCTCGCCTGAGCGGAGAGTTCCTGCAGGGTTGCAAAGTCCGCATTGGCATGAAAGGTTATAGGTAAGCCCTGTGCTATTTCCTGAAGCTTGGCAAAGTACGCAAGGTCTGCCGGAGTCCGTCCTACGTTGCCGACTAGGTGGAGTTGCCAATCTTGCACGCCGGTGGCTACGAGCGTACGGAATGCCTCTACCAACACGTCCTGGCGCTTGCTATGTCCGCCCACGAAGAAGCGTCCGGTAGAGAGGATGATTGGCTGCTTGTCGCCGGGCGCGAAGCGCTCGGTGTCAACGGGCGGATAGAGAAATTCGCTCTCGGCGTCCCATAAGCGCTTGATCCACGTTGCCGTAAATGCCGAATTGGCAAGAATAAGGTCGTAAGATTCCAAGTAACTCATCATGGATTCGGCCAGGAGTGTCTGCACCTGTGTGGCGAGTTTGGGGAGGCGACGTTCGACGATTCGGGTGTAAAGGCGGCTTAGCAGAGAGTCGGCGGTAACCTGGCTGATGGCAATGCCAAGCGGTCGACGCTCTTCCGGCATCGCCGGGTCAGGCTCCACCACATCGCTTTCCACGTCAATGGTAACGCGCTCGGATTGGCAAAGTGCCGGCGGCACCAGCAACGAAAGAGTGCGAAAGTCGCCTTCCGATGGGGCGACGTCGACTTCAGCGAGTACCGTGCCTTGCGATGAGAATCGAGCGAGCAACGGCTCCTCCCCGGCGAAATTACCTATCGCCAACTGTATCGTCATACCCTCCCTGTTGCCGGGCACGGAAAATTTCGCGCGGCGGCTCACGGCACGATACCAACCGTGACCGACTCTTTCGCTGCCATAAAAGCCGTCTTGAAAACGCACGTCGCCCGCATGAGTTGTGCACCACTTGGCGAGGCTGCGGCATAGACGCGCCAATGGTGAGAGATCGCGAGGATGAGGAAAGTAGATGAAGAGGATGCTCGCCGGCGCCCGGCTCGGTATGGCGTCCATGTGCGAGCCGTTGATGAAGAGGTCGTACTCCGCAGTAAGCGCCGTAATCTCAGAGTACGGCAGGTCGGGGATCAAACGCAAAGTGACGCCGGCGAGATCGAGATTGAACCGCCGGGCAAGCGCTGCAAGGTCGGTGGGAGTGGTAGTGATGAACGTTACGGTGTGGCCGTCCGCGGCAAGCGCCTGGGCGGCGGCCCCGGTTTGCCGCTCGCCGCCGCCCTGTGTTTGGAGCCACCGATTGAAGATTCCTATGCGCATGGGAATGAGGATAGTTGCGGGAGTCGGACGTGCATGGAGCTAAGCTGGGGAGATTATACAGCAATAGCCCGCTCGTTGTTGGTCACTGTCCTGCGAATCTATTGGGAGAATACGGCTGCAGCGGCGCGAGGTCGCCGTTGCAAAGCGCATTGCACATGAGGCGCGCGGTAATGGGCGTGAGAAGAATGCCGTTACGGTGATGACCGGCGGCAACCCAGAGTCCGGGCCGGTCGCCGACCGGCCCGAGCAGCGGCAGCCCGTCGGCAGGAGTCGGGCGCAAACCCACGCCGAAGTGATGCACGCGCGCGTCGGCCAGATCCGGCGCGAGCTTCTGCAGGATCTTGACAAGAAAAGCGACCCCGCCGGCGGTATTTTCGCATTCGAACCCCGCGTCCTCTTCCGTTGCGCCAACGACGATGCGGCCGTCCTGCTTGGGCGCCAAATAGCCGCCCGCGCCAAAGGCGACGCGCTGCAGCGGACGGTCGTACGTCTCCAGCACCATTACTTGGCCGCGAGTCGGCCGCAACGGCAGCGGAATACCCAGATTGTCGCCCAGCAGGCGGGTCCACGCGCCCGCGGCGATCACGACGCGCTCGGCATGCACCGGACCGGCGGCAGTCTGCACGCCGGTGACACGTTCACCGGCGGTGACAAAGCCGTGGACGGGCGTGTATTCATGGAGAGTCACACCCTGGGCGACCGCGGCCAGTGTGAGCACGTGCATGAGTTGCGGCGCGAACACGTGGGCATCGTCCTGAAAGAGCACGGCCCCTCGCGCGGCTGCGCTGAGCAGAGGTTCGCTGCGGCGCAACTCTTCAGCAGCGAGCCAGGCGACGCGCTGACCTCGCTCGGCAAGTGCTTTGGCCTGTGCGGAGAGAAATTCCGCCTGCTTCTCACCAAAGACCACTGAGAGCGCGCCGGAACGCGTGTACGTCGCGTCCAGTCCGGTGGCGGCTTCCAGCTCAGCGGCGAATTCGGGATAGAGTTGCGCCGATTGCACGGAAAGGTTGCGCAAGTGGTCGCTGCGGTCGCCCTCCACACCTGATCCCAGAATGCCGGCCGCGGCAACGCGGGCTTGGCCGCCCATACGGTCCTTCTCGAAAACAGCCGCCTGCACACCGGCCTTGGCCAGGGCATAGGCAAGCGCGCAGCCGATTATGCCGCCGCCAACGATGGCTACGTCAGTAGTTTCAGGCATCGAAAGGTCGTTCTTCCCGGTTTAGATTCTGCGTAGGGGTAGATTCCGTAATACCCGGTGACCGAGTACGGTTTGCGGCGAAGGATGGCTTTGCCCGGCAATCCCCGCCGCCGCCGCCGACCATGCGGACGATTTCAACAACGTCACCGTCCCGCAGGACGACATGCTGCTGGTCGTCGCGGCGAATTACCTCTCGATTTATGGCGACGGCAATGAACCGTACCGGGACATTGCTCTCGGCAAGGAATGCAGAGAGCGCGGTGCCGGCGGGCAGCCTGCGTTCTTCACCGTTCACTGCGATTCGGATGCAATCCGGCGTTGGGGGTTTACTGACAGGGTGTGAGGCTTGCTCTTTGGTCGTCATTGGGACTGAACCTGTGAGTGCTTGTGTAAGGTTTGGAGCAGGCGGCGGGCGGCGGCGGGCGTATCGGGCGCGTCGAGCAGAGCGCCAATCACGGCCACGCCGTGCGCGCCTGCCGCCATGACCTCCGCGGCATTGCGCGCCGTGATACCGCCGACACCGATGACGGGAATCGCGGCCGCAGTCACCACATCGCGCACCAACTGCGGCCCGGCCGGCGCCCGCCCCGGCTTTGAGTCGGTGGCAAAGAGCGTGCCGACCTGCAAGAAATCCGCGCCTGCGCGGGCACACTGCACGGCGGCGGCCACACTGTGGACCGAGCAGCCGAGCAACATGCGCGGTGCAAGCAACTGCCGCGCCGCGGCGACGGGCAGGCCGTTCTCCGGTAGGTGCACGCCGTCCGCGCCCACGGCAAGGGCCACGTCGACGCGGTCATTGACGAAGAGGAGCGCGCGGCCTTGCGTTATTCGCCGGAGCTGCTCTGCCAGCGCGAAGAGGTTTCCCGCGGGAAGGGTCTTCGCCCGCAGTTGCACGGCATGCACCCCACATGCCACGCTTGCCTCCACGCGCTGTAGCAGGGCGCTCGCAGCGGCGGCGCGCGGCAACTCGGGCGAGTCGAGGCGCGTAATGAGTGTGAGGCAGGGATGGGGAAGGCTCGGTTTCATGCCTTCTGGGACCGCATGCGCTAGGCGTGAACCACGCCTGCTACCGGACTGCTGGGGCTGGCGAACTTCTGTTCGGCAATGCGCCCGGCCAGATAGGCTTTGCGGCCGGCCTCGACGCCGAGACGGAAGCCTTCCGCCATCAGCACCGGGTCCTCGGCGCGGGCAATCGCCGTGTTTATCAACACTGCATCCGCGCCGATCTCAAGCGATTGGGACGCTTCGGACGGCACGGCGAGCCCGGCGTCCACGACGACGGGCACGTTGGCGCGCTCGACGATGAGTTCGATTTCTTCTCGTGTAAAGATGCCCTGACCGGAGCCGATGGGCGAACCAAGGGGCATCACCGTGGCGCAACCCACGTCTTCCAAGCGCCGTGCCAGAATCGGATCGGCGTGAATGTACGGCAGTACCACAAAGCCGTCTTTGACGAGCGCCTCGGCGGCATGGAGCGTGTCCACGGGATCGGGCAGGAGCGAATCCGGGTCCGGTTGCACTTCGAGTTTGATCCAGTCGGAGCCGGTGAGTTCGCGGGCGAGCTTGGCCGTGACAATGGCCTCATCCGCGGTGCGGGCGCCCGCGGTGTTCGGCAGAATCGTGTAGCGGTCCCAGTCAAAGTAATCGAGAATTGTCTTCTGTGTGGGGTTGCTGAGATCAAGGCGCCGTACCGCTACCGTGATGATTTCGGCCCCGGATGCCGCAACGGCCTGGACCATCTCTGCGGGCGTGCGGTACTTGCCGGTGCCGATCATTAGCCGCGAGCTAAACTGCTTGCCCGCAATCTCAAGCGCGTCGTTCATGTTCGTTCCTCTTTCACATGCTGCAAGCGGATGGCTGCGCACGCTCCAGTCTTGCGCGCGCGCTTGCCAAAATAAAAACCGCTTAACTGAGGGAAAGCGGTTCGCAGCGGAGTATTCACATTCTGCCGCTTCCCTCCGCTGGGATGATCCAGTTCAGGTTCCAAGGGTTGTCCCGCGTGCAAAGCAGGTACTCTCAGCCTTGTGGCTCCCCTAGCGGCCCTAGTGGCGCAACGTGTGTACACGCCAGTAAGACTGTTCCAGTATACCATCATGTGCAGAGGCACAGCGAGTGCGTTTAGAATGAGGCGGGAGAGTTTGTCGGGTAAGCAAGCGGCGCAGGCAGTTGGCGCACCCCCGCCTGTGACCGGTGTCGATGCCTCCCTGAGATAGGCTGCGCGCACGTGGGCATTGAGGAGAGGAGCGGACGGTATGGAATCTGTCAATATTGGCTTTGCAGGCACGGGAGGCATTGCGCGGTCGCATGCCCGCGGACTGGCAGAGGTCCCCCAAGCGCGGATTGTAGCGGCGGCGGATGTCAATGAAGCGGCTGTGGGCGAGTTCGCGGTTGCGCATGACGTCGCCCAGGTCGAGACCGACTACCGCGCCGTGCTGGATAACCCGGCGGTCGATGCGGTTATCATCTGCCTGCCGCATGCGTTGCATGGCGAAGCGGCGATTGCCGCGGCGCAGGCGGGCAAGCACGTGCTCTGCGAGAAGCCGCTGGGCGTGAGCGTTGCCGAGTGCGATGCGATCATCGCCGCCTGCGAAGCGGCCCAGGTAAACCTCATGGTGGGCCATACCCATCGTTTCATGTTGGAGCACCTGCGGGCGCTCGAGCTGTTACGCGCGGGGGCGATCGGCGACGTGCTCCACATTCACGACTCCGTCACTGGCGCTACCCGCCACAAGGACTTGGGTTGGCGGGGCGTGCCTGCGCTGGCCGGCGGCGGCGTGTTCATGGACAATGGCGTGCACAGCGCGGACCGGCTGCGCTGGTGGATTGGGTCGGAGGTGACGGCGGTCACCGCCAACATCGGCCACTACGGCGCACGTACCGAGGGGGAGGATTTCGGTGTGGCGCACCTTGAATTTGCCAACGGCGCTACGGCGACCATGGAAATCTCGTTGATTGCGGCGCCCGCAATGGGCCGCTGCCGCGCCGAGGTGACGGGTGCAAACGGCGCCATGGAGATTGCCACGTGGCGGCATCTCAAGGTAACGGGGGCGGAGGACCAGGAATGGGAAACCATGACGTTCCCCCGCGACCGCAGCCAGTTCATACGCGAAGACGGCGAATTTGTAATGAGTATCCTGGAGCAACGTGCACCAAGCGTCACCGGCGAGGACGGCAAACGGGCCGTAGCCATCATACAGGGCATCTACGCAGCCTCGGAGAGCGGCGAGCGCGTGCGCTTGCACGGATAAACCAAGTAGACAAGACCTCAAACCCGTCAGGCAAGCATGGTCGGCTACGGGTGGGCCGACCTTGGGGGGCCGTCATTCCGGCGAAAGCGGGAAGGTGGATTCACATGTCAAGTGCAACACTTGGTTGATGAATACTTCTGCAGGCGTTTGGTAGCCGAGGCATTTGCGCGGGGTGTGGTTGTAGGCTTGCACCAACTGCGCGAAGCGCGCTGCGGATACCTTCGCCAGGTCAGTTTTGCGGGGCAGCCCACGCCGTAGGCGGCCGATGGCGTTTTCGATGCCGCCTTTCTGCCAAGGAGAGTGGGTGTCGCAGAAGAAAGTTTGGATGCCCAATTCATGGAGGCGATAGTGACGCGCGAACTCGGTGCCGTTGTCGAACGTGGCGGTCTGTCCGCAGCCTGGAGGCAACACGGCGAACAGGTCGTGCAAGGCCGCTGCGATGGGCTCTGCCGCCTTGCCGGGCGGTCGCGTGGCCAGCAACAAGCGCGAGTGGCGCTCGTGCAGGGTCAAGACGGCTTGGCCGTAGGTGCGAAAGAGCATCAGGTCCACCTCCCAGTGGCCGGGGGTTTGGCGGTCTGCCGCCGTCTGGGGCCGTTCTGCCAAGGGACGGCGCTGGGCAATGAACGAGGCCGGACTGCCGCCTTTGCGC
This sequence comes from Chloroflexota bacterium, assembly GCA_965220015.1. GTDB lineage: Bacteria > Chloroflexota > UBA11872 > VXOZ01 > VXOZ01 > VXOZ01. The sequence continues at coordinate 914,415 of OZ244798.1, forward strand.
CCCCGCCAGCCCCGTTTCGACTTGGCGCGCGGCAAGTACTGGCGCCAGTTCCCATCCTTCGTGCGTGCCTGCTGCCCGTAGATAAAGCGATAGATGGTCTCGTGGGAGATGACCGGCGCGCCAGCCTCCCGCGCCAGGTATCCTGCCACTTGCTCCGGCGACCAACCAGCGCGCAAGTACCCCAGCACCACCTCCCGCAAGGCGTCATCCCGCTCCAGCTTGCTGCCGCGCCAACACCGCGCCCACGCTTGGTCGTCGGCATACCGTGGCTCATAGCCTGCCGTTTGCGATCCATTGCGATTTACCTCCCGCGTGATCGTCGATGGCGCGCGACCCAGAGCTGTAGCGATTTTCCGCTGCGAGGTTTTCGCGGCAAGAAGTCGGGCCACTTCACACCGCTCTTCAAAGGTAAGTTGTGTATAGTGTTTTCCCATGGCAACACCTTAGCAAAGTGTTGCACTTCGTTTGTGAGTCTAGGGAATCCATCTTCGCGTGCTCAATAGGCTTGCCGACGAAGAGTTTCGAGGGAACCTCCGCCTTGGTGAGCGAACGCGGAGCTCAAGTGAAGGAGCTCCCTCCAACCGCTGCTACCGCTCTGCCAGCATCTGCCCGACGGCGCAGGTGTCGCAGCGTTTCTCGCGGCACCATTCGTGGTAGATGTGGAGCAGCCCCTGCTGGCGCGCGGCCGTCATGGGCACGTATTTTGGCGGCAGGCCGAACACGTCGTCGCGCATGCTCCGGCTGAGGCGGTTCATGCCGCCGGCCGGCGCGTGACGCACGCAGGCAACAGCCCAATCGGCAACGCCGGAGTCGCCGGTGTGCTCGCCCAGCGCGAACATGAACGGCAGCAACACGTTGATCAGGATTTCGCGGGCGCGGAACGCGCCAATGAGGCTCTGCGCCGCGCCGCGCAGCGGGACCCCGAAGTCACAATGAACGGCCCAATAACGTGAGCAAGACGCCGGGAGCGCAAACGCATTAACCAACTGTCGGAATAGCTGCGGCTGATCCAATTCCTCACGGAGCGCTAGGCAGAATTGCACCGGTCCCGTCTCCGCCAGCCGCGCGCAGAGGTGACCCGCCGCCGCCACGCGCCGCGCGGGTGCGTTCGCCGGGCGTACGCCGCGCCGTACCCAAGCTGTGGCCGGTAGCGCCGGTTCCAATCGAAATTGCCGCCATAGCGCTTCAAGCTCCTGCACGTGCGTCCGCTCGCTCCGCGTAGGGGCACGACATGTCGTGCCCCTACGCGGAGCGGCATCCCGTTGGGAGGGCAAAAGGCCTGCTGTGCCGAGAAAGAGCGCCTCACCGTACTGTCCGCCGTCGGGCTTGCCGCACAGCAGCGCTGCGACAACTGACCACGGCAATCCCTCGCTGAGTCGGCGAAAAGGCTCGCGGTTTTGGCTGTAGCCGAGCGCGTCCAGCAAACCGGTATAGAGCGCTTGCTCCGGCCCGTGGTGCTCGATCGCTGCCAGCATCTGCGCCGCCTTTGTGCGCAGGCGCCGTTCGCCCAGCGTCGCGAACAACATGCCGACGGTCATGGCGTCGGACTTGGTGTGGAGGTCGGCGCAGGGCTGAAACGAGGGGAGCGGCTGTGCCGCATACGTGTCCGGAAAGCCATCGGGAAAGTGCGGGCTGAGCGCCAGCGTGCGCAGCGGTCCGCCCGCAATCGGCCCGTTGTCTGCCCACACCACGTGGAGCATAACGTCGTGGTACGCCGGGTCGGCGGCGTGTCCATGTGCCCGCCAGCCAGACGTGGTCGTATGCACTTCAACGTGGCCGTGACGCAGCCTGCGACCGTCCAACGCGATGATGGCGTCGAGGAAGTCCGGCCCGGGGCCCAGATTGCGCCGTCCCGGATAGACCACCTGAATCCGCTCGCCAGCCGTAGTGGGCAGGAGTTTGCCGCCCCAGGGGCACGCTTGCCAGAGTTGCGCTACGTCCTCTTCGCGGAGTGTCTCCGCCGGGGCAACAGTGAGTGCAGAAGTGACCATAGGGGTGAGAGCATTCGCGGCGCACAATAGATGCTGGCACTACTATACCACGGATCGCGCAGTATACCCTCTTGTTCATCCCGCAGGCGGTGGACTCCAGGCAGGGCCCGGCCGGCAAGGGGTGACTTGGATGGTTTCAGAGTGGAATGCGGCAGGCGTGCATTTAGTGAGCGGGAAGAGCCTGCTGCCTCCACGAATACGAAACGCACGCGTGGGAAACCCCACGCGTGCGTCTCACACACAGTGCGTTGCAGCTCTCTTGGACTAGAATTCGACGACCGAGTTCTCCAACGCCTCGTCCAGCGCCTGCTGCACCTGCGTATTGCCGTCCGCGAGCGCTTCCGGCACGGTCTTTTCGCGCTTCCAGATCGAGCTGGCCATGCGCACGTGGATGCCGATAATCTTGCGGCCGCCGGGTGCGCTCACCACCCACTGGGCGCCGTCCATCTCGCGGGCGCCTTGGATGCGCAGCGGGTCGCCCTGCGTGAATTCGGCGCTTTGGGCCACCGAACGCCGGGCCGGCAGGCTGTCGCGCACGTCGTTGAAGCGGCGGTCGTTGGGCTCCAGGAAGAGCCACTCGAGGAACTTGAAGGCACCGTCCGGGTTGTTGGAACCTTCGGGCATGAGGTGCGCGCCGCCGCCGCGATAGGCCGCGGGCGAGCCGCCCTCCGCCACCGGGTACGTGTCCACCCCGACGTTGATCTTCGCGAAGTTCTCCTCGTACGCCGCGAAGCGGGTGATGTTCATCACGTCGGTCCACATGGCGCAACGGCCCGTGGAGAAGAGGTGTTGATGCCGCTCGTCGCCCCTAAATTCGTTCATCGCGTCCAGGCCGCCCTGGAGGTCGAAGAAACGCAGGGTCAAGTCGAACGCGGTCACCATCGTCTCGTTGTCGATGGTGGACGTCAACTCATCGTCGCTGAGCAGACGGCCGCCCTGCTGCCAGAAGGGCACCAGCCACCAGACCAGTGAGCTGTTGCCGTACCAGAAGCCGAGACGCTCGATGTTGTCGCCCTCTTTCTTGAGCGTTTGCTGGATTGCCGCGTCGAGCTCATCCCAATTCGAGGGTCCCGCGTCTGGATCCAGACCCACTTCCACGAAGACGTCTTTGTTGTAGAAATACGTAAAGACCGTGGGCGCCCAGGGCAACCCGAACCAGTGGCCGCGGTAGGTCGAGTCAAACACCACGCGCGGATAGTAGTCATCCGCGTCAATGACGGTCGAGGCCTTGACATAATTCGTGATGTCGGCGGCAATGCCGCGCACGCCGAAGTCTTTCGGCAAGTAGGCGTCGATATACGAAATGTCGGGCGGGATGCCGCCGGCGACCACCGTCGGCAGCTTGTTGATGGTGTCGCCGTAGGTGGTGACGATCACGTTGACTGCTTCGTTGGGGTTGGCCTCGTGGAACTCGGCCACGATCTCCTCGCCGATGCCCTGCACCCAGTTACTGCCGCCCATGTCGATGGCCCAGAAGTTCACGGGCAACTGCTCTTCCATCGGCATATCCGCAGCCTTCTCCATATCGTCGGACTCAGGCGCGTCTCCCATGGGGGCTGCCATACCGCCCTCTGCGCACGCGGCAAAGAGTACGGCCCCCGCCGCGGCTCCGGTGCCTGCAAGCATGCGCCGCCGTGTCATGTGGTTTGCAGTACGACTCTTCATCGGTACCGATACCTCCTGCCCTTAAGGCGCTATTCCAAACTCGTACCACCGCCTTGCGAGGTGAGGGACTACGAACTCTGCCGTCTTCACCGCCACCTCTCTAGGAGCTCTCGCTGTATCTGTGGCTCCGCTAAGGCTTGAAATGAATTCTAGCGCGATTAATAGTGTGTAGTCAAGGATGCAAAGGTTGGAATCCGCTCGAAAGAGCGGATTCCAACGTGTAGACTCGAGAGTAAGGAAAGTTAGTTTGCCTGCTGGAGGACGGCGATTTCCGCCGCGCTCAGGGCGCGGCCGTGCACGCGCACGTCGGCCAGGCTGCCGTTGAAGTGGTCGTGCTGACCGAAGCCAATGCGCAGCGGCCGGTTGTTCGCAATGGCGGCAGGCACGTGCGCCGCAGCGTCGGCTGCGGCCACCCGCGCGCCGTCGACGTAGAGCGCAAGCTGATTTCCCTCCCGCACGGCAGCGAGATGATGCCAACCGGCGGCAAGGGCGTGGTCGTAGGTCACGTTGGCGCCGGCCTCCAGGGCATAGACCCGGCCCGACGGCAGCGTGCCGCCAAAGAGCTTACCCTCAAATATTGCCATCGACCACACCCGCCGGTACTTCACGTCCGGCGTGGTATCCAGTTGTCCCGTGTTGGTCCAGGTAGTGCCGCCCTCGTAGCGGTAGACTTTCGCCAGCGGCAGCGTGCCCGCGTAGAGCTTGCCGTTGTAGACCGCCATGGCCATCACTTCTTTCTCGTCCTCCAGGCGGCCCACGCTCTCCCACGTTTCCTGGCCGTCCCAACGGAAGACGGTGCCGTTGGGCCAGGTGCCGACGTAGAGTTCGCCCTGGTAGGCGGCGAACGAGTAGACCTGGGTGACTCCCTCCTGGAAGCCGCAGGGCGTCCACTCGGTACCGCCGTCGTAACGGAAGACGCCGCCGCCCTCATTGCCCGCGCCGTAGAGGTGGCCCTTGAACACGGTGATCGCCATCATGCGGCGGCCGGGCGTGCCGCAGTATTCCCAGTCTTGCCCGCCCACATAGCGGAACACGCCTTGGCTGTACAGCGGAATGGCGTAGAGTTCACCGTTGTACACGGCCATGCCGGCAATTGATTCTGCCCCTGCCAACCGCCCGCAGTACTCCCAGGTTGCATCGCCGGTGTAGCGGTAAATGGCGCCGCCGGGGTGCTTATTCGGCGAATCCTCCAGCGCGGAACCGCCGGCCCGGTAGCAGGAAGTACCGGCATAGAGGTCGCCCCTGAACGCCGCGAGCGATGCCACGGTATTGCTTTGGTCGGGACTGCCGCAGTCTTCCCAGGTCTGGCCGCCCGCGTACCGGTACACGTGCCCGGCCTCGTCCGCGCCCCATTCGAAGGTTCCCGTATAGAGTTCGCCGTTAAAGACGGCCAGGGAATAAACGCGCAGGTTGTTGCCCGGCCGCCCGCAATCGACCCATGACGGTTCTTGCGAACCGTCGTCGATGCCGAAGTGCAGATTGCGGTGGTGGGCCTGGGCGGCGGTGACTCCAGCGTAATTCAAGGTACCGAAGTTCAGGCCGGTGCGGGTGGCGGGATCGAATTTGCTGATGATGTCGCCGTGCAGGTTGGCGCCGTCGGGCGGTAACTCTACCCAGGCGGAGAGCGTGAAATCACCCTCGGCGAGGGCCAGCGCGTCGCCGGCAGGCACTTCTACATGTGCGGCACTGCCGTCGAAGCCCGCTGCGCCATAGGCATTGCCGTCGCGGCCCACCGCCGCGAGATCGGCGCCGCGGTTCACGCCGTGGTTACCGTTGCCGGATGAGTCCCGGCAATCGCCGTTAAAATTCCAATGTGCCAACAGACCGATGTTGATGCTCATATGCTGTGCTCTCTCTCATTCTTGGGTGACATCACATTCTCTGCGCCCAAAACCGTTCCCATGTGGTTTAGGGGGACAGCTAGTCTCCTTGATTGTCCCCTCTCCCGGGGGAGAGGGCTAGGGTGAGGGCGAATTCAAGTGTCAATGAACCTGAAGGTCACGGAATCTCCAAAGAGAGTAACTGCAAGACTTAGGATTCTCCAGGCAGAATTGTACCCCATCCGTCGCAGGCAGGTCGGCTGAGGTATCGCGCCGCCGTAGTACTCTTACTTTAGTCCCAACTTCCGGACCATTGTCCACCGCCGCGCCCACGTCAACGCGACGCTGGCGGCTACCGCCATGGTGCCGGCGAGCAGGTTGAACAGGATGTCTACCGGATCGAACACCCGGTTGGGCAGCAGCCACTGAATGCCCTCGTCCAACGCGCCCAGCGCCACCGTGACGAGGACAGCGAGCACGGGCGGCAGCGGCACGCGGCGGCCCTGGCTCTTGCGCTCGGTGAGGGCCTCGTAGATGAGGACGCCCACCACGCCGTACTCGATCAGGTGCGAGCGCTCGGTCGGGACCGTCATGCGGGTGAAGACCAGCAGGTAGGCGGCCGCGACACCCACGCCAACGGCGACTTCCGCCCCGCCCGGCCGCACCTTCAGCCCCTGTGTGACCACGGTCACTGCCACAAGGAACATGCAGAGGAGGAAGAGGCCGATGGAGATATCCAGCAGGCCCCGCTCGCGCAGCGTCTCGGCCAGCCTTTGCGCCAGACCGAGCGTGGCATAGATCGCCACCATGACGACGAGCACCCACAGCCACAGGCGGCGCTCGCGTTTGGAGGAAAAGAGTGTCAAGACAGACAATTGAAATTCGTGTTTGGTTGTGCCGTTCTCGCGATATCCGGTCTGCCATCAGCACGGTAAATGGCTGCAATGGGGTCCGTCATTCCCGCGCACGCGGGAATCCATCCTCTCTGTCCCTATGCGAGCAAGAGCGGGGGACGAACCCTAATGTTGTCGCATTAAAGTAGCGCGGGGGCTTGTCCCCCGCCGGAGTAAGCAGCACAGGGCCATCTCCAACGTCGCCGCATGAGAGAGAAGGCACACAAGGATTGACCGTCCCGCAGACGCAGGTTACAAACCTGCGCTACCGGGGACGAGAGGTGCCGTGAGTGCCATGTTCCTCCCCACAATGGTTAATGCGACAGCATTGGGGACAAGCCCCCGCGCTACTACCTAGCGATCAAGGCAAGAAAATGCGCCGGAGAGCTAGGAGCAATTGCAAACTCCCCGGCGCACCACTCTTCACAATCCCACTTCGCATGCTGCATCGGGCGCGGGCCGAGCAACTGAATCCTAGCCCAACATACATCGGGCTACATGTACTCTGACGAGCAACAACCATCACCAATGCGGGCCAAATGGCTTCTGCAAACTGGCAACTGCCAATTGTCTATTGCCAGTCACTTACTCCAACGGCAGTTTGACGGGCTCGCCGCCCAAGCTGGCCGACCGCTCCGCCGCGAAGATGACCTCGTCGATCTTCAGCGCGTCGTGGACATCCACTTCCGGCTTCTTATTATTCAGGATGCAGTCGATGATGTGGTCCGTCTGCGGCTGGAAGGGGTGGTGCGCGACCTCCGGCGTATCCGGCATGATCGTCTCGAACGTTGCCCAATCGGTCTGCTCGGTCATGCGCTCGCCGATCAGGGTCTCCGAATGAAACTTATTGCCCACCAACGTGCCGCGGTCGCCGTGCAGGCGGACGTTGAACGAGTAGGGGTTGTTGCCTTCCAGGATGCAGCCGACCTTGCCGATGCGGCCGTCCTTGTAGCTAATGACGCTGAGCACGGTACCTTCCCAGTCGAAGGTCTTCGTGAAGTTGCCCCAGTGGCCCACCACGTGATCGACCTCGCCGGGCATGAATTGGAGAAGCGCGTCTACCGCGTGACAGCCCGCGGCCGCCAGCGCGGAACCGCCTTGCTCGCGAGTCTTCACCCAGGGGTAGCCGACGTACCACTGGGGCCAGTTGGCGCTAAAGTAGTCGCACTCGCCGTAGAAGATGTTGCCGAAGGCGTTGGCCTTGATGAGTTTGTGCACGATCAGGAAATAGGGGCTCCAGTGGAGCTCGAAACCCTCGCACGCCACCACGCCGGCTTTGTCCACCGCTGCCACGATGGTTTTCATGTCTTCCCAATTGAGCGCGGCGGGCTTCTCAATCAGCATGTGCTTGCCGGCATCCGCCGCCGCCAGCACTTGCGGCACGTGCTTCTCGTTGGTGGAGCAGATGTAGACCATGTCCAGGTTGTCCTGCTTGAGCATCTGCTCGTAATCGGTGTAGACGTGGGCGTTGGCGAGTCCGTGCTCTTCCTTGGCGTTCTCCGCGTTTTCGCGGCTGGCGCTGCAGAGCCCGACCACTTCCGTGTGGGGATTCTTGACCAGGGTGTCAATGTGCTGGTGCGAGACCCAGCCGATACCGACTACACCGACCCCAAGCTTTCCATCGTTTGCCATCGCGTATCCTCCCAAAGTTTCAACATACATTCAACGAAACTTGGCTACAGTACAGCGTATTCCCGGCTTGCTGTCAAGGTAATAGGATGAGGTCGGTGTGCTACTCTTGGTTGTGATAGTCCCGCTGTCTAGGCGTACCAGAGGTTGACTGCGCAATAGCTGTCGATACGTGGCAAGGAACGGGCCTCTATGGAATCCCGAATCAATGACTTGGCGGCCCGGCTCCTGCGCTGTCCGGTGGGATGCGCTTTTTTGCTGACTATCGTGCGGGATGATGTCCCCATTGACATCGCCGTCACGCCGCCTCAGGCGTTCGCGCGCGCCGCGGTCGCCTTGGACGCGCTCAATCCCTGGTCGGCGGATTTCGAACGAACCGTCACGTCCGCGCTTTCACGCGGCGCAGATCTGGCAAGCCTGGCGCGCGCGGTTGTTTCACATCCGCAAAGCCGCTGGTGGACTGATCCAATGGACCCAACCCGGCAGTTACTCGTGATTGATGATACGGCGCACCCTACCTCTGCCCGCACGGCGCCGCCTCACCCCATTTGGGAGCGCATACAGCGCATTTTCAAGCGAACATCCTCGCGCACGGCGTTGCCCGCGTCGAACGTCCGTTGGGAGGACTACGCGCAACGCCCGGTGGGATGGCGGATTACTTCCACGCTCAGGGGCGCATATTCGTGCGTCGATACAGCAATCGCGTCGGGCATCGGCGACTGGACCCAAGTGACTTCGCACCGCAGATTCGCTGCCGAAATTGACAAATCTACCCGCGTCTTCGAGGTCTCCGGCCCGGCGAACTGGCACGCGCTCTGCGTCTCCTTTCCACGCGTCAATCAGCATCCTAATAGTCCAGCCGGGATCGACACGCTTTCGCCGGACTGGGCTCGCGTGGCCACCGAATGGGACGGCGTCCACCTAACGTTGATGGGGCTCTTGACCGCGCCATTCGTGCGCCACACTTCCTCGGCCGGGACCACCATGCTGTGGTCGTGGGATTCGGAGGGCACACTCTGGCTGCCGGGAGAATTCGTACGCACGGGCGCGCCATTCGCGCCACTGGACCGCGACGCATCCGCGTTCAAGGTAGCCCGACCATTGATGTACGACGAGTTGGGAATCCCGGAGTGGCCGCCAGTCCCTGGCGTCATCCACTACCGCGGGTGATCGTCACTGCCTCTCAAGGTGATCCGGCCGCTATCCCACAGCGCCGTTCGGCCACACACGATACTGGGTGCTAAAACCGCGATATCTCCCGTTCTGACAGGCTATCAGGTACAGGTATCGAACCCTCCTAGAAGCAAGAGGAGGGACGGGCAATCGCCGAGGACTGCCCTTCCTTGCCGCGCGGCTCGCTTGTCCATACAATATTAATGCCTGCCATCTGCTCACCTCCGCACCCCCACAACTAAGGAAAAGGGCAACCCATAGTGGTTGCCCTTTTCCTTCAATTCGCAATAGTGAGGAAAAGCGCTCCTCAGCAACTTTATCCCACGTATTCCCTTAGTGCCTAGAAGTCCAGCACCGAGTTGGCGAGCGTCTCATCGAGGACGATCTGGGTCTGCTCGTTGGTCTCGGCGATGGCTTCCTGGATGGTCTTCTCGCCCTGGTAGATCGCGCGCGGCAGCGCCACGTGCAGGCCGAGGATTTCGATGCCGCCGGGAGCGGTCACCACCCAGTGCGCGCCGGCCATCTCGATGGAGGCCTGCAAGCGCAGCGGGTCGTCCTGGGTCCACTCGGGGCTGTTCGCGACGGCCTTGTGCACCGGCAGGCGGCCCTTCGCGTCGTTGAAGCGCAGCTCCTGCGGCGCGTCGTAGAGCCACTCCATAAACGCGAACGCGCCGTCCGGATTGGCAGAAGCGTTCGGCAGCACCTTGGAGCCGCCGCCGCCATAGGTGGCGGGCGTACCGCCGGGTGGAATCGGCTCCACCGCCAGTCCGTAGCTGAGCGCCGCAAAGCCCTCGCGGTAGGCGGGGAAGTTCGGGATGTCGTAAATCTCGAAGTACATCGCCAGTTTGCTGTCGATGAAGATCTGCTGTGTGCGTAAGTCGCCGCGGAACTCCGCGATGGCGTCGAAGCCGTCCTGCTCGTCATACATGCGCACCGTATGCTCGAACGCATTCACCATCATCTCATTGTCCATGGTGGACGTGCTGTCGTCGGCTGAAGTCAGGTTGCCGCCCTGCTGCCAGTAGGGGATCATCCAGCCGGCCAAAGAGCCGCCGCTGCCCCATAACGGCACGTAGCCGAGACGGGCAATGCTGCCGCCCTCTTTCTTGAAGGTCTTGTTGATGGCATCGTGGAATTCATCCCACGAGGAAGGCGGACGCTCCGGGTCGAGACCCACCTCGAGCAGCGCGTCGTTGTTGAGGAACAGGGTGCGCACGTCCGCCGACCACGGCAGGCCGAAATGGTGGCCGCGGTAGGTGACGTCATTGAGGATGCGCTCCCACATGTCGCTGGTGTTGATGATGGACGATGCCTTGACCATGTCCGTGATGTCGCGGACGACGCCGTTCACCGCCATGGTCTTGGGAATGTAGCGGTCCTGGAACGCCATATCGGGCGCCGCGCCGCCGGCAACCGCCGCGGGCAGGGTGTCGCGATTGTCCCTGCCGGACTTGGGAACGGTGGTGACGTTGTAGGCCTCGAAGGTCTCGTTGAACTCCGCCACAAGCTCCGCGCCGATCTCTTCGTTGAAGGACCCCCACGCCGACGTGAGCGACCAGTAGACCACCTCAGTGGCCTCCATGGGCGACGCGGGTTTCTCTTCCTCCGCCTTGGGCGCTTCTGCCTCGGGCGCCTCCTCCATGGGAGCCGCAGCCTGGCCGCAAGCAGCAAACAGCGCCGCACTGCCCGCAAAGCCGATGCCGGTTCCGAGTATTCGCCGTCTCGACGTACGCATGGTTGGCCTCCTGTGCGCAAATGCGTAAACTCTACTTGCCTCTCAATCCTCCCTCTTGCGAGAGCAGGACATAGAGAGACGGTCTGTCAATAGACTAGATAACACCGTATAGACCAATAGTCAAGTTATAAAGCGCACATTGCAGGCCCAGAATTGGCCGAATGCGATCGCGGTACAGCTATTTCATCCTCAGTACGAGAGGGTAGGGGCACGACATGTCGTGCCCCTACGTGTTACGAGAGTGTGCTGCGAACTCATCCCACGGCGACTCTCCTCTTCCCTATCCAATCAGTGTCTTACTTGAGAGTCGTGAGTCTGACAAGAGACGTAACCTAACGAAGGACTTAAGAAGGACTTAAGCCCATACCCATCGGTGTCGGAACATTGGCTTTTAAACAAGTGCCAGTTGGGCGGCTCTCCATTGAAGAAGATGTCTTCTCTAACGTGAAGAAGATGTCATAACTAACACCCGGCGCACAGTGTGTCCGTTGTGGTTCGCGTCCTTTCCGATTCACCATCCTGTAAAAACCAAGAACCTTCACATTAAGCTTCATGCTAGACATGAAGTCTGACGCTGGTGTATTCCCCGTCGATTGCAGGAGCCATCGCCGTACATGGAAGCCAGTGGGCGGAGTTTCGGAGTCTTCATGAGTGATTGGTGGTTGTTGTTTGGGGAAGTCCTGTGCAATAATTCCCTTGTATTCAGAAGGACAATGAGCATGATATCAGCGGCCTGCAACTTCCCGACCAAAGCCAGCGGCGCGGCGGCACCGCTGCCGTGGCTCTTCGTGTTGGGGAGGACCTAGCGACCGCGCTCTCAAATACCAAGTCTTCAAGGCCTCCCATGTCAGGGGAGGCCCCTTTTTTGTTGCGCTTTCAAGAAGAAAGGTGAGAACTGTTTCACCAAAACTGGGACTGTCATGCTTCATGCTCTTCTTCCTGGATGGGATGACTCCTTAACCGACATCGTGGGAAAGCCATCACCAATGGCTGTCGCACCCACAGCCACCTAGAACAACCCTTGGAGGTTCTCCCGGAGGTTCCGCCACCACCCCCGGTCCGATCCATGGTCCGGTACGAAGTGGACTGCGTATGTCCCGTCCTCCTCCACTTTGAGCCGCCCAGCCAGGGTCACCACGCGGCCTAGGGGGATTGCTTCGAGGACCTCCGACGGGTCGTGGACGTTAACTTGCTGCACGTATTCGCCCCGTTTCATCTCCACCACCAGCTCGTCGGCGTTCTGGAACACGACCGTGCCACTGACCTTCACGCATTCATCGCGAAACAGGTCGCCGGCCACCGCAATCTGCGCGGGCGTCGGGATCGCGGGAGAGGCCAAGGGACACGGTTTGTCGCGCGGCGATACCACGTCGAGGCTGAACAGGACGACCAAGACCAACGCCCCTATGCCCAACAGGCTTACCATCCGTATGAAGCACCCGCGGAGGCGCCCGCCGCTCTTCGGTTCCTCAATCAGTCTTTCTTCCCTGTCCTGTTGATACCCGCCCGATGGCGGTGACGGCGCACCTTCCAGAGAACTGCGCTGTGAATCCGGCTCACGCGCTATGTCCTGGATTTCGGCGGCGGTCTCCCTGTGCACGGCCTTCCCGGTATCCGGCGACTCCAATTGGAGCAGCTCAAGCTCTGCCTCGTAACCCAGTCCCGCGGCCGCTTTCGCCGCATCGCCCGACCGTCCGGTCAGCCACCATTCCGGCGCGTGCATGAAACCGCGATAGGCCGCGTCCAGGTCGGCGCGCCGCAGGGAGGATTCCCCGCTGGATCCGAACCACGTCGGTGCCGAGGCCGCAACGTCGAGCCACGGCTGGGCCACATTGAACGCGACCGCGTAGGGCAGCAGGGGGTCTGATTGGTCCCGAGCGCCGGGCGGGGCAGGTCCGGCCATAGTCTCTTGCCAGCCTAGCCACTGACTTTTCTCATGCGCTCCCCTCTGCGTTGTCGGCACCATGCCCGTTGGTATCGACGGCGCCATCATCAAGTATACGAGGCCTGTGAACGCGCCGATCAGGGTGTTCGCCCACCACTGGTCCAGCCATACAGCCGCCCAAAGTCCGCTGCCAACGCCCATCAAGGCGCCGGCCAGCATTCCCCATCCGATTGCATCGCCGTAGTTTTCCCTCCTGACTCGCACCGGATTGTCATGGAAAAGGCCGCGATGCTGCAGGTAGTCCCCTATCTGGTCGCCGATGGCATCCTCGCGCTTATTTATCGCTTCATGGAGCGCATCAACCGTCGTGGCACGCATCGGCATGCTTTCGCATATCGTTCGCTCCCAGTCATACTGTACGGGAGCCTGCCAAGACAGCCGATACAGGAAGCCGATCGTTGTTCCGATGGCCTCGATTCGCAGCGTGCCGCGCTGGCACATCTCGATGATGGAGGCCAGCAGCGTCGGGCTCCATATCATGTGGCCTCCCAGCGCAGATACCGCCGCCGCGGGCATTGAATCGGGCTGCAGGGTTCCCAAGTACCATGGGGACCGATGCGCCTCCGTCGCCTGTGGGGGCCGGTACTTGGGCCACAGCCACAGCACGATAATGACCAACTGCGCCGCGACTACGCCTATCGTGCCGAAGCCCATGAACGCCAGCTGCCTCCGGTCCAACTCCCGGAAGTCAGGAAAGCCGATTTCGGCGATTGCCCCGCCTGGGTCTATCGCGAACAGCAAGCCGATGGCGGCAAGGGCCGCCACTGCTGTCACCACACTCACAGTGGCCTACCTTCCTTCTCGGGTCGCACTGCCTGACTTGACTCCGCCGGACAACCGCCCTTCACACTACTATCGGAGAGCAGCTGTCGCCAGGCGATACCCGCGCCCAGCCATGTCGGAGTTCGTCCTCTGGAGGCTGAGGACGGCGGCGTCGCTATTCGGGACGGCGACTACGGCCACCTTGGCCAGAGACCCCTTTACCCGCATGCAACCAGGAGAAGGGCGATCAGCACGGCCAGCGCCGCAACACAGACGGGAGGGGACGCGCGAGCGTAGCGAGCGGGGTGGAGGCCCACCAACCTCAACACACTCCCGACACGCCGACACACCGCTCGCGTCGGACTAAAGCCACTGCTTCTGGCCGGTAACGTAGATGCTCTGGAAGTCTTCATCCGACTTGGTCAGGTAGATAATGCCTTCCACCAACCCAAGTACGCCAGCCGCCATCAGAGCAGCATAGCCAACTACGTACATCAAAATCCCAATGACGACGCCAATGCCGAACATCCCCAAAGCTATGAATGTACTGCCCACAATATTAGCCAGCACTAGGCCGCCGCCGCCAACTGCCAGCTGTATTATTGCGGGCCTCTTGATGCCCAGGTAGAACTTGTGGACGCCGGCCCAGCCAAGGAATATCCCCAGCAGCCCGGCAACCACCTTGGTCTTCTCGGAGCCCATCACGCCCTCGAGAGCGCCGCCAATCCCGCCGGCGCCGGGGGCCGGCGTAGCACGGTAAATGGCTACAGCATTGCTTCCCTGCGCCTCGAAATCCACCCGCATTCCCCGGTTGGGAATGGCTTGGTCTTTCCATTCGGTCCCGACAAAGTTATATCGGTTGCCGTCATCCCCTGTGATCAGTCCCGAGTTGGTTTGAGCTGAGTAATCCAATACTTGTCCATTCATTCCCTGTTCTCCTCTTGATCGGCGTCATCTATTATTGCCGGTGTGCGTCTATTATTATTTGCCGGTAGACCTCCTGTTGAGGGCGCTTCTGAGCTGCCCCGGTCCGATAGCTGGGGACGTCGAACTCCAGGATGGCCGAGTGATGGACGCTCAGCCTCCGTTGGAGCTTCCCGGGGTGCGAAGCCGCTTAAGCCCCGTCGCGCCAGTGTATCCGGCATTTCCCATATTGGGAGTCTTCCGGCTCAATGGGCAGCCCAAACGAGATAATGGCATGATACTCGGATCCTACAAGGCCAGTCAATCTCCGGTCTATCCAATAAGGGATGCGATTCTTGCCGTGAACCATGCTTCTTGTCCGTCTTTGTAGCCTTCGGCTCCCCGCCAGTGGGGTGAATGCGCATTGAAGACAAGCCGACTCCCTGGAGCGCTCTCCCTCTTGGCAAGGTCGTGGTTGTACCCTCCCTCAGCTTGGCGCCGACGATAACCGGCCGATACGATCCAGCACTCCCTGGAACAACCGTCGAGGAACCGACACCTCGGACAACTGAAAGATCAATCGCCGGGAGTGCCGCACCAGACGGCCTCCCGTCTTGATCAGCTTGACCTGCACACTCCGCAGCGACCAGTGCTTGACCGCCTTGGGCAGGCATAACCGGCGAAGGAAGTTCCCAAGATTGTACGCCAGAATGAACAGAGACAGACGCACCCGTTTGGCCACGAACCGATGGCACGACAGCCGAGTCCAGTTCAGGGCGTACTTCCCTTCCTTGATCCACTGCACGGCTGCCCTTGACGCCTATTGTGTTCGGGAACATAGAAACCTACAATAACACTGTCAAGATAGACATCTAGACCGACGGCGTTGCCGGGACCGGCGTTGCGTACGTATTCGCACTGACCCTGACGGCCAGGGTGAGTGGCGTTGGGTCTCCTATCCTGACCGGCCGGGGGCTCGTGTGGACGCAGTCTGGACGGCCTGAGCGACTCGCTACGACAAGTCAACTCTACGAGGTATCGCAGTAGAGTATCATTAGGCACATCCACAGGCGGCAACTCCGAATCGCATCATCTGCTTGAAAGGAAGCGTTCCATGCTTGATCTTGCCATCATCGGGCTCAGCCCCCAGCACCCCCGTTCTTTTTCCCAGCTAATCAACGAGGAGAATCCCAACGGGGAAGGCTTAAACGGCGTGGCCCGCATTTCGATGCTCTGGGACCGCGACCGCGCGGCGGCGGCGGAATTCGTGACCGAACACGGGCTGGAGACCGTGCTGGACGATCCTACTGCGGCGATCGGCAAAGCCGACGGCGTGCTGGTGCTCGAAGACCCGGGCGATACGCATCTGGAGTTGGCGCGGCCGTACCTGGAAGCCGGCGTGCCCACGTTTGTGGATAAGCCCTTCGCGCTGGGCGTCGAGCACGCCAAAGAAATGGTGCGGCTGGCGCAGGCCCACAATACGCCGCTCATGTCGTCGTCGGCGCTGCGCTACGCGCGGGAAGTCATCGATTTCAAGGCAAACGAGCAGGAACTTGTGGGTGATCTGCGCGTTGCCGTTGCCACCGGACCGAATGAACTCGTCTACTACGGCATCCACGCGGCGGAGCTTTTCTACACGGTGATGGGACCCGGCATCGCCTGGGTGCGGAACGAGTACACGGACGAGTACGACATCGTCCACGTGCGCTATACTGACGGCCGCGCCGTCACCATGCAGATAATTCGCAGTGCGCGCTACGGGTTCTTGCTGAACGTCTACGGCACGGATGGCAAAGCCGAGATTGCCGTGAGAGACGCCAATTTCTTCTACGCCGAGCAGATGCGCACCGTCGTCCGCATGATTCAGACCCGTGAAAACCCCATCCCACATGCGGAGATGCTGGAAGTCATCGGCATGCTCGTTGCTGCAAGACAGTCGGGCGAGACCGGCGAGCGCGTGGATCTTTCATCAGTGCTCTAAGACCGTATCACCCGTTCGCGCTGAGCTTGTCGAAGCGCCGTCAATGGTTCGACAGGGGCTCGCGAAGTCCGCTTATCTCGAACGGCAATTAACAGACTGTACAAACACCTTCTCAGAGCAGGAAGGCTTAGCGCCCAAGAGGAGAAACCACCGATGCGCATTGTAGGCGTAGACGTAATTCCAATTGCCATAAGCGATCCCCCGTTACGCAACTCCTGGGGCGTCCACGAGCCCGTTGCGCTCCGCTCCATCGTGCGGCTTGAAACGGACGACGGCTGCGTAGGCTGGGGCGAGACGTACGGCGGTGAGGAAATAGTGAACAAGCTGCAGAGCGCCGCGTCCCTCGTGCGGGGCCAGGACCCGGCCCACTTCAATCGGTTGCGCATCCTCATCAACAATCCACCGGTTTTTGCCGCCTACGAGACGGCCATGCTCGATCTGCTGGGCAAGGAGAGCGGTAGGTCTGTCTGCGACGTGCTCGGCGGCAAGATCCGCGATACTGTGCCTTTCTCGGCGTATCTCTTCTACAAGTACGCGGGCGACGACGAATGGGGCGAGGCCATGAGTCCGGAGCAACTTGTGGTCCAGGCGGAGACGTTTGTGGAGCGGTACGGCTTTCAGGCGCTCAAGCTCAAGGGGGGAGTCCTGCCCCCTGAAGAGGAAGCCGAGACCATGCGCCAGCTCCGCGAGCGCTTTCCCCGGCACCAATTGCGCATCGACCCCAATGCCATTTGGTCGGTGGAGACGAGCATCCGCTTTGCGGGCTGGGTGGAGGACCTCGATCTGGAATATCTTGAGGATCCGGCGCCGGACCTGGCGGGCATGGCGGCCGTGGCGCAGGCCACGCCTATTCCTTTATCGACGAATATGGTCGTGACCGCCTTCCCGCACATTGCGCCGGCTGTGCAGATGGACGCGGTGCAGGTGGTGCTGGCCGATCACCACCACTGGGGCGGGATGCTGGCATCAATCCAACTGGCGAAGATCTGCGAGACCTTCCGCCTTGGTATCTCCCAGCACAGCAACAGCCACACCGGCGTCTCGCTGGCGGCAATGACGCACTGGGCTGCGGCTGCGCCCAATCTCATCTACGCGTCCGATACGCACTATCCGTGGAATGAGGATGACGACATCGTGCAAGGCGCGCCGCTGCAGTTCATCGACGGCGCCTTGCCGGTGCCGACAGGCCCGGGCCTGGGCGTGGAAGTGGACGACGGCCGCTTGCAGGCGGCCCACGAGCGCTACCTGCAGAATAAGGCCGCGGCCAGAGACGACGTGAGCGCCATGCAACAGCGAGATCCAAGCTGGCTGCCCATGCGGCCGCGGTGGTAGCACGGCTCATTCAAACAGTCAGTATCGCTGAATGGAAGCAGAGTTAGCGTGGACTGGCGAGCAGCGCCAAATGACTGCCCCGACCACGTCACGTTGAGCTTGTAGTATCACTGCGCTGCGGCGGACGACGCCGGCAGGTCAAGCGCTCCGCGTCCGGTCCGGCGAGATTCTCTGGCCGGTGTAGTCTCACTGTGCCTAGCGAACACTGGACAGGGGTCACGCCGCGCTTTGCAGGCGTTCTCAGCGGAATTTCGCTATCGGATAGAGTTTGGAGACTCGCCGAGGGTGAGCGTAATGTCCAGTTGTTTATCGCCGCGCAGCACCGTCAACGCCAGCCGATCACCCGGCTTGAGACGAGATAAGATGCGATAGAGCGTACTCTCGTCGACGAGCTCGTCAGAGTTCACAGCGATGATGATGTCGCGGGCTTTCAGTCCGGCCTTGGCCGCGGGGCTGCCTTCCTCCACCCGCAGGATTACCGGGCCGGCCACGTTGGGCAACTCATTTTGGATCGCAAACGTCGGGCTGTTGTAGTTTAGCCCCACGCCAATGTACGGATGCACCACTTCACCGGTCTCGATGATTTGGGCCGTAAGGGGCTTGGCGGTATCAATAGCAATGGCAAAGCCGATGCCCTGCGCTTGCAAGCCGGACCCAATACGACCGGCGGTGAGCGTGTTGATACCGACGACACGTCCGTCCAGATCGATCAAGGGCCCGCCGGAGTTGCCGGGATTGATCGCCGCATCGGTTTGGATGAGGTCAAAGAGGAACGTCGCGTCAGGGCGCGCGGTGCGTCCAACGGCGCTGACCACGCCGACCGTTACGGTCGGGCCGCCGGGCAACCCAAGGGCATTGCCGATGGCGATCACCCATTGTCCGATTGCCAAGTCTTGCGAGGTTCCCAGCGCCACTACCGGGAGATCTTCGCCTTCTATCTTGATTACTGCCAGATCCGTGCGGGGGTCGCGGCCGACAGTTTCAGCCTCGAACGACCGTCCGTCCGGCAGGGCGACAGTGAGCCGCTCGGCTCCGGCAACAACGTGATTGTTGGTGATGATGTGCCCCTTGGCATCGATGATAAAGCCTGAGCCCGTTCCCAATGGGACCAGCACCGGATCACCGTTGGGCCCTTGCCGAGTTTGCTCGTTTGCCACCTGCACCACCGCCGGTCGCATCTGGCTTACGACTTCCTGCACGATGGTGCGAATATCACCCGTAGTGTCAATTCCCGGCGCCGAATTGGCGGGTGCACTCCGGACTGCTGCTGATGTGCTATCTGACGCGGATGGAGTCTCCGGCATAGTTGCCCCACCGCACCCACTAACAAGAAGCGCAGCGGTGAGCAGGAGTACTCCTAGGAACTTCTGAAATCGAAAATTGCCCACATTGCACCTCCTGTGTATTGGGAAGTAGAAGCCTTGTGTCTTCATTATCATCGGACAATCTGAAAGTGTTCTGAGACGTCCGTCTATTCCGTCTGCCGCCAAGCCCGGAGGCATCACTTCCGCCCTGATGCGCAATACCGGTACGCCCGGATTGGTTGCGAGGCATCGTCTTGAGCGCCGGGCGGTCCGTCCGAGAGTTTTGCCGAGATGGCCGACCGGAATGGCCGCAAGGCCGGGTACGACACATCCACTCAATCAATGTATTGCGCCTGGTCTTGCCTGCCGCTGTGCCGTAGGTCACGCCTCGCTCAACGGGCCGGCGGTATTGAGGACAGCAAGGGTCTGTCGCGCGCCTGCGTTGACAGCGCGGGTCTCAATGCCCCATGCTAGGGCACATGCGAGAATCGCAAGTACAATAGGGAAACGATGATCGCGCCATGCTACTTGAAGAGGGAACTTCCCGAATGGTTCAGTTGGAGAGGAGCGTATAGCTGATGGCTAACGCCAAATTTCGCGTCTGCATCGTCGGCACCGGCGCGCGGGGGAATGCCCATGCCAAGGCGTGGGCGACATCCGGTGAGGCGGAAGTGGTCGCAGTGGTCGACGTACTGGAAGACCGCGCGCAGGAACTGGCGGCGGTGTATGGAGCGCCTCACGTTTTCACCGACTATCGTGAAGCGGTGCAGCGCGACGACATCGACGTGGTCTCTATCTGCACACCGGCGTTCTATCACGAAGAGGTCACGATCTTTGCCGCCGAGCACGGCAAGCACATGTTGAGTGAGAAGCCGATTGCCATGCGGCTGGATCAGGCCGACCGGATGATCGCAACCTTGAACGCAACAGGCGTAGTGTTTGTCATAAACTTTCAGAGTCGCTTCGGCGACGGGCCCGCAGCCGTACGCCAGGCAATCCGCGACCGCGCCATCGGCAGCCCGGTCATGTTCCGCATGCATTCCGCCACGCACATTCGGCCCAAGCTGGCCATGCACGACATGGACCGCGGCAACGGCGGTCCGCTCAACGATTTCATGACGCACTACTTCGACTACTGGCGCTGGCTCACGGGCACGGACCCGGTGCGGGTGAGCGCCCATGGGTTTACGCTTGCCAAAGACCGACCGGAAATCGCCCACTTCCAAAACAAAGCGCCGGATACGGCCACAGTGGCGCTGGAATACGGCAGCGGCGACCTGGCGGCGTTCAGCATCTCGTGGGGTTTGCCGCCGGGCGTGCAGCCGGCGGGGCGGATTGACGACATTCTCGGCCCGCGGGGCGCGCTGGCGCCGAGCCGCCCGCGGGACGGTTTCAAGGTTTTGCGCGAGGGCGGCGCTGTCGAAGAGTTCGGGCCGTATACCGGCGACAGCCAGGTGCTCTTGACCCAGCACACGATACGAGCGATCCGCGGCGAGGAGCCGGTGCAGGCGAGTGCGGCGGACGCGCGCATTGCCCTGGCCGTAACGTGGGCCATCTATGAGTCGCTAGAGCAGAATGGCGATCCGGTGGATATTGTCTTGTAGGTACGCCATCCGCCACAGGCAGACCGCCGCGCAGGCCGGCGCCGCAGTCTCCGGGCAAACGGGCCTAGCGGCGAGGCGGGGGACGAGCCCCCGCGCTACGAGGACAAGACACGGAGGCGGGGGACGAGCCGCCGCGCTACGAGGACAAGACACGGAGGCGGGGGACGAGCCCCCGCGCTACAAGGACTAGACACGGAGGCGGGGGACAAGCCCCCGCGCTACAGGGACAAGACACGGAGGCGGGGGACGAGTCCCCGCGCTACAAGGACAAGACACGGAGGCGGGAGACTAAATCCCCGCGCGACGAAAGTCCGGCGTGCAGCGGCGACCCACGTGCGCAGGTCCGACAATACAAAACTCAGCTACCACCTAGTAGTACATTCAACGTGCAAATGACACACGCGCATGGCCGCAACTGACAACGCCGTTCAACGACCCCCTCTCTCGCAACACCGGTACCTCAAGCCGCTCATTCTCTTTCTGACAATCTTTTTCCTGAACGCCACACTGGGTGCGCCGGGCCGAACGCTCTTTCCCGTCTACGTTGAGAAAGTCCTCGGCGGCTCGCCAATTTTCACGTCCACGCTCTTTTCGATCCAGAACGTCGTGCGCATTGTCGTGCTCTTTGCCAGCGGTTTGCTGGCGGACCGTGTGGGGGCGAAGTACATTCTGTTGCTGGGCATGACGGCGGTGAGCATCGGCGGACTCATGTTCATGGTGTCCGACACGCGGCTACTCGTCCTCTTGGCGCTCCTGTACGGTGCCCTCTTCACGTTGCGCACCACCTCATCCCGTGCCTACCTTGCTCTGGTGGCGCCGCTGGGGAGCATGGGCCTCATGGGGGCCCTCTACTTTACCGGCCCGACCATCGGCAGCGCGCTGGGCTACGCGGCGGCGGGCCCAATCGTCGATCTTTTCAGCTTTCGCACGTTGGGCATCGCGATGTTGGTAGGCAACCTGTTGCTGGTGTTCTTCGGCCTGCTCTTTTTGCCGCAAATCCGTCTGGAGCAAGTCCAGCAAACGTCCGCGTGGGAGATGCTGCGCTCCTACCGGGTCTTGTGGCGGCGTCCGCTCATTTTGCGCCTCATTGGGATTCGTTTTCTGCCCACGTGGTGGCTTGGCACGAGTTCGGTGCTACTGCCCCTGCTCATCTTTCGCCTCACGGAATCGGTGACGGCTGTGGCCTTGTATGCCACCGTCAGCGCGCTGGTAACGGGGTCCACCGGGCTTGTGGTCGGCTGGCTTTCCGATCGCATAGGCAGAGCATTGCCCGTGATAGCGAGCAGTCTCACGCTCGCGCTCGGTCCGCTGGGCTGCGCGTTATTCGTGGATCATGCGCTGCTGCTGGCAGCGTCGGCGATCTTTACGAGCTTGGGCGGTCAATGGCTTGCCTCGCTGATGCCCTCGCTCGTGTTCGTGTCGGGAGAGGGACACGAGCAAGGGCGTCTGACCGCCATTACCGAGGCGGCGTGGACGTTCGGTAACCTGGGCGGCACGATGGCGGCGGGCATTCTCATCGGCCTGTCCGCGCCGCTCCCGTTTGTGCTTGCCGGTGTGCTCAACATCGGCACCATACTCCTTGCCTTGCAAGCCGCGCGCATTCTCCGAAGCACGAGTCCAGAGGCCGCATCGTAACCCACAAGCCTCACAACTAGCCCAGCCGACAAGCAGCCGCGGTCGTGCGCGCGGTATATCTCCCTCACACCATTGCGACCGGAAGCGCCATTTCTTCTTACCAAAGTGGTTGACAGATGGCCGCATTGGATTGACAATTGTATCAGGGAAGGTGTTCTCTCTTTATCCGCTGCCGCACGGCAGTAGCAGGCGGGAGGCTGAGTACACGGTGACGAGTTAGTGGGCAGGCACTCCTGCTCGATGCGCGTAGTGCCTGCAGCTTTGGCCACGTGTGCGCAAATCCTCGCCTTTCAGAAGGAGGTTGCGACCATGATAAACGCGCAAACAACCATGCGGCAGGGCTGGCTCGCGCGAGCGGTGCTTTCCGGCTTTGTTGCCACCGTACTCATGATACTGGCCGCCGTGGTCGCGTACGGCATTGCCTTCGCCCTTGCCAATGTCGAGCCCTCGTCCCAGGCGGGCGCTCAGACGTATTCAGCGTGGTTTAAGGGCTTGACAGACAACATCGTGGTTGAATACACCACCGATGTATTCTACGCCGCGGTGGCAATCCATCTTGGTATCGGCTTGGGCTTTGCGCTCATCTATGCGTACTTTGTGGAACCGCGCATTCCCGGTCCTGACGTAGGCCGCGGTCTTGCCTTTGCCTTTTTCCCCTGGGTGCTGTCGCTGGTTGTCTTCCTGCCCTTGGTAGGCGCCGGCTTTCTTGGATTCGGCCTGGGGGCGGGGTTCTTGCCCATTCTCGGCAATCTGATTCTGCACATCGTGTACGGCGCGACGCTCGGGTTGATCTACGGGTCGTTTGGCGACACCGTTGATGCGGAAAGTCCTGAGATTGGTCAGGCTACTGCCACCGACACCGCAGCCATGGGATCGTCGGAGCGGATGGCAGCGCGCGGCATAGTGGCCGGATTCGCCGGTGGCGCCGTCATCGGACTGGTTGCCGCGACGATTGCGGGTGTCAGCGGCGCCTCGGAAATGATGAACTTGCCTTTGGCGGCGTTTGTGCTCATCTCCGCAGTAATGGGGAGCACCGTGGGCGCGTTGATCGGTTCGCTCGTCGGACTGGAGCAGTCTACGGCTTGAGTAAGGGGACTTACTACCCTGTTCGGCCACTCTTCCAGCGTAATCGTTACGAGCGTATTAATCTTGCGCTCGCGGTAGACCCTGAGTTCGACAATGTCACCGGGCTTCTTGTAGGCGTCGATATATTTGCTCAGGTCGTTCAGCTCTCTGACCGGTACGTCGTCAATGCTGACAATGATGTCGCCGTTGGCGCCGGTGTAAAAGTCGTGGTCGAGCTTTGCGCCGGGCAGAATGCTATAGACGATTACGCCGTTATCTACAGGAAGGTTGCATTGCTCGCCCATCTGCGGCGTGATGGTGGAACCGTAGATTGGGAGCCAAGCGTGCTTCGGCGTTATGCCTGCCAGCAGGTTGGGCAGGATGCGCTTGATCCGGTCGATGGGGAGCGCGAGTCCGATGCCGGCAAAGGTCCGCGACTGGATTGCCGTATTGATACCCACCACTTCGCCCTGCCTCAAGTCGATCAGCGGTCCGCCGGAACTCCCCTGGTTGATGGCCGCATCGCTCTGGATCATGCCGGTGATGGTCCGGCCGGAAAAGGCGTAGGGGCGACTCAAGCCCGACACGTAACCTTGGGTCATGGTGTTGTCGTAGACATAAAACGGGCTGCCAATGGCGATGACTTGGTCGCCCACTCTCACGGCGGCGGAGGAGCCAAGCGGGGCTACGACGAGCTTGCTCGGCGGGATGTTGGCGCGCAGTAACGCAACGTCGGAGCCCGGGTCGGTGCCAATGATTCTCGCCCTCAGCGGCGTTCCGTCATCGAGCGTGAGGTACAGGTCGTCGGCATCCTTTATCACGTGATAGTTCGTCAGAATGTGACCGTCCTCATCAATGACGAATCCGGAGCCCGCCTCGGCATACGGCTGGCCGATGCCAACCGTGTCGGACGAGGTTGAGATGCGGACCACACTTCCCACGAGCCGATCATATACGTCCGCTATCCGGTTTCCAGCCGTTTCCGCGACTGCCGACGGGGCTGTCGGCGCGGGCGGCGCCGTGGGCACGGCGGTTGGCACGGCGGTAGGCTCGGGCGTGGGCACGACCGTAGGTACCGCAGTGGGCTCGACAGTAGGAATGGGAGTAGGCTCTGCGGTGGGCGCAACGGTGGGTAGCGGGACAAGCGGCTGACGTTGTTCCGACGCGACGGCTGTCCCTTGGGTCTGCCCGGCGGTGCTGGTCTCAGCAGTGCCCGGACCGTCCAAGAGGCGCATGATGCCGATCACCGTGAGCGTCGTGCCTACGGCCACAACCAAGAACAGCGCGCCAATCGCGCCGGGCACCATGAGGCGACTCCGCCACGTGCGGTTGCGGCCCCGCAGCGGATCATACGGCTTATAGCCCACGGCTCCCCTCCCGGGGCAACCGAACCGTGAACGTATTCCCTTCTCCCTCGGCGCTCGCGACGGTTAGCGTGCCGCCGTGCTGCACTACCACGTCGTGGGCAAAGGGCAGTCCCAGGCCGAGGCTTTCGCGGGAAGCGGCCGCACTATCGAATCGCGTAAAGACATGCGGGAGTTCAGTCGGCGCAATGCCGGGGCCTGAGTTAGTTACCGTAATCGTCACGGACTTCTCGGTGCTCTGCAGGGCTACCGTTACGTCTCCCCCTGCCGGTGTCCTGTTGCACGTGTCATCAATGAGAGCAGCCAGCGCGTCGTGCAAGCCGCAGCGGTCAACCCGCAGCCGCGGGGAGGATGGCAAATGGCACGTGACTTGCAGAGAATCTCCGTAGTGTTCACGTTTCTCTTGGCACAGACCAAAGAGCAACGGCGCGAGCGACACCGCCTCACGTTCCAGATCAAGCCCTTCTTGTGCGCCAATAGAAAGCGGAAGATTGTGCGCCCAGCGGGCAAGGGCTTCAGTCTGGGCCTCCAGCCACACCACAACGTCGTCATACGCCGTCACCCAGCCTCGCGGGTCGGTCTGCAAGAAGGCGCGCAAAGTACGCCGCTGCCCCGGCGGCAATTCAAGCGCGCTCGGGTCGTGGGGGCGCAACTCTGTGCGCAGAAAGTCGTTGAGGCTGCGTTGCTGCACAATTAGCCGCTCCAGTTGGCTCTGCACATAGGCGGCGCACTGCGCACGAAATATTGATGTCCGGCCCGCAGCCTCCTCGGCGACCTCAACGCGATCCAGTAGGTTATTCAAGCTCTGTGCCAGCCAAGTGGGCTCTTGCAAAGGCCCTGGCGGCACCAGACGCTCGTTTTCTTCACCAAAGGCACGGATGCGCGCCGTGGCGCTGGCAACGTCTTCGATCGGCTTGGCGGCAATGTGCGCGAGCAGCAACCCCAGACCCACTGCAAAGAGCAGGCTAACCCCAGTACCGGCAACGAGAACGAGGCGGAGGTGCGCGAGCGTCTGTTCAACGGGAGCGAGCGGCCGCGCAATTTGCAGAATGCCTTCCACCTGTGCGGGCAGGAGCACAGGGAGAGAGAGCACACGATAGCGCGAGTCGGCATGTGCCACGGTCTCAAAGTTGCTTCCCTGCGGCCGTGCGCCGCTTGTGCCATAGGCGCTGCGGTGAAGCGGCTCGGAAAGGCTGCCGATCGAATGAGCCAGCACGCGGCCGTCTGCGCCAACGAGCCGGAAGATCGAGCCGGATGGCGCGACCGCTTCATACGGAGTTGTGGCAACCGGCTGGGTGTTGGCAAGCAGGGGCGAGTCGGTCGAGGTGAGGAAGAAGTCGCTTAGTTGCCGGCCTTCCACCGCTAGGCCCCGGTCGAGTTGCGCGTGCAAACTGTACGCAAGCACGACGTACGCCGCGAGACTCAACAAGAGCAGCGCGATAGCAAGTACCGAAGTCGTCACCACGGCAACATAGAGCCGCGTGGACATGTTACGCCTTCCTCATCACTTTTCCTGATGCAACGACTTGCGCTGCATTGATTAAAGCTACCACAGTGCTAAATGCCTGGTAAGTGGAGCGGCGCGTTTTTTCCCCGCTTGCTTCACCCATACCCGGGGGCGGGCGACGCGGGTTGCAGAAGGTCGCCATGCTAGAATGGGACAACGACAAGTGTCCGCCAACGGCCCAACCGAAACCCGTGATTTAATGCCTCAAGACGAATCTCCTGCCGCACCGTCTTTGCGCTTGAACAGCGCCACCGTAGAGGCCATCTACGGCCCCGAGGGGCTGCTGGTGCAGGCGGGCTGGGAGCACCGGGCCGGGCAGCACGACATGGCGTCCGCCATCATCTCCGCCCTCACCGAGCGGCAGCACCTGGTGGTGGAGGCAGGCACCGGTGTGGGAAAGAGTCTCGCCTATCTCATACCGGCGGTCTTGGCGCGGCATACCGACCCGGACTGCGGCCCCATCATCATCTCCACGGCAACCAAGGTGCTGCAGGACCAACTCTTCTTCAAAGACGTGCCGGCCGTGCAGCAGCTCCTGGCCCCGTTTGGCATTACGTTCGATGCCATTGTTGCGAAAGGGTTGGGCAACTACGCGTGCAAGCTCAAGCTGGATGAGGCAACCGGCAGTCTGATCCCGCCGGAGGGCTTGGCGGGCATGGTGGCGTGGCTGGGAGAAACGACGACCGGCGACGTGGATGAACTCCGCTTTACGCTCTCACCGGAACTCCGTGAACGCACGATTGCCACCGACACCGATTGCATTGGGCGGCGCTGTCAGTACTACAAAGACAATTCATGCTGGTATTACCGCATGCGCGACCAATTGAGCAGAGCCGACGTGGTCATCTGTAACCATGCGCTGCTCTGCCTGAGCACCTTGGCAGAAATCCTCCCTCAACACGCGTACCTCATCATCGATGAGGCGCACCAGCTCGAAAACTTCGCCTACGCTGCCTTCACCGATACCCTGACGCCGCGCAGCATTACGCGTCTCATTCCGGAAGAACAGGGGCTGGAGGGATTACGTGATGGACTGCAGCGGGGCATCGCGACGTGTTGGGAGCAATTCACGGCCTTGCTGCTGAAACAAGGCCGCGGCGAGTGGGGCAGCCGCCAGGTGTCGGTGCCGGAAAGCCTGGAATTCGCGGCGGCGCCGGTGACGCGTGTGCTCAATCGCTACTATCAACTGCTGAAGGAGCGGCTGCCGCAAATGCCCAGTGAAGAAGAAGAGGCAAAGCTGCAGAAACGCATCGAGCAGGTGGACGGCGTCATCAGCCGCATGGAGCGCTTCTGCGCGCCGACGCTGCGGGGTTCACTCCGCTACCTGGAAGAGGGCCGCAACAGCATTCAGTTGCACTACACGCCCATCGACGTGTCGGAGCCGCTCGCGCAACTGGCGGAGCGGACCCAGGCCACGGTGTACACGTCGGCGACACTGGCGGTGGGCGGTACAATGAAGTTCTTTGCTGCGCGGGTAGGCGCACGCAAGTTCCGGGAGGCCACGTGCGAGAGCCCGTTTGTCTTCGAGGAGCAGGCACTCATCTGGGCGCCGCGGCCCCGCGAACTTCCCGAACCCCCATCTCGTTGGGAGGGGGACCAGGCGCACGCCTACCTCGCGGCGTTGGTCGCGCGTCTGGAGAGTCTGGTCACGGCCTCTGAGGGACGCGCGTTCTTGCTCTTTACGAGCTACCGGGCTCTCGAACACTGTTATCAGGAGCTGTCGCGCCGCCTTGGCGACCGGTTGCTCTGTCTGCGGCAAGGCGAGATGCCGCGCCGAGAGCTGCTGCGGGTGTTCATGGAGGACGGCAACGCCATTCTCTGTGCCACCAAGTCGTTCTGGCAGGGCGTAGACGTGCCGGGCGCGGCGCTTTCCGTCGTGGCTATCGACCGGCTGCCGTTCTCAGCGCCGTCGCCGCTATCCCAAGCGCGACTGGATGCGGTGACCGCCGCCGGCGGCAACTGGTTTCGGGATCTCATGCTGCCGGAAGCCATCATCGACCTCAAGCAGGGCTTTGGCAGGCTCATTCGGAGTCCGGCAGACAGTGGCGTGATGGTGTTGCTCGACGCGCGCATCCACACGAAGTTCTACGGACGGCTCATCCTCAACTCGCTGCCCCCCGCGCGGCGCGCACGGGAATTCGCCGACGTGGAGCGGTTCTTGCGGTAGCCGGAGAGTCGTTACTCATTGATGGGTGAGTAATGCGCCTTTAGAGCCGACCGCATCATTCTTGTCATTCGTTCCCCCTTTCGCCTGAGGCATATCAATGGTGAATGTCCGTGGGAATGGGTTGGCGTCCCTTGCGCAAGTGCAAGCCCGTTCGTACTTCGACGTGCTCAGCACGAACGGGAAGGAACCCAAAAGGCCAGAACAGGCCGACGCAGCACGAACGGGTAAGGGAACTCGCAAGCCTGGGATAGGCCCATGCAGCACGAACGGGAGGGAGAGTACAAGCTCAGGACACTGGTTCCGTTCGCCCTGAGCCTGTCGAAGGGTGAGCAAGAGTGTGGCAGGTGTGAAAGCTCGCAAATCTACACTCAATGCGTACTTCGACAAGCTCAGCACGAACGGGAGCGAAAATATGCCGGCCTAGAACAGGCCGGCGCGGCACGAACGGGTTCCAGCGCCCCTACGTCGCTATTGCAGTTCCGGTAGCTGCGGCATGTGGCGTTGCGCCCACGTCACGATTTCTTGCGTGAGCAGGCGTTCGACGCCGAATTCTACTTTGCTGTCGGCGAGCAGTTGACTGAACGCGCGCAGCCGCAGTTGCGCCAAGGCATTGGCTTCAAGCGGAACGTCATCGGCTCTTTCAAGGACTTCGATGATATGGAAGCCGAATGGCGACTGCACCGGATCGCTCACTTGCCCCGGTTCCAGCGCAAAGGCCGCTAGCTCGAACGTGGGAGTCATGACACCCTCGGGGAACCAGCCTAGGTCGCCGCCGTTTTCTTTCGAGCCGGGGTCCAGTGACATCTCGGCGGCAAGCTCGGCAAAGTCCTCACCGGCCTCCAGACGCTCCTTAGCGAGCGCGGCGTCTTCTTCGTTCGTGACGAGAATATGGCGGGCGTGGACTTGCGCAGTGCTGGTGGGCACGGCGTCGATGGCCGCCTGCTCCAGGCGCTGCCGCCACCAGGAATCCTGCACGCGCCGGTCAAAGGTCTCGCGCGACATACCCGTCCCCATGAGGTAGGCATCCACACGGTTAGCCAGCGTCGGTGTGGGTGTGGGCGCCAACGGCGTGGGTGTCACTGGGGCCGCCGTCGGTGTCGGCGGCAGCGGTGTTGGAGTGGCGGCGAGCCGCGCGAGCTCGGCACGCATCAGCAAATCGTCAGACTGCGTAATCTCCAACTCACCGGGCACCGGCGTGGGGTCGGGCAGGGGCGGCGCAATGAACGAGAGAATGCGGTCGCGCAATTGCGCTTCGCTTAGCGCGTCGAGATAGGCTGTGGTGGCATCTTCCTGTTCGGTTTCCGTGTACGTCCAACCGCGGGCAGCGGCTTCTTCGCGCACGATGACAGCCTCGATCATCTGTTCCATGACATAACTGGGCAGATACTGCAATTGCTGCTCTTGTTGCGCCAGCAGCCTACCGGCCGCATTGCTCAAAGTGGTGGGATCTCTTTCGCCCTCGCTCACCAGTATCGGGAGAAGCTGTTGCACTTGACGCGTAAAGTAGACCCGATGCGCGAGTTCCGTGCCCAATTCGGTGGCATAGGTAGACGCGCGGATGGTCGTGGACCCTACCCGCGCCACGGTGGCGCGGGACTGCAGCACGTACTCGTTGAGATAAGCGTACAGGAGGATCAGGGCGATGAGCGCGGCAACGAAGCCTGCGCCCGCCGTGACCGCACGCCGCATCAGCGTGTCTTTCTCACGACGCGAGAGGTGGGCGCCCCAGCCGAAAAGCAGCGGTTGCCCCTCTTCCGCCGGGTGCTCCAGGGGACGGGCGATGATGCGTTGTGAGCGTCGGTTAGATGGTCCGGGCTTGCGTCGTGGCATGGAAAGACTCTCGGTTACCCAGCGTCGTAGGGAGGCCGAACAAGAATAGCTAGTGTGGTTCCCACAGTCTCACCACCGCTGCCTCCGAGCGGTGAGGCCCTGTTGGCGCCGGTGTCACCGCGCAGCCAACCTGTCTGACAGCACAGCGCGGCGCCTGTTGCTGCGCGGGCAATGGAGCGGGGCGGCCATCCGTCCTGATCGGCAAGAGCGAGCCAATGAACGCAACGGGCACCGTCTGCGGCTACTAGCAGCGACTACTAGCAGAGGCTACTAGCAAGGGCTCGCGCGCGCTGGCGAGAGCCGTATGCTCACCGCGTGCGGGAGTGCTCCGGTGTGTAGGGCAGCAGCGCCACCGTGCGTGCGCGCTTGATAGCTATGGCTAGTCGGCGCTGGTGCTTCGCGCAGGTGCCGCTTTGGCGGTGCCCAAGGATTTTCTCGCGATCATCCAGGTAGTTCCACAGGATGTCTACGTTCTTGTAGTCGATGACCTTGATAGCGTTGCCACAGAAGTAGCATGAACGCCGGCGACGGGGACCCCGTCCGCCGGGCCCGCGCCGGCGTTGCCCTCCGAAACGACCGCCGCCGCCGCCGAAACGACCTCCGCCGCCCCCACCGCCGCCAAAACGACCGCCGCCGCCACCTCCGCCACCGCCACCGCCGCCAAAACGTCCCGGCGGGCGGCCTCGTGCGCCACTATCATCTCGATCAATCATCGGTTGTCCTCAATTCACAGTGTTTACGGTAGTCATCAAATCAGTATCGTTGCGCGTTATCAGAACGGAAGGTCGTCCGGGTCGATGGTTTCTTCCGCTTCAGCAGGCGCGCTGGCGCTTTCCATTGGTTCACCGGACATGCCCTGATCGCGCCGGGAGCCGAGCATCTGCATTTCCAATGCAGTCACAGCCAAGTTGGAACGTTCCTGGCCGTCCTGCCCTGTCCAAGTGTCGAGCTTAATCCGCCCTTCAATGTAGACCTGTTGGCCCTTGGTGAGGTAATTTGCGCAGATTTCTGCCAGCTTTTCCCAGGCCGTAATGCGAAACCACTCGGTTTCATCTTGTTGCTGACCGTCTCGACCGGTCCAGCGGCGGCTAACCGCCATAGAGAAGCTACAGACTGGCGTACCGCTCGCGGTGTAACGCAGTTCGGGGTCGCGCCCCAAATGTCCGATGAGCATTACTTTATTGAGACCGGCCACGTCTAAGTTCCCTCACTTCCGTCTTCTGCCGCTGTCACTGCTGCGGGCTCCGGCGCGCGATCAGGCGTAAGCGGTGGCAGGCCTTCGGCGCGCACCGTAAGGTAACGAATAATTGGCTCTGAGATAAGGAAAAGGCTTTCAAGGTCGCGCACCAGTCGCGGCGCATCGGCCTTAAAGTGCCACAGCACGTAGTAGCCGTCGTGGAGGTGCTTGATAGGATACGCGAGGCGCCGGCGTCCCCACGTCTGTTGCGCAACTATTTCACCGTTGTGGTTGGTGATGGTGGAGACGATGCGACCGGTGAGGGTCGCAAGGGTTTCGGGGTCGATCTCCGGGTGGAAGATGACGACGAGTTCGTACGGACGCATGCAGATATTTCCTTCCTCTGGGTTTGCCTCCGGTCGAGTGCGCGAACTGGGTAAACTCTCTTCCCAGGCGGCACATGCCGGAAGCAGAAAGGTACTATTGTGGTGCCGAGGACCGGAGTCGAACCGGCACGAGCGTTAAAGCTCCTGGGAGTTTAAGTCCCATGCGTCTTCCATTTCGCCACCTCGGCTCGATAGACGCACTCTTGGCTGTGGGCGAACTCACATCACTCCCAAGCAGGGACACAGGTCCTTGACTACCTTCAAACATTATATGTTGCCGAGACGGCGTCCCGCAACCAGGGCCAATACCCTCATCACGCTCCTTCAGATTTGGGCTCATCGAGATGGGGCTGTATCCAAACGCAGGAGTCGTTGTAAACCCGACGAAGCATATCCAAGTGGGCGAAAGGCCCTCGCGCTACGCTTCAGCGGTCACCTTGTGGAGTGCAGTGGTGGGACTTAGGCAGTATCAAGTAGATTCCTCGCTGCGCTCGGAATGACAAGAGTCTACAAGAAACCAAGCTTTGCGCGGAATAACATAAGTCGTTAGCACACAGAGGCGATAACAGCTTGCTAGAGCTGCACCTGCACGCGGACAAGCTGCGCGTACGTTCCTGCGGAATCCACGAGTGTCTCGTGGGTGCCCTGTTGGGCGACCTGCCCTTCATCGAGGACGATGATATTGTCCGCATCGCGCACGGTGGAGAGCCGGTGCGCAATAACCAACGTGGTGCGGTCCCGCATGAGATCGGCGATAGCTGCCCGCACTTCGCGCTCATTCTCCGTGTCGAGGTGCGACGTGGCTTCGTCCAGGATGAGAATGGGCGCTTGCTTCAGCAAGGCGCGCGCAATCGCGAGCCGCTGCCGCTGTCCGCCGGACAGCGAGGTGCCGCGTTCGCCCACGACGGAATCGTAGCCGCGCGGGAAAGTCCGAATGAATTCGTCCGCACTGGCCATGCGCGCGGCTTCCTCAATCTCCTCGTCGGTGGCAGCGGGCTGCGCCAGGCGCAGGTTTTCGCGAATGCTCATGTTGAAGAGGTAGATGTCTTGGGACACGAGGGAAATGCGGCTGCGCAGGTCATCGAGCGTAAAGTCGCGCAGATCATTGCCGCCGAACGTGATTTGTCCGCGTTGCGGGTCCCAGAAGCGCATGAGCAAATGCGCCACCGTGGTCTTGCCCGCGCCGGAAGGCCCAACAATGGCCACGGTCTGACCGGCCTCCACCGCAAAGGAAACGCCGGTCAGGGCCTGGGGCTCGCCAGGGCCGTAGTTGAACCAGACGTCGTCGAACGCGAGGGCAGGCGCAGCGGCCGCGGTTGGGGAGACACCGTGCCCATCGTCTACCGGCACCGGTTCGTCTTGCACGGCAAAGACGCGGCGACCGGAACCGAACGCGTTTGCCAGCTCCTTGACGATGCGGGCAATTTCCGCGACAGGGGTAAAGCACGTCAGCGCAAGCATCGTCGCCACCGGCAATGCCGCAGCCGACAGGCCGCCGACTCCAACGAGATAGGCGCCCAGCATGAGCACAACCAGCGCACCGACTGCCTGTAAGCCCTCGATGGCGCCTTGCTGGAACCCGAGTTGCTTGCCGTAGCGCACCTGCAGACCTGTGAGCGCATCGCTCTTGTCATGGATTTCCTGCAAGCGCCGGCCGTCCTGCGAAAAGACCACAACTTCGCGCAGCCCTTGCACGCTATCTGCCATGTGCGCGTTCACCTCGCCGAGTTCAGTGCGCAAGCGGTTGCCCAGGCGGTCGGTGTGCCGTCCGATGTAGTGCGGGCTCAGGGCGACCAGGATGAGGAACGGCACCAGCGAGAGCGCAAGCAGCCACGACATGTTCAGCAAGAAGACGAGCGCAACCAGTGGCACCATGATGGCAACGAGGATGGGTCCGGCGGCATGAGCGAAAAATGATTCTACCGTCTCGATATCCGAGGTGACGACGCTCGTGAGATCGCCGCTGCGGCGGCTATACATATAGGCGGGCGCGAGGCGGTCCAGCGAGGAGTAGAGCTTGATGCGCATGTCGGCCAGTATGCGATAAGCCATGTCATGCGAGATCCAGGCCTCGATCCAGGTGAAGAGCGCTACCGTGACCGCCAGCGCGAGTACAATCGGGATCATTGGCCCCAAGCCGGCAGCGGTCGCCACGCGGCCCGCGAGCATGGCGCTGGCGACGCCCAACGCGATGGTGGCGCCGGCCTTGACCAGACCACTGCCAACGGTGATGGCGAATTCCAGCCACTCCGGGCGAATAAGCCGCATCAAGCGGCTGCTCGTTTGCCATGCGCCGAGCGCCACCGGCTGGATGGGCTTGGCATGGCCGGTGCTGCGCAGAAAGTGACCGTCCTGGTCGGCTTGGATGTCAGATGCGGGCTCGGCGCTTGCGTCACTGACCACCGAGACTCGGGCCTCCGCGGTATCGCCATTGGTCGCGGCCGGTGAGAGGGCGCCGTCCGGCTCGCCTTCCGCAGCGGTCGGCAGCCGCGATTGCGCCGCAACGAGACGGGCGTAAACCCCGTCATGCACCATGAGTTCCCTGTGAGAACCGCGCTCGACGCATGCGCCCTGGTCGAGCACGATGATCTGATCGGCGCCGGCCACAGTCGAGAGGCGGTGGGCAATCACAATCGTCGTCCGATTCTGCATCAGCCGCTCCAGCGCCTCTTGAATCACCGCCTCGTTGCCGCTATCGACGTGGGAGGTTGCTTCATCGAGAATGAGAATCGGCGCATCTTTCAGGATTGCCCGCGCGATCGCCAGGCGCTGTCGCTGGCCGCCGGAGAGTTTCTGGCCGCGTTCGCCGATGATGGTGTTGTAACCGGAAAGCAGTTTTGGAATGAATTCGTGAGCATTGGCCGCCTGCGCCGCCGCCAGCACCTCCGCGTCGGACGCGTCCGGCCGGGCGAGGCGGATGTTCTCCAGCACTGTGCCATGGAAGAGGTAGGTATCCTGGGCGACGATAGAGACCTGCCGCCGCAGTGTATCCAGGGGAATGTCGCGCACATCGTGGCCGCCCAGCAGAATGCGTCCTTCCTGGGGATCGAAGAACCGCAGGAGCAAGTTTGTGACCGTAGTCTTGCCGGCGCCGGAAGGCCCGACGATGCCAAGCGTGGAGCCGGCGGGCACGGTAAACGAGACTTCCCGCAACGCCGGCCGGTCGCCGCGTTCGTAGGTAAACGTCACGCCTGCGAAGTCCACTCTGGGTTCAAGCGTTGCTTCACTGGCGACGGTGTTCGCTGCGTTGTCAGCCGTCGGCGCGCGATCCGCAGCATCCAAGACCTCAGGCTGCTCATCCAGCAGGGAGAACATGCCGATTGCCGATGAGGTGCCGAGCAGACCGGTGTGGTAAAGCTGATTCAGTTCCCGCATAGGTCGGAATATCTCTACGCCGAGAAAGAGGACAATCATGAGAGGCGTCAATTCGAGCATACCCTGATCGACGCGTATTGCCCCCCAGGCGAGCACAGACGCGGCGCCCAGACTCATGAAGAGCATGCTCACGCCGCCGGAGGCGATGTTGATGCCCAGCACCTTCATCGTGGAACGGGAGAGCGCATTTGCGCGGTCGGCAAGCATGCGGCCCCATTCCGTGCTGCGGCCGAAGATCTTCAGCGTCGCCAGGCCCTGAATGGCGTCGATGAAATCTGCGCTTAGCTCCCGGTTTGCTTGCCAGCGGCCGCGGCTGGCGCGGTACGTGGCTCGCCGAAAGAACATCGGCGCCAGGATCGTCAGCGTGGCAAAGAGCAAGAAAATCACTGCCGAATGCCAGTCCAGGATTGCCATGAATGTGAGAATGCCGACGGGCGCAATGCCGGCAACCGCAAGTTGGGGTAAGTAGCGGCCGAAGAACGTCTCTAACTGCTCAACGGAATCCACGGCTTTTACAACCACTTCACCGGTGCGCTGCTTTTGCGTAAAGCCCGGGCCGAGGCGCAGCAAGTGCCCGTAGAGGGCGGTGCGCAACTTGATTTTCATCTTGGCCGCCATCTCGTGGGCAATGAATTGCTGGGCCATCGTAAAGGCAATGCGGAACATAGGCAGCGCGAGTACGCCGATTAATATCAGGATGATTTCGGAGAAAGGCTCATTTTCGAAAACCATCGCCACTGCGGTGCCCGAGAGGGACAGGCGCGCCACACCGGTAGTAACGGCGCCCAGGCCACAGAGGGCGGCCAAGGCAATCCGGCCGCGATAGCCTTTCGTCAGGCGCGCGAGCCGAAAACTTGTGCTTAAGGAATCTGCTTTCTGCGCAGTTGCCATGTCCAGCCTTCAAGGCCTCTCGACGGCTCAATTATCTTGAGAATTATTCCTAATAGTGGAAGCCCACTATACCACGATTTACAATCCCACACAAGGATTTGCAATCCCACACAAGCGCATTTACCTTCGGGATTAGTACACTTAGACTTGATAGCTTCACAGGGCTGCGTTTTGTGTCATTCCCTGTAAGTGTCAGGAAATTCGTTGACAGTTTTGGTAGAAAGAGCGGTGAATCCAACGTCGTAATTGACCACTTCACATGTCATTCCGAACAGAGCGCAGCTAGTGAGGAATCTCGTGTGCTGAGGCCATGAAACAGCGTCGTGTAAGTACCCTAGATTCCTCGCTTTGCTCGGAATGACATAAGCTGTAATTGCGGTCAGGCGGACAGGAGTTTCTGTCAACGAATTAGTCAACACCTACAATTCCGAGCGCAGCGTCGAACCCTGTTCGCGGAATCTAGGAAACCTCGCACTTTAGATTCTTCGTCGCTGCGCTCCTCAGAATGACAGATTGATGAACTGCAGCGGGCGTCAGTACATGCGGTGTTTCGCATATCCGTACGGCGAAAGTCCAATTCTACTAATCCCGTTTGCCTGGGCTTGTCTGGCTGCCCAGAGAGTGCCGCCGTAGGCAACGAATGGGCAGCCATAGTGAGCTTACAATGCACCGGGCGCGGGCCGCGGAGTCGTATGCGGTAACGAGCGCAGGAATTGTGAGGCGCGGGGATTGCTAGCGCGCGCGGTCATGCAGCGCACACGCGGCGCCGGCAGACTGCTTGAGTACGATCCCCAAACAAAATCGAGACCGGGAAAAGCATCCCGGTCTCGTTTCGTTCGTGTTTGGATTGGTTGCTGAGGACTATTGCAGTGATCGTTTAGTAAAGAGGGTGGTCCTGCCTCATCCAATTCACCGGCGCGAGAGATTCAGACGGTTCGTCGTCGTCGGTGAGTTCGGGCTCGATATCCGTGTCGTCGTAAATGCCTTTGATTTGGTTTGATTCAAGAACCTGCATGTCTACGAGATCATCGAAAAAGCGTTCGAGCACTTTATAGCGGTCATACCATTCCAAAGGATCTTCAAATCTCTCAGCCCACTCTGCGAAATAGGTCACGACATCTCGTACCGATATTTCGTAGATAGTCTTTCTCGCGCACATGTAGTGGCCAAATTCCTTGAGCCACGTGATCCTCTTCCCCGTCTCTGTCCTGGAGAGTCGTCTTTGGTTTGCAAGATAGGAGGTGTAAACTCCAAGGACAGAATCCACATCGGTGCTGCTCGCCATAAGCTGCCTCCTTACCCTCGCAAACATAGAAACTCTCTCGACGAATACCTCCTTAATTCTAAGCTAAAATTAAGTATTCGTCAACCACTAAAAGCCACATAATTGGCGCGAATGCTGCCGAGTGAGCACAACCGCAGTGTGAGCACAACTCCGGTGTGCGCACACTGCGGTGTGGGCACAGACCGGAGTGTGCACAATCTGGATTCAGTGCAGGATGCGTTTCCGCGCTAGCTGTGTCATAGTTAATATGTTCGCCTGATCGCGACGGTTAGCGGTGAAGACTTGCAATGAGCAGCATTACTACCCCCCCTGATATTGAGAACGCTCCTATGGAGGAGCCGCCGGGAGCCAGCGCCTCACAGCCCCAAGGAGTGCGCTTCTCTCAGCGTGCCAAGGTTGTGGTCGCGTTGTTGCTCCTCGCGGTTGCGGTCCTATTCGTCTATGGCGTGCGCGCCATCATTTGGCCGTTCATTTGGGCGGCGGTATTGGCATATCTCTTGGCGCCGCTTGTTTCCTGGCTGTGCCGCCATTCGCGCCTGCATCGGTTTTGGGTGACACTCATTCTCATGGGATTCTTCGTTGGCGGCATGGTGATGCTCTTCACGTTCGGCTACCCGCCGTTGAGTCGTGAACTTGAAGGCCTCCGCCTCAGCCTACCCGACATTGTGAGTAATTTGGAAAGTACCGTTGGCGAGTACGCGCAGGTGGATCTCTTCGGACTGGAGGCAGTGATTGGGACTTCCGGCGAACTGCTGGCGGGCGCATTGGACTCCGTTACTTCCCAGATGGTTGATGCGGCGCTGGATATCGCGTTGCACGTGGTTGAACTCTTGCTCAAGTTCCTGCTCTGCCTCTTCACTACGTTCTACTTGCTGCTGGAATCGAATCGTTTTGGAGTATGGGCGCGGCGCATGGTGCCGGCCCCGTACCGGCACGAGTTGGCGGCGCTGGGCGGTCAAGTGGACCGCATGCTCGGCCGTTTCATTCGCGGCGAGTTGATGCTGGTGTTGATCATGTCAGTGGCAACCTACATCAGTCTGAAGCTGCTGGGCGTGCCTTACGCGTTGGTGCTGGCCCCCGTAGCGGGAGTGTTGGAGTTGATTCCCTTTATCGGCCCGTTCATGGCGGCAACTCCGGCCGTGTTGCTCGCATTGGTCTATCCCAGCCCGTTCGGTTGGTCGCCGGTAGTAAACGCGATTGTCGTTGCCCTCATGTACACCGTATTGCGCCACATCGAAGACTATCTCGTCATCCCGAATGTCGTCGGGCGTTACGTGCAGCTAAATCCGGTGCTGACGCTCTTTGCTATCCTGTCCGGAGGCGCCCTCTTCGGGATATCCGGCATGCTGCTGGCAATCCCGGCGGCGGCTATTCTGCGAATTTTGTTGAACTACCTCTACGTAAAGCTAACCACCTAGGCCCTCGCATGCGTGTTCGCCGCGCCGAACGCAGAGATATCGACGCTTGTATACGGCTCGACTCTTCCTATCAGACACAGACCGTTTGGGCAATGGATACGCGTTGGGAAGGCAAGCGTCAGCTCGCCGGTTTTCAAGTGCGCCGCCTGCCGCGCGTTCTGACCTTGCAGCCACCCTTAGACCCGGATGACTTGCACGCCGATTGGCGGAACGGCGACCTCTTCTTGGTCGCGGACGAAGGCGGCGTGGTCATCGGCTACTTGGACATAGTTTCGCCCCGTCGGCTTGGCGCCGGTTTGGTGCAGAGCATCGTGGTCCGTCCCGACTTGCGGCGGCGCGGCGTGGGTTCCGCCCTGCTGCGCACGAGTCTCAATTGGGCCAAGCACAATCGATTGCAAGGGCTGTGCATGGACGTGCAGTCCAGAAACTATCCCGCAATACAGTTCCTGCAGAATAATGGTTTCGTATACAGTGGCTATAATGACCGCTATTACCTTACCCAAGACGTAGCGCTGTTCTTCGTCTACCGTCTCGGCCACACCTAGAAGCAGGTTTGGGACAAGCGAGAGCGGTCTATAGGAGATTGGCCCGGGCAGAAGGGGCCGTTTCGCGAATGTCATCGACAAATGGGGAACCAACGCTAAGGGAGCACGGCGCAACGTGAACAACGACAAGACGATCAATATCGGTTTGATGGGTCTGGGTGTCGTCGGCAGCGGCGTGCTGCGCATCATTCACGAAAAGGCCCGTGTGCTCGCGTTGGAAACGGATCGCAAGCTGCGCGTGAAGAAGATTCTCGTGCGCGAGAAGGCGAAAGCGCGGGGCATCAGTGTAGACCCTGCGCTGTTGACGACCGATCCGGATGAGATTCTAGACGACCCGACTATTCACATAGTGATCGAGCTGATTGGCGGCGTTGAACCGGCGTATGCGTATGCCAAGCGCGCAATTTTGGCGGGCAAGCATCTCGTTACGGGCAATAAGGACGTGATGGCGGTACACGGCCCGGAATTGCTGCGCCTGGCCAATGAAAAGAACGTCGACGTGTACTTCGAAGCGAGTGTCGGCGGCGGCATACCCCTGATCGGCTCGTTTCGCTCGGATCTGGTGGCGAATGAAATCCGTGAAATCTACGCGATTATCAACGGCACGACCAACTACATCCTGACTCGCATGTCGCGGGAGGGCGCGGCGCTGGCGGATGTGTTGGCCGACGCGCAACGCCTGGGTTATGCCGAGGCGGACCCGACGAAAGACGTCGAGGGCATTGACGCGGCGTACAAGCTGGCAATCCTGACCTCGCTTGCTTTTCGCACAGAGGTCGATCCCGCGGACATTCCGCGCGCCGGCATCATGCAGCTAGAGCCTGCCGACTTTCGCTACGCGCAGGACCTGGGCTATGTGATAAAATTGCTTGCGCTCGCGCGCCAGGAAAACGACGGGCCGTTGCAGAGTGCGCGCTATGAGGCGTCGGTCTACCCCGCGCTGGTGCCGCAGACGGCGCCGCTCGCCAGCGTGGACGGTGTGTATAATGCAGTGTACGTCGTGGGCGACCTGGTGGGGAACGTGATGTTCTACGGTCGCGGCGCGGGCTCGGAACCCACCGCCAGCGCCATCGTGGCGGATGTGATCGACGTGGCCCACAATATCATCAGCCAGGTTACCAACCGCATCCCCTACACTATCGACTCTGCGAAGACCATAAAGCCCATGGATGAGGTCGAAACCCGCTTCTACTTCCGGCTGTGGGTGGCCGACCGGCCGGGCGTCCTTGCGAAGATTGCTTCCATCTGTGGGACGCATCGCATTAGCATAGCGTCCGTAATTCAGAAAGAGGCGGACCCGGAGGAGCAGACCGCTGAAATCGTCATCACCACCCACGATGCCTACGAACGGGCCATGCAGGCCGCGCTGCAGGATATCGCCGCGCTGGACGTGGTGGCACGGGTGGCGGGATTCCTCCGCATCGTAGATCTGGGTGAGCCCGTACGGGTGTAGTTGAAAGGGCGCGTGAGCGCAATTGTGAACGCAGGCAGCAACATTGATGCATGCACACGTGCGGCGAGTAACGCGCCGGCGGCTGGTTCCTTACGTGAAACGCCGGCGGAAACGGCGCGTATGACTGCGCCCGCCGGGCGCAGTCTGCTGGCGCACTACCGCGAATTCCTGCCGGTGACGGAGCGCACGCCGCTCATCAGCCGCGGCGAGGGCTTCACGCCGCTGGTGCGCGCCCACGCCCTGGAAGAGCGCGTTGGCTGCGCCGAGTTGTGGCTCAAACTGGAAGGCTGCAATCCCACCGGTTCCTTCAAGGATCGCGGCATGGTGATGGCCGTGGCCAAGGCGCTGGAAGAGGGCGCGCAGGCGATCATGTGCGCTTCCACCGGCAATACCAGCGCGGCCGCAGCGGCGTATGCCGCCGCCGCGCAGATCAAGGCCGTGGTCGTCGTTTCGCAGGGGAAGATCGCCCTGGGCAAGCTGGCCCAGGCCCTCATATACGGCGCGGTGGTGATCAGCCTTGACGGGACGTTTGACGACGCGTTGCGGATCGTGCGGGAGATTACGGCGCGCAACCCCATCACCGTGGTCAACTCCATCAACCCCTACCGGCTCCAGGGACAGAAGACGGCGGCCTTCGAATGCAGCGACGTGCTGGGCGACGCGCCGGACATTCTCGCTATTCCGGTCGGTAACGCAGGAAATATCACCAGCTATTGGCTGGGCTACCGGGAGTACCACCGGGCCGGGCGCACCACCCGCCTGCCGCGCATGTGGGGCTTTGAGGCCGAAGGCGCGGCCGCCATCGTAGAAAACCGCCCAATAGCAAACCCCGATACTGTCGCGTCGGCGTTGCGCATCGGCAATCCGGCCAACTGGCAACG
Organism: Chloroflexota bacterium; assembly: GCA_965220015.1. Classification (GTDB taxonomy): domain Bacteria; phylum Chloroflexota; class UBA11872; order VXOZ01; family VXOZ01; genus VXOZ01. Next base: position 956,131 of record OZ244798.1, read on the forward strand.
CGCCGTGCGCGCCCGCGACGATTCCGGCGGCCTGATTACAACGGTGAGCGATCCCGAGATATTGGAGAGCTATAAACTCCTGGCGGAACGAGAAGGTGTCTTTGCCGAACCGGCGTCAGCCGCCTCCGTGGCCGGCGTCCTCAAAATGGCCGCCGCGGGCGAGGTCAAACCCACCGACCGCATCGTCTGCGTGCTCACCGGCCACGGCCTCAAAGACCCGCAAATAGCCTTGGAAGTGGCGAATGAGGTGGTTTCGGCTCCCAACGACACGCAGGCAATCGAAGAAGTCCTAGAACTGCGCTAGTCGCCGCGACGCAGGTCCTCCGGATACGCCCTGTCAGTCAGCCAGAACTTAGCACGAAAGCGCTTCTTTCCGCACCTCGTCGCGGTTGGCCTCGCTGGTGCGGCCCATGGCGCGGTAGATCTGGGCGCGGATGCTGTAGACGTCGCGTTCATTGGGGCCGGCTTCCGCCGCCGCGTTGGCGTCGGACAGCGCCGCATCCAGACGCTCTTTGGCAAGGAATACTTTCGCCCGCCCCACGTAGGCCCAGCTCGCATTGTCGCTTAGTTGCAGGGCTCTGTCGGCATCGGACTCCGCTGCGTTGAGGTCCCCCAAGCCGATTTGCGCCAGCGAGCGCGTGTCGTAGCACTCGGCGCACTCGTCATTGAGCTCAATCGACCTATTCGCGTCTTCCAGAGCCTGCTCATACTGCCCGGCCTTCGCGTACGCCCAAGCGCGGGCGTTGTAGCCGAAACTGCCCTCCGGGGCCATGTTGATCTCCAGTGTCGCATCGGTGATGGCGTTATCGTATTGTTCCAACGCCAGGTAGACGGCGATGCGCGCCAGATAAGCGCCGGGGTAGTCCGGCACCATTTGCGTTACCACGTTGGCGTCCGCCAAAGCGTCCAGGCAGGCTCCCACCTTGATGCCCAGGTAGGCGCGCACGCGATAGGCCTCCGGGTTTCCCGGATCGAGGAGTATTGCGTCGTCGGCATCCTCCAGCGCCTTTTCGTAATCGCCCATGGCCTGGTACACCTTCGCCCGGGTCAGGTACCGGTGGGCGGTCTCAGGATCCAAAGACAGGGCGTAATCGGCATCGTCCAGTGCCCGTTCGTAGTCTTCCTGCAGCAGATAGACGTTGGCGCGCAGTCCGTAGGCGTCCACCATGCCGGGGTCGGCTGCGATGATTGTGTCAAGGTCCTCCAACGCCTTGCTGTAACGGTCGAGTTGCACCGCCACGATGGCGCGGAGCATGCGGTACTGCGGATTCTCCGGGTTTAGTTCAACCGCGTCATCCAACTCCCGCATGGCGCCATTGAAGTCGTATTCGTTGATGTACTCAATTGAGCGTTGAAAGTGCTCTTGGGCCGCCGCTTCCGTCCCGCCGCGCATATTGGCAACAGTGCGCTGCTGTACCGGCTGAATGAAACGGGGATAGATGACGAAAGCAAAGAGCGCAACGACTGCGATTACGCCAACTACGGCGATGCCGATTGTCCGCTCGCGATCGGACTTTCGCCTCGAGTCTGCATCGTCCGGGTCGGTATCCTGAGGGCCGCGTGGCGGTCTTACGTCATTGCCGTCTTCGTCTGGGGGGTTTTGCTCGCTCATTGATCTCTCCGCGACTCTGTAATGAGAATCGCGCCTTGGTTACTCTTTTGCTATTTTAGGAAACTCCACCCACGACGTCACGTCAAGGCCGCAGTTGGCAGCCTGGCCGATGCGGACGTCGCCATAAGCGCTGATGAGCATGAAGCCCTCATGAAAGGGCACATCCAGTTGCCGTGAAAGAAGCCCTGACATGTCTGCTACCGCCTCCCGGGTGGCGATTTCCAGGGTCTCGCCGTGCCCATACGTAATCCAAGAGGAGTCCGTCTCCCACCACACCTTGTCCCAACCGGCATCCTTAACGATGTCGATCTGTACTGTGACATCGGCGGAAATCTCAATGGCGCCGCCGGTCGACTCGGCGTCGCCCATGGCGGCATGCACATCGCCCAGCCCAAACTGCGCGCCCGGCACCCACACCGGCAGATGCACCACCGTGCCTTCGGCAATGCTGTTGCAATCCATGTTGCTGCCGTTGATGTCGGGATCGGCGGTGTACACTACCCGATCGGGCAAGGCAGTGCCCACGACACCGACCATGGGACGGGCGGGCAGGCGGATTCCGTTATCTAAGACGAGCGTATCGCCTTGCACGTCCACCATCACGATGGCCGGTTCCGCCGCCGCGTCGTTCAGAATGCCAAAGCCGGGGGTAAAGCGTAGAATGCCGGGAGCGACCAGTGCGATCTGTTCGATGCGGACATTGAGTCCATCCCCAGGCATGGCGCCGCGCACGGTTACCGGGCCGCACGCGGGATTCGACTCGCGAGGCTTGCGCACGGAAAGGTAGTAGTCCAAGTCTTCACGCCGCTTGATGCGGCCGGTCGAGGAGTCATGGGTTTCCAGGGTAAGGCGGTCACCGGATTCGATCTCAGCAATCGCCGGCACGTCTTTATCGAAACTATAGGTGTAGTGCTCACGCGCGATTCGCAGCATCGCTAGCCTTTCATTGGCGATTAGGATGGGCTTACGCCAGAGTGCGCCCTTTACGGGGACAATAGCACAGATACTCGGACTGTGCCTACTCCCTCACCACCGACCATCGTGTGTACGGGCGCAACTCGTGAACAGAGTCCGCTGCGTTCAAACTTCAGTGAAAGCTGTGACTCTTCGTTTACATAAGGCGAGGAAGAGCGTATTATTCCGCGCTTCGCGACAAGATAGCCAGGCATGTCGGCGCTGCCCGGCATGGTATAATACACGCAATACGCTGCATGATTGACACACAAGAAAGCCAGCATATGCTCTCTCCGCGCTACCGGTGGCAAGTAGCATCTCCTGCCCCTGATTCAGTATTCGCTGCGCTGCCGGCCTGCAATCGGGTGGTTGTGCAACTCTTGTACAACCGCGGGTATACGACCCCGGCATCCATTCAGGGATTTCTCAAAGGCGAGGATACGCAGGAGCATGACCCTTTCCTCTTGAAAGACATGGATTTGGCGGTTGACCGCATTCTCCATGCTGTGCGGAAGGGCGAACTCATTGGCGTATTCGGCGATTACGACGCCGATGGCATCACTGCCGCTGCCTTACTCAAGGATGCGCTGGAGCGCATCGGTGCGCGCGTGGTGGTGCGGTTACCGCACCGGGTTACCGACGGCTACGGCGTCACGGACGCCGCCATCGAAGCCCTGGCGGTCCAGGGCGTCACGCTGCTCATCACGGTGGACTGCGGCATTAGCGCAGTCGACCCAGTGGCGCTAGCGAATGAGCGGGGCATGGACGTGATTGTTACCGATCACCATCAACCGCCGCCGCAATTGCCTGCTGCCCGCGCCATTGTCAATCCTTGGCTGCCGGATTGCCCGTATCCCTTCCCGGAACTCTGCGGGGCGGGCCTGGCGTACAAGCTTGCGTGCGCCCTGCTATCGTCCGCCGAGGCCAACGGCAGCGTCGCGACTGCCGGTGGGCATGCTGAACTCCGCGCCCTTGCCGCCCTTGCTACTGTCGCAGACGTCGTGCCCTTGCGGCGGGAGAATCGGGCGATTGTCACCGCCGGCATTGCGGCGCTGCGCCGCACCGCACATCCCGGACTGCGTGCCCTCATGCAGGTGGCGGGTGTAGATCCGGCAACCGTCACTAGCGGCAGCATTGGATTTGCCCTCGCGCCGCGGCTCAACGCGGCCGGACGCATGGCGCATCCCCAGCTTGCCTATGATCTTTTGACGACGCGTGACCATGCACAAGCGCAGGCACTTGCGGCGCAACTGCAGCAGCTCAATCAGCAGCGGCAGGGCGAGACGAAACGTCTCCTTGCGGCCGCACATCAACAGGTAGCGCCCGCCCAGGCAGAGGAGGCCCTGCTTTGGGTCGAAGGCAGTGACTGGCCACCGGGAATTATCGGCTTGGTCGCCGGCAGGCTGGCCGAGGAGTACGGCAAACCGACGCTTGCCGTGGCAGTGGGCGACATGGAAGCGGTGGGGTCCTGCCGCACCATACCCGATTACGACATTGCCGCGGCGCTTGCCGTGCAGGGACACCTCATGCGGCGGCATGGCGGGCATCCGCAGGCAGCGGGCTTTGCCGTTGCGCATGAGCAACGCGCCGCGTTGCGGGAAGCGCTGCAAGCCGACGCGCGCCGGTCGCTGGAACCTGCCAAGATGCAGCCGCGGCTCGAGATTGACTGCCAGGTGTCCGCGCGGCGGATGGACCTTGACATTCTTGATGAAATCAACGTGCTCGCCCCCTTCGGCGCCAGCAACCCGGAGCCGCGCTTTCTCAGCCGGGGCCTGCGCTTGAATAGCACGCGCACCGTCGGCGCCGATCATCTCCGGGCAACGTTTGACGTAGGCGGCGGCGCCATCACCGGCATCGGGTTTCACATGGCCGATCGTGGCGTCCATCAGTATCAGGGGCAGGCTGTCGATGTGGTATATTCGTTGCAAGAGAACACGTGGGGCGGGTTTTCGCGCCTCGAGTTTCGTTTGCAGGACGTGCAGATGGCTGGGTTCGACCGGGATGCGCCCGGCGAGTGACCCGGATTGGGCGTTTACATGGCGCTGGCGCAATACGCGACTTCATCTGAAGAAACGCAGTTGCACACGATCGAAGAATTGATCGCGGCAGTTTCTGCGTATGCGAGCGACAATCCCGCAACGCGCAAGCGGGAACTCAGCCGCATTCGCCAAGCCTTTGCCTTTGCCGAACGCGCGCACGAAGGCCAGGTACGCAAGTCCGGCGAACCGTTTTCGCAGCATCCCCTCTGCACTGCGCTGCTCCTCGCGGAAATCCGCATGGATGCCAGTACCCTTTGCGCCGGCTTGCTCCACGATTGCGTGGAGGATACCGACGTAACCCTGGACGACATTCGCACGCAATTCGGCGATGACGTGGCGCTGCTCGTGGATGGTGTTACAAAACTCACCAAGCTCGACTTCTTGAATCTGGAAGATACGCAGGCAGAGAATCTGCGCAAGATGTTCTTAGCGATGGCGCGGGACATCAGAGTTGTAATCGTCAAGCTCGCCGACCGTCTGCATAACATGCGTACGCTGGCGTACGTGGAACCGGAACGGCAGCGCCGCAAGGCCCTGGAGACCCTGGAAATTTATGCGCCGCTGGCGAACCAATTGGGGATGGGGCACTGGAAATGGCAATTGGAAGATGCGGCGTTTGCCGTGCTCCACCCGGACATCTACAAGCAGATCGAAGACACCTTGGCTGAGAGTTCCTCCGCCCAGGACGACATTCTGCAAGAAGCCGTGGAGACCCTTACGCTTGAGCTCAAGCGGGCAGGCATTCAGGGCGAGGTGAGCGGCAGACCCAAGCACATCACGAGTACGTGGTTCAAGATGCAGCGCAAGGGCGTGGGCATCCAGGAGATCTACGACCTTATCGGCGTGCGCGTGATCGTCGATACCGTGCAGCAGTGCTATGGGGCTTTGGGATTGGTGCATACGTTGTGGAAGCCGATTCCCGGTCAGTTCGACGACTATATCTCGGTGCCTAAATCGAATAACTACCGCTCATTGCATACCGCAGTAATTGGGCCGCGCGGCCAGCCGGTGGAGGTGCAACTCCGTACCCAGCACATGCACCAAGAAGCGGAGTTAGGCGTTGCCGCCCATTGGCGCTACAAAGAGGGCGAGCGCGGCGCCAACGTAGACGAACGCTTGGCCTGGTTGCGCCAGTTGCTAACCTGGCAGGAAGAGTTGTCGAGCGCGCGCGAGTTTGTCGAGACGGTCAAAGCCGATATCTTCGAAGACCAGGTCTTTGTATTCACGCCCCGCGGCGACGTGAAGGACCTCCCCGCCGGCTCCACGCCGATTGACTTTGCCTATCGCATTCATACTGACGTCGGACACCGTTGCCTTGGCGCGAAGATAAACGGTCAAATCAAGCCGCTTGACACTGAGCTTCAGAATGGCGACGTGGTAGACATTCAGGTAAGCAAATCGCCGAAAGGCCCCAGCCGCGACTGGATCAACATCGTCAAGAGCAGCCATACGCGCGAGCGCATCCGCCAGTGGTTCAAAAAGCAGGAGCGAGCAGAGAACGTCGCGCGCGGGAGAGAGATGCTGGACAAGGAGATCAGGCGGCTCGGACAGGGCGATCTCAATAGCGTGGATGAGGAACGGCTACGCACATTGTGCAAGTCATTTACCTTCAACACGGCGGAAGACCTGTTTGCGGCCATTGGTTACGGCGCGATTTCCACGCAACAAGTGGTCTCGAACCTGAGCCGTTCCGTTGAACAACCGGAACCGACCGCGTTCGAGCCTGCGATCCTGCCCACAGAACCGCGAACCGAAAAGACGACGGGCACCGTGCAGGTGATGGGTGAAGGCAACATGCTCACCCGCCTGGCAACGTGCTGCAAGCCGTTACCCGGCGATCACATTGTCGGTTATATTACGCGCGGACGGGGTGTTACCGTCCACCGGCGGGACTGCCGCAACGTGCATAGCGCGAAGGACAAAGAGCGCCTGGTGCCGGTGGATTGGGGCGACCAGGTGATCAGTCATGACACACTGAACTTGCCGCTCCACTTGGCGCAGTGCTGCAGTCCGCAAGCGAACGACAAGATCAAGGGCTTCGTGGTTGACGGCAGTGTGGAGGTGCATCGCAGCGACTGTCGCCGCCTGCGCCAGGACGGGCCGCCCGGCACGAACGTGGGTGTTTCTTGGTCGCGCACGAGCAAGCAGCAGACGCTCTACCCGGTTGCGTTGCGCGCGGAGTGCATGGATAGACCGGGACTCTTGCGCGACATAAGTACTGTTGTGACGGAAGAAAAATTCAACATCAGCGCCGCCAGTGTCCATACCGATGGCGGCGCGGCGACAATTAGGTTCACGGTAGAAGTGACCGGCGTGGGCGGACTGTCCGATCTCATGGCCAAGATCGAGCGCGTCAATGGTGTGGTTGGCGTCCAGCGCGACGTGCGTACCGACCGCCCGCAGCGAGGCAACTAGGCGCGACTGTCCGCGGCAGCGCACAAACGCGATCGACCCTACACGCGCAATCTATGGCGTGCCGCACGCTCCTCAATCCAGGTCCAGCGCATGGGGGTTGAACCCGGCGATGTCGAACATTGAGTAGGCGTAGCCGCTCGTCTGGCCGGCAAACTCAGAGGCGGTGAGTGGCGCGGCGGGGGTCTCCAGCGCCATTTGCGCGAAATATTTGCTGACCGGCGCAAGTTCTGCCAGCGCTTCGAATTCGTGGAACGCCAGGAATTCAGCCCGATCGACCTCCACCCCGTCACACTGGGGGCCGCCGCCGAGGTCTTTGAGGGTGAAGACGATGTAGACGTTGCTATCGCGTTGACTGAGACTGTTGCGTGCCGCCAACACGCCTTGTACTTCCGTGCGGACGCTGGTTTCCTCAAAGAGTTCGCGTACCACTGCTTCCTCGAAGGGCTCGTCCTGCTCAACGTAGCCGCCCGGAATGGTCCAACGCCCCTTGCCGGGGTCTTGACCGCGCCGAATGAACAGCACCTTGTTATCGCGCACCACAATGCCGCCCACTCCAAGGGAGAAGGTGCTGAAGTGGATGAAGCCGCACGCCTGGCACGTCGCGCGTTGACGCCCACCGTCCGGCCGCAGCGACAGCGCTTGGCCGCAGCGGGGGCAGTAACGGAAGTGGTTCGGCACTGTAGGTAATTCTGCCATGATCCGCTTTCATTCGGTGCTGACTATCTTACTCTTTTGATGATATGGTGCTCCACAAGCGCGGTCAATTGCAAGAAGATCGGTTTTGCTGGGACGGCAGTTGCAGAGACGTGATGGATAACCAACTGGAGCCTGAAGAGCGGCGCATGCGTCAGAAGGAAGATAGGGGAAGAGAACAGGCGTCTGCGTTAGTTTACAATGCCAGGTGAGGCCGAGCTTCCTGTCCTCGTGAAGTAGGGAGTGCTCTTGCGCGAGGTCAACGTAGAGTCACCCGGCTGCGATGCGCAATAGCGGCGCAGCAAAAATAGTGTGACGAGACAAAAAACTTCAGGAGCGCATGCATGGGAGATATTTGCTTCGGGGTAGGCGAGAAAATTGTATTCATTGGCGATAGCATTACCGATTGCGGGCGGCGCACCGAGCAGGATGGGCCGTATGGCAAGGGCTACGTGAGCCTTGTGCGGGCTTTGCTCCATGCGCGCTATCCGGAACGCGCGCTTGATATTGTCAACCGCGGCATTGGCGGCAACACCATACGAGACCTGGCGGCGCGTTGGCAGGAGGATGTGATCGGTGAGGAGCCGGACTGGCTCTCGGTGAAGATCGGCATCAACGACGTGGGGCGTCTCATCATTGGCAATCTCGCAGACCACGTGCGGCTCGACGAGTACGAAGCAACCTACCGGTCGCTGCTCCAGCAGACTCCGGCAGTTGCCAACGGCAAGCTCGTTCTAGTGGAGCCGTATGTCATAGCTCCGGCGGTGCAGGGCGATCCGGCAGCGAAATCAGGTATGAGCCTGGCGGAAGTCCAGCAGCAATTCGGCGCTCTGCGGGCCAGCGGCGCGCGGGAGGGCGCGCTCCTCACCGCCGGTTGGATGTACTTCCGGGCCTATGTCGACTCCTATATCGAGGTGGTGCATCGTCTCGCCGCGGAATACGACGCGACTCTCGTCCGTACCCAAGCCGCCTTCGATGTAGCGATGGAGGCACAGCCGCCCGCGGTTTGGGCTGCGGACCGTATCCATCCCGACTTGCCCGGCCATGCGGTCATTGCCCGCGCGTTCCTGGCGGCGGTAGGATACGGTGACATTTGATGCGACGATGCTGTACACGCCGGTTGGGAAGGGCATGGTTGAAAGGGAGAGTTAAGCAAAGCCGCCAGGGCATCGTCTGAGTGACTTCAGATGCCAACCTGAGTGATTACCAGAGGCCAATTGAAAGAGTGTTCGATTCCGAGGAGTAAAGGGAGGGTCGTGTGAGCACAAAGCTACGGGTCGGCATAGTGGGTGTAGGCGGCAACGGCGGCCGGTTCTTAGAAGCGTACGCCACCAACCCACGCGTGGAAGTGGTCGCTCTCTGCGACATTCGCGAGGATCACCGTCAAGCATTGCAGGAAAAGTATCAGGTGCCCCACGGTTGCGCAGATATAGCGCCACTGCTGCAACACGATGCGGTCGACTTGGTGTCAATTCATGGACCTGACAAACTCCACGCGCCCTTTACGCTGGCCGCGCTCGACGCCGCCAAGCACGTGTTCGTGGAGAAGCCCATGGCCACCAGCATCGAAGACTGCCTCGAAGTCGTGAAGCGCGCCGACCGCGCGACAACGCGCATGGCGGTTGGACACGTGCTGCGCACAAGGCCGTACTTCCGCATGATCAAAGAGATGGTGGACGCGGGAGAACTCGGCACACTCTATGCGCTCCGGTCCCACTATCTTACGAGCAGCATGCGGAGAGGTGTTGATTTCCTAGACACAGCGCAGAACAGCTACTCGCCGCCGATGCTTACGATGGGCGTGCATCCGGTGGACCTGATGCGCTGGTACGCCGGAGACATCGTTGCGGTGCAAGCGATGGAGAACCGGGGGATGGCGATGCCCGGCACGGGCAACCCCCTCGACGAATCGGTCACGGCGGTATACCGCTTTGCCTCCGGCGCCACCGGCAGCATTACCGTGTGTTGGGCGTCGAACTATACATTTGACGGGGACTACGGCCTGGAACTCCACGGCAGTGGAGCCAGTGTGGCGCGAGGCCAGGTGCACCGCAAGGATGTCTTCAAGGGCGTGCCGTTGCCCGAACCACCGCAAACTGCGCGGGACGGATACGCCGCTGAGGTTGATAGTGTGGTTGATAGCCTCTTGGATGAGACTCCGCTCTTCTGTGACGTACGCGAAGGCGCGCGCAGCGCGATCGCGTGCCTGACGGCCATTGAAGCCGCGAAAACCGGTGAGACGTTGGAAATGCCGAATCCCTAGCGCTAAGTCTCCGCGGGCAATGCAATGAGCGGCATGGCAGCACAACTTGGTACAATTGACGAAAGCTGCAGGAACGGAACGTACCTACCAAGTGAGTGGAGCGAGACCGATGGCGATGATGGATACCCACGAAGCCTTTAAGCTCTTGCAGAGCGCGGGTCTTGATGAGGAGAAAGCCGAAGCGATAGTGCGCGTGGTGGGCGTGGGGCAAGACGCCTTGGCGACAAAGGTAGACATGGAAGCATTGGCGCTAACGGCTAGAGGAAACCTACAAGCGCTAGAGCGGGCGACCAAAGCTGAATTGCAAGCCCAGGCAACTAGTGTCGCACTGGAATCATTTACGCGGACGACCGCAGTCAACCTGGAGATATTTGAGTTGCGCCTGCGGGATTACTTGACGTTGCGCTTGGGCGCGATGGTGTTCGCGGCCGCGGGCGTGCAGGTGGTGATCGTCGCCTTCTTACTGACGCAATTCCTGCCCAACTAACGAACAGACGGCGGATAGGTCAAAATACGGTAGAGCGGGGGCTTGTCCCCCGCTCTTTTGCGCGAACTGGTCAAGCTGCAATTGCAGAGGCGAATGGTTCGCAGCATACGTGCACACAATGTGAGAACCCGGAGAGTTGCACACTCTCCGGGTTCTTCCGTTTCTCTACCGGTTACGTGGTGGACGGTCTATGAAACAACCAGCCTACAGGTTGGCGGCGTTCCAGTCGTCCACGATTACTTGGCAGTCTTCCTCCGCCTTTTCCAGGGCCTGCTTGGCGGTTGTTGCCTCTTCACTCCACCACGGACTCATCGCAGCGGCGTAGGCGTCCCGCAACGGGCCGTACTGGGGATGCGGGAAGTACGGCTTGGCGTAGTCGGCTGCTCGCGCAAAGGCCAGCAGGTTCGCCGGATCCGGAGAATCCGCTGACGGGACGAAGACCTCCTCGGCTATCGAGTTGATAGCCGGGATAATGTTGCCCTGGCCGCCGGTCCAACTCAGGTGCTCCGGCCCGACGAGGAAGGAGAGGAACTCGGCAGCGGCGTCCAGTTTCTTGGTGGTTGCTACCGTGAAGATCTCCTCGATGCCGAAGAACGCGCCTTTGCCTTCCTCCCCGCCGCCAACCGCCGTCGGCTGCTCGACGATGTCGAAGTTTACGCCGGCTTCATGGCGCCGGATCGGCTCCAAGCCCCACGTGCCGTACACAGACATGGCGACTTTGCCGTTGGCGAATGAATTGAAGAACTGCGCGTCCTCTTGGCGGTTGTAGTCCTCAGCGCGCGGGCCGACTTCATACTTCGCCCAGTTGTCACGCCACCATTGGACCGACTCGAGTCCCAGCGGACCGTCCACCACAACCTCGGTACCGGAATCGTCCATGAAGCCCTGATACATGCCCGCGATCCAGTAAGCGACGTAATGTATAGTCGCCACGCCCCAGATCTTATCATCGGCGGTGCTCAGGCTGTTGGACACCTTCTGCGCCGCCGCCAGGCGGTCTTCAAACGTGTCGCTATCTTGCGGATAGGGCACGCCGGCCTTGTCGAAGAGGTCCTTGTTGTAGAACCACGCCGTAGTGTTGATGCCGATCGGCGCCGCAATCAATTTGCCTTGCCAGGTAAGACCGTTCACCAGCGTCGGGTTGAGCTGGCTCATGTCGTACTTCATGCCCTTGAGGAGCTCGTTGGCGTCGTACAAGATACCGGCAAAGGGATGTAGCCCCACACCAAACCAGCCCAAGTCCGGCGCCGCGCCGCCCGCCACCGTGGCGAGGAGCTTTGTTCTGGGATTGCCGCCAAAACTACCGGCAACGTCCAGGGTGTTCACATGGACACCGGTCTCCTTGGCGTTGTAGGTCTCCAGGATCCACTCCAGCCAGCGGGTCTTGCCGGCCGAATAATGGGGCCACAGGAAGGTGATTTCCGTCGGCTCCGCCATCGCAGGCTTTTCCGCCTCTGCGGCCATCTCGGCGCCTTCTGCCGGGGCCATTCCAGTCGCACCGGTCTGGGCGCAGGCAGCCAGCAACGCCGTGCCGCCGACCAATACCGCGCCACCGCGCAAGAACTGGCTCCGTGAAATGCGCTTATCGCTAAGCATGCAAGACCTCCTATTTTGGTCTCTCTCCGCTACTCTCACCCTATCTCATCTCGGTATATCACCAGATTGATAGTCCCTACTATGTTAACACATTGCTGCATCGATTTCCTGCACGTTTCCGCCCAGCCTTGCTGACCTCTCCTGCTGGAAAAATGTCGGCCGGCGCCGTCACTCCTGCAACGTGCGTATCATGGCGATTTCGTCGCACTTCGAGAACTTGGGACAGCGGTAGCACTCCTGCCATACCTTGATGGAAAGTGTATCCCGCTCTACCTGCCGGAACCCGCACTTGCTAAAGAACGTGGGCTCCAAGGTGAGCGTGAACACGGTCTTGATGCCTAGTTCGCGCGCCTCCGCCACACAGGCATCAACAAGCTGCCGTCCGATGCCCTGCCCCTGGTACTCCGGCAATACTGCCAGGCCACGGACCTCGGCGAGGTCTTTCCACATCACGTGCAGCGCGCAGCAGCCCGCTACCTTGCCCTCCTGCCGCCAGACCACGTAGTCGCGGATGCCGCCGTAGAGCTCCGCCAGCGAACGGAAGAGCATGCGGTTCTGCTTGGCGTAAAAGTCGATGATTTGCTTCATTGCGGGCACGTCGGTTACTTGTGCCCGTTCTGCGGTGCCGGTGTTAACAAGTCGTAGGGCTGCCATGTTGCTGAATCCCGAATTACTACTGATGTTCGTGGGATAGAAAGAGAAGATTCCTCTCTATTATCGTAACGTATGCGTCAACTGCGCGTAAGTGCGAGGCCGCCGCTTGTTTGAACGGTGTTGCCGCGGCAGGAAGCGGCGCGCGCAAAAGGCAACCGGCACGTAAGATTCCAAGTCTGTGGAAACCGACCGCGAGATTGGCGTGAACGCCTACCGACAAGGACCATCACTACGGAGACCCCAGATTCCGCGAACCCTGTTCGACGCTGCTCTCGGAAAGACAAGCTCTAACGTGATGACATGGCCAATTGCGCCGCCTAGAGCCTGCCGCTACTCGCGCGATCGACGAGTACCCGCCGAATGTCGTCGGCAAAGGTGACTTCCGAGTCATCTTCCGGCGCGTAGCCAATTACCTTGCGCGCGTTGGCATTGCTCCAGAACGCACGGGCATTATTGGAGACGCCGTAGAATATCTGGAACGGAATGCCGTGTTCATTCTCAATGCTGGGAGTCTCAATTGACTTCACAAAAAGCTGCTGCAAGTCGCGCGGGCTGAGGTACGCGCCGAGGTTGCGTTTATAGCTGGTTGAGTCTTCCAATGCATTGTTCGCGGGAATCGGCCGCGGCGCGCCTATCCGGACTTGCACGATTTCTAACGCGCGTCCCATGGCGCCGGTGGCGAAGAGGAATCCCAGATGCTCGTAACACGCCTTTGCCCAGCCGTAGTAGTTGTCTGAGAGCGGCGGCGCCGTTTCATCCAGCATCTCCAGCTTGCGCTGCCGCAGCAGGTGCTCGTACCAATCGGCGGCGTGATTTGAGCTGGCAACCACCACGCGCTCCACTCCCTCTTCCAGACTGGTCTGATAGACGTGGTAGGCCAGATCAAGGTTTGACCGCTCTGAATAGTAGTCGCCGTCGTTCATGGAGTGCCCCGGCTTGTAGTTGAAGGCCAGGTGCACAACGGCGTCCGCCCCTGTGAAGAACGCGCGATAGCTTTCCCGGTCAGTGTCACAGAGGTCGGTTATGGCGACACCCTCCACAAGCGCACCCGTGCGCGTCCGGTCCCGACTATCGAGCAGGACAAGATCATACCGTTCGCGAAACGCGGGCAGCAGTTGCGAAGCAACGTAGCCTGCGGCTCCGGTTACGACAACTTTCAAGCGAGCCATATGCCTTGATCCTCAATTGCGCTGCGTGTCATTGCCTGCTACGTTTCCGTTGCGAGCAATCCGCGCGAGCCCCAGTGTAGAGCAGCCGCATGCAACAGATGTGTGTGCCGCTTGTGGAATGCTCCTTGCCGTCAGCCTGCGCCCGGCACTATTCAATTGCGACCATCCGGCCGGTCTCGCCCGACTCATAGATCGCGTCCACGATGCGCTGCACCACCAGCGCCTCTTCGGCTTTCACCAGTGGCGGCGTGCCCTCTTTCACGTTCTTTACTACCTGAGCGAATTGGCCTGCGTGATTGTGTTCTCTGCCTTCTTCATGGGCGGGCGTGCAGTCCAGCAGTCCGACGTTGGGCACCTCTTTGAGGATCTTCAGCGGGCGCAGCGTGGCGCCGCCTTCAGTGCCGCAGATGTATGCATTCACTTCATTTTCGATATTTAGCGCCCAACTCGTCTCCAGATTGATGACGGCGCCGGTGTCGAAGCGGATCTGCGCCGTGGCGAAGTCCTCCACGGTATACCGGTCTTGGTCGGCGGTTCTCCCACGGGTAAACAAGCCGGGGCGCTTGGCTAGCTTGGTGAAAACAGCGCCACTAACCGCAGTCGGCGTGGGGTGTCCCATGAGCCACAGCGTGAGATCGAGCGTGTGCACGCCGATGTCGATCAAAGGGCCGCCGCCGTTCTTGTCTTTTTCCACGAACACGCCCCACCAGGGAATGCCGCGCCGCCGCAAGGCCAGCACGCGCGCGAAATAGATGTCGCCCAACTCGCCCTGCTCGATGAGGTGCTTGAGAAACTGTGCGCGTTCGCCATAGCGGGACTGGAAGCCGATCGTAAGCATTTTGTCATTCTGCTGAGCTGCGGCGATCATCTCTTCGCCCTCAGCGGCATTCATCGCCATCGGCTTTTCGCAAATGACGTTTACGCCTGCATTCAGTGCGGCGACGCTCGCTGCACAGTGCATGAACGGCGGCGTGCAGACGCTGACCAGGTCGAGCTCTTCGTGCGCGAGCATCTCGTTGAAGTCGGCGTAGACCCGGGCTATTCCAAATTCGTCCGCGACCTGCTGGGCACGCGGTTCGTCAATTTCGCTAATGGCAACGACAGTAGCTTCTTCGGGGATCTTTGCGTATCCCGGCAAGTGGGCGCCGCGGGCAATGCCGCCGGCTCCGATTACGCCAACCCGCACTCTTGTTCCCATTGCACTCTCCTCATTCATCTCCAGCCAATTGCGCGTCACTCTAGTATACATTGACGCCGCCCCAACTGCCCCGTACGATGAGTTCAGACACAGCGAAGGGAATCTGCATGATTGTCCTGGCCGGCGGAACCGTCTTTACCCCTCTGCAGAAGCTCGCGCAGACGAGCGTCGTCATTGACGAGGACCGCATCGCGCGCGTAGTCCCCGCTGATGCAATTGTCGCTGGCGACGGAGCCGCAGAGACGATTGACGTGTCGGACTGCATCGTCTGTCCCGGCTTCATCGATATGCACGTGCATGGGGCGTTAGGGGCGTCGTTCAGCACGACGTCGGTCGAAGATATCCACAAGATTTGTGCGTACCGCGCGGAGACGGGCACGACGGGACTGCTGGCCACGGTGGGCACCGCGGCGTGGGAGCATACGGTGGCGGCGTTGCGCACAATTGTGGATGCAGCGACTTCGCCCGTCGGATCACAGCTTCTCGGCGTGCACATGGAGGGGCCCTATCTCAGTCCCGACCGTCCGGGCGCCATGCGCATTGAACTCATGCGTACACCCGATAGAGACGAGGTCTCTGCGCTGCAAGACATAGCGCAAGGGATGATAAAGGTCATGACTGTCGCACCGGAGCGTGAAGGGGGCTTAGGGTTGGTAGAACGCCTCGCCTCTATGGGCATTGTTCCCTCCATCGGCCACTCCGACGCCACGTTCGCCCAGGTGGCGGCAGCAGTCGCCAGCGGGGTACGCCAGGCGACACATACCTTCAATGCGATGCGCCCGCTCCACCACCGTGATCCCGGCGCCGTCGGCGGTGTGATGGCGCACCCGCAAATCACCGCCGAGTTGATTGGCGATGGTGTGCACGTTGACCCGGAGGCAGGCAAACTGCTTATCGCCGCGAAAGGCTGGGAGCGCGTCGCGCTTGTTACCGACGGCGTGGAGTTTTCCGGTTTGCCGGCGGGCGTCTATCAGCGGGCGAGCGGCGTCACGGTAACAGTTTCTGAGGTACTTGGCACACGAGACGATGGCACGATCACGGGGAGCGCGTCGTCGCTGAATCGCAACGTCAAGGTCTATGTGGAGGCCGGCATTCCCTTGCCGCACGCGCTTGCCATGGCAAGCGCGGTGCCTGCCCGCCAACTCGGTTTGGGCAAGACGAAAGGCGCCATTTGCCCCGGCGCGGATGCCGACATCGCCGTGCTCTCTCAGGATTTTGGCGTTATGCTGACGCTCGTGGGGGGCAAGATTGCGTATCGTAATCCGGAGTTCTCAGCAGGGCAAGCGCAATGACCGGTATCGGTATTGACATTGGCGGCACGAAAGTCGCTGCCGGCATAGTCGACCACGATGGCGCCATTCTGGCCCATGGCCGCGCGCCTATCGTCAAGGATTCCCACGAGACAATCATCGAGAGTATCTGCGTGGTGGTAGACGGCCTGCTCGCCCGGGCGGCGGAGCGGCCAAGCGCCATCGGTGTCGCTGTCCCCGGCACCGTGGACCGGGATCAAGGCATCGCTGTTTCGGCAGTCAACGTTGGCTGGAAGAATCTGCCGCTCGTTGCGCTGCTGCAGGACCGGTACGGCCTGCCGGGAATCATTGCCAACGATGCCAACGCTGGCGCGTGGGGCGAATATGCGTTTGGCTCGTGCAAAGGTATGGAAAACCTGGTGTACGTTACCGTCGGTACCGGCATTGGCGGCGGCATCATCGAGGCCGGACGGGTGGTGCGAGGCAGCGGGGCCGCGGGGGAAATCGGTCACATCCTCGTGAATCCGGGCGGCCCGCTCTGCAACTGCGGCGTCAACGGCTGTTTGGAATCGCTCGCTGCCGGACCCGGCATCGCGCGCCGCGGCAGGTTGGCGGCTGCTGCCGAACCAACGGACATAGTCCATCGTCTCACCGGTGGGAACATTGATAGCTTGACAAGCTTCACGGTGCACGACGCCGCTGAAGCGGGCGATCCGGTGATGCAGGGAGTACGCGACGATACGGCGCGCTGGCTTGCCATCGGCTGCCAGATTTGCCGGCAGCTCTTTGCGCCGGAGTGTATAGTCTTCGCCGGAGGCGTGATGCAGGATGGCGGCCGCTTGATTCAGGGGATCCGCGCGTGGTTTCAACGCCTTGCCGGCAGCGAACATCCCGACATTGAGTCTTTTATCCGCCTCGCCGGCGAAAGCGAACACGCCGGCATCCTTGGCGCGGCGGCGCTCGTCCTGCGACCGGAGCAATAGGGCTAGGAGTCCTAGAAAATGTATGGCGCGACCGGCAATTGAACCACGCACACGCGTGTCCGTTAGTGTCAATGTGCGGCCGCCTGCATTACCTCTTGCCTTTCCTGCTATCTGGACTCTCCCGGCGGAGACCTTTGCATAACTACGGCCGAGGGAGAATGAGGTACGCCCTCTCCCACGAGAGACCTTTGCATAACCCTTGCCGGAGTGAGAAAGTCCCCTCTCCCGGCGGGAGAGGGTTAGAGCCTGCCCCGTACGTGATACGGGGGTGAGGGGGGGGGATTCCCGCAATCCGGGCCATTTTCACCAATTTTGCACACTTCCGTATAGGTCTTTGAGGTAGATAAGGGCAGGACAAGCAGAAATCCCCTCACCCCGGCCCTCTCCCGGCGGGAGAGGGAGTAATTCTTGCGCCGCTGGCTGAAGTTACGCAAAGGTCTCCTGAGGCTGAGAGTCCTTGCGCGAAAATGGCATTCCCAACCTTCATGCAACGCGCCGGCCCCTTGCCTTTCATGCTACGCATTGAGGCACTCTCCAAGCCCTAGGCGGCGCGGCGCAATTGATTTGCTATGCCGGGCTCGCTTCGACACCGCGTGACGGTTGAGCGTGATGGCAACGCGAATGCTGCCATTGCACGCGCTTCGCGCAGCCACGACGGTTCATTGCTACCATGAAGGGGGAGGTGTCGTGAATCGTTCCATCCATGATGTAGTTGCAGTTCGCGCGCGCCCAGCAATTGTCGTTGTGCTGGCGCTGCTGGGTGTGCTTGCAATTACTGCGTGCGGCCCGCGCGGTCAAGAGAGCGGCGCACTTGACGTAACTATCGTCTCCGTGTCGCCGGACCCGGCGACAGTGGGTGACGCCGTACTCACCCTGGAAATCCGCGATGCAGACGGCAATCCGATCGAGGGTGCGACCATCGAAGTGGAAGGCGTCATGACTCATGCCGGTATGCAACCGGTCATCGTGGCGACGGAGGCCCTGGGTGAGGGCAAATATGCCACCCAAGACTTCAAGTTTACAATGGGCGGCGATTGGGTCATCATCGTGCACGCGACGCTTGCCGACGGCGCGACGGTACAGCAACGCGTCGACGTCAAAGGCGTGCAAGGCGAGATGAATATGGACATGAATTCCAAAGATTCGTCGCGGGAAGGCAATTAGGCGTGGCAGCGCTGCGGACCCAGCAGTCGCGGCAACGCGATCTGCTCAACGTACCCGTAATCGGGGGCTTTCTGCGCTGGAAGCACGCCCGTACGTCCATGCAGGCAGTACTGCTGGCTGTGTCGGCGCTTATCCTCTATGACGGGTTCTGGGGTCCTCAGCTTGCGCCGAAGAACGTCGCGGGGGTACTGCCTTGGGTGCACTGGCGCGGACTTGTGGTGCTGGCTCTGCTCATCGCCGGCAACCTCTTCTGCATGGCCTGCCCCTTCATGCTGCCGCGCCGTCTTGCCAAGAAACTCTTCCCCGCAAACCGTCCCTGGCCAAAAGTCATACGCAGCAAGTGGCTGGCGATTGGCGTGCTTCTTGTCTTCTTCTGGGCGTACGAGGCTTTCGACCTGTGGGCAAGCCCCTGGCTCACCGCGTGGGTGGCGCTCACCTACTTTGCCGCCGCCTTTGCCATAGACGGCATCTTCAAGGGTGCGGCCTTCTGCAAGTACGTCTGTCCCATCGGACAATTCCACTTCGTTAATAGCATGGTGTCGCCGCTGGAGATCAAGGTGCGCCAGCCTGCACTCTGCGGCTCGTGCACGACAAAGGACTGCATAAGAGGGCGCTATCGCCCGTTGCCACAGCCAAAGAATCACCCTCACCCTAACCCTCTCCCTCGAGGGAGAGGGGATTCTGCCATTGCGGACCAGGATGATGCCGAGGCCGCTGCAGGGGAGATTCCCGGCAATGATCCTGCGCTGGGTTATTCCAGTGAAAGCGGGAATACAGTCAATACGGAACAGCCCTTCCCGGGGGTAGAACGGCAACTACTCCGTCATTCCCGCGAAAGCGGGAATCTATCTGCCAGGGAGCAGCAACGTCAAGCGGCTGTGCCGCACCTGCTCCAGGCTCCTTCTCAAGCAGGGAGAGAAGTAAGCGCTCCGACCGGGCTTGAGCTTGTGCAGTCAGGCTGCGAGCTATGGCTCTTCCAAGAACGCAAAGTCGGGAACATGGACTGCACGTTCTGCCTGGACTGCATCCAAGCTTGCCCGTATGACAACGTCGGCATCCGGCTGCGCGCTCCCACCAGCGAATTTCGCCGCCTGGATACGTGGCGCTCCGGTGTGGGCACGCTGGTAAACAGGACGGACGTAGCTGCCTTGGTGATTGTGCTTGTGTTCGCGGCATTCGTGAACGCGTTCGGAATGGTGGCGCCGGTCTATGCTTTGGAGCAGTGGCTCGCGAATGTGCTTGGCGTCCGCAGCGAGCCACTGGTCCTGGGGGTAGTCTTTGTTGTGGGACTCGTGGCGATTCCCTTCGTGGCGGTAGCGTCTGCTGCCTGGGCCAGCCGCGCCCTCGTCGCCGGTGACGAGCCGCTGGGCGCAACAGTGACGCGCTACAGCTTTGCCCTTGTGCCCATTGGCTTTGGCATGTGGCTCGCGCATTATGGCTTTCACTTCCTCATTGGCGCCTTGACCGTAATTCCCGTCTTGCAGAGTTTTTTCGCCGACTTTGGCATTCCAATACTCGGCGACCCACGCTGGGAACTGGCCGCAATTATCCCAGAGTCCTGGCTGGCGCCGCTGGAACTCCTGCTGCTGGAGCTGGGCATGCTGGTTTCGCTGACCGTCGGTTACCGAATTGCAAGAGAACAACAACCCACTGTGGCCCGCGCCGTGCGCGCGCTCTTACCGTGGGCGGCGCTCATCGTCATGCTGTTCTTTGCGGGCGCCTGGCTGATGACGCAGCCCATGGAGATGCGCGGCACGATCTTGGGGTAGGAACACGACGTGCGCACGCGTGGTCGGAAGTGTCAGCGGGAGGTATGTGAAATAGGAACAATGCGAGCCGGGCGCTTGCGATACTTTAGCCGATCGACGCGGTCCGCGAGACACTGCGGCAGGAGTCTTCGCCTGGGCAGGCTTGCGACAGCAGCCCCACTTTCAGCAATGCCGGCGCATTTGGAACATGGCGCGCTGGGCGTGTGGGACGAAGTGGGAGTCGGCGCCGTCCTCATAGCTTGCGCCGTGGCGTATGCGGTATGGTTCTATGTCAGCGGACGCAAGGAAGGGCCGGACGACCCAGCGTAGGCGGCGGCCTTCTCTACGGCGGCAACTGTCGCGTTTGGCTATTCCTCAGCGGAAAGTTGGCGCACAGGCGTTGAGAGTAGTCCGATTTCGTCGACCTCGATCTCCACGACGTCGCCGGCTTGGAGCGCTGCGTCTTCCGTCACGATGATGCCCGTGCCCGTGCTCACCACTGTGCCCACGGGCACGGGGTTGTTGCGAATGAGAAAGGCGGTCAGCGTCTCAAACGGGTGGCGGATTTGGTCTGTATTTGCCGATCCCGAGAAAATCACCTCACCGTTACGGCGGATGCGAGCCGTAATCTCCAGGTTATAGGGGTCGGTGAGTTCCCCCGCCGTGACCAGCGTAGGCCCCAGTGCCGTGCATCCCAGAAAGATCTTGGACTGCGGCAGGTAGAGGGGATTCTCACGCTCGATGTCCCAGGCCGATACGTCATCGCAGATAGTGTACCCGACAATCTCATTGTCAAAGCCCAGCACGTAGGCTAACTCCGGTTCGGGCGCCGTAAACGAGGAATCGACGCGGATGCCGATGGGCTCGTTCGGCCCCGCACAATGCTGCGTATCCCCCTTATAGAAAATCTCCGGCCGGTCCGATTGGTACACCTTGTCGTAGATGCCCAGCGGCCCCTCCATGTCCGCGTCGCGGAATTCGGCGCTGCGCCGATACGTCACGCCGCAGCCCCACACCTGTGGAGGAAAGAGAGGCATAGTAAGCCGCGGCTCGTCCGCCTCCAGAAGTTCGGCGTAACTGTGCGTGCTGCCTGATGAATCGGCAAGCCGTTCTGCAATCACCTCGTCAAGCGAACAGCGTTGCCGCCGAGCTTCGTCAACGTAATCGAGCGTCGTCGAGAGTTCCCGCTCCGGGTCGGTAATGTCGATTACCTGTCCGTCGCGCACCACGCCTACTCGAATGTGCGAATCAGCATCATAGAATTGCACCAATTTCACGGTCGCTCTTTCCTCTCCGGCTCTTGGTTACGCGTATCTTGGTTACGCCTAAGCAATTTGGCTGTTCCCGCAGGCCTAGCACGGGACACATGCTCTTATTCTACTGCTTTCACGATGCGGACGCCGTTTAGCGCCATGCTATAGAGGAATACAAGGTGCATCACGTCGCCAGCGTGGGGCATTGCGCCGATGGTTTGGGCGGCAGCTACAGGCAAGTCATAGGTCTGCACGCAATTCTCCGGGACAACCACCTGGCATTCGCGTTGGGCCGCGTTGGCGGTGAGGCGCAAGTACAGCGCGGTCTGGTAGACGCAGAGGTCGGTGCAGTCGCCGCTGATCACAAAGTACCGCACCTCAGGCCGCTGCGCGAGCCATGCCTCAAGCTCGGTGCCGTAGGCCGGATGTAGGGAGTTTTTTGCAACGACCGTAAAGTAAGCGGCGGCGGGCAAGCCGGCGAGTTCGGGGATGGTGGCTGATTCGCTTTGTCCCGCCACGCAATGCGGACCGAACTGCGCAAATTCGAGGGCATCGGATTCGTGGGCGTCCTGCGGCAAGAGAAAGTGCCGCACGCCCAGCCCATAGCAGCGCGCGACCGCCGCGCGCACCGGGGCGATGAGCCCCTGGACTCGTTCCCCTGCCAGCGGCCCTTCATGACAGAAGCCGTTGACCATGTCTACCACGAATACAGCGACGTTGCTTGCTGCGACCCCGTGTGCGGCCCAGTCCGATTCCAGGTTTAACGGTTCCAGATCGGCGTGCCAGTCTGCCAAGTACGCCAAGAATTCATCATTGCGCTCAGCTAGCGCTCTTGACCGCTCGGGCGTGCGTGTGCTCACGTGCTGCCTCCTTGCAAGAATCCGCTCTTCCTCGCACTCCACCGTAATGAATTGCCTGCTCATCAGGTTTGTGTAACGCGAATCTCCGCGCCGATGCCAATTTGCAGCGTACGCGCGGCGTTCGCGCCGGGCAAGGCGACTTCGACACGCCCGCCGCTGTTCACCAAGACCATAATGCCATCACCGGCGGCATAGTGCGGCGTAATCCCGGCAATCATGAAATCGCGCACGCGAAAATGCGCGCGCTGTGGTTTCGGGCCAAGGTCCTCGGTGCGCAGGTTAGTAATCAAGTTTCCGAAACGGTCGATGTGAATCACTTCACCCCTAATCTCGTCACCGCATTGCCAGGGCCGCGGCCACGGCAGGCGCATCATACCGGACCACGGCGTGCCGAGCGTGTCCGGGCGCACGCCGAGCGCGAGGTGGGCGGCTACCGGCGCAAAGACGTCGCGTCCGTGAAACGTGCCGCTCACCCGCGGCCGCCAGAATTCGGGTCTGTCCAGCGCATAGATAGTGGCGTCCTCATCATCGTCAACGACACTTGTCAACACACCGTTGTCCGGCGCCAGAAACCGCCCCCGGTCGGTTGCGACGAGCAGCGCCGCCCGCTCGCCGCCGACGCCCGGGTCAACCACGACCACGTGGATGCAGTCCGGCGGAAAGTAGGGAACGGCCGTTTCGAGCGCAAACGTCCCCGCGCGCACGTCGTGTGGGGGGATCTCGTGCGTGAGGTCAACGACAGTCGCTTGCGGCGCGAGGCTGAGGATCACGCCTTTCATTGCGCCCACGAACCCGTCGGCGGTGCCGAAGTCAGTGGTGAGGGTGATGATGGTTGCCATGCTGCGAGAAGCGGGTGAAGGTCCTAGGCGGTCACATGCCGCATGTCGCGCAATGACCGGCAAACAAGGTTAGGGCCCCCTGAGCAAGACGTGGCATCCTTGCCCACTGGCGCACACTGCTGCATGCGGCCGGTGGGAGCTATGCGCGCTTGCTTGGGCCGAGACAGCCTGCGGTTCCCACTATCAAAGTGCACTCTCGGCGCGTTTTTTCGTTAGCTGGCTTCGCCCTCAGGCTTCCGGGGGGCCCGCGAGCGGGAGCTCGACCGCTGTGGCCGATTGGTGGCTGCCTGGCGGCGGGGTCCGCTGCGGGAGCGACCGGAGGCCGCCTGCCTGCCGCGCGCCGGCCTGCCGCGCCGGACCGGAGTCGTCCACAAATCGGCAGGAGTGAGCAGCGCTTTGAGTTTTTCTTCCACTTGCTTTGTGTCTAGGTCATCGGACGCCGTGATGAGCGCCACCGCTTCCTTGGCTATGTTCCGCGTGGCGCGCTTCTTCCACACTTTCAGCAGCGTGCCGACCAACTGCTCCTGGAACTGCTGCCTCCACTCCTGCTGGTAAGGAAACTCATCCGGCCAAGCCAAAGCGCCCGTTTGCACGAGGCAGCGCGCCATGATGGAGCTGGCAAGGTCTTCCCACTTCTTCCCGCGGGCGGCGGTAGCCAGGGCGAACAGCGCTTGTGGGTGTTTTGTGAGAGAGTCGGCCGCTTCCTTAACGAGTTGCTCATCTCCCGCTGCCAGCATGGCGTCGGCGAACGCTTGGAAGGGAGCAAAATCGCTTTCCACAGGGTCGACGGCAGCGGCCGCCGTAACCGCGGCGCGGGCCCAACTCTGCGCCTCTTTCTCAGAATTCGCATCCGCCAGTCGTTGCGCCTCTTGCGCAGCCATAGTGAGTTGCGTCGCCGCCACGTCGTTCCAAACTAACGTAATCATAGAAATAGCTAAATCCTCTACTGTTTGTCAGAAGCAGTTTTTTTGAACCTGCTTTATGCAAGTATCCCAGAAGTATACCGTCTACCAAATCTAAAGTGCGCCGGCTCGAGCATCGTTGCGCAGGTTTCCAACCGGCGTTGGCAACACTAGCCCTTCCACCCAGAGTATCACAGGCTTCAGTGCAAGGGGCTATGCATTTGCTGCCCATTGCAGCGTTGCTACCCGCTAGAGCTCTGGAACGCCCAACCTGTTAGAGCCATGGAGCGACCGACCCGCTGGAGCCCTAGAACGCCCAACCCGCTGGAGCTTTGGGACGCCCGACCCGTTCGGCCTGAGCTTGTCGAAGGCCATCCCATGACATTGGCACGCGTGCAGTGCGCCCGTAAACGCCGCCACCGGGCCTACACCGACCCTCAAGCGCAGGGTAGGCAAGCGCAGCACGGACGGCTGACACGCTCACCGCGCACAGGCCTCGCATGTGTCTTGCACGCTCTCACGAGAGCCCCGCCAACCGTTCGGCGATCCGCTGCACGCGCAACTCCAGGTCTGCCAGCTTCTCACGCTCCTTGGCCACAACCGGCACGGGCGCTCTGCTCGTAAAGTTGTCGTTTGCCAACAGGCCGCGCGTGCGTTCCAGATTCGTGCGCAAGCTCTCTTCTTCCTTTTGCAGCCGTTGGCGTTCTTGCGCCACGTCGCGGAGTCCGGCAAGAGGCACGTAGACCGCCAAGCGGCTGGTGAGGACCGACACGGCCTTATCCGGCTTCTCCGCGAGCGCTGCGTGGACCGAGAGGGGCCGCACGCGGCCTAGCAACTCGATTACGGCAGTGTGTGCCGCCACCGCGTCGCTGTGCACACCGGCCGCGATCGTCGCGGGAACATAGCGTCCAGGTTCCACGTCATATTCGGCCCGGACATTGCGCACGCCCCGTATGGCCTCGATGAGTTCGCTAAAGAAATCTTCAGCTTCTCGATCGCGCTCGCCGGCTTCCGGCCACGGTGCGACGATGAGGCTCGTGCCGCCGTCCGCACCATTCTCCGCATGCAGATATTGCCATATCTCCTCCGTGACGAACGGCATGAAGGGATGCAGCAGCCGCAGAATCACGGCAAGCGTATGCTCCAGCACGCTCTGGGTCACCGCTTTGGCGTCGGGATCATCGCCGTAGAGACTCACCTTGCTGGCTTCGATGTACCAGTCGCAGAACTCACCCCAGACGAACTCCTGGAGCGAACGTCCGGCCTCGCCGAGATGGAATTGTTCAAGTTGCCGCGAGACCTCCGCAATGGTGTGGTTGCGGCGGCTGATGATCCAACGGTCCACGAGCGAAAGCTGAGACGGGTCCGGCTCCGGCGCTGCGGTTGCCGACACAGCGGGACGGCCGCTCAGCACGAAGCGGCTCGCGTTCCAGAGCTTGTTGGCAAAATTCCGCGCCGCCTGAATGCGCTCCGTGGTGAAGCGCATGTCGTTGCCCGCAGTGGTGCCGGTGACCAAGGCAAAGCGCAGCGCGTCCGCGCCGTACTCTTCGACCATGATGAGCGGATTTATCACGTTCCCGCGCGTCTTGCTCATCTTCTGGCCTGCCACGTCCCGGATGAGTCCGTGCAAATACACGGTGCTGAAGGGAATGTCGCCCATGTTCTCGATACCCATCATGATCATGCGGGCCACCCAGAAGAAGAGGATATCGTGGCCGGTCTCCATGACCGTGGTGGGGTAGAACGTGCGCAGGTCCTCCGTATCGTCGGGCCACCCCAACGTGGAGTGCGGCCATAGCGCGGAGCTAAACCAGGTGTCGAGAACGTCCGGGTCCTGCCGCAGCGTGCCTCTACACTCGGCGCACGTCTCCGGATTGCGCATGGGCTCGTCCACCGGCGGCACCTCGATGGTCCCACAGGGGTCGCAATACCACACGGGAATACGGTGTCCCCACCAGAGTTGGCGCGAGATGCACCAATCGCGGATATTCTCCATCCAGTTGAAGTAGATGCGCTCGAAGTGCTCCGGCAGAATGCGAATCCGGCCGCTGCGCACCGCCTCGATGGCCGGCTCCGCGAGCGGCTTTGTTTCCAGCCACCATTGCCTGCTCACCAGCGGTTCAACGATTATGTCGCACCGGGTGCAGTGGCCGATGGCATGGCGATGCGCCTCGATCTTCACCAAACGCCCCTGTGCTTCGAGTTCGCGCACGACCGTCTCGCGGCAGGCGTAGCGGTCCATGCCCGCGTAGGCGGCGCCGGCGTTCTCATTCATCGTGGCATCGAGGTTCAACACGTTGATGAATTCCAGCCCGTGACGTTGCCCGATCTCGAAGTCCGCTATGTCGTGCGACGGGGTCACCTTCAGCGCTCCGGCGCCAAACTCCGCTTCCACCGCTGCATCGGCAATAATTGGGATTTTTCTATCAGTTAATGGGAGAAAGACCTCCCTGCCAAGAAGATGCCGGTAGCGCGGGTCGTCCGGATTCACGGCAACGGCAGTGTCGCCGAGCATGGTCTCCGGCCGCGTGGTCGCAACGGTAATTGCGGCGGATTCGTCATCCACAAGCGGATACGAAATGTGCCAGAGGTGTCCGTCTTCTTCCTCGTGGGCGACCTCAAGATCGGAGAGCGCGGTGGCGCAGCGGGGGCACCAGTTGGTGATGCGTTCCCCCCGGTAGATGAGACCCTTGTGATAGAGCCGCACGAACGTGGTGCGCACGGCGCGGGCCGGGCCTAGATCGAGTGTGAACGTGTCCCGCGACCAATCGCAGGAAGCCCCAAGGCGGCGATGCTGGTCGTCGATGATATGGCCGTACTTCTGCACCCATTTCCACACCCGCGCCTCGAATTTCGTGCGGCCCAACTCTTGCTTTGAAGTACCCTCTTCCTGCAGTAGACGCTCCACCACCACCTGCGTCGCAATGCCCGCGTGATCGGTGCCGGGCACCCAGAGGGTGGCGTCGCCGCGCATGCGATGCCAGCGCACGAGCACGTCCTCGATGGCTGCCGTAAGCGCGTGGCCGAGGTGAAGCTCACCGGTAACGTTTGGCGGCGGCATGATGACTGTGAACGGCTCGCCTGCAGCGTTGGGTTGCGGCGCAAAGTAGCCGCCGTTCTCCCAGAAGGGATACCAGCGCGCTTCCACAGGCGCCGGGTTGTAGGTCTTGTCCATCGCGCGCCGCGGTTGAATTCTTGGTTTCGCCTCTGCCATCCTCGAGCTTCCCTCTCTACTCACTTAAATGCTGTCCTGCGCCAAGACATCCGATCCGAACAACAAAAGACCCGCTCTCATCTCCTGACGAAAGCGGTCTCATCGCACTCTCTACGGTCTGCAAAGCGGTAGCTGCGCGTGCAAGCACACGCGGCACTCCCACTACTGTTCCTGCAATCTGCTCCGTATCTCCAATACCCCACTGTCCATAACAGACTTTCCTCCAGACGGCCAATACCTCGCTCTTGGTAAACGATACGTAGTGCGAGCTTCAGCAGGCTCAGCACAGGCCCTGTCGATCCATGAACGGCCTTCAGTTGTTCGGTCCTGCGACGGGCTCCGAGCGAACGCCTGCTCTGCCTTCACGTACACTTCCCCGCCCTGCCGTGCATTCATGTTTGGTAGCGCATACGGGATTCGAACCCGTGATCTCCGCCTTGAGAGGGCGGTGTCCTTGGCCTCTAGACGAATGCGCCATGCCTGTCTGTGCGACACAGGCAACTCATTTTGAGTATAGGCGAAATCCACGTGCCAGTCAAGGTTAAGCGGCCCCGCGTTCCCGCCCTTCGTCAGGCTGAAGTGACGTGCAGTAGCCGGAATTCTTGCTGCAGGATTGGCGCCGGCGGCAGGTTGAAGTCGATCATGAATCATCTCCCGGACAACTCCCCAAGCCCGATACGCCGCCCGTTGGGTCTGAGCTTGCCAAAGGTAATAAAAAGAGGAATCCGCCCATTGTTCGCTTGGGCGCGTGTCTGTGTTCGTGTCGTTGTCATACAATGAAGACGTAACCACATCGGATGCGAAACCCATACGTAATTGCCGGAAGACACCTAGCAAATCCATGCGCATGCTCCGCCGGATCAGCCTCCTTTTTCTCATCTTCGGCTTGCTCACAACAAGCTGCCTTACCTCGGCGCAGGAGCGGTCGATCTTCAAGTCGGCGCTGCTGCTCACGGAGGTGTTGCCGCAGATCCCTATCAAGCCGCTTAGCCTCATAGGCGAGCCCATTCGTGAAGAACACACCGTGTATGGCGGGGCAGACCCGGCCTTGAGCGGCGATCTTTACTTGCCGTCGGGTGCAGGCCCGTATGGGGCGATTCTGATTTACTTAGGCATCGCGTCGCCTGCGGACGATCCCTATGCCCAGGCGCTTGTACGCGGCTTGGCAAAGCAGGGCATTGTCGTGCTTGTCCACCAATCGAGCCGCATGGAAGCCGGCATCATCGACACCAGCGAAATCGAAGGAATCGTTCAGGCGGTACGCTTTCTGCACGGGCGGCCTGAGGTCGATGGGGAGCGCATTGGCATACTTGGTTTCTCGGTCGGGGCAGGCCTGGCGCTGCGGGCGGCAGCCGACCTTCGCATACGTGACAACATCGCTTTCGTGCATAGTTTTGGCGGCTACTTCGACGCGGCCAATGTGCTGGGCGCCGTGACGACGGAGCACGTACTCGTCCGTGGTGAAGCAGAGTCGTGGGTGCCCGATCCGCTCGCCGCCAACCTATTTCAACATGCGCTGTTGGCTACCGTCACGAGCGAGTCGGAGCGAGCAATCCTCAGCGCGGCGCTGGCCGGCGCAGCCAAGCCGCCGGACACGCTATCCCAGCGGGGCCGGACTCTCATCGCTCTCTACGAAAACCAAGACCCCCGCCGCACTCAGGCGATCCTGGCCGAAGACCCGGCGCTCGTGGGCTGGCTGCGGGACATCTCACCCTCCACAGTTATGAAGGACGTGCGCGCTCGGCTCTACATCGCCCACGACCATGCCGACGCTTTCCTGCCTTACAGTGAGTCCCTTCTCCTTGCGGAGGCCGCCAGGGAGCACACAACTGTGGTGTTCCGGTCATTTGTACTCTTTGCGCATCTCTATCCAACCAATGACGCCAACCAGCTCATTTTCCTGCGCGAGGTGTGGAATCTTTTCTGGCACGTGGCCGCTGTGCTGGAGGAAGTCGCCTAAGAGCTTGCCCGGGATCGTGTTTGCTCTGGCGCCAAGAGGCGGGGGACAAGCCCCCGCGCTACGACTAAAAGAGGTTGAATTGCTCGCGGAGGTTGCCTAAGAGGGTGTGTGAGAAGTTCTCAGCCAATCGCCGTTCATGGTTCGACAGGCTCACCACGAACGGAAGAATCAAGACTCCGTCGGAAGGAATCCGTCGGAAGGGCCAGTATCCGTTCGTCCTGAGCCTGTCGAAGGATGAACGGATACTCTTTTCACACACCCGCTAAGAGGTATCGCGCGCCACAAGGTATCAGCGGCAGCCTACATGTGGTCCGGCGCGGACATTCCCATCAGGCTCAGGCAGCGCGCCAGCACCAGCTTGGCCGCATGCACAAGCTGCAGACGCGCACTCGAGAGCACGACGTTGTCAGGGTCGATGACGCGGCAGTCGCGGTAGAAGGCATGGAAGAGCGCTGCCAATTCCTGGGCAAAGAACGCCAGCCGGTGCGGCGCATGCTGCATGGCCACGTCTTCTACGAGTTCCGGCAAGCGGATCATGAGGCGCAGCAGTGCAAGCTCCGCCGGATGCTGCAAGAGGTCAAGGTCGGTATCGCCCGTGCCGACCCCCTCCTGTTGCGCGCGTTCTAAAATACTTGCCGTGCGCGCGTGGGCATATTGGATGTAATACACCGGATTCTCGTCGGACTGCTCCTGCGCCAGGTCCAGATCGAAGGTCATGGCCGTATCGGGCGAACGGGCGACCAGGAAGTAGCGGCTCGCGTCCACGCCCACCTCGTCGACCACCTCGCGCACGGTCACCACGTCGCCGGTGCGCTTGGACATGCGCACTTCTGCGCCGCCCCGCAGCACGCGCACGAGTTGGTACAGCAAAATCGTGAGTTGCTCAGGATCGTGGCCGAGGGCGGCCAGTGAGGCTCTTACGCGCGGCACGTGACCGTGGTGGTCCGCGCCCCAGACGTCGATGAGACTCGTAAAGCCACGTTCTAGCTTGTAATCGTGATACGCGATATCGGCAGCGAAGTACGTGGGATCGCCGTTGCTGCGCACAAGCACGTTGTCTTTGTCTTCACCGATGTCACTGGAGACAAACCACGTCGCGCCTTCCCGCTCGGCGACGCGCCCGCGCTCACGCAGCGTGTCTATGGCTCCCTGTACCCGGCCTTCCTCTTCCAGCCACGCTTGGGAAAGCCACTCGTCGAACTCCACGCCCAAGAGCGCACAATCCTCGCGGATCGAATCCAGCATTAGGGCGAGCCCGCGTTCGTGCAGTTTGCGCAGCGCCTCGCTCTCCGGCAACTGCAGCAACACATCCCCCACTTCCTGATCGATCTGTGCGGCAAGTTCCACCATGTAGGCGCCCGCATAGCCGTCGGGTGGCACGTGGGCGTCAATGCCGTGGTGTTGTTGGTAGCGCGCGAACAGCGTGCGCGCAAAGGTGTCCATCTGGCTGCCCACGTCGTTGACGTAGTATTCCCGTTGCACCCTATAGTTTGCAGCCTCGAGCACCCGCGCCAGCGTGTCGCCGAGCACGATGTTGCGCCCGCTGCCGATGGTGAGCGGGCCGGTAGGATTGGCGCTGCCGAACTCAATCTGAAGGGCCGCGCCGGCGCCGACGTTGCAGTTGCCAAATGCCTGGCCTTGATCGACAATCTCCTGCACCTGGCGCGCCAGCCATTTCTCGTCCAATTGGAAGTTGATGAACCCCGGTGGGACCGCGCTGACCTCGGCGAGATAAGGGCTCTCCGGCAGCGCTGCCACAATCACCTCGGCAACTTGCATAGGCGGCATGCGCACCGCCCGCGAAAGGCGCAAAGCGAGGTTGGAGGCGTAATCGGCCTTCTCCGGCGGGGCATACTCCACGGTGACGTCGGTACTGGCGAGGGGCGGCAGTTTGTTCTGCTCCTGCGCTACGCCCAGCGCGTGCGCGAGGAGTCCGCGAATGTGTGCGCGTGCTGAGTCTCTGCTCATAATCCTAATCGAACCCTGTTGTAAGTAATGCAGCGGTCTGCAAGCAAGACGTCCGCGAAAAGGCGATGCAGTCCGCCGCGCAGCGATACTTCAAAATTAAGAAAGCGACCGTTTGGTGGCCGCCTTCGTTATCTCTATAGTACGGCGCGGCGCGGCCTATATCAAGCCTCGCCGCATGCACCCACGCCATTGGTGCGGGAGCGCACGCGCTATGCGCGTGGTATTCTAGTGCTACCCTAGCGGGGTGGAATGACTGAGTCGAAACGACACCAGGAATTAGAGCGGTTAGGTAGCATGATTGTAGACGTTCACACACACATAGTAGATGCCTCGTTGCACCTCTCGGCAGAGTTCAAGGCGGACCTCGATGCTTCGTGGAAAGGACATACCATTCACGCGCCGCCGGAAGTACACCGGCAGGCAGTGGACGACGTGGACGCGATCATTGTCTTTCCGCTCAATGCTCCCTACAGCGGCATCGTCGTGCCCAACGAATACGTGGCCGATTACGTGCGCGGCGCCGGAGAAAACGTAATCGGCTTTGCCAGTGTAGACGCGAACGATCCGGAAGCGCCCGACCAGCTTGCGCACGCGGTCACGCAGCTAGGGCTGCGCGGCCTCAAGATCGGCCCAATCTACCAGGGGTACGATCCGCTTTCGGATGGGGCGCTGGCAATGTTTGCCAAAGCAGCCGCGCTCGGCATTCCCATCATGTGGCACCATGGCACCACCTTCGTGCGCAAAGCGCCGCTGAAGTTTGCCCAACCGTGGCAGGTGGATGAGGTAGCGATGCGCTTTCCCGACTTGAAGATCATAGTCGCCCACATGGGACACCCGGGGATCGGGGAAACGGTTTCGGTAGTGCGCAAGCACCCGAACGTCTTTACCGATATCAGCGGGCTTTACCCGCGCCCCTGGCAGTATTACAACGCGCTCATGACCGCCGTCGAGTACGGCGCTGCCCACAAGTTGCTCTTCGGCACAGATTTCCCACTATTCAGCGCGGCAGACACCATGGCGGGTCTGCGCAACGCCAACGCGTTGGTGGCAGGCACGGCGCTCCCGCGCGTGCCGGAAGATGTGATCGAGGGGATTATTCACCGGGAAAGTCTTGAGCTGCTGGGACTGGCGTAGCCCCGACAGTCGTCAAGTTCCTATTTCCCAAAACGGATCGCTTGGCCAGCCGTTCGTGCTGAGCCCGTCGAAGCATGAACGGAACTACCCTAAATCCGTGCCGTAACTTCACTTGCGTCACGTTCACCCTTCGACAAGCTCAGGGCGAACGGTTGTGGCGCTCGGTGGATTGGCGAATGGTCGTGGCGCTCGGTGGATTGGCGAACGGTTGTGGCGCTCGGTGGATTGGCGAATGGTCGTGGCGCCCGATGGATTGGCGAACATAGATCATTTTCCTACCCAAGATGCGCAGGAATTATTCGGCAGCCTCTCCCCCTCTTTGCGCTGACTCTTCCGAGGGTACTTCATGGGTTTCCTCAGGCTCGCGGCCGAAGAAGCGGCGCATGATCCAATCGTTGATGCCCCAGGCGCGGATGGCCGAATAGAGCACCCAGATACTGAATACCCGCTGCAGCGTGGATTGCGAGAGTTGCTGCGCAAGCGTCGCCGCCAACAGGCCGGCGACGACGGCGCCAATTGCAATAAGGAGCACCGGCTTCAACTTGAGATTCTTCATGCGATAGTGGGTAACGGCGCCGGCCAGTGTGGTGGGGATCATTACCACTAACGAAATACCCTGGCCGATGTGCTGGCCGTAGCCCAGAATGAGCACCGCGGCCGGTACCATGATGATGCCGCCGCCGACGCCCATCGTGCCGCTTAGCAGTCCCACGCTAAAGCCAATGGCGAGACTAAAGAGGAATACGCTAAGTTCGGGATCGAGCGTCATGACGCTTCCTCCCGGTGGAAAACAAGGCTCCAAACCGCCATGACCGCCAGGAGCACGAAGCCGGCAATCAAAATCACATTCCCAAGCACCGGATGCTGCAAGAGCATGCGCAGGCCGACGGCGGTGAGCAAGATGGCAAAGAGGCGTTTTAGTTG
Organism: Chloroflexota bacterium; assembly: GCA_965220015.1. Lineage (GTDB taxonomy): Bacteria > Chloroflexota > UBA11872 > VXOZ01 > VXOZ01 > VXOZ01. Next base: position 989,410 of record OZ244798.1, read on the forward strand.
CTTCTGATTGATGCGGTGCGAGATGCGCACGCCGATGGGCGCCGCGATCACGGCGCTGATCATGAAGCCGGCGCCTGCGATGTACGCCGGCACGTCGTTCCCCGGCGGCTCGTCACGGGGCCACAAGGCATAGACCAACGCCGCGGCAATTGCCGTCGGCACGATCGCGCCCAGGCTGACCGCATGAGCCTCGCGCTGCGATAAGGCCAAGTAGGCAGTGATTAGGGGGACGATGACGACACCGCCGCCGACACCGGCAAGACCGGACAGCGTACCGCCGGCAACGCCCACGGCAATGTAGCGCCAAAGGGGAACTGAGTTCATGGCTACCAAATGGTAGCACGGCAACTCGTGTCTCACAACGGAAGAGCGAAGGCGCTTGAACGGTCTCGCGAATCATGTAGGGGCACGACATGTCGTGCCCCTACGCTCTCGTTACTGCGGACGTATTCTTGTTTGGAATATGCCACGGGTTTCGCGTAACGCAGTTCACCTACCCCTTCAACCGTTGGCGCAGAATTCACCGCGCGGCATGACGCTTAGCCGGAGATCATGCGCGCCGTCGGCGCGGGCGCACTCGTAGTAGAAGTAGAGCTCATCTCCCACCGGAACGACGTCCACGTAGCGCACCGAGCGCGAGCCGCCGCGTGATTGCACCACCGGTCCATTCAGGCTCAGACGGGTGAAGCGGCGCACGTCGGCAGACCAGGCAAGGCCGCACTGCTCTTCGTAATTCTGGGAAACATCGGCAGAACCGTCATAGAGTGCAAGCCACTGCTGCCCAACGCGCACAAGGGAAGAAATTCGGCTGCAATAGCGGTCCCAGCCCTGCTCGCGGGGCGCGAAGACGTCGCCCTGCCATTCCCAGCGCCGGCCGTCGCCGCTCACTGCCAGGCCGGTGCTCGACTTGGCGATGCCGGTGTTGTAGACGTCGGCGGTGGCGTGCATCGCTGCCCGCGCCGAGGAATCTACGACCAAGGGAGAGGGAGCGTAGCTGGCAATCATCTGCCACAGCCCGCCGACGTTGATCACGTAGGGGTCCTTGACGCCTTCGGCGTGAATGTCCGCCGCCGTGAATACCGGCCGGCGCGAGGCGGGAGCGAATTGCGCCGGTGAGTCGGCTTCCAGCATGTCGATGCGCCAGCGGTTATCCGCGCTATCCACAAACGAGACGAACAGCAGGAAGCGACCGTCGACATCCCTTACCAGGCTGCTCTTCTCGATGGATGAGGAATCCCCAAACGCATGCTTGGGCGCGGACCAAATGTCTTCGAAGCGCTTGCCGTCCTCACTGCGCGCCACGTAGCAGGCGAAGCCGCGATCAGGCTCCTGTCCGCGCGGACGCCGCCGCCGATAGTAGAGGTAGAACGCCGCTTCATCCGGCAGATAGAGCACACACGGCGCCCCCACCCAGTGGCCGTTCCCGGCCTCCACCGGTTCTCGCACGACGTGCGCAGTTTCAGGATCGAACAGGGTAACGGGGTAGTGGTAGGTCTTGGCGTCACGCATTGGGCGAATCACTTCCTAAACTGGCGATTCTAATTGGGCAGGCTTTCCAAAAGGAGCCACTGCGTTGCGCTCACACACTCGCGCATCTGCACAGCCGGTTAGTCTGTAGATCGCTACACGAGTCAAAAGAGCGGGGTCCGACATTAGGCGAAAGGCCTGCCCCGTACTCGATATAGGGCCGGAATCCAGACAACTCTGGCTCTTGCTAGGGCTATTCTATGATGCAATGACACTATCCTCGGTAGCGCAGGTTTGTAACCTGCGCCTGCCTGCAAGTGCGCAATCTGCAAACACATCCGGTGGCACATGGATACTTCGAGTTCCTAAGCCACGACAGTGCCGCTATCTTTGGCCGACTATCCCGTCCGTGTCCGCTGCTAGGCAAAGATCTCATCTTCGATCTCTTCCGGCGAGACCGGCCGACTCTCGGCGGTGGAGCGGTTGAACGCAAGGGTAAGCGCCAGAGTCTTGAGGGCATCATCTAACGATGACTGCAGCAGTGCTGGGTTGTCCTCATCCACGGCTCGCAAGAATGCCTGCGCCATACGTTCCTCATTGGACGGGTCTGTGGCTGCATGCACTTCGGTCCCGTGCGGCGTGATCTGTTGCAGCTCTCCTTGGGAGAAGCGCAGCAGCATTTCTTCGCTCACGATGTCGAGCCCCGAACTCTGGGGCAGGCCGAAGAAGAGCGCATACGTGGTGGCCACACTGCCGACCGCGCCGGTCTTGTAGGCAAAGACGCCGGAGTAGACGTCCCAATTCCGGAAAGACTCATCGTCCTTCCACGCGCTCCGGCCGAATTCCGCAAAGACGTTATCCACCTCTCCGCCAAGGAGCCGACACAGATCGAGAAGATGCGTCGCCTGCTCGACAATCTGGCCGCCGCCCTGGGACGAATCGAGGTTCCACGGGACTTTCGGCACGCCTTGATACCACCAAATGCGCGCCAGGCCCAGTTCGCGCCCCGCCATGAGTTCCCGGGCACGGCGCGCGAGACTGCTGTAGCGGTGTTGGTAGCCGACGCAACAGAGCACACCGCCCTGCTCTACCGCCATGCGAATGCGGCGCGCATCCAAGACGCTCAGCGCCACCGGCTTTTCGACGAAAATGGCGGCCTTTTGCGTGGCGGCGTATTCCACCTGCTCGGCGTGCAAATTGGGGGGAGTGATGACATACACGGCGTCAGGCTGCTCGGTGTCGAGCATATCGCGGTAGTCGGCGTAGGTTTCCGCGCCAAAGGGCGCGGCGGCCTGTTGCGCCCGTTCTGCGTCGACGTCGCAAATAGCCACAACTTCCGCGTTTTCCACCGCTTGCAACGCGCGATAGTGCGCCTGCGCGCGCCGTCCTGCGCCAATGCCGGCGACTCGCAGTTTCATTTCGTTGCCTCGATCTAGCTAATGCTTAATTCCGGTTCCTTTGACCAAGATAGCCGCGTCACATCTTCTTGCGCATAAACTGCACACATTGCGCATGAACTGCACATAAGCGCCCACCAATTCGATGGCCCGTGTCCGTTCGTGCTGAGCTTGTCGAAGTACGAATGGACACGGAGCTATTTGCCTTTGGAATGCGCTGCGCTTTCGGAGCCGGCCTGTGATCAAATGCCGGGCCGCATGCGCTCACGCCACCGCCGTGCCGCGCAGCGAATACGCCGTCGTCTCGTCGATGCGCACCGGCAGAATCTGGCCTACCAGGTTTTCGCGGGGATCGGTGAAAAAGGTGATCCGGTCGGTGCGAATACGCCCCCACCACTTGCCGTTCTTCTGACCCTCCACGAGCACGTCCAGCGTCCGGCCCCGGAGGTGCTCATTCTTCGCTGAGACGATCCGCTCCTGCAGTGCTTCCACTGCCAGCAACCGTTGATGTTTCTCTTCGCGCGGCACGTCGTCTTGCATCTCTTCACCCGCCTTCGTGCCCGGCCGCGGGGAATACATGGCTACGTGCACTACGTCCAATTCAAGTTGCTCCAACATCGCAAGCGAATTCTGGAATTGTTGCTCCGATTCACCGGGAAATCCGACGATGATATCCGTGGCAATGGATGCGTGGGGGATGATGTCGCGAATGCGCGCTACCAGGTCTACGTATCTGCGGGCAGGATAGCCGCGTTTCATGCGCCGCAGCACAAGGTCGTCGCCGCTCTGCACGGCAATGTTGAAGTGCTCGCAGACATTGGGCAGGCTGCCCACCGCCTCGATGATGCGGTCGCTCATGAAAAGCGGATGTGACGTGAGAAAGCGAATGCGGTCTAACTTCGGCACCTCGCTGCAGGCCGTAAGCAAGTCCGCCAAGTCGGGTCGGCCCTCCAAGTCGCGGCCGTAGTCGTCGACCGTCTGCCCCAGCAAGGTTACTTCCCGGGTGCCTTGCCGCACCAGCCAGCGCAACTCGCGCACAACCTCCGGGATCGGGCGGCTGCGCTCAGCGCCCCGCCGGATCGGCACGATGCAGAAGGCGCAGCGCATATTGCAGCCGTAAATCACCGGCACCCAGCGGCACGGCCCGCCATTTGCGAGCGGCGAACCCTCCAAACAGCCCTCGTCCAGCATGCCCCGGTTGCCGGCCTTCTTCTGGGCAAACTCCAAAATCGGCTCATATTCTACCGGCTTGGTAAAGACATCAACCTGCGGCAAACGCGCCTGCAAGCGCTCCAGGCTATCCTCTCCGACCATGCAACCCATCATCGCGATGGAGAGCTGGGGGTTTTTCTTCTTCATGCCGGTGAGCCAGCCAAGCTGTCCCAGCGCCCGGTTCTCGGCGCTCTGGCGCACGGCGCAGGTGTTTACGACGACCAGGTCGGCCTGCATCGGCTCTTCCGCCCACGAGTACCCCAGCGCCTCCAGGGAGCCGCCCAACCGCTCGGAGTCGGCCTTGTTCATCTGGCAGCCGTACGTAATCAGGTGGTAGCGCAGGTCCATGGTTTAGACTTTCCTATGTCTCGTCTCAAAATTCTTCTTGGTCAGCTACTACGCTGCAACGAATTCTGCTCTCTGTGTGTTGGCCGGTATCCTCTTACATTGCATGGCGCAGAGCTTAACCCAAGAGTCCGTGTGCGTCATTCCATTGTAGCAAGCGCGGCGAGCAGCGTGAAGAAGCGCGCGCCGTACCGGCAGTTGCCCGGACAAGTGCTCATTCCCTATACTATGGCGTTGGCACAGACTGTCTGGCACAGCTTAGGCGGCTTGAATGTCCACGTTGTCACAGCCCAAGGTGCGACCGCTCATCTCAGAGTGGGTAATGGCAAACGGCGAGGTCCGTCTCGCGCTGCGGGACCCCGATGAGTTGATCGAGGGTACGGTCCTCATTTCGGCCGCCCTCGCTCCCGTGCTCGAACTCTGTGACGGCGAGCATTCTCTCGCCGGTCTGCACGCGGCGCTCTCCCTGCGGCATGGCATTTTGCTGCCAATCGCGACACTGGAGTCCCTAGTGAACCAGCTCGATGCGGCGCTACTGCTGGAAAGCGCTCGGGCGCAGGCGGCGCGAGACAAGGCGCGCGCAGCCTACCGGAACTTGTCATTTCGAGAGCCGGCCCTGGCGGGAGTCTCGTATCCGGCAGACCCGGCGGAACTTTCGGCTATGCTCGATGAATTTGTCGCTTCAATAGACGCGGAACCAGAGTCAGAAGAGTGCGCCATTCGCGGGATTGTGAGTCCGCACATTGATTACGCCCGTGGCGGCGCGGTTTACGCGCGCACCTGGGATCACGCGCGCCGGGCCGTGCAGGCAGCGGAGGTGGTGGTCATTTTCGGCACGGACCACGCGGGCAGCCCGGGCGCGCTCACACCCACGCGCCAGCACTACGCCACGCCGTGGGGCACATTGCCTACCGATCAAGGTGTTATGGACCGGCTTGAGACGGCCTGGGGCGATGATTCTCTCTACGACGAGGAACTGCACCACCGCCGGGAACACTCCATTGAATTGGCCGCCGTCTGGCTGCACTACATGCGCAAAGGCGAGCCGGTGGCGCTGGTGCCGCTTCTCTGCGGCTCTTTTCTCAACTTTACCGCGGGCGAGGCGCATCCCCAGGAACACCCTCAATTCGCAGGGAGTATCGCCGCGCTCGACGAAGCCCTCGCGGGGCGACGCGTACTCGTCGTTGCCGCGGCCGATCTCGCGCACATGGGGCCGGCATTCGGCGACCCGCAGCCGCTGGATTCGCAGGAGAAAGAGAATCTTGAGCGGTTTGATAAAGAACTGCTCGCTGCGGTGTGCCAAGGAGATCCGGAAGCGTTTCTCGGTCATCTGCAGCAAAGTAAGGACAAACAAAAAGTGTGCGGTTTGCCGCCCATCTATCTGGCGTTGCAGTTGCTTGGCGCTACGCGCGGGCGCGTGCTGGAATACGCCCAGTGCCCCGCCGACGAAATGGCTAGCTCGGTAGTGTCGGTAGCCGGAGCGGTCTGGACGGACTAAATTCTGCTAAACTTTCGAGCCGTATATGCTTCGCAAGTGTGTCATTCCGAGCGCAGCGAGGAATCGAGAGTCCATACAAGAGAGCTTCTTTAGACGCAGCGTCCTATAGATGGGTTTAGCAGCAGGTGGCGCGTCCTGCTCCCTGGTGACACGAGAAGATGGATTCCCGCTTTCGCGGGAATGACGGTGAAACTGCACCACCTTCTTAAGCGGCCTACCGCGCCAGCCAGCCACCGTCAATCGGCACAATCGAACCGTGCATAAAGTCGGATTCCGGCGAAGCAAGGTACACGGCAAGCTTGCCGATGTCTGCCGTCGTGCCCCAACGGCCGGCGGGGATGCGGCCGAGAATCTCCGGGCCGCGCGTGGGGTTTTGCTGCAAAGCTTCGGTCATGTCCGTGTCAATGTAGCCGGGCGCAATCGCATTCACATTGACCCCGTGCGGCGCCCAATCCGTGGCCAGCGCGCGCGTAATGCCGGCCACGCCGTGCTTGCTCGTGGCATACGGCACGATTTGCAGTCCGCCTTGAAACGACATGAGCGAGGCGATGTTTACGATCTTGCCGCTGCCTTGGGGCACAAAGTAGCGTCCCGCCGCCTGGCAGAGAAAGAAGACCGCGTTGAGGTTTACTTGCAGTACGGTGTTCCAATCGTCTTCGGTGAGCTCCAGCGCAGTCTTGCGGACGGTGACTCCCGCGTTGTTGACCAAGATGTCGATGCGGCCGAAATGGCCTGCTGTCTGGTCCACGAGTGCATTCAGATCCGGCACTGACGCCGTCGCCAAGTCGGCTTGCAGTGACAAGTAGCGACGACCCGCGGCCCCCACCAGGGTTTGCGTCTCAGTTGAAGCGGAACGCGATACACCCGCCACGTCCGCGCCCGCCTCGGCGAGCGCTTTGGCAATGCCCCGACCGATGCCGCGGCTGGCGCCCGTGACCAAAGCAACCTTGTCCTCAAGGCAAAACGCTGGCGTTGTCATGTAGGTGGTCCCCTCTAAGTCTCATTCATATCGCGATACGGCGCACAGCTATTTCATGTCATTGCTCTTCATGAATATACCCTAGACTGTTCAGCAATTCCCACACGCGAGCATCCCCACTAACAATGAGAATAAGATCTCTTGCCCGGAGGGGCACGACATGTCGTGCCCCTACACCCCGATGCCGCTGAAGGCGATGGTTGCACACGCCGAGCAAGAGTCCAGGCGCCATTACTCGCTTCGGCTTGACGCGCGGCGTGATTCCGTGCCAGAATGCCACGCGTAGGAGCAGCCTGTTCGCGCTCAGTATTGCTGTGCGACTGCAACCCTGCGGTTCTGTGCAATCACCGGCGCGCGGCCTTTCCCCAAAGTCAGTATTACCCAAAGACAACTTCTAGACTGCAAAGTGCCCGCAGCAACAGCAGGGGCTTTGGACAGTCCCAACTCCGCGTAGCGGCGTCATCCAGGAGGCACGAGGTGGCCGGGTTCAAGGAAGTCAATAGAGACCTCGACTTTCCCAGTATGGAGCATCGGATCCTGAAATTCTGGGAGGATACCGATGCCTTCAACAAGCTTGTCGAAAAAAACCGCAATAACCCTCGCTGGTCTTTCATTGACGGCCCCATCACCGCCAACAATCCGATGGGCGTCCACCACGCCTGGGGACGAACCTACAAGGACATCTATCAGCGCTTCAAGGCCATGCAGGGCTACGCGCAGCGCTATCAGAACGGATTCGATTGCCAGGGCCTGTGGTTGGAAGTCGAGGTGGAACGCGACCTCGGTTTTGACTCTAAGCATGAAATCGAGGAATTCGGCCTCGATAACTTCTCGCGCGAGTGCCGCAAGCGCGTAGAGCACTTCTCTGCGGTGCAGACGAACCAGTCCATCCGGCTCGGCCAGTGGATGGATTGGGACAACTCGTACTACACCATGGACGATACCAATATTGAGCACATTTGGTATTTTCTCAAGCGCTGCCACGAGAAGGGCTGGCTCTATGAGGGCTGGCGCTCCATGCCCTGGTGCATTCGCTGCGGCACCAGCCTCTCGCAGCATGAGTTGGTCGGCACCGATACTTACCGTGAGGTCACGCATCCGGGCATCACGCTACGGCTGCCGGTCAAAGGCCGCGAAAACGAGTTCTTGATGGTCTGGACAACCACACCGTGGACGCTCGCCGCCAACACTGCGCTGGCCGTGCATCCCGATCTTACCTACGTGGCTGCCGCAGCCGATGGGAACACGTACTACCTCTCAAAAGGCACCTTGGAAAGCGTGGGGCGCGGCAAGCTGTCGGTCCTGCGTGAGTTCAGAGGCGCGGAGCTTGTGGGCTTGGAATACGCCGGACCCTGGCATGAGTTACCGGTCCAACAGGATATTTCTACTCGCGTCGTCGGCTGGGACATTGTAGGTGAAGAAGAAGGCACCGGTATCGTCCATATAGCCCCGGGCTGCGGCGCCGAGGACTACGAGCTATCGCAGGAGCAGGAGCTCAGTGTCATCGTGCCGATCGATGGCGACGGCAACTATGTTGACGGGTTCGGTCCACTCGCCGGCCGCAACATCACTGAGACGAACGAGATGATCTTTGCCGCGCTTGAAGCAGCGGGCAATGTCTACCGCATCGAGGACTACACCCACCGCTATCCGGTGTGCTGGCGCTGCGGAGAAGAAGTGGCGTTTCGTCTGGTAGAGGAGTGGTTCATCTCCGCCGAGGAGATCCGCGGGCACATGCGCGCCGAAAACGAGACGGTCGGTTGGGTGCCCGGGTACGGCCAAAAGCGCATGGATGACTGGCTATACAACATGGGCGACTGGTGCATCTCCCGCAAGCGCTTCTGGGGTCTGCCCCTGCCGTTCTACGCCTGCGAGAGCTGCGACCATGTGACAATCGTCGGCACGCTGCAGGAGCTTGAGGAACGGGCGACTGATCCCGAGAAGGTGCGCGCGCTCCCGGAATTGCACCGCCCCTGGATCGATGAGATCATAATTCGTTGCGAGCAATGCGATGCCGAGGTGTCCCGCATTCCTGAGGTCGGCGACTGCTGGCTGGATGCCGGCATCGTGCCGTTCTCCACGCTGGGCTACCTGGAAGGCAGCGCTGAATGGGGCAAGTGGTACCCCGCCGACTTCGTGAGCGAGATGCGCGAGCAGATTCGGCTTTGGTTCTACGCGCTCGCTTTCATGAGCGTCACCCTGGAAGACGTGCGTCCTTACCGCAACGTGCTCATCTACGAAAAAGTCAATGATGAGCATGGCAAGCCGATGCACAAGAGCCACGGCAACGCCATCTGGTTCGATGAGGCGGTTGAGCAGATGGGCGCGGACGTCATGCGCTGGCTCTATAGCGAAAGCAATCCTCAGCAGAATTTGAACTTCGGCTACGGCGTCGCTCAGGACGTCAAGCGGCGGCTCTTGCTCCTCTGGAACGTCTACAACTTCTTTGTTACTTACGCAAAGCTGGAAGAGTTCGATCCCACCCAGGTCACCGTGCCGCTGGAAGTGCGGTCGTTCATGGACCGCTGGATCATCGCGTTGCTGCACAAGCTCGTGCGTGACGTGACCGGCGATTTGGAAGAATACGACGCGTACAGCGTTGCGCGCCGGGTCAACAGTTTCATCGAGCAACTATCAACGTGGTACGTGCGCCGGAGCCGCCGGCGCTATTGGAAGTCAGGCCAGGACCGCGATACGTTGTCTGCCTACGTGACGCTGTACGAGGCGCTCACCACGCTCACACGATTGATCGCTCCGGTAATGCCGTTTCTCAGTGAAGAGGTGTACCAGAACCTCGTTCGCGCGGTGGACGGCACGGCGCCTGAGAGCGTCCACCATACGGAGTGGCCGCGGTGCAATGCTTCGTTGATCGATGAACCGCTGCTGGCGCACATGGCGCTGGTTCAGCGCATCGTCAGCCTCGGGCGCGCCGCGCGCAGCACCAGCAAGATCAAGGTGCGCCAACCCCTGCCGGAGATTCTCATTCACGTCAAGACCGCCGACGAGCAGGCAGGCCTTGAGCGTTTGCAGGAGCACATTCTCAGCGAATTGAACGTCAAGTCGATCCGGTTCGTCGGGCCGGAAGAGGAGCTTGTAACGTATGCGCTCAAGCCCCGCTTCAATTTGCTTGGCCCCAAGTACGGCAAGCAGGTAAAGGCAATCGCGGCAGCGCTGCGCGCGAGCGATGCCCAGGCCGGCGCGCGGCTGGCCGCACGGGGCGAGCCGATCTCGGTTGAGGTGGACGGACAATCCATCGAGTTGCTGCCCGCAGAAGTGGATGTGCAAGCGCGCGAGCGCGCTGACTATAGCGTGGCAACCGAAGAAGGATACTTGGTGGCGCTCCATACCGAAATTACACCGGACCTCGAGCGGGAAGGTATGGCCCGCGAACTGATCCATCACGTACAAAATCTGCGGCGCGCCGCTAACTTCGACCTCTCCGATCGTATTGTGACGTATATCGGGGTAACCGACGGGGAGGCGGACCAGGCGACCGTTGCCGCGATGCTGAGCACGCATAGCGTGGCCGTGGCCCAGGAGACGCTCTCCGTAAGCGTTGAGCCGACCTCTGCGCCTGACGAGGCTCATCAAGAGGAAGTCGATCTCAACGGCATTTTGGTAACACTTGGTGTGGTGCGCGCCGCCTGACCGGTTTCGGTCGGAGCGCGAGAGAAGCGGAAATCTAGGAATCCTATTGGGTGAGAAAAGTGTTCACCGGTTTTCCACTACGGGCTGCTGCACAGAGAGCGTACGTGTTGCGGTTTCAATCATTACGGCAGTCTTGACGAATAGCTGAACTGAAAGGAAGCAAGCAATGACTGAGAGTTCGCAAACCCTGCCACGCATCTTCAAGTGGTTTGGGGAAGGGAAGTTTGCCGCCTCCGGCTTTCCGGATACCGAGGAAGAACTGAGCGCGGTGGCAGCGCAGGGCATTTCCCACATTGTCGCCGCCTCGAGCAAGGAACCCGATACGGCGACCATCGAGCGACTCGGCATGACGGTCGGCAACTTCAGCGGCGTGAGCAGCGACCTGGCGACGCTCGATGCCGCCGTGGAGTCCCTGCACGCGGCAGCCCTGCGCGATGACAAAGCCCTCATTCACTGAGGCTCCGGTTTCGGCGGGGCCGGTACGGTCCTGGCAGGGTACTTGGTCAAGTACGAAAATTACGCGCCGACGGATGCGGTGCAAGCGCTGCGCGACTTCCGACCTGGAGACTTGAAGGGTGGTAAGGTGGACAGATTCATTGCCGACTACGCGGAGAGTTTAGACGCTTAGTTGATTTGCGCGTCCGATTTGAGAAAACAGAAGCCCGCTACGTGTACGCGTAGCGGGCTTCTGTTTTCTCGTTCACTTCTTTCGCTCACTTCAACCCGTTAATGGGCAAGGCCAATTCAGTTCAGAGGCTAGCGCGGTATTAGCTCCAGTGCCGCCAGCACACCTGCCAGAGCGACAAACAACAAAACAAGCTGGATCGTCAACTGGTGGAAACGCTTTTCGATCCGCAACTCCAGCCCTTGTAGTTCCGTTCGGAGGTCTGACTTAGTGACGAGTTCTCCACGTTCTACGCCTACCAAGTCCACGAGCGCCTCAGCCTGGGATTCATTGAAGCCCGTGCCCGTAAGGGTCTTTATCGCCTTGTGGGTGTCAAACACTGCCATAACCCGACCTCTAGCAACTACCTTGAGTTGTCGTCAACATCAGTATAGCATGCGCTTAGAGTCTGCTCTTGAGCGCAAACGCAAGGCAACGAACCCGCCAAGTCTTAGGGGAAAATTCACGATGGCCCCTATCCTCTCGGCAAATCCGGATTCGGCTCCGGGCGGATGTGCTGCGCCATGAATGCCACGAGTTCTGAAACGGGCACGCGTTCCTGCGCCATGCTGTCCCGGTGGCGCACGGTCACCGTGTTGTCGTCCTTCGTCTGAAAGTCCACCGTTATGCCGAATGGCGTGCCGGCTTCGTCCTGGCGCCGGTAACGGCGGCCGATGCTGCCGCTCTCGTCGTAGAAGACGTCCCACTGCAATTGCAGCTCCGCCACGATTTTCTTGGCGATGTCCGGCAGGCCGCCTTTCTTTACCAAGGGCAAGACCGCAGCCTTGATCGGGGCGAGAAACGGATGGAATCGCAGCACGACCCGCGTATCGCCTTTGGCGTCGACGTCCTGATCGTAAGCGTCGAGCAGGAAGGTGAGGAATGCCCGGTCTGCTCCGGCGGCGGGCTCGATCACGTAGGGGAAGACGTGCTTCTTCTTCTCCTCGTCATAGTAGGTGAGGTCCTGGCCGGTGGCTTCGCTGTGGTTGCGCAGGTCGTAGTCCGTGCGGTTGGAGATGCCTTCCAACTCGCCCCAGCCGAAGGGGAATTCATACTCGATGTCCCAGCAGTATTTCGCATAGAAGGCGAGTTCGTCGTCCCCGTGCTGGCGCAGACGCAGTTTTTCTTCCTTCACGCCATAGGCGAGATACCATTGCCGGCGCGCCTCCAGCCAGTAGGCGTGCCACTGGTCATCGGTGCCCGGCTCACAGAAGAACTCGATCTCCATTTGCTCGAATTCGCGCTGGCGGAAGATGAAGTTGCCGGTGGTGATTTCATTGCGGTACGACTTGCCGATCTGGGCGATGCCAAACGGCAGACGCAGCCGCGACGTATTGAGCACGTTCTTGAAGTTCACGAACATGCCTTGAGCGGTCTCCGGACGCAGAAACGCAACCGCGGAATCATCCTCCACCGGGCCGACGAACGTCTTGAACATAGTGAGGAAGCGGCGAGGATCCGTGAACTCGCCGCCGCAATTTGGGCACGTCTCGCCTTCGAGATGGTCGACGCGGAAACGTTGGTTGCAACTCATGCACTCCACCAGCGTATCGGCAAAATGCGAGGCGTGGCCGGTTGTCTGCCACACGTTGGGATTCATGATGACCCCGGTTTCCACGCCAACCACGTTGTCGCGGGAGCGGACGGTATTGTGCCACCAGGCCTCGCGTACGTTGCGCTTCAGCGCAATGCCAAGCGGCCCGTAGTCCCAGAAACTCTCGAAACCGCCGTAGATCTCACTGGAGGGATAGACAAACCCCCGCCGTTTACACAGACTGACGATTTCTTCCATGATGTCGGGTTTCGCTGCCAACGTGAATCCTTTTACGATTGTGTTTTCAACGCGCGCATACGCTCGAGGAAGGGCGTGGTTTTCAAGTCCTGCTCGGCAACGTAGCGCACAAATGCATCTGCGGTCTGTTCGAGTTGGGCGGTGGTGGCCGTGTCAACCTGAAGGCGGTCTACAGTTTGCAGCGGCTCACGCGTTAGCCAGCGCAGGCACTTGATTGCGCGCACCGTAACCGGTAGTCCGGCTACGCCGCCGCAGCGGGAACACACCGCGCCACCGATGTCCGGGCGCACCCGATTGGCCTCCGCGGAAAGTGAGGCGCCGCAGCGCGCGCATTCGTGGAGCTGCGCCTGGTACCCAAGACTCGCCAGTAGCTGTAGTTTATAGGCAACCAAGGCCAACGGCAAGGCAGCGGTGGTTGCGAGTGCCGCCAGCGCCTTGACGAGCAGGACGAATTCTCCATGCGCTTCCACCTCTTCTTCTACCAGAATGTGCGCGGCCTCCACAGCCTGGTAGGCGTACGGCAAGCGACTGAGGTCGGTGCGCAATTGCGGAAACGTCTGCACGGTCTCCGCCTGCACTACCAGGTCCAAGCTGCGGCGCCGCACCACAAATACCTTGGCCAGCGTGAAGAGTTCCAGGTGACCGGCCATGCGGCTCGCCGGACGGCGCACGCCTTTTGCTACCACGTTTAGGCGTCCCCGCTCGGGCGTAAGCAGCGTCAAGCGCCGGTCCGCCTCCTGAAAGTCGGAACGCCGCAGCACAATCGCTTCTGCAATGTGGGTACGTTGTTTCGTCATGAAGTCACATCAGTCGTTGCGATACGCGTGATGTCCTATGTGCGCGTGCCGCGAATTGGCGCCGGCTCTGTTTGGGGAGACGCCTCTTCAGCGGCTCGGGCTCAGTTCCGCCCTGAGTTGCCGCTAGAATGACACAAGGCTGCGAGTTTGCTTACCCACAGCCCTTTGGAGTCACGCACATCGCGCGCAATACCCAGTCTGCATCGCCTTGTTTGCTGTAAAAGGGGCTCTCCCCCGCAAGGAGACCCTTGCACAACTTGGGCCGTGTGGCGAGAAGACCCCCCTCACCCCCGTATCACGTACGGGGCAGGCTCTAACCCTCTCCCGCCGGGAGAGGGGACTTTCTCGCCTCGGCAAGGGTTTCGCAAAGGTCTCCGCAAGGGGCTATCAATTCTCCGCTTGGTCGCTCGTTTCAGTCCCTGCGTCGGACGGACTCGGCTGCGGCTCCTTGCGCACGAGCACCTTCTTGATGCGAGTGCCTTCGACCGCTAAGACTGACACCGTGATGCCATCAAGTTGCAGCTCATCACCTTCGTCTGCCATACGGCCCAGGTGAGCGTAGATCACGCCGCCCAGGGTGTCCACCTCTTCGTTTTCAAGATTGATGCCGAGCATATCGTTGAGATCGTGCATGTTTACCGCAGGATCCACAATTGCTTCCAATTCGTTGACCATCTCCACCTGTGGCTCTTCGGCGTCGTGCTCGTCTTGGATCTCGCCCACGATTTCCTCCAGCACGTCTTCAATCGTTACGAGACCGGCGACGCCGCCGAACTCGTCCACACAGATTGCTGCATGGACGCGCTTTTGCCGCATTTCTTGCAGGAAATCGCTTACCTTCTTTGACTCTGGCACGAAATACGGTTCGCGCATTACGTCCCCCACGAGCGTATCGAGCGTATTGGCTTCCACGTATGGCAGCATGTCCTTTACATAAACAACACCCTTGATATTGTCAATAGTCTCTTCATAGACCGGAATGCGCGAATACCCGTGATCGGAAGACGTGTGGATAGCGTCAGCCAGCGTATTGTCACTTTCTAGGGTCACAATATCGACGCGGGGAGACATGATATCGCCAACCGTTAAATCGCCTAATTCAAACACGCCGTAGATCATTTCGCGCTCGCCTTCCTCGAGCACGCCCTCCTTGCCGCCGGTGTCCACCATCAATTTTATCTCTTCTTCCGTAACCGTGGGGACAGTGGTAAGGGCCTCGCGTCCAAAGCGATGCGTGATGAGGTTGCTTGCACGGGAAATGAGCCAGACAAGCGGATAGAAAGCGGTTTGCGTGACCAATATTGCCCGCGCCGTGAGCAGGGCAAAGCGCTCGGCGTGGGTAATAGCCATCGTCTTGGGCACAATTTCGCCCAGGACGATGCTGACGAAGGCAATTGCCAATGTGATCAGAATGAGGGCGACGAGGTTGTTGCCGATGACGCGCCCCAGGTCATCCGAGAAGCTCACCGCGCCAATGGCGGACGCGAGGAAGCCAACCGTCGTGATCGCAATCTGGATGGTCGTCAGGAATCGCTCGATGTTTTGGTGAAAGCCGCGGACAATGCGCGCATTTCTTACGCCTTCATCCGCCAGTTGTTGGATGCGCGCGCGGCTTACGGTAATCACCGAGGTCTCTGTCGCTGCGAAGAACCCGTTGAGTATCGTTAGGATGAGAATTCCAAGAATCTGACCCCAACTTGACGGATCCAAAATCAAGAACTCCTTACTAAAATACGCCCTTCCTGCCGCTCCACCCCGCTAAACGCAATAGCTATAAACCCGTTTTCGTACGCTTGTAAAGAACAGGAAATCCCTCACTGCCCAAGATCACGCCCCGCGTTGCGCATCCGGTCGCACTTGGTCGGATTCCACGGGAAGCGCGCGTACCCCCCGCACACGCGCCGGAACGCCGTAGGCTTTCGCCGACGGCGGCACGTCCCGTGTGACCACTGAACCGGCGCCGGTCATCGCCTTGCTGCCCACAACTACCGGCGCCACGAGCAACGTGCCGCTGCCCACAAATGCGCCGTCACCTATCTCGGTTACATGTTTTTCCACACCATCATAGTTGCACGTAATCGTACCAGCGCCCACGTTTACGTCGCTTCCGACTACTGTATCACCCAAGTACCCCACGTGGTGAATTTTTGCTCCAGAATCCACCTGAGTATTCTTGAGTTCAGCGTAATTCCCTATTTCGACATCATGGGCGATTACCGTTCCCGGCCGCAGATGGGCAAATGGCCCAATGCGCACATTTTCACCTACCTGCGCGCCTTCCAGCACCGACTCCACCACCGCAACACGCGCGGCCAGGCGCGTGTCCTGCAAACTGGTATTGGGGCCGATGGTGCAGTCGTCTCCAATGGCAGACTCCCCATAGATGTGGCAGTTTGGCAAGATGGTAACGTCCCGCCCAAACGTCACCGTGTCATCGATCCAGACGGTCGCCGGATCAACCAAGGTCACACCGCGCTTCATCGCGCGTAGCCGTATTCGTTCGCGCAGCGCGCTCTCTGCTCGCGCCAAATCCGTTCGGTCAACTACCTGCAACAGCTCTCGTTGCGCGCCCACATGCTGCATCGTACCCACCGAGGTCCCCGCGGCAAGCGCGTGCGCGACAAGGCATTCAAGGCTATTTTCGGTGAGCGCCTGCATGTTGCTGCGATTGTCCCACAGCCATTCGGTGGAGAAGCAGGCCGCGCCGGTACTGAAGAATTCCGCTGGGAATTGCGCAGGCGTCGAGTCCTGCTCTTTGAGGCTGCGCGCAACACGCCCGGCAGCATCACGGCTGATGCCGCCGCCTTGCGCGGAGCGAGCTGGGGAGGTTAGGAGTACCAGCGAAGCAGAAGTCTCTTGCCGGCATTGTATGAGACGAGACATCGTCTCTGCGGAAAGGAGCGGCATGGCGCCGGAAACGACCAAGACCGTACGTGCGGTTTTCGGTAGCGCGGCCGCCGCCGTCTCCAGCCAGTTGTTACTCGTCAGCACGGCGCTGGTGGCTGCGGGACCGACGCAGTCTCGCAACTGGGCCGTCTCAGGGGTGCAGGCTGCAAACACTGACGTGCACCCCGCCGCGTAGGCCGATTGGACGGTGTACATCGCCATAGGGCGGCCGGCAAGCGCATGCAAGACCGTAGCGCGACGAGACTGCATCCGTCCAGTTTGGCCGGTAGCCAAAATGATGGCTGCAGTAGATTGGTGAGGGTCTGGGTCGCTCTCTGTCATGGGTTTCAAGGCGGCGCGGGCCACGCGCCGGCACGCTGCACCGGCTTCGTGTCGCTGCTGTCCTACGGACGCATTCCGCCTACACCCTTCCTCCTTGTGCGCCGCTAGCAAACCGCGGCTGGGGCGGTAGGATTCGAACCTACGAATGCGGGCTCCAAAGGCCCGTGCCTTACCGCTTGGCGACGCCCCACCTGGTTCATCATATCCCCGCTCTAGGGGAGCGTCAAGTATGACTGGGGAGCGTCACGCGCTGCTTTGCCTCCATGCCCGGCCTTGCTCCACCCGTCATCCGAAAGCGTTCTCCGTCACTTGCATATCTTGTGGAATTGCCCGGGTATCTCAGTCCGACATTGCATCGCTGTGGGGACGGGCAAGGAGTGCAAATCGAAGGCGTGCCGGATTCAGAGAAGATGCGCAGTGTACAGCGAAGATGCGCAGCTTACAGCGAAGACGTAAGGATAACTGATACGATTAATCAGGACCATGCTCATGGCAGTCGTGTAGAAGTGGAATCAAAGTGCTAGCCGGACCGCTCTTGGTAATCTTGGTGCTCGTCGGTTTGGCGCTGGCGGCAATTGGCGCTGCCGGCGTGGTGCTCTTCATTTCCGCCCGTACGGGCAACTCGCTTGCGCACCCCGACCGCAGTTGGCGGTTGCCGGAGCTTCCCCTAATGGAGCCCGCGCTGGAGCCGCTTGCCTTTCCCGCAATGGACGGCACGCGAATTGCGGGTTGGTTCTTGGCGCATCCCCGGCCGCGGGGTACGGTGCTGCTGCTCCATGGCTTTGGCACCAACCACTTTGGCGTGGTGCACCTCGCCTACGATCTCTTCAAGCGAGACCTGCAGAGCCTAATGGTGGACTTTCGCGGACATGGGGCGAGCGAAGGAGATGGGACGACATTGGGGCTGCGAGAGCGGCAGGACGTACTTGGCGCGCTGCAGTATCTCCACTCGCGCCATGACGTCGATGCGGACCGCATCGGCATCTATGGAGTGTCAATGGGCGGCGCCACTGCGCTGCTCACGGAAGATCTTGGCGTGCGCGCTTTGGTGACTGACTGCGCCTTCGCGACGCTGAGAGGGGCCATCGACCACGGCTTTCGGAGAATTGCTGATCTACCGCCGTCTATCTTTCGCACACCCACGGTCTGGTTTGCCAGCCGGTTCGTCGGCGAGAAGCTCGCTGACGTGCTCGGCGTCGTACAGCCCCTGGCGCGGATCAAACAGACAGCGACCTGCCCTCTCCTGATTATCCATGGTACGGAAGATGACGTTGTCTTCGTGCAAGACGCCTATCAACTCTATCTGGCCGCTGTGGGACCGAAGGATATTTGGATCATTCCCGATGCCGGCCACGGCCGTTGCTACGAAAAGCTCGGCGATGCCTACGTTGACCGCGTTGCCGCTTTTCTCGTTGACGCCATTAGTCGTCCAAGCTCGCCATAGTCCGCGGCGCTGCCGGGGGACATAGGCACTTTGCCGGTAGTGCGATCTATTCTGCTCCTGTGCCCGGCGGCCGCTCCAGCCGCCAGACGCGGACGGGAGGGTCACGCGGCGCGCGGAAAACCAGGTCCAGTCCGCCGTTGCGTGCTGCCAATGCCGGGGGCAACAGCGAGAAGTCCCCCCGCGCGCCGGCAAACGCGTCCTCGACCACATACTTAGTCTCTGTGCCGCTCAGCAGGTATCCCATCTCATAGTCATCAGTGTCGTAGCGGTACTTGGCGGTGAGGCGGCCGCTGTAGACGTACATGGCAAAGTGGCGCCGCGCCAGGACGACATCATCCGAGTTGAGGTTCTCGCGCAGCCACTGAGCTGTCAGCAGGTATGACGACCAAGCCGGATCATGACTGTAGTACGCAGCCGGGTCGGCGCTCCATCGCGCGAAGTTGGTGCGAATCACGGAGGCGTTTACCAAGATCAGGGCGAGGATGAACGCCGAGGTACCGGCGACAATGATGCGCCGCGTCGCACGCGCGGCGAAAACGGTCTCCAATAGGATGCGCCCGCCACAGAGACCGTAGTACCCGAGAAACGGAATGACGGGAATGAGAAAGCGTCCACTCGCATATGACCACACGAACACGACGCCCAGGTAGACAAACGTGTAGACGGCCACGAGTGAGAACTGCCGCTTTAGGTGCATCCCCCAGCCGAAGGCGGCGATGAGCCAGCCCAGCGCCGCGATCACGCCGACTGTTGCACTGATACCGGGCCTATCTATGTCTAAGAAGCCCGCCAGGATATAGTGCTCCATGTTTGCGCCCACACGAGCGATGAAGTCCAACAAGCCGATGGTGCCTGCGAGCGGGTCCTCCTGTTCTTTGAGAAAGAATTGGTAGGAGTAAATCGTCACAGGCAAGACCACGGCGTTGCGTACCTGCCACAGGCCGATGAGCACCATATTCACACCTCCCACCAGCATGGCCGCGCGTACCTGGCGGTGGAAAAGGAGCCACAGCACCAGGCTGATTGCCAAAGTTGCGCCCACCCCCCGCAGGTAGTAGCAGAGGGCTGCCAACACGGCGAGCAAGAGGAGGTGTCCCCACGGTTGACGGCGTTGCTCGCGAGCGGCCGGGGAAGCAGGCACAGGGAAATCCTGGGTCGGCGCAACGGACATTTCGTCGCTGGCAGAAGATGGATTCCCGCTTTCGCGGGAATGACGGACAGGGCGGGAATGACGGACAGAATGGGAACGACGGACAGGGCGGGAATGACGGACAGAACGGGAATGACGATCCGAGTGAGCGTGGCGGTCCGGGCGGGAATCGTTGGCTGGGTCGGAAACTGCATCCGGGGCAGCGGGGCGGACGCGACGGGCGTAAGACAGTCCCACCAGGAGCGTGAGGAGCGAGAGAAACGTGTACGGCAGTTCGGACATGATCTGGACCGCGTACTCGAGCACGAAGGGGTTGACGGCGAACAGGCCGACCGCAAGCAAGGGTTCGATGCCTACCTCGCGTTGGCTGCGCGACAAGAGCAACCACAGGAGAATTAGCGCTCCGGCAAATGTCAAGAGTGTGAACAGCTTGACGGGAATGATGCCGCCGTAGGCGTCAGCGGCCTGTCCGGTAACGAACAGCACACCTGCGACCGTCAGCGGGTAGCCGGGCGGGTACTTGTTGTGCGGGGGATACTGTGGGTCGTTTGCCCAGGTGTAACCCTGGCCGCTCGCGAGCGCGTCCCCAATTACGAGGTACTCGGCGTCGTCGTTGAAGAGACCGAGGTGGGGGTGGAGTTGCAGCCCGCCGAGCAGCACCCCAATGCAGATAAAGAGAATGAGAACCAGCCGGGTCCTATTCTCCAGTACCGAAAAGAACGATCTCACTGCACGCCCACCGCAATTGTGCGACAATTTTCCACACGTTTAAGGGTAACTGAATTGCGCTGCTGCAACATGCGGTGTTGTGATCGTAGCGGGAAAGAAGGGGACCGGCACGCCGCCCTAAACGGCAAAGTGCGCTACTCGCTGCCGGGTGTACGGCGCGTGGCACAAAGAGGCTGCTTCCCGCCGAGCGGTTTCTAGAGTCGACCAGCCCTCACGTGCGAATGAGGCCGCGGGCAAAGTCGGATACAGCGTCGAGTTGCGCCACGTCTTCCGGTGAGAGCGTTACATCTGCGGCTGCGAGATTATCCTTGAGTTGGAAAGGATTCTTGGGGCCGATGATGGCTGAGGAAACGAACGGCTTTGCCAATACCCACGCCAAAGCAATGGCGCTTGGCGTTGTGCCGTGCTCGCGCGCCAGGGCGCGCACGGTGTCAACCACGGCCAGGTTTTGCTCCGTCATCATCAGGTCGTAGTGCTGCGGCAGGGAAGAAATGCCGCCGGGATGCGACGCGAATCGCGAGTCCGGCGGTGGCGGCTCGCCTGCGCGGTACTTGCCGGTGAGGAAGCCGCCGCCGAGCGGGCTGTGCGCCACGATGCCGATGCCCAGGTCCCGCGCCATCGGCGCCACCTCCTGTTCGATAGCGCGGTCTATGAGGCAGTACCGCGGCTGCTCCACCACCCAGGGCGTCAGCCGGTTGCGCTCCGCCAGCCACAGTCCATGGCTAATTTGCCACGCGGCAAAATGGGAGGTGCCGAGGTAGCGCACTTTGCCTTGGCGCACCAGGTCGTCCAGGGCCCGGACGGTCTCTTCCAAAGGCGTGGTGGGATCCGGGATATGCACGTAGTAGACGTCGATGCAGTCGGTCTGGAGGCGGCGCAACGACCCCTCGATCTCCCGGCAAATGTGGTAGCGTGAGGACCCTCTTTCGTTGGGGCCGGCTCCCATTGGGTGGCCAAACTTGCTGGCGAGCACGACCTCATGTCGCCGTCCCTGCAGCGCTGCGCCGACGATTTCCTCCGATCGGCCTTTGAAGTAGACGTTAGCCGTATCGATGAAGTTTACGCCGCGTTCCATAGCGGCGTGAATCATCCGCACGCCCGCGTCGGTATCGGTGTATGTGCCAAGGGGAAACGTGCCGTAGGCGATGGTGGAAACCCGCACGCCCGTTGTGCCAAGCTGTCGATAATCCATTGAATGGCTCCATGCTAGCCGCAGTGAGTCTATTGTTGCTTTCCGTAGGTTGTGTTGAATGCAGCGCCCATTGCGACTCCAATAGCCACGCCCACGGCGATGCCTTTAGCGACATCATCCATAACCAGACCCAAAACTGCACCCATTATGACGCCGAGCGCCACTCCCAGTCCTATTCCGAAGCCCGGGATCTTCTTTGGCGGCGCCATGCAATCGCTTTGATGGATGTTTGGTTTCCAAGAGCTCAATCCGCCCTTCCGCATTCCTGCCCTGATCTTAGAAGGTGGCAAAATACTGCGCCTTACCGCCAAGCACGTAATAGGGTCTGACTGCCAATTTGAGTGTCCACAGGCTATGGGTTACCGAATACAATGACATGCTCTGCTGCCCGGACATAGACCCAAGGCAGAAGTAGCTAACGAACCCTTACTCCCGCTTGCGCAGGAATCCTTCTTCTCTGGACTCCGGCTTTCGCCGGAGAGACGACGGCAAGGCCCACCGTTCCCAAACCCGTCACAGAGGTCGGTTTCAATGGCCACTACCCCGGCATGGACATGCACGCGTAGACCTCGATAGAGCAACCTTCGCCCTGGTCG
Source organism: Chloroflexota bacterium (assembly GCA_965220015.1). Taxonomy (GTDB): domain Bacteria; phylum Chloroflexota; class UBA11872; order VXOZ01; family VXOZ01; genus VXOZ01. The sequence goes on from OZ244798.1 coordinate 1,011,548, forward strand.
AGGAAGGGATCGGTCTTGAGGATAGCCTGGGCGGCCGCCATGTCCTCTGCCTGCAAAATTGCGTAGCCCATCATGGTCCCGTCTACGTCAGAACTCCCAGTGCCGGTCAGGACTTGTCCGCCGCTAAACGGTGTTCCTGCATTCAGCAGCGACTCTGCGTTTTGCTGCGTCCACACCTGCCATTTACCCATGTGTGCCTGCTGCTGCTCCGGCGTGGCGCTGCCCATGCGTTGCATTGCTGCCGGCGATGCGCGATAGAAGAAGATGAATTGTGCCATTGATTGCCTTGGATCGTTAAGATTGGATGAGAACTACTCTCTTCATTTTAGCATCTACGCGTGGACAGTTTCTCTTACCTGGTCGACTTGGCAAGTAGCCACTGAAGGGAACGTCAACTGCGCCGATTGAATTCGAGATGTAGCCCGTGGGCATGTCGCCCGCCTAGTTGGGTCACGCCAAGCCGACACGGATGGATTCCCGCGTGCCGGGAATGACGGCTTGAAGAGCTCCGTTCCTGGTAGCGCGGGGGCTTGTCCCCCGCTCTTAGCGCATAAGCGTAGCCAATTGGGATGGATTCCCACGCCGTAAACAGTGTGAGCGGGTGCCCTTGCAAGGCCACAACATTAACAAGCTCAAAGAAGTACGCCGAGAGCCGCGCCTTTCAAGAGAAAGCAAGTCCGTTCGTCCTGAGCCTGTCGAAGGATGAACGGACTGCCCATTACAGCACCTTTGCTACTCTGCCTAGTCTCGATCTGTCAGCGCTGCTGTTGCCTGTCAGTGTTGCCTCAGTTCTTGTAATACGTGACGTACAAGCGTCTGCGGCACTGCGCTCTCGATGCGCGGCTTGCCAATGTCATCCAAGAGAATCCAGCGCACTTTGCCGTGGCGGTTCTTCTTGTCGAGCGCGATCGCGTCGTGGATAGCGGCGGGGTCTACCTGGGTGTACTGAATGGGGAGTTCGTATTGTGCGATGACGGCTTGTTGTTTGTCGAACGCCTCCTGACTAAGCAGGCCTAGATGTTTCGCGATGCGCGCCGCGCCGTGCATACCGATGGCGACCGCCTCGCCGTGGAGGTACGTCTGGTAGCCCGTGGCGGCTTCCAGAGCGTGGCCGATGGTATGGCCGTAGTTGAGGAGCGCGCGGATGCCTTGCTCTTTGGGGTCTTCCGCGACGACCTTCTGCTTCCAGCGCACGCAGCGCGGCACGACCGCCAGCAAGAATTCAGGTGTGAGGTCGGCGGGTCCTCTATCGGCAATTTCGTCAAAGAGCGGCGCATCGAAGAGCAACGCCGTCTTGATGACCTCCGCCCAACCCGTGAGCAGGTCTCGTTGGGAGAGCGTCTCTAAGAAGCGGGTGTCGATGCACGTGATCACTGCCGGATAGAACGCGCCGACGAGGTTCTTGCCTTCCGGCAGGTCGACGGCCACTTTGCCGCCGATGCTGCTGTCGATCTGCGCCACCAAGGTCGTTGGAATTTGCACTAAGGGCATGCCGCGCAGGTAGGTGGCAGCCGCAAAGCCGGCGAGGTCGCCGACGACACCGCCGCCAAACGCCAGAATGGCTTCCTTGCGTTCCGCCCGGTGCTCGGCGAGCCAGTGGTAAATGCGCTCGGCCTGGCGCAGGTTCTTGCTTGCTTCACCGGCTGGCACGAGAAAGGTGGCAACCGTATGGCCGCTCGCCGCGAGCGTCTCAGACAGCCTATTCTGGGTGCGTGCTACCATGCGTTCATCGGCAATGACGAAGAGGCGGCCGTCAATACCGTGGCGGGCCAGGGCGCCGGCAAGCTCAGGCAGGATGTCGCGCCCGATGATCGTATCTTCCCTGAAGTCGGCGTCTTCCCCGATGGGGGCGTCTTCGACGAAGTCGGCGTCTTTTTTGTTCAAGGATTCTTCCATGCCTCCACCTGCTCCCATAGAAGTTCCGCTGCCGCCTCGTGACTCTCCCCATCCGTAGCCACAGCCACGTGGCACGCCTCGTCGTAGTCGTCATGCCGCTCATCCGCCATGGCGCGGATTCTGGCAAGCGGATCGGCAGCCTTGAGCAGAGGTCGGGTATGCACGCTCCACTTGAGACGACTGTAGATAGTTTCCGGTGTGGCGCGCAGCCAAATCACCAGATTGCGGGCGCGCATCGCGGTACGGTTGCTGGGATCGAGCACAGCGCCGCCGCCCGTGCTAATGACCAGATGCTGCTGGGCGCAGATGTCCGTGACGACGCGCTGCTCAAGGTCGCGGAAGTACGCTTCGCCCTTGTCGCGGAAGACGTGCGCAATCCGCTGCTGCTCTTGCCGTTCGATTTCGGCATCGGTATCGACGAACCGCCAGCGCAGTCTGCGCGCGAGGATTCTGCCGACCGTGGACTTGCCAGTGCCCGATAGACCGACGAGTACTACACTCTCTATTTTGGCAGCCCTTCCATATACCCGTGATAGTTGCGCTCGATCTCGGCCAGGCTATCGCCGCCGAATTTCTCCAGAAACGCGTCCGCCAAGATGATGGCCACCATCGCCTCGCCAATGACGCCGGCTGCGGGCACCGCGGTCGTGTCAGCGCGTTCGTAGTGCGCTTGGGCCGGCTCGAGCGTGGCCAAGTCGACGGAAGGCAGCGGGCTGCGGATAGTGGAAATCGGCTTGAGCGCGCCCCGCACGAGCAGCGGCTCCCCGTTGCTGATGCCCGCTTCCAAACCGCCCGCGCGGTTGCTGAGGCGGGAGAAGCCCCGGCCTTTTTCAAAGCGAATCTGGTCTTGCACTTGGGAGCCCTGACGGCGGGCGTTCGCAAATGCCGAGCCGAATTCAACCCCTTTGGTGGCGTTGATGGAGAGTATCGCCGCCGCCAGACGCGAGTCCAGGCGCCGGTCCCAGAAGACGTGGCTGCCTAACCCGATCGGCACACCCCACGCCACGACGTTGTACACGCCGCCCAGGCTGTCGCCGGCAGCATTCATTTCGTCGATGAGCGCTACCATCCGCTTGCTCGCCTCCGGGTCCGGGCAGCGCAGCGGGTCCGCTTCCAGCGCGTCCCAATCCACGGATTCGGGATGCTGCGTAACCTCATACGCGCTGTCTATCTCAATTGGCCCAAGTACCGAGACGTAGCTGGCGATCTTGATGCCGAAGTGGCTCAGCAGGGCGCGGCACACGCCGGAGGCGGCGAGACGGGCCGCGGTTTCGCGCGCGCTCGACCGCTCCAGAACGGGGCGCAGATCGTCGAAATCATATTTTAGGACACCGACCAGGTCGACATGGCCGGGGCGCAAGTGCGTCACTTTCTTGATCGGTTTCTCAACCGGTTCCACCGCCATGATTTCTTGCCAGTTTTCCCAGTCCTTGTTGTTGACCAACATGCCGATGGGACTGCCGATGGTCTTGCCGTGGCGGACGCCGGAAAGAATCTCCGCGGCGTCTTTCTCGATTTGCTGCCGACGCCCGCGCCCGTGCCCCTGCTGGCGGCGGGTCATGTGGAGGCCGATCTCTGCCGCCGATACGGGCAACCCGGCAGGCATGCCCTCCACTATGGTGAGGAGCGCCTGCCCATGCGATTCACCGGCAGTAAGAATCTTGAGTACGCGTAACACGGAAGTCTTATACCCTTGTGAGTGTCGTATAGGAACAGCATGCGTGCTGTCCGCGTCCTGGTCTCTGCAGCGTGCCGCAAACGCGGATGAGTAGCACGGTTGCTTACAGCGGACGGAGTCTCAAACGCCAAGCGCGGCCAAGGCCTTGGCCTTCATCAGTTTAAGGGGCGGAGCTTTTCCTGTCCAGCGTTCGAATGCCGCGGCTCCTTGGTACACGAGCATGGGCAGTCCGTCCAGCGTGCCCGCTTCATGGGCGCGCGCGCTGCTGAGCAAAGGCGTGAGGCTTGGGGTGTAGACGAGGTCGAAGACGATTTGGCCGCTGTGGAACACGTCCGGCGGCAATGGTGAAAGATCCGGCGCGGGACCGTTGGCCATGCCCACGGCGGTAGAGTTCACGATGATGTCGGCCGCCATGGCTGCGTGGTGGAGGTTCGCGCTCTGCCAGTCAACCACGGCACATTCCTGCGCATGCAGCGCTGACGCCAACGCCTCCATGAGACTCTCGGCCCGTTCGCGGCGCCGGTTCGCAAGCGTGATATGCCGGACGCCGGCCTGGGCGAGAGCGACCAGCACGGCGCGCCCGGCGCCGCCCGCGCCCAGCAAAAGGACGTTTGCCCCGGCGGGGTCGGTACCGCCATCGGTGCGCAAGGCGGTGAGAAAGCCCTGCGCGTCGGTGTTATCGCCGATAAGGCGCTCATCCTCTTTGAAGAGGGTATTGACCGCGCCGATGGTCTCAGCGGTTGCGGTGCAGCGGTCGACCAGGGCGACCACCGACTCTTTGTGGGGAATGGTCACATTGAGCCCCAGCCACTCCGGAGCGCGAAACGAGTCGATGAAGGCGGACAAGTCCGCCGCCGTCACCGGATACGCGCGGTACGTCGCCGGAATGCCATAGTGATCGAATGCCGGTTGTTGAAAGGCAGGCGACACCGTATGCGTGAGGGGATAACCCGTGACGCCAACTTTGCGCATGTGCAGTGTCGTTGTCATTGGATATCCTCAATCTCTGGGAAGAGCGCGGATCGGGTAACGGCAAGGCAGAATACCCGATTTGGGCTGGAGCTACTTCAGGTGCGAGCGTTACTCCGCTTGGGGCTATCACTCGCGGTACAGTCTCTGTGCAGGGGCTAGCAAGCACCGCCCCGTGGAGCCCCGCTACCAAGCACCGCCCCGTGGAGCCCCGCTACCAAGTCATTCTTGGGATTCGGCACGCACTACAGGCAATTGGGCGCGCTTCAATGCTACTCACTCCAGTCGCGCCGGTCAACGATCGGCGGCAAACGCACGAATGCTCCTGCATCATCTTCCGCTCCTCAAGGGATGCACGAAACGAAATGCCGATTGCAATTAGCGCATGCCTCGCCCTTGCCGTATCACTGTGCAGGTTGAGCTGTGGTATCATACTTTCAAGGTTCACGCCGGACACGTGACCCAAATAGTTCGAGTAATTTAGGGATAGCGAGGCACGACGTATTGTAATGAATTGTCCAACATGTGGAAGTTTGAATAAAGGGGACAGCCTCATCTGTGTTGCCTGCGGGCACCCGCTAGAGTCGCTACGATCCGCAATCGGTACTCCGCTTAAGTCCGCCAAGCCGCATCGCCTGATGGTATTCATCGACGCGGCGAACATCGAAAGACAGGCCCGCGACATCGGCATCATGCGCGTGCCGTGGCACCTGATACGAGACCAGCTCCGAGGAGAAGATACGCTCGTCGGAGCGTATTATTATACAGGCACCGACCTGCGCGTGGAAGGCTTTCGCCAGCAGCTTGACTATCTTGTAACCCACGGCTTTCGTGTCGTTCACAAGCGGTCGAAAGAGCTGCCGGGCGGAGGTTACAAAGGCAATCTGGACATCGAGATGTCACTGGACATGCTCGATTTCGTAGGGTTCTATGACAAAGCGCTCGCGCTGACCGGCGATGGCGACTTCATCCCGGTGTTCTCGCGGTTGCGCGACCGCGGCGTCCAAGTCATGGTCGGCAACTTTGGCGTGGGCAGCGATCCGGGCCTGAAACTCGTTGCCGACGGATACATCAATCTCGGGCTGCTGCTCTCGCTTGTGATCGAGCGTGAAAAGGTCCGGACGGAACAGATGCAGTTCGATCAACCGGAATTGCCGCTCGGCCAGACGCTCGATACGCACGTGGACCGCAACATGCTCGCGTCCCGCCTCTATAGCCTTGGCCGCAACGCTCTTGAGCGCAACGAGCTGTCGCAGGCGCTGAATCACTTTTCCCAAGCCGTAAGTTTGATGCCGCATCAGGCGCGCTACCGTCACCGGCTCGCGCTCAGTTTGGCCGAGTTAGGGCGGTATGCGGATGCGGCCAATGAACTCGAAGACCTCGTGCGGCAGGAAGACGACGCGGAAGTGTATTACGACCTCGGCCAGGTCTACGAGAAACTTGGCGCTGTGGATAAGGCGCTTGAGGCCTATACGCGCTGCGGTAACTTGGATGACCGCTACAAGGACGTACAATCCCGCAAGCAAGAGTTAGAACGTGCGGCCAAGAGCAGTAACGGCCAAGCCACCAGCCAGCGGGGGCGCGGAACGCGCCCGCGGCAGACATCTGCGCCGGCCCGCCAGCCTCGCGCCACAACATCCGAGGCCCGAACCGACGCTCGCGCCGTTGCAGAACCCGCCGCTCGCGAATCCAGTGCGCCGAAACGACAGAAGCCTGAACCGAGTAAGGATGTTGCCGCTAAGGAATCCACTGAGAAACCGGCAGCGGCTTCTGCGGCAGCAACGGCTTCTGCGCCTGCAGCGGATTCTGCGGCAGCAACGGCGCCGTCCTCAGTGTCCGAGGGGATGGCGTTGGCGTTCCGGCAGATGCTGCAAGGCGAGCACAAAGAGTCGCTGTCCGCGCTGGAGCAAGCGGCGCGGCAAGATTCGGAAAACCTTGAGATCGCCCTCGCCCTCGCACAGCAACTTGCCGTCTCCGGCGAGCATACACGCGCAGCAATGATGGCGGAGCAACTTGTGCTCGATAATCCCGAGAACTTCCAGCCGGTAGCCGTGCTGGGCCGCATTTGCTACGAGCGAGGCAAGTTCAAGGACGCTCTGGAGCAATTCACGCAAGCGCTTGCACTGGCAAAGCAGGCAAAAGATATGCCGGCGCAGGCGTTTCTGTACCGGATGCTGGTTTGGACGAACTTGGAATCCGGTGATGAGGCTGCAGCCCTGGCGGCAGGTGAAGCGGGACGCGCAGCGGCTCCCGACGATCAGCAATTGCGCCGCCTGGTTGACCGCGTGAAAGGGGTCAAAACGGAATCTTCATCCGCCCCGCCGTCAGACGATGGCGAAGCAACGGACGCGGCGGTAGTCGCTACGGAGGCTCTTGACGGGGAAGCTGCCGAGGCAGTACCGGTAGCGGCGAGCGCCCGCGCGGAGTAGAGGTCTGCACGTTTCCGGGAATCAGGATCGCGCGAGCGGGCGGTAGGCGCAACGGGTCTGGCAAGCCGCCGCCCGCGGTCGGCCGCACTTGGCCGACCGCCAACGCCTGATCGCCCCTACCAGCAAACCTATGCCGCATTGCGGGTTTTCCCTTTGCGGAATTGGAAGGTGTGGACTTACACCGGGCGAATACGCGCACCATCCCACGCACACACGCCCGAAGGCGTTCCTCGATGAGTCCTTATTGAGGAGCCCTGCGACAAGCTCAGGATAGAATTCGCGACGAGGTATTTAGAGTGCGAGGGTTTCAAGATTCCGCGTCTTTGACGAAGTCCGCGAACCCTGTTCGACGCTGCACTCGGCAATGACAAGCAACGCAGCCCGGCGAAGCTATCGAGTGCGGGTCAACTACGTCCTCCCCCATTTACTCTTGCGAATCGGACTACGCGGCCAGTATCATGTTAACTAAGTGAATTAGTAAACATTAGTTACCCGACTACTTGGCAGCAGCTCTATGCGAATTTCGATGAAGGCGGACTATGCAGTCAGGGCCGTAGTTGATTTGGGGCATCGCTACGGTCAGGGACTCGTGCAAAGCGCGGAGATCGCGCAGCGGCAGTTTATCCCCGAAGCCTATTTGGACCAGTTGCTTACTGCAATGCGCAAGGCCGGCATCGTGCGCAGCATTCGCGGTCCACAAGGAGGGCACGAACTGGCGCGTCCACCGGACCAGATTACGATGGAAGTGGTGGTCACTACGCTCGAAGGGCCGTTCACGCCGGTGGAATGTCTTGAGAATGTCCCGTTTTGCGCATTGGTGCCCGGCTGCGGGCAGCGTGAAGTGTGGCATGAAGTGCAGGAGGCGGTGCAGACTATCTTGACCCGCCACACCATCGGCGATTTGGTCGCCCGGGAGAAAGAACGGCGAGAACGCATCGTATACTATATCTAATGCCTACAGACACGAATGGATGAAGGAGGTACGTATGAGTAAGGTCGCGAAGCGGCGCAGCCTCTTCACACCGGAGCAAGTCCAGCGCTACAGCAGGCACATAATCCTGTCAGAGGTCGGCCCAATCGGACAACGAAAATTGATGAATGCCAAGGTATTGCTCCTTGGCGCGGGGGGCTTGGGCTCGCCCGCGGCGCTCTACCTGGCTGCGGCCGGTGTGGGCACCCTGGGTATCGTGGACTTCGACGAAGTTGACCTGAGCAATCTACAGCGGCAAATCCTTCACGGGCACTCGGATGTTGGTCGTCTGAAAGTAGCCTCTGCCACGGATCGTCTGCGCGAGGTGAACCCGGACGTGAACGTGGTGGCGCACACTGAACACCTCAACTCCGATAACGTGATGGACATCTTCGCCGATTACGATGTGATCGTTGACGGCACGGACAACTTTCCAACACGGTACCTGGTCAATGATGCGGCGCTCTTCTTGAATAAGCCCGTGGTTCACGGGAGCATTTTCCGGTTCGAGGGGCAGGCAACGGTATTTGAACCTGGCAAGGGCTGCTACCGCTGCCTTTACCCTGAGCCACCGCCGCCGGAAATGGCGCCTTCCTGCTCAGAAGCCGGTGTGCTGGGCGTCTTGCCCGGCATTGTTGGCTCCATTCAGGCAGTTGAGACGGCTAAAGTGCTCTTGGGCATTGGCGATACGCTGGTCAACCGCCTGCTCCTCTTCGATGCCTTGGCGCTGACGTTCCTTGAAGTCAAGCTGCGGCGCGATCCCGCTTGCCCGGTCTGCGGCGATAACCCGACCATCACCGAGTTGATCGATTACGAGGCGTTCTGCGGCATGCCGGCGGTGGAGCAGACGTTGGACGTAACCTCCGGCACGGTTACGTAGCAAGCGGAGACATACTTTGTCCGGTTGCTAGGAGAACATCGGCGCATGCCTGCAGAAGCGGTGTTGCACATTCTGTCCCACGCCGAGAATCCAGAGGCGTGGGCTGTGATCGAAGCCGACTGCCGCGAGCGTCCGGTTACGGTGCTTCTGTTGCGCGAGGCCGTGCTCTCTCCGCCCCACGAGCGCGCAATGGTAGTGGCGTCCCGCGCGGATTGTGAAAAGCACGGCGCCGTGCGCCGGCACAAGACCGTGGACTACGTGGAGATCCTGCAACTCATCGACGAACACGATGACATTAGGCGCTGGTAGCCCATGCTCACGCTTAGCAAGCGGCAGCTTGAAGAAATGATCGCCCACGTTCGCGTGGAGGCGCCCAACGAAGGCTGCGGCATGCTGGGCGGCCGGGATGGCGCCGTGTTGGCGGTCTTTCCGGCCCGGAACGAGGCCGCAAGCCCCATTCGCTTTACCATCCATCCGGCAGACTTGCTCCAGATTGTACGCACAGTGGAGTACGAGCGGGACTGGCAGATCGTCGGCATCTTCCATTCGCACGTCGCCTCACGCGCTTATCCTTCCGCTACGGACGTGGCGGAGGCCGAGTTTGACATGGGTGACGGCGAAACAGTTGAGCGCTATCCGGGCGCAGTGCACGTGGTGATCTCGCTGGCGGACCCGGAACAGCCCGACGTGCGCGGGTATACAATCAAAAGAGGTGAGATCACGGCGGTGCCGTTAGAAGTAGCGCCAGAGGTTGCAACCGTTTCCAAAGAGACCGAATGAAGCTCGGTTCCCATGAAAAATGTGGGAAGCACGGAGGACGGCAAGCGGCACGTGCGTTGCGCGCTCGTGGCGGGGCAGTCGCCAACCCGATGCTGTGTGGCACGAGGTAGTAAGATCAGGCGCTCAGGGAATACAATGGTAGATGCGCCCAGCATGGCAGGTGCTGCACTCTTTGAAGATTATGACACGAAAGAGATATTACTGAACCGCGACATGAACACAGTGCGCGTGGAGGCTAACGGATGAACACACGAGACCAAGACGAAAAGTACGAACACCTGAAGCAACTCATTGGGGGCATGGGGCGGACGCTCATTGCCTTCTCCGGCGGCGTAGACAGCACTTTCTTGGCGAAGGTGGCTTATGGGGTGTTGGGACAGGACGCGGTGGCGATTACGGCGCTCTCCCCAACGTACCCTGCGACCGAGTTGGAAGAGGCAAAGGTCTATGCGGCGGAAATCGGCATCGAGCATCGTCTTATCGAAACCCACGAACTTGAAAAGGAAGAGTACGCCGTCAACAACCCCGACCGCTGCTTCCACTGCAAGAAGGAACTATTCACTGAAATGCAGGTCATTGCACAAGAAGAGGGGTTCGATACGATTGTCTACGGCGGCATCATGGACGACCTCGGCGATCACCGCCCCGGTATGGAGGCAGCGGAGCTTCTCAGCGCCCGCGCGCCGCTGTTGGAGGCAGAACTTCAGAAAAGTGAAATCCGGCAGCTCTCGCAGGAGCTTGGTCTGCCGACGTGGGACAAGCCCGGCGGCGCGTGTCTGGCCTCCCGTATACCGTACGGCATGCGCGTAACTCTGGAGAAGCTGCACCAGGTGGACCAAGCGGAGCATTTCTTGCACAAAGCTGGATTCCGACTGGTGCGGGTGCGCCATCACGGCGACATCGCGCGTATCGAAGCGCCGCCCGCAGACCTGCCCCGGCTCTTCCAGGGCGAAGTTCATACGCGGATAGTCGCGGCGCTCAAAGAGATCGGTTTCAAGTACGTGGCCCTCGACATGCAGGGCTACCGCTCCGGCTCTTTGAACGAAACCCTCGCTTCCCACACGATTGTGCCGCTGCAAACGGTGTGAGCCACGGGCATCCCATGAAGCGGCGGGGAGCCGGTTGCGGTTATGAATAGCGAACCTCGGATTGTTTTCGTCTACAACGCCGATTCTCCTCTACTCGCGCAGCTCAAGGACTACGTGCACAAGCTAGTGGCGCCGGACACGTACCCGTGTAGCCTGTGCCGGATTACGTATGGAAATCTCGGCATGAAGCGCGCCTGGCGGCGCTTCGCACAAGAATTGCCGCTCGCCGTGGACTTTCTCCATCGCGATGAACTGGCCGCGGCGTACCCGCACCTTACGGAGCTTGAGCTACCGGCGGTCTTCATGGATGAAGGCGGCGACATCACGCACTTGGTCTCGGCCGACGCCTTGGATAAGACGCCGGACGTCGCGGCCCTGCAAGACCTGGTAATGGCAAGTCTCGCCGAACACGCGCCTGCGGCGGCGGTGTAAGGGAGACAGAGAGGCTGAAGCGGGGAGATAGACCGTCTGTGGTCGGGGTGCCCGGATTCGAACCGGGGACCTCTTGAACCCCATTCAAGCGCGCTACCAGGCTGCGCCACACCCCGTTGTCATGCCGGCATAGGTGCGCTTAGCCTCATCTGACGTTCGTCAGTCACGCACCGCGCATCCCGTGGCGGCAACCTCGCCTGCCCAAAGCTGCGCGACAAACCGGCGTTACTTTGTTGCACCCCTATTGTACCAGCGGGCAGTTGCCTACTCAACGGCTGCGGCGGGTGAGAGAGCCACCGTGCTCCTCACGGGAAAGTGCGCAAGAGACGAATAGCCAGCGCGCCGGTCCCAGCGAGCATGATGAGGAAGCCGAAGAACGTCAGTCCCAGCGGCGCCCCGTGCAGCGCCGGCCCATAGAGAAAGACAACTACTGAACCAACCAGCAGGGGCAGCGATTCGCGTAGGGCAAGCGCCTTCAGGGTCTGGCCCATCACGGCAAGCGCGAAGATTGCCGCCAGCAACGCGCCGCCGCTTTGAAACAAGAGCGGAACGCGGTTGAGCGCGAGATCGGCGAACCGGTCGAGAAACACTTGGTTCGCCGGTGACAGGCAGGACGCGCCCGACCCAACGCACGCCTGCGCGAGTTCCACGATGAGTGTTGCTTCAAGCGTGAAGATTCCCGTAAGCAGTGCTGCCCCCGCGACTCCGAGGACTGTGGCGGCGTGCACGGCAAGGTGGGGGCGTGGCATCAAGGACCGCAGGGTGAGGAGCACGGCAATGCCCAGCAGGCTGCCGCCCGCTAAGCCGAGGTGTACCCAACGCCAGCGTGCAGCGTCGGCCGCGAGGGCTTGAACCTGCTCCGCTGCCGTGCCGCCAAAACCGGGATGCAGGCCGGTATTGCTCAGCAAGAGAAAGCTGAGGGGAAAGAACGCGAGGCACAGCGCCTGCGGCACCGCTGACCGCCGTATCATCACTGTTCACGGCCATGGATTAGTCGGCTCGAAAGAGTCATACGTAGCCTCACGCGTTTGGTGGAATTGGCAATGTTGGCGGTCTCACGCTCGTATTGGTGAAGTTCATAAGTGAGCGAACGTCACCACGCTAACGGGAAGATGGTGGAAGTGTCAAATTGCTGAAAATGCACCCATCAATCACTGCGGCCAGACTGGCGTTTTGAGCGGCCCTTCCCGCGCGCGTTGGCAGCTTTGAAAGTGTCGAGTGACGGGGAGAGTCAGGCGGCGGCGATCCGCTACGAGCGTCAATGGGGAAAATACTTGATAAATCGGAGTAACTAAGTCATAATACCGCTTAGAAGGTAGAATTGACATGCGGCAACCCAAGCTTTGCCGCGGTGGGCATTGGATGTTGGGCGATCCGGTTTGGTTAACCGTGCAGGAGGACGACTTGGACTGCGCACACGAGCTAGTCTCAGAAATGGGATGGAATGCACGGGGCGCGGAGAAGATGGATTCCCGCGTGCGCGGGAATGACGGACGGAGTGCGCAGCACCGGCCCAAGTGCGCACAGCCGGTCCGAGTATACAGAGTTGGATCGATTGCACAATGACGGATGTCTTGTGTGTTGTTCTTGAAGCCTCTTTGGGTGAAACGGTCTAATCTGGCCTACGTTTAGGTATCGGAACTAAATAACAGCCGAGTATCGGAGTAATCATGAGCGCGAGTGTAGAGGCACGCGGAGCAACCGGTCTGGGGAAGAGTGTCACGGCACGCGTTGCCCTGCGCGTTGGCGTGGTAGCGGCGGTACTGCTATTTCTCGCATTCCTCGCAATGACGAACGCTACCCTGGCAGTTATGTGGCTGTTCGGGTTGGCGTTTGGCGTCATTCTACAGCGCAGTCGTTTGTGCTTTGCCTCCGGCTTCCGCGATATTTTCCTGATGCATGACGCCGGGACGATGCGCGCGCTCGCCGTGGGCATCGGCATTGCCACGCTGGGCTTCTGGTTGGTGATGCAGATGATGGTGCCGAATCCGGCAACTGGCGCGTTGCCCGCGGCCGTGCACGTGATCCCAATTGGGCTGCACCTGGTGGTGGGCGGCGTTGCCTTTGGCTTTGGCATGGTGATTGCCGGCGGTTGTGTCTCAGGCACGATGTATCGCATCGGCGAGGGCTACGTGGCATCGTGGGCATCAATGGCAGGCATTTTGGTCGGCCTGTACCTTTCTGCCCGGACCTGGAATTGGTGGTGGACGAACCACATCAGCGACATGCCGACAGTTTTCTTGCCCAGGTGGCTTGGCTACGGCGGCGCTGTGGCGCTCACACTGCTCGCCCTCGCGGGCATTGTGCTCCTGAGCTACTGGTGGGAATACCGGTCCGGTCCCATGCCAAGCTTTCCCATCGGCAAGAAAGACGAGATGCCCGCCTTGGACTTGGGTACAAAGCTGCGGCAGGTGTATGGTTTGGTGTTCGGCAGGGGCTGGCCGCTGGCGGTTGGCGCCATCGCGCTGGCGGTATTGAACGTTTTCTTCTATATCTACGATCGGCCCTTGGGCGTGACCGGCGAGCTATCGGCCTGGTCCGACCGCATCGCCAGCGGCCTCTTTCGTCTCCAAGCGCCGGCATTGCTCGGCGCCGACGGTCTTGCCGGGTGCAATCTAACCGCCGGTGTGGGTTCATGGTGGACGAGCGAGGGCCTGTTTGTGGACGCCGGCTTGATTATTGGAGCGCTTGTCGCTGCCGTGCTCGCCAATGAGTTCAAGGTGCGGGTGCCGCCGGTGAAACGGCGCTATGTACAGTCGGCAGTCGGCGGAATTTTCATGGGCTACGGCGCCGGGATCGCGGTGGGTTGTACTATCGGCGCGTTCTTCTCCGCCATCCCTTCCTTAGGGCTCAACGGCTGGATATTTGGGCTATCACTGCTGCCGGGCGCATACCTTGGCGTGCAGGCGATCAAGCGCATTCCTTAGCATAAACTTTCGCATACCCTGGGCAGAGGTGAAGAATCCCCTCTCCATGAGGAGACCTTTGCATAACCATTGCCGAGGCGAGAAAGTCCCCTCTCCCGGCGGGAGAGGGTTAGGGTGAGGGGGAATCCTCATAAAGAATCTCCGATCACGCTTGAGGATTCGAGTTGCGCACTGTTCACCTGACGAGAGTACCGTGCGGCGAAGTCAGCATGAGCAACCGGCATTGGGACGCTCTATGTGCCGCAAAAACTGCTGAGTCGCTATGCGGGTGTGCTACGATACCAATTGAATGATGATTGAAAGAAATCTGACTGCATCGTTGACTCCGAGAACTGGAAGGAGCGGTAGGCCATGAAGATCGACGTACGCGGAGAAATCTGCCCTTATCCCATGATGAAGACCTCAGAGGCGCTGAAGAAGCTTGAGGGCGATGAAACCCTAGAAGTGCTCACGGATCATGCGCCCGCCCTGGGCACGATTCCATGGGAAGCGGCAAAGAACGGCTATGAGACGAGCATCGAGGGCGCGGCTGATTCGGAGTGGCGGCTGACGCTACGAAAATCCGAAAAAGAGGCCAAGCCGCAGGAGCTTCTTGCCAACTTGCAGGAGCAACTCGCAGCGCTAAACGTGTCGGAGTAGGCACGCAACTAGTGAGATTGTAAAGAGGTCGGTCCCTGAGCACGGGAACCGGCCTCTTTTGCTATTCTAAAGCAGTGCACCGTAGCTAGACGCCTGTGCTCGGCAAGTGTGCTGTGTGCCCAGTGCAAGCTCATTCCGCTCCGGCAAGGTGTAGCGCGGGGGCTTGTCCCCCGCTTCTTGGCGTCATGCGTAAACACGATTTCAGGCAGAGTACGAAACGCGGCGCGCAGTTGGTAGTCGAACCCGTTGGAACTAACGGGCAAGGGCAAGAGTATCAGAAGTCACTTACCTGGGCCGCACACCAGTATTGTCGGACTTAGGCCCATCTGGCAACTACTTGAGACTAAGTTGCCCAACGACCGGTCAGCTCACTCGATCCCAGGTCGCTCCCCATTGCGAAGAGGCGGGGGACAAGCCCCCGCGCTACGACCTGGCAGGCGTCTTGGTTGAGGAGGTAATCCAGCATGAAAGATAGCGAGGAGTGGCACGTATGACGTATGGAGTAGGCATCATTGGCGCAAGCCGTGTGAGCGGCGGTCATGCACAGGCAATTGCCGCAGTGTCGGAGACACATTTGGTGTCAATCGCGGAGCCGGATGCGCAACGCCGCGAGGCGTTCGCGGGCGAACACGCCTGCACCGCCTATGCAAACCATGCCGAGTTGCTCGCAGACCCGCGCGTGGATATCGTCATGATCGGCTTGCCTCATTTTCTGCATACGGAGGTCACGCTTGCCGCCTGCGCGGCAGGCAAGCACGTATTCTTAGAGAAACCCATGGCAATGACGGTGGCCGACTGCGACGCCATCAACGCGGCGGCGGAGAGTGCCGGAGTCAAACTGCTCGTGGCCCATACCGAGCACTTTCTCCCTGCCGGTCTTGCCGCCAGGCGGCTCATCGAAGCTGGACACTTGGGCACGGTAGTCTTTGCCACCGATACCTGGTACCGCACGTTCGATCTGGCCAACCGCCCGCCGTGGTTCCTGAACCGCGCGGAAGGCGGCGGCGGCATGTGGTACATGAACGGCGTCCACATGCTCGACCGCCTCACGTGGCTTATCGGCAGCCCGATCACCGCCGTGCGCGCCTGGGTGAGCAACCCGATGGTGGGCCAGAACACCGACGACACCGGCCTGGCGTGGCTCGACTTTGCCAACGGCGTTCACGCGACCTTGCACCATACCGGCTACCCCCAAGAAGGGCCGGAACGCAACGAGGTTGAGATCATTGGCACTGAAGCGAGCATGCGCGTGGCCACCCGCGACGACCGTCTCTGGCTCAGCGAGGGCACGCAGTACGTCGAGCAACCAATAGCCGGCACTGATTCATTCACTCTAGAATTGGCCGGTCTCGTGCAAGCAATCGAGACCAACGCTACGCCGCCGGTGGACGGCCGCTGGGGGCGCTACATCGTCGCGGTAGCCCTGGCCTGTGAAGAGTCATCCCGTACCGGCGAAGTGGTGCATGTGCCTCCGCACATCTATGCCGGTCTCGCCTCCTGGTAGCCACCCGAGAAAGAGTTCCCAGGTTTCATTTCAACCACAATGCGACCGTGACGCAAATAGAATTTGTTTCACTTCAGAATTGTGGTACAGTGGCGCCACAGAGGAGTCTCAGGGAGCGGGAAACAATTTTCAGCCCGCGCGCGGGCGGACTTCTCCAAGGGAAGGTAGGTACCTTAGGTGCCACTACGGTTGCGGCGGGGATTTGTAGGGTTGTTGCTGGGGCTGTTTGTTACGACGCTCGTCCTGGGGTCGGCAATGGCTGCCGATTGCGAGTTTGTCCTCGGTTTCAAGGCCCTGCGCGACCTGATCGGCCATGAGATCGTGGGCGAGTGCTTGGAAAAAGAGCACTACAACGCCGACGGTGACAGCGTTCAGGCCACTACTAAAGGGCTGCTCGTTTGGCGCAAGGCCGGCAACCACACCGCGTTCACCGACGGCCACCACACCTGGATCTACGGCCCGAACGGACTAGAGAAGCGGCTAAACACCGAGCGGTTTTCTTGGGAGCCATCTATCGATGGGGAATCGCTTCCCTTGCCGCCTGCTCCCAGTGTGACCTTTAGCACGTACTCTGTAGATACTGACGGATACACCACTGAAGTTGTCGTGGCTATTGACAACCCTGCCCCTCATGGCTCCACTTGGTGGTGGACATCTACGAGTTTTGACTTCTTGCAAGCTGACGGCAACACGGAGTACCATAACACTTTCATTTGCAGAGCCGAAGATGCTGGGCAGGTGTACGAGTATCGTGTTGTTTCTCGGGGAGAAGGGGATGGGGTGGTATACCGCGATACCCTTGGCCCAAAGACAGACGTCAGCTTTTCCCATACGTGCACGACTCCGGACACGGCCCTAACGCCCACGCCTGCGGCAACACCGACCGGCCTGCCCTCTCCACCTGCTCCGTGGGTGTCCATCATCTCTTCGATTATTGATGAGAACTATTACGCAAGTTCGAATCGTGAAGTCTGGTCGGTCGATGCGAATGTTCTTTGGCCGGATTCAGTCACCAAGATAGAGTATGTTTTCGAAGGGGGCGGGGGCAAATTCACCTCGACAGAGGGACGTTCGTTTACCAAGAGCGCTGAAGTGTGTCTACCTAGCGAAGGCGGTACCGGTAAGCCATTCCGACTGATTGCGCGCGCGTATGGCGATGGTGTGACATACCGTGCCGACTATGGACCCTGGAGTTCGAGTGCCAGCTTGACAGTGGCGTGTCCGGTGAATCTCCCGGAGACGACACCCGCGTCCACGCCAATAGCGGAGCCCCTGCCCCAAGCACCTGCTCCGTGGACGACCATCACCGCTCGGTTAATCGATGCGAACTATCAGGCATGGTCGTCGAATCTTGGAGTCATGTTGGTCGAGGGAAGTGTTTTGTGGTCAGATGGGGTCGCCAGGATAAGGTATATCTTCACGGTCGATGAAGCAGGGGGGTGGACCACCACGACAGAGGGAAGTTCGTTTACCAAGAGCGTTGAAGTGTGTCAGCCTAGCGAAGCCGGTACCAGTAAGGAAATCCGACTGAATGCGTATGCGTATGGCGATGGTGTGACATACAACGCTTTTGGTGGTGGCGCGTATTCGGGTGACTATTTGAAAGTGGAGTGTCCAAGGGGCCCAGAATCCACGTCGACACCCACTCCTACCCCTGTAATTACGTTCAAGGCCACGCCTACACCAACACCCACGCCACTTCCGGTGGATAGCCAGTTGCCTCTGCCTCCGGTTATTTCTGCGACCATGAGCGCTCACCTCATTGTAGATGCCTATAATGCGTGGGATGGGCGAGATACGATTTTGATCAAGTGGGTTTTCACGTGGCCGGAAGGGGTTGCCCAGATTAGGACGAAGGGAAACACAGCAACCGGCCACTGGACAGCGGATGGACGACCGCCAAGTATGCGCACGACAGTGTGCGCTCCTATATTTGCGGGCAATTCTGGGAATCACTTCCAGCAGATGCAGACATTCGGGGATGGTGTGAAATACCAGGCGGTATGGTCTGCCTGGAGCGCCGAGGCCAGCGTCCATGTGACGTGTCCGACCGCACCGGCCTCAGTACCAACACCAACACCGGTACCTACGCCCGTAACGGTTGCCGGACCATTGCCTTTACCGCCCATTTTGTCGGTGTCAATTGGCTCTGAAATAATCCCAGAGGCATATAGCGCGTGGGAGGAAGACCGTGAAGTAGTGGTCGTAAAGTGGGACTTTCCGTGGCCTGCAGGCGTGGCTAAGCTAGAAACGAAAGGCGCTGCCGGACAGAACACATGGACAGCGGGACAAACGCCAAAGAAGGCCGTTGCATTGTGCTATCCCAGCGATGCAGGCAGTAGAGCGTATGTTACTGTGAGCGTGCGGTCGTTTGGCGACGGTGTGACGTACCAGCAGAGCTGGTCTGATTGGAGTGAGAATAGTACGAGAGTGACCTGTCCTGGCCCGCCAGCATCAATACCGACGCCTACTGTGGCGCCGGGGACAACGCCAACACCCACACCCACACCAAGCCTTATATTTGTGATCATTCCAACACCGACACCTACGGTGATTCCGGGGCCCACGCCAACACCGACGCCTACGCCCACGCCAACTCTGGCACCCGCACCGGTCCAGGGGGCAACGCCTACGTCTGTGCCGACCCCTACACCTACACCTACACCGACCCCCACCCCCACCCCTACACCGACTCCCACTCCCACTCCTACTCCCACGCCGAAGCTATCACTGCCACTGCCCCCGGCGCCATCTCTTTCCCTTTCGACCAGAGCATGGAATTCTGATGATGCTGACTACAGACTTGTGTTTGTTGCGGAGACGTCGTTCAGTCACGGCGTACAGGCCATACACTTTAGTGGCAATATTCTTGGCGGTCCGCATCAGCGGTATAGGCGATCGACCACTGGCGAACAGTATTCCAACGCAGGGGAGAAAGTGTGCTCACCCGCACAAGACGGCCAGACCCTCAATTTCACCGTCACCGCTAGGGCGCAAGGCGATGGTGTTGTCTATCGTTCTGAGAATGGCCCAAGCACCACGAGCACCATTTCCGTAACTTGCCCTGTCAGAGCCACACCGACGCCTACTCCCACCCCTACTCCCACCCCTACTCCCACCCCTACTCCAACTCCCACGCCAACGCCTACACCAACGCCTACACCAACGCCTACACCTACACCTACACCTACACCTACACCAACGCCCACGCCAACACCTACGCCTACACCAACACCCACGCCTACGCCTACGCCCACGCCAATTCCCGAACCGACACCTAACCGAACTGTGGAACCTGCGCCATAGCGCGGTCTTGCGCCTATGGGTGCCGCCGGTAGACGGCCTGTGGGGACGCTCCATCGTCGCCGTGGCGCTCGCCTGCGAAGAGTGATCCCGCACCGGGGAAGTAGTGCACATCCCGCAAAGTCTCCACGTCAACCTCACGTCTTGGTGATTTGACCGGGCCAATCCCATGACCGCCCAAACGCACTTGAATTGCATTGATTGCCCGATTGACTTGTACCTGTTGGCACAGCCACCAAACAGCAAGTGTGAATGCCATCGACGTGCCTATGGCTGTCCAAGCGCATCGTATAGCTTGGAAGTAGCTGTCGGCAGTCAAGCCACGCTGTGCGCGTCGATGTAGCCCCAGTTGATGTCCCAGCCCAGGCCGGGTTTTTGGGAAACGTGCACGTAGCCCGCGGCGTCCATGGGGTCGGTCTTGCTGTTGAGCCAGGGCTCGAGTTCCTCGTAGTCGACGTGCGGGTGCAGCAGGCCGCGTTCGTAGTACTTGCCGGGATAGTTCATGGCGCAGAGCGCGTGCAGGTTGCCGGGCCCGCCGCCGTGCACCTCCATCTGCACGTTGAACGCCTCGCAGAGGTGGACGACTTTCATGAGAGGCGTGATGCCGCCCACGTCGCTCACGCCGCCCCGGCTGATGTCGGACGCGCCCCGGGCGATCCACTCCGCGCGGGTGTACATCTTGCCGTCGGCGGTCTCCGGCCCGACCACGGGAATATCGAGCTGATCGGCAAGCCAGATGTACGACGACGTGCTGAATTCGTCCATTGGCTCCTCGAACCAGTAGTAGCCCAACTCTTCCAACGCCTTGCCGATGGCGAGCGCCTCCGCGCGGCTGTAGAAGTGGTAGCAGTCGAGCATGAGGTCCATGTCGTCGCCCACGGCCTCGCGCACGGCGGCACAAGCGGCCACGTCCATCTTGGGAGCGGGCGCCCAAGCGATGGGCGGCATCCAGGTATGCAGCTTGAACGCCGGATAGCCCCGCTCTTTGCACTGCAACGCAAACTGCCCATACTCCGCCGGCGTGCTCAGACCGCCCAGGATCTCGTCGCCGCACATGGTGCTGGCGTAGGCCGGCACCTTGTCGCGCGTCGCGCCCAGCAGCTTGTAGACCGGCTGTCCCAGGGCACGTCCCACCAGGTCCCAGATCGCCATGTCCACCGCGCCGAGCGCGCGGTCGGAGAGGTCGCGGGACATGCGCTGCCAGTGATGGAGGGTCTTCCAGATGCGCTCGCGGTACATTGGGTCTTCGCCAATGATGGCGGGCTTGATGACGTCCTCCAGCACGGCAGGACTCGGCGCGCCAAGGCAGTAGCCGGTGGCGCCGTCGTCCGTGACCACGGTGAGCAGCGACTGCGTAGCCTCGTGCTCCGGGCCGGGATGCGTATGCCCCTCGGCGTCCCGCACGATACGGGAAGGGTAGGTGAACGCGCGTACGTGCATGTCAACGATTTTCATGGGTTGTTCTCTCTAGGCGCAATGCAAGCAGGGTTAGCACTCTGTCAGTCTTCGAAGAGCCAATTGTCTACCTGGAAGCACCACACCAGTATGAAGAATCTGCTAGTTCTTGGGCGTGGTGTTCTTGTTCTGCCCGATCTTCAGCAGCATGCTTGGGAAGAATGATGTCGGCGTGATAGGGGTTGCCTTCAAGGGGGGAAGCTACTACGCAACGACCTTCATGTGCCACTTCGCGCGCGACCACAACCACCCAGCCGTAGAACGTGCGACCATGAACATGATCGCGCGTGTCAGCGATTGCAGTTGCCTTTTTGAGTCCTGCAACACTTAGCCTATCAACCGAAATTTCGACTACGCCTTCTCTTGGCAGAAAGTCATAATGCCTCGCTCGCGAATTCCTTAGTCGTCTAGCGGCTTTACTTGAAGATATGCCTCTGCCAAGCTCTTCTGTTTCCCCTATACTCTCTAACGCTTCCATGCAGGTTCAATTGCTCTCGGCTTTCAAGTCCAACAGGGCTTCCTTCAAGAAGCTGTCTGGCAGAACATCCATGGTGGTGTAACTCTTGCGTCTACGTCCACTCTTCAGGTTGACTAAGCACAAGGCTCCCCCTTCCGGCTTACAAAGCAATATAACCGACCTTCTTGGTGCTAGAGCACGAATCGCAATCTCAGCATCCGGCGTGGGATACACCTCGAATCGTTGGGGCGCAATCTCATACATCTCACTCAAGAGGCGTTTGGCATTGGACATTGCCAAGTCGGAAGGTATCGCAAAGCCCTCCTCTTCAGCTTCTACCACTGCGTGGCTCAGATCTGCGAAAGCGTCGGATAAGTCCTTGTGGGGCACTTTAACTCGCAAGATCAACAGCTCTCCATAGCTACATTTTCTTAGCGTTTTCGAGCGGCTTTACGCCGGTTACTGTTTCTTCTACCGTTTATATACCTTCTGTCCCCTTGCGCGCCCTCTTGGTCATGATACTATAGTGCACACTTACGGCGAAAACGAGTGTTCTAAGACTAAGGAAAGCGAGGCCTTTTGCCGTGGCAAAGCTAGCGATTAATGGCGGGGAGAAGCTGCGCCAGACGCCCTTTGGCAGTTGGCCGCTGGTAGACGACGCGACGATTGACGCGGTGACGGACGTGCTGCGCAGCGGCCGCTGGAACCGGCGTCGCGGCGGCACGCGCACGCGGGAATTCGAGCAGAAATATGCGCGCTACCACGACTGCGCGTACGGCCTCTGCGTGAGCAGCGGCACCGCCGCGCTCGAGGTGGCCGTGCGTGCGGCCGGCGTCGAGATCGGCGATGAAGTCATCGTGCCGCCGTATTCTTTCATGGCGACAGCCAGCGCGCCGCTGCAGGTCGGCGCCGTGCCGGTCTTCGTTGACATCGACCCGGAGACCTATAACCTCAACCCCGCCCTGATCGAAGACCACATTACCGAGAAAACGCGGGCAATCTTCGTCGTGCACTTCGGCGGTCTGCCCGCCGACATGGACGCCATCAACACCATCGCGCGTAAGCATAAGCTCCTCGTGCTGGAAGACTGCGCCCACGCCCACGGCGGCAGGCACGCGCAGGGCAAGCTCGGTTCGCTGGGCGACGCGGCCGGGTGGAGCTTCCAGGCCGGCAAGAATCTCACCAGCGGCGAGGGCGGCTGTGTGACGACCAACAACGAAGACATCTACAAGCGCGCGGTCTACGCACATGACTTCTGGCGCTCCCACGTGGACCTCGAGGACGATATCTATAACGATCCTGTGGACACACAGTTTCCCGTGCTTTCCTGGAACTACCGCATGTCCGAGATCATGGGCGCGATCCTGCACTCCCAGGTTGGTCATTTGGAGGGATGGGCGGCGCGTCGTCACGAGAATTCTACGTACCTGGCATCGCGTCTCGCCGAGATCGAGGGGCTGGCGAACGTGCGCGTGGACCCGTTTGTCAAGCGTAACGCGCTCCACATTTTCATCTTCAAGTACATGAATGCTGAGGAATTCGCGGGCGCGCCGCGCGAACTCGTCGCCAAGGCCGTGAATGCCGAGGGCATCCCCTGCAGCCCCGGGTACGTGCGTCCGCTGCACAAGCATCCGCTGTTCCAGGACGCCCTGCACGGGTCGCTGCGCAGCGGCTTCCCGCTCACGAGTCACTACTACGGCCGTCAGATGGACTACCGCCAGGTGGAGTGCCCCGAGGCCGAACGCCTCTGCCGCGAGGAAAGCCTCTGGATCGGGCAGCCCGCCTTCCTGGGCACGAAAGAAGACATGGACGATATCGCCGACGCGTTTGTGAAAGTGAAGGAAAACGCGGCGGAACTCCAGTCTCTGGCAGCGGTGAACTGAGAAACATAATCCGCGCCATCTGCGTATTCGCGTCTCCTATCCGTTCGTGCTGAGCTTGTCGAAGCATGAACGGACAGAGGAGCGTGCCTTGGGAATGGGAGCCAATGGCCCGAACCACTAAAGCACTCTTGCTGGGAATCGCGCTATTGCTGGTAACGCCCAGCGTTTCTTTGGCAGCAGACTGCCAATTCGTGCTCGGATTCAAGTTGCTGCGCGACCTCATCGGACACGACATTGTCGGTGATTGCCTGGATAACGAGCACTACAACGCCATTGGCGATAGCAACCAGCACACCACAGGCGGCCTGCTCGCTTGGCGCAAAGCCGACAATTGGACTGCATTCACAGACGGCTACCGCACCTGGGTGAACGGTCCCAATGGGCTCCAACAGCGCCTGAACACGGAGCGATTTGAATGGGAAGCCGACTTCGGTCCGGGCGGCGGCATTGCCACTCCGACTCCGTCGCCCGACCTCATGCCCACGCCATTGCTGAGGCCGCCAATTTCAGACTCCAAGCTCGCCCACGCTGCGGAAGTGATGCGCTTTACCCCTAGTGGCGAGACTGCCTACCAAATTCTCAGCCTATACCAAGTGGACGTGGTTTTTGGACCCAATCACGCGTTTGGCTGGTTGCTCTTTGAGCCAGCGAACAATCGCATCGTGGTCTATGGGAAGTTTCATCTCGATCCTCCCGAAGTGCTTGCCGCATTCATTGCTCGAGGGACAGCATTGGCAAAGTGGTATTTTGAACAAGGAGAACCTACGACGCTAGAACAGTGTATCGAACGTGAGTATCTTGCTATATCTGCATTGGACACTTGGAACCTGGAGAAGCTCGGTAGCCGAGGCAAACATTCTGTCGGCAATACAAACTCGGAGCGGTACGAGAGGGCACGGCGCGACGTGACCTTCCGAATTGGCCAACCGCTAGACTACGAACTCAACGATCCCATCCTTTGCCCGGCGGTGCCAAGGATTTCGGTAGACAGTGAACCGACAACAACCGCAATTCCCAAAATCATTCCGGTGGAACAATTTGTAGAGGGCTCCAGAAACCTTTTTGGCCCGGAAGAATGGGTTGATGACTACCTGTGCGGGCGTGGACTTGACGTGGGCTCGACGGGATATCTCGCGCTGCGTGATGCGTTGCGACCAGTTTCAAACACATTGGGATCACTTTACTTGGCATATCTGGATTCACTGGGCAGGTATGCACCAGAAGACAAGCAGGACTTTCGTGATTTCTACAGTGAGTATTTTAGCAATGTATCTTTTCGTCAGGATGTAGCGGGTGCTGTAAGGGCATACCTTGAGAATTCCGAATACTTAGGGCCAAATCAAACTGCAGTATTGCGTAGTGACCAATTCTCGCTTCAACATAGGGTGAACGCAATAGGCAATGTGGCGGAGGCAATGCTAAGAGCGACATCACCCAAGTGGCTGGCAGATAGCTTGTCAGGTGGGCGCCGTGAACGTATCGAAAGCAGATTGTGGGACTCGTTTAGGGATAAGACCTATGCTTGGCTTTATAGCAGCCCCATCCCAAATCCTTGGTACGAGCACTAGGGGTGGCATGCTGCGATTAGACCTAAACTGTCGATCAAACGAGCCGTTGGACTTCCGCGAGCTGGTAGGGGGCTTTGACTACAGTCTTACTCGGCAGCCGTAGCAGTATGTGGGTCAACTTGCAAATTGAGAGGTCCAACTAGTGGCTTCAGGCTGTGTATTTTATTCAATGGTTCAGCAATTGCCAACTCCTTCACTGCCTCATGGACTAAGACTTGCAACAAACCTCGAAATGCTCAATGTCAAACGTAGAGCTAGCTGCACTGATTCGCGTCGATGTGCCTTCAACTCTCAATGAAGCCAGGGAGCTGTAATGTTGAACATGCCCGGTGTGGGGCACGTGACTCCTGTGCTTAGTCTATGGTTAGGAAAGTGAGAGAGATACTGTGAGTGAGGCAATACGTTTGAACGCAAACAATCCAACGACAATTCTCCCGCCGTTGTGTTGCTACGATCCGCAGGCGGCGCCGCTTGGGCGGTACGTGCTGGAGATGCTTTATGCGGAGGGGCTGACCGGCGCGGAGGAGCAGAACGTGTGGGAGACGCCGCTGGAGGCCGAAACCCTTAGAGGGCGGCAGGCGGTGATTGTCGCGCCGTGCGGTGAGGAGACCGGCGCGGAGGCGGCGGCGCTGGAGGCGCTGCATGCAGGCACACCGGTGGTCTTCTTGCGTCCCTCAGAGCAAACCGCTGCTGAACTCGGCCTTTCAGACAAGCAGCGGCGCACGGCGAATGAAGCTTATATCGCGCCGGAGCGGGACCATCCGCTCTGGTTCGCTGCGCTCGGTGACTTCCTGCAGTTCCATGGCACGGCAGACATGTACGCGAACTACGGCGGTCGCGAGCGCGTGCTCGCGTGGATCGCGGGACGCGACTGGGCCTTGCCGTATCCTGCGATTGTCACCGGCACGTACGGCGCGGGGCGTTTCGCTGTCTTTACGTACGACCTGGCCACGTCTACCGTGCTCTTCCACCAGGGCCGCCGCGAACAGGCGAGCACCGGCCCCAATCCCGATACCGACGGCGACGGCCTCTACTGTCCAAGCGATCTCTTTTTCGGGTACCGCGACCGCTCCTTGCTCGATCTACCGCAGGCCGACCTGCAGCAGCAATTGCTCGTGCGCATCCTGGAGTGGGCGAGCACGCCCCATGCTCCCCTTGCAAGACTTTGGTACTATCCCGACGCCGCGCCGGCAATTGTGCTCCTCAACGGCGATAGCGACGGCATGACCCGCCCGCAAATGGAGTGGTACACCAACATGGTGGAGGCCCACGGCGGCGAGTACACCGTCTACCTCATGGAGCAGCACTTGCGGCACCTTACCCCGGAGATGGAACGCGACTACCGGCGGCGGGGCCACTCGGCGGGACCCCACATCTGGCATTCAGGCAAGCCGACGGTGGAGCAGATGCGCGAACGCATCCAGGAGGAAGTAAAGCTCTTTGAGGAGCGCTATGGCTATCCGCCCAAGACCACCCGCCACCACTGCGTCATCTGGCCCGGCTGGGTGGAGACCGCCAAGGCGCTGGCCGACGCCGGTTTCCGCATGGATACGAATTTCCGGGCGGGCGATCATTTGCAATACGGCTACCTGACCGGCAGCGGCCTACCGATGCGCTTCATCGATGAGGACGGCGAGTTCATTGAAATCTTCGAGCAGGAGACCCTCTTCTGCGACGACTACGTGCTGGTGGACAAGAGCTTCCTGCCGCCGCTGAGCGAGGAGCAGGCCATCGCCACCTCCAAGGAGTACATCGACTCCGCCCGCGACCACTACCACACGGTGGTGCATCTCTACTTCCACCCGATCTACGCAAGCGGAGTCAAGGTGAATACCGGACAGTTCATCCGCACGGCGGGCTGGTTCGAGGCGGTGCTTAAGTATGCAAAACAGCAGCAGTTGCCGATGCCGAGCACGGATGCCTGGTGCACGTTCAACGAACAACGGCGCGCGACCGCAATTGAGGAGCAGAGGTGGGACGCCGCCAGCGGCATTCTTCACCTGACCATAGCGGCGCGCGACTCCCTGCCAGGCGGGACGATGATAGTGCCGGCACGGTATGACGGCCGGCAGGTCGCTGAGGTGGTGCGAGACGGTGAGCCGCTGCGGCTCGAAAGGCGCAGTGTGGCCGGAGCGGCGGCCGTGCTCGCGGTAGGCGACTTTGCACCCGGCACACACAAGCTGGCGGTGCATTACCAATAGTCGGCAAGTCTCGCAGGCATTGCTCGCAGACAGCATGGGGCCAAGGCTTCTCCACCTCGCACTTGCTGCGAGATGCGCCGGAGCAATGTCCTTGCCTGACGAACACCGCAACCCCTCTCCCCAAAGTTAACGACCCGCTGTATCGTTATCACTCGCATGGTGCAGATAGAGTAGCCCGCACACGACACGTCCCGCCGGGCTTCTTTGAATCTTGCAGTGCATTTGTGCACCACAGAAAGGCCGACCTATTGGGCAGGCGAGTGTCCCTGCGAATTTTCAACCTGCCGGGAACATGCCCATCATCCACATCATCATGATGCCCATGGCCGCCATCATGAGGGTCATGAGCAGCATGCGGGCGATGAAGCTCACGGTGCGCAGGGGGGCGAACGTGAAGCCGGTAGAGATGATCTGGGAAAGGAGGTTGGGCGCCTTGCCCAGGCCGTGGGAGAATCGGGCAGGCGCATCAGGATCACTGTTGAGAGGAAGGTACATCACAGAAGCGCCGCGCGTAAGCATCTGGAGAGTCAGCGTGGCTGGCAGCGCCGAGCGAGTTGACAGGCAGTCGGAGAATGTCTGTAGTTCATCGCGGCAAATTAGTCTCAGGCCGGAGTTTAGGTCGAGGATTGGGAATCCCAGCGACTGCGAAGCCGCCATGTCAACCACCCAGGACACCAGCCGTCGCCGCGCCGAGATGGGTTTCTCCTTCCCGATTTGCACTCCTACGACCATTGCGGCGCAATTCTCTTGCTGCGTGCGCACAAGCTGTGAAAGCTCAGCCAGCGCATAGAGCGTCTGTGTATCGATTGTGCAGATGAGGTCGTAATGGGCGTGCTCGCTGGCGGCCAGAAGCGCTTGGCCCCAGCTCGTATCCCGGGTCTGTTGAATGAAGCGGACGTTTGGTAGGCGTGCAAGTTCAGGTCCCGCTGTACTGTGCGACTCGAAGGCCACGACAATTAACTCATGCGCCACATCGCCTGCGGACAGGACAGAAGCAGCTTGCTCCCAGGACTGGGAATGTCCTGGACCAGCGTCGGAGACGATGGCAATAACGGATACCGGTTCCCCCATGCCAGCTTCCTTACGATTTGGTCGGTGCTGACTGCCTCATCACATTAGGTGCGGATTGTGCAGGGCCGAAGAGCTTTTTGAAGCGCAGCTACGCGAACGCTCTTGTCTTGCGCATTAGTTAGGGGCGTGGGACTGAAAGTGCTGGAGTCGCGCAGTGCCAAGCCTGCATTCGTGTGTGCCGCCGCACCTTTCCCATACGCTCAGTACGGGAACCCTTGCGATGTGTTAGCGAGAGGGCCCAAATGCATGCCCACTGGGAGCTTTGGCGCCAGCGCAAAGCAGGCCACAGCGAACTCAAGGAGATACGATGTCCTTCATATTTGGATTGGTCTTGGCATGCACGCGGCGGGGATATTCGTAGGTATCAACCCGGTCGTCGAGATGCGCGGGCAAGGCTTGGTCCAAGAAGCCTTCCAGACGAGCGCGTAACTTGAGCGCGGCAGCGGGTTCACTCTCGAGCACATTCTTCGTTTCCTGCGGGTCGTCACGCAAATTGTAAAGTTCTTCCTGAACGTGGAGTGCCGCGGTTTCCTGGGTCACGGTGAAGCCGCCGCTGTCGGTCTTGCGCGGCCCTTGCTCGAAGTCCACGACATAGTTATGTTCGTGGTCGCGCACGGTAGCATGCTGACCCCAGCCGGCGACTATGAAGTCGCGGTTCTTCTCGCGCTCGCCGGTCACAAGGGGCCACATCGACTTACCATCGAGCCCGTGATGCGCCACGCCAAAGAGATCGAGCACTGTGGGCGGGACGTCCTGATGCTGCACGAAGGCGTCGAGGCGCTTGCCCGCGTGCTGTTTGTCGGGGTGGCGGATGAACATGTTAATGCGCGTATTGAACCATTGCAGGTGGTCCTCAGACTTGCCGAAGCGGTTGCGGTCCAGCAGTTCCGTGCCGTGATCGGAGGTAAAGATTATGACCGTGTCTTCAAGAAGGTGGAGTGACTCCAGCTTGTTCAGGAAGTGGCCGATCCAGGTATCAACGAACGTCACTTCACCGTAGTAAAGCGCTTTGGTACGCTCGACTGCCGCATCACCCTCAACTTCAGTGCCCACCGGCCAGATGTAGTCCTTTACCGAGTCATCTTTGTAGTACGCATCCGCATAGTGGAGCGGCGGGTCCCACGGTTCGTGGGGATCGAAGGAGTCGATGTAGAGGTAGAAGGGCCCGTAGGGGGCGTTATTCTCCACCCAATCCATGGCGCTCAAGAAGACGCGCGCCGCCTGAAAGTCATCTTCACTCGTGCGCTCGCCTTGATTCCAAAGGTACTGCAGCATACCCGTCATGCGCGGCGAGTCCGGCCCGGCGTCCGTATACTTCGTGGGGTCAACGGCGCCCGGCGGCAGGGTTTTCCAGTGGTCGAACTCCTGCCCGCGCACGAAGTCCCAGGAACAGAAGCCGCGGGTGAAGTTCATAGTGGCTTTGAACATGTGGTACGTGTCTGCGATAAAGCCGGTGTTGACACCGGCTTCCACGAGGCGCTCGGAGACCGGCGTATGCTCCGGCGGGATCTTGTGCCAGCCGCGGGGCGAAGGACTGGAGCCAAGGGTGTCGAAGCCAAACTGCCACGGAAAGCTATTCATGCCGGTAAAAAGTGCGCGACGCGCAGGAATGGTAGGATAGGCGCAGCCGTACGCTTCCGTGAAGACCGCGCTCTCTGCTGCCAAGTTATCCAGCACGGGCGTGCGAATGAAGTCGGCGCCAAAGGAACGCACCATGTCGGTGCGCATAGTGTCGAGGCAGATGACCACAACATTCATAATTCGCTGAGCCTTGACTGCAATTGGTTTGGTGTTGACTATAGCTAAGCACACTCGCGGAATGCCGCGCAAGCGGCGGCCTGAGGAAGAGGTGTGCGGTTACTATAGCCGCGAGCAACTATCGCGGCCTGTGGTTGCGCCCCGGATTACGGCACCGCTAGAATTAGGAGTCGGTGCCCAAGGGACGCCTCTGGGCTTGCGTTTCCATTCAACACAATCATCGCTCGATCGCGCTTATGGAACAGACAGCCCGAATAACAGGTGGCTCGCGCCAGGGACTTGCGGACTGGACCCGGCTGGGGTGGTTGCTCAGCATTGGGTTCTTGGCGGTTACCTTAGCCAGCCGCATCCCCTTCCGCAGTGAAATGCTCTTTGCTTGGGATTCGGCCAACTTTGCCTTTGCCCTCGACGAGTTCAACGTCGCCTTTCATCAGCCGCAGCCACCCGGCTACCCGCTTTACGTAGCGAGCGCCAAACTCTTGTATGGCATTGGCCTTGAAGCCAACCTGAGCTATATATTGCTTTCGCTGGTTGCAAGCAGTTTAGCGGTCTGGTTTCTCTTCTTGCTTGGGTGGCGGCTCTACGGCCCACAGACCGCAATTGTCAGCGCCCTGCTGCTCGCGTCTAGCAGCGTCTTTTGGACCCACGGCGCGGTGGCCTATCCATACGCTTTTCTTGCCTTCTTTAGCTCGCTCGTGCTGCTGCTGCTGACCGAAACCAAGCTTGGGCAACGCAACTTGATAGTTCCGGCCGCGTTCGTGATCGGACTTGGCGCCGGCTTTCGCCCCGATTTATTGCTCTTTCTCTTGCCGGTTTGGTTACACGCGTGGTGGGGGCGTAGCCTGCGGAGTCTTGGCGTTGGGATTGTCACAATGCTGGCAGTAGTGGTCGCTTGGGGAGTCCCAACGGTGCAACTTTCCGGCGGTTGGGATGTATACCTCAAGGCATCGAGCGAGCACTACGGCTTTTGGCTAGGGCAGTCCGGGGGGCTCATGTCGAGTCTCAAGGGTGTACTCGACAAC
Organism: Chloroflexota bacterium; assembly: GCA_965220015.1. Lineage (GTDB taxonomy): Bacteria > Chloroflexota > UBA11872 > VXOZ01 > VXOZ01 > VXOZ01. The sequence continues at coordinate 1,042,458 of OZ244798.1, forward strand.
ACACGCACACTTGCGTCAGTCCTCTATAGTGGCGTTGGTCTGGCGCTCCTGCCGATAATCTACTTCTTAGGACGCTATTTCTCTCCGCAGCAAGTCGTGCGCGATTCCCGCACGCGCCTCATCCTGCTGTGGGCAATCGTACCTTTCGGTTTCTACATGCTCGTACACCTTGGGAACCCCGGCTATGTGCTCTCCTTTCTGCCCGGCCTGCTTATCTATGCCGCATTGGCAATTCGCGGCTTTGCCCGGGACTGCGAGCAGGCCTATCGCTTTCTCATGACGCAGCGCGGCATGGTAACCACTGCGCTCACACCGCACCGCGTGTCGCTTGGCATTACCACGGTGCTTGTAGCCCTGATTGCCATCACAAATACCCTACTCTTCTTCTTCGCCAGCGGCGAAGGACGCTATCAGGAAATCCGACAGATCGATGAGATTCTCACCAAGCAGGTGAGGTATATCACGCTGAATCACGTGCCGGAGGAGACGTTGATCGTGGCGTTTGACCGGTCCCACCAGCTTGAGTACTACTTGCCGGACTATTCTTTCCGTTTGCTCTTCAACCCCGGCGATCCCGAATACTGGGAAACACGGCAGTCATTCACGATTCCCGAGGGGATCACCACGGTGGTCCTGCCGGACTTGGAGCGAAATTCCAGCGACCGCACCGACCGGATTGTGAAGGTGGGATTGGGTCCCGGTGTTAGTCTCTTTGTGGCCCACGTTCAGCCGGGAGACACGCTCATTCACGGGTACCGGTATGCCTCCGTCCGCTCCCCGTCAGAGGGAGATGCATGAGCTTTCCTTCGCTGGCTCATGTGACCGATTTCCGCGAAACTCTTTGCGGCAACCGCAGGTTGCAGTGGGGCGCGCGCACCTACGTGGTCGGCATACTCAACATGACGCCCGATTCGTTCTCCGGCGACGGCATCGAGGGTGATGTCACGCTTGCGGTTGCGCAGGCGGCGCGGTTTGCCGAAGAGGGCGCAGACATTCTCGATATTGGCGGCGAATCCACGCGACCCGGCGCGGAGGCTGTTTCCCTCCAGGAGGAGCTGGATCGTGTACTGCCGGTTATCGAAGCGATTCAGGGTGAAGTGGACGTGCCGATTTCGGTTGACACCTATAAGGCGGCGGTAGCGCGCGCCGCGGTGGAGGCCGGTGCGGCAATGGTCAACGACGTCTGGGGGCTGGGAGGCGATCCGGCCATGGCAGCTACCGTTGCCGACCTGAATGTGCCGGTTGTGCTCATGCACAACCGGCGCTCTGAGTCCCAGACGTCACCGCTAGGGGGCTATTTCGGGCAAGTTGCCTACGCTGACGTAGCACAGGACGTTACGAATGAACTGAAAGAGACGATTACGCGAGCAACCGCTTGCGGCATCTCGCGAGACAACATCATCGTCGATCCCGGCATTGGTTTCGGCAAGACACCGCAACAGAACATAGAGCTCATGCGCAATCTCGGCGCGCTGCAGAGTCTCGGGCAGCCGGTGTTGATTGGCACGTCACGCAAGTCGTTCATCGGCTTGACACTTGACCTTCCCGTAGATGAGCGGTTGGAAGGCACCGCAGCTACAGTGGCGCTCGCAATTGCGCAGGGCGTCGATCTGGTACGGGTGCATGACGTAGGCCCCTTGGTGCGCGTGTGCCGCATGACCGATGCCATAGTGCGCAGCGCGTGAGACCTCTTGTGCTAGAACCGGTAGTGTCTCTCCTTGCGGAGACCTTTACATAACCCAGGCCAGCAGGCGAGAATGCCCCCTCTCCTTGGGGAGACCTTTGAATAACACCGTCATTCCGGCGAAAGCCGGAATCCAGAGTGGTGTGAATAGATAGGGATCGCTAGCCGTGAAGCCGTTCTTCACCCCCATCCCGACCTTCCCCCAGCAAGGGGGAAGGGGTTTCGCAAAGGTCTCTTGGGGGAGAGGGCCGGGGTGAGGGGGAATATTCACCGTTCCATCCTATTTGCGCGCTTTCACCAGAGATATGCAAGTGTCTCCTTCGAGGGTGCGCATCCCAGTAGACCTGCGAAGGTAGGACCGCTCTTGTTCAGCCGGCGGAACTTCATCTTTGGTGTCTGTAACGGCGTATTCTATACCACCGGTATGGCATTCACGAGTGCGACCGTGGCGCTGCCGTGGTACGTAAGTCAACTTACGCAATCGAACGTGCTTATTGGTGTACTGCCCGCGCTGCAGTTGGGTGGATGGGCCTTGCCTCAGTTGCTGCTCATTAACTTCATGCTCCATCGGCGAAAAAGGCTCAAGTACTACCGGCGGGGCGCGGCGGTAAGGAGCAGTTGTTGGGCGCTGCTTGTCGTTGCAGTGTTCATCGTGCCGGAACGTGCCGAGATCGTACTGCCCGCCCTCATTGTGCTGACAGCGCTCGCGTCCTTGTGCGGCGGCTTTACGGGCCTGGCCTTCTTTGACGTGGTTGGACGCATCGTGCCGCGGCGGCAACTCTCCACGTTCTTCTCGCTGCGAAACTTCTTTGGCGGCATCGGCATTTTGGCAGCAGGTGTGGTGGTGCGGCAAGTGATCCAACGTTCGGAAGGAAGTCTCGACCTCGTTTGGCTCCTCTTCTTGCTGACGTGGATATTCACATCGGCCGGGTACTTGTCGTTCAGTTGCGTCAAGGAACCGGAGGACCCACCCATGCTGCCGAAGCGGACCATGAGTCAGGATTTACGCCGTATCAAAGAGATTGTCCTGCGCAACCCACCGTTTCGCACGTATCTCATCATCCGCATTTTGGCGATGCTCAGTTTTGTAGCGATGCCCTTCTATGTGGTGTACGGTGCAAAAGTGTTGCAGTTGCCCGCGGCCGTGGTGGCATCGTCGGCAGTGGCCTTCACGGCCGGGATTATTGGCAGCAATATCGTCTGGGGCTGGCTGGGGGCGCGCGGCGGCGGTTGGCTGCTGCTGGTGGCGATGACGTTGGTGAGCGTGGCGCCGCCAGTGCTGTCGCTGGCAACGCAGATGCTCACCGTTGCTCACGTCGCTCCTGCTCTGATCGGCTGGCTCTTTCTTGCCCTCTTTGTTTTCATCGGCGCGGTAACCGGCGGCCAGGAAATTACCTTTTCCGTTTTGGCAATCGAGGTCTCGCCGGTGGAAGAGCGCATCATCTACCTGGGTTTCACGAATACGCTGATTGGCATCCTGTTCTTACTAACGCCGATGGGCGGACTCCTCGCCGATCTCGTGTCCTTCGAGGCCCTCTTTGGCGTGGCCGGTGTCGCCGCGCTTGCCGCAACCATCCTCGCCGTGGCTGCGCAGCGCAGATTCGCCCAGCCCCGAACGGAACTCCCCGAGACGGCAGTGGCGCCGGAAGCGGACGGCGCTTAGCTGCAAGAGAACTTGCTGGGAATGCCGGCGGCCGCAATCGTCTCAGGCAGGACAGCGTACGTGCCCAGGCTTAGTTCTCGCGGCGACACGGCATGGCTTCTTGTATAATACGCAAGGACTTTTCAATAGATAAAAGAAGGATTCAGTAATGAAAATCGGGATTTTTACGGACGAGGTGCATCCGGATTTTGGCAAGTCCTTGGAGGTAATGCGCGAGCACGGCATTATGTACGCGGAACTGCGCACGATCAATGGCACCAACCTCATGGACCTATCCCCCGAAGAACTGGACGACGTGGAGCGGCTGCTGCAGCAGCACGGCATTCAGGTCAGCGCGCTCGGCACGCCGATTTTCAAGTGCCCGCTTGAGGGCCGCGAGCGCAAAATCCAGGGCGATACCTTTGGCGCGCAGGAAATGACCTATGAAGAGCATATGGCGCTCTTGCCGCACTGCTTTGCGCTGGCCGAGCGTTTCGGCACGCGCGTCGTGCGTTGCTTTTCATTCTGGCGAGATGACGATCCCGAGGAAGTTTTCTCCAAAGTTGTGGAGCGTTTTGGCCCGGCACTCGACTTGGCTGCAAAGCATGGCTTTGATCTCAGCATGGAGAACGAGCCGACGTGCTACGCAGGCGTGGGTGAAGAGTCGCTGCGACTTATAGAGGCGGTCGGGTCGCCGCATTTGAAGGCAATCTGGGATCCAGGCAACTGCCTGTGGGCGGAGGAAGAACCCTATCCCAAGCACTATGCCGCCATTAGGCCCCACTTGGCGCACATGCACGTGAAGGATGCCCGCTGGGTGAACGGTGAGATAGAGGCGTGCCGGGTGGGCAAAGGCGAGACCGACTACGAGGGTCAGTTTCGCGCGCTGGCTAAAGACGGTTATGACGGCGTGTACACGCTAGAGATGCATTACCAAGTGGCAGGCGGCCCGCCGGAAGCGGCGGCTATCGAGTCCGCCAAAGCGCTGCGCGAGATGCTGACGGCTGCGAGCGCATAGTAGCGCAGAGTAAAAAGAGGCGTGGGCACTACGCACCCACGCCTCCTTCTTCGTTTGTGTAATCAGTCCTCGCGATCAGGACCAGTCTGCGGCTATTTCCCGCCTATCTCGGGAATATCTAGGTCCATACCGGGATAGATGGTACTCGGATCTTCGTCTTCGAAGCGCCACTTATTCTTTTGGAAAATCACATCCCACTTGTTGCCATCGCCGTATTCACGTTGTGCGATGTCTTGGAGGGTTTCCCCCGGGCCGACTTTGATTGTCGTGCGGACGCCGCCACCAGACTTCTTCTTGCCAAACAACGCATCCAGGAAGCCCATCGCTCACTCCAATCTTTGCTTTGAATGCCTAGCCCCAGACTTCATCATCCGCACAAGAGTATAGCAGCTTCGCGCTAGGTTGGCAATGCCGGTCATCCGTGCGAATTTGACTGCTTCTCCCGCTGTCGCTCACTCGTTTCCCAATGTGGATTGGTCATGGCAGAATTCGTGGGCAAGGAACTGTAACTTTGGGGTCCTCTGGTACCATGGTCACACACGACCGCCATGCGAAGTCTGTCTTAACCTAGCCCAGTGCGCCCATAGATTGCCCTGCGATTGCGCACGTGTCGAGGGTCGTGTGGGAGAACCGTCGTGCCTGATGTCTCGTTAGCGCTAAATCTCTCTGTGGCTGTCCTTGCCGCTTTTCTGGGTGGGCTGGTGGCCCAACGCCTGGGGCTGCCGGTAATCCTGGGCTACTTGCTGGCGGGTATTGCGATTGGCCCGTTTAGTCCTCTGCTCCGCGCCGATCAGCACGACGTCCAGGTGCTCGCGGAGATTGGCGTCATGTTCCTGCTCTTTGCCGTGGGCGCGGAATTCTCTCTGCGCGAGCTGCGGCATCTCGGGCGGATCGTCATTCTTGGCGGGATTGGGCAGATCGCACTGACGATGGCCGTAGGTCCGTTTGTGGGGCAGTTCCTTGGCCTCACCTTTACTCAAGGGATTTTGCTAGGCGCCCTCGTTGCCCTCTCTAGTACCGTGGTGGTCATCAAAGTTCTCATGACCCGCGGGGAGTTGCAGGCGCTTCACGGTCGCATTGCACTTGGTATTCTCATCCTCCAGGACATTGCGGTAGTGCCAATGGTCGTAGTCCTACCGGCATTGGCAGCGGGAGGCGAGGACTTGGTTTTCGATTTGCTCTTACTTGCCGGTAAGGCGGCCGCGGTCTGCATCGGAGCTTACTTCATCGGCGCGCGCGTGGCGCATTGGCTGCTCACGCACATTGCCCAAGGCGAGTCCCGTGAACTCCTCATCCTTTCCGTAGTGGCGATTGCGCTCGGCACTGCATTCTTAACGCAATTCGTCGGCCTCTCACTTGCGTTTGGCGCTTTCTTGGCAGGGATCGTCGTCGCGGAGTCGGAATTTCGCACTCAAGTTGTGGCCGAAATCGTACCGTTACGGGATCTATTCGCGTCGCTCTTCTTTGTTTCCATTGGGATGCTCTTTGATCCCGTGTGGCTCTTCGATAATCTGGGAGCAGTCGGCTTAACTGTTGCCGCCGCCGTACTCGGCAAGATAGTTATCCTGATGGTGCTGCTCCTGATGCTGCGCGTGCCGGCACATGCCGCAGTGTGTGCCGCGCTCAGTCTCGGGCAGGTTGGCGAGTTCTCTTTTGTTCTGGCCCAGATTAGTGTCGATGCCGGCGCGCTGCCCACCGGAATCTTCAACCTCGCAATCAGCACGGCCTTAATCAGCATCTTTCTCACGCCGTTTCTCTTGCTGCTCGAGCCACAGCTAATTCGCGTACTGCGCTCCTTGCCGCTCATTGGCGGGCGGTTTGCGGAACCGGACACCGCTCCCTATTGGACGGGCCTCTTTCGCGAACACGCGGTGATCTGCGGCTTTGGGCGAGTCGGGCGGGAGCTTGCCGAGGCGCTTGACATCCAGAACATTCACTATGTTGTTGTGGAATACAATCCGCTGACCGTACGGGAACTCAGAGAGGAGGGCGTGCCGGTGGTGTATGGCGATGCGGGGAGTCCCGCAGTGCTCGCCCACGCGAAGCTTGAGGACGCGTCGCTCTTGGCGGTGCTCGTCCACGATGACGTCGCAGCGGAGATTGCGGTGCGACACGCGCGCTCACTAAACCCGGGGCTGGACATAGTCGCGCGGGCGAGTAACCGTGAGTCTATTCAAAGGCTCCGCGAAGCCGGGGCGTCAGATGTCGTGCAACCGGAATTTGAGGCAGGCGTGGAGGTGATCCAGCAGGTGTTCCTGCGGTACGGCATTCACGGAGATGAGCTGGAACACCTGGTCGGAGAGCGCCGCAAAACATTCTACCGGCATTGGGAAACGCCGCGGCGAGGCCAATAGCGCGGCAAGCGCAGCGCGATGGGTGCTGCTCCGTTCTGCAGGCGGCGGGCACTACAAGACGATTCCAAGGGAAACTGCGCGAGCGGACTTTGGCGCGGAGCGGCTCTGACTTGTCCTCTCTGTACAGTCGGATCGAGGGCGGCACCCCCATCCGCGCTGCCGGTGCAGCGGTCAGGCGTCCCGCCAGACCCTGCCCCGCTGCTTCACATTGGCAAGCAGCGCCTCGTCAAAGGGTGGCGGGGTGGGGTAGCCCTCCGGTTGCGGCGGGTTCCAGCCCAGGATGAGCAGCACAGCGGGATTCGTATAGTAGGCAGTGTACGTTTGACGCAATAGTACCTCAAAGAGTTCCGGTTGCGTTTTCTCTAAGCCTCTGAGCACTGCGTCCCGCGCGGCATCAGAGAGCAATAGGAAAGCGACGTGGGTGGACTCGTCCGCGGTGGCCGCGTCGCCCGCTGCGTCGGTCGCTGTGTCAGCCGCTGCGTCGACCGCTGACTCGACGGCGTTCAGGGCAGCGAGGAGGGGACGGCGTAGGTCTGGGCGCTCGCTGAGATAACGATCAAGCGTTATGGCGCAGCCGGCGTCACCTGCCCCCGGCATGCCGTCCACAGCAGGAATGAGTCGGTTTTGAATTGCTTCCAGGAGAGCCAATTGTTCCCCAGTGAGAATGGCGCCGTTCTCGTGTTGCTCGCTCATGAGGCCACCTCCCGGAAGTTTTGCTTCAGCCAATCAGAAATGTACAGCGCAAGGGCCTGGATTGTGCTGGTAGGGTTGACCGCAGCGGACGTGGCGAAGAGGCTCCCATCAACGATGAAGAGATTGGGAACATCGTGGGCTTGGCCGTGCTCATTCACCACGGAGTTGGCAGGGTCATCGCCCATGCGCGCCGTTCCCATGAGGTGCCAGCCAGTCTCTTGGGTAATGGCCTGATTCAGGACCAGTTCCGCATCGGCAGCGTAGAGTAGGTCCTGCGCTCGCGCAATGGCATAGTCGAGCGCTTTGCGGCTGTTCTTGCTGACGGTATACGAAATCTTGGGCGCCGGTATGCCGTTGCCGTCAGCCAAATTGGGATCGAGGTCCACGCGATTGTGCGCTTCAGGTAGGTCTTCGATCATCACGCCGATTGTCAGCATGTGGGCGCTGCGCTCGCGCTGCACACGATGGTGGTCCCCGCCCCAAGGCACTGATTCACCAGGGAAGCTGCCCGTGGCGGTGGAGAGCGGGCCGCTATCACGGCACATTTGGAGTTGAAAACCGCGCACGAAGCCTCTGCTGGTGTCGGTCTCATAGAATTCCTGACAGTGGAGCAGCAGGCCAAGCGGGCCCACATGGCCGTCGACCGGCTCCGCAAAGACCCCACTCACAAAGGCGACGGGATGAAACATGAGGTGCGTGCCGACCAAGCCGTTCGAATTGGCAAGACCGTGCGGGAAAAGACTGGATACTGAGTTGAGGAGCAAGCGCGGCGTGCCGACTCCGTTGCAAGCGACAATGACGACCCGCGCGCGCTGCTGTGCGATGCCGCCGTCGGCGGTGTAGTAGACGGCGCCGTTGGCGCGGCCGCGTCGGTCGACGGTGATTTCGCGCACACGGGCGCGTGTGACAAGCTGCGCCCCTTTCGCAAGTGCGGCCGGCCAGTAGGTTACGTGCGCGCTGGACATGGCGCCGCGGGGACAGCCTATGTCACACGGCCCGCAGTAATTGCATACCTGCCGCCCTTCCCCGAAAGGCTCAGTGATAAGCGCGTTGTCCGAGGGCCACCAGTGCCAGCCAAGCTTCTCCAAGCCACGGATATATGCGTTAGAGGCGGCGTCTAGTCCCAGCGGCGGCGTTTGGCGGGGTGTGCGCGGCGGGCTGCCGGGATCGCCATTCAGGCCGGAGACGCCAATGTTGGCGTCGTTTGCTTCGTAGTACGGCGCCAGATCCCAGTATGTGATGGGCCAGTCGTCAGCAACGCCATCCAGCGTCTTCACCCGGAAATCGGAGGGGCGAAAGCGGGGAAAGTGACCGCTCCAGTGAATCGTGCTGCCGCCCACGGCGTTGAACATGAGGGGTGTAATGGGTGTGTCATCGTTGTTGAGCGGGTAATCCTCGGGCCGCTGCCTTACGTTCGGGTCTTTGGCAAAATCCGTCTGTCGGTGCAATTCCCATTCCACGCTTTGGTGGGGGTAATCCGTGGGATCGATCCAGTCCCCCTGCTCCAGACAGACCACGTTGAGCCCGGCAGATGAAAGCGACCAGGCTGCCGCCGCACCGGAGGCGCCCGCGCCGATGATCAATACATCTGCCTCATCTTGTCGGGGTGCCAAGACTGCGCTCCTTTTTGGATGCTCTTGGTGGATTCACTCAAGAATAGTGCCATCTTTACTCACGCGTCACCGGTTCGAGATGACCCAGGCCGCGCCAGAGTGAGGAGTTGCCTCACTCTCGCTGCGTCCTCACGGCAATAGAGGCCCTGATCACTTGAGCCGCGAACGCGTTCACATGGGTTGATTCTGGCGGCAAACCGCAACGATGTCAATGAACGCAAAGGCGTAATCCGGGTAGCGGCGTGGGCAAACTGATATAGTAAATCTACTATGCGTCGTGCACTGCTGCGCCTCCTCGAACCCCGCCAATACCGCCGCTCGGATGAAGCCAACCGCATATGCATGGCAGGGATGCGCGGGCTGCTGCTGGACATCGGCTGCGGGTTCTTTACCGACAAATTCGCCTTTGGTTCCGCTGTAACGTATGTCGGCTTGGACATTACGGACCGGGCCCGCGACGTGCGCGCAGACGCGCACTGCCTGCCCTTCGCGGATGCATCCGTTGATTCGCTACTGCTCGTAGGCGTGTTGGAGCACGTGGACGATCCGGTCGGCGTGTTAGCCGAGGCGCGGCGCGTGCTCAAGCCCGGCGGCCTCGGTTACGTTGCCGTGCCGTTTCTGCAGATGGAACACGCGGCACAGGACTACGTGCGGTGGACGCGGCTGGGATTTGAACGGCTGCTCCAGCAGAACCAATTCACTATCGAGCAGATGGTGACAAACGGCGGGTTCTTCCTGGTGCTGGACTATCTGATATGGCATCGCTTCCGGGATGCGGTCCGGCGGCGGAGTCCGCTGGCGTTGGCCTTGTTGCCGGCTAAGGCACTGTCTCGCCTCCTGGCGGCACTTGCACGCTCTGCCGAATGCAATCAATACGCTACGTCTTTCCATGCGCGCGTACGTAAGCCATAATGGAAAGTGGTAATAGCGGCCCGCGCAAGGTTAAGTGACGGGGCGACAAGAGCGGGAGTCTCGGCACGAAGACAATGAAAGTTTGCCTAATCACGGACGTGCTAAGCCCGCAAACCGGCTGGGGGCGCTACGCGTCCGAGATCATCAAGGGTCTCCTCGCGGCGGGAATCGACTGCCGCATCCTTTCGCCAAAAGAGCGTTGCGCGTATCCTGAGCTTGCCGCCTATCACGACCATCACTCGGTCGCGTCGTATATGGAAGACACGCGGCACTTTGCGCGGCTCCTTGCCGGCAATTACTGGCGAACACGCAGTCTAATCCAGAACTGCGACCTCGTCCATTGCCTGACGGAACCCTATGCGCCGCTCACCGGGCTCGCGGCACGGGGCAAGCCCTATGTGCTCTCAGCCGTGGGGACGTTTGCCATTCAGCCGTTAACGTCACGCGTGCACGGTTGGCTGCATCGCAGAGCGTTTAGCAACGCCCGGGCGGTGACGTGTATCAGCAGGTATACCGAGCAGCGCCTCACTGCGCGTCTGCCGCTTGAGAATACGAAAGTAATCCCGTTGGGTGTAAATCTGGAGGATTTTGCGGTGACGGCGCCGCCTCCGCAGAACGCTGACCCGGTGCTGCTGTCGGTAGGCATGATAAAAGAACGCAAGGGCATTCATGTTGCGCTGCAAGCGCTGGCAAAGGTGGTGCAGCGCCAGCCGCGCGTGCACTACTACGTGATTGGGCCGCAGGAACGCAGCGCCTATTTTGCTCGCCTCTTGCGCTTGGTAGATGAGCTTGGGCTGCGTGAGCACGTGACGTTCTTAGGTGAAGTTTCCGAACAGGACTTGGTCAAGTGGTACCATCGCGCGACCGTATTCGTGCTGCCGTCGCTCTCCGTCGGCGATCACTTCGAAGGTTTTGGCCTTGTGCATTTGGAGGCAAACGCTTGCGGCACGCCGGCGATCGGTACCAGGGAGAGTGGCGCCGAGGAGGTGATAATTGATGGCGAGAACGGCTTCCTTGTGCCGCAGGAGGACCCGGAATCTTTGGCTGACGCAATCGCAGGCTTGCTCGATGACACGTCCCTATTGCAGCGGCTGGGGGTCAATGGACGCGCCCGCGCGCAACAGATGACGTGGCAGCACACTGTGGACCAACTCATCGCGCTCTATGCGGGCATCCTGGATGGGCGGGCGTCTCTCCGCGCGGCTTCAGAGCAGATTAATCCCAACGCATGACCGCCCAGTCTCAGCCGGAGTCACTTGGCAAACGCGCGCTGCACGGCGCGTTTCAACTAGGCATTGCCAGCTACGTGATTCTGGGCATCACCTTTGCGAGTGGGATCGTGTTGGCGCGCATCCTTGATCCCGCGGACTTTGGCACCGTCGTCTTCGCGAACTTCTTCTATTCACTCATTGCCCGGCTCAAGGACCACGGGTTTGACGGCGCGTTGATTCACCGCGCCGACGAGGTGCAAACGGCCGCGAATACGCACCTCGTGCTGCACGTCAGCATTTGCGGTCTAATCGTAGTTATTGCCGCCTTAGCATTTCCTATTCTGGCGTTCTTCCATAGCACGACGGTCGGCTGGATAGTGCTTGCGAACGCGCTCATATTCCTGCTCGGCAGTCCCAGCATGACTACCAGCCGCCTGTTGGACAAGGAAATGCGCTACGGGCGGATTTCCATTCTGGGAATCGTAGGGAATTTGCTCGCTGCCTTCAGCCTACTCTCCCTCGCGTTCATGGGCTGGGGTCTCTGGGCGTTGGTGTTTGGCGGTGTGCCGACGCGCATTTGGGCGGTGGCGGCATCGTGGCGTTGGGCCCCGCTGCGGCCTCGCATCAAACTCGATTGGGACATGGCCAAATGGTACTTTCGCTTTGGACCGTATTGGTTGTCGGTAGTGAGTGGGCTGTCCACACTCGTCATCGAGCAAGTGCACAATTTTCTCGTGGGAAGTCTGGTGGGATTCTCCGCGGTAGGCTTCATGAGCCGCGCCTACGGTTGGGCCGATCTGCCCACGCAACGGGTGACGCACATCATCTCCGGCACTGCCTTTCCCGTGTATGCCAAGCTCCAAAGCGAGCGCGAGCGTCTCTCCTATGCGTTTCGCCTCGTGCAGCGAGCGGTTGCCCGGCTGTCCTTCCCCCTGGCAATCTATTTGGTGCTGGTCATTCCGTTCGGCACGAGATTTCTCATAGGCGAGCGCTGGCTGCCGGTAGCGCCGATTTTCCAGATTTTCGCTGTGTACATGTTCACCCGACCCCTTTACGACGACATTAAGTTGCTTCTCACTGCCGTGGGTGAGTTGCGGTTAGTGAATCGGATTCAGGTAACAATGGCGGTCTTGATGCTTGCCATCGCGCCGCTGCTGGTCACTACGGCGCCGGCGCTCTTAGCGCGTCTGCCTTCGTGGGTCCAGGCGTGGGCCCGCCCGCAGTTGGAGGCAGCAGTCAACCACGAGTGGCGTGAAGCAATCGCGATTGGGACCATGCATGTGGAATTGGCATACGCCCCGTTGGAAGCGGCAGTTTTCGGCGCGGTGGGAGCGGCCATAGCCATCGGTATCGTCCATGTGATCGGTCTCAGCATGGGCATGCTCTTCATCCGGCGCTTTGTGGACGTGCACAGCATCAAGACCTACGGCCCGCCGTTTGTCGGAGCGCTGGTTGCGGGAGTGGTGACCGTCGCGGCTCACACATACTTGCCGCCCATGGCAGACGTTGTACTCTTGGCGACGCACGGTGTGCTTATGGGAGTTTCCTATCTTGCCGTGCTCGTCCTCTTGGAGGGAAGGGAACTGTTGGTGGAGTTGCGCAGCGTGCGGCAAACGTTGCGGCAGATATGAGCGCCCGGAACTGTGAGAATGGCAAGAGACCTTCAACAAAAGTTGAGGCAGGGGAGCAGTGGCCAAGCACATTCTGCGTGTGATGTATTGTCGAGTGGTCATACGGTAATGTGAGGGTTGACCGTCGTAGAGGAAAATAGCTGCAAATGGAGGTGGACCCAAATGGAGAATCGCGCGTTGGGGAATACGGGGATCGCTGTGTCGGTCCTCGCGCAGGGTACCTGGGAACTTGGCGGGCTGTGGTGGGGACCTGTAGATGCGAATGACGGCGTTGACTTGCTGCGCCGTGCTTTGGAACTCGGCGTTACGACGTTCGACGCTTCAGACCAGTACGGGAACGGCCGGTCGGAAGTAATCTTGGGTGAGGCGTTTCGCGAGTGTCGCGCACAGACAGTGCTCGTGACGAAAGTCGGGTACCTCGTGGGGATCGATGGTGCCCAGATGCTCTTTCAACAACGTGACGTGCCGCAGCCGCAGTGTTACGAGCCGTGGTACATTCGCCATGAGTGTGAACTCAGCCTGCGCCGCTTGCAGACCGACTACATCGACGTCTATCTTCTGCACGACCCGCCGGTTGACGTGGTCGCGCGCGAGGAGCCCTGGGAAACACTGCGGGAACTCAAGCAGGCGGGTAAGGTGCGGAGCATCGGGCTGTCTTCTTCCGTAGCCGCTTGTGTGGAGGCTGTGAAGCGCGGCTATGCCGAGGTTGTCGAAGTATCATACAGCGCATTGCTGCAGGAGGCTGCGCAGGAGCTGTTTCCGCTCTGCGCGGAGCAAGGCGTAGGCGTGTTGGCGCGGTCGCCCTTTGCGTCCGGGCGGCTCTTCCAAGATGAGGCAACGGTAGAACGGCTCACCAAGGCCCTCGTCACGCCACCGATACAGTCGCTTCACGAAGCTGCAATCAAATTCGTGCTCTCCAATCCGCACGTTGCCACGTGCCTCACCGGTGTGATGAATGTGGAGGAGCTTGAAGCAAACGTTCGTGCAGCGCAACCGCCATACCTTTCCGCGGAACAGCGGAACTCCGTTGCAACGATGTAGGACCGTGCGGCGCACATGTCTGCAAAGCCGGTCGCAATTCGTGGATATAATGGGAAGAGTACGCTTGAGAGTCTGAGAGCCTCTCGACTCTCGTGATAGTTTCGAGGTTTCTCCAGGTACAGGAAATCGATTGTGCGAGTTCTCCTCATCTGCCACGAATACGGAACGCCGAATTTTCAGCATAAGCTGCAGTTGCTCGATGCGTACCCGGACATCGAGATGGGTCTGGTTGTACCGCGGCGTTGGAGCAGCATCCTGCACAATGGGAAGTACCAGGTGTTGCCCGGTGCGACCTATCGGGTATTTCCTGTGCGCACCCACCATGGCTACGACGTGTGGAGTTTCTTCTATAACCCCATTGATCTCATTGCCGCGGTAGTGAAATTTCGCCCGCACGTTCTTCACGTAGAGCAGGAGCCGTGGAGCCTGCCACTCTTCCAGACCTCGTTGCTCAAGGCCCTCATGCCCTGGCAGAAGCTGGTCTTCTTTACGTGGGAGAACATTCACAAGGACTATCCGCGTCCCTATCGCTGGTTCGAACGGTTCAACTTTGCCGTGTCGAATGCAGCAATTGCCGGCAATACCGAAGCGGTTGACGTGATGCAGCGCAAAGGCTACGCGCGGCCACTCACGCTGCTGCCGCAGAACGGCGTGGATACCGACCGCTTTCACCCGGAGGCAATTCAGGACAGGGAACGAACCGCGCTGCGGGCTGAACTGGAATTGGACGGCTTTGTCGTGGGCTTTTTCGGTCGCCTGGAAAAAGGCAAAGGGCTGCAAACGCTGTTGCGCGCGCTCGCGGCCTGGGACGTGTCCTGGACGCTGCTCATGGTCGGCGCCGGCCCGTTGAGTGCTGAATTGCCCAACTATGCGAAGTACCTTGGCATTAGCGATCGGATTCGCTGGGTGAGTCGTGTGCCGCCGGAAGAATTGCCGGGGTATTACGGGGCGCTCGATGCCTTCGCCTTACCGTCGGAGACCCACCGGGGATGGAAAGAGCAATTTGGCCGGGTGCTCGCCGAGGCTATGGCCTGTGGCGTGCCCGTAGTCGGCTCATCCTCCGGCGCGATCCCGGAGGTAATTGGCGACGCGGGCCTGGTCTTCCCGGAGCGCGATCAGGCCGCGCTCACGGCAGCGTTTGCAGCGTTGCGGTCGGACCCGGCGAGACGCAGCGCGCTTGGCCGGGCGGGCTACGAGCGTTCCGTTGCGCTCTATAGCAAACAGACAATCGCGGCACGCACCTACGAAATCTATCAGTCTCTCCGCAAGTGAGGGAGACGCAAGGGAGGGGCCTGTATGCGTCGTACGGTTTCCGGCATTTGCGCAATGATCTTGAGGAAGTTACCGCCGGTGGCATAATGTGATTGAGGCACGCTGGATGGTTTTGCGAAAAGTGCACATCCTATAGGAGACCTTTGCATTACCCTTGGAGAGGCGAGAAAGTCCCCTCTCCCTCGAGGGAGAGGGTTAGAGCCTGCCCCGTACGTGATACGGGGGTGAGGGGGAATCCCCGCAATCCGGGCCGTTTTCACCGATTTTGCACACTTTCGTGTAGGTCTTAGAGGTAGATAAGGACAGTACAAGCAGTAATCCCCTCACCCCGGCCCTCTCCCGCCGGAGACCTCTGCATAACTCCGTCATTCCGGCGAAAGCCGGAATCCAGAGGGGTGTTTGGGTAGTTAGGGATCGCTTGCCGTGAAGCCGTTCTTCACCTCCAGCCCGATCTTCCCCCAGCAAGGGGAAAGGGGTTTCGCAAAGGTCTACGCCGGGAGAGGGAGTATTTCTTGCGCCGATGGCTGAAGTTACGCAAAGGTCTCCTATAGTGAGTGAAGCTACTACAACATTCGGGTTCAACGTGCGGTCCGGCAATCAAGTCGCCTTCGACGGCAACGCCATGGCCTTGCAGGGCCTCGCGCGAGGCATTGCGGGTCTCGATCCAAGCGAGCAGATTCGCTACTACCTGGATTCTCACCCAGAGTTCGACTTCTTCAGCTCGCAGTCGCGACGCCGGGCGGTGACGCTGCGACCGGTACGCGGCGTTAACCGGGTCTTGCGCCGGTTGGACGTTGAACCGTGGTACCAAGTCCGCATGCAGCTCGAGCTGTGGCGGCGGCGTCCGACGGTATACTTTCAAGTGGGTCAAGAGCCGCTGCCGGGCCATCTGCCGTGCCCCAGCGTACTCCTGATTCACGACATCGCATTTACGCTGCCGGATGCTGATCGCTACTTCGAGCCGCCGGTGCGGCGACGTTTGGAGAGGCTGACCGATACGGCGGTTCGCCGCGCCACGCGGCTTGTCGCCGTTTCCCACGCCTGCAAAGCCGATGTTGTGGAGCATTACGGCTTTCCGGCAGACCGCATACACGTCGCGCAGCATGGGTTCGACGCTGAGCGCTTTTGTGCAATCGGCCGGGATGAGGCGAGGCGGCGGCTAGTAGAGCGGTATCCGCAAGTGAAGCGGCCGTACATCCTCTTTGTGGGGCGCATACAGCCACGGAAGAACCTAGAGCGGCTGGTGCAGGCGCTTCACGCTGCGAAACAGCGCGGGCTGGAGCAATGCCTGTTGGTGACCGGTAAGGTAGGGTGGTCCAGCAACGGCATCTCCGAGCAGGTGGCGGCCTTGGGCCTCAGAGAGGACGTGCACTTTCTCGGTGGCGCGCCGATGGCGGATGTACCCTTGCTGATGAATGGCGCCGACTTTCTTGCGATTCCTTCCATTGGCGAGGGGTTTGGCATCCCGGCACTGGAAGCGATGGCATGCGGCGTGCCGGTGTTGGGAGGCGCCAGCGGCGGGTTGCCGGAAGTCATTGGCGATGCGGGGTTGCTGGTTGATCCCATGAGCGTGGAAGAAATCACTGAAGCGTTGCTGCAGCTTGGCGGAGACCCGGAATTGCGGCAGCAGCTCGGCGTCCGTGCGCGGGCGCGATCTGCGCAATTTTCATGGGAGCGCGCGGCAGCGTCAGTGCTCGATTGCATGCGTCAAGCCGTGGCGGCGTAGTGAGGTGAGCGTGTTGGTTTTTCCGAACAAGAAGGACAAGCCATGAAGATTGTCCTGGCCGCGCCCCATTGGGAAACGGGCCAGTGGGGCTACTACTGCCAACGGGCCCTGGAGCAGCTCGGCCACACCGTGACAAGACTGGAGTACGGCCGGCGCGCCAGCGAGCAGCCCAGTCTGCGACAACGGGTGCGGCGCAGATTGGTGGGGGCGAATCGCTTCAATCTGGAACGGCTGCTTGCGGCAAATCAGCACGACAACTTGGAGCTGGTGCGGGATTGCACGCAGCAACGGCCGGACGTTGTACTGCTCATTCGGGGCGATGTCTACCTGCCCGAAACGATCCACTATCTTACCGACCGCATCGGGGCGCCGGTGCTCAACTGGTGCGGCGACGATCCGACCTGGTTTCCCAACATCCTTGGGAGTTTGCGTCTCTATACACGGTTTTTCATTGTCGACCCGTCTTACCTGCCCTTGGCCGGTCAAATGGGCGCCAAAGACCCGCTCTATCTGCCGCATGCTGCCGATCCGGAGACATACCAACCCTTCGCACTTACCGCTGAAGAAGCGCGTGAACTCGCCTGCGACGTCATTTTCGTTGGTGATTCCCGGCACGTGATGGGGCACTTGCCGGAAAACTGGCGCCGCGCCGATACGGTGGAAGCGGTGGCCCGTCTTGAAATCGCATTGCGGGTGTACGGTAAGGGCTGGGAGACTCTTCCCGATGAGTACGCAGTAAAATGCTCCGTGCTGGGCCGCGCGCTGCTACCGGCGGAGCGGGTAGCGCGCAGCTACCGGGCCGCAAGCATCGTGCTCAACGTCCATCATCCGCAATTGCCGCAAGGCTGCAATCAGCGTACGTTCGAAGCTCCCGCCTGCGGCGCATTCTCGTTGGTGGACAGCCGCTCGGAACTGGGCAGGCTGTTCGTGCCGGGTGAAGAGATTGCGGTGTTTGACGGCGTCGACGATCTGCAAGCCAAGATTCGGTATTACTTGGCGCATGCGGACGAACGTGCCACGATTGCGGCGCGGGGACGCGAGCGGGTGCTCGCAGAGCATACCTACCAACATCGAATGAAGGCGTTGCTGCGGCAGGGAATAGGCTATGACTAGGCGCGATGTTCCCGTGTGCGTGCGGGAGTCCCGCCCTGTGCTTTGACAGGCTCAGCACGAACGGAGTTGGATCTGCCCGAATTGACCTGGGACTGCCGGAATGGATAGGCCTTTGGCGGACATACCGCAGCCCATCCCGTGCTTCGACAGGCTCAGCACGAACGGAGTTGGATCTGCCCGAATGGATCTGGGTCTGCCCGATATGGAATAGTCGATGGCGTATTACTTGCCCGTCCAGCATTGGAAAGTACCTCGTGCCTAACACAGATTCGGCGCCGGCTGACGGTGTGACACAGCCTGCGTCTCTTGAGCGGCGGACCGCAACCCAGTGGTTTCGGCTCGTCTTGGATAGTCATTACTACCAACCGGCGATCGCCTTGTGGCGAAGCCTGGAGTTGGAGGTGTGGCAGGGCCACGACTTGCCGCAGCCCGTGCTGGACGTCGGTTGCGGCAACGGTTACGTGGCCTCGCTGCTCCTGCCGCCAGATCGGGACGCCGTAGGCTTGGATACGGTGTTCTCCGAGCTGCGGGTGGCGCGTCAATTGGCCGCGTATCGCGGCGTCGTGCAGAGCGAGGGCGGGGCCATGCCCTTTGACGACGGGAGCTTTGGCGCCGTTTTCAGCAACTGCGTCGTGGAGCACATTCCAGAGCTCGACCCAGTACTGCTGGCGGTAAGCGCAAGCCTGCGCCCGGGCGGATACTTCGCCTTTACCACCGTAAGCCATCGTTTTCTGGATATGCTGGGGCCAATCAACCGACTCCGCGCCACCGGCCGCTTGGAAGAAGCCGAAGCCTATGCGGCCCAGACGAACGCGCGGCTCGGCCACTACCATTATTACGCGCCGGAGCAGTGGCGTGAGAAACTGGCAGCCGCCAATCTGGTGGTGCGGGAGTGTCAGTACTTTGCCCCGGCATCGTTTATGGCGGCTTGGGAGCGGTTGGACATGGCGCTCACCCGCAGAATCTGGCGGGGACGGCGTCCCATCGACCTCTTCCGCCGTCTGGTGATTCGCCGTCTGGCGCCGCGCCGCTTCTTCGTCTGGTTCTGGTACCAGCGCTACCGGCACCTGCTGGAGATGCCGCTGCTGCCGCAGGAAGAAGGCGGCGGGCTCTTCGTCGTCGCGCAGAAAGCAGAATAGCGCCAAGTCTCAGACACCTACCGCACTGTGCGCGGTAGGCTCTAAGCGCAGTCACCGGCATGCGCACGAGCGGTCCAGTCCGATGCGGCTGACGCGTTGGCGGACCCGTGATAAGGTAGAGCCAGCGCTGCAAATCCAACCGGATACCGGGCACTGCAATATTCAACGTGCAATTACCATCTCCGCGCAAGTAACAAGATAAATGCATTACATAGGTTTTCTGAACTGAACCGCATGAGTTAGGAGAAGACACATGGGCGAGCAGTCACCGTCGGACCGGGACGTACGACAGCACTTTACGGAACGGGCGGCGACGTATACCGGCGGACAAGGGGATACCGTGGAGGCCATGGTCGCTTTGGCTGCGCCCGGCCCCGCTGCGCAGGCGCTCGACGTGGCGACCGGCACCGGGCTGGTGGCCTTTGCCCTCGCCGCGGAAATCACAGGAAGCGGCTATGTGATTGGCGTAGACTTTACCGCCGCCATGCTCGCCCGCGCGGCGGAGGAACAGGGCGCCGACGGTGCGGTTGCGCCCAGCGCGCAGGTATCCTTGGCTGCCGCCGATGCGACCGGTCTCCCCTTTCCCGACGGCATGTTTAGCATCGTAACCTGCCGCTTCAGCGTGCACCACTTCACGCACGCCCTGCCCGCGATGCAGGAGATGGGACGCGTGCTCATGCCCGGCGGACGACTCGTAATCGGTGAATTCGGCATGCCGGAAGATCCTGAGAAAGCGGCGTACTTCAATCGCATGGAACGCACTCGCGGTCACTCGCACGTGCAAGCGTTCAGCCCCAGCCAGTTGCGCCAGATGATGGCGGACATTGGCTGTCCCGTGCATGACGAGCGCTTGCTGAACCGGGAAATGATGGCGAGCGAGTGGCTGGAAACGGCCAATACCACAGACGAGAACCGCGAGATCGTCAGGACCATGCTCTGGGATGGGTTTGAAGGGGATCTTGGCGGTCTTTCCCCCAAGCGGGTGGGTGATGACTTGCGCTTGACCCGCCATGAGGTTGTGCTCAGCGGTGTCAGAGCCTAGCGGCATGTCCTACGCATGAAGGACTACCCCTCCTGGATCGAGATTAGCCGCGGTGCGCTGCAGCACAACGTCGCTTCATTCAGGGAACGTCTGCAACCGGGCACTTCACTGCTCGCCGTTGTCAAGGCAAACGCCTACGGCCACGGTATGCAGGTCGTAGCCGACACTATTGCAGCCCATGTTGACTGGCTGGGCGTCAACATGCTCGCTGAAGCGCTGGCATTGCACAACGACGGCATTACGCTGCCAATCCTCATTTTGGGCTATACCCCCCATAGCCGGGCAGATGAGGTAGTGCGGCACGGGTTTCGCCAGGTGGTCTACGATCACGGGTCCGCCGCGTGCCTCGCGCAGGCGGCGGCGGCGCAGAACGCGACCGCCGCCGTGCACGTGAAGATTGAGACGGGCACCTACCGCTTGGGCGTACCCTGCGGCGCTGCGGTTGAATTCTTGAGTCAATTGCGGGAATTTCCGCAACTTGCAGTCGAAGGCATTTACACCCACTTTGCCACGGCTGAGGATACGGCGGACGACTCGTATCTGCAGTTGCAGATCAGCCGATTTGCGGCGGTACAGACGGCCCTGACGGAAGCCGGAATTCATGTGCCGTACCAGCACATGGCGGCAACGGCGGCGGCGATGGTGGAGCCGGCCGCGCACGGCGCCTTGGTGCGCATTGGGGTCGGTCTCTACGGGCTATGGCCGTCATTGGATACGCAGATCGCGATGACAGAGCGTGCCGTGCACTCGCTAACACTCCGTCCGGTCATGCAATGGAAAACGCGGATTGCGCACCTGCAGCGCGTCGCGCGGGGGGAAACCGTGGGGTATGGCCGCACGCATCGCACGCGGCGGGATTCGCTCGTAGCGGTCATTCCCGTCGGCTATTCAGACGGCTATGACCGCAAACTCTCGAACGTGGGTGAGGTCGCCATCCAGCAGAAGCTCGCGCCCGTCGTCGGTCGCGTAATGATGAACATGACGCTTATTGACGTGACCGATATCCCGGCCGTCAAGGTTGGCGATGAAGTCACGCTGCTCGGGCCCGAAATGCCTGCGGAGCACATTGCGACGCACGTGGGGACCATTAACTACGAGATCGTCAGCCGCATCAACCCCGCGTTGCCGCGAGTTGCCGTACCCTAGTGCCGACGTGCAACCGACCTCCGCGGGCTGGCCGCTTCGGACCTCAGTTTCCTCTCGTCTGGGGCTGCAAAGGCGCGTAGACATCAAGGTTATGAGCTACGCTGCCGCGACTTGACGCCGCGAGAAGATGTCCCAGTCTACCAACAAGCTGGCGGCAATGAAGATCGAGGAGTAGGTGCCGGTAGCCGCGCCAATTAAGAGCGCCAAGACGAAGTCCTTGATGGCGAGGCCGCCAAAAAGATACAGCGCAAAGAGCGTGATCAGCAAGGTAATGGATGTGTTGAGGGAGCGGTCGATGGTCTGGTTGACGCTAAAATTCACGACAGTAGGGAGCGGCGCGTGCGAGTACTTGGAACGATTCTCGCGCACCCGGTCAAAGACGACGATGGTGTCGTGCACGGAATAGCCGATGGCGGTGAGAATTGCGGTGATGAACATCGAGTCAATCTCTTTGTGCACGAGGATGCCCAGCACGGAAAAGACACCGAGCACGACCAGCACGTCATGCACGAGCGCGCAAATGGCACAGACGCCGTAGCGGAAGGGTTGCGGCACGTGGCGGAATGCCCACGTGATGTAAATGAGAATGCCGACGGAGGCCACGAGCACCGCAAGCAGCGCTCTCTGCGTGAGCTCACGGGCGATTACCGGCCCCACGGCTTCAAAGCGTAACTCTTCTGCCTGGCCGTGTGCCTCTTCCAGCGCCGTGCGCACCGCCTGCTTGTTCTCTAGCGCTAGCTCTTTTGAGCGGATGATGACGGAGCCCTCACCCGTGGCCTGCACCAACGGTTCACCAAGGTCCAGGGCCAGGTAGATGCGCTTGATTTCCTCCGCAGCCGGTGTGGCTTCGAAACGCAATTCGTAAATCGTCCCGCCGGAAAAGTCAATGCCGAGCTGCAACCGGAAGATTCCGAGCGAGAGGATGCTCGGCACCAGTATCAACGCGGAGACGACGTAGGCCCACTTTCTGCGGCCAACAATATCAAACATTAGCTTCTGCTATCCTCGTGTCTGTGCATCATGTGTGGCGTTTTGCATTTCAACCTAATCAACTTGCGGCGCTTTCGCTCACTCTTGTAGTTTCAACGTCTTGAGAAGGCCCACATACAACGTACACTCCCGATCAAAGATGTAGCGGGGCGCTGTAACGGAAACGCTTGTGCAGCCCGCTCGCCGCAAGCTCACCACCGCGGCGAGTAAGTCCGCCGTTTTCACCTGAACCGTGACGGCAAAGCACGACCCGTGTTGCTCGTCTTTCGCAAACACGCGCGCGACGGTCGGACCCAGCAAGCCGCCTACTTTCGGATACGCCGCCAGCTTGGCGGCTATCTCTTCCGCAGAGTCGCCTTGCATATTTGCGGTCAAGGTCGAATACGATGCGGCGCGTTGCGAGGCTTCCACAAATTCCAGGATCTGCCGCAATGCCTGCCGCTTGTCGTCACTGGCGCGCAGCCGTTCGCGATTGCCGATCAAGCACGCCTGCGTGCGCAGGATGACGCCGTGCTCGATCATCTTGAGCCGGTTGTCCTTGAGGGTCGCGCCTGTGGAAACCAGGTCGACGATGATATCGGCATAGCCCAGCGTCGGCGCCGCCTCCAGACCGCCCTCGGCCTGTACCACTTGGAAATATGTTATCCCTTGCTGAAAGAGAAACTGGCGGGCCAGAGTGGGAAACGTCGTGGCAATGCGGAGCACGCGGCCCCTTTCCCGGAATTCCAGCGCCACTTCCGCAAGGTCGGTCAACGTACGGACGTCGATCCATTCCTCCGGCACGGCGATGGCGAGCTGTCCTCGAGAGTAGCCGAGGTCTTCAGCCACGACGATCAGATCGTCACCCTCCTGCCGCATTTCGGAGAAGATGTCATAGCCGGTGATGCCCGCGTCGGCATCGCCGTTGCGGACTTGCTCAACCATTTGCCACGCGCGTTGGAAGAGTATGGTTGCGTTGGGCACGGTCGGCAACGTTGCTTCGTAGGCCCGCGAGTTGGGGCGCGCCACATCGAGGCCGCACTTGGCGAAGAACTCCAGGGTCTGTTCGCCGATGCGGCCTTTGCTCGGCACAAGGAGGCGCAGTGCGTCAGCCATGGATTACCTGCACCACTTCGCTAAACGACAGAGTTTGTGCCGTGCCTTCCGCCAAGTTGCGCAAGCTCACGCTCTCCTCCCCCTCTTCAACCAGTAGGAGATAGGGGATGTTCTTCCGGTTTGCGTAGGCGATACGCGTGCGCGCGTTGCGCTGCCGCAGGTCGTATTCCGTGCGGATGCCGTGCTCACGGAGCCCCTGTGCGGCTTGCATGCCGGCGCGGGCGGCATTCGGCGTTGCGGCTGCTACCAGCACCTGCACACGCGGTGCAACGGGCAGTGCGGAACCTTGCTGCTCTAGTGCGAGTCGGAGACGCTCCAACCCGACGGCAAAGCCGACTGCCGGGACGGACTTGCGGCCGCCGAGGGATTGCACCAGTTCGTTGTACCGGCCGCCGCCGCACAACTGGCTCCGGCCGGTATCGTCGTACAACTCAAACACCACGTCGGTGTAGTAGTGGAGCCCGCGCCCGAGGGCAAGCTGTACTTGGACGTGCGATTCTTCGATGCCATAGGCAGCGAGCGCAGCGACCACTTCAGCCAGACGGCTGAGCGGTTCATCTCCTAAGCCATACTCTGCCAGGAAGGCCCGCGCGCGTTCCAGCACCTCGCCGGGAGCGCCTGTGAGGCCGTGCAGTCCTTGAATGAACGAAAAGGCGCGTTCAACCCGCTCATCCTCATCGGAGGCACGCTGTTTCCGAAACATGCGGCTGAGGATGGCTTCTTCCGTACGGCTGCCGTGCAGTTCGATGCCCATCTCATTCAGCGACGCTCGCAGCGTCGCTTGCGCCTGCGCCTCGGCGCCGGGGACATCCACAATTGTTGGCGTACCGGCGTGGCGCGCGGGATGGATTTCTTCCAATCGCTTGCGTACATACGCTGGACCGCGTCCCGGCCTGCCAACGTCTTCCATGCTGTCGAGCAGAAAGTGCTTGAGTCGTGTTGAGAGTCCCAGGCTGCCAAGCAATTCGAGCAGGATGCCGACGTGGCCGAGGACGAGTCGATATTGCTTAACGCCAAGGCGTTCGAGCGTCCAACATGCCAAGGCGATCACTTCGGCGTCAGCGGACGGGCCGTCGCTGCCGAGCAACTCCACGCCGGCCATCGAAAACTGCCGGTAGCGGCCGCGCTGCGGCTTCTCATAGCGGAATACGGGGCCGGCGTAAGCGTAGCGCAGCGGAAACGGCGCATTCCGGTCGTTGCTCAAGTAGTAGCGGACGATCGATGCCGTGAATTCCGGGCGCAAAGCGAGACGACGCCCACCAAAGTCTTCAAAGGTGTACATCTTGGAGATAATTTCAGCGCCGGACTTGCGCAAGTAGAGATCCGCTTGCTCGACGAGCGGCACGTCTATAGGCGTGTAGCTCGCCAGTTGAAACGCTTCGAGCAGGGACTGGCGCAACTGCGCCTGCGCGTGGGCCTGCCGGGCATCAAGGTCCAGCATGCCTCGGACGGATTCTACGGGACGAGTCTCTGGCGGCATTGCGGCCTAACTGCCTATGGTTCCGTTGCTTGACGCGGCGGTGCTTGGGGAGGCACAAAGGTCTGTTGCTGCGACTGCGCGACACCATAGAGCCAAGGATTGTCGCGCAATTGGGGCATGCGCACCACGAGATATAAGAACGTGCGTGTGACCGTGATCGCAGTGAACATGCTGATGATTACGCCGATTGCCAGCGTGATAGCGAATCCGCGCACGATGCCTGTACCGAAGTAGAAGAGCACGGCGCACGTGATCAAGGTGGATATGTTCGAATCCCGAATTGAGGTCCAGGCACGCTCGAAGCCAACGTCAAGCGCCGACCGCAGGCTCCTGCCCCGGCGCAACTCCTCTTTCAGGCGCTCAAATATCAGGATGTTCGCGTCTACGGCCATGCCTACGGAGAGGATAAAGCCGGCAATCCCGGCCAGCGTCAGCACTACCGGCCACAGCCTGAAGATGCCGAGCACGAGGAGGGCGTAGATCATCAAAGCTACGACGGCAACCAGACCGGGCAAACGGTAATAGATGAACATAAATATGGCTACCAGCACTAAGCCGATAATGCCGGCTCGCAGGCTGCGGTCTACCGAGTCTTGGCCGAGCGTGGGGCCCACGGTGCGGTTCTGGGCAATCTCTAAGGGCACGGGCAACGCGCCGTACTTGAGTTTGATGACGATGTCGCGGGCTTCCTCCAGGGTAAAGCTCCCAGTGATGCGACCCCGGTTGGAAATTGCGCCTGAAATCGTGGCGGCAGAAATCAAGTGATTGTCGAGCGTAATGCCGAGCCAGGTGCACGGCTGGCCGTCAACGCGCAGGCAGATGTTCTGGGACGTGAACTCTTCAAAGATCACGGCGCCGTCGTCTTTTAGTTCGAAATTGATTTGCGGCAGGCTGCGTTCGTCAAAGCCAACTTCGGCGGACTTGACCAGCGCGCCGGTGAAGAGCCTGCGGAATTGCTCACCCTCAACGAGGCCGCCTACCGGCACCGGCGGCACCGAACTCTTGCCCAGGTCCACAAAGGCAAGCTCGCCGGTTTCCCGGAAGAGCGCAATGGCCTCATCCGGATTCTCCACGCCGGGAAGCTCGACGATGATGCGGTCGGTGCCTTCCAATTGCACGATGGGCTCCGAAACGCCGAGGGCATTCACGCGTTCCGCGATGATATCGCGTGTCGCCTCCATGTGGTCCGACGTAATCTCTTGGCCCTCAGAAGGGGTTGCCCGCAGCACTACGTGCAATCCGCCCTGCAAATCGAGACCCAGGTGATAGCGCAGGTCGCGCACGAGACGTGAATCGCCTATGCCGAGATTGAGACCGGGATTATTAGGCCAATTGACATAACCGGACAGCACGACGAGGACGAAAATTACTGCCAGTGTGATGACGTAGCGTCGGTTCATTGCTTTCCAGTATCCGGCCCCGGCGCCGCTTCGACAACGTCGTCAGTGGGATCGGCAGCAAGAGTTGCCTGCGCCTGCGTGCGCACTGCCAGTTCAATCTCTTCCGCGATGTCGCTGTTTTCCTTGAGGAACTTGCGGACGTTTTCGCGTCCCAAGCCCAGACGCGTATCACCGTGGGAGTAGTGCGCGCCGGCCTTGCGTACGATGCCGTATTCAGTAGAAAGATCGATAAGATCGCCCAGCTTGGAGATACCCTCGTCGAAAAGGATGTCGAACTCGCAGGTCTTGAACGGCGGCGCGACCTTGTTTTTCACGACCTTGGCGCGCACACGGATGCCGACTTGCTCCTGCCCCTGTTTTACGTAGTCAACGCGGCGTACGTCAATGCGCACCGATGAGTAGAAGCGCAGCGCGCGGCCGCCGGGGGTGGTCTCCGGGTTGCCAAATATCACGCCGATCTTCTCGCGCACTTGGTTGATGAATACTATGACGCTGCGCGAGCGGCTGATGGCCGCCGTGAGCTTGCGGAGCGCTTGGGACATGAGCCGGGCCTGTAGTCCCATGTGGGCATCGCCCATCTCGCCTTCGATTTCGGCCTTTGGCACCAGGGCAGCCACGGAGTCGATCACAATGACGTCAACAGCATTGCTGCGTACCAGCATTTCCGCGATTTCCAAGGCCTGCTCGCCGTTGTCCGGTTGGGAGACCAGCAAGTCCTCGATGCTCACGCCGCATTTGGCCGCATACGAGGGATCGAACGCGTGCTCCGCGTCCACAAAGGCGGCGGTGCCGCCGAGCTTCTGCGCTTCAGCCACTACGTGCTGGGCCAGGGTAGTCTTGCCGCTGCCCTCATTGCCATAGATCTCCACAACGCGTCCCCTGGGCACGCCGCCTACGCCCAGGGCCAGGTCGAGCGAAAGCGAACCGGTGGGCACGACGGCAACCGGAACCGCTGCCTCCTCGCCCATGCGCATGATCGAACCCTTGCCGTAGCGGCGCTCGATCTGGCCGATCGCTGCCTGCAGTGCCTGAGTACGCCCATCCGCATTGCTCTCTTCAGTAACTTTAACTTTCGCTCGCGTAGCCATGGTGCTGAACGCACTCCTTGGTCTAAAGGGGTCCGCAATAATTCACACGTGTACCTATATAATTCAGTATTCTCCATTATAGGCAATTACGGCGGTGAAGCCTAATTGCAGACAGCGAAATATTCGCACTGCTTGTCGTTGGAATGCCGGGTCGGAGCTAGTTTTCGGACCTGAAAATAGTTGAGGTGGGACGGGTCACAGCGTGGTGTCCGGCAGCACGGCGGCGGTGCCTGCCTTGAACGTGTCACGACCGCCGCAGGCCAAGCCGACGTGCGGATGCACGCGGGTCACAGCGTTGACAATGGCGTCGGATACATTGCGAATGTCCCATTGCGCATGCCGGTCGCTGCGGATGCGAGACATTTCCACGACTTCCCGTGCGTTGAGATCCACGAGGATGCGGAGGTTGTGGCCGTTGGCGAGGAGGATTTCGGCCCTTTGATCGGCGCCAAGCGCCTGGTACGTCTCTTCCAATATATTCAACGAGCGGTTGTATGCGTCTGCGAATCCGGCATTGCGAATGAGCGGCGGGAGCGTGCGCCCGTGGGTGGGGCTGTGCGCCTGGGATACTTCGGTCTTCATCCGGTGACGGATAAATTGATGATACGCCGCTTCCGACATGACGAGCTCAAACTGGTAGTGCAGCAATTCGAATTCGCGCAGCAGCGTGTCATGGGCATGCAAGCCGCGGTATGCGGAGCGAATGAGTCGGCCCAATTGATCTACGTCAAGACGCGTCACCGCTGCTTGCGCGGCGGCAAGAGTCATCTGGGAATTGTGGAACAGCAAGGCCGCGGCCAAGTGGCGTTCGCCGTCAGGGTCGTAGCGCACGAGCCGCACCGCTGCACTGGCAGCGGACGCGGGCGACTCGCTCGCATTCGGCGTGTTGCCGTCCGCGCGCGCCGACGTGATTTCAAGCGCTGCCGCGGTCTCCTGAATTGCATCTCGGCCGCTTTGGGGATACGGCAAGGCGTGAATGTACTTATCCGGAAAGAGCGAGGGCGCGATGGGCTGGAGTTGCGCCAAGAGCTTCTCGCCGGTTGCCTGAAACTCCGGGAGCGGCGAGGAGAGCAGCCGCGTGATCATCAGGGCGAATTCGCGGGCGTTGGTGGTCACGCCCACTTGGGTGGTCTGCGCCAGCGGCAAGACGTAGCGGGCGTCTTCGGTGGCGCGGCGTTCGGCACTCGTAGTGCGCATGCGCGGGTATTTCTCTAAGAGATACGCGGTGCAGCCCGCATAGATCGTCTGGTAGGCTGCATAGCTTTGGCTGACCGCATCCTCGAGCAATTTCCGGGACTTGCCCCGGCGATACGCCTTCGGTAAATAGAACTGGCGCGGCACTTCTTCAAAGGGGATGTAGCGCCCGCTGTGCTGGGTATAGGCCGCTAGACGGTGCCGCACGATTTCCAGCGATAAGTACCGCGGAATGTCCCAGATCGCGGCGCTGAAGCACCCGTGCTCTGCCACGCTATTGTGGCCGTATTCGTATACGACCCGCTGGTTGCGCTGGCGCGCCAGGGCCGTATTGTCGCGTGCTTCCTTGATGAGTTGCGGCACGGGCGTCGGGTCGCGACTTATGCGCGCCATGCCAGCGGTTATGGCTTCCGGACTTCTAGCCGACCGTCCTACGATTTGCACGCGGGGCCTGTATGACCACTTCACCACCGTGTCGGCACATTCTCCGCGAAATTCATGGGATGCACGGACGACCACGAGAATGAGTTAGCAGAGAGAAGTGTGGGAAGCCCCTCGCTTAATCAGTCTCTCGGCGTCCGTTTAGTATAGCACCCTTAGAGTCCTACCTAAGCGCCGTGGAGATTGGACGTGAAAACATGTGCCTTGGCGTCTCACGAAGCAAGAACGGGGCGTGAGCATCCCGGGCACTCATCGCTCCTCTGACGTTACAAGCGCGATGCAGGTAGCAAAGCACTGTGATGGTACGACAGTCTCTCCAGGATGCAATTTCGCCCGCCTAGGGATTTGGCGTGGGCGATGAGGGCAGCGTCTCTTCGCCTGGGGTTGGGCTTGTTGCAGGCTCTGACGTGGGTGCGAGCGTGGGCGATGCACGCACAACTACCTGCAATTGTGCCGGCGCGACACTTAGCACGGTTACCTGGGGCGGCGTGCTGACATCCGGCGTCAAATCGTACGTGCCCGCGCCCACGCCGCTCAAATTCAACGAGACGATCACACTGCTCGCTTGTAGTGTGCGCAGCACTGGCGCGGGGCCGCTGAGGATCACAGAGACGGTGGTGGGCGCCACAATGGCTTGCATGCCCGGCAAGAGGTTTACGTGCGTAACGGCGACCCGGGTCTCCGCGCTCGATGCGATCGGCAGCACCTCTACAGTGACTTCAACTTCATCGGAGCCGGAGATTCCAATACCCGCCGGTCTCTCTAATTCTACTGTCGTCGTAATGGACTGTGTAGCTCCCTCAACCGGGATGGTTTCCGTAAACACGAAATTGATCGCGTTGAGTTCCTGGGGTGAGCCGACGAGGGTTGCGCTAGGGGGCGAGGGTATGTACCGGGAGATCAAGTAGCCCGAGGCAGGCTGGCCTTCGATCCTTACGCGCACCGGCACATCTTTGGAGGAGATTACTTGCGCTACCGGCACCGTCACCTGGACCACGGCGGGATCGAGCTGCACGCCGCTCACGTCTTGACCCTGGGCGTCGCGCGGGATGGCGCGCTGGGTGAGATTTATCGTACTCCTAGCGTCACCTACTTCCACGTCGATCCAAACCGCGTCGACGAGTTCCACTTTAGAGGCCGGCCCAATCACTTTCACAAGGTCCGGCAGCAATTGGGGTTGTTGAAATTGGTAGCCGAAGGGCGGGTCGCCGGCCACTTCCACGCGCACCGGCACTTCCTTCTCCTTGCGCTGTTCCAGTGCAACGGTCACCGTATCCGGCTCGGCAGCGATAATGCGAATACGCGAGTCTGATTCATCGGTATCGATGGTAATTTCATGGAGACCGACACCGACCGCAAAGAGATCGACAACGGCGCGGAAGTCGTCCACGGAGAGGGAATCCCAGATGTCACGGGGGGCGGCAATCTGCAGACGAACCGTGCTTGGCGCGATGCGACTTACCACCAAACCATCGCCCAAGCGACTTGTCTCAACCGGGATCTCAGTGTCAAAGAAGCCTTCGCGTACGGGGTTTTGTTCGGCAGTGAACAGGACCCACAAGATAACTGATATCGCCAAGGCAAAGAGAAAACGGACGCCCAGCGTGTGAGTGAGAAAACGCCCTAGAAAAGGAATGAGCGAGCGTAGCTTGTTCATGTGGAAGGGGTTACTTTAGGACTTTACGCTCACGGCGACTACGCGCAAGGGAGCCGAATGAAATCCAAGGGAGCAGGCTTGATCTGGGTTCTTCTCGGAATAGGCTGTGGAGATACGTATGCAGCTTATCTTCGTCCAAGTGCCGCAGGAGCGACCCGCCGCGCGCGACAGAGATTATGCCGCTCTCCTCAGAGACGGCGACGGCGATGGCGTCCGTAACTTCGCTCACGCCGATTGCTGCCGCGTGGCGCGTGCCTAAGCCTTCGCCTTGGGACAAGTTTTCCGATAGCGGCAACATGCAGGAAGCGGCAATGAGGCGGTTGCCGCGTATAATAACGGCCTTATCGTGCAGCGCTGAGTTTGGATAGAAGACGGTCATGAGTAGGTCTTCGCTTACTTGACCGTCGATCCGGTGGCCGGTCTCAACCAGGTCTTCCAACCCGGTTTCGCGTTCGATGACGATGAGACCGCCCCAGTGATTGTCAGAGAGACGGCCCGCGACACGGGCCACCACGTCGAGGGACTGGGAGACGCTCTCGCTAATCGGAATGTAGCGCGCGAGGGGATGGGTGCCTTGCCGCCCGACTTGCTCCAGGAAGCGGCGCAGTTCAGGTTGAAAGATAATTGGAATTGCGATTACGAGCGCGGACAACACGCTGCGCAGCAGCCAATCAAAGACCAGCAGTTGCAGGAAATTGCCAATGACGAAGGCAGCGACCAGTAGAACTACGATCCCACGCACCAATTGGTCCGCGAGGGTGCCGCGCACGATCGTGAAGATGACATGAATGATGACGGCGACGAGGAGGATATCAAACGCCGCACTGAAGTCTAAGCGGGATACGAGCCAACGGAGGTCCTCTACCACGCGTCACCTCAAAGACAGCGGGCTCAACTAAGACTCATCTCATAAATGCATTGCTCTGCGCAGACCTGCCCTTCGACAGGCTCAGGGCGAACGGAAAAGCGTTTAATCCGTTCGTGCTGAGCTTGTCGAAGCACGAAACGGCCTGTCGGGTCAGTTCTTGAGATACCCTCTAGTCAAATCCCTGGCCCGATCTTAGTGTTGGCCGGCTTAGGCGGAAGCAGGAGAGCAAAGCTAGTCAAACTGGGGATTACTACCAGTCAAGAGTTCCAGCAATACCGATTTTTGGGCGTGGAGGCGGTTTTCAGCCTGATCGAACACGACCGATTGAGGCCCGTCCATCACTTCATCGGTGATTTCTTTGCCGCGATGCGCGGGCAGGCAATGCATGACGATTGCATCCGAGCGCGCATGGCGTAAGAGGTCCGTGTTTACCTGATACGGAGGGAAGACTCTTTCGCGCGCCGCTGCCTCCGCTTCCAAACCCATGCTAATCCACGAATCTGTGTAGATAACGTCCGCGTCTTGAACTGTTGCGATTGGATTTGTGCCTAGTTCGAGCGTCGCGCCCGACTCTGCGGCCAACCCCCGGGCCCGGGCAATGATATGGTCTGGCGGCAGGTACCCTTCCGGGCAGCCCACCGCGAGATGATAGCCAAGTCTGCCGGCGCCGAAGAGGAGAGAGTTAGCGACATTGTAGCCGTCGCCAACGTATGCGATCTTGCGCGCGGCAAGATCCCCTTTGTGTTCCTGCATCGTGAGGAAATCGGCCAAGATCTGGCAGGGATGTGTGTAATCGGAAAGACCGTTGATAATGGGAATGTCGGCATGCTCCGCAAGAACTTCCAGGGTGGAGTGAGCGAACACCCGCGCCATGATGACGTCCACCCAGCGTTCCAGGTTGCGGGCGACGTCCGGCGCCGTTTCGCGCACACCCATCTGCAAGTGCTCTGCCGCCAGATCGACAACCTGGCCGCCCAGTTGCTCCATGCCAATGGCAAAGGTGGCACGGGTGCGGAGGGACGGCTTCTCAAAGATCATGGCGAGGGTTCGGCCTGCGAGCGGGCGATACTCGGCTCCCGCAGCGTTGTCCGACCGTGCGGCCCAAGCGGACTTAAGCGTCTTCGCAGTGTTGAGAAACTGGTGAATTTCAGAAGCTGAGAAGTCAGCCAGTGTAAGGAGGTCTCGACCCTTCAAGACTGGTTGCTGCTTTCATCTGGGGAATAGGACAAAGAGGAGATAGTAAGTCCAATTGCATCTGCGCGGGGGCGAATTAAGTAGACATATTATAGCAGCTTTCAAAAGTGCGTACAACTAGGGCCATTGGCTGATTAAGCGGCTCTTTCTGATTGATATGGAGCCAATTTGTACTCCTAGTCCATCTCCATGTTCACGGAAGCGATATTTCACCAGAGAGTGAGAGAGAGTTGGCTGGGTTCGGGCTGTGGCGCATGCGTGGGCTCCCTTTTGTCGAGCAAATAGCGCTGCTGTAGTAGTTTTACATAATCATAGATCGGCTCAGTGTAGGTTCTTGGGGCATAGCGCCCGGGAAAGAGCTGTCCATAGGCGCCAAGGAGCCACGGATACTCGTCCCGCAGAAAGCCCAAGAAGTGTTCCTTGACGCCGACGCCAAGGTTTAGCACGTTCGCCGCCAGGAAGCAGGCGTCGTGGGCTGCCGCGGCACGGGCGACTTCCTCAAGATTCTCTTTTGTCGCCGTAAGCCCCGGAATGATGGGGGCAAGCAGCACGCCGGCATGCACACCTGCCGCGGCGAGCTTCTGCAGCGCCCGCAGACGTTGCAGCGGCGGGGCCGTGCCCGGTTCAAGCTGTCTCCAGAGTGAGCGGTCAAGGGTGGTTATGCTGAAGTTCACTGTGCACCCCAAGCGCAGAGCCAATTCGGCCAAGAGGTCTATGTCACGGACGACAAGAGAAGACTTGGTGATGATGGATACCGGCGTGCGAAAGTCCAAGCAAGCCTTGAGAACGGCTCTGCTCAGCCGGTATTTGCCTTCAATCGGTTGGTAGGGGTCGGTGGCCGTACCTATGACCACGCGCTGCCGCCGCCAGCGCGGCGATGAGAGTTCCAAGCGCAGCACTTCCGCAAAGTTTTTCTTCACGAAGATGATGGAGGAAAACTCTTCGTCAGCGTCAAGATCGTAGTAGAAGTGCGTGCTCCGGGCAAAACAGTAGTGGCAACCGTGTGTGCACCCGCGGTAGGGATTGAGGCTCCAGCCAAATGCCATGCCTCGCACCCGCGTGAGTGCGGTCTTGCAGTGCACTTCTTCATAGTGCGCCTGTGGCATACTCGATCCTGAAAGGTGCTGCTAACGGATTCCGCCTAGGGCTCACGGATGACGCGTTCACTGCCGCATCGGCGGCCTGTGCGCAGGCATCCTCACTAAGAGGACAATTCATTTCGCGCATGCAAAGCCAACATCCTTGCGATCAAAAGAATTTTGAGCATTGCGCGGCTGCGGCCGACGGTGGGCTGCACGTAGAGCGGATCGCGGCGGCCCCGCGTTTGCAGCAAGCGCTGCTAGGCTGGTATCGCAAGCACCGCCGCACGTTGCCATGGCGGGGCTCGCAGAGCGCGTACCGTATCTTTCTGGCCGAGATGATGCTGCAGCAGACGCAAGTCGAGCGTGTGATTCCAAAGTATCACGCCTTCCTGGCACATTTCCCTACAATTCGTCGCTTGGCGGCGGCGCCTTTGGCGGAAGTAATTCGCCTCTGGGCGGGGCTCGGCTATAACCGCCGCGCCGTGCACATGCATCGCGCCGCGCAGGCTGTGGTGCGGGAGCACGGCGGCAGGATTCCCATGAGTCTAAAGACGCTGCTGGAGCTGCCCGGCGTAGGCGCGTACACGGCGCGGGCGCTGCTGAGCTTTGCGGCGAACGCACCGGTAGCGGTGGTAGATACCAACGTGCGCAGGGTGCTGGGCCGCGTCTTTCAGCACGATCTTACCGCGCACTATGGGGACAAGGGACCGACGGCGCGGCAGTTTCAGGCACTGGCGGACAGCTTCGTACCGGCGCAGCATTCCGCGCGCTGGAATCAGGCGCTTATGGACCTGGGATCAGTAGTCTGCACGTCTCGCCAGCCGGATTGCGGCCGCTGTCCGTTCTTTGCGTGGTGCCAGGCGCGCCGCAGGGGAGAGGTAATAGACCTGCCGTCGCTGCGGCCGCGCGGGCAGGGGAAGTTCGCTGGCTCAAAGCGCTACTATCGGGGGCGCATAATCGCCGCCCTGCGGGAACGTCCGCCAGGCAGCGCAATCCCGTTCACCGCGTTGGTAGGCCGCGTCCAAGACCGGGGCGCAAAGGAGTTGCCGGCAAGTTGGCTGTGGGAGTTGACGCGGGACCTGGAGCGCGACGGGCTTGTGGTGATTGCGGGAGATCTGCAAGATCAAGCCCGAGCAAATGTCATGTTGCCGACGTAAAATGGCTGTCCACGTAGCTACGCAGGAATTTCTGCACTCTGGGCTTGATGCGCGCCCAGGCGCCGTCGGGATAGCCGGGTTCGCTCGGTGAGCGTGCGGCGACGCGCATGCCGCTGCTCGGATGGCGCCACACCGTCAGTAACCAGAAGCCGGGAACGACCCCATCCGGACGATACGACTCCGCGATCGAGCCCGGCGCACTCTCTGCGCACCACGACTGCAGCAGCGTGCCGTTGTTCGCGAGCGCCACACACTCGCGAAAGCAGGCGCGCCGCTCCTCACCGTGATAGGCCTGAAGCAAAGCCAGCAGCGCCTCTACTCGCTGCGCATCGGTGGCATTGCTGCCCGCAAAGCGAGCCGTCAGGCGCTCCTCCCAACTTTCGCCGAGCGCCGGTATGGCAATGCCGCCGTCCGAGGCGACCGCCAAGCCGCCGAATGCGCGCGACCATGCTATTGCTTTGCCTTCGGCAATTGCCTTCAGAGTCAGATCGGCTTCCGCTGGCGGGACTTCCATGTGGAGATTGGCTTCCGCTAAGGTGACACGCCGGAGCGGCACACCCTCGAGCAGCCAGGCAAGATGGTCTGCCTTGGCGCTATTGGTGGTGGCAAGCAGGACGTGCCGTTGCTGCGCCTGCCGGTAGTCTGCCGGCGTATTTAAGTTCCACACGACGCTGGGGTCGTCGACGTCTACGTAGGCAGTTTCCGCACGGTGCGCCCTTGTGACCGCTTTCAGGCCCTGGGTCTCTTCGCGCACCTGTAGCAGTTCGCCGCGCAGCGCATTTGCAAAGAGGGGCGGATGACCTCTCTTCCCCTGATAGCGGGGGATCGCTATGCGCTTGCTTCCCGCAGTTCTTGCGCGAATAAGCAACTCGAGTGTCGCGGCGGCGCAGGGCTGATCTACGTTTACTACGGCGATCGCAGACAGCGCTTCAGGCAGAGCCTGCAGCCCGTGCACAATAGAGGAGGATCGGCCGCGCGCCGGATCGGGGTTTTTAACGACGCGCACGTCTGTGAAGGGTGCAAGCTGGGGCGCCAAACGCTCTGCATGGAAGCCGGTCACAACGACTACGTGCGCGGGAGAAACCGCCGCAATCTGCTCCAATTGATACTGGATTAGCGGGCGGCCAAGCCAGGGGAGCAGGGCTTTGGGCGTCTTCGTGCTTAACGAAGTTTTTGTGCCTAACGCAGCCTTCGTCTCAGACGCAGCCACCATGCGCTGCGATTCACCCGCGGCAAGCAGCACGATGCCAAGGCTATCGCCCGAACGCGCTGCCATCGTTAGGCAGACTGGGGTGTTGGTGTAGGCTGCGGTGCTGGCGTTGGTGGCCGTTGTGGTGTAGGCAGCGGCGTTGGCGTCGGCGGCGGAATTGGTGTTGGACTAGGCGGCACTGTGGGGGTGGGCTTGAAGTCTTCCGTCACGACAATAATGACCGGATTCGACTCGCGCCAGACTGCGGGTCCCTGTTGTACGAACTTCAAAGTGTGTTGACCCAGCGCAAAGCCCCAGACGTTCTGCGGAATGGCAAGCGGGCGCGGTCCCATGCCGCCGGTATCGTCCGGCCAGAAAACGCCGATGCGTTCGCCATCGACGTAGACCTGCACACCGTATTCATCAGGAGGCAGGCGACCGTCCCCGGGACTCTCATAGGGCGCCCAACCGACGCTCCTCTTAACCCAGATGATGCCGACACCGGTCGGCGGCACGGTATTGTCCGAAAGTGTAACCTCAATGACCTTGGGGTTATTCGGATCGCCAACGACTGGCGTGGGTGTGGGGGTTGGCTTGGTGTTGATGATGACGCCCTGCGGCTGCGTGATGCACCCGCCGAAGAATAGTGCACACGCCAGCACAGCGAGGACGATCTGCCAATTCTGCGGCCCACGGCGGCGCTCATCTATGTTCTTCACTACTCACCCCGTTCCCAATAATTCGCATTCTATGCATCCTATTGTCTAATGTTCCCAGGATTGGTGCAATTGAACAAGTGCCCGGTAGACTGAAGTTGGTAATTCCGCCAGAGCAAAGCCACGATTTGGATCATAGGTTTCGGACAAAGGGAGAGTGAATATCGCATCTGATTCAGGGTGCTATAGTGAGATGAGAGCAAGAGGAGACTGTTCCCGGAGACTCAGGTGAAGAATCGCGAGTTTACGCCTGAAACAGAACATACGTACGACCGCTCTTCAGTGGCGCGCTGGCTCGTCAGCCACGCGCTGCGCTACCCGTTGCACGTGGCGGTTGGCACTCTCTTTCGCGCCGGTGTAGTAGTCGCCGCCGTGCAGGTGCCGAAATTGATGGGAAGCGCCTTCGATACGGTAGCGGGAGCAAGCGCCTTCGATACGGTAGCGGGAGCAAGCGCCTTCGATACGGTAGCGGGAGCAAGCGCCTTCGATACGGTAGCGGGAGCAAGCGCCTTCGATACGGTAGCGGGAGCAAGCGCCTTCGATACGGTAGCAGGAGCAAGCGCCGAGATGCGCGTGCTCTTGGGCTTTGCGCTTGCAATTCTCGGCATCAGTCTGCTCCGCGGCGTGATGCAGCTTCTTGCGAACTATACGGCCGAAATTGTCGCGCTGCGCATCGAACGGGACGTCCGTGACGAACTCTACGTCAACTTGCTGGGCAAGAGCCAGACCTATCACGGCCAGCAGCGCGTCGGCGACATCATGGCTCGGGCCACGAACGACGTGCGCCAGCTCAATGTGATGGTCAACCCCGGTCTGCTGCTGCTGTCGGAGTGGCTCGTAAATATGGTGGTACCCATTATTGCTGTCGGCCTCTTGAGCACGGCGCTGCTGCCGATACCGGTGCTGTTCCTCATTCTCTTTCTCGTTGCGCTGCGGGGATACTTGCGGCGTTTGACGCCGGTGGCCGGTGCGATGCGGGCGCAGTTTGGCAAACTCAACGCGAATCTCACAGAGGCGATCTCCGGCATTGAAGTCGTGAAATCCAACGCGCAGGAACAGCAGGAGCACGGCCGCTTTCGCGCGGAAGCGCAGAACTACCGCGATCTCTTTGTGAAGCAGGGCAAGATTCAGGCGCTTTACCTGCCGTTGCTCATGTTCTCCTTCACGCTCGCGCTCGGTTTGGCACACGCGCTGTTTCTCTACAGCAACGGTTCGCTCTCGATTGGCAATGTCATTTATTTCATGGGCTTGCTGGCCATGCTGCGGTTCCCGACGTTTGTTTCTATCTTTGCGTTCTCCCTGGTCAAAATGGGCACGGCGGGATCCGAGAGGATTCTCGCCATCTTGAATGCGGAGACGGAAATCGACGAAAACCGGGCCGGCATCGAACGGCGCATCGCGGGCGAGGTAGTCTTCGACGACGTCTCATTTGCCTACCAAGGCGCCAATGCGCTCGCCGGCATTAGCTTTGCGGCAAAACCGGGCGAGACCATCGCTATCGTAGGCCAGACCGGCTCAGGAAAGTCTACGCTTACCCGCCTCATCAACCGCATTTATGAGGTTGCGGCAGGGCGTGTGCTGATCGACGGCGTGGACGTGCGCGTGTGGTCGATGGAATCCCTGCGTTCGCAGATTGCCACAATCGATCAGGACGTGTTCCTCTTTTCCCGCACGCTGGCGGAAAACATCGCATTTGGCGTGCGCCGCCCGGTCAGCCGCGCGGAAATCGAGGCGGTGGCGAAGCAGGCCCAGGCCCATGAATTCATCATGAGCTTCAAGGACGGCTACGACACCATCGTAGGTGAGCGCGGAGTGACGCTCTCCGGCGGACAGCGTCAGCGCATTGCCATCGCCCGCGCATTCTTGGCTGACCCACGCATCCTGGTGCTCGATGATTCGACCAGCGCCATCGACAGCGCGACGGAAGACCAGATTCAACGCGCTCTGGGCAACATTCTGCACGGACGAACGACGTTCTTGATTACGCACCGGCTCTCGCAGATACGTTGGGCCGACCGCATTCTGGTGCTGCGCGGCGGCAAACTGGAAGACCAAGGAACGCACGAGGAACTCATGGCACGGAGCCCGGCTTATCGGAATATCTTTGCCCACCGGGACGAACGCTACGCAGCCGCAGTGCCGGCGACGCTGATTGGAGAGTAGTGGATGGTGAAGATTGCGGCGTGCCATAGTAGAAGGCTTGCCATGGAAAGAGGCAGTATTCTGATCCGTCATTCCCGCGAAAGCGGGAATCTATCCGCGCTCCGTCTCCTGCAGGGCATCCGGAGCGGGGGACAAGCCCCCGCGCTACGGGGCGTTGTTAGCAGCGCGCCTTTGGCATGCTTTCGGCATCAGTTCCGCAGGAGTGTTTTGCAATTGCTAGTCATCAAGCAGTTTTTCACCCCCATCCCGGCCTTCCTCCATCGAGGGGGAAGGGGTTTTGGCAATAGACTCCGCAGGGGAGTTTACGCGGGAGGGTTGGTCGGAGCGCTGCCGCGCACGTATGGTCTTGCGCGCGGCCTGTGCAGGGCCTATGCAATTGCCCCTGCATGCTTGGATGGCAGCAACGCGGCGGCAATCATCCCGGAAAGGAACCGCTGATGGGTTTCGTGATGGATGGCTTGGACGCTGACGCGTATGATCGCGAATATAGCGATCGCGCGCTGTTGCGCCGCATCATTCGTTACTTCCGACCGCAACTGCGCCCCATGTTGCTGGTGGCCGGGGCGATCTTTATCGGCTCGCTAACCGATACGGCGGTCCCGTTCCTCATCTCCCGGGGTATCGACATCGTTGTGGCCGATCCTGCCACGCAAGTCATGGCGCTGCTCGTGATCGCAATTCTGATCTTAAGCTGTGTCTCCTGGGGTCTGAACTTCCTGCGCCAGTGGCTCGGTGCGGTGGCGATCGGCAATGTGACGCTCAAGATCCGTGAGGATGCCTTCAACGCAACCATGGGGCACGACCTCTCGTTCTTCGATGATCAGCCGACCGGCAAGCTCGTCAGCCGCGTCTCCTCGGACACCGACGGTTTTGCCGAAACAGTCTCCCTGACGATGAATCTCACCAGCCAGGTCATGCTGGTGGTGCTGATGGGAGGTTTGCTGCTCTTCATCAATCTGCAACTCGGGCTGATTACGCTGGCGATGGCGCCGCTGGTGGTGTCAATTTCGCTTGTATTCCGCCGTATTGCGCGGGAGACATCGTTGCACTCCCGGCGCATTATGGCGCGGGTCAACGCGCATATCGAAGAATCCATCAGCGGCATCGCGGTGGCCAAGGTCTTCCGTCAAGAAAAGGCGGTGCACGACGATTTCATCCGCATCAACGAGCAAGCGTACCGTGTGAACTTCCGGCAGGGCATGGTCCTCAATACGTTCTTCCCGGTGTTCAACGCCACCGCCGGTATCGGCACCGCGGTCATAGTCTACTTCGGCGGCATAAACACCGCGTCCGGCTCAATGAGCGTGGGCGATTGGTATCTCTTCATCCAGGCGCTGATGTTCTTCTGGTTTCCGCTCACGCAGATCGCGTCATTCTGGAGTCAGTTTCAAAACGGCCTGTCTGCCAGTGAACGTGTATTCGGCCTCATCGACGCTGAGCCGCGCGTCGTGCAGACCGGCGCTGCGCCGGCGGACAGTCTGCAAGGTGAGTTTGAGTTCAGGCAGATGAATTTCAGCTACCAGCCAGGTGAAACGGTGCTCCCGGACTTCAACCTGACAATTCATCCGGGCGAGTCCATTGCCTTAGTGGGACACACCGGTTCGGGCAAGACGAGCATCGTGCGGCTTGTCGCGCGTTTCTATGAATTCCAGGCAGGCCAACTGCTCGTTGACGGGCGCGACATCCGCACGTTCAACCTGGCATCGTACCGCCGCCAGATCGGTATCGTGCCGCAGTCACCGTTTCTCTTTAGCGGCACCGTGGGTGAGAACATTCGCTACGGCAAGCCGGACGCGAGTGAGGCAGATGTCTTGCGCGCGGTGGAGCACATCGCGGGAGGAAACTGGCTTGCAGACCTGCCAAACGGGTTGGAAACGGACGTCGGCGAGCGCGGCGGGCGTCTTTCCATGGGCCAGCGGCAACTCGTAGCCCTGGCGCGCGTAATGTTGCATGATCCGGCGGTCTTCATACTGGATGAAGCCACGGCGAGCGTTGATCCCTTTACGGAAGTCCAGATTCAAGACGGTGTTGAAGCCATCATGCGGGACCGCACGTCTATCGTGATTGCCCACCGTTTGTACACCGTGCAGCACGCCGACCGCATATTGGTGCTGGACGGCGGACGCATCCTGGAAGAAGGCACCCACCAATCGCTCCTGGCCGCAGACGGTCATTACGCCGCGCTCTACGATACGTACTTCCGGCATCAGTCGTTGGAGTACGTCGAACGCGTAGCGCGTTAGGCTTGGCATGCGAGCGTTTGATACGCGAAATCAGGTCCGATCGCCTGAATGTCTAGGATCAAGCGGACACTTTGATGTAGCAAGGAATGAACCACGGTCAAGCGTTGTATTAGCGTTCCGCACGCGTGGGAGGTCTGACACTTCATGGAAGTCCAGAGTCTGGTTTTCCCCGGCAAAGATCAGTGTCGAATAGAAAAGACGACGATTCCGGACGAACCCGAAAGCAATGAGGTTATCGTTCGGAATCGGTATTCTCTGATAAGCGCGGGCACAGAGCTTGCCATGTTCACGCGCACCCATCGGGGGTTCGATGAAACTGACTTTGCCTATGCGAAGTATCCGTTTCGTCCGGGCTACGCCGCGGTCGGTGACGTGGTGGCAGTGGGCGACGGCGTCGCTGATCTCGCACCCGGTACACGTGTCTTTCACCGCAAGCGCCATGCGACCCACGCGCTCCTGGGCTGTGAAGACCTGCTGCCGGTGCCTGAAGGCGTTCCCGATCGTTCGGTGCCATTCCTCGCGATGGTGCAAATTGCCATGTCGGCAGTCCGTCAAGCGCCGGTCTATTTTGGGGAGAACGTCCTCGTTATCGGCATGGGTCTTGTGGGAAATCTGTGCGCGCAACTTTGCGGCTTGGCCGGGGCCGGCCGGGTAGCGGCCGCGGACCTGGCGGCGTCGCGCCTGGCGCAAGCGCAGGCATGCGGCGTGGACCTGGCGTTCAACTTGAGCGAAAAGCCGCTCGCCGACTGGCTGCCGGAACTCGGTTCGCGCGGCGCCAACTTCGTCGTTGAAGCCGTGGGGAGCGGTCCGACGATTGACCTTGCGATCAAAGCCGCAGCCGATCACGGGCGCGTCGTGCTGCTGGGTAGCCCGCGGGATAAGTTGGAGCTCGATCCCTACTTCGACATTCACCGCACGGGCGTGCATCTCATCGGCGCTCACGCGAGCACGGTAGACGCCGCTACCCGCGCGCTGGACATTCCGTTTATCTGGTCGTTGCTGGCGACGGGGCGGATCGCGGTGGCACCCCTCATCACCCATGTACTCCCGTACACGGAGGGACAGCGGGCCTACGAGGGTCTGCGCGACCGCAAGGATGAATACCTCGGTGTGCTCCTGCAGTATCCGTAAGGGGTTTACGGTTGCGCTGCAGAGCGAAGCCGCAGCGGCCCAATTGACCCAAAGTGGCGTTGTGACGGCAAACTACTGCTAGGTGATTACGGGAGGTTCAGGCGGCGTCCGTCAGGAAGCTAGTTGATGCGCCGTCCTCGGTTATCGAAGACGTGCTGGCAGTGGGGGGGCACTTCCATGAACACCAGTGTATCCGGCTCAAAGTGCTCGGTCTGCGGGCGCTGGACGCGGTACAGGTAGCGTCCCACGCGCACGGTGAGCAGGACGGAACGCTCGCTCATGAGCGGCTCCACAGTCTCGACTTTGGCAGGAATCGTATCCTCTTCATTCTCAGAGCGCAGTTGCACATCCGTTGGGCGAATACCAATGGTGATTGACTCTGCCTGATACTGCTGGAGCACGACTGGCGGCGGCATGACCTTGCGGTCGTGAACATCCACGTACTCTCTGTGCACCACACCGGGCAACAAGTTCATTGCCGGCACGGTAATGAAGTCAGCGACGAAGCGGCTGAGCGGTCGTTCGACGAGCTGACGGCGGGTATCCACCTGCAGGATTTTGCCGTTACGCATTACGGCTATACGGTCGCCCATTGTAAAGGCCTCGGACTGATCGTGGGTAACGTAGACCGACGTAATGCCGAAACGCTGAATGAGACGCCTGATCTCGACGCGCGTACGCGCGCGTACGGTGGCGTCAAGGTTTGAGAGCGGCTCGTCGAAGAGAAATGCCTGCGGATCGCGAATTATCGCGCGGCCGATAGCAACCCGCTGTTGCTGGCCGCCCGAGAGCTTGGGCGGCTTCTGGCTGAGGAGCGTCTCGAAACCCAGACCCATAACCCGTGCGGTGATGCGCACGCGCTCGGGAATCTCATGCTTGCGCTGGTGCGTTTGAAAGAAGAACCCCAGGTTGTCTTGCGAAGCCCAATGGGGGTAGAGCGCGTAGTCTTGGAACACCATGGCGACGTTGCGTTCTTGGGGGCTCACCGTGGTCACGTCTTCCCCATTGAAAAGCACTTTGCCGTCGTCTAACTGTTCCAGTCCCGCCAGGATGCGCAATATGGCGGTTTTGCCACAGCCGGAAGGCCCCAGAATACTCAGGGACTCGCCGTCTTCGATCTGGAGATCAATCCCGTCGAGCGCGTAAATGAGTTCTTCTTCGGCTTCAGCGACGACCGCATCGGAC
This sequence comes from Chloroflexota bacterium, assembly GCA_965220015.1. Classification (GTDB taxonomy): domain Bacteria; phylum Chloroflexota; class UBA11872; order VXOZ01; family VXOZ01; genus VXOZ01. Next base: position 1,085,968 of record OZ244798.1, read on the forward strand.
GCTTCCCCGCCCTTGAGCTTTCCAAATAAGTCCTTCCAGGAAGATGGGCTGGGTCTCTTGTACGTTCTTACCGCTCCCTCAAGAGTGAGGCTCGCCATCGCTTACTCCTTACGACCCACTCTCCGGGGCTGCTGCGGCATTGCGCTTCTCCTCATACTGATCGAGGAGTTCATTCAGCACGCCCACGTGCGTGTGGGCGAAAATGGAGCCGGCCAGTACCGGGTATGCAATAGCAAAGAGCGGGACGAAGAAGAATATCATCACCAACTGCACGCCGATGAGGCCAATTGTGACGCCGAGATTGTCGAGCGCCAAGAGTACCGCGTTGCGAAATGTCTGCAGCACGGAGGTGTCAAGCCGAATCATTACTGAAAACAGATACGGTTGAATCGCCACCCAGAACACGATTCCCCAGAAGAAGAGAATGCTAAGGACGCGAAAGAACTGGGGAAGCTCCGCCGTCAAGTAGAACCACGCGTTGAGCACGAGCGCCGCTAACAGGACGAGGTCGAGCGCCGCCACCAGGTAGCCCCTGATGAAGTGGGTGCGAAAGCTTTGGATGTAGTCCTGCATGCCTACGGCTTCATTGGCGAGCGAGCGCGCCGCGTAATCGTATATGGCCGCGGTAGCCGGGCCCGCGAGGGCAAGCAGCACCAGCGAGGCGATTATGTAGGAGATTCCTAGAAAGATCCCCGGTGTGTCCTGGGGCGTCTCGGCAGATTCGGTGAGGAGCGGCACGAGCGTAACGTAGCTGTAGAACGCATAGGGCAAACAGAGGATCGCCCAAAGGATGTTGCCTCTAATGACGGTGAAGAAATCAGAGTAGTGAAGGCCAAGCATCCTGCGCCAGACATTGAAAACGAGCAACACCGAACAATGCCATCCTTGCTGTTGGTTCAACGCATTGCATTGGGACGGCAACGTATTGCTTCGCTATCCCTCTAGTCCCGTGCAATGACCTCAGACAGTGGGACATGAATTCTCACGTATGTAAACCACACTGTTTCAGTTTGAGAGTACGCAATGAAACGCGGGCATAGAAGGCAGGCGCGGTCATGGGAGGAAATCCAGCACGGCCAGCACCGCCGCCGCGCCCACGATGAGTGCACCCAGACGCAGCGTGATGCGTAATTCTAAGTCCTTCAGATCGGCATTGGTTGCTTGTTCCAGCGCCTTCAGGCCGGCATTGGTTGCTTGCTCCATTGCCTTCAGGTCGGTTTTGGTTGCTTGCTCCATCGCCTTCAAATCGGCTTTGGTTGCTTGCTCCATCGCCTTCAGGTCGCTCTTAGTCGCCAACGCGCCGTAGCCTTCACCGCCCACGTCGATCAACGCTTGTGCTTGGCGCTCCGAGAAGCCCGCGTCCGTGAGTGCTTGAAACGCCCGGTGGGTGTCAAACACTGCCATAGTCGGCTCCTTGCCGCTCGAATTGTATGTGCACCCCCATAGCCGCGCATACCGGGGACACAGTCGCTCTTTTCTCAAATGTAGAGCATCTGCCGTAGAGAAGCAACCTCACATAACCAGTGATGTTTCTTGCCGCTCTAGGCAATAGCCGACATGGCCGCTCTTACCCACCTCAACACTACCAAGGTGCGGGAACTCATCGCTTGCTTGCTCGCACTAAATGGGTCGCGACTGTTTGTCATATGTGGGCGGACCCCCGCGCGACGTTCCTCTAAGAGTGCCGATTAGCCCTTGCACCCAAACCACAAGACTCACGGTTGAGGTCTCCGCTGTAAGGTTCCTTAGCGTACGGCAGCCGCCACGCCAACCGCACTGGAAACTTCCTGCATACTCGCCTTGAGGGCGGCAGCGACAAAGCGCACATCATCATCTGTCATCAATGGATGGAGCGAAGGGCAGAACAGGCGACGACCGAGATCGGTAGAGACCGGCACATCTTCCGGCGTATGGCCGAGTTTGTTCAAAACAGAGTCGTAGTCGGGCAGCGCGGCATTCATAGTGCCGCTGCCCACGCCATACTCGGCCTGCATGTGCTCGAGCATCTTGTCGCGGGGCTCACCGGCCCACTCTGATTCCAGCAGCACGGTATAGCCGTACCACACGTGGTCATAGCCAGCCGGCGTCTGCGGGACGATAACTCCGGGCGCGTCAGCCAGACAATCGGAAAGCATCAGCGCGCGGTCGCGGCGTAGGTCGTTCATCTCGTCCAGCCGCGCGAGCTGGATTCTGCCGGCGACGGCTTGCAACTTCGTCAGGCGGTAGTTGGTGCCCCAACCCTTTAGGCCCCAGCCGAAAGAGCGGCTGCTGTTGATGTAGGCGGCGTAGTCGTCATCATCGGTGGTAACCATGCCGCCTTCACCGAGCGTGGTCATGTTCTTGGTCGTCTGGAAGCTGAAGATGTTCATCGCGCCCCTTTTGCCCACGCGCGTGCCCTTATAGCCACCGCCGGCGGCGCGAGCGGCATCGCCTACCACGGGCGGCGGGCCGTGCGTCGGGTGCGGATGCCGTTCGGCAATGTCGGCCAAGGCGTCCATGTCGGCAGAGAGGCCGTTGTTGTGCACGGGGAGGATAGCGCGCGTGTTTGCCGTCATGCGGCGCTCCACGTCGTTGGGGTCGATGTTGAACGTATCCGGGTGGCACTCGGCGAGAATAATTCTGGCGCCGACGCCGACGACCGCTTGGGCGGTTGCGATGTACGTAATGGCCGGCACGATCACCTCATCTTCCGGCCCGAGTTCCAGCGCCTGCATGGCCCCATCCAGGCCGGTACCGCAAGAATTGACCGCGAACGCGTACTTCACGTCGCAATATTCAGCGAATTCCCGCTCGAATTCCGCGATGTCGTTGCCGGTAAAGCCTACCTTCCAGTCCATGCTCTCGCGGAGCGCTTGGGTCAGCGCTTCCACTTCTTCCTCGTTGTACCAGCCGCCGAGGGCGGGGAGGAAGGGAAGGTTCCGCTTTTCTCCGTTCAACAACGCTTGTTCTTCCGCAGACAGTGCCATGCCGCTACTCCTTGTAATCAAAGGTTTCTTCGCTCATCTCACTCTATACGATGCCTGAAACGGTGCAGCTTTGACAAGAAAACACCAACAGGAAGATGTTACTCGATCGGTGCTCTAAGCCACGCAGGCCTGTGGAACGTAGGAACTGCGCGTCACCTCGGCCCTAAGAACTAGGTTCTCCCATCGGGCAATGGGGCAGGTACTGCCGCAACCATACGACATGGGTCATCCGCAACGGCGTGCAGCAGCTAGTCACCCGCTGTGCCGTGCGCGCGTGCCATGGCGTCTCGCAGGAGTTGCGCGCCGCTCTTCAGGGCCTCTTCTAGTTTGGCGGGATCGCGGCCGCCGGCCTGCGCCGTCTCAGGTCCGCCGCCGCCGCCGCCTCCCGCTACCTTGCCGACCGCGCGCACGAGGTTGCCGGCATGGACGCCCTGCGTTGACAAGCCTTTGGTAGTCATGATGAGGAACTGGGGGCGGTCGTTGAGGACCGTGCCGAGCAGCAACGCGCCCGAGCCGCCCAGGCGATCCTTCACTCTATCGCCGAGTTCGCGGAACGTCTCGACGTTGGGCACAGCCACGCTGCCCACGACGAGCTTCATACCCGCTACATCCTCAGCGGCGGCGATGAGGCGCTCCACCTGCTGTCCCGCTTGGCCGCGCTCCAGGCGCGCGATGTGCCGCCGTTGTTGGGCGAGTTCTTCACGCAAGGCGGCGGTGCGGCCGGCGAGCTCTTGCGGCGGCGCTTCAAGCGTGTTGGCGAGGTCGAGCAAGAGCGCGTTGTGTTCTTGCATGTGGCGCACGGCGGCGGGGCCGGTGAGCGCTTCGATGCGCCGCAACCCTGCGCCGATGCTCGATTCGCTGCGAATGACAAAGAGGCCGATCGTGCCGGTGGCCGCAACGTGCGTGCCGCCGCAGAGTTCCTTGCTCACGCCATCGATGCTGACGACGCGTACCGTTTCGCCGTATTTTTCGCCGAACAGGGCCAGCGCCCCGGCAGCGACCGCCTCGGATGTTTCCAGGTGCTGGGTTTCCAACTGCAGATTTGACTGAACGTGGGCGTTCACGCGCCGTTCCACATCCTCGATTTCCAGGCGGGTGAGGGCATCGGGATGGGCAAAGTCGAAGCGCAGGTGATCCGGGGCCACGAGCGAGCCCGACTGTTGCACGTGCTCGCCAAGCAGGCTGCGGAGACTGGCATGCAGCAAGTGGGTAGCCGTGTGGTTGCGCGCGGTGTTCGCGCGGCGTTCCGCCTCCGCCGTCGCCGTTACCGCACTATCGGCAACGATGGCGCCATCCGCAACTCGCCCTTCATGGACGATGAGACCGGCTTGCGGCGAGTATGTGTTCTGTACCAGGAAAGTTCCGTCGGCGCTCACGACTTTACCGGCATCGCCTACCTGGCCGCCGCCTTCCGCATAGAACGGCGTGCGGTCCAGCACGATCAGACCTTCTTCCCCTGAGTCCAGCTTGCCGGTGCGTTCGTCTCCCTGCTGAATGCCGACTACAGTGGCGGAATCAGTCGTGGTCTCATAACCGGTGAAGGTCACGCCCGCGAAATCTGAAGGGAGGTTCTGCACGATTTCGAACTGCGCGCTCTGGCGGCTGCGTTCCTGCTGCTCGCGGAGCGCGGCCTGATAACCCTCTTCGTCCACTTCAACCCCGCGCTTCCCGGCAACTTCCCGGGTGAGCTCTATCGGGAAGCCATACGAGTCGTGGAGCAGGAACGCATCTGCCCCCGTGAGGGTTTTTCCGTCCGCTTGCGCCAAGTCTGCCAGCATGGCGTTGAGCAGGGGCAAACCTTGGCTCACGCTGCGCAAGAATGCTTCTTCTTCCTGCGTAATCATGCGCAGAATGAACTCCTCGCGTGTGCGCAGGTCCGGATAGGCTGTGCTCATCAGTTCGATGAAGGTCCGGCCGAGCGTCGCCAGCACAGGTTCACGGCGGCCCAACAGATACGCGTGACGCATGGCGCGGCGGATCAAACGGCGGAGCACATAGCTGCGTCCTACGTTACCCGGTAAGACGCCATCGCTTATCAGGAAGACCGCGGCACGCGTGTGTTCGCAGATGATGCGGATGCCCACGTCCTGGTCGGTGTCGTCACCGTAGGTGCAGCCAAGAAGCTCCGAAGTCTGCTGCACGATTGGCTGAAAGAGGTCTGTTTCAAACGGTGTGGCAACTTCTTGAAGGGCCACCGCCCAACGCTCCAGGCCGGCGCCCGTGTCCACACCGACGTTTTCTAAAGGAGTCAGAGCACCGGCATGGAGTTGGCTGTTGCTGACGGTCGAATAATACTGATTGAATACAAGATTCCAGATTTCAAGGAAACGGCCGCAAGGACAGGCGGGACCAAGGCAGTCGTGCCCATCGGTATTCGGCGCTAGCTCCAGGTGGATTTCCGAGCACGGCCCGCAGGGGCCGGAGTCGCCCGTGGGGCCCCACCAGTTTTCCTTCCAGCCGGAGTAACGGACGATGCGCTCCGGCGGGACGCCGACCGCCAGCCACGCGCGTTCGGCATCTTCATCGGGGCCGAGTTCGTCCTCACCGCCGAACACCGTCGCCCAAATCTGCTCCTTGGCAAAGGGAAAGCGCTCGGTTACGAGTTCCCAGGCAAAGGCAACGGCCTCCTCTTTGAAATAGTCGCCGAAGGCGAAGTTCCCCAGCATCTCGAAAAACGTGAGGTGTGATGTGTCCCCCACTTCTTCAATGTCGTCGGTGCGCAGGCACTTCTGCACCGTGGCGATGCGGGGCTGCGGCGGGTCGGCGAGACCCAGGTAATAGTCCTTGAACTGCTGCATGCCGGCTGACGTCAGCAGGACGCTGGGATCGCCCTGAGGAACCAGCGATGATCCAGGCATGACGAGGTGGTTGTTCTCGGTAAAGAAGTCGAGAAAACGTTGGCGAATTTCGTCTGTGCGCACGGTGTTGCTTACCTCAAAAGGAATCGGAATCTGCCACTTAGCAGTGGGCAAAAGACAGTAACGTCCATTGTAGCGGATGCGGAGAGATTCAGCAGAGACAAGCACTTGAAAATACTGCAATCGTGGATGCGCAAGCACGCCCCAAACATGATTGCGCATCAGTTCAGGCGGTCAAAGTCTGCGTGAGCGGGATTCGACCATGCTTGACGTGGTGTAATACTATTGGAATGGTAATACTAATAATGAAGTAAGATTTTGATTGGAGTAGCACCATGCCGGTTTATGAATCCCGGGTTACACAAAAGGGTCAGGTGACTGTCCCTGCCGAGATACGAGAAAAGCTGGGCATAAAGCCAAGGGACTTCGTGCGGTTCGAGTCAACGCCGGACGGCGTGCGCTTGCTCCCAGTGCCATCTCGCGTGGAACGTCACTTTGGCGCGGCCGGGTCGAAGGAGACCCACTCTTGGCGGGAGGAGCGTGCTGCTTTCGAAGAAGGGGTAACGCGAGAAGCGGCGGCAGACCGCTGACATGAGAGCGTTACGTTTTCTTGATACCAACATTCTCTTGCGCTATTTCACGGGCAGTGATCCGGCAATGGCCGAGGCAGCGCGGCGGCTGCTGGCGGCGATAGAGCGCGGCGAAGAGAAAGTTGTCACCTCAGCGCTGGTTGTATTCGAAACGGTGTTCACGCTCCAGCGCACCTATGGCGTGTCCAGAGAGAAAGTGCGGGCGATGGTGGGAGACATTATCTCTCTGCCGGGAATCCAGTTTGCCGAGAAACAACTGTGCGTAGAAGCACTCGGAGTTTATGTAGAGCGCAACATCTCATTCGCCGATGCCTACACCGTGGCGCACATGAGTGCTCGCGGGATCACGGAGATCTACAGTTGGGATACTGACTTTGACAGGATTCCCGGCGTAGCACGAGTAGTGCCGACGTGACGAAGGCGGTCCGCTTGATCCCACTTCGCAATGCGGCTGGGTATCGTTGGCGTCTGCCGACATGGGGCGAACGCCCTAACCGGACGATGGCGTACGATTGGAAACCTATGCAACTGGGACTCGGTTTCAGACCGAGTCCCAGCGAAGACACGGTGACCTTTGCGCCCGGGGCCGCTCAGATGCGCGCGGTTCTGACGTGAGGGTTCGCCCATGCCGCGAGCGCGAGGGCAAGGACTAACACCCCGGCGGCGGCGAACATGATCCGAATCTCCACGAACTCCGCGATCCAACCTCCAATGAGGGCACTTGCGGGGATGAGAACGACGGATATACTGCGAAATATCCCAAAGACCCGGCCGCGATACGCTTCGGGTACGGACGTGATCATGATTGCGCCGTTCGCGACCATGCCGGCGGTCAATGAGGAGGTCTCCACGAATTCCAAGGCCAACGTCAGCGGCAGCCAGGTGGAGACGGCGATCCCCAGGGTGCAGAGTCCTGCCAGACTCCAGCCAGTTGCCAGAACTCGTCCCGCGCCGAAGCGCCGCTCCAGGGGGCCTGCGACCAACCCACCGACCATGCCGCCTGCCGTCGCAGCCGCCAACAGAACGCCGAATGTACCTGCTCCGCCCCCAAGGCGTTCCTGTATGAGGGCTGGCCACAAGGGGCCAATGAATGAGCCGATATTGATGAGTGCGCTGAGCCAGAGCAACGCCAGTACCACCGGCGCGCCGGAGACCGTCCGCCACCCTTCGCGCAGGTCTAGGGCGACCGATCTCAGAGAGAGCTGAGGGCGGGCCTCTTTCGAGGCGGCAGATGTGGCAGCCCTGTCCGGCAGGCGGGCGAGCGCGATACACAGCGCCACGAACAGGAATGACGCAGCGTCAACCGCCAATGCCCACACGGCGCTCGCGGCCGCGATCAGCAGTCCTCCGGCCAGGCTTCCTAACAGCGACGCCGTCTCCCTTGCGGTCGAGAATAGGCCCTGGGCAGTGGTCAGCAGGTCGCGCCCTACGACGGAGGGCATGACCGAAGCGCGGGCCGGGTTCATGAACGTGGTCAAGCTGTTCAATTTGAAGATGGCGACAAAAGCGATGATCGGGGGCAGATGACCGATCATCGCCACCAACAGCGCCACCGCTCCCACCACCGCCGCGGCGGCGACGCTTGTCGTCACCATGATGGCCTTGCGGTCCCAGCGGTCGGCGAGGACGCCGGCCAGCGGCGCAAGCATGGCGTCGGGGAGGTGCCAGATCGCTTGGATGATGGCGGTCTGCAGGGTCGACTGGGTCTCCGACCACACCACCCACATGACGGCGAGGTTGAAGAAGGCGTCACCGAAGACAGAGACCGTCTGCCCGCTCCATAGGAGTGCGAACGAGCGGTTGCGGAACAGGCGGCGGTGGCCTTCAGTGATGAGGAGCAACTTTTTCTTTAGGCCTGCCGCTTGGCCCGCCATACCCGGATCCTCTCAGTGCCCGCCGAGTTGCCACGGCATCACAGCCTATGCCCGGCTTTGAGGCGTAGGCCCCAGCGGACTGGTAGCGCAGGTTTGAAACCTGCGCCAACCTCGACTGCCGCCTTTTCCCGCAACCTGGGGTTAACCGCGCGGTATCACGGGCAGAGTGATGCGCGAGGGGCGGAGGGTGTCGTGGAGCACGGTCTGGCGGGCGCTGACCATCGTTGCGTCAGAGTAGCCGTCGCTGCCGCTGTTCAGGTTACGGTCCCAGTTGGGAAAGTCGCTGCTCGCGATATCCAGGCGCAAGCGGTGGCCGGGTTGGAAGACATTGGCAATGGGGTTGAGCGCAATGGTGAACTCGTATGCCTGCCCCGGTGTGAGCAGTTGCGACGCCGCATAGCCATTGCGGTAGCGGGCGCGCACGACTCCGTAGCAGAGATTCTGGGCAAAGCCATCGGGATGCACGTCCACCAGTTTTGCCGTGAAGTCGGTGTCCACGGCGCTCGACGCGGCGTAGAGGTGCAAGGTCGGTTCGCCCGTCACCTCCAGCGGCGCGGTAAGAGGCTCGGTCTGATAGACTAGCACGTCCGCGCGCGCATCCAGCACGCGCTGGTCGAAAACGCCGTCTTGATCGTGCATCAAGTGGCAAGAGGGCACCGGATCGCGAGGATCGTACACGTAGTGGTCGGGTGATTCGTCGCCGGACTGGTCTGCCGACAGGCTGCCGTTGCCGCTTGGCGTTTGCGCGCCGCCGTTGCTGTGCAGGTAGAGGTCGGTGTACTGGGTGCGCGCTAACGGCCACTCATGCTCGTCGCGCCAGGTGTTATCGCCCAGGATATAGAGCCGGATCGGCCCTTCTTCCATGATGCCGGTGTCTAAGTCCTTGAGCCAGTGGTCGAACCAGCGCAGCAGCAGGTCGGTTTGCTCCACGAGCCCGGCCGGCCCAAAGTCCAGTTCGCCTTCATAGGCGTGCAGCGCGCTCGTGTGCCCCCACGGACCGATCATGGCGCGCTGTCCGGCGCGGGCTGCCGGCGTCGCTGCCTGCTGCGCCATCAGCGTATAGCCGTCGATGGCGCGCACGAAGCGGTCGTACCAGCCCGCGCGGTGGAAGACCGGTACCCGCACGTCCTGGTAGCGGTCCTGCCACTGAAAGGTGTCGACTCCGGCTTCGGTCATCAGCGTGCGGTAATAGCCGGCCTGATCGGGGCCGCCAAATTGGTCGTCCGGTATGTCTTTGCGGGGCAGGAACCACAGCCACTTGTGGCGTTCCCGTTCCCAAAGTTGGTCGGCTATATCCTTGGCGTGCGGTCCGCCGAGGCCCTTCTTTTTGCGGATATCCGGCGCTATCGTGCACATGGACCAGGCAAAGCGCCGGCCGGGTCGGAAGTGGGGTTCAAAGTCGGTGAGGCGCTGGGTCATGCCTTCGGCAAAGACACAACGCAGGCTGGGAGCCTGGCTGAATGCCGCGCAATATGACGTGAAGCCGCCGTAGGAGTTGCCAAAGATGCCAACGTCCTCAGTGGAATCCGCGAGCCGCGCGCACCACTCCACCGTATCGTAGCCGTCTTCTATATCGGGATAGCCAAAGGCAAAGAGGGGCGTGAATTCACCAGCCGAGGCATAGCGCCCCCGCACGTCTTGCGCCACTACAATATACCCCGCCGCAGCCAGGCTCTCATAGGTAGGTGACGGGCTGCCGTCCAAGGCGCTCTTGTTGTACGGCGTGCGCGTGAGAATCACGGGAAACGGGCCGTCGGCCTGCGGTCGGTATACGTCTGCGCGAAGAGTGACGCCGTCGCGCATGGGAACAGCGATGTTGCGCTCCAGCGTGACTGCATACGGCGGGTTGGTCATTTTGTGCTCCTTGGCGCTCGTGTTTGGTGGGGAATATAACATGGCTCAATCTGCAGCACGCCACTGTCAAGATAATTGCGGTACCTGCCGCGGGCGGGTCATATCTTGGCAGGTATTTACGTGGCTACAGACCCAATGATATAGTAGGGGCGATTTCAAACCAACCCTTTCGAGAGTTGCGCGGGACCGCGACCCGACCCATACCAATCGCCCCACATAGTTCCCCGCGGATGCCCCGCCGCTCTTGATGCAGTCGGTCTTGCTTTGCGTTGAGCTAATGTCACAATCACTATGAAGCTTTCCGTTCTGATTCCAGTTTTCGACGAGTGTGAGACCGTGCGCGAGATTCTTGAGCGTGTGGCGGCAGTTTCCTTGGACAAAGAGATAGTCGTCGTTGACGATGGGTCTACTGACGGCACGACCGAGGTGCTGCAGTCCTTGGAGGATGAACGCTTCCACGTGGTCTACCATCCGGAGAACAGAGGCAAGGGCGCCGCTATTCGCACCGCGCTGGCGGCGGCTACCGGTGACGTTGTCGTTATTCAAGATGCAGATCTGGAGTATGACCCCAACGATTTCGCGGCGCTGCTGGAGCCGATTGCGCGGGGCGAGACCAAAGTGGTCTACGGCGTGCGCACCCTGCGGCGCCAGAGTTTGCCTCGTCGTCTCGGCAACAATTTTCTCACGCTAGTGACACGCATATTGTTCCGTGTGCCGTTGCATGACATGGAAACGTGCTACAAGATGATGGCGAAAGAGGTTTTCGATCGGTTCACAATCGAGTCGAACGGCTTTGAGATAGAGCCTGAAATAACGGCCAAGGTCTTGAAGCTGGGCTATGGCATTCAGGAAGTGCCGATATCCTATGCGCCGCGCAGCAACCGCAAGTTGAATATCTGGATCGATGGGCCGCACGCGCTCTGGACGTTAGCGAAGTACGCGCTGCGCAAGTAGTAGGCAAAACCGTTTCAGAATATTGACAATAGCCGCGTGCGGTGTGTAGTATAGTAGCCGCACGGCGATTCTTCGTGGCGGGTGCGAACATGACACGACGGCAAATGATTCGGGCCGGAAGCGCAGCCTTTGGCGGTGTTTTGCTCAGTGCGTGCGGCACGCGCGGCGGCCCCGAGCCTCCGACCCCGGTTCCGAAAGACGTCACCGTCTCCGTAGCGGTGCGAGCGAACGAGCGGGTAAATGCAGCGTTGGAGAAAGCGCTGCCGTCCGTTCGCTACGGACTGGCGCCCGGCGGGCGCAACGGCATGCCCACGATTAGGGAAGTCCCCATCGTGCCCACCCTTGGGCGTTCATTTGTGGCGGGGGTGCGCCAGCGCGTGGCCGCCGGCGAGGCTCCCGACGTTGTCTGGTTTAGTTTGCAGGATGACTTGCCCGAGATCTTGCGCGGGGACTTGCTTCGTCCCCTCAATCCCTTTGTCGACAACGATTCGGATAACACGCTAAAGGGCTACCATCCGGAGTCTCTGTGGGCTCTCCAGTCTTGGGGACAGCAGATGGCGCTTCCGGCAGCCCTGGGGATTCTCGCCGTACGCTACGACAATGACATCCTTGCCGCACGGGAGGTGCCGCCCCCGACGTCGCGCTGGACGTGGGACGAGTTTGCAGCCAAGGCGGCAGCCCTCACGCATACTACAAATGGCAGTGCTGTTTGGGGCTTTGGCACGACGTCGATGCCCGCGTGGTTGCTGTTCATCGTCGGGGCAGGTGGGCGCGTCGCTGACATGAAGACCGGCAAGACCACGCTGGACGGGGCTGCAGCGCAGGACGGACTGAAGTTCTGGCTGGAGCTTGCCCATCGGCATCAAGCGCTCGAGGGTGGCCCAAACCAGTCCTTGAACGCGATGATGCAGCGGCGTACCGGCACGTCCAATGCCCCCTTGCGCTTGGAGTTGATCAACTGGCGCCATGCCGAACCGGCTTCGTTGCAGTATGGATTCGTGGGGACGCCGAACGGGCCGGCGCAGTCCGTACCTATGGTGGTTACCGATATGATTGGAGTCTCCGCGAACAGCGCGGAACTTGACGCGGCTTATTCCGTTGCCAAGCCAATGGCCGCGCAGCTAGGGTCGCAGTTGCTCGTACCGCCGCGCAACAATGCCATTGAGTTCATTCGTCGTCCCAGCAGGATGCACCCCAACCTCGCTTTGGGACTTGACCGCGCGGACGTTGTATTGCGTAGCCTTTCCTACAGTGTCGGTACCACGCTCTCGCTGTATAGTGGAATTGGGAAGTCTCTCACTGAGCAAATGGCCTTGCCCGCATTGCGAGGCAACCTCACGGCCGCCGCTGCTCTGGAAAGAGGCGCAGCCGTAGTACGTGAGTGGCTCGGTTCTCCGCCGCGCTAGCACCGGAAAAGCGGGTAGAGGCACACAAAAGGCCAGAGAAGTTCGAATGACACGAAGAGAGTGTGTAGTTTCGCTTGCCGCCTTGTGCGGCAGCGCCGTTGTGCTCGCAGCGTGTGGCGGCGGGCCCGGCCGCGCGGCCGCCCGACCTGAACTTGAAGGCAAAGCGCCGTTTCGCGACGCGCCCCGTTCTGCCGGCGGCAGCCAGACTGCCGAGCAGGTCACCCTCACGTTTGCCTTCATGGCGCGTTTGGCGGGCATTAGCACCGAGGCTAGGAATTTCATTGCCGCGTGGAACGGCGAAGGCATACCCGGCCCGATACCGCGTTCCCTGCTCGAGGAAGTCGAGGTCCGGCGGCCGAGCGGCAAGTCGTGGCGGGACAGTTTCATGGAGTTCGTGGTGGCGCGGGACGCGAGCGGCGTGCCGCTCGACATTGCGTGGATGCATGCTGCGCTCGACTTCCCCCGCGCGTTTACGCATCAGATTCTCTCCCCGTTGGACCGGTACGCCCAGACGGACGACAGCGACCTACTCGATTCATTCCATTACAACGCGTTGCAACTGGTGCGGTATCGACGTCAGTTGATGGGAATTCCCCTTGCGGTGCTGCCTGCAATGGTGATGTATAACAGCACCAAGTTCAAGGAGTACAAGGTAACGGAACCGACGCATACGTGGAATCACGAGGACTTCATCGCCACCGCAAAGTCGCTGACCCGTGACGACGATGGCGATACAAATGTAGACTTTTGGGGCTACTCTGAGTGGAGCATACCCGGCTGGCTGCCTTTCGTACTGCAGGAAGGCGGCGACGCAGTTGACTTGGATACCGGTGAAATCAAGCTTACCGAGCGACCGGCGCTGCGGGGCATCGGCTTCTGGCAAGAGCTCGGACGCACGCACCGCGCCATGCCGCATGGGCCCGACATTGATTCCCAGACGCTGCGCGGTACCATCGATGGCAAGCGCCTGCAAACGGCAATGGTCTTCACGCCGTTCTTTGGACGACTCCGCGCGGACCGCATGCCGGCCGTAGTCCCCACTGAGGACCGCAGCGGGACTCCGCTGGGCCTGCAGGAGGCGCTGGTTATGCCCGCGGGCAGCCAGAACGGCGATGCGGGCTACGGCACAATGCTGCCGTTGGCCCACCACATCGGACAGAACCGCCTGGTGCCCGCCGTTACGGAAGCGCAGGGCTATGTCGCCAAGCCGGACGGCCGGCACATGTCGCTGCTCCTGGACCCCGTAGCGCGGGACGTGCTGCTGGAACTCATGGTGGATAGCGTGCCTTCCCACTTGGCAACTGCGACGCAACTAAGCTGGCAGCTCTTCAGCAGGCTGACGCTACCCGTGGCCCGCGGCGAACTCTCGATTGAGGAAGCGGCGCAAAACGCCCACGATGCGGTAGAAGCGTACCTCACCCCCAAGCCGCCGCCCACCCCGGTACCGGAGCAGGCGTAAGCGCGTACTTGCTTAGTTTATCGGCCAAGCGATTCCGCGGACAATTATCCAACTGGTCACCCAATGGTGCTATCCTAGGCCCTAAGTCTTTATCGGTTCCGAAAGTCAACTAACTAACTTTGGCACTATCATGCGTTTAACGACGCTAACCAGAGTACAGAGCCTTGAATGATAGGGCAAAGGGTGGACTGCTGGACATCCTAAAGCGGGTGTGCGTAAGTAACAGAGCCAATTCACGGCGAGATTTGAGCGCCAGAATTCCGCCTACAATTCTTATTGCGGAAATTGGCCTTGCAACTACCGCCCGCCCATTTTTCTTGTCGGCTTTCCTTTGCACTTGACCCACCCGAGTCCTGAACACAAGGATCAGTTGTCTTAGTGGTTTACTTTGCTTCTCTAAGGTGCTACCGCAAGATCAAACCGTTTAGCAGGTTCCCCTAGTGTAGTTGCAAGAATGTCAATTGGCATAGCGGCTTTGGAAAGGGGTCATTGGTGAACGATGGAAACTTGAGTGTGGGACTGGCTACCACTAAGGAAATGCTGGCGGCTTTGACTGGGTTTTTTAGGAGGCTTCTCGGGCCATCCGTTGAGCAAATAGGATTGATAGGCGGAGACTGGGCACGAGTATGGCGTGTAAAGAACCTGCTGGCAATTAGCGAAAAAGTTGACCGTATTTGCCTTGAAAAGGGCATTGACCCTGCTTCTGGACGCCGCCTGTCTTTGGCCGTTGGATTGCCGCTTCTTGAAAAGGCATCCTTTCAGGACGATGAGTTTCTTCAAGAGAGATGGGCGCACCTGATCACGAGTTCAGTGCACTCTGAAGAACAAGCAGAAAGCGGTTTTAGCCTTGACATAACCTACATTGAAATACTCAATCAACTTTCTCAATTGGACTGTGAGGTTCTTGAGTTTATCGTTGAAAACGGGATTGAGAGCAGAGAGGAAAAGACAGGAACAATGAAGGGAGTTCAACTCGACCCTAAATGGATTCGAAAGGAACTTCCGAACAAGCTTACCCACATCTCTTTGGAAAAACTCGTCTCTCTGGGATGCGCGCGTCTGGTTCTAAAGGCCAGTCTGCAAGCCGATGGCGGTGGTGGATATGGCACGTGGGGACAGGACATTGTTGTTTCACTCATCGGCATAAACATGTATATGTCGGCTTCTGGGAAGTCTCCAAAGTGGCTTAGGGAAAAGGATGGCTGACTCTTGCCTGCGAGCTTGCAATAGTACGGGAGTAGTCTTGCAGGCACCTTTGAATTCCATAGACTTGCAATCCCAAGACTAGAACGCAGTCCTGTCCAATCCGTTGGGTTTGGCGTTTTGCGACCTCTTAGAATAAGCCGATGAGATCGCCAAGCGCTTCTACAAAAGAGTCAATCGGCCCGCTCAACAACTCGTACGCGTAGAGGAACGCCACTATGAGCATGAGGACTACAAGCGCGTAGAGCACGAGCCGTAGGACGGAACGCGTCTCACGCTGGGGTTGAGGGGTCATTGGCGTCCGGGCTCCTGGTTAGGCGAACGATACGAATTCAGGCATGCAGTCGACTTGGCGCATTCCCAGCCAAAGCGGGTGCGTGGCGGGCAAGCGGGTGGCTTTGCCCTGACGGGTAGTGAACGCGTGGGTGGTTTGTCCGCAGGCGAGGAGCGTAGGCGACGCTTCTAGCTCCCGCACTTCGTAGCCGAACACGATCTTGGCGCGCGTGGCCGCGATCAGCGCGGTGCGTACCTGCAGGGAGGCATCATAGCGTGCGGCAGCAATAAAGCGCGCCCGACATTCCACCACCGGCAGGTAGATCCCCTCCGCTTCAAGGTCCCGATAGCGTAATCCCAAGGCGCGCATGAGCTCTACTCTTGCTACTTCGAACCACGTGAAGTAATGCCCGTGATAGGCCACGCCCATGGCGTCGGTTTCGGCATAGCGGACGCGAATTGGGACGTCGAGTATCATGTGCAGGGCGCCGGGAGCAGTGCATTGGCATACCGGGTTTCGCTGCTTTAAGTATAGCGCATGCGCCCCACCCGACCAACGAACGCCGGTTCATGCCAAGCGGGAATGGCCTGAAAGTGTGTCACATTTAGAATAGTTGCACTCAAAAGTGCTACACTTAATGTGCTATGGTTTCTGATAATCTTCAACGAACGACGAAGCCGCTGCGCATCGTAGTCGCGATGTCCGGCGGCGTTGATTCTTCCGTGGTGGCCGCCATGCTTGCCGAACAGGGGCATGACGTAATCGGCATTACCCTCAACGTCTGGCAGAAGGGCATGGTGGATACCCGCCTGCACGCATGCTGTTCCTTGAGCGCCACGCACGATGCCCAACGGGTAGCGGACCGCATCGGCATACCCCATTATTCGCTGAATTTTCGCGACCTCTTTGCGCGGGAGGTGATGGCACGGTTTGTCGCCTCCTATGCGAACGGCCGCACACCGAACCCGTGCGTAGACTGCAACCAGTACGTAAAATTTGCTGCCTTTCTCGAGCGGGCGCAGGAGCTCGATGCCGACTACCTGGCTACCGGTCACTACGCGCGCGTCGTGCAAGACGACGCCGCGGGACGCTACCGTTTGCTCCGCGCCGTTGACCCGCAGAAGGACCAGTCGTACGTGCTCTACATGCTGGGTCAGCGCCAACTGGCGCGTACAATGTTCCCGATGGGTACCCAGACCAAAGTCGAGACACGCGACTTGGCGCGGCGCTATGGTCTCCACGTCGCCGACAAGCCCGATAGCTTTGAGATCTGCTTTGTCACCAGCGACAATTATCGCGAATTCCTGGAGACTTGGGAGCCCGGCATTGGACGCTCCGGCCCGATCCGCTACAAGGACGGGCGGGTGCTGGGGGCACACGAGGGTATCGCGCACTACACGGTTGGGCAGCGCCGCGGCTTGGGCTTGACGTGGCCGCGTCCGCTCTACGTGGTTGCCTTGGATCCGGCAGCAAATACCGTATTCGTTGGTGAAGAGGAAGACCTCTACGCCAGCGCGCTGCAGGCAATTGACGTGCATTGGGTGGCAGATGCGCCTCCTGCCGATCCCATTACGGTCAGCGTGCGGACGCGCTACCGCATGGCAGAGGTGGAGGCAGTTGTGGAACCAACAGCGGTGGGCGAAGCACGGGTGGTGTTTAAGCAGCCGATACGCGCAGTTGCGCCCGGCCAGGCGACGGTCTTCTACCGGGAAGACGAGGTAATAGGCGGCGGGCGCATCGACCGCGCGTTGAGCCCGGTGCAGGAAGCCCTGGCCGCTGCGGTGTGACAGACGCTCCGGAGCGTGTGCGTAGGTGCGCCACAGACCTGGCAGGCATCAGGACTGATTCTTTCCTCATCGCTGCCCGATCAGTGGCTTATTCGTCGCTTTCCTAGTAGTCCAACGAGATTCTATTGATGGGTCATTGCCCGTTCGTAATTGTCCGCCAACGCGGAGAGCAGGCGCAGGTTGCAAACCTACGCTACCGACGCTCCTGCTCATCAATGCAAAACTGTTGCACCGCTAGTCACTTTGGGCAACCGCCTAATAGCTGAAGTTCTGGTCCTTCGTCTCCCATGTCAAGCCGACTAGTGGGCAGGGTGAGCCTCTTGCGGCAAACCTCGCTATAATGGGCGCAAGTTGTCGAGCTAGTCGGAAACCCAGCTAAGCACTATGAAGATTCTCGTTACCGGCGGCGCCGGCTTTATCGGTTCGCACCTTGTGGAGCGGCTCTTGCGCGAGAACCACCACGTCTGCGTGGTGGATAACTTCGACTCGTTCTACGATCCGCAACGCAAGCGCCGTAATCTCGCCGCGGCCAGCAACCACCCCCGATTTCGCTTGTACGAGGCGGACATTCTGGACCCCGATGGTTTGCGCCGCGTCTTTACGGAAGCAGCGCCGGAGCGCGTGGTCCATCTCGCGGCACGTGCCAATGCACGCATGGCTCTGCAAGAGCCTGCAATCTACTCCCGGGTGCTGGGTGAAGGCACCATCAACATGCTTGAGATGGCGCGGGATTTTGAGGTAGAGCAGTTTGTTTTCGGTTCGTCATCCTCCGTGTACGGTCTCAATGCCAAGGTGCCCTTTGCGGAGGACGATCCCATCAGTACGACGATCTCACCCTACGCCGCGGGCAAGCGCGCCGCCGAGCTCTATTGCCACGTGTACGCCCATACATACGGCCTGCCGGTGACATGCTTGCGCTTCTTCAACGTGCACGGCCCACGCCAACGCCCCGACTTGGCCATCTACACGTTTGTCCGCCTCTTGCTGCAGAATGAACCGATCCCTTTCTATGGCGATGGCACGAGCGGGCGGGACTATACCTACGTAGACGACATTGTCGCTGGCGTAGTGGCGGCCCTGCACAACGTGTTTCCCTATATGGTGATTAATCTTGGCGGCAATCATCCAGTGCTCTTGCGGGACATGATTGCCACGGTCGAAGACGTGCTGGGCGTCACGGCGGAACGAATCATGCTGCCGCCGCAACCCGGTGATGTGCCGCGCACGTTTGCCGACATTCGCCGGGCGGAGCGGTTGCTTGGTTTTGCTCCTAAGATGACATTTCGCGAGGGCGTCGCTTGCTTCGTAGAGTGGTATACGCGTGAGGTGCTAAGCGCCTAGGTGAGCGCATGGCGCTAGCCGCCTAGCTCGCGCAAGTACTAGAATCGTCTTTACGAGGGGCTTTGGTACGCGAGCGGCTCGCTTCTCTCCGATGAAGAACGCTTGCCGGCGCTGCGCGTCTGCCGGCTTTCACATGCAGGTTTCCAATAGTGGTGCGGTTCTACTTATTTCTTGGCTATCTTGTATTGCTTGTGGGGGCAACCCTTGCCCTGCTGGGCTATCGGTACTGGTATGAAACCGGCGTCGCCTACGGCAGGGATTCCGTGTATCCCATCCATCATGCCGACGTCTATCGCTACGGCATTAACACGCGTTTCGACCAAGAGCTGGATTGGGAAAAGGTTGAGCGCGGCATGGCGCTGCTGGAGGAAGCCGGCTTCCGCTACATCCGGCAAGTATTTCCCTGGCAAGGCATCGAGCGTCCCCTAAAAGGAAGATACTGGGACGACTTGGCCCAGGAGAGCGCATGGCTGAAGTACGACCGCCTGGTCGCGCTGGCAAAGAAGCACAATCTGAAGATAATAGCGCGGCTCGAACGACCCCCGCCCTGGGCCTATGCTGACGGCAAGCCACCGGACGACGGGCGCCATCAAGGGCCGCCGGCACGGCTTGAGGACTTCGGCGACTTTGCCTATGCAGTCGCGCAGCGCTACCGCGGGGACGTGGAGATCTTTCAGATTTGGAACGAGCCCAATCTCTTTGGTGAATGGTGGCCGGACAACCCGGATCCGGCCGCATACGTGGAGATGCTCAAAGTAGCTTCCCAGCGGATCCGGGAGGCAAATCCGGAGGCGGTCATCGTCGCCGCCGTCCTTGCGCCAACGATTGAGACCGGGCCGAAGAATCTCAGCGAACTGCTCTTTCTCGAGGGGATGTATGCGCATGGGGGCGCTCCCTACTTCGATGTGGCGAGCAGCGCCTCCTACGGACTGTGGAATGCCCCGGACGATCGCTACGCGGCAGCGCACCATACGAATCTCTCACGGGCGATCCTCTTTCGGGAAGTGATGGTGCGGAACGGCGACGCGGCGAAACCGGTGTGGGCGGGTGAGTACGGCTGGGTAGCGTTGCCAACAGATTGGCAGGGCGAGCCCTCGGACTGGGGAAATGTGTCCGAGGCCACGCAGGCACGCTATACCGTGCAGGGCATGGAGCGAGCGCTGCGTGAGTGGCCCTGGATGCCGATGATCAACCTCTGGCACTTCTACTGGCCCCAGTCGCACCCCGATGACCCTACGCAGCACTTTGCTATTGTGGACGCGGACTTCGCGCCGCGGCCCGTGCTGACCGCGTTGCGCGAGGTGATGCGCGCGCCGCCTGTCCTGGGGCCTGGGTATCATCAAGAATCGCATCCGGCCCTGGCGTGGGAAGGCGATTGGATTGACATCGATGATGAACGCTACTCACTAAACCAGGCGCGGGGCAGCCCCATTGGCGGCGCCCGCCTGCGCTTTCGGTTTCGCGGGACCGCGGTCTCACTGATCGTGCGCAGAGGGCCCGATACCGGCATCGCGCTGGTACGCATCAACGGCTCACAGTCGCTGGCGCACCGCCTGTCGAAAGATCCTGGCGGACAGGCCGTGCTGGACTTCTATGCGCCTGAAGACCGCTGGCAGGAAGAGGTGTTGCTGGCAGACCGGCTGCCGGACCGCCAGCACACCGTAGAGATCGAGATCACAGGGCGGCGCAATCCGCAGGCGAGCGATACCGGTGTAGACATCGACGCAATTGTCGTTGTGCGGGAGCGACCGCTGTGGCCTTACATTGTGGTTGGCGGACTCTACGCTGGATTCTTTGCTGCAGTTGGCTGGGTCCTGGCGGGTTGGCTGAGGCAGCGGCGCTGGCCGCACCGGCTGGTCAGTAGGGTGTTGGGATGGACTGCCAGCGGCATTTGGCGGCATGAACAGGCAAGATTCGTCTTGCTCCTGCTGCTTACGGGACTGCTGTGGCTGGCGCCGGGGGCGACCGCACAACTCTTGCTCATTGGCCTGCTCGCCCTCGCCGCGCTGGTCTGGCCCCGCGCGCTCCTGTACGTTGTGGCAGCGACCCTGCCCTTGGCAGTAATAATACCGTCTGCCGGCCGGTTCGCCCTGCCAGTGACCGAAATGCTCGCGCTTTTGCTCACCGGGTCGCTCATCGTGCACATGTATCTGCAACAGCGTTTGCCGGTAGCACGGCGCAGCTTCTTTTGGTGGGCTATCGGATTGGTCGCGATTGGCGCGGTTTCGCTGCTGTTCTCTCACTACCTGGTCTTTAGTCTCCGTGAACTGCGGCAGACCATTATAGTGCCGGTTTTGTTGTTCATGGTTGCGTGCTGGCTGATCGAGAACCGGCAGCAGGCGTGGCGACTGATCCAGGCCTTTGTCGCAGGCGCGGTCATTGCCGCCGGTGCAGCGCTGTTGGAGCCGGTTTTCGACCCGAATGAAGTGGTGAGAGCGGAAGGAGTAATGCGGTTTTCGGGATTCTACCCCTCGCCGAACCAACTGGCGATGATACTGGAACGAGCGCTTCCCTTTGTGGTGGCAGCCGGCCTCTTCAAGCTCTGGCCTGCGCGTGTGGCTTGGCCGCTCGCCGGTATTCTCGCGCTCACGTTGTTGGGCACCTTCTCGCGCGCGGGCTGGATTGCCGCCTTCGTAATGGCGCTGTTCTTCATATGGGTGATTTTGCCGGAGCGCGGTCAGCGAATTCTCGTAGTTGGCGGCGTGGTGCTGGTTGTCGCGCTGCTGCTTGCCGGCGGTGTGACTTTCGGACCGGAGCGGGTACGATCCTTAGTCAGCGCGGAACCCGGTACGTCCACGCACATGCGGCTCTTGCAAGGGCAGTCCTCACTTCAGATGATTGCGGACAATCCCATTACGGGCGTCGGTCTGGACAATTACCTTTACGTCCACGCCCAGTACTTGGACCCAGCAGCATGGCGCGAGCCTAATCTTTCGCACCCGCACAACCTCTTCCTCGACTTCTGGCTGCGCCTCGGAATTGTAGGGCTCGTCTTCGTCAGCGGTTTCTTGGCGCGCTTCTTCATGCTCACCCACCGCATAGCGTATGGCAGTAAAGAGACGGAGTTGCGGGCGCTAGGAGTCGGTCTCGCCGGCAGCCAACTTGCCGCCGTGACCCACGGCATGCTGGACAACTACTACTTTCTGCCGGACTTGGCGAGTTGGTTCTGGCTGTCCGCCGCACTGTGCGCTCTGGCCTATGCGACCAGCCGCGGTCGGAGTAATTCCCAAACGGTAGCGCCTGCTGCTGCCTGAGCTTGCCCTCGATCTCAGCCCGAGCCGGGCAGAGTCGCCGTGATGAAGCGGTGCGCTGAGTGGAGAAGCAAGGCTGCTTTGCCTTTCGCGCTAGGGACTTGATTGGATAGCCGAGCGAAACCCTGGAAATGGCGTAGGAAGTGCCCCTCTGCTCCTGGAATTAGTCTATGCAGCGTTTGCGCTTGACACGGTTTGACAACGGTGCGAATTATACCGGTGGCGGCGCGTTTCCTGAAGCTGAGAGAATTCTTACGTGGGGTCTTTGTCGCAGCGCAGAGTCGTGTGGTATCGTGAAATCAGAGCTATGAAAACGATAACGCTAACGACCGCGCAAACCACGGAACTGCTTGACATAACCAGCGACCTTCATGACGCAGTGGCGGAAGCCGGCATTCAAGAGGGCGTGTGCAGTGTCTTCTGTTTACATACTACCTCTTGCGTTATTGTCAATGAACACGAGCCTGGGCTGAAGCAGGACTTTGAGTCGGTTGTGCGTGAATTGCTGCCCCAAGCGGCATACCGGCATGACTGCGTGGACAACAATGCGCGCTCACACCTCACCGCCGGGATCGTAGGGTGCAACCTCATGATTCCCGTGCACCAAGGACGCCTGGTGTTGGGAACCTGGCAGAGCGTCTTCTTTGTGGAACTCGATGGGCCACGCCCACGAAGGTCGGTAGCAGTTCAGGTGATTCCAAGCTAACACCGAGTCTCGGTCCTGCCCGCCGCGAATCCTCTGAGATACCCGTTGCCTCGTCTCACTTTGTGGCTTGGATCCGGCTAAGTCGCTCTCTCATGATCTGAAGCTCCGTGACTTTCCGCAGGAATCTGCAGGGAATTGCGGAAGCCGATAAGTCACACTCACCCCGGAGATCTCACGCTTACCAGACGACTGGCGTCAGCTTCTCGATGCCGCACGTCCCAGTCGGTTCCAACGGGTCTGTCGACCGCGTGTGCGCGCGCACCGGCCTACTGAAGAATGTGCGCGACGTCAAACAGAATGAAAAACGTCGCCAGGCCCGCGATTCCGCTCCAATACAGCCGCAACGGTAGTTCAAAGCGTTGGCTCAGCCATGACCAGCAATACAGGGTTGCTGCTTGCAAAATCAACACCACAAGCAGCACGAGCATGAGGAAGATTGTGTGGTTGGTGAATTCCCGCCACAAAATCATGGACCAAAAGTCAAGCCCCAGGAGGAATTCGGGATGTTGGGGCCAGATTGCCACGCCTAGAACCGTCCATGGCGGACGACCGAGAATGGTGAGGAGAAGCTCCGGTCTGGAGGGCAAGAACAACCTTACCGCGTCTGACAGCAACATCCAAATGTGGCCGAATAAGGGTGAGAATGGCGCTGCAAAGAGGTAGAGGACGTTCTCTTTGTCCCAAGGCAAGTGTGTAGGGTGCGCATAGTACGCTTGGCCTACGCGCCCAGCGAGAAAAGCGCCGCTTTCCGGTATTTGCGGGAGTATTTGGGAGCGCAGCAAGCCAAAGTACCAGTCAAAGTGATTGGCAATGGCAATAAGCTGTACGCCTATTCCTGCCAGACCGAGAAATAGAGCCGCCCGCAACTCGCGAACGCCGTTGTCGAAAAGCGCTCTCTCAAGGATGGGCGCGGCCATTACCAGGAAGAAGGGCACAGCCGGCACCAGGTAGCGAGGCCCCCAGCTACTTCCTCCGTACCAAACGCCCTTACTGCTGTAAATCAGCAAATAGAGCAGTGGAATACCAATGAAGGGCAGCGCCCACCACTTGTGGCGCGAAATGAACGGCAAGCTGCCAAAGAGGGCGAGAATCAAGGGTGGCGCATAGAGGAATACGCTCTTCCCGGGACTCAGCAAGTTGCCATAGAGGCCGATCCAAATGGGCAGGTCAAGCCAGGCGGCAAATCTCTCCGGGAAACTCGTGAGCACAGGCGGGCGCACGTCGAAAACGAACACGAGTACGTACAGACCTGCCGAGCCGAGTATAGCTAGAGGCGCCAGGAATACGGCGCTGCGCAACAAGGCCGACCCTATCGTGCCGAGAGAGCGTCGGCTGTTTTGCAGCGTAATAAGAGCCGGAATGGGCGCCAAGACGGCAAGGTTCATCGCCGTTACGTATTTGACGCCAATGCCACCAAGGATGACGCAACCGCCAATGAGCAGCCAGGATAGCTGCTGGTCTTGAAGACCGCGCAATAGGAAGTACACAGTGCCAAGCAGCGCGAGGGTCACTCCGGGTTCAGCGAAATCGTGTTTGGCATAGGGCCACGCAATGGTTGCGAGGCCAAACAGAATCGTCAGGGCAAGCGCGACATAGCTGTGATAGCCCAGGCGCCGCGTAATGAGAAACAAGAGAACCGCATTCAAAGCCGTCACCCAGGCGTTGGTAAAGAGCGCGATCAGACGTGTGAAGAAATCGGAGTTTTCCCGCTCCGACCACATTCTTCCTCTCGCTCCGATCATCATTGGCTGATTGGTCTCTGAATCGATGAGGTTTAGGGAGGATATGAACAGATTACCTTCTTGAGCAACGTATTGAATCGTGACACTCTTTACGCTCAAACTCTGCGGAAAGAGAAGTTGGGAAACGTAAATGCTGGAATTGGGAATGCCAATCCTGCTCGCCGCGGCGTCGGCTTTCGCGTGTGCCACTTTTCCTATCATGTCCGGGCGGTCATACGCCCACTCAGCGGTGTCGCGCCCAGCGAGCATCTCTCCAAAGAAGCGCCCAACGGGTACCGTGTCCAGCGAGACTATGGCGACTCGTGTGCCATCTTCGATGTTTTGAGACGTTCCTAAGTAGGAGAAGATTACGAGTCCTCTGGCAGGCGTGTCATTCAGGGGGATGTGTAATGTGCTAAGGGTGTCCGGCGTGCCCCGGGCCGCGAGCACCGGGTAATCTCCAAAGACGTACGTCCTTCCTTCGTGCGCAAAAGTGTCCTTCTGGGGCATTAAGTGGTCTAAGGCGGCGCCGATGAGCAAGGTAGGTTGGAACAGCAGCGGCAGTCCGATTCCCCACCAGGCGAGTCCTCGATACTCTTCTCTCAGATACTTGTGCTCCGGATCGAGGATGAGACTCCGCCCCATATTGAGCGCGAAGCGTCCGTCGGGGCTGTACTCATGACCGCCCCCGGTGAGGGCGTACAGCAAGAAGAAGAAGAGAAAGAGCACACCGACCAGGCGCGGCGTGTGCTGCGGTGCGTCTTCCAGAGATGGATGGAAGCTTGTGAGTGGTGCAGCGTCGGTAGATTGGAATCGACTCATAATAGCGATGGTAGCAGGCAATTACACGCCGTCGCAACCGCGTTGTCAGGACACCGAATGGGTAGAAAGGCATGGCGAACGGCGTCCACCGTGCAGCGGCTCCCGGCTGAAGGCAAATAGCAGCAAGACAACGGTTATACCCCTAACATCCAAACGCAGCGCATGGGGTTCAAGAGGACTTCCGAAGAATTCTATGGATAAATGCCCGCAGGCAGTCAGATTCGGCCTGGTAAAGATATGACCGCCGCGGCGAAAGTAGGCGCAGCGGGCAGAACACGGCTTGCGGAACATGCACACCGCGGCCTACTAATGCGAAAAGGCGGCTACTTTGGGAATGTGCCTAGGGCGTGTCCCGCTCCTCCCGCGCAACGTAGGCCCGCCGCACCTGGCGCATCTGAAACCAAAGCCGCAAGTCATCCACCAGCGTCTGGATGATGCGCCGCGGGCGAAAGAACTGAGACCGACCGTACTGGCGCGCGTAATGATGGACTCCAACCTCAGCAAAGCGGGCGCCGCTTGCAGACAACTTGGCAACGAGTTCTAAACAGATCGTCCCGCTATCCATAGTGAGCTGTATCGGCTCCAATGCATGGCGTCGTATAAGGCGAAAATCGCAGTCAATGTCCCGGATTGGTGTCTTGTACAGCAGGCGCAGTGTGCCGCGATACACCTTGCCGACAATATCGCGGACCCAGTCGTCGCTGCGCGAGATTTTGTAACCATTAACAGCTTCGACCTCTTCAGTCAGTACATCGAGGAGCACTGGCAACTCATTCAGGTCGTATTGGGCGTCGCCGTCAGTGTAGAAGACCAAGTCATTGCGTGCGGCCTCAAAGCCGCTGCGGAGCGCTCCCCCGTAACCGCGGTTCTTTACATGCGTTATCACGCGCAGCCGCGCTACTTCGCCCTCGAGTCGCGCGAGCAATGCGGCGGTACCGTCTTCGCTGCCGTCGTTGATGACAATGACTTCGTAGTCAGTGAATCCAAGATCCTCTACCACGGTGACGGCCTGCTTCACGAGCGTGCCGATGGTGTACTCATCGTTGTACGCAGGGAAAAATACAGATATGCTCTCTTGCCGAGTCATGCCATTTCTTGCCATAGCGGGCTTGCGGTCGAAAGAAGACGGATATTCCTACTCTACGCTAGGCAAGGCACTGCTGCAACCGGCTCTCTTCCGCATACAACGAAATGACTTCCGTTGGAAGCAACTCTCGGTTGAAACGAGATTGACGGGGGTTTGTCAGTTTCGTGACCGCGATAGGGTAGTTTGTCTCCGGTGCAAGAGCAGCATCTGGCGAGACTGCTGCCTCCTGAAGACGAGGGGAGCGCAAATGGCCAGAGCGGTACAGACGAGAGAGCGCGGCATGGAGGTAACCGAGGCTTGCGCAAAGGCTCTCGCTACTGCAAAGGAGATTGGTCTGGCAGCGGATGCAAGCGAGTAGCAGCGCGCTAGACCGGCGCGGAGCGGGCCGTTGGAGACACGGTCTCTTCCAGCCGTTCGAAGAAGTCGGGGAAGGTTTTCGCTACGCACGCCGGATTGCTGATCGTGATGCCGGGCTGACGCAGGCCAACTAGGGCAAAGCTCATGGCAATGCGATGATCATCATGGGGATCGATAATGGCTGCGTGCATGGGACCCGGTTCGATGCGCAGTCCGTCTTCGAATTCCTCGACCGAGATACCCAGCTTGCGGAGTTCTTGTGCGGTGGCGTGCACACGATCGGTTTCCTGCAGCCGCGTATGGCCAATTCCGCGAATAGTGGTTGGTCCTTCGGCAAACGGTGCAAGGGCGGCGAGCGTCATGAAGGTATCGGATAGCGATCCCATGTCAACGTCCGCGCCGCGCAGATTAGCGGGTCCCGCGACCTCCACATAGTTTGCGCTCTTGTCGACAGTGCAGCCCATTGCCGCGAGCACGTCGACGAAATCCAAGTCACCCTGTGCAGACCCGGCGCCGAGGTCCTCCACACGAACGGTTCCTCCGGTTAGCGCGGCGGCGGCAAAGAAGTACGAAGCCGCCGATGCGTCCGGCTCGACATCGTAGGCGCGGGCGAGATAGCGCTGACCGGGGGCAACACGATAGCACCGGTCATCCTCGGCAGTCGCTTGTACCCCGAAGTCTGCCATGCTCTTCATCGTCATGGTGATGTATTGACCATGAATAAGCTCGCCTGCCACGGAGAGATCGAGTCCGTCGCGCATCTGTGGCGCGACCATCAAGAGCGCGCTGAAGTACTGACTGCTCTGGTCGCCGGCCATTTGAGCGGGGCCGCCCCGCAGTCCTGCCGCCGTGATCTCAAGCGGCAGAGAGCCGTTATCGAACCGCGACCGGATGTTGCCGCCAAGCTGGTGAAGGCTATCGAGCAGCGGCCGCATCGGGCGTTCACGCATACGCGCGGTCCCATCTACGCAGTAGCGGCCGTGCCCGAGACTGGCGAGCGCCGTGAGAAAGCGCGCGCTTGTACCGGAGAGACCGACGAAAAGATCGGCACGGCCAGCGGGAATTTCGCCACCCTTGCCTGCCACGGTAAATGTGTTTGCGGACTCGTCCGCTGCTACAGGAATGCCAAGGTTGCGGAGCGCCTCGGCCATGAACACGGTGTCGTCGCTGAAGAGTGCCTGTCGCAGTGTCGACGTGCCTGCGGCCAGTGCCGCGATGATCAGCGCGCGGTTGGTATAGCTCTTCGATCCGGGCAAGGTGACAGTCGCGTTTACCGGGTGGTCTATGGGCTCGATACGCTTCATGGTGTGCCTGGCTCTCCAAGTCCGAGCCCTTGAATGACCCGATTCAGATAGTTGAAGAGTGCAGCCTGTGTTGCAATCTCTACGATGGCAGCGTCGCTGAAGCCAAGGTGGCGCAACCGCTCCACATCCTCGCGGGCAACCGCATGGGGCGCGGTTGTCAGCTTTGCCGCGTATTCCAGCATTGCGCGGTCAGCCGCGGAGAGGGCTGCGGTGCGAAAGTCCCGTTGCACCTGTGCCACAAGCGCTTTGTCCCGCGTGCGCTGGAGGAGCAGCCGCGCATGAAGTTCCCGGCAGAGCGCACAACCGTTGATCACGGAGACCACCGTTGCGATGAGTTCACGCTGAACCCGCGTCAGTTCGCCGGGGCCGTAGGTTATGGCCTTGTGCAATTGCGCCAGCGGCACGATCGTCTGCGGCGCGAGGCTATGCAGGCGCAGGAAGTCCGGAACCTTGCCGCCCGGCCGACCTCCGAGCAGCTCTTGGTAGACCGCGCGCAACCGACCTTCCGCTTCGTCTTCCGCAATAATCTCCACCCAGGCGTTCACGAGTAGTGCTTTCTCTGCAAACAGTAGTGTTGAGTCTAGGTGGCGGCGGCTTCCATCTCGGCAGTCGCGGCGGGAATTTCCCGTCCCACCGCGGCCGCCACTTTGCGGATGGCAGCCATGATGTCGAAGAAGCGATCGGGTGTGACGCTCTGGGGCCCATCGGAGAGGGCTAATTCCGGATTCGGGTGCACCTCGATCATCACTCCGTCCGCCCCGGCAGCAACGGCAGCCAGCGACATCGGCTTAACCAACTCCCACATACCGGTCGCATGACTGGGATCGATGATCACCGGTAGGTGCGATTGCTCCTTTATTATGGGAATTGCGCTCAGGTCCAGCGTATTGCGCGTCGCCGTCTCGAAAGTGCGTATGCCGCGCTCGCAGAGAATTACGCGCATATTGCCGGCAGCCATGATGTACTCAGCGGACATGAGCAGGTCTTCTATGGTTGCCGCCATGCCGCGTTTGAGCAGCACCGGTTTGTCGGTGTTGCCCACGGCCTGCAAGAGCGGGAAATTATGCATGTTGCGGGTACCGATTTGCAGAATGTCGACGTATTCGGCCACCAGCGGTACTCTACCCGGCTCCATAACTTCGGTAATGAGGGGCAGTCCTGTGGCGTTTGCCGCGGTGCGGAGCAACTCCAGGCCTTCTCCGCCCATGCCTTGGAAGCTGTAAGGAGACGTGCGCGGCTTGAAAGCGCCGCCCCGGAGAATGTGCCCGCCTGCCGCTTTCACGGCTTCCGCAGTGGCTGTGATTTGCTCTTCACTCTCGACGCTGCACGGCCCGCCGATCACGGCGATTTCGTTGCTGCCAATGGTTACGTTCCCAACGCGGATCTCCGTATTGCCGCCGCCCGTCCCGCGCGCCGCAAACTTGTACGGCTTGTCGACCGGGATGACCATTTCCACGCCGGACAGCACTTCCACGCGCTCCATCATGCCGGGCGGCCGCTTGCCGATGAGGCCGATCACTGCCTTGTCAACGCCTTGACTGACGGACGTCCCTAGGCCTTCGTCTTCAATTCGCTTACACACGGTAGCGATCTGCTCGGGAGTAGCGTTGGTTCGCATAATAACAATCATGTCACTTTACCTATCAAGCCCTTTCAGTGGCAGCCATATGGCACTTCTTTTTGGAAATTCGGTATTTGTTGGACAGATGTCCGGCCAACTAGATTGGCGTTCGTCATCACTTCTGCAGTTCTTCGATGGCGCGCTCCTAACTACAAAACAAAAAGCAGAAAGTGAAAACACTTTCTGCTATCGCCGGAGGGTGTTGCATGCTCTCGTTGCTGTCGACGGTCAACGCGTACCTGCTTAAGCCGGGCCCTCCGGCTCAATAAACAGATAATAATAAGTGAGAGCGACGACTGACACCCAATTGTCCTTTTTCTGCGCTGCAATTCCTAGTACGCGTCTTGCAGCGTTAGGAATTCTATCAGGTTACCCGGAATTCTGTCAAACTTCCGGCGCAAAACTCGTTCCTAGAATTGCGGCCCTGGTGTTTCCAGGGCCGTGCCGGAAAGAATTCATTGCAGTCTGCGGCAAAAAGAGCGCCGCTACGGGCTTGGCCCCGGCAGCAGCCAACGGGAAAGGTTCTGCGCGACATCCGCGCAGCTTTGCAACAAAAGGTCGCGGCGCAGGTGAGATCTGCCGCCTGCGGGCTGTCCCGCGCCGGACTGCACCACGAGGCAAAGATCAGCCCCTTGCGCGCGGATGGCGCCATCGCTGTCGAACACGAATCGTTGCGCCGGGGCGTCTGAGCACTTCCTCGCGTACAGCAAGCCCTCTTCTGCCTCGAGACAGACATCGTAGGCGTCCATGAAGAATTGGCCCGCGCCGGGAGCATTGAAGATGAAGAGCTCATCGTCTGCCCCGGGCTTGCACGTGTGTGCCTGGAGCGGACTATTCAGGTTGAGGTTGCTGCCGAAACCGGCAACGTCAACGCAATAGAACTCCGGCTCGTCTAGCGGGTCCTGGAGCATGATGAGACTCTCAACAGACGGTGTTGGGACCGCGGGGGCAGCCGTTGGCGAGGGAATGGCGGTTGGTTGCGGCTCCGGCGTGATCACGGTCGTGAATTCCGCCGCAGTTTCGCAGGCCGTGACGGCAAGCAAAGCCAGCAAAACCACGAATATCCGAATTTTCACGATGGAAATGAACTCTTGCCCTCTTCTCATCGTCTATGGCGCTTGTATTCTATACTATTGAGCGTGCGACTGTTGTAATCGGATGATTGCCCAATTGTGCTGGAGATCAGATGCCTAGGGAGATGATGGAATTGGATTCGGAGACTCTCAGCGTCATTTGGGCGACACAACGTTGATTTGGACAGATTATGGCGACTAGTAAATCCAGACATTTAGCTAGGTTTCCTGTTGGTGGTCAAGTCCAAGAGCGTCGTTCTTTGCACGAGAGATTCAAGGATAGATTGTCAGTCAACACTGCCTTGACCCCCAAGATGGTTTCATATAGAGGAAACTATAATGTTCCCGGCTTCCGCTGGATGAGATATAAGGAAGGGTTTTCCAGAGGACTGATCGAGGAGCTAATAGAAAATGTACAACCTAGGTCAGTCCTTGATCCGTTCTCTGGAATAGGGACGACTCCTCTCGTAGCTGCTGGCAAGGGTCTTCGGGCAACCGGAATTGAAATTATGCCGGTGGGTGTCCTAGCGGGAGAAGCAATTGCACTCGCCGCGAATTGCCTAGAACAGCGTTCGTTCACTCAGGCCGCATCCCACTTTCTCGTACACGTAGAATCAGCCAGGGAAGCTGGCCCGAAGTATGCGTTTCCCCATCTAAGAATTACCGAAGCTGCATTTCCTGCGGAGACCGAGTTGGCGCTTTCCAGGGCTCGGGAATATATTGGTGGCTTAGACGATCCTGCAATTCGAACGATGCTCGACCTTGCTTGTATGAGCGTCCTGGAATCGGTGAGTTACACGCGGAAGGATGGGCAATACCTTCGGTGGGACCCTAGATCAGAAAAGCAAGTGAGATCTCGAATGCAGAAAAGGTCAATTCTGCAGTTCGCAAACGCTATCAGCTCTCGTCTCGAACAGATGTGTGAGGATATAGATGCACTCAAAGAGTGTTATGGGAGAGGAGCCCCGGAATTCATTACAGGTTCAAGCCTGGATCATCTTAGGCAGTTCCCGACTGCATCTTTCGATATGGTCGTTACTTCCCCACCATATGCAAACAGGTACGACTATACGAGGACTTACGCTCTCGAATTGGCTTGGCTTGGTTACGACGACGATGAGATCAAGATACTGCGACAGAGAATGTTGTCGGCTACGGTAGAAAACAAGCCCAAGAAGACATGGCTGCAAGACACGTATGGTGATTCAAGATTACTGAATTCCGCAGTTCGCATTTATGAGGAACAAGGCGCTGTTCACGAAGTCATAGAACAACTGAAGGAGTGCGCGGGGGAGTTGAGCAATCCTCACATTATGCGAATGCTCGAAGGGTACTTCTTTGAGATGGCGGTAGTCATTGCCGAGTTGGGTCGCATAGTGCGACCGGGTGGAACTGTCATTATGGTAAATGATAACGTGCAATACAATGGGGAAGAGCTACCTGTTGATCTAGTGTTGGCGGACTATGCGGAGCAGTCAGGATTTGAATGCAAACACATCTGGCACATGCCACGGGGTAAGGGAAATGCCAGCCAACAAATGAAGCGATTTGGACGTCGCGAGTTGCGAAAGTGTCTGTACTGGTGGTACCGGAGATGATGACTAGATCCCAGTTGCCGTTCGCAGAGGCCTTCCCAATAGACCAAGAATAGACGCCAAGTGATGATCTGGCAGAATCCGTTGATCTTCGACCCTAGTTTGCTGATCCTGTTGCTAGAGTTGAGGCTTTGAAATGAATCGAGGGACAGTGTTCAAGAGGGTAGTGTATCTAGTCGGCGCCGGTGCGTCTCATGCCTGTGTGTCCAGGGTTGGTAGCCCGCATGGGATCTTGATGAGTGATCTTGTAGATCCACTTAGTCTCAAATTGCAGGAGCTGATAAGTAATGGATTTTCGCAGGATGATAGCCTCAAGAAACTCGTGAATTCCATCATTGATGAGACGACCGATGTCGAGCATGTAATAACGTTCCTTGAAGATGCACCATCATTGCGTCACCGACAGTTTGCAAATGAGATAAAGAAAGCATTTCAGGTAGTTCTTCGCGACAAACTTGCTCGAATACGCAATGAGACTCAGGAAGATCCTGTTGAGCTTTACAAAGTCCTTATCGACATGTACAACATCGCCCATTTCCCCGAAGTCCTTGAGGGCATCATTACGACAAATTACGATGAGTTCATAGAGACGGCCATAGAGCAGGTAAGTGATTTCCCAATTGATTTCGGCATAAATGTCGAACCATCATCCCCGAAGACCGGGGGCATCAGGTTGCTGAAACTTCATGGATCATTTGGGTGGCAGGATACATGGCCCGTCTCTAGAAGACATGATGGAAATAATACCTTGTGGCTTCCCCCTGGAATTCAGAAGCCGAAGCATGCATATCCTTTCAACGTTCTTTGGGGTTTGGCCCGAGAAATGCTGTCCTGCGACGTGCTGCGCGTGGTTGGTTGCCGTTTGGCTGCCAATGACTGGGATCTGATTTCTCTGCTGTTCGCTATGCGTTACACATCTGAAGCAAGTTTCCCAGAAATCGAAGTAATCGATTCTCCATTACATGTGGAAGACCTAAAACGGTTGTATCCCTATCTGGAAGTATTGTCGATATTCGACGTTGAGCCAATTGGAAGCCAACTCATTGCTGAGATCCTGGGAGGGCGGCCTCGAGAATTCAACGAACTCTCAAAGGAAGACCAGAGAGCTGCACTCTGCTCAGCTGGACGTAGCAAAAACTGGTTTGACTTGTGGCTAACTCAAATGCTGGAATTTCAGTCCACCGAACTCGATACTATGTCGACCGACACAGGGCTTGTTGAACGGTTCTTGAACGCTTCCGGTTCTTGAAACTTGGAATTGAGGCAATCATGAAGAAGGAAGTTAAGGCTTGGACTATCAAGACACTGAGGGGAAAATACCCTCAAATAGACTTCCCTGAGTATCAGCGTGAACCAAACCTTTGGTCATTGGTTGAGAAACAGCGCCTAATCGACTCGATTATTAGGCGCTTCGACATTGCTTCATTGTACCTTTATCAACACGATGACGGTTCAATTGACTGCGTAGATGGTCGGCAACGAATTGGGACCATGATGGCATTTTTGGGTGAGAATCCGTTGGATACTTATCCTAACTTTAAGTTTAGGCATTTGAATGAGGTATATGACGATACGCCTCCTTTCCAGTCGCTGGAAGGGAAATCGTTCGAGGAGATCAAACAGCTTCAAGAAAATTCACAGGACGAAACGGCTGAGGAATTCGTCAACAGTCTATTGGACTACCAACTGACTGTGATCATGTTATCTGAAAGCAAAGAATCCGCAGAATTCAACCTGCAATTCACACGGTTGAATTTAGGTACGATCATTAGCTCTGGTGAGAAGCTCCACGCCATGGTTGGTGAGCTAAGGGACGTGTGCTTCAATGAGATTGGCAAGCATCCATTCCTTGAAGGAACCAACATACCAACGAGACGTTTTGCGAGGGAACAAGTGGCAGCTCAGATTCTGGCGCAAGTTTTCTCGCT
Organism: Chloroflexota bacterium; assembly: GCA_965220015.1. Taxonomy (GTDB): domain Bacteria; phylum Chloroflexota; class UBA11872; order VXOZ01; family VXOZ01; genus VXOZ01. The sequence goes on from OZ244798.1 coordinate 1,119,999, forward strand.
GAGTAGTTCGAATGGACATATGAGGACCAGGCACTTCGATCTACAGGGTCTGTTCAAACGGAACAATAGATTGTCAGAGAAGCAAAGGGAACTGGTAACTGAGATTTCAAAGATTCTTGATTTACTAGATGGACCGTTCGGGCAAGTCAATATCTTGCGAAATCGGGCAATTACCGTATCTGTTGTTTTGCTGGCATGGAAGTCTAAAATCAAATCACCGTCGGAAGCATCAGATCTTGCGGACTTTGTGCAAGAATTCGTGCACCGGCTCAAGTGGCAGATAGGTAAAGGACTGTCAATTGATCCAGAATACCATTATCTCACCGAATTTCAACGGAACATAACCCAGGCGTCCGCTGAAAGTTCCTCAGTTGAGGCGCGGGCGACTATGCTGGAGGAGGGGCTGACACGCTGGCGCGAAATTCGAGAGCTGAGAGGAGATTCAGATTGGAAAAAGAAGAATCCCAATCTCGATCTAAGTAATGAGTCCCATTAGTTTGGCTGCCACTGAGCAGATGATTGTCATTTGTGGTGCAAATCATTATTCTGGGTATTTGACCAATCCATATAGCCAGAGAATTTGGGCACCACTTGGCCCTGGATGCCACAATGTCCTATAACATGGCGCATACGAAGGCGCTGTGTGTGTGCAGTGAATTCAGTTTGGCTTGAGGTGTCCACTCGCAAATTCGCACTCAAATAGACTTGCGCGAAATTATCGGCAGACCTCATCTCTGTGCACGGTGCGCTGTTCCTGGCTTGAGCGGCAGAGCATTTCACAGGCGCGGAGCACTTCCAGGTTGTTGCGTCCACTGATTTCAGGCTCGACGTCGTCAACGATATACCTGTAGAGGTCGTCGATGACGGCCTGCTCGCTGCGGGTTGGCGCCGGCGCGTGCGGTACCGGCTGCGGCGCTGGCGCTTTGCCAAAGTCTGCATGCGGCGCGGCCTGCCACTGCCAGTCTACGCCGTCCCAGGACAACACCCCCTCAGCGCTCTGAACGAGAAAGCGATAGTCGTTGGCGCTGGCGATGTGCGACATCGCGTACGTGGCGCTGGCGCCGTTCACAAAATTCAGCACCCCGGATATGCCCGCATCATGGGGGTATTGCGACCACGGCGCGGTAAAGCTGCGCGCCGTGGCTTCCGCGACCGGTCCAAAGCAAGCGAGAAGGTTATCGAGGTGGTGCACGCTCATGTCCCACACCATCGCGAAGGGATAATCCAACGTGCGGGGTGTGGGACGAAACCGGTGGTGAATGAGGTCGATGAGATGCGGCGTGCCGTAGTCTCCGCTTGCAACAGCAGACTTTAGAGTGACGATTTCGGGCCGGTACCGATAATTTTGCGAAACACAGAATTTGACACCGGCGCGCTCTGCCGCGGCTACCAGCGCCACGGCTTCCTGCCAGTTTGTCGTCATGCCTTTCTCGACAAGAACGTGTTTGCCTGCCTGAAACGCCAGCCCGGCCAAAGGGGCGTGGAAGATCGTAGGGGTACAGATGATCACGGCATCGGCCTGCGTCCCTGCCAGCGCCGCGTCCAGCTGAGAAAAAGATTCTGACGCAGAGAGACCCGTTAGGGTTTGCGCCTCCGCAATCAATTCCGCAGACACGTCAACTAAGGCAACCGGCGCAAAGCGGGGATCGGCCGTGAGCACCTCAAGCGGCCAACGTCCGCGGCGGCCGACACCAACGTGGATGGTCCTGAGGGGTGTTGGTTGTGCCATAGCTGTCATGCTTCCTGCGCGGCAAGATGCCGGACTTTGTCTTCGTCTACCTCGATGCCTAGTCCCGGATCATCCGTGACAAGGACTGTGTCGCCCTCGCGGGGCAGGCTCTTGGCCGCAATGTCGTCTGTGAGGAATTGCGGGCCGTTCAGCGCGCATGGATGCGTAATGCCCCACGCTGCTGACAGGTGAATGCTGGCGGCGAACGCCACGCTGCATTCGGTGAGGCCGCTGCACACCAGCATGAGCCCGGCGGTGTCCGCAAGCGCGGCACACATGTGGGCCGGCCACAGTCCGCCGGTGCGCGTGACTTTGAAGGTATAAGCCGTGAGCGCTTCTTGCTTGATCATTGTGAGCAATGGCGCCGGGCCGGAAATGGACTCATCAAGCGCCACTGGGATTGGCGATTCCGCGGCTATGCGCGCGGAAACATCGGGCCGGTCCGGCGCTACCGGTTGTTCGAGCAAGGCAACACCCGCATCCACCAGCGCATGCATGCGCTGGCGCGCCTCATGGGGCGGAAAGCCGCCGTTGGCGTCCGCCCAGAGAAAGCCGTCGGGAAAGGCGCTGCGCACCAAATCGCAGAGCTGGACGTCCCATTCCCTGGAGCCGCCAACCTTTATGTTGCAGCTCCGATAGCCGCGCTCCTTGGCGTCATGCAAACTCTCTGCTACCTCCGCCTGGGTGCTGCCGGTTACGGTCCAGCTCAAGCGCACCCGATCCGCGCGCCGGTGCCCAAGCAAGTCCAAGAGGGGGACGCCATAGTGCCGCGCCAGGGCGTCGTGGGCAGCAACATCGATGGCGGCCCGGGCAATCGGCATGCTCAAGCCCCAGAGGGGCGCAATCGCGCCATTCATCGCGGCGTGAAGACCGTCGAAGTCCGCCAATGAGGTCCCAATCACAGCGGGGACAAAGTGGTCTCTAAGCACGCTTACCACTGATTCGCGAGTCTCCGGCGACCAGGTGTGGGAGGGCGACCCTTCGCCCCAGCCGACGGTGCCGTCGCTGGCGGTCAGTTTGGTCAGCACAATTGAACGGCCGGTGGCTGCGCTGCCGACGGTACCCCGTGACGTGCGGAATAGACCCTCGAAAGGGAGGGTGAATGAAAAGACTTCGATGGATTCAATGGTGGGCATGCTCGGTCCTTAATCTGGAAGTGACGTTTTGTCGCCTGAACTGCCGGCTGTGTCCCTATGCTGGCTGTGCATGTCCTGCAAAGCTTGCTATTAGCACCCTCATGCCTGCGATTCCGATTCTGAGGCGGAGACGCCGGGTAACGGGGTTTCTTCGAGCGGCTTTACGCGCAGCGGCGTGTCCATCAGAAACGTGATCTCGATGCGGTCGCCCGCTTGGGGGTTAGCGTAGACCAAATTGGTCTCAAGATGCATCTCGTGGATTGTATTGCGGTCCTCTTGCCACACGACCATCAGCTTGTAGTGGTCGACTCCCTCCAGGTCATAGGTTTCCGCCTGGAGCAGGAGTGCGGCTCGGTCATGGGTGACGCGCATCACGATGTTCCTCCGCCATTCTCTTCCAACTTCTCTGCCAAGTGCTTTAGAGCATATTGTACCAGTCGCTCGCAGCAAGGCTGCGAGGAGTCCTCTGTGAGCGCGTCCGAAGTGTGCGTTGCGCTGCCGGCAGTGTTGCGCAGCAGGAGGAATGCGGTATAGCGATCAGCCTGAGGAGTGCACTCAATCGCCAGACACCAGTCTGCGGCAAAGGCTTGCTGGGCGACCCGCACGAGCCCATGCAGGCGGGAGCGACTGCCGGGCGGCTCCTGGAGCCAGGCGCCTTCGCCCACTAGGGACGGAGGCCAGTGGGCAGCGTCAGCCGGAAGCACTAACCCGCCGGCGAAGTATGCCGAACTACCGGCCTTTGCGGTCAGGCAGGCAGCGACTCTCCCACCGCTGCCGATTTCGACACATGCGAGCGTCTCTCCGCGCCCTGTAAGGCGTTCGGCAATGCATCGGCGTAACGTGTCGACAGTTGGCGCAGTCATAAAACGTCCACTTTTCCTCTAATACGAAACGCCATCGCCAGCGAGGCAAAATATGGCGAAAACTCAAACATAATCACACACCTGAGCGCGGTTCCGCGTGGACATTTGCTTCACTTGGTGTGCACACCACTTGGGCTACCTGCTACTTCACTATTTATCTCGCTCAAGACGGACTGGCAAGAATTCTAAGGTTTCTGACTTGGCGATCCTGTGTGTGCTTAGATCTTGGCAAGTTGCCGGAGAGGGGCAGGATAGGCCAGGGGCAAGCAAGTTCGCTAATTTTAAACTGCCTCGTGCCGCTCATTGCTCCCCGAGCACAAACTGCTCCGACTGTTCTGTGCCGAAACTGAGCTGCGCAATTTGGGGCAGCAGGACCACCGAATTTAGAGAACCGCCTTTTACAGTGAAGCGAGCGGCAGGAATCCGATCGGCAGCCCCAAAATGCTCCGTCAGGAAGCTGAGATAGAGGTGGTACTCACCATCAGGCAAAGCGCGTCCTTCTTCGATTAGCGGCGGCGCACCGGTGAAATTGTGTTCCGAGTGATTGCCGTCAGCACCGAGCGCGAAACCCACGTCACCGCGCTCGCCAAAGATTATGAGCTGGCTTGGGCGCGAAAGCCTCGGATTCTCATTTGTGTCGGGGGCGAGATAGAGCTGCCAGGCAACGCCGTTGCCAAGAGTCCATCCCAGGTGATTGAAGTAGCTCACGTCAACTTCAATAGTATTCTCATGCAACCGCGGCTGAACCACTACTCCGGTTGTCCGGACGGCAGTGAGCGGGTCGCGGAACCCAAGAGTACCTGCAAAAAAAACTTCGCCTTGCACTACGGAGAATTCAAACTGCGACAGTTCCTGTGTGAGCGGCAGTCTCACCGACCACGCGCCTCCGTCCAGATTGCGGTGCACGCAGCCCGTGGGCCCGCAAAGCCGCGCGACGCTCCCAGGGTGTCCGGCAAGCAATACGGAGAGTGAACGGAACTGTGCTGGCGAAGTAATTCTGAACGCATCACTTATGGCTAGGCTATGGTCGCTGGCTTGCAGCCCTATCGCTTGGCCTTGCGTGAGCTTGATGAGAGAAAATGCCGGTATTGTGGCATTGGGGTATACACCCGCGCTTTCGCCTGGGGCGCGCCACTGCCACAGCGCAGCCTCGGGAGAGACCCCCAAGTGTCGCGCTTCCTCATGGCCGCGCGCATGCCAAACTGCTGATTCTGCTGCTAGTCCGGTGGGCCGGTTTAGGTCCATCCAGGCATGTGCGTTTGGATCGGGAATCAGGCCTGTGACGGGATGATCTCTGAGAAGATGGACGAGCGCCTGACCCACGCCATAGGGCAGGCCAGGTGAGAGATATACGGTATCCGCCGGCGTAAGTGTCGACCGGAGCGCGGAGAATGTACTGGCAGCGGGAGTCCCATAGCGGAAGAAGGCCGCGGTGGGCGCGAGCAGGAGAAACCCATTCTCGTCATATTGCGTGATAAACCAACCACTGCCTTCAACCTGAAAGCGCACGGACGGTGGCAGCGAGTTGTACGTCTTCTGATCGTATAGGACGGCAGTAGCCCCCAGCGAACGCCACGCCGTGGGATCGAGCCGCCAGTAGGCGTCATAGAAGGCAGGGTCGGGAATGTAGTGGTGCGTGGGAAAGAAGATGAGTCCGGAGGTCGGCGCGAAGGCGGCGGGGATGCCGGTTGCGATCACGAATGAAACGGGATGCTGGGTCAGCACGACGCTGTCGGCGAAGAGTATCCGTGAAAGGTCTGCGTAGGCAACTTGATCATAAAATAGTTCGCGGGTTACGGCGGGGTCCGTGATTTGCGGCGTGTACACAAGCTCCTCAGTGTTGGGGTGGAGCAACCTGACCCCTTTGTCCAGATGCGATAAGACGCTCACCGTCGGTTGTACGAGCGATGGTATAGCCACGGGCAAGAGCGCGAGCGCAACGAGAGCAGTCCGCCAGGGCGGCGCCTCGCGCAGCAGGCGCGCCACGGCCAAGGGCGCCACCAAAGCGAGCGCGAGAAAGGCGAGATTTACCACGCGGGCGAATTCACCGGTACCGGCCTCTCCTTGAAAATCGAGGATATGAAAGCCGATGTAGCCCGCGAAGCCAAAACCGCAAAGCATGAGCCCTAGCCACCAGCGCTTCCAGAAGAAGATTAAGGCGCTGACGGCAAGCGGCAGCGGCGGGAGCAGCCAGAGCCATCCCTGGGGCAGCGCTTTGGCCAAGACTATTGAGCGGACCACGTCTCCCACTGAATGCAAGGCAAAGGGAAGGCTGGTGCCGGTAGCGCCTGAGAGCGCATCTGTGACAGAGCCGCCTTGGAGGGCAACGAGCAAGACCGCGGCAAGAATGCCGCCAGACCATAGGAGGAGACGCTGCGGTTTGCGGCGAAATTGGATGAGCGGCCACGCGAGAGCCATCAGTGCCAGCGGCAGTATCGTCTCATCGAAAAGGGAGACTGCGGCAACGAGACTTACGGCCAAAGCCAAGCTCGCATGGCCCCAGCGTCTCCTTCCCGGGCCTACCAGTAGCACTGCCAACGCAACTACCGTGAAAAAACTGGCGAGGCGATGAGGGTAGATCAAGAGCCAGAGCAGGTCGGTGGAGAATGACAGAATTGGATAGGCAAGCTCGATGTTCTCGCGCAGACTGGGAAACTGCAGGAGCGCTTCTTGGGAAAAGTCCCCTCGCAATACGGAAGTGAGCGCCGCTGGTGTTGCGGCGAACGGCTGCCAGAGCACCAGACTGCCAAATGAGAGGGCGCCGATGACACAGGCGAGACCCCAGAGCGCGTGTTTGCCGGCTTCGCGGCCCAAGGAAAAGACCATGAGCAACAGTGCTGCGCCCTGCAGGGCCGCGAGGAGCTGGTAGCCGGTGACGGCGGGCAGGCCGGTGCTCCGGCTGAGCGCGGCCACAAGGAGCGCGGCGCCATAGTGATAGCCCGATGGCAACACTGGCGAGAAAGGGTTGCGCACGGGCAGGTTGTCGCGCGCGATGGTCGCGGCAAGGGCTAAATGCGTGGGGAAATCAAAGAAGTATGACTGGTTACGGATCGCGAGGCACACGTAAGCGAGGGCGAGCGCCAAGAGGGTCCAGCCTAGGACGCCTAGGGTTAAGCGGCGTGACGGAATGTGCCAAGTGCGCGGCCGAAGCCGGACAGACGCATAGACGCCGAGCGCGCTGACGACGAGAAAGGCGGCGCCGAAGGCAAGGGGAACGGAGCCGAGTTTGCCGACAAGATTGGCGCACACGAGGAATGTGGCGCAACCGGCTGCCAAACCGAGCGGCGCGAGGAGCGACCAATCGCGGATTCTGCTTGAGATGCGGATGATGACGGCGCCGCAAAATGAGAGCCAGAGTAGGAGTAAGAGGCTGGTGGCAAAGGGGAGGATTAGTGGACTGTCAATATGTAGCATTGGTGACAATCAAGAGGGCGCGTGAACGATTTGATATTTCTGGGCAACACTGTTTCTTTAGGACTGAGCACAAAAGCGGACTTCGATAGAGCGCATCCTCCTGGGCTCTTGCGCCGGGCTATAGAAAGACACAGAGAGAATTATATGGGAAACTTGGCCCTTTCCCACATGAAGCGTCTGTCAAGTCATCGTTACTCCTCTAGTACTATGGAATCGATGTATTCCGTTCCAAAACTCAGTTGCGCGATCTGCGACAATGGTCTGAACTTCACGATGGCGCCGTTAGCTACTGAGAATTGGGCCACAGGAACTCGGTCTACAATTCCAAAAGGATCGATGGTGAAAACAAGGTAAAGGTAGTATTCTGCGTCGACCAATGAATCAACCTCATGGGGGTGGGGAAGAGCGGTGAAATTGTCCTCTGTGAATTTGCCGGAAAGGTCGATTGTAAGGCGAACGTCACCGCGTTCACCATGAATTATGAGTTGGCTAGCCCACCAGTTTCCCCCTTGCGCCTCGTCCGCGGCAACCCTAACGAGGTCCCAGGCGACGCCGTCGCCATGGGCCCATCCTTGATGGTTGAAATAGCTCGCGGCAACTTCAATGGTATTTTCAACTTGCCGAGGCTGAAGAACTACCCCTGTCGTTCGGACCGCAGAGAGTGGTTCGCTGTATCCCAGCGTGCCGGCAACGAAGACCTGACCATGGAGAGCAGTAATCGTGAAGTGCGATTGATCCGCGGTCAATGGTAAACCAATCGACCAGGTTCCACCTGCCAGGTCGCGCTGTCCGCAGCCTGTTGGAGTACAGATTTGGACAACGCTTCCTGGATGTCCGGCAAGCACTACAGTGAGTGAGCGAAATTGAATAGTTGAAGTGCCTCCGATAGCATCATCCACGGCAAGGTTGTGGTCGTCGGCCTGCAGCCTTACCGATTGACCGGCCGAAAGTTGCCTTAGAGAAAATGACGGTATCAAGGCGTTAGGATATACCCCTACGCTCTCGCTCGGTGACCGCCACTGCCACAATGCGGCCTCAGGGAGAATCCCCGCCAGTCGCGCCTCCGTATGACTGCGCACGTGCCACATGGCTTCATCTTTTGTGAGCGATGAGGGTCTGTTTGGTGTTATCCATTGATGCGTACTATGGTCCGGGCCGAGACCGGCGACAGGACGACTTGCGAATAGTCGAACAAGAGCTTGCCCTAAGCCGAAGGGTAGCTCCATTGAAAGGAATAGCGTTTCTGTCGTCGGGACTAGCGCCATTAATTCAGAGAGCGAGTGTGCGGGAGCCGGTCCGTGTTGCAGAAAAGCCTCAGTGGGAGCAAATAGCAGGAATTGGTGGTTCTCGTAGCGGCGGACGAACCAACCCTCGGTATCCAGGAGTTTTCTCGCCCCCGGCGGCAGCGAATCGTATGTCCTCTTGTGATAGAGAATTGCAGTTGCCCCGACCGCGCGCCAAGCGCGTGGGTCGAGTTGCCAGAATGCATCATAAAACCGAGGTCCGGGAAAATAGATGTGACTTGGGTATATACTTGGGCCGTCAATTGAACCAAAGGCAGTTGGGATACCGGTAGCAATGACGAAGGAGACGGGAAACCGAGTAAGCACGGCACTATCATGAATTAGCACTTGGGCGATGTCCCGATAGGCATCTCGGTATGCATCCAACTGACGAGTAACCCAGGGATCGGTTATTTGAGGTATATAGATCAAGCCAGGGGTATTGGGATGATGAAGCGAGATCGGCCTCCGGAGATCAGAGAATATGGTTGCTAGCGGCTGCGTCAATGTGGGAGTTGCAATGGGCGCCAGAAAAATTATAAATATCGCTGTCCGCCACCCGGGTGCGTCGCGAAGAAGACGAGTGATAGCGAGAGGCACCAACAGAGCCAGCATTAGGAACGATATGTTGACGACACGGGAGAATTGTCCGGTACCGATAACTCCATGGTATTCCACCAAGTGAAAGCCGAGGTAACCCGCAAGACTGAAACCGCAGAGCATGAGCCCTAACCACCAGCGCTTCCAAATGAAGATCAGGCTGCAAGCGGCAAGGGGTACTGGAGGAAGAATCCAAAGCCATCCATCTGGCAAGACCTTGCCCAAGACTATTGAGCGGACCACCTCAGAAGCAGGGCGCAAGGAAAAGAAGGAGCTGGAGCCGGCATTACCCAACAGTGAGTCTGTCACGGATCCGCCTTGGAGGACAGCGAGCAAGACCGCGACAAGAATTCCGCCAGACCATAGGAGAAGCCGCTGAGGTTTGTGCCGGAAGGGGATGAGCGGCCACGCCAGTGCCAAAAGAGCCAGTGGCAGCATGGTTTCATCAAAAAGGGAAGTAGCAGCAGCGATACATATTGATAGGGCCATGCTTGCACGGCCCCAGCGCCTTCTTCCCGGCCCTACCAATAGGACTGCCAATGCAACCACGGTGAATAGGCCGGCAAGGCGATGAGGATAGATCAAGAGCCAACGTAAGTCGGTAGAGAATGACACGATAGGATAGACAATTTCGATGTACTCGCGCAGGCTCGGGAACTGGAGGAGCATCTCTAGGGAAAAGTTGCCCCGTAGCACGTCGGATAGCGCAGCCGGAATCTTAGTAAAAGGCCACCAAAGCACAAGGCTGCCCATAGAGAGCGCAGAGACAAGGCATGTGAGTCCCCAGAGCGCGTGTCTGCCGGCTTCGCGGCCTAAGGAAAAGACCAAGAGTAACAGTGCTGCGCCCTGCAAGGCCGCGAGAAGTTGATAGCCGGTGACGGCGGGCAGGCCGGTGCCGCGGCTGAGCGCGGCCACAAGAAGTGCGGCGCCATAGTGATAGCCCGATGTCGACACCGGTGCGTAGGGGTTTTTCACAGGCAGATTGTCTAACGCAATCGTAGTGGCAAACGCCAGATGAGAAGGAAAGTCATAGAAGTATGACTGGTTATGGATCGCCAGGCACACGTAGGCGAGGGCGAGCGCCAAGAGGGTCCAGCCTAGGACGCCTAGGGTTAAGCGGCGTGAGGGGAAATGCCAAGTGCGCGGCCAAAGCCGGACAGACGCATAGACGCCGAGCGCGCTGACGACGAGAAAGGCGGCGCCGAAGGCAACGGGAACGGAGCCGAGTTTGCCGACCAGATTGGCGCACACGAGGAATGTGGCGCAACCGGCTGCCAAACCGAGCGGCGCGAGGAGCGACCAATCGCGGATTCTGCTTGAGAAGCGGACAAGAACGGCGCCGCAATATGACACCCAAACCAGCAGTGCGAGGCTCGTGCCGAGCGGGAGGAGCAGTGCGCTGTCAATATGAGGCATGGGTGTTGACTGCGTAAACAGAGTGAGTTGTGAGACGCATCCCCGTAGTACAGCATTTTAGCGCAAAGGCTCGGTTAGGGAGTTGTGCGCATGATACTTCCTTGGGCTCTTGGATTCGCACACGTGCAGCCGATGAGAATATGCCGCGAGGCAATAAGGGCATTGCCAGGTAAGGCAGTCAAACTTTGTGTGTCACTTCTCGAGGACAAAAGGCTCAAGGTGTCCCGTACCAAAGCTAAGGCGCGCGATCTGCGACAGTGATGTGAACGAAACGACTGCGCTGTCTTGTACGGAAAAGCGGGCCGTAGGGACCCGAATGACAGTCCGGAAATCCTCAACCTTGAAATTGAGGTAGATGCGGTAGTCTCCATCAGGCAACGCCTCATCAAGCTCGAGTTGAATGGGCGGGCTCGTGAAATTATCCTCCGTGTGTTTTCCGGAAGCATCAAGCGTGAAACGAACATCGCCGCGTTCACCATGAATTATGAGTTGGCTGGGTCGTGAAAGCGACTCACGCTCATACTCTGCGAATTCACGAACGAGCTGCCATGCTACACCATTGCCGAGGGTCCATCCTTGAAGGTTGAAGTAACCGGCGTCAATCTCAATGGTGTTTGCGATTCGACGAGACTTGATCACAACGCCGGGGGTACGTTCCGCAGAGAGCGGTTCGCTGTAGCCAAACGTACCCGCGACGAAAGCCTCGCCGTGTACTACGGAGACCGTGAATAGCGCTTGCTCAGGCGCAAGCGGTAACCCGATTGCCCATGTTCCGCCTGCCAAGTCAAGGTTGGCGCATCCCGCTGGGCTGCAGAATTGAATTACGCTTCCCTGGTGGCCGGCAAGCACGAGGGTGAGTGTTTGGAAGCGGGAGGCCGAGGTAACCGCATCCGAGTCTTTCAAGGCGAGACTATTGTGACTTGCGTAAATCTCAAAGGACTGATCGGCAGCTAGGTGCGTAAGCGGGAATGCCGGTATTGTGGAATTCGGATAGACCCCCACACTCTCGCTTGGCGCGCGCCAATGCCACCGCGCGGCCTCAGGGTACTGCCCAGCGCCGCGCACAGCTTCATGGCTGCGTACGTGCCACGTCGCTTGTGCCGGTGTGAGCTCAGGGGGACGTGTAACCGCTACCCAGTTGTTAGGGCCGGGGTCGGGCCCCAGACCGGTTACCGCATGATTCTTCAACAGATGCACGAGTGCTTGGCCCACACCATAAGGCAAGTCAAGCGAGAGAAACAGTGTGTCCGAGGGGGCAATCACTTCCGCTAGCGAAGAAAAAGTGTTTGGAGGCGTCGTACCGTAGCGAAAGAAGGCTTCAGTAGGCGTCAATAGTAGAAACTGATTCTTGTCATATTGCCGGACGAACCACCCACTGGTTTCCACCAGCCTGCGTGCAGTCGGAGGAAGTGATTCAAACGTCTTTTGGTGATACAGAACAGCGGTAGCGCCTAGTGTGCGCCAAGCGGCGGGATCGAGACGCCAATATGCATCGTAGAAGGCCGGATCCGCTACATAGCGGTGACTTGGATAGAAGACACTGCCGGAGGTTGGCGCGTAGGCGGCAGTTAGACCCGTTTCAATGACAAATGAGACGGGATATTCAGTGAGCACGACGCTTTCGCGGGGTAGAATCTGCACAATATCACGATAAACGGCCCGATAGTATGACAATTCTCGGGTCACCGCTGGGTCGGTGATCTGTGGAGAGTACCCAGTATCCGCATTCTCCGGATGGGGCAGGTAGACTCCAATTCGCGAATCGGAGACGAGGCTCACGACCGGCTGAACTATTGTGGGTATTGTAACTGGCAGAAGCAAGAGCATGGCAATTGCGGTGCTCCACCAAGGTCTGTCACGCAGTAAGCAGGCAACTGTGTAGGGGAGGACCAAAGCTAGCATTAGGAAGGAAAGATTCACGACACGGGTAAACTCGCCAGGACCGGCCACTCCTGCGAAGTTCAGAATGTGATAGCCGACATAGCCCGCGAAGCCAAAGCCACAGAGCATGAGACCGGTCCACCACCGTTTCCAAGTGAAAACTGCCGCGCTAGCGGCGAGTGGCAGTGGCGGGAGAATCCAAAGCCACCCCTCCGGAAGCGTTCTGGCCAGTGCCATCGAACGCACTGCATCCGCAGCCGGGCGTAAGGAAAACGGTGGTCGCAGGCCAGAAGAATCAAGTATCGCGTCGGTGACGATGCCGCCTTGGAATGCGATGATTCCAGTTGCGGCCAATAGCCCGCTCACCCAAAGAAGTAAGCGACGGGGGTCGCGTCTGGAGAGGAGCAGCGGCCAGGCGAGTGCCATGAGTGCAAGCGGCAGCATGGTTTCATCGTAGAGGGAGACCGCTGCAGCGACTGTCACGCACAAGGCTACACTTGCATAGTCCCAACGCCTCGTGCCTGGCCCTACAGCCACTACGGTCAGCGACAATACTGTCAACAGCCCTGCCACACGATGAGGATAGACTAAGAGCCAGCGTAGATCAGTGGAGAAGGAAACTATCGGATAAACGAGCTCAATATAGCCGCGGAGGCTAGGGAAATTGAGAAGCAATTCTTGCGAAAGGTTGCCTTGCAGCAAAGCACTGAGCTCTGGAGGTGTGTGAGCAAAGGGCCACCACACAACCAGGCTGCCCATGGCAAGTGTTGCCACAAGGCTTGCAAGACCCCAGAGCGCGTGCTTACCAGCTTCACGGCCCAAGGCGAAGACCACCAGTAGCAGTGCAGCGCCCTGAAAGGCTGCGACGAGTACGTAACCAGTGACCGCCGGCAGCCCAAGTCCTCGGCTGAGGGCTGCCACAAGCAACGCAGCGCCATAGTGGTAGCCTGCAGGTGAGACTGGGGCATAAGGATTGCGCACGGGCAAATTGTCGCGAGCGATTGTGGCAGCAAAGGCCAGATGAGTTGGAAAGTCGTAGAAATAGGAATGGCTGCGTATGACGAGGCAAATATACGCGACGACGAGCGCCAATAGGGTCCAGCCGATCAGGCCGAGCAACGAGCGGCGGGAAGGCGGATGCCAGGATTGCGGCCAAAGCCGGACGGAAGCGTAGATACCCAGCGCGCTTAGAACGAAAAAGGCGCTGGCAAAGGCAAGGGGCACAGAGCCGAGCTTACCCGCGAGGTTAGCAAGAACAACAAAGAGCGAGCAACCGGCTGCGAAACCAAGTGGCGGCAAGAGCGTCCAATCGTGGATGCCGCACCAGTGGCGGAGAAGAACGGCGCCACACACTGAGACCCAAAGCAGGCAGAGGAAACTCGCTGCCAGCGGTAAGAACAGGGCACTGTCGATTTCGAGGGTTAGCATCAGAAAGTTGGTGAAAACGCGGATTGATACACACTGGGATCTTATGGATGGCAGCGCCTTGGCATAATGAAGCCTGCGGCAATAAGTGCCTGAAAATGATGAATGGGGACCGAGCGATCACTTAGGCTTCTGCCTGCCACTTCCTCATCTCATTTTAGAGTAGGTAGTTTCCTAGGTGGTGGTGCATCCCCGGGATATAGTTGGGCTGGTATCGGCTACCTGCGCCCGGACACGGCGTTGCTGGAGCATTACTTGGCTGCGCGCCGGAGTCCGGACCGTGGCCGCGCTCGTCCTAGCCTGAGACACCTGCGGCACAATTTGAGACTCTTGGACGAATAGCCGAATTGCCTCTTGGTCGAAGCAGTCGATCTCCGCGCGGGTTTCTTGCATGTTTCGGCACTCGCTTGGCCTTCTAAAGGCCGGCAGTATTCTCCAAATGGCGCAACTGCTCCGGCGCTGGCGCAAATGAAGCGGCGCACGGCTCCCGCAACACTCTACGCCGGGCTAAGAATGGCGTTATCTACAGGGAGAGAGTGGCGACACCATCAACGCCAGATGATTTCCCACTGAACCGGCGCATCGTTGAGCGGCTGATTGTATTCGTCAAGCACGTTGAAGCGCAGGCCGTCCGCGCGCCGCGCCTCGATGCGCACCATCCGCACTTCATCCGTCATGGCGTAACATCTAATTGTGCGCGGCACGCCCCGCCCCTGGGTGATGATTTCTTCCGGAAACGAAAGCGTGCGTACGCCGCGCTTTGTTTCAATCTTGAGCGTCAGCGGCTGACGTTCTTCTGTCATGCTCATTTCCCTAAGTGTATTTGCGACAAGCGCGCGACCCTTCCAAAGATCTTGCCTCGGTGCAGCGGCTGTGGAAGGAGAGTCTCATGCCGTTACCTGCCCAGCAGCACAGGTAGACCTTCCCCGAAGTACGCCATAAGGGCAATTGCACAGGCGCCCTTTAGCTCGCTTCAAGTGACCCGTATGTCTTAAGATGAGCCCTGCGCGAAAGGTTTAGACTCTTGGATTGTATGCCCCTCGTGACGCACCCAATTCGCATAGTCTCGTCCCTATGATAGCATTAGAGTGTAGGCGGTGAATCTTGCTTGAGACGGTCGACCCCCAATGAAAGTCCTGCACCGGCCGCGAACCTAATTGGCGTGCAGGAAGAGCACAGACGCCATATGCTCCGGGCTAAGGGCCGCGTATCGCACGTGACTTCCTCGCAACTGTTTAGCTTTCCCGCATGATGGAGGGCGCAGGGCCAAGGACACAATTCGAGGAGGGCCTGAGCGCAAGCGCGGGCTCTGCAGAGGCGGCAATCGCTGCCGTTTTATTTTGTAGACACCTTCTGTAGATACACCGAATCTTGATTGAGTGTTGCAACAAAGGGATCGCTAGTGAAGTCAGCGTTGATAACGGGCATTACCGGCCAAGACGGCACATACCTCGCCGAACATCTCATTGGCTTGGGATATACGGTGTATGGACTTATCCGGGGCCAGAATAACCCCAAGGCTGAGGCGGTGCAGCGGCTCATTCCAAATCTCGAACTTATCGAAGGGGATCTCTTGGACCAGAGCTCGCTGATTGCCGCGGTGGAGGCCGCGCAACCGAATGAAGTGTACAACTTGGGGGCGATTAGTTTCGTGCCGGTGTCATGGCGTCAGCCGGTGCTCACGAGCGAAATCACGGGACTGGGCGTTACGCGCCTGCTGGAAGCAATCCGCATCGTGAATCGGGACATTCGCTTTTACCAGGCATCGAGCAGCGAGATGTTTGGCAAAGTGCGCGAGGTGCCGCAGAGTGAAGCCACCCCCTTTCATCCCCGCAGCCCGTATGGTGTTGCCAAAGCGTACGGGCATTACACTACGGTGAATTACCGTGAGAGCTACGACATGTTTGCGTGTTCGGGAATTCTGTTCAATCATGAATCGCCCCGGCGTGGGCTGGAGTTTGTCACGCGCAAGACAACAAACGCGGCCGCCCGCATCAAGCTTGGCACACAGCAAAACCTCCTGATGGGCGATCTCGCGCCAAAACGCGATTGGGGATATGCAGGCGACTACGTCCGGGCGATGCACTTGATGTTGCAGCAAGACGCGCCGGACGACTACGTGATTGGCACCGGCGAGACCCACTCGGTGCAGGAACTGTGCACGGTGGCATTTGCGCACGTGGGTCTGGACTGGGAGGAGTATGTGCAGACAGACCCGCGGTTTCTCCGGCCGGCGGAAGTGAATCTGCTGATCGCGGACAGCACGAAAGCCCGCGAAGAACTGGGTTGGAATCCAACAGTGGACTTTTCAAGTTTGGTTCAGATGATGGTGGAGTGGGACCTGAAGCGGGAGAGCGCCGATCGCGCGGTGGAGTAATCGTTGGATTGTTGTGTAGAGTGAAGTATGGTATTCTGATTAGCCTAGGTAGGATGGTTCGTGACGTGGGTATATTGCCTGCGCACGTTGTGATGGTATGTCATAAGGAGTGTGGTTGATTTGTCAGCAGTGAACTTGCGCGACGGTGAGAGCTTCGAAAGTCTCTTGCAGCGGTTTCGTTCATCGGTAAACCGATCCGGAGTGATGCGAGAAGTCCGTTTGCGGCGGTTCTATCGCTCGAAAGCAGAGAAAGAACGCTTGGCACTACAGCGGGCTATTCGCCGGCAACGTCGCCGCGAGGCTAAAGTGCGAAGAACTATGGGCGCCTAGAGAGCTCGCTCTCTTTGGACCCGGCCGAAAGCAATTGCAGATGGTCTATCCGTAGAATGCGATGTCATCGCATTCTACGTTTCTTTAATTTGAGGAGCCGCGCGTGCGCGTGGTTGCAGCCGCCGGAGCAATGCCGGATAAGCGCGAAGCCTACCGCCTACGCTGGGGTGTGGAGCGCATCTATGCTCGCCATGAAGCGCTCTCGGCGCAGGAGGAATTGGACATTGTCAGTGTGTGCACCCGCACCGAGGAGCGGCCGCAAGTGGTGGCGGCGTGCGCGGAGGCCGGCGTAAAGGTGATCTTTGCCGAAAAGCCGCTGGCGTGGTCGCTGGGAGAGGCTGAGACAATGGTCGCCGCGTGCCGCCGCCACGGCGTCAAGCTCGGTGTAGGCTGCCTGCGCCGCTGGCATCCTTTCTATCGCAATGCCAAGTTATTGATCGACCAAGGCGCTATCGGCGAGGTGCTTCAAGTCACCGGCTACTGCGGCTCCACCCTTTCCCATGAAGGCAGCCACTGGGTGGACTTGCTGCGCTATTTTGCCGATGACGCGCCGGTGGACTGGCTCTCGTGGGCGAGATTGGCGATCCGGCGGCACTGACCGACGATAGGGGCCGATACGGAGGCAAGACTAATTACGGCAACGTGAAATCAAGGGAGGCAGCGTATGGAATTGTGGCCCTGCGCAGGTGAAGCCCATTTGCTACGAAGTGCTGGGCCGTAGAGGCACGACATGTCGTGCCCCTACGATTCATTGATGTGCAAGAATATTGGTCATGGCTACATTCAAGGTAAAGTCCAATTGTGGAATCCACTTCGAGTTCGGAATAGGTAGAGTTCCACATAGATGAGCTTAAGGAAAGGGTACAGCTATGTCGCTAGAGAAACCGCTTCGCGTTGCAATGATCGGCCTCCGGCATCCACACGTGGGCAGCCTGGACCCGGCGCGGCCGTCGCCGGGATACATCCATACCTTCCAGCAGATTCCGGAGGTTCAGGTCGTCGCCTATTGCGAGGATAGCGACGCTTCTCTGCTGGATCTGGCGCAGGCATTCGATCCTGCCGCACGGGTCTACGCAAGCGTTGATGAACTGCTGGATAAAGAAGAGTTTGCGCTCGCCTGCGTCGTGCTGCCGGCGAACGAAATACCCACGGTTGGCATTAAGCTCGCGGAAGCCGGCAAACACTTCTTTGTGGAGAAGCAGTTCGCGCGCACGGCGGCGGACCTAGCGCGGCTGGTGGAGGCTGTGCAACGCAATCGCGTCAAAGTTCTTGCCGGATATCCCTGGCGCTTTCATCCCGCCATGCAGGATCTGAAGCAGTTCATCGACCAAGGTGTCTTTGGCGCGCCGCTTTCGCTCGAAAGTCGCCTGGTTACCACGCAGGTGCGGCCCGGCAGCCGCGAGCCAACACACTTCATGTTCACTGCTGCCAACGAGGGCGGCGGCGTGCTGCACATGCTCGGCGGGCACTACATAGAATTGATGCGGCATCTCGTGCAATGCGAAGTCAAGCATGTACAAGCGCTGGCGGGCAGGCCGGTGGGATACATTGACGATCCTCTTGAAGACGTGGCGATTGTGGCGATGGAGTACGAGAACGGCGCGTTCGGCAGCATCCACGCCGGCTACACGCAGCCGCCAATCGCCGGCGGCTATGACTCCGGTCTTGTCTATCGGGGCGTGCACGGGTGGGCCAATTGGACGCCCGTCGGCGGGCAGGTGCTGGAAGTCGTCAGCGACGCGCCTGCATGGACGGGCGCGCCGCAGAAGCGAATTGAATATAGCCCCACGCCAATGTCAGTCTACGGCGGTCACCGCTGGTCCTATGAAATCATGTGCCGCTTTGTGGCGGAGCTCAATACTGATCGACCGCCCGCGGTGACGTTGGCAGATGCGCTTCACGTGCTGCAAGTCATCGAGGCCGCCTACAGCGCGGCGCGTACCGGAAGGCAGGTATCCGTGCAGTATGGTGTCCGCGCCGCCCTGGGATCGTAGAGCCGTCGGCTGCACCCTAAATCCAAACGGAGACAATTGCCGTTGCTTTGGGATATCGGTGGCTCTTCGAGGCAGTTCCAATACGAATTCGCGAGAGTGAAAGTCGAGATTCTTGCTCCGTATGTGCCACTCTTGACGCTGGCGAAGAACATGGTTATGCTGCACGCAGGTACCGCAATGGGTGCGGTCCATATTGGTGGTGCTTTCTCACCAAGGAGGTTTGAGATGGCCGACATGAGATTGAGTAGATTGCACGGTGTGAGCCGCCGCGGCTTCTTGGGTGGGGCGGCCCTAGCCGGTGCTGGCACGCTGTTGGCCGCCTGTGGCATGCAGGCCGGTCCGATTGGTGATTCGGGAGACATGCAAGAGTCAGATGCGCCGGCAAGAGAAGATGCCAAGGCGCCTGCGGCTGAGGGTGCAGTTCCAGTCCTTTTCTGGCAGTGGGGCACCACGTATGTCCCAGGCTTTGAGGCGTTAGTGGCGGAGTACAATGGCGTTCAGGAAGAAGTCGCACTGACGGTCGAGAAACCGTCAGGCTACTGGGACTCCGTACTTGCCGCCATTGCCGCCCAGACCGGCCCCGACATCTTTCTGATGAACGGCGTGAATATCAAGTCGTGGGCCTCGGGGGGTCGCGTCGTGACGGACCTCTCATCGTACATTTCCAGCGACAAGCAGGCCACGGAAAACCTGGCGGCAGCGTTGCCTTCATTTGTCGAATGGTACTCAAGCGACGGCAAAGCGTCCGGCACACCGTGGAATTACAGTACGAGTAACACACAGTACAACGTAGACCACGTGGTCGCCGCCGGCCTGACTCCGCCTGCCGAGCTTGGCGACGGCTGGGACTGGAACGCGTTGCAGGAGTATGCGGAGAAGCTCACGCAGCGCGATGGCGAGAATATTACGCGCTTCGGCTCAGGACACCTGCACGGCATTGAGACGGGGTGGGGCAACTTCATCCAGATGAACGGCGGCAGCGTGCTGAATGAGGACCGCTCGCGGTGCGTCGCTGCGTCGGAAGAAGCTGTTGAGGCGGTGCAGTTCTGTGTCGATATGGTGCAGAAGCATAGGGTTGCGCCTACCAGGGACGAATACACGGCGTTGCGCGGCGAAAACCGCCTCCATCCTTCCGCGTTCTTGATCTCGGGTGTGGTTTCGGTCTTTTCCGCGGGCGACTGGTACTTCAACCGCTATAAGGACCATCCCGACCTGAAGTGGGACGTGACCTTCCTCGCAAAGTCGCCTAGTACCGGGGAGACTGGTAATAACAGTAACTTCCGTGGCACGGTAATGAACCCGGTCACCGAGAATCCGGACGCTGCGTGGAAGTGGATGGCGCACTCACTCACGAAGCCGGTGCAGGACCGTATCGTGGAACTCTTTAACGAAGTGCCGGCTAGGCTTGACTCCGCGCTGGAGTTCTATACCAGCACGGAGAAGTCCGGCCCGCCGCCGTCCCGTGCCATGCTGGAGGACTCGCTCCGCGCAACCATTTCGCTGCCGACCCACGACGTCGTGACCTGGCAGCAGATGATCCGCGAAGGTGTCAACCCCAGCATGAACCCGATCTTCAACAACGAAATCGGCGTGGCTGAAGGGTTGCGGCAAATGCAGGATCAGATTAACGCGCTCTTCGACGCCGCTGAGGGCTAGTAGACAAGCGAGAATGCCGATAGCGGCGGTTCGTGCCGCCGGAATTGGCAGTTCGGTATGAGAAGAGAGCGGGAAACCGCCAAGGTCGGCCCGCTCTCTTCTTCTTTCTACCGGCTCAGTGCTGTTGTTCCTCCGCGCAAGTTCAGACCGCGGTTCGATAAGTCACGCCGGCTGGTGGATGAGCTTTTGCAGCGAACGGAGTTCTCGCGGCGGGTCCAAATTCCTACCGTACTCGCTCCAGGAGACTTCAGCGACGTAGATGTCGCCCTTTGAGTCGACGGCGAGGCTGTGCGGCGAGTAAAACCTGCCGGGCTCGTCGCCGTAGGATTCCCTGCCCAAGCGCGCCAGCACGTTGCCGGCGGTGTCTAGAATAGACACGCGCGGGCCGAGATCCATGCCCATCGCGTTCGAATCGATGCCGCCAAAGTACTCGCCGACGTAGACGAGGTCCTCACCGCGTGGGTCCGCCAGCACGCAGGCGGCCTTCGAGAGATTGGCCCATTGGGTCAGGTACGCGCCGTCTGCCGCGAAGATCTGCACACGATGGTTCTCGCGGTCGGCTATGTAGACGCGCCCGGCGGTGTCCACCGAGATATCGTGCACGATGTTGAAGTGCCCCGGCTCCGTGCCGGACGCGCCCCAGGAATGCAGCAATTCGCCATTCCCCGAAAACTTGTGCACGTGGGCGTTGCTGTAGCCGTCCGCCACGTAAAAGGCATCGGTGCCCGGCTCAAACGCGACTGTCGTCGGGCGATTGAAGGGCACTCCGCTCATTGGCGGCGGCGCCTCGCCCGGCGTGCCGAGCGTCATGAGGAGCTTCCCCTCCGGCGTGAACTTGCGCACGGTAGAGTCACCGCTATCGATGCAATACACGGAGTCGTCGGGCCCAACGGCGACACCGTGGGGCGTGTCGAAGATGCCGTGGCCCCAGGTGTGCAGTACGTTGCCCTCAGAGTCGTAGACGACCATGGGTGGGTGCCCCGATTGAAGACATACACGTTGTCGTGCGAGTCCACCGCAACTGACGTGGCTTCCTTGTAATTCGCCCCCGCCGGCAGGTTACCCCAGTTGGTTCCCGACAGGGCGTATGTGTACTTACCTTCGCCAAGTGTCACCATTGTTCTTCATCTGCTCCTGTGGAATTGCTGCTTTTTCTGGCGCCCGCAAGTGGATTACGCGCTTCTCTCCGGGCGGCAATCCCAGTGTAACCGTTTTCAAAGTGGAAGGCACTGCTGGCATTTTGAACCACAGATCGTTCGTCGCCCGAAAACGAGTCTGCACCTCGATTTGAATTCTCAGCTATATTACGTGCCGCCGTTGCGCTCAGTGTGCTGGTTTGAATGGTAGTTCGTGACGGACTTGGGCCGAGGCAGACATGTGTCTGCGAAGCGAGAATGGGTCTCCGCAATTCCTGTAAGTGTTGAGTAATTCGTTGACAGAATTCGCTTTCCATTCTGAAGAGTTGACGGTGCATGTCATTCCGAGCGCAGCGAGGGATCTGGGGTCCACGCGGCATGTCGCCTAATAGGGTCAGCATCTTAGATTCCGCGCTCAGAGCGACACTTCGCTGCGCTCCGTTCGGAATGACATGTGTACCAGTCTTGTATAGTACTGCGTTCAGTTGCTTTTGTTTTCAATTCTGTCAACGAATTACCTGACACTTTCAGGAATGACATGTAGGTGCAACACGCACATGGCACGTGGCTACAACCAAGTCCAGCAATCGTTCAAGAAATAATCAAATGCAAAGAGCAATGGCTCCGCGCTGGATCATTCATGCCGATCTTGATGCGTTCTTTGCCGCAGTCGAGCAGCGGGATAACCCCGCTTTGCGCGGCAAGCCGGTTATGGTCGGCGGCGCCGGCGGACGCGGGGTCGTAACGGCAGCTTCCTATGAAGCGCGTGCGTATGGCGTCCATGCGGCAATGCCCGGCGCCCGGGCGCGGCGTCTCTGTCCCCACGGCATCTTCGTCAGAGGCAGTTACAGGAAGTACCAGGCGGAATCTGCGCGAGTGATGGGCATCCTGGCCGATTACTCGCCCACGGTGGAGACGCTCTCGATAGACGAGGCCTTTGTGGACGCGACCGGTCTGGAACGGTGGAAGGGCGGACCGGTAGCAGTGGCAAGGGAGATCAGGGATCGTGTCCAGCGGGAGTGCGGGCTCACGATTTCCGTCGGCATCGCAAGCTCCAAACTGGTGGCCAAGATGGCGACGAACACCGGCAAACCGGACGGACTGGTGGTGGTGCCGCACGGACAAGAACGAGCATTCCTGGCGCCCTTGCCAATTGGCGCACTCTGGGGTGTGGGACCGCAGATGGGCGAGCGCCTGCACGCCTACGGAATTCGCACTATCGGCCAGTTGGCGGCGTATTCAAGCGATGCTTTGGAGCGCGCCTTCGGCCAGTGGGGTGTGCAAGTCCATCGCCTGGCGAACGGACGCGACCGGCGCCCCGTGTCGCCAGGCCGATTAATTAAGAGCGTCAGCAATGAGTCTACGTTCCCCCATACGGTATATGACCGCGTCACGCTGCTGCACATGCTCATGGCGCTTGCAGAAGAGGTCGGCAGACGACTGCGCAAGCAAGGACTGCGCGGCCGCACAGTTGCCCTGAAGTTGCGTTCGGCTGACTTCGCGACCCAATCGCGGCAGGCAACGCTGGTCCGCGCAACCGATGCGACCGACGTCATCTATGCCGCAGTCAAGCGGCTCCTAATGAGCCTGCATCCCAATGCGGCGGGATATCGTCTCGTAGGTGTTGGCGTGCATGATCTCGCGCCTGCCAGCGGCGGCCAATTGCCGCTCTGGCGCGAGACGGCGGACCGGCTGAGCGAGCGCGATCAGGCCGTGGATGCCATTCGCGACAAATTTGGTAGGCACGCTATGGTCCGCGCGCCGTTGGTAGCGCCTGCTGAACCATGGGTAGCCAGAGGCTTCGTCCGTAGCGCCGGCAACTGAACTGCGCGCTGCATCAAGGGCACCCCCGGGGTGATTCGAACACCCGACCGACTACTTAGAAGGCAGTTGCTCTGTCCACTGAGCTACGGGGGTAAGAGGGGATTGGTTCGCGCACGGCGTAAATTCGCGTGACGCCCGACCAAGCGCTGCGAAACCAAGGCGTCAATTCCGATTATACCAACGGTTTTCGCGTACCGTCTATGGCTGCCGCGACTTACTATACTCCCCCTACCATTCTATTCCTGCTGTCACGCATTGAATGGATTTAGGGTTAAAGGAGCTTCGTCACGCCGAACCAAATGAAATAAACGCCAAAGAGCGCTAACAAAATGCCGAAGAAGTAGAGGGCAGACTGATACACGCGGTCCGTGATAAATCTTCTGCCGGTAGCGAAGACAATGGCAACCAGAGTAAACCAGAAGAAGTCGCTGGCGACGTGGCCGGCGGTGAAGGCAGTGAAACCGAGTACGCCTCGCGGTAACGCAAGTGTTGTCATCGTGGAGATGCCCACGGTGGCCCACCAGAAGGACCAGTAGGGGTTCGCGAGGCTGAGCACGGCCCCGCCGATCAGAGGGTTATCGGCGCGCCGGTCGGAGACAGATGCGCTTAGTGTTGCGCCTTTGCGCCGCACACCGCTTACGATTTTCCAGCCCATCCAAATCATCACCAGGCCGCCGCTCACGCCAATCACGGCCAGCACGGGGTCCCATTGCAGAACGCGGGCCAGACCGAGCCAGAGTAGTGCGACGAGCGCGACTTCCAGCAAGCCGTGCCCAAGCGACGCGAGCGGGCCTGCCAAAACGCCGTAGCGGGCACTTTGCCCCATCACAAAGACGGTCAGCGGCCCGGGCGACATAGCGCCTGAGAGGCCGATGGAGAACGACGCGGCGAATACGAGAGCGAACGATTCGAGGGTTACCATAGTGGTGCGGTGAGCGTAAAGGAGATCACCCAGTGCGTTGCGCGTGGCCGGAATTACGCTCGTCGATCGATGCGCACGGATTGAGCGTCATCATCATCCCGAATTTGGGACGTAGGGTGACGAGAGGCTCCAGTTCGATCGGGTGATCGGCTACAAGGTTCAACTCGTATTGCTGAGCAATCGTGGCGAGTATCAGTTGCGCTTCGATAATCGCAAAACTCCTACCGATGCAGATTCGCTGCCCACCGCCAAAGGGAAAATAAGCGAAGCGGTGGCGCTCTTTCACACGTTCCGGCGCAAAGCGCTCCGGGTCGAAGGACTCGGGGTCCTCCCAGAAATCGGGGCGCCGATGTGTGATGAACTGGCTGACGATTACGGTGCCGCCTGACCGTATGTGGTACCCGCCGATTTCATCATCAGCGATAGCTTTACGCGACAAGGCCCAGACCGGTGGCAGGAGGCGCATTGACTCTTCTACGACCATCTTCGTGTAGGGAAGCTGCGGGAGGTCGGCAACGGTGGGTAAGCGACCACACAGGACGTGGGCGAGTTCTGCCCGCAGCTTCTTGGCAGCGGCAGGATTGCGCGCGAGCAAGTACCACGTCCACGTGAGCGCGTTTGCCGTTGTTTCGTGTCCGGCGAGAAAGATAGTACGCACCTCATCGCGCAGTTGATTGTCGTCCATTGGCTCGCCGCTGTCGGCATCCCTGGCGTTGAGTAACATGGAGAGCAGATCATCCTGATCCAGCGCGTTCGTCCGGCGCCTCTCATCGACAATCCTCATCACAACCCGTTCGATGGTCTGCCGCGCCAAGACCGCGCGGCGAATCCCCGGCAAGGGAACCCACTCTGGTAAGTCAACCAGCGTGTACATACGTCCACGAGCCTCTTCTTGCGCCAGCGTGATGGCCGGCTCGAGCTGCACAGCATCACGTGACACTGTGGCGCCGAACATCGTGCGGCTTATGATGGCGAGAGTCAGGCGCATCATTTCGCTGCTGACGTCAAGCGGTTCGCCACTCGGCGCCTCGGTCTTCCACTTTTCTAGCATCTTCTCCGTTTCTTCAGTCATGATCTCGCCGAAGTGGACGATGCGGCTGCGGTGGAAGCCTGGCTGAATGAGACGGCGTTGCTTGAGCCACGACGCGCCGTCATTGGTTAATAGGCCGTTGCCAAGGAGCCGCTTAAGCGTCTCATGATCGCGGCTGCGCCCATAGTTGCGCTCGTTCTTGTGGAGTACATAACCGACGTGGTCAGGGTGGGAGAGAAAGTAAATTGGGGCAGATAGCAGAGAATAGTGAACGATCTCTCCGTAAGCGCGATGGAAGTCTTGTAATATCTTCAGCGGGTCGCGCTTCAGTGTTCGCGAAGTTCGTATGCCCAAGAAACTTCGCGGCCCAGGCGGACTGCGCAGTGCGGCACTCGTGGTTTTTGCGGCCATCGTTTTCTACCTTCCTGCTATGCTGCTGAAGGCTTCTGCACCTCTTGTCAGGGCTTTGTACTCTGCTATCTACATAATGCGTTATCGTGCTGCTTCTCACCTAATCCATAAGTATCCCGCCGTTGATTGCCAGCGTGTGGCCGGTGACGAACGATGAAGCGTCACTGGCGAGATAGAGTACGCCATAGGCGATATCTTCCGACTTGCCGAGGCGTTGGAGCGGGGTGCGGTCGAGTACGACGCGCAGCCGGTCCTCGGGAATGCGGGCAAAGCCGGTGTCTATCTGGCCGGGCGCGATATTGTTGGCGCGGCCCCAGGGCGCCATCTGCCGGGCGAGGGCCTTTGTGAATGCGATCATACCGCCCTTGGAAGCCGCATAGTGAACGCGCGCGCTTTGGCCGCCGTTTTGGCCGCTGATGCTTGCCATGTTGATGATGTTGCCACGTTGTTGCTGCTCCATTGCCGAAAAGACGGCTTTGGCGCAGAGAAATGCGCTGCGCAGATTGTTCCCCAACAGGTCATCCCAATCGGCAGCGGTGGTCTCGCCCATGGGTCCGTGCCGCCCGGACTCGCCCGCATTGTTTACCAGCACGTCTACGCTGCCAAATGCCTGTGTTGTGCGCTCCACCAGCATATCCGTATCTTCCGGCACGTTGACGTCGGCGCGCACTGCAAGCGCTTTCCCGCCGGACCCCAAGATGTCCTGCACGAGCGCTTGGAGTGCGCTTTCGGTGCGGGCGACTGCGACAACGTTCGCGCCCGCAGCCGCAAGCACTTCCGCCGTAGTGCGACCGATACCGCGGCTCGCGCCGGTGACGATGATTGTCCTTCCCGTGAGGTCAAATGCGTCTAGCATGAAGAGTTCCTTTCTCTCCAAGACAAGGATTGGTAGTTGGTCCGAGACGATTGCTTTTTGCCGAAGCCTCCACTCTCCGCAACATCCCCACCAGATGCCGGTAAGAGGGTACTCACCTCAGCGTATAGATGGTAGCTTTTGGCCCTGAACTAAGAAGCAGCGACTGCAGAACCACTCCGCGTAGCTTGCGTAAACATGCCTTGCGCATCGAAAGTGATGGCTTCCGATTCGCTTACGCGATGGACGCGACCGGTGGCTTCCATTTGCGGCACGAGCGGTTCGGAAACCCAGAGGTCTTCGAGGTTCTTAGTATCCTGGATGCGCATGATGCGGGCGGTCTCGTTCTCAATCTGATGGCAGCAGGCCAGCGCTACGAAGAGCGCTTCGCGGTCGTTGGCGACCGTGAGCGGAATGCGCGCGCCTTCCGGTCCTTTGGCGGTGATCACATTCATGTAGGTTTGCACGGGGTCCAGCTTATCGACAATCTGCTGCAATACAACGTCGCCGAGCCCGATGCCGCAGGCGTTGCCCTCCGTATCTTTGGTCAGGTCGCGCATCACGATCCGTTTGATGTGCGGAGGTTGGGGCAAAGGCCCGCTCCAGTAGCGGTTAATGACGTTGGTATCGGCGCCGATGCCGCTAATATCCTTGCCGAGTTGGTCGACGATCAGCACGTCGATCTCCTCGCCCGGCAGGCGCGCCATGCGCTCGCGGGCAATCTTGAGCAACTCTTGCTCTTCTTCCAAGATGCGGTCGGCCGGCACTGCCTTTATCAGCGAGAGTCGCGA
Organism: Chloroflexota bacterium; assembly: GCA_965220015.1. Taxonomy (GTDB): domain Bacteria; phylum Chloroflexota; class UBA11872; order VXOZ01; family VXOZ01; genus VXOZ01. The sequence continues at coordinate 1,147,070 of OZ244798.1, forward strand.
GTGCCCATCCTCCACCAACGCAAGACCAAAGGGAATTGGCATGTGCTGGAGAGTAAACTGGCCCACCGCGGGGATGAGCGCGGGGAATTCGTCGAAGCTGCGACCGTGAAACGTATCGGCGCCCTTCTGCTTGCCGAGGCCGATAGCGAGCATCTTCATCAGACCCGACTCGATATTTCCGTGAAAGTCGGTGTGCGGCTTCACGCGGTTTACCGGGATGGTGATGTCCGCCTCGCTATACGCCGTCTTGTCGACCCAGACCGGTACATTGTCAGCTACGTGGCCGAGCAGGACCGTTTCCATGCTGGAACGGATAGGGCAGCCCATGGCTTCTTCCGTAACGCCGTAGTGGGCGAGAATCTCCAACTGGCCTTCTGCCGTCGCGCCGCCGTGACTGCCCATGGCCGGCACGATGAAGGGTTCGGCGCCCAGTTTCTTAGTCTCGTGCGCCGCCGCTTTCAGCACCTGATCGATGCGATTGATACCGCGGCTGCCGCCCGTGAGCGCGACCCGCTGGCCCGGTTGAATGGTCTCGCGTATTTCCGGGCGCGCGAACTCCTGGGCGACCGCGGCAGCCACGTCATCTATGGTGGCGGTGACAAGGTTTTGCCGCATCCGCACCCAGCGCGGGAGCATTCCCCGCTCGAATATCTCCAGACCCATGGTTCACATCTCCTTTGCAGTATGCCGCCGCGAATCCTCTCGCAAGCGCCCACTATCTCTGGGCGGTGTTTTGTGCTGCTTCAATTGCTTAATGTACCATTGCCTCGCTCTGAGTGCCTGCCTGGCGGGACAACCTCGCTGCGGTTGCTGCCGTTGCACACGCATCTGGCGTTGCGGATCCTCCGGCTCGCCCTGCGCTCGCGGCCACGCGTGTTACTGTGGCGAGGTTTGCGCATCCTCCTCTGAGTCCTCGTAACTAGTGGCGCCGGGAAAGAGCTGCTGAGCCTTGCGCACCACGGGGTCGCGCGCTGGGTCCTTAGCGTAAGCGCCGGTAGGTGACTGCTTTGCGGCCAGGGTGCATTCTATGGAGAAGTGACGGCCAATGGTCTGCGCAATCGCTTTTTCCACCAGAATGAGGTTGTCCGGCTGGCGCACCTGGTCGCGGTGCCACGCGTGCGCAAACTCCAGCGTGAGCATACGGTCGTGCACGGCTGTCGGTGTGCAGTCCCGCAGGACTCCGCGCAGATGCACGTTCGGTCGCCGGAAAGAGTCAACCACGGCATCCCAGTGCTGTTGAATTTCCGCCAGCGGCGCATCTTCGGCAGTTTCTGCTGTGGGAGTTTCCGTTGGAGAGGCTGTTGGCGGCGGCGCAGCGGGAGAATCGCCGGCGCTTTCAATTTGGTCCTCGGTTTGGGGGCTGGCTGCCGTTGCCTTGTCGGTGGCGGCGGTCGGCGGTGGCGCAGATGGCGCGGCTTCCTGACGGGGCGCCGTTGCCGTAGTGCGCCGGGGCGCCGGAGCAGAGGACGCCGGGGCGCTGGCTGGGCCGTCTTTGGCGCAGAACTCGACCAGGGCCAGTTCCACGGGTAGCTGTGGAAAGACCCCTAAGCGCAACGACTGTTCCGCCTCCGAAAAGAGCCGAATGGCCTGCACAATCTCAGAAAGCGAAATCCGCCCCGCCAGCCCGTCCATGAGCGCGGCTTCTTCTTCGCTCATTTCCAGCAACTCGGCGGCTTCCATGCCGCTCTTGTGGAGCAGTGTGCCGCGCAGGTAGCGGATGGTCTCGCGCGCAAACTGCCGCATGTCCAAGCCTTGGTCCGCGGCTTGGCCGAGCACGCGCAAGCCTTCCCTGGTGTCGCGCCGGGCGAGCGTATCCACGAACTCGGCCACGACCGCCGTGTGGGCCAACCCCAGCATCTCCCGCACTTGGACGGCGGTCACGCCGTCCGCGGCGTAGGTGATGGCTTGATCGAAGAGGCTCACGGCGTCGCGCGCGCTGCCGCCGGCCATGCGGGCCAGGATGTTGAGCGCTTCCGCTTCGGCGGTGACATTCTCGGCGGCGGCGATTTCCTGCAAGCGCGCTACCAATGCGCGCACGGAGATGCGGCGAAAGTCGAACCGCTGGCACCGCGACAAGATGGTGGGCAGCACCCGGTGAATTTCCGTGGTTGCCAGTACGAACACCGCGTGTTCCGGCGGCTCTTCCAGGGTCTTCAAGAGCGCATTGGACGCTTCCGGCGTGAGCTGGTGCACCTCATCGATAAGATAGAACTTGTAGCGGGCGTGAACCGGGGCGAAATTCACCCGCTCGCGCAAATCGCGAATGTCCTCGATCCCCCGATTGGAGGCGGCGTCAAGTTCTACCAGGTCGAGAAAGCGGCCTTCCACAATATCCCTACACGCTTCGCACTTGCCGCACGGTTCGGGTTGGACGCCCTGCAGGCAGTTGAGGGCTTTTGCCAGGATGCGCGCCAGTGACGTCTTGCCTGAGCCGCGCGGCCCCGCAAAGATGTAGGCATGCGCAACCTGCCCGGTTGCCAGGGAGTTCTGGAGCGTGCGCACGGTCGGTTCCTGGCCGACCACGTCGGCAAAGGTCTGCGGCCGCCATTTGTTGTACAACACCACCCGCGACACCGGCGCAGTATCTCCTCGATTTGGCTAGCGCTTGCTGCTTTTCATTTAGCGAGGGCTGTATTGGCAAGAATTCACTGAAAGCAGTCGCATGAAACGCCACTCATGCCCTGTGTTGAATTGTACGCCATTCCGAGCGCAGCGAGGAATCGAGAGCCTCCATTTGCAGGGCTTGATTCTAGCGCGGCCTTCAAGATGTTGCGGGCGGAGTAGTGTGTTTCGGGATCGTGCCGGCGATCCGAAAAGAGAGAGTGCAAAGAATCTCAAGATCCGTCATTCCCGCGAAAGCGGGAATCCATCTTCGCCTTTTCTTGAATTTCGGCCACATATCGAGTGCGGGACCGGCCTTGCGGCGGAGTGAAGAGCCAGGAGCCAATCTCCTGGTACGTGCGGGGCAAGCCAAGGCGGGGCAGCTAGAAACATAGGCAAAATCGGCGGGGCGGCTCTTGACGGGAATGCTCAGGTGACGAGGGCAACCGGCAAACCATGAGAAGAAGATGAAGAGAGGCCATGCCTTTCCTTCAACTCTGTTCCCTGAAGTACCCACGTGGCGCGGCACTCACCAATCGCGGTGAGAAGAGCGACCTACCGACGGGATGCGGCGAAGGGAAAGGAAAGAGGCCGTGCCTTTCCTTCGATACTGTTCCCTGAAGCGCCCACGTGGCGCTAGCTCCGGCCAAGCTTCCTTGCGGCACCCGAAAGTAACCGCTTACCGCTGCTTCCTTCCGGACCTGACGGGGTTCACGGCCTTTCGCCGCGCAAGACCCAGCCATCAATGCCGCTACCACGCAGCAACCTTCAAGGAACAAGAACCTCACGGAAAGCTGTCAACCCCGCTATAGCGGATTGCGGATACAGGGCACCGCTAGTTCCCCGTCTAGCACAGCCTCATGACTCATGCTACGCAAAGGAGAGCCACAGCGTCAAGAAGCATTTGCTCTCTAGCTCGGTCATAGCCATCAGTTCTAATACAAAACGCTTGTGGAAGATGCGTAGGAGGCAAGTACATAAGTGTGCGGTTCAGCCCCATACTATCGCGGCATCCTGTATAGACGAGATAATCCTCAAAGAATGGAAATGCCTCAATGCATAGAGGCGTTAGCAGGCTACAGTGCGTTTCCAGTCAAGAGGTGGTGGACTATGTTGCTCAATCTACCGCAAGATTGTAGGGTCGGAATTCGATGATGCTATGGCTGATCGTAAGTCCTCTAACTTTACAAGTGTGGCATTCACCATAGTTAGCACTACATCTGACTCATCTGGATTGACGGGAAGGTCGTTGTGGGCAGTAGGATTGCGACTGAGTGTATAGAGACCTTTGAAGAGATTTAAGTATCCCTGTCGCTCCTTGTCTGGAAGCAGTCCCACCGTAACTCCTTCAGCCCCAAAGAGTTTATCGACTAGCTTGTGGCCATCAAGATTAGGCGGAAGCCCAAACATTTCGACTATTCTAGTCTTGAAGACGGCCCACACCTCTCTGATTGCAGCATTTAGTTGCCCATTGGCGATTAGTGGCAGTAGCCTGGATTTGAGAGCGGTGTCAGTAGGCGACTGGCTTTCGTACCACTTGTCGAAGCTCTCCAATATCTCCGGTAGGTCGAGCTGAAGAATGTCGACTGGGTCCCCAATGCACGCCGATGGGGATTTCTTATCGAGCCAATAATCAATGAAACCGATATGACGATAAAATCTGCCCGCCCTAGCTTCGGATTGAACCCTCTCCGGGAGAGCTCCAAACAATTCATCCGCAGCACTTCGAAGAGATGCAGCCTCACGCTGAAGGTCAGGCAACGCATCTTTCATTATGTCATCGTACTCAGCAGAGGACTTTTGTGAAGCAAGGCATGACAGGGACACCGCAAGGGCAGCCGCCTCTGCAGAAACAGCCATGGCTAGTTCATAGATTTTAGAGCGGTATGTAAGCACCAGGCATCAAAAGCGCCCTGCGACAATAGTCTCTGTAGAATACTGGCTACTATAGTAGGTGGCGTCTTCTAGACTATGTAACTGCACTCGGGGCAGGTTCATGGCTCTAGTGTGTTTGGGGAAGCCCAAACGTTTCTCTGCTCGTAGAAGTCGCACTAAGTTCTCACACTCTACATTGAAATGGCGCGTGTTACCCTAATCCCTCCAGCCGTCGTAACAACCACCACTTCTGTTGTAACTGAACTGTACCCTCGCATTAGTAGGTGACGAACCATTCCTGCGCTCGAATGCCGTATGAATCCAATTCCGTATCTCTGATGCATAATTCGACCAATGGTAAACTTTCGCGTAAGGATTATCCACAATGCAATTATCCGCCAATCTTGGCGGTATCAAGTGAGGGTCATATTGTTCCGCTAGGTAGTTCCGGTGATTTGGGAGCAGGATGCCCAACAGTCCACATCTGGAGTTCAGCTTAGTAGACCTCAAGCTGGAACCAATTTCCCAGTCCACATGCTTCCGCTGCCAAGTACAAGGGCCGATAAGCACTACAGTCACGGTTGCATCCCGGATGAAATCATCCCTTATAATTTGCCGAATCCTATCCGTTGACAGGTTAGTGTCGTCAATGTCTCCGTCACCTACCGATTCATCTACGATATCGGAGTCCATCATCTGGCTAAATGATTCCTTGTAAGTCTGGTCATCATGATGGAAACTAATAAAAACTTTGTGTCGCGGTGTTTGAGGTTGGTACACAGTTAATCTCCTGCTACTTGCTCTAAGTTGGTCAAGTCCTCTACGCCGGCAATTTCTGCCAGCAGGCGGTTATAGTTGCGCAGCCCTACCTGTAGTACCGCGAGTTCTTGACGGAACTCTTGCCGTTTGACCTCAACGTCGAAAACGCTGGACAGGGACTCTCTATGCCACTTTGCCGTAAAGGGTCGAACTATTTGATTTAGAACAGGGATGGCGACTTTGCTGAACTCGATTGTCTTGCGGCCATGCGTGCGTAGTATCTCGCGGGTAGTGGGGAAGAGCGAATGGACGCTGTCCAGGGCTGCCTCTTCGTCTCCAATCTCTGCAGGCAGGGGCTGAGTGATGACCCTCGTCAGCATTTCAATGTAGAGCTCCCAGGCGGCGTCCTCATCTGTCTCTTGGAAAGAAACCTCGGCGCTCACCCCAGAATTGGACAAGTTGATCCCTTCCAACTTGAATTTCCTAAACAGTTTGCCTAGGTTTTCCCGTCTGGCCCTTGTCGGCTTAGACTTCCTGAACAATTGGCCTAGACTCATCTTATGAAATTCCCCCTACTATCTTCCCCAGCAGGCTTTCAATTCCCTTTTAGTGCCAGTATACCAGCCCGTCTTTCTCCAACGGATGCAACAGTTGGGTCTATTGAATGCAGGCCGCAGCCAATGGCGCTTTGCGGGCAAGTGCACGACGGGGTTCAGCTTGACTACTAGGCTTGGAATCTGTACGATTGCAGTAGTGGTACGTGTGTGAGAATGAATTACTTAGCGCTGTACCGATAGGATTGTGTGCGATGCTTTCTGTGACGCCGACTGCGGTGGAACATTTGAAGGGCTTGCTGGCGGAACAGGGAAACCCTGAGGCGGGGTTGCGGGTGTTTGTGTCGCCTGGTGGGTGCTCCGGGTTTCAGTACGGCATGTCCATGGAAGAGCGCGCGGACGATGGTGACGAGGTGGTCGAGGACGGGGGTGTGCGCGTGTTTGTGGACCCATTCAGCCTGATGTACCTCAGCGGCTCGGAAATCGACTTTAGCAATGCCTTGATTGGCGGCGGCTTTACGATCCTCAACCCTAATGCCGAGCAGTCGTGCTCGTGCGGCCAATCGTTCGATACGGCGGAGAGCGCCGGTGAGGCGCGGCCCTGTAGCACTTGATGTAAATCAAGACAGGCTGGAATGCAAAGTCCTGCTCCTTGGGAGCGGGGCTTTTTTTATTTAGTTGCCGGTGTCGCTGCGGTGTGGCGTGGGGGGTTGCCCCCGGCTTGGGGCATATTCCGCTATCGGGGAGAAGATGGATTCCCGTTTGCACGGGAATGACGGCGGGAAATGCGGTGAGTTTTCGCAGGCACTGCGGCCAGTTCTCGTGGGGAGTGCGGTGGGAGTGGCGTATTGGCGTAGCGCGGGGGCTTGTCCCCCGCCGGGGAGGGGTTGTAAGGCGAAGAGAAGATGGATTCCCGTTTGCACGGGAATGACGGTTGGGAAAGGGGGCCGGTTTCGTAGTCACTGCGACCGGCTAATGTCGGAGATAGCGTTGGGCGTGGTGCTGCGCGAGGGTCATACCCCGCAGGGGAAGGGCGCTGAGGGTAAGAGAAGACGGATTCCCGTTTGCACGGGAATGACGGCGGGAAATGCGGTGAGTTTTCGCAGGCACAGCGGCCAGTTCTCGTGGGGAGTGCGGTGGGAGTGGCGAATTGGCGTAGCGCGGGGGCTTGTTCTTCGCCGGGGAGGGGTTGTAAAGGTAAGAGAAGATGGATTCCCGTGCAAACGGGAATGACGGTTGGGAAAGGGGCCGTTTTCGTAGTCACTGTGACCGGCTAATTTCGGAGACAGCGCTGGGCGTGGTGCTGCGCGAGGGTCATACCCCGCAGGGGAAGGGCGCTGAGGGTAAGAGAAGACGGATTCCCGTTTGCACGGGAATGACGGCGGGAAATGCGGTGAGTTTTCGCAGGCACTGCGGCCAGTTCTCGTGGGGAGTGCGGTGGGAGTGGCGTATTGGCGTAGCGCGGGGGCTTGTCCCCCGCCGGAGAGGGGTTGTACGGGTAAGAGAAGATGGATTCCCGTTTGCACGGGAATGACGGAAATGTTCGCCGCTCATTGTCGGAACAATCGGTGTCCACTCTCGCACAAGTCTCTGTCCACCCTCGTATAAGTCTCTGTCCACTCTCGCACAAGTCTCTGCCCACTCTCGCATAAGTCGCTGCCCGCTCTTGCACAAGTCGCTGCCCGCCTCCAAGAGATCGCCGCTTGCTCTCCTATAGATTGCTGCCCGGTCTAAGAAAGTGCGGCCCATTCTTGCAGCGGGCGTCGCGTAATTCTCTTGATTGTTTTCGCACCCTAGCGAGACACTGGCGGCAGGCGGAATCGAGCGGTCTGAGGTACCTAAAATACCGTCTGTCAAGACCGTTTTTTGCTTTCTTTCTCATCGCGACCCAGGTATTCTTAACCAGGCAAATTTCCCTCTCGGCGCAGAGCAGATTCTAGGAGTGCCGTCTCTCGATGAAGCAATTTACCCACTTGCATTTGCATACCCATTACAGCCTGCTCGACGGCATGAGCCGCGTGCCGGAGTTGATGGACCGCGCCAAAGAACTGGGATTTGAAGCCATCGCACTTACCGATCATGGCGTGCTCTACGGCGCCATCGAATTCTATGAAGAAGCCCGCAGCCGCGGCATCAAGCCGATCTTGGGCTGTGAAGTGTACGTAGCGCCGCGGACGCGCTTCGACCGTGAGTCGAAGCTGGACGACCGGCAATATCACCTCACCCTGTTGGCAAAGAACGACCAGGGTTACAAGAACTTGGTCAAGCTCGCCACCCAGGCGCAGTTGGAAGGCTTCTACTATAAGCCGCGGGTAGACCACGAGCTGCTGGAGCAGTATCACGAGGGCCTCATCTGCCTCTCCGGCTGTCCATCTGGCGAGATTCCGCGCGCGTTGCGGGACGGCAACGAAGAGCGTGCGCGCGATACGGCGCTTTTCTACCGCGATCTGTTTGGCGTGGAAGACTTCTACATCGAACTGCAAGACCACGATATGGATTGGGAGCGGGAACTCACCGGCAAGCTCGTCAAGCTGGCGCGGGACCTCGACCTGCCGCTGGTCGCCACGAACGACGGGCACTTTACCCGCCGCGAGGATGCCGGGGCCCACGACGTGCTCATGTGCATCCAGACGAATAGCAACGTGAATGACGCCAACCGCATGCGCTTGGAATCAGATGAATTCTACTTGCGCAGCGCCGACGAGATGTGGGATAGGTTCGCCGAGCTGCCTGAAGCCCTGACGAACACCATGAAGATTGCGGAAGCGTGCAACGTGGAGCTGGTCCTCGATCAGCGCATACTGCCGCACTTCGAGGTGCCGGCAGGCCATACCGCCCGCTCGTATCTGCACGAGCGCTGCACCGCAGGCTTGGGAATCCTCTATCCGGATGCTGATGCCGCGGCCAAAGAGCGACTGGAATATGAGCTGGACGTGATCGGTGATATGGGTTTTTCCTCGTATCTCCTGATTGCAGCGGACTTTGTGAACTGGGCGAAAGAGCAAGGGATACCGACCACGGTGCGGGGTTCGGCGGCAGGCAGCCTGGTATGCTACACGGCCGGTATTACCGATATAGATCCGTTGCACTACGGTCTCATCTTCGAGCGGTTTCTCAATCCCTCCCGCTACACCATGCCGGATATTGACGTCGACCTCATGGACGTGCGCCGCGATGAAGTAATCAACTATGTGACGGAGAAGTACGGGTCCGATCACGTCGCGCAAATCATCACGTTCGGCACGATGAAAGCGCGCGCCGCGGTGCGCGACGTGGGGCGGGCGCTCGGCATGACGTACGGCGAGGTTGACCGCGTCGCGAAATTGGTGCCCATGATGTCTACGGTGGATGAAGCGCTTAAGGAGTCGCTTGATCTGCAGCAACTCATAGGGGACGACCCCCAGGTGCAGCGCTTGCTTGACCTGGCGCAGAGCTTGGAAGGCGTTGCCCGCCATGCGTCGACCCACGCCGCCGGCGTGGTGATTTCGCGTGAGCCGCTCACCGAGTACGTCCCGTTGCAGCGGAACATTGGCGATGACGGCGTCATGACCCAGTTCGAAATGAATGCCATCGAGAAGATCGGTCTGCTCAAGATGGACTTCCTCGGCCTGCGCAACCTCACCGTGCTCGACCGGGCCGTGCGCTTTATTGCTGAGACGCGCGGCGAGACCATTGACCTCAAGCAGATCCCGCTGGACGATGCCAAGACGTTTGCCCTGCTTTCCTCAGGAGAGACGACCGGGGTGTTCCAGTTGGAGTCCGATGGCATGCGGCGGTACGTAAAGGAGTTGCAGCCGGACCGCATTGAAGACGTGATGGCGCTGGTAGCGCTATACCGGCCGGGTCCCATGGCCTACATTCCGCAGTACGTCGCGCGGCGGCATGGCCGCGAGCAGGCGACGGCACGGCATCCGCTGATGTCGGAGGTGCTGGAGTCTACGTACGGCATTATGGTCTATCAAGAGGACGTAATGGCCGTGGCGCAAGCGGTGGCGGGCTACACCCTGGCCGAAGCCGACAAGCTCTGCTACGCCGTCCGCAAGAAGATCGCCCACGAGTTGCAGGAGCATCGCGAGCGGTTTGTGCAAGGGGCTGTAGAGAAGGGTTTGTCGAAGAACCTCGCGGAGGCCATTTTCAACGACTTTGAGCCTTTTGCCAGATACGGTTTCAATCAAGCGCATGCGGCGTGCTACGGCACGATTGCCTACCAGACTGCCTATCTCAAGGCCAATTACCCCACGGAGTATATGACGGCGGTCCTGAGCACTGAAGTCGGCAATACCGACAAAATTGTTGAAGCGGTGCGCGAGTGCGGCCGCTTGGAAGCGACGGTGGCGCCGCCGAATGTGAACGAGAGCGAGTCCAACTTTTCCATCAAAGAGGGCGCCATCTACTTCGGGCTTGCCGCTGTCAAGAACGTGGGTACAGCCGCGGCGGAGGCAATTGCCGCCCAGCGCGCCGAAGGCGCCTACCAAGACCTCTATGACTTATGTGTACGAATAGACCAGCGGGCGGTGAACCGCCGGGCGCTTGAGAGTCTCATCAAGGTCGGCGCCCTGGACGGCATGGGGGACCGGGCAGCGCTCCTCGCCGGTTTGGAGGACGTGTTGGCAGCCACGCAGAAGGCGCAGAACTTGAGTAACCAAGGTCCTACGCTCTTCGAGACGTTCTTGGGCGAAGAGCAGGCGGCTATGCTCACGAGCTTCTCGCTGCCGGAGGTGGACTCAGCGACACCCGAAGAAAAGGGCATCTGGGAGAAGGAACTGCTCGGCGATTATCTGTCTGAGAACCCGCTCAAGCAGCATGTCGAGCAGATGCGCGCGGCCGCTGATACTACCACGGCAGAGATTACGCGGGAAAAAGAGGGCAAGCGCGTTACCGTGGCCGGGCGCATCGAATCTGTGCGCAAGATCTTTACCCGCAAGGGACAGAACATGGCGATGCTCGCTCTTGAAGATGACAAAGGACACGTCGACGTTACGGTCTTTCCCAAGCTCTATGCGGAGCAAGCTGCTTTGCTCGAGAACGGCAATTTTGTCGCAGTGTTGGGGCGCGTGGAGCAGGACAGCCGCGATGACGTGCTGCGACTACTCGCAGAGAGCGTACGCTCTCTGGACGATGCGGCCGGAGAACGACGGGAGCCGGATGCGTTGCCGCCGGTAACGGTTGCAGTCAACCCGAATGTTCCGCCGCAGGTAGGTGAAGGCGGACTGCCTGAATGGGTGCTGGATAGCAACGGTGATTCGGCGGAGCCTGCCACTGTGGTCAGCGAGGCTGCGGCCGCTGAAAGCGAAGAGGTAGAAGCGCCGGAAGCTGCAACGACAGGCGAGGCTATCCAGGAGCCTGTCGCCGAACCTGAACCGGAAGTCCAGACTGCTGAGGACATTGTAGAACCCAGGCGGGCTGAGGTTGAGATAGTGTTGCAGCGCACTGCGGATGATGCGCAGGACTTAGGCCGGCTGCAGCGGCTTGCCAATGTCTTGACCCGCAATCCCGGCGATACATGGATGGCGCTGCGGATCATTCTCAATGGCAGGCACGTGCGCATAGATATGCATGACAAGATCGCGTTGACGCCGCAGGTGGAGGACGAGATAGAGGCGCTGCTGGGCACCGCGCCAATTCGGAAGTCGGCCACGTGATTGTCCCGGCGGTCAATCTGCAGCGTCACATAGTGCCTCTTCGTCGTATCGCGCTCTGTGTTGGATTAGTGGTCGTTAGCGCGCTGGCGCCGCTTTCCCTGGCAATCGCCCGGGCCGATACCGCACATCCAAACTTGCAGTCCGGCGACCGCTTCACCGTCTTGCTCGTCGGTCTCGACCGGCGGCAGCCGGACGAGAGTTCCCGCAGCGACGTCATCATGCTGCTCAGCATTGAGCGCAAGACCCGCTCGCTTTCATTGCTTTCGATTCCGCGCGACCTGTGGGTGCCTATCCCGGACTACGGCTGGTATCGCATCAACGCTGCGTATTTGTTTGGCGAGGTCTACGAGGGCAGCGGCGGCGCATTGGCCCGCAGAACTATCGAATCAGTCTTCGACGTGCCCGTGCATGCGGTGGCTGCAGTCGACTTTACGGGCTTTGTGGCGCTCATCGATGCATTTGGCGGTATTGACGTGACGGTTGCAAAGGACTTGATCGACAATTCCTACCCCACCAGGGACTACGGGTTCACGCGAATCTTTATCCCAGAAGGTCTTCAGCATATGGACGGCGATACGGCGTTGATCTATGCACGCACACGGCATCCGGACAATGACTTCAAGCGCATGGGCCGTCAGCAGAACGTCATTCAGTCTGCCCGTACCGCGCTCTTTGCGGACGAAATGATCCTCATGTTCCCGTTCCTATTCGAGCGCTTCAATGAAATCATCGAGACAGACCTTACACTTGCCGAGCAGCTCATACTCCTCCGCGACCTCTACCTACTGCGCGACATAGAGGTGAAGGCACGGGTCATCGAGCCGCCGTTAGTCTATGACTACGTGACAGAAGGCGGCGCGTTCGTCTTGTTGCCGGATTGGGAGTTAGTGCGGCCCGTGATAGGCGAGTTGTTCGGCAGTTCTCTCGAGACGCCGGAACTCGAGCTGATTCAATAATCGCCCTGTTAGTGCAAGGTTCGTACTAAGGCGTCATTGCAAAGAGGGCTTACAAGGAGCAGCAGCGTGCCTGGTTCACTTGCCGGCAAGGTTGCAATAGTTACGGGTGGAGCAGCGGGAATCGGGCGAGCAACGTCACTGAGATTTGCCCGCGAGGGGGCGCGCGTCGTACTCGCGGACGTTGATGTCGTGGGTGGTGAAGAAACTGCCCAGCTTGTCACGGCAACGGGCGTGGAAGCCGCATTCGTCAAGGCCGACGTGCGCGTCGCCGCCGACGTTGAAACAATGGTGGCCGTTGCTATGCAAACCTTTGGCAGCCTGGACTTCGCGCTCAACAATGCCGGTGTGCTGGGCAGTGGCGCGTCCATGATCGACTTTACCGAAGACGATTGGGACGACGTCATGGGCGTCAACCTCAAGGGTGTCTGGTTGAGCATGAAGTATGAAATTCCGGAGATGATGCGACTGGGCGGCGGCGCCATCGTCAACGTGTCATCGGTGGCGGGGCTGGTGGGCAGCCAACACAGTCCGGCCTATGCCGCCAGCAAGCACGGGGTGGTGGGCCTCACGAAAACGGCGGCGCTGCAGTACGCGCCGCACGGCGTCAGGGTCAATTGCATTTGTCCGGCCGCGGTCCTTAGCTCCATGCTCGAGACCCTCGTGACGCGTAACCCGCACGTTGGCGAGAGACTCTTGGCTTCGCAACCGAACGGCCGGTTTGCCAGTCCGGAAGAGATTGCTGAGGTGGTGGTGTGGTTGTGTTCCGATGCGGCGTCGTTTGTAACCGGCGCCGCGCTGCCGGTGGACGGCGGCTACACTGCGCAGTAAGCTTTCTACGTACTTGGCTGCACTCGCGGAGACCGCTTCCCCTGGCGCCTCCTTCCCGTTTCGCGGCGATCACCGTCGTAACCCCCCTGCAATAGAATCCTAATCCGAGTGCCAGAGATTTCCCGTAAAGGGCGGAAAGAGCGCGGCGAGCAGGGCTTGGGCCGCGGGTGTGGCGCTGCAATCAGGATAGCTCTCTTTGAGTTGGGCATAGGTGCTGCGACCGCCGAGCAATTGCAGGAAGGTTAAGTCGGGGAAACTGGCATCGCCGGACTCAATGTCCTGATTAGTCAAGGATCCGATCTCCGTGATCTTTCCCCGGTCGAAGTCGAGCCGCAGGCCGGAGCCGAAGAAATTCAAGGTGAGCGCGCCGGTGTAACTTTCCGCGGGCGTTCCCAAGAGGTGCTTTTCCAGTGCTGAGCGCACGTGGCGAAGAAAGATGGCAAGATCTGGAACCCGCAGGTACCAGGCGTAGCCCTGGAGCGAGGATGTTGCCAGGTTTGGCAACATGGCGTAGGCGGGATCTTCGCGTCCCAGCATGAACACAATCTCGCCTGGTTGCGTTTGCGCTTCACCTGCGCCGGAGTTGCTCAGCGAGTGAACATACCCAGGAAGTTGCGTTAGGAGGTCAGGCATGACGTTCAGGTAACTGACGCCCCGCGCAAGCGCGCATTGGCGCACAACCAAGCGCCACGGTTTCGGCTCCGAGGAGCTTGGGAGCGGGTGGTATTGAATGAAGCCGGCCGGCCGTTGCGCCTTGTCCTCTATGACCAGCCACTTCCTGTAGACCTCGCTGTCTGTGGTGCGGCCGGAGAACTCCCACTCCCAGTGCGCGTCGGAGCGTACCACGCTCAAGGGCTGCTGCTGAGCGGCATGCGCATACACAGCGCGGACGAATGAGTGGTCGGATTCTGTCAGCGGTCTCACACGATACTGCGTGGTGGTCTCTGGGTTTGAGGGCGACACGCGCACCACGCGGCCGTGGTAGAGATCAAGGGCGTATTCATAGCCAAATTGGCGGTAATACCAGGGGATTCCCGTGATAGCCTGCATTAGTTCGCCTTTGGCCGCACTGAGCGCGTGGATGACGTCCATCTGCGCACGGATCAAGCCGCGTCTGCGGTAGAGCGGATCGGTGCCCACCTGCTCGATGCGGCCGCAGCCGAACGGGATGCCGCCGAACGACCACGTCTGCGGTATCAGGCACAGCGAAGAGACAATCTGGCCGGTGCGCGTGTCTTCAACCACGGTAAAGTCGCCGGCCCTGGTCGTGGGATGCCTGCCGGACATAAGCTCGTGGGCCCAAACGCCAATGCGGTTCGACGACGGATCGTATTCGCGCATGCGTTCGTTGAAGTCCACCCAATCGTCGAAGTCATCGGGCACGGCAAAGCGCAGGCGCAAGTTGTCTCCTAGGTCGATGGGCGTCCGGGGCAATGGCGGGGTGTTAGGCGGCTTCATTGGAACGAATGGCTCTACTACTTGGTAGGTTACTCGCCCAATCGTACCATTGACGAGAGTTCACTGACTACGTGCGACGTTGTTTGCGGATTTATGAGTGGCATGCTACGTTCATTGCAGTAATTCTTGCAAAATTCTTGAACATAACAGCCAGCCAAGCGCTCGTGGCGGAGGCAATTCGCGGGCCACGGAGCGCGCCGCCGGCATAAGGAGTAAATGAAAGCAATGGCGGAGTTTACCACACGCCCCGTAATCATGGGCACGTTCGGTGTCGTGACAACGGGACACTACTTAGCGACGGCAATCGGTATGCGCGTGTTGGAGAACGGCGGCAACGCCATAGATGCCGGTGTGGCCGCAGGCTTTGCGCTCAATATGCTGAAGCCGCAATCCAACGGCATCGGCGGTGAGAGTCCCATCCTCATTCACCGCGCCGGCGCTGACGGGCCCCAGATTGTTGCCGTCAACGGACAGGGAATTGCGCCCAAGCGCGCGACCATCAACTGGTTTCGCGCACAGAACTTGGACCTCATCCCCGGCGACGGCTTCTTGCCGGCCACGGTGCCGGGCGCGTTTGGGGCGTGGGTAACGTCGCTGCTGCGGTACGGGCGCTTGAGCCTCAAAGAGACGCTCGGGCCGGTGGTGGACATGGCGCGCGAAGGCTTTCCCATGTACCCGGAATTGCACCGCTCGATAGGCAACCACGCGGAGAAGTTTCGCACACGATGGCCGACGTCGGCAGAGGCGTTTCTGAGTAACGGCGCCGTTCCTGAGATCGGCTCCGTTTGGCGGCAGCCGGACTGGGCGCGTACTTTTCAAAAGGCCATAGACGTCGAGATGCAGGAGCAGCATCGGGGTCGTGAAGCGGCCCTGCGCGCGGTGCTCGACTACTTCTATCGCGGCGAGGTGGCCGCCAAGGCCGCCGCGTTTGCGTCAAACACGGAAGTGCTCGATGCCAGCGGTGCAACCCACCGCGGCCTGATTGCCGAAGAAGACTTCGCCGCTTTTCGCACCAAGGTGGAACAGCCGGTCACCGTCAACTATCGCGGCCTAGACGTCTATAAGTGCGGCCCCTGGTGCCAAGGGCCCGTGTTCCTGCAGCAACTCACGCTGCTCGAGCAGTACGACCTGGCCGCGCTCGGCCACAATTCGCCAGATTACGTACACACGGTGGTAGAGGCGGCGAAGTTGGCCTTTGCGGACCGGGAGACCTATTACGGCGACCCGGCGTTTGTGAACGTGCCCCTCGACCGTCTCTTGGATAAGGAGTACGCAGCGGAACGCAGCGCGCTGATAGATCCCGCAGTTGCTTCGCCAGAGTTGCGGCCCGGCGGTGTGCCGCCAACCACATTGGAAAGACAGCCCGGCGATCCGTCGTTCTATGCCTACGACACTACGCATCTCGATGTAATTGACGCAGAGGGTAACATGTTCTCCGCTACGCCAAGCGGCGGCTGGTTGCCGTCCTCGCCAGTTGTCGAAGGGCTGGGTTTCCCGCTGGGCACGCGCGGCCAGATGTTCTCACTCGACCCCGACCATCCCAATGCGCTCATGCCGGGCAAGCGTCCGCGCACGACGTTGACGCCGTCGCTGGCCATGAAGGACGGACGCCCCCACATGGTCTTCGGCACGCCGGGCGGCGATATGCAAGACCAGTGGACGTTGCAATTCTTCCTCAACGTGGCGGACTTTGGCATGAATCTGCAAGAGGCAATAGACGCGCCGACCTTCCACAGCATGCATTTCCCGAGTTCCTTCTATCCGCGCGCTGCCTATCCGAAACGGTTGGTGGTGGAGGGCCGCATACCGGAGGAGACGCGCACAGAATTGGAGGCCAGAGGCCATGAGATCGTCGTGGGAGGTGATTGGGCGCATGGTCAGGTCACTGGTGTTCGCTTCGATCCCGATACCGGCGTGATCGAGGGCGTGGCTTCCCCCAGGACGATGGTCCCCTATGCCGTGGGGCGCTAGATAGAGTTCCCTCTCCCGCTGGAGACCTTTGCATGACCCTTGCCGGAGTGAGAAAGTCCCCTCTCCCTCGACGGGTGTACAGACTGGGCTGATAGGTAACAGGTGTTCGGGTTGATAGGTTACACATTTTGTTCTCTGAGGTCTATGGTTTTGATGCGTTGTATGGAGAAGTGCACGTCCCACACGCCAGCGGTTTGGGTGGGTCTGAGGGCGACCTGTTTGTGGGTGAAGGCCCTACCCACACGGTGCCTGCTGCCCTGGAAGGAGATGCGGCCGGAGACATCGACGCTGCGCACCAGGTCGTCGGGAGCGTAGGCGAGGGCAGGCAAGGTTTCAGGGAAAGGCCGCGGACTAGGCGTGTATCTGGTGATGGGAGTGTCGAGATCCAGGGCATGATGAGGACGTTCGAGGTTGTAAAAGTCGCGCCAGGTGTCGAAGGCGAGCTGGCAGTGGTCCAAGTCGGTGAAGGTGCGCCCCTGCAGCAGTTCGCTCTTCAGCGAGCGGTGGAAGCGTTCGAGTTTCCCCAGTGTCTGGGGATGGTAGGGTCGGCTGTGCAGGACGCTGATGCCCAGGTGCATGAGCCAGACGGTGAGGGGTGTAAAGGGCTGGGCGCTGGCATTGCCCCAGGGTGAGCCGTTGTCCATGAGCATGGCCTGCGGCACGCCGTAGCGGCGAAAGACAGCGGTGAGGCGGTCTTGGACCGTCTCTCCCCGCTCGTTGGCGCAGGCCTGCAGGGCGAGGTTGAAGCGGGAATGATCGTCCAGGAGGGTAAGCGGATGGCAGCGGTCGTGCTGCATGACGAAATGCCCCTTGAAGTCCAGCTGCCACAGCTCGTTGGGCTGGGGTCGTTCGAAGCGCACGTGGGGGGTGTGCTTGGCGCTCTCTGTGGGATCGATGAGCCCATGGCGTTTGAGAATAGTGTGGATGGTGCTCTTGGCCGGCACGTCGGTGACCCCCTGGTCCTGCAGCATTCTGGCCAGCACATGCGCGCCCTTGGTGGGGTGCACCTGGCGCAGCGCGATGATGCGCTCCTCCAGCGCCGGGCGCGTGCGGTGCGGACAGGAGTGCGTGCGGTGCGAACGGTCACGCAGGCTCTGCGCTCCCCCCGACGCGTACCGCCGCAACCACTTGTAGCCGGTCTTGCGGCTGATGGTGAACCGACCACACAATTCGCTCATACGCACTGCGCCACTAGCGGCCAGCGCAACAAACTCTTCCCGGGCAGACATACGCGTTTCCACCTTCCACGGCATGGTCATCCTCCTGCTGCAAGATTCTCCATGCCTATAGGTGTAACCCATCAACCCGAACAAGTGTTACCCATCAACCCGGTCTATACATCCCCAAGGAGAGGGAGTGCCCCTGCCTGAAGGTGGGGTTATGCAAAGGTCTCCAACGGAAGAAGCGCCAGGAAAACAGTGCGGACGCCACCATGAAGAGTAACAGGATTTCAAGCCCTTGCATGATTGACGCATATGGAGTCGCATCCACCATGATCTGGCGCAGAATGTCGGCCAGATACGTAAGCGGCAGCACCACGGCAATGGGGTGCAAGAACTCAGGCAGAAAGTCGAGCGGGAACAACGCGCCTGAGAGAAACATCATAGGAAACTGCACCATCTGCACAATGGCTATGAGGGCTTGGGCACTGGGCGCGATCACGCCAAACACGTAGCCGAGAGCTATAGAACGCAACGCTCTGCGGTCGGCAACTATTGGCAGTTAGCCCCCTATGTGGCAAGCGCGTTTCCTTACCCTGTCTTTGCCACCACTTCCGCCAGCCGCGGACCCTGACCTACTACTTTACGGAAGGCCACAGCCGTCTGCTCTACCCACTCATCACTTGGGTCTACCGGAGTGGAGAGCCGGAAGAACGTATCATGAACACGCTCACTGACCGGCAATGCGCCACGCTGCAAGGGCCGCCGGGTTTCCGGTAGCAAATCGCCCCACGGACCACCCAATCCTTCAAATGAAAAATCATCAAAGAGCGGCTCCAGATGCATCACACCGTAGCCGAATGGCGTGATGGCAGGAGCTATGCGTGCCCCTTCGGCGACGAGTGCCTTGAGCACCGCATCAACCGGCGCACCGATTTCTTCGGAATCAATCACTCCAGCATAGAGCAAAAGGCCACCACGTGTAGCCGTGGGGTATGATTTCTGCGGATAGACGCCTGGCACTGGCTCTAGGAGGGTGTCGAGTTTGCTGAACCATGCTAAGCGCTTTTCATTTAGTTCGGGGAGGCGCTCAAGTTGCGCGCGCGCCATCGCCATACCGAGCGGATTGGCCCGATACTTGACGCCGAGCCCCATATTGCGCAGTGGCTTGAATCGCTCGGTCTGCCAGAGACGCTCGGTACGGCCATAGTGCCCAAGGGCCAGCATCCGGTCATAGAGATCGGCATCGTTTGTTGTGGCAACGCCAGCCTCAATGCCAGTGACCGCCTTACCGCCCTGCAAACTAAAGCATCCGATGTCTCCGAGCGAACCGACCGGCTTCCCCGCCCACAGTGCTCCGTGGGCATGAGATGCATCTTCAATCAGAAGAATGTCTGTTCCTTCCACAATCTCGCGGAAGACATCCATGTCAGCCGGATTCCCGTAGACATGAGTAACGATGACGGCACATGTGTTCGGCGTGATTTTGCGTCGCACATCTTCTGGATCTGCGCAGAATGTCTCCAGATCAATGTCACAGAACACTGGCGTGGCATTGCAGTGCAGAATAGGCGTGATACTGGCGTGCCAGGTAACCGACGGCACGATGACCTCTTTCCCCCGGCGGGCGCCAGAGGCAAAAACCGCCGCGTGGATGGTGGAAGTGCCATTGCAATGGGCGAGGGCATAGCGCGTGCCGACGAATTCCCGGAACTGTGCCTCAAACTTCTCGATCTCATCGTAGGCGCTGCCGTAGTTGTCGAGAACAGCATTCACATACTGTTTTTCCAGCGCGCCCACTTTCTCCCAACGATCATTCATCGGCGCAGTCACAGACTTCGGGCCGCCCTCAAGCGCAAGCGCCTCTGCACTAACTACCTTCGCCATCACACACTCCTCTGTGATGTGCAACTGTTCGACTCATTCTATTCGTGATGACTCATGTCCATGCTAGATTGGGAACGAACCGCAACCGAGCGCCGTCTCCTCCAAGTGATCTACTGTCGCCACTCAGGGGGGCGCTGCGCGAGGATCGAGTTCATTTGGTCTGCCATGGTCCGCAGCCCTTCCGGCACCGTGGTCTCGCCCTTGATCATACTTCCCATTTCCGCTCTCGCGACCTTGAGTACCTCGCCACGCTCAGGCAGCACGCCGGACGTATGGCCGCCGCTTTCCCAAACATCTACCGCGTCGAGCACCCGGGTGCCCTCGAACGGCTCCAACCACTTGGGATGCTTGGCATATGTGACCACCGGCGGCCACGCGATGGCGCCGAACTGCGGCGTTTCCAGGAATCCCTGTTCAGAGTGTAGCCACATCAGTAAGTCCCAGGCCAGGTCTTGGACCTTGGACAGTGACAAAATGGAATACGCATTACCGAGCACGGCTGCCCGCTGGTTGACGCCCTTTGGCGGTGGCGCAAAGTCCAGGTTCTCTCCCAGAAACTTCCGGATCGTGTTGTGGCGAAAGATGCCGTTGTCCTCCATGGCCACAAACCCTGCCTCCAGGTAACTCTGACCCTGCGGGAGTTCCTCCCGCAGCTCAGCGGGCGGTGTGAACTGATGCTTGAGGTGCAGGTCAACATTGTACTGGGTACCTGCAATGGCGCCCGGATCTTCGCCGAAGAGGGCTTTTTCCTTTTTCTCATCCAGGAGTGGCCCACCGAAATTGAGGACATAGGTGCCATGCATGTAGAAGATGTGGTTCTGCGACACCCGCACAGCGTAGCGCTTCTCATCCGGATTGGTCAGTTTGCGACCCATTTCCAGCAGGTCATCGTAGGTCCAGTCTTTGGAGGGGTAATTGAGTCCAGCATTGTCGAAGAGTTGCCGGTTGAACATGAAGCACTCACCGCCGAATTGGAACGTCAGCGCGTACAACTTGCCTCCCCAACCCCATGCTTCCAAATCTGTGGTAAAGTAATCTGCCTTCTCGCGTGGACCTTTAGAGAAATACGGGTTGAGGTCCACAAGCATGCCGCTGAGGCCCCAGGGGAGAAACCAGTTGAGCTGGTTGTACGTGATGTCAACGGTGGTGGTTCCCGCCGCAAACTCGGTGGCGCGCTTCGTGTTCACCTCACGGTATTCAGGCGTAGTGTTGATCTTGATCCCCAGCGCCTCCTCGCCGATGCGATATGTCTCCGAGAGGGCTTTCCAGCGCGGATCTTCCGGACTGTGATAGTTAGAGATGGTGATTTCCCTCACCCCAGTCTCCGGGGGCGCCGTTGCCTCCGGCACTGGCTTCCCCTCAGTTTTCGGAGCCTCGGCGGGCGGTGCTGCAGGTACTGCGCCGCACGCTGCCAGTGTCAAGGCGCTTGCCGCTCCTACCGTTGCTGCAAGCACCTGTCGTCGCGTAATCGTTCTGAAGCTCGCTGCCATGGCTCTGACCTCCATCAGTCTTCTACCCGACACTTCCCATATGAACGAGTTCGAGATACAAAGTATCCCTTCCTCGCCACTGCTGCGAGCATAGTACTACCCTCCCCCCGCAATGTCAAGGAACTTGCCACCAGCTTTCAACCACGCCAGCCATGCTCTTTTCACCCCTCGCAGGCTCTCGCTCCTGTGCTAGGGCATGATATCTTCTCCCTCATCCCCGAGGGCCTTGCGTTCCCTTGCGCTCATCCTCGTTGTTCACCCATACACGCGGCGCAGGCAGCCGATACGCTCCAGTAGGAGAAGTGACTTGACAGCATATAGAAAGGGCATGCTGTCAAAGGTACCCAGAATCGGCGAGCCTGTTGCAAAAGTCTCCTCCGGCGGGATGCTTGGTAGACAGGGGTGGTCTGCGCATGATCTGCATACGCATTAATCCGTGACAGC
This sequence comes from Chloroflexota bacterium, assembly GCA_965220015.1. Classification (GTDB taxonomy): domain Bacteria; phylum Chloroflexota; class UBA11872; order VXOZ01; family VXOZ01; genus VXOZ01. Next base: position 1,168,695 of record OZ244798.1, read on the forward strand.
TAGGTGGCTGAGAAAGGGAAATAGGCAGGAGATGAGGCAGCCAGAGCACCACAGGGGCCATGTCGACGACCGCGACGCGAACACACATGAAATATGGTCTAAGCCTACCCGCCGCACCAGGCATCCGGCTAATACGAATCACTCCCAACGGAAGAAGCGCCAGGAAAACAGTGCGGACGCCACCATGAAGAGTAACAGGATTACAAGCCCTTGCATGATTGACGCATATGGGGTCGCATCCACCATGATCTGGCGCAGAATGTCGGCCAGATACGTAAGCGGTAGCACCACGGCAATGGGGTGCAAGAACTCAGGCAGAAAGTCGAGCGGGAACAACGCGCCTGAGAGAAACATCATAGGAAACTGCACCATCTGCACAATGGCTATGAGCGCTTGGGCGCTGGGCGCGATCGCGCCAAACACGTAGCCGAGAGCTATGAACGACAGCGTGCCGAACACGACGATGCCAATTATCGCAAGCCAAGACCCAACTACCTGTATACGGAAGAGCGCCAGCGCAACCCCCAGCAGAATGCCTGTTTGCACGAACGCCGTGATGAGGCTCACGATTATCATGCTGAGCAGCACCATCCAACGCGATACCGGAGTAGCTTGCAGACGCCGTAGGAGCCGTTGCTGCCGTTGTTCCACCAGAGTTGTCGCGCCAAAGAGACCGAGCTGCGCCACCGAGAGCGCCAGTATGCCCGGCGCTATATAATCAATAGGGCGAAAGCGCTTGGCCTGCACCGAGTGGGTTTCGATGGCCACCAAACTCGGTTGTTGCGTGAACTCGCGTTGCACACCCTCAACCACCTGCTGCACGATGCTCAACGCCGTTCCCGCAGATTGTTGCTGGCTGGCGTCAAGATGAACTTGGACCGTCGCCAACTCACGTCGTTGCCACGCGGCTGTTAAGTCTGCCGGGATGACAAAAACGGCGCGTCGGTCTCCCTTATTGAGAGCCGCCAGTTCCTCTTCCTGCGAACCGGTTGAGACCTCGAACAGAGCTATCCCTGCGAGCGCCCCGGCCACAGCCTGCCCGGCCGGACCCCGGTCTTCAATGACCAGGCCCACCGGCAACGACGCCGTGCCGGACTCGCCAAACGCAAATCCTATTATGACCATCAACACCACGGGGAAGGCCAAAGTCCAAAAGAGCGCCACTTTGTCGCGTGCGAATTGGATGCCGGTGTAATAGGTGAGCGTCCCCAGCGCTTTCATTCGCGGATGGTCCTTCCCGTGAGCTGAAGGAATACGTCCTCTAGCGTGCCGCGCTGAATTCGCAGATTATCCAGGCTTACAGCGGTTTCACCCGATTCTTCCAAGATTGCCGTCAATGACTCCCGTAGATTCATCGTGTGTATGGCGGCCGACCCATCCTTCACGTCAACGTGAGTAACGGCTGGCAAAGACTCCAGACGGCTTGGCGCCACATTGTCGGAGAGCGGCAGCTCGATGGCCCTTTCCGGCACGTATTCGTCTACCAATTCGCGGGGCGTGCCGAGCGCCAGTATCTTGCCGTGATCGATAATGGCTACTCGTTGGCACAAGACCTCCGCTTCTTCCATGTAGTGGGTGGTGAGCAAGACCGTCTTTCCCTGTTCGCGCATTTGCTCCACGATGTCCCAGAGGGCGCGGCGGGCCTGGGGATCGAGACCGGTTGTGGGCTCATCGAGAAACACGAGTTCCGGATCGTTGATGAGGGTCAACGCCAGCGAAAGCCGCTGTTTCTGGCCGCCGGAGAGATGCTGGTACTTTGCCTTGCGGCGGTCGTGCAACCCCACCAACGCAAGCAGGTCAGCGACCGGCCTGCTATTGCTGTAGAAGCTGGCAAACAAACCCAATATCTCTTCCACGCTGAGCAGCGGGTAGAGTTGCGTCTGTTGCAGTTGCACGCCAATGTGCGCCTTTACCGCATCACCCTCTTGCGCCGGATCGAACCCCGCGACGTGCACGCTGCCTCCATCCCGCTCGCGCAATCCGATGAGTATCTCAACCGTCGTGGTCTTGCCGGCGCCGTTGGGACCCAGCAAGCCAAAGACTTCCCCCTGCGCCACAGTGAAGCTCAAGCCGTCAACCGCTTTGAGGTCACCATACGACTTTTGCAAGTCTTCCACTACAATCGCTGACACGAGTAGCCCCTTGCTCTCTTAGCAAACACACGCTTGCTATGGTACCAGCCAAGATTACTTTTTGCAAATAGTAACTGCAATAAACAGTTTCTTCAATTATTCACATGCAAGATGGTCTGATGTAAAGTCCATCCTTACACCTCATGATTCTGTTCACCTTGGGCCTTGCGGCTGCAACAGCCTGTAAGAATCTCCCCCCTATCGCTCAACCCTTCAGAACCGGGCCTCAAGTGCCGTTCGCGCTAAGCGCCAAGAGCCGTTCCCATTAGGTCGCAGGAACCGTAAGCGCTGAGCCCCAGTATCTGTTCGCACTTGGCCTCTTGTGCCGATCCATCTAAGCCCTCAAGCCATTCGTGCTGAGCCTATTAAACCGTTCGTGCTGAGCTTGTCGAAGCATTCGCAACCAGCCCCACGTACCGTTCGCGCTGAGCCCAAGAACCATTCGCAACCAGCCCTAAAAACCGTTCGTGCTGAGCTTGTCGAACCATTCGCAACCAGTCCCACAAACCGTTCGCGCTGAGCTTGTCGAACCACTCGCAACCAGCCCCACAAACCGTTCGCGCTGAGCCTGTCGAAGCATGAATGGTTTGTGGCGCCGCCCTCTCTATCCACTGACCCACCACCGCGCATGAGTGAGAGAAATCACGCGCAACGTGCCTCCGGCAATTGACCCTGGCAGCCGCTGCGGCAAGACTTGGCCTTCTCCTCGGTATTCCGAATCAATGCGGCGCGGGCAGCCCGCCCTACTCTGCGGGGCAAACCACTACCACCCCAAATACATTTCTCTCCATCGGAGCTTTATGCCGTGTAAACACAATGATTCTAGGAGAGCGCTCAATGATATATAATCGCCCTTGGTACGCAAGCAAACATGTATAACCCTTTGGAGGTACATCCGTGGTCATAGACGCCCATCATCACCTCGGTCAAGAAGCAGACTACGCCGACAAGCTCATCGACACCATGGCTAAGTTAGGTGTTGACAAAACAGTCTTGCTGGCTACCAGCACGACCGGACCGGGAAGCTCAAACGTTGAAATCGAGAAGGCCATCAAGAAACACTCGGATAAGCTCGTCGGCTTTGGCTGGCTGGACCCTGCGTTGGACCCCAATGCCGTAGACACCGTGCAGCAGCTCTATGACAACGGCTTCAAGGGACTGAAGTTCATAAAGACCCGCAAAGCCTACGACGACCGCTCCTACTTACCCACGTATCAGAAAGCGGCCGACCTGGAAATGCCGATCCTCTTTCACCAGGGTATCGTCGCGCGCCACGCCAATGACATAGAGAACGACGTTCACTCCGGCCGCATGATGCCGGTGCACCTCGACTACATCGCGCGACAGGTACCCGAACTCGTTATGATTGGCGCCCATCTCGGCAACCCCTGGTGGTACGAGGGCGGCATGGTACTGCGCTGGAATCCCAACCTCTACATGGACATCACCGGTTCAACGCTGAAGATGCTGGATCCCAAGGACGTGGGCAAGATTCTCTGGTGGCGGCGCGACAGCCAGTACCGCGATCCTTGGGGACGCGACGCCTGGGAGAAGATCATCTTTGGCACCGACGTACCGTACTTCCTGATGGAAGACGTGATGAACGACTACCGCAACTGCATGGACGTGCTCGGCGTGCCGCCCGACATCCAGCAAGGGGTTTGGGGCGACACAATGGAGAAGATCCTAAGCTACGAACTCTCGGAGAAGCACCGCCCGTTTGACGATAAAGGCGGCCACTACCCCCACGCCATTCCCCAAGACGACAAGTAAGCCGAGGGCGCGCTAGTACTAGACAATTGACCGTATACGTGCGATGGATTACGTGCCGTGAACCGCGTCGGGCTCTGGCTCCGTTCGCTCTTCTACGTACCTTCCACTGAACGTACCTACCGCCGCAACCTCTCCGTTCTCTTGGGTTGCGAGGCGGTGTGGGGGTGCGGCCTCGCCTTTGTGGCGCCGCCCGTGATCAACGCGCTGCTCCTGCAGTTGACCGATTCCCGAACGCTTGTCGGCTTGGTGTATCTCGCCCACGTCGCCTCTTTGCCTGCCTTGATACCCGCCGCCATGCTGAATAAAAGGCTGCGGACGCGGCGACACTTTCTTGCCGGTTCACGTGCCCTAATTGGGCTCTTCTACGTACTCATCGGCGTTGTAGTTTGGCAACTCTGGCAGCATCCTGCCATTGCCATCCTCCTAATGTTTACTTTGCTTGCCCTAACTTGGCTGACGTTCGGGGCCATCATTGCCCCGGGGTTCGAGCTGATGAGCATTCTCTTCGGCCGCCACTACGGTACCGTGAGCGGCTGGCAATTCTCCGTAAGTCTCATAAACGGCGTTGTAGGCGGACTCATGGCAACGTGGCTGCTAACGGCCTGGGCTTGGCCGACGAACTTCACACTGGTCTTCATCGCCGGCGGAACCTTCATGATTCTGGGCAACATTCTGATTCTGCTCATAGTTGAACCGGCAACGACGCCGCGCACGTCGTTTCAGTCGCTCCGCGCGTATACGCGCGCCTTGACCGATCAAGTGGCGCGCCATCGGGACTTCATGAGATTGTTGATCGTGGCTGCCTTGACCGGCCTCTTTCAATCCGTACTAAACTTCTACTCCGTCTATGCCTTTGACGCAGTGGCTTTGCCGCTGGCTGCCGCCGGGTTGCTGGCCGCCGTAGGATTCATCGCCAGCGCTTGTGGCGCGCTGTTGGGCGGATCGCTTGGCGATAGGCGGGGCCACCGTTTCCTCATGCGCGCCGCGCTCATTGGTTTATTCATCTCTCTGCTGCTCTTGCTGCCTGCCTGGCAGCCGGCATTCTACATAGCCTGGATTCTTGGCAATGCGGCGCTCATTACCATGATGATTGCACGCATAAATTTGGCGATGGACTTTGCCCCCGCGGGAGACAAGGGCACGTATACGATGGTGGTCTTCTTAGTGGCGCAACCTATGCTCGGCCTGTTCGCAGTGGGCGGCGGCGTTTTGATCGATCTTGCCGGGTACCTGCCTTTCTTTGTTGTCACTCTCGCCCTGTCTTTGCTCGCCCTTGGAGTCACGTTCTCTTTCAAAGACCCTCGGCTTGCGCCCGATTTCGGTTGAGGAGATGCCGAGTATATTTTGGCGAGCAAAGACCGCGGCAAAGGAAGTTTGAGATTGAAAGAACAGTCACAATGTGGCAGGTCTCTAAGTTGTGCTCCAACGTATGTCATTTCGAGCGTAGCGAGAAGTCGAGAGTGCTTGCCTAGTCGATCCCGCTTGTGGATACGCGAGCGTCCGGTATGTTCCCAATACCCATTACCCCAAACTACGCACCCTTGTGAGAAAACTGGCAATATGCTGGGCAAGCATATTCGTACTTAAGAACCACCGTGCAGCGCGGTCAAACCACACCGTTAGTGGACCATGGGAGTTCGAGAATGGAGAGACGCAGACTTGGCGGGACGGACATGGACGTAAGTTGGTTGGGCTTCGGCGCTGCGCGTATCGCCACTGATGCTGGCTCTCCGGCAGAAGCCGAGTTGTTGCTCAACGCGCTCCTCGATCAAGGCGTGAACTTCATCGACACGGCGGACTGTTACGGCGAAAGCGAAGAGACTCTCGGCAAGTACATTAGCCACCGCCGCGACGAGTATTGGCTTACTACCAAGTGCGGGCACGCTGCGGGCGAAGTTACGGCACCGGAATGGACTGCCGCCGCGGTTACGCAAGGCATAGACCAGTCCCTGCGCCGCATGAAAACCGACCACCTCGACCTCGTTCACATCCACACCTGCGAAGTTGACGTGTTGCGCCAGGGAGACGTGCTGCGCGCCCTCCAGGACGCCCAGCGAGCCGGCAAGACGCGCTACATCGGCTACAGCGGCGACAACGACGCGGCGCTGGAAGCCATTGGCATGGGGGTGTTTGCCACCTTGCTCACGTCGTTCAACGTGGTCGATCAGAGCGGATTGGATGAGGTCCTGCCTGCCGCCGCAGCCGCCGGCATGGGCATCATCGCCAAGCGCCCCATCGCCAACGCGGCCTTCAACCGACCCGCCTCCCCTTATAGCTACGCTGACGAGTACTGGCAGCGCGCGCAGCACTTCACGATGCCGGCGGACGCGCCGGCAGACGGCGTGGCGCTGGCGCTGCGCTTTTGTCACTCGTTTGATTACTTCGATACGGCCATCGTTGGGATCGATAGCATAGACCAACTAAACGCCAACATCGAACAGGTTGCGGCGGGGCCGTTGCCGCCGGCCGTCTTGACCTCACTGCGCGAGCAGTTTCAGCAGCACGGCCACGACTGGCCCCAGCTAATCTGAGAAGGTCACTGCAAAGTCTCGGCGACTCATGCAGGATTGCTTCGAACCTGCATGAGCAGTTCGTGGTGGGCCGGCCTGTCCAATCCTTGTCTAAGGGGCGTACCATGGACGGCCCTTACACAAGCTCAGGATAGAATTCGCGACGATGAATTAGCGTGAGGGGAATTCTAGATTCCGCGAACCCTGTTCGACGAACCCCGTTCGACGAACCCTATGCGACGCTGCGTTCGGAACGACATGCTATTCTGCACTATGAAAGGGTCAAGTCCACGTCTACTGATACCGGGGCGAAATACGCTTGCTCAGACGGGGAATTCGATGCTATCATGGGATTGAGATGGCAGCGGACTGCCAGGAGTTGGACAAGGAAACGCATGCGCGCAGCCTCCTGTGGAGCAACGGCTACAGGAGGGCTTTTCATTTAACGGGTCGGCACGTCCCCTATGAACGACCGGCGTACACTTCTCAAAGCGGCAGCGCCGCTTAGCTTGGCAGCAGCGGCCGCCGCGTGCGGTCCTCTCGCTGGGATACGATCGCTATTAGAACCGGACGACCGCGAGCAGATCTCCGTGCTGGCGGATGCGAGCCTCGCGCCGGCTGTTCCCGCGCTCAAGGCCGACTTTGAGCGCGCTAACCCGCACGTGGTGCTCTCCTTCTCGCTGTCCGCTTCCGGCGCTATCATGAAAAGCATCTTGCGGGGCCAGCGTTTCGACGCAGTCCTGCTCGGTGGAGACACGTTTGGCATCCCGCTTGTCGAGGCAGGCCGCATGCAAATCGGCAGCATGCGGCCGATTGCGTCTAACTGGCTGGTCATTGCCACCGTTCGCGACAGTGACCTTGATGTATCGAACGCGAGAGACCTCTTGTGGGATGACGTGAAACGCGTGGGAATCGCCGACTGGGAGCAATCCGCGCTCGGCATCTATTCCCACCAAGCCTTGGATAACCTTGGCCTGTGGGATGCACTCGCGCCTAAGCGGTCGCGCAGCAAGGATGAGCGAGAATTGGCGGCGAAACTCAACGACGGCAGTGTAGACGTCGCGCTGCTTTACTCATCGTCCATTGCTGACGCAGCAGACCGAATTGTCATCCAGGCGCCGGTACCGGAGCAGGTCCACCGACCCATCATCTATTACGTCGGCATCGCACGGGAGACGAAGTATCCAATCACCCTCTCGCAGTTTTCCAAATACCTCATCAGCCAGTGGGGCCAGCGCCACTTCGCAGACGCCGGCTATCGCATGCTGACCCTGCGCTAACGGAAAGAGAAACAAGACCACATGTCTTTCAACGCCCGTCTCAGCCAAGTGTGCGGCGACAAGAACAGCGCGCTTTGCATCGGACTGGATGTTGATTTGTCTCGTTTGCCCGCAGGTTTGCCGCCAACCCAAGACGGTGTGGTCGCGTTTTGCCGCGAACTCATCGCTGCCACCCACCAATACGCCGCCGCGTATAAGCCCAATTCCGCCTTTTTCGAGAGCATGGGCGCGTGGGGCCTGGCAGCGCTGGCAGCAGTACGGCAGCACATTCCCCCGGACGTGATCGCTATTGACGACGCCAAGCGCGGCGACATGGACTCTACGAACGCCCACTACGCCAGGGCCATATTCGACGTGCTGGGATTTGACGCCACCACCGTGCACCCTTATCTCGGCGCCGAGGCGCTGGAGCCCTTCCTCAGTCGTGCGGAGCACGGCGTCTTTGTGCTATGCCGCACGTCCAATCCGGGCGCGCCGGAGTTCCAGGACTTGCGCAACCTGGCGGGAACCCCACTCTATCTCGCAGTGGCGGAGGCCGTGCAGTCGTGGAGTGAATACGATAATTGCGGTTTGGTTACAGGCGCGACGTATCCTGAGGAATTGGCGCAGGTGAGACAAGTGGCGTCAGACCTGCCGCTATTGATTCCAGGAATTGGCGCGCAGGGCGGCGACCTGCAAGCATCGGTACGGGCCGCCGGCACTGCCGCTCCCATGCTCATCAACGCCTCGCGGAGCATCCTCTATGCCAGCGGGGAGCGCGACTTTGCCGAGGCGGCCGCGGCAGCCGCGAGGAATCTCCATGGAGAGATCAACCGAACGCGGGCGGCAGTTACGTAGGGGCACGACATGTCGTGCCCCTACGTCCGAGATCAACCGGGCACGCGGCGGTCCGTCTCCGTTCGCACTGAGATTGACGAAGTGCAAACCAACAGCGGTGCGTGCGGCGGTTACAAGTGTTCCTTGATCTTCTCCGCCACCGCGCGATTCATCTTCGGCGCGTCGGCCAAGGCCTCAACTGTCGCTTCTCGAATTGCATCCACGCTACCAAAGTGCTGTAGCAACGCCACTTTCCGCTTCGTGCCAATGCCGGGGACCTTGTCTAGCAAAGAACCGAGAGTGTGCTTGGTGCGGACGGTGCGATGGTAGGTGATGGCAAACCGATGGGCCTCATCGCGGACTCGCTGGAGCAGCTTGCGCGCCTCGGAGCGCTCCGCCAGCGTAAGCGGTCGCGACTCTCCCGGCAGAAAGATTTCCTCGCGTTGCTTCGCGAGCCCCAGAATCGGAATATCGTGGAGCGCCAGGTTCGCCAGCACTTCCAACACGGCATTGAGCTGTCCCTTGCCGCCGTCGATCACCAGCAGGTCGGGCTTTACGCCCCACGAGTCTAGAGCGTCCGCTTCAGTCTGACCGTCGGCTCCCTCATGTTTGCCGGTCTCAGCTTCCGCGCGTTGTTCGCTCAGGCGTTTGAGCCGCCGCGAAAGCATTTCCTGCAGGCTGGCGAAGTCATTAGGGCCGTCTACGGAATTAATGCGGAAGCGGCGGTAGTCGCCCGTGCTCGGCAGACCGGATACAAAGACCGCCATCGCGCCCACCGTATACGCCCCCTGGATGTTTGAAATGTCATAGCACTCGATGCGCACCGGCGGGGCATCAAGGTCGAGTACGTCAGCGAGTTCGGTCAGCGCCACTTGCGCCCGTTGCTGGCTGTCGAGGTGCCGCAGCCGATGGTCCTGCAGGCCCTGGCGGGCGTTATTCCCCGCCAATTCCACGAGCCGCCGTTTCTCGCCAATCTTCGGCACATTGAGCGTTACGGAGCCGCCGCGCCGCTCGCGCAGCCACGTGCGCAGTAATTCGGCGCCGCGTATGCCGACCGGCAGGAAGAGCGACTGCGGGATTTGCATGCTGCGGCCGTAGAATTGCTGCAGGAAGTCGCGAATCACGTCGCGGTCTTCCTCGTCGGTAACGTGCTCGAGGATGAAGTTCTCACGACCAAGCAGGTGGCCGCCCCGGATGCTGAAGACCTGCACGCAAGCCTCATCTTGCTCGCGGGCGAAGCCGATGACGTCAATGTCTCCTTGGCGAATATTGGTGATCTTCTGGCGCTCCAGGACCCGTTCTACCGCCCGGATACGGTCGCGCATTACTGCCGCGCGTTCGAATTCCAACGCATCCGACGCCACTCGCATCTCAGTGCGCAGGTCTTGAATCACGTCCCCCGGGCGACCTTTAAGAAACCGCACGACCTGCTCAACGATCCCCATGTATTCCGCCTGCGAAACCGCCCTGATACAGGGGCCCGCGCAGCGCTTGATGTGGTAATCGAGACACGGCCGCTCATACTCCTTCTCCATGTCAAGGGCACACGACCGGTAGGGAAAGATGCGATTAAGCAGATTCAGCGTATCCCGCAGACTGTACGCACTGGTGTACGGCCCGTAGTAGTGCGCGCCATCATCCAATATGCGGCGCGTCGTCAGCACCCGGGGATAGCTCTCGTTGAGGGTAATCTTGAGGTAGAGAAACGACTTGTCGTCGCGCAGCACCACGTTGTAGCGCGGCCGGTGGTGCTTGATGAGATTGCTCTCCAGCACCAAGGCCTCGATCTCTGAGTCGGTGATGATGTATTCGAGCGTCGCGGATTTTTCCACCATGCTCCGGGTCTTCCAGGGCAGCCTGTCCTGGCGGCCAAAGTACGACCTCACGCGATTGCGCAGCAGCTTGGCCTTGCCGACGTAGAGTACCCCGCCCTTGCCATCGCGAAAAATGTAGCATCCAGGTAACAGAGGAATGGCGGACATCCGCTCGCGGGCGTCTTTTACCTGAATCGACACGTTGGCACTCCAGGAAACATGCTCGGCTACACCGAATTCTCATTTTCGTATGTTATCATAGGCTTAGTGCAGTTCTTATTCTCCATCTGCAACCTCGTCTTACCATGAAGTGAGGTAGTGATTGACCTTCAAGCTGGAAGACGAATTCCATCAGGCGATGCTAAGCATTGACGATGCTGCTGCCCAGCACGGCTATCATCCAACATACTTCTTGCGAATGGTACACGAACTCAGCGGGTTGACAGCGGCCAAGCGTTTGCTCAATACTGACGGCCCGCAATCAGGATTGGCCAGACTCTGGGAACTGAAATTGCTTGACAACTCTATGGAAGCGCTCGTCTTGCAAGAACGCTGGAAAGAACTCTTCAGCGACGATGAGCGGCAAGCGGCGCGGAAACGGTTGAAAGACTATGGGTATACATTTAAGCTGTGATTGGCAAGTTGCGGTGGCGGGGCAGTGGCCTTCCCCATTCTCGGAATAACGGGAACTGGTGACGCGATTTCCGCAAGCGGAAGGAGCAACCAAGAATGGCGGTACTTGATACCTATAAGGCGTTTGAGGCCTTGACGGGTGCGGGCTTCACGGAAAGCCAAGCCAAAGCCCTTATCGACGCGAGCCGCGAAGGTTACGGCGCACTGGCAACCAAAACCGACATTCAGGATATGGCGACCAAAACCGACCTGCGCGCACTAGAACAGAGCATAACCATCAAAGTTGGGGCGATGCTGTTGGCGCTGGCAGGCTTGTTGGTTGGTATACTGGTTGCCCTGGAACTGCTGCCTCCCTAAGCCCGACCGCGAGTGGATCCGGTCTGTACGATTCGCATAGGCGCCCCCGCGATACCTAAGCCCGGCCATAGGTGGACGCAGATGCGAGTGTCCCTAATTTTGTGCGCAAGGCGCGTGTGCTGAGATGTTCTTTCCATGCCCGGCAAGCAAACCCCATGCAAGCCGCAAGCAGCCCGCTCTACGTTGAAATCGAGTAATATTGACTATACTGGGTATGATCTTTAGAGAAGGAGGGCCTAGTGCAATTGACGAAGAAGCTTTTCGGTCTATTAGCAATCGCGAGCCTACTGCTCTTGGCAGGGTGCGCCACCTCAGCCGTGCAAGCTGCGCCCACCGCGTCAGAATCCGAGGCGCCCGCGGCGACGGCGTACAACGGCGGTCAAGTCAAACCGGCCGAGCGCAGCATCTCCGTGCAGGGGCAGGGCACCGTGAGCGCCAAGCCCGACGTGGTCACGCTATCGCTAGGCGTACAGACCACCGGAGAAACGGCCATGGCTGCGCTCGCGCTCAATAGCGAGCAGATGAGTGGCGTCCTCCACGCCATTCAGGCAGCCGGTATCGAGCAGGAGGACATTCAGACCTCCGGCATCAACCTCTATCCCGTCTACGAAGACCGCTCGCTGGTGAAACCCGGTGAGCAGCGCCAAATCGTCGGCTACCGGGCGTCAAACGATGTAAGCGTCAGGGTCCACGACATCGACAAAGCAGGCTCGGTGCTTGACGCGGCGGTAACTGCCGGCGCCAACCAGGTTGGCGGCGTGCGGTTCGGCTTGAGCGACACTGATACCATCGTGACAGACGCGCTGATCGCGGCGGTGCAGAATGCCCAAGCCAAAGCGCAGACCATTGCCGACACGCTTGGCGTGCAATTGGGCGCTGCGCTTGTGGTGAATGAAGAGTGGATTGAAAGGCCGGAAGCAAGAGGATACGCCTTTGCCCAGGAATCCGCTGCTTTCGATAGCGGTGGCTTCTCTTCAGCGGTGCAGGGCGGCGCCGTGAGCGTTACCGCGCACATTCGCGTGACGTTCGCAATTGAGTAAGACTTTCTGCCGACGGTGAATCGGCTGGCAATCAAAGACACGCTAAGGGGCGGGGTGCTGAGCACCCCGCCCCCCTGAGTTCATTTTCAATGAGCTAGGATCGGATTCTGGACGACCCGACTACTCTATACTTAATTGGCCGCTACGTGTGCGGAATGCGCCCGCGAGCGGCGCACCACTCTTCATACGGCGGCACGTCCTCGCCGACCACGTACAGGAAGTAATATACGCCGGTTTCGCCCAGAAAGCCGAAGTGCTTGCGCAGGTCCTTCTCCGTTGCGTCATAGTCGCTGTGAGAGCGCAAATAGGCCTGGAAGCTCCCGTGCTTTTCTTCTAGATCGCGCATTGTCTGGGCATTCTTGACAATGGCCGCCAGTTTGCGCCGGTTGCGGATGACCCGCTTGTCCTGCGCCAGTTCGTCCAGTTCCTTTTCGCTGAGAAACGCAATCGCCACCGGATCGAAGTTGCGCATGGCTTCCTTGATGTCGGGCCACTTTGCCTCAACGACTTTCCATGACATGCCGCTGTGAAAGACAGCCTTGCACATCACTTCGAGATAGTCGGCGAGACTCTGCGGTTCAATCTGCTGCGGTGCTTCCATGGTGACCTTTCGTCACAGGTAGTGCTGACAGTTCGGAATAGTTAGCAGCGGGGTACACTTAGCAGTCTGTGCAGTATGGCAGGTGTGTCGGCTCGCGGCAAATCTCTAAGCGATTGTTGCCGGACTTGTCCTAAGAGTTTGCTACAGAGTCAAGCCGCCTCCGTTGGAGGAAATCGTTTGTAGGAAGGCGTGCGGAGTCGCTATAATCAAAGTGCATCCAAACGAAAGGCAACGCGAATTTGAGTGACTCGGAACGAAAAGACGCTATCACGCGTGCCGACGTGCAGCACGTGGCAAACTTAGCCAGACTCGCGCTCTCCGCTGAAGAGGAAGAGCGCTTTCAGCACCAGTTGAGTGCAGTATTCGAGCACTTTCAAAAACTCAGTGACTTGGACACCGAACAGATTCCCCCGACCGCACAGGTTATCCCGCTCACAAATGTCATGCGACCGGACGCAGTCGAACCGTCGCTGCCGGAACAGGACGTGCTCGCCAATGCTCCGGACCGCGAGGGCGACCAGTTTCGCGTGCGCGCCATACTGGAATTCTAGTCCGTGAACCTCAATGCGCTGACCGTCCACCAAGCCCAGGACTTGCTGCGCCGCGGCGAGATTTCGTCACTACAGCTTACTGAAGCTGTCTTGGCGCAGATCGAGTCCTTGGACGAAACGATTCACGCGTTTGTGACGGTAACGGCGGCAGAGGCGAGGGCCCAGGCACAGGCCGCCGATGCGCGGCTCGCCCAGGATGGTTCCGCCGCGCCGCCGCTCTTGGGCATACCTGCGGCGATCAAGGACGTGGTCAGCACCAAAGGCGTCCGCACCACCTGCTCCTCGCGCATGTTGGAGAATTACGTACCGCCGTATGACGCTACGGTCATGGAGAAGCTCAACGCCCAAGGAATCGTGCTGGTGGGCAAGACCAATATGGATGAATTTGCCATGGGGTCCAGCACGGAGCATTCGGCGTTCTTCACGACCTGCAACCCGTGGGACAGCGAACGCGTGCCGGGCGGCTCCAGCGGCGGCTCGGCAGCGGCGGTGGCCGCCGACCAGGCAATCTTTGCGCTGGGCTCCGATACGGGCGGATCGATTCGTCAACCGGCAGCGCTCTGCGGCGTCGTTGGCATGAAGCCAACCTATGGCCGCGTATCTCGGTACGGTCTCGTTGCGTTTGCGTCGTCCCTTGATCAGATTGGCCCCTTTACTAAAGATGTCACCGATTGCGCTATTGTGCTGGAAGCCATCTGCGGCCACGATCCGCGCGACGCCACGTCGGCCCCGCAGCCCGTGCCGAATTGGCCGGAAGCGCTTAAGCAAGACGTACGCGGTCTGCGGCTGGGTGTGCCGCGCGAATACTTTGGCGCCGGTATTGACCCCGAAGTCGAGCAAGCGGTGCGGGCAGCGATCGACCGGTTAGTCGGATTGGGCGTTGCCGTGGAAGACGTCTCCCTGCCGCATACCGACCATGCCTTAGCCACCTACTACATCATTGCTCCCGCCGAAGCGAGCGCGAACCTGGCGCGCTATGACGGCATCAGGTACGGGTATGCGGCGCAGGACGCCGAGACCATGTGGGAAGCCTACAGCCGCACGCGGGGTGAAGGCTTTGGTTCCGAGGTGAAGCGGCGCATCCTCGTTGGTACGCACGCCCTCTCCAGCGGCTACTACGACGCCTATTACCTGAAAGCCCAAAAGGTGCGGACACTCATCGCGGCGGACTTTCAGCAGGCTTTCGAGCGAGTGGACGCTATCGTCTGCCCCACGTCGGCGACCGTAGCCTTCAAGATTGGCGAACGCATTGACGATCCGATTAGTATGTACCTATCTGACTTGTATACGTTGCCCGGCAATGTCGCCGGCCTGCCCGGGATATCCCAGCCGTGCGGCCTTGTGCAAGGATTACCCGTAGGGTTGCAGTTCATCGGGAAGCCGTTCGACGAGTCTACGCTCCTGCGTCTGGCCTACGCCTATGAGCAAGCGAGCGGCAAGACCTACAAACCTGCCCTTTCCCAAGGAGCGACACACTAATGACCGCATCCTCCATCACAGACACCGGCGCCGCTACCGGCGCTGACATAACCGGCAGGCTGTCGTCCCGTGTGCGGCAGGTGCCGGCTTCCGGCATTCGCAAGTTCTTCGATATCCTCGCCAGCATGGACGACGTCATTTCGCTCGGCGTGGGCGAACCCGACTTTGTGACCCCGCCGCATATCCTGCAAGCCGGGGTAGATTCGCTGGCACACGGCGAGACCCATTACACATCCAATTACGGCCTGATGGAGTTGCGGGAAGCAGTGGCCGCGTATCTGAGCGACCACTACGGCGTCGAATACGATCCGCAGACGGAGATTCTACTAACGGCGGGCGTGAGCGAAGCGGTTGATATCGCCTTGCGGGCTGTGATCGATCCCGGCGATGAAGTGATTGTGCCGGAGCCCGCGTACGTCTCCTACCGTCCGTGCATTACGTTTGCCGGCGGCGAGCCGGTTGGCATCACTAGTTCGGCGGCAACCAACTTCCGCATCACCGCAGCGCAGATCGCCGCGGCGATTACGCCCCGCACGAAGGCGCTGCTACTCGGCTTTCCGGCAAACCCCACCGGCGCCATGCTGCCGCGTGAGGAATGGGAGCAGATTGTCGCGTTGGCGCGCCGGCACAACCTTATCATGCTCTCCGACGAAATCTACGGGCGGCTCGCGTACACGATGGCGCACACGTGCGTGAGCGCCCTCCCCGGAGCCTGGGACCGCACAATTCTGCTCGGCGGCTTTTCCAAATCATACGCCATGACCGGTTGGCGCATCGGCTACGTGGCAGCCCCCAGCGCAATTCTGGAGTACATCATGAAGGTGCACCAGTACGTGCTCATGTGCGCCCCGACGATGAGCCAATACGCGGCATTGCAAGCCGTGCAGCACGGCGAAGCGGATGTCGTGCGCATGCTCAGCGAGTACACGAAGAGGCGCACCCTCATCGTCGACGGCTTGAATGCGCTGGGGCTCGACTGCGTTCCGCCCGATGGCGCCTTCTACTGTTTCCCGAGTATTCGTTCCACCGGACTCTCGTCGCAGGAGTTTGCGGAACGACTGTTGCAAGAAGAGCACGTCGCCTGTGTGGCGGGCGACGCCTTCGGCCCATGCGGCGACGGCCACGTGCGCATGTGCTATGCGGTTCCGACCGCTGACATCGAAGTTGCGCTTGAACGCATCGCGAATTTCGTCAGCCGCGTGAGAGCCTAGCATGTCATACGCGAGTCCGGCCGCGTAGACTGAGTAGCGTGGGTCTGTAACCTGCGTCACCATGGGAACATGGCAAGTCAGGTAGCGTAGGTTTGTAACCTGCGTTACTGCGGCAGAATTGCAGGTCAGGTAGCGTAGGTTTGTAACCTGCGTCACCATGGGAGTGACATTTCGTGGAGACAACCGTAGCCGAAAAATATCGCACCGTCATCGGCTTGGAATTTCACGTGCAGCTCTTGACGGAGAGCAAGATGTTCTGCCGGTGCAGCGCGCAGTATGCCGCCAATCCGCCGAATACGGTTGTTTGCCCGGTCTGTCTCGGCTTGCCGGGGGCGCTGCCGGTCATCAACGAGAAGGTCATCGAGTGCATCGTCATGACCGGCATGGCGTTGAGCTGCAAGATTCCCGAGTTTGCCAAGTTCGACCGCAAGAACTACCCCTACCCCGACCTGCCCAAGGGCTATCAAATCTCCCAATACGACCTCCCGTTTTGCATAGGCGGCATCCTTGAGCTCGACGAGGAAGACGGCGGCCGCACCATTGGCATCACGCGCGTGCACCAAGAGGAAGACACCGCCAAGTCCACCCACGTCACCGCAACGAGCGGTGAGCGGTACTCACTTGTTGATTTCAATCGCTCCGGGGTGCCTTTGATGGAAGTTGTGACAGAGCCCGATATTGCCTCGCCGGAGGAAGCCGCGGCGCTTGGACGCAAGCTGCGCCAAATTGTACGCTATCTCGGTATTTCTACCGGCAATATGGAAGACGGCGCCATGCGCTGTGACGCCAATATCTCGGTGTGGCCGGCAGACGCGCCCATAGGCAACGTCAAGGTCGAAGTGAAGAACATGAACTCATTCCGCGCCGTCGAGCGGGCCTTAGTATTCGAGCAGGAGCGGCAGACGCAGATTCTGGAGAGCGGCGCCGACACACGCGTCACCGAGACGCGCGGCTGGGTGGAAACAACCGGCGAGACCGTATCGCAGCGCACCAAAGAAGAAGCCCACGACTACCGTTACTTCCCCGAACCGGACCTGCCGCCGCTGCAACTCTCGCAGGAATGGATCAAATCAGTGCGCGCGTTGTTGCCGGAATTGCCGGCTGCCAAGAAACAGCGCTTCATGACCGAGTACGACCTCTCTGCGTACGACGCCGGCTTGCTAACGCAGTCACGCGACCTGGCCGCCTACTTCGAGGCAGCGTCCGATCGCGCCAAGAACGCCAAGGCCGTGGCGAACTGGATGTCGCGTAATCTCTTGCGGCGCCTCAACGAATCCGACACAGAAATCACCGACTGCAGGATTTTACCGGAAGCGCTTGCCGAGATGATTACACTCATCGAATCCGGCGAGATCAGCAATCGCATGGCGCAGGAAGTTTTCGACCAGATGTTCGACACGGGGAAGAGCGCGGCTGCCATAGTGAAAGAGCAAGGCCTGGCGCAAATCAGCGACGAGAACGAATTGGAAGGAATTGTGGCCCAGGTGATTGCGGAAAACCCCGCTGCTGTGCAAGACTTTAATCAGGGGAAAAAACGGGCCGTCGGCTTCCTGGTCGGTCAGGTAATGAAGGCCACCCGCGGCAAAGCAAACCCCGGTATCGTCAACCAAAAGCTACAGGAGCAGTTACGCCAGAGCTGACCGAGACGTGCCCCGGCTCTACGAGATTCATTAGCCCCAAGCGACTGTCGTTCCGGCACAATGATGTGCCTTCATGTGCGCTTGCTCCCGGCAAGGTCGCCGGTGAAAGAGGAGGTGTAGTTCATGGCCGAGCTTGTAAGTCAGCAACACCGCATTAACCCGCTGACGATCGCTCTCGATCAATTCGACCGCACCGCAGAAGTCCTCCACCTCGACGAGGACATGCGCAAGGTTCTCCGCGTTCCCAAACGGGAACTTACCGTCAACTTTCCCGTGCGCATGGACGACGGCAGGTTGGAGATGTTTTCCGGCTACCGCGTGCAGCACAACGTGAATCGCGGGCCCGCCAAGGGCGGTATCCGCTTTGCTCCCGACGTTGATATCGAGGAAGTGCGCGCCCTCGCCATGTGGATGACGTGGAAGTGCGCGCTCGTCGGCATTCCCTACGGCGGCGCGAAGGGCGGCGTTGCCTGCAACCCTAAGCAACTTTCCCGCACCGAGCTTGAAGGGCTAACCCGGCGCTTTACGACTGAGATCTACACCCTCATCGGGCCGGAATCAGACATCCCCGCTCCTGATATGAACACGGATTCTCAGATCATGGCGTGGATCATGGACACCTACAGCATGCAGCGGGGGTACTCCGTGCCCGCGGTCGTAACTGGTAAGCCCCTGGAAATCGGCGGGTCGGCAGGGAGAACGGAAGCAACCGGTCGCGGCGTTACTTACGTTCTTCAGGAAGTGCTCGGCCACTACGGCGAGCGACTCGATGGCAAGACAATCGCGATACAAGGTTTCGGCAACGTGGGCTCCCATGCCGCCGAATTGCTTGCGGCGCAAGGAGCAAAGGTAGTGGCTATCTCGGATGTTAGCGGCGCTGTCTACAATGCGCGCGGGCTAGACGTTAATGCGGCCCAGCAGATTAAGAACGAAGGCGTACTGGTCAGCGACCTGCCCGGCGGAGAGCGGATCAGCAACGACGAGTTGCTTGAACTGCCGGTAGACATTTTGGTCCCGGCCGCCGTCCACGGCCAAGTAACGGCGGAGAATGCGGACGACATCCGCGCCAAGTATATTGCCGAAGCTGCCAATGGCCCGACAACTCCGGAAGGAGACGCGATTCTGCACGACCGTGGAATCGTCGTCATCCCCGACGTGCTTTGTAACGCGGGCGGCGTAACGGTCTCGTACTTCGAGTGGGTGCAGGGCCTGCAGTCATTTTTCTGGGACATCGACGAGATACGCAAGCAGCTTAAGAGTATCCTCACTCGCGCAACCCGCGAGACCATCGCCACCGCGGAAAAGTACGACGTTGACCTGCGCATGGGCGCATCCGCACTCGGCGTGAGCCGCGTGGCTGAGGCGACCATGGCCCGTGGCATCTACCCCTAGCTGAGCACTTTCGCAACCTACTCCGCTCCGTGCTTGCGAGCCGGCCGCCACTCAAAGTCCTCTTTTGATTCTGAGGTTTTGTACGGCCGGCGGTGATTGGAACCCCACAGACCCGGCATTGCCGCCCCGGATTCGGCTTGCAGTTTTGCGCCCCTCTACGCGGCGAGCCGAATGAGCTATTCGATGCTCTTTCGCGTCCTTTACTCTGGTGAGCGCGAAGATACCTACGAGCCTTAGGCGCGTAGGTTGTGAAGACCATATCTTCAGGGACCACTCACTTCTCAGTCATGTTCGCTGACAGTCTTTGTTGTTGACACATCGCAGCATTTTGCTTATCCTTTAGCCAGTTTTGGCTTCCGTAGTAGCAAAAGGAGTGGAGACAGCTGTGTCTAATAATGAGACGAAACATGCGTTCTCCCGCAGGCGCTTTCTTGCCGGTGGCGCGGCAACAAGTGGGTTTCTGTTGCTCGCTGCCTGCGGCGGGGCAGGTACGGGCGACGCAATGCCAAAGGAAGAGATGAAAGAGGCGGAAGCGCCGAAAGAGGAAGCCAAGCAGCCCGAGATGGAGAAGATCACGCTTGCCTTCCGCGACTGGCGCTCAGTCGGCCAGACCCCAACTACCTGGGACCAATGGTTCATCTGGGCAAGTGACACTTTCCGCGAAATGAACCCGCAGGTTGAGAATATCGAATACAACCGCGTGCCGTTTGGCGAAAACGTCGCAAAGCTTACAACGGAAGCCGCGGCCCGTGTCGTGCCTGACGTCATGCACAGCTCGATCATCTGGGCGCGCGACCTCTGGGACAACGGCCTGCTGACGGACCTAACCTCCCACCTCGCCACAGCACCGGACGTTGGCGAAGACCAGTTCATGCCCAGTGCCAACCCCTACCGGATTTCGCAAGGCAAGATCTTCGGCCTTTCCTTCTGGGGGCCGGACTCCTATGTGCTCGTGATCAACCAGGACCACTTCATCGAAGCGGGCCTCGACCCGCAAGGCGCCGACTTAGCCACGTGGGACGGGCTGTCTGCAGCCACGGAGAAACTCTCTAAGAAAGATTCCGCCGGCATATATTCCCGTTTGGGCTACCCGTATGACGTGCCGGGTTTTGAGGCATTTGCCTCCTGGCTCTACGCCAATGGCGGGGACATGCACAACGAAGAGCTGAGTGAAGCGGTCTTCGATTCCGCTAAGGCGCTTGAGTTGGCAGACCACCGCCAGAAGCAATTCATTCGGTATCGGGACCGGGGCGCCGACTATCCTTCGGGCAGGGCGGCACTCCAGGAAGGACGCGGGTCCGCGGTGCCGTGGGGTACGTGGGCAGCCTACTACATCCGCGATGAGTTTGAAGAAGGCTTCAACTTCTGGTTTGCGCCGCCACCCCAAGGTCCCAGCAGTCAGGGCGAGGCCAGCGGCACCAGTTGGATCAACATGATTGTCGTGCCCGACGGCACTGCGCAGCCTGACATGGCGTTCGAGATGAACCGCTTTATCTGCGGCCTCGAGGCCCAGATCCAGAAGCTGCTGCTCGTCAAGCAGGTCTCGCCGCGTCTCGACTTCTATAACTCGGCGGAGTGGGCCACTGCGGTTGAGGACTTCCCCGTGATCAACGTTACGCCTGAAGTCGGCGCCAGAGGCAAGACCTACCCCTTCTACCGCCGCTATTCGGCATCTGCGCCGCACTACAAAATTGTGTCTGATGCCATCGGCGGAGAGAGCGAACTTGATCTCAAGGGCGCACTCGCTGAGGCCGCCAGGCTCATTACGCAGGAGCTTGAGTAGTAAGGCTGGATTTCCGCTTTCGCGGGAACGTCAGTAATTCTCTTTGGCAGCAAGAAGAAAGGGTCGGCCTGCACGCCGACCCTTTACTTTAGTCGTCTCCTGACAGGCATTGTCGTTGACACAACTCATTAGTTTCTCTATCCTTTAGCCAGATTTGTGCGTCCATAGTATCGAAAAGGAGTGGTGGCAGCTATGGATACTCATGAGACGAAAAATGCTTTCTCACGAAGGCGATTCTTGGCAGGCGGCGCGGCATCAGGAGCATTCTTGTTGCTCGCTGCCTGCGGTGGGGCAGGGTCCGCTACGGAAATGCCAAAAGAGGAGATGAAGGAGCCTGAACAGGCGCAGGAGGCGGCCAAGGAACCCGAAGCGGAGCCGATCACCGTCGTCTTCCGCGACTGGCGCGAGCCGGGACGTACCCTCACTACGTGGGAAACCTGGTTCAACTGGTCCGCTGACACATTCCGTGAAATGAACCCGCAAGTAGAGGCGATCGAGTACACGTTCGTGCCTTTCGGCGCCGAGTACTTGCAGAAGCTCACCACGGAGGCCGCTGCGCGCGTCGCGCCCGACGTGGTGCACAGTTCCATCATTTGGGGCCGCGACCTGTGGGACAATGGCATTCTGGCGGACCTCAGCGCGCATCTTGCCACAGCCCCGGACGTTGCGCTCGATCAGTTCATGCCCAGCGCCAATCCCTATCGCACGGCGGAGGGCAAGGTCTTCGGCATCTCTTTCTGGGGTCCGGACTCCTACGTGATGGTGATCAACCAGGACCACTATGTGGACGCCGGTCTTGATCCCGAAGGCGGCGACCAATTGACCTGGGAGGGCTTGGCCGCATCCACGGAAAAACTCTCCAGGAAAGACTCATCCGGCAACTACGAGCGCCTTGGTTTTACCTATCACATTCCCGGAATTGCCGAGTTTGCCGCTTGGCTCTACGCCAACGGCGGCGAAATGCACAACGCCGAACTCACAGAAGCCGTCTTCGACACGGCCCAAGCGCTGGAAGTGGCGGAACACCGCGCCATTCAGTACGTGCGCTACAAGGACCGCGTGGAAGGCTATCCAGGCAACTTGGATAGCTTGCGGCAAGGTCTTGGCTCCGGCATTTCCTGGGGTACCTGGGCTGCGTACTACGTCCGCGACGAATTTCCGGAAGACTTCAAATTCTGGATGGTGCCGCTGCCGAAGGGGCCAAGCACAGATGGCGCAACCAGCGGCGCAACGTGGATCAACATGATGGTCGTGCCCGACGGCGCGCAGCAGCCGGACATGGCGTTTGAGTATAGCCGCTTCATCTGCGGCCTGGAAGCGCAGGTGCAAAAGCTGGTCCTGGTCAAGCAAGTCTCGCCGCGCCTCGACTTCTACAATACTCCCGAATGGGGGCAAGCGGTAGGAGACCTGCCGCAGCTTGCGGCGGTACCCGCAATCGGCGCAGCCGGCAAGCCCTATCCGTTCTTCAGGCGCTACACGGCTGCAAATGCACAGTTCCCAATCGTACAGGATGCGATGCGTGGAGAAAGCGATCTCGACCTGCGGGGCGCCATCGCAGAAGCCGTGAAACTCATTACCCAAGAGCTGGAGACTTAAGGCTGGCTTCCCGCTTGCGCGGGAATGACGAGCCGGGTCTTGTATCGCCTACAACTGGAGAGGCGGCGCGCATGCCGTCTCTCCAGTTTGCTTTTGACCTACACCTGAATCTGTCGCATAATGCGCTTCAATGTGTTAACAGGTGCACGGGAGTTAATCTTGCTCAGAACAGGACTTGCTTGGGACAGGCCCAGCTAATCACGAAGGTTTCTTGGCGTGAATGGAAGTATTCGCGAATGCAGTTCCTGTTATCTCCGTTCGCCCTGAACTACGTGGAGATTCCGTTCGCCCTGAGCCTGTCGAAGGGCAGTTCTTCACGAGCAACTTGTGCAAGAGAATCCGATTCTCGCCCTTTACAGGAGGCGCGACCGTGTCGTTCAAACTCGCCGTAGTACAGATGGATTGCGTCCTCGGCGACGTGGCCGCCAATCTTGAACGCGCCGACAGTCTCGTTGCCGCCGCGGCAGCGCAGGGTGCAACCGTGACTGTGCTGCCCGAACTCGCGACCACCGGCTACTTTGTCGGCGAACGCCTCGGCGCGCTGGCGGAGTCTATCCCCGGCCCGACAACGGATGAATTGGGGCAGATCGCGCGCCGCCACCAGTGCTACGTCGTGGCCGGCATGATAGAAAGCGGAAAAGACTGCTACTACAATAGCTCCGCGTTGCTTGCCCCGGACGGCAGCCTGCACGGCGCGTATCGGAAGGTGCACCTCTTTTCCGCGGAGAGGGAGGCTTTCACGCCCGGCGCCGAGCCGGCCCTCTTCGACATTGCCGGCACCCGCGTCGCGTTGACGATTTGCTACGACCTGATCTTTCCCGAGTACATTCGCCGTCTCGTTCTGGAAGGCGCGCAGGTCATACTCAACAGCACCGACTGGATCACCAACGACTGGCAGCGCAGCCTGGGCTGGGGCGGTAACGTGGTCGCCGGTCTCGTTGCCACGCGCGCCCTGGAAAACACCGTGCACGTGGCCATGGCGGACCGTGTCGGAGTTGAGGAAGGCTGGAAGAGCCTGGGGCACTCGTGCATCGCCGCGCCTTCGGGTGCGCATCTCGCGAAAATAGACGATGGCGAAGGCGTCGCGGTGGCTGCGCTCGAACTCGATCATCCCGATTGGCAACAATGGCGCACCATAGCGACATACTTGGACGACCGCCAGCCTAGTCTCTACGTTCCCAAAGATACGTCCTCTTAGGAGTAGCGCGGGGCCTCGTGTCCCGCCCACATCGGGACTTGTGCACAATCTTGTGCAGTCCATCGGCCCCTTGACTGTGCCCTTCACCCTTCGACCCTTCGGCAGGCTCAGGACAGGCAAGCGCAGGGCGAACGGGTTTGTTGATCGATTGTTGGAATCGACCAGCCTCTCTCCGCCAATGTCTTGCTAATAGCTTGGCAGAGCCTTCGAAGTGCGGATTGTGAGGAGCATGCCTTTGCTTTCGTGTAGCGCACTTGGTAATTTGGGTGTGTGCTACGAGCCCGCAGTTACGTCAAAGCCCATCTAACGAAAGGCTAGGCCGTGGATATTCGCACATACCTCTCTGAAGAAGCCCGACGTATGCAGTCGGAGTCGCTGCAAGCGCTGCCCGCGCCCGCCGACTGGCCGCAAGCGCGCAAGGAGTGGCTCGCGCAATACTACGCGATGATGGGCGTTACCAGCCATATGGCTCTCGCGGAGCGCTCGCCGCTGAACGTGCGAGTCACCAAGGAAACTCAGCGCGACGGCTACCGCATCCTAAATCTCTATTACGAGAGCTTGCCCGGACTCTACGTCACCGGCAATCTCTACCTCCCAACGAATGTTGAAGAGCCGGTGCCGGGCGTGCTCTATGTCTGCGGTCACGCGCAGAAGCAAAAAGAGCACTACCAAGCGCATCCCCGTAAGTTCGCCCAACTTGGCATGGCTTGCCTGCTCGTGGAGACCATCCAGCTTGGTGAGATAGAGGGGAACCATCACGGCACGTTTCATCGCGGCTGGTTCAACTGGTACAGCCAGGGCTACACGCCCGCGGGTGTGGAGCTGTGGAACGGCGTGCGCGGCCTCGACCTGCTCGCCTCGTTGCCGGAAGTGAACGGTGAGCGGCTGGGGGTGACGGGCATTTCCGGCGGCGGGGCCGTAAGCTGGTGGGTCGCTGCCGCAGATGACCGCGTGAAGGTGGTCGCGCCGGTGTGCGGTACCGCCACGTTTGCCTCTCACGTCTGCGAACGCACGGTGGACGGTCACTGCGACTGCATGTTCTTCGTCAACGCGTACGGCTGGGAGTTGGCTGACGTCGCGCGCCTGATCGCGCCGCGCCCCATGCTCATCGGCTCGGCAAATCGCGACGGCATCTTTCACATTCGCGCCATCCGCGAGTCCTTTGCGGGAGTCAAGAAGATCTACGATCATTTGGGCGCAAGCGAGAATACGCTACTGATCGAGACGCCCGGCGGCCACTCCTACCACGCCAATTCGCGCCGCGGCATCTTCTCCTGGTTCCTGCGTCACCTCACGGGCAAAGAGGTGTCGCCTGAGACAGCCGGAGATATCGACGACCGTCCGGAAGTGCAAGAGGACGCGGCCACGCTCCGTGTGTACGGAAATGGCGTACCTACTGCGGAGCGAGTCACGACCATTCAGGAAGATTTCTTCACGCTGCCGGAACTGCCAAGCATTGCGAACGCAGACGAATTGGCAGCCGTACGCGACAAGGCTCGCGCCGGGCTTAACGAAGTGTCCTTTAATCACTTTCCCAGCACACCTTGCGCGCTCGCTGCGGAGATTGAATATGAGACCGGGCGCGGCGACGCGGTCGCTGGCGGCAGGTTTGCCTTCACGTCGGACGGCGGCTGGCGGCTGCACGGGTCTTGGACGCTGCCGGAATCAGACACGGACGCGCCGGCCGTCCTCGCACTGCGCTCGCCCCACGAGGGACGCAAAGCCACCGAGGGCTGGCTGCAGGGTCTCGATAGTTCCTGGGCGCGCGTGGTGGCTGAGCCGCGCGGTACCGGCGACAATGCCTGGGGCACTGAGCTCGACTGGCACGTGCGCCGCTCCGCTATGCTGATTGGACGCACCGTCGCCTCTATGCAAGTCTACGACACACTGCGCGCCTTGGACGCCATCGCGCACTTGCCCGGCGTCGATAGCACGCGGGTAGTGCTAGCCGGCCGCGGCCAAATGGCCGTGGTGGCGCTGTACGCGGCGCTGCTGCACGGCAACTTGGAGGCGCTCATTCTGAGCGATCTGCCGGAATCGCTGAGCGCCCACTCCAATCCTGACGGCACCGGCATCGCCAGCGAGATTCTCTTTGCGCTCCAACACGCCGACCTGCCCCAAGCCGCCGGACTGCTCTGGCCTATGGAGCTCGTCTTCTTGGGCCCCCGCCCCGGCACCTTCGGTTGGACCGAAGATCTTTATAGCCGCCTCGGCGCGCCCGGAGCTATCCGGCACGTAATGAGTCTTGCGCAATGGCAACCGGGCAAAAAGCGATAAAGCAATAGGCAAGCCAGAGTCTCGCATTGTGCCCACCAGGAAGACAGTAGGGTCTATACTGATAAAGGGTGCAACGCTCGGATACGATGTATGTTGGACAAAATACGAGCGCAAGCGCGCGCCACTAACATACGCGTGACCCAGCATGCTCAGCAAGAAATGACTGAGGAGCAGGTCTCGCTCGATGAGGTGCTGGAGGCAGTCTCTCAAGGAAATATCTTGGAAAACTACCCGCAACATCGCAGGGGAGCGTGTTGCTTGGTATGCGGCATTACGCGGTCGGGGCGGGCCCTACATGTCGTTTGCACGACGACTCTTCCCTTTCTCATCATCATTACCGTCTATGAACCCACGTTGCCTAAGTGGGTTACACCATTGCGAAGGAGGCAAGCGACATGATGTGCAGCATCCAGGGCTGTCCTGGAGAGTACGAAGCGAGAAGTGTAATGCATGCCGTGCGGCGCGAGGGGCAAGTGATTGTCATCGATCACGTTCCGGCTGACGTCTGCGCAGTATGCGGAGACACGCTGCTGCAACCGGACACAGTACGCAAAATCGAAACACTCCTGCAACAGAAACGCCAACCGGCGAGTAGAGTACCCTTGTATGAGTTCGCGTGAAAGGCGCAGGCGCTGATGACTCTCGCAGCGCTGAGCAAACAAGCGGTGCTGTCGCTCCGCCGCAGAGCTTGCAATTCGGAAAAGCGCCTAGTCAGAGCACTTGATTGACAGTCTGTTACATTGTTTCACGCGCTCTCGTCGTCTTTCCCCGCGTCACTCCACTCTTTTTCTTCTCTAGCAAGTCCTGCTGTCCTTGCCTACACTGAAACCGCGCTATCTCTTGAGACGCGCCGCCGGCACCACGTGGCCTTCCTCTTGAGGCCACTGCCAGACGCCGGGCCGCATATTTTGCAGGGCGCTCACGACCGTTTGCGGACCTTCTTGGGCTACCTTCTTCAAGGGATCCGGCCAGCCCTGAAGCTGCTCTTCTTCCCACTGCCAGAGGCGGTATTCTAAGTCTCGCACCAGTTTGGGATGGTCTTCCGCCACGTTGTGCTCTTCGCGGGGATCGTTTGCCAGGTCGAAGAGTTGGGTCAGGGGCCAGTTGAGCAGCCCGCCGTGGTAGCTCTTGATGAGCTTCCAGTCGCGTCCATCCGGCGCGGCGATGGTGCGAATTGCCCGTTGGGCCGACCACAGGCCGTGTTCTAGGAACACGTAGTCTCGTTGGGGCTGTGGCTCGCCCTCCCCGCGCAACATGCCCAACAAGGAGCGCCCCTGCCAGCGCGCGGGCGAGTCCAAATCCGCAACGTCGCATAGGGTGGGGCCAAGGTCCAGCGTATAGCTTGCCGCATCCACCACCGTGCCCGGCTTGATCCCGCCCTGCGGCCAGCGCGCCAGCATCCAGATGTGGGCATCGGTCTCGTACACACCCCAATGGTCGCCGTAGACGCTGTGCTCGCCCTGGTTCTCACCGTGATCGGTGGCGGCAATGATGAGGGTATCGTCCAGCACGCCCGCACTCTCGAGCGCGTCGAGTAGCCGACCCACGTACTCGTCACAGTAGGCGATCTCGGCATCATACATCGCCAGCCAGTAGTCGAAGTCTTCCTTGCCCCGGATGCGATGCGAACCGGCGGAGTTCGGCATGTGACCGTAGCGCTCGGCGTCATCCTTGATCCGCTCGTCTGACGGCCAATCGGGCGGCGGGTATGTCAGCATCTTGTCCACGTACGCCTGCGGCGCTTTGTACGACTGGTGCGGGTCCCAATAGTGTACGTAGAGGAAGAAATCTTCCTGCGCGTGGTCCTGCAGCCAATCTAGCGCATGCGCCGTGATCTCCGGCGCTTGCACGTGGCTGTGGGTCCGATGCCACTGCGGACGGTAGTACGTCTCCCAGCCGGTGCGAAACCAAGGCGCTTGATCGGCAAAGGTAGAGACTGCGGCAGTATGGAAACCGGACTCGGCCAGATTAATTGCAAGGAATTCCTGCACCTGCGGCACGCGGCTGCCAGTTGGCGGATACGTCGGCCCCGTGTAGCGAGCGTCCTGTTCCCAGGGCTTCGTATCCAACTCACCTTCGGGCCGCCCGTAGTCGCCAATGGATTGCGCCCGCTCGCCGTGGGTGAGCAGACCGGTCTTGATTCCCCAGCGACCGGTGAATATGCTCGCGCGCGCGGGCACACACGGCGTATCGGCGGCGTACATGTTGGTGAAGCGCGCGCCCTCCTGCGCCAGGCTATCAAGATTCGGCGATGTCGGCCGCTCGTAGCCGTAGCAGCCCAGGTGATCCCGGCGCAGGGAGTCTATGTCTATGTAGAGTACTTTCATTCAAGTTGCCTTCTTTGGGAAGCCCTCTAATGCAAACACCTACCTGTGGAGAACTGCCCTTCGACAGGCTCAGGGCGAACGGTAGAGTGAACATTCCGCCTCTGTAAACACTCCGGCTGCAATGTACTAGATGGCCGTCTGCAGAGTATTAAGACCGTTCGTGCTGAGGTGGCTACGCCAAGTCCCTGTCGAAGCATGAACAGTCACGGGCACTAGTGCTTGTTATTTCCAATGCCATTATTCACCCTTCGACATGCTCAGGGTGAACGGTAAAGTGAACATTCCGCCTCTGTCAACTCTCCGGCTGCAATGTATTAGGTGGCCGTCTGCAGAGTATTAGTCCGTTCGTGCTGAGCCTGCCTGTCCTGAGCTTGTCGAAGGGTCGAAGCATAAACAGTCACGGGCACTAGTGCTTGTTATTTCCAATGCCATTATTCACCCTTTGACAAGCTCAGGGCGAACGATAGAGGGGACATTCCGCCTCAGTGAACACTCCGGCTGCAATGTGTTTGACCGTTCGTGCCGGCAAACTTCAATCAGCAGGAATTGCTGCGCCGAGCGACATCAAAAGCGCTCTCTTTGCTCAATCCCCGTTCGCTTACTTTCCCTCTGGATTCCGGCTTTCGCCGGAATGACGGATGGCACGGAATCCTCACTCCCCATCCCGTGCTCTACGGGGAATGAATACGCCCGCATCTACGCCGGGATGACCGTTGTTTCCTTACCCTCACGGAGTGCCACGGCGTCGGCAATCATGCGCTGGAAGTCGTGTTGCGGGGCGTACTTCACGCGCGACTTCGCCGCGCTGTTGTCCGCCCAGTACTGCCAGCACGCCGGAGCTTCCCAGTCCAGCACCGGCAACCCTAGCAGATCGCTGAGCACCGGCGTCGCTTCACTGAAGGGAATCGCATAGGGACCGTGCATATTCAGAGTCTCGCCGATTGCGCCGTCCTCTTCGAGCGCCTGCATGATGCCGTGCACCACGTCGCGCGCGTCCGTGCGCTGCCAGAGCCAGGAATTCCCGTCACGGTCATGGTAGTTGACAAGCAGTTTGCTGGGGTCATCGGTGCGTTGCTTGACCGCCTCGTCCAGCCTGGCAAGATTCTCCGCCATTTCGGGGTGATGCAGCGGACCGCATTGGGCGTGGTTCGCCTCGCGATACTGTTGCGCCGCCAAGCCTGCGGCCCAACCGTTGAATATCTCCTCACCCGCCAAAATTGCGCCGGGGCGTATGATCGTGGTCCTCAGTCCGTACTCGCGCCGGTAGTGCTCCACCATTTCTTCGTTGAGCACCTTGATCATGCCGTACTCTTTGATCGGAAGGCGCGGGTGTTGCTCGTCCACCGGGGCGTAGAGGAGCGACGGAATGGGATATACGGTATCGCTGCTGATGTGTACAAAGCGGTGTAGCCTGTCACCTTGTTCCGCCACCGCCTGCAGTAAGCGCATGGTGCCGGTCGTGTTGATGTCGAAGTACGTAAACTTCGCCATGGTCGGCGGCCGCGACATGACGCACGCGGTATGGACGACGGCATCCACCCCCTCCGCCGCCTTGGCAATGCCCTCGGTGTCATCCAGCCCCACGTTGGCGACCTCTACGTCGAAGGCGTCAAGTTTGTCTGCCTTCGGGTCACCGGGGAATACCATACCTCGCACCTGATGTCCCCGCGCGAGCAACTCTTTCGTTAGGTTCGTACCCACTCGTCCCGAGGCGCCTGAGAGCAGTATTCTCACCGGCCTAACTCCTTGGTTTTTCGCTTGTTTCTGGGTCGATAATACGCAAACCGCGACCTGGACGCAATGTGACGGCACACAAAGTCGAGCCGCCCCCTGCGCCAAGCGGCGCGATAGGAGCGGCCCATAACCGTCACAAAACAGTGCGGCCAGTGTCTTTTGTGCGAACCTTATTCAAGCACAGAGTTCGCCAGCGATTCGTCCAGAACTTCCTGGGACAGTTGATCGGCCTCTTTCAGGGCCTCTTGAATGGTCGTTTCCTTCTTGAATATAGTCTGTGCCAGATTGAAGTGGATGCCGATGAGGCCGATGCCGCCCGGCGCCCCGACCACAAAGCCGGCAACCGCCATCGAATCCACGGCCTCCTTGCGCAGCGGATCACCCTGAATGAAGTCCTCGCTGTTGGCCACGGACTTCCGCATAGGCAGGCGGCTCTTGCCCAAAGCGTGGCGGAGGTCTTGCGGCGCCTCGAAGAGCCACTCGATGAACGTAAAGGCCTGGTCCGGATTCTTGGAGCCGTTGGGTATGATGTTGTCGCCGCAGCCGCTATACGTCACGGTATTGCCACCCGGCGGCAGGGGCACCGGGGCAGCGCTGTAGTCGAGCTTGTCAAAGCCCGCCTTGTAGTTGGGCTGGTGCGGCGTGTCATAGATCGTATAGATCATGCTGGCGCCGCGGTCGGTGAAGACTATCCGTGGATCGACATCGCCCCGAAATTCATCCGCTGCCAGGAAGCCATCTTGCAAATCGTAGATGCGGAGCATGTGCTCAAACGCAGCCACCGTTGTCTCGTTGTCGAGCGTCGAGGTGCTGTCGTCCGCACTGATAATGGCGCCGCCAAGTTGCCAGACTGCTACCATCCAACACGCGAAGATGCTGCCGGGGCCCCAGTGCGGCACGTAGCCAAGCTGGGCAATCTTCGCCCCATCTTTCTTCACCAGCCTGCCGATGGCTGAGTAGAGGTCATCCCACGTGGCGGGCGGGCTCTCCGGGTCCAGACCGGCCTCGATCAGGTTTTCATGGCCGATGAAGAGCGTGCGGGCGTCGGGCGTAAAGGGCATCCCGAACTGGCGCCCCTGCCAAACGGCATCATTCAAGATCTCTTCCCACATATCGCTGGTATCTATGGTGGCAGAGGCCTTGACCATTTCGGTCATCTCCGATGCGAGGCCACCGTGGGCAAGGGTCTTGATGGTGAAACGAGGCGCAAATGACATATCGGGCGCGGCGTCGGCCGCCACCGCCGCGGGCAGTTTCTCAAACGTCTCCGACCACGGGGTCGGCATAGTATTGATATGAATAGCGTCCTGCATCGCGTTGAAATCGTCACGCAATTCCAATCCCACACCCTCGGTGAATGAGGCCCAGAATCCGTTGAGCGACCAGAAGTCAACCTGCACCGTCTCCATTTGCGGCGCTTCGGCTTCGGCTTTCTTCTCTTCCATCGCGGGCGCTTCTTCAGCCGGCGCTGCTACTTGCCCGCAGGCCGCCAGCAACCCCACACTGCCCATCATGCCGGCGCTTATGCCAAGCATCCGCCGCCGCGTAAGACCTAGTTCATGAAACCGAGCCATCGTCTCACTCCTTGCGTTACTTAAGATATCTCCAGCCTTGACGCTGCCATGCCGCTGTGCGGGTAGTTCTACGCGACTTCTCGCGCTTACGCGCCTCCTGCACACAGCATTCACGCGAATCCAAGTATTGTGCGGACTATTTCCTCCTTCCGTCATTACCTGTACTTGCCGTGCATCATATCAATTGACCTGCAAGGCGACAAGCGCACAACGAATTCTCCTGGTTGCCCAATGTGCGCTTGCACGTCGGCTTGACTAGCCAGCCGCGGCCTCGACGATACTCACGACGGCATTTGTAGGCACCACGCGCGTCAACGTGAGACCCGCCTTGCCAAAGAGTTCCGCGTATTCTGCTTCCGTGCGCTCGCGGCCGCCGGACGTCAACGCCAGCATCACCACGTCCCAAAGCTTGCTATTCGAAGGCTCGTTGCCGGGCGGCATCACGCCTTCCACAACGAGAACTCTACCACCCGCGGTCATGGCCTCACGGCAATTTCGCAATATTACGGCGCACCGTTCATCGTCCCAGTCATGGATGATGTGCTTGAGAAGGTAGGCATCTCCCCCTGGGGGCACTCCGGAAAAGAAGTCACCGCCCACCACCTGGCAGCGGGCGCCCAAGTCCGATGACTTAAGCTGCGGTCTCACAGTATCTACCACGCTCGGTTGGTCAAAGAGGATTCCCGTCAGCCTTGGATGGGCAGCGAGTACATCCGAAAGCAAGCGGCCATGCCCGCCGCCCACGTCCACTACGGTGTTGCAGCCGGAGAAATCGTAGGCTGCGCACACGCCGGCAGCCTCGAACCTGGACAGCGCAGTCATGGACCTATTGAAGTCGGTTGCCGCTTCCGGGTGCTGCTCCATGTACTCGAAGAGCGAGAGCCCGCAGGCATGGTCGAATGCCGGTTGATTGGTCTTTACGCTATAGAGCAGATGCGCCCAGGCGCGGTTATACCACTCGCTCCCGTGCACAATCGCGTAGTCGCGGAACGAGCACGGCGCGTCCGCTTGCAGGAGTTCCGCCAGCGGCGTGAGGCCGAACTGCCGCGGCTCCAATTCCACAAACACATCCAGGCTGGCTAAGAGGCGCAATACCCGGTAAAGCGCTGACGCATTGGTGCCGGTCTCGGCCGCCAGCTCGTCTACAAACTTCGGGCCGTCCGCCAGCAGATCGGCAATGCCCAGTTTGGCAGCAATGAAGAGGCATTGTGTGGTCGCCTTACCCCAAACCAATTGCTGCAGGCGCGGTACCAGCGAAGCATCGGTGAAGGAATCGGGCAAGTCAGGCGTCATAGCAATCTCCGAATGTTGCGGATGATCAGGCGCGCAGGCGGTTCCTTTCCATCACTTCCAAGCAGAGCCTGCACCGTACACGACACGGGACGAGAATCTATCAACGCCCAAACATTCAGTCCTTCAGAGCGGGGGACAGGCCCCCGCGCATCACTCTGAGAATCTCGAGCAAAGATACCCAGACACAATCTTGCCACATGGAAAATCTGGCACAGTTTCAATCGTGAATCACTCTCACCCTAACCCTCTCCCGTTGTATAGACTGGAGAGATACTTAACGGGTGTGCGCAGACATACTTTACACGGTATGGCACTCTTTCTAAGCTGTACAGACTGGGCTGATAGGTAACAGGTGTTCGGGTTGATAGGTTACACATTTTGTTCTCTGAGGTCTATGGTTTTGATGCGTTGTATTGAGAAGTGCACGTCCCACACGCCAGCGGTTTGGGTGGGTGTGAGGGCGACCTGTTTGTGGGTGAAGGCCCTACCCACACGGTGCCTGCTGCCCTGGAAGGAGATGCGGCCGGAGACATCGACGCTGCGCACCAGGTCGTCGGGAGCGTAGGCGACGGCAGGCAAGGTTTCGGGGAAAGGCCGCGGACTAGGCGTGTATCTGGTGATGGGAGTGTCGAGGTCCAGGGCATGATGAGGACGTTCGAGGTTGTAAAAGTCGCGCCAGGTGTCGAAGGCGAGCTGGCAGTGGTCCAAGTCGGTGAAAGTGCGCCCCTGCAGCAGTTCGCTCTTCAGCGAGCGGTGGAAGCGTTCGAGTTTCCCCAGTGTCTGGGGATGGTAGGGTCGGCTGTGCAGGACGCTGATGCCCAGGTGCATGAGCCAGACGGTGAGGGGTGTAAAGGGCTGGGCGCTGGCATTGCCCCAGGGTGAGCCGTTGTCCATGAGCATGGCCTGCGGCACGCCGTAGCGGCGAAAGACAGCGGTGAGGCGGTCTTGGACCGTGTCTCCCCGCTCGTTGGCGCAGGCCTGCAGGGCGAGGTTGAAGCGGGAATGATCGTCCAGGAGGGTAAGCGGATGGCAGCGGTCGTGCTGCATGACGAAATGCCCCTTGAAGTCCAGCTGCCACAGCTCGTTGGGCTGGGGTCGTTCGAAGCGCACGTGGGGGGTGTGCTTGGCGCTCTCTGTGGGATCGATGAGCTCATGGCGTTTGAGAATAGTGTGGATGGTGCTCTTGGCCGGCACGTCGGTGACCCCCTGGTCCTGCAGCATTCTGGCCAGCACGTGCGCGCCCTTGGTGGGGTGCACCTGGCGCAGCGCGATGATGCGCTCCTCCAGCGCCGGGCGCGTGCGGTGCGGACAGGTGTGCGTGCGGTGCGAACGGTCACGCAGGCTCTGCGCTCCCCCCGACGCGTACTGCCGCAACCACTTGTAGCCGGTCTTGCGGCTGATGGTGAACCGACCACACAATTCGCTCATACGCACTGCGCCACTAGCGGCCAGCGCAACAAACTCTTCCCGGGCAGACATACGCGTTTCCACCTTCCACGGCATGGTCATCCTCCTGCTGCAAGATACTCCATGCCTATAGGTGTAACCCATCAACCCGAACAAGTGTTACCCATCAACCCGGTCTATACATTAGCAGAGAAGGAGGTGCCTCATGCTTTGGAAGGAGAGTACTGCTGTGGATGCTAAGCGTGAATTTGTAGCTCTGGCGCGAGCGCCGGACGCGAACATACGCGCGTTGTGTCGACGCTTTGCGATCTCGCCGCCCACTGGCTATGCGTTGCTGCGTCGCTACGCCAAGGAGGGTGAAGGGGCCTTCACGTCCCGCTCTCGTCGGCCGCACCACTCGCCGCGTCGCACGCCGCCTGAGGTGGAGGTGGCTGTGGTAGAGCTGCGCAAGCGCCATCCGGCGTGGGGCGGGCGCAAGCTCCATCACGTACTGCTGAACGCCGGTCACACGGTGGTTCCCAGCCCCAGCGCCATCACCAACATTCTTCATCGGCACGGTCTGATCGACCCGGTGGGCAGAGCGCACCGTGACTGGCAGCGTTTTGTGCACCCGCATCCCAACGACCTGTGGCAGATGGACTACAAGGGTCACTTCGCCTTGGACGCAGGGCGCTGCCACCCGCTCACCGTTCTGGACGACCACTCCCGCTTCGCCGTGGGTCTGTGGGCCTGCGGAGACGAACGGGCAGAGACGGTGCGCGCGTGTCTGACCGCTGCTTTTCGCCGCTACGGACTGCCGGCGCGTATGTTGATGGACAACGGGTCGCCGTGGGGCAACAACGCCGCACACCCGTACACCGGGCTTACCGTCTGGTTGCTGCGGCTGGGCGTGCAGGTGAGCCATGGTCGCCCCTACCACCCGCAGACCCAGGGAAAAGAGGAGCGGTTCCACCGCACCTTGCAGGCTGAGGCGCTGCAAGGCAGGCGGTTTGCCGACCTCGTGGCCTGCCAGGAGGCCTTGGACCGCTGGCGGGATGTGTACAACCTGGAGCGACCGCACCAAGCCCTCAGTATGGCTACGCCCCTGAGCCGGTACGCGCCGAGCCGCCGCTCCTTCCCGGAGGAACTCCCCCCGATCACGTATGGCGACGGCGACGAGACGCGGAAGGTGATGGCGGCAGGATGGGTCAACTTCCAGGGACGAGAGTTCCGCGTAGGCAAGGCGTTTCAGGGCTGCCACATCGGCCTGAGACCAACGACCGTCGAAGGCGTGTGGAGCGTGTGGTTCATGACGCACCACATAGCGGAGGTGAACCTGCGCGGCCCTCAGCCCCGTGTAGAAAAACCAACACATGTGTAAAGTATGTCCTCGCACACCAGTAAAGTTTGTGTTACGTCTATACAC
Source organism: Chloroflexota bacterium (assembly GCA_965220015.1). Classification (GTDB taxonomy): domain Bacteria; phylum Chloroflexota; class UBA11872; order VXOZ01; family VXOZ01; genus VXOZ01. Next base: position 1,204,518 of record OZ244798.1, read on the forward strand.
TCGTCAAGGGAGAGGGAACCAGATTGCTTCCGCTTGGGTTACGCAAGGGTCTCCGTTGGGAGTGATTCAAATCAGGCGGATGCTTGGTGCGGCGGGTAGGCATAGACCATATTTCATGCGTGTTCGCGTCGCGGTCGCCGGGCAAGAGCCTCGAGACCTTTTCAATACGCGAAATCCCAGGGGTAGCCTGAAGACCACGCGTGACGCGAATCCTGTCGCGGGACAGGGAATGGGGCCTGTGAAAGAATCGGGGGAGCGGGAGACGGGACTCGAACCCGCGACATCCAGCTTGGAAGGCTAGCGCTCTACCAACTGAGCTACTCCCGCAACGGCTGCTGCTGACTTCAATTATAGCCCAGTATTGGGTGAGGCGAAATGGCAGCCTGCGCGAGTTGGGCTGTCTCAATTGAGCTTCTATCCGAATCAAGACTCCTTTCATGACAAGTCATGACAAGCCCAGAGCACTCGCTTGCTGCACTGGTTGATACGCTCTGATGTTGTATAATCAGTTGCAATGAAATGGCAATTAGCTGGACAGCACGTTTTGGGCAAGTACGTCTTGCGGCTCCTGACGGAACGTCCGCGCGAACTCATCGAGCCGTCGATCAAGGACGAAAGCCCGATCCCGGGGTGGGTACTGATTTGGTCGCTGATCCTCGTAAAGCTCTTCATCGGCGGCGCGATTCTCTTCTTCTTCAACGCCGATAAGGCGCTAGTCTTCGTCATCGGCACCCATTGGATGGCGCCGGCGGCGATAGTAGCGCTTCTCCTGCCGCTTGGCCTCTTTTGGGGGCGGCTCTGGCGTGTACGCTTGCGGCGCGCCGAACTACAGCGGGCGGAGTGGCATGTTGAACGGCCACTCAAACGGCGATAGCAACCATGCCAAGAGTCTTCAGATCTTCCGCTCTGCGGTGCATTCCAGGCTCTTGATGGGAGTTTCTTTGGCACATGGTCTACAATGAGCAGACGACAGCATTCGGGCACTTGACTACGCCGTCTATACAGTTTATGCTGGCACGGCGAGGATGGGAGCAGTCCCATCAGTGTCTGTTTATGTAGAAAACCCTAGGCGATTAGGGTAGGTCCTCTGCTATCAGGTGCGAAATGGATACAGAGGAAGCGTATGCCGCAATAGGAGGTTGAGCATGCGAAAAGGTTTGTCACGCCGAGCGTTTCTCGGCGGAAGTGCGCTAGCGGGCGCTGGGATGCTCCTGGCAGCTTGTGGCCAAGCGCAAATGGCAGGGGAAGCTCCGGCCAAGGAAGAGATGAAAGAGGAGCCGAAAGAGGCTGCCAAAGACGCCGAGGTTATGGAGCCGGCGGTCGTTAATTACCTGCACGTCGACCTGGCCCAGAACGAGATTTGGCAGAACTCCTGGGGTAGCATCTTTGATACCTTCGCGGACAAGAATCCGGACCTGAATCTCACCGTGACCGGTACGAGCTTCGGCGAATTGCCGGCTAAGGCCGGCGCGGCGCAGGCGGGCGGCATTGCCTTTGATGCCGTTTACGGCTATTTTGCCTGGTTGGGCCCGTTTATCGACTCCGAAATCATCACGAACCTCGATCCCTATCTGGCCGCGGATGCCGAAGTTTCTCCCGATGACTTCTATGATGCCACGACAGAGAGGTACCAGGGCAAGATATACGGCTTGGCGTGGTTCAGCAACGGCAAAGAGATTTGGTTCAACAAGAATCTCTTCACCGAGGCGGGCCTGAAGAACCCAGCCGAGAAGGAAGCCGACGGCGAGTGGACCTATGAAGCGCTCTTGGAGGACGCCAAGGTGCTGACCAAGATGGAAGGGGAAGAGATCGTGCAGGGCGGCGTGCGACTCTACGCCGGTTACACGTCCTACCTCTGCATGTATGCCTGGGCGTATGGCGCCGATTTCTGGGATGCGGGCTGCACAATGCCCACCTTCACGACCGACTCCTTCCGCGACGCAGTGCAGTTCCACGTGGACGTGGCGCTGAAACACAAGGTGATGGGCGGCTCATACACTGAGGGCACGCAAGCCATGTTCAACACCGGCTCCTTCAACGTCCGCACCTTCGAGGCCAAGATCACGCCGGAAAATCTCTTTGAGATTGGCATGGCGCCGATGCCGAACGGCCCGGAAGGGCGCGTCATCGCGCTGGCAAACAACGCCATGTATCTCGGCGGCTCCGGTGCGAACCCCGACGGTGGTTGGGAGTTCCTGAAGCATACGTTCAGCGCAGACGTGGTTGACGCCGTTGCCGCCATGGGCGGCGGTCGCTATGTTGCCAACAAGAATATTACGCCGGCAACAACCACCGACTATGAGGATGTCAACGTCTATCTCATGCAGGCTGCCAATAGCCGCATTACACCCACGATCTTCAAGCAATCCGAGTTCAACGCCGGTTGGCGGGAGACTTGGGACGAGATGGTTGCGGGCACTCTGACGGTGCCCGAGGGACTGGAGCGCACGCAGGGTCAGTTGGAGAACTGGCTGGCCGATGGCGGCTGCATCCAGTAGTCTGTTAGTTCTTGCGTATACTGGGGGCGGAGAATCCCATGTGGAGTCTCCGCCTCTGCACTTTAAGTTTCGGCAGGCGTTTTCACGAACCAACCACGCCGTTGTGGGAAGGTCTTCCCACTTGCATGGATCACACAGTACGTTGCCTGCGCAAGAACAAAGCGGCGCCGACTCTGGCCGGCTTGAGCCCAAATAATGGGTCAAAGTCTGATCGCTGGGGTAACTCTCTGTCTTACTAGCCCTCCGCGTGACAGTATTCACAATGTTCGCTATAATGCCCCAGTTGCCATCACAAGCGGCGTAATTGGTTATATCCGTTTCAATAGTGCTTCAGAACTGAGAGCGGCCGCGGTCGTCAGAGAGTTTTGTTCTGGCGTAAAGCACGGTGGCTAGGTACGCGCTCAGGAAGGAAAACTGCCAGTGATCCCGGCCGCACGAAAAGCCGTCCAGGAGATGTCGCCGTATATTCCCGGGGAGCAACCCCAGGGAACCGGGTGGACGAAGCTCAATACGAATGAGAATCCCCACACCTCGCCCAAGGCGTTGGCGGCGCTTGAAGGCCAAGCCAATCAGGCGCTATCACGATACCCCGATCCCTTGGCGCGAGACTTGCGCCACAAGCTGGCAGAGATTTACGAGCTCGACGTCGATTGGATATACGTTGACAACGGCTCGGATCAAATCCTCAATCTCATCTTTCGCGCCTACGTTGACAGAGGACAAACCGTAGCGTACACGTTTCCCACCTACCCTTACTATGAAGTTTGGGCGCACATGCAGGATGCCGTTATCCAGACCGTTGCGCCGGGCCCCGACTTTGCGGTGCCGATTGATGAATTGGCTGGGTTGCAGGCAACGCTTACGGCTATATCAAATCCAAACTCGCCGACAGGCACATTCACGCCGCCTGCGCAGATCGAACGTCTGGCACAGCAGTGTGCGGGTTTGGTGGTCGTGGATGAGGCGTACGTTGACTTCGCGTCTGCCTCTGCCTTGCCCTTGGTACAGCAGTATGACAACATCATTGTGTCGCGGAGCATGTCCAAGTCATTCGGGCTCGCGGGAGTTCGCGTTGGGTATGCCTTCGGACGGCCGGAATTGCTGGAACCCTTGTGGAAGTTGAGAGACTCCTACAGCGTCAGTCGACCCAGCCAGGCGATTGCGGTCGCAACGCTGGAAGACTACGGTTGGATGCGGAGAGTCTGTGCGGAGATCGGCGCGCGCCGCAAGCGGGTTGCTAGCAGGTTGGCGCAGGAATTTCCCTGCAAAGTCTATCCCTCCGACGCGAATTTTCTTTTCGTCGAGCCGACGCAGCATGCGGCAGTGGATGTATTTGAGGCATTGAAGGCGCAGAAGGTGCTGGTGCGTTATTTCCGTCAACACGGTTTGGAACGTTACCTGCGCATTACTATCGGAACGGAAGAGGAAATGGAGTCATTCTTCAGCGCCCTTAGGAAGGTGCTGGAGCAACGTGTCGTGCCAACGACGGGAGGTACACAGTAACGTGGAACTAGTCTGGGCAGTCCCAATAGCCTGTTTGATTTCTGTAGTGTTCGCGATTTGGCTCGCGTACGATGTGTTGCGCCGCGATCGCGGCACCGAGCAGATGCAGGAAATCGCGGGCATGATTTTCGAAGGCGCGACCGCCTTTCTCAATCGGCAATACCGCACGATCGCGTTGCTGGCAATAGTTGCAGCCATAGTGATCGGCGCCATCATTGGTTATTTTGCGTCAGATACCGAACTCGGCATCAAAACTTCGGTGGCCTTCCTCGTGGGGGCAATCTGTTCGGGCATTTCCGGCTTTGTCGGCATGTACATTGCCGTACAGTCGAATGGGCGCGCCGCCAGTGCGGCACGTTCGAGCTTGGAAGAGGCATTGAAAGTCTCGCTGCGCGGCGGCGCCGTTTCCGGTTTCCTCGTGGTGGCGCTAAGTCTTATCGGTGTTGGCGCAATGCTGCTGATTTACGGCGGCAACAATCTCACGCCGGAAAACTCCCTTTCAGTTGTGAGCAGCATTGTCGGCTTTGGCTTTGGCGCGAGTTTTGTGGCGCTCTTTGCGCAGCTTGGCGGTGGCATCTACACGAAAGCCGCCGACGTGGGCGCGGACTTGGTGGGCAAGGTCGAGCAGGGCATTCCGGAAGACGACCCGCGCAATGCGGCAGTGGTGGCCGACTTGGTGGGTGACAACGTGGGCGACTGCGCCGGCCGCGGGGCCGACCTCTTCGAGTCGACGGCTGCCGAGAATATCGGCGCGATGATCCTCGGGGCGAGCCTTGCCGTGGCGACCAATAACCTGGCATGGGTGTTGTTCCCGTTGATCGTGCGCGCGTTTGGGCTGGTTGCTTCGGTCGTTGGTGTCATGCTGGCACGAGGAGCCAACCCGAAGAATCCAATGAATGCGCTCAATAAGGGCTACTACGTTATTACCGGGCTCTCGATTATCTTCATGTTCGTCACGGTGTACTATCTGCTGGGAGACCTCATGTTCTTTTGGGCAGGGACGGTAGGCATCTTGACCAGCCTAGCCTTTGTGTACATCACCCAGTACTATACGTCCGGCAATTGGCGTCCGGTGAAGGAAATTGCGGAAGCTTCCCGTACCGGACCGGCCACGAATATCATTAGCGGGTTTGCCCTCGGCCTGGAGACAACCGCCACGTCGGTGCTCGCGATTGCCTTGGCGCTGGGTCTTTCCTTTTGGCTCGGCACGATGGCCGAAGTGGAAGGTGTGAGCTCGTCGGTGAAGGGCATCTATGCGACGGCGGTGGCGACGATGGGCATGCTCATGAGCGCTGCCTACGTGCTCTCGATGGATACCTTCGGGCCGATTACCGACAATGCAGGCGGCATTACCGCGATGTCGGACGCGCCTGAGGAGGCTCGCGCGATTACCGACCAGCTCGACTCGGTAGGAAACACCACCAAGGCGCTCACCAAAGGCTACGCCATCGGCTCTGCCGGTCTGGCGGCCTTCCTCCTCTTCCAAGCGTTTCTCGATGAGGTGCGGTTTGAGTTGAACCTCCCGCATGAGGCCGTACAAGTGGACTTGGTGAAGGTCGAGGTCTTCATAGGCGGTTTCATCGGTGCGATGGTTGTTTTCCTCTTTAGCGCGCTGGCTATCCGCGCTGTGGGACGCGCGGCGAGCGACATTATCCAAGAGGTGCGCCGCCAGTTCGATGAAAATCCCGGCATTATGGAAGGCACGGTGCGGCCGGACTACGCCCGCTGCGTGGACATTACGACCCGCTCGGCCCTCCGCCAGATGATTCTCCCCGGCCTCTTGGCGATATCGGCCCCGATCATCGTTGGCGTCGTGCTGCGCTGGGAGGCAGAGGCCGCATTTCTCATGGTGGGTACGATGTCCGGCATCATCCTGGCGACAGTCCTTAATAACGGCGGCGGCGCATGGGATAACGCCAAGAAGTTCATCGAGGCCGGCCATCTGAAGGACACCGACGGTAACGTGCTCGGCAAGAATTCGATAGCACACCATGCGGCTGTTGTCGGCGATACCGTTGGCGACCCGCTGAAGGATACGGCGGGCCCATCGCTCCACGTGCTTATCAAACTCTTCTCCACAATTACGCTCGTTCTGGCGCCATTGTTCATCTAGTTAGGACGTGCTTGCGGCCGGCATAGCCGACAGTCATTGCCAACAATAGAAATAGTATGCTGTAGGGGCGGTTCGCGAACCGCCCCTACATTGCATTTTCGGCGGTCTATTGGAGTTGCTTTGCGGGAAAGAATGTCTGATGCCTGAATTGCACTTTTACGGCGGCTGTGAAGAGATCGGGGGCAACAAGATCCTGCTAGAGGACGGCGCTACCCGCCTCTTCTTCGACTTTGGCGTCTCCTTCAAGGTGCGGGGTAAGTACTTTGAGGAATTCCTCAATCCGCGGCCGGGTTACGGCCTGAACGACTACTTTCAGACCGGCATGTTGCCGTTGCTGCACGGCATCTATCGGCCCGACCTAGAGCCGGACGCCGACTATTGGTCGCGCTGGCTGTCTGAGCCGCTCTCGCGCACGCTCGATCATGTGGACGGTGTATTGCTGAGCCATGCACACGTGGACCACACCGGTTCCGTTTCTTTTCTCCGCCCCGACATTCCGCTCTACACCACGGCCATGACGGCGCTGATATCTAAAGCGATTCAGGACAGCGGGCCGTCCGACATGGAGCGGGAAATGGCATACGCCGTGCCGCGTGAGAGCAAGGAAGGGGTGTTGCAGACCATACGCGGCGCGCCGTTGCAACAGCGCCCACTGCATGTTCTCAACGGGCCGCTTTCGCTAGAAGCGGAGCGATTCTGGCACGAATCACCCCAGGCAAGGAGGGACATGGCTCCTGTGCCCCTGGAAGCAGCAGGAGGAACGATTGGCGAAGGAAAAAAACTGCGCTGGTATCCGGTAGACCACTCGATCTATGGCGCGGCGGCGTTTGCCGTGGAAACCTCGGCAGGTTGGGTGGCGTATACCGGCGACCTGCGCCTGCACGGCAAGCGCGGCGAACAGACGCGGCAGGCGGTGGCGGCTATGGCTGCGCTCAAGCCGGCCGTCTTGCTCTGCGAGGGAACACGCGGCGCGGATGGCGCCGACGCTACAGAAGAAGGCGTGCATGATACGGCATTGGAGATCGTGCAGCAGGCTGCGGGCAAACTCGTCTTTGCCGACTTCGGCCCGCGCAACGTGGAACGGCTCCTCATTTTCCACGAGATTGCGCAGGCAACCGGACGCCGCCTCGCCGTGCTCAATAAGGACGCCTACCTCTTAGAGGCGATGCATTTCGCGGCACCGGCGGAAGTTCCGCACTTTGGTTCGGTGCCGGGCTTTGCGCTTTACCAGAAAGGCCGCGCTCGCTTGAGCGGCTGGGAACGTAAGCTCCTGGAACGCCACAGCACTCTGCTGGTGGATGCGGCAGAGGTGCGGCGCAATCCCGGCGACAACATCCTCTGCTTCTCGTTTTGGGACATCAACGAATTGGCCAGCCTGGCGCCGGTACCGGCAGTGTACATCTACTCCAGCAGTGAGGCCTACGATGAGGAGATGCAGATGGACCACGATCGGCTGCGTAATTGGCTGGAGCACTTCGACGTGGAGATTCACGGCCTAGGCGAAGCACAGGACAGCCCCCTGCACGCCTCCGGCCACGCCAGTGGCGCCGAATTGCTCGAAATAATCCGCCAAGTCCGCCCCCAAACGCTTGTTCCTATCCACACCCAAAACCCCCAGTACTTCTTAGACTCCCTGGCAAACGATGGCATCGAGGTAGTCCTTCCTGAGCTCGAACGCCCATTGCACATCTAAACAGGCTGCAGGGCTCTTCTGCTGTGCACCACGATGCAAGCGATGTAAGCTGGGACGATTGCCGTCTCCGTTTCTTCTGGTCCGGCGCGCTACCTCTTGACTTGGTAGACTTGATGTTACTACACTTCAATACGTGAAGCGGATGAGAAGAGAAATGGAAGACACGATTGTCTGGCGCAGCCCTGAGGAATTGGTCACAATTGGATTTGAGCGGTCCACGGTTGTGATGATGAATGAGGCCCATAGCGGTATTCAGCGGTGCATCCGTACGCGCGAGATTGGCCGGCGCATCTTACCTGCGGCCCATGAAGCGGGTGTGCGCCATCTGGCCATGGAGGCGCTGTGGCCTTGCGAGTTTGCCGAGGAGTCCAATCGGACGCGTTGCCTGCCGACCAATCTGACCGAAGGATACTTGATCCAACCGGAGATGCGGATTTTCATGCAGGCGGCGCTTGATCTTGGCTGGATGCTAATTCCCTATGAGCCGGACTTAGAGGCGCATCCTGAGAAAGTCGCGAAAATACAGAGTCTTGAACCCGAGGGTCTCAACTGGCGTGAAGATCAGGAGGCGCGCAACATCGTCGCAGCCCTTAGTGCGCTGCCGTCAGGAGCAAAGCTCCTGGTTTGGTGTGGCTGGAGTCATCACGCGAAAATGCAGTTTGAAGACGAGTTCGCCCCCATGGGGTGCCGCTTTCGCGAACTGAGTGGGATAGAATTCTTTGGGATTGATCAAGTGGTAACCGTTAGCGCGTATCCCAAAGAGGCGCCAAAGGGGCCGCGACTGGCAGAGCAGTTTGCTTCGGAACTGGCGGTGCACGGCGGCACGGCAGGATTCCTCACGGAAGAGGCGCCTGTTTCTTTCCTGCGCGATCGCGAAGATCAGGACGCGTTCATACTGTCCACACAGAATGAATTGGTGTGAGTCCTTCCTACTGGCTATTCGTCTCTAGCGCCGGCACCGCAAAGACGATCACTGTGCTGAAGCCTACGCCATCGATCTGCACCCCATAGCAGCCCGGCGTGCGCACGACCACGTATGAACCGATGTCTTCCCACCCTGGAGAGTCCTGTATACCTCGATGATCGCGAGTGGTATACGGAGGGTAATGCAGCGACGAAAAGACATGCTCCGGCGTTGGGCCTGAGGGGCCTCCCGGCACTAACTGCTCGAAGCGGATGATCTCTGGGCCATTTAGTTGTTGGCCCCGGATGACAAACGGTCCAGGGTACTGCAGGTCGCGTGCCCACACCACCTTGGACCAATACCACCCATCATGCGCGGGGAAGTAAGATTCATCCGCACGTACGACCTCCATATGCAACGCTAGTCCGTAGACAGGCCCATCGCCGACGAGTTCGTAGCGGAATCCTTCTACCCAGCGGTCCGGCGTTTCCGGACAGGCGTCGCTTGGCGCCAGAACGGGCAGCCTGAGTGGACGCTGCTCGAGTGCGAGCACGATTGCATCCCACCGGCTTGGGCCGTCGCACTCGCCGTACCACTCGCATTCTTGCGCGAGGCGTGCGCGCAACTGTGACGCGGCCGGGGCCACGGCTGTAGCGGTAGCAAGCAGGTCGGTTTCTGACTCGACGGATTCGGTGGAAGTTGACGCTTCAGGAGGCACCACCACGCTACAGGCCGCGAGCATGATCAGGAGCACACTACCACATAGTAGCTGCCACTTGATAGGGACATGGAGAGACAGCCAGGGCTCTTCCGAAGGTGGACCGTCATTCCGGCGAAAGCCGGAATCTAGTGCGCTGCGCAGCAAAGCCGTCTTGGAAATCTGCTTGCGTGGAAGTAACGAGCGGTTGAAAACGGCTTGCAATGACCATTTAGAGAAAGCCATGAAAGACTCCGTGTGCACACACTCTTTCTTGTCAGTATACTGGTCGAGACAGGAATAGCGAGTGTTTACTTGAGAAACACAAGGAAATTGGCTCTAGCATGACGCGTATCCTCCACATCACGCAACGTGCCGCTTGGGATGCGGCGCGGCAGGCAGGCAGCTACCCTGCACCGCCGCTTGCCCCGCAGGGGTTCATCCACTGCTCCCGGCCCGATCAGGTGATTAGAGTGGCGGATGCAATATTTCGCGGCCAGCCGGACCTGGTGCTCCTGTGCATCGCTGTAGGCCGTTTGACTGCGCCGCTGGATCCAGATGGCTTAGCGGAGGGTGAGGAGGACTTTCCCCACATCTACGGCCCGCTTAACCTGGACGCTGTGGTGGAAGTGCTCGACTTCCCGCCGAATGAAGACGGTACTTTTGCTTTGCCAGAATCACTTAGCGAGTTGGATGATTAGACAGCCGTGAGGCGTTGGTTGCTGCTGACGACCGCTACTCTGCACGCTGTGCTGTCCACGCCGCCGCGTCCTCATAGGCTTGGTTTGCCCGCCTGGCTCGGCAAGACTGTCCTTGGGCTGAATTCCTTGAGTAGGAATAGGCTAGGGCTGCTCTCTCTTTGCAATAATTGCGCTTGAGAGTCTAGATTCCGGCTTGCGCCGGATTGTAAATGTCAGGTAATTCGTTGACAGAATTGAAAACAAGAGCAACTGAACGCAGTACTATACAAGACTGGTACACATGTCATTCCGAACGGAGCGCAGCGAAGTGTCGCTCTGAGCGCGGAATCTAAGATGCTGAGCCTATTAGGCGACATACCGTATGGACTCCAGATTCCGCGAACAGGGTTCGACGCTGCGCTCGGAATGACATGAATTGTCAATACTGTCAAGTGGGGGAAGGATTTTGTCAGTAAATACTCAACACATACAGGAATGACGGGCGCCATTGCAGGTTGCCTGCGTCCGGCGAGTGGGCTGAGGTCGCAAACCCGCCTTACTGTGCCCGTTGCTTAGAGTGGCATTCCACCTTCGCGCCAAGAGGCGGGGGGCAAGCCCCCGCGCTACAGTTCGCAGATTGAGCGCGACCAGCCGCTGGCAAGCGCACACTCTACGGGCCCTGTTGTATATCTAAGCTGGAATCAACGTCCATTGCTTGCTGGCCGCTAGCTTCTGAGCCGGAGAGTCGGACGCAGGTTGCAAACCTGCGCTACCGGATGCGCATGGGACTGCAAACGAAAGCGATTGGGATCCCCAGTGGCTTGAACACTTCCATACCAGCCATTTTCTGCCTTACACCTGCACCGGCCCTGTGAACACGTGCTTGGGGATGAAACTGTCCCTTGCGCTGGCGTGGACGTGGTCGACGCCCTCGGTGGTTACCTGGGCGAGGGCGGTGAAGTAGGTGCTCTCGCCGCTGACGCCGCTGCGGTTGCCGCCGCCGTGACCGCGCAGCCATTGAGGGTCGATGAGTTGCTCACCATTCCATAGTCCCTGCGTGGCGAGCAGGTGACCGAATCGTGCGATGTCGGCGGCGCACATGACTGCCCAACCGGGGCCGCTGCGCACCACGTGCCCGTTGATGCGGTACGGCGGGTCGAGGTAGGTATAGGAGTCTGGAATTTCCGGGTAGAAGTGCTGCTGTGACTGCACGTTCTCGCCGGTGTACCAGTCCCAGCTACCCGGCGAAATCCCGATTCTGCCAAAGAGCCGCTCGTCCAGCACGTCTTTGAGGTCGCGGTCCCAGACGTAGGTCAGCGCCTGCCCCATCCGCCAGAAACCGGCGCTGCTGTAATGCTCCTGCGTGCCGGGCGCGGCGTGGGCGTAGAGATCGTAGAAAGGGTCGCCGGTCCAGTTCGCCCAGGCCGGACATACCTTGTCGGCCTCTTCCTGAGAGCGTCCCGCGCGTCCCCTGGCATACTCACTGCCAATCTCCATGGGAAAGCCGCCCTGGTGCGTGCGGCCGTACTTAGCGCCGATGATGTGCCGCCAAGTGAGATTCTTATGATTGCCCTCGTTGAGATGCTTGTGGGGGTGGGACAGCGCGCCCTCGCCCGTCCACGTGCGGTGGATCGGCGCATCAACGTCCAGCAAGCCGTCTTCCACCGCGAACCCGAGCAATATCCACATGAAGGCCTTGCCCATGGAGGCGGTCTGGAAGCGGTAGTGCGGATCGCCCCACACGTGCACGCAGTAGCCGCCCCGCGTGAGCATGGTGCCCCATTTGTTGCCGGTGTGGTCCTCCCCGCCAAAGGCAGCGCCATGTAAGCCCATGGTGCGCAGCCATGCTTCGAACCTGTGGGGATCGAGGCCCGCTTCAGCGGGAGTGAGGGTATTCCAGTTCTCCTCAGGATAGGTAACCCAGTCGGGCAGTTCTCGGTTCATCGGTGTTTCCTCTCCGTCAACTGGTGCCAGCCTGCCTTCTTGTACGCCGCCGCGCTACGCAATCCAACCCGCCGCTGGATCCATGTACAGTTTGGCACCCTATAATGTGGAACGGTAGCGCAGGTTTGCAACCTGCGCCCACCGATTGAATGCTAAAGACTCAGCATGGCGGGATGCTTGCTAGGCTGGAAAGTCGCGACATCTCTAAGAGGCGGGGGACAAGCCCCCGCGCTGCGATCTTTCGTCCTTCTTGGCGCATGGCCAACACTTGTTGCTGCCCTAGTCGTGTCTAAAGGCGCCTATCCAGGCAGTTCACCCTCGCGCCGGTTGGGCCCCGGACGGAAGTCCGGCACCTGCATGAGCGTGCTGCCTTGGGCGATGGATTCGGAAGCCAGAACAGCAGGAGCGGCAGTGTTCATCGCTTTGTAGACGTTGAATTCCAAAGGGACGTTGTGAAGCACGGCATCGCGGAACGAGGCGTGAATGTAGTAGTCGGTGTCGCTGTGGCCGCTGCCGCGGGCCTCCGCGGGCGCATCTGTGCGCTGCGGGCGCCAATCTACCTCGGCAAGGTCGTGCATTTGGCCATCGGCCAGCCACAGCTTGGGCTTGTCGCGCAGCGAGCGCGCCAATTCGACCGAGCCCTTGGTTCCCATGATGTGGCACCAGTGGTTGTCGCGCGGCGCTGTGGGTTGTGTGTAGGAGACGGCAAGCCGCATGAGGGTGTCTTTTTCCGTCTTCATGATTGCCAGTTGAATGTCCGGTTGATGAATCTCGCTATGGACATAGCTGGGCGAGCTCGTGCTCATGGCGGTGACTTCTTTCACGCGGTCGTCAATTACCATGAGGATGGGGCTAAGTTCGTGCGGCAAGTAGTGAATTGGCGGCATGCGGTTGATCCATGACGGCTCTGCCTCCGGATGAGCCGCTAGATCGGCGATCGGCACTAGCTGTGCGGTGCCGGGCAGTCGGTGGTAGCGCGCCGAGTCTTTATAGCCAATATACTGACCTTCGCAGAAGGTAATCTTACCGAGTTTTCCTTCTCGCACCAGGTCGCGCCACGCCGCGAAGACGCCGGAAAAGCGGCTCTGCTCGGCAAGCTGGTAGACCTTACCGCTGCGCTCCGCCGCTACTACGATGCGCCAGCAGTCCTCCATTGTGTGGGCAGCCGGCACCTCGGAATTGACATGCTTGCCGGCCTCCAGAGCCTGCGCCGCCAGTGCGCCCTGCTCTTTGCAGCGTACCGTGAGCGCTACCGCATCGACATTGGGGTCTGCGAGAAAGTCTTCGTATCGGGCGTAGACCTTTACCGATTCCGGGTCTTTCAGGACGGCAAGAGAGATTTCGTGAAGTTCTTCAATTGGGTCGCAGATCGCGGTAACGCGATAGCCGTTGAAATTGTCCAACGTCTTCAACCAGTGGCGACCGCGCGCGCCGAGTCCGGTTAGGCCGATACGAATTTCTTCCACGTGTGTTCTCCAATTCTTGACTAAGAACTGCCCTCGCAGCGTAGCGGTTCGGATGTAGTCTCGGTGCCATACGGTGCCGCCCACATGCCCCCGACGCACACTTCTGGGAGCCCTTCGTCGCTCCGATCCCTACAACCAGATTCTCCCAAGAGCGGACAGCATTTTCTGCAGCGCTCGCATCGAATGACACCCAAGCAGGTAGGTGGTGCGTACAGTATACCAGCGCGGCCGCATAGTCTGGATTCTGGTAGAGGAGCAAGTGTATCGGGAAAGAGGGGTACGAGCGATGAAACCTGAGACGCCGGGACTGGCGACTGAGTGCCGTCGAGCCGCGCCCCCCATACCAGCCTCCCGCGAAACTAGCTGCTTTTCGGTAGGCAGAGCTACCACCGACCCCGCGAGTACTCTTTGGCCACGCGGTCCATTTCGCGCTGGGCTTCCTTGGCGGCGAGGGTCTGCCGCTTATCGTAGAGTTTCTTGCCGCGCGCAATCGCAATCTCAACTTTGGCCCGGCCGTCGCGCAGGTAGAGGCGGAGCGGAATGACCGTTTGTCCCTTCATCTGAGTGTGCTGAAACAGCGTGGCGATTTGGTCCTTGTGCAGCAAGAGCTTGCGTGACCGCGTGGGCTCATGATTGACGTATCCGCCCCGTTGGTACGGCGAAATGTGCACATTCCAGAGCCAGGCCTCGCGGTTGATAATGCGCACAAACCCTTCGGTCAAATTGACGCGGCCGGCGCGAATCGACTTAACCTCCGTGCCCAAGAGCGCCAGCCCGGCTTCAAAGGTGGCATCGATGTGGTAGTCGTGGAAGGCGCGGCGATTCTTCACCACCACCAGATTATTGGGGTCGCGGACTTTGGCGGCCCGGCGCGCTTTCTTTGTCTTTGCAGTTGCCATAGTTAAAGAATGCCATAGGCAGGCACGGCAGGGAATGCCTCGATGAGTGATAGTGAAGCTTGAAAAACGGGTCGGCGGACAGGCGCCAAGGTCACTGGTGGCGCTGCGCGCCGCTGTCAAACGTCTTCAGATACCGTCTGGCTTCTTGGGCACGGGGATAGCGGTTCACAATCTCCCAAAACCGCCGGTTGTGTCCCGGCTCGATGAGATGGGCCAGCTCATGCATGAGGACGTAGTCTCGCACCCAAGCCGGGGCCTCAGCCAGATGATGCGATAGGCGGATAGTCTTGCGGCGCACGCTGCAACTGCCGAAGACGGAGTTTTGATTGGTTACGTACTCCACAGAAGCGAACTCAAGCCGGCCTGAAAAGTACTGGTTGTTGAGCTCGGCGGCGCGCTTGAGAAGCGGTTCGCCTTCATTGAGCTGCAGCTTTGTCTGTTGTAATTCGATTCGCTCCCGCACTTTTGCAACGTAGTAGGCTTCCTGGGCACGGCTCAGGTGCGCAGGCACGTGCACACGCAGTTTACCATGCTTGAATGCGGCGGTGACGGTCTTGCTGCGTTGGGCGCTGCGGACGACTTCGATGTGTTGCGGGTCAATTTTGAACATGCGTGACACGGGGATGGGCAGCAAAAATAGCTCATTCTGAAAGGCGCGAACTAGCGAACCGGCTTGAGGAGGCGACTCGTCGCAGATGGCCGAGGCCAAACCCTAGGGCAGGTCAGTCCCGGTTCTTGCCTTTATCATATCCGCAAACGTCATCTTGGCAGGGACCATCTCGCCGAGAATGCGCTCAAGCGCCATACCGTGGCTGCACAGTCCATAGATCGTGAAGAAGTCGCAGTCGCAGTGCCACTCACCGTCTTTGAAGGTGACTACGTGCTCGTTGTTGTCGCCGCGCACGCGTACGGTGAAGTCTGTAAAGCTAAAGCGATCCCGCTCTTCTGTGTAGCGATTTGCCTTCTCCACTTTGCCAATCAGACTGGAGTACATCAATGCCCCCCTTGTATAGACGCCCTGACGGGCGTAACGATGCGTTCGCTAGGGTCGGCACCACAGAGGAACTGCGGGAATGCTGGGTGTGCGGCGTGAGTGCAATCGGTGTGGCGAAGTGTCGGCAATGACGCGCGGTAGAGTCTCAGAGTAATGCCCCCCTCAAATCTCAGTATACTCAGGGGAGGTAGCCATGGTCAACGGTATTGTGAACCTTCCCGCACCCCGCTAGAATACAGGAAAGATGAAGTGGAAGAGTAGTTCTGCTGGGCAGGAGGAGCGATTTCCGTACCTTAGCCGCCAACACTGTGACCGCACGCAAGTTTAGCGCCAGCGTTCGCTGGTAGGCGCGGTCCACAATGAACAGCATCAACAAGCGTGTTCTCGTTCTCAACCTTGACTATCGGCCCCTGAATATCTGCAACGTGCGGCGGGCGTTCGTGCTCTTGCTCAACGGCAAGGCGGAAGTCATCGACCAATATGCGGATGAGCTGGTGTCAGCCGAAGCCCGCTACACGCGCCCCTCGGTAATCAAGCTGCACTACCTGGTGAAGCGCCCTGCCACCGGGCCGCGCTTGGTGCGCCAAGAGGTCTTCCGCCGGGACAGCCATACGTGCCAGTATTGCGGTGTGCAGGCGCGGGAACTGACGATCGATCACGTCTTGCCCCGCCACCGCGGCGGCGGTCACACCTGGGAAAACTTAGTCTCGGCCTGCAAAGAATGCAACCATCGCAAAGGCGGACGCACCGCCGAAGAGGCGCGCATGCGCCTGCTGGCGAGCCCCGGCAAACCACGCCTTAACGGCTACCTGGCCCACTTGCGCTACGTGCCCTCACCGCCCCACGAGTCCTGGGTGCCGTTCCTGTATCCCGCCGGCAAACCGAGTTAAGGCGCGGCTGACCGGCGCAACATGGCGTGCTACGTACCACCCGCGATCCTAAGTGTCGGGTTGGCTCTGGAACAGCTCTACCTTTCCCCAATAGGTACTGAATGCTGGTTGCCAAGCACTATGCAAGCGACTGTTCAAGATTGTATTGAAAAACTCTGTTTATATACTATACAAGCGCAAAATAATATGTTATACTGATGTTAATTAGCCGCTAGCGTACGTCAGAAGAGGAACCTCGGAGGTGTAAAGTGACTGAACGACCTAACAAGAAGGCTCTCGAACAAGCGCTGGACATGTACCGTGATGCGATGAGGCCCTTCATCGTCCGTTGTTTGAAGCGTGTGCGCGGTCGGACAGTTGAAGGTTCGGTAATGGACGCGCTTCACGATGATCAATACCACCGATTCGAGCGCAACTTAGATGAAGGACGGAGTGTCGCAGAGGCGATTGACATCAATAACTTCCCATGGATTGTCCGCTTTTATTGGCAGGATCTGTTCCGCAGCGAATTTAGGTCGGGGAGGGATTTACGAAATTTGCTTCACTCGATTGCTGAAGTGCGCAATAAGGTTTCTCACCCTGAGGAAAAGGACATCGAACTGAAAGACACACTAGACTCCTTGGACGACATAACGCACGTGCTTGCAGCGATCAACGAGCCCGAGCAGAGCCAGGCTGTGGCAAACATCAGGGATGCACTGAAGCCCTTTACTACACCGGCTCATAGATTCTTTCAGGGAGGGCGGGAAGTATATGCGTTTGCGCTTGACCTTGAAACTCTCGACAAACTGCTACCTGATCGGGTGGATGAAAGCGTCGTTAAAGACGCCAACCGCCCATTGACGCCAAGCCATGCAGAGAGAATTCAGGATTACCTGAGAGAACGACCCGACTGGTTGCTGGGCACCCTCTTGCTGGGCATTGCTCCAGACGCAGTGGACTTTGAGCCATACTCGTCGGAGTCAGGCATTGAAAGCTCTGTTGGACAACTCACATTTCGTGCCAAGGATGCGGATCACATGAGAATGTTTGACGGCCAGCACCGACGCCGGGCAATAGAGAAGGTGCTGCGGGACCTTTCTCACAATACGCGCCACGCTAGGAAGCTGTCTTCCTTGAAGGAAGCCTCCCTTCCCATCATGCTCTATGCAGAGGACAATATTGAAGCGTTGCAGCAGATGTTCGTAGATGCGGCGCAAACTCGACCCATAGAAGGCAACGCGGTAGCACAATTCGACCAGAGAGATGCTTTCAACCTTACTGCGCTTTCGGTCGCGGCAGACAGCGATCTGTTTTCCGGTCGTGTTGAGATGAATCGCCCCTCCGTTGCCCGCAGCAACCCCAACATTATCGCTATCAATCAACTGGCTGTGGCACTAAAAGCCCTCGAAGTAGGCTATCGTGGGCGAGTCAGCAAGGAAAGGAACGATCGCTACATGCTAGACCTCGAATCACTTCAAGAGCGCTGTTTAGAGTGGGCCGACGACTTCATGCCAGCCGCGAGAGATGAGTACAACAACCTCATGGTCGGGGAAGTCGACAATTCCGATATTCCAAGCAAGCGTGCTGAAACCATGTGCTACAACGCCACCGTGATTAGGATTTTCGCCGGCTGCTACCATGAGTGGACCAAAGAGAGTGGGGACTGGTCGCCTCTAGCCGATTACTTGCGCAGCGCTAAGCTGCGACCAGGCGAATCTACAGGGTCGTTATTGGTAGATGCAGGCGTGGTCGCTCCCGGAGGCACCTCACCGTCTGCACGCCAGAGTCTAGTTGTAGATGCGATTGACCATATTGTCTTTCGTGCAAAAGAGGCACGCGGATAGCAGCGTGCTTCAAGTGTTAGTCTGCGGCCAAAGTTCCAACTCGCAGTATGTGGCACCGACGCTCATTACTAAAAGCAAGCACAATTGGAGGTATGCAGTGGCATTACGCATTTCCACTACCAGCAATCAATACAGTTTGAAAATTCCCGCCCATCGGTTCCGTCAAGGTGGCCGCGAAGTTTACTACTTCGCGTTGGACTTCCCTACGCTTGATGGACTGCTGCCCCAACGAGTAGAGGGGGATGTCGTTAGAGATGCAAATCGTAGGCTCAATCCCAGCCACGCCAAGAATATCCAAGTGTATTTGGCACAAAAAGACGACTGGCTACTGGGAGCACTGATGCTTGGGATTTCGCCGGACGCGGTGGAATTCGAGCCCTACTTGGCGGAAAAGGGCGATTCAAGCAACCCCAACTTCGGTGAGTTGCGCATTCTCACCAACCGACTCAACACTATGCGAATCTTTGACGGTCAGCATCGGCGCCGGGCCATCCTGGATGTTCTCGCTGAACTGTCCAATGCGCGTGACAATCGGAGTGCCGACAAACTGGAGGCGCTCCACAAAGCTTCAATGACTATTGTTCTCTATGCAGAGAGTGACATCAAGACGCTGCGGCAGATGTTCGTCGATGCGTCGAAGACTAAGCGTATCGAAAGTCACACCGTTACGAGATTCGACCGGCGCGACGCATTCAATCTGACGGCAGTTAGGCTTGCCGACCACAGCCGTCTATTCAAACTTAGAGTGGAGCGCGAGCGTTCCACAGTTGCTGCGTCTAGCTGCAACCTCCTGTCCATCAATCAGTTAGCGACAGTGTTGAAGAGTCTGGAAGTTGGATACGGAAGACGTGTTAGCCGGGGACGCAATGATGAGTTCATGCAGGACCTCGACGCGCTGTATGAGCGCTGCCGGGTTTGGTCTGACGAGTTCATGCCTGCCGCCAGAGAGGAATACAGCGGCTTGGTGTCCGGTGAGATAATGGATGCTGACATACCCCAAATTCGCGCCAGGAAGTTTGCCTATTCCGTCGCTTTCATGCGCTTGCTCGCTGGCTGCTACAGTCAATGGACTAGGGAGTATTCTTCTTGGAAGCCGTTGGCAGAGTATGTTCGTAAGTCTTCTATCCGCCTGAGGGACGAACACGGTCTATTGGCAAGTGCCGGATTGGTAGCTCCGGACGGAGTGACGCTCTATGCGCGGCGACAAGAGATGGCTAGGGCAATCGACTACATCGTTAGGGAGGCTAGGACTCTTGTGAGAGTTGAAGAAAAGTAGCTCAGTGTCGCGGCTTGCGGCAGCGGAGGTGGAGGGAGCAGGCAACAGTCCGTGTGGCAGCGAGGCTCGGGTAGATGGCGATGGACTCGTCGCTGGCGTAGGGTTCGGCGCTCTCTTCGATGACGAGGCCGGCTGTGGCTAGCATGTTTAGCCACGCGCTCAGCGTGTGGAAGAAGCGCGGGATGCGAAATTTTGCATAGCGCTCCTTCAATTCGTCAGGGGCAGACCCGAATATCCACTCCTCAATCGTGCCCTGCTCCGTGCTGAAGTAGTCGCCGCACTCCAGCGCGACGCGTTGTCCCGCTTCATCGAGCACCCACTTGAAGCGCGGCGTCATGAAGCAGGGGTGCAGGATCGAGAACTGAAAGAAGCCGCCAGGCTGTAGCACCCGCGCCACTTCGTAAATTGCGCGTTCTTGGTCCGGCACGTCCATCATGCTCATGGTCGCCATCACGAACGCAAAACTAGCGTCGTCAAATGGCAGCTCGATCGCGCTGGCGTGGAGATAGGCAATGCCATGCGGCTCTTGGATTTCTCGCGCTTGGGCATAGTCCACAAAGCGCCGGGCAATGTCGATTGCGGTAAGCTTTGCGCCCTGTTGCGCGACCAGACGTGTGTTGTGTCCTTCACCGCAGCCGACGTCGAGTCCACGTAGTCCGGACACATCAGGCAGCATCCCCATGAAGGCCGGCACATTGATGTGGTCGCGGTACTTGTCATAGCCGAGGCGGGTGAGCGTCGTCCAGGCCTCGGCGTTCGCGTCCCAGAGCGCGCCCACTTCCCGATGTTCCAATGCTTTCTCGCTCTCACCCGTCATGCGTCATGCTCCCGGCTCATTGCTGCCCTTCTTCGAACGCTCGAGAACAGACTGTGAAAACGCTGCCAAGCCGCCGTTCACTTCTTGATTCCACACCGAGCAACCGCAGTCAGGTCGCTGATTTGTAGAGTGTTCTGTTGACTCAACAAGCTTTCTCGGTGCATGGAGAATTCCAAAGTATAAGGAAAACTTGAAACTATTGCAAGGCGGGAGGCCACCCACTGCGCTGCCACGCCATCACTTGCCGCAAGACAGCGATTACTCCTGCCTATCCCTTGCCTCAGATCGGATCCCCACGCTCTAGGCCTGCGCCCCGCGCAATGCCCTCCAGAATTGGGCAACATCTTCACGGGGCAGCGCGCCGAGAGCGATGATGAGGCCGAGATAGACTGCGCCGGCTAACGCCATGCTCGCCAGTGCGGGCAGACCGCGCGTCAGCAACGCAACAGCCAGCATGCCGGCGCCCGCGAGCACGGGCCGCCAGCCGGCGCCAATGATCGGGAGAGAAATCTGCTGGCGGCGCGCAACCACCACAAATGGGGCTAATAGGATTAGCTCCGATAGCACTGTGGTTACGGCGGCTGCCGTCAAACCGTACTGCGGAATGAAGATGATGTTTGTCACCAGATTGAACGCAGTCGCCAGCGCAAACGCGACGGCGATCCATTTCTGCTGGTCGAGCGATATCAGGACGTATTGGGTGATGGCGCTCACATAGCTGAAGGGCAGAAACCAAATCAGAATCGCCAACGCCGTCGCTCCGTCCGGGAGGTATTTCTCACCGCCGAGCAGCCAAATGAAGGGAGTGGCGTACACGCTGAAGGCAATGGCGCTGCCCACGGCGATCACGAGCATGAATTGCAGGGCTTTATTGAGGATGCCTTGCAGGGCAGCACGATCGGTGGCGGCGATGCGTGACAGCGCGGGAAAGAGCGCCAACACGAGCGTTGCGGGCAGCAGCGCAAAGGCTTCGACGTACTTGTAGGCGGCGCCGTAAGCTCCGACCTCCGTGATGTCACGCATCGCATTTAAGACTTGTATGTCAATGCGGAAGAAGAGAATATTGAGCAGTGCGTTGAGCATAAGCGGAAACGACACCAGCATGAGTGTGCGCGCCATTTGCCCGTCCCAGGGCGTGGCAACGGTGGCATCGGGTGGCAGCGCACGCAGTAACGCGGCAGCCGTGGCTACGTTGGCAATAAGCGCCGCGACGGCCAGTCCCACATAGCCCCAACCGAGACTGATCGCGAGCATGCCCAAGCCCACCGTGAAGAGTGCCGTCGCGACCTGAACAAGCGCGGTGAAGTCCATGCGCTCGCGGGCGGCAAAGAGGGAGTGGGCAGTAATAGCGGCATTTCCCGGAATGAGCGCCACGGCCAGCAACCCCGCCGTTATGATGGTATTGACTTCTACGCGGTCGGCATACCAAATGCCCACCATGATGAGAATCACAATGGGCACGGCAGCGAGCGAAAGCATAAGGCGGATGCGCTGTACAATCGCGACGTACGCCGCAGCAGCATCCGGCTGGCGGCTCACGTCGCGCGTCAGCAGCACGCCCAGCCCGAAGTCCGTCAGGGGGCCGAAGTAGCCGATGACGTTAACGGCAACCGCGTAGTAGCCATTGTTCTCCGGTCCAATAATGCGCAAGTAGTACGCGGCGAATGCCCACGAAAGGCCGCGGGCAATGGCGAGGGCAAGCAAGGGCACGAGCGCGTTGCGGGCAATCCGGCGCAGAAACGCCGGTCCGGAGTGAATGGCCGACTCTGCCGCTACCTTGCGTCCGGCAAGCCACCAGTACATTACCAAGGCAAGCGACGCCAACGTCGCCCCAATGCTTTGGAAGATGAAGGATGGAGCCAGTTCGGTCATCAATTGGGATGCGTTAGGCGCAAACGGCGCTGCTGCAAGGCTGCGCGAGCGCGCAGCTACTTAAGCACATTATACGGCAGCCGCCTCGAGCATGAGGATGATTGCCCGCGCGAGAAGAATCCAGCGTCTACCGCGTAAGGGCAGCGGGTGTGTCCGTAGCCGCTCTGCACTAGAGAATTCGGCACCCTGGAGTGGGTCTAACCCACTTGTGGCAGGCCTTCCTCAAGGGGATAGCCGTCTTGCTGCCAGCCCACAATACCGGGACCGAGGTTGTAGAGGTCTTCCAGGCCCAGGGCGGCCGCGATTTCGCAAGCGACCTGGCTGCTCTGGCCCACCTCGCAGACAAAGATGATCTTGTCGTCCGCCAGGAATTCCCATGGTTTTTGCAGGAGATCGGGCAGCGGCGCGAGCACCGAATCGGGAATGTGGGCTTGGGCGAACTGAGTAGGCATGCGCACGTCAATCACCTGGTAGTCGCCACTGTCGATCATTTGCTTTGCTTCCGCACTGTCAACCGTACCAAAGGGAATGTCCGAATCTAGTTGCTGCGCCATAGTGAGCCTCCGCAAGGTGTTTGATTACCCTATACATTCTATACAAGTCGGCGTAGTTTGACAGCGGCACTGCGCTGTGATACTTAGTATATATCTTATCTAAATAAAGTTACTTAGTAAAGATTAGCTGTTAACCCTTACCGGGGTGTCCCATTAGCAGGAGTACGCAGCAGCCGTGGCGAAAGTAATGACACAGGAAACAGGCAGCGCTCCATCCGCACAAGCCCGGATCGTGCTGGAAGGCGCCGCCAAGGTGTTCGCCGCGCGCAGCGGCGCTACCGTGGCCTTTCAGGGCGTCAACCTCTCTGTGCACGAGGGAGAGTTGCTCTGCGTGCTGGGCCCGAGCGGGTGCGGCAAATCGACGCTCCTTAACGTCATAGCGGGGCTGGACCGCCTCTCGCACGGCAGCGTGACCGTGGCCGGACAGCCGGTTGAGAACCCGCACTACACGCGCGGCATGGTCTTTCAGGACTACGCGCTCTTTCCGTGGCTCACGGTTGAAGGGAACATCCGGTTTGGCCTCGATGCGCGGGGGTTCAAAGGCGATAAGCAGGCAATTGTCGCGGACCTGGTTGCCCTCACGCGTTTGCAGGGGTTTGAACGGTCGCGGCCTGCGCAGCTTTCGGGCGGCATGGCGCAGCGGGTGGCCTTGGCGCGCGCCCTTGCCAATCAGGTAGAGATCCTGCTTATGGACGAGCCCTTCGGCGCTTTGGATGCCTTCACGCGGATGGAAATGCAGGAGGAGATTGTGCGCATCGTCAAAGCGCAGGGAGTGACTACGGTCTTTGTAACGCACGACATCGATGAGGCGCTCTACGTCGGCGACCGCGTGGCGATCATGTCCGCGCATCCCGGTGAGTTGCGGCGCGTCATTCCGGTACCGATTGCCCATCCGCGGGATCGGGTCGATCCGCAACTGGTGCGCCTGCGGCAAGAGGTCTTTGCCGAGTTCAACCTTGCGCACACGCGCGAGCAGTACTACCACATCTAGATACTACCCAAATGACTTTCACACCCTTGCCGAC
This sequence comes from Chloroflexota bacterium, assembly GCA_965220015.1. Lineage (GTDB taxonomy): Bacteria > Chloroflexota > UBA11872 > VXOZ01 > VXOZ01 > VXOZ01. Next base: position 1,228,169 of record OZ244798.1, read on the forward strand.
GCGAAGACTCTACCAGAGCGTCGTGCAAGAACTCTGTAGGGAGTAAGAGGAGCGTGCCCAGTCTAACCGTCCCGTGCGCACGGGCGCAGGGCTGACGGGAGCGAGTGGCGGCACAAGTTTGCGGTGTAGCAACGGCCGAGGGATTGCGTATAGGTCAATCCGCCGGCGCCAAAAGAACAAAGCAGGAGAAACTGAACGATGAAGAAGATTACGCGTGCGCAATTCTTGAGCGGGTTCGGTGCGCTTGCGCTGGGTGCGGTTGCCAGTCCGCTCGTCGCCGCCTGCGGGGGTGATGATGCCGAGGAGGCAAGCGGGGGCCCGGTCAGTCCGGCAAAGGTCTCTGACATTACGGTGAAAGTCGGGTACTTGCCGATCACGGATTCTACACCGCTCACGCTTGGGTATGCGGGAGGCTACTTTGCCGATGAGGGCCTGAATGCCGATAAGCCGGCTCTCTTTCGCGGCTGGTCGCAACTCGCTGAGGCATTCATGGCGGACCAAGTAAACGTCGCGCACTTCCTGATGCCAATGACCGTGTGGATGCGCTACGGCATTGGCTTTCCCGTGAAGGTGGTTGCCTGGGACCACATCAACGGCTCGGCGCTTACGGTACATCAGGAGGGTGGCATCGATAGCATTAAGGACCTGGGGGGCAAGCAGATTGCAGTGCCCTTCTGGTACTCAATCCACAACGTCGTCCTGCAAATGGCGCTACGCCACCACAACTTGGAAGCCGTGATCCAAGACCGCAACCGCGAACTGGCGAGCAATCAGGTAAATCTCTTCGTAATGGCTCCGCCCGACATGCCGACGGCGCTGGGTAATCGGTCGATAGACGGCTACATCGTCGCCGAGCCGTTCAACGCTGCCGGGGAGTTGCTGGCGAACGGCAAGATCGTACGATTCACAGGTGATATTTGGAAGGACCACGCCTGCTGCGTCGCGGTGCTCAACGAGAAGTATATCAATGAGAATCCGGAGTGGGCCCAGCGAGTTCTCAATAGCATTGCAAAAGCGCAACTCGGCGCGCTCAACGACATTCCGGGCACGGCGCAGTTGCTCTCCAAGGACGGCAGCGGACTCCTACCCCAGGGCGCTGCCGTAATCGAGCGCGCCATGGGCAAGTACGATCTTGAGACCTACGGCGCGCAGGGCACCAACGCCATTCATCATCCGGAGTGGGGCGCGTCGCGTATTGGCTTCCAGCCATGGCCGTATCCGACGTACACCGTCGAGCTTGTGAATCAGATCAAGCAGACGAAGGTGGAGGGAGACACCAGCTTCTTGGGCGATCTCTCCGGCGATCACGCTGCGGAAGATTTGGTAGAGTATACGTTGGTCAGAGAAGCTTACAACGCAGCCGGTGGGCCGAGTGCGTTCAACGTCGCTGAAGAGCAGGCGTTCGAGCGCAAGGAGATCATCGGCATTGAGTAATGCCATGAGCACCGAAGGACGGCTGGCCGAAGACGTACGTAGCGAGGCGGGGACCAATTCTGAAACGGCGAGCGCGGATTCCCCGCCGCTGCATGGTCGGTGGTCGGCACGCCTGCGCGGTGTTGGAATCCCACTCCTGGGCTTTCTCGTCATACTGCTGCTCTGGCAGTTGCTCACGAGCGGTCTCTTAACAGACTCCGGTATCGTTATGGCCTTCCAGCCGCGGAACGCCTTTCGCGAGCTTGCGGGCTTCTTTGCCAGCGGCGTGATTTACTCGCATATTTTCGCGAGCTTGGAGCGGATTGGCTTGGGCCTGGCGCTGGCAGTCGCGATTGGGGTGCCGATTGGCGTCATCATCGGCCATTACCGCACGGCCGAACGCGCATCTTCGCTCGCCTTTCAGTTTATCCGCATGATCTCCCCGCTATCTTGGATGCCCATCGCGATCATTGTCTTTGGTGTGGGGAACAACCCCGTCATTTTCCTGATTGCCATTGCGGCAGTGTGGCCCATGATTATCAATACGGCCCATGGCGTAAGCAGTCTGGACCAACGTTGGCTGCGCGCAGCGCGCACCTTGGGCGCAAACGAATGGAAGCTCGTGCGCATGGTTATCCTGCCGGCGGTTGTGCCGGACATGCTTACCGGTTTGCGCTTGGCGGTGGGCCTTGCGTGGGTCATCCTCGTGCCTGCGGAGATGTTGGGTGTGTCCGACGGCCTGGGTTACTACATTCTGGATACGCGCGACCGCTTCAATTACGGCGAACTGATGGCCGTGATTCTCATTATTGGCGTGATTGGCTATGCCTTGGACCAACTCATTCGCTTCCTCCGTGTGCATGTCTCTTGGGACCACGAGGAACGTTGATGGCAGTACCCCATGACGTGTACACCACTGACGTACTGGTGATTGGGGGCGGCCTGGCAGGCTGCTGGGCCGCGATCGCGGCAACCCGCCAGGGCAGCCGCGCGTTGGTGGTAGACAAGGGCTTTGTCGGCGGCTCCGGCTGCAGCGTCTTTGCGGGCGGTGTCGTGCTCTACTTGACGCCCGAAGACGATCCGTCGGACTTTGTGCGCGAACACTGCCGCGAAAGTGAACTCTTACTGGACCCAGCGTGGGTCGAGTGGCTCGTGCACGCAAACTACGAGCGCATTGCGGAGTTGGATAGCTGGGGCGCGCCGTTTGATCGGCACGAGGATGCGGCCTCCGGCCAAGTCGGCGCACTCCACCGTCGCCTCATCTACGTGGGTTCGCGCGAGACGGTCTGGCGGCTGGGCCTGGACAGTGTGGAATTGATGAAGCTGATGCGCAAGCACGTGCTGCGTACCAAGCAGGCAAAGATCCTCGACCACACGGCGATTGTGAAGCTCTTGGTGCAGGACGGGCGCGTTGTCGGCGCGGTGGGTGTCCGGCGTCAGGATGACCGGCTGTGTTTGATCCAAGCGAAAGCGGTGGTGCTGGCGGCGGGAGGGTGCGCGTGGAAAGGCACACACTTCGGCCACGACATGCTCTGCGGTGAGGCCTATAAGCTGGCGTGGGACGTCGGCGCTGCCTTGATGAGTATGGAATACGCCAACGGCTACATTGCGACGAACACGCGCTTCGATAGCCACGGACAGTGCATTCTCGCTGCAATCGGCGGCGAATACTTGAATGGTGACGGTGAACCCTTCCTTGGCAAGTATTCTGACAAAGTGCCTCCGGCAATTCACGTAATCGCACGGGGCATGGCGACGGAGATACGTGAGGGGCGCGGGCCAATTCAGCTCGATCTCACTGCCGTGCCTGCGACGGACCGCGAAATGTGGCTTAATGCCTTCAAACACATCGCCGAGCTGGCCCGCCGCAGCGGGCAGGACCTCTTCGCCGAGCGGACGCAGTGGCATCCTGGTTTTAACGGTTCCGTTTCGGGCTCAGCGGGAGTGCACATAGGTGACACCACCATGGCGTCCAGCGTGCCGGGCCTCTATGTTGCCGGTGACGCGGCCACACGCGGGTACGTGGTAGGCGCCTCCAGCGGCATCACGTTCCTCAATCTCGCGTGGGCAAATGGAAGCGGCTACGCCGCCGGTGTAGGGGCTGGACTGTTTTCCCAGGATGCCGGTCTTGAGGAGATCACTGACTCCCGAAAAGCACATGCATTCGCGGAGGCGCTGCGCCCCATGGAGCGTCAAGGCGGGCTTCTTCCCGATACGGTGTACGGACACCTGCAAGCCCAGGCAATGCCGCCAGCCCTAAACATCTTCCGCGAAGAAGGGCGAATTCGGCAGGCTCTGGCACACGTGCGTGCTTTGGAACAGGAGGCGGCGCCGCGCCTCTTTGCCCCGGACTTTCATGAGCTTGTAAAATGCTTCGAGGTAGAGGCGACTGCCCTGACCACAGCGCTCATGTACGAAGCCGCGCTGTTGCGCACGGAAAGCCGTGGGTGGCATTATCGTGAGGACTACCCGCAGCGCGATGACAGCGAGTGGCTGCGCTGGATCATTGCGGAGCCTGATGCGAAAGGCGAGCCGGTATTCAGGTACGCGGCCGTGCCGCAAGAACGACTTGAGAATCTGGGTTTGCTTGAAGAGGCAGCGTTGCAGTCCCCGTAGAGAGTCTAGCGAGGTCGCTCCGGCAAGAATGCAGAGCGTCGCGGCCTAGAGACCCGGAAGCCTTCGAATTCTCGCGCGAAAAGCTCGAGACAATTGAAATCAGATGCATGGCACTGAGCGGTGGGATTCGCCGTATTTGGGACCGTCATAGTACTCAATGGAGAATGCGCGGCGTGGCAATTGAAAAAGTCTACGAAGACCTCTGTATCGGCTGCAATCTTTGTGTGAAAGTCTGCCCGCTGGACGTCCTGCGCATGGATACCAATAAGAAAGCCTACATCCGGTACCAAGCCGATTGCCAGTCATGCCTCTTGTGCGAGATCTATTGTCCGACCGATGCGATCTATGTCGGTCCGGAAAACCCTCGTGAAGTACCCTTCAACGTGGTGGACGTGGCACAATTCTCCTAGGCCCGGTAGTACCACGATGCGCGAATGATCCCAATTAGACGTAGCGTTGCTGTTCTCTCCCACTTGGCGCGTACCAGCGTCGGCGCTCTCGCCGCCGGCTCGCGTGCGCAAAATGCTACGGGTTCTCTTTCAACGAATGCGGTGACCACCGGCGAAATCCCGGTATTACACCGGCTTGCCGTCATTTACCTGATGCTGCCTTTTGCGATCTGGCTGGTGGGATGGTTTGAGTGGTGGTTGGGAATACCGGCGGTTGTGCTGCTGGGACTATCCTCTTGGAAGGCGCTTTCAGGCTCATGGGGGGTTTCGATTCGCCCATTAGGCTTGGTAGTGCTGCTGCTGGCGGCGGGGTGGGTGCTGGCGACGGCGGCGGGTGGCGTATTCGATGTTCACAACCCCGAGTGGTATAAACATCGAGCGATTTTCTTCGACCTCAGCCGGGTCCCTTGGCCGGTGTATTTGCCCCATTGGACACCCGACCTCTCCGCATATCTTCCCACTGAACCCGGTCAACCTGGGTCACTGTTGCGGTATTACCTGGGGTACTACATAGTACCAGGACTGCTTGGTAGGTGGTTTGGGCTGCAGGCGCTGAATGTCGTGGTGCCCTTGTGGACGTGGGCAGGTGTGAGTCTCATCTTGCTCATGTTCACCCGGGGCTTTGCCGGCTGGAAAGCGCTTGCCGCTGCCGTGGTGTTCATCTTGTTCAGCGGCATGGACATAGTGACAGTCCTGCTCTTCGAAGGCTGGGAGTGGCTGACGCTGCGCGTAGATTTGGCTGGCTGGCCGCAGCTTTGGCTAGGGCGAATACTTCTTGAAAGAGACTTGCACGAAGACATCAAGGTCATGTTTCACTCCCATATGTATGGGTTGATGTGGGTCCCGCAGCACTTTATACCCGGAGCACTCTATGCCCTGTTGCTGTTACAACTGCGTCAGCACGAGCGTTTTCTTGCAGTGAGCGGGATTGTCATGGGGGCGGCCTTGTTTTGGTCGCCGTTTGTCGCTGTGGGTCTCGTGCCATTCATAGCAGTATGGGTATTCGAGAAGGGTATTCGACCCTTTCTGCGTTGGCAAAACCTCTTCGTGGCGCTGCCGATGGTGGCGCTCTTGGTGGCATATCTGTCCTCCAGTGCAGAAGAGATTCCAAGCTCGTGGCTATGGGACATCTACAGTTGGCGGACTATTGGTCGCTTGCTGCCGGTGTTATATCTCACGGAATTCCTGCTGCTCGCAGTCTTGCTCGCTCTGCTGCGCCGCCGCCTGTGGCGTGAACCGTTTTTCCTCGCTTCCTTGGCGACACTATTGTTGCTGCCACTCTACTATTACGGGCTGCACAATGACTTGGTGCTACGCGGGTTGATTCCCGCGCTGGCATTGCTCTGTTGCTATTGTGCTCATTACATCTTGGGCAATGGGGAGCCTTCAAGGGAGTCCAGGCGTAGCTCGCGCCATTTCGTCTCTTCAGGCCTTATTGTGGGAGTATTGGTTGTCGGTGCGGTTTCGCCCTTGTTCGACTTGACGCGAGCAAATAATGAGCATGACTTCGGCGTAGTTCGCTATGCGCAATTGGGACCGCATTTTTCAATACTTCAGATTCCGTGGGTAGCTACCGCAGTGCATTACCAGTACATCGCGCCTCAAGTCCCCGGCTGGTTCCATGGGTTGCTTAGAGATGCAGTTATCGAGGTAGAAGGTCCGCCTGCAAAAGGCGAGGTCCTAATCAGTTCGGAATATGCGGTGTACCATGACAAGCGGAGGCTGGTGTATGTGAGTGATCCGTGTGGACCGGAAGAAGTCGCTACGCGCTTCTTTCTCCAGGTGGTCCCTGTTGACATTCATTTAATTCCAACCGGCCAAAGCCACTTTAGTTATGACTTCGAGTTTCAAGGATACGGCTGGAGGATCGCGGAGACCTGTGTAGCGGTAGTGGAGCTACCGGACTATGCCATCGGCCACATCAAGACCGGCCAGCTCAATGCGGAGCGCACCGGCCATAGCTGGCTGAGCAACTACTTCAGTGATGACTACCGCAACCGGCTGTTGGCAGAAGCAGGCGAGCCGATCATTCGCTCCGGTTTCGAAGTGTACCTTCACCGGGCGGGGAAGGAGATAGGCGCAGGTCAAACAGGCCGCAGGCAGATGCTCTTGTCCAGAGACGAGTGCAGGCAGGGAGACACTGAAGGACGGTTCTACGTGCACGTGGTACCGGATGATCTCAACGAATTGTCCGATGAGCGCAAGAACACCGGCTACGACGCGCTGGACTTTGCCTTCAGTGATTTTGGCGGGATGACCGGCGGCGCCTGCTTTGCGGTGGTGGAGTTACCGGGGTATGAGATAGCCGAGATCAGGACGGGGCAGACTGGTGCTGGCGGCGCGAGGGTGTGGGAGGGAAGCTATGCGATTGAGAAGTAACTGGGAACGTAGCTTGAGTGAGGCTGCGTGTACAAAGGTTATGTAGGCGGGGGAGCGAAATACGGTAATGGAAGAGTGAAGACTTGACGGCATGAGCCAGAGTAGACGAAGTGTGGCCGCATTCACGCAGTCAATCAGCGCGAGCCCTGGCGTGACTTGGATAGTCGCGAAGACACGGGCGTACCTGGGCGCAACGTCAACCGACGATGTCACCGCTGAAGAGCTACCGCTAGTACATCGGCTGGCCATCATCTATTTGACCTTGCCGGTGGTAGTCTGGCTGGTGGGGTGGTTTGAGTGGTGGTTTGGCGTCCCGGCGGCCGTACTCTTGGCGATGGGACTCTGGCGGGCGCTCGCACCATCCAGCGCGAGCTTCACATGGCAAGCGTGCGCGGGCGCCATGCGCTCCGCGCTGAGCCCTGCAACCGTTGCGTTGCTGCTTATTGCCTTTGCCTGGGTGATGACCACGTCGGGCGGGGGCATGTTCGACCTCAATAACGCCGACTGGGAAAAGCACCGGGCGCTCATGCTTGAGCTGAGCCGCGGCGACTGGCCGACTCAGCCGTTGCAAGACTTTCGCGCCTATGTGAATCAGCCCATCGTGCTGCGACACTACCTGGGCTTTCACATAGTTCCTGGACTCCTGGGTAAACTGCTCGGATTGGCGGCGTTGAACTGGGCCGTGCCGTTGTGGACGTGGTCCGGCGTCGCACTCATCTTGCTCATGTTCAGTCGCGGCTATCGCGGCTGGCAGGCGCTAGTGGCGGCGCTGGTGCTCATATTCTTTAGTGGCATGGATGCACTGCGCATCGCCTTGTTTGAAGGATGGGATTTTACTCAATTCAGTCTTAGGCTGGATGGCTGGCCGAATATAGAGCTGGGGCGTCAACACCTGGAGTGGGCGGGACTGGATTCACTGCGCATCCAGATTTCCTCACATATGGTCGGCTTGTTGTGGGTGCCGAAGCACTTCATCCCGGCTGCGCTGTACGGGCTGCTGCTGGTGCAATTGCGCCGGCACGGGCGCTTTCTCGGGGTCAGCGGTGTAATTCTGGCAGTGGCGCCGTTTTGGTCGCCGTTTATCGCGATTGGCCTATTGCCCTTCGTCGTAGCTTTAGTGCTTGAAAGAGGCATCCGCCCCTTCCTCACCTGGCAGAATCTGCTGGTGGCATTACCCATTGCGGGCTTACTGTTCGTATACTTATCAAGTGGCGTAGGCGACGTTCCGCGAAGTTGGATTTGGGAAAGGCACGAGAACGGTGCACCGGCAGCGATACTTGCATTGGCGATTCTGTATTTGAGCGAATTTGCAATTCTGGGTAGCCTCCTCCTCCTGTTGCGACCGCAACTGCGCCGGGACTCATTCTTTGTTGCAAGTCTTGCGACCTTGGTACTCCTACCCCTGTATTCGCTAGGTCATTTCAACGACTTTGCAATGCGCGGTGTGATGCCGGCCCACTTTCTGCTTTGCTACTTCTGCGTTGGTGCCATCACTGGCTCGCCAAGCAGTTTAGTCGGAAGAGGAATTCAATGGCGGATTCCCCTTCTCGCGCTTGTGGTTAGCGTATTAGCGGTCGGGGCCGTTACGCCGTTAGTCGAGTTGGCAAGAGCCAACAACTATCACAACTTTGACAGGATCCGCCATGAGCAATTGGGGGAGAAATACTCAATCAAGGGCATCTTGACGGAGTATCCTCCTGACATCTACGTGCCCCTCTACCTGACCAATCAACTTCCGGTTTGGTATCTGCGGCTGTTTGGACTTGGCCCCGGTGATGTCGCCCCGGCCAAAGGTGAATTGGTGATCCGATCTGCCTACGACGTGTATATTGACGACCGCACTCTAGTGTATGTAAAGGACCCATGCCCGCCGGATGTAGAGGGCGCCCAGTTCTTCGTTCAGGTGAAACCGCTTGATGCGAGTAGCCTACCTAGAGACCGTACCCGCCTCGACTTCGACTTTCCTCTTACCCCAGCGCACACATTGAGAATTGGAGAGACATGCTATGCGATTCGTCAACTGCCAGACTCATTCCAAATCGGGCATCTTCAGACCGGCCAATTAGATGCTACAGGATCGGATCACATCTGGATCGGCAGTTTCTTTAGCGAGCCATACCGCATTCGTCTCATCACGGAGGCGGGTGCGCCGATTATTCGTTCGGTCTATGATGTATATCTCCATCCGGAGCTTACCCGCACTGGCGCGACCCAAACCGGCACGCGGCGGCTGCTATTTTCCAAAGCCGGGTGCGTTCTGGGAGATGATGGCGTACGCTTCTACGTGCATGTATTTCCCGTGAACCTGGACGATTTATCCGATGAGCGCAAGAGTGATGGGCACGACACGCTTGAATTCGATCTCAATGAATATGGCGGGAGTTCTGGAGGGGTCTGTTTTGCGGCGCTTGACCTGCCGGACTACGAAATCTTCGCGATCAGGACAGGTCAGTTTCTGGCCGGAGACGGTGCCCTGTGGGAAGGCAGCTTCATCCTTGAAGAGTAGTCTTCAAGCTAGGTTTAGGCGCGCTGGCGTGCATTCTATAATACCTGCTGGTGGCGTGAGCTACTTAGATTAGAAGTGAACTGGCGGGAAGCCATGAGCTGGATCAAGCGTAGTCTTGCCTCGATAGCTGGTCTCCTGAAACTAGGAGACTCTGGGTCTTTCGTACACACGTCCTCAGAAATTCCCACCTCAGGTTCCCCGGATTCCGACGGCACCACCGGCCAGGCCCTACCGCTAGTTCACCGTCTGGCCGTCGTCTACCTGCTGCTGCCGGTGGTTGTATGGCTGCTAGGTTGGTTTCAATGGTGGCTGGGCATTCCGGCAGCCGCGTTGTTTGTGCTCGCGCTATGGCAGCCGTTGTCAGGATCGTGCCGGGTCTCGGTAAGACCCGTAACCATCCTCCTGCTGGCCGTCGCGTTCGCATGGACAATGACTACGGCTGCGGGCGGGGTCTTCGATGTGCAAAATTTCGATTGGGATAAGCACCGCGCAATTCTACTTGATTTGGGTCGCGGCGGGTGGCCCACGTATTTGCCTGCCTACTTCGAAGCGCCGCTGCTTCTGCGGTACTATCTCGGCTACTACATGGTGCCGGGGCTTATAGCGAGTTGGTTCGGCGCTGCAGCCCTGAATTGGGTGGTTCCAGTCTGGACGTGGGGCGGAGTTGCGCTGTTCCTCTTGCTATTTGGGCGAGGGCTTTACGGCTGGAAAGCGGCTGCGGCAGCGCTACTGCTGATCTTCTTTGCTACACTAACGGTTTCGTTCGCTGCGCAAGAAGTGCAATGGGCTCGCAGGATGGTTGTGGAGCTCATGTTTTCTCCCCAGCACCTAATAGCTGCGGCATTGGCTACTCTGCTGGTCGTCCAGTTGCGTCAGGAGAGTCGATTTCTTGCCATTTCGGGTATGTTGTTGGGAGCGACTATGTTCTGGTCGCCGTTGGTCGCGCTTGGGCTGCTAATCCTACTGGCATTTCTCCTCATCGAGAATGGCATCCGTCCCTTCTTTTCTTGGCAAAACCTGTTGGTGGCCGCGCCACTATTCGGTTTGCTCATTGCGTATCTCTCTAGCGGGGCAACCACCATCCCAAGTGGCTGGATTTGGGAACAGTACGGATGGGATGCGGTTGAATTAGCGTTTTGGATGTCAAATCTGGTCGGCTTCTTAGTAGTAGGAATTCTGGTGTTACTGATACGTCCGGCGTTGCGGCACGATCTGCTATTCCATGCTTGTTGGGTAGCACCCTTTCTATATCTTTGGTACTCGTTCGGACTTTTGAATGAATATCTGAGATATGCCCTTATGCCGGTCTTTGTCCTCTTGTCCTATTATTCCGCCCGGACCGTACTGACGGCTTGGAGCGAACAGCAGAAGTGGTTTCAGCACATTGCTTTCCTGGGGCTGATTTTCTTGCTGGCGCTCGGGGCTGTAGGGCCCCTTTCAAAGCTAACGCAATTTGCCCCTGCTACCGACTTTCGTGTGTTGCGATATGAGGAACTCGGTACCGAATTCGCAACAGTGTTGAATGCTACTGGGGCGGAGTCCCACGACCAATACGCAACTCTCGAAATTCCTGATTGGTTCGAGCGACTGCTAAGAGACTCCGATGCAGTCCGGCTTCAAAAGGGAGTACTGATCATTGAGGCCGAATATGACGTGTATCTCAATGGCAGGGAGTTGATTTACGTTCGTGATCCATGCAGCCAAGAAGAAGTCGAATCGCGGTTCATTCTGTTTGTATATCCCGTAAACGTGGATATACTAGAGGGACGCGAACACGATAACCTTGACTTCTTCTTCAAGTGGAACGGCAGCCGGATTGGCGGGGTTTGCATAGCAACGGTCCGGCTTCCCGATTACGAAGTTGATCGCTTCAAGACCGGCCAATACATAGGCGTTTTCCTGCCAACCGGTGTACGCTGGTCTGTAGACTATTCTATGAGGTAGGGCTGCCGCGAGGAGCGTATGGTCTTAACGAAAGATAGTAGCGCAGAGTGGAATAAGGAGATGTTCTAATGAACGACGTTTTTGACTTTGACACCTATATCATGGCTCACTTCGACAGGCACCCGCCCCTGCTGCACTTTGCCGGAGAGTCCCGTGAGGAGTGGTTTGTCTGGCAGCAGCAGTTGCGTGCCCGGCTACTCAATCTCATGGAGCCGTTTCCGGAGCAGGTGCCGCTGGAGGCTCACGTTGTCGAAGAGCGCGAGCAGTTCGGCGTACATTACGAGAAAGTGGTGTACACCACCGCCGAAGATGTGCAAGTCCCGGCGTGGCTCTTGATTCCGGAGGATGTCGCACAGCCCGCTCCCGGCATCATCTGCTTACACGGACACGGGGTATACGGCAAGGATAACGTGGCGCATGTGGACTACGGTGAAGAAGATAGGGCCCGCGCGATCGAACGCGCCAATTATGACTACGGCCTGCAGCTTGCCAAGCGCGGATTTGTAACCCTGTGCCCCGATGCGCGGGGTTTTGGCGAGCGCAGAGAAGACTTCCGGCGCTACGGCAACCGCGACGGTTGCAACGTGAACGGCATCAAGACCTTTCTCTTTGGCATGAACCTGATGGCGCTCAATACCTGGGACGACATGCGGGGACTTGACTACCTGGCGAGCCGCCCGGAAGTAGACGCGGACCGGCTTGGTTGCATCGGCCTCTCGTTTGGCGGCACACGCTCGATGTACCTTGCGGCAGCGGATGAGCGCGTGAAAGCGGCTGACGTGGTGTGCTATTTGACGACCTTCAAGCAGTATGCGCTCACCCAAGGCAATTTCTGCGGATCGCAATTCGTACCTGGCATTCTCAAGTACGCGGAAGTGGCCGATGTTTGCGGCTTAGTAGCGCCGCGGGCGCTTCTCATCGAGTCCGGCATACAAGACGGAGGCTTTCCGATTGCAGCCGCGCGTGAGGCGTACGCCCACTTGGAAAGCATCTACGCGGCGGCACAGGTATCGGAAAGCCTCTGGCTCGACGAATTCGACGGCGGGCACGAGTTCAGCGGCGCGAAAGCCTTCGACTTCTTCAACGCGTATCTGTAAGACGGAGGCCGCGTGGGTGGTTGCGTAGCGAGGCGCAACGAACCAACCGGGATCGGCGACCAAGGCCAAGTATGCTTGGAGGCGCGACTTCTGCATAGACCGTTTCGTTGCTTTCCGTGTCTACCACAATGGCGCTCACTTTGCCGAGCCGGCGATTGTGGCGGTCGTAGACCTGCATACCACGCAAGTCCTGAAACCGTGTTTCGAGCACTCTTGCTCGCCCATGCTCAAAGCGGCGGAGGGACATGAATTCTCACTTCCTTCTGACTGCAAGTTGGCATCTGTTCCTACATACAGGATGCACGAATAGCATTAGAGCAGTGTGAAAGAAAGATTGCCACGAGGTTAGATTTGGGTTTCTACCCCTACTTGCAAGTTGGATGTTCCGCAGCAAAGAGGGCCGGATGGACGGTTAACGAGAACACTAGGCAGGTCTTGGCGCCGGTCTCATTGTGGCGTCGGAGACGGGTGCTTGGCCTATGTGATGGGAGGCGGGCACTCGCGCCCGTCACAAACCGGCGCCAGCCCAGCAGGAGCATCTGCTTAGGCTGGTTGAGACGCTTCTACTGTTTCTGCTGCAGGTTCCGCTGCATCCTCCACGCGGAAGATGAACCAAGCGGCGATTGCCATCATAGGCAGGAAGGCCGCGACGGCAGCGGGACGGCCCCAATCCAGGCCGTTTACGATCAGGGCCCAGAGTAGCGGGCCGATGATGGCGGCAAAGCGTCCCACCATTGCATAGAGACCATAAAACTGGCCGATGTGTTGCGCCGGCGCCAGACGCAGCATCAAGGGGCGGTCGGCGGCCCACGTGGCACCGAGCGAAAACCCGCCGAGCGGCGCGATTGCCCAGAAAGTGGCTGGCGTGAGGCTAAAGAGGGGTATTGAAAAGGTCAACGTGATGGCAATGGCCCACAGACCTAGTACGATTAGCAGGGACGACTTTGGCCCAATCCAGTCAACGACAAAGCCCCACGTTATCCCGCCCAACGAAGCCGCGGCGATGCCTAACATTAACGCAATGTAGACCTCCCTCTCGGTAAAGCCTACCTCATTCGTCAGATAGATGCCCATGAAGATGATGAAGGTGTTCGCGGCATCGGTGTAGAAGACGCGGCCAATCAGGAATCGCCGCAGATTTGGCAATTCGCCTAGGCGGACGAAAGTATTGCGCAGATCGTGTATCGCACGCCCCGCGGCTTCTTTGCCGAGCATAACTCTGCCGGTGCGTGGTCGTTCGCGCACCCAAAGGAAGCACGGCAATGCAAAGAGGAGAAAGAGCACTGCCGTGAGCTTGAAGACAAGCGGCTTGGCGTCAGGATTGTTCTCCAATACGATGAGCCCCATCAGAACGCCAATGAACGATCCCATGTAGCCTACGCCGACGCCGATGCCGCCCACGCGTCCCCGGTTTTCTTTCGTGCTAACCACCGGCAGCAGCGAGTCGTAAAAGATCAAGCCGGACTGATAGAAGACGTTGGCAACGATGAATATCAAGAGTGCGATGAATATACCGGTGATGCCAAGCAAAAGCGTTGCTAAACAGCACACAAGCGTCGTCGCTATGAGAAATGGCATGCGCCTCGGGGTCTGGTCCGAGAGCGCGCCCAGGAACGGCGCGACCAGGAAGACAACGAACATGGAGAAACTATTGGCGAGCGCGTAGTCGCTGTCTTTGCCGCCCATGTCGTTGACGATCCACAGCGAGAAGAAGAGCGACACGATATTGAATGAGAATATCGTGTTGGCGAGGTCGTAGAGCACCCAACTGCCTACTGCAAGGCGATTCGGTCGGTCGGGGGTGGCAACGGCTGTGGTGGCTTCCATAGGCGCCTGCAATCAAGGCTAGCTCACGAGGAGAGCGGCTATTAGTCGGTTTACTTGGCTTGCATGCTCTGCATTAGCCTGCCTCTTGCCACTTTCACCAGCACTCAACACGCAAGAGCCAGTACTTGTCATTCAAATTGAGAGCGTGCATGAAGGCAGACGAGGCTGTGGCCCCGCAACATACGAATGAACATCAAGCTGGTGGGAGTATAACAGGTGAAGATACAGATGTCATGGCAGATCTGGCAGAACTCCTGACGCTTGGTAGAGACCGGATGTCGGTCGCTCGCCTCCTGCAGCGACCTGGAGTTCTTGCCGCCAGGAGGATGGGCAATCCATCCGGCTTGTTCCCGCCTTGGCTGCGAAGGCTGCAAGCCAACGCAGCCGGGAACGCATCGCTTGCGTAAGATGCTGGCGCGAGGGTTTGAGCGGCCAGAATGTGAGCACGACTGCACCTATCGGTATCTGCGCGAGGGCAGAATCACTGCTTAATCGGGTAGCTGGACATTTAGACACTTATAAAATTTGTACGTCAAGCCTTGCGAGCAGTGATTTAGCCAGACCCGCCATAGCCTTTACTTGCTGCACGTGATCGCCGTAGGTGTCTTGTGAGTAAGCCGTATCGATGTACTCCACCGAGAGCGATCCGGCATAACCCTGCTGCACAAGGCCGGCCAGCAGACTGGCAAAGTCGACTCTGCCTTTTCCGGGCGGCATATGCAGCCGGTCTAGCGAGTTGCCGGCGTCGCGCAGATGGACAATGCGCGTATGCGGATACGCGGTGGAAAAGTCGCGGCCCTGCCACGGACCGGCGTAGAAGTGTGAAGGATCGAGGGCGATGCCGAGGTTCGGCGCCGCTTCCACCAGCCGCACGGCCACTTCCGGTATTTCCGTGAGACAGTTGACGTGCGTTTCGAGACAGAGGGTGACGTTGTAGCGGGCGGCGATGGCAGTAAGCTGCCGCAGTTCAACAATCGCTGTTCCCAAAGGCGTGTCGTTTGCGGGCGCGTTAATGCAGATCGCAGGCAGATTGTGCGCCGCGGCCAGCGCGCACACGGCCGATACCTGCTCTGCCAGCGGGACATCTGCGCTGCGGTCGAGCCCCACATTCATGGCGGCTAATTCCACACCTGCCTGCTGCAAACCGCGCTGGAGCGAGGCGGCAATGTTTTCACCGGACTGCACAAGCTCCCGTACACTGATGTGCGACCAGCGCTGGATGCCCAAATCGACATAACGAAAGCCAAGCTGCGCGATGCGCTGAAGAGCCTCGTCAAGCGGTTGCTGCGTGAAGCAGAGCGTGGAACAGGCGATGTGCAGCATGGTGGACTGGGAACTCCTTACACGAAGGACATTTCTTGAAAATTCTGCGTAGACTTCCGCCAGCCGCCCATTGGGTCCGCTGTTTCGCGGCCGTGAGCTTGATTCTAGCGCAACTGAAGGTCTTTTCTTCTTTACGGTTGGGGCAGTCAGCCCGGAGGACACAGGTTACAAACTTGTGCTACCTTATTCGCCAATGACTAACATCTCGTTGGCGCCTTTGAGAAACTCATACGGTACGGTGCGCACGGAAGCGTGGAATCCTTTACAACGGAGCGATGCGAGCGCCGGGCCGAGGTGCGGCGAGACCTGACCTTCCAGATTGAGCAACGGAAAAATACGGACTTCAGAGGCGACGCGGCAAAGCTCGTGGATTGCTGCGAGATGATAGGCCTCGCTCAACTGCTCTGAGTAGAGGAAGAGAAAATTGGAGCAGAGGGCAAGATCGAAGGCATTGTCGGCAAACGCCAGCTGCGGCAGAGCGGATACGACATAGCGGCTGTCGCGCACTCCGAGCGCAAAGTCGTGCAGAAATGCCTCCATGGCAGCCATGCGCATCTCGCCGAGCGCCTCAATTGACGGGATACTATCCCACACGAAATTCTCGCGTATGGCAGACATCTGACCCATGACTGTTGCAAAGGTAGTCGTCAGGCGCTGGCGCATCTCATGCTTGCTGAAGACATAGACGGGATCGCACGAAATTACCTGATACCCATGTGCGGTCATCTCCGCATTGAAACTAGCGGGCCCGTCTGCGCAGCCAAGGATGCGCTTTTCCATGTCACAATCGCGTAGCGCAAACATTCGCGCATACTCAGCCATCGAGCGACCCCACGGTACGACCTGAGACAGTTGCATTCCCATACGCACCCTCTCGCTGCTAACTACGCGCGAACAGTCGCCCCACGCAGGGCACCCAATTCAATGTTGGACCGCTTAAGGCCGCACTGAAGCGACCCCGCGAAGCTAGCACCGGACTGAACTACCTCCGGTGCGCTGGTATGCGCCCTGTTGTGCTGCACACCCACATCGACATAACGAAAGCCAAGTTGCGAATGCCCTGCAGTACCTCGAAAAGGCGTTGCGGCAGATAGCCGAGCGTGGAACGGGTGAAGCGAATCTTGCTAAACTACGCTTTCTCTCGGGCTGTCAGAGAAAGTGCCCAAGCTTGAGCGCACGTTACCGTTCGTGCTGAGCACTTCGACAAGCTCAGCACAGGCTTGTCGAAGTATGAACGGTGAGAATACTACCCAGAGGCATTTGACAGCTACACGCGCCCCCGTAACTCTAACGAGCAGATGCCGAACACTCGGATTGGGATCTAAGCAAAAGAGAAAACGGAAATCGCTCGCTTGCGGCTTCCACTGAACGAAGCACACTACTCCGCCTCTGCCTGCCATTTCTTCATTTCTTCCGCGATGAAGTAGTTCACCAGGTCGCGATATATGCCTGCAACGACATCGGGGTCCAGGCCGACTTCCTGTGCCCAAATTCTTCGCTGCGCAAGCATTGCCTTGAAGCGTTCCGGCGCGCGCACGGAGGTAGCGCTCGTCTTGAATTGGGCTGCTGCCTGCACGTATGCAAACCGCCGGCCGAGCAACTGAATGACCTCTTGGTCTATGCTGTCGATCTCCGCGCGGATGTCCTGCATGTCTCGGCACTCACTGGGCTCTCTCACCACTGGTAATCCTTTCGCGCGAGGTCGCTGGAGGAGCACACTCTGCTGACGTACGCGCCATTAGTTTTCGATAGGTCTTTTCGTCTGTACACAAGCCCCTGTGGTTTAGGTTTCTGGGGTGGCTTGCCGTACGGTCGCCTCGCGCATGGCGCGCACGAGGTCCGTAAGGGCGTCGTAGCGCTGTGCGGCGGGGGTCTCTTCCAGGACATTGATCAAGGCGCTGGCGCTGACGACGCCCTCGGCCATCTGCGCAATCGTAGCTACGTGCTCGGGCCGAGACACGCCGAAGCCTACCGCCAGCGGCAAGTCGGTGTGTTCTCGCACGCGGCCCAAGAAGTCCGGCAGCGTGGCCGAAAGCTGTTCGCGCGCGCCGGTGACGCCGGTAAGGGACACGCAATAGATGAAGCCGCTACCGGCCTGGACGTTGGCCTGGATGCGTGAGTCGGTGCTGGTCGGCGCCAAGAGCGGTATGAGGTCAAGGTCGTGTGCCTTGGCAAGGCGGGCAAATTCTTGTCCCTCTTCCGGCGGGAGATCCGGCACGATAAAGCCGTCGAGACCGATCTCCGCCGCTTCAGCGACGACCCGTTCAAGGCCGTAATGGAGGAAAGGGTTATAGTAGCCCATGAATACGAGCGGCGTGGTCTCATTCTCCGTCCGCAACTCACGCACGAGGTCGAACGCCATCGCGAGCGTAGTGCCCTGATCAAGTGCCGATTGCGACGCGTGTTGGATTGTCGCTCCGTCGGCGAGCGGATCGGAAAAGGGGATGCCAAGCTCCACAACGTCGGAGCCGCCCGCCAGCAGCGCGCGTACGACGTGCACAGTGTCAGTGGGAGTTGGGTAGCCGACGGTGGCAAATGTAACTAAGGCAGCGCGATTCTCCGCTCTGGCTTGAGCGAACGTTGCGGCGAGACGGTTCACAGCTCCACCCCCAGTTCCTCGGCCACGATGGTCATGTCTTTGTCTCCCCTGCCGGAAAGATTGACGAGGATTGTGTGGTCTTGCGGCAATGCGCGCGCCATCTGCGCGGCGTGATAGACCGCGTGAGCGGGTTCCAAGGCGGGGATGATGCCTTCCATCCTACACAGGAGTTGAAAGCCTTCCAACGCCTGCTGGTCTGTCGCGCCAAAATACTCTGCCCGCCCGATGTCCTTCAGGTAGCTGTGTTCGGGGCCGACACCGGGATAGTCGAGCCCGGCAGAGATGCTGTGGGGTTCATAGATCTGGCCTTCACTATCCTGCAGCAAGTAGCTCTTGGCCCCGTGGAGCGTGCCGGGGGTGCCTGCCACCAGCGTCGCTGCGTGCGCGCCGCTCTCGATGCCGTGACCGGCCGCTTCCACACCGACTAATCGTACTTCGTTGTCATCCACGAAAGGATGAAAAATGCCCATGGCGTTGCTACCGCCGCCGACGCAGGCTACCACGTCGTCAGGCAAGCGTCCGAGTTGCGTCAAGCATTGCGCGCGCGCTTCTCTGCCAATGACGCTCTGCAGGTCGCGGACGAGAGTGGGGTAGGGGTGCGGTCCCACAACGGAACCGATGATGTAGTGCGTAGTCTCTACGTTCGTCACCCAGTCGCGGATGGTCTCGTTGATGGCGTCCTTGAGCGTGCGGCTGCCGGACATGACCGGCACGACGGTCGCGCCCAGCAGCTTCATGCGAAAAACGTTGAGAGTCTGGCGATGCACGTCAACCTCGCCCATGTAGACGATGCATTCGAGGCCGAGCATGGCGCACGCGGCGGCCGTAGCGACACCATGTTGGCCGGCGCCGGTCTCGGCGATGATGCGCTTCCGACCGATACGTTGCGCGAGCAGCGCTTGACCGAGCGCGTTATTGATCTTGTGCGCGCCGGTATGCGCCAGGTCTTCGCGCTTGAGGTAGATCTGCGCGCCGCCGAGCTCCGCGCTCAGGCGGGCGGCATGGTAAATGGGCGTGGGGCGTCCCACATAGTGGTCCAGCAAGACATCGAGCTCGTGTTGGAATTCGGTGTCGTCAGCCAGACTCGCGTAAGCCTCCTCCAACTCTTCCAGTGCCGGAATAACCGTTTCGGGAACGTAACGCCCGCCGTAATCGCCGAACTGGCCCCGTACAGTCAATTGTGGTGTTGTCGCCATATGAGCGCTCCTATTTCGATGCTCTGCCCCGGGTACGGGGTATGTAGTTGCGGGAAGTCCCCGTGTTGCCCTTTATTCGCACCTAGGTGGCAACCGTTTGCGGTGCGAGTAATTTCGGATAGTCGATGTACATGGCGGCGCGGGCGTGTTTCATGGTCTCTCCGCCCACGGCACGCGTCTGTTCGATGCCGCCGCGCAAGACTTCCTGCACAATATCGGGATCCGCCGCGAATGCGTCGCGCCGTTCGCGAATGGGATCGAGCATCGCGTTGAGGGCGGTCACGAGCTTGCGCTTCACTTCAACGTCGCCAACGCGGCCCTTGCGGTACCGGTCTTTCAATTCGTCCACCTCGGCGACGTCCGGGTTGAAGGCGTCGTGGTACATGAAGACCGGGTTGCCTTCCACGTGACCGGGGTCGGTCGCCCGGAGCCGCGTGGGATCGGTGTACATGCTCATGACCTTCTTCTGTACGGCGTCCGCGTCGTCGCTGAGCAGAATGACGTTCCCCAAGCTCTTGCTCATCTTCGCCTGGCCGTCGGTGCCCATGAGGCGCGGCACCTCGCTCAAGCGGTGGCTGCACTCAAGAAAGACGCGGTCGTAGGTGCGGTTGAACCACCCGGCGATGTCGTTCGTGAGTTCGAGCAGCGGTAATTGGTCTTCGCCGACCGGCACGCACAGTTCGTCGCCCGCGACGTGGGGCGGCGGCGGCGTAAAGAGCAGGACGTCGGCGGCTTGGGATACCGGATAGTTGTAGAAGCCGAGATTACCCGCGCGCTCGCCGTACTGCGCGCGCTCGCTCTTGATGGTGGGATTGCGTTCTACGTACGCCATGGGTGTGAGCATCGAGAAATACGTGGTCAATTCAGTCAGGTCCTGTATCTGACTCTGCAGCACGAAGAAAATGTGCGACTGCTTGGTCGGATCGAGCCCAACTGCGAGCCAGTCGAGCACCATTTCGTATACGGAATCGACAATGCGGCGCGGATCGTCGAAGTGGGTGCTAAAGGCCTGCACGTCGGCGAGCAAGAAGTAACACTCGTATTCGCCTTGCATTTCGACCCAGTTGCGCAGCGCGCCGGCGTAGTGGCCGAGATGCGCCGCGCCGGTGGTGCGCATACCGGTGAGAATGCGTTTTTGGGGTGGTCTTGGCACTGTATTCTGTCCTCCTTGACTAGGACTATGTGATGACTTGGGAATTATCGTGTCTGTGTGCTAGCAGTCTTGTCCCTGTTCTGCCGTGTATTCAACTGTAAGGTGGGAATTGACCTTCTCCGTCTCTCCGGCGAAAGCCGGAGTCCAGGGATGGATTCCCGCTTGCGCGGGAATGACGGGCCGGGCTCTTCGGTTTTTGCTTCCTAAGAGTGCGCTTTTCACCAAGTGATCCTGTATTTTCAGTCAATCTCCCAGCATTCAAATGCTTTACGCTGGAGATCAAGCGAGGTGTATTGATCTCGGTATTCACGCAGCGCTCCGGCCCAAGAGAGTCGTAACTTTCCCTTGCGGCGTGGCTGAGCCTTTTCTTCCAGCAAGAAGCGTGCAAAGTCATAGACTTCCTGCTGCAATTCTGGAGACAACTCCTGCATGAGCTTCTCTAGTTGTTTCATTGCGCTTTCTCACTTGATTGCGGACGATACTTGGCTCTGCGGATAAATGCTGCAATCTTATCTGGGTCTTTCATCCCGTTGGTCTCCACGCCGCTGCTCACGTCGACTCCCCAGGGCTGCGACTGCGCAATGGCGGCGCTGACGTTATCCGGGTTCAGTCCCCCCGCGATGAGAGAGCGCCGGTCGCGCGGCGCGGCACTCGCCAACCCCCAGTCCCAGGTCTGGCCGGTGCCGCCGGGCCCATTGTCTGCTCCTTCCAGCAGAAATGCCGTAGCATCGGTGTATGGGTGCAAGCGCTCGAAGTCTTCAGCCGAATGCAGATTGATGACCTTCCAGTAGGGTATGCCCAGACGTGCGCAGTAGTCCGGTGGTTCGTCTCCGCACAACTGCACGAACTGGAGTCCGCAGGCCGCCACTACATCACGCACAATAGTAGGGTCCTCGTTGAGAAACAGTCCCACTGTGGGCGGACACGCGGAGCCCAGCGCCTGGATGATCCCACGAGCATCTGCCACCGTCATGCACCGGCGTCTGCCCTTTACGAAGTTAAATCCCAAGAAATCGGCGCCATGCGCTACGGCTGCCTCCGCGTCAGGCTGGGCCATGATGCCGCAAATCTTGACTTTGGGGGTAGCAGTCGCTCGTTCCCCGGCGTTCGCGATAGTTTCGCGGGTCGGTCTCATGTGGCGCCTCCCCTCTGGATGCCGGCTTTCGCCGGAATGACGGACTGAGGAACAATTGAAGGGTCTTGTGCTGCGCTAACCAATTCTGCAACTTTGGCTGCCGTATTGGGAGCCGTAACCAGGGCCTCACCGACGAGCATTGCATCCACGCCATAGTCGTGTAACTGCGCGACGTGTGCAGGCGTATGGATGCCGCTCTCACTTACCACCAGGCGGTCGCGGGGAATGAGCCCGCGCAGTGTCGCTGTGGTCTCCAGCGTGGTCTCGAAAGTATGGAGGTTGCGGTTGTTGATGCCGATGATTGCCGCGTCTACGTTCAAGGCTTGCGCGGTTTCCGCTGCGGTGTGCACTTCCACGATAGCCGCCATGCCCCACTTCTCAGCACAGCGGAGCAGCGCCTGCAAGCGCGGCAGTGGGAGGGCGGCCACGATGAGGAGAATGGCATCGGCTCCCGCCGCCCGCGCCTCTACTGCGTGGTATTCGTCGGTCGTAAAGTCCTTGCGTAACGCGGGGATCGCCGTGGCGGATCTCGCGGCGGAGAGATCTGCGAGAGACCCCTGAAAGAAACGTTGGTCGGTGAGGACGGATAGAGCACTGGCTCCGTTGTTGGCGTAGGTCTGGGCAAGAGCCCCTGGGTCAAGGTCGGGCGCAAATTCGCCTTTGGACGGTGAGGCGCGCTTTATCTCGGCAATTAGGCGAATCCCGTCCTGTCGCAGCGCCGCAGCAAAATCGCGCGGCGGGTCCGTAGCATTCGCTCTTTGCTCCAAGACACGAAGTGGCACAGCCGCTTTACGCTCCGCCAGCTCGCGTTCTTTGTGCTGCAGGATGGTATCGAGAATCATGTGTGTGGTCCCAACTACCGCTTCAACGCAGGCTTCTTAGTTGCTTCTCCCTCACCCTAACCCTCTCCCACCGGAGGCCTTTGCATAACCCTTGTCGGAGCGAGAAAGTCCCCTCTCCCTGGACGGAGACCTTTGCGAAACTTCGGCCAGCGGCGCAAGAATTACACCCTCTCCCGCCGGAGACCTTTGAATAACTCTCGTGTGGCTGTCGGCGTGGTTGTTGAGTGGGGAAAGATAGCTTTTGGTCACTGCCAGCGGCTTCAGGTCACCTCTAGGGCAGTCTTATTCGGGTGCTGTGCTGTCTTGGCGGCCTCGTTCCCGCTGTTTTTATCCTATCTTTACGCTTTTTCCTGCCTATGCCGTCAGTGCCACCACCTTCCGCAGGTTGTAGGCCATCAATTTCAACCACATCTCTACCGCGTTGCGTTCCAGTCCGCGGTAGCGCACCCGCCGGTAGCCGTAGCTGCGCTTCAGCGTGCCAAACACCTTCTCCACTAACGCCCGCACCGGCCCGATCTCCGCGTTGCGCTGCTGCTGCCATGCGGGTAGCCCGCTCTGGTTCTTGTGCGAGCGGTGCAGGATACAATCGTCAATCCCCTGCGACTGCAGCCATTCCCGCCGCTTCTTCGACTCGTACGCCCGGTCGCCATATACTGCCAGTTCATCGCCGCACACCAGCCGGTCCGCTACCTCACTCTCCGCTACCTTCGCCGGTGTCAGTTCCGCGCGCCGCACCAGCAACGTCCCTTTGTCTGCCCCCACGTGCATTTTGTAGCCGAAGTGCGACCGCCGCGCTCTTCCACTCCGCGTCCAGTCCGCATCCGGGTCTTTCTCACTCTTCGCTCCCAGTCCCGCATCGGTCGATGGTCGCCGCACCTGCGCCGCAACCAACGTGGCGTCCAACAACGTCCCTGCTTTCACCAGCAGCCCTTGCTCCTCCAACTGATTCTGCAACTCTGCAAACAGCCGCTCGCTCAACCCCCGCTCCGCCAACTCCGTCCGAAAGCGGCTGATCGTCGAATGGTCCGGCGTGTCGTCCTCCAGCCCCAGTCCCACAAAGCGCCGGAACGACAGCCGATCCCCCAACGCCTCCTCCATCTGCGGGTCCGACAGGTTGTACCACTGCTCCAGCAACAGCACCTTCACCATCGTCAACGGCGGATAGCTCGGCCTGCCTTCTCGTGATGCGTATATGCCCGCTACCACTCGTCCCAACCGCTCCCAGTCCACCGCCGCATCGATCCGCTCCAGCCGCTCGTTGTGTCCCAATTTCTCCGGCAACAAGAACTCCGCCAATGACGGTCGGCCCATCTCGCGCTGCATTGCATCCTCCCTGACAACTTGGGCTTGTTTTACCCTATTTTCGCCCCTACACTAGGAGTTACGCAAAGGTCTCCGGCGGGAGAGGGGACTTTCTCGCCTTGGCAAGGGTCTCCTCAAGGAGAGGGAATAAGCGCGGGGTCTTATCTACTGGTAAATCCATCCGGATACTGCATCAGGCAAGACTTTGACTGAGGCTTGCAAGCGCATCCAGCTTGGCGGCGGCCTTGCCACTGTCGATGGCCGCGGCAGCCTGCTGCGCGCCCTCTTGCCAATCGCTTGCTCTGCCGCTGACGACGAGACCGGCGGCGGCATTCATGACCACCACGTCGCGGCGCGGCCCCGGCTTGCCGGCCAACACATCACGGACGTACTGCGCATTCTCCTCCACCGACCCGCCGGAGATATCACTCACCGGAGCTGTGTTGAGGCCGAAGTCCGCCGGCTCCAGCCGATAGCTGCGAACACCGCTGCCATCCCACTCGGTCACCAATGTCGGGCCGCTAATGGATATTTCGTCAACACCGTCGGCCTCGCCGTGCACCACCAGTGCGCGGCGCACATCGAGCGCGCTCAGCGCATGGGCGATGTCCTCGGCAATACCTGGATCGGCGACGCCGAACACGCGATAGCTGGCCCCAGCGGGGTTGGTCAGTGGGCCGAGAATGTTGAAGATCGTGCGGATGCCGATTTCGCGCCGCAGCGGCGCGGCGAACTTCATTGCCGGATGATAAGCCTGCGCGAACATGAACCCAATCCCGACTTGCTCGATACACTGCGCCACCGCGTCCGGGCCAAGCTCGATCCGCACCCCCAGCGCCTCGAGCACGTCGGCGCTGCCGCAGGCGCTGCTCATGGCGCGGTTGCCGTGCTTTGCCACGGGCTGTCCGGCAGCCGCCAAGACGATTGCGGTAGCGGTGGAAATATTGAAAGTGCCCACGCCGTCACCGCCAGTGCCGCAGGTATCGGCAACAAGCTGACTGACCGCGACAGGCACCGCTTTGTCGCGCATGACGGCGAGGCACCCGGCTATCTCATCGGCGGTCTCGCCTTTGGCGCGGAGCGCCGTGACAAAGGCGCCAAACTGCGCCGGCGTGCACGCCGCTTCCATGATTTCGGTCATCACTTCCGCCGCTTCGTCGCGGGATAGAGAGGCACCCTCGATGACTTTGGTCGTTGCTTCACGAATCATCTGTCTGCTCCCTGGTGCGGGGAAGACGCTTGCGCTTCCCGCTCCCGGTGTTGCTCGACGATATTTAGAAAATTCTGAAGTAGCTTCTTGCCCTCGACGGTCAGGATGGATTCGGGGTGAAACTGAACCCCGTAGATTGGATATTCCTTGTGACGCATACTCATAATGGTCCCGTCTTCTGCCCTTGCGGTCACGTCAAGGACGGGCGGTATGTGGTCCGGATCGACGATCAAGGAATGGTAGCGCGTGGCTACGAATGGATTCTCTAGTCCGGCGAATATGTCGCCATCGTGGTGGTGGATTAAAGAGGTCTTGCCGTGCATCAGAGTCTGCGCCCGAATAATCCTGCCCCCGAATACTTGTCCGATGCACTGGTGCCCGAGGCAGACGCCGAGCAGCGGTATCTTGCCTGCGGCCTGCGCTATAAGCTCGCAGGAAATTCCGGCTTCCTTGGGCGTACACGGGCCGGGAGAAATCACGATGCCGTCGGGTTTGCTGTCCAGCACGGCTTGAGTCGAAGTCTTGTCGTTGCGCGCCACTTCCATCTCGGCGCCGAGTTCGCCCATATACTGCACCAAGTTATAGGTGAACGAGTCGTAGTTATCCAGCATGTAGATCACGTTCCATCTCCTCCGCAACGTCGATTGCCCGCATAGTCGAAGCAGCCTTATTGCATACTTCTTGGTATTCCTCTTCGGGGTCGGAGTCCGCCACGATGCCGCCGCCAGCCTGAATGTAGGCCGTGTTATTCTGCACCGTCATGGTGCGAATCGTAATTGCCATGTCCATGTTCCCGGAGAAGTCGAAGTAGCCGACCGCTCCGCCGTAGGGGCCCCGCGTTGTGCCTTCGAGCTCGGAGATGATCTCCATAGCGCGCACTTTGGGAGCGCCTGAGAGCGTACCCGCAGGAAAACACGAACGCAGCGCGTCGAATGCGGTCTTGTCCGGCAGAAGTTCTCCCTCAACCTGCGAGACGATGTGCATGACGTGGGAGAACTCTTCCACCACCATGAGTGTCGGAACATGCACGGAGCCAGGTCGGCACACACGCCCGAGGTCATTCCGTCCCAGGTCAACGAGCATGATGTGTTCGGCGCGTTCTTTTTCGTTGGCTAGCAGTTCCTCTCCCAAGGCCGCATCTTCCTCCGGGGTCTTGCCCCGGCGGCGCGTACCGGCAATGGGGCGGGTGGTGACGTGAGACCCCTCCACACGCACCAGCATCTCCGGTGAGGCGCCGACTATTTGCATGTCACCCAGATTCAGGTAGTACATGTACGGTGATGGATTGATCATGCGCAGCGCACGATAGACCGAATAGGGATGCACTCCCAACGGGCGCGACCAGCGGAGGCCCAGGACGGACTGAATGATGTCCCCGGCCGTAATGTACTCCTTGGCCGATCGCACCATTGCGTGATGTTGGGCTTCCGTCATGCTCGGCACTGCCGCGCCGGAGTCGCCATTGCCGCGTACTGTCGGCACGGTATTACGGAGGCGAGCATTAGTCTCATCGATCGCGGCCACCGCGTTCCGATAGTTTTCCGTAACGTCGCCGTGCGGCGATACGTAGGAAATTATCGTGAGGCTGTGCTTCACGTGGTCGAACATGATCAAGCTGTCCGTGAACATGAAGATCGCTTCAGGCACGGGCAGCGTGTTTGCCGAGGGTAGCGGCACACGGGGCTCGAAGTAGCGCACGGTCTCATAGCTGAGGTAACCGACCGCGCCGCCCTGAAAGCGCGGCAGTCCGGGAACTACGGCCAAATCGGTCTTGGCGAGCTCTTCTTCCAGCAGATTCAAGGGTTCGGTATACGTGCTTGTATTGCTCACTCCGTCCTGCGTGCGGGTGGCCGTGCCGTTCTCCATGCGCAGGATCGTAGACGGGGTAGTGCCGATGAAAGAGTACCGTCCAAGGCTCTCGCTGCCCTGTACGCTCTCGAGCAAGAAGGAGTAGTTGCCTCGCGCGATCTTGAGATAGGCAGAAACCGGCGTTTCCAGGTCTGCGGGTATCGTGCGTGATATAGGCACCGTCAGTCCTTCTGCCGTAAGTGCGCGCACCGCGGCAAGGTCTGGTAGGATACCCGCGAATACGGTGCCCGGCGCGGTCTGCATCACTGCCATTGTCTTTCCTCGTTCAGTCCCACTTAAATAAAAATCTCGTCCCAAAAAGGGACGAGAGCATATCTCGCGGTGCCACCCTTATTGGCTGCAACTGCAGCCCACTTCATTTCCTCAAGCACTCCCCGCCTGCGCGGCTGCATGCCTGCCCCAAAGTCTACGGTAGGGGTTCCGTTGACTCCTACTCGGCAACTCTGCCAACATCCTTGCGCAATTGCGCATTGGCAGGACAGCTACCTTTCGGGTCACAGCTCCCAGGCCCATTCCGCTGACCGCGCACCGCCGGGATCCCACCTTCCCCCGGCTCTCTGGAGGCCGCCTTGGCAGCGTACTCTTCCTGATCATCGCCTTTTGCGTCTTCAATTATAAATCGTATTCTACGGTAGCGGAGAGCTACTGTCAAGTGCCGGAGAGGACAACAGTAGGCGTGGGCTCAATCAGAATGGCGGGTGTTGGTTGCATGGTTGGCTGAATTGGCGGTGGGGGCGTCGTTGGCGGTGGGTATAGGAGTTCGGAGACTGTCACAATTCGGTAGCCTCCTTCCTTGAGCTCAGTCAAGATGTCCGGCAGGGCCTCCATTGTCTGATAGCTGCCGAGATGGGCGAGTATGATCACGCCGTTGTCCAGGCGATCGCGGATACGCTGCATGATGAGCGCGGGCGTCGCATCTTCGCGCCAGTCTATGGTGTCGATGGTCCAGTAGATGCTGCGGTAGCCTTCGCGGGCTACGACGTCGACGACGTGGTGATTGCGTGCGCCGTAGGGTGCGCGAAACCAGGGCTTGGTAGTAATGCCCGCTACCTGCTTGATGATCTCTTCGGTCCGCGCAAGCTCACGACGAATGGTGTCATCGTCCAGTTCGGTAAAGTCGGGATGCGCGTATGAATGGTTGCCGATCTCGTGGCCGTCAGAAATCATCTCATGAACAAGCTCCGGGTAGCGCTCGGCAAACTGGCCGGTGATGAAGATCGTGATGCGCACCTCGTGTTCGCGCAGCGTTTCCAACATCGCCGGTGTATAGGTGGCAACCGAACCGCCGTCCAGGGTGAGCGCGACGGCGGGATGGTCCTGGCCCCCGCGGATTACTTCTTGAGCGAGGACCTCGTACGGCAACTGGGACAAGTCGGGAGTCGCATAAGGGATTGCGGTCGGCGCAGCCGCTGTTGCAACGTCTGGGGCAGCGGCTGCCGCTTGAGCGGGCAGTTCAGGCTCTGCCGTCTGGATAGGAATGCTTCGCCCAAACGTCATCTGATTGGAACCTGTTTGCGCACACGCTGCCAGAAGCACTACGCCTAGCGCTAGCCAGCGGAGCGCGGCAAGAGCGGGAGGCCAAGTCCACGTTCCCGCGCGCGGTCGTGGATGCGGGTCAACTGAATCTCGCTGTATGGGCTCTGGTTGTGGCATTGTTAGGTGCCGGCTGCTATGGGTTTGTTGATTTGGTCTCGATGTATGTTGCTGTGACTTCTGCGGATTAGGAATGCGGCAGAGTTGGTCAAGCGTCTACTCTAGTGTAATGCTAGACTGATTCTAAGCTCAAGAGCAGACCCTTGTGAAGCGCGCGAGCCGGCGGTGTGGGCACTTGAGTCGAGACGATATGAATACTTTCTGGCCGGAAGAGACAGGAGACCGCACTAAGGAAGTAGGTAATGACCCGAGCGGCGCTGCTACATCTAATGGTCGAGGCTAAGATTACTGCCGTGGTGCGCACCAAGACCGCTGAAGAGGCGGTGCACACCGCGCGGGCGCTCTTCGCCGCGGGCGTACGGCTCGTGGAGATTACGTTTACGGTGCCGGATGCAGCAAACGTGATCGCCGCAGTTGCCGCGGAGAAGCCCGGCGACTGTCTGGTTGGGGCGGGCACAGTAACGACCGGCGTGCAGTCGCGGTCGGCGCTGGCGGCCGGTGCGCAGTTTATCGTTGGACCCGTTAACCGACCCGCGTTAGTCGCGCTCGCGCACGGGGCAGACGTGCCCTGCATCATGGCCGGTCTGACGCCAACCGAAATTTTGGATGTCCATGAGTCCGGCTCGGACATGGTAAAGGTCTTCCCCATAGATAGCGTCGGCGGGCCGGGGTACATCAAGTCGGTGCTGGGGCCGCTCCCAGGAATCCCTATCGTCGCCTCCGGCGGCATTGGCTTTGAAAACTTCCGTGCGCACTTGGAAGCCGGTGCGGCCGGCGTGGCGCTTGGCTCGGGTCTCATGCCGCCGTCGCTTATTGCGGCGGGTGACTATGCCGGGCTTACGGAATTTGCGCGGCGTTTCGTGGAAGAACTGGCGTCCGTGTAATGCAGCACGCATATGCGGCACGCATCATGCAATAGCCTTTTGCCTGCCCATACTATCCCTTAGGATATTGAGGTCGCGGAAAGGTCGGTAATGCCTGACATTCTCTCGCTTGGCGAGTGCATGGTGGAGTTCTTTGCTGAAGAGCCGCTGGCGGATGCGGAGCGGTTGCAGAAAGCGTTCGCCGGTGACGCGCTGAATTTGCTGGCGGCAGCGTCGCGTCTGGGAAGCTCGTGCGGCTTTCTTTCCCGCGTTGGCAACGATCCTTTTCAGCCTTTTCTGCTGAACGGTTGGGACAGTTTGGGGATCGATACGTCCCACGTGAAGCGGGTGGATGGGCGCAACGGCATCTATTTCATCTCCATCTACGGCCATGGCGAGCGCGAGTTCACTTACTATCGGGCCGGCAGTGCGCCGAGCACCATGACACCGGCGGACTTAGACCCCCATTACATCGCACAAGCCAAGGTGTTGCACATCAGCGGTATCGCCCAGGCAATCTCGGAATCCGCGCGCGCCACAGCGCTGGCAGCGGCACGCCTGGCACAAGAAGCCGGTGTGCGCGTCTCATTCGACCCCAATTTGCGGCCTGCCCTCTGGCCGGTAGCGGCGGCGCGGGCAGCGGCGGAAGAACTCTTGCCCTACGTGGATATCGCCTTGCCCAGCGGCCCGGAAGAGTCGGATCAGTTGTTTGGGATCTCGTCTGCGGAAGACACTGCGGCACTAATGCATCGTCACGGTGTAGAGACCGTTGCAGTTAAGCAAGGCGAGGCCGGCGTGCTGCTGAGCACGGCAGGAAACGCTCAGACCGTTCCTGCTTACACAGTACCCAAAGTCATCGACACCACCGGCGCGGGCGATGCCTTCGACGGCGCGTTCTTGCACGGGCTCGTGCAGGGTATGTCGCCAGTGGCTGCAGCCAAACTCGGTGTTGTCATGGCCGGACTCAAGGTGCGCGGCAGAGGGGCAATTGCCAGCTTGCCGGGCAAGGACGAGGTAGAAGCCGCGCTTGCTGCCTGGAATTGACTGCACAACCAAAGTGCGGCGTTGTACCTAAAGCACCGGCAAGTCGGCGAGGGATAGCACCTGCCACCAGTGGCCGGCGTCGAGCACCTGGAGCATGAAATGCGGCGTGCCTAGGGGAGCGACGACGACGGCGGGGTCTAGTGGGGCGCATGCCGGATTGGCAAAGAGCTCCGCGCCGGCTTGCCGCAAGTTGTCCAACGTCAGGGTTTGCTGCGCCGCTGCCACGAGTAAGGGTTGGGGCAGGGCAATGAGCGCGGCAACGTCTGCCCCGGGCCGGGGAGTTCCCCGCACGTGGGCGAAGTATTCCACGCCGTAGACGGTTTGCAGATCGCCGTAGGGGTTGTCAGGCGGTCGGTACGCGGCGGCATAGAGGAGTCCCGGCGCCGGTACGTCGTCAATCTCCACCGCAAAGATGTCGCTCTTGACGTTGAGGTAATAGGTCTCACGGCTGGAGAAAAGCCGTACCTCACAGCCGGTGTCGGCTTCTCCGTGCCGCTGAGCTGCATCCTGCCAGGATTCGTCTGCCGCGCACATACCGCCGATGCCCCACAGCGGCAGGGCTTGTGCGCCATGCTCCGACTCTGGCGCAAAACTCGGACCGGGCAGCGTGAAGAGCAGTTTATTCCGGCGCAGTCCGATAATTCCCGCAAAGCCGGCAGAGCCGGCAAAGCCGGCAGAGCCGGTAGTGCGCTGGTCTGGGGCGCCGAAGTCACGAAGTCGCATCGCCTATTGTCCCCAGCAAAGTGCACATTGTCCTGGCAACAATCCGGTCAAATGAAAGTCCGTTCGTGGTGAGCCTGTCGAACCATGAACGGACTTTTCGGATGCGTTGCAAATGGATGATTCATTTGCGGCTTATGGGTTGCCAGTCTATTCGACCCTACGTGTTGACAATCGTTCGTATGCGCTTTGCGACGAGTTGCGGTTTTTCGCCGTCCAGGTTGAGCGGGTTGATGGTGACGCTGCCTTCCAGGGAACCATACTGGCTGACGGCGATGGCGGGATCGTCGTCAAACAAACGATTTACCAAGTCAATCGCTGAAACGCCGTGCACGGAATCGTCCAGCGAGACGCGCAGGGTGGGATAAGAGACGCCGTCGCGCCCCACAACTGCGGTTGCGACACCGGCAACACTGCTAAGATCCGCGGCGATTGCATCGAGACGCCTGAGCCACTCTATACGGGCAGCCGCGTGGTCGCGATTCACGTATTTCTTCACTGCCGCCAGCAGGCCGGCAATTTCTTCTTTACCCACTTTCATGGGGCGGCCGATACCCTGCAACGGAGGCCCCAGCAGGCGGCCGCTGCCAAGCAGTTGCTCGCGCAGCGTCCACGTCTCCGGCATCACGTCCATGTCCTGGTGCTGCAGCGCCACCGACTGGATGAGATCGCGGCGACCAACCAAGATACCCGATGCTTGCGGGCCTTGAATTGCTTTGCCGCCGGAGAATGAGACGAGGTCTGCGCCGGTCGCAATCAGCCCCTTGAGGTTTTCGGCGGGCGGCAACCCGCCGGCGGCGTCAACAATGACGGGCACACTATGGGCATGGGCCACGGCGACGGTATCTTCCAAACTCACCGCACCTTCAACGGGCATCGCGACCCAATGAACCGCGACCGTGCGCTCGTTGATGGCCGTCTCGATGTGCCAAGGCTCCGTGTAGCCGCCGGTGGGGTGACCGATGTTGCCGACCTCTATCAGTTTCGCGCCGGCGGTGCGCAACGCGTGGTCGTAGGCGTTGCGGTGCAGGCGCTGAACGATGACCTCGTTGGGAATATCTTCGGTATCGGGCACGAGATTCATCTTGTGGATGTCTAAGCCGGTGATGCAGGCGGCGGTGCCGACGAGCAGTCCCGCGGCCGCGCCCGCGGTGACGTAGCCGGCTTCAGCGCCCGTGACCGCGGCGAGGTAGTCCCCTGCTGCCTGTTGAAGTTCCTCGATGCGTACGCTCCACTGCGCGGCTTCGCGCATGGCGTCGAGCACGTCATCGTCCATCGGCGTGCCGCCAAGGCGAGTTAGGGTACCGGCGGCATTAATTACACGTTTCACACCCAGTTCTTGATAGAAGTCACCCACTGTATGCGCATCCTTTCTCTAGAAGCTCTTGCGGCTTGAATATATCTTCACCAAAGTCTGCCCTTCGACAAGCTCAGGACGAACGGAAAGAGGCAAGATCGGATTGTAGTTGCGCCGATACTTTTTTTGAAGAGGATATTCCTCAGACCCCTTGTCGCGTCGAATGCAACAAATGCTTCTCTGCTGTCGAATTTTGACTACCTTGGCGGCGTGGCGTCCGGCGAGAGCGGGCCGAGAGTAGCGTCGCTGCCGCGCTCGAAGTAGCCGCGCACCGGGTAGCTGTGCAGTTCGTTGCAGGCCAAGATGAGCCGTTCAACCGCGAGGTTGAAGATGCGTTCGCCCTTCTCGGCGCTGGCTACAAACGGATCGCCCATCACCCCCTCATCGGCTTCGCGGCGGCGTTCCGGCCACTTGGCGAACTTGCCGACCACGGGGTCGCGGAACCACGGCGCAAGGCCGTTGGGCGCGCGCTTGTCTAAGTCTATGAGATGTCCCCGCAGGTGGAGTTGCAATGAGGTCTCCCACTCGCCGCCGTGGCCGATGCTGTCGTCGCTATCGCCCCATTCCTTGAATTCGTCGTCCACCATGTGGAAGTAGGAGATGTGCAGCGCCCAGATGTCTTCTTGGGCGAGCTTGACGGAGATTGCTTGCGTGGGAGCGACGTTGCCGCCGTGGCCGTTGAGCAGGATCATCCGCTCAAAGCCGTTCGCTTTGATGCTGCGGCAGACGTCCGAGAGTACGGCAATGTAGGTTTCGAGGGTAACCGTAATCGTGCCAATGTGACCCATGTTGAAGTGCGTGAAGCCCGTCCATACCGGCGGCGCCACGATAATCGGGTAGTCTTCCGTGCGGGTCGCGGCTTCCGCGGCGAGGTGGTACGGGATGCTGATGTCGATGTCGGTCGGGCTATGCGGGCCGTGCTGCTCGATTGAACCCACGGGGATGATGACGACGGGGTCATGTTTCAGCGCCTCATAGAGTTCGTGACGCCACATTTCCTGCCAGAAGACTTTCTTGTTCGTGCCGTCGTAGGACTTGCTATACATTGGCTCCGCCTTTCCAGATTTTGCATGCATCTTGCATTTACGTACTTGATCGTTGTTAGGGTACCATGCTGCGATGTTGTCGTTGCGCTAAGAGTGGTAAGGAGACAACCATGATACGTGGGTTTTTCCTGTCCGAATGCCAAGCGCCTCTTGGCATTCGGACTAATTCTTACGAGTTTGCCCGCAGGTCTATTATTGGAATGTCAATAATCATCGGCAAGCTCTCTCCGTTCATACTTCGACAAGCTCAGCACGAACGGAGAGAGTTGTGCTCGATTGCTCGTTCGGCATTCTCTGGAATGGAACTGCCGGGACTGTACGCGACTGACTGGAATGGAACGCGGCCTGCCGGGACTGCACGTGACCGACTGGAATGGTACGTGGCCTGCTGGGACTGTACGCGGCTGACGAGAATAGGGCGTCACGCCCGCGGCACGTCTACCCAGCCTCGGTCTTGCACCGAGGTGCCGACCGCCTCCATGATTTCTTGCACGCGCAGGCCGTCAACGAAATCGGGACTCATGGACTCGCCGCTGTGGAGGGCTTCCAGGAAGTCCTTGACGATGTGGATAAACGCTTCACCGTACCCGATGCTATGAGCGGCGGAGGGCCAGTAGCCGTGCATGTAGTCGTGCTGCACCGAGTCCGAGGCGTGGATGGTGCGGAATCCCGTAAGCGGCCCCGGATCGTCACCGGCATAGTACTGCAACTCGTTCAAGCGTTCGAAATAGAAGCGCACCGAGCCCTTGCTGCCGTTGACTTCAAAGCCGAAGTTGCTTTTATTTCCTAGCGCCAGCTTGGTGACTTCGAGCATGCCCTGAGCGCCGTTGGCGAACTGCAGGAGAACTTGCGCGCAGTCGTCCACGGTCACTGCCCCGCTGCCGCCCTCAGGCGTGGGACGTTCATTGATGTACGTCGCAAAGTTGCCGCAGACGCTGTTAACGTCGCCCAGCAGGTGGCGCGCCATGTCGAGAACGTGGGATCCCAAGTCTCCAAAGACGCCAAAGCCGGCGTATTCTTTTTGCATGCGCCAGCCAAGGGGGGTCGCCGGATCGGCAAAGCGCTCAGCGAGAAACCAGCCGCGAAAGTGGTAAATGTCGCCGAGTTGGCCGTCTGCAATGAGTTTTCTTGCCAATCGCACCGCCGGATAGCGCCGAAAGTGAAAGCAGAC
Organism: Chloroflexota bacterium; assembly: GCA_965220015.1. Lineage (GTDB taxonomy): Bacteria > Chloroflexota > UBA11872 > VXOZ01 > VXOZ01 > VXOZ01. The sequence goes on from OZ244798.1 coordinate 1,262,883, forward strand.
TGTGTTGCGCACGCCGGCTTTCTGCACGGCTGCTACCATGGACCGCGCCTCCGGCACGGTAACGGCCAGCGGCTTCTCGCAGATCACCTGCTTGCCGGCCTCCGCGGCGGCAATGGCGACGTCGGCGTGCAGGTGGTTTGGCGTGGCCACGTCCACGAGGTCTATGTCGTCACGTGTTACGGCCTCTTGCCAATTCGTGGACGATTCTTCCCAACCAAGTAGTGTGGCTGCTTCCGCAACCGCTGCCGCGTCACGTCCCGCGATCACCTTGAGCCGGGGCCGGTAGGGCACCGACGGAAAGAAGAGGTTTACGTCGCGATAGGCATGGGTATGTGCTTTTCCCATGAAGCGATGGCCTACCAGGGCAACGTTGATATCTTGCACTGACGCATCCTTTCCAATTGACATAACTGACTAGCATTCTGTTTGCAACGGTAAATCGTCTCTAAGCCACGCGCTCTGCCCTACAGTTTCATAGGGTCGCGTTCACGATTTTGACAATTTCGCCCGCATAAACAACCCTTCAGATTTCCTGGTAAGCGCAAAACAGAGATAGATTGTTCAATTGCGGAAGAGTAGCGGAATTTTCCGCATTACGGCACTGAGCGTAACCGACACAGCGGCGCAAGGTCAAGGCACAGAGGTGCGGTGGCCGGAGGGGCGAAATGACGAGAATGCCTAGATGTCTGGCTTGTACCTCCAATTGGCGTATGGTCTAATGGGTAAAGGTACTGACGTAACGCCTTGTGCGAGGAGTATTCGCTATGGCGAGTATCACCATTCAGTTGAGTGCGCCGAACCTCGAACTCGCCGCCGTGCTTGCTGACGTTACCGGGGGCGTGATGCATCAAAACGGCCCGTGGCTTACGATCGAGGGTAAGCGGCTGGAGATTACGCGTTCCCAGGTCGAGCAGAAGTGGGGGCGGCCTGTAACCGAAGAAAAGTGGCGATCACTCACCCAGAGTCGCCGCGGTCACGTGGTTGAATCCACCGATCAGGTGATCGTGGTCCAGGATCAGCCCGCGGCGGCGCCAGCGGCTTCCAGCAAGGAGCGGCCGCTGAGCTTGACCCTGGATGATGCCTGGCTCATGCAGCGCCTGGAGCAGGAAGCGAAACGGCGCGGTGTAACCGTAAATCAGCTTGCCGCTCAGGCAATCGAGCGCTTTCTGCGCAATACCGACTCCTAAGCATAGCGCCCTGGCACGGCCTGTTCATCTGGCGAGAACGATAGTTTTCCTCCTGAACGCGCGCATGATTCGGCTGACATGAGACAGAACCATTCCCGGTTCGATTGCCGGTTAGTTTCACACTCCGGGTGTTCGCGCCGCGGCCGAAAAGCCATCCCGCGCTCGAATTGATAGAATTTAAGCGGTTGCTTCCTTGCAAGCGAATGAATGTAGGCCCTCTGTTACTACGTCCAATGGTTTTCGTGCACAGACCTATTGGGAGGGCCGGTGCGTGCTTTTCCAAAGTGACACAAAGGGTATCTGTGCAGTCCTAGTTCTGTTGCTAGTTGCGAAATCCCAAGAACCCAGGTGGTTGAGCTACTTCCAATGGAGGCGCCCAAGGATAGAGAGAACGCAAGTAGCACGCCCGCCACCCTCTCTGAATTTCGTTTAGAGGCTTGTTAAAAAGGAAGGAGCCGGTCGGTGTCGCAGGAAAGAGACTTCGCATCGCCCAATGCGGTTGAGTTGGTGCGCTGGGACCAGGCGGCGCAACTGGAACGGTATCTCGATTCTCTCGCAATTCAGGCCTATGACTGGCGCAGCGCCAAGTGGCGCCGCGACTTTGCGAGCGTTCGCGCGTACTCTGAGTCCGTCGCGCCGAACCGCGAGCATTGGCGCAAAATGCTGGGAATTTGGCCCACGACCGAAGAGTGTGTGCCGCTTGACCCGGAGATGCACGTGGTGGCGGAACGCGCCGACCATACGGTCTATGCAGTAACCTTTGGGACGCTGCCGGGAGTCCGCTCGTTTGCCCACTTGTTGGTGCCCAAGCGCATCGCGACCGCAAGGCCGGCCGTGATTTGCCAGCACGGCATGGGGGGCACGCCCCATACCATCGCGGGGCTGGTGGAAGCAGAAGACGTGTATCATCGCTACGGGCAGCAGTTGGCGGAGCGTGGTTACGTCGTGCTCGCCCCGCATTGCATCAACTTCGTTGACTGGCGCAACCGCTTGCACAATAAGGCGCTTCTTGTCGGACGGACCCTGATGGGTCTGGAAATTTGGCGGGAGATGCGGGCGGTCGATCTGTTGGAAACACTGCCCGAGGTGGACAAAGAGCGCATCGGCTTCTACGGCCTCTCGCAAGGCGGCAAGATGGCGCTCTGGTTCCCGCCGCTCGAACCCCGCATCCGCGCTACCATTATCTCGGCGTTCTATAACGAGCGCACCAAGAAGCAGCTCCAGGCTTCTCCCAACTACCGACCCTTCATCAATACTCAGGAGCAGTCCTACTTCGAACCGGACTTTCTGACAGAGTTCTCTGACTATGATCTTGGTTCGTTGATTTGTCCGCGCCCGGTAATGATCGAGCATGGGCAGGGCGACAGTTCATACTATATCGAGAGTGCACGCGAGGAGTTCTTTCCGCTGAATGACATCTATGAGCGCTTGGGAATTGGAGAGCGCTGTGAGTGGGGAGAATTCGAGGGTGTCCACGAAATTCACGGTGTAGAGTCATTTGCATTCCTGGATCGCTGGTTGAACGATGGCCGCCCGCCAAACCAAAATGCCGCCTACACAGAGGAGGATGCCACGCCACCGCCGCCGGTGTTCGTGAACCAGGATGCCATAGACGCAATGCGCGCTGACACGAACGGCCAGCACGATCGATTCTTGGACAATCTGGCGGAGCAGGCATACCAAGAGCGGGCCGCGCGCTGGCAGCGTGACTACGCCAACGAGGACGCATACACGCGTTCCGTCGCACCCAAGCGCGAAGCGTGGCTGGCAATGATGGGGGGGCTGCCGCCGGAGCACGAGCAGGTGCCGCTCAATCCTGAATGCCGCGTGGTGGCCGAGCGCCCTGATCATACGGTCTACGCCGTTACGCTCGGCATGCTGCCGGGCGTGCGGCTGTTTGGGTATTTGTTGGTGCCTAGAGGTATTACCGAGCCCAGGGCGGCCGTGGTGACGCAGCACGGTCTTGGCGGAGCCGTGCAAGCGGTGGCCGGCCTGCTGGAACAGGACGATGCCTATCATCGCTACGGCCGGCGACTAGCGGAACGGGGCTACGTGGTCTTTGCGCCGCATTGCATCAACGGTACGCCGCGGCGCGTGCGTTTACATAACAAGGCCATCGTCGTTGGCAGCCGGTTGATGGGCCTAGAGATTTGGCGCGAAATGAAGGTGATCGACTATTTGCAGACGCTGCCGGAGGTCGATCCGGAGCGCATCGGCTTTTACGGTCTCTCACAGGGCGGCACCATGACGCTTTGGCTCACGCCGCTGGAACCCCGCATCAAGGCAGCGGTGGTTTCGGCGTACTTCAACGAGCGTACCCGCAAACTCAATGTGGAATCCGAGCACTACCGCGCGTACTTCACGACGGATGAACAGCATCAATACTATCTAGGGCAACTGCTTGAGTTTTCCGATGCCGACCTCGGCTCGCTCATCTGCCCCCGTCCGCTCTTCATCGAGCAGGGCACGCAAGATCGCGCGGTCTACTACAAAGAGGCAGAGGTAGAGTTTGCGCGCCTCCATACCCACTACTACAAGCTTGGGCTAGGCGACCGCTGCGTGTTGGGCGTGTTCGAAGGCAAGCACGAGATCTACGGGAAGGAATCATTCCCGTTTCTGGACAAGTGGCTCGAGCACGATTTGCGGGTCTAGGATCAACGGCAATTCACAGAGTGTAGTCCTGTTTATTGTCATATGAGCACTCTTCACTAACTGCCAGATGAACGTCTCAAGAACGCTCTCCAGAGTCCGCGGAAAGCGGATGCAGGGCGAAGCCGCGCCCCCGCTTTCCGTGCCCCACCGTTTGGCAATCCTCTATCTGATGTTGCCACTGATGATTTGGTTGGTGGGGTGGTTCCAGTGGTGGTTTGGCATCCCAATAGCTGCTGTGATTGCGCTGGGGTTGTGGCGGGCCTTGTCCGGTTCTTGGCGGGTGTCGTTCCGCCCAACAGCCTTTGTGCTGCTCCTGTTAGCCGCGGGATGGGTGATGATGACGGCCGCCGTTGGCGGGTTTGAAACCAAGACCTTCGATTGGGACAAGCATCGAGCCATCTTTCTCGACCTTAGCATTGGTGACTGGCCGACGTACCTGCCAACTTACTTGGACAGTCCCGCTCTGCTGCGCTATTACCTCGGCTACTATCTGGTCCCTAGCCTTTCCGCCAAATTGTTTGGAGTGGCGGCGCTAAATTGGTTGGTCCCGCTATGGACTTGGTTCGGCGTTGCCCTAATGTTGCTCCTTTTCACGCGGGGTCATCGCGGTTGGTTGGTCATAGGTGCAGCTCTAATACTCGTCTTGTTTAGTGGTATTGACACTTTGCGAATCGCTTTGTTGCAGGGGGAGGACTGGCTTAGGGTTAGCGTTGATACGCAAGGTTGGACTTGGTTGTGGTTGGGCCAGTGGAGCGCCTGGGCGGAGTCTGTGGAACTGCCGAACAGCTATTATTCGCACATGGCCAGCCTGATGTGGGCGCCCCAACACTTCATTCCGGGCGTTCTCTATGTTTTGCTTCTGTTGCAGTTACACAGGGAGCCGCGGTTTCTTTCGGTAAGTGGAATTCTACTTGCGACAAGTCTCTTCTGGTCGCCCTTTGTGGCACTTGCCTTGCTGCCGCTGGTCGTGGCTCTGCTGTTTGCAAACGGCATACGGCCACTCTTACAGTGGCAGAATCTGCTTCTGGCAATTCCAATTGCTGGATTGTTGACCGCATACTTGACCAGTGGGCCCATAACTTCCTTGCCCTCTGGATGGATATGGACAGTGTATAGCGACGCTTGGCCGAGACTGCTACGCGAGGTACCAGTAATCTACATAACGAAGTTTCTGCTGTTGGCAACCCTAATTGTGCTTCTGCGTCCAAGTTTGATCCGAGACCCGTTTCTTATTGCAGGCTTGATTCCGTTGTTTCTCCTACCTTGGCTTTCCTATGGAAAGTATAACGATCTGCTCTTACGAGGGACTATTCCGTCTCTCGCGCTGCTCAGCTACTATTGCGCCACCGCATTTGCAGGCCCAGGCGTCAAAGGGAATGCAAAGCGCGGATTGCACCTGCTAGTGCTTGGGGCCTTAGGATTTCTGTTGCTCGTCGGCGCTGTCACGCCGCTGTCTCTCTTGGCGAATGCAATCAATGATCGTAATACTGGCTTGTTTGATTTTGGCGTGTACCGATATAGGAGTGTGGCACTGCGCGCTTCGATTTTGCAGGTGACTAATCCGCAGCTTCATAGCCAATACGCTGTCTATGACGTTCCCGCTGTTCTGCGGCGGCTGCTGCGGGAGTCCGGCGGGGACTTGCGCAGGCTTGATAGAGGTGAGCGAATTGCCCAATCTAGGTACGATGTGTACTTATTTCAAGACCGACTGGTTTATATACGAGAACAATGTCAAGTGGCGGAGGAGGATTCTTCCTTTATTGTGCATGTGTTCCCGCTCAACCGGGAGGATTTGCCGGGCCGTGCCCACTCCACTCGAGACTTTGACTTTAGGGACTATGGCTGGCGGGCGGGGGACACATGTCTCGCAATTCGACTTCTGCCGCCTCTTACAATCGGTCGTATCAGGACCGGGCAGTCCAGTCCCAGTCGGCCTCAAGACTCCTGGCTTAGCGACTATTACACAGAGTCGTACAAAAGCCGTTTACTGGAAGAAGCGGGCGAACCCTTACTTCGTTCTCAATTTACGGTGTATCGCCATGGGCACTTGCTAATCTACGTGAAGGAGCCCTGCAGCCAGGCTGACACCGATGCACGAATCCTGTTACACACAGTGCCGGTCGATCCCAGAGATCTATGGAATAAGCGCGACCAGAGGGAATACGATGTGCTCGACTTTGAGTTTAGCGAGTTTGGCGAGCGCAGAGAAGAGCGCTGTATAGCTATTCGCGCGATTCCCGACTATGCCATCAAAGAGATTAGGACCGGTCAATACGGCGTCGGCGATAGTCTTCTCTGGGAAGGCACAGTTACTCTTGACGAGTGAGCCTTGTTCTTAACTCTTAGGAATCCAGAAAGCCTACAGAACGCAGGTGTGCCACGCTGCGGACGACGCGCTCTTGGCGCTGCTCTAGGGTCGGTTCCGGCTCGTCCCTAATGCCCTCGATTTCCAAACTGTACGGGCCAAAGAATCCCGCATTGTTGGTAATCTCGCCGATGCGGGCAAAGTCAACGGCGCCGCCGTCGCCCATGGCGGTGAAGTACCAGTCCCGGTAGCCGCCCCGGCTATCCTTCAAGTGCATGTGTACTACGTAGTCCATGACCTGTTCAAGCTGTTCGTAGACATCGGCGCCTTCGTTGTAGAAGAGAATGTTGCCGGTATCGAAATTAATGCGAATTGCGTCATGCTGCAGGGCCTGCATGGTTTCCAAGATGGCATTCGCATTCTGTGTGATGCCGGGGTGAGTCTCAAGCGCAATGGTGAGCCCGTGTGAGGCCGCAACGTCGCCGATGGCTCCCATCTTGTCGAAGAAATCGCTCCGGTCTTCTTCCGCCGGCTCGCCACCCAAGCCGACAAAGTACTTGGCGCCGATGGCCGCGGCGAGGCGCATGCGTTCGGCAATGCGCGCAAACCCGTCAGGATCCATGAGGTTATCTGACCCATTCGCACTGATTACGGTGAGGCCGTTTGAGTCAAGCTCTTCTTTTAGCTTCTGTATGCCTGCATCTCCCAGCTTTTCACTGGCAACGACATCTTCCGGAATCTCCAGTACGCCGCCGTGCTGTTTCATAGCGAGTTCCAAATGGGTGATGCCCGCCTGCGGCGCGAGGTCAATTGCTGCTCGCACCCCGTACCGTCCGTAACAATTCGTAAAGACTTCCAGCAAGTTGCTCGGCATTTCGTGCTCCTTATCATTCCACTTCGTACGTTATGTTTATCCATCGTCTGGGCAAGAATGAGCCAATCTTGGCCGTCGGCTCTCTTTGGGCAACCGTAGACTTGCGCCAAGCGCCCGCATGCTGGGTGTTTCTTCTGCTGCGGCGGGCTTAGCACTATTGTAACCACATGGCGCTGCGCGTGCTGGTTTGTCTAGTGCCTCACGTCGGCGTCGCTGTACTCCGTGCGAAAGCCCGCGTGGTTAGTGGCCGTATTGCGGCGGTCGGCGGTGGTTTCGCCCTGAAAGTCTCTGACTGGAAGTCTACCTTCTTCTAGGTAGACCGAATCCCGTGACCGGTGCCGCGCAGCAAGCTCATCGTGCAGCTCTTGTTTCTTGGCTGTGTGGCGTGTTTCGTGAGCCAAATTGTGCAATTCTGAAGGGTCTTCTGCCAGGTTGAAGAGGTGCTCAGTAGGACCCTCGGGATACCAAATGTACTTCCATTTTCCGTCGGTGATTGCCAAATACACACACGGGATGCGCTCCGCTTGCGGCCAGCGGGGTCCGCTTAGCCCTTCCAAGTAGCGGCGGGGTTGCTCGAGTTCGCCCCGCGCCAGCGCCACCAAGTCCTGGCCGTCGCAGTCGCTCGGCGGCTCGCCGCCCGCTATTCCGACCAGCGTTGGCAGAATGTCCGCGTGGGTAATGGGAGCGTCCACCAACGTGCCATGGCGGCGGTCGTCCCAGTTCTGCGGCATGCGCAGGATGAACGGTACGCGGGCGGCCGGTTCGTAGAAGAAGGTCTTAGCGCCATTGCGATGGTCGCCCAGCATCTCGCCGTGGTCGGAAGCAAACATGATTAACGTGTCGTTGAAGAGCCCGCAATCTTCCAAGGCGCTGATAAGGCGGCCAATCACATTGTCTATTTGCGTGATGAGACCGTAGTAGACAGCCCGCGCGGCGTGAATTGCCTCATTTGGAATGCTGTCGAATGCGCGCCGCTGCGCCTGGCGCTGGAACGAAATCGGACAATCCTCGCTCTCACGCCACGCCCCAATGGCCGGCGCGGGTAGCGGCGAGTTTTGATACATCGAGTAGTACGGCTCAGGCGCGTCGAGCGGCGGATGCGGCTTCGCAAATGAGCACCACAAGAAGAACGGCAAAGTCGGATCGCGGCGCACGAGAATGTACTCCACACACTGCTCGGCGATCCAGGAGGTCATGGTAAGGCTCTCGGGCACCGTCGCCAGGGTCGGATAGAGTTCGTTCTGGCCGAGACCGTGGTGCATCGGTTGCTGGGCGCTGCCGGAGTGACGCATTTCGCGATAGTAGTCGTCAGGGAGGATCATCTCTTCAAAGCCGTGGCGCACGCGCTGCGGCCCAAAGTGCATCTTGCCGATTGCGGCGGTCTGATAGCCGCGTGCGCGCAGGTAGGTCGGCAGAGTGGCCTCTCTTCCCATCACCGCAGACGTCTGTTCGTTGTTGGCCACGCCGTGGGAAAAGACCTGCGTGCCGGTCATGATCCCCATGCGCGCTGGCACGCAGAGCGGACAGTCGGCGTAGGCGCGCGTGAACTGCACGCCCTGATAGCCCAAGAGGTCGATGTGCGGCGTGCGCAGAAAGGGCGGCTTGGCATTGCCTACGGTATCGAAGCGTTGTTGATCTGTGGTAATGAGCAGAATGTTGGGCTGGGTCGCGGACATTGCTCGGATCTTACTCTCTTGTGCGCACTGCTAATTAGGTTTACATGACTTGCTACTTGGCGATACGCAAGCATGTTGGGCACGTTCTACTTTACAGCAATTCGTTTTGGGCATTCAGAGCAGGCTGTGGCTTTCGGCTAAGGCCAAGAGGTCCAGTAGCCGTGGAGAAAATCAGCAGCGGGGCCGGAAGTGCCCGACCCCGCTGTCCGCTCTCCATCTTGCAAACTACCGCTTACTAACCGCCGCCGGAGAAGTAGGCGCTCATCTCGTCGGTGATGAGTTTTTGGAACCAATCCGCGTACTCGCGCGTATCGACTTTACCAAGCTGATACTCCTCGCGATAGCGCGGTCGCGCCTCAGCCTTGATCTTCTCCCAGGCACTGTACTTCAACATGCCCCAACCGTGGGGACGTGTCTGCTGGGCCTGGAGGAAGTACGCCCTGGGATCGATACCAAGCTGATTGCGGAAGACATCCTGGGAGACTTCAGAGTACGCTGGGTCTATGAATGGTGAGACCACGTGGCCGGCAGTGCGCGGGAAGCGTCCGGCGTTCTCCGGCGTCATGAACCACGAGAATACTGTCCACACGGCCTCTTCCGTCCCCGCATTGCCGATCTGCAGACCGTGGTTTGAAATGCGCGCTGACCTGCTGGGGCCGTCGGCGTCGTAGGGCAACGTGCCGGCCGCCCAGTTGAAGTTCGTATCCTGGTTAATGAAGGAGACCTGCATGCCGATCTTACCGGTGACGAAGGTATTCATGCGCTGGCCGCCCTTCAACGCATTGGTCTCGTCCGGGTTGGGCTGCACGTGGTACTTGACCTCGGTAACATCCCGCCAGAATTCGAGACCCTGCATGATGCCGGGCGAGTTGATGAAAGCGACCTTCTCATTGTCGTCCCACGGTCCTTGGCCGAAATACGTCCCGGTGGTCTCGCCTGCCGCGTTGCCACCGCCCAAGCTGCCGCCAAAGCCGAACTGCCCATCGCCGGTCAGCTTCTGCGCGTATTCGAGGAACGTATCCATGTTCCACCACTTGGCGTTCACGTCCACTGGCGGCTCTTGCAGGCCGGCCTCGGCAAACATGTCCTTGTTGTACGCCATAGCGTCGGAGGACGTGCTGATAGGCATGCCGCCCAGCACGCCGTCGAGCACCCATTCGAATAAGGAAGACTCGATGAACAATTCTGCGGGCACCAGCTTGTCGGCCTTGAAGAATTCAGTCTGGTCGAGGATGGCGCCTGCCTGGTACATGCGGTCCCAGGTGAGCCAACCATTGTGCACGAAGTCGAACGATACGCCGCCGGCGTGTGCCGTCATGAACTTCTCGTAGACTCCGCGCCAGCCGCCGGCTTGACCGGCCACCTCAACTTGAATGTTGGCATGCTGGGCGTTGAAGTCGTTGAAGATGGCGATTTCCTTCTCCTGGCGCGCCGGGCTTTCCGGTGACGCGTAGACGATGTTCACCACCTCCATGGTTTCAGGCTGCGCGGCCTCTGTGGATGTCTCTTCATCCGCTGACGCTGCGTCACCGCCGGTCATCTGTGCCTGCCCGCAGGCGGCAAGCAGACCGGCAACGCCAATGGTGGCGCCGGTACCAATTAGCCGTCGTCGCGTAATGTGAAAGTCAGACATTGCATCGTCCTCCCGTTCGCACTTCAGTACTCCGCCTCTTTCCAGCAATTTAGGAACACATTCAATCCCATTGCTGGTGCGGAAAGTATAGACTACAATTCTGACACTGGCAAGACTTACGGCAAGCAAGAACGTCTAATCGCCGCTAGAATTGCAGAGGGAAGTCTTGTGTCGGACCCGCTGGCGATTTCTTGCGTAGTCTATGGCGATAGGCGGCCTATAGGCTTACGGCGCAATTAAGGGGAGTAGTGACGGGTCTCGCCCACTGGCGCTACGAACGAAAGTACCTGCGCCTTTGCGGCCAAATGCCTCGCGCGAAACTTGACCTAAATCGCTTCACTGCCCCCCAATTCGCCTTCCAGAAAGTCCACAAATTGGCGGGCGGTGCGACCGGAGAAACCATTCTGTTGCTGGGCCCAGGTGATGGCGCGCGCGCGGAGCGCTGCCGCGTCAACTGGCAGACTTCGCTGCGCGGCAAGGGCGGCGACGATCGTGAGGTACTGCGCCTGGGAAGGCGAAACGAAGGAGATGCGGATGCCAAAGCGGTCGCTCAGCGAGAAGGTCTCCTGCAACGTCTCCTTGGGATGAACTTCACCCTCAAGAATCCCCGCCCGATCGGAAAAGTCCTCGCGGATGAGGTGACTGCGGTTGGACGTGGCATAGATGACGACGTTGCCGGGTTGGGCGGCTATGCTGCCTTCCAGGATGGCTTTCAAGGCTTTGTAGTCGGTTTCGTGGGGTTCGAAGGAGAGGTCATCGACAAAGATGACAAACCGCTGGGGCCGCGTGCGGAGTATTTCAACGATCAAATGAAAGTCGCCAAGGTCGTCCTTGGCTACCTCCACCAAGCGCAGACCGCGATCGGCATAGCGGTGCAGCAGGGCCTTGATCGTGGAAGACTTCCCAGTGCCGCGGTCGCCGATCAGCAAGACATTATTGGCGCGGTAGCCTGCGAGCAAGTGTTCGGTGTTTTGCATAAGTAGCCGACGCTGGCGCTCGTCGCCGATGAGTTCCTCAAGGCGGATGGGATCAGGCCGAGCCACTCCCCGCAAGTAGCCGCCGTGCGCGGTGCGCACCCAGCGAAAGGCGCTATAGCGTGCGTAATCTCCGGTGCCGTGGCGGCGATAGTACGCGGCGAACAAGGGGATGGCTTTCCGCCAGTCTGCGAGAGATGAGAGTGTTTCGTACATCTCCTGTTGGGGCGCAAGACTGCAGGCCGGTTCAGGAGAAGAAAAGTCTTCCCACGCGAGATAAGGGTCTGTCTCATTCAAGCCGTGCTGATGGACCAATGTCCGCAAGGCCGCGGCGTTGAGACAAAAGAGCTGTTGAAGTATTCTGAGATCCTGCTCGGCGAGTGACTTTAGTGCCGGACTAAGGTCCGCGGGACCGGCGCACGCCGCTTTGAGCGAAAAGGCATTCTCAGATTCGAGGACTTGCTGCAATAGGTAGCGTTGCCAGGCATCGCCTTGTGCCTGCGCCGCATGAATTTCGGCATGCTCGGCGAGCAGGCCGCTCAGTGCGGCCGCACCCGCGATAAATCGATCAGGAGATTCTCCTGCCGCTACATGGCCGAGCATTGCGCAGTAGCTCTGTGCGATCTCTCCCTTCAGCACATCTGCGTACAGCGCGAGCCGGTCGAGACTGGCAAGGATGGCTTGAATCTGAGGGACGGTGATGGGTGCGTCGCTGGTGCTCAAGTTGCTTCGCCTTGTATCCTACACTTCCTGTGAGTGCGGTCAGTGTTGGAGGTTTGGTCTCTCGTTCGTGGCAAGGTGCGGAGTAGGTCCGTATTCAAATATCTATGTCCGCATTGAAGGTCTACTCAGCACCCCGGGCGCTGCTTGGGGTCGGCAGGAAAAGTTCCCGCGCCACAGCGCAACTCTTGCGCTATCTCACGCATATTGGGCCGAGCTACTGACCGAAGGACACTACGAAAGGGGCAACCACTTCTCGGCCCAGAAAGCGAGGGGGTCGCTGGTCTCATTCATCCACACAAATAAGCGCCGTCTTAGGTCAAGCTGTATGTCTTTGTAGTCTGGATCGTCGATACGGTTCTCCAATTCATGGGGATCGCGCTTGAGGTCGTAGAGCTCGTCTACCGCATGCGGACTATACACAAGCTTGTAGTGTTTATGGCGTAGCATGCGCGTTGAGAAGTGGCCGACTTCGTCGCCGTGGAATTCGCTTACCACAGTGTCGCGCCAAGACGGGTGCTGCGCGTCCTGCCACAGCGGTTGCAGCGCCGCGCCGTTGAGGTTCTGCGGCAAAGGCAGACCGGCCGCTGACACAATCGTGGGCATGAGGTCAATGGTGCTAACGAAGCGGTCACATGACACGCCGGCCGGAACCTGCCCCGGCCAACGCATCATGACTGGGATATGGTAGACCTCTTGATAGAGGAGGGGGCCCTTGTTGAATTGACCGTGGCTGCCGGTAAAGTCGCCGTGGTCGGTGTTGAAAATGACGAGTGTTTCCTCGCGCAGCCCCATATCATCCAGCGTTTGCAGGAGCTTGGCGAAGAGTGCATCCAGATAGGTCACGTAGCCAAAGTACTTGGCGACGGCGGGTTGCCAATCCTCCCAGGTGAAGTCCTGCACGCCGCGATGGTACTTATGCCGCAGGTGAACCTGCGGTTTGTTTTCGAACGTATCGTAGAAGTTCGGCCACGGCGGAATCTGCTGCGGGTCGTAAAGCGAGGCCCAGGGTTCGGGAATCACATACGGATGATGGGGGCCGTTGAAGTCGATGCGCAGATAAAAGGGCTGTTGCTCCCGATACTCTTGCAGCAGGCGGCTACCTTCATTCGCGAAGTAATACATCAGGTTGCCCTCTTCCGGAACCTGCTCGGTGCCGGAGATGAGGAAGCGCTCGTTGGGAAAATCAGCAAAGACCGCGTCTTCCGGGGGCGGCGGCTTTGCGGCAATGCCGAGACCACGCCGATATTCAGGGAAGTTCCGCGCGCCGACGTCATGAAAGCCCCGCGCTTCGGGTCCGGTGTAGCGGCCAATGTGCCATTTGCCAACGTGCCCCAGCCGGTAGCCAGATTCATTCAAGAGTTCGCTAAACGTCACTTCCTCGGCCGGCAACTCATCGAGAATGGCGTAGTCCCCATGGCAGTTGTTCTGCATGCCGTGATTGTGGGAGTAGCGCCCGGTTGCCAGTGAAGCTCGCGCCGGCGTACATATCCCCTCAGGGGTATAGGCCTCGGTAAAGTTGATCCCTTCACCCGCCAAGCGATCCAGCGTGGGCGTGCGGCACATCGGACTGCCGTTGGCCCCGACCACGTCGAAGCGCATCTGGTCGACCATGATGTGCAGGATGTTGGGCCGTTTGGTTTTCGCCATACGAGAAGTCCCGATCAGATTTCTTGGCAAGCTCGATCAGTTGCCTCGGCTAATCAGTATATCACCACGTGAGGGGCATCCGTCTCTTGTGGCACGGACCGGTGCAAGTTTTCCTGCGGCTTGGGAGGCGGAGGGGAATTCTGGATTCCTTGAAGCCGCATGTGCGCAGGTTGCAAACCTGCGCTACCGGAGCCGCGGCGAACGGCTAATTCCGTGCGCGACAGAATGATTGAATACAAAGGAATAAAGGGTTTGCTCTTGCTGTTGGCGCACTCCCATGGGCAAAGAGCGGGGGACAAGCCCCCGCGCTACATATTTTGTTGGAGCGCCCCCGGCAGTGGAGAGCGGGAGGAAAAGCCCCGCGCTGCATGTCTAGTGCCGGCGAGCTACCGAGTTGCTCTATACACGACTTTAGTGGGTCGCTGCAATGTCCCAAAGTCACGGCGGGTTGGTTGCGACTTGAAGCGGCGGGGCCAACGGCAGCAGGCTAGCGAAACTGCGGCACGTCGAGCCAGACCCCGCCCCGCATGGCCGCGTCGTGGGCAACGATGCCGGGCGCGGTGAAATCCACCGCCCGCACCGCATCGATGGGCGCTTTGGTTTTGTGGTCAACGGCTGCAATGAAGTCCTGCACCATGAAATATTCGGATGTGCCGTGACCGCCTTGCAGGGCTTTCGGCGGCGCATTGGCGTCCACCGTGGGGCAAGCGATCTCTTCCGCGCCCGTCTGTTTAGACATAGTGTCTGCATTAAAGTAGCGTCCGGTCGAAGCGCCGGTCTCGATGTGGCGCCCGTTCTCGATGAAGCCTTTGGTGCCGTAGAGTGAGTAGTAGACCGAGTGTGGGTGCCGGTGCGCCACCTGGCTGCGCAAGATCTTGATTACGTTGCCTTTTCGGGTGTGGAATAGCCCTACTTCCATGTCCAGGTGTCCCAAGTCCTCCTCGTCAGGGTGCATGTTTCTGCCGGCAGACGCGCCGGTTGCTTTGACAATGCGGTCGTCCATGAGCGTAAGCACCGGGCCCAGCGTGTGTGCGCAGTACCAGATAGGCGCGCGGGGCAAGCGCCACTTGGGAGTGCCGGTGTCAGGGTCGCGCAGCAGATCGGCAATCTCGTGGACGTACTCCGCTTCCGCGTAGAAGAGTGTGCCGAGCGTGCCCTGCGCCACGAGGTCGCGCCATTCACGCACATAGTGAAAGTAGCAGTAATTCTCCGCCATCATGTAGACGTTGCCGGTGCGTTCCTGCGCGCGGATGACTGCCTCGCATTCGGCCAGCGTATAGGCTACGGTCTGTTCGCAGAGGACGTGCTTGCCGCTTTCCAGGGCGGCGATGGACTGCGGTGCGTGGAACTCGATGGGTGTCGCGATTACTATGATATCCAGCGCACCATTGACAAAGTCGTCAAATGCCGTGTAGAGACGGTTGTCGGGCAGATTGAAGTCCTTGCCAATAGTGGCAAGTGTGTCTTCATTGAGGTCGCACAGCGCGGCTACTTCAACGCGGGGATGCGCGGCGAGGGCACGCACCAGTCCCCCGCCGCGGCGGAGACCGACGAATCCAACCTGCAATTTGCCCATGAGCATTCCTTTCGGCATCTTCCCTAAATTGAGTTCTAGAGTGGACTTGCAAGACTTAATGTTGGATACAGTTTCTCATATCCCCAGCTACCTCATTCCATTCCCGCTGCGCATTTGAACGCTGGCGCCCGTGCAGGCACCCAGAAACAAAGTCCAACGGGCCGCGACAATCGGTTTGAATCGGAAGCGGGGCGTCTCACTAGGTTGTGTGAGTATTTTGCCGTCATTCCCGTAAAAGTTTGCCCAGTACCCCGATACGGGGCGGGAATTCATCTTCACGCTGCGCCAAATGGTCCTTCTGCAAGGAGCAAAGCAACAGTGCGTCCCGCGCAAACGCTTGAGATTCCGCGTCTCTGACGAAGTCTGCGAATCCTGTTTGACGCATTCGCTCGGAATGACGTCAATTGTCTTCTGAGCTTAGTGTAACGTCCCTTTTCTCTTGCGTACGTTGCATTGGCGGGCGTGCAAGTGGATTTTGTAAGACTGCTCTGCTTGGTGACACTAATTTTGGGGACTATTGTAAACGCTCACCTGGCTCTCTCACAATGGAGTGGACGACATGCCCCCGCGCTACTCTGATACCGGACGCTGCAAATGCCTAATGAAACTCAAGCCGTTAGTCAGTCTATCGGCTCGTGGCAGGATAGCCATATCAGTAATTCGCTAACGGAACTGCGGCACGTCGAGCCAGACCCCGCCTTGCATGGCAGCCTCGTGGGCGACAATGCCGGGGGCTGTGAATTCCACGGCGCGCACGGCGTCGATGGGGGCCTTTGTGTTGTTGTCGATTGCGGCAATGAAGTCCTGCACCAGGAAGTACTCAGACGTACCGTGGCCGCCGAGAAGAGCCTCCGGCGGTGCGTTGGGGTCCACCAAGGGGCAGTCTATCTCCTCCGCGCCGGTGTGCTTTTCCATGGAATCTATATTGTAGTAGCGTCCGGTTGAGGCACGGTGTCCGGTTGAGGCACGGGCCGCAACGTGGCGACCGTTCTCAATGAACCCCTTGGTACCGTAGAGCGAGAAATGGGCCAATTGCGGATGGCGGTGCGCTACCTGGCTGCGCAGAATCTTGACGACGTTGCCCTTTTCGGTTTGAAAGAGCCCTGCTTCCATGTCCAAGTGGCCTAAGTCCAACTCTTCCGGGAAGATGTTCCTGCCGGCGGACACGCCGGTGGCCTTCACGATGCGGTCATCCATGAGCGTGAGTAACGGCCCCAGTGGGTGCGCGCAATACCAAATCGGCGGGCGCGTCAGCCGCCACTTGGGCGTGCCGGTGTCCGGGTCGCGCAGCAAGTGTGCGATCTCGTGAATGTAATCCGCCTCCGCATAGAAGAGCGTGCCGAGGTCCCCGCGCGCGATGAGCTTGCGCCACTCGCGGATGTAATGAAAATAGCAGTGATTCTCCACCATCATGTAGACATTGCCGGTGCGCTCTTGGGCGGCAATTACTCCCGCACACTCGTCCAACGTGTAGGCTACTGTCTGTTCACAGAGCACGTGCTTGCCGCTCTCCAAGGCGGCGATGGACTGCGCCGCGTGCAATTCGATGGGTGTGGCGATCACGACGATATCCAGCGCAGCGTTGACGAATTCGTCAAACGCCGTATAGAGCGCATTATCGGGTAGGTTGAAGTCTCCGGCAACAGTGGCGAGAAGCTCTTCCTTTAGATCACAAAGGGCCGCGACTTCAACGCGTGAATGCGCGGCCATGGCGCGCAGGAGCGCGCCGCCGCGGTGGAGACCGACGAAGCCGACTTGCAGCTTCTTCATGGCTTTGCCTTTCCGCATATTGTTTAGATTATTTGCCACTTGCGCCTTGGTGGGCGTTCTTTCCAGGTCCTAATCGCCCAGATTCAAGAGACCGAACCGGCGTCTAATCAATTGCGTTACCCAGAAAGTCGTCGTCTCAGGAGCACGATTGCGCACCATGGTGGGAGAGTCTTACGCCAGTCACTCTACAGTAAACAAAAAGCAAGGGGCGTCGCACGCGTGTGACGCCCCTATCTTCTCTTAGATTGCGGTAGGTGTTATGAAGTAGGCTCTCCATTCGACCTACCATTGGACTGCGCATCTCGCAGCGCCATCACAATGCGCTCCGGCGTAAGCGGCATGTTGTGCAGCGGAATGCCGAGGGCATCACTTATGGCACTGGTGATGGCGGCGCCCGGCGGCACAATGCTGGGCTCGCCCACAATGCGCGTGCCTTTCCAGCCGTAGGGATTGTGCTTCTCAACGATCACGGCATCAACGTTGGGCACGTCCGCGGCCGTGGGCAGGCGGTAATCGAGAAGGCCGGGGTTGCGTACGCGGCCGTCTTCGTCATAGACGATCTCTTCCAGCAGCGCGTAGCCAACACCCTGGATGATGCCGCCTTGGATCTGACCCTTCACCGAAAGCGGGTTGATAGCAAAGCCGGCGTCCTGCACGCCCACGAGGTTGAGGATGGTGACCAGACCGGTCTCGGTATCTACCTCAACGTCGGCGATGGTACCGGCAAAGCCGGGATTGCCGCGTGCCGGCTTGCCGTGGCCGGTCCCGATGATGGGGCCGTTGGCCGAGCCGACTGCTTCATCCGAAATGCGCCGGTAGGTGACATAACGATCAGGGCTGCCGTTTGCCCACATCTTGCCGTCGTTAAACTCAATATCGTCGGCATCCGCGTCCAGGCGCTGCGCCGCGACGCCTTTCATTTGCCGGAGCACCTCTTGGGCGGCAGCGGCGGCCGAAAGGCTCATCGTGTAGGTGATCTGACTTCCGCCTGCCACCGGGCCGAAGGGCGCTTCATTCGTATCGCCTTGGTGCACACTTACATATTCCAACGGCACACGCAATTCTTCAGCGGCTACTTGAGCGATTGAAGTGGTCGATCCGGTGAGGTTGATGGTGCCGACGAGGACGCTGAACGAGCCGTCCGCCTCGAGTTTGATCGTGGCTGCGGAACCACCGGCGCCACCCGACCAGCAGCCGATTGCCATGCCGCGCCCGCGGGGTTTGCCGTTGCTGCCTTGTTCCAGGGGGGTGCTCCAGACTTGATGATTCTTGATGGCTTCAAGCACTTCAACCCCACCAACGTCCGGCAGCGGCTGACCGTTAGGCCAGCGGTCCCCTTCCTTTATAACGTTCCGAAGGCGGAAATCCACCGGGTCCATGCCGAGTTCTTGCGCAACCCAGTTCATCACGTTTTCAACGGCGTGCGCGGAGTTTGGCGCGCCGGGCGCGCGGTAGGCGCCGACGCTGACCTTATTCGTCAGCACCTCGAAGCCTTCCAGCTCCATGTTGGGGAAGACGTAGCAGCTTCCCAAGAGCATAGTGGCAGTGGACATGGGGGAGCCGGGGTAGGCGCCGGTATCCATGATGACGCGGCCCTGCAAGGCAGTCAGGCTGCCGTCGCGCTTTGCGCCAATCTTCACGTCGATGACCGAGTACGGTGCCGGATTAGCGGCTACCAACTCTTCGCTTCTACTCCACACGACCTTAACGGGCTGGCGGGCTTTTTTAGAAAGGATTGCCGGTATGGGCGCGAGCAGCGTCATCTTGCCGCCGAAGCCGCCGCCGATGGCGGTCCCTTGTACAATTACTTTGTGGGCAGGCAGCTTGAGCAAACGTGCCACCGTATCCCGCACGTAGAACTGCCCCTGCGACGTGACCCACATCTTCATGTCGCCGGCCGGCGTGTAATGGGCCAGCGCAGCATGGGGCTCGAGATAGGTCTGGTGGACCATGGCTGCCGTGAAGCGGCCTTCCTTGATTACGTCAGCCTCTGCAAGCCCTTCTTCAATGTCACCGCGGGAAAACTGGACTTGAGAGGATACGTTGCCGGATTCGTCCAGGTCTTCCGCAGATGAGGCCACGGAAGAGTGGAACGACATCTCGGTGCGGTCGATATCGCCGCCGTCGCCATGGCGAATAGCGGGCGAGTCCGGCTTCATTGACTCCTCTGGGTCCAAGACATGGGGCAAGGGCTCGTAGTCGACCTCGATGAGTTCCAGCGCTGCCTCCGCGTCCTCTATCGTGACGGCGGCTACCGCAGCAATGGGCTCGCCGAGGAAGAGCGCAAAATCGCCCGCGAACACATTGTGGGGGCGCGACGTAGGTTCTACTACGTCTTCGGCGAAGTCTGCAGCAGTGGCTACGGTGACGACGCCGGGGGCCTCCAGCGCTTTAGCGTAATCGATGTTCCTAATGCGGGCGTGCGCATGGGGGCTGCGCAAGATCGCGCCCCACAGCATACCGGGGAGTGAGAAGTCCGCGCCGAACTTGGCGGCGCCCGTGACATTCTCGATACCGTCAACGCGACTCACCGGTTTATTGGCAACGCGCAGTGCGGTCTTCTCCTGCGGACGTTCGACCACTTTTGCCATGGTTACTCCTCCTCGCGAAGTTCTCTCTTGCAGATTGGTGAAGGGCACTGAGTCCGTTAGATTTCGCCTTCGGGCTCCGGCACGAGTTCCTGTGGCTCGGGGGCCACTTCGATCAATTCCACTTTGCCGTCAATTACCGAATGCAGGGCAGTCATTATGGTTTCGTAACCGGTGCAACGGCAGAGATTACCCGCCACACCCATACGCAACTCATCGTCTGTGGGATTGGGGTTGTCGCGTAAGTACGCGGTTGCCATGACCACGAATCCCGGTGTGCAAATGCCGCATTGGGTTGCGCCGGCGCTGACAAATGCGGACTGTACTTCGTTGAGCCTGTCATCGCTCACCAGTCCCTCAACGGTGGTAACCGCTGCGCCCTCAGCTTCAACGGCCAGGGTCAAACAGGAGTGGTGCGGTTCATCGTCAATAAGTACGGTGCAGGCGCCGCAGTCACCCGTGCCGCAGCCCTCTTTAGAACCGGTAAGTCCCAAGTCCTCGCGGAGAAAATCAAGAAGCCGTATCTGTGGCTCGACAATGCGCTTTACCGCTAAGCCATTTACCGTTAGTTGCAACGGATAGTCCATCGCTATTGCTGCCTCCAAACCTTTAGTGTTCTCGTGAAGTTCCTCTAAACAGCCGTCTTGGCGCGTTCGATAGCGGCAGCGAGCGCGCGTCGTGTGTACACGTCTACCATCATGCGTCGGTATTCAGCCGAGGCGCGCACGTCTGAAATCGGCTGCGAATCAGCCGCAGCGGCTTCACCGGCATCCGCCAGCAGTTTTTCCGTTATGTGCCGGCCGCGCAGTGTTTGTTCGGCGGTGGTCGCGTGAGGCCAGGTAGGCGCAACCGCGGAGAGCACCACACTTGCATCTCTAATAGTAGCCAGATCGTCCTCCAGCGAAACGAGCGCCGCAATCCCAACCACGGCAATGTCCATCTCACGCCGCGGCACGTGACGCACGTAGCGCGTACCGGTGTGGGCCGGCAGAGCCGGCACGGTGAAAGACTGGATCAACTCGCCAGGCTCGAGGGCAAGCCGGCCGGGACCGACCATAAGGTCGCCCACGGGAACTTCACGCGTGCCTTTCTTGCCTACGATGCAGGCAGTGGCATGAGCGGCCACGAGGGGCGGGGCCGCATCGGCGCTTGGCGCGGCGTTGCCCACATTGCCGCCAAGCGTGCCGCGATTACGGATCTGAATTGAACCGAGAAGCTCCGCGCCTTCACTGATGAAGAAGGCATGACTTTGCACGAGCGGGCTGTGGTTCACTTCATTGCCGGATGCCATAGCGCCGATAGTCAATGTGCCGTCGGCATTCCGGCTGATGCCCTTGAGATCTTCAAGATTGCGCAAGCTGACGATGAGGGGAACCTTGCGTCCGCGTTCCCTCATCTGCACTATGAGGTCAGTGCCTCCCGCCAGCGCGCGCGCGTCGTCGCCACGGTCTGCCAGCAGTGCACAAGCCTCAAATGTTTGCGTTGGTGCAGCATAGTCAAATCGTCTCACGCGTCGTGTTTCCTCCAAGTAATGGGCGGCTTTACCGTTGTTCGGCAAGGATACGCCGATACGAATTTTCAAGGTGAATTCAGTTGCTAGATACCATACCACAGTGCGTCTGCAGCGTAAACGGAGTTAGGCTGCAGCGAAAACGCGCTTACGCCGCTTGGGGCGCTCATGACCGCGAATTCGCCGTCATCCCCGAAGCTAGGCAGTTATTGGCTTGTAGCGTGTTGAACGTGTATTATATTTGTGCTGTTTTGGTCAAGGCCTTTAGCAATGAAGCGCAAGGGGCCGGATGCACAGTTGGGAGGAGTTTATGGAGTTCTACAAGGCAGAGTATATCTGGATAGATGGCGTGGAGCCGACTGCGAAGCTGCGCAGCAAGGGTAAAGTCGTCCCCAAGGGTGAAGAACCCCCCATTTGGGGATTTGACGGATCAAGCACAAATCAGGCGGCGGGTTTCAATTCGGACTGTGTTTTGCAGCCGGTGTACTCCTGTCCGGACCCCGTACGCGGGGGCGACAATATACTGGTAATGTGCGAGGTCTTGTTGCCCGACATGAGCCCGCATCCGACAAATACGCGGGCTGCCTGCGCGGCCGCAGCGGAAGAGTACGCAGACTTTGACATGTGGTTTGGCATTGAGCAAGAGTACACGTTCTTTGCCGGCGTTACGCCCTTGGGTTGGCCGAAGAATGGTTTCCCGGCTCCGCAGGGGGGATACTATTGCGGCGTAGGGTCGGATGAGGTTTTTGGACGTCCGGTCGTAGAAGACCACATGAATGCGTGCTTGGAGGCCGGCCTGATGTTTGCCGGCATTAACGCCGAGGTCATGCCGGCCCAATGGGAGTTTCAAGTTGGGCCAATCGGCGCGCCTGAGGTGGCAGATCAGCTCTGGGTCGCGCGGTGGCTGCTGTATCGCATTGGCGAAAAGTACGATGTAAGTGCTCGGCTCGATCCCAAGCCCGTGCTGGGTGATTGGAACGGCGCCGGCGCGCACACGAATTTCTCGACTTGGCAGATGCGAGAAAACTTCGATGCGTGTGTGGCGGCAGCCGAAGCTCTGGGCGGTAACCATGATGAGCACATTGCCAATTACGGCGATCGTATTGAGATGCGCCTCACCGGCCTCCATGAAACCTGCTCCTACAAGGAATTCAGATACGGCGTTTCGGACAGAGGCGCCTCCGTGCGCATTCCCTGGCAGGTCGATAGAGACCAAAAGGGATACATCGAGGACAGACGGCCTAACGCCAACTGCGATCCTTACAAGGTCACGGGGTTGATATTGAACACCGTTTGCAGCGCCGCGTCATAGTGCCTGATTGGCGCGATCTGCTGTTTGCCAGGCTGGGTTGACTTTTCGGTCTTCTGACGATTCTTGTGGCGCAATTCCTGTGTCCGCAATGCCAAGAATGCGGAAGGGAGAGGCGGGCGTGCATCCGCAATTCGGTACGGGGATAGCATCGGTTTTCGCTAGAGGTCAACACAGCCTGGCGTTTTATCCGACTTGAGTTGGCGCGCGCGAAGCTTGGCAGCTTTAGGTTGTCATTTCGGCCACGCAACGAATGCGGGGCTGAAGTGCGCCACGTGTCTCTGCGTTCGTCAACACGCAATGACCGCAATGAGGCTCCTCGAGCAAGCACAAGCGCGTCTGTGATTTGCGCCCGCGCATAGCGGAAGTGTCGTGTTCATTTCGCAGTTTGTGCTACTTTAGGCTTGGCTGGGATCTTGGCGTTCTTAGAGTCCACGTTGCGCAGGAAGATCGTATGCCAACGTATGAATACCAATGCGGCGACTGCAAGCGGGCGTCGACGCACTTTTTTCGAAGTTTCTCGCAAGTGCAAGATCCTGTCTGTCCCCACTGCGCGTCGACAAACCTGGAACGTCTGATATCACGTGTTGCCTTACACCGTGGCGGCGTGTCACTTGAGGACCCATCGTTTATCGATGACTTTGATGAAAGCGACCCGCGCGCGCTTGGACGACTGGCGCGTACCATGGGAGAAGAGACCGGGGAGGAATTGCCCGGCGAATACGAAGATATGGTACGAGAGTTAGAATCCGGCAAGATACCCGATGACGACGACTCTGCCGGCTCCGGTGATGCTGACGATTTGCCCCTTTAGCCATCTACTATGACGTTTGTGAAAGACGCTAATGAAGTCGACCCCCAAACCTCTCGCTGAACCCTATCAGTTGATTGCGCTGGATGTAGACGGCACGCTGCTGGATACGCAAGGCGGAGTCACGCCGGGCACCAAAGCCACACTGCAGAATCTGGCGGCACGGGGCGTCCACGTCGCCTTGGCCACTGGCAGGCGTCATATCATCGCCAACTTCCTGCCGCCGTTGCTTGAGATTCCACTTTTCTTGATACTCAGCAATGGTGCGGTGATCCGGGACCACACCGGAGCCATCGCGTACGAAAGTTACCTGCCCAGCGCTTGGGCGTGGCGCGCGGTGGAAGAAGCGCGTCGACTTGGGCTGCGCTCGACCATTTATGAGAATGCAGCGGCGGGCGATCGCATGCTCTTTGACGGCGATTGGCGCGCCCATAGGAGCCCGCAAGCGCAGCTCAGGCGACGTCCGGAACTCGAATCGCTCTTTGTCGATCTCAATACCGTGAACGTCTTGCCGGACCCGATTGAAATCGTGCTCTGGGGCGGCGACGACGAGATGCAGGCATTGGCTGAGGCGCTGAAAGCCACAGGACTCGACTACACGCTCGTCTTCTGGCGGGGCCGTGAGTCGAGTTCGTTTGTGCGTGACGGACAGAGCGCGCTTGAAATTTTGGGGCCGAATACCTCTAAAGCAACGGCCCTGGCATGGCTCTGCAGGCGCCTCGACATTGAGCCGGCGGGAGTGGCGGCCTTCGGCGACGACGTAAACGACGTTGAAATGCTGGAATTCGCGGGTCTGGGCGTGGCTATCGGCAACGCCACGCAGGCTGCGCGTGCGGCTGCTGATGAATACACCCACAATGAAGATAGCGAAGGTGTTGCGCGGACACTGAGGCGGGTCTTTGCAGACGACTAGCTGTCTGCAGTCGGCCTGCCTACGGCAGTAAGGGCTGGCACGCAGAAGAATCTCAGATAGCGAAACGATTTTACCTGATTGTTGTCCAGGGTGGTCGGCTTGGCGGATTAGCTGCAACCGGAACCGGCGTCGGCAACGTTTACTGGCGCAAATCGCCCGGATACATTTTCTCGCGTCTGTCCATGTTGAAGGAGCAACGAACTTTGGAACCGATTCGAGTAGTGCAAATGGGATTGGGTGCAGTGGGCTGCGGCATCGCCCTGACTGCCTTAGGCCGTACCCAATTACGAATAGTGGGCGCGGTCGATGTCGACCCTGCTAAGGTCGGCAAGGATCTGGGCGAGATTCTTGGCAAGAATAGCGCGTTAGGCATCCCGGTAGTTGCTTCGCTCCGCGACGTGCTCGACTCGCAACCGGTCGACGTGGTGCTGCAGGCCACCGGTTCGCACATTCCAGACGTGGCCGGTCAACTGATGGATATCGCGGCGGCAGGTTGTCATGTAGTGAGCACGTGCGAGGAGTTGGCCTACCCTTGGCTCCGGCATCCTGCGCTGGCTCGGGAAATCGATGCCAAGGCCCGTGAGTGCGGAGTAACCATTCTCGGAACCGGCGTCAATCCAGGATTCATCATGGATACGCTCGTGCTGGTCGCGACGGCAGTATGCAGCGACGTGCAGCGGATTCAGTCCACGCGAGTTGTGGCGGCGCGCGCGCGCCGCCTGGCGTTGCAACAGAAGATTGGATCCGGCATGGAGGAGGTGGGATTTCGCCAATTGGCTGCGCAGGGCGCAATCGGACACGTCGGCCTGCGGGAGTCCTTTCATCTCATTGCCGCCGGGCTGGGCTGGGAGATCTCGGAACCGCAGGAGACCATCGCGCCGGTGTGCGCGACAGAGAGGATCACTACCGTGGAATTCGACATCGCGCCCGGTCAGGTGGCCGGCATTTACCAGACAATACAGGGCGCCAGCCACGGGCGTGAGCTAGTCTTGGATCTCACGATGAGCATGGCTGCGGCAGCAAGCAGGGACAGTATCCTCATTGAAGCCAACCCGCCAATGCATTTGGAAGTGGTGGGCGGCGCCCACGGCGATCAAGCTACTTGGTCCATTCTCGCGAATATGGCGCCGCGCGTGGTCGAAGCGTCTCCAGGGTTGCTGACGATGTTGGACTTCGGCCTGCCGCGGGCGATTGGATAGGCGGCGAAGATGGCTAGACCACTGCGCCAGTTGTCACCAAGCAGCATCCGCACCTATGAACGCTGCCCGTATATGTACCATTTAAGGTATAACGAGCGGATTCGGACGCCAAGTACGGCTGCGCAGCTCCTCGGCCGGGCAGTGCACACGGTCATCGAAATGTACTACAAGCAGAAACGCAGCGGCGGCGACGTGCTGGATTGCGAAGCGGCCTTCGACGTTCTCGATGACGCGCTCGATGCGACACTGCACGAATTGGATGATGCGGGACGCGCCGAAATTGAGGATATGCGTGAACTCGGGTACGACTTGGTCGAGTATTACGTAGAGGAAGTGGCCCCGCATATCCGACCTCATCTCATCGAAGAACGCTTTGCCTTTAGCGTGCCCGGCGTGGATGTGCCGATTGTAGGATACGTTGATCTGGTAGACCAGGACGGCACGGTGATCGACCACAAGACCTCCTCTTCTCCCTTCTCCCCGGATTACTTGGCGCACGACGTGCAATTGCTTACCTATAGTCTCGGCTACAATGCCTTGCGGCTGGGCGCGCGCCAGCGTCCGGGACAACTGCCTTTGATCAATCTGCTGCCTCCGGTTCGCCTCGACGTGCTCATCAAGGGCGAGGAGATTTCATACCAGCGACTGGACTTTCGCTACGAGCAGGAACACGTCGAGAATTACGTGGAACGTGTAAACACGGTCGCCGCGGGCATCCGATCCGCCGACTTCCGCCCCTTCTGGCAGGTGCGGGCGCCCAATCCGGATGTCTGCAGCTACTGCGACTTCAATAGTGTCTGCACATACCGCTTACCTGCTGCTGAAGACTCTCAACTTGAGAACGGCGGGCAGGAACCGGCAGACGCAGACGCCGAATGATGGCGGGTCTCGCCTAAAGAGACACTGCACCGGCTCCTTTCGTTGCGTGTGTAATCGTGGGTGCCTGCCAAGGACTTGGAGGATTACAGCCGCAACGTTGGTTCCCGCCGGTTCCCCATTGCTTCCCCTTAGTCTGGGCAGACGCGCAATGATTCTTAGAGCGAGATAAGAATTCATCCTTGAAGTGTTGCTATTGCTGCATGGCATCAGTACTATGTGCATATCTACACGCGGTGGGTTTTCGGCACATCTAAGAACGCCGTAACAGAAAATTCATGGGGGGAAGCGCGAATCTGTTTTGCGCGGAGCGTTGCCCACCGCTCAGCCGACGATTAGTAGATGCGACAGCGGCATCTCCCAATCCAGCGGCTGCCTATTCAGCTTGTTCGGCTCTCTCTGAATCGAGAGACTTGCGCGTGTGCAGCTTGGGTACGCGCTGGCCGGGCGTCCGGAAGAGTTCACTGCGAGGTGCGCACAGGGATGGTCTATTCTCGAAGACGGAAGGGAGCTGCGCCGGAGATGCCGCGCTCGTTGCGCCAGCGGTTGCGCGGGTTGAGCGGGCGACTACCGGGATACGTGGTGCTCTTGGGCGCCATACTGCGTCGTCGGCGCATGCCCGCCGCGTACTCCCAAGCGCTGGCGCGTGAGGCAGGGTTCGGGCGCATGCCGGTGCGCGTGCCAGGCAGCAGATTACCGGGCTTTCGCCAGCTAGGCAAAGTCGCGGTACTGGGAGTCTTGCTGCACGTGATGCTTCGCCAGAAGCGCGCAGCGCCGCAAACGAGTGCGCGCGCCGCAATGGCCCCCAGCGTATTCGGCTTGCGTGACGATGCCGTAACGATTGTCGCGGTATTGCGCTGGGCTATTACCGGTCTATTGGGAAAGCGAGCGCGACTGCGCTCCGAAGTGTGAGAGCAATTTACCGCAGCGCCAATGCCTTGGCGCTTCATTGTGTATACTGCCTTGGTGCGGAAATACCGGACTGATGAGTTGGGAGAAACTACACGTGGCAATTACAGAGGAACGTCTGGGACAAGAAATCTGGGCGGACCTGCAAAGCAACGTGCAGGAGCGCATACATGGCGCACTCCTGATGCTAAGCGAGCGCGAGAAACAGATTGCGATAATCGACCTCGCGCGCATGGTCGGTACCCCCAACCAGTATACCGTTGCGGAACGGGTCTCAGTGGGCAAGGCACTGTCATTTCTTGGCGACCCCCGAATCCGCACGCTTGAACCTGCGCTGGCCCGTGTATCCGGCGGCGCCTTCACAATGGGCACGGATAGCGAGTCTGTGGACCAGATAGTGGGCCAATTCCAGGAGGAAACGGGTGATCCGGAGCCGGAACACCAAACGCAGCGGGGTCTAGTTCTCATGGAGACGCCGGCACGTACCGTCGAGCTTCCACCATTTTATATCGGAAAATTTCTCGTAACAAATCTCGACTTTCGCTCGCTTGTGCTTGCCGGCGACGCGCCGCCGCGAGAGTATTGGGACGGCACAGTCATTGATCCCTGGATCCAGAATCAGCCGGTGCGCGATGTCACGTGGGATGAAGCGGTCGCGTATTGCGATTGGCTGGCGGATGCAACCGGACGTCCCTATCGATTGCCAACGGAGGAGGAATGGGAGAAGGCTGCGCGGGGCGCAGACGCAAGGCAATTCCCGTGGGGTGAGACCTATGGCTACACGTGCGCCAATACCTGGGAGGGCGGCCTGGCCGGGCCCACGCCCGTTGGCGTGTATCCTGACGGAGTCAGTCCTTACGGCGCTCTGGATATGTCGGGCAACGTAGCGGAGTGGACGGCTTCGTTCATAGGAACGTATCCCGGCTCCGTCGGCAGCAAGACAATCGCGGCCCAGGTGGTAGATCACGGCCGCTATCGCGTAGTACGCGGCGGTTGTTGGCGGGATAGCCGGCAGCATGCGCGGTGCGCCAGCCGCGGCAACCCGGTGGGCCCGCAGGCGCACGCGATCGGTTTCCGTGTGGCTCTTGACGCGCAGAAATAGCAAGAAAGAACGCTCGGTTGAGAAGCTCGTTAGGTAATCCCGATTACTTGACGATGGTGAAAATCGTGTGCTAGGGTACACTGTAATACGGTGCGCAGGGTGGCCGTAGTGTAATTAGTTATGATTGGATTGGGTTTGAATTCGGTTACCGACAGGCATTTGGCACGTGTTTTATCGCTCTAAGCGTAAGGGTGGAAATAGATGAGTATCCTGAAGAGAACAATTGCTGGGCTTCAGGCAGCAATTAAGAAGTCCATCACGATGCGCAATCTGCGTTCGTGGTCTGTCTGGACCAATATTGGTCTCGTTGTGATGCTGGTGACGATTTCCATCCCCACAGCCGCCTCCGCTGCCGTCTATTCACAGCAGGCACAACCAAAGGACGCTGAAAGTGATGAAGAAGCCGAAGACGCAAAAGAGCAGGGCACTTTCATCACGCATGCTACTGGCGTAATCGAAGTCAAGCTTGAACCCGACTATGCTGAAACGCTCGAAACGTATGCGAAGAACGGTTATGAGTGGATTGAGGATATCGAAGTTGCCATCGATCACATG
Source organism: Chloroflexota bacterium (assembly GCA_965220015.1). Taxonomy (GTDB): domain Bacteria; phylum Chloroflexota; class UBA11872; order VXOZ01; family VXOZ01; genus VXOZ01. The sequence goes on from OZ244798.1 coordinate 1,291,672, forward strand.
AATTACGTTCGGCACCGCGGTAATGTGCCGGAAATCATGAGCGAGCTCGGTGGTAAGACGGGCGATATTCTCAATTGGCAGGAAGAGACCGAGTGGATGGAGTGGAGAGTTACGGTACCGAAGACCGGTCTCTACAACCTTGAAATGGAGTATTACCCATTGGCGGGTAAGCGGGCTTCCATCCAACGGCGCATCCAGATCGATGGCGAATTTCCATTCCTAGAGGCGCGGCGATTCGTATTAGTACGGTTCTGGAATGACAAGGGCTTGCCAACCACCGATAACCAGGGCAACGACCGCCGCCCGGGCCAATTTGAAGTGCCGCGTTGGGAGACGGTGCGGCTTATCGATGGCGACGGCATGTATCCTTGGCCCTTCGACTTCTATTTGACTGAAGGCGAGCATGTTATCCGCTTAATCACCGTGCGCGAGCCGATCGCAATTCGGAGTCTGCGCCTGGTGTCGCCTACGCGGCCGCCCACGTACGCCGAAGTTCTGAAGATGTACCAAGAACGCGGCTATAAGAGTGCAGGCGAGACTCTCATCCGTCATCAGGCGGAACTGCCGGTGGAGCGCACGGAAGCTACTATTCGTATGGAATACACTTCCGGCCCCATGGTGGACCCGTATTCCGCCGGTTACGTGCGGCTGAACGCGTACGGCTCGTATCGCTGGCGCCGCGCGTTGCAAGCCGCCACGTGGGAGTTCGAGGTACCGGAAGACGGCCTCTACAAAATTGCCTGGCGGCGCTGGCAGGCCTACGCAAGCTTCTTGCCTTCCGCTCGACGGATTTTCATAGACGGCAAGGTGCCTTTCCAAGAGCTCAATAGTTTCCTGTTCACACCTGACAATGACCGTGACTGGCGCATTGTGCCGTTTGGTGAACAAGCAGGGGAGGGTGAACCGTATCTCTTCTATCTCGAGAAGGGGATGCACACCCTCACGATGGAGGTTACCGTCGGCCCCTCAGCGGAGACCATTCGCGCCATCAATAAGGTTGTAACCGACCTTTCCATTATGGTGCGCGAGATCACGATGATTACGGGTGTTAACCCTGATCCGTACATGGAATTCGACCTTACCTCACGTATTCCGACGCTGGTGCCACGGTTGGTCACGAACTATGAGTTGCTTAGAGATCAAGTAACCCACATGACAGAGGTCAACAACGGCGTGAAGCCGAATGTGGCCAATGTGTTAGGAGAAGTGGCCTTCCAGTTGGAAGACATGGCTCGCGACCCTGAGAGCATGTCGCGCCGGCTCAGCGACCTTAGCGCGAGCCAGGGTCGGCTTTCGCAGTGGCTGCTGTATTTGCGAGAGCACCCGTTGTGGCTGGACTACTTGCTGATTACGAATCCCGAGATGGAACTCCCGGTAGGCAAGGCAAACATATTCTTGAAGACATGGGCAGGCTTCATGAACTTCTTGAGTTCGTTTGTCCGCAACTACTACGGTGTTGGTTCGATCTATGGTGATGATGACAACACCATTACGGTGTGGGTGGCACGCGGCCGTGAGTGGGGCATGATCATGAAGGACATGACCGAAGATGACTTCACTCCGGCGAGCGGCATCAGTGTCAATCTACAGGTATTCCCGCCGGGACAGCTTAGTGCGGGGTCGGTAAATGTGTTGCTCCTCTCCGTAGCGAGCGGTGTGACGCCGGATGTGGCGACCGGTGTGCTGCCGGACGTGCCCGTGGAGTTTGCGATACGCAACGGCGTTGCCAACATGAATAAGTTCTTGGACTATCAGGAGGTGGCAACGCGATTCCGTCCAGGGGCGCTCTTGCCCTTCCGTTGGGAGGGCGGAGACTACGCAATACCGGAAACGCAGGACTTCTTGATGATGTTCTACCGCACGGACATCTTCAATGAGTTGGGTCTGACTCCGCCCGACACGTGGCAGGACTTATATAACATGATCTGGCTGCTTCAGCAGCGCGGCATGGACTTCTTCTTCCCGCCGGTTGGCGTGTCCGCGGGCGGGGGCATCTACGGTTTGGCTGAGTCCCTTGTGCCGGGGTTCCTGCCTTTCCTCTACCAAAACGGCGGAGACTTCTATACGAATAAAGGACTGAGCGCCCTTGACTCGCCGGAAGCCCTGGCCGGCTTCCGTGAATGGACCGAGCTCTACACGAATTACAAGATCACACAGCAAGCCGACTTCTATAACCGCATGAGGACCGGCGAGATGCCGATTGGCGTCTCCGGCTTCTTTACCTACGTTCTCTTGTCCGTTGCGGCGCCGGAGCTTGAAGGCCGCTGGGAAATGCGCCCGCTTCCCGGAAAACGCCGACCAGACGGACAAGTAGACCGGACCTCAGGCGGCTATGGTCAAGCCGTGGTGATCATGGATAATTCAGTTAAACAAGACAAGGCCTGGGAGTGGGCGAAATGGTGGACGTCCGAGCGGGCCCAAGCGCGCTTCGGTGAAGAGCTCGAGGCCCTGATCGGCACGGAGGCGCGCTGGAATACGGCCAACGTCAAGGCGCTCAACCAACTCCCCTTCCCGCAGAAAGACATCGAGGCTATCCAGGAGCAGTGGCGTTGGTTCAAGGAGCAGCCGGTTACGTTGGGCGGCTACTTTACGCCGCGTCACATCATCAATGCCTGGAACCGTGTGGTGCTTCAGGGGTGGAACGCACGCGAAGCCTTGGAAGAAGCAGTCAAGCAGATCGACCGCGAGCTGATTCGCAAGCGTGAGGAATTCGGACTACCGGTTGATCTTACTAAGACGAAAGGGGGGCTTGAATAATGGCCGAGGTAAAGAGTAGCGGCTCGGGCACCGAGTCCGCAACACGATCGCGGGCGGTCGCAGAGCAGAAATCGGGTCTGCAACGCCTCGTCGGTCAATACGGGGTCTCGTATGCGTTCCTGCTGCCCTACATGATCTTCTTCTTTGCATTCCTGATCATTCCGGTCGGGGTTGCCGTCTGGCTTAGCTTTACGTATTTCAACATGCTGGAGGCTCCGCGCATAATTGGCTGGTCCAATTACCGATTGCTCTTCTTGGAAGACGACATATTCGTCTTGTCGATCAGGAATACGCTCTTCTTTGCCTTCATTACGGGCCCGGTAAGCTTGACGGCGTCATTCTTGCTCGCCTGGTTTATCAACCAGATCCGGGTTCGCACGATTTACGCCTTGGCGTTCTACGCGCCTTCGCTGACGAGTGCCATCGCAATGGCGGTTGTGTGGCGCATCGTCTTCTCCGGCGACCGCTACGGATATATGAACTACTTCCTGATGCGCTTGGGCTTCATCCAGGAACCGTTCCTGTGGCTCATCGATCAGCGAACTATGTTGCCGGTGATTATGTTCGTCATGTTGTGGATGAGCATGGGCAACAACTTCCTGGTCTTCTTGGCCGGTTTGCAGACGGTGAATACCGAGCTGTATGAGGCAGGAAAAGTGGACGGTATCGCCCATCCGTTGCAGGAAATGTGGTACATTACGCTGCCATCAATGAAACCGCAGGTGCTCTTTGGCGTAATCAATGCGGTAGTGCTAATGTTCTCGGCTGGATTTGAGATTTCGCTTTCTCTCGCCGGTCTCCCCAGCCCGCTCTACGCAGCGCACATGATCTTGTCGCATTTGTATGACTATGCCTTTATCCGGTTTGAGATGGGGTATGCGGCCGCGATTGCCGTGATTCTCTTCATCATCACCTTCGGTGTCGGGCAGGGCGCGTTGCGTGCGCTTTCAACCAAGGATGAGTAGGAAAGAAAGGGGAAGCGCTAGATGATAATTCGAGTTGGCCGATTCAAGATTACCAGCGGTGAGTTTACGACCATCGCGGCTCTGACCATCCTCGCCGCATTCATGTCGTTGCCACTGATCTTCGTCGTTTCACACGCTCTCAAGCCGATTGATGAGCTATTCCTATTCCCGCCGCGCTTTATTGTGCGGAATCCTACTTTACGTAATTTCCAAGACCTGCTCATTGCGACATATTCCTTGAATGTACCGTTCATTCGATACATCTTCAATAGTGTCTTTGTCGCCTTCTGCACAGTCCTCGGCGGCGTGTTGCTGGCAAGCCTGGCGGCGTATCCGCTGGCAAAACACAACTTTCCGGGCCGCAATATGATGTTCATGGTGGTTATTGCGGCGCTCATGTTTACCCCGCAGGTAACCGCAATCCCGCGGTACCTCGTGGTCTACCAGCTTGGCATCATCGATACCTATTTTGCGCTGGTTCTCCCCAATCTCGCGATCCCGTACGCGCTCTTCTTGATGAAGCAGTTTATGGAGCAGATCCCAGGGGCTCTCATTGAGTCGGCTAAGATAGACGGCGCTACGGAGTGGACGGTCTTTTGGCGGGTTGTGATGCCTTTAGTTACTCCGGCGTGGGCGACGTTGGTGATTATTATTTTTGTTGCTACCTGGAACGACATTTGGGCGCCATTGGTGTTTACGCGCACGGAATCGATGCGAACTCTGCCAATTGCATTGCAGACTTTGATCAGCCAGGGCTCTGTGGCGCGCCAGGGTGCGTATGCCGCCGCGACATTTATCATGATTACGCCGCCGGTGGTCCTCTTTACCTTGGTTCAGCGGCGCGTGATTGCTACAATGGCACACTCAGGAATTAAGGCGTAACTGCACGGCAGACAGCGACATTACCAGTAGCGGGTAGGGGAATGGCAACAATGTTTGGACACAAAGGGTCAAGACTGAAAGCACTACTGGCGGTGCTGGCGGCGTGCTGGCTTATCTTTACGTCGGCTGGCACGGCTGCTGCTTTGGAGCTTGATCCAAAGTTGTCGTACACCATCGATCCCCGCCAACAGCGCGTGCCGTCGCCGCTCCCCTATATCTTTGAAAAAGAAATAAACGGCATCCACTTACCGACAGGCGCGTTCAAAGAACCTTCGGACCTCTACCTCGACCATGAGGAAAACCTGTGGCTTGCTGATACGGGCAATGACCGGGTACTCAAATTCTCGCAGGAAGGCGAGTACCTCATGGAGATTAGCAACCTGAGTAAGCCGGAAGGTGTCTACGTCGATCCGGACGGCAACATCTTTGTCGCGGATACCGGCAATAACCGCATTCTCCGGTTGGACCCCGAGGGCAACTTCGTTGATGAGTTCTTCAAGCCCGAGACTACATTGATCCCTATCGACCATACGTTTGCGCCAAGCAAGCTGGTGGTGGACCGGAGTGGGCGCATTTACACGCTTGAGGCAGGGAGCAATCTCGGCATCATCGTGCTCGATGGCGAGGGTAACTTCCGCGGCTTCTTTGGGGCTACGCGTTTGGACTTCAGCCTGCGCCGGTTGATTGTGAGCATGTTTGCGACGCAGGAGCAGCGCCGTAAGATTTTCCTGCCGCAGCCGACGCCGCACTCGAATCTGTACCTTTCCGAAGACGGCTTCCTTTACACCGTCGTGGCTACGGCGGTCAAGGATCAGTTGCAGAAGCTCAGTCCGGTAGGTGTGAACGTCTATCCCCACTCGACGTCAGTGGCTGTGTACATGCGCTTCTTCAAGGCAGACTCGCTCAAGTTCTATGGCGAACGCGAAGGGGCCGGCAGGCGTACGCAGTTCCCGCGCTTCTCCGATGTAAATGTCAATGAGGCGGGCATCATTACGGTCGTTGACGCCAACTCTGCGAAAGTCTATCAATACGACCAAGATGGTGAGCCGCTGCTCGCGTTCGGCGGTCGCGGCGTGCAGCAGGGACAGCTTGGGTATCCGACTAGTGTAGTGACGGATGCCGCAGGTTCCCTATATATCTTGGATGCAATTCGTAACAACATTCAGGTGTATCGTCCCACGCTCTTTGCACGGCTGGTGCACTCGGCGAGTAAGTTCTATTGGGACGGTCGCTACGATGAGGCGGCGAATCTTTGGCAGCAAGTGCTCAAGCTCGATGCCAATATGTATCTCGCCCATAGCGCGCTGGGTAAGGCGCTCTATCGTCAGGAGCGCTACCAGGACGCGATGGTCGAGTATTTCAGAGGCTACGATAAGGATGAATTCGCCAAGGCCTACTCTGAGGCACGGTATCTATGGATGCGCGCGAACTTCGGCTTGTTCATGCTCTACGTGTTCTTGGGTATCGGCGCGATCATAGTTATTCCACGAGGCACGCGCCGTGTGTTTGCGCTTGGTTTCGAGCGCGGCATCCTCAAACGGGAGAGCACCTGGTTCAAGATCTATCGCCAGGCGACTGGGGTCCTGCGGGAGCCGATGGAGACGTTCTGGGCATTGCGCGAAGATTCGACGTGGTGGACTGTGTGGGCCTTATTGGGGTTGGCTATCATTGTGCGCATGCTTACGCTCAATACGGTGAGCTTTCATTTCTCTGCAATAGATCCTGAGGATATCAATTTCGTACTGGAAGTCTCCCGCATACTCGTGCCATTCGGTGTCTGGGTCATTGCGAACTACGGCGTGAGCGCGATTTTCTACGGTGAGGGTTCACCGAAGGTGGTGGCAGCGACGACTGCATACTGCCTGCAACCCTACATCTTGATTGCACTGCCGCTGGCGCTGATTTCGAACGTGCTTACCAAGGATGAGAGCGCTCTGTATGGCTTCGCGCAGACTGCCATGTACTGGTGGATGGGTGTTCTGATCTACTTACAAGTGAAGGTGGTGCACGACTTTGAATTCAAGCGTGCCGCAGCTGTGAGCTTCTTGAACATTCTGGGTATGGTTGCAATCTTCGGCATCTCCGCCCTTAGCTACTTTATGTCGTCGCGGGTGATCCGCTTCGGTTGGGAGGTCCTCTATGAAGTCATCACTCGCTAAAGGGTGGCGTGTCGTACGGTATCTTGTACCTTTAGTCCTTTTCTTCGCCATACTGCCAATAACGCCGGCAACTGCCGCGCCGGCATTGGATCCGGCGAAAGAGCTCGGCCCGGAGTTTGAGCGAGTGAGTAAGGTTGAGCACCTCTCTCTCTTTCTTAACAAAGAAAATTCACAACTGGCAGTATTCGACGACCGCGAAAACGGTCTGCTGTGGCGAAGTTCCCCCATTCTGGAGAATCCAGAAGCGGTTTCCGATTCCATCAAGGCCCGTCTGAACTCGGTTGTCATTGTCGAGTACACCGACAGGGTGCGGACACAGACCCGTGTGGCAGATATCATCTCAGACCTGCCGAAGATGACATTTACTCCCATCGACGGCGGTATCAAGGTGGACTATCTGTTTGAAGAGTTGAATATAGGTTTTACCATCGACTATCGGCTGGAGGACGATCGCCTTATCGTAGGCGTGGCGGATGACAGCGTGCGTGAGACGGAAGAACGCTTATTGGTTACGCTGGACATCATGCCGTTTCTTGGGGCTGCCTCCAACGAGGAGAAGGGCTATCTCTTCGTTCCGGACGGCCCTGGTGCAATTGTTCACTTCCGACCTGAGCAACCCGAATATCGACATAACTTCCTGGCTGAAGTATATGGGCCAGCGCTCTTTTCATTCGAGCCCGAACAGCAACAGGGTCCTATCCCGGTGCCAGTCTTTGGGTTGGTGCGCGGCGCTTCGGCGTTTACGGGGATTGTCACCAAGGGCGACATGGACGTAAACATCAGTGCGGCGTTGAGCTACACTGCGCTTGGCTATAATCGAATTTCCGGCCAGTTCATCTTTAGACGCAAGGCCCCATTCCCGTTGCGGCGCGCATCTTTCGTGACGCGCTTCGAGCAGGAGCGGGTTGAGGGCGACCGTGAAATGAAGTACGCATTCCTGCGCGGCTATGACGCGTCGTATGTCGGCATGGCAAAGAACTACCGCGAATTCTTGATGAATGAGCGCGGCCTCGCGAAGCTTGAGGAGCCGGCGCCTTTCCTCCATTTGCGGATCTTCATGGCTATGCAGCGACAGGCCTTTCCTCGCGACCAGTTCATCAAGATGACCACGTTCGATGAGGCTTTGGGAATGCTCAAGACCCTCAGGGAAGAGCGGGGTTTGGAGAATTTACGGGTTACGCTTGTGGGTTGGAGCCAGGATGGCTATGACTGGTCGTTGCCAAAACGGCTGCCGCCGGAAAGCAGAATAGGCGGCGATGAGGGGCTGCGATCGGTTGCGAACTATGCAAACGCGAACAACATTCCGCTTTACCTTGAAGACAATTACCTTTTTGGCTTCCGTAACATCGATTCCTTCTTCCGGTTCAATCCGCTGACTGACGTAATCAGAGGAGCTAATCGATTGCCGATTACGACCAATTACGTTGGCTTCAAGCGCAAGGAGGACGAGCCCCATACCGAGGTGCAGCTATTGCGCCCGGAGATTGCACGCGACCGGTACGCTAAAGACGATATTGCGAAAATGAAGGATTACGGTGTATCTGGGGTTGAGTTCCGCTTCTTTGGAAAAGTGGCCCTGAACCACTATCCCATCCTGTTCTCCGGCAGATCGTTATTTACCGTCAGTCTGAGACTGGTTGGTTTGACCGGACTTGTGTGGCTTGGCTTGTACATTGTTCTGGTTGGTACACGTCGGGCAGGCGACACAATATTCGGTCAGTTTGCTGGTGGACCCATTTGGCGGCCGATTGCCACTGCGGCGCTCTTGGTTGTGCTGGTGGGAGGCTATTTTCTTGAAATCCGGGCCTTGCAACAGCCACTCGACACTGAAAGAGGTGGCGCTAAACTGAGTCGGCAGGACTTTGTGAATGTGTGGAAAGACATTATTGAGATTAGTAGGCAGGAGACCGGCACGGCTGTGATTCAGGGCGCAAATGCCTATATGCTCGATACCACTGATTTCTTCACTCGCGTGCCACTGGATCGCTACAATTATGTGTTTAGTGAGGAGACGGTGCCGTTCTTCCCGCTGGCGGTGCATGGGCTGGTTCGCTATACGGGTGATGAGAGCAACCTTCGCAGTGACCGCGATGAGTTCCTGCGCGCCATAGAGTATGGCGCCCTGCCCACCTTTGAGCTGACTTCTAATCCAAGCGTTCTCTTGACGCGGACCCAGTATAATCGACTCTATTCTTCCCGGTTCGCTGATTGGGAACCCCAGATTGTCGACGAGTATGAGCTGTTTATCAGGCAACTGGGCTACACGGTGAACCTGCTAATGGAAGATCATAGGCAGATTGCGGATGGCGTCTATGAAACCGTGTATGAGGATGGTACGCGTGTGATTGTAAACTACAAGACACGTCGCTATACTGACGGCGAACACGCGGTTGAGGGCCAGAATTATCTTATCATTCCGCCGCGGAGGTAACGACTATGCAATTTGAAGATAATTATATGTGGGTCATGATACTCACTGGGCTGGCATTTATTGTGCCGGCGTGCATCCTGTCGTTTCGTGTTGTCCTTTCGGCGGTGGGAGTGCGCCTGACCTACAAAGTGCAGCGTGCGATGGATGGGTACTTCTATATCAGCACGTGGATTGTGGGCTTCTTGATCTTTCTTGCGTGGCCGCTGTTCCAGTCGCTCTATGTCAGCTTCCATAACGTCAAGATTACGAGCTCTGAACTCAAGCTAACTTTTATTGGGTGGGAGAATTACGCGGAGCCATTCTTGGAGGACATTCACTTCCTACCGTTATTTACTAAGACGGTTGCGAATCTGCTGACGGACCTGCCGATCATCCTGGTATTTTCATTGTTTGTTTCCATCTTGGTTGTGCAGGATCTGCCTGGCCGCGGCGTGTTCCGCATGCTGCTCTTTATGCCGGTCGTGATTGGCTCGGCGATTGTAATTCGGCGTCTGTTTGGTGAGGGTGTGAGCACAGAAGCTATTGGTGTGAGTGTGCAAACCCTCAGCGAAGTGGTGTTTACCTATTTGCAGGGCACAATTGCGGATTGGGTGCTCGACTTGGTAAACCGGGTGACCTTGGTTCTTTGGCGCACCGGAGTGCAGATCCTCATCTTTGTCGCGGGACTACATAGCATTCCGCTGACAATGCGTGAGGCAGCAAAAACCGACGGCGCTTCCGGTTGGCAGATCTTCTGGCGCATTACGCTGCCCATGCTTTCGCCGGTAATCTTGGTCAACGTCGTATACACGATCGTGGATTCCTTTACCGACAACTTTAACGAGGTGCTTACTTACATCCAAACTGTGGGCCTGACCCGAGACTTCCGGCTTGGCTATGCGGCGGCTCTGGGCTGGATGTATTTTGCTTCGATCTTCCTCTTCATGGCGTTAGCGTTAGTGATCTCAAGCCGCTTCGTATTCTACGCGGGTGAACGGTAGGGAGTACCCTGGTATGGCTGATTCTGTATTCGTTATTCGGCAGCGCCAAGGCTTACTGGGTGCTCTGACATCGCGTAAGTGGTGGGAACAGGTATTCCTCCGCATTGCCACGTATATCATCCTGATCAATGTTTGCTTTGTGTTCCTCTTTCCGGTCATCTACATGTTCTCAACGTCTCTCAAGACGGTTGCGGACTTAGCTGACCTTACCGTGCTCTGGATACCCCGCACCTTCTTTTGGAGAAATTATGAGCTTGCCATAAGCGGCATGCTCTATTGGCAAGCGGCGCGCAATAGCGTCATCATTTCGCTGGGCTCAGGAATATTGCAGACCGTCGCCTGCTCGTTTGTTGCCTATGGTTTTGCTCGAATTCCATTCCCGGGACGCGATGTCCTCTTTCTTTTGGTTCTGTTTACATTCCTGGTGCCGCCACAGACCATCATCGTTCCTCTCTTCATCCTGTACAGAAACCTTGGGTTCATGGATACGTACTTCCCGTTCTTGGTCCCTGCGCTGTTCGGTCATGGCCTCCGTGGTGCACTCTTCATCCTGGTGTTCCGACAGTTCTTCCGAAACTTGCCATATGAATTGGAGGATGCCGCGCGTATTGACGGCGCCGGTCCCTTCAGTGTCTACTGGCGTATTATGCTGCCCTTGGCAGCGCCGGCGATCATTGTAGTGTTCCTGTTTTCGCTGGTGTGGCATTGGAACGACTTTTTCGAACCGACGATTTATCTCTTTGACCAAAACAACTTTACCCTGCCGTTGCGGCTGTCCATTTTGAGTGCGGCGTTGCTGCAAATGCTCGCTGGCCAAGGCGCAGGGGATGAGTTTAATGAGGCGGTTATCATGGCCGCGTCATTCCTTGTCGTTATGCCGCCCCTTGTGGTGTACCTCTTTACCCAACGCTATTTTGTGGAAAGTGTGGACCGTACCGGCTTGGTTGAGTGAACCGGCCGTGTAGGTCCTGCTATTCTCGCGGACGGGTAGTCCTGTTGGTGTAGACAGATTGCACGCAGGTGCTGTTTGCCGCCTGTGTGTCCCTCAAATCAGTGCTGGTACCTGAGCGAAGGGTGGCTCGTCCTACGCGTACCGTAGCGCAATCGGTCGCAGCGTAGCCTGTTTCAGTGGCGCGGCCGGTGGCTTTTGGGGAATCCTTTCATTGATCGTCTCACAAGCGACCGGAGGTCTTCTGTTCGATGATTCTGCAGTTGATGGTGTGTGCTGGCAGCGCTGTCCCATTGTTGCGAGTGGTTACAGGACTGGATTGTGTTTCGAAGTATCGCCATGTTGGTGGTTATGGTCTCGGTCACTGAGGCGTAGTCGAGTAGAAGGCTTTCCTCGTTCAGTAGAATACTCAGTTCATCTTTGATGGAGCCCTACAGGTATCAATCGCAGACTCCGCCCAGACGCAAGCGCCGCCCCGCTTTCCTTGCATGGGTAATCGCAATGGGCTTGGCCTTGGCGGGCGTGTTGTTGCTCACCAGGCTTGCGCCGAAGCCGTCAGAAACCATAATTACGGTTACTGAGAGCACGCCTATTCCTGCTGAAGAGGTCATCGCGACGGTATCTCCGCCGCGCCCCCACTTCTCCTATACATGGCTGGAAGAGAACCCGGCCCCCGTTTTCAGCAACTTTACGGCGCAGTCTGCTATTCTTGTCGACCTCTCTACGAAGTCGGTCCTCTACGCGCACAATGAAGATGAGCAGCGAGCGCCCGCCAGCACGACGAAAATCCTCACTGCCATCATTGCTTTAGAGAATAGTGACCCCGGTCAAGAAGTGTTAGTTTCACAGCGCGCAGCCGCTGCGGAACCCAATGTTATGGGTTTGCAGGGTGGGGAAGTGGTGCCGATGGAGATACTGTTGTACGGGATGATGCTTGACTCCGGGAATGACGCCGCGATTGCCGTTGCTGAGGCTACGCTGGGTTACGACGCGTTCATAGTGGCCATGAATGCGAAGGTGCAGGAATTGGGTCTCCAAAACACAAAGTTTAGTAACCCGACCGGATATGACGAAGATACGCTGCCGCACTATTCTTCGGCTCACGACTTGGCGGCGCTTGCAAAGTACGCGCTCGAGTGGACTCCCACAATTGTTGACTATGCCAGTGTGAAGCGCATAGAATTTACGGCCACGGACCAGCATGGCTGGTATGGCCCGTGGAATCTCAATCGCCTGTTGTGGACGTACGCAGGCACCTACGGCCTAAAGCCAGGTTGGACGCCGGCGGCCGGATATTGTTTGGTGGCAGTCGCGGAGCGGAACGGACAGCACTTACTTGTCGTCGTGATGGGGTCACAGCAGCATTTCACCGATGCTGCCGTTCTGCTGGATTACGGCTTCTCGCAAGTGGGCGCCTAAATGGTAGGGAAGGTTGGCGAAAGAGTTTTCTGCTCTGCAAGCGTTCAACCACGGCTGGGAATTGTCCGCTTTGTCGAATGATCCGGCTCACTCTCGCTGCTGTGGCAAGGCCGGCGACTTGGATGTCTCCTCGAGGGTTCTAAGATACGGGATGCCGTAGTCGGAATCGCAGGACTACGCGGGGGGAGTTCCGGCAGAAGCGCCGGCCTCTTCGGAGACGTGTATGCGAATGCTGCCGCCGCTGCTGCGAAGTTGTAGACTGGCCGTACCTGCCCCAAGCGTTCCGCTGTATTGACCGGTTCCGTACCGATTGCGAGCCTCGCCCGAGGCCCCGGGAACATTGACGTCCACCCCGCCACCGGAAGATGCCGCTTCAATAGTGACCGCAGAATCTGCATTCAACACGAGGATGACTCCGCCGCCGGCACTCTCGACGTGATGGTCTCCTTCGCTGAGCACGGCATGATCGATGCTCACAGCGCCCGCAGCAGCTCTGACATCGAGACTTTCTACTCGTCCCAGCAATGAGATTGGCCCACCTGCAGAAACCGCCTGCAGCGAAGAGACATTGCCCATCACCCCAATGGCGCCACCGGAGGAGTTTAGCTTGAGTTCTCCGGATGCCTCAGTAAGCTGAATCGATCCACCGGAGATGGAGGCGTCAAGCGGCGTAGTGATGCCATGGCCGGACATGCTGCTGCCCACAACCTGACAGGACAGAGAACGCAGCGGGGGCAAGCGGAGAGTGACATTCGGGACGCCGGCCCACACCGCGTTAGCGTAGACGGAGAGCACGTACGTGTCGTCTAACTTGAGTATAGACCACTCCCAATCGTGCCCTTCCCGATCGAAGCTAACATATGCGTCGCCGGGGGCTTCCTCGATAGTGAGCGCACTGCCTTCTATGTCTACCACGATGCGGGCATCGGGTGGAATAGTAAAGGACTGGTCCTGCAAGTCTACGGGAGTGTAACCTTGTTCTTCGCGCTGTCTCTTGCGGTTTAGTCCGCGCAGAGGCATGCGAATGCTACCCCTTGGCAGATCCGTCACGGCACGCGAGATGCGGTCCTCCACTTTAGAGAGAGTTTCGCCGAGCGACCGTTCCACCTCTTCCCACCAACTACTCTCCAGTATCGACGAGAACCCGCCCTTTGCCCTATCATTGCCCTTTCCGATTGCACCGAGCAGGCGTTCCGCATCTTCTACGGAAATCTTGCCTTCGCGCAGCATTTCCAAAATCAAGCGTTCTTCATCGCCCATGTTGCTACTCCTTCTGCGCAAGGCGGCGTAGTGCCTCTTCGACACTCAGTGCCCCGCTTTCAACTTCATGCAGGGTGCGCAGGCGTTCAGCCGGTACCGTCGCATCATCTGAATCCGGCCGGTGGCCGAGTTGGGCGATGATTTCCTCCAAGCGCGCGCGCACGGTGGGGTAAGAGACACCCAGTTCCTTCTGCACCTCACTCATGTTGCCGCGAGCGAGTAGGAAGATCTCGACGAATCGCTGTTGTTCAGAGGAGAGCCGGTTAAATGGATTGAGATGAAACTCCCCTTCCAGCGCGACGTTGCACGACGAACACCGCAGTCGCTGTACAGTGAGTTCGCTAGAGCATACGGGGCAGCGCCCTAGTACTTCTGGCGTTTGGGAACTACCCAAGATGTTCCGCATGGCGTGCCTCCCGGTGAACTGTTGAAGTATTCTAAGCTCTATCTTTAGAAAAGATATCAGAACGTACAGAAGTTGTCAACAGAAAGAGGCTGTGATTAGAAAACTGCATAGTATGGTTGAGTTTGTGTATTCAGGTCACCGGAGCGGCACGCAACTCAGTCACCCTCAGAATCCCAGGTGAATACGCGAGCACGAGAGATAGGCCGAAACAAGTGCGGAGGGAAGTCGTTAGGCAACGTAAGAAACTTGGGGAGTCCACTAATGCGGGCACGGCGAATTGGCCCAAGATTTCATCTAGCCGCCAATTTGAGACATGGTGCGGTTTGCGCGCTGGAAGAACTCACCCTCGTTGATGCGGTGCTTGAGCTCTTTTTGCCAAATGGCTGCACGGATGATGTGCTCGAGCTCGCTGTCGCTGGCGCCGTCGCGCATGGGCAGGCGTAGATCAGTTTCGCGCACTGAGAAGAGGCACGTGCGGAGCATGCCTTCGGCGGTGAGCCGGATGCGATTGCAGGTGGCGCAGAATGGTTCACTCACGGGATTGATAAAGCCAATCTCGCCATTGTCGTCGGCAAACCGATAAACGCGCGAGGTCGAAGAGGGATCGGTGGGTATGGGCAGAAGCGGCACGGGCATGGCGTTGTTGATGATGTCTAAGATTGCCCCACCTGTAAGCACTTTTTCTTCGCGCCAAATGCCGTCGGCATCCAAGGGCATGAACTCTATGAAGCGCACTACGTAGGGCTTGCGCCGCGCCAGTTCGGCAAATGCGATCACTTCACCTTCCGTAAAGCCGCGGATACCCACGCAGTTTAGCTTTATTGGGCTAATGGCAGGATGCTTTTCAAGCTCTTCAAGACCTTCTAGCACAGCGTCCAGCGCATTGCGGCGCGTCATATACGCGAATTGCTCGGGTACCAGGCTATCCAAGCTCACGTTGATGCGGGTAAGCCCAGCTTCGGCCAGCGGCTTGGCAAGTGACTTCAGGCGAAAGCCGTTGGTAGTAATCGAGAGGCTTTCCAGTTTATCGATTTCCCGCAGGCGACTGATGAGATAAGGAAGATCCTTGCGTACCGTGGGCTCGCCACCGGTAATTCGGATGTCCCTGATGCCTAGCTGAACGAACAACCTAGCCAGCCGCTCGATCTCTTCATACGTCAAGATCTCATCGCGGGGCACCCACTGCATCATCTCTTCAGGCATGCAGTAGCGGCAGCGGAAATTGCAGCGGTCCGTTATTGAGATGCGCAGATTCTCTATCTGCCGACCGAAACTGTCAATCAGCGGCTGCATGCAGCAGTCTCCCAACTGTGTCTTCTCGCACCGGTCATGTGTACAGGGACCCATCCGTACGCCAAAGTGGAATTTACGTCCAGCTTGTCTTGCACGCTATGATGGCCTCTAGAACACTTCAATACTACCTGAAAGCAAGACCAATGTAGTGGTGCTATGCCTCTTGATTCTCATTATAGCGCAGGACTGCCGTTCACGTTGCAAGTGCAGAGAGCGTGGACAACGGCTTTGTCTTGCTCCGGCAGGACGGTGCGTGGGTCCAGAATCGCTGCTTCGTCTTCGATCCGCACCACAATTGGCGGCGATCCGGTACGGAGTTGGTCCGCCAGCCAATCGGGGGAATGTACGGAAGTAGTAAGCTTGAGCACCCAAGTAGGCAAGGTCTCACCGGGAAGAGCTCCTCCGCCAATGGCGGACACACTTGATACCACCGTCGCGGTAAGTGAGGTAGCGGGGGCGGCGGCAAGCGCGCGCTGCCAGGCGCGCGCCCTGCGCTTGAGCCTGTCCGTGTCCGCGGCAATCATCTGCCAGACGGGCAGATGTGTGAGCGCTTCCTGCTTGCGGTAGTGGGTCAGCGTGGCTTCCAGGCCTGCAATAGTCGTCTTGTCGAGCCTTAGCGCGCGCGCGAGCGGGTGCTGCTTCAGCGCAGCTATCCGGTCGCTCCGGCCTACAATCAGTCCTCCTTGTGGCCCGCCGAGCAGTTTGTCGCCGGAGAAACTTACTACGGCGCAGCCGGCGGCAACTGTTTCTTGCACGGTGGGTTCGCGGTGAAGCCCGTAGGCAGCCGTATCGAGAAGCGAGCCACTGCCCAGGTCATAGAGGACAGGTACGTTCCGTTGCTGCGCCTGCGTTACCAAGGAGCCCAGCTCAGGTTCATGGGTAAATCCCACTACGCGGAAATTGCTGGTATGGACGCGTAGAATGGCCGCGGTCGTCGGTGTAATCGCTCGAATGTAGTCTTCGACATAGGTGCGGTTGGTTGTTCCTACTTCAACCAAGCGCGCGCCGCTCTGCCGGAGAACGTCGGGAATACGGAACCCGCCGCCAATCTCAACCGCTTCGCCCCGGGAGATGATCACCTCTTTGCCCGCTGCCAATGCGCTCAGCACGAGAAAGATCGCGGCGGCATTGTTGTTGACTGCGAGGGCATCTTCCGCGCCCGTAAGGTCTGTGAGAGAGGCGACGAGGTGCGCGTAACGGGAGCCGCGCGCGCCGGCGTCGAGATCGAATTCCAGATTGGTGTAACCGGCGCTCACCGACGCCATTGCCTGGATCGCAGCCCGGCTCAAGGGCGCGCGTCCCAGATTGGTATGCAGAATGACGCCGGTCGCGTTGATGACAGGCTGAAGAGAAGGGAGGAACTGATTCAAGGCGGCGCGCTGCAGGCTACGAGCCAGCGCCTCAAGTGTAGGGACAGCCTCCCCATCGAGGATGCTACCGCGAGCCGAATCGAGCACGCCGCGCGCGAGATCGACTTGGATGTCGTGCGACAAACTGAGGTCTAGAGACTGCACGGCGGGCGCGGCGAGCAGACGGTCTACGCTCGGTAGTTGGCGGAGGGCTTGCCTACGCGCCGTATTTGGCGAGTTTTTGCGCATGGCCCATTGCCAGCAGCATTGCATCTTGTGCCGGGAAGCGGCCCAGGCTGCCCTGCACGAGAGTGCGCTCTGTAAATTCGGAGACGCTATCGCTTATGCAGGTATTGCCATACAGTGCAAACGGCACCGGATGCCACGAATGCCCGCTGAGTGCCGAAGGCGAGGAGTGGTCGCCGGTGATTACAAAGACATCCGGTTGGAGCCGGAGCAGGGCTGGAATAAGGCTGTCGATCTCTTCGAGCACCTGGACTTTCTTGTTGAAGTCGCCGTCTTCACCGGCAGTGTCCGTGGCTTTCACATGAAAGTAGAAGAAGTCATAGTCATCCCAGTCTTGTTGCAGCGTCTCAAACTCATCCCAGATCGTGTCTCCGGTCTCCAGCACCGCCATGCCCACCAGCTTGGCCAGCCCGCGGTACATTGGGTACGTGGCAATCGCGCCTGGCGTGAGTTTATAGATTTGCGGCATGGTTGGGATGGCAGGCAGGCCCGCGGCGCCGCGCAACAAGAGCGCGTTCGCAGGGTCCTGTCCCTGTAGCACCAGGGCGGCCTCGGAAAGAAAGCCATTGACGATCTGTGCCATGGGGGCAGCATCTTCATGGGTCGGCTCAGCCGCCAGTGGCGGAACGCCGGTGCGTTGCGGGTCGGTATCGGTCACGTAGTCAGAGAGGCCTTCCCCGCGAAACACTACCAAGGCCCGGTGCCCGGACTCGGTCTCGACGAATACTTCCACTTCGGGCAGGTGTATGTGCCGGAGGAGCGCGCAGAGCTCGCGGTTTACTTCAGTGGCAAGACGGCCGGCGCGACGGTCAGAGATGTCCCCTCTCTTATTGACGGTGGCAAAGTTCGCTCTAAAGCAAACGTCGTTTGACTCGATTGGAAAGTCAATGCCTAGCGCGGAGAGAACCCCTCTGCCGATGTCAAACTTGATGGGATTGTACCCAAAGAGCGCGAGATGTGACGGGCCGCTGCCGGGCGTAATGCCGGGCGCGATCGGATCTGTGGCCCCACAGATGGAGAGGCCGGCGAACCGATCGAGGTTTGGGATTCGAGCCATCTCCAACTCGGACTTGCCGACCTCCGGGTGCGGCATGCCGCCCAGGCCGTCCAATACGAGAAAGAGGATCTTGGTAGGCGTTTGTTCAGATAGATTTTGAATGAGTGCCAGTGGTACCACAGAAGTCCCCTGCCAGCCGGTGTGTGACGCTCCAAGCGCCATACTAGCAGCAAGCGCTAGCGCTGTCTATGGAGTGGCTGGATTGCCCATACAGCAACCGCAGAGAGAGGGCTTTGGGCCGGCGCATGTGGCTGAGGAGGCGATACTCAGTAGGAAGCTAGCGATCCCCAGCAGCTCTTGCACAGGCCAAACCAATGCGGGCGCCGCCAATGAGACACTGGCACTAGACAAATGCAATAAGGACTTCCAACCTCACTAAGCACGTTGCGAGTAATTCACGCCACGTCTAGTTAAGGCCTAGGCCGAAGTTAGACCGAATAGCCCTTTAGGTGGATGATCTTCCTATGAGCATTGCTGGAGCGCGGCGAAGTTGTCATCTTCGTCGCGCGCATCGAGCGGCTCGTTGACGACCTTGCCCTGGATTACCCCGTCCTTGTCGATGATGAACGTGCCGCGCGTGGCGAAGCCCATTGCATCCACGAATACGCCATACTGGCGCGCGACGGCGCCGTGCGGCCAAAAGTCGGCCAGGAACGTGCCGGGGAAGTTGTTCTCTTCCTTATAGTGCTTGAGGGTCCACTTGGTATCGGTGGAGATCCCAATGACGGCGGCATCACTGGCGTCATAGCGACCGGCATTGGCGGCAATGCCGCGAAACTCACCGTCACAGATGCTGCTGAATGCGCCCACGTAAAAGACGAGCACGACGTTCTGCTTGCCGCGATAGTCCGAGAGCGATACATCGTCGCCGTCTTGATTAGCAAGTGTGAAGTCCGGCGCAACTTGGCCGACTTCGGTTCCTTCTGCTGCCATGAACTAAGCCTCCTTAATGAACTAGTATCTTGGCTTCTTTCCTGCTTAGAAACTCATCGTTCGCCGTAATTGAAATCCTCCAATGGTGTCAGTCTATTTTCTAAGGAGATCGGCTTCTCTTAGGGATCGTTCAGTCGCGCACGAAAGCCCAAACCATTGCGACGAGCCATCCAATAAACGTCCATCCTAGGAGTAAGTTTACTATGAATATTGCACCCCTGTTCGCATGTCCGCGCCTGGAAGCGACTATGGAAGGCAAGAAATATAGTGGGCCAAGAAATAGCAACAGAATCAATAATTCGATCCACCCAAATGTGCCAACCATGCTACTTGCCTCTGGTGTAGCTGGTTCTCTTTCGAAAGTGAGAACTGCGAGGAGGCTGACGTTTGTTTCCGTGCTGGACGTTTTGCCTAAGTGCGCGCCACTCTTATCGAGCAAGACGATACTAGAATCGAGCATGCTTCCATAGAGTATACAATAGTCAGTGCACTCTCGGAGCCTAAAGTCATACTGGCAATCCAACCTTGAAGCCTGCGCTGGTTGGTTGAAATTTGCGTTGAAATGGGCTGTAGGCCCACGGAAAGACTAAAGTGTGCTCCGCTAGAGACTAAAGTTCTCTGGCAACATACACACTAACCAGCAAAGTCGACGAAAACCGGACTAGACCACGCCATTTCCATGTCTGACTGTATAACCCGTACCCAATACGGGTTTACACCTGGTTGAGGCGAAGGGTCAGTAAAGGTGAATGCGGCAGATTGCGGCCCGTCGCGTGGAGCGAGCGCAACCGTGACTTTGCGGTTGAGCGTCCCGACCGCGTATTCCTTGGGCCCTGCGGCGAGGTCTCGAACTGGGATGGCAAAGCCAAGAGTCTCGGCGGGCGCGTGCGCCAGCACCTGGGGCCCCGCCTTGCCGTATGCGCCGAAGCTGGGGCGGCTGATGAGAGCGGTGCTGGTGGCGAACGCGAGCGTTGCATCTGCGCCCTCTTCCAGGGTCAAGACAACCCCGCTGCGGTAGCCGCACGCTACTGAGTGCCACCTCAAGCTGCGGTCGGTAACGCCAGAGAGATAGGAGCGCGGGCTGTCGAAGCGGATCGTGTCTACGGCCGTAATTGTGCCGTTAGTGACTGTCGCAGACCCTTCCCAGACCACGCCGGAGTAGCTGGACTTGCGGCTGGCGCCCTGCCAGAGCACGCGCACTCGATGCGGGTCCGGTGTAACTTCGATTGGGTGGAGGTATATGCGCTCCAAGCCGCGGTAGAGTTCCACGCTCTCGATGGGCGCGGCGCCGGTGACGGACACCGTGAGCGTAGGCGGCGTGGCAGTGACATACTCAGAACCGAGCAGGTGTCCGTCCGCAGCCACCTGCAGCACGATTCGCGCGCCGGTGGTCGCGTAACATCTGCGCGCTTTCAGTGCCTCAAAGAAAGACGCCAAAGTGAGGTCAGTTGCGTAAATGCCGGTGAGTCCCGCCTGCGCATAGCGGCGCGGCTGGTAACCGGGCGTGTCGTTGCCGGGCCGCCCGGTGTGGCTGTCGCTGCCGCCGACAAAGCCCACTGTGTAGCGATTCTCCAGTGCTTCCTCGAGAAACCATTCAAACGTGCCATGTGTGGAAGTTATCTCAATGGCAGGCTCGAGGGTAGGTTCATGGTAGGAAAGGTCTGCATGAGCGCCGCCCACGTGCGGCGTAATGAGCACGTCACTATGGCGATAGGCAGCGTAGAGATCGCGCACGTGGGTGAGATCGGTGTCAATGTCGGACTTGTCGGCAACCTGGGAGTGACTGTTGCGCCGGATCGGTTGATTGTGACGGCGGAAGTAAACGTGTGATGCCCGCCTCGCGCTGTCTCGGGCGACCACTCGAAACCGGGAAGGGGAATGAAGCGTCCGGGTTCCGTGAACTCAGCCTCAGCCGCTTGCTGCAAGCGCCAGTCTTCCGCTGAGACCATATGGTCGTTGCGTTGATAGCCCACGAAGTCCAGCGCGGCGACGTCACGGGCATATCTGAAGAAGTCCGGAATTTTCGAGGCTAGCGCAACTTGGCCGCCGTGCGGGTCGGCCCAATAGAGATTGTGATCCGGCTGGCATTCTGTGCAAACAATCGGATTACTGCGCGTAACGAGGCCGCGCTGTACGTCTTCAACGAGAATACTGTGCGTGCCGGCCTCCGTGGCGACGCATCCTTCTATCTTGCGAAGACCGTGGTCGGTTGACTCGAACGTTAGCTGCTCATGCGCACCTGGTATTGCAATACCTTCTCCACTCACGGTGAGTGTGCCAGCGTACGCGTGTGCAGGATTGCCCCATGCATCCTCAGCCCGGACTAGCAGGCGAAACGGTTTTCCGGCAACGACTGTTGATGGCGCAACGGCCGCGAGCTTTGCCACGGCTCCACCCACGATGGTCAAATGAGGCGAGTGTGCAAGTGCGGTGAAGGTGCTGCCTCCCGTGGCATCGACGGCGACCCAGAAGAAGCGCTTCCCCTCCAGAAAGGTCTGAGCGCGCGAACCCGGCCCGCCCCCAGTGCGATCACCAAAGGTCACAACAACCGTTTCACCGGGCCTGAGCGGGCGGCCTTGCACGCGAATGCGCACAGCCTTGATCTCCTCGACCAAGACGTCCAAGAGCGCGCCGGCAGGCGCATGCACAGTCATGTATTCGGCATGGGTGGGTTCTGTCAACTGCGGGATGCCCCAGTCGGTATCCGATTCCGTGAAGATTCTGATGGCGCCGCCCACGGCAATTCCGCTGGCGCCGACTGTGTATCTGAGGCGCCAAGTGCCAAAGGCGCCGGCTATCGTATTGCCGGCCGGCTCTAGCGATGCAGTCCCAAATTCCGTTTGCAGTTCTCCAGCGGACATAGTTTCACTCTTGCGCGTGCAGATACGGGGTGCGTGTACGGTTGGGTGCGACAACATGCAGCGATCTTGGCAGTCTGTAGGGATGCTGCACCCGCTCGTAGTGTACTACGAAATTGCAGGTCCCGCCTGGGCCGTTTCGGCCAAGCGCAGGCACTGGCAAACTGATGTGAGTATGTGCGGCACCTTGGCTGGGAGCGCAGTAAGTAGTCTTAAGTGAATGTACGACAGGCGGATTAGGCGGGAGACATGCAGTCGTCGAGCCATTGAGTAACTTGACATCAAGAATTCGCGCCTTGCTCGGCAAGTGACTATTGCTGTGTTGCGATAAGGCCTCGCATGCTTCTGCCCCTGCGCGGACGTTAGGACAAGCCCCGCTACCACTCGCAAGTGATCTTCATGCGTAGTTTTGTAATCTGGGTTACCGCAGCAAACGGCGAATCCGGCTATCGTACGAATCAGAGCAGGGTAGCCGTGCACGCTATTCGTCTATTCAGGATTGCAGGGCACTTGATCTGGATTATCGCGAACCCTCAGCGGGAAATGCGGAATTCCGCTCAGTATGGCGATATTTGAAGAATTGCCGGGTGTTGGATAGACTGAGAAATAGTGCTGGAAAACTCAACTGTGAATGTTTCTAAACAGGTGCTAACGTCGCAGGTCAGATAACGAAGGGAGCCGGTATGGCCCAGGAGATGCCGTGGTACGATCAGTACGTCCGCTTTGGGCAGGTTGTGCTCCATGAGGCTGATCCGCCCCACGTAGATGTTGACTGGTGGCAGGAGCGTTGGCGGGAGAACAGCCTTGGTGGTGTCGTGTTGAGTGCGGGCGGCGTCCTGGCATTCTACCCGACAGAGGTTCCGTTTCATCGTCGCAGTGGAAGGCTTGGCGAGCGCGACGTCTTTGGGGAACTGGTGGAAGCGGCGAAGAAGCAGGACCTCGTAGTTCTCGCGCGCATTGATCCAAGCCTTGCGCACGAGGACCTTTACTACGCTCACGCTGACTGGTTCATGGTAGACCACGAAGGAAACCCCCGCCGCACCAACGGTTTCTACCAGACTTGCATTAATTCGCCGTACTACCGGGAATATTTGCCCGCAATAGTCCGAGAGATTGCCGAACGGTACCCGGTGGATGGTTTTCTCGGCCACAATTGGCAAGGGTATCGCGAGGTCTGTTATTGCACGTACTGTGAAAAGCGCTACGCGCGGGAAGCTGAAATGCGGTTGCCCCCGCCTGCGAGCGGTGCGGAAGCCTCCGATGTGGAAGGCGCCCACCGCGGGTGGCAGCGCTGGCGCAGAGAGGTGGATGAAGAATTATGGAGCTTCCTGGATCGAGTAACCAAGGAAGCGCGAGCGAATGCGCTGTGGGTTGGGGACACTACCTATGGGCGGGTAGCGTCGCTCGCAGAGTTCGTCGTTGCCCAGCATGAGGGCGGTCACGGGGACCGCCCGGTCTGGACGGCGGGGCTGGTAAGCCGCATGGCGCGGGGCGTTGCCGGCAGAGGAAAAGCAGCGTACGTTACCGTTAACGCCGGAAGCGGAGCAGCGGACGCGACCAATCTCGCTTCGATCCCCTTAACGATGGCAGAAATCGTGGCGCATGGCGCTTGGCCGTGGGTGAACATGGCGTCTGTGCCGCGCGATCGGCGCATATTCAAGGAGATTACGCCTGCCCTCGCCTGGCAGGCACAGCATCAGCAAATTCTTGGCGGCCGCACGCCCGGCGCCACCGTAGGCGTGCTCTACGGAACAAGCAGCGATGCAGATGCGGTTAGCGGGCTGAGCAGTCATGTGATGGGCGCGTGTATGGCCCTCTTGCGCGCGCGTATTCCTTTCGATCTCGTGGAACTGGATCGCATCCAGGCAGGGGCTCTCCAAGACTACCAATTGATCGTCTTGCCGAATATCAGCGAACTCTCCGATAGTCACTCCCAACAGATACGGAGCTTCGTGAGCAGCGGCCGGAGCCTTGTGGCGACGTTTGAAGCGTCGCGGCGAGATACCTCAGGCGAGTACCGCACCGACTTTGGGCTGGCGGATGTCTTCGGCGTCACGGCCACGGGGCATGCGCCACTTGAAGGTTTGGAAAACGCACAGTATCAAATTGGCGGCGATCACCCGATCATCCAAGCGTATGCCGACACCATTGTGTTGCCCGCGGCTTCACGTCTTAGCCTTGTGCAGTCCTTGGCGCGCACAGACACTCCCTTGGTGCTGGTGCCGCCGGCTGCTGCCGAGCCGGCAGAATTCGCGCTGGCCGAAATTCCTCAGGTTTCACGGCCGGTAATGTTTGCGCGCGAACAGGAACAGAGCCGCATCGTCTACTTCCCAGGAGATATCGATCACGCTATCTGGGAGCAGAATAGTATCGACTTGGCAGGCCTGCTTGCGAATGCGGTGCGCTGGGCCCACGGCAGCGAATTGCCGGTTACAGTTGAAGGACCGGGTCTCGTTGACATTGGCGTGCACGTTTACGGCAATATGCTCCAGGTACACCTGGTGAATCTTACGAGCGCGGATGCCTGGCGCGGAGCGGTGGAGGAAGTAGTGACGGTGGGTGCGCAGGAGCTCCGCGTGGTGTTGCGGCCTGGCAATGCCGTCCAGGATGCCCAGTTGCTTGTGCGCGGCGAGAGCCCGGAGTATACAATTAGCGATAATGTGCTTAGGGTCACTGTCCCACAGCTTGGCGCCCACGAGCTCGTTACCGTGCGCTTTGT
Organism: Chloroflexota bacterium; assembly: GCA_965220015.1. Classification (GTDB taxonomy): domain Bacteria; phylum Chloroflexota; class UBA11872; order VXOZ01; family VXOZ01; genus VXOZ01. The sequence goes on from OZ244798.1 coordinate 1,316,335, forward strand.
GGCAGAAGCCGCCTCGCAGGCTGAGACTCGGTGACAGGCGTCAGACAAGAGATCAGGTAACGAGACCGGTTCACCGCTCACATAGGGGAGGGATGCGGCCATCGGCTCCTCAGAGAATGGGCCTTCTGACGAGGGTGAGGGCGCTTCCCGACAAGAGCGCCACCGCAATCCTAGCGTTGTACCGGTAACGCCACCCGCCGACCCCAAAGGGCACGAGCGTAGGCGACGGTCAGGGTCTTCCTTTGTGCTCGCTGCCGGCTTTGCAGCCTTGATCGCAGTGGGGACCCTTTTGCTCATGCTGCCGGCGGCCACGGCGCCCGGCAAGACGACCTCCTTGGTTGACGCCCTCTTTACTGCGACGTCGGCTGTGTGCGTTACGGGACTAGTGGTGGTGGATACCGCCGAGCACTGGACGACGTTCGGGCACGTCGTCATTCTTGTCCTCATACAGCTTGGCGGCTTTGGCTTTATGACCAGCTCGATCCTGCTATTCATGCTGCTCGGGCAGCGGATACGACTGCGTCAGCGCGTCCTCATGCTTGAGGCGCTCAATATTTCGGGAATTGGCGGGATCGTGAGCATAGCGCGCAATATCGCTATTTGGACGATCGCGGTCGAGGTTCTCGGAGTATTGGCGCTCTCGCTCTACTTTGCGCAGAATGGCGATCCCTCCCGGGCGTTCTGGATGGGGTTGTTTCACGGTATTTCGGCATTTAACAACGCCGGGTTCGATCTCATGGGGAGCTTTTCCAGCCTTACGAATTATCGTAAGGAGGAGTTCTTGCTCATTGTGATCGGCGTGTTAGTAGTGTTTGGCAGCACGGGGTACATGGTGTTTCATGACATTGCGAAATCGCGGCGATGGTTGCGCCTGAGCCTCGAAACGAAGCTAATCCTCATTGTCACCAGCGCACTGTGGTTAATCGGAGGTCTCACGTTCTTTTGGCGGGAGCGGACCAATCCGCTCACCTTGGCCGGAGAGGTGTGGCACGTACAATTGGTAGATACGTTCTTTCACAGCATCGCTGCCCGCACGGCGGGCTTTGTGTCGCTCCCGGTGAGCAACATGACGGAAGACACGACGTTTCTTACAATAGTGCTCATGTTGATTGGCGGCGCGCCAGGCTCCACGGCGGGAGGGATCAAGGTGACCACGTTTGCCGTGCTCAGCGTGACAATTCTCGCGATCATGCGCGGTAGAATGCGGACCACAATTCTGCGCCGGAGAATACCGCAGAGTGTGGTGATGCGTTCACTTGCCATTATCTCTTTGGCTGCCTTGCTGCTCATCGGTGTGAGTTGGCTGCTCGCGGACTTCGAGTCCTTTGACTTTCTCCCAATTCTCTTTGAGGCAGCATCGGCGCTCGGCACTGTAGGGATGTCGTATGGCATTACACCGCAGTTGCACGACGCAAGTCGCCTCGTCTTGGTTGCCGCGATGTTCGTGGGCCGTCTTGGTCCACTCACGCTCGTGCTGCTGCTTGCGCAGAAACATCAACGCGACCACTTGGGGTATCCTAGTGAAACGGTGCGCGTAGGATAGGAGTGAGGCTATGCAGAAACAACAGATTGCCGTGATTGGATTGGGGCGCTTCGGTTCTAGCGCTGCGATACAGCTTGCCAGCCTAGGCTACGACGTGCTGGGTGTGGACAAGAATGAAGATCTCGTTGAGAACATGTCTGATGAACTCACGCATGTCGTACGCGCAGATACGTCGAATGAAGGCTCCTTGGAGGAGCTTGGCATTCGCAACTTTGACGTGGTTGTGGTCGGCATTAGCTCGGACGTCCAGAGCAGCATCGTTACCACGCTGATTCTCAAGCATCTTGATGTACCCTACGTTATCGCAAAGGCGCGCGACGAGCTTCATGGTGAGATTCTGGACAGAATCGGCGCTGATAAGGTGATCTATCCGGAACATGAAGCCGGCCTGCGCATTTCGCATACTTTTATTTCACGCGCAATCTTAGACTATGTGGAAGTGGTTCCCGGCTGCGGTGTCAGCAAGATTCGGGTGCCCGATCGCTTTGTGGGACGGTCATTGCAGGTCTTGGGCTTCGACGAGGAGAGCGGACTGCGTGTGCTTATGATTGGACGCAACAAAAGTGTTGTGTTCGACCCCTACCCCAGTGAGCGCCTGCAAGATGGTGATGTCTTGATGCTGGTAGGAGAAGATCAATTCCTGGGCGAAATGGAACTCTAAGGTTCGCGGGGCAGGGCTTGAACCAAGTGAAAGGAAGTGCAGGCGACTGGGAGGATGAAATGCCTGTTCGACGCAGCCGGCGGCGGGCCCCCCCCAGTGCCGAGTGTCATTTTGTGCTTGACAGTCTGCACACGCTATGATTTACTGGGTGTAGAGAGGGCGAGGGCCCTCGCAGCAGCACGAAGGGAGGGAGGTAAGCCATGAAGGGAATGCGCTTGCCGCTTGACAATCCGAGAGTGCTGTATTGTGTTTGGCAAGTGGACAGGTAACCCTCCAGCCGCGCGCAATACATGATGTCCAGATGCGGGTGGAGGGCTAAGAGAACAGGGCGACGGGTTTCGTCTCTTGAATAATAGTTTGGGTTTCGCGCTTGCGCAGCGCGGCCGGACTAGAACTACTGCCTAGGTCTTGGGCGATGCATGGGATGAAACTGCGACCCGACCCATGAATGGGATTGAGCGCACCTCGGCCACGCCGGGGTGCGCTTTTAGTTGCCTAGCGATAGTTCTGGCTCGTTTGTGCCCAGCGCATACCTTGGGATGCTATGCCGTGCCCATTGGCAGCGGCCTGGAATCTAGGAGAGAGCAGAATAGGTCCTGCCGTCTGATATGACCTAGAATCCAAGACAGGAATCTTTTTTGGAGTAAGGAATGAAGGATATTCGCGCGCGCACCCCCGCAGTGGTCTCACGCGGAGCGGAGAACCGCGCGCTGGTAATTGAATGGCGCGATGGGCATACCAGCCGTTACGACTGGGATGATCTTCGTCGCTCGTGTCCTTGCGCGCTCTGCGCTGGCGAGATGGACACTCCCGGCTCTATGCATGCCGGCATAATCCTCACAGCCGCTCAGTCGTTCCTCGAATCTGTCGAGCAGGTTGGGAGCTATGCCATCCGCATTCAGTGGGAAGACGGCCATAATACGGGAATCTATACCTTCGACGGTCTCCGCGAGGGCTGTCCGTGTTGCGCGGATTCAGAATAGGGCGGCTTGTGCGTGGGGAATTCCACGGCTCTTGGCAATTCGAGGCACCGGGAAGTGAAGGGGTCTACCGATCTTAGGTAGGCGCCGCAGGGAACCGGCTATGCGTTGAGGTAAAGCGCCGCACTGGGGCAGAGCTCTTGGAGCGGGCACTCACTGCACGCCGGCTTGCGAGCGGCGCATGTTGCCCGGCCGTGGAATATCAGCAAATGGGCTATGTCTATCCAGTCAGACTGCGGCACGATCTTCAGGAGATCGCGCTCTATCTTGGTGGGGTCTTTTTCGCGGGTTAGACCCAAACGCTGCGAGAGACGCGATACGTGAGTATCGACTACAATCCCATCGGCTACGTGAAAGGCCACGCCCAGGACGACATTTGCCGTCTTGCGCGCGACACCGGGCAGTTCAAGTAGCGCAGCCATAGTGTTGGGCACGGCGCCGCCGAACTTCTCAAGTACAACGTGTGCTGCCCCCTGGATGTTTTTGGCTTTATTCCGAAAGAATCCGGTTGACCTGATTGCCTCCTCGAGTTCTGCCCTTGGCGCGGCCGCGAAGGCTTCAACAGTCGGAAAGCGTGCAAAGAGGGCCGGCGTGACCAGGTTGACGCGCTTATCCGTGCATTGTGCGGAGAGGATGGTCGCGACCAGGAGCTCCCAAGCATTGTGATGCACAAGGGCGCACTCAGCGTCGGGATAGGTGGAGCGGAGGCGGTCGATTATCTTCGGCAAGCGTTCACGCAGCGCTTTCGCCGACTCTCTGCGCCTAGTGCGAGGTGCTGGCTTCCTGCGTTTCTGTGCAGTCATGTCGCGTGCAGGCTTGGGGCCGTTAGGGCTGGTCATTGGCGACCAGGTCGCCGCGGCCGCGCAGGCTCTCGAGATTCTGCGTGTGGACGTGATTGCCCGGCAAGATGTCCTGCATCGCGGCGCCGATCGATTCGCCATACTTGATCACGTGTTCACCATTTGCAATCGGTTTCACGGCCACTTTGTGACCAAAGGGAATGTCGTCAAGGATGGTTATCTCTTGAGGCCCGGCCGGTCCTGAAAATGTGACATTGGTCCCCGGCGCAAGATCCGCGAGCGCGATGGCCGTGTTGTCCTTATCATCGATGATGTGGAGCACTTGCTTCATGTGCACTGTCCTCGGCAAAAGGTGAGTGGTTAGTTCTTCACATGGTACGGCCATGCGAATCTGCTCATTGCACGGCTGGTATCAGCATACCGCAAGCTGATGCCTGCTGCCACAACCCGGTTGGAAGGGTTGTGGGCTGCAATTGCAAGGAGCAACCTGGCATGAGTTGGTCCAACTTTCCGTGGATTTGGATGCAGGATGAGAGTTTGACCGAGGTAGGGGCATATGATTTAATCAACGAGCGCTCTGCAAGCGACAAGCGCGGCCATGTGGTTGGCGTGCGTGGAAAAGTGAGTGGGGCTTCCAACTGTCAGACGTGCCAGACCGTTCCAACCAGTGTACTCGATAGTAAACTGCTAGACACAAGGCTTTAGTGCGGTCTCCGCAGGGCTTGGCAGACATCAGTGCTTTGCAGGTACATACTCGCCTCTTGACATGAAACTGAGAGGCCCGCAGCTACCCCTCAACTACTGATTGGTGGGAGAATGACGAAGCGACAACACCGGGGATCGGCTCTGTACCAGCCTGGTGTGGTAGCATTTTCCCAGGTATTCGGCATGGGATAGTTGATCGACCAAGAAACGAGACCAAGTTAATCCAAGATAAGAGTGGATGAACATGATCAAAGAACGCATTGCCGCCCTGAACGAACGCGCCCACGAACTTCGGAGGCGCCTTTGACCTCTCTGCGTGGGAAGCTGAAATTGTTGAACTAGAGGAAAGATCTCTCGATCCGGGCCTTTGGAATACGCCGGGGGACGCGCAGCAAGTAATGCAGAAACTCGCTGCGCGGCGTCGTCTAGTGGATGATTGGAGTGGATTCTTCCAGGATGTCGCGGCGTTGGACGAATTTGCGGCGTTGGAGGACCCTGAGCTTGAGGCCGAGCTGGATGGCGAGGTCAGCCGTCTTGAAGCGGATGGCGAGAGGCGCGAGATCCAAACTCTGTTTCAAGGGCCCTATGACGAACGCGATGCTTTGCTCTCTCTCCATGCCGGCGCGGGCGGCACGGACTCGCAAGACTGGGCCGAGATGCTCTTGCGCATGTACATTCGCTGGGCGGAGACGCATGCGTTCAAGCCGCAAATCCTGGAAAGCACGCCAGGTGAAGAAGCGGGTATAAAGAGCGTCACACTGCAGGTCAGCGGGTCGTATGCCTACGGCCGGCTCAAGTCCGAACACGGTGTGCACCGCTTAGTGCGGCTCTCGCCGTTTGATGCCAACAAGCGCCGCCATACCTCTTTCGCTTTGGTGGAGGCGCTTCCCGTCATCGATGACGACATCACAGTTGAAATCAAGCCCGACGACGTCAAGCTCGATACGTTTCGCGCAAGTGGCGCAGGCGGGCAGCACGTCAACAAAACCAGCTCTGCGGTGCGGATTACGCATGTCCCCACCGGCATCGTTATCGCGTGCCAGAATGAGCGCTCGCAGCTCCAAAACCGCGAGGCCGCAATGCGCATCTTGCGCGCGCGCCTCTTGGAACGCAAGTTGCAAGCGCAGCAGGAGGAACAGGCGGCCCTAAAGGGAGAGCACACCAGCGCCGAATGGGGCAACCAGATCCGTTCATACGTGCTGCATCCCTACACTATGGTGAAGGACCTCCGTACCGGTGTTGAATCCGGCAATACCCGCGCGGTGTTGGACGGCGACATAGATGAATTTTGCGAGGCATTCCTGCGGCAACAGGCTGAAAACCGACGGCTGCAGACGAATTAAATCGCCTGGAGAGCGTATTTCAACATGAAGGATGCTTGTCCTGCACGTAGGGCCAGAGTTAGCAACTCTATTCTCGCTGCCGCGCCAAGCATTGGTAATGCCTGTCCTGCGGCGCAGGTCACTCCTTAAGGTGATGTGCGCATGATCCCCGTGGTATGCATCGTTGGCAAACATAATGCGGGCAAGACGACGTTGTTGGAATGCCTCATTCCTTGCCTGCGTGAGCGTGGGCGGCGGGTTGCGGTCGTGAAACACGCCGCGCATGGCTTTGCGCTCGACCGTGAGGGCACCGACTCCTGGCGCCTCAATCAGACAGGCGTTGAGGCTGTTGTGCTTGGCGGTCCCGGCGGGGCGGTCACATTCTGCCGCGTAGCCGAAGACGCATCGCTCCCGCAACTTTTGGGGCTCTTGCCAATGCTCGGTTTTGATCTCGTGCTGGCGGAGGGCTTTAAGCGTTCTCGCTATCCCAAGGTGGAGGTCCACCGCTCCGAATTGGGACCGGACCTACTACTGCCGGTGGAAGAACTCGAGGCCGTGGTGAGTGACGGCGAACGGACGTTTGCGGCTGCGACCTTTTCCGACAGCGACTCGCGCGGGCTGGCGGAATTCCTGGACAACCGCTTTAGGCGTCCGCGTCACGAGCGAGATGCAATACGGCTCACCGTGGACGGTGAAGAGATCCCGGTAAATGCGTTCGCCAGCGCAGTAATTTCCGGTGGTATTCTGGGCATGCTCTCGGCGCTTAAGGGAGTCAAGGACCCCGAAAACATCCGCATCGAGGTGCGGCGCGGGCGTACAGGGGAAAGCCGGTAGCATGCCAAGGGAAGAAGGCCGTGCGTTGCCGACGGCGGGCCCGCCGGTAGATGCAATTCAAATCAGGTGCTTGAGAAGCAAGAGCGGAGGCGCAATCTCTTTGATCCGCCTCCGCTCTTCCATGGAGCGCGTTGCGAGTTATTGGATAACCGGACGCAACCGTAGCCTATGTCTGGGTTGCGGCAGCCGCCAGCGTTGTTTGGCCCCCCTGGGATTCAGCAGCAAGCTTCGCGGAAAGCAGCTTGTTTAGGGCGTTCATGTACGCCTTGGCGCTGGCAACGATAATGTCAGTATCAGCGCCGTAGCCGGTCACGGACATGCCATCGCTCTCAAGGCGGATACTCACCTCTCCTTGCGCATCGATACCTTCAGTAACCGCTTGTACGCGAAATTCGGTTAGCTCGGCCGGCACGTTGATAATGCGGTTGATGGCTTTGCAGACCGCATCCACCGGCCCGTCGCCCAGCGCCGCATCTTCCAAGACGTTATTCTCCTCATCGATAATGCGCACGGTGGCCGTGGGGATACTCTTGTCGCCGCAACTCACCTGGATGTGATCGAGATGGAAAAATTCCTTGGCGTGGAGCACGTCGCTGGAGAGCAGCGCCTCGATGTCGCGGGCGGTGACGTTGCGGCGCTTGTCGGCCAAGTCCTTGAAGCCGTCAAAGGCCTCTTGGAACTCCTGCTCGCTCAGGTGATAGCCCATCTTTGCGAGCTGATCGCGAAACGCGTGACGGCCGCTGGTCTTGCCGAGGACGATCCGGCTGCCACCCATTCCCACGCTTTGGGGCGTCATAATCTCGTATGTTTGCCGGTCTTTCAGCATCCCGTCCTGATGCAGCCCGGAAGAGTGGGCGAAGGCATTCGCGCCGACGACAGCTTTATTGGGCTGGACGGGCATGTTCATAAGGTCGCTTACCATCCGGCTCGTGCGGTAGATTTCCTCCGTGTTGATGCTGTGCGAAACTCCAAAAAAGTCTTTGCGCACGGTGGTATTCATCACCACTTCTTCTAAGGAGGCGTTACCGGCACGCTCGCCGACGCCGTTAATGGTGCATTCAATCTGGTCCACACCATTCATGATGGCAATAAGTGAGTTGGCGTTGGCTTGGCCGAGGTCGTTGTGACAGTGCACCGAGAGTGTAATGTTCTCGATGCCGGGCGTGTTTGCCTTTAGATACTGCAAGAGTTCCGCAAACTCATCCGGCTGCGTATAGCCCATCGTGTCAGGGACGTTGATGACCTTGGCGCCCGCCTGAATCGCGTCGCCAAGCAACTGGCAAAGATAGTCCCAATCGCTGCGGGTGGCGTCCATCGCCGAAAACTCGACGTTGGCGCAGTAGCCCACGGCTTGTTGGACACACGCGATCGCGGCCTCTCTCACTTCCTGGCGCGTCATGCGCAATTGACGTTCCAGGTGGATGTCGCTCGACGAGATGAAGACGTGGATGCGCGGCGCTTCACCTTCCTTGATTGCGCCCCAGGCGGCCTCAACCTGGTCCGGTTTGAAGCCGGAGAGCGCACAAATCTGGACATCGCGCAGTTTTTCTGCCAGAAGTTGCACTGCCTTGAAGTCGCCGGGGGAAGTACGGGGAAAGCCGGCTTCGAGAATATCGACACCGAGACGTTCCAGTTGCTGGCCGAGATACAGCTTCTCTTCTACTGTCAAGGAACCGCCTGCCGCCTGCTCGCCATCCCGCAGCGTAGTGTCGAAGATTTGCAATGTTCGCATGCTGAATAAAGTCCTCTATAACAAGTAAACACACTATGAGCCAAAAAGCGTCAATTCTAGGAGACGAAGTGCATGGCAAGTGTGCAGGCCCGACAGCTTACCAAGGCAGGTACGCCTTGGCGCAGGATGGGCCTGAGTCCACTCTCCTCATTGACTACAAATGGCATAAGCTGGATGGCTGAAAACCGCGGTTGCACCAGCGGCAGCTTTGCTGCGATCGTGTTTACTTGGGATCGAGCCATGGCATCATTGCTCGCAGATTTTTGCCGACGGTTTCGATTTGGTGCGTCTTGTCCATTTCGCGGTAGGCATTGAAAGCCGGGCGGCCGGCCATGTTCTCGAGGATCCACTCGCGGGCAAACTCACCGGTCTGAATCTCATGGAGGATTTTCTGCATAGACTCGCGCACGTGGTCGTCTACCACGCGCGGGCCGCGGCTGTAGTCGCCGTACTCGGCCGTCTCGCTCACCGAATAGCGCATGTAATTGAGGCCGCCCTGGTAGAAAAGGTCTACGATGAGCTTGAGCTCGTGCATGCACTCAAAGTACGCGATTTCCGGTTGATAGCCTGCGTCAACCAGGATTTCAAATGCTGCCTTTACCAGTGCGCTCACGCCGCCGCAGAGAACGGTCTGTTCGCCAAACAGGTCGGTTTCCGTCTCTTCCTTGAACGTCGTGTTCAGCACACCGGCGCGCGTGCAGCCGATGCCGCGCGCATAGGCGAGGGTCAGTTCGCGGGCATTGCCGCTCGCATCCTGTTGGATTGCGAGGAGGCCGGGCACGCCGTTGCCCTCCTCAAACGTCGCGCGCATGCGATGCCCCGGCGCTTTCGGCGCGACCATACTCACGTCGACGTTAGACGGGGGAACAATCTGCTGAAAATGGATGTTGAAGCCGTGCGCAAAGAGGAGCATGTGACCGTCGCGCAAGTGAGGCGCAATTGAGTCCTCGTAGAGACTGGGTTGTACAGTGTCCGGCGTAAGCATCATGATGAGGTCGGCTTGCTGCGTCACCGCAGCAACAGTAGCTACCCCAAGACCATCTTCTTCTACCTTCGACCAAGAACGACTGCCCTCGTAGAGACCGACCATCACCGTGCAGCCGCTGTCACGTAAGTTCAGTGCATGGGCATGTCCCTGACTGCCGTACCCAATGATGCCGATCGTCTTATCATTGAGCAGATCAATATTCGCGTCTTCGTCGTAGTAGACCTGGATCACAGTTCCCTCTCTTCAGTGTGTATTGGCGCTCACTCTAGCCGCGTTCGACCCACGCCGCCAAAGTGTGGGGTAAGAACGTTGCGCAAATGCGTTATGCTGCCGGTCCGTCTTCAGCCACGACCGTGGGCGATGGCATCGCTCGGCCCCGCACCATGGCAACCTGGCCGGTGCGGCTCAGTTCAAGGATGCCATACGGACGTATGATCTCCACGAACGAGTCGATTTTGTCCTCGTCTCCAGTAACTTCCAGTATAATGCTGCCCGGCGACACATCTACCACTTGCGCGCGATAGACGTTGGCGAGCTGCAAGATCTCAGAGCGCTTCATCTCCGGGGCGGCTACTTTGGCGAGGGCCATCTCGCGAGCTACGTGGCGCTGTTCGGTGACATCGGTGACCGAGACCACCTCGATCAGCTTGTCCAACTGTTTCGCAACTTGAATGGCTTCCTTGTGGTCTTCCGCCACTACAATCGTCATCCGGGAGATACCCGGTCGGTGTGAATGGCCGACTGCCAGGCTCTCGATGTTATAGGCGCGCTTGCGAAAGAGGCTTGCAATACGGTTCAGGACGCCGGGATGGTCCTCGACATCCGCAATCAGGACGTGTCTCATGCGTATCGCGCCTCTTCCACTTCGTCGCCTTCGATTGTCTCGGCGAGGCTGGAACCGGCCGGCACCATGGGATAGACCTTTTCGACTTCGTCCACCACCAGATCGAGCACGACAGGTCCCGGTATCTCTTCAGCCTCTTTCAGCACCTTCACCACGTCGCTCTTCGTCGTTGCGCGCAGGCCCGTGAGGCCATAGGCTTCGGCGAGCTTGACGAAGTCAGGATTCTCCAGTTTGGCGCTCATGAAACGGCTGTCATAGAAGAGCGTCTGCCACTGGCGAATCATGCCAAGGTGATTGTTGTTGATGATAGCAATCTTGATGTCTACGTTGTGCTCTTTGACGACTGCAAGATCCTGTAACGTCATCTGGAAGCCGCCGTCGCCGATGATGCACCATACCTGTTCATTGGGTCGCGCGTACTTGACGCCGATTGACGCGGGGAACGCATAGCCCATGGCCCCGAGACCACCGGACGAGAAGAACGTATTCCGCCGGTCGTACCAAAAGTGCTGCGCCGCCCACATTTGGGCTTGTCCAACATCCGTTACGACAACAGCTTTACCGTTGGTAATGTGGTAGATCTGGCGAATTACCCACTGGGGCAGCACGATCTCAGTTTCGCGAATTGCGAGGCTGGGATGGTCCTCACGCCACTGGCAAATCTGCTTGACCCAGGGGGAATGGTCGAGCTGACCGACCTCGTCGATAAGCGCGCGTATCGTAGGCTTCAAGTCAGCCACAATGCCAACATCCGTGTTGACATTCTTGCCGATTTCCGCCGGATCGATGTCCACGTGGATGATGCGCGCTTCCGTAGCAAAGTCTTCGAGGCGGCCGGTTACGCGGTCGTCGAAGCGCATGCCCAAAGAGATGAGCAGGTCGGCGCGGTCCACGGCCCAATTGGCGTAGATGTTGCCGTGCATACCAACCATACCGAATGAGAGTTCATGGCTTTCCGGGAAGGATGAGACACCGTGCAGCGTTGTGATGACGGGTATGTTCGCTTTCTCCGAGAATGCCAAGAGCTCCTCGTAAGCGCCGGAATAATGAATGCCATGGCCGGCCAAGATGATCGGCTTCTCCGAGCCGTGGATTACTTTCGCCGCCTCGCGTACGAGGGTCGGATCGGGCTGTAGGCCTTCCTCCGGATTGTAGCCGGGAATGCTGGGCGGCGGGAAACTGTCAAATTCAACTTCTTCCAGAAACACATCCTTGGGGACGTCAACTTGCACCGGACCCTTGCGTCCCGTGTTGGCGACGTAGAACGCCTCTTCCATCACGCGCGGCAGCTCTTCAGCCTTCATCACGAGCCAGTTGTGCTTGGTGATAGGCAGCATCACGCCGGTCGCGTCGGTTTCCTGGAAGCCGTCGGTGCCGAGCAGATTGCGGGGAACCTGACCGGTGAGGGCAACCACGGGGACCGAATCCATATGGGCGCCCGCAATGCCGGTAACGAGATTTGTAACGCCCGGCCCGCTGGTGGCAATGCACACTCCCACGTCGCCACTGGCGCGGGCGTAGCCGTCCGCGGCGAATGCGGCGCCTTGCTCGTGACGCACAAGGATATGATTGATCCGGTCTTGGTAATGATAGAGGGCGTCATAGAGAGGCAGGCACGCTCCTCCGGGATACCCGAATACGGTGTGCACGCCATGTGCCACCAAGCTATCCAAGATGATCTCTGCACCCGTCCGTTTCATCTGCTCCCTACCTTAATCTTGGTTTGCGTTCTCTTGTAGTGTCTACTGTGATCAATGCTTTAGATCCGTGTGAGGCGCGTCATGCCAGCGCCAATACGGCACATACTGCACCGCAAGACGGAGCGGCATCCATGTAATTGGCGCGCCACATCCTGCAGGTTGCTACCTCCGCTCTTGCTAGTGTACCAGTCCACTCCATGATACTCGTCAAACCGGTCGGTGTTAAGCGCTTGTGCATGCTTTTGTACACTATTTCACACAACGGCAATGCCGTACTTAGCCAACAGGCGTTTCACAATGAGAAAGAGCGCCACGAGCAACCACGTTAGCACGAACTCCGCGGCAAGCAGGAGCGGGCTAAGGCGCCATAGTTGCGCCAGCGCCTGCTCGGTAGCTTGCCAGTTTCCTGCTACTAATCCAGTGATCAGGGCAATTGGAATGCCCAAGAGCAGCAGCGCGAGGACGCCAAACACCAGTATTGCGGCAGAGAAGCCTAAGACTCCAAGCGCCAATGCCCGTCTGCTCCAACGATACGCCGTTGGAGCCACGTCGGGCTCAATCTGCATCTCTACAGTAGATTCTGGAAACTCACCTAGCATTGCACAGACTCTCCGGCTGAACCAATATCCTTACGAATAAAAAACCCGCCCCAACTGCGGGGACGGGCATTCACGCTCGCTACTGAAGCTCACACAGTGAACAATACCCTGAGGCTTCATGTGCACGCCAAGCGTCCGAGGCTCTCTGGGGATGTGCTCCACGGACTAAATTTTGCCTGCGTATCGCATCCCTGACATCGGTGCCTATAGATGCTGCCGTCCCGCTAAGAATGGTGTGGTGTGTTCTTACTAGCGCCGCCTAAGCGGCTACAAGCGGTACTAGCACGTGCGGCCACAATTCAGGCTTGTGGCCGCGCCGTAGCGCGAGACTGTTGAATTCCAAAGCACCGTTCATAGTTTTGATTGATAATCCGGTGTTGCAGGTGGTTCAACACTGTGCTTGTACCTTATATCACGAGGATTGCGGTACCGTCAAGTGGGTGAAGCCATGTAGTTGACAACAATTCGCAGATTCTGGTAGTTTGAGAAATAGCCCGTAATGATATGATTCTTGTTCTTGCATCATCTGCGCTAGTTTCCCTGGGGGAAACCGAGGGCAATTGGTGCGCAATTTGTGCGTGTCTCCAGAATTAGCAAGTGTGGTGGCGGAAAGAGGAAAGCGTGATGATGGGATTCCCCGGTCGTTCTGATATCAAGATCGTGCCCACTCTGGAAGGTGGCCAGGAAATTCTGCAGATGATGGCAGGCATGCTCTTCGTGTGTGAAGCATGCTGCTGTGGCAATGGGTACTCCAACCCCAGAATCGATAAGGCCCATTACTTGCGTGAGGCGCGCCGCCGGGGAATTTCGGAACAGGTAAGCGTTGTGTTCACGGCCGATGACGGCGGTGGTTGTCTGGGCCCGTGCGGTCTCGGGAATAACGTGTTCCTCTACCTGTATGGCAGAGGCCTGTGGTTCCAGCGCATGAACAGCAAGTCGGATATCGACGCGCTGTATAGCTACCTTGAAGAGAGCATCCGCCTCGGCCAGCCGGCCCCCATCGCAGGCAGCTTGGCAGATCGCGTCTACACCAAGGTGCAAGGCGAACAGGTACCGGTAGCCGCGACATAACGCTTTCCCCGCGAATGTGCCGCCTGGCAGGTGACACCGCCAACATGATTTCTGGGCAGGTGATGCTCAGCCTCGCTTGCAGTCCGCTGCTGCCCGTATGAGACGCTTCAGTGACCGTACTTGAATTATACTGCTGCCGCCGGATTTGCACGTAGCGAGTCTGCTTGCCATTCCCTTCCAAGAGACCTTCGGTGTCGTTGATGAGAATGCCGTGCGCGAAGCGCAACTGCGCGCCGTTCTCCCTGGGGAAGATTCCGAAGAAGTAGCCACTCTCCGGATGCCGATACCCAATGCCGTGCCAGCCGGGATAGGCTCCCCCTGCGTAGCCTCGGGTACGGGTCGCACGCACCAATTGGCGCAGTCGACCTGCGAGGGCCTGCACACGGGCGCTGTGTCCGACTAAGATGTGCTCGGGCGTGATCTCAGACTTGCGGTGAGATGGGCCGGAAGCTGAAGCAACGCGCCGACTATCCCGCTGCAGGATCCGGCTGCATCATGCCGAAGATATTGCCTTCAGTGTCCTTGGCGTAGCCAACCCAACCGACACCGGGCACCGGACTCTTTGGTAGGGCAATCACACCTCCCGCCGCCGTGATCTTTTCTAGAATCGCGTCAAGGTCCGTTACCTGGACGACACACGTGTAGCAGTTTACGGCGGCGGAATCCTCAGGAGGGTCACCCCGTCGCCTGGACAGCCCGCCATTGATGCCGGGCTCGTCATCGGGACCCGTCATGATGAGCCAGTAGTCTGCGTCGCCGCCTTCCCACTGATGGAATTCCCAGCCAAACACACCGCTATAAAAGCCAATGGCACGCTCGGGGTCTGAGGCGTGGATTTCAAAGTGCACAATTCGCGACATGGCAGTTCCTTTCGTCGTTAGGGCATTAGCGGAATTACACTGGGTCCTAGCAGTTACTGTTACTGATTTCAGTGTAACTTAACCGGCGTACTGTCTCAGAAGCGGCAGCGGATGGAAGGGCTGATCCATGACACACTTCGTTCAAAGCAGGGACTTGCAGCCAGCATCGTGTGCCTTGGATGTAGGATTTCCCATTGCCGCGTACTCACTATTCTCTAGGGAATTGTGGTTAGCTCCGCTAGGTTGCGGCTAAGAGTCGCGTGACGGTATTCCAGGTGCGGGTGGTAATGTTTGGACCGAAATGTTTTTCCAGGTGAGCCATGAGATCGATCGTGCTGCGCCCTTGCGACAGCGAGAGCGCGCTGCACACATCCCTCGCTGTTACGCGCAAAATGGCGTAGCCGCTGGGGAGATCGAATGAATTCTCATGGCCCGCGGTTTGCCCTGCGGGGAGAAAGGTGACGTAGAGCTTAGCTTGTGGGCCTACGGCCACCTCGCGGAAGGGTTGGGCATCACGCAAGGACTGCAACTCCGCGACCGTACGGACGATGACGCCGATGGTGAACCCGAATATCTGCGCAAGTTGCTGCTCAATTTTCCGGCGGAGAGCTTCCGCATCCGTTTCCGCTGAGTCAAAGCGGACATTGCCACTGGCAAGAACAGTCTTAACATTTTCGCAACCCAGGGCGACGAACGCCGCCTTCAAGTCGGCCATCTTTAGCTTGCGGTGACCGCCCACGTTGATGCCGCGCAGAAATGCTGCGTAGGACTGCTGCTGCCGATCCATTGCCTGAGCCGGTTTCATCTGTGAATATCCCCAATACTACCCGGCAGACCCTCTGCTGCTAAACACTAGATAACTAGAGACTCGTTTGTCGACGACTGTGCTCACGCTAGGCTTCGGTTTTCTTTTTAGATTCAAGAGTGCAGTAGAGCCAGACCCCAAACTGCCGCACTTCCTGGTCTGCTCGCTTCAAGCCGGCCGACCACGACGGAGCCCCGGATCCTGGAGACACACGAGTGTTTGGGCTAGCCAATTTGAGCCAATAGGACGAGGTTTCCGCACGTATCTTCGAATACGGTCTCGATGCCCCAATCCGCCTGTGTCGGCGGTTTGCGAAACTCCACGCCCAGTTCGCACAGCCGTTCATATTCTTTCTGGATGTCATCGACGCCGAACATTATGACTGGCAGTCCTTGGGCATAAATCGCTTGCTGGAACTCCTTGGCAACCGGATTGCCATTTGGCTCAAGCATTAGTGCCGTGCCGTCTCTGTCCTCGGGCGAGGCGACTATGGCTATCTGTGCCTCCGGTTGATAGAGCACTTCGACAAACCCTAGAATTTCCGTATAGAAGCTGAAGGCTTCGCTCGGATCGTTCACAATGACGCTGGTAAGCGCAATCTTCATTTTGTTTCTCCTTCGGGAGCCAATGCGTGACGCGCGCACAATCTCAATGCGTTCTAAGGACTACTTTCGTTAGAATTCCAGTCCCCGCATGCGAAAGGGTGTACCTATTCGGGAGATCAGCAGTCCACATCGTAGTGCCAAGCGTACAGTGGATCAAGTGGAACTGGCTCCACGGTCGTCTCGAGCCCAAAGGCGTCTGCCAGCCAGTCAAGGGCTACAGCAGCGTTCCAGTAACCGAAGTAAGGGAACAGCGAAGGGAGTGTGTCGCTGGATGCTTGATCCATACGTCGTTGTTCCTGTTGCTCTCAATGCGGTGGTCCAGCCTTGGACAAGCAAAACAGTGATAGATTCGTGGGAAACAGCCCCTTTAGCGCTCCCAAGCCCTCGCTGGGTCGAATACAAGCAGTCTGCAGTGCCACGTAGCCGGCAGATGTGAGTTTCTTGTGGGTCAGGCCTCTTCGCCTACTGGAATTCCAAGCCCTCGCGCGCCGCGCAGGTAGGCTTGGGCGGCCCGGTCTGCGATGAGCGACTTGCCTCAGTCCTTGCCAAGCTTTTCAAGATGCAATTTGTAGCCGTTGGGCGATTTCACAACCATCTCCCAGGCGTCTCTTTCCTCCCAATACTGCTGCGGTTCGGAGTATTCAAAGGCTCTTTCAGCGCAGATGGCTATAATCTTACTGATGCTATCCACTTCCATTTGCCAGACGAAGCTCGCTTCTGCCTGCAGAGGATCGAAATCGTCCCTTGCCTTCAAACCAAATTCGACATTGCCGCTTCGCAAAGCGATGAAGCCTGGAAAATCATCGCCTTGGTACGATATCTCGAAGCCCAGGCTCTTGTAGAAGTCTACTTCTTTCTCTAAGTCTTTCACGTAGAGAATCGGGACGAGCCGGGGGAATGTTGGTTTCTTGTTTTGCATGCCTTTTGCCTCAGGAATACCCAGTGTTCAACGGCCTGACGGAGGGTTGGATGATGTCTTCGCGAGCGAGAAATTGGCGGAGAGGGTGGGATTCGAACCCACGACGCCCTTTTGGGGCGTAATCGTTTTCGAGACGATCTCCTTCGACCACTCGGACACCTCTCCAAAGGGGGCGACAATTAATACGATAGCGAAAATGAGACTGTCATTCAACTAGCCAAGGGAACGCGCGACTTGCCTGATGGCACGATCATGTAGCTCCTGGGATGCAGGTCTTGGCCGGGCGCCAATACGAGGGAGTGCCGTTTGCGAGAGCCGGCGTCGCGCGCGGCTGGCGCCGCCGGCCGCGTGCTTCTGCTTTGCGATGGGTGGCGTCACCGGAAGCGAGCTGTCGCGCTTGAGCAGGCCTCAGGAGTTGCCTGCCGGCACTTTGCGTAGATGATTTGGCACACGCTGGTTGCCAGCCGGAACTGAACGTTGTAAGTCGCAAGGAAGCGCTAGGAATGAAATAGACATAATTCGCGAGCCCGCCACGCACGTGGTTGAGGCACATCAAGCGGGGAGGCGCGAAACAAATTAGGGCGGGAGCAGGCTAGCTACCCCGCGGGCCTTCTTTTCGCGGCTGTTCCTCTGGAGGCTGCCACTGCCCTGACTCAGCCTGGCGGAGCAAAGTAGTTATCGTCTCGCTGGGCTCTTCTTGTGATGGATGCCAGCGAGCGAGCACGCCGTCGCTCATCGAAAACGTTTCATCCGCAATATCTCGGACAGAAACGTCATGCGTAGCCATGACGACAGTCACGCCTTCCTGTCGCACAATGCGCGAAAACAGGAGCATCATCTGGAGCCCGGTCACGCTATCAAGGTCACCGGTTGGCTCATCAGCCAGCAGTAGCGCCGGCTCGTTGGCCAAGGCCCGCGCGATCGCCACGCGGCCTTGTTCGCCGCCGGACAGTTCAAAGGGGCGGTGGCTGGCGCGCTTGGTCAAGCCCACAAGTTCGAGGAGGTCCAGCGCGCGTTGATGGCGTTTGCGCGCTCCCATACCGGCGATGCGCATCGGCAGCTCGATATTCTCGTACGCCGAGAGCACGGGCAGAAGCGCAAACGCTTGAAAGATGAAGCCGATCTTATGGCGGCGCAACATGGTGAGTTCGCGGTCACTCATCTTGCGCGTGTCGTTATCCATGATCTTAATCATGCCCGACGTGGGACGGTCCAAGCCGCCGACAAGGTTTAGCAGGGTCGTCTTGCCGCTGCCGGAGCGGCCTTGCAACGCCAGGAGGCGACCGGGCGGGATCTGCCAACTTGCTTCACGCACCGCGAAGATGTCCTCGCGGCCGACGTGATAGACCCGTGATACCTCTTCGGCTACGGCGATGGGTTCGGCCATGACTACAATCTTGCCTCTTCAGTCTAAGGGACGGGCACACTAGCGCAGCGGATAGGCGGGAGTGAACCAGGGATCTAGCGACGCAGCAAACCGCGCAGCCCCCGCTTGTCCTGCTCTTCCTCTGAGGAACCGTATGCCGGTTTTACCACGATTCCCTCGTCAGACATCTCAACAATGGCGCGGTCGCGAATACCGAACTGTTCCAAGTACTCCTGCGGGATTTGCAGACGGCCTGCGGAATCGAGCACGACGTATTCGTCGTGACTGATTTCCTCTTGTCCCTCCTCGAGGTTGATGCGCCGGACCGTCTCCGTGCTCGTACGACCATCGCGAATAGCCACCACGCGGTCGACGCGATACGCGACGTTCGGGTCGTGGCTCACGATGATGATGGTCGTACCGAATTCTTCATTGATGCGGCGGAAGGTGTTATAGATGGTGCTGGCGGTTTGGGTATCGACCTCACCGGTGGGCTCGTCCGCGAGGAGAAGCGGTGGCGACAGCGCCAGCGAGATCGAGATGGCGACACGCTGCTGCTCGCCGCCGGACAGTTGTCCCACGCGATGGCGCAGCCGGTGCCCCAGACCTACAGCCTCCAGCAGTTCCGTTGCCCGCGCCTCTCGTTTCTTGGCGGGCATCCCGGCAACTATCAAGGGAATCTGCACGTTTTCCAGCGCGGTGAGGTAGGAAATAAGGTTTCGCGAACTCTGCTGCCAGACGAATCCCACCATGTATCGTTTGTACCAGACGAGATCGGAGTCGGACATCTTGACCAGATTCAGACTGCCAATCGTCAGGCCGCCTGCGCTTGGTCGGTCCAAGCCGCCCAAAGTATTGAGGAGCGTTGATTTGCCGCTACCGGAGTTCCCGATAATGGCCATGATCTCGCCCCGGGCGACTTCCAGATCTAGCCCCTGCAGCGCGACAACCTCAAGGTCGGCGACCTTATAGATCTTGACCAGATTGTCACAAGTGATGAACGGTTGACCACGTTCTGGAAGTTCTGGAAACTTTTTCATCCTTGCTCTTCCCCAAACTTGATAGCTTCGTGAATGCGCATGCGCGAAAGCATGGAGATAATCACAGGCACCGCGACGGCCAGAATGATAGCCAAGATTATATAGATCTTGGTGATGTCGCCCCAGGCCGTTAATACCACGAATGAAGGAATGTTCGCATGTTCGCCGGTCTTGATTTGGAGGAAGGGGATGAATATTCGCCCCGCCATGACGCCAAATACCGTGCCTACTGCGACTCCCATAACAATGAGGAAGCCCTGCTCAAAGATATAGAGGCTAATCAATTGTCGTATGGAGAGGCCCATAGCACGCAGAATACCAAAGTCCTGCATGCGGCGTTGGAAAGACAGCAACGAGTAGGTTAAGAATCCCAGGACTGTAAGGAGAATGGCGATCAAGAAGCCAACCGTAAGCATGCCGAATACTCCGGTTCGGCGTGGATCATCGCGTTGGGCAATTACCTTCTCACGGGTATCCTGCGTGCGCACGACGATGAATTCCAGCTCGCGCAGCTTCTCTTCGATGGCTTCGATGTCGGCGTCCGCATCTGTCTTAACCCAGGCATCGTAGGGTCCAAGCCCAATATTGTCAAAGATATAGTCGAGATTCGCGATGGCAAAGTAATCCGTATCGGGGAATTGAGTGGGGAAGTAGTCCACCCAGTCAACAATTACAAAGTCGAGCTGTTGCTGGCGCAAGCTTATGCGCACGCGGTCGCCGACTTTCAGCTTGTGGTCGATCATGAAGTTGGCGCTGGCCAGCAAGGCATCCGGCTGCGCGGCAAGCTCATTCATCAATGTAACCAGTGAGCGGTGGGCAAAGTCGGGACGCCAATACATAACGTTTACGGCATCCCAGGGATCCAGAGCAACAATTTGGATCTCGGGGGTGGCCCGGTCCGGCAGAATGGCATTGCCTTTGCTATCCCAAAAGCGGGCAGCGGCCTTAATTTCCTCGACCTGCAAGTGATCGGAAAACGGTGCGATGTACCACTGCTCAAGCTCCTCATCGTAGTCGCCGGATTCGTAGAAGGCCATGTCGGCGCCAATGCGATAGTAGACGGAGTCTGAATGGTTGCGCGTGAGCGTGGCGGCCACAGAGGCGCTGAAGGTGCCGATTGCCAGCGTGAGCACGAGTAGTAAGAGCAGGCTATTGTATTGACCCGCAGAACGGGAGATGTGGCGCAATCCCAGGAGTATCGACACTCCCCATAAGCGGTTCCCCATTCGCGTTACCAACTCGACGATGTATGGGAAGAGCCGTACGAACAGCAACGCCATGCCGAACATGAAGACGGAAGGCACAATGAGCAGCAGCGGGTTGGAAAAGACGTTGCCTTCTTCTCCCAAGACGATGACCTGTCGCTGGTCCTGCAACAGCCGGTAGCCATACACTGAGAGCCCCAAGAGGAGGAAATCGAGGAAGAAGCGTTGCCACCACGGTCTTCTCAGTTTGCGCGAGGCTTCCATCTTGAAGGTTACGATGCTGTGCCTGGCCGTAGCGGCTGCCGGCATCAACGCCGCGCCGATGGAGAGCGCAATCGCGGCGAGGGCGTAATTGAACGTGCTGGTCGTAATAGTAATCGGGAGCGGGTCGCGGCCGATAAACGTCAAGAAGGTGTACGTACGCGCGATGAGTTGGGCGAGGTAAACCCCCAGCACCGGCCCAACCACGAGGGCCAATACGCCAATCATGCCGCCTTCGAGCAAATAGATGCCGATAATCTGCCAAGTGCTCGCGCCTCTGCTCTTTAGCACCGCAATTTCGTTGCGCTGCCGGTCAACCACCATCGAAGAGGCAATGCCAATGTAGTAGAGTACAATGCCGATCACGGGCGCGGAGAGAATGAAAAGCAGAATCTTGAGGAAGAAGAGGTCCCGCAAATACCGCAGCAGGATGTCCTCGGGTGATATGTCTATTTTGACTTTGCCAAGAATGGTGCCGAGGTTGGAACGGATTTCGCTAATGCCGGTAACGATGGACCTGGCATTGCTCGCGTTGACTGCATCGACGTCGAAAACCGAGAACCAGGTGTACTCGTAGCCGATCTCCTCATAGTCCGTGAGGACCACGTCAATGAAGGTCTCGTCCGGGACCATGAGACCTTCTTTAAAGTACTGGGGATGGTAGAACCAATAGATCTCGTTGGGGTCGTTCGGGTACCAGCGGCCCACGATCTTGACTTCGATTGGTTCCGGCTCGCCGCCGGGCCTCTGGAAGCGGACGAAAAGATGGTCGCCGACTTCAGCCCCGATCGCGTCCATCTTTTCAGTCATGATTACGGC
This sequence comes from Chloroflexota bacterium, assembly GCA_965220015.1. Taxonomy (GTDB): domain Bacteria; phylum Chloroflexota; class UBA11872; order VXOZ01; family VXOZ01; genus VXOZ01. The sequence continues at coordinate 1,337,994 of OZ244798.1, forward strand.
TTCGATGAAAGGATCGCCGGACTTTGCCACCTTGGCATACCGACCTTCCAAGATGCGGACGTGTTTATCGAAGTCCGTGGCAAAAGCGATGAAGCCCCAGTCGGCAAATTGCCGTGATGTAAAGCTAATCTCATCACCGCTTGTTAGTATTGCCATGTGCTCGGTCTGACCGTAGCGGGTTGAAAGAAGCAGCGGGATGCCCATCTCGGTGGGCGCCGTGACGCGCATGTACTTATCGGCCTGCTGGTACTGCAGCAGCGAGATGTTTGTCTCGTTCTTCTGCTCAAATTTGCGGATGAGCAGGCTGGCCCGCGGCTGTGCCTGGCGCGACTCCGTATCGCGCAGCGCGCGGTGCAAGAGCATCTCGCTCATACCTTCCGAGTAGAGCGGGACGCTGGACACAAGCGTCACCGTAACCACCAAACCGAGAATGGTGGAGAAGACGATATTGATGTTATTGAGAAGACGCTTGGTGACTAAGACCAGAATGGAGTAGGTCATTGGGTGGTGCTTTGTTTTTCACCTTGAGTCAAGATGCCCGATGGCGAGGCGTCAATCTTCACCACGGCGGGAACTGTACCTGAATTCGCTTGGATATGACCGATATGCAGGCGCCTGTAATCGAGGTTGAGCATGGAGCAGATCATGAGGAACTTCCTCCTTATTCTGAACTTAGTGGAGCGATGCGCGCAGCGAGTGTGACTCCCACTCTTTACGACATTCAATCCGCTAAGGACCTCCTATAGCCGTTTCCCGCAGCGGGTAGGTGTGAAGAAAACGATCCGCTTTTCCTGCAAGAAACGCCCTGGTCACTACTGGCCCTGCAGAATAACGAAACCTTCCTCGAGGCCGCTGAGGATTTCAACCTCGGTTTCAGTTTGGATGCCTATCTCAACGTTCTTGGCGCGTTTGATGTCGCCGTCCATGAATTCAACGAAGGTACGTCTACCGGAGCGCTTTATGGATTCGATAGGCACTTTCAGCACATCGTGCTTTTCCTGCACAGTAATCGTAACGCGCGCCAGCATACCAATCTCTGCTCCCTCTTTCGGCCAATCCACTTCAATATTGATAGAGCGGTCTTGAATGACGCCCTGAGTGGTTACGAGCGAGGTGGGCAGCTTGGTAAGCGTGCCTTTGAGGACCTCCGATGAAAACGCATCAAGCGTAAGGTCTGCAATTTGCTCCAGCGCGACCTTGGGCACGTCATCTTCAGAAAGGTCGGCGGAAATTATGAGTTTGGTGGGGTCTGCGAGCCCAATAATAGGCCCGTAAGCGCTTACGGGCTCGCCCGCCTTGCCTTTGATGAACTGGATTACACCGTCAAAGGGCGCTGTCAGGCGTGCATCTGTAAGCTGCTCGAGGAGCAGATCGTGGTTCGCACGCGAACGCTTGAGGTCGTTTTCCAACTTGGCGACGTTGCCGGCATCGGCGGCATTGATGAGTACCTGCTCCAAGTTTGCTTGGGCCTTCTGCAAGGTCGCCTCTTTATTAGCTAGATTCAGCTCAGCGTCGCGTACCTTCTCGGGGTCCGCGCCGGACTGGACGACTTCGTTGCCCTCTCTAGTCGCATCGAGATCGGCTCTTGCCTGAGCCACTGCAGCCTGTTTGGCATTAAGGTCTAGTTCTGCAGTAATCAGCGCTCTCTCAAGCACTTGTCCGACTTCTGCCAACGCCGTTTGAGCCTGCTCCAAGGCGAAGCGGGCTTTTTCCAGATTGGCTTCAGCTCCGGGCAGCGCATCACCCGACTGGGCCACGGCCAGATCGTAGTCTTGCTGTGTACGCTGCAAGTCAAGCCACTTGTTGTGCATAATGGTATTTGGCAGTGGTGAGATAACTTCAATCATATTTTCGGACACTGCGCCGTTCTCGATCGCATAGCACATTCCCGGTGGCGACACGACGATTTGACACTTACGAATGTTGATTTCCCAGATTAGCCCCCCGGCCGCTCTGTCAAACCTCTTCGGATCATCGCTTTCGAGATCTTCAAGATCGTCCTGAAGATTGTCGATCTCAGCCTGTAGCTTTAGGCGCTCGTTACCAACTGCCTGGTCCGCAACATCTCGTTGCTTCTGTAAGTTCAGCAAGTTCGAATCAGCACCCCCGGCGCGCAACTGGTCGACTCGTGTCTGCGCAGTGCGGTAGGTGTCTTCGGCAACGCGCAAGTCGAGTTCTCGCTGCACCTTCAGGTCTACTGAAGCCCCCGATCTAAAGGCATTCAGATCCTCTTGCGCCTTTGAATAGGATTCTTGCGCGAGCTTGAGTGCGTCCTCGGCTGCGGCAAGGTCGGCGGCGGCTTTGGCGAAAGCAGTCTCTGACTGGGCGCGCTCCTGTTGACTGGGGCCGCCCTGAGCTTCCGTAAGCGCTTCTCGCGCTACTTCCAGATCCCGCAGCGCCTGTTCAACCGCAAGTTTGGCAATCGTGATATCCGCCTCGCCGGAAGCGGCCTGGGTGCGCGCCTTGGTCAGATTGCGCTCCAAGTCCTGTAAGGTTAGCTCTGAGTTTTGAATGGACGTCTCCAAGTTTCCAGTCTCTAAGTCGGCGAGCAGCGTACCCTGCACGACTGCCTGATTGTACTGAACATAGAAGCCCTTGAGGCGGCCGTTTTGCTTGAAGAAGAGGCTTTCTTCATTTTCCGCAACCACTCGCCCAAGGACTCGCACCGCGTCGACTATTGAGCCCCGTTCGACTTTGACCGTAGGACGCTCGACGCTTCTAACCGGCCGTCGGATGACTTCCTCAGGTTCGTCTCCGCCAGAAATAAAAGGCAGCGACGGCACGCAGGCCGTGAGCAGCAAAATGCCGCTCACTACGATTGCAACAAGTGATCTGTATTTCACGCGGCTCTTTCCTCACCAAGTATTGGATCCATCCACACTGGGTACTGAATCGCCAGAAACCATTGGATTGAAGTAGTCTTCGCTTTGACCATTCTACATAATAGCAGTCTACGCATACTCAGTGCATACTGTCCACGACAATGTACGTTGTCAAACGAAATCTTATAGGATTCTTAGGCACTTTTGGATTGAGAGAAGGGTTCCTGCAAGGGATTGGACGTATTGTTGCAAAAGTCTAGGTGTGGCCGCGGCTCCATACTGTGGGGCAATTTGCAGCGACCATGGTTGGTCGCAGCGCTGCGCAAGTTCCAATCGTCTGCAAGGTCGTGCTACCGGAGTTCTGTCTCATGACTTTATCCCATAGAAGGAATAATGTTATGCTGCTTGGGTGTCCTAACTGAATATTAGGACAATACTGAATAGTTTGTTGAAGCGGCGCTGTGATTGTGGTGTTGGTGGCGCCCATTCTTAAGTTGGAGGTAGCGGAGATGACCCAGAGCGATTTAATCAAAGATGTTGCGTCAAGGACGGGCACAACGCAAAAGGCGGCTAAGGAATTCCTGGATGCATTTGTCGAATCAGTACAAGATTCACTTATGCGTGGCGAGAGTGTGGCAATTCCAGGCTTTGGCACTTTTCGCGTTGCGGAACGAGCTGCCCGGGCCGGACGCAATCCCCGGACCGGCGAACCCCTTCAAGTCGTTGCCAGAAAGGCCCCAGTCTTTTCCGCTGGCACCACTCTGCGAAAGTCTGTTGGCGGATAAAGGGAATTCCCCCGGAACATACTTACGCAAATGGGGGTAATCAAAGCCCTTCGGGTCGCATCAATTGCAGTTGTCCTCATTGCGCTAGCCTGCAGCGCGCTCGCATGCAGCCCCTCTGAGCAGAACGTATTGCAGGGCCCGACAAGCCTTTTTGTTACCCCTGATGATGGCGCGCATCTGCTTCTCCAACTCCTGCGGCGCGCCGAACATTCCATAGATCTCATGGTCTATCTCCTTTCGAGCGAGGAGATCATTGAAGCGTTGACGGCAGCGCGACAGCGTGGCGTTCAGGTGCGTGTGCTGCTTGAAGAGAACCCGGTCGGAGGCGGTGAGTATAACCGTCTCGCTAGTCAGAGACTGGCGGCTGCAGGTGTGCGCGTGCGCTGGACAAGCCCGGCTTTTCGCTTCACCCACGCCAAAGTGATTATCGTCGATGCTGAGCAGGCGTCAATCATGACCCTGAATCTTACGGCGAGTTCGTTTCGATCCAATCGAGAGTTCGCGCTTATAGTAGAAGACCCAGGGGTCGTTAGTTCCCTCCAAGACCTTTTCCAAAGTGATTGGGAACGGGCGCCATCTCCGAAATTCGGTCTCCCGCTGGTGATTAGTCCCGGCAACGCGCGCAATATTCTGCACGATTTGATTGCATCTGCGCACCAGAGTCTGGAAGTCTACGTGCTGTCGCTGGAGGATGACTCCATTGCGGGCGCATTGGCAGATGCGGCGAGGCGCGGTGTCCGTGTCCGGATGATTACAAATCCACCTTCCGCACGGGATCCCTATGCAGACGAACGGGCTATCCTGCGCGAAAGCGGCGGGATTATCGGATTCCTCGCCTATCCGGACGTTCATGCGAAAGTCATAGTCGTCGACGGCCAACGTGCGTTTGTGGGCAGTCAGAATCTAACTGCTACTTCGTTGGACCAGAATCGGGAGGTGGGCATTGTCACGGATGATCCCGCGGTGCTGCGGCGTTTGCGACAGACGTTTGAAACCGACTGGTCGCAAGTTACGTTAGATCAGTCCGCCGCGTACCTCATGACCGACGCAGCGTAAGTGCCGCCACATTCACAACCGCGCGCGTGTGTGGTCTTGAAATAAGTATTTGCAGACATGCAGGTATGGAGAAAGTCGCGGCATTCGCTCATTCCGTCATCGTGCGTGCCTGGTCCGGTTTCCAATCCTCAACTAGCGGCTAACCCGCACGGGCACCTTCAGTACGTCGTCGCCCTCCTGGAAGAACCACGTAACTCCCTCTTGCACAGGCCCGATCCAGACTTCATAGTCGCCTGGAGGCAGCGGAGCGCCGCTCTGCGTTATGGGCGCGAGGATGGCAGTGAGGCTCAGCGAGTTGCCGGGCGCCAGCGCATAGGGTAGCGCCGCTCTCCCTTCGGCGGCGCGTGCAGCGAGGGTGCGGTCCGCAGAACCACTACGGAACCACAGGATGCCGAGTTGGACTGAACCGGGCACTTGTCCGATTTCACACAGTGTCGGCCACGGTTCATCGCCCCTGTTGCTAACGATGAGTTGTAAAGTACTCATGGCGCCTTGTGCGAGAGACCTCGGATAGGGCTGTGACGCAAGAGCGATATTAGAGCGATAGGCGTCTTGAGGTAGTGTTTCGGGTGTGAGGCCTTGATGAATTTCCGGGGCGTGATCAAGCAAAGTTATGCCGCGTACCACCATGTTGGCTTGTGGGGACGCAGTCCCGCTGCCGGTGGTTGAAGGCAGAAAGAGGTCAATTGTGGTGTTTGCTGCGTCTGGATATTGCGGCAGAGGGAACGATGTACACCAGTTACCGGAGGGGACCGAGTCGGCAAATACGGTCTCGCCGTTGGCCTCGACACGAAGTGGCGTAGCTTGTTGCACGGTGCTAAGTAGGTTCAAGAGTACGTACCGCGGGGGATTCGCTCCTGTGGGCGCGCGCAGGCTGGCACGGCCATTGAACCAGACCAATGAGCTTCTCTGACCGTTGGTCACCGGATGGTAGAGACCGTGCTGCCACACACCCCAAATTGGCTGGACCTGGATGCCAAGAGGCACTGCAATGCTCCAGGCAGGCAGCGCATACAGACCCAGAACAGTGTTCGTGTAGTCAGTCTGCTGGAGGAGGGCTGATTGTTGCGGTCCAGGCAGAGTCCAGAGCGCTTGGTCCGCTCCCACGAGCAGGACATGCGGTTCAGCCTGCCAAAACTGTGCCCCCAGCGTTTCAGCTTCTATCCAATTGCGGCTGCTAATCACAATTGCCGCCGGCGGCTTCTCGCCCGCGGCGCTAGCGAATGTCAGAAAGCGTGCCTGAGGCAGCAAGAACTCGTATGCGTGGTAGGTCAATGGATGATAGTAACTGGTGTCGTAAGCAATGCTCGCAGGTGAGCCGAAGTACGTGCGAATGTAGGAGGCAAGGGTAGTAGAGCGGGCTACTCTTTCTTGCAGCGGGAGAATGAAGTAGCGAAAGTCGTAAGCGCTGGTGAGAAGGAAGAGGCAAGCGATGGCGATTAAAGCCGCAATCCGCAACCGGCCGCGGACGAGTGAGAAGAGGACGAATCCCGCTGTGGCAACGACAGAGGCGGCAAAGAGGGCCGTTGTCGTCGGTTGAATGAGCGCCAGGTAAGGATAGATACCAATAGAGTTTGAAGGGGTGAGCGCCTGCACAAATATTGAAACGCCGAAAACTCCAAGAAGCGTACTAATGCCAATCAGGATGATGATTAGCGCTCTTGGGCGGTACGACCAAGGACCACGAAAGCGAAAATGAACCAATCGATTTGAAATACAATCCGGTCTGCAGAGGATCGTGGCTAGGCCAAGCGCGAAGAGAAGGGCCGAGTTCCCATCAACGTACCGTCCCTTTAGAAGCTTCCCATCTTCCGTTGGCAAGACAAGGAATGCTGCGCTGAGCGCGAGTGACGCCAGCCAGGCTAAGAAATAGAACGACAGTGTGGCGGTGGGCACGTCATTGACGAACCCAGAAAAACCCTTGCGCCAGCCGTACCAGAGAAAATATGCGATAGCGAGCAAGCTGATAGGGAACAGGCCGTAGGACGATTGGACGAGATAGAGAATTAGCTCGTTAATCTTTAGTAGGAAATTATAGATGCCTTGAAGAGAGAGCAGATGAGTGATTACGGGCAAGATAGGCAGTTCAAGAAACTCTGTGCCGCTAGCCACTCTTAGATGGTTCATTACAAGACGCGTGCCAAAGAAGACAATGCTGGTTACAGCAAGACCAACGCTTACTAACCGCCATGGCAGGGCGCGATAGAAGCCCAGGAAAGCAAGGCAAAGTGCAGCCGTGGGCAAGAGTGGCAAAGAGCGAGGATGGATAGTGTACATAAAACCCAAAAGCAACCCGAAAGCAATTGCGTAAAGTATTGACTTATTTCGTAATAGAGTACCGAATAGAACTGTCAAGAGCATGAAAGCTGGCACGTAGGCATTTTCACTCCATGCGAAGTTTGCTCGAAGCAGAAGAGGTGGATAGAGGCAAGTGATAACTGCAATGATCATGGCCAATCGAGATGGCACATCTAGCAGAGCACTAAGGATATAGTGGAGGCTAAAATAAAGGGTGCTCATCAGGAACGCATTGATGATGAGGCATACGGAGTATGCGGTGTAAGGGTTCTCAAAGAGCCTGAGTGCGGGTACAAGGAATAAGGAGTAACCGAATGAGTGGAATGGCGCCTTGTAGAGTGTCGGCATTGGGGCGGTACCGGAGAGGTAGCGGGCGTTTGCCAAGTAGCCTGCCTCATCGCCAACTATCGGCACCGGCTCACGCAAGAGAACAAGCGTTACTTGCAGCAGAAGAAGCAGCCCAAAGGGAAGCGCATGTCGAAGCCACTTATTATCTAAATTGAGGTGTACAAGCCGTAACATTGATTGAATCCGTGCTAATGCGGGATCTCCTGTGTTTGGCTATGCGCTAAAAATTGTACCGTATTTGCCGCATGAAGCTGCACTAATGTACGCGCCATTGCAATTGGACCCCCATCTCTCGTGCGAGTAAAGGTCTATGCCCCTGCAAAGGCCAGCATGGATCAATATGAGACTAGCTATGCAAACGGTTGTTAGACCCACAGTGCTTTCTGTGAGGCTGCTGAGAGTGATGTGCAACGGATTGTCGAGCGCGCGCCTTGACGCTTTTGCGAGGCGCGTGCTACGCTAATCCCTAGAAGGTGGCTAGGATATAACGCCGCGTGAGCCGGTGTGGAGTTGAGAATGCTGGGAATATCTACTCGAGGTCACTATGGTCTCGTCATTATGACGGCGCTGGCGATGGCAACAGAAGGAAAGCCGCTCTCCCTGGCGCGCGTTGCTGAGGAGACGGGTATTTCTCTGGGCTACCTTGAGCAAATTGTGTCCACGCTTAAGGAGCATGGACTGGTTGAGAGCATTCGCGGCGCCAAAGGCGGGTACGTATTGGCCGAGGCACCCAATCAGATCACTGCGCTCCAAGTTATCCTGGCTACAGAGCGCGAGATTGCCCCAATTTCGTGTTCGTTGCAACCCGAAGAGGGCGTGTGCTGCGACCGGGTGGATTACTGCCCCACCGTATTCCTTTGGGGGAGACTGGAGCAGCAGCTCAGCCTTGCGCTTGGGGATACCACCCTTTTGGATCTAGCCCGACACAGCCAGAGCAACAAACAGGGCACTCAGGGTCAACTGACTGCCGTGCCTCACATCCGCTCCGGCGCTTTGGGATAGGCGCTGCGTGAAACAAGAGCCGGGCATGGTGTACGAGGTTTTCAGGCAGATGCTTGGCAGCGTTGTATAACAGGTTGCAGAAATCGATAGATAGTTCAGAGATGAGGAGTAGAGACTAGAACACGATGGCTACCGAGCAACCGTTTTTTCATATTGAGGATCTCCACGTCGAGATTGAAGAGAACGAAATTCTAAGGGGAATAGACCTCTCTGTCAACCGCGGTGAGATACACGCGATAATGGGGCCGAACGGCTCCGGCAAGAGCACACTCGCTCACACGCTGATGGGTCATCCAAGCTATGCGGCAACCGCAGGTCAGGTGCTCTTCGACGGCGAGGATATTCTGGAACGAGAGCCGAATGACCGCGCCAAACTAGGCATTTTCCTCGCTTTCCAGTATCCGCTCGCGATTCCCGGAGTGAGCACTTTGAACTTTCTGCGCACGTCCCTCAAGGCGGTAAAGCAGGATGAGATCAGCGCGCGGGAGTTTCGCAAGCATCTGCTTGAGAAGATGGACCTGCTCAAGATCAGCCGTGAATTTGCAGGGCGCTACTTAAACGACGGCTTTTCCGGCGGCGAGAAGAAACGGATGGAAATCTTGCAAATGGCCGTGCTGGAGCCGAAGCTAGCCGTTTTGGATGAGATTGACTCGGGCCTGGACATCGATGCTATCCGCGCGGTCGGTGAAGGCATCTCTTCGATTATGCATCCTGAAATGTCAATTGTGATCATCACGCACTATCCACGCATTCTGCACTACATAAAGCCCGACTATGTGCACATCATGGTGGATGGTAAGATACGTCAGTCGGGCGGCTTCGAGCTGGCTGAGGAGCTGGAGGCGAAGGGATACGATGTGCTTCTGCAAGAGGTAATGTTGACTTCGTCGCAGACGCTAACTGTGTCAGAGACGCAGGAAGCCTAAGGAGGTAGGTGCTGAGATGGCGGTTACCGAGCAGGATATTCAAGAAAGTAAGCGAGTCTACAAAGAGAAGTATGGCTTTGCGGATCCCGATCAGGCGATTTACAAGGCGCCTAAGGGCCTGGATCCGGAGCGCGTAATTGAGATTTCTCAGATGAAGAATGAGCCGGACTGGATGCTCGATTTCCGGCTCAAGTCTCTGGAGATTTTCAATAAGAAGCCCATGCCCAAGTGGGGCGCGGACCTCTCCAAAATTCCGTTTGACGATCTTTCATACTTCGTGCGCACTACTGAAAAGCAGGGCACTACGTGGGAAGACGTACCGGAATATATCAAAGATACCTTCGATAAGCTCGGTATCCCCGAAGCGGAACGCAAGTTCCTGGCGGGAGTATCCGCGCAATACGAATCAGAAGTTGTCTACCACTCAATTCAGAAGGACTTGGAAGCAAAGGGTGTGATCTTCCTCAGCACGGAGGAAGGGCTTGAGCAGCACCCTGAGCTCTTTCGGCAGTACTTCGGTACGGTCATTCCGTCGGCGGACAACAAATTCGCCGCGATGAACGGCGCATTCTGGAGCGGCGGTTCTTTCGTATACGTGCCCCCGGGTGTGCAGGTGACCATTCCGCTCCAGGCGTATTTCCGCATCAATTCCGAACAGATGGGGCAATTCGAACGCACGCTCATCATCGTGGATGAAGGCGCGTACGTGCATTACGTCGAGGGCTGCACGGCGCCGGTTTACTCAACCGACTCATTCCATAGCGGTGTGATTGAGATCATTGTCAAGAAGAACGCCCGCTGTCGCTACACCACCATCCAAAACTGGTCGACCAACGTGTACAACCTGGTGACGCAGCGCTCTGCAGTCTATGCCGGCGGCGTGATGGAGTGGGTGGACGCAAACCTGGGTTCCAACATCACGATGAAGTACCCCAGTGTCTATCTGATGGAGGAGGGCGCAAAAGGCGACATTCTCTCGATTGCCTACGCCGGAGACGGTCAGGTGCTGGATGCGGGCGGCAAGGCGATCCACGTGGCGCCTAACACTTCTTCCAAGATCATCTCCAAGTCGATCAGCCAGCACGGCGGGCGCACTTCGTTCAGAGGTCTGCTCAAAATTTACAAGGGTGCGGAGAAGTCGAAGTCAGCCATGCGTTGCGATGCGCTCATTTTGGATGAAGCATCGCGTTCCGACACCTATCCTACCATTGAGATTGAAGAAGAACAGGTGAGCCTGGGTCACGAGGCCGTGGTGAGCAGGATCGGCGAAGACCAACTCTTCTACCTAATGAGCCGCGGCCTGAGCGAGTCCGAGGCAGCGGGCATGATTGTGAGCGGCTTCATCGAGCCGATTGTCAAGGAATTGCCGATGGAATACGCCGTGGAAATGAACCGTCTTATCCAGCTACAGATGGATAAGGCAGTCGGCTAAGCGGAGCGCATCCTGACCGGCCAATCCCGGTTTCAATTGAGGCGCGCAGCGCCAGACAAGGAAGCATGGCGAACTGTGCCTCCTGTCTGGCGCAATTGCTGTAGAAGGGACTATCAGAGCAATAACGGGTCTAAAGAATCGTCTTTAAAGCACGAAATACATCAGGAAAGAAAAGCGTGAGCCAATCGTCAGTTGAACAGAAGCCATTGACGGCCCTGCAAGGAATAACAGCCGCAGCCTGGCAGGAAGTGTCGCGAGCTTGCGGCGAGCCGGACTGGGTGCGGAGTCTGCGTCAGGAGGCTTGGGAGGTGTATGAAAATACGCCAATGCCCACGCTGAGAGATGAGGATTGGCGGCGCACCGACTATCGTGCACTCGAGCTGGAAGAACTGCTGCTCTTCATGCCCGCAGGCATCGAGGCGACGACCGCGGCGGATTTGCCGGAACCTATCCAACCGCACACAGATACCGGCGATGCCTGGGGCGGTTTGGCGGTACAGATTAATTCGGAAGTAGCGTTTGCGAGGCTCGATGCATCCCTGCAGGAGCAGGGCGTGATCCTCGCGCCGCTCGCTGAGGCCGTACACACCCACCCTGAACTGGTACAGGCACACCTTGGACGCGTAGTGACACCGGCCGACGGCAAATTCCCCGCGTTGCACGGAGCCTTTTTCTCAGGCGGCATCTTCTGTTACGTGCCGCCGGATACCACGGTTGCGCTCCCAATTCAGTTCGTTGCCTGGATGAATTCTGAGAACATTGCGGTCTTTCCTCATGTCCTGCTTGTGGCAGATCGGGGCAGTCAGGTGACGTTTGTAGAGCGCTACGCGAGCCCATCTCTCGCAGAGCAGTCATTTTCCTGCCCGGCTACCGAAGTGATTGTAAGAGATGGCGCCCAGGTACGCCACGTCACTATCCAAGACTGGGGCCGGCACGTGTTTGAGATGGGTTTTCAGCGGCTTCGCGTTGATAATGACGGCCATCTGCATACGATCTTGGCGGCCACCGGCGGCCGGCTTGTCAAGAATTACGTCGACAACAGCTTTGCAGGCTCAGGAGTGGAGTCCTTTCATCGGGGATTCTTCTTTACTGACGGCACGCAGCACATGGACTATAAGACCATGCAAGATCACCGTGCCCCTTACAGCACGAGCGACCTGTTGATCAAGGGGGCGCTGCGGGGCCGCTCCCGGGCCGTCTTTACCGGCGTAATCGGTGTCCGCAAGGGATCGAAGCGTACGGATGCGTATCAGGAAAACCGCAACTTGCTCCTGAGCAAGCGAGCTCGCTCCGATTCAATTCCTATTTTGGAAATCGACAACGATGACGTGCGCTGCACGCACGGATCGGCTACCGGACAGGTGGACCCGGAAGAACTCTTCTACGTGATGACGCGCGGTTTGGATAAGGATGAAGCAGCGCGTATGTTGGTTGAAGGTTTCTTTACCGAAATAATTGAACACACCTCGGTAGCTGGGGTGCAGGCGCAGCTTGCAGGCAAGATCCAAGAGAAAATGACCGGCTGGCAAGTAGAGGATTGACGCATGGCAAACTATGTGAGAGCAGCGTCGGTAAGCGATATACCGGAAGGGCGGGCCGTTGTCGTTGACATCGATGGCGAAAGCTTCGCCTTGGCGTGTGTTGCAGGGGCTGTTTACTGCATAGACAATATTTGCACGCATGACGGAGGACCGCTGGGGGAGGGAGAACTGGACGGAACGACGCTGGAATGCCCCCGACACGGAGCTCGGTTTGATGTCTGCACGGGGCGCGCCATCACCTTTCCCGCCGTGGTGCCGGTCAATTCATATGATGTAAAGATCGAGGGCCAGGATGTGTTGGTGGATCTGGAATGACCCACGCGGCAGACCGGCAGCCCTCCGCTAGATAGGACTGTGCACAATGGAAATCGGCTTTGATGTGCACGCTGTGCGGCAAGACTTCCCCATCCTGGGGATACAGGTACATGGCAAACCGCTTGTGTACTTGGATAACGCAGCGACTTCTCAGAAACCGCAGGCGGTCATCGACAGCCTGGTGCATTACTACACGCGGTATAACGCCAATGTTCATCGCGGCATTTACACGATAAGCGAACAGGCTACCGCGGCGTACGAAGAGGCACGAGCAAAGGTCGCACGCTTCATCAATGCCCCGTCGCCGGATTGCATAGTCTTCGTCCGCAATACCACCGAGGCCATCAATCTCGTGCGGTACGCGTGGGGCGCCGACAATGTCGGCGCCGGTGATGAGATCCTCATCTCGGAGATGGAGCATCATTCGAATCTAGTGCCCTGGCAATTGCTGGCACAAGAACAGGGAGCCGACCTCCGTTTCCTGCGTGTGAACAATGAGGGTCGTCTCATGCTGGACGGTCTCGACGTACTTATAACTGAGAAGACACGGCTGATTGCGGTTACTCATGTATCTAACGTGCTTGGCACTGTCAATCCGGTTAAGGGGATAGTCAAGAAAGCCCACAAATACGGGGCTTTGGTACTGCTGGACGCCGCCCAGAGCGTACCCCACATGCCGGTGGATGTGCAGGACCTTGACTGCGACTTCTTGGCGTTTTCAGGCCACAAGATGATGGGGCCGACCGGTGTGGGCGTGCTCTATGCGAAGCCGCACTTGCTTAAGTCTATGCGCCCCTTTATGGGCGGTGGCAGTATGATCCGCAAAGTCATGCTTACGGAGTCAACGTGGGCGGACGTACCCCAAAAGTTTGAAGCGGGCACACCGAATATTGCCGATGTGATTGCGTTGGGTGCGGCTATCGACTACTTATCCAACCTCGGCATGGAAAGTGTGCGCGAGCACGAACTGCAAATTACCCAGTATGCACTTGACAAGTTACGGGAAGTCTCCGGCATAAAGCTCTTCGGCCCTTGGGAACTGCAGACCCGCGCCGGCGTCATCTCTTTTGTGTTAGACGGCGTGCATCCCCACGACATTGCGCAGATTCTGGATAGCGAAGCCGTAGCCGTGCGTGCGGGACACCATTGTTGTCAGCCACTCATGCGCAGGTTCAACGTGCCTGCTACGGCGCGGGCGAGCTTCTATGTGTACACCACCGAGCAAGAGGTAGACGCGCTGGTGCATGGCATACACAAGGCACAGAGGATATTCGGACATGCAGTTGAACGATCTCTATAAGGAAATCATTCTCGACCACTATGAAAGCCCGCACAATCGGGGCAGGCCGCCGCATGCCGATATCGAAGCCGAGGGTAGCAATCCGCTTTGCGGAGACGATGTTGAGGTTTACGTAGCGCTAGATGGAGAGCGCTTGAAAGAAGTGCATTTCGATGGTTCGGGCTGCGCGATTAGCCTCGCGGCGGCATCGATGATGACCGAGGTGCTGCAGGGCAAGTCGAGAGAGGAAGTGCGTCAGATAGGCGGCCAATTCAAGGCCATGATGCGTGGGGAAGACGTTGCGCTGCCCGAAGAGATGGAAGATCTTGAATCCCTCAAGGGAGTTGCCAACTTCCCTCTGCGAGTCAAGTGCGCGCTGCTGCCGTGGGTTACGCTCGAACACGGTTTAGCCAATGAAGATGCGGGCCAGCGCGTCTCGATCGAGGTAGAGTAAGCAGTCTACTTGCTTGAGTTTATGCGCAGTATTCCTCTGACTGCGACCATGATGGCGAGACTGGTAAATATGGCAATCATGGGCGCGACGACGAATGGCAGCCCGGAAAAGAATCCCCACACTACAAAACCAATCAAACGCAGCACGATGTCCAGCATTTGCACGATCCTCCGAAGCACGCAATTCACTCTGGAAAACGCGGAAGTAGTCACATAGTACACCAATCTCGCACAGAACGCATCCTTGGATATTGGCGACTCTAGGCGAGTTACCCTCCTTGATCGCTTTCGGGGATCGACAGAAGTTCAATTCTCTCGTTCTCATACAAGACCGCGCAGACCCATTACATTGGGAGCACTTTCATCATGGCGCTAAAGGTCGGTTGTCAGGCTCGCCTGTGGCTGAGGGAGACGCAGGACCTTGGCGGAGTCTTGCCCATCATTGGCAGGGACTTGGCAGCAGCGGGGTATGATGGTTTGGAAATTGGCTTTGCCTACGTGAACGACCCCAATGATGTTGCGGCTTATCGCAGCGCCGTAGACGGGAATGGGCTGAAGACGGCAGGAATTCATGTGGGCGGCGCCTGGCATGAGCCGGTTGTTGTCAGGGAGAAGTCCATGCCTCAGGCGCGCGCCGCAGCGGAATTCGCCGGCACGGTGGGAGCTGAGTATCTCGTGATCAGCACGGGAAGAAAGCAAAACGGCCCGCTGACCCGGGATGAGATCAACCTGCAAGTAGCGCACCTCACGGAGCTATGCGCGTTCACTGCCGCAAGGGGTGTAATGCCGCTCTTGCACAATCATCAGCACGAGTTTGCACACGGCGCCCAGGTGTTTCGTGGGATCATGTCCGGCATTGACGCAGAATCGCTTGGCTTGTGTTTGGACTTCAACTGGGCAGTGTGGGGCGGCGCCGACGGTATCGCGGTGCTGCAGGAGTTCTACTCGCGACTGCGCATGGTGCACATTCGCGACACGGTAGGGAACGCTACCTGTGTGGAGGTGCTGGGCGAGGGTGACGCGGCGCTTGCTGAAGTCTTCTCCGTGCTCCGCGCAAATGGATATTCCCACTGGGTCCTGCATGAGTGGTCTGACTCCGATCCAAAGACGGAACTCCCCACCGCTGAAATTGCGCGGCTGAACCAAGAGCACTTGCGCCAAGCCTTCGGCTAAGCGCTTTACATAATTGAGCCAAACCGGCAACGCCGCTATGAGCGTTTGGCAAAGCTTGATGGGTGCCAGGATGCCGGAACTACCCGCTTAGTTCGCGACTCATGTCGTCAGTTGCCAGTCCGCTGAGGTGGTTGGCGAACGGAGGAGCGTGAGTCTGCTTCCTGCATGGCGGTTTGCGAGCAGCGAGCCGGTCATGTGCAGCGGAGGCGCATGGGAGTCGAACCCACCCAGGACGGGAGTAGCCCGCCCCGCAGACGGTTTTGAAGACCGCGAGGCCCACCGGGACCCGAGCGCCTCCACGTTTCAGTCTAGCAGTCCCAGTCGCAACAGGAAAAGGCAACCGAGACTTCCCTCAGTCTGCAAGTCCCGCCTCGTCAAAGAAGTGGGATAGAGTTTCTTACTCGTAAGCTAGGCAGCTCTCTTGTTCATGCCGTACCACTAGCGGGTGCAGGCTTTCAATCCAAGAAGGCAGTTCATCTGGTTAGTGGCGCTCCGTTCCGCGGCGGTCAGCTTGACAGCGGCTACTTGGGTTCGGTATCTAAGTGGATAGAAAGAGAATGCTCGCCCACCGGATCGAGTGACGCCTTGCGCCGAGCGACGGTAGACATGGAGCGCTGGTACTGGATCAAGGTTGAAGCGATGGGGCGTGCGTGAACGAGAGGCCCAAGGAGAGGGAGGGCCTTTTACATCTAGTATGGTGTGTTGAAAGCGATGCAAGTCGGATTCAATCCTCGACTACAGCCTTTTCGCCGCATGAGTGTGGCTGAGCAGTTGCAGGAAACCCTGCATACGGCACAGCGGCTTGAATTCGCAGTGGTAGAGTTGACAGTGGGTGAAGTACTCTTTCGCAAGGGCCTGTGGGACACCTTTACGCAAGATGTCCTCGCGCTGATGGCGCATGCCCCGCTGCAGTTTCAGGTGAATCTCTTCCCGGATGAAGGCTTTGAAGAAGCGCCGAGCGATGTCACCGCGTTTCCGCGCTCGATCTACTTGAGGCGCCTTGTGCAGACGGTCGAATTCTTTGAGGCGTATGCGCCGATGTCGCTCTATGTGATGCATGCGGGTAGACGCAAGGGTCACAACGACGACCATCTCAGAGCCCTCCATGAGGCGCTGCAAGCATTGCTGGTGCTCTATCCCGGCGTGCCGATCGCGATAGAGAACGGCGGCCGGGAGTCCGTGCTGCACTTCCCTGACGACTTTCTCACGTTCCTGGATGCCTTCCCCGCACTGCGTTTTGTGATGCATACCGGCTGCGCGTTTCAATCGGTAATGTGGGATAACGATCAGCTAGGGCGGTATGTGCGCAAGGCGTCCCGTTTCGTGGATAGACTTGCCGCTATTCGCTGGACGAATGCAAGTCCCGTTACTGAGCCGGACCGGCCGCTACAGCTTGAGCTTGATCGAGCGCCGAACCTTTCGCTAATCATGCGGGGCATGGGCAGAAACCCCGCATTGGTGCATTTGCTCGACACCGTCGGCGGCAGGCCGGAAGCCTTGGCCCGCGAACGCCGCGCGCTGCAGGCGCAGGTCAACCGCTAGGCGCAAGTCTCCGTTAAGAGCTATTGGCGTGGCCCCGCGCAAGCACAGCCATGCAGGGAAACGCAATTCTGTGCAGCCGGCGCATGTGCCGGCGTCTCTCGCGCGCTGCCCGCGCTTGCCATTGCCACACTGTTCGGGTGTTCCTGCGGTATAATTCTGGGGACGAGGAATGCACCATCGTTCGCACTTGAATGAATTGACTTGCAGATTCCGGTATGTCCACAAGAAAGACTAAACTAGGTGATGCCTGCAACAGAGTCTCGCGCGAAATGAACGTAACAACCATGGAGACTGCCCTTGATCGCCTCCAATTTGATGCGCAGGGACTGGTGCCTGCCGTAATCCAAGATGCGCACACAATGCAAGTCTTGATGCTGGGTTTCATGACCAGGCAGATGTTGGCAAAGACCCTGGAGACCGGACAGGTGTGGTTTTGGAGCCGCAGCCGCCAAGAGCCGTGGCTGAAGGGCGCGACAAGCGGGAACTACCTACACGTGGTGAGCGTCTACCGCAATTGTGAAGAGAATTCGCTCTTGATTCTTGCGAAACCGCAGGGGCCAACCTGCCATACCGGCAATGTCTCGTGTTACTACCGCACTCTCGACGAGGAATAGTGGTGTCTGACAAAGAAGAGCTCACGTCAGCAACAGCGAGGGTCCTCGATGAGGTCTTTCACATTGTCCGTGAACGGCAACAGTCGCTGCCCGAAGGTTCATATGTAACGCACTTGCTGCAAGGCGGCGTTGATCGCACTGCCCGCAAGGTGGGGGAAGAAGCGATAGAGGTAGTGCTGGCTGCTAAGAACGAAGAGCGAAACGAGATAATTGCCGAGGTTGCCGATCTTTGGTTTCATTGCGTGGTGCTGTTGGTGCAGAGCGGCGTCACCTTGGAGGACATTTACCGGGAGCTTGCTCGGCGGCATGGAAATCGCCCTAGTTTTCAGGATAAGGCTGAAGCACAGGCGCAGCTCCCTACTGCCCGGGATGTCTGACCTCATTGTTGATTGAGAAGTTTTTCATCGCGAGATACTGAGTCGCAGCACAGTCCTCCACCCGTTAGTTAGGCGGCTGGTCGTACAGGTCTATGTCTCCACTAACAAATGGCCGAAGAGGCGGAGAGACTCCAGGCAGGCGCCAATTGAACTGGAATGCTGCCAGCGTCTGCCAACGTGCCCGGCGATGGCACGGAGAGCATAGCTGTTGCCCTTGGGCACACCGGTTGAATAGTCGAAAATATGGCATATCCGGCTAGATTCAAGACAGCAATTGGAGCCCTCTGGGTCATTGGGCTGCTAGTTGGCTTGGGGCTATTCTTTCGAGCGCTGCAATACCTGCTCTCTGTGAGCGCGGAAGTCCAATTGCTTTCCGTTCTCTATGTGGTACCGGTTGCACTGGCAGTGGTGTGGCTGGCGTTTGCAATACGTTGGCAGCAAGAGTTCCAGCACGTGGTACCGTTGAATGTAGTCTTATTTAGCACAATGCCGTTTGTACCTGTGGCGGCATTGGGCTTCTTCTTGCAGCCGCCTCTTCAGGTAGGCGCAAGCGAAATCGGCGACATCATTCATAGCGTGCGTGGTGGGAGAGTGGTGCTTGGGACTGTGGGGCTGTCAACTGTCTATCTTCATGCGCTGGTCGGTGGCGTGTGCTTTCGATACATAGGGAGAAAAGCCTCCTTTAGGTCGGCTCTCGTCAACACGGCAACTTCCCTTGCGCCCTTTGTCGTGGTGGGGGCATTGCTCGTTGTCGGTCTTACGCAAGCTCTGACGTACATCTCTATCGCGTTTGATGACCAGGTGCGGTATTGGTCGGTGGCGGATGCCCTGGCCCGCGGGGAAGGGTACCCATTTCGTTTCTTTGATCAAGCATTTGCCGATTCGGGGAGTGGGCTTCCCTTTTGGACTGACGACTTGCCAGTCTGGCCGCTCGCAATGTTGGCGGGTTTCGCACTCTTCGGACATACCACGGCAGGATCCTACGCGCCGCTAATTGCCGCCAACGTGCTCTTGCCTCTGGTTGCTTATCTGGCCGTGCGCAATATCTGCAAAGAAGCTGCCTTGGCATTTGGCATCGCAGTAACCCTTGTGCTTTTTCCGATGTATCAGATCTATGCGCTGGGCGCGGCGGAACCTGAACCCATCTTTCATCTGCTGTTACTCGGTATGATCGCCAGCGTACCGCAGAATAATTCCTGGCGACGTTGGATGCTCTTTGGAACTATCGCCGGACTTGTAGTATTGACGCGACCAGAGGGGGGCATCTATGCTGCCGTGACGTTTGCGGTCTTGGTTATTGCGCGGTGGCGGGAAATAGGTGTGTGGGGCGCCGGCGCGGTCGCGGCAATGCCGACCACGCTCTATGCCGGAGTGACCTGGATGCAAACGGGGCGGCCATGGCCGCTCCAACGTGCGACGTACTTTGCGGTTGAGAACCTGTTGGAGCACTGGCAGGGGTTCTCTACCGTGGGCGCAGCTTACTACAGCGTCCAGCTCCGAACTACTACAATTGGCTTCTGGTTGTTGCTGGTCTTGCTCTTGGCTTCCTTCCTATGGGGAACGGTCTGGTTAGCGCTAAATCGCCCCGCGTTCCTCTTTGTTCCGCTTGCGGCGGGCTCACACGCGTTACTTCTCTGGTTGACCGAGGCGGGACCTGCACTTACCAATGTAGAGAATCCATCGGACTTCTTTCGTCACATGTCCCATGCTGTACCCTTTACATGGGTAACGGCGAGCCTGGGTATATTTGCCCTCGTTTGGTCTACGCGCTACTTGTGGCGGCGCTGGTTGCTGATCCTTATCTTTGCGCTTGCAACGTACTATTCTTACCAAGTGCTCATTACGCCGGAAGCAACCTATGGAAGCGCAGGAATTCTCCTACCTTCAAGCCAGGGACACAGTCTGCTGAGGAGCGATACGTACGTATTGGCCCAAGATCTCTTCGTCAATCCCTACCCACTGCCGGAGATTCAACACACTTGGCGAGATGGTTTCCTCTCTATGGACCCTTGGGACTACTTGGGCTTTCGAACGAGCGCTTTCGAATTCTACTCATCTTTTGACATGCACAATGTCGACGTGGGCAAACCCTACATGATGGCCAGTTTCTATGCCAGTCTCTTTGCCTACGTCACGCTGGCCCTGGCAGCACTTGGAATCCCCATGGCACGGAAAGAAGCTAAGAAGCGCTCGTGGTGGAGGACTGCCAGCCTGTCTCGTCCAGCAAATTCATGAATCCTGCGTGGGCCTTGGCAAAGAGGTCGTGCCCGGTATAGCCAAAGGAACGTCCGGCTACTTGCAGGTGCGGCTCAAGCGAGAAGAATCCGTCGTACCCCGCATTCTTGAGCGCTCCTAGAAGTTCGCGCCATTGCGCAGCTCCTTCACCGGCAATAACTACCTTGCCGGCTTGGGATTCTTTGTCCTTCACGTGCACATAATGGAGCCAGGGCCGCAGCGCGGGCAGAGCTTCGCTGAATGGCTTGACACCACAAGCGACGAAGTTTGCGGGATCAAGGGTAAGGCGCAGGTTCTCTGCGCCAACCGCTTCAAAGATGTCCTTGCAACGGGCGGGCGTGTCTCCGTAGATGTCGCTCTCGTTTTCGTGCAACAGCAGGATGTCCGGCCGGTGCTGCCTCGCCGCAGCAGATAGGGCTTGCAGGCGGCGTATCACCTCGTCCCGATGGCTGTTTGGGTCCTCGCCCTCCGGTATGAAGAATGAGAACATGCGGATGTAGGAAGTATCCAGAATGTCGGCGGCACGGAGTGCGCCTTTAAATTTCTCTAGGTGCGATTCAAAGTCATCGGTAACCATAATCTTGCCAATTGGCGAACCAATGGCTGAAACGCGCATACCGCGACTATCCAGTTCGCGCTTTGCTGCGTGGAGGTCCTCCTCGGAAAGGTCGACAATTACGGCCTTGGGTTTGCCGTTGACGGCAAGATTGCGCACCTCCACGTAATTGATGCCGAGGGCCTGCATGGCGTCAAGCTGTTCGCTGAATTCGTCCGTAATTTCGTCGCAAAAACCGCTGATTTTCTCGTACATGCTGCGTTCTCCTAACGTGCTAATCAACCGGTGGACGCCGCTGTCTCCACCATTCTCTTGTCACAAAATTAAGACTTCAAGGCGAATGCAACAACACGTTCTAGCATAGCGGCCTGCCAAGTGCCGCACAAACCAGCAGCGCAAGAGCTAAGCAGTCATGGACCGTTTGGCGGCGGGAGGATACGGCCTTCCATGTGAGAGTGTGGCCGCACCTGCCTTACAGCGCGTTTCCGCGGGTATGGGCTTGGCCTGCCCAATTCGACCTGGAAGCGGGATCCGGCAGCAGGCGCAGCCGCGAGCTCGGGTGCGCTAAGTGGGCAATCTGATTTACATAGCCAAGTGGATGAATTCGTAGGAAGTGCGCCCGAACCACAACGTAGAATTGGTATAATGGATCAAGCTCCGGACTCCTGCTCTAGGTTTGGGGAGTTGGATGATGTTTCGCAACTCCCATATCGTCGTGCAGCGGGTAGTTCGATTGAGATACAAACGCTCTCAAAGGCGCAATTGCCATAGTGGATCGGGATCGCAAAGTTAGGGGAGCTTCACTCGTGCAACAATATCTCCAAGCAATCCAGATTATTCTCTCTGTCGCTCTGATAGCCGCCGTGCTCTTGCAGGCGCGCGGTGCTGCGTTGGGTTCAGCATTCGGTGGCTCAGATAGCATCCACAATACACGTCGCGGCGTCGATCGGTTACTCTTCAATGTCACGATCGGGCTCGCGGTGCTATTCATCCTCGTTTCCGTCATCCTAGTGCGCATTTAGCATGCTTGCAGGGGTGAGGCATGGCTGAGCAACCATCGCTCGCGTCCTCCCGCGTTGCCGGGGTAGTCATTGTCGGTGGCATTGGGGCGCTGCTTGCCGCAGCGTTGCTCACATATTTCGCCTATGCTGCGACCGTCGAAGACGTCCCCGATTATGGAGGCACGTACATTGAAGGCACGCTTGGGCCTCCTCCAACGCTTGTGCCGATGCTGGCAAAGAACGACTCGGCGCGCACGATTTCTTCGCTGATCTTCAATGGTCTGACGCGGTATGCGGAAGACGGGACTATTGCGCCCGACCTCGCGACGAGATGGGAAATTGATACCCAGAGCCGCTCCTACACCTTCTTTCTGCGCGATGGTGTGACGTGGCATGACGGCACGCCCTTTACGGTGGATGACGTGCTCTTTACCTACGGGCTGCTGACAAGCCCGGTGCGCAACGACCCCGTCTGGAAAAATGTAAGAGCGGAGCGGGAAGGCGACCGCGGCGTCCGTATCTACTTGCTCAACAACGTCTACTTGCCGCTGCTCGAGTATGCGACGATGGGGATCTTGCCAAAACACTTGTTGGATGGGGTAAGCGTCGACCAAGTGTTTCTGACGCCGTTCAATCTACAACCGGTAGGCACCGGCCCGTACCGCATTGTAGAGTTCACGGAAGAATTCGCGCTCCTTAGAGCTAATGACCAGTATTTCGGTGATCGACCGCGGATCCGCTTCTTGAAGTTCAAGTTTTACCCAAACGCAAAGGCTACAATTACGGCGCTGGAGCGCGGTGAGGTGGAAGGCGTGAGCTATCTGCCGACATCTGAGATTGCGCGTGTTGGTGAATTGACAGATGTCCAGGAGTACAGCGCGCCTTTGGCAGGTTACACTGTGCTTTACTTCAACCTGCGCCGCGAACCGTTCTTCGATAGAACGATACGGCAGGCAATTGCCCATGCCATTGATCGCAGTTTTCTTGCCAGCGATGTGCAGGGAGGGACGGCAGATCCGCTTGAAGGGCCGATTCTGCCGGTTTCCTGGGCGTATACGACGGACGTGCAGCGGTATCCTTATGACCCTGGTACCAGCAGGATGCTCTTGGAGCAGGCGGGTTGGACGAGGGGCCCGGACGGAATACGCGTGAGGGGTGAGGCCCGCCTCTCTTTGACTTTGCTGACCACGGACTTGCCGGGACAGGTCGAACTCGCGGAAGCAATAAAGGATCAGTTGCGTGTAGTTGGATTCGAAGTGGTGGTTCAGGTCGCGGGCCCTTCCGGTCTGCTCAATGACTACCTGCTCACCCATGACTTTGATATGGCATTGTATACGTGGCTCCTCAATGGCTTGGATCCCGATCCGTACGTGACCTGGCATTCCAGCCAAATCGAGAGCGGCTGGAATTTCACCGGGTTTATCGATCCGCGCGTTGATGAGGCGCTGCAGAATGCCCGCCACACGCTGGATCAGAACGAGCGGAAGCAGATGTACGTGGACTTTCAGCGCACGTTTGCCGAAGAGGTGCCCAGTCTCATGCTGCTCAGTCCTCGCTACAGTTTTGCTGTGAGAAACACCGTGCGGGGCGTAAGCGTGCCTGTGGTTCTGCCTACCACTGAGTCCCGTCTGGCGGAAATCGAGAGTTGGTATATCAAGACGAAGAAGAACATCTTAAACGTGCGCAGTCCCTTGGAGGGGTTGCGGTTGCCTTTCTTTTCCTAGAGGAGGTCCAAGGGCGTGACTGATCCCAAAATCCCGACTGTGCAGATAATTGCAATTGGCACCGAACTCGTGCTGGGTCGGATTCAGGACACGAACTCGTTTTGGCTGTCACAGCAGCTTACGGAGTTGGGTGCAGAAGTGCGGAAGATTACGGTGATTCCCGACACCTTGGGTGAAGTCGTCCCCGTGCTGCAGGGCGCAGCCGACGATGGCACAAACTTTGTAGTAGTCACTGGCGGCCTCGGCCCGACGCCCGATGACCTCACTGTGGAAGCCTTTGCAAGTCTTCTCGGTGAGGGAACGTATCAGGACCAGGGTCTACTGGAAGACTACATGCGCCGACGGCAAATCAGTGAAGACGAGCTTAGCCCGGGGCTAAGGAAGATGGCCACAGTACCGGAGAGTGCGGTCGTGTCGGCGAGTCCCGCGGGCTGGGCGCCATGCATTCAGGTCAGTAAGGCCGACACGACGTTCTTCATACTCCCGGGTCCACCGCGTGAGATGGAGGCGCTCTTCGATCGCTATGTTGCTACCGCGATATCGGAGTCGCTTGAGATCAAGAGCGCTGCGCGCCGCCTGTTCGTCAACATGAGCGAATCTGATATTTCACCCCTCATTGAAGAAGCAATGCAGCAGTATCCCGGTCTGTATGCAAAAGGGTACGTCGCGTTGCGCACTGACACCCATATGCCGGTCGACTTTGTTGCCCGCGCTGCCTCGGATCGAGAGGCGCGCAGCATGCTGAGCAGCGCCATCGACCAATTCTCCGCGGGAGTGAAGGCATTGGGGAAGGACATTCACTACTAGGTGGAGTTGCTGGGCCAAGGTAAAGCTGGCAACCGAGCGCTTAGGCTTCCCGTCTGTTTCTTAGCGCTTCTTTGGCGGCGACGTAATTTGCGTTCAATGCAATCGCGGAAAGAAAGTCGCTGCGGGCCCCTTCAGAATTTCCCGTCATCTCCAGTGCGCGGCCGCGCCAGTAGTACCACTCCTCAATGGACGCGTCTTCCATGCCTGCTTCGGCGAGTGCAATCACGTCATGGTAGCGGCCTTGCGCCATGTAGGCTTCGAAGGGACCGAATTGGTACCAAAACATGCGCCAGGGCAGACCAAGTTGGCGTGCCCAGTCGAAGGCTTGGGCGGCCTGATACGTGTCGCCGAGTTTGAGCGCGCTCGTGCCCAGATTGAACCAGGCAAACGCATTATTCCTGTCCTGCGCTAATTCTTCCTGGGCGATGCGTAAGGTACGTTGCCACATCTGTGTGCCCTTTGCGTTCTCGCCAAGAATTGCATCCACTGTAGGCTGATCTTCTTGTGGGTAGATTACTACGTAGGTCCGGTTGAAAACGTGCCACATGGCATCCAATTCGTCGTAGGTCATGGTCAGACTAGGCCCCACAAAGGAATCGTGCGCGTTGAAGGTCTCATTCTGTTCGTCATAGCCAAAGAGCACGCGATAATGACCCATTCCGTCATCCGGTCTCGGTTCAAACCAGATCTCAACGATAACGGGAATGCCGGCAGCTAAGAGTTGCTTTAGCACCTGGATGTCGCCGCCAACGCCGACGTGAGCTTGAAACCCAATACTTCTGGCGTAGGCTTCGATTTCATTGGGACTGACATTCTTGTCTTTAGGATCAGGTTTGAGGATGGGGGCGATTTCTGCTTGCGCCTCCGTGCGGTCGAAGAAACTGAGCACCATTCCTACAGAACTTGGCGCGCAATTGTTCCACCCCTGGTACTCGTGCCGCAGGCCGAAGAGCAGCGTGGATGAGGGCAGCGGGGCAGAACTTGGTTCTGAGACGGTTAGCGGCGCCGGTTGCGCGCGTTCTTCCACAACTGGTGGGGCAAGTTCATTCTCGGTAGCGGTTAGACTAACAGCAGACTCCGGTGCTGAGGACACCGCGTCACGTCGCTGTTGTTCCTGCGTGCCGGAGAAGTCGGCGAGCGGGTTACTTCGATCCAAAGCGGGCAAGGGCAATCCCACCCTCGCGGAAACCGCAAAGGCGCCAATCAGCACACCAAATACCGCCAGCAACGCCCAGAGCGGCAGCCTTGAGGGACTCCTTCGCCGCGGTGCGGGGCGGGGAATGACTCTTACGTTTACTTGCCTGCCGGTCTGCTCCATGCGGGCACGCTCCAAACTTCTGCGCCTCTAAATTCATCATACTCGACCGCTCAGGGATTGAGTACCCTTATCCAGAAGTTTGCCGATCTTGCCACCTCCCGGGGAGACCCTTGCACAACTTGGTCCGTTTTGTGAGAAGACCCCCTCACCCCCGTATCGAGTACGGAGCGGCTCTAACCCTCTCCCCCAGGAGAGGGTTAGAGCCGCTCCGCTTTCACTTTCTTCCGCATTCTGCACCCTTTCCCGCCGGAGGCTGTCTCATAAGTCGACTCAATAAGCAAAATCGTGCTTCGACCCTTCGACAAGCTCAGGACAGGCACGCTCAGCACGAACGGGATTTGCCTTTTCCGTTCGCCCTGAGCCTGTCGAAGGGCAAGTCTACACTGAGCAATGCACTTTTGAGACACCCTCCGCCGGGAGAGGGAGTAATTCTTGCGCCGATGGCTGAAGTTACGCAAAGGTCTCCGGCGGGAGAGGGGACTTTCTCGCCTCGGCAAGGGTTTCGCAAAGGTCTCCCGGGTGGCTGCGGGCGTGCCTAGTGAATTTCCCGGATTCAGCGGTCCACCTTCGCTGGCAAGCCCCGATTGCGACAGTCCGGCGCCCAGCAGAGTTCATTGCTTCACACTACGGAGAATGTTGACGGCGCACGCGCGGCGCGCTATCGTGCCAACGGGAAACCTTATGCAACCTTGGGAGCAAGGCTATGAAACTTTGTCTATTGACCTACAATATGGCGCGGCACTGGGGACTGTCGGAACTCCTTGACATGGCACGTCTCGGCGGCTTTAGCGGTCTGGAGTTCAGGGCTGAAGCCGGTCACAAGCACGGCGTGGAATTGGAGACGAGCGCGGAGGAGCGCCGTTCGATTTGCTATCAAGTGCAGGACGCGTGCTTGGAAGTTGCCGGTATCAGCACCAGTTCCCGCTTCGAAACACCGGATGCCACCAAGCGTCGCGAGGTCGTTGAGCGCAGCAAACGCTTCATCGAGCTGGCGGCAGACGTAAATGCCGGCCAGATTCGGGTCTTTGGCAATGATATGCCCAAGGAGGGTGTGGATGGAGGCACGCCCCCGCCGCGTGAAGACGTGATGCGGTATGTGGGCGACTCGCTCCGGGAATTAGGAGAATTCGCCGAGCCTCACGGCGTCAACGTGATGCTGGAGATGCACGGTCAGTTCAATTATTGGCACTTCGCCATGACCGCAGTTGAGCATGCCGACCACCCGCAGGTCGGGATTCTCTACAATTGCGATAACCGCGATCTTGTCGCCGGTTCGGTCGCTTCAACGTATAACCGAGTCGCGCACCATATCGGCCACGTGCACATGCACGACTTCGTCAATGGCTTCCCTTATGCTGAACTCTTCGGCCTGCTCCAACGCGACGGCTACGATGGCTATCTCTCATCGGAAATAGGTAAGACGGAACCAACGCATAAGGACTATTTCCTCATGTACGCCCAGCTCTTCCGCGCATGGAATGCCCTGGCCGCCGCTGCCGGCGAAAGCGCTCTGCCGTATCATGCTGCCGCTGCCGGTACGGTGGCTTCGGCGGGAGACTGAGAGTAGCTGTACGGCAACTTCACCGTGCCGCGCGCGGACCGCAGGTCATTATACAGTTTCGCGTTTCCGAACTGCCGAGGGCAAAGCGGGACGAGTGTATATATTCGAGGTTCGGAGAGAGTTCCCCGAGTGCTGTCATCCGTTCTTTGACACTCGTTTATTCTGATTTGGAGGGCGCCGATCGGGGGTTGGGTCATGACGAGTGCAAAGAGGGTTTGGTTGAGAAGGGTCTGTAGCGAGAGGGAGAGAACCTGATGGCCTATCGTCCACCGGAGAAACTGGTTGTATTTGGCATCGACGGTCCAATCCTGCCTACGCTCCAACGACTTATGGGCGAGGGGCGCATGCCGCTGATGCAGAAGCTTGTGGAAAGCGGCACGTGGGCGGACAACTGCTTGGTGCCGTACCCCACAATTACGCCGCCGAACTGGACGACGATTGCAACCGGCGCGTCGGCGGGGCGGACAGGCTTCACTGACTTCAATGTCCATTGGAAAGGGGAGCCGCTTGGTGAGACCCACGCCGCCTTTGACTCCCGCTGGCATACGGCGGAGTACCTGTGGGAAGCGGCCGAGAAGATCGGCAAGAAGTCTATCGTCATGAACTGGCCCTCCTCCTGGCCGGCACGCATGCAAGACGGCTATCAGATTGCCGGGTACGGCCTATCCATGAACGAGTGGCACGATCATCCGACGTTCCACCACGCCTACACCTTTTCGGGAGATGCCCTCTTTGCAACCGACGACTATGTGGAGGGCACGTTGATCGAGGTGGAAGATGCGGATGATTGGCAGGGCTTGGCAGCGGGGGTGGAGTACTTGGAAGCTGAACTGCCCTGGCGGTTCCGCTTTCCAAAGTACACCATGCAGCCGCTCACCTGGCGCCTGCTGTTGGAGGCCGACTCGCACGGCGACTTCACCACGGCACACGTCTGCGAGGAGCGTGATCTTGCCACCGCCATGTGCTCGCTGAAGGTGGGAGAATGGTCCGACAACATCGTTCGCGAGTTTGCCAGCGAGGAGTTGGGCGACACTGAGGCGGTCTTTCGCATGAAGCTGCTGGACCTGTCTGCGGACGGCGAGACCGTGACGCTCTTTGTCACGCCACTTTGCCAGATAGATGGCTCAGCGTATCCGGAGGGCTTGGACCGCGAGATTCATGAAAAGGGGAACTGCCGTGGGCTGCCGGCGCCGTACCTCGGGTTGCGCACCTTCCGTATGGGGTGGTTTGACGCAGACACGTTCATCGAGCTGTGCGACATGCACCACCAGTGGTTTGCCGATGCGGCGCGGTACTTGATGCGTCGCGCTGACAGCAGCGCGCAGAAGCCCTGGGACCTCTTCTTCATCCACATTCATACGCCCGATTACTTCTATCACCTCTTTGCCAGTGAGGTCGACCCAACGCTCAACCGTGATGCGGAGAGCCTTAGCCGCTGGCAGGAGGTCGAGGCCCGCATGTACGAGAGCTTGGACCGCGCCTTCGGCGATATGGCGGCAGCGGCGCCGCGCCGTACACTCTATGCGTATGTCTCCGATCACGGCGCGAAAGCGAACGGCTACAAGTGCAACCCCGGCCAGATCCTCATCGATGCAGGCCTTACGGTGCTCAATGAAGAGGATGATCCGGACGCGGTAGCGCACTTTGCCATGTATACCGGGCGCAAACAGGTGGACTGGTCGAAGACACGGGCGGCCGCGAGCGGCTCTTCCTACATTTGGGTCAACCTGAAAGGGCGCGATCCTGAAGGAATTGTAGAACCGGAAGACTATGTCGCCGTGCAGAATGAGATCATCAAGGCGCTCTACGACTATACGGATTCTGAATCGGGCCTCAAGCCAATCGGCTTTGCCTTCAAGAAACAGAACGCCCGCTTCCTCGATCTCTACGGCGATACTACCGGTGACGTGGTGTTCTGCTACGCTGACGAATTTGGGTCCCAACACGGGCCGCAATTTCCCTCCGCCACCCAGGGCATGGGGGATATGCGCGGCCTCTTTGCGCTCTCGGGGCCGGGTGTCAAGCAGGGCCACGTGCTGGAGCGCAACGTGAGTCTCAAGGACCTGGTGCCCACGGTCTGCTATCTCATGGACTTGCCGCTGCCGGCCGACTGTGAAGGCTCCGTCGTCTACCAAGCCCTAGAAGACCCCGACGCGCCGCTGAAAGAGCGCATGCGCCTGCAGCGCCACGTAGACGTGCTCTCCGGCGTGGCGGAGTCAGAAGCGGCAATGACGCATACTTACCACAAGGCGGAGGGATAATGGCGCAGGCAGGGCATATTGCAGGTCGTTCTATGCAGCCGCGGCGTAAGTCCTGCCCACGGTAGCGCAGGTTTGCAACCTGCACGATCTTGAACGACAAACGAGCATTCAACTGTGCCTCTTGGTGCTGAACAAGCATGGCAACGCCGGAGCCATGATGAAACGGGGGAGACCCCTCCATTCCGGTAGCGCAGGTTTGCAACCTGCGCGCTTGGCCAGCAACGAGGCCATGCGGAAATGAGTATGTCGGCAGCGCGGGTGTCAAGGTGAATCGAAAAGGGTCTGTAGATTCTGGTAGCGCAGGTTTGCAACCTGCTCGATCCCGAATGGCAAGTAGACATTTATCTGTATCTCCAGGCTTTTAGCAAGTTTGAGTTAACTGAAACAGTGATGAATTGATCGACACCATTCTGACTCGGTAGCGCAGGTTTGCAACCTGCGCGCTTGGCCAGCAACGAGGCCATGCGGAAATGAGTATGTCGGCAACGCGAGTGTCAAGGTGAATCGAAATGGGACCGCAGATTCCGGTAGCGTAGGTTTGCAACCTGCGCAAGCGTAGCCAAAAACGAGGCCATGCGGAAATGAGTACGTCGGCAACGCGGGTGTCATGGTGAATCGAAAAGGGTCTGTAGATTCCGGTAGCGCAGGTTTGCAACCTGCGCGCTTGGCACTCACGACCAAGAAGAGAAATCTCCCTCACTGGCAGTTGGGCGGCTCTGCTTACTTCCTTACCTTTCGCCTTGATACTAGTGTCAGGCCCTAGCTACGCATGGGTGAGCGCGCATTGGTGAAGGAGGCCGTTCTTCATTGGCATCAAGTAAAATGGCGTGTGCATGTGTTTACGGTGATGCCGGATCATGCGCACGTGCTTGCGTCTCCTTTGCTCTCCGGTCCAAACGAGTGGTATTCGCTAAGTGTGATCTTGCATAGCGTCAAGCGGCACAGTGCTCGCCAAATCAATCTCGCCCGAGGGCGGCAAGGTAAACTATGGCAAGCGGAATCCTATGACCGGATTGTGCGCGATGAGGTGGAATTTGATGAGAAATCACGGTACATTCTGGCAAATTCACTGAGACGTGGGTTGGTACAAGACCCGTGGAAGTATGACGGCTTCTGGTGTGATGCGATGGCGTGACGCAGAAGACGCAGGTTACAAACCTGCGCTACCGGAGAATTGGTTTTGAAACAAGTGCGTTGTGTCTGGAGACATTTCCGATTTATTGAGAGTATGCTGGGGTGCGTATAGGACGCAGGTTGCAAACCTGCGCTACCGGAGAATTGGTTTTGTAACAAGTGCGTTGTGTCTGGGGACACTTCCGATTTATTGAGAGTATGCTGGGGTGCGTATAGGACGCAGGTTACAAACCTGCGCTACCGGGGAATTAGTCTTGTAACGAGCGCGATAAGTTTGGGGACATTTTCGATTTGTTGAGAGTATGCTGGGGTGCGTATAGGACGCAGGTTACAAACCTGCGCAACCGGGGAATTGGTCTTGTAATGAGCGCGATAAGTCTGGGGACATTTTCGATTTATTGAGAGTATGCTGGGTGCGTATAGGACGCAGGTTGCAAACCTGCGCTACCGGAGAATCGCCACTTGGTGATAACGTGCATTGTGGATTAGGAGTTTGGTTTCTAGCCGAGGAGAAACAAAAATGGAAAATCAAGAAGTCTCGGGTCGCTTAACAGGAAAGGTGGCGGTAATTGCGGGGGCCGGGGGCGGCATGGGCAGTGCGACGCCTCTGCATTTCGCGCGTGAGGGGGCGAAGGTGCTGTTGGTTGCTCGTCGCGCGGAGCCGCTCGCGGCTTTGGCACAGGAAATCGAAGACCGCGGCGGCGAGGCGGCAATTGCGACTGCGGACTTGGCGACGCCCGCGGGGGCGGCTGCAATGGCCCAAGCCGCCCTCGACAGATGGGGCCGAATTGACGTGCTCTTCGACAATCTCGGAGACTATGCCTACGGCGGCCAGAAGTTGCACGAGACGGCCCCTGAGGAGTGGCGGTACCTCATCAGCATAAACGTGGACACGGCGTACCTCACTTGTCATGCAGTCCTGCCGTCCATGGTGGCGCAGGGCAGCGGCAGTATCCTGCTGGTCTCGGCGGCCTCGCGCACTCGTCGGGAAGCCAACGTTGGCTATGCGGCGGGAAAAGAGGCGCTCGTCGGACTCACGCGCACGCTCGCGCGGGAATACCGCGAGCACAGCATTCGCGTAAACTGCATTTGCCCGGGAGCTATCGGGGATTCACGCGGCGCAGAGAATGCCGGACCGCCACCGCCGGCGCTGGACCGCAGCGGCCATCCGGCCGACGTGGCGCTGACTGCCGTGTACCTTGCGGCGGACGAGGCAGCCTGGGTCACGGGGCAGTGCCTGGACGTTGACGGCGGCGATTCGCTATAGGGCCCTTGACCAAATGGTCAGGTGATGTTTGTGGTCGACCTGGCTGCGGCAGCGAAACGTAGGGGAGAAGACATTCGCTACCCTCTTGCATTCGAGCCGGAACAACTTCAGGGCCTGTCGAGGTGTCTCCAGCTTGAATTGCTTTGACAGTGTGTGTTCGAAAAGGAGCGTTTGCCAGAGGATTGAACGTGGGCGCTGCAAAGGCAAAGTGCCATCTCATTCAGTGCCATGCCATTGGTTACATTCCTCTTTGGTCCGCAATTCCGGCCGCGACGAGCAGATTTCCCTCTCAATCCACTCCAGTCGCTCCGTTCTAGTCAATTTTGGCCAAACGGCATGGCGCACGCCGGAAAAGTCCCTCGTGTGATAGTGCGCATAGAGGAACCACCACATGTCTGGAATTGTCCCGCCTCTTTCAATGTGTTTCTCCGCTGTCCAGCGAGCGAAGCTTAAGAGTGGCGTGTAGCTACGCACAATGACACTGGCCCAAATCGAGTCTTGGTCAAGGCCCAACTCTTTCAAGTAGCTGCGAATAAGCTCGGCGTTAGAGAATGACTGGTAGAAGGCAAGAAAGTCACGCCCAGACATAGGTGTTTCGACAGTGGGTGGGTCATCCGGTCTCCAGGGGCGGTCGGTAGGCAGAGTCAGTGCAATAACTGTTTCTGTCACCATTGGCGTTGGTGTCGGCTTGGCAAAGGTCTCAAAGTCAAGCTCCCAGGGGAAACGCTCCGTGTTCAGCCGTTGTTCGAGCCCGTTCGGACCGTTGATCCAAGTACGGTAGCCGTCGGTGAACGCGGTCCAGTTATCGGCCTTGCGCCAAACAAGAAGTCCACCTGTGGTGTGCTGAACGCTGTCGCCGGTGGTGTTGTGGTGCTCGTTCTCAAGACAAACCCCAACCAAGTCGTGACCGATGAGATTGCGGAGTGTCTTGAAACCGAGAACGAACTGGCAGTCTGCAGCGCCGTGTGTGGTTGCGGCAGCGGAAATCACCAGGCAGATTGCCAAAGCAAGTGCAACAATCAGACTGGTTGCGCGTCTTGTCGGTGTAATTCGAGGCTTGCCAATCAAGACAGATTCCCGTGCTCCAATTCCGCCCTGCCGACGGACGCCCCACTTGCACACCTAGCGTGCAAACCTGACGCTATGCGTTAGCCTGCGCGAGGATGCGGTCCACCTGGTAGCCAAGTCCCGTACCGGTCAGCGTTTCCGTGCGCGCAACGCCGTTGCGCACGTTGGCGATGCGCGGATGGACCGCTGCCACTGCTGTATTCGATGCCGGGAAGAACTGGCGCGAGTTGCACTCCACACCCATCATGGGATTGATGCGGGCCGCAAAGCTCACCGAGTGAATGAGCGAGAGATCGGGATTGGTGAGGTCCTGCACCGTGTAAGGCAAGCCGTCGTGGGTAGCGAGCGCCGTGAAGAGCAGGCTGTGTGAGTGGCCTTTGCAAACCTTCAACGCAATGCCCGACCAGCCCAACTCCTTAGCGCGCTCGTACTGCCGGTGGTTGTAAAGACTCTCATCCATGATGACGGGCTTGAGCTTGTCGATGCCCTCCATGCGGAACGGAGCTCTATCCAGGTCACGATGGGTCGGCTGCTCCACATAGAGTAGTGTGTCATACGCCGCGGGCGACTTTTCTCGCACGCGCTCAAGATATTCGACCATGTAGTCGGGCGTCTCGCAGATCTCGTTGGTGTCCGCAGTGAGATAGATTTCCTCACGCCCCTGCTTCGCAAGCGATTCCTTGCCGATTGCGTACACATCGAGCGTGCGCTGTACGTCCCAATCCATGTCATTGCCCAGGAGCTTGATCTTTAGGCAATACACACCGTCGCGATCGATCCATTGGTCGAGCGAGACCGGTTCGCCGTCATCCGGGTCGTCAGCCGTGATCTCGCTTTCCCAGAGCTTATCGAGGCCGCCGACGAGATGAAAAACGGGAAGTTCCGCGACATAGGCAGGGCGAACGTAGTCGTCGAGGTACTGTCCCTTGAACTCCGGCCCCAGGTAGGCGCTAAGGTCTTCCGCCATAAACTCATCGGAGTAGCCGTCGTAGCTTGAAATACCGTTCACATTGCCGAAGGCGTCGTGCAACGCGCCATCGAAGGGCGAACCGCACACCAGCGAGGCCAACACCGGGATCGGCTCCGCAAGCTGCATGCTTTGGCTGGTTTCAGCGGCGTTGCTGAGAAGAGTGGGTTCCGTCTTGAGCGCAATGTCAATGGGATGGGCGTAGCTGGAATGGCCCTCCAGGGCCTTCGCATAGCGTTCCACCACTTGACGCATTGCCATGTCGCGCGCGATGGCGTCAACGGCATCGGTAGGCCAGGCCCAGCCTATGGCCAGGAACATGCTGCCCCAGCCTTCCGCCACCTGCCCGGCGCGATTCTCCACTGCGACCCGCACCCGTACGTGGGTGGCGCCCTCCATGGTGACGCCGCCGAACTTCAGGGGAGTCCGGGCACGCTCGTCAGTAAAATACGTTTCAACTTCACGGATGCGAATATCGGATAGTAGCTGCGCCGCCATGCTTACGTGCCCTTTCACCTTGATTCTGCTCCGATGTTTCACCCTCACCCCCGTATCAAGTACGGGGCAGGCTCTAGCCCTCTCCCTCGGGAGACCTTTGCACAACTCAAGCCGGCAGGTGAGAAGATTCCCCTCACCCTAACCCTCTCCTGGGGGAGAGGGAACCGGAGCCGCTCCGCTTTCACTTTTTTCCGCATTCTGCACCCTCTCCCTCGACGGGAGAGGGGACTTTCTCGCTCCGGCAAGGGTTATGCAAAGGTCTCCTCGGGGAGAGGGGACAAACGCGGAGCTTTGCTTTATCGAGTCAACCGCTCCTAATATCCTTAACTGACTCCCAGTGCGGTAGTGCGCGGCGCGACGATCATGCCGTCGCGGAACATGACTTTGCCGCCCACGATCGTAAGTTTCACATTCGCCATCGTCTTGATGTCGGCGACCGGATTGCCTTCTACCGCGATCACATCGGCAACTTTGCCCGCTTCTAAGGTTCCCCGCTCATCGATAACGCCGAGACCCTTCGCAGGATTGCGGGTGGCCATAAGGAGCACGTCCTTGGTGGGTATGCCGAGCAATTCTACGGCGCTGCGCAGCGAGACAAAGTAATCGTCGAACGGAGTATAGCGCACACCTGCGTCGCTGGAGATGATGAGGTTTACACCCGACTGCCAGATTCTGCGAAACATCTCGACGCGCTCATCCTCTAGCTGCTTGCTGGTAATTGCCATGGCCTCGCGCATGAGCTCGCTGCCGGGCAGATCGGTAAGGTAACCCCGAAACACTCCGGCGAGGGTGATCGATACCGTGAGACCCTTCGACACTGCCGTTGCCATGGCTTCCGCATCGTAGTCGTAGCCGCCGTCGGCGCCGAGCCAAACGCAATGCTCGATGGTGTCAATACCGGCTTCGATGCAGTTGCGAATGCTGTCAGCGGGAATGGCGTGCGCCGCCACCGGTGTGTCGAGCTTGTGCGCCTCTTCCACCACCACGCCGAGTTGCCGGGCGCTGTATTGCACCATTAGCGGATTGGACTCAGCGGTCATATTGCCGCCGCTGGCGCAAATCTTGATAACGTCCGCGCCCTGCTTGATCAACGTGCGCACGGCCTTGCGCAACTCCCACTCTTCATCGGCTTCCCAACCGACAAAGTGGATGTGACCGCCGGTGACCGTAATCGGCACGTTGCATGAAAGAATGCGCGGGCCGGCAATTCGGCCCCGGTTGATGGCGTCGCGTACCGTGGGCACCACGTCACGGCGTCCCCCGAGGTCACGGACGGTTGTCAAACCCGCCCGCAGGCACTTTTGCGCGTTGGCTGCAGTGCGCACCACCTGCTGCATATCAGTCTCGCGGCTGATCTCATCGACCACTTCCACGTGGTTGCGGCCTGCGGTAAAGCTCAGGTGGGTGTGTCCGTCAAGCATGCCGGGCATCAGTGTGTGACCCGGAAACTCCTCGACCGTTGCGCCTTCCATTTGGCTTTGGCCGAGTTCTGCTGCCGAACCCACGTATGTAATACGGTCATCTTCAAGCGCGACTGCGGCCTGCGGGATAAGGTCTGCGCCGGTGCCGGTGAAGGCCCAGTCGGCTTTGAGGACTCTCTTTTGGCTCACGAGGCATCCCTTTCTGGATAGAGCACACGCTGCCCGGGTGTGAGGACTAGCGGTTGTACAGTGCCGCCTTCGCTTGCAAGTGCGCTGGCAAAGTCAGCGGGGTCGGCGGTATTGTTGGCAAACATATTGTAGTGCGTTGGTACGGCCGCCTGGGCGCGGAGTACCGTGGCGAGATGTGCGGCTTCGGGCGCCGACATGTTCCCCCAGCGCCCGTTGATGCAGATGAAGGCGAGGTGGGGCTGTAGGTCGGCAATGCCCTCCATTCGGGCATGGTAGACCGTATCGCCGCTTATGTATGCGCGTACGTCCCCAAAGTCAATCATGTAGCCCACGGCATCGGGCGCATCGTCGGGATCTCCCCAGATGTGATGCGCGAATGTCGCGTGAATGCGGACGCTGCCGCTATGGAGCACGTCGTCGTGATTGAGAGTGTAGGTCTGGCTGGCGGGAATGCCGAGTTCGCGCATGGCATTGGTGCAGGATGAGGGGCCGATAAAGAGTGCGGTGGCGTTGTAGCGGGCAATCTCCGGAAAGGCGTCCGGGTCAAGATGATCGGCGTGATTGTGGGTGGCGAGGACAAAGTCGGCTCGCACCGCAGATGCTGCCAGGGGAGGCGCAAGCAAGCGCTCAAGTCCGAAAAGCTGATTGCAGGAGTCGCCAAGGTAGGGATCAACGTAGACGACGGCGCCTGTGCTCGACTTGAAGACCAGCCCTGCTTGTCCGAGACTCCAGACGGCAAGGGACGCTTTCGGCACACACGTGTCTTGGATGTCTGCTGCGATAGTCACCGCTCCGGCCTTTCTACCCCCGCAACTGGACCGCATCAGTCCGTGTTATTGTAGCAGCCGCGCGGACTGGCGGCTACGTACGCTGCGAGCGGGCACGGGAACATGCTGCGGCTTGGTTTCGCGGCTGCGCGGCGCGGCGCGCCGCAAGTGGTGCATGGCACACGATTACGTAGTTATTCCAAATGAGGAGAGAAGACCGTTGAAGAATTGGTTTGCGCATGCAGGCGCTGCAGTTCTCTCTTACACGTGCGCTGCTCTGGTACAGCAAGAGAAGCGCCGACTTCAAGCCAGCGCCTCTCATCCATACTCGTATATTTGTCTGCCGCACAGGCGCGGCAAATTGCCTGCATCTCAGCAGGATGCTAGCGTCACTTTGCCGCCTGATAGCGGGCGTTCACCGAGTCCCAGTCTACGTTCTTGAGTAACGCGGTAATGTAGGAACCGCGGTCGCTGCCATAGTCCATGAAGTAGGCATGCTCGTAGGTATCAATCGTCCACAGCGGCACGGTACCCCAGACGCCGCCCTGATTGTGCACGTCGCACAGGAAGTTATGGATTTTGCCGTCAGTCGGATCAAGGGCGGTCACCATCCAGCCGCGGGCCGCCATTGCGCAGGCGCGGGCGTCTTCGATAAAGGCATCCCAGGAGCCAAAGTCTTCAGCAATCTTGTCTGCCAGTTCGCCGCCGGCTGCGCCATTGCCACCGAGGGTGTCAAAGTAGAGCTCATGCAAGATCTGGCCGTCCGCGGCAAACGTCTCTTCCAGCTTCAGGGCGCGGTACGCGCTGTAAGCCTGATTGGCCTTGGAGCGGTCGACGTCCTTCAGGCCTTCCTCGATCTCGTTGCGCTTATTGACATAACCGGCATACAACGTGTCGTGGTGTACGGTAACCGTCTTTTCCGATATGCCGTCAAGCGCGTCCTTGCCGAACTTGAGGTCCTGCACGGTAAAGGCCATGATTGCTGCTCCCTGTAATGTGCAATGTGGCGCTATTAATTGCGATAGCTAGAACGATTCACAGTTATTGTTTTCGGATTTAGCCTACCATACTTCCCGCAATTAGTGAAGGCTTCAAGCCTGGGGAGGCCTTCTCTAAGGGAGCGAAAATGACACCCCTTGTTGCGTGCGATCACGGGCAGAATTCCTGCAACGAACCGGGCGAGCCGGGTGGGGAGCTATTCCTCGCTCTCCGAACCAGCCGCGTTATAGAGCTTTCTTTTCACCAGGTTCAGGTACTCGGCCCGGATCGCGCCGCCATGAGCGATAGAGTAGAGGTATACTGTCGGATCGTAGTCGTCGAGACCGGAAGTAGTAATAATGCGGGCGGTGTGTAGCCCCTGTGTCTTGAGCCAGTGGAGGGCGTGCCAGAGCAGCGCCGAGCCAATGCGGCGGCCGCCAAAGTCGCGGCGCACAAGCAACCCCCAATCGAACGTGATGTCATCGTCCACAGCTTTGGCATCGCAGAGACCGACAAATTCGCCGTCCAGCCGCGCGGTGAAGAGTGTTTGGGGCGCTTCCTTGCCAAACGCAGCGACTCGCGTTGCCACGCGGGCGCGCATTTCTTTACCCAATTCCTCGCTGGGCGGCGCTTCCGGTGCGGCGGGATACTCGACGCGGTGCCAGCGCGTGTCTTCTTTGTACTCCTTCCACCAGCGCCAATACGGTTGATAACTGGTGAGAATGAAGTCAGTAAGAAACTCCGGCTCGGGGGCGGGGTGCTGTTCGATAGTGAATTCGTGGCTGATCTCTAGATCGCTAAGAGACCGGAGATCCCACGTCAGCAGCACCATCTTGCGGGACGCCCAGTAGCCGCGCTCGTAAAAAGGTACAGTGGCCCCTTCACCGTCGCGCACGATGGCGTCGATCTTCGTCACACCCAGCGCTTTCAGGCGCGCTTCGGCCGCGGCAATGAGCGCTTCCTCAAGTCCCTGCCGCGCGTAGTCCTCGTGCACTGAAAGATCGGCGATCAGGCCGTGGCGGCGACGGGC
Source organism: Chloroflexota bacterium (assembly GCA_965220015.1). Lineage (GTDB taxonomy): Bacteria > Chloroflexota > UBA11872 > VXOZ01 > VXOZ01 > VXOZ01. The sequence continues at coordinate 1,376,739 of OZ244798.1, forward strand.
ATCTTGGCGCAGGGCAAGGCGCACCACACCGCCAATTTCGGCGCCGTCTTTGGCGAGCAGAATCTCGCTCGGGCCGTAGGTGAGCATGTTTGGCTCTACGCGGATGCCGAGCACGTGCTCGGGCACCGGCGTGAGCGCTTCAATGGTGATTTCAGTGCTTTTCAAGGCAATTCTCTGGTCAAGGGGTGCTGTTCTGCGGTCACCGGCTCAGGATCTCCATGCGAACGTCAAAGCGACCGGTAATAAAGGGGGACAGTTGAATAAACGCCGCCTCGCTGAGATCGATCCACATGAAGCCCGGCGATGGCGCATGGTCCTTGACGATAACGACGATGGCTGCTCCTGTCGAAAGCCGGGTAAGGCGCACCACCGAGCCCCGCGGAAAGAAGGGACTCGCGGCGATGATTGGGTCGTACCGGTTGTACGGTTCGCCGTTTGCCATCGTGTCGCCGTGGAGAGACGGATGGTAATAGGTGGCGTTGCCGTATTCAACCCGCGTCACTGTGTATTCCGAATGCTCGCGCAGGAAGGCAGGAGGGCGAAATCGCGTCAGATTGGTCAGGGAGCCGTCTTCTTCCTCGACGATGAACGAGAATGCCGCTGCCGGCGACGCCGGCGCCAGGCATACCAAGAGCGCAAAGATTAATCGAAGTCCAGTTCGCTTTAGCATAGTCTCCCTTTTCTCCGTTACATCAGACAACTTATAGCGTATGAGAGGTATAGTCGTCAATAAGGGCGCGCTCACATTGAGTTGTAGTTATCCATTGAGGTAGTTGACATGCCGCTCAGCGCGCATTTGCTTTTGCGGGCAGTTTGACCGTCCCCTAAGGGCTGCGTTACAATCGAAAATAAGTGGTGCGCGTGCAAGGGTGGGCGATTTGCCCACTATGGAGAGCGGCTGTAACCATGTCCACTCGTTGTTCTGACAAAGACATGGAATGCGCGATTGCGCGGACGGCGTCTTTGATCTGCGGACGTTGGACGTTACTCATTCTGCGAGACCTCGCCGAGAGCCCCCGCCGCTTCTGCGCCCTTGAACGATCTCTTGAAGGTATCAGTCCCAACACTCTGGTTGAACGCCTCCGTACGCTTGAGGAAGAGGAAATTATCACGCGCCGGGCCTACGCCGAAATTCCACCGCGTGTGGAATATACGCTCACTGAAAAAGGCAGCGCCTTGGTGCCGGTGCTGGATATGATGCGAGACTACGGCGAACGCTGGCTCAATCCCAGCGAGGAAGAGCCCGTGGCAGCAGAGCCGGTTGGAGTTGCCCTGACATAGACACTGACTGCGCGCGTTTGCAGCCAATGTGACTGCGCCAGATATCCCGCTTGAATAATAAGGCCTCCGCTGCCAATATGGCCAGGGGAGGTTTCTTGAATTAATTAACTAGTGATGGGCTCAGCAGGAATTCCGCTGAGCCCATCGCTTTAGCTACTGTACAAGCCCCAGTTGTATGTGGAAGACAGAATTGAGTTCTCTCAACCTTCTGAATCCTCGTACTGCCCGCGCAGATTTTCAACTATATTCGCGTCGAGCAGCGTCGTGGTGTCGCCGAGGGCGCGGCCTTCCGCCACGTCGCGCAGCAGGCGGCGCATAATCTTGCCGCTGCGGGTCTTGGGCAAGTCCGCGGTGAAGAAGATGTCGTCCGGCCGCGCGATGGGGCCGATCTTCCTCGCAACGTGCTTCTTCAGCTCATCGAGCAGGGTATCGCCCGGATCAACCCCATCTTTGAGAAGCACGAATGCGGAGACCGCTTGGCCTTTGAGTTCGTGGGTCTTGCCGATGACGGCGGCCTCAGCCACCGACTGGTGGTCTACCAGCGCGCTTTCGATTTCCATCGTCGAGAGACGGTGACCCGCCACGTTCATGACATCGTCCACGCGGCCGAGTACCCAGAAGTAGCCATCGGAGTCTATCTTGGCGCCGTCACCGGTGAAGTAGATGCCAGGATAGCGGCTCCAATACTGTTCCTTGAAGCGTTCGGGATCACCATAGATCGTCCGCAGCATTGCCGGCCAGGGTCGCTGAATTACAAGGTAGCCGCCGCCCTCCGGTACCTCATTTCCGGCCTCATCCAGAATAGCTGCAGAGATGCCGGGGAAGGGCTTCGTCGCCGAGCCTGGCTTTGTTGCGGTGTAGCCAGGCAGCGGCGTGATGAGGATCGCGCCGGTCTCTGTCTGCCACCAGGTGTCCACGATGGGACACCGTTCGCCGCCGATGTTCTTTTGGTACCACATCCAGGCTTCGGGGTTGATCGGTTCGCCTACAGAGCCAAGTAGGCGCAGGCTCGACATGTCGTGCATTGCCGGATACTCATCTCCCCAGCGCATGAAGGCACGGATGGCGGTTGGCGCCGTGTAGAGAATGGTGATGCCGTACTTTTCCACGATATCCCAGAAGCGGTCGCGGCCCGGAAAGTCCGGCGCTCCCTCATACATAACCGTCGTGGCCCCGTTTTGCAGCGGGCCGTAGATGATATACGAGTGACCGGTCACCCAGCCAATGTCGGCCGTGCACCAGTAGACGTCCTCATCTTTCATGTCGAAGACCCACTTCGTGGTGAGGTAGGTCTGGGTGGAGTAGCCGCCGGTGGTGTGCACGATGCCCTTGGGCTTGCCGGTGGTGCCGCTGGTGTAGAGGATGTAGAGCATGTCCTCGGCGTCCATCTCCTCCGGCTCGCAGCGAAGCGCGGCGGAGTCCATCAACTCGTGCCACCAGTGGTCGCGGCCCTCTTTCATCTCGATACCGGCTTCGTCACCAATGCGCTTGACAACGACCACGTTCTCGATTGTGGGGCTGCGTTCCACTGCTTCGTCGGCCATCTGCTTTAGCGGCACGATGCCGCCGCGCCGCCAGCCGCCGTCGCACGTGACGAGCACGTTCCCTTGGGCATCATTGATGCGGTCGGCAAGGGCCTCGGCGCTAAAGCCGCCGAACACGATGCTATGCGGGGCGCCTATGCGGGCGCACGCCAACATGGCGATTGCAAGCTCCGGCACCATGCCCATATAGAGCGTCACACGGTCGCCCTTCTTGACGCCCAGACCCTTGAGGGCATTGGCGAATTTGCTCACCTCGCGCCACAGATCGTAGTACGTGAGCACGACTTGGTCGCCGGGCTCACCTTCCCAGATGATGGCGGCTTTGTTGCGCCGCCACGAGGTCAAATGGCGATCAAGGCAATTATGGGTAATGTTGAGTTTGCCGCCGACGAACCACTTGAAGAAAGGGGGATCGGATTCGTCCAGCACCTGGTCCCATTTCTTGAACCAGTGCAACTCTTCCGCGACGGAAGCCCAGAATGCTTCCGGATCGGCCGCGGCCTGCGCAAAGACGTCATCGGCATTGACATGGGCGTTCTTTGCGAATTCTTCTGGCGAAGGAAAGACCCGTTGTTCTTCCAACAGGGCTTCGATTGTGTTACCGGACTCTGTTGCCATCGTGTCCTCCTGCAATTGGCACAGCACATCTGAGATGCCAAGGTAGGTGCGTGTTTGGGTGCCATGATAGCATAGCGTTTCGGGCGCTTCAATCGCGCCTGCGCTTACTACTGCGGCTATTGCCGCAGTTGCTTCTACGTTTACTAGCGCAACTGCTGCTGCGCCTGCTAGCGCAGTTGCTGGTGCGTTTACTATCGCAATAGCAACTGCGTTTACGCCTACACGCTTCTCAGGTAAGATTGAGTCAGCAAGCAGAGCGGGCCGGGGCAGGCTGCAACTCTGCGCTGCGCTGGTTGTGCGGGGCGCATTGCGCGCTTGCGGATGTGGTGCGCCGGGGGTGATCCGCTGCTGCAGCCACACTTTTCTTGAGAACGCAGACGGCTGTACCTCAATTGCAGTCGCTTGCCAAAGGAAGCAGCAATCAACGTGGCGACCTCGTCGAAGACAGCCTCAGCAACTGCTGAATTCTCCGGGAAGGGAGTTGCCTCGGCGGCGAGCTACGTCAACCGGATTTCGCAGTTTGGCCGGCGCTTGCGGCTGTTGGCGGTGCTATTGCGGCTAGTCCGGGCCTTGTGGGTGGCGGCACTGCTTTACGTGGGTCTCTCGCTTATCGGGTCGCTGCTTGTGCCGCAGTTTCCGGTCTTTGCCGTCTGCTTTCTCCTTGCAATCGGCGTGTTCCTCGCCTTGGTCGTCCCTGCGGTGATGCGCCGTCTCAACACGCTCGACGTCGCCAAGGCCTACGATGAGCGTCTGTCGCTGTCCGAACGTCTTGCCACGGCGGTAGAAATGCTGGGGCGTACAGATGAGAATCCGTTTCGCCCATTGCTCCTCGACGATGCCAGCCGTCACGCGGCAGAAATCCAACCGAGACAGGTATTTCCTCTTGCGATCCCGCAGCGAGACGTGCTTCTCCTGGCATTGGCATTGGTGGCGCTCTTTCTCTGGGAGGTGTTTCCCTATATGGCCGGTCAACTCGCTCCGCTTGCCCCCTTGGCGCACCAGGTAGCGGCAGTGCGTGAAGGCACGCTCATCGAGCAGACCTCACCGGATGCGTTCGTGGTCGGCGAAGATTCCGATACTCCCGTGGCGGCAAAGGACCTTGCGGAACCGGTTGCGGCGCAGGAAGGGGCCCAGCAGGGCCAGAACCAGCCGTTACTCACGCAGGCTGAACTGAACCAGCAACAGAATTCCGCCCAGCAGGCTCAGGCCGCTGAGGAGGGGGAGGTGGGGGAGAACAAGGAAGGTGGGTCAGACCTCACAGATCTTGCGCAACAGCTTCAGGAAAGTCGCAATCCCCAGATCGATCAGCAAGCCACGTCTCTCGCCGAGATAGGCAGAGAGCTTACGCAGGCCCGGCCCTCACGCCAAGCCGGCCAGAACTTGGAGCGCGGCAACTACGAGCAGGCGGCGCAAGCGCTCGAAGAGTTGGCGCGGCAGGTGCGAGACCTCTCGCGAGAGGACCGCAATGACATGACCGATGCGTTTGCCAAGGCGGCCGAACGCGCGCAACAGGCCGATCCGCGCCTGGCCCAGGAGTTAGCGGACGTGAGCAGGGAAGTCGCATCGTACAACGACCCCGCGACGGAGCGTGAACTGCAGGAACTAAGCGATGCCATTCAGGAGCGCGGACAGCGTATCCGGGCGCAGCAACAGTTGGAGCAGCAGGCTGAACAGTTGCGCGCCGGCGCGAGCGGCGAAGAATCAGGGGCGCAACAGAGCGATGCGCAGCAGCAGAGAAACCAGGCACAGCAGGCGTTCAACACAGCCGGCGTGGCGGAACAGCCGGGGCAGGCGCAGCAGCAAGATTCCTGGCAACTGCAGTCCGCGCCGGGCGGCCCAAGCCAAGGCGGCGGCAACCGCGGCGAGCAGTCCTTCGATCCGGGACCGGAAGCGCCCCGCCTGCAAATTCAACAGAAGCCATCGGTAGTCTTGGCGGACAGGGGGATTGGCCCGTCGCTCTGGTCGCCGCAACGTGCGCCGGTGGTTGTGCCCGGGCCAGGTTCAGCCCCGGCCCAGTATGGTGTTACCGACGCAGGTAACGCCATAATCTCCACGGGCGGCGCGAGTCACTTTGTGCCGTGGATGGTAGCCGACTATGTCCAACAATACTTTAACGCCTTATCGAACGCGCTGGAGCAGTCACAATGATCTCACGGCCAACAGAAGAGCGCATCGACCACTTCCATGCACTCACCAAGGACATTCGCGCCGAGTTGGGAAAAGTAATCGTTGGCCAGCAGGCCGTCGTTGACAACGTCATGATCTGCCTCCTTGCCGGTGGCCACGCCCTGCTCGAAGGCGTGCCCGGTCTGGGGAAGACCGAGCTTGTCAAGACGCTAGGCGAGGTGCTCGATTTGCGGTACGGCCGCATTCAGTTTACGCCCGACCTCATGCCGGCGGACATTACCGGCACGACCGTCATAGCGGAGGACCAGCAGGACAACCGCTTCTTTCGGTTTGAGCCGGGGCCGATCTTCAACAATTTGATCTTGGCCGATGAGATCAACCGCGCCACGCCCAAGACGCAATCGGCATTGCTGGAGGCAATGCATGAGCGCACCGTCACGGTGGGAAACTCCCTCCACAACTTGCCGATCCCGTTCTACGTGATGGCTACGCAGAATCCCATCGAGATGGAGGGCACGTACCCCTTGCCGGAGGCGCAGCTTGACCGCTTCTTCTTCAAGATAATCGTCAACTATCCTGACGCTGAGGAATTGGAGGAGATCGTCCTGCGCACGACCACCGACCTGGTGCCGGAGGTGCGCAAAGTGGCAACGACGAAAGACATCCTGGCGCTGCAGGTGCTGGTACGGCAGGTGCCCATCGCTACCCACGTCTTGCGCTACGCCGTGCGCTTGATTACGGCTACGGATCCGGAATCGGCGGAGGCTCCGCAGATTACGCGCAACTACGTGCGCTACGGCGCCTCGCCGCGCGGCGCGCAGACCCTGGTGCTGGCCGGCAAGGTTCGCGCTCTGTTCGACGAACGCTATAACGTCTCCTTCGATGACATTCGTGAAGTTGCGCACCAAACGTTGCGGCATAGGCTCATCTTGAACTTTGAGGCCGAGGCGGAAGGAATCACTGCCGATACGGTAATTGATGAGCTTGTCATGACAATATCACCGGATACGGAAGAATGAAGCCGAGTCCTTCGGCATTGATCGACCATGCGTTCTTGCGGCGGTTGGACCGGCTGCAACTGATCAGTCGACGCGGCTATGGCATGGTGAGCGGCGGCGGCAGGCGCAGCCGACAGTTCGGTTCGTCAATCGAGTTCGCCGACTACCGCAACTACAGCCCCGGCGATGACTTTCGCCACATAGACTGGAACGTCTTCGGTCGCTCGAATCGCCTCTACATCAAGCTGCGCGAAGCGGAAGAGCATCTTGCCGTTCACGTCCTCGTGGACGGCAGCCGCTCCATGGACTGGGGCCGGCAGAATAAGTTTGCGTATGCCAAGTCGCTGGCGGGCAGTTTGGGATACATTGCGCTGAATCGCGACGACGTGCTGGCTGCCGCCGTGTTCAGCGATTCGGTCGAGCAGTACTTTGCGCCCGCCCAGGGCAGGGCCTTTGCCCTGCGCTTCTTCGACTTTCTCGAGCAGGCGGGCCCCGTTGGCGGCGCCACCTCGTTGGTAGCGGCGATACGCAATTACGTGGCCCGCAACGCGCAGCGCGGCCTGGTGATCTTGATCTCGGACATGATGACGGAGGATGCCTATCGCGGCATCACGGCCATACAGGAAGCGGGGAATGAGCTTGTCCTCCTGCACGTGCTCGATTGGGCGGAAATCGATCCCGAACTGAGCGGCGAGCTAAGTCTGGTCGATCGTGAAACCGGTCGATCCATCAATGTGGCGGCGGATGCGGAAACGCTCAACCAATACCGCGAGCACGTGCTCGACTGGGCCGATCAGCTAGAAAAATTCTGCGGGCGGCGGAACGCGCGCTACGTGCGGCTCGAAACTTCATGGCCGCTGGAGGAAGTCATGTTTCAGCGGCTCTTGCGGAGAGTCGTTTTATGAGCTTGCTGGTCCCATTGGCTCTCGCGTGGGGAGCGCTCGCGGGGCTGGTCTTGCTCTTCTACATACTGCGGCCGCGCAGCCTGCGCATTGAAGTGCCAAGCATCTTCCTTTGGCGCGACTTGGTGCAACGCGAGCAGGCGCTCACCTTGTGGCAGCGGCTGCGCAGACACCTCCTGCTGTTCCTCCAACTCCTCGCCATTCTCTTGCTGGCCCTTGTGCTGGCGCGTCCGGAGCGCACGGCAGACTCCCTCCCTCAACGGCACGTGGTGCACGTCATCGATGCCTCCGCCAGCATGAGCGTGGCCTTCGGGAACACCACGCGGCTGGAAGAAGCGAAGGCCGCCGCGCTTGCGCAGGTAGAGATCGTCGAACCGGGCGATCTGCTCACAGTGATGTCATTTGGCAGCCAGCCAGCGGTCCTCTCGTACCAGAATCGAGAGTTGCAAGCCGCGCGCGCTGCTGTCGAGAGCATAACGCAGACTGCCACGGTGGGGGATACGGAACGCGCATTGCAGTTAGCTATTTCTCTCGCAGATTCTCTGCCCGGTAGTGAGGTCTTTCTCTACACTGACGGTAGTTTCCCCGCGCCCGCCGTGCCTGAGACTGTGAACACGACTGTGAATTTCGTCCGCGTGGGTACACCGGCCGACAATCAGGGAATCAGCGCCTTTGCCATTCGCCGTCACCTGGAGAGTCTCCAGGCCTTCGTACAGGTGCAGAACTACAGCGGACAATCAGTCACCGTGCCGCTGGTTATGTTGGCAGACGGGCAGCCGCTGGAACGACGCGAAATCACACTGGCTCCGTACCCGGAGCCCGGCTCGTCGCTTGACCTGCTCTTTGGTGACTTTCCTGCCGGCACGTCACGTGTGGACGTGGTGCTGGACCACGAGGATGCGCTGGCGGCGGACGACCGCACCGCGTCGATCCTCATGCCGCCGCCGGTGCTGCGGGCGCTGTTGGTCTCAGATTCACCCTTCTTTCTCAGCACCGTCTTCGCGCCGCTGCCAAACCTTGCGCTTGACCATGTGCGTCCCGTGGAGTTTCGCCCGGCGGACGTCTATGATCTTTACATCTTCGACGGCTGGCTGCCAGCGGAGCTCCCGCCGGGCAATTGGCTAATCATCAATCCTCCCCCAGGGTCGCCGATCTTGCCGGTGAGCGGCGAAATGTTTGAACCGCCGCTGGAATATGTGGCGCAGGGCCACCGCCTTTTGCAGTTTGTGGATATTCGCGATTTGCGCGTGTCGCGGGCGCAACGCATGGAGTTGCCTGCCTGGGCGGACGAGCTCATAGGGAGCAATCGCGGGCCGCTGGTGTTCAGCGGGACGATTGACGGCCGGCGCATGGTAGTCTTTTCGTTTTCGATTGTGCAGAGCAACTTGCCGTTGCGCACGGCGTTTCCCGTGTTGATGGGAAACATCTATCAGTGGCTCAATCCGTACCGCATTCAAGAGACAGTTTCTCACTTTCAGCCTCAGGATGTGATAGAGCTGGGACTGCATCCGCATGCCGACCGCTTGGTGGTTGAGAGGCCTGACGGCGGGCGCATTTCCTTCGGCGGCAGGCAGCGCATTCCATTCTCCGCCACGGAGGAACTTGGCGTCTATCGCGTGGTGCACTATGCGGGAGAGCAGGAAGTTTACCGTGAAGTCTTCATCGTTAGTCTCCAGGACATAACGGAAACCAACGTCGGCGCCCAGGTGCCGGCGCTCGCGAGCGGCGGAGCTGCGGTACCGCCCATTGAACTGCCGGTCTTCCAAGAGATGTGGCGGTTCTTGGCGCTCGCAGCGCTCTTACTCTTGCTCTGCGAATGGGTGTGGTATCACCGGGTGCGCACGTAGCAATGCTTGCTTACTTTTCACAGCCATGGCTGCTCCTCCTGATCCCGCTGGCATGGATCGTAGTCATCTTGGTTGCCCGGCGTGGCGTGATGCAGCTTTCGCGGCGCACTCTCGTCTTGGCCACGACCCTGCGGCTGATAGCGATTGCCCTGCTTGTCTTGGCATTGGCCGGACTACGACTGCCGTTGTCAGGCGGACCGGTCAACACGATCTTCTTGCTGGACACCTCTGCGAGCATCCTGCCCGGGACTCAGGCCGCAGCCCGGCAGTGGATTGAAAGGGCGGCCGCACAGCGCGCGCCCGATGACAGCGTGGCGCTCTTGACATTTGGCGCGGGCACGCGCATCGACCAACCCTTTAGCCGTGGCGGCATTGGTGAGAGTGAAACCGCGGCCATTGTCGAAGAACGCACGAACATTGCGGACGCGTTGCGAATGGCCGCGTCGCTGTTCCCACCCGACGCGCCGAAGCGAATCGTCTTGCTCTCTGACGGCAACCAAACCGCGGGTGACGTCATGCGCGCGGCGGAAGTCATCGCGGCCCAGGGTGTGCAAGTGGACGTGGTGCCGCTCCTCGCGGAACCGGGGATCGATGCCGCCGTCACCGAGGTCGCGCCTCCGAATGCCCTACGGGAAGATGAAAACTTCGAAGTGCGGGTTACGGTGGCTGCCACGACCCAGGGCGAGGCGGTGCTGCGGCTGTTCATGAACGAAACGCTCGTGAGCGAGGGACCGGTTAGGCTGGAGTACGGCCAGAATTACTTTACAATCCAACAGCCTGGTATCGAAGAAGGGTTCTACTCATTTCGCGCCCAGGTGGTCGCGTCGGATGACCAGCGCCCGCAGAACAACGATGCGTATGGCTATTCACAAGTGGGGCCCAAGGGTCTCGTGCTGGTGGTAGAAAACATCGTTGGTGACGCAATCATACTTACCCAGGCCCTCCAAGCAGCCGGAATCCAGGCGCAGAATGTCACGCCGGCCCAGTTGCCGACTCGCCCGGAAGATCTTGACGGCGTGTCCAGCGTGGTGCTCGTCAACGTCCCTGCCTCCCAGCTTACCGAACAGCAAATGCAGGCGCTCCAGGACTTTGTGAAGAGCTTTGGCGGCGGTCTCGTAGCGCTCGGCGGCGCTGCGTCATTCGGCATGGGCGATTATGGCGGCACGCCTTTGGAACATGCGCTGCCCGTCATCTCGCAGCCGCCGGACCATGAGGAATTGCCGACTCTCGCGCTGGCGCTCCTCATCGATAAATCAGGCAGCATGAACGAGGGCGCTCCGGTCTCCAAGATTGCCATGGCACGTGAAGCGGCGGCGCAGGCAGTTGAGATTCTGGAGAGCGGCGACGTGCTGGGCGTGCTGGCATTCGAATACTCGCCGCAGTGGGTGGTACGGCCCGCGCCGGTAAATGACGCCGAAGACGCGCAGAATGTTGTGCGGCGGGTTTCAACCATCGAGGCCGGGGGCGGCACCGACATCTACAACGCCTTGCAGCTTGCTTACGATACGCTCCGCCGTACGCCCGCGCAGGTGAAGCACATCATTCTCGTAACAGATGGGCAGTCCACTTCCGCGCCCGGCCTATGGGATGTCTTGATGACCCGCATGCGCCGCGACCACATTACGCTTTCAGCAGTGGCGATAGGGGCGGACGCCGATCAAATTCTGTTGCAGCGGCTGGTGCGGCTGGGTGACGGCAGGTACTACTATGCCGACGTGCCGGAGAACATTCCTCAGGTCGTGACAAAAGAGAGTCAGCGCGCGAGCCGCTCGCTGGTCATGAGCCGGCTCTTCCAGCCCCGGGTGGTAACGGCCAGCCCGATTTTGCGCGCAATCTTGCCCGATTCCTTGCCCAATCTCTCCGCTTTCGTGCGTACAGAGCCAAAACCGGCCGCGGAGACACCGCTACTTTCTGACACTAGTGATGTGATATTGGCGCAATGGCAGTATGGTCTGGGCCGGGCGGTGGCGTGGACAAGCGATGCCGGCCAAGATTGGGCGGCAGACTGGGGTGAATGGCCCCAGAACCAGCAATTCTGGGCGCAAATGGTGCGGTGGACAATGCCGAGTCCGCTCAATCCGCAACTGGCGACACAGGTACAGGTTGACGGTAGCGAGGTGACGGTGGCGGTGGATTCGGTGGATGAGCAGGGCAACATTCGCAACTTGCTCAACACGCAAGTAGAGGTGGCAGGCCCGGAACAACGCGCCTTCTCACTCAACTTGCCGCAGACGGCGCCGGGGCGTTACGCAGGCACGCTGAATGTGGATAAAGCCGGTGTGTATGCCCTGCGCATAACGCAGTACGATGGCGATACGCCGGTGGTGGAGCAGATTACGGGCGCCGTCGTGCCGGTTGCAGCCGAGTTCTTGAGCTTTGAGACCGACTATCGGCTCTTGCGGCGTTTGGCTACGGTCACAGGCGGGAAAGCACTGACGAGCGCGGCGGAGGCATTCCGACATGACCGGCCGCCGCCGGAGGGCTACAACCGGCCCTTCTGGCAGCCACTTGTAGTAATCGCGTTGATCCTGTTCGTTGCCGATATCGGTGTGCGCCGCCTGCGGTTTACCTGGTATGAGCTTGGGATATTTGGGTCAGTCGTGCGGTCGTTGCGCTTGCCGCGGCTAGGCGCTCCCTTGCAACGCGAGTTGCAACAGCAACTGCGGCAAGTGTCGCGCATGCGTTGGTTCGCGGGGCTGCAGTCCTGGTGGCAGCGCGTACCTAAGCGGTCCTAGCGATGGGTCGAAGCGCGCCGAATGAACCTCACATACTAGTTGCTCTTGCCAATCCGCACTTGCGCACGAAGCTGACTTCTGTTTTGCAGGCGCACGGACTAGGAATTCACATTCCGCACGACTTGGATGACCTGAAGAGACTTCTCGTGGGTGAGGGCGGTTGCGTGTCGCCAAAGGGGAGTGTGTTGGTTCTTGATGAAGCCTTCATCTTTCCCCACGTATACGAGGAGTGCGAGCGCTTCAAGGTTGCGGCGCAAACGCCACTCACGATAGTGCTGCTCGTGGAGCGACGGACGCGCACACGCTCGGATTGGAACGGCGCCGACCGCATTCTAAGGCTTCCAGTAACAGGTGAAGAAGTTGGCTCGCATGTGTTGGCAGCTCTGGCAAAGCATCAGTGAGCGAGGTCGCCTGGATCTTGAACTCTTTGACTAAACGGCTAGAGCCCGTGAGCGGGTCTACCAAACCAGCAAGAATTGGGTTAGGACGTATCTGGTTGACGCAGTAGAATAAAGCGAGATCGATCCGATAGTTGAAAGGTATGGAAACCATGGCAAACAAGGGCGCGGCAGAGATCGCAGATGCATCGTCGTCGTTTCCTTTGACCAGTATCGAGGCGCACCTGGCCCTTGAGTTTGTGCGTGTCACTGAAGAAGGCGCCATTGCCGCGGCGCGCACAATGGGTCAGGGAAGTCCCGATGGCTCTGACGACGCCGCGGTGAAAGCCATGCGGGCCGCTCTCCAAGAAATTGTGATGGATGGCACTGTCGTCATTGGTGAAGGGGAACGGGACGAAGCGCCAATGCTCTACATTGGCGAACGACTGGGCAGTAACGGCGGTCCGGCCGTGGATATCGCCGTAGACCCCCTGGAGGGCACCAATCTCGTTGCCAGAGGGTTGAACAATGCCATTGCCGTAATCGCTGCGAGTGAGCGCGGGGGACTGCTGCACGCGCCGGACATTTATATGGAGAAGCTCATTGTCGGCCCCCCGGCGGCGGGTAAAGTAAACTTGGACTTCCCGGTGCTGGCTAATCTTCAGATTATCGCCGAGGCCCTGCAACGCCGGGTGCAAGATCTTACCGTTGTGATTCTTGATCGCGACCGGCACAAAGAGCTTATTGAAGAGGTCCGGGGCGCCGGGGCACGCATTCGCCTCATTGCCGACGGCGACGTGACGGCGGCGGTGGCCTGCGCCATCTCGGGTACCGGCGTGCATGCGGTCATGGGCATCGGCGGCGCGCCGGAAGGGGTCCTGGCCGCGGCGGCGCTGCGTTGTCTCGGCGGCGGTATGGTCGGCCGCTTTTGGTACCGCAACGACGAGGAACGCGAGCGCGTGCGGTCCATGGGCATAACAGACGCGGACCGTGTATTCAGCATCGAAGAGTTGGCGAGCGGCGAGCAGGTCGTATTCGTCGCAACTGCGGTCACCGACGGCGACATGCTGCGCGGCGTGCGCTTCTTTGGCGGCGGCGTCCGCACCCACACGCTTGTAATGACCGGCCAGCGTCTCCTTGTGCGTTTTGTGGATAGCACGCACATCTTCGATAGTCAGCAGGTCGGTCGAATCCGCATCTAAGAGGATGTTTGCAAGAGGGTGGAGGTTAAACGTCATCCGTTCGCCCTGAGCTTGTCGAAGGGGCCGTTCATGGCTCGACAGGGGCTTGACGTCGGCCCCTCACCACGAACGGCTCTTGCAAGTTCAAGAACATCCTCCAAGACAATACGGAGACTCTGCAGAAATCCTCTTAGTACCTAGTCGCGGTTGAAGCGCGCTTGCGATGTAAGATCGAGCCGCACTTACAAGCCGTAGCGCGGGGGCTTGTCCCCCGCCTTTTGGCGCCAAGAGTAGACACGAACTTGGGAAAGGTGCTTCGCAAGGATGCCGATGGCAGATTCCGGGGCGGCCAAGAACGCACAGTATCGCTAGAGCGCACTTTGCCCGCGTTTGGGAATCCTGCTGCCTTTCAACACTCCTCATGCGCTTGCTGAATTGAATGCAGCACCAGCCGGGCCTGACGCTCTAGCCGCCGCGTGCCAACACCGCCCCCCAGACCCAGGGGGCGCCGCCCTCTTGCGTGATTTGGCGGGCGCACGTAACCAAAGTTGCGCCGGTCGTTGCAACGTCGTCGATGAGCAGCACACCCCCACGGCTGTATGCGCCGGGCCGGGCTGAGAATGCCCCGGCAACATTGCGCAAACGTTGCGGGCGCGAGAGTCCTACTTGGGGTGGCGTGTCCACTACGCGCGCAATGCCGTCTTTCATAGCAGGCACATGCAACGTTCCACTGACTTCTTGCGCCAGCAACGTGGCTTGATTGAAGCCGCGGACGGCTTCTCGCTTGGGATGAAGCGGCACCGGTACGACGGCAGCGCAGGGAGGCACTTCTGCTGCGATGATGCTCGCGCAGAGCAACTTGCCTAAGTCTTGGGCTAAACTGGTGCGGCTCTGATACTTGAAACCATGGATCGCTTTACGGAGAGGGCCGGCATATGAACCAACCACCACGATGCCGCGGAGCCTTGGATACTTTATGCGGCACTGACGGCAAAGCGTGTATGGCTTGGCCAGGGCGGCGTCGCAGAGCGGACAACGGAGGCTCGGTAGGATAGTGAACCCATTGATGCACGAACCACATAGGTTTTCGCCTAGCGCGCGACAGCTTACACAGCGCTGCGGGAGCACGAGGTCGAGCACATGGTGCAGCAGTTTCTGCACAGGTCAACCGATCGGTACCTCAGCCGGTTGAATTTCAACCGAGTCCCCGTCCGCGTTGAGGGTGACGAGCCAGTGGGTTTGGGGCCCATCCTGTAGGCGGAGGTCCGTGAGAGGATCTTCGAGCAGTGTCGTGATGAGGCGGCGCAGCGGCCGCGCGCCCTGCGCGGCGCCGCAGCGCTTGGCCAGATGCTCGATCACGGATCCGTCAACTGCTACGGTCACACCTTCACTGGCTAGATGCGACACACACTTTTCGACGAGGCGTTTGGCAATATTGTGAATATCCTCCTCGTTCAGGGGATGAAATGCGCAAACGGTGTCCAGTCGGTTAAGAAACTCCGGTCGGAGATTGCGTTCCAGCGCCTTCAGCGCAGCTCTCTTTATGCGCGCGTAGTCGACTACCTCACTCTCCGCAGTGAAGCCGATTCCCGCTCGATTAGGATCATCCTCGAAGAAGTTGCAAGTGAAAATCAAAATGGTGTTGCGGAAACTCACCACGCGGCCTTGGCCGTCCGTGAGTTGACCGTGGTCGAGAATCTGCAAGAGGGCATCGAGGACAGCGGGATGGGCTTTATCGATGTCATCGAGCAGAATGACCGCATAGGCACGGCGCCGCACTGCCTCTGTGAGCTGCCCTGCTTCATCGTAGCCCACAAAGCCGGGCGGCGATCCGATCAGGCGCGAAACCGTGTGGTACTCATCGTACTCAGACATATCAATGCGCACCATCTGCTGCTCGTCGCCCAGCATGAATTCCGCTATGGCCTTTGCCAGTTCGGTCTTGCCTACGCCCGTGCTGCCGATGAAGAAGAATGAGCCAATGGGGCGCAAGGGGTCCTTGACGCCAGCCAGCGCACGGCGCAGGGCCTGGGCAACTTCGCGGGCGGGCTCCGGCTGGCCGACGATGCGCCGCGCTACCTCTGATTCCATCTTGAGCAGTCGCTGGGCCTCGTTCGTGTCGACTGTGCTGCTGGGAATGCCAGTCCACTGCGCGATGATGGCTGCAATGTCTCTTTCTACGATCTCAGCATCTTGCTCTGCGAGCCTCTGGCGCCAGCCGGTCTCCAACTCGCGCAATTGCATGTGAATGTCTTCTATCTCGCTGTTAACGCGCGTGATCCAGTCATAATTTCCTTCTTCCCGGGCCTCTTTCGCCTCTTTCTGGAGCAATTCCAACCTATGCTTGAGCTTGCGCATTTCGGCTGGCGCCGTGAGGCGCGACACCTTGGTGCGCGCAGCGGCTTCATCTATCAGGTCGATCGACTTATCGGGGAAGAACCGGCCGGGAAGATAGCGTTGGGCGAGTCGCACCGAACTCACCAGCGCTTCATCAGTGATGGTCACCCCGTGAAATGTCTCGTAGACACTCCGTATTCCCGCTAGGATCGCAATGGTCTCCTCGAAGGCGGGCTCTTCAACGGGAATTGGTTGAAAGCGGCGCACGAGTGTACCGTCTCGCTCGATGTAGCGGCGGTATTCATCCCAAGTTGTCGCGCCGATCAAGCGCAATTCGCCGCGCGCAAGCGGCGGCTTGAGCATATTGGCCGCGTCCATCGCGCCGGCGGCGGCGCCGGCGCCCAGGATCATGTGCACTTCATCGACAAAGAGGATTAGATTGTCGATTCCCTTTACTTCCTCGAGGAGTCGCTTGATTCGCTCCTCAAACTCGCCGCGGAACTTGGTGCCCGCGATAAGTCCGGCGAGGTCAAGTTGCACGACCCGCAAGTCGTGCATCACTGACGCGGCTTCCTTGGAAACAATGCGCTCTGCGAGGCCCTCGACTACGGCGGTCTTGCCGACACCGGCCGGGCCCACGAGCACCGGGTTGTTCTTGCGGCGGCGCAAGAGGACCTCGCACATCCGCTCGGTTTCTTTTTCACGCCCTATTACGGGGTCCAGCTCATCTTCGCGCGCCAGTTTGGTGAGGTCGCGGCCATACTGCTCCAAGAGAGAGGTCTTTTCTTCGCGCCGCGAACGCTCACGAGTGCGCTGCCGCCCGACCTCCGGGCTCTTCCGCGACCAGCGATTGGCCATACGGCGCATCACGTCTGTCTGCACGCCGAGCCGGTTGGTGAGCACGTGGGAGGCAAGACCCTCTTCTTCGCGGAGGAGACCGAGCAGTAGATGCTCGGTGCCGATGTATTCAGTCGAGAGTTCGCGGGACTCTTGATCGGCAAGTTCCAGCACGCGCAGACCGCCTGCCGAAAGCCGGGGACTGGCGAAAGATTCGCGGTTTTGGCCGAAGTCAATAGCCGCGACAATTTCACGCACAATTACGTGAAGGTCGAGGCCAAGCTCACGCAGGAGACGCGCTGCCAGGCACTCAGGCAATGCAACGAGCGCAAGAAGAATGTGTTCCGGCCGGATTTGCTCGTGCTGAAAGAACAGCGCCTCGTTGCGCGCAAGGGTAATGGCCTGCTTGCCCTTGTCGGTGAGACGGTCGACAATATCCGCCACGGGGCCGCA
The DNA here is from genome assembly GCA_965220015.1 of Chloroflexota bacterium. Classification (GTDB taxonomy): domain Bacteria; phylum Chloroflexota; class UBA11872; order VXOZ01; family VXOZ01; genus VXOZ01. The sequence continues at coordinate 1,393,976 of OZ244798.1, forward strand.
TCTCCAGGAAGGAAGAGTCCGTGTCTTGCTCTGGTGGCATTATACCATGCGGCTTGCAGTGCCACGCTGGCGGCGCACCACGTGATGCAGCTTGGCTATGTGCCGTTCTGTGGGCCGTTAATCGTGTTCTCACGGATCCGATCTTCGACCATGCGGCGCACTTCTCTTAACTGTACGCCGAAGCGTTTCGCAAGCACTTCGGACGCCAAACTCCTCTCCCCAAGCAGGCCGAGGAGTAGGTGCTCAGTACCTACCTGCTTGGCGGAGAGTGCTCGTGCATCTGCTTCGGCAATTTCAATTACGCGTATGCTTGCAGCAGAGAGCGATGGATTGGTAGAGCTCTTTCTACGTGGGCCAAACCCGCTGGCAGCAACGATCTCTCGAACAACCAGGTGCAGGTTAAGTCCATAATCCAGAAGCAGGTGGAAGGCGCCGCACTGGCGAATGCCAACAAGTGCGAGCAGTATATGCTCAGGCAGCACCTGCTCCCGGTCAAAGAAGCGCGCCTCATTGCGTGAGAGGGCGAGCGCCAGCTTGCCCATGTCGGTTAGGCGAGTGCTGTCCACGGTCGGAACACACTTGCGACCTGTCAGTATTGGTTCTTACCCTCGGTGCGGATCGCGACAGGACATTGCGCCGCAACTGCTATGCGGAATCGAGACCATCTTCCCAATCGCGCACGACCTGGAAGAGGAGTCGCGCGCCGAATCCGCTGCTTCCCTTCGGTATATAGGGACGGTCCATGTCGGTGTAGTCCACGCCCGCGATGTCCAGGTGCACCCAGGGCTTTTCGTCGACGAACTTCTTGAGCAGCGCTGCGCCGGTTATGCTGCCCCCGGCGCGACCGCCGGTGTTCTTTACGTCGGCAATGTCACTTTTGACTTGCTCTTCGAACTCAGGCCACAGCGGCAATTCCCAGACACGCTCGCCGGTTAGCTCTCCCGCTGACGCAACCTTGGCCGCGAGTCCGGCATGATTCGTCATCATTCCCGCCGCATGCTGACCCAGAGCAATAATCACGGCGCCGGTTAGGGTCGCCATGTCTATGATGGCCGAGGGGTTGTAGCGCTGCGCGTAGGACAACGCGTCCGCAAGGACGAGCCTGCCCTCGGCGTCGGTATTGTCTATCTCGATAGTCTTCCCATTGGCGGCGCGCAGGACGTCGCCGGGCTTGAACGCATTGGCGCCAGGCATGTTTTCCGAGGCAGGCACCAGCCCGATGACGCGAACGCCAGGCTTGAAGTGGCCGACCAGGCGCATCGCGCCGATGACGCCGGCGCCGCCGGCCATGTCAGATTCCATATGGCGCATAGAATCTCCGGGTTTGAGATTCAAGCCGCCGGTGTCAAACGTGATGCCTTTGCCGACGAGAACGATGGTTTGATCGGAGGTCTCGGCGGGCGTGTAGTCGAGGACGATGAAGCGGCAGGGCTGGGCGCTGCCGCGTGAAACTCCCAAAATGACGTTCATGTTCTCGGCAGCAATCTCTTCCGGCCCCAGTATGGTGCAGTGCAGGCCGAATTCTTGCGCCATCGCGCTGGCGGCTTCGGCGAGGGCAGCCGGTGGGAGGTCGCTCCCAGGGGTAGTGGAAAGGTCGCGTACGAGATTTTGACTCTCGCCAATTACGCTGCCTTCGCTGACGCCCGTGGCTACCGCGGCGAATTTGGCGGCGTCGGCTTCAACGAAGGCGACTGAGTCAAGCTCTTTCCCACTGTCGTCGGACGAGTAGCGCAGGTAGCGGTAAAGACCCAAGACCGTGCCTTCAGCGGCAGCGCGGGCAGCGTCGGTCGGATCAAGCCCGCCAATACCGCCGCCGTGCACGATACTGGCCATGCATTTCGCCCCTAGGTCGCGCGCGGTGCGCGCTGCCTTGGCAGCTACTTGCCGGACGCGTTCCAGCGTGAACTCGTCCTGCTTGCCTAAGCCAATGAGGAGAACGCGCCGCGCAGGAATTGCCCCATGTGTATAGAGATAGAGGGTCTCATGCAGCTTGCCCTCGAAATCGCCGGCGGCAATGACTGCGCTGATCTGACCGTCCAGCGCACGGTCTACGGCGCCGGTGGCGCCGTCCGGTGCGGTCACACCCTCAAAGAGGTTTGCGACCACGAGGTCTACATCCTGCTCCAGAATATTACCTTGGGCTGCCAAGACGTTCACAGACATCTCCTGTTCTGGTTAGGTGTGGCTGTCGCTTGAAAGAACATAATTGTGTGTTTCGCTTGCGGAGGCTCCCCGTGGATGCAGGCGAATTCCGAAATAGTGTGAGTGCTTTCCTGGTGTGCCGCTACGGGTTGAAGCGCAGCAGAATGCGGCTCACGTGCCCCTCGCGGCCAAAGCTGTTCACGCCTTTTGCCATGATCTGATTCTTGCCCGGGCGCAAGCGCCAGATGAATTCCGCCGGAGTCTCCCGCCACTCTTCACCGTCGAGACGCACAAGCAGCTTGTCGAGGTTGGGCATGCTGTCTTCAAGCGCAACCTTTAACATAGCTTTGCCCCGTTCCCAAGCTGCCGGGTCCGCCTTGAGGTTGATCTGCACTTGATCGACGGACCAGTAGAGATCATGGACATCGCTGGTGAAATGACTGCCATTCACCCGGTTGTAGGCGATGAGGCGCGGCGGTGTCCAGGCGTCGACCCACTCCAAGGAACCTGCGCCCCGGTTCGAGGAGTGCTGGGTGTTGTGCAAAGGGAGTACGACGTGGGTGTAGTAGTCGCCGACATTATGCCAGCCAAAAATCTGAAACTCGGCATCCTGGTTGTCCTGGTTCAAGAATGTGGTGGCTGCACCCGAATCCGCCTTTTCCGTCACGCGGAAAGGAGTAGGCCCTGTGACCATGTTCACATCATCCCAGCGCCGCGTGACCCATGCCTTGTGAATCTCTAGGACGCTGAGCGGGATACTTTCGCGCTCGTAATGCACGTTCAGGTCGGGATCGAGCAGGATCCATTTGTGATACTCGTGCGACCAGAACTCGATGATGGAGTGACCGATGTTGCCCTCGTCAGCAGACATCCACTCGCTTTCCGATTTGCAGATGCTAAAACTGCGCGCAACAAACCCTAGCGACAAGAGGCATTGCATCAGGGTTATCGCAAAGTAGCCGCAGTTGAAGTCCTTGCCCTGTTCCACGGCGGCCAGAATCTCCAGCGCATTGCGTGGCTCGGGCACGCGGGTCCAACCGTGCTTCCAGCGTGTGTGCACCCATTCGCGCAGCAGGAGCACCTGGTCGAACTCCGACTGCCCGGAGGCGATCACGTCATCGAGTCGATAGCGCTGGCGCAGTTCCGTCAGCATAGCGTCAGGCGCTTGGTAGCGGTATGGAAACGCACTGCGCACGATGCGTTCGTTCTGGCATTCGATGATACGCAACTCCGGCGCTATCGCCTCTTCTCGCGCTGAGTCGGCTTGTAGCTCTTCAAGTGTCAACGAGTCTATGGTAGTTGCCATAGGAATTGCCTCCCCTATAGAACTCTTCTACGCAGGCAGCGTTGCATTGGCTAGTGGCAGCGCCTCTTCAAGCGCTCCGCGAATCGTGGGGAACGAGGCCGGTACGAGCTCCAGGCCCTCGCGCTCGGTGGCCTTTTGAATGTACTCCAGCACGTAATCGAGGTTTGGAATATTGACTTTCTCAGAGTTGTGCGTAGCGCCGATAATGGCCCGCACCGGTGTTTGGATGAGACCGGAAAGCTCGATATTCCAATCGATGATCGTGCGGTAGAGCTCTCTTGACTCCTCACTGACCGGCTCTTCCGAGCGGAGGTCACGCGGGCGCGCCCAGCGGCCGCCGGTCATTTCGCCGCTGCACGAAATGACGCAGATCGGCAGCGCGCCGCCCAGAACATGATGTTGCGAGCTGCCCCAATGGGGATAGGGGTAGTCGCCTTCCGTGCAGCGGTCCGGCCGGTCCGGGAAGTAGCGCCCCGGCGCTGGGGCAATATACTGCCGGTAGCCCGCTTCATACAGCAGGCGCAGCGTTACAGGGCTCTTTGACCCGCAGCAGGCACAGTATGTGTCAGTCCTAAAGCCCAACGCGGTCTCGAAGTCCTCAGTAGCCTCGGCAATGATTTGGCGCTGCGTGGCTTCGTCGTATTCTCCGAGGTCATTCTCGTACTTGGGAAAGCGAAAGCCGGGGACATTGGGCTGGATGCCCATGTTCACGCCTTCGCCGGCCCACTCTCGCATCATGCCGGCGTGGGCCTTGGCTGCTTCAGGAGTGAGGTTGAAGGTGACGGCAGGCAGCAGACCATGCGACTCGAAGGATTGCCGGATGTTGCGCACGGTTCGCTCGCTCACTTCCCATGACCCCGGCCCGCCACAGCGAGGAGACTTAGCCGCCAGCGGCTCGCAGTCCACAAAGTAGGCAAAGTAGATATTATTCGAATCACCCATAACGTGCTCCTTAATCGGAAATGATAAGCCCTCTGGCGCGCTAGTCTCAGGCTAAGTGCCTCTTCTACTGGCTTGGTTTGCCAATGCGATTATATACCGATGCGAGTCTATTGAAAATGATGGCGGATGTGCGACGGCCGAGCTGCGCTGTCGCACATGCTGATTCGCTCTCTTGGAGTCCTTGACGACGAAGCAGGGGGATCGGGGGCCAGGTTGAACTATCTGGGGTCATTGTTCTCGTTGTGATGAGGGCAGGTACATTGGCGGCGTAGAAAGCACAGAGTCTTTGAATCTCAGAAATGAGTAGCGATGCAAGTGTGAAAAGTCGGCTTGGCGCTGACGGCATGTGCCCTGCCGGGGTGTTAGCGTCTCACACCAATTCTATAAACAGAGTAGGGGCACGACATGTCGTGCCCCTACTCATTCTCCAATCAAGGAGATCAGATTCGCCAAAGCGAAGGTTCGGGCTTATCCCTCCCGATACTCTTCGGGGCGGCGATCGATGATCTCGTTGAGGATGTCGGCGGAGGTGCGCAGTGCTTCGGGCACCGTAATCTCGCCCTTCAGCGCTTCATACCAGGGCGCGTTGGACGGGCCGTAGGCTTCGCTGAATTCCAGCACGCGCGGGAACGGGCGGCCGCCGGCGGCCCAGCCGGCCACGACCTGATCCACCTGCGTGCCTTCGTAACGAGCTGCCCACTTCGGGAACAGGCCGTGCCGAATAATCGGCGGCCAGGCAATGAAGCCGAAGTAGTCGGTTTCCTCAGCGCCCTCGTCGCTGTGGATGTACTTGAGGAAGCTCCAAGCAGTTTCCTGGTTCGGCGAGAGGGTCATGAGAGAATAGCCATTCCCGACGAGGGTGGCCGTTTGGTCCTCACCCTTCGGCGGCATGGCGATGTCCAACCTCTCCTCCAAGTGCGTCTTGGCGGCGTTATAACGGAACATGCCGTTGAACTCAAGAGCCAGTGCCCCCGCCTCGAGGATGCCGATACCGGACCGACCGGCAGTAACTTTCTGGATGTCCTCGCTGGACGGCGTGTACTGGTGCTTGATGTGGAGGTCCACGTTGAACTGGCCACCACGCGCCGATAGCGGGTCCTCGCCGTAGAGCGCCCTGGTGTCGTTCTCGTTCATGATGGACCCGCCAAAGTTGAGCATGAAGGTGCCGCCCATGTACCAGAGGTTGTTCTGGCCCACTTGCAGCGCCCAGCGGCCGTCGTCAGGCTTATGGAGCCGTTCGGCCATGGCGAGCAGGTCGTCATATGTCCAGTCACCGCCGGGATAGTTCAGGCCGGCATCGTCGAAGTACTCTTTGTTGAAGAGCACCACTTCGCCGCCGGACTGCATGGGCACGGCGTAGAGCTTATTCTGCCAGGTCCAAGAACGAATGTCGGCGTTGAAGTAGTCTTCCAACGGAAGCTTGTCGCGCTGGAAGAAGGGGATGTGATCGGGGAAAATCCCGTTCAAACCGCCGTAGCCGTACCAGTTGATCTGGTTGATGGATAGGTCCACGTCGGCTTGTCCGGCCGCGTGGTTCGTCTGCCGTCGTTCCCAAATCGTGCTGTACTCGCCGGGGACAACCTCTGTCTTGATGCCCAGCGCTTCTTCGGCTTGCGCCAACGTGTTGCGGAACGCCTGGTAACGACCATCGGATTCGACGAAGGTCTCGTCAATCCGCATGATCTTCTCTTCCATCACCGCTTCTTCTTTGGCCTCAGGCTCCGGCTCTTTGTCGTCGGCCATCTCACCAGTCTGCGCAACCGGCACTGCGCCGCAAGCCGCCAAGAAGACCACGCCACCGAGACCACCTGCTCCCGCCAGAAAACCGCGGCGGGAAAAAGCGTATTGCTTCTCTTGCATTTTCTCAATTCTCCTCAATCAGCCACTCTTTGACTCAAGTGGCACATTGACAGTACTACACTAGTCAACCACGCACGCCCGTTGGGCGGAATCGCCTCCTTTCCCTCAATCTCCTCCTGATCAGGTAGCCGTAGTATCGCATAAGAAAATTCAGTCGTCAATACTACTTGAAAAGGGGTGGAATCCGTGTGCAAGTCTCCAATTGTGCGGTCGCTCGTAGTGGGCAGTCTCACGTTGCTGGCCCTTCTTCATGTCAGAGAGTGCTAGGCTGAGCCGCCATAGGCCAAAGTCTTGGCGCCTTTTGGAGGTGATCACGGGCCCTGTGGGAAAATTTAGTGTCAGCAACCGGAAAACTTACGTGACTTCCGTCACCGTGACGCCATCGAACCAGGCGGTGCCCGCGGATCCGACCAGGGCGGAGAGCACGACCCGGCAGCAGTAGACATAAGGCGGCAGAGCGGGTGTGCTGACTTCAAGACGTGTCCAGTCTCGCGTGCCGGCAACCGGCTGCGACTGCACGCGATCCATAAACCCCATATCGCCGTTCCACTCGAGGGATACCGTAATTCCGCCTTGCAAGTCTTCTGTTCGGACCCAGGCTTCAAGCGCGAAGCGCTTACCGGCAGTTGCTGCCAGCAGCTTGCCGTCGTCATTGAGGACGCGGCGAATTGCCGGCAGCACCGGTTCGTGACCCCGATTGCGCCAGCGAATGCTCTGTTCGCTGGTGCGCGCTACCATTGCGTCGCATGCGAATTGCGTACCTGGCAGCACCCAGCGTGCCGCGCCTTCTGCGATGCCTGCGATGACAGCGCCGGCAGGCGGGAGGTCCGGATACGGCAACTGCGGGCTTGCCGCGGGAAGTGGGGTGAGAGGGGCTGCCGGCTTGCGTAGGGTCAGCATATCGAACAGGCAGCCACCGGAATCGATAGCGCGTACCCGGCACTCATCCGGCGCCACGCTAGTCAGCAAGAAGTGGTTGGTGGGCTTGGCCAACGCGGATACGGGATGCAGGTGGTCCCACAGCTCGCTGGGCGATAGGCTCATGTCGTAACCGCCTCCGCCCGAGACAAAGTACGTCACACCGTTCTCGCTGTCGTACTGTCCCTCTCGCAGCGGATGAAAGCGCTCGTAGATCGTGGCGTGGGCCGTATACACGATGTCAACGCCGTAGCGTTCGAATAGCGGACAGAGCGCGCGTGTTGCCGGAATCTCGCAGTTGTTGGAGCAGTACGGTGGATGATGGAAGAATACGAGCTTCCAGCGCGCGTTCTGAAAACTCTTGAGGTCATTTTCCAGCCAGACCCATTGCTCGGAACCCGGTCGGTAGTCCATGTTGCTGTTGAGCACGGTGAAGTGCGCAGGACCGTAATTGAAGGAGTACCAGTAGTGAGGTTCCGGATAGTTGAAATAGCGGAAGTATCCCTCATTGGGTGAATCGTGATTGCCCATAGCAGCAAACCAGGGCGTGTATGGCAGCAAGTTCTCCGTGCAGGCGAAGAAGTCGCCAAACTTCGCGATCTCGTCTTGGGCGTGGTCACCGGCGCCGACGCAGATGTCGGCGCGGTACGCGCGGGCGAGGTCGGCATTGCGCCTGTGAACCTCGTGGACGCGCAAACTATCGCCGTAGGTGGCGAACGAAAAGGGGGAATTGTCCCGCACGGCGGTGCGAAAGCTGGCGCCTTCTGAGGTAACTGTGTCTCCGCCAAGTGAAGAAGAAGAAACTCGATAGAAATAGTCCTGTTCGATTTCCAATCCCGTGAGGCGAACCGCATGGACTGTGCGCAGGGAGTCGTCTTGGCTGCGGCACGGATACGTCGGCTCCGGTCTGCCGGCGTAGGCGCTCCAGCCAAGTCTGGCACTCTTCTCGTATTCCAAAAGGGACGTGCCAGGTTCGTCGGTGTGCCACATAACCGTGATGGCATCGCGCGCGACGTTTTGTAGATAGGGGCCGGCGGCGATTCGCATGCCCGCTACCGCCGGTACGACCACACGTCGTTGTAGAGGGTGTCGCCAAAGCCGCCGATCAGCCACAGCTTTTCGCGGTACGTCAGGCAGACCGGCGCGTGACGAATGGGCCAGATGGGATCGCCGACGGCTTCCACCCAATGCGCGCCGTCGGCAGAAAACCAGACGTCGTTGCGGTTACCGTGGGTGTGGCCGCCGATGATCCACAGCTTGTCGTCATACACAGCCGAAGCGTGGAAGCGCCGCTCTTGCCAGGCTGCGGCCACGGCTACCATCTCCCACGACTTGCCGTCGGTCGTACACCACACGTCGTTGTGGTTTACTACGGTGTTGTTGGGGTAGTTCGTGTTGTACACGCCGCCGCCCATGAGCCACATCTTTCCGTCGAAAACCACGGAAGTCTGCATGCTGCGGGCGCTCCACGGCGCATGTTCCTCCACCAAGTCCCAGTGCTTGCCGTCGGTCGAGGTCCAAACGTCCTGGTAGTGGTGGGATTTCTCGATATCGAAACCGCCGAACAGCCACATTCTGCCATCGTATACGACGGCTGAGGCGGCGCTCCGTTTTCCCCACGGCGCGTCCAATGTAGCGGCTTCCCAGTGCTTGCCGTCGGTGGAACACCAGACGTCGTTGTACGAGACGTGTGGGTTATCCGCGCCGGCGAAAATCCAGATTTTGTCATTGTAGACGAGCGTACAGGGGAGATTGCGTGGCGCCCACGGCGCGGACGGCGTAACCTCTTCCCAATTGACGCCGTCGGACGACGACCACACGTCATTGACGCGGGTGGGGATGAAGCCTCCCAGGAACCACATCTTGTCCTGAAAGACCGCCCAGCCCATCGAGTCGCGTCTCGTCCATGGGGCTTCGGCTGTTTCTTGATTCCAAGCGACCGCAACCGCTTGGCCTGCCGATTCTGTTTGCATCTGTTTCCTCGCTTCTGCGCGCCTTGGGGCCGCGGCACTCTGGATTCCTATGAATACGATAGCAAATTTAGAGAGTTTAGGGTGGCTGGAACGATGCCTTGCTGATGAATACTCTAATGACCTCGCGCGGCGTACTCTTACAGTCTTTCGTTATACTGATAGGCATATTCGTGTTTGGCGAGCAAGTCTACACACTATTTCGTTTGCGCAGCTCTCGAAAAGCGGTCGAGCCCATGATCAACTACACACCTCATGACGAGGAGCGTCTCTATCCGGAAGAAGAAAAAGTCGCCGATGATCGGGAGGCGTTCGAGCGGGACCGCGGGCGCATCATACACAGTGCCGCCTTTCGTCGCTTGCAGGGCAAGACGCAGGTATTCGGCGTGCGCTACGGCGACTTCTTTCGCACGCGGCTTACCCACTCCTTGGAGGTGGCGCAGATCGGCAAGGCGCTGGCCCTGCGATTGGGGGCTGACCCCACCCTGGTTGAGGCGATCTGCCTCGCCCACGACATCGGCCACCCCCCGTTCGGCCACTACGGCGAGCAGGTCTTGCGGACGCGCATGGCGCAACATGGCGACTTTGAAGCGAACGCTCAGAACTTGCGTGTGCTGACCCAACTAGAGGTCAAGTCGGACCGCTATCCGGGGCTCAACCTAACGCGCAGCGTGCTGGACGGTCTGCTGAAGTATAAGGCGCTCCATGGCTCGCGGCCCGGTATGAGGAAGTTCTGCTACGCCGAGGACGCAACGCTGCTTGAGTGGATTTGCGCGAATGGCGCATTGGAAGAGCGTTCCTTCGAATGCCAGATCATGGACTGGGCCGATGACGTGGCCTATTCGGCGCACGACCTCGAAGACGGCATTCACGTGGGCATGATCACAATCCAGCACCTGCGGCGTCCCTCGAACCAGGATGCCGTCATCCAGCGGGTGCGGGAAAGTGCGGAGGAACGCGGGCGAACCTGGTCGGCCGGCGAGGTGGTCCAGGAGCTCGACTGGCTTGCGGCGCGTTTAATCGAACTGGAAGAGCTGCCCACGCCGCGGCACGTGCGCGCCGCATTGAAGCACCTGACCTCGCGCTTGATCAATGAGTTTGTGCGCTGTGCCCAGGTGGCGCCCCGCTTGGGTTGGCGGGAGAGTCTCTCGGAGCGCTACCGGTACGGAATCATGGTCCCCGATGCGCAGGAACGGCGCTGCGAGGTGCTGAAACAGGTGGCCTTCGTCTTGGTGTTCGCGGAACCACGGGTTACAACCCTCGCCCACCGCGCCCGCCACATGGTAGACCGTCTCTTCGACGTCTTTCAGGAAGAAGAGAGTGCGGCGATGTACTCTCTGGAATTCCAGGAACACTTTTCAGCAGCGAGGGACGACGCCACGCGCCGCCGCGTAGCCTGCGACTACCTAGCGACCATGACGGACTTTCAAGCGGAACGCACGTACCAACGCCTCTTCGTGCCCGGCTACGAGAGTATCCTAGAGCCGCTGGTGTGAGCCGCAGTCGCGCAGCCGTGTAGTGAACGGCGCACGAATCATGAATCCATTGATCTAACGAATCGCGTAGGGGCACGACATGTCGTGCCCCTACTTCTCATTGCAATGACGTTCGTTGCTGGGCGGTTCGCGAACCGCCCCTACATTGCCATTCGTCCTACCGCCCCTACCTCACCTTTCGTCCTACCACACCTCTTCCGTCCTGCGCCAAACCATCTGCGGTCGCACATTCTCCAGGGGCAAGTCGGCAATTATGCTGTAGTCCTCACCGTGGTACGCGGCGATGATGGCCTCCATCGACTTCTTGGATTCGACGCCGTCAGTCAGCGGCGTCTTGTCGTTCACGATGCAGTCTATGAAGTGCTCGCACTCGCCGGCGAAGTTCTTGCGCGCGCTGAAGGCATCCATCAGGTCGGCCTTGCTGGGATCGTCTTCTATAAGAAGCGTGCCTTCCTTGTCGCCCGCCTGCCAGAGTGTCAAGCGGCGGACGCCGTCGGGATCGTAGCTCAGGATCAACTCGCCGCCTTCCAGGTAGACCGCGAAGCGTAAATGGCAATCGCTGTGCTTGGTACCCCAGGAAGCCACGTAGTTGCCCAAGGCGCCGCTGGCAAAACGATAGATTGAGACTGCCGTATCTTCACGGCCGAGGGTCTCCCGGCGGAAGCGGTCGTCGCTGAGGCAGGTGGATTGCACGACGTCGCCCAAGTTCCAGATCATCTGGTCGACGTAATGGCAGCCGTGGCTGAGCAGGCATCCCATGGGGAAGGTCTTCCACGACTTGCGCCACCCTGCCGGATTCGCCATGTTATCTTCCGTGCGTACTTGGGCCATGTAGGGCTGGCCGTACGCGCCGCCGGTCACCTGCTCGTTGAGTTTCTGCCAGATAGGTTGAAAGCGGGTGACGTACGCCACCATGAGCTTGACGTCTTTCTCATCTGCAACGCGGATCATCTCGTCGGCGTCTTCGAGCGTCGTCGCCATTACCTTCTCGGTAAGCACGTGCTTGCCGCGATGCATAGCGGCCAGGCTCATCTCCGCGTGCAGATGGGGCGGCGTGCAGATGTCTACGGCGTCTACCTCATCGAGAATCGACAGATAGTCTGTCGACCACTTAGAGCCGGTGCGCTCCGCCTCGGCCTTAGCCTTCTCTTCATCCACGTCCACGCAGTAGGCCAGTTCACAGGCTTCGCTCATGCGGGCATAGGCATTGATGTGCCCGGTGCTAATGCCACCGCAACCGATGACGGCTATGCGAATCTTGCTTTCGTTCATGCTTGTGCACTCCTCTTGGCACTATTGGTACTATCTCTATGTCAATACAATTTCAATCGGCGGACTTGAGTTGACCTGGGCATACGCCTACTGCAAGTAGGTTGCCGCGCTCCGCCAATGGCAAGCAAGCTTGCCTAGCGGACCCAGGGAGCGGAGTTGCGCGGCTCCGAACACGCGTAAACACCACGGCTAGAATAGCCGTCCTAGTAGCTCAACCGCGCACTCTTCCATCGCAGGCCCGGTGCCGACTCCGCCGAGCGACGAATAGCCGGCCCACGTTTCATAGCCGCCGTGCTCGGTCAGGGCCTTATCCGTGCACACATAGCCAATGTAACCGTTAGCCAGGCTCACTACGAATTGCGGAGAAGCGGGCGAATGCTGCTTGATGTTCAGGCCAAACTCCACAAAGATCTCGCCGGGCAAGGCGACAATTGATGCGTCTCCCAGACGCAGGGCTTGCACCGGCGCGGTGTGCGTAATCGGCATTTTGGCCAAGCGTTGGCACTCAACTGCGTAAACGTCTGAAAGTTGACTCGGTAATGTTTGACCGACCACCCAGCTAAACGGACCGGAATCGTAATCGGAGTACGTTCCTGCGGGAACCGCCAGGATCTTCTCAGCCATGGCAAGGTCCTCGTCCGTGATGTCCTTGCGCTTGAAGTCGAAAGTGCCGACTGCGGCCCCAAGCACGAGCTCGTCCTGCATCTCCATGAGTTGAATCTCAGTGATGAGGTGGCCGGCAAGCACGTTTGCCATCTTAGCGGCTTGCTCGTGGCCGCTCGCGGTCCACTTGCGCTTGCCGCTGTAGTCATTGTTGTTGATGTCGCCCGAAGTACCGTTCCAGACCATGCCGACACATTGCGGGTCAAGGTAGCGTTGAATGAGCCGGTGGAAGTGCCCAAAGTAGTCTGCGGAAATGGCGAGGCCGTTGTCCGTGCCTACGTAGTGGAGGACGAAATTTGACACGGCGGCGATGGGCCGTCCGTCCGCCCCTTCGACGTAGAGCATGGTGACTTCGGGATCTTTGGGATAGGTTGGCTTAACGAGGTCGGGATTGCCCGCGCCCGGGTTCATGCGCACGGTGCCGTCGCGCATGTGCCAGCGGCGGTTGAACGAGATGCGGTCCTCGTGAGCAGTGGCAAAGCCGATGCGCGCAGCCTGCAGGCGGTGAGTAGCTATTTCTACGGCATCCGCCATTTTGAGCGGCGCCCACTCGACATAGGCCTTGTCCTCGCCGGTGCCGAGGAGATCGGCAACGCCGGCGGCCGTATGGGTATGCGTCGCGTTGATCATGACGTTTTCGGGAGGGATGTCGCAGCGCGCGGCGATGCGCTCTTTGGCCCGGTCCGCCATCCCTTGGGGCATCACGATGAGGTCGCACGTAACAAGCGCAATCCGCATCTCGCCATTGTCGATCACCAACGCCTTGGCCAGGAGCTCGTCGTCGACATGTTCGGCGTAGCGCGTACGATGGCTTCCCGGCACCTCTATGCCCAGCCACGGTGTGATATTTGCCGTGGCAGCGCCGGCTTGCAGTGATGTACTCACGAGCGTCACTCCTTTTGTTCGCTTGCCCGGACTTGTCCACTGTAGACGCAAGTATAGCGTAGAATGATGTCAAACGGAATGGCAGAGATTCCTGATCTGGCCCACCGACAGCATGTAAGTCTGCCATGACTTGGGATGGAGAATCACTAGGCTCGAAGCTCAGTACATCCGGTCGCGCCAGCGCACCATTGACAGCCGCAGCGCCAACGTCTTACGATGTTTGCAGACCCTACAGTGTAGTAAGGATTGCTACCGATGCTAAGATTTGCTGAAGAAATCATGCTGCTCCTTCTCGATGATGAGAGTGGAGAATTCGCGCATATTCCCGAATGGTCGCTACGGTACGCCCTGGCAGGCGCGGTGCTGATGGACATTGCGCTGGAAGACCGAATCGACACCGATCCGAAGCAGCTTACCTTGCTGAACCCGACCCCGACCGGGGACGACTTGCTCGATCCGACCCTGGAGAGCATCGCGCAAGCAACCGAAGGGCACGACATCTGCCATTGGATCGAACACACGGCTGAGAGTGCGTACTCGATCCGCGACAAAGCGATGAAGAGACTTATCATGCACGGCATTCTAGAGAGTCGCGATGATCGCTTTCTCTGGGTGTTCCGTTCGCGGCGTTACCCAATCGTTGACGGCAAGGCCGAGCGGGAAGTGAAGCTGCGGATCATGGAAGTACTCTTTAGCGACGTGATCCCCGACCCGCGCGACATCGTGATTATCTGCCTGGCAGACGCTTGCGGCATCTTTCGAATGCTACTGTCCAAGCAGGAGTTGAAGCTCGCCGCCGCGCGCATCGAACAGGTACGCAAGCTTGACCTTATCGGCCAGGCGGTCTCGCAGGTGGTGTGGAACATCGAGGCATCCCTAGCGCTCTCCATGCACCCGATGGCATAGCCCCTAGGGGCCACGCTCTCGGTTCCCCCAGTGCACATAGCGGCGGTGTTTAGCGGCTTTGCTGCGGAAGCGAGTGGCAAAGGCTAGCTAGTTGCCGACCGGCAACGGCGGCAAGTTGCTCAGCCGTGCCTGATGCGGCGATGGAGTGCGGTGAGGCCCAGGTCTCATAGCCGCCCTGCTGTTCCAGCGCCTCTTGCGTACATATGTACCCCAAGTAGTCATTGGCAAGTTCAGCGACGAGCGTGGGGTGAAAGGGGCTCTGCCCCTTGATGGCGAGGCCCGTTGCGGCAAAGATTTCGCCAGGCAGCGCCACCAGGGCAGCGTTCCCAACGCGTAGCGATTGTACGCGCGTATCCAAGACCTCCGGCATTGCCGCTAGGTCTATACATGCTTGCGCGTAGACTTCGATGTGCTTTTCCCACACCGGCTGTCCGACTACCCAGCTAAAGGGGCCGGAATCATAGGTGAATGTGGTGGGGTCTTCTAGGATCCGGCGGGCCGTAACGACGTCTTCAGCCGTGATGCGCTTGCGTGTGTAGGGAACCGTCGCCAGTACGGCGTCCAATGGACACGAGTCGTGCAGTTCGATGAGTTGCGTCTCTTTAAGGACATGTCCCGCGAGCACTGCGGCCATCTTGCACGCTTGGGCATGGCCGCTTTCGCCCCATGTCCGCCGGCCGCTGTAGTCAACATTGTTGATGTCGCCTGACGTGCCGTTTTGGAGAATTGGCAGGCACTGTGGGCCGAGCACACGCTGCAATTCCGCGGTGAAGTGACCGTAGTAGTCGGCGGAGAGTGCCGTTGGCGAGTCGGCGCCAACGTAGTGGAGCGCAAAAGTGGCAAATAGGGCCAGCGGCGTCCCTGCCACATCTTCCAAGTACAGGAAGCTCAACGCAGGATCGATTGTGCCGGCGGGACGCACACTGTTGGGATTCCCAACCCCGGGAATCATCTCTACCGTGCCGTCGCGCATCCACCAGCGCCGGTTAAAGCTGATGCGATCTTCCCGCGCTTCTCCCCAGCCGATACGCGCAGGCCGGAGCCCGTTTACTGCCAATTGCACCGCGTCCGCGATCTTGGCCGGTACCCACTCAACATACGCCGGGTCTTCGTTCACGCCGAGCGCGGTACGCACTGCGGGTCCGCTGTGGGTATGCGTAGCGCAGATAAGCAGGTGGCTGGGCGGGATGCCGCTGTTCTTCGCTACGCGTTCCTTAACCGCATCGGCAATGCCCCTGGGCATGCAGACAAAGTCACAGACGACGATGCCAATCCTATTCTCGCCGTCATCCAGCACCAACGCCTTCGCATGAATTTCGTCATGAACGTCTGTTGCCTGCCGCTGTCCAAAGCCTCCGCAAAGGGCAATATCCAGCCAGGGGGTCAAGTTGGCAGTTGCGGCGCCTGCGCGAAGCTGGCCTGACATAATGTATGTGCCTTTTGCTTGCTGCACAGCAGCGGGGCGCGTGCGAGACCTGCCGTGCCCCTGTGAGCAAGAAACGCCGCGCTAGTGCGACTCTCTCCCAGGATGGCAGGCGGCATCAACTAGAGCAAATCCTGCCGAGCTACTGCTCGATCCCATAGAATCGCGCGGCATTGCCGCCGAAGACTCGCGCCTTGCCCGACTCGTCCAATTGTGGCGCGAGGACTTGCTCCAAAGCACCGATCACGTCGGGGTAACTTGCCGCCAAGAGGCTGACCGGCCAGTCGCTGCCAAACATTACGCGCTCCGGCCCAAAGCAGGCAACAGTGTGTTCTACGTACGGCTTGAGATCGGCAGGCGTCCAGTTGGCGTTGTCGGCTTCGGTTACCATGCCCGAGAGCTTGCAGTATACCTGCTCGTGTTGCGCAATCGCCGCGAGTTGGGAAGCCCACGGTTCAAACTGCCGGTCCTTGATGAGCGGCTTGGCGATGTGGTCTACTACTGCGCGCAGGTTCGGCGCCTGCGCGAGCACCTGCAGCACGTAGGGCAAGTGTTGGGGGCGTACCAGGAAGTCAAATGGAAAGTCGTGCGCCGCCAGCAACCTGAGATGCTCGATGACGCGCGGCTGGGTCACCCAGGCGTCGTCGGACAGGTCGTGCAGCATCGGGCGAATTCCTACAAGGGCCGGCGCTTGGCGGTACTTTTCAAACAGGCGCGGAAAACTGGAATCGGCCATGTCGAGCCACCCGACTACGCCGCCGATTGAGTCGTCTTCAGCAGCAAGCGACAACATGAAGTCAGTCTCCGCCACGGTGGGCGCGGCCTGCACGAGGATCGTCTTGTCGATGCGGTGCTGAGCGAGCGTTGGCTTGAGGTGGGCAGGCAGGTAGTCCCGGTAAAGCACGCCCATGTCCGGCGTAAGCCAGCCATAGTCCCCGCGGCTGAGTTTCCAGTAGTGTTGATGTGCATCGATGCGCATATGTCCGCTCTTCAATTAGTGCTAAAAATCTTGACTAATAGTAGTCGCCTGCCCGTCCGGTTCTCTGAAACGGATCGCTGGTGTCCACAACCTCAGCGTCGATGACACCGGCCACGCGCAGGGAAGCTTGGCGGGCGCGGTACACCTGATCGGGGTCGCGAAATTCCGCGCGAATTTGCGCTATGCCACTTTCCGGGTCAACGCCGACGGACTCGAACCGTATACCAAAGAGGTACGAGTCGTCCTCTAACACCTTCGCGAGGGCAATACTCTTTCGGAACCACGCCGCGCGCCCTGTGATCTTGCCCAGAGTGAATTTGTGGGCTAGCTCCCAATACACTGAAAAGAGTATGCCCGACATGAACCAGATAGGGAATATCGACAGCGCGAGTTGCCAACCGGCCGTCAGCGTGGCGGTGAGTGCAACCATAATGCCTGTCGGCACTGCGATAAAGGACAAAATCTGATGCAGACCGAAGAAGCCGGTCACTATAGGGCCGATGGCGATGCGCCAATAGGCGTCACGCAGGGCAGCATGGCGGCGGAGCAGCCCCATGAACGCTCCCAATACCCCTGCGCCGATCACAATGGGCGAGAGGTTCAAGACCATTGCCACTATGGTGAAAAGGCCCCCGATGAGCGTTCCCAATCCGATAGTAGGGGTCCCTGGCTCCGCAGTCCAGATCGTCAGGAAGGCGACAACGATCACGATGAGGACGATTAGCCCCGCCGCGATTTCGAGGATCTTGAACGTGCGCATGCGCTCCCAAAAGCCGGAAAGGATGACGAGCGGTGTGAGCACGATGGCAAAAAGCAACGCGCCCGCCATGAGCGCCACCATCAAAGAATTGAGAATCGGCCACAATACGACCGCAAGTCCCACCGGAATGATAAACGCCATGGGAGCGAGCGCACCGGCAATGGTGCCGGACAACAGCGTAACGCGCACACTGGCGATCATCACGAGGGCATCCGCTACCGTAGCGGAAATGATCTCGCGGCGCGAGAGGAATCGCGCGTCATCAGAAGATCCGCCAAGACTATTCGGCTGTGCCATGCGCACTCCTAAGAGTAGTCACTCTTTGGGAAACTGCGTCCGGAATGATTTTGGCAAGGCACGTAAAATACGTGAAACCGGGAAGAACACACCCTGCGAAAGACCGGTTGGAGGTTGCGTGTGATTGCCATCACAAGTACCACTCATGCTACCGCAGAAAGCTGCTGTCTCCAGGGGGCAGTGCCCTCGAATCCGGAACGGCAAGCGTTAGATCACCGCGGATCGTTCGGAAGCCGCGGTGTACTCGTCCCAGAATTCATCTTGCAGGTCCCATGAAAGCGGCTCCACTTCTGCCTCCCGGATGCCGACGACGCGGCGTGCGACTTGCCGCGCCCGTTTGATTTGGTCCGGCGAGCGGAACCAGCCCTGAATCGCTGCATTGCGACCGTCCTCGCTGACGGCGAGATCGGCAAAGATGCAGCCAAAGAGGTCGCTGTCGTTATGCAGGAGGAACGAGAGGCTCAGGGTCCGGCGGAACCAAATGGCTGATCCCACCCACTTCTCAAGCATCCCGGCAAACCACATTTGCCAGTATTGGTCGTACACCAGCCCGGAGAGGAGCCACACGGGCAGGAGATAGATGACCATGATCGGAAACTCTTTCCAAAACGCGAGTCCCAGAAAGAGCAGCGGCACGCCAATGAGGCTGAGCAGAATGCCGGGCAACGTATCCCAAAGAGAGTGAAACGGCATTGGCGCCAGACGACGCTCGACGGATCGGAGATTGAGACGTGCTTTTACCATGCCCAAGACGCCGCTTATGAGCAGCGCCGGCCACAGGGCCATGAGGATCGAGACCCAACCAAAGGTATGGGAAAGCACCAAAGAAAACACACCGACGACATTGAGCGTGAACAGCATGACCATGATCGGCCAGATGGCGATCAAGATCATGATCACGGCAAAGAGGCCGGCAAATACTCCCGCACCTGCGATGAATCCGGCGATAAGCGGAATGCGCCGGTCTGAGACGAGCAGCATTGTCTCCAAAGGCGTGCCCGTGACCCACTCTTCGCGATGGAGCGGTCGCTGGCGCGTCCATCCGCGTGGGTCCCACCACGGCAGTTGTACGGTGCGCATAGCCTGCCCTTCCCAAACTGCCCGACACTGCGCTTTCAAGCTCATGATACTACGTTGTGGCCTTAAGATGTACTCCTCGGGGAGTTTGGGTCGCCCAATGCCATAAAATAGTCAGGCGAATTGTTCGATAGGCGAGAGTGTCCGTCTTAGACCCGGCGGCGGAACATCCACGTCGCGACCGGCATGGCGAGCGCGAGGATGCCGACACACCATAGCAATGCCAGCCAACCGTGGTTGCCGATGGGGGTGCCGACCATCCAAGCGCGCATGGCTTCGATAACGTGGGTGATGGGCTGGTTCTGGGCGAAGACGCGCAGAACGAGGGGCATGCTGTCGGTGGGCACGAAGGCGCTGCTGGCAAAGGTGAGGGGCATCAGCACCATGAAACCGGCCCACTGGGCGGCCTCCAGTGACTTCACCACCATGCCCAAGATGGCCGAAATCCAGGAGATTGCCAGCGTGAAAAGCAACAGTAAGCCGAAGACCAGCAACCATTCGGTCACGTCTGCCGTGGGTCGAAAGCCCACGAGAAAACTCGCCGCCAACATGATCAGCGCAGAGAACGTGTTGCGCGCGAGGTCGGCAATGACATGGGCCGCCAGTAAGGCGGAACTAGCCATTGGCAGCGCGCGAAAGCGGTCCACAATGCCCCGCTGCAGATCGACGAGTACGCTGAACGTGGTGGTGTTTGCGCCAAAGGCGGCCGTTTGCACCAAGATACCGGCGACGAGAAAATTTACATAGCTTGTCTCACCCGTATTGATTGCTCCGCCAAAGACGTAACGGAAGAGGAGCAAGAACATCACGGGCATGAGGAAGGCGGAAAGTAACTGATCGACATTGCGAATGATGTGTTTGAGACTGCGCTTTGTCAGCACCCAAGAGTTGTCGAGGGTCCAAAAGATCTCCGGACGGACTTCAGGTTGTATGTCGGCTACCAACGAGACCGGTGTCTTCATGCGGTAATGCTCTCCTGTTCAGCTTTGGCGCCCTCGTCGGCTTGCGGCGTCGCAGCGGCCCCTGTGAGCGTAAGAAAGACATCGTCCAGGGTTGGACGGTGCAGCGAGACGCTCTCCACGGCAACGTCGGCGGCTTCCAGCCGTTGCAGCAGTTCCCTTAACTCATGCACACCGCTCTGACTGGCGATGCTGATGAGGCGCCGCTTGCTATCAAGGTGCAGGTCTTGGCCGTCCAGTATCTGTTCCGCTCTGGCGAAGCTGCTGCCCGCGGCGATCGTCAGTTCCAAGCGGGCGCTGCCGATGCGCTCCTTGAGTTCATCTGCGGTGCCGGCGGCAATGACGCTGCCATGATCGATGACGACGATTTTGTCGGCCAGTTGGTCGGCTTCCTCCATATACTGCGTGGTGAGCAGGATGCTGACGCCGCTGGCTGAGAGTCGCTTGATCATCTCCCACAGCGTCAGACGACTGCGAGGATCGAGTCCGGTGGTGGGCTCATCCAGAAAGAGCACCGGCGGGGAGGCAATGAGGCTCATCGCCAGGTCCAGGCGGCGGCGCATGCCTCCAGAATAAGTCTTAACCTTACGCTTGGCCGCGTCGGTAAGCTCGAACAACTCCAACAGGTCATGCGTGCGGCGTTTCGTATCGGCCTTGCTGAGACGGTAGAGCCGGCCCAGCATCAAGAGGTTTTCTTCGCCGGTGAGGTATTCATCCACCGCGGCAAATTGGCCGGTCAACCCGATGCTCTTGCGCACCTGTTTCGCCTCACGGACCACATCGCAGCCGTCAACGAACGCTTGCCCGCCATCAGGCGGTAGGAGCGTGCTCAAAATGCGTATGATGGTGGTCTTACCGGCGCCGTTCGGTCCAAGCAGCGCCAAAATGCTCCCCCGCGCGACCGCAAAGTCAATGCCCTTGAGCACCTCCAGCTCTTTGAACGACTTCCTAAGCCCGGCGACGACTATCGCGCTCCTGTCGCTAGCGTGTTCCTTCATTTCTGCAGAAGTAGTCAGGGTATCCGCCATTGCTTCTCCTTGGGTGCGAGAGGTTTGAGCTCACTTGTAGGCATGCAGTACTAATTCAATTCGATCGGGTTTACGCAACCGGTGTTGCGTAAATGCAGCGGGAGTTGCCGGTGTGAAGTCTCCTCACACCGGCAACTTGCGATTCTTGCTGTGCGAGCGTGGAAACTCCGTAGTGTGCATCTGTTGGCATGGTTTGGCTGGGACTTAGTGGTCTACGCTCTGTCAGTCAGCTCTTTCACGTAACCGAAGGTCTTGTTCTTTGCCGTCATTCTGACAAGATTGTCCAGACGTTTCTTGAATTCCGCCGGCCGGTTGCGCGCGGATTCTACGAACGCCACGCGAATGCGGCGATAGTCTTCCGGAAAACTCTGAAAGTGCTGCCACGTTTGGGCGTCCTGCTGCAGGGCAGTCTCGATATCCGGCGAAATCGTAAACGGTTCATCGAGGATGACGCCCCGCGCTACGGCGAGCCCGGCAGGCATCATTTTCCCCTCAGCGATGAGATTGCGCAGGCGCACCCTATTCGATTCCGACCAGTTGCTCCCCGGCTTGCGGGGCGAGAACCGCTGGGCGAAGCGCTCTTCATCGATGCCCTTTTGCTGACTGTCTATCCAACCGAAACAGAGCGCCTCTTCCACGGCGGCGTTATATGCGACCCGGGGCTTGCCGGTGGCTTTGCGGTAGTAGACGAGCCAGACTTCCTTGGCAGCGGCGTGATGTTCCTGCAGCCACGCTCGCCACTCTTCTCTGTCCTTGGCATAGAAGGTATCCATGAAGCGCAATCCTGCTCGCGGAAAAAAGGTCTACATAAGGAAGATTCTATTCTTGCTTGATGCTCTTGTCGCCAGCCAAGCGAAGCTGCGCTAAGGGAGAGGATTGGTTGCTGGTTAATTCAGGTCGCTGGTGCGTGTCTGCGATGGAACTCTTGTGGCGCCTGTTGTCTGCCAAAGCCCAAATAGATTGGGCGGCAAGGTCAGCAACCGGGCCGGCGGTTACCTGGAGGCTACTCCACATCGTCCATTGGCGGCTCCGGGGCGGGTTCGATCAGGGCGAGCGGCTGGCCGTATTCCACGGGCTGTTTGGCATCCACCAGAAACCGTTCTAGAGTACCGGCATAGGGCGCGTGGACTTCATTGAGGACATTGAGCACCTCGATGTAGCCGAGCAACTGCCCTTCCTTTACCGTTGCGCCCTCATCGATGACGGGAAGCTGGTCCTGGCTGCGGCTGCGGGCAAACACTCCTACCCTACCCGCATGCACCACGTGCAACTGTGGCTCGGTTTCCTCCACTGCAGGGGCCGGGGGCGTTGCAGCCGCAGAAAAAACCTGGGCCGTACGCTTGATCGCCACGCGTATGCCGCCTTGCTCGAGGGACAGTTCTTCTACGTCAGAATTTGAGATGAGGTCAAGCAGCGGCTTCAGGCGCTCATGCACGACTTGCGAGAGCGCAGGCGCCGGTCCGGAGGAGCCCTCTTCTGACTTTCCGTCTTTATCACTCACGACAAACGTACCCGTTCAATGTAACCGTTCGTGCGCGTATCCACGCGAATCGTGTCGCCCACATTGACGAAGAGCGGCACGTTGACGACCAATCCTGTCTCCACCGTTGCGGGTTTCGTACCGCCGGCGGCAGTGTCGCCTTTGACGCCAGGGGCGGTGTCGGCTACCTCAAGTTCGATTGAGGGAGGCAAGGCCGCGTCGAGGACACGCTCGCCGTGCATCTCGAGCTCAATCGTTGCGCCATCCTTGAGGAAATTAACCGCGTTCGCCAAGAGGGATGCGTCTACGAGAATCTCGTCGTAGGATTCCGTATCCATGAAATGAAAGACGTCATCGTCGCGGTAGAGGAATTGTGCGGGGCGTTGCTCAAGCCGAATCTGGCGAAAGCGCGCACCGGCATCGCAAGTACGATCGATGATGTGGCCGTCCTGCACGTGCCGGAGCTTTAGGCGCACCACTGCGCCGCCACGGCCCATCTTGATGTGTTTCACCTCTTCCAGACGGAAGATAGCGTCTTCATATTCGATTACGACTCCTCGTCGTAGGTTGCCGGTCTCGATCAACGCGCAATGCCTCCTACAGTCTCTCTAGTCTAGAATTTCATCTTTAGCGAACCGGTAAGAATGTCGGCGCCGTCGTCGCGGAGCAACACCAGGTCCTCGATGCGTACGCCGCCGACACCGGGCAAGTATACGCCGGGCTCGATGGACACAACGGCGCCGGCAGGCAGCGGTGTATCCCCCGCAAGCGGGGAAAGGCGTGGCGCTTCGTGAATCTCAAGACCTACGCCGTGCCCCAGACCATGGCCGAAGTGGTCGCCGTGCCCGGCCGCCACGATGACCTCGCGGGCCAACGCGTCTGCCTCAACGCCGGTCATTCCCGCACGCACGTGTGCTTCTGCCGCTTCCTGAGCCTTAAATACAAGGCGGTAAATTGCTTGCATTTCCGCGGACGGAGTGCCGAGTACTACGGTCCTCGTCATATCCGAGCAGTAGCCGTCGGCGATGCAGCCAAAATCCATCACAATGAACGAGTCTGCAGGGATGACATCGTCCCCCGGGCGGTGATGCGGCATAGCGCCGTTAGGACCGGCCGCAACAATTGATGGGAAGGACAGTCCCTCGGCGCCACCCTCGCGCATCAGCACCTCCAAGCGCCACGCGACTGCCTTCTCGCTTATGCCGGGACGAAGCCACTTAACCAGCTCGCCAAAGGCGTTGTCGGCGATGATTATGGCGCGCTGCAACGCAGCCACTTCATCCGGCTCCTTCGCCACCCGGAAGTTTTCTACAACCCCTTGCGCTCCTTCAAGCTTGATTTCACCGTCCAAGCTCTCGCGGTAGGTTTCGTAGGCGGCCACGCTCACGTGTTCGGATTCGAATGCCAGCCGCTCAACGTCATGATCTTTGCAGAGTCCCAAGAGCAATGGAGCGAATGGCCCTGCCTGCGGCACTATCGTGAAAACCGGGGCTTGCTTCTCCGCTTGTTCGGTGTAGCGTGAATCCGTGATCAGAAGGGCGGCGCCGGAGCTGATAAGCAGCCAGCCGGAACTGCCTGTAAAGCCGGAGAGATAGCGGCGGTTGTAGTCGTTGCTCACCAGCAAGGCGTCTGACTCAGTTTCCTGAAGCCAGTCCCGCACTTTCTGCAGACGAGGGGCGGTTGGGGGTGGTGTTGGGCTCATGCTCACGATGCTAGTGGCTGCTGCTCAGTCCGTGTCACTACAATTGTAGCATGCTGCCCTGGCCGGAGTTTTTCTAAGGCTGGGGTACGGCGAGGATCGCATTGAGACCGATAAGCCAGCGGGCAATGCGGCCGGTCACGTTCACTTCTACCCAAGCGGCAGTAACGAGTAAGGGGATTACAAGAAACACGTACCCCTTTACAACATTCGCCGCGGCCCAGACGACATTCTCAGTAGTACTGAGAGAGGTCACGGGCCGAAAGAGCGACCAGGCGAGGCGCATTGAAAGCGCGCTGCCGAACAGGATGGCGGGGATTTCAAACACGCCGTGGGGCGCCACGAGCAACAAGCCGATAAGCACCTTGAGCGGCGCCATGGCTTCGATCTGTACGGCGAGCATACCCAGGAGGATACCGGGAAGCGTCGCGACAATTAGAGGATACAAGCCGACCGTAAACACGGCGAGCACGGGGCTAAGGAGCATAATACGCAAATTATTACGCATGATAGCCGTGGTAGAGATGGATTCCGCCCCGCCAAGATGCTCGATCTGGGCGGCGTACGCGCGCAGAAGTGTCTCAGTTTCGCTCGGGAAGAGTTCAGCGAGGGCAACACCCCCGGCCACGCCAACAAAAAACAAACCGGCGATGAATAACATCAATCGCCGGTTGAAACTCAAGAGGGCCGGGATGTCTTGGGCGTAGACGCGAACGAGGGAGAAGCGAGCTTGCGATGTGCAGGGCGCGCCTGCAGCGTCACAGACTGCCGTGCCTAGCCAGCGGAGCAGTTGCCGCGACGGCACAACTCGCTAACTCTTCTTGGCCGCGTCCTCGGTGCTTGCCGCTGGTTCAGACGCCTCCTGCTTCACATCAGAGCTTTCGCTGGCTGGTGCGGCTGCTTCCTCTTTCTTCTCTCCATCCGACTCGGGATCCTGATCCTCTTCTTTCATCGCCGTGCGGAACTCTTTGATGCTCTTACCGAGCGATCCGCCGAGGCCGGCAATCCGGCTTCCGCCAAAGAGAATAACGATGATTACAAGGATGATGAGGAGCTCTGTCCACCCGAATGTGCCAAGCATTCCCGTTTAACCTTTCATACGCAGTAGTCATTCTTAGCCTGAATTCCATAATACGCGCCTAGGAACCGAGAATCAAATTGAGTCAAATCACACAGTGACGAGGCGGTTTCGATGGTTGCTGCTTAAATGCAACAGTACTCAGAATGCTATTAGAGAAATCCTCAGGACAAAGTTGCCTGCATCCTCAGAGAAAGTCGCCGAATACGAAGTGAAAGCTAGGCGCAGAATCTCAAAGGGTTTCCCGGTTACCCGTTGCAAATCTAGAGTTTAGTCCGGTGTTCTTGCAGGGCTTTGGCCGGTGTGCCAACGGTTGTTTCTCCCAAAGTGCTGTGCTATCGTGAGAGTAACATCATGGTGCCGCAAGACGTTAGCTACCATGTGAGCGGTTGCCACCCAAATGCGAGGCTTGACCCATGAAGCGCAAGCACTTCCTGGCCGTAGTTCTGACGGTGACGGTTGTTCTCACGGTGAGTACGGGCGCCTTTGCAGCGGGGTACTCGACGGCAGCCAAAGGGACACCGATGCAGCCATTGGCTGCGGTTCTTGCCGGTGTCTTTCCCGGCCTTAACTCTGCCGGTCCTCCCATCGGACAGGAAGAAAAATGGGAACTCTTCCTGCAAGTCTGGGAAATCGTATCCAAAGAGTTCTACAAGCAGCCGATGGACCAGGATGCCATGATGCGCGGCGCTATCAACGGCATGTTGGATACGCTTGGCGATCCCCACACAACTCTGCTAGACCCTTCGGTCAGTCAACGCGCGCGGGAGCAGACGAGGCAGAAGTTCCAAGGCATCGGCGCGCGCATTGACGAGCAGGATGGCGAGATTGTAATTCTTTCGGTATTTCCTGATTCTCCGGCTGAAGGCGCAGGACTGCAATCAGGTGATGTGATCACGGCGGTGGACGGCACGCCCATTGACGGCGAGACGCCGCACCAGACAGCGTTGCGCATCCGGGGAGAAGCGGGTACCGATGTGGTGCTCACCATCAGGCGGGGAGCAGACGAGCCATTCGACTTGACCTTGACTCGCGCGGAAGTTTCGGTTCCTTCGCTTGATTCACAGACACTGACAGGAAACGTAGGCTACATACGGCTCTGGAGCTTCGGCGCGCTGACCGCTACCGAGTTGCGTGGCGCACTCGAATCTTATGTTGACTCCGAGGCGCCAGGACTCATTCTCGATTTGCGAGACAATCCCGGAGGTCTGCTGGGATCGGCGATCAGGGTGAGTGGCGAGTTCTTAAGCCCGGGTACGGTGGTGCTGTATGAGCAGCATGCACAGCAGCAGTTGCGGCCGTATACGGTGCGCAACCAGGGAGTTGCGCTGGATATCCCCCTCGTGGTCCTGGTAAATGAGCGCAGCGCGAGCGCATCGGAGATCGTCGCGGGCGCCCTAAAGTACCATGATCGCGCAATCATTATCGGCCAACGCACGTACGGCAAGGGTACCGTACAGTTGCCTCATGATATGAAAGACGGCTCTCAGCTTCGCGTAACGATTTCGCGCTGGCTTACGCCGGGCAGGGAATCTATCTCCGATGTCGGCATCTCCCCGGCTATCGAAGTGGAAGCTGAAGTTACGGAGCCGTTGGAAGATGATATTGCAGTGCAACGCGCGCTGCAAGAGCTCACGCAGTTAGCCTCTTTGCCTGACGCTGCCTGATGGGTGCTATCTATGAGTGAGCAAACGCTGCGTAGGCACACCTTGCCAAACGGGCTGCGTGTGCTCATACTTCCCATGCCGCATACGCGCGCCGCGACCGTAAGCTTGTTTTGCGGCGCCGGATCGCGGTACGAACCGTTCGACTTGATGGGGCTTTCTCACTTTCTTGAGCACATGCTCTTCAAGGGTACGGTGCAACGCCCCGATCCCCAGGAAATTGCAGAGGCTATCGAACGGACCGGCGGGCTGCTGAATGCAAGCACGGGTCGCGAAGCCACGGTCTTCTGGGCAAAAGTGGCGTCGCAGCATCTCGCTATTGCCTTCGACATTCTCTCCGACATTGTGCTCAACCCTGCTCTAAGCGCTGACGATGTGGAACGTGAACGCGGAATTATCCTGGAGGAGCTAGAACTCTATCAAGAGACACCCCCCGATTGGGTGCATGTGCTCATCTCCCGACTGTTGTGGCCTAACCACCCGTTGGGAGAGGACATTGGCGGGCGTGCCGAGACGATCATGCACATCACGCGGGATGACCTGGTAAAGCACGTGGAAGACTTCTATCGCGCCAATAACATGGTGCTCGTCGTGGCAGGGGGCGTGGACCCGGATGACACTTTGTCCTATGCGGAAGATGCCTTTGGCGGTCTGCGCAAGGGGACCGGCCCGGCCTGGCTGCCGGCGGTTGCAACGCAACCCGTCGACCGTGTGTTTACGCAACCTGAGGACCACATTCAAGTGCAGCTCTGCATCGGCGGCAAAGGTCTTTCCCATGCTGACCCCGATCGCCACGCTCTCGAACTCCTCAATACCGCGTTAGGCGACGGCATGAGTTCGCGCTTGGCGGTGGAGGTGCGCGAGCGCTTGGGCTTGGCGTACGACATTTACTCCTATGCGGAGCAGTATTTCGATACAGGCGCATTTATCATCTCCGCCGGCGTGGAAGATTCACACCTGGGAAGCGCTCTGGCAGCTATTTGGGAGCAGGTTGATCGGATTCGGCAGGATAAGCTCCCTCCAGAGGAATTGGATAAGGTGCGAGAGTTTACGAAGGGTCGGCTACTGCTGAGTATGGAAGATAGTTGGAATGTCGCGAGCTGGTACGGCAGCCAGGAAGTCCTCATGCACTCCACTATTACGTTGGACGAAATGCTCGCTACCATCGATGCTATTACTGCCGACGACGTTCTGCGGGTGGCGCAACGCATCTTTGTTCCCGGCTGGGCGCACATGGCGCTCGTGGGGCCGGGCCTCGATCGCGCTGCAATGGAAGACCTCGTAAGCATGTGGAACTAGGAAGCGCTTGGGGTGCGCCTGTGGCAGCGGGCGTCGCACGGACGTTGATAGAGATTGCACTTTTCTGAGGGCTTTCTGACGGCGCGCACGCGCGAAACCTGCGCAGCACACACTTGGATTTCAAGGAAACATGAAGCTTAGAGATTTCTTGCAGTGGGGAGAGCAGGCACTTGCCCAGCATGACTATGAGCTCTCAGAGGAGATTGCCCGCCACCTACTGAGGCAGTCCCCAAGCAACTTGGCAGCACGCGCGCTGTTGGGCCGAATTTACCTCAAGTCAGGGCAGCTAGAGCAGGCGGAGGAGCAACTGCTTCAGGCCCTCGATATGGACCCGGAGAATGTTGAAATTCTCACGAGTCTTGCCGATCTGCTGGAAACGCTTGGAAAAGATGCGGCAAGGCTGGGCATTCTGCGTCGGGCGTTCGAGTGCGACCCGACGCTCACGGACGTAAAGCAGCAGATGATAGCAATAGAAAGAGAATCTGGCGGCGGTGGCAGAGGCAATGGATTCCTTACGCGTACCGGCCTCGCGCGCACTCACCTGCGGAGTGGGTTGCTGGAGCATGCAATTGCTGAATTTCGCCAGTTGCTTGAAGAATCGCAAGTTCACTGGAGCGCGCAAGTGGCCTTGATGGAGGCGTATTGGCTCAATGGCAACAGGCAGGGGACCAGTAGACTTGCCGACGAGATTGTACGGGAGCACCCAAACTGCTTGAAGGCCATACTGCTGTCCGCAGACGTGCGGGCGCACATGGGCCTCATCGATCAGGCGCGGCAGCTCTTTGAGCGCGCCCGACAGGTGGACCCGGATTTCACGCTCGCCCGCGTCCTCTATCCCGCCAACGGCCCTTCTCGTTTGCCCTTGCCCAGTGATGATGCCGAGATAGATGTGCCGATAGACTTGCTGCAGAAGATCGAGGCCGCACTCGCTGCCATGAATGAGACGAGAACAACTGGTGCGCAGCGGCGCGCAACTGCCCGCGTCAACGCGCGCTCTAGAGCAGACAGCCGAGATGACGAGACGCGGGTCCTCGTGACACCGGCCCCGCGCGGCAGTTCGTCGCGAAGGGGAAGAGAAGCAGCGCCATCACCCACAGCGCCGCAGACGGAATCCGATGTTGGCGAAGATAAACAGGACGCTGAGTCTTGGGATTCCCTGCTGCTGAAGCTCGAACGGGAAGGCAGCCAACTGGATGAGGCAGCGCTTGATGCCATGGCTAGGCAACTAGAGGCAATGGCGGAGAATGCGGGCAATAAGCTACAGGCGTGGCAGCAGCTTGGCGACGTCTACCAGCGCATCGAGCAGACGGATCGCGCAATGCGCGCCTACATGCGGGCTTTGGAGAGCAACCGACCGCAGTGACGCTGCTCCGGACTGTTCGACGCTTAGGCACGTTATGTGAGCATTACGCTCGGGGGACGCGGCTGGAACGTACAGGCTGGAACCATGAATAGCCGCCGCGAAAGGTCGCTGTAGTCCCAGAAGACTGTTTCGCTATAGAGTCAGGGTCAGGCGGGCAAATGGGAAGAATCCTTGTGGTGTTGGGCGGGCTACTCCTCGCGCTTGGAGGAGCAGTTGTTGTCGTCGTCTTGTTTTTCACATTCGCCGGCATTTCTCAGGAGTCAGGCTATTTTGGCTACGCTGCCCTCTCTCGCACTACGGCCGCGGCCGACTCTGAAGCTGCAATGCAAGAGGAGTCGCTGGCAGCGGCGGAAGCGCCCGCTGCGCAAGTAGCCCAACCACGGGTTGCAAGCAGCGAACCGAAAGCGGCCGCGCCGTTGCCAAACGCAAGCTTCGCGAGCGATGCCAGGGTGATTCGCAATGGGATTCTAACTCTTGTTGTGCAGGATCCCGCCGTGGCAGTTCACGACATCGAGCAGATCATTGCCGGCATACCTGGGGCGTTCGTTGCCTCCGGCGCGGTGCGCCAAGCCGGTGACCCGCAGCCCTCCTCCTTGACACTACGGGTGCCGGTGGAAGCCTTCGACCAAGCTATGGCTGCATTGCGGGCGCTCGCGGAAGAGGTGCTGGCGGAGCAAACTACTGCCCGCGACGTAACCGAAGAATACACTGACTTGGATGCGCGCCTGCGCAACCTGCAGGCTGCGGAAACACAACTGCTGACGTTGTTGGAGCGGGCCGACACGGTCGAGGACTTGCTCAAGATCGAGAATCGCTTGGCGGAAGTCCGCCAGGAGATCGAGCAACTCCAAGGACGCTTGAACGTCCTCATAAATCGAATTGCCCTGGCAACGATACACGTGCTCTTGCATGCGCCGCCGGACCTTTCCGTGGTGGTTGCTGCCGAGAGCTTGCCTAGCGCCCATACCGTAACCGCGTTTGCCGTATCCTACCGCAATGACGGCAGCGTTAGCGCGCGGGATGCCCGTCTGAAGCTCTATGTGCCGGAACGGCTCAGCGTACTCGACATGAGCCAGGGCGGAGTCTACGATCCAATCTCCCGCGAGATTTCGTGGGCGTTGTCCGATATTCCTGCCGGGGAGGCTGACACCGTGTACGTCCATCTGCGGGTAGAGTCGGCTGAGGCGGATATCCAGCTTAGCGCCGAAATCCAATCCGCAAGCGCAGAAGCGGACATAGCGAACAATGCTGCCGGCATCACGCTCTCGTTCGCGCCGGACCTGGCCCTGGAAGTTGACAGTCGGGCCGCCGCCGCGCAAGGGAGTGAAGTGCCTGTGTGGATCTTGTACTCCAACGTGGGTACGGCAGATGCTACCGATGTAACGCTGCAGGCCGCGCTCCCGGCGGAGGTAACTTTCGTTCGTGCCGATTTTGGCGGCAGCTATGACCGCGAGACCGGCGCCGTGGTATGGAAGCTGGGACGCTTGCAGGCAGGTGAGACTAGACAGGTTCGCATGTACGTGAGAGTAGACGTAGCTGAAGGCCGTCTGCAGATTCCCGTCGCCGTTTCTGCCGAGCAAGCTGATGCTGTCGCGTTCAACGATCGCACCGACGTATTTCTTACGGCGTTGCGGGAAGATGTTTCCGCACGTTCATTGTGGCAGCCCGGCCGGACGGTTGCGGCAAGTATCGCGGCACTCATCGTCGTGGCGCAGGGCGCCGTGAACGTGCTCATTTGGGCGCTTACGTTCGGGATCCCGTTGGCCGTAATAGGATTGCTGGCGCTGGGTGTGCGGGCGGGTGTTCGCCGCCTGCGGCGAAGTGAAGATCCCTAGTCACGCCGGAATCGGCATTTCGCGGAATCTGCACGTCTTGTGCCGAGATTCTTGCGCTGCATCGCTGTCCACTTAGCGAACGATCCGTGAGCAGGAATACGTGGTTAGACCTCTGGACACTTTGGCAGACTTCATTTCAATCTATCGTTCAAATCAGACGCCTGCTGCCGGCCTGAAACTGCATGCGGTTGCGCTCGTCGCCGACACTGGTCCTGACAGCACGCACTTGGCACTGCACGCGTACGGTTTTGGCATGCTTCGCCATCAGACTGTGCGAAGCGCTAGTCAGTAGTTGACTGTGTCCGCTTCCACCGACACAATTCTTGCGCGCGCGGCGTTTGTGCTGCTGCTCGGCAACGTGCTGAGCCGCGTGCTTGGGCTAGTGCGCGAGCAGACCATTGCCTATCTCTTTGGCGCCAGTGCCGCGACCGACTCATTCGTGGCGGCGACCCAAGTGCCGACGATGGTCTACGATCTGCTGCTGGGCGGTGCGGTGACGGCGGCGTTGGTTCCAGTCTTTGCCGACTATGCGCGGAATGACCGTGAATTCTCCGCTTTGTTGGGCGCTATGTTTGCCATGGCGGGTGTGGTGCTTGGCGGCGCGGTGATACTGCTCTTGCTGCTGGCGGAACCGTTAGTCCGCATTCTTGTCCCCGGGTTTTCGCCCGATGTCCTCGATCAGACCGTCAAGTTGACCCGCCTCGCCGTGCCCGCGGTCGCCTTTCTCGGTTTTTCAGGCGTGGTCAACGCGGCGCTCTACGCCGGACACCGACCCTACTATCCGGCCTTTTGTGCCGCGGTTTACAACCTCGGCATCATTCTCACCGCCGTGTTCTTTGTGAATCGTCTTGGCGTAACCAGCCTCGTCATCGGCGTGCTCGTAGGCTCGGCAGGGCAGCTCGTATTCCAGGCGCCGGGGCTGTGGCGGATGGGAATTCGCCCGCGCGCGGTCTTGTCTCATCCGGGTGTGAAACAGATCCTGGGACTGTACGCGCCTGTGCTTGCCGGGCTCATTATCACGCAACTCGCCATCGTGCTGGACCGCAACCTGGCATCACGCACCGGCGACGGCAGTATCGCTGCGATGAACTATGCAACCCGGCTGGTACAGCTTCCGCTCGGACTTGTGGGCTCCGCGATTGCTCTGGCCGTGCTGCCGCTGCTGGCTGCTGAAGGCGGCAACCTCGATACGGCGAACTTCCGGCGCATTCTCAGCCAGGGGGTGCGGCTCATTCTGCTGTTGATGTTGCCCATCTTTGCGCTGATGCTAATTTGGCACCGGCCCATTGTTGAGCTTGTCTACCTACGCGGCGCGTTCGATGCTGCCGATGCGAGCGTTACCGGCCTGGCCCTCTTGCTTTACAGCCTGCAACTGCCGCTCACGGGCCTGGACCAACTCTTTATCTTTGCCTACTATGCGCGCAAGAATACGCGTACTCCGGTCTTGGTTGGCGTTCTCGGCATCGGCTTTTATCTGGCCGTTGCGTTACCGCTGTTGCAACCGCTCGGCATGCCGGGGCTTGTGCTGGCAAATACGGTGCAGAATGGCGGCCATGCGCTCGTGATGCTCTGGCTGCTCCATCGTCTCCTTGGCGGTGTAGGCGGCGCTGGCTTTGGACGATTCTTTGCCACGATTGGCGCCGGCACATTGCTCGTTGCGCTGGCAGCGGGCGGCATGCTCTATGTGCTGCGTGTGCTTACAGAGGGGGCCGGCACGATTGGCTTGTTGGCAGTGGTTGTGGGCGGTGGCGGCGTGTTGCTGCTTGCGTACTTTGGAGTCTTGCGCCTGTGCAGACTGCCGGAGCTGACGCTCTTGGCCGAAATGGCGCCCGCTCGGATGCGGGCCGCGGTGCAGCGCTCCCACGAACGGGCTTAGTCTCGATGCCGCACGCCCAGTTGGACAGTCTAGGCGACCTTAGAAGGGCGTATCTAACCGCTTCGGCAGCGCAGTATTTCCCTGCAAGAGCTAGTAGGCTAAGGGGCTTGCAATTGTGGCATCATAGGAATGGATTGCTGTCTTTCGCCACCTGGTTTTTCCGTTAGGCGTGCCGGCGAGGCTACGATTTAACTATAGGCGCGCGCATTTATCCTCGCTGTGGGCAATTGAACGACGACGGTGCAAATGGGATGAATTCTGAGCTAAAACAGACCGGTTTACGGCGAGTGCCCATTGAGCAACTCCGCGACGACGTGCACTTTCTCGGGAGTGTGCTTGGCAGCGTGCTGAGCGAGCAGCACGGCGAGGCCCTATTGGAATTGGTTGAGGACATTCGTCTGAGCGCGATTTTCCAGCGCACGACCACCGCCACCGTGGCGCTGCAGCCCCTCGCTGACTCTGTGGCGGGGCTGCAGCACGATGAAATGTTTGCCGTCGCCCGCGCGTTCTCGCTGTACTTCTACTTGATAAACGCCGCTGAAGAGCAACATCGCCTGCGCCGCATCCGTGAGAATGAGCGCAAGGGCCATCCCAAGCCGCGCTACGAGTCCATCGCCGCCGCGACGGCACGTCTGCGGAGCGAAGGCGTCCCCCCTGAGGAACTCTCGCCAATTCTCGCGTTGCTTTCCATTCGACCGGTCTTCACGCGCCACCCCACGGAAGTTCGGCGGCGCACGTTGCTCGTATTCCTTGAAATGCTGCGGGCCTGCCTGGCCGAACGCGAAGGCGTGGGCCAGGACCTTTCGATTGAGCAACGTACGAGCGAGAAGATCCGCGAAATCGTGACGATATTGGCCCAGACCGACATTACGCCTTGGGAGCGGCCCACCGTTCTTGGTGAGGTCGACGACGGCCTCTACTACTTCGATCACGTCCTTCTCGACGTGATTCCTATGCTCTACCACGAACTTGAAGACGCACTGAGGGAGAACTACGCCGATCACAGGTTTTCGTTGCCTCGATTCTTGACTTTTGGCTCCTGGATGGGTGGCGACCGGGACGGCAATCCGTTTGTCACGCCCGCAGTCACGGAAGAGACCTTGCGCATGCATCGGTCGTTGATCCTCGATCGCTACACGCGAGACCTGGACGAGCTCTGGCGTGTCCTTAGTCCTTCGGTCCATTACGCTTCGGTCTCACAGGAGCTAATGGACTCCATCGCTCGCGATCGCGCTTCGCTGCCCGGCGCGGGTGTTGGCGCGAAGACCGAAATCAACGAGCCATACCGGGCGAAGATTCTCATGATGCAGAAGCGCTTGGCGCGCACCAGAAGACGCTACGCCGGCGGAAGCGCGGCGGCTTCCGGCGCGTACCACGACCCCACCGACCTGCTCGCGGACCTCGTGCGCATACGCGAGAGCCTCATCCAAAACGGCGGCGAACGCATTGCCCGCGGCCAACTGCGCGACGTGATTCGACGGGTTCAGGTCTTTGGTTTTCATCTGGTGGACTTGGACGTGCGCGAACATAGCGCGGTCCACGCCGCTGCGCTCGATGAGTATCTCAACGCCGCCGGCGTCGTTACCAGGTACAGCGATCTTGACGAAGCAGACAGAGTCTCCGTGCTTTCCCGGTTGCTCGCTGATCCGGCGGCAATTGGCTTTCAGGAACTCTCTGTTTCTGCCGCTGCCCAACAAGCATTTCAAACGTTGACGAGTGTTGCCCGCATGCAGGCGGAGGTGGGCGTCGCGGCCTGCAATACGTACATCATAAGCTTCACGGAGACCGTGAGTGACGTCTTAGAAGTGGCTGTGCTGGCGAAAGAGGCCGGTTTGTGGCAGATAGATGCTGCAGGCCAAGTGAGTGAAAGTCGCCTCAAGATCGTACCGTTGCTCGAAGCCATTGCGGACTTGCGCGGCAGTCACGACCTCATTCACGCGCTGCTTTCAATTCCCATCTTCCGCTCTCACGTTGCCTGCTGGGACGACCGCATCGAGGTCATGCTGGGGTACTCCGACAGCAACAAGGACGGTGGCTTTCTTACGGCTACCTGGGAACTCTACTGCGCGCAGAAGCGGGTCGTCGCGGCATGCCGCGCTCACGATGTAATCGTCCAGCTCTTTCATGGACGCGGAGGCGCACTGGGTCGGGGCGGTGGACCGACGAACCGGGCGATCATGGCGCAACCGCCGGACTCGTTGGCCGGCGGCATGAAACTGACGGAGCAAGGTGAGGTCATATTCTCGCGGTACGGTCGTCAGGCCGTTGCCCACCGCAATCTCGAACAGGTCATTTACGCCATGCTCTTGGCGCGGCTCAGTCCGAGCGTGCTGGAGTCCCGCGCTTCTCTCGAGCCCGATTGGGAGAGCACCATGGCAACGCTCTCGGAAACGGCATTTCGCGCCTATCGGTCATTGATTTACGAGACGCCGGAACTGCGTGCGTATTACCAGCAAGCAACGCCGATCGAACACATCAGCCGCATGAACGTTGGCTCGCGGCCGGCGTCGCGCAAGGGCGGCGACCGCGTGGAAGACCTGCGGGCAATTCCGTGGGTATTCGCTTGGACACAGAGTCGACATAACGTACCCGGGTGGTATGGAGTTGGCAGCGCGTTGCACGCATTCATCAACGCGCATGAGCGCAATTTGGAGCGTTTGCAGGCGATGTACAATCGTTGGGTATTCTTCCGCTCTGTGATCGACAATGCCCAACTGAGCATTGGCACGAGCGATATGTCGGTTGCGCGCCTCTATGCCGAATTGGTTGAAGATGCAGCCGTGCGCGATAAGGTCTATGCCGCCATCGCGGAGGAATATGAGCGTACGCGGGAAGCGCTACGTCAAATTACGGCCCAGGAGCAGCTACTGGATTCTTCGCCGGTGCTCCAGCGTTCGATCTTGCTCCGTAATCCTTACGTTGATCCCTTGCACTGCCTGCAGGTGCGCATGATGAGTGAATGGCGCACGAAGTTCGCTTTGGAGTCGGAGACACCTCTGGATGAACTTTCGACGGAAGCGCGCCGGTTGTTGGAGGGCATCTTCCAGACGATCAACGGCATTGCCGCAGGTGTGCAATCGACTGGATAGGCGCCTTGTCCGATTCCCTACCGGCCAAGCCACAGGCAGTCATTTCAAGGTTTTGAGCGGCATACTCTTGCGGGAGGAGGCCGGTGGGAGCGACTCCCAAGTCCGGTTTTGTGTCCGGCTACCATAGGAAACACGTGGTAAGATGCCAGTACGTCAGCGCTCAACGCGTTTGAGCACATAGGGACGCAACTACGCTGCCGCCTCGTCCATCAGTTCAGAAAGAGGGAGTTCACCGTGGCGATGAAGACGACCGTCCTACCGGAAACCTTGACGTCGAACGGAAATGCCTTTGACCTATCCAATGAGACGTTCGGAGAGTTGAGGGACGCCAATGGCTTGCTCGGAAACATGCCGGCGATTCACGAACGCTTCGCCGAGGATGGTTACCTGCTTTTCCGCAGCTATTTGGACAAGGAAAAGGTGATGGCGGCACGCCGCGAGCTAATTGAGAAGCTCGATTCAATCGGGCTTATAAACCGCTCTAAGCCGCTGGTGGACGCTATCTTTTCGGGTGATACCAGCGGCATCAGCGCGACGGAC
The DNA here is from genome assembly GCA_965220015.1 of Chloroflexota bacterium. Taxonomy (GTDB): domain Bacteria; phylum Chloroflexota; class UBA11872; order VXOZ01; family VXOZ01; genus VXOZ01. Next base: position 1,430,782 of record OZ244798.1, read on the forward strand.
CGCAAGGAATTTGCCAGAAGTCTCCGCTCCGGCCCAGCGTTAAAGGAGATTTGTTTCTCCGGTCGGATCATGTCGTTCTTCGAGGAATTCTTTGGAGACGAAATCATGCACCTCAATTACATCTGGGTGCGGAACAGACGGCGCGGGGCTGCCGCGCCCTGCCACTTTGACTGGGTGTATATGGGTCGCGGTACGCGGAATGTGATGACGGCGTGGATACCGCAGGGAGCGGCGCCGCTTGTCGATGGCCCACTGGCGATCTTGCACGGTTCCCATAAGTGGCAGGAGCTCCAGCAGACCTACGGCAGCATAGATGTCGATAAGGACAAAGAAAAGAATCCCTACGGCGGCGGCTCGCTCACGAAGGACCCGAATCAGCCCCAGCAGCTTTATGGCGGGCGCTGGCTCACGACGGAGTTCGAGCCGGGCGACGTGCTCATGTTCGGCATGTTCACATTGCACTGCTCGCTTGACAACGAAAGCCCGGAAAACCGCATTCGCCTTTCAACCGATACCCGCTACCAACTCGCCAGCGAACCCGCGGACGAGCGCTGGATTGGCGACGATCCGTTCGGCCACGGCATGATGTAGGCCTTACGCCCTTAGGACAGACCACGCGAGAAAACCTGGGCTCTCTAGGGGGCGTGGCCGGTTCGTTGTAGCGTGGATCTCTTGGTCATAGCGTGAGCGGTGGCACGGCTCTTTACATGTGGGGTTTTGGGAAGTATGCGCCAGAATAGACGAATGTCCGACCGAAGCTGTTCCCGCCGGGCGTTTTACTAAATTCGCGTAGGGGAAGAAATATCTTTACTCCTTAGGTAGCGAAATGACGACAGCGCGCTTGGAGCACTTCGTATTTGCCCTCTTTTTCCTACTTGTCTTTATCGCCCTGCTGTGGAGACGTGGTGGGACCAAGGGATTAGACCGCGCTGTTCTACTTGCTCTAATGTTTCCCGTGCTCTATCTCGGAAGCGCCTTGTCCGATTTGGATATTGCGCTACTCGGCATCGGCGGACACCGCAATATATTCTTTCACAGCGCGCTGCCATACGCGATCTTTGCACTTATATGCAGGCACGTTCCTTTGCGAACAGATGTTCTAAGCGCTGCCAAACTTGCCTTTGCACTAGGGTTGTCGAGCCATCTAGTGCTAGACGTGATTCAGTACGGCAATGTTGTTGGTATACCAGGAGCTTTCTTAGATCGGCTATGGCTGGCCGGCAACGCGGGCGCTCTGCTCTTGGTCATGCGGCCAGGGCGCCTGCCCATGTCTAAGGCTGGAGCAGGAGGGAGCTAACATGACGATCACAGACCTCGCCCGCATTTTGAGAAACGCACATGCTGACGGCGAAGGGGATATGACACAAGCCTTGAACATTCACATATTTGGCATTGAATATGCTGACAGCCTTAGTGGGGTTAGCCTCGCGGAGCTTGTGAAACTTGCAGGAATTCCGCCAAGTTACAACAGAGAATTAGCCAAGGGAAAGAGGCTAAGCGCGTACGTGCGCCTCACCGACGCTGCGATTCACATGATGAAAAAGGCCGACCGCCCGTAGCTAAGCGCCTGCCCGGATCACCCTTTGTAATGTGCTTGTCCAACGCGCGAGATGTACTCCTAAGTTCGTAACCCTACGGTGCTCTCCATCTATGTCTTGGCCGTTAGCTCGGAAGCCGTACTAGATTTCCCAATTCACGCTTTGGGTATCTACGGTTCTCGGCCCCAAGATGCGGTCGTTTTGCGGAATCTTGCCCTTCAGTCCATCGAAATGCTCGACTGTAATAACTATGAGGCGGAACGTACCGCCAGATTGCGGTACATGAGTGTAAAATGTAGTATTGATTCGGCGGCAGCATGCGCTGATACGGCCAGGCGGCCAAGAATGGCTCTGTTATCTACTTAGAGGCAGTCACGTAATCAGGGAGGGTTGGCAAAGTGGCGATGAAGACAACGGTCCTACCGGATACTTTGACATCGAACGGCAATGCCTTCGACCTCTCCAACGAGACGTTTGGGGAGTTGCGAGACTCCAAGAGCCTGCTGGGCAACACGGCGGCGCTGCACGAGCGGTTTGCCGAAGACGGCTATTTGCTCCTGCGCGGTTACTTGGACAAGGAAAAGGTGCTCGCGGCGCGCCGAGAGCTGATTGGCAAGCTCGATGAAATCGGCCTGATCGATCGCGCGCGTCCCTTTATGGATGCCGTCTTCTCAGGTGATACCAGCGGCATCAGCGCGAGCGACCGGCAGGAATTTGCCCGCCATCTCCGCTCAGGTCCGGCGCTAAAGGAGGTCTGCTTCTCCGGCAGGATAATTTCCTTCTTCGAGGAGTTTCTCGGTGATGAAGTGCTGCATCTCGATTACATTTGGGTGCGCAACGTGCGGCGCGGCGCGGCCACCGGCTGCCACTTCGATTGGGTCTACATGGGACGCGGGACGCCAAAACTAATGACGGCGTGGATCCCGCAGGGTGAGGTGCCTCTCGGCGACGGTCCGCTGGCGATTCTGCAAGGTTCGCACAAGTGGCATGAGTTACAGAATACTTACGGCAAGATTGACGTGGACAGGGACAAGGATAAGAACCCCTACGGCGGCGGTTGGCTGACGAAGAATCCGAATCAGCCCCAGCAGCGCTACGGCGGGCGCTGGCTCACCACGGAGTTCGAGCCGGGCGACCTGCTCGTCTTCGGTATGTTCACGCTCCACTGCGCAATTGATAACGAAAGCGCGAAGAACTGCATCCGCCTCTCAACCGATACGCGCTACCAACTCGCCAGCGAACCCGCCGACGAGCGTTGGATCGGCGACGACCCCTTCGGCCACGGCATGATGTGAGGCAGTATCCGCAATGAGGCGCGTTGTGGTTTTAAGCCTCTCATGGAATAAGTTCCAGCACGGCAAGCACGACAGCCGCAGCCATGACAAGCGCCCCCAAGCGCAGCGTCATGCGCAGTTCCACGGATTGCAACCGCGTATCTAAGCGCATTTCCAGCGCTTGCAGGTCTGCCTTGGTTGCGAGCGCTTCGTGCCCCTCGCCCACTGCGTTGATCATCGCTTACGCTTGGGTTTCCGTGAAGCCCGCGCCGGTGAGTGTTTTTACCGCTTTGTAGGTGTCAAACATTGCCATAGATTCAAAACTTTCCGATCCCCGCTAGCAGACACGAATTTTCCCCGCCTACCAGCGACCGCTTGAGTTTCCACTGTCGTTAGGAACGTTGATTCCGGAATCGCTGTAATGACTCTTCAAATTCTTGTTTTAATTCCAGAGTTCGAGCGCGAATGAAGTCTCTTTCGGCTCCTGCTGCTAGCTGTTCTTTGGCTATGCTTAGATGCTTGTAGGAATCGGAGTCCTTTGGATTTAGTCTGATGACCATATCAAAGTCCGCTATGGCTTTAGGGTACTCTCTTAACATTCCGTGTGCAATCCCACGGTTGAAGTAGGCGTTGGCATCTGTTGGATTGAACTCAATACTCTTGTCAAAGTCTGCAATAGCTCTAGCAAACTCCTCCAAATCCGCAAGGGCACTGCCGCGATTGAAGTAGGTATCAGCATGCTCCGGGTTGAGTGTAATGGCCTTACCGTAGTCTGTTATAGCCTTTCCGTGCTCCCCTAGTCTTTCGTAGGCAACCCCACGGAAGTAGTAGGAATCAGCATTGCGTGGGTTCAGTCCAATGGCTTGGCCAAAGTCCGCTATAGCTTTGTCGTACTTCCCTAGTCTTCCGTAGGCAAGCCCGCGGAATTAGTGGGCAATACTATTCGCGGCATCAAGCGCTATTGCTGCACTGCATTCCGCTATCGCTTTATGCATCCGGCCTTGACGGAAGAATGCCTTGCCAGCTTTGCAACGCTCCTCGGCCCCAGATAGGAGTCTTTGCCGCATAGGGTCTCGGCTGTCTCCAGGTGCTGCTCCATGTCGAGTAGTGTGGTACCCCGTGAGCGACTCGAACGCTCGACCCCTGGCTCCGCAAGCCAGTGCTCTATCCACTGAGCTAACGGGGCATACCTATTTCCTGCTACTAGTATAGCATTTCGGGCGGCGTCGCCGAAGAATGACAGAAGGGCTGTGGACATTTACGTCCGCAGCCCTTCTGTCATGTTCAGCCGCGTGTCTACTGCAAGCCGGTTACTAGTGTTGCACTCTCGGCCCGGCATGTTGGAGGCAGCGCCGGTTCCGGGGAATGCCCACAATTTGCGGCATTGGCTACTCTGACACCGGAGCGGGTATCGGTGGCACATTCCCGACGCCGCGTTGCGGCGAGGGATCGATCAGGTACTTGAAGAACTCGCTTTCCGGTGAGATTACCAAAATGTCGCCTTGCTTCAAGACCTTGACATACGCTTCAAGACGGCGACGGAATGCGAAGAATTCAGGGTCCTGGTTGAGCGCGTTGGCGTAGATGGCGATGGCTTCGGCGTCGCCATCACCCCGAATTTGCGCCGCTTCTTCCTCGGCTGTCGCGACAATCACGATGCGCTCGCGGTCGGCTGAGGCCATGATTTCAGCGCCTTGCTCCTCGCCCTCGGCGCGGTAGCGGTTTGCCTCACGCGCACGCTCGGCCTTCATGCGCTCAAACACGCTGTCCTCGACTTCCTCGGGGAGGTCGGCGCGCTTGAAGCGCACGTCAACCACCTGGATACCGAAGTCTAAGGCGCGCACGCGGCTGGCAATCGTGACAGCCTCCATGATGTTCTCGCGCTCGCCGGCAATCATCACGTCGAAATTGAACGTTGCCAGCGTGCGGCGCAATTCAGAGAACACGACGTCGTCCAAACGCGCCCGTGCTCCGTTCTCATTCTGCACACTCACAAAGAACTTGAGCGGGTCGATGATGCGCCAGCGCGTAACGTGGTCTACCCGGACGCGTTTCTTGTCAAGAGTAAGATACTCCTGCGGGGCGGCGTCACTAGAAAGCAGGCGGCGATCGAAATAGACCGCATCCTGAATGAAAGGCAGCTTGAAGTAGAGACCGGGATCTCTCGCGGTGTACTGATACTCACCAAGCTGCAAAACGATAGCCTGATTAGTCTCGGTAATGACAAAGGTTACTTGTGAGAACACGAACAGGGCCAGTGCTCCAAGGGCAACAATTACGGTTAGGGTACGTCCCATGCGACACCTCCTTTATTGACTACTACCTGATGATTGGTTTCCGGTCGATCCAGTTTCTAAGCTCCGCAGTGGGAGGAAGGGCAGCACGCTGCTGCCAGATTGCGAAATCAACACTTTCTCCACGTCTGCCATGGCCTGCTCGACTGCTTCGATGTACATACGCTCACGAGTCACTTCGGGAGCAAGGCGGTACTCTGCGAGAATCGAGAGGAAGCGCTCGCTCTCGCCACGTGCGCTGCGCACGCGTTCTTCTCTATACGCTTGCGCTTCTTGCAGAATGCGTTGCGCTGCACCGCGTGCTCTTGGCACGACATCTTCGCGATATGCCTCGGCCTCGTTCACCTTGCGCTCGCGGTCTTCACGGGCGCGCACCACTTCGTGGAACGCATCTCGCACCTGATCGGGCGCGTCGGCAACTTGCAAGCGCACGTCAGTGATCGTGATGCCCGCATTGTATTCATTCATGAGTTCTTGCAGGTAGGTGCGGGTGTTTTCCTGGACCTCGGCGCGCCGTTCGGTAATCACACCGTCAATCGGCAACTTGCCAACCGCGCTCCGGAGCGCGACCTCCGTGGTCGTATGCAGCACGGCTTCCGGGTTGTTCACGTTGAAGACGAACGCGGCGGCATCCGTTACGCGATACTGCACGAGTAAACCTACTTCAACGATGTTCTCATCGGCCGTGAGCATCAGCGCCTCTTCAAGAATGCGCCGGGTTTCCTGCCCACCTTGTACGCTCACCGTTCGCTGTCCGATTTCGGCGCGGCGCACGTTGGCAATGTCGACAATTATGACATTCTGGATCGGCCATGGCAGGTGGTAGTTCACGCCGGGAGACGTAGTATTCACGTGCCGTCCGAATTGAAGGACAACGCCCTGTTCAGCAGGCGCCACAATATAAATTCCCGATCCCACCCAGAGAATAACCGCGATCAAAGCGCCGAGAACGATGAAGCGCTGTAACCGTCGGGCCCGATCCCGGGTCTGGCGGAGCATTTCGCTAAAGTTTTCGTTGTCCTCGTCATCCGGCGGACCTCCTTGAGGCCCACCACGATCGTAGACGGACATGCCATTGCCTCCTTCTGGCCTTAAGTGCGTGTCTCAACTCTAGTTTGCAACGCTGCACAAGAGTCGACACCCAAGATGCGCGCTGCGTTTCTGTACACTACTACCGTACCATTCTCTGTCCGATTTGTAGAGTTTGAAGCTCTTACAAGACAATTCTCCCGCTCAATTGCCGGCGGCATGCAATTAGGAAGCGCGAGAGGCGCTTTCCAGCAACCGGGCCTGCCGGACGATGGCACGTGCAGGCCATGCCCTTCGTCATTTCATCGAACTATGTCCCTCATAGCGAGTTGCGTGTTTTGATACTGAATTGTCATCCCGTCTCGGGTACTCACGGAGCGCAGAAGACTGGCAAAGTGACAATAGAAAACAGGTGCGAGCCAGATTGAATGCGAATGCTTGTGTCTTCTACTGCAGTTTTCCGACCGAGTAGAAAGGATGTGTCACTGTCCGGAGGAGCGTACAGTCCCCCAAGCTACGAGCGGAGCGTTGCCGGAACATGCGAAAGAATTGGCTAATAGCGTGATACAATGTGTGCAAACGTGCATGAAAACTAGCTTGTAGGTCTCTGGAATGGGAGACTGGAATGATTTCTGAAAAGATAGAGGCAGCATTTAACAAACAGATCACGGTCGAACTGCACGCTTCAAATCTCTACTTGGCGATGGGAGCATACTTTGACGCGCTCGCCTATCGCGGTTTCGGGCACTGGCTGCGCCTACAGAGCGATGAAGAGCGTCAGCATGCGCAGCGCATAATTGATATTGTGGTGGACCGGGGCGGCGCGGTAGAGATACAAGGCATTGAGGCGCCCGACTCATTCGAGTCCCCATTGGCAGTGTTTGAGCAGGTAGTGGCGCAAGAACAAAAGGTGACGCGCATGTTCCATGTGCTCTCAGACTTGGCCGAGGAAGAGAGCGATCACACGACGCTAGTTGAACTCGAGTGGTTTCTCCTCGAACAAGTGGAAGAAGAGCGCGTTTCCAGTGACATTCTAAAGAAAGTCAAGCGCCTGCATAATTCGCCGAGCGGAATGCTTGAACTCGACCGCGATCTAGGGGGGCGCCCGGCGGGAGAAGACCCAGCCCAGGACGACCCGCAGCCATAGCCCTTTGGCCAGTTCGACATTGGGCCCCCCGCCGTTCAGCCAAATTGGAGCGGGCAATGGGATTCGAACCCACGATCTCAACCTTGGGAAGGTCGCATGTTACCACTACACCATGCCCGCATAGCTATGCTTCACTCTAGGCACTAAGCCCTACTCTGTCAAGCACTCCCGGCGCCTACTCAGCTCGCCCTACAACGGCGTCTTCGCAAGTAATTCTGGGTAAATTTTCCTCTTCTACAGGGAACCTCCCTGAAGTGAGAATTCGGTAGCAAATGGGCTACACTGGTCCCGGCGATGCGACATTTGAAGTGAGACATATTTGAAGGAGAGGGCGAAATGCCGCAGAAGCTTGCCGGCCGCCGGGTACTTGTCACAGGCGGGGGGCGCGGGATCGGCCGCTCGATTGCCCTGTCCTGCGCGCGAGAGGAAGCGCGTGTTGCCATCACGGCGCGGTCTGAAGATCAACTTGCCGCCGTTGCCGCTGAGATCGAGGCTGCGGGCGGTTCCGCGACTTCGTTAGTTTGCGACGTAGGTGACGTGAGACAGGTTGAGCGGATGGTCCATGGTGCGATAGAGGCTCTGGGCGGCATCGACATCCTGGTCAACAACGCGGGCGGAGGCACGGAGCACGCTGCCGTAGCCGAGAGTACGCCGGACCTGTGGGTGGCGTGCATCAATGCCAATCTCGTCGGCACGTATGCCTGTACGCGCTACGTCTTGCCGCAGATGATTGCCGGCGGCGGCGGCAAGATCATCAATATCGGGTCCGGCATGGGCCACGAGGCCCGCGCCAACAGCACATCGTACAACACGGCGAAGGCTGCCGTATGGATGTTTACGAAATGCCTTGCGCTGGAAGTGTGGGAGCACGGCATAGACGTCAATGAGATCGTGCCCGGGCCGGTGCTCACGCCGCTCACTGCCGATCGCTTCACCCTGGACGGACCTCCCCCATTCGCGCCCAGCGAGCGTGTGAAACTGCCTGAAGAGGTTGCCGACCTCACCGTGTGGCTTGCCAGCCAGCCGCCGGGTGGGCCCACCGGCCAAAGTTTCAGCCTGGCGCGTCGACCGCCCGGTGGTTGAAACAGGGCCAATTAGGGCCACAACGATCACAGCCACTTGGGTGGAGTTCTTGGGAGCCAGTCGATTCTCGTAGTCCCCGACAGCGCACATCTGATCGTTAGAAGAGAGGGGTCAGCAAGTGCACCCGGCCTTCACTCAGGATGCGGTCATGCACCCGTCACCAAGGTGGGCGGCTACCGTTGCGCTGGGGGGATTTGCAGGCGCTGCCCGACTGAGATCACATTCGGATCTTCGATCTGGTTGAGTTCCGCGAGCGCATTCACTGTGACGCCAAACTGTTGAGCAATCGACGTGAGCGTGTCTCCGGCCTGCACGACGTATTCAGTAGTTGGCGGAGTCGCAGGCGGCGTAGGCGCTGCAGAGGGAGGGACGCCCGGTGTTGGTGAGGGCGCGGATGGCGGCTGCGCCGTTGGCGAAGGCTGCGCCGCGGGAGATGATTGCGCCGCGGGCGAAGTTGGCGCCACGAGCAACTGTGGCGTTGGGGACGGCGACGAAGGCGCCTGCATTTCCGCTTCAACCGATACTTCGCCCGATGCACTGGTGGTCTCGGGATACCAGAGGCCCCGCGTCGCGAATGTGACGCCGATGATCACCGCAACAGCCAAGAAAACTACACCTCTCGCAAGTCCCTGTTCGCCTACGAGCGGGGTTCTCGTACCGGCAGGGAGAAGCGGCCACCAGTTAGCTTTTATGGAAGCCGGCCACCAGTTCGCTCTGCCGACCAACGTTACAATCCCCGGCACGAGGAGCGAGCGGACAACTAACGCATCTATGAGGATGCCCAGCGCGACAGCCGCACCCATTTGGAAGAGCATCTGCAGCGGCGATGCCGTAAGCGCGGCAAAGGTTCCGGCGAGGATGACACCGGCGGCCGTAATGATCGCCCCGGTGCGCGCCGAAGCTACGCGTACACCTTCCCGCAGCGGCAACGACGCACTTTCTTCCCGAATGCGGTGCACCAAGAAGACATTGTAGTCCGCCCCGAGCGCGATGAGCATGACCATGACCGTCAAGGGCAAGAGGTAGTACACACCCTCGTGCCCGAGGATGCCTTGGAAGAACAGGGTAGAGAGTCCCAAGCTGCTGCCGTACGAGAATACGACGGTGCCAACTAGATAAAGGGGGGCGACCAGGCTGCGGAGCAGGATGGCGAGGACAGCAAAGATGCCCACCACGGTAACAATGCCCACTGTCTGCAGGTCTTGACGGACCACCCGCTGAATGTCGGTGATCTCTGCAGTGGATCCACCTACGAAAACCCTTGCCGAGCCCAAAGGCCCGTCGCGATTTTGCTCCACAGTTTCTCGGACTGCGTCTAACGCGTTGATTGCCCTTGCGCTAAGTGGGTCTTCCTTAAGAATGACAAAGAAGCGGATTGTCTTTGTATCTTCAGAGAAGAAGAGGGGCATGATGGCGCTCGAGGCCTGCTCCACGCCGGGGAGTTCGGTGGGAATGAAGTAGGGGTGGGGATACGCCGCGAAAACTTCACGCAATGCGGTGAGCGCATCCGCCACGCTGCGCATAGCCTCAGGAATTGGAGCCTCCGTCGTCTGCTGCAAGGCTGCCCCGCTTGGAAAGAAAACCGCCCCCGGCTTATCGGCAAAGAAGCCGGCCAGCAGCTCTAGCTGGGCTGCAACTCCACTAAGAGATGCTTGAATTTGGGCTTGCTGCGCCGCTCGTTGCTGCGCTGAGAGATTGGAAGACGTAGACGCATTCTGTGCCGCCTGCTGAATCGTATTCAGAATTCTCGTTGATTCCACATACGAGGGGTGTGCGGCAACGTCCGGAAAAGCTTCGGATAATTCCGCGAGGTAGCTGCTCAGCGAAGCCAGCACCGTTGCGGGATCAGCCGGACTTTGAGAGGGTGCGGGTCGGCGTAGCTGGTCGGCCATTTGCCGTAGCTGCGTGGCAGGATGCGCTTGGGTGCGAAGAGCGGCAGTGGTCCCTGACAAGTTCGTAAGCGCTTCCCTCGTTTGAAGAAATTCGGGGGCTTGCGCAACTTCAGGGAAAGAGTCTGCAAGTTCATCCACGTACCGTTGTAATGTGCTTACTTGGGCCGTAGCTTCTTCGATCAGGCGCGCGGCCGGTGCGTCTTCACCCACAACGGGAGCACGCAATGAATCAGCAATTTGGTCAAGCTGCGCAGGGACCGTGAAGGCAGTAACGGCGCCATCGCCAATGGGGTCTATGATGCTGCGCATCTGATTCACAGATTCCAATGCCAAGAGGTCTTCCTGCAGCGAGGCGATCGCGCGCAGATACGGCGTAGATGTAAGGTCGCTGCTTTCGGGTAACTCGAGCAGCACGGCAGCGGGCGCGAACTCTCCCTGCGGAAAATGCTTGGCAATGGCATCGAATCCCTGACGTGAATCGGTGCTCTTTGGCAGCGACGCCAGCATCGCCAAATTCTCGCGATACTGCAGGAGACCCAGGTACGGAATGGCAAGGGCCACGGTGATGACAAGCACTAGCACGAACGGGCGTCTGGCCACCAGGTTGCTAATACCCACCCAAAAGGCAGTCGGTTGTGTGTTTTCAACGCTCGTCTTGCGGGGCCAGAAGAGATGACGGCCAAAGAGAGAAAGCAAGGCTGGCGTAAGCGTAAGCCCGGCGAGAAGCGTGATGCCTACGGCTAAGGCCAGACCCGGCCCCATGGTCTGGACGATGCCGAACCGCGCAAAGCCAAGCGCGGAAAGGCCGACAATGGTGGTGATGGCACTTGCAGAAATCACTGCGCCAATACGCTGTACAGAGCGCACCGCGGCCTCAAAAGGCGAATTCTGCGCAAGTTCTTCCCGAAAGCGCGATATGAAGAAGAGCGAATAGTCGGTGCCGGCGCCAAAGACCAACACCACCATATAAGAGTCGATGAGTGAAGAAATCTGCCAACCCGCCTGCGCCAAGTAGCCAAGGATACCCCGCGACACGAGATATGCAAGCGTAATCGTAATGAGTGGAATGAGAATGGCCAGCGGCGAACGGTAGATAAAGAAGAGCAATGCGATGACGAGCACGACCGTTACGATGGTTGTGCGTTCCGTACTCTCGACAATGCTATCTACAAGGTCTTTGCCCACCCCTGCTTCGCCGGTGAAGTGCGCTTCCAGACCGTCGGGTTTGCCTTGCTGCACGCGTTCGCGAACGGCAAGCGTAACCTCGTCGACCGCCGGCTGGAATGCCGCCACCGTGAGGTTTACCCTAAGGAGCATCGCAGCGCCGTCAGGGCTGATGAGCGTATTCGCCTGCTCCGGGTGACTGAAGGGGGAGACCACATCCCGCACGATCGCCGGGCCTGCGGGCGAGAGCAACCAATTGTGAATGGACTCGGCGAAAGTGCGGTCAGCCGCAGTGAGCCCGCCCTCCCGCGCGAGGATCAGCAGACCGGAACTGGCGCTGCCGCTATCGGCGAATTTCTCCGCTTCCAGGTTGCGGGCGGCTATCGAATTGGCTGCAGTGGGGAGGAAACTCGTCTGGTCGGATGACGCAACGTCACTGACCGAAGGTGCAGTGAGACCAAGGACGAGCGCAAGGGCAATCCAAAAGATAAGCAGGGGAATGCGCAAGGGCACAATAAGGTGCCCAAACTTCCGAAACATCACGCCACTCTAGACATGGCAGATGCTGATGGATTCGCTATTTTGGGCTCTCCTGGTGTGGTGCGCGTCGTTTCTTGAGCTAGACCTCTTAAATTCATTCTACAACGCGATTCTGGCCTCTACAACTGATTGTCGTGTAGAAAATTATGCGGTACATGGCAGGATAGCGTTGGCCTCAGTGTGCAGTGAGTGAAGATGGAAGAGCCTAACCCCCACCAGCACTTGGAAGATCGTTGTGTCGGAATTATGATTGACTTCGCCTTAGAAATGGCATGTCCTACCAGGTCCTAGGCGCAAGCCACGGAGAGCAAATTGCTTAGGCCGAACTTTGACCGGCTTCGGTCAGGATAGGAAAGCTCGTTTCTCCTGAAGGAAACCTTTGCATAACTCCGTCATTCCGGCGAAAGCCGGAATCCAGAGGGGGTGTGAGTAGCTAGGGATCGCTAGCCGTGAAGCCGTTCTTCACCCCCATCCCGACCTTCACCCATCAAAGGGGGAAGGGGCTTCGCAAAGGTCTCCTGAAGGGAGGGACGGGACGACGCCTACCAGTCTCGGACTCACCCCACGAGCGAGGCCGAAGTTTGTGAAGGATTTCTTCAACGAGGTTCAATCTGTGGACTCGATTGACTTCTACCCCCAAACCGGGTTTCATGGTGAAGATTGTTTCGCCACGAAAGGCAAGAGCAGATGAAACTAGCTATTAGTGAAGCAAAAGAGGAGTAGAAAAGCACGATGAAGAAGGGATTGAACCGGGGAGCGTTACCGCGTGATTGGCAGCCATCACAGATTCTCGACACGGCTAAGGAAGCGGGCTTCGATGGCGTGGAGCTCACGTTCAGTGATGAAGGCTCGTTGCACGTCAATCTTACCAACGAGGAGTTGCGTGCCATCCGCAAGCATGCGGAATCAATCGGTCTTGAACTGCCCAGCATGTACACCAGCCTGAATTGGCAGGTATGCATGACCTCTGCCGACCCGGACGAACGGGCAAACGCGGCGAGCATCAACAACCGGATGCTAGAGGTTGCCCATGAGATTGGCGCGAACACGCTGCTGATTGTGCCGGGAGTGGTCGATGAACACACCGCTTACGACGATGCATATAACCGGGCACGCGACGAAATTGCGGGTCTCGTTCCCAAGGCGAGGAGCCTGGGTGTGTCGATTGGCGTAGAGAACGTTTGGAATAAGTTCTTGCTTAGCCCGCTGGAGTTCGCGCGATTCGTCGACGAGATCAACGATCCTCACGTCGGCGCTTACTTTGACGTGGGCAACATTCTGGCCTACGGCTACCCGGAGCAGTGGATTCGGATATTGGGCAAGCGCATTAAGAAGTGCCACGTGAAGGACTTTGTGGCGCAGCGGCCGGGCGGTTATTTTACAACCCTGTTGGAAGGCTCAGTTGACTGGCCGGCCGTGCGCCAGGCGTGGAATGACATTGGCTATGACGACTATGTAACCGTCGAAATCGGGCCAATGCGCCACAATCCGGCGTTGGGCGCGCGCATCATGGCAGAATCCTTGGATACGATCTTCGGCTTAGGCTAAGAATGGTAGCGGCGACATCACAATTGCCTCCTTGGCCCAAGCGATAGATGTGGGCACGAGGGCAGGACGTAGTTACGTTGTTTTCCTACCAATTGATGCATAGAGGAAGTCCCCCTCACCTTGGTCCTCTCCCCAGGGAGAGGAAAGCCTCAGAGCGTCAGTGCCTGCGTGGTGGAATAGGCTGAATAGTGAAATCCCCCGCTCAGTTTCAGGAATCACGCCATCCTACTGTACATGGGGTGCGGCGCTGCCAATGAAGCGCTGCCCGACGGTTGCCTAGGGGTTAATCAAGAAGGCCAATCGATCTGCTACGGGGCAACGACACCCAGCGAGCGATAGAACTCGTAGCGGCGGTCCACGAGCTTGGGTAGCGAGAGCTTTTGAATTTCAGCGAATTCTTCTGCCAGGGCTGCCTTGAGTGATTGCGCTGCAGCGCGTGGGTCCACGTGCGCGCCGCCGGCAGGTTCCGGCACAATCCGGTGGATGATGCCGAGTTCTGCAAGATCGTGAGCGAATGGCTTCAAGGAACCGGCTGCTTCCGGGGCAAACTTAGAGTCCTTCCACACGATGGATGCCGCCCCTTCCGGTGAGGCTACCGAGTACATGCTGTACTCCAGCATGAGAATCCGGTCGCCAATGCCAAGCGCCAGTGCCCCGCCGCTGCCGCCCTCACCAATAACGGTGACGATTATTGGCGTCCGCAACTGGCTCATCGTCAGCAAATTTTCGGCTATCGCCCACGCCTGGCCGCGTTCCTCGTCGGCGAGAAATGGGCTAGCGCCGGGAATGTCCAGGAACGCAAATAACGGCAGACGGAATTTCTCCGCTTGCAGCATGAGTCGCCGGGCCTTGCGGAAGCCTTCCGGATGCGCCATGCCGAAATTGCGTTGCTGATTGTCTTTGGCGTCCTTGCCCTTCTGATGCCCTACTACCATGACCGGCGTGTCGTCAAGGCGGGCAGGTCCGCCGACTATTGCCAGATCGTCACCGTAGTGGCGGTCGCCGTGGAGTTCTACAAAGTCGGTAAAGGCGTAGCGGATGAAGTCCAGGGTACGCGGACGCTGCGGATGGCGGGCTAGTTGCACGCGGTCCCACGGTGAAAGACTTGCAAACACGTCCGAGGTCTGCCGGTTTAGTTCGGAACGGAGCGCTTGCAACTCCTGCGCCGCGTCGTCCGGAGCGCCGTTCTTGAGCTCGGACTCCATCGAGTCGATGCGTTCACGCAGGTCTACGAGTGCTTGTTCGAATTCGTAAGCCATCGTTAGAGAACACTCTCCGCACGCGGGCCGCCGTTCATTGGCGGCGCTCCGTCGGTGTGAAGATCCGGCATCGGAGGAGAGTAGAGACCTATGAGGCGCGCGAGCGTGCGCCGCAAGTCGCTGCGGGGCACAATACAGTCCACCATGCCGCGCTCGAGCATGAACTCGGCGGAATGGGTCCCGGCGGGCAACTTAGCGTGGGTGATTTGCTCGATAAGTCGAGGTCCGGTAAAGCCGATCGTTGCTTGCGGTTCGGCAACGATCACGTCGGCGAGCGTGGCGAAACTGGCGGTGACGCCAGCGAGGGTGGGGTCGGTAAGCACAGAGACATAGAGGAGGCGGGCCTCGTGCAAACGCGTCAAGGCGGCCGAGGTCTTTGCCATCTGCATCAGTGAAAACATGCCTTCTTCCATGCGCGCGCCGGCTGAAGCCGACACAATCACGAGCGGCGTCTGCGTTTCCGTGGCCAGTTCGATGGCGCGAGTGATCTTTTCGCCGACCACAGAGCCCATCGTGGCCATGAAGAAGTTCGTATCGATAACGGCGAGGATCACGGCTTGGTCGTGAATTGCGCCGGTACCGTAAATGACCGCTTCGGGAATGCCGGACTTGTCGGCTTCATCTGCGAGTTTCTGCTCGTAACTGCGGTCCGGCCGCGCGAACTCCAGGATGTCCTGCGAGCGCATGTCGCCGTCCCGCTCCGCAAACGTGTCGGCATCCAAGAGATATTCGACACGCTGGCGGGCATTGAGGCGCGCATGGTGGCCGCACTTGGGGCAGACATGCGCATTCTGCGCAAACTCTGCCAAGTAGATCATTTCCTCGCAGCCTGCGCACTTTTCCCAAAGTTCGTCAGGCATCTCCGGCTGCCGCTGTCTACCGGGCAAGATGCCAAAGCGCCGCCCTTGATTTTGGAATATTCTCTGCATTGGTCAAGTAAACCCAAGAGTAGTGAAAACAACCCTGACGACATTATACCAATGGCAGGGCCTTGGGTATATGCTTGGTATCTTAGGGCGGGCGCGTGTCGTGATGCAATGCGACTGATTGGAGTGGGGAACTTGCGCGCATGCCCGTTCACACTTCGACAAGCTCAGTGCGAACGGTATGGCACCCGTTCACACTTTGACAGGCTCAGTGCGAACGGTGGGGTTGCGAACGGTGGGGCGTGGGTTAGAGAGAATCTGCCGCCAATCCGGGCTCACCTAGCGTGCATCACAACGCGAAAGGGGGAAGAAATTCGCAACCTTGCTTCGTGAGTACCCTGCCGTTCGTGCTGACGCGCCTTCGCCAAGACCCTGTCGTAGTTCGCATGGCTCCAATTTACCGTCCCCTGCCTTTGCCCTCTTCGACTCCTGACCGGAATCGCGCGCCGAACCGCTGGGGCGAATTGGTCGTTCCACAGAATTTTGAAGTATTGACTACGTGCTAGTCGTGGTGGTAGGGTTGCCATAGTGAAAGAGTGTACCCCATTCAAGGAGGGGAACAGTGAAGACAGCGCACGTTTCGCGACGCAGCTTCTTGGCGGGAGCCGGGATTGGCGCCGCATCTATCCTCGCGGCTGCCTGTGGTGTTCAGTCAGCGGCAGCACCTGAGGCAGCGGAACCGGAAGCAGAGGCGGAAGAGCCCAAGGCCATGATGGAGCCGGGAGCGGTCGAAGGTGTGGTGACGGTCTGGAGTCCAACCAAGTACGACTTTGGCACCGACACGGGCGGCGAGATCTCAAATGCCTTCCGCGAGGCGTATGACAATAAGGTGCGGGTCGTAGGCTCTACGCCGGCAAGTTTGTGGAATACCGTAATGACCGCGGCCGCGGCCGGCGCTTCGCCGGACGTTGCCTCCGGTGGCGACTGGTTCTCACCGGAGTGGGGGCTCACCGGTGTGGCAACCGACCTCTTGCCGCGCGTCAAGGCCTCCAAGCTGGATATGAGCGAACTCTGGGAATCTCTCTTCCAAGAGAATTACTGGGATGGCAAGCTGTACGGCTTCACCTATTCTCCCGACCTGCGCGTAATGTACATTCGGTCGGAGAGCTATCTGGAAGCTGGACTTGATCCTGAGAATCCGCCCCAGTATTGGGACGAGATGGAAGAGGTGGTGGTCAAGACATCCAAGCAAGATGCTGGCGGCGTGCTTACCGTCTCCGGCTATGCGCCGTTCTGGGGCAGCGGCGGTCACAACGAGTGGATCGTTCCCCTAACGCAGCTTGGGGGCTCGCGCTTTAGCGATGACCGCTGGACGGTCACGATCAACAGTCCGGAGGCCGTGGAGGCGCTCACGTGGCTTAAGAAGATCTTCGACCTCCAGGGCGGCTGGGATAACGTCAAGCAACTCAGAGGCAAGGGCATTCGGTCCAACGTGCACTTCAATGACGGCCGTATCGCCAATTACTGGGCGACGTATGCTGAGCGCGGTGAGTGGCTGAGAGTCAACGCGCCGGACCTCTCCTTCCACTTCATGACGTATCCGCGCCCGCGTTCCACCGATAAGCACGCAACCTGGGGCGGTACGCATACGTGGCACATTGGCAATAGCGCCTCCAACCCGGACGGCGGCTGGGCCTTCATTGAATTTGGGGCCCGACCCGAATGGAACCTGAAGTTCTGCAAGCGCTTCGACCGCATTCCAATCCGAATTGACGTAACCCACTCGGAGGAATTCCACGAGAACGATCCGTTCCTGTTGACGCAGAACGCGATGATTCCACACCGCGTGGGCAACGTTGGTATTCCCGGCGCAGAAGCCTTGCGTCGACGCTGGCGCATTCCGTTGGTCGACGACGTGACCTCGGGCAAGCTGACGCCGCAGGAAGGCTTGGCGGCAGCCGAGCACGACATGCAGGCTATTCTCGACGAATGGAAAGCCCGCATCGATGGCTAGCGCGTAGCCGAGTTTAGCCTACATGGCGCGAAATTCCACCCGCCCTGCTCTTGCGCAGGGCGGGTGGTGCGTTGTGCACGTTGCCGGGGGCGAGAGTGCCGGGTGCCGGCAGGAATACACTAAACAGATGCACAATTGTGGAGTGAAGCGTAGAATTGAGCTAGTAATGTGCAACTAACGCTACAGACGCCAAAAGAGAAAGCGAGAGGAGAGCAAGCATGGCGCTTTCTGACGATCAAATTAAGCTCTTTCGTCACAATGGCTTCCTGCGGCTGCCGGGGCGACTGCCCGATGCTACCGTAGCAAAACTAAAGGAATCCATCCTGAAAGACGTAGCCAACGAGGTTGAACCCTACGTCCGCGACAAGAATGGGGACGTGATCCGGCTTTCCCAGGTACTTGACCGTGACCCGATCTTCAAAGAGATTGCGACCAGTTCGCTCGTGCTCGACTCTTTGGAGTCATTGCTGGGGCCAAACATCGAACTCATCACAAACCGGCACAACCATACCACGCTCAACCCGCCGTCTCGCGGTCGTACGGCTCTGCACCGGGACGTACTCCAATGGTCGCGGGACATTGTGACTGTGATCTTTTACTTGGAAGAGGCCACGGTTGAAAACGGCTGCACGCACATGGTTCCCGGCACCCACCTCTTCAATTGGATTCAGAACCCGGGCACCAAGTCGAGTGTTGAGAGTGTCATCACGGACGAGATACGCGCACAAGAAATACCGGTGCCGAGTCCGGCCGGAGGCCTGGCCGTCATAGATAGCCAGATCTTTCACCGCGTCGGCACGAATATGACCACCGGTACGCGCACGAGCATGACCATGGGCTATGTGAGTGTAGATGAACTCGCCGGCGTACAGGACCCCTATAGACTGCTGGTGCGTGGTCAGTCCGCATATGGCGGTAACGTTGCGCGCAGCATGATGTAACCCCTGTCCGGTTGGGTTGTCGAATGGAGGGCCAAGATGGATTCCCGTTTTCACGGGAATGACGGAACCGATACTCGCTGGCTATGAGAAGTGAAGCATAGCTGAGGGAAGATAGCGGTAAGTTCTCAGAGGTAGGGGCACGACATGTCGTGCCCCTACGGTATTCCTGCGGCCAGTCATAGATTGGTCGTGATTCCGGCGTTATGACGCCGCTAATTGTGCGCGCAATTCGGCCGGGTCTGTGGTGGGCCGCCTGCAGACAAACTGGCGGCAGACGTAGGCGGTTGCTCGACTGTCAAGCTGCTGGCGCTCCGCGAGCAAAGGGACTGTCTCCGCCTCTGACGCGTCTTCCGGATGCCGCAGCGCAAGCACAACGTCCGGCGCATAGTGAGCGTTGATGCTGTGGAGAAGCGCCAGGGTGTCCTGCGCCGCGGGGTCGCCCACAATGGCGATTTCTTTAAGGGGCGCTAGCAGGTCATCCGCCACGCACAGCATCCGCCCAAAAGCGCTCGGCGCTTTGGCCAAGGCCGCTGCCTGCGCACCGAGAGCTGCCTCTACCGGGTCCGAGTAGGTGCTGTCCCCGGTGTATGCGTAAATTTTGAGCAGGGCCTCGCAGGCAAGGGAAGTGCCGGCTGGCACCGCGTTGTCGAAGAGGTTGCGCGGCCGCACGATGAGTTCCTCGTGCAGGGTGGAAGTGTCATAGAAGGCCCCATTCCCGTCGTAGAACTCCCGCAGGACGGTGTCGCAGAGTCCGCGCGCGGCAACGAACCACTTTGAGTCAAACGTGGCGGCATAGAGGGCGAGAAATCCGACGGCCACACCACCATAGTCCTCGAGGAAACCAAGCCCCGCAGCCTTGCCGGGCGTATAGGTGTGGGCAAGCCGGCCATCCTTTACCATTGTGGTGAGCAGGAATTCGCCATTGGCGGCCGCGGTTTCAAAGTCTGCGGGACGACCCAACTGGCGCGCGGCCTGGGCGAACGATTGCAGCATGAGGCCGTTCCAGCCGGCGATGACTTTTGTGTCGGTCTCCGGTTTCACACGCTGGGCGCGTGATTCCAGGAGTCTGGGATTGAGGACGGCATGAATGCGGCTCACTTCAGCTTCACTACGACCTGTTTCTGCGCCGCCAGCGAGGAATAGGATATTCTTGCCCTCGAAATTGCCCTCAGGCGTAACACTGTAGTAGCTGCAGAAGAGCCGTGCGTCGTCTGCGCCCAGCACCGCCTCGATCTCGTTCGGGGTCCAGACGTAGTACTTGCCTTCTTCTCCCTCACTATCGGCGTCCTGGGCGGAGTAAAAGCCGCCGGTTGGGGCGGTCATCTCACGCCGGACGTAGTCCAAGGTCTCGCGGGCGATGCGCTCGTAAAGCGGATTCTCCGTGCGCATAAAAGCATCCAGGTACGCGCGGCTCAACAGGGCATTGTCGTAGAGCATCTTCTCGAAGTGCGGCACCAACCAACGCTCGTCTACCGAATAGCGGTGGAATCCGCTGCCAATCTGATCGTAGATCCCGCCGCACGCCATACTGTCCAGAGACTTGGTGATCGCGTTGAGCAGGGGGAGGTCCTGGGTACGGTGGTAGCGGCGCAGGAGGAAATCGAGCGACATTGCCTGGGGAAATTTCGGCGCGGCGCCAAAGCCGCCGTGGATTGGGTCGTAATTGGCTTGGATCGCCTCCCCTGCTTCTCTCAGAGTGGTGAGGGTGAGCGTCGTGGGTGAGAAGTCAAAAGCGGTATGCTCGGCGATGAATTCGCGCAACTTCTCCGACTGTTCCTCAACTTGCCGCCGCCGCTGCCGCCAGGCATCGATGACGGCTTCCAACACCTGTCGAAACGACGGCATGTTCATACGGGCGACGGGGGGAAAATAGGTGCCGCCAAAGAACGGTTTGCCGTCCGGTGTGAGGAAGACAGTAAGCGGCCAACCGCCCTGTCCGGTGAGGCCCTGCACCGCCTTCATGTAGACGTCGTCAATGTCCGGGCGTTCTTCCCTGTCTACTTTGATATTGACGAAGTGCTCATTCATATACTCGGCAGTATCCGCGTCTTCGAACGACTCGTGAGCCATCACGTGGCACCAGTGGCACGACGAATAGCCGATGGAGAGGAGAATAGGCCGCTCCGATTCCCTGGCAGCCGTGAGCGCTTCCTCCCTCCACGCGAACCAGTGCACGGGATTCATGGCGTGCTGGAGCAGATAGGGGCTGGTCTCTTCAGTCAAGCGATTGGACATGGCTTGTCTTTCTCTGCAACGGACTTGGGATAGAGCGGAGCCTGTCAAGCAAGTACCATACGGCGGGGGATCGTTGCCGCGATGAGCGTTGACGGGTCCTTGCGTACCCTCCCATCGTGACATATGGACACTTGTGCAGCAAGTGGAAAAGTGGCGCGCGGCTCTTGGTTAGATGAATGAAAATTCTCCGTTTGCTCGCTACTGCGCGGGAGTATAATGAGAGAAAGGCAGGGGAGGAATGACAATGCAGACACTACTGCCGGATAGAGGGATTTTGCTGGGCAGAAGAATCCTGCTCGGCATGGTCGTCCTGATAACGGCTCTCCTTTGCATTGATGGGGCTCTTGCGCAAGAACGAAAGGGCCCGGTGGATACGGTCAGCATTACCGGGGCCATCGATCCCGCGTCCGAGCGCCTGTTTGCGCGCGCTCTCGACCGTGCGAGCGCCGACCAGGCGGAAGTCCTCATTGTTCTTCTCGACACCCCCGGGGGACTTGATTCCTCGATGCGTGCCATGGTGCAGGGCATGCTGCAGTCGCCTGTACCAGTCGTCGTCTTTGTCTATCCCCAGGGAGGACGCGCGGCCAGCGCGGGGGTTTTCTTGGCGATGGCGGCGCACGTGGCGGTGATGGCGCCGGCCACGGATATTGGCGCGGCGCATCCGGTTTCGGTGGGCGGCGGGCAAATGCCGGGCGCCATGGACGATAAGGTAACGAATGAAGCGGTCGCCTACATTCGTAGTCTCGCCGAACTCCGGCAACGCAACGCTGAATGGGCGGAGCAGGCGGTTCGTTCCAGCCAGACGATGACCGCGCAAGAGGCAGTGGCTGCCGACGTGGTGGATTTCATCGCTCGTGATGTTCCGGACCTGCTTGCGCAACTGGAAGGCTACCGCGTGCAGACGCCCACGTGGTCCAGGACGCTGGTTGTGCAGGGCGCCTCGTTGCGCGAGATGGAGTATAACGTCGCGGAGCAGGCACTGAAGTTTATCATAAACCCCAATACGGCTTACTTGCTCTTTCTAATTGGCCTTTACGCCGTGATTGCCGAACTCTACAACCCGGGAGCGGTGGTGCCGGCCGTGGTGGGGGCCATAGCGATAGTGCTGGCGCTGGTGGCCTTTGGGACCTTGCCCATAAACTGGGGTGGCGTGGCATTGCTGGTGGTGGCCGCGGCCTTGATTGCGTTCGAGGCGCAGAATCCGGGTCTCGGCGTCCTTGGCTTTGGCGGCGTAGCAGCGCTGGTATTGGGAACGCTGTTGCTCTACCAGCCGCTGACCGCTCCCTTTGGCGGCCCGTTCTTCGTATCGCCCTGGGTGCTTGGCATGATGGTACTGCTCACAGTCGCTTTTCTCCTCCTACTGCTGCGAATTGCCGCACAGTCACAGAGTGAACCCCAGCAATTCCGCGGGCAGCGGCGCATTGTTGGGCAAGAAGGTGTGGCATTGACAGCATTGGATCCTGAAGGCGTCGTGCGGGTAGGCGGTGAGGAGTGGTCGGCCCGCACCATGGGCACGGCGGTCGCTGAAGGGGAACAGGTATGGGTTTATGATGTAGAAGGTCTTGCCCTGTTGGTGGGCCCGGCGCCGGAGATTCCGGCACTGTCAACCTAATTGCGACCGGTATCGTTTGAGGAAAGGAGGTGTTTCGGCAAGGTAGCTTGGCTGACGACAGCGTGTAGTGTGCACAAAAGAGAGGGTCACGCGCTATGGACGGTCAATTCATCGTCTTGATTGTTATCATTGTTGTTCTGTTTCTCTGGCTCGCTTACTCCGCGATCAAGATTGTGTCGGAATATGAACGGTTGGTTGTCTTCCGGCTGGGACGCGTGATGTCCGATCCGCGGGGGCCGGGGCTTATCTGGCTCTGGCCGATTATAGACCGGCCGGTCCGCGTGGACTTTCGCGAGCAATTTCTCGAAATTCCACAGCAAAACTGTATTACCAAAGATAATGCCCCGATCCTCATTGACTTTCTCATCTATTGGAAGGTCACCGAGGCGACCGACAGCGTTGTCCAGGTGGCGAACTTCGCGGGAGCCTCGCAAGGCATTGCCACCACTACGCTCCGCGCCGTAATCGGTGACATTTCCTTAGACGACGTGCTCGCAAAGCGCGAGCAGATAAACACCGTCTTGCGTACGAAGCTCGATGAAGTAACCGCGCGCTGGGGGGTAAAGGTCACTACGGTAGAGATTCGGGAGATTGTGCCGCCGCGCGAGGTGCAAGACGCGATGAACCGTCAGATGTCTGCCGAGCGCAACCGGCGTGCAATGGTCACCGAGGCCGGTGGTCAGAAGCAGTCGGCAATCTTGGTGGCTGAGGGCGACAAACAGTCTGAAATCCTAAAGGCGGAAGGCGACCGTCAGGCAGTGATCTTGCGTGCCGAGGCGGAGAAACAGGCCCAATCGCTCCGCGCGGAAGGCTACGCAACCGCGATCGACCATGTCTTCCAGGTCGCGCAAACCGTGGACTCCAACACGATGCTCATTCAATACCTGCAAACGCTCCAAAACATGGCCGAAAGCCCTTCGACCAAATGGATATTCCCCATGGAACTGGCGACATTGGCGGGAGGCCTGGGCGGTATCATTGACTCGCAGCCAAACAAGCCGCGATCCAACGGCAGTGAGTCATAGCAAGAAAGTGCCGAACGATAACGGCAGTAAGCGCTGTCGGCGTTGGTGGTGGCCAACTTATTTATCAATTGGAGATGTTCGCGAGAGGGCAATGTCACTGCTCTTTTGCTGAAGCGGTATGGGCAGAAATTAGGAAGGCGACACTGATCTTCACTGAACACAAGGGGTTCTGTATAGTTGGCGGCGTGCTCGCTGGGATGCACTTGCTTGGGGCTACGGCTGAACAGCCAGCGGGTGTTTGCGGAAGTCAATACACGTACAAGCGCCATGGTTTTCCCTAGACAACATTCTGCGTGCCGAAACTCAGGCCAGGACCTGTAATCTGTGCAGTGGAGATGGTGCCATTCTCAACGCTGAAGAGGTCAGGATACTCCTGTTGCGCGTCGCGCGATGCTTGGGGGTAATATTGACGGGAATTGTACTCCACGCCGGCAAGAGTGTAGCTACGGGCGGCTAGTCCGGCTGAATGAATGAAGGCGATGCCAGGGTTCGCCAAGTCTTGTACCGTATAGGGGAAGTGATGGTTTGTAGCTTGGGCGATGAGAAGGAGGCAATGGGATTGTCCCTTTCCGGTCTTCAACGCAACACCACCCCAGCCACTGTCCCGTATCTGCGGAAATTCATCCGGACCCGAAATCCCTTCGTCAACCACGACCGGCTTGAGTCGGTTCAGTCTTTCTAAAACGGCACGCTCTGGGATGGCCTCGCGGGAGATGGGCTGCTCGACATAGAGAAGAGTCTGGTATGCTGCCGGATCACGCTCTTCGAGGCGCTTAAGATAGGCTTCAAGGTACATCAAGTCTGTGCATTGCTCGTTGAAATCTGCGGTAAGCATAAGCCCTGTTTGCCTGCGTTTTGCCAGGAATTCGCGTGCTAGTTTAGCTACGTCGAGCGTACGCTCTAAGTCCCAGGTTAGATCTCGTCCGCTTAGCTTTAGCTTGAAGCAGAAGATGCCTTCTTTGGCAATCCAATCTTCAAGGGCTATCGGCAGGCCATCAGTGGGGTCGCTATTGGAGATCTCTTGACGGGAGAGCTTGTCAAGGCCTCCGACCAGATGAAATATCGGCAGTTTCTTCGTGTAGTGATGTCGAAGGTAGTCCGCGGGGTATTTGCCTACGAATTCCTGGCCGAGCCATGGAGAAAGGTCAGTAGGCATCGCCTCAGCATCATAGAGCGTGTAGGTGTCCTGTTCATATAGGTTCCCATAGGCATCGTGTAACGCCGCGTCCAGTGGCGATGCAGCAACGACTGCGGCAAGCTTCGGTAGAGTAAAGGGGAGGGTTGCATTCCGGCCGGCTGTCGCCGCAATCTCTGTAAGCGCTGTTTGCACGGTCATACCCAGTTCAAGCGGGTGTCCCCACCGTGACTGACGTTCCAGCCAGTTTGCAACGTGCTGGGCAACGGCACGCATGGCCGTGTCTTTTGCCTCGTGAGACACCGCCGGATCAGGAAACGCCCACAGGTCTGCTAGGAAGATTCCGCCAAATCCAGTCGCCGTGTGCCCCTCCGGCGACACCACCTCTACCTCCGCGAGACAAAAGGTGACTTCAGACATCTCTACGGCCCCGTACTTGATCGGTGTCCGCGCGGTATAGGGCCGGAAGGAAACTGCCGCTCGCTCTACCCGCATCAGTAGCTGGGGTCTTCTGGTATGGATTGTTTGAATCGAATTTCTACCTTTCGCCAAGTGCGACTCTGACAGCGATGTTCGCAATGTCTCTAGCTTCTCGATCCTGGAGACCGAGAGCACAGCACCTCGCGCATGGTAGTTCACTGTACGCTATGTGCTCCGGGCAATGCCTTCTCGAGTGAGGAGCGGGGTTACCGGTCTACCGCTGAAAAAGTTGAGGAGTTGCGTGGCGACATTCTCAGCCACCTCGTTGTACCATGTGTCAGAGACGTTACTGGACCCGTGGGTAAACAGTACGTTCGGCAAGGTTTGAAATACCGGATCGAGCCACAGGTCCGTGCGCAAGGGAATGAGATTCAGGGCGGCATAGAGTCTTTGCGCCTTGACAAGTTCGCAGAGTGCCTCCTCATCTACAATTGGCATGCGCGAGTTCACGATGAGCAGCGCACGCGGCCCCAGTCGTTCCAACACGCTCCGCGTGACGAGACCCGTCGTTTCCTGCGTCCACCCACAATGCACCGTGAATATGTCACTCTGTTCCGCTAGCTCTTCAATGCTGTCGAGCATCGTCACGTTGAGCCGCCGGGCGAGCGTGAGGTCAATGTACGGATCGTAGCCGAGTAACCGCACGTTGAAGACGGCAAGCATCTGCGCGAGAAATGAGCCAATGGGGCCGAGGCCGACAATCCCGATCGTCTTGCCATCCATGCCAATACCGACTGTTTGAATGCGGTCGAATTCGCTGTCCTGCCGATACACGAATTTCTCGTGTGAAAACCGCATGTGGTACCCAAGCGACAGCATCATCCCAATGGTGGCCTCGCTCATACAGCGGGCATAGGCATGAGCAGAGTTGGTGAGCAGGATACCCTTTCGGAGAATAGCTTCATAGGGAATGACCCGCTTGACGCCACCTTGTGCATGCACAACCAACTTCAGCTTCTGTGCACGCTCGATACAGTCGTCCGAAATCTCTGGAGTACCCCAGCCGGTGACCAGCGCGTCAGCGTCCCGGATCAGCGCCTCTACTTCCTCCGTAGTCGGCTTCTCCGACTCTTGCAGCACGATTTCGAAGCGATCGCCGACTAGCTCGTAGAATATGTCGTTGATGTTCTCGTGGCGCGTGCGCGGACTCATGACTACCGCTACGCGAGGTTTCGTGGTCATAAGGCAGCTCCCGAAACGTGTTGCATGGATTCAAGTACGCCCGACATGTACTGCGCAGAAAGAAAGCAATGCGGCTGACTATGCACAAGCGTATCACGTGCGATTAAAACTGCGCGCTGATCACTGGTGCGCGCTTCTGGGTTTAGCAATGGAATAGGGCCGCGCAGGGCCGCTGCGCAATTTCCCAATCCCGTAGTAAGGGGCATGCCATGCCCCCTTACTACGGGATCATCGGTTTCGCCCGCGTAGCGTGCCGTGAGGCGCGGCCCACACGCGCGCCGACGGGTACGCTACATTCTCATACCTGAACGCAGCCCAAGAAACTGCACCCTATGCGCCAAGCTCCTGCCGCCGCTTGGTCACAATCTGATCTATTTCGGCATCTGTCGTTTTGAGACCCTCTTGGATTGTGACTGCGCCCGTCATCATATCCGGCAGGTGCTTGATGAGCAAACGAAATGCCTCATATCCCGCCGGGATGGCCTCACCAAACGGCACTCGATACGGGATTTGGCTGGACTGATGGAGCAAGTGCGGGTCGTTCTTTGTGAACGCTTCCGACTCCGCCACCGACTTGAGGACCGGTACGCGGTCAAAGCGCTGGCAGAACGCCAACACATTTTCCGGCCGGGTGATGAACTCGAGCAGAGTAAAGGCGGCATCGGGCGCCTCTGATTCTGCAGCCACAAAGTGGACGTGGTCGCCGCTCAGGCTTGCCGAACTCACGGCATTCGGCGGTTTCGGGTGCTCGGTTACCGTGAACTTGAGTTCGGGCGCTTCGTCGAGCAAGCTCTGCGAACGCTCGGAATACGTCATATAGATGTTGACGAGCTTGCCTTCAGCGAATGCAATTGTACGTGTGGTGCCGGAAGGGCGGACCAACTTCTGAAAGTCGCGGATTGTCTGCCAGCCACCCTGCATTTCGTAAATCTTCTTAACCCACTCATGCGACATGATGCCCAGTTCGTTATTGAGCGTGGACTTGGTCCGCTCGGCATTGAATGTCTCACCGCCCATCTGATAATACGGCACCAGCCAGTCCCAGTGGCCGCCACTGCCAAAGGCCGGCGGGTAGCCTGCTACTTGGAGCGAGCCGTCAGTAGCCTGTTTGGTCGTCTTTGCGATGACCTCTTCAAGCTCTGCCCAGTCTTTCGGACCATTCTGATAGTCGAACCCGCCCGCCGTGTACAGCGGTTCATGCAAGTACATGGTACGCATGTCAGGCGCATACGGCAGACCGAACACGCGGCCGTCAACCCATGTCATGGTTTTCATGAAACTTTGGTAGAGATCATCCGGGTCTATGGACGAGGCCTTGAGACGGTCGTTGAGGGCGATCACGAGATTCGCCAGCCCGAGGTCTACCATCTCAAAGTCATCCAAAGACGTGATATCGATGGGTTGACCGGCAGCCACCGAGGTGAGAAAGGCTTCGCGGCGATTGCTGGTATGCGGCTCGAGGTTTAGCTCGATATCCGGGAATTCTTCGCGAAACGCCGCGATGATTTGTCCAGGCGGCTCATTGTCTTCATGCCACCTAAAGAACGAGTGGGCAAGAAAGTGCACCGCGCCGGAGACCTTGGCCTCTGGCATAG
Organism: Chloroflexota bacterium; assembly: GCA_965220015.1. Lineage (GTDB taxonomy): Bacteria > Chloroflexota > UBA11872 > VXOZ01 > VXOZ01 > VXOZ01. Next base: position 1,458,635 of record OZ244798.1, read on the forward strand.
CCTCTGCTTCTTTGGCCTTGGGCTCTTCTGCTGGTTTTTCTGCAGGAGCTGGAGCGGTGGTAGAAGCACCGCAGGCTGCGACAAGTACCGGGACACCGATGCCGGCAGCTACCAGCATTGACCGACGTGTAACGCGCGTAGCCATGAATTGTGCCTCCTGTCATCAATGTATACCGGTCGAACGTAGAACCGTGAGCATACCTATATAGCGACCGGTTATACTATACCGTTTAGTATTGTTCTAAAGTATAGGCTTGTTAGAGCGCTATGTCAACATTAAGTACATCTAATAAACCAATAAGTGTGGAAGAATACTCCAGGTTGTGAGTTTGCGGACTAGCACTTGACCTAAGTCTTGCGCCGCTATAGCATGATGCAGCGGTATGGTGAGAGGAGAAACGGTGTCTCTCGATGAGGATTGGTGGTGCAGCCGGTGTCGCTACAGGCAGAAAACATGGCACGGCTCTCCAGCCGAGCACGTGTGGTTCGACATATCCTGCGGTTCGGTCCAGCAACTCGCGCTGAGCTAGCGCGCGCGCTCGAATTGAGTAAGGCTACTTTGACGAAGGTAGTAAACTTGCTTCTCAAAGAGGATGTGTTGACCGATGGCGCATTGGACACGGTGGCACGCTCACGGCGTCGAAAGTTGCAGGTCAACGGTTTTCTTGGTACCGCAATTGGTGTCGAGCTGACTGCTGACTGCGCTATGTTGACAGCAACTGATCTCACCGGACGGATCCTCCTCTTTCGCGAAGTCGTGCATCCTTCGGCTGACATCAGCTCCGATGTGCTTATTGCACACCTCACACGCCAACTTCAGGAATTGATGTGTGCGCTACCGGCGCGCGCAGGTCCGGTGACTGGTGTCGGCGTGGCGCTGGCAGGTCTGGTTGATGAGGAACGTGGTATCTCTATCCGTCTTTTGGGACTGCGCCACATTGACATGGTGCCCTTAGCGGACCGCCTTGCAGCCTCACTACAATTGCCCGTGCACGTTGCCTGGCGAGCCCACGCGGCGGGGTTAGGGGAACTGGCATATGGTGTGGGCCGCACCCGCGATGATTTTCTTGCCGTCCATGTCGATGACGGTATCACCGTTGGTACTGTATTCGGTGGGAGATTGCTCCTCGGTGAATCACGGCTGGCCGGCGCCTTAGGCCACATGGCGGTGGCGGAAAATAGGCGGCTTTGCGTCTGTGGAAACTATGGGTGTGTGCAGGCGGTAGCCTCGATACCGGCAATTCTCCAACAGGTACGTGAGTCGTTGAAACACGATGTGGTGTCATCGCTGAGCTCTCTTCAAGAAAAACAGGCACTCACCTTTATGGATGTTGTGCAGGCTGCACAGAGGGGTGATCGCCTTGCGCTTACGACCCTTGAAGAGGCGGGAGACTATCTGGCACAGGCGCTTGCAAATCTCATCTATACACTCAACCCAGGTACGGTTGTCTTTGGGGGCGGTATTACGGACGCAGGCGAGTTGCTCCTTGAGCCCATACGCCGGGGACTACGCAGGCGTCTGCTCAAAGGACTCTATGATGTGCTTGAAATCAAAATGACCGACTTGCCTGTGTGTCCTGCCGTGATGGGGGCAGCCTGGCTTTGCGTCCAGTCCTATCTTGGATTGCTAGAGTGATGTGCCCAATTCCGCCCACCTACTCACTGTTGTAGCTTTATCCGCGCGGGGCATCGGCACGAAACCCTTCCCTATGTTGGAGAACTCGCAGCGGTGACCGCATACGTGTACACTTCCGGCGGTGCTACACACCGCTCTCGTTTGTGACAACGCGCGCGGCGGCGAGCGCGTAGACCTTGGTGGCGGTCACCATTTCTGCGATGCTGATACGTTCGTCCGGCACCATGCGCCAATTGCTCGGGCCGTAGACCACGGTCGGGATGCCGTGCCGCACGATATCGGCTGAGTCGGTGACGTAGCTGCACACCGGCAGTCCGGTCGAGGCAGCGGGTTCTTCTCCCGTGACGTCGCGGTGCGCTTGCGCCGCAAGCGCCACTACCGGCGCATCGGGGTCTACTCGGAATGGGCGCTGGTACACGAGGGTCCGGAGATCCGCGCGGAACTCCGGATCATCCTCTGCAATGTCCGCCATCACCCGCCTGAAGTCTGCGGTAAGAGTATCGGCGGTCATGCCGGGAACGATGCGCACGTCGCCGCGGGCAGTGCAGCGACCAGCAGTACGCGATGGTGCGGTGCCGCCACTGATTTCACCAACGACGAGCCGTGGCAGTCCTTCCAAGGTTTGAGCCGGATCGAACGTGAGCGCGTTTTCGTCCAGCGCGGCGAGCAGCTTGATCATCTTGCCCGTCGCATCCACGCCCCGCTCACGGCGGCTGATGTGCTCCGCTACTCCATGCGTCGTCAGTTCGAATTGCCAGGCCCCGCCGTGGGCAAGCTGCAGTCGCAGTCCGGTAGGTTCGCCATTTATGGCCATGGCAAAGGTCCTATCGTTGGACTCAAGGAAGAACTTCGTGCCCAGTCCGCACACATCATGATGGATAACCGCGGAGACGACGAGGTCGCCGGAAAGCTGCAAGTCTGCACGCGCCACCGCCTCAGCCGCTTTCACCAGGCAGGCAACCGCTCCTTTCATGTCCGTGAGACCAAAACCAAAGAGATTGCCGTCTTCCACGTAGACGTCGTAGGGGTCCCGCGACCATTCACCGGCAGGCGCTCCGGTGTCGAGGTGGCCGTTGAATAGGAGATTTGCCCCTTCGCCGCTGCCGCGCACAACGCCGATCACGTTTGGCCGTCCGGGGACGACATACTGCAGGTGTACTTCATCAAAGGCGCCGGACCTGCGCATTTCCGCAGCGAGGAAGTGGGCGATTTCGCCTTCATTGGGAATTACACTGGGGATGCGCGCCAGGCCGCCGGCAAGAGCAACGAGTTCGTCTACGTCGATGTGAGCGAAGAGTTCGTCCGCTTGGATTTCCATGGTTCCTCCCCATGCAGTCGGGATGCATTACTGGAATGGTTTGACTTGGAGGCAAGTATAGCGCAGTGGGTTCCAGCGCGTCCTAAGGCAAGTTCTGATTGCTCCCGCAGCCTAGCTCCCGGGCGCTGAATTACTGTGTATAATGGGCGCGGACAAGAAAGGGGAGCAGATGGAAATCGTCACGGTGCCGTCGTACGAAGAGATGAGTCTGCGCGCGGCGAAAGTCATCAGTGAGGCTATGCGCAAGAAACCTGATCTCGTGCTGGTGCTGCCCACCGGCGCGACGCCCGTGGGGATGTACCGGGAGCTTGTGGCAGCATATGAGCGGGGGGAGGCCGACTTTTCCCGTGTGCGCACCTTCAATCTCGATGAATATTGCGGTCTGGCGCCTGAGCATCCCGCCAGCTACGCTGCGTTCATGGAGAGTCAACTGTTCTCTAGGGTCAACCTTCTTGTGCAGAATATGCACATACCGCAGGGAGTCGCGCCAGACCCTGAAGTTGAGTGTCGCAGGTATGAGGCGGCCATTGCCGAGGCGGGGTATGGCGACCTTGCGGTTCTAGGCATCGGTCAGAACGGGCACGTGGGCTTCAATGAACCGGGTCACCGTTTGCGGTCGACTGTCCATGTTGCCCAACTCAGCGACGAGACCCGCCAGGTGGCGTTCGACTGCTGGAGTGAGTCCGCTGAGAACTCGTTTCCTGTATTGGAAGACTTCCCCAATCAAGCCATAACCATGGGCATGGGAACGATATTGAAGGCCGAGCGCATCCTTCTGTTAGCCAGCGGCGCGAGTAAGGCCGAGGCAGTGCGCCTGGCCGTTACGGGAGCGCTCACACCCCAGTTGCCCGCTTCATTCCTCCAACTCCACCGTGACGTGACACTGTTGGTAGATAGCGAGGCGGCACGACTTCTCTAAGCGCACTGAAAGACTCCCGGGAGCCTTCCGCTTTACCATCCACTACTCACCGATACGACTGTTGCGCAGTTTGCAAGACCGGTCAAATGCCGCAGGGGCCAGCAGCATTCAGTTGCGTCTAGCCCACTTTATGCTTGAGAGGGGACGTTCTGTCTCTGGACTGGCCACTGTGAAGGTCTGGAATGGGACTGCACGCAATTGGGTGAGCTTGCGCGGCGGTTTAGCTTCTCCGCCTAGTGCGAGAGATGCCGGCAGACGAAGGCTGCGATAGAGGACGCTTTGCAGGTCTCCCGTCACGGCGAGGATATTGCCGCGGCGTACGTGCGGACTTCGTTACGGTAACGACGCAGTGCGGCGCGGGTAGTTCAGGCAGATTGAACGGCGTCACGCACGGGTCACGGCCGCCAAGCAGGTCGATTGCGTGGCTTGCTGCTTGCAGTTCCGAGTCGAGAGGCAGCGATTTGAACGCCACCAGCATGCCGTTGCGCTTACAGAATGGCAGCGCAAGTTCGGCCACCGTTGCGAGACTGCCTACACCCCGCACCGCAACCACGTCATACTGCTCGCGGTGCAGTGGCACGTGAGCCAAGTCTTCCGCGCGTCCCCAAAGCGCGGTCACGTTCTCCAGTGCGAGCGATGCGATGGCGTGCTGCAGGAAGTCCACCTTCTTGCGCGTTGCTTCGAGCAGCGTCACGGCGAGGTGGGGGAAGGCGATAGCGAGCGGAATCCCGGGAATGCCCCCGCCGGCGCCAACATCCAGCAGCCGCAGTGCCGCGCCGCCGGTTGGAGTTGCTTGTAGCTTGGGAGCGGCAGTGACCGCCGCTATTGACTCGAGCAATAGCAGCCGTTCTGCCTGCGCAGGGTCTTTGATTCCGGTAAGATTTATCTGTTGCCGTTGAACCAGAAGCAGTTCCATGTATGCTTGCAGGCGGCGGACTTGAGCGAGTTGGAGTGGGATATCGAGGGCGGCGCAGCGGGTGCGAAGTTCCGGCAAGGGTTGGGCGGAGTTTTCCGGCAGAGACATTGATGGATATCTTGTGGTCACCGTGGCGTATGGAATACCTGAAGCAAGAGCAGCGGCCTGACGACGCCTGCGTCTTTTGCTCTTCTATCGAGGGAGCCGACGATAGAGCCAATCTCGTGCTGCACCGCAACGCGTCGTGCGCTATCATCTTCAACCGGTATCCTTATAATAACGGACACCTCCTTATAGTGCCCTATCGGCATGTTGGCGACCTGGAGGGCCTTACGCGAGAGGAGAGCGCAAATGTCATGCACGTTGTTCGCTACGGCGTGCGTATCCTGCGCCGCGCGTACCAGCCCCATGCGGTCAATGTCGGCATGAACCTCGGCGCCGCCGCCGGCGCCGGCATCCTCGATCACGTCCACATGCACATTGTACCGCGCTGGGAAGGCGACACCAGCTACATGACGGTCTTCTCCGGCACGCGCGTGATCTCCGAGGCGTTGGAGGATACTTACGACCGGCTAGTATCTGCAATGGCCGAGATGCCGTTTGAGGAATAGAGCGCCCCGCGCCCAGATTTCCTAAAGGGGAAGTGGAGAGTTCTTCAGCAGGAATGCCAGCGTGGCGCGGAGAAGATACCTCGGAACTCGTGCGCTGCCGCTAGCGCTTCTTGCGCCGTACCGGACGCTTGCGCCGTCCTCCTGAAGGCTTCTTGCTCTTGCCGCTGGTGGAGTCCGCAATCTGGCCGGGCAACACCCGGAAGAGATACCAAAACGTCCTAATCAAGATGTAAATTTGCATGAAAGCAATCAGGAGGAGCACGAAGCGGTAGGAAAAGATGCCCCATCCCGCTTGGCGCAGGAACACGGCAAACAAACCGAGGGCATTGATGACCATGCTCGTGAGCAGCACTACGCGCACCGCCAAGCGGCGCCACGGAGCCCTGCCGAAGAGCATGCCGCTGATTAGATAGTAGACAAACGAGATACCGAGTCCGGAGCCAAATCCAACGGTTAACAGAGGAGCAAGTTGGCGATAAAACGTCCCCGGCGGCCCAGGGGCCGCAAAGAGGTATTCAAAGAGGTTGAACACCACTACGGCGCGACCTCGTCGGAGACGGAGACCTCATCGAAGACGGCGAATTCGTCGGAGACGGCGACCGTGTCGAAGGCGGCGACCGTGTCGAAGTCATCAGCCTCTTTGCGGCCGCCGGGTTCCGGCACCTGCAGCTCAAAATGCTCGATGACGCCAAAGTCGGGCGGGGGCCAATACGCCAGCCAGACCTTGCCTACAATAAACTTGCGCGGCAGGAACCCCCATTCGCGAGAATCCCGGCTGCCGCGCCGGTTGTCGCCCATGACGAAGAAAGAGTCAGTAGGGACCGTCTGGCTGGATAGCTCGTCACGATTGGAAAAGCCCGCAAGCTGCGTTCCCTTATTGATATAAGGCTCAATGACTTTCTCGCCGTTTACGTACACGATACCCTGGCGGATTTCGATTGTGTCACCCGGTATGGCAATAATGCGCTTTACGAACTGCTCCGACGGATCGTTCGGGTAATTGAACACGATGATGTCACCGTGCTGCGGTTCAGAGCGCACATAGGCGAGCTTGTTGACCAAGACAAACTCACTGTGGTGCAGCGTGCCATACATGCTACTCCCTTCGACGCGGTAGTTCTGTACCGCAAGGCGGGTGCCAAAGAAGATGATGGCTGTGAGGAGGAGAGTCTGGAGAACTTCCTTAGCGAACGATTTCGTAGCTCTTTCCTCCAGTGTCAGTGACTGAATTCAATTCATAGCATATCATTGCGAAACGCCTGCCACGCCTCGCAACCGTGCCGTGCGGTCGGCCCTGCGGTAACCGTCAAAAGCAAGGAATTGGCATACATGAATGCGACCCATTTAGACCCGAAAGCTACTACACCGAGGACACAAGAGACAAGCCCTTGCTTTGGCTGGAAAACCCAAGTCCTCTTTCGCGTAATGACAGCGCACTGTCACGAGCTACAATGATGTGGTCTACAAGCTCGATGCCCAATATCCTTCCTGCCTGTGCCAGTTGGGACGTCATTGTGACATCATCGGCAGAAGGGGTCGGATCACCGCTAGGGTGATTGTGCGCCACCAGCACTGAGGCGCAGTTGGCACGCACAGCCTCACGGAAGACCTCGGCGGGTCGTACTGCAGTCTGGTTCAGGGTACCACGGTAGAGAGTTATTTTGCCCTCGACGTGATTCTTGGTATCGAGCAGCACAACCAGGAACTTTTCTTGCTCCTCGTCGACGAAGTCGGGCAGCAGGTAGTTCAACGCATCGGAAACTGAGCGAAGAGTTGGACGTTCGGGTTGGGCGCCTGCGGCAGCGCGCCGACCAAGTTCCAGCGCTGCTTTGAGTTGTGCCACTTTCGCCTCGCCGAGACCAGGGAATTGGGTCAATTCGCGAAAGCTTGTGCGGGCTAGGCCGCTGGCCCCGCCATATCCGTCCAATAGCCTCTGTGCGAGCGCTACGACGGAATTCTCCCGAGTACCGGTGCGCAGAATAATGGCGACAAGCTCGGCGGTTGAGAGATGCGCTGGACCCAGGTCGCGCAATCGCTCCCGGGGCCTTTCGGATGCAGGCCACTCCCGGACCGATAGCCGGGCAGCTTCCGCTGCAGCGGAAGGCGAAGGCGGTGGCTGACTTTCATTTTCCTGGTTGGCGTTGGGCGGCACGGTCAAATTGGCTGAATTCGTTCTTTGTAAGTGCGAGAATCAGGAAGATTGTCGTTCGCGTCCTAGAGGTGATGTCCGAACGGACTAGTGGACCGGTGTGCCGCAATAAGCGCAGACGTTCCACTGCAAATCGGCAAGGTTTCTACAGCCGGTACAGCGAATTTTGAGTTCCGTTTGGCACATTGGGCACAGCATGTAATCGTCCTCCACACGTTGCCGGCAATTGGGGCAGCGCGACCAACTCTCACTCTCTACGAGGTAGCTCTCTTCTTCAAGTGTCAGTACGTTCGCCTCCGCCAGAGTTTCTTTGGGTCGGAGAAAGAGGTAGAGAATGAGGCCGAACACGTTGAAAGCCAGCACGAGCAGGACCGAGAAAAGCTGCACCAGAATGTCGGTCGTGCGCGTGCGTATGTCGTAGTACGCCCAAATGGCAAGCGCAACCCAGAGCGCGAGGATGTACGCGATGAGGAAGGCAAGCACGTAGTTCAGGATTGTGGCAAGCGTCTCCATCAATGAAACCCTTGGTGGACGTACATAGGCAGATATCTACGTATTGTACCAGCCATTAGGAGGCCGCACTAGGCGCGGTTGCGCGAGGGTGCAGGGAATAGCTGGAGGACTGCTCACCTGGGGAGTTTTGGTAGCTGCGAGCGCCTTGGCTGGCAAGGCGAACCGGAACCGGCGCTCTCTCAATGCAAGAGAGCTATGCATCCGAAGCGTAGGACAGAGACTAAGTATTTAGGTGAGCGCCGCAAGGCCAGGATTAGAAGGAGTAGCTGAGCACGCGGTACGTTTCGCTGCCGGCAGGTGTTTCCACAGCAACGGTGTCTCCGGCATGCTTCGTAAGCAGACTTGCGCCCACAGGCGAAAGGTAGGAGATGCGGCCTTCGAGCGGGTCCACCTCCGATGGGCCAACGAGTTGGTAAGCAATCGTCTCGCTGCCACCGGTCAATTCAAGCTCTACGCGCATGCCAATCTTAATGCCTGCATCCGTTGCGGATGCAGCCCCTGCTTCTGCCGACTGCGTTTCGTCCTCGGTAATCGAGCTCGTGCGGAGCGTCTGCTCCAATTCGCGGATGCGCGCTTCCATCATGCCTTGCTGATACTTGGCTTCGTCGTAGGCGGCATTCTCTCGCAAGTCGCCATCCTTGATGGCGGCATGGAGCAGGCGGCTGATGCGCTCGCGTCCCTCACCCTTGAGCTCCTCTAATTCAACTGACAATTCAGCGAAACGATTGCGGCTAATGAATGTGGTGCCAGCCTGCGCAGCCGCGGCGCGCGGGTCGCTCTTTACGCTGCGTTTCGTTATCCGTAGCCCGGTGGCAGGATTGCTCTCCACCCAGCCGGTCTTGAGCGCATAGGCGAAGAACCTGCGCAATGCGCTTGCACAAGGTTTTGGATCTGCAGCCGATCCCGTAACCTGCTCAAGGTAGGATTGGAGTTGATGGGGGTAGATTGCTGCAATTTTGATGTCGAGACCGCACCAACTCACGAACTTGCGGAGATGCTGAGCTTCTTCATCGCTCAGGTTTGCCACGCCCACAGTTTGCACGTATTGCGTGAAAAGTGGGCCCAACCGCTCGGAATCCTGTACAGTCATTACTTCTCCAGATTGCTTGTAGCCAACCGTTATTGCGATCCGCCAAGGATAAAGGGTGCCGAAGGAGGGATTCGAACCCTCACGAGCACAAGGCCCACTACGCCCTGAACGTAGCGCGTCTTCCAATTCCGCCACTTCGGCGCTGCGCCTCTTCAGCGAGATTCTATCACGGGGCAAGGGGGCGGGCAAGCAGAATGCGATTCCTAGAGGACCGTATCGCCCGCCTCAGACGTGAGTTCCGTGTAGTGTGCGAAGAGGGTTGCCGGTAAGCCCGTGGGCAGGCCTGTGCGGGGATCGACGGTAAAGGGCATTTCAGCCGCCAGTGCTTGCGTTGCCGCCAGCGCCACCGGCAAGAAGCCGGCGCCGGCATGCTGCTTGAGAGCCGCCGCGACTGTTTGGTGAATCATCTCCACGACGGCGATGCTGTCCTGCACGGTCTTTTCCGCCGCCTTGCCGCTGCGCAGGGCGTCGCGAGACTCTTGGGACCAGAGATAGCGGTGGGCAAGCGCCAGAGTCTCGATGTTCAGTGACGCAAGCCGCCGCATAGACTGCGCATACCGGCGTGCCGAGTAGTAGAGTGGATACGTGCCCGGTTTGCTGCCCTGGCCTTGCACGGCGTCGCCTACGAAGGCGATGCGCTTTGCTTCCCAATAATAGGCAATGCTGCCTGGCGAGTGGCCGGGAAGATGGACAACACGGAATCGAACGTCAGCGCCTAGGTCGACGATTTCGTCATCTTCCAGCACGCGATGCACCGCTGAGGGGCCGGTGACCGTGTGCAGGAACTGGGCCTGCCGCGCGGAGAGGTCCTGACCGAGGACGTGCTTGTCGGCGTGCCAGATGTAGTCCATGTGCGCTTCCAGGTCTTCCACGAGGAAGGCGTCCTCACGGTGCATGTAGACCTGCGCCCGCGTGTGGTTGAGCAGCGCGTGGTTGCCGCCCATGTGGTCTTGGTGTCCGTGGGTGTTCAGGATGACGTCAATATCGCTCAACTGCAGGCCGAGCGACTGCAGCGCGGGTTCCACATATTCTCGCGGTGTGTCGGATGCGCCGGTATCTATCAGGGCACGGGTCGGCGCATCGATGAAGAAGAGCTCGACGATACTATCCCAATTCCAAATCGCCGTAATTCGATGAATTCTTGGGTCTTGCGCCAACGTTGCTATTGCCATGCTATTCCTTCCTACCATAGGCTCTACGCGAGAAGTACGCTGAGTCTAGCATAGTGTTGGCGGGGATTGGGGGAACAAGTACAATTGAGGTAGGTATACCCCCCAGGAAAGGAGCGGATTGATGGCTGTCCCGGACATAGCTGCGCGTACAGACTTGCTCAAGGGTGAATCTGCGTTCGCCGTACTTGCGCGCGCTCGCAGACTGGAAGCGGCCGGGAAAGACATCATCCACCTGGAAATTGGCGAGCCGGACTTTCCCACACCCGACAATATTGTGGAGGCCGGAGTCCAGGCGTTGCGGGACGGTCATACGCACTATGGTCCCACCCCAGGCTTGATGCCTTGCCGCGAGGCAATCGCACAATGTGTGCAGCAGGGCTGGGGGGTTGAGACCTCGCCCGAAAACGTGGTGGTAACCCCGGGGGCGAAGCCAATCGTCTTCGCCAGCATCTTGGCCACGGTCAATCCCGGCGACGAGGCAATCTATCCGGACCCTGGGTTTCCCACGTATGACTCGATGCTGCGCTTTGCGGGTGCGACCAGAGTCCCGCTTACCCTCTATGAAGAGCGTAAATTTCGCTGGGACCTCGACGAACTGCGCGACAGCATCACTGACAAGACCCGGCTGATCATTCTGAACGCGCCGCACAATCCTACCGGCGGTGTGTTCGCGGCGGAGGAATTGGGCGCGATTGCCGATATGGTGCGGGGCAAGCCCATTTGGGTGCTGAGTGACGAAATCTACAGCCGCATCATCTATGAAGGTTCCCACGCGTCTATCCTTGCCCACCCGGGGATGCAGGACCAGACGATCCTGCTGGACGGTCATTCGAAGACCTATGCGATGACCGGCTGGCGGTTGGGATACGGCGTGATGCCAGTCCCCCTGGCAGAGAAGATAGGGCTCATTCTGAATAATGCCACTTCGTGCACCGCAAGCTTTACGCAAATGGCGGGCATCGAAGCGCTTACCGGGCCGCAAGACTCGGTAGATGCGATGGTGGCAGAATTCCGCCGCCGCCGCGACGCCTTTATCGGCGCGCTGAATGCGATTGACGGACTCTCCTGCTTGTTACCCCAGGGCGCGTTCTACGCGTTTTGCAACGTAAAGCAGCTCGGCGTTGGCTCCGCGCGGTTAGAACGCTATTGGCTGGAAGAAGCGGGCGTGGCCTCCCTCTCCGGGACGGGGTTTGGCGAAGCCGGCGAGGGCTATGTGCGCTTCTCCTTCGCGAATTCTTTGGAGAACCTCATGGCAGCGGCGGAACGGATCGAAAACGCGATGCCAGGCGTGCAGGCGCTTAGGGAATCCAGTTCCTGAGATGCGCGGGTATACGTAATAAGCATATAGGCCCGCCAGTGCGGAACTGACTGCTTGTTGCATTTTAGCAGGCGCAGGATTCAATCCTACGCTACTGGAAAGTCGACTCTGCCTGGTCTCCCGCACCCCTACGTCCACTCCAGAATTACACCCATGGCGTCCTCAGGGCGTTCGTATAATAGGTCGAAGGCCTCTTTGGCTTGGTTGCCCGGAAAGTGATGGGTGATAAGGGGTGCGGCCTTGACGAGGCCGCCGGCAAGCGCGCGCATGGAAGCGCGCGCCATGGCGCCAACGTCGGTATCCGCCAGGTAGCCGCCAATTAAGCGCTTGCGCTGCATCTTACCCGCGTCGAGCGGCAGCGGCGCGTCGTGATAGAGGCCGATTATCTGCAGCAAGCCGCCGGAAACGAGCATATCTTGCGCTTGCGCAAACGACTTAACGCCCGCGCGCCCACCCACGCAGTCAATCACGATGTCGGCGCCTTGGCCGTTAGTGCGCTTTTTTACCGCCTCAATCGGATCACCTGCGCTGCCGTCGATTACGTCGGCAATGCCCAACTGCTCCGCGATCCCACGGCGTATCTGCAGCATGTCCACCCCGCACAGTTGCGCGGGCATGAAACGGGTCGCTGCCTGCATCACCAGGTTGCCCACCAAGCCCAGGCCGAGAATGACCACGGTGTGTTGCGGCAGAATGCCGGCCGAGGCAGTCCAACCCAAGGAGCTGGTGACGAGCGGCTGGAAAGTACCGTTCTCAAAAGGAATGTCGTCCGGCAGCGGAACAACGCGCCTGCGGGCCACGGAACTTGTGTCACCGACCGCGTATTCAGCGTGTGGGGCAGTGCAGGCAACGCGATCGCCGGGCGCAAATTCTGTGACGTCGCTCCCAACCTTGGCGATTACGCCTGCCGTGGAGTAGCCCATGGAGCCTGGGTCCACCGGCCCGGGCATGACGTAGCGCCGCCAGAGTTCCGAGCCGCGGCTGATGAGGCTGGCATGAACACGAACGAGGACCTCCTGCGGGCCGAGATCGGGTATCGGCACTTGCTCCATGACAATGTTGCCCAGGCCCTCATGCTTGGCAACGCGCCACATCATGTCAGACATTTCCATGACCCCCTTTGGTGTGGGACTTCAGCCGTCCATTTGTCGACTCACGACGCCAGACTCGCAGAGTTTACGAGAGTTCATTCACATTGCTCCGTCATTCCCGCGAAAGCGGGAATCCATCTTCACATAAAGCACGTCTGAACCCCCATGCTTTCAGGTATTTGCTGCGAACCTCCTCAGTTGTCTGTTACCGGTAGTTTGAGCAGTTCTAGGATGAAGTATGGGTGTATCTCCCGCATGTCGGCTGTAGATTCCTCGCGTTCGCTCGGAATGACATTAGTCGTGAACAGAGCTTAGCCCGGCTGGTATTTTGGCTGGCGGGCTACGTGGTCGCGGCGGATGAAGCGCAAGTCATGATTCGTCAAAGGAAGTTCTACCCGCGCACCGCCGCGGCGGTGGGACTCGATCATGCCGAAGATGATCTGCGTGTTCCAATACGCCACTTCCGCGCCGCCGCGGGTTGGCTCGCCTGTGTCGAGAGCGTGGACTATGTCGTTGACGAGGTTTAGCGTCGCGCTCGTCGGCGGGGAATCCAGGTTTGGGCCATCCTCAGACGAGTCCATGTGTTTCGCACGCGTGCGGAATTCAACGCCGTTGTTCAAGGCGGTAATGACACCGTTGCCGCAGACGGCCTCAACCTCAGATCGCCTGGGACTATCCAGGGCATAGCCGATGACGTCGTTTTCAAACATGATGATGCCCGTGCCCGCCGGGTCGTCTAAGACTTCTGTGCCCACGACGAGCTCGTCGAAATGGAAGACATAGGCCTGGACCCACTTGGGGGTTACATCGTTGTTCAGGTATATCAGGAGATCGAAAAAGTGACTTGACGTGTTGAAGAAGTTCCCGGTTGAGAAGTTAATTAGCGTGCGCAGGTCGCCAATATCGCCTGAATTTATCTTGGCGCGCATGGCCGCAAAGCCGTCGTGCCAGCGGCGGTTGGTGCCCATGTTTAAGGCTACGTTGTTGGCGCGGACGGCGTCGCGGATGGCCTCAGCCTCGGCAAGCGAAGCACACAGTGGCTTCTCGACATAAAGCGCGCGCACGCCTTGCTCGATGGCATGGAGGATTACTTCACAACGCTGCTCCGGCTGTGTGGCAATGCTCAGGATGTCGGGCCGTTCGTTGGCAATCAGGTCCCGGTGATTGGCGTACCAATGGTCGGAACCAACGTTGTAGCGCGCGCCAAAGCGCTCCAGCACCTCAGGGCGCAAGTCCGCTCCCGCCACCAGATCGGTACGCTCACACGCCTCGTAACCGGCGGCGTGTGAGTAGGGCAGCGGTATCGAGCGATTTGCGGTGATCTCATTGTCGATGAAGGCCCCCATGCGGCTGCAGCCGACCAGCGCCGCGCGGTATGTTTTAGACATCCTTACTGCTCCTCATGTGTGCAGGCGTTTTGTACTCGCTGAAGCTGCAATTCCCTTGACGGCATCCGCATTACACCATTTACCATCTAGGAATTGAATTGTTGCCGTTCCGTCATTCTCGCGAAAGCTTGCCCCCACACGGGGCCGCGGAATTCATTATCGTGCAATGTAAAACCCTACCGCTTCATTGAGCGACAACAATATCGCGCAAGAGCGCAGAGCACTTGATCGACTCTTCCACAGCCACTCTGAACACTTGCGCAAGAGTGGATTCGGTCTGATATTCAAGAATTCTCGCTTACGCTCCAAATGACTTCCTTAGGTGACAAGCTCAACCGGTATCGAGCAAACCTAGTCCGGCTGGTACGTGGGCTGGTTGGCTTTGCGGTCGTGGCGGATGAAGCGTAGATCGTGGTTGGTCAAGGGCAGCTCTACCCGCGCGCCGCCACGACGGTGCGACTCAATCATGCCGAAGAGCACTTGCATATTCCAATACGCCACTTCCGCCCCGCCCCGAGTCGGCTCTCCCGTATCGAGGGCGTGGACGATATCGTTGACGAGGTTCAGGGTGGAACTTACGTTGGGGAAGTCCAGGTTTGGTCCGTCCTCAGACGTTTCTGTGTCCTGCAAGCGGGTGCGAAATTCCACGCCATTGTCCAGGGCCGTAATCACGCCTTTGCCGCAGACGGCTTCGAATTCAGCGCGCCGAGAACTGTCCAAACCATAGCCAATGACGTCGTTTTCAAACATGATGATGCCGGTGCCAATGGGATCGTCCAACACTTCCGTCCCCACAACGAACTCGTCAAAATGAAAGACGTAGGCTTGCACCCATTTGGGAGGGACATCATTATTGAGGTATAGCATCAGGTCGAAAAAGTGGCTGAACCCATTGAAGAACTGCCCGGTCGAATAGTTGATGAGCGTGCGCAGATCGCCAATATCGCCTGAGTGTATCCTGGCGCGCATCGCCTCGAAACCGTTGTGCCAGCGGCGGTTCGTGCCCATGTTGAAAGCGACGTTATTGGCGCGGACGGCGTTGCGAATGGCTTCAGCTTCGGCAACAGAAGCGCAGAGCGCCTTTTCGACATACAGTGCGCGCACGCCCTGTTCAATGGCATGCAGGATAATCTCACAGCGCTGCTCCGGTTGCGTGGCGATGCTGAGAATGTCGGGCTGCTCGCTCGCTATGAGTTCACGATAGTCGGTATACCAGTGGTCGGATCCCACGTTGTAGCGCTCCCCAAATCTCGCGACCACTTCCGGTCGCAAGTCAGCGCCGGCGACTAGGTCGGTACGCGGACACGCCTCGTAGCCCGCGGCATGGGAATAGGGCAGGGGAATCGAGCGTATGTCGATGTGTTCATTGTCGATGAAGGCCCCCATGCGGCTGCAGCCAACCAGCGCCGCGCGGTACGTATTTGCCATGCTAACTGCTCCTGATGATTTTCCGCGTTATGCCTTTTCGTCCGGACAGTTTCGCTGACAGAATCTGCTTCTTGGCTAAAGCGATGAAAGAATCAAAATCACGTCACTCCGTCATTCCGGCGAAAGCCGGAATTCATCCTTTCGTTCGCCCTACACTCCTACCCGTATCAAATGCGGAGCAGGCTTTCCGCCTAAGTTGGAAACCGTTCGCCTTGAGCCTGCCTGTCCTGAGCTTGCCGATGGGTCGAAAGGTGAAAGGCTTGTAAGCGCTGCCTCAACCGCCAGGAATGTATAGGCTCCGGTCTGCAACCGGCACTGACACCCGCGCGCCTCCCTGCAACGAGGAATACGCGATGCCGAACTGCGTTTCCACAGCTTGCATCGTTACGTCGATATTGCCGTCGGTGCGTTCACCGGTCTCAATTTCACGAATGATGTTGCGAACGTTCGTGATGCCGGGAGGATCTCCCGTGGCATGGATGGTAGTTTCTTCCACCTCGTCGCCGCGCCGCAACGGCCGCTGGATGCGGGTATCCATGCCATTGTCCCAGGTAAGCGCACGACCCTCCGTGCCACGCACTTCCAGATCAAAGGATCTCGGCGTGGGCACAAAGTAGCCTACGGCGCCGGTCTCATAGCCAACGCGGAAGAAGTCCACCATAGGGTCGGCGATTTCCTGGCCTGGCAGTGGCTCAAAGCTGTGGTTTTCAGCATTATAGGGAGCGGTTGCTCGCTCAGAGCCCTTAACGCGCGGATCGCTGGGGTCAACCAAGCGCCCTTCCACCCACACCGGTGTAGGATCGCCCAACATCATCTGAACCAGGTCAATGGTGTGAGGGTGATGCTTGATGATGTCGGTGAAGTAGTTGAGAATTGCGTGAATGGGCCGGCCGATGGCCCCGCCGTTTATAGCATCACGCAGCCGCTTGTAGGCGTCGTGGTGGCGGCGCTGCGCGCCCCAATTGAATGCCACGTTGTTGCGGGTTACGGCCGCATGGATGCGGTCGGCTTCTGCCAGCGAAGCGCACAGGCCCTTCTCCGCAAATATCCCCTTTACACCGTGCTCGGCGCAGAATATGATCGGTTCCGCACGGGCAAACGACGGCGTGGTGACGCTCACAATGTCCGGCTTTTCCTTTTCAATCATCTCGCGATAATCGAGATAGGTGTTAGTCACGCCAAAGCGTTTGCAAAACCGATCCAGGCGCTCTCTGCCCCGGTTGGCCACGGCGATGACGGTCGTTTCCGGCATAGCCTCATAGCTGGGGAAATGACCGTAGGGCGTCATGAAGCTGCGATCACCTTGCTCGTCTTCAATCAGACCGCCCATGCGGCCGGTGCCGATAATGGCGACCCGGTATTGCTTGCTCACAGGTCAACCCCCGGCCACTGATCGCTGCTGGCGGTCACGTCTACGACGATGCCGTCGGGGTCTTCGACTTTGAACGAACCGGAAGGCGGCTTGGAAGGATCGTACGAGTATTCTTGTCCCTCACTTACGCCTTCCCAGAAGATCTCGTACCCCATGTCGTCGAGCCGTGTGGCAGCCTCCGCCAAGTCCGATACCTTTACGCCGATGTGAAGGTAGTCCAACATGCCGGACACGTGAGCTGGACGGTCCGGTCCCTCATGCTGAAATACCCGAAAATTGTGGTAGCCGTCGCTGAGATCGAAGCCGTGGTGGAGTTCGTTGACTACATCAAGGCCGAGCGCGTCACGCCAAAAGCGTATGGTTTCGTCAATATTGCTGGCGCGCACACCTATGTGGACAAGCGTCGAGGCCATTGTATTCCCCTCCCATTCTGAATAGTGCGAGGTTTGTTCTTCGCACTGCGTTGACGGGTTGTTTCCGTTAGTATAGCGTCCCTCGCCAGGGCTGCATACCAGCAGCACTGGAGAATGGTCTTTCAATTATATCTAAACGAGTGAATTGGCAAGTAACCCTAGCCACTTTGCGGCAACTCGCTTGCTACGAAGACCTGATGAACCGGGCAAGTTCGGTATACACCTGTTCGCACAGTGCGCGTTCAGACATTCCCGCGATCGCCGGTTGGTGAGAGGTGACATAACCTTGATATGCAATGGCGGAGAGCCCAGCGAAGAAGCGGGGCATATCAATTCCCGCAGGGTCGCCAATCACCAGCCGTTCGTAGTGTATCGTGCCGTGATTGGTCGCGACGGATGAATCGCCGGTTTCCGTGACGCGCAAGTTCTGTACGTAGACATTGAAGACAGACGGGCCGAGCGCGGCCAAGGCTGCCGGGCCATAGTCCTCGCCGCAGAGGGCGAAGTTTGCCGGTTCGACGATGAGGCCAAAATTCGGTCGGTCGATACGGTCGATCATTTCGCGACAGCCCGCGGCCGTTTCAAACGGTGTCCGAGTATGGGTCTGTTGCGCAAGGCGAATGCCGTATTCGCGTGCTTCATCCGCCGCTCGCTGCGCCCCTTCAATGTCAGCTTCCGTCTTTAAGCCTACGCGAATGAGGTCTGCGCCGAGGGCGCTGGTCCGCTCCAGTATTGGGCCGAGATTGCGCAAGAACGCGCCCGCATCCTGCACGATTCCTTCTCGTGGCACGCGCGAGTCTGCGGTGACCATCGAGGCGGCCAGTCCGTGCCGATTGAGGATGGCGCGCATCTCGTGTACGCGTTCCAGCGGCGTTGCGCTCGAGAGGTGGGTGGGCCGCACGCAGACCGCCTGGAAACCAACGCGGGCGGCAAGCTGCGCCAAGCCGCTGAAGTCAAGCGAGGCGTGGTCCTTGACGTCTTCGGCTTCAGCGATGCGACCCGAAAGAGATAGTTTCACGTGCGTCTCCAAGGCGACACGATGCAGCGCTGCCTAAGTGAACACACTATACTCCGCAGGCTGGACTGCAACAAGCAGCAAGAAAGGGATATATCGGTGGCTGCGCGGTGTTGTCTCGTGTTGAAGTGAGCGGATTATAGTATCCTCTACTGGGGACGCTGAGTGAGCCTCAGGCTTGTGTTGAGAACTTGGTACGTAATCCGAGGGATTTGATGAACACTGTGAATAGCTTTGACAGCAAGTCAACGTTTTCTGTCGGGGGGAACGCCTACACGATCCATCGTCTCGCTGCGCTTGCGCAAGCGGGAGTGGGCAACGTGGCGCAGCTTCCATTCTCGATCAAAGTCTTGCTTGAGAGTTTGCTGCGCACCGAGGACGGGCATTCGGTGTTGCGGGAAGACGTGGCCGCGTTGGCGAACTGGGACCCGCACCAAGCGGAAGCGCGCGAGATCAACTTCACCCCGGCGCGGGTGATCCTGCAGGACTTCACCGGTGTGCCTTCGGTGGTTGATTTAGCGGCGATGCGGGAAGCGATCAGTGACCTGGGGGGCGATCCCGACCGCATCAACCCATTGCAACCGGCCGATCTCATCATCGATCACTCGGTGCAAGTGGACGTGTACGGCACGTCGGAGGCCTTTGCGATCAACGCGCAGCGCGAGTTTGCCCGTAACCAAGAGCGCTACGCCTTTCTCCGCTGGGGGCAGAAGGCGTTTGACAACTTTAGCATCGTGCCGCCGGATACGGGCATTGTGCATCAGGTTAACTTGGAGTATCTCGGACGCGTGGTTTTTGCCGGCATGCGCGCTGGCGAACTGGTGGCCTATCCCGATTCGCTCGTGGGTACGGATTCGCACACGACGATGATCAACGGGCTTGGCGTGCTTGGCTGGGGCGTGGGCGGCATCGAGGCCGAGGCGGTGATGCTCGGCCAACCCATCTCGCTGTTAGTGCCGGATGTGGTCGGTTTTCGCCTGAGCGGCCAGCTCCCTGAAGGCGCGACCGCTACCGACCTCGTGCTCACGGTCACGCAGATGTTGCGCCAGCGCGGGGTTGTGGGTAAGTTCGTGGAGTTTTGCGGGCCGGGCATGGCGTCGCTCAGCCTGCCGGACCGCGCCACCATATCGAATATGGCGCCGGAGTATGGGGCTACGGTGGGCATGTTCCCGGTGGATGATGAGACCCTCCGGTATCTGCGTCTTACCGGGCGTGATGAGGACATTGTCCAACTGGTGGAGGCGTACTGCAAGGAACAGGGCATGTTCTACCGCGCTGCTGATCCCGAACCGGCATTCTCCGCTGTGGTGGAGCTTGACCTGTCTGCGGTTGAACCCAGTCTTGCGGGACCAAAGCGTCCGCAGGATCGCGTGTCCCTGCAGGGTGTGCGCCGGAGCTTCTATGAAGCCTATCCTGAAAAATTCGCTCAGACAAACGGCGACGGTAACGGGACGCAAGGCGGTGGCGGGAGCGTCGCCGCGCAGGATGCGGGCGCGGTCGCTGTTGCGGACTCCGCCGCAAACGTAGATGTCTCGCTGGACGGCGTGCCCGCCAGAATTGGCGAAGGCGCGGTGGTCATTGCGGCAATTACGAGTTGCACGAACACTTCCAACCCCGCCGTGATGATTGGGGCGGGTCTCCTGGCGCAGAAGGCCGTTGCAGCCGGCATTGGCCGGAAGCCCTGGGTGAAGACCAGCCTTGCCCCCGGCTCGCGCGTCGTGATGGACTACCTGGAAAAACTTGACTTAGTGCCGCATCTGGAAGCGCTTGGGTTCCATTTGGTGGGCTATGGCTGCACTACCTGCATCGGCAATAGCGGGCCGTTGGCTGAACCTTTGGAAGAGACGATCAGCGATCATGAACTGGCAGTGGTGGCAGTGTTGAGTGGCAATCGCAACTTTGAGGGCAGAATTCATCCCTTAGTGCGGGCCTCATACCTTGCCTCACCGCCGCTCGTCGTGGCTTACGCGCTCGCCGGCACGGTGAACACCGATCTAACGAATGACCCCATCGGGTACGATGGCGCCGGCCGCCCGGTCTACCTGCGCGACATTTGGCCCAGCCAGCGTGAAATTGCCGATGCGATGGCGCGAGTGGTGGATGCGGAGATGTTCCGCCAGCAATATGACAAGGTCTTCGAAGGAATGTCGGAATGGGAGACGCTGGCAGTGCCAGAAGGGACACTTTTCGACTGGGATCCGGCGTCTACCTACGTGCGGCGACCGCCGTTCTTTGTGGATATGGAGGCTGAACCGGGGCATCCGCCCGACATTTCGGGCGCGCGAGTGCTCGCCGTGGTTGGTGACTCGGTGACGACCGACCACATCTCCCCCGCAGGCTCCATCGCCAAGGACAGCCCCGCAGGCAAGTACCTCATCGACCAAGGCGTACAGCCGCGGGAATTTAATTCCTATGGGTCGCGGCGCGGCAATCACGAAGTCATGCTGCGCGGCACGTTCGCCAACGTGCGTTTGCGCAATCAGCTTGTTTCGCGGGAAGGCGGCTGGACGCTCCACCTCCCTGACGAAACCGAGACGACAATCTATGACGCGGCCATGCAGTACCAGCAAGACGGCGTGCCGCTAATGGTACTCGCGGGCAAAGATTACGGCATGGGTTCCAGCCGTGACTGGGCCGCCAAGGGACCGCTGCTCCTCGGCGTGCGCGCCGCAATTGCCGAAAGCTATGAACGCATCCACCGCAGCAACCTTATCGGCATGGGCGTGCTGCCCCTGCAGTATGCGGAGGGTGAGACGGCGGAGATACTGGGTCTTACCGGCAAAGAGACGTTCGCGATTGAGGGCATTGCGGAGGGGTTGACGCCGCGCAAGAAACTAACCGCGCGCGCGCGCGACGCCGCCGGCAACGAAAAGACATTCACGGCGACCGTGTGTATCAATACACCGATTGAGGTGGACTATTACCGGCACGGCGGGGTGTTGCAGTATGTGCTGCGCGATTTGCTTGCCGGCAGTGATAACGGCGGGGCAGGATAAGGGACTAAAGGGTGTTCGTGGACATTCTCTTGCCCACTCTTCCGTTCGCCCTGAGCTTGTCGAAGGGCCGAAAGCGGTTCGACTAGGACTTGGAGCAGCGATGTCACTACGAACGGCCTGGGCGAATTCCTTAGTCCCTCGTAGAAGAGATTTGGCGCCCTGCAGGCCGTTCGTGCGCTTGGGTCTTGGTTAAGAGTAAACGGTTGCAGTTGAGTTGCCTGAATAGCACTTTCCGTGGGAGCTTGAATAACCGATGCGCATAGCGATTCTTGAGATCAGTCACTGGCACGTTCCGCTCTACCTGCCTGCGTTTACGGAGCTCGGCATCACGCCAGTGGCGGTTTCGGACGAACAGCCGGGCTACGCGGAACGGTTCGCCGGGCAATACTCCGGCTGTAGGCAGTATGTGGACTATGTGGAATTACTGGAGAAAGAGCGGCCCGACTTCGTCTTTGCCTTCGGGCGTTACCGACTGCAGCCCGCAATCGCGACTCAACTCCTGGAGCGGCGCATTCCCTTTGTGATTGAAAAACCGCTCGGCACGGACGCGAGTCAATTCAACCGGCTGATTTCACTCGCAAAGCAGAATGACGTTTTCGTAGCCATTCCGCTTACAAACCGCGCCGCGCCCTTTTCTCAGGCCGTCATGGAGTTGCGCGCCAGCGGACGCATGGGTCAGATACGGCACGGTCACTTTCGCTACGCCGGCGGCCCGGTGCAACGGTACGTGGACTCCGGCTGTCCGTGGATGCTTAAGGCGGAAGAGTCCGGCGGCGGCGCGCTGCGCAATCTTGGGGTTCACTACGCAGACCTCTTTCGCTGGTTTACCGGCAGCAATGAGGTGCGCGTGGGGTCCGCTCACCTGCGGCGCATCACGCCGGGAATTCCGGTAGAGGAGTACGCCAACGTGACGTTTTGCGGTGACGACAATGCCTTCGCCAATGTGGAGATAGCCTACACATACCCCGCGGACGCCGCCGACACTGTCTGGAACGTGAGCGACGGCAATACCTACGTGACGTATCGCGATGGGGCCACGCGCATCATCACCGAAGACGGCGTTGAAGAACGCGGCGGGCACTCGGTGCCGGGTCTCTATCAAGACTTCGTAAAGGATACGCTGCAAGCGTACCGGGAGGGGCACGCCCCCTTGGCTACGCTTGAAGACATGCACCGCGCCATGGTGCTGGTTGATGCGTGCTACGCGCTGGCGGGAGAGTGAGCCGTAACCGCGAATCGCGCGACTTCATGAGGTGATTCGCATTGTCTCCCCGCGCCGAACGCACTACAACGGTGGATGTAACAGCCTCGGCAATACATGGGCAATGGCTGCCAACTGTCGGTATTAGGCGCTCTAGAGCAATTCGACAGCCTGCTGAACACTACGTCATGAACTTCGATTGGAGTTTGGTCTACGATGGAAGGTCGAACAGTCCTGATTGGCAGCGCTGCCGCGCGCACGGGGGAGGCCGTGATTACGGCGTTTCTCAAGGCCGGTTACCGGGTGGCGACAACGAGCCGGGATAGCGGCCGCCTTCAAGCCGTGCTGAATCGCATTCCCAATGGAGAAACAGTGCTCGGCATAGAGGCCGATCTTGCGCAACCGGATGATGCCGTGCGCGCAGTGGAGCAGACTTGCGCTGCGTTTGGAAGTTTGGATGCGGCGACGCTCCTCTCTGCCAGCTTTCATCAGCATGAAGTTACCGAGACGACCCTCGCAGACCTCCAGCATCAGATCGAAGCGAACCTCTACACAACGTACAATCTTGTCCGCGCGGTGTTGCCCATTATGCTGGACCAGGGCCAGGGACACATCGTCACAATTGCCGGTGGCAGCGCTCTCGATCCCGCGCCGGGACGCGCACTCTTTGGCGCGAGCAAGGCCGCAGTGGTCACTTTCACAAAGGGTATCGCTCGCGACTATAAGCAGCGCGGCATTGTGCCGACTTGCCTCGTGGCGGGCACGATTGCTACGAAGGAGGCGGAGCAGTACCTCGATGCGGAAGACTTGCGTCACGCGGTGACCCTGGACGAGTTTGCCGACGCATTGCTCTTCCTCGCCTCGCCGGCGGCTACGGGCTTTGCAGGGAGCATCTTGGAACTTTATGCCCGTGAAGTTGACTAGAGCTTATTCAGAAAGCTTGTCACCGCAAGCGTCGCGACAAGTAGCGGGCGAGACCGTATCGGAGTGTCAGCGAGGCCGTATAGGAGTGTCGATATGGCCTTATCGGAGTGTCCGTAAGGCCGTATAGGAGTGTCAGTAGAGGAACTGTAAGCCGTTCGTGCTGAGCCTGTCGCAGTACGGACGGCGGGGCGATCGCGCGGCGATGGCATGTACTAAACATTCCACTGCTGCCGTTCACTCTTCGACACGCTCAGGGCGAACGGACAAGCAATTCCTCGCATTGAATCCGAGGTGCCTGACGAGAATACGAGGCGCCTGATGAGAGCATAAGGCGCCTGACGAGAGTATTCTGAAGAGGCAAACGTCGCGTGTTCACTTGACGCCAATTGCGAGAGTGCCCTTGCGATTGGTAGTATGGTGAAAAGAGAGCATTGCAAAGTTCGGAGCCAGGAGACCAATACATGGCAATAATTGGCGAAGACGTCATTCGTGAGGGTTTGAAGGAAGTCATTGATCCCGAATTGGGCGTCAATATCGTTGATTTGGGACTTATCTACGAAATCAACACCAAAGACGACGACAATGACGTTGAGATCAAGATGACGCTCACCTTCCCCGGTTGTCCGGCAGGACCGTATATCATTGCGCAGGTGCATCAGGTTGTCGAAGACCTCGAGGGCGTGGAAGAGGTGGACGTGGAGATCGTCTGGGACCCGGCGTGGTCGCCGGAGATGATGTCCGAAGAGATTCGGATGGAATACGGCTACATGTAAGCCGGCTGTCCCCGCGTGCGGCTGAAGTGACAATTGGACGTGAAACAGCCGCCGGATGAGTACCACGGTATTTCATCTGGCGGCTGTTTGTGTGCAGGCTGCCCGCGGCGGGGGGCATATTGGTTGCGAGATTGCACCTGGTCTTTCCGGAGCGACAGCAGGGGTGTCTGGGGGGTTCGTGATATCAAGGAAGGCGCAGGTTGCAAACCTGCGCTACCGGAATTTGGAAGGGCTGGTTGGAGTGGGACACACCTCGTTCTGAGAGTCCATCCGGCCGAAGTGAGACTAGAGGCCAAGATAACGCTGGTATGCTCAATCGGGTTGTGCACCCTACGTTGTGCACCTAACAGTGTTGCGTGTGTCGAATTGCGCGTAGGGAGTGACTCTGAGCCGTTCCTGCACCGGTCTTTCATGCAACGCCGAAAGCGGTCATGTAGATGGCTGAAGACGTCAGTCTCGTGCTCTTTGCAGGCAAGCAAGGCGCCAGCGCGCTGGAGCGCCTGGTCTATGACAGCCACCTGGCCATCGCCCATGACCTTGTGGCCCGGGCACAGTCTGTGGGTGGATTTGCTCCCATTATTGTAGCCACTACGCAGCCGGAGTCGTTCAGCGGTATTGGCTCTGATGTCAAGGTTGAGCCGACGGCAAGCGCTGGCAACTTTCACTTTGGCAAAACCTTGGCGGATATCGTAGCCCGGTACCGCCTGGCGCACGTGCTTTACATTGGCGGCGGCAGCAGCCCTTTGCTCTCCGCCACCGAACTGGGGGCGCTGCGAGACCTGGTTGCGCGTCTCGACCACGGTGTCACCGCCAACAATTTCTTCTCTGCCGATTTCATCGGTTTTCATCCCGGCAGCGCTCTGACCGCGGTCAATCTGCCGGAGCAGCGCGATAACGGTCTGGCGCGGCAGTTGGCGCTGGCAGCCAATCTTCGGCATGAACCGCTGGAACCCGCGATTTCCGCCATGTTTGATATCGACACACCCACCGATCTTGCCGTGCTGGCGTTGCATCCGCTCTGCGGACCGGCCGCGCGGGCCTATGTTTCGCAAGACTCCGTGGCGCAGCGCTTGGCGCCGGTGCGCTCGCGTCTGCGCGAGGCGATGCCGACCTTTGTGCGCCCGCATGAGGAGGTCGTCTTAGCCGGCCGCGTGAGTGCGCAGCTTTGGCCGCTGCTGCGGCGGGATATGGCATGCCGCATTCGCGTCTTCTCGGAAGAGCGCGGCATGAGCACGAGCACCCGTCCCGTGCGCTCGTTGCTCGGCTTCTACTTGGCGGAGGTAGGACCGGAGGCCTTCTTTGCAGCGATGGCGCAAATGGGAGACGCGCTCTTTCTCGATTCGCGCGTGCTCTTTGCCCACGGCGGACGCACGGTTGACGGCCAGGACCGCTTTGCCTCCGATCTGGGATACATTAACGAAATCAGTGATGAAGCGACGCGCGCGCTCACGCACGCAGCGTGGCGTGCGGACATTCCCGTGGTGCTGGGCGGCAATGCGGCAGTGAGCGGCGGCTTGTGGGCGCTGGTGGACGCCGCGTGGCGGCTGCACGACGACGGCAAATTGCTGTAGTCTAGGACGTTCTCCACACACTCATGCGTTAGCTGCCAATTAGTGCGCTATCATTGGGTCGTGGTCTCCCGCGAAATGCGTACCGGCGCGGAGCAATGGGTAGGTAGCCTATGGCGAGCAAGTATCGCCCGCAAGGTCCCTCGCAGTCTGACGGCTTGAAAGATGAGCTTGCGGCGGCAGTGGCCGCCCGCCGCGAACTGGGCGAGCAGTATGACGATCACGTCGCCGCGGCGCTGGCCCAGCGCATTGAGGCGCTCGTCGATGAACGGGTCGAGGCGGCAATGATCCGGGCACGCAAGCAGGCGAAGGCGGATTCAGAAGCCTTTATGAAAGTGGCGTTGCCCGTGCTGGGCTTTGGCATCCCGCTGGCGATAGTGGGCGCGATCGTGGCCGGATCGGAAGGCTTCCTCGCCGTATTGGCGATGATCTTCCTCATCAACGTGCTCTGGTTGTGGCGCTCCCGCTGACCGCGGCAGGCCACAATTTTTCTTGTGCGGCTTACCCCCTCGCCCTCATTCGCGTTTGGGAGACCTGGCGGAGGCAACGCCAGCGCGCTGCTTTCTCGGTGCGAGCCGGCACTGCCGGATCTGGCGCGCAGGTCTCTTACTCGCGCGTCCACATCTTGTGCAAGATGCTTGCGCCAACCAGCAATAGCACTATCCCAGTGAGCGTAAACCACCACGGTTGATTGGTGTGCACCCCTTCTTCCAAGGTATTGAACCCCTGGATTTCCACGTTCAGCACGTCAGCCGTGAAGACCACCATACCGTTGTTGAGCGCATGGCCGAGCAATGCCGGCAGGATCGACTTGGTCCGCAACGTCCACCAGGCAAAGAAGAGCCCCAGGATGAAGGCGCCCAGGAATTGCCAGGGGTTCATATGGATCGCGCCAAAGAGGAAAGCGGTGCCAAAGACGGACCACTTTGTGCCGTAATTGCGCACAAACCCATGCAGCATTATGCCGCGAAATATGGGTTCCTCTGTGAGGGGCGCGACAACCACCAGCACGATGAAGGTGCCAAGCGCAAAGCCCTCGCCAAGACCGAGCTCGGAGAGCATCTCTATGAACCAGTCAGGTATGGGCAGAAAGCGCTGGAGAATGTTATCGAGTTCGGAAACGACGACGATGAGACCCAGCATCATCACAAGCATCGGCAGCACCTGGCCTGGCGGAAACCCCCGCAGGTAGAAGAGCTGCCGCGCCGAGACGCGCGACCACGCCGAGCCCACAATGACAACGGCGCCGAATGTGGTCACATTCACGATAGCCAGAACTGTGGTCAGTTCTTCAATAGGTATTGACTGGACCGCCATATAGGCGCCAAGGATCAAGCTCGCGCCAATCTGCAGCAACACAAGCAGGCCAAGCAGGATCAGCGCTTGCCAGACAGTCGGGAAAGCGCGGGTCTTGGCGCCGGTCGTTTGATGGGCTGAACTATCCACTGCCTTGTGACGGGGTGCCGGCGAGAAGCCTTGAACTCGCGAGCGCGGGCGCAATCAACCCCTTCGCCTCCTCGGCTCTTGCCATAGAGCGCATTACTGCTGCGAGCACGACGACATCTGTGATGGGTACGGCGCGTATGCTCGTTGCGTAGAGTGTAGCACTCGCGACATGGTTGTTGTGGAATGGGTGTATGCAGCGTAAGTTGCGCATGCACGTCAAACAGCATCCGCAGCCCAAGGTGCGTACGCAGCTAGCGCTGCGTACGCAACGCAAATCTGGCTTTGCCAACGAACACCAGAATGGCAACGGAAGATTCGCACAAAGTGAGCGAAGCCGCCCACACTCTGAGCAGTTGCGTTCCGTACTGTATATCTCCCTTTCTCCGGCATTCGCGCCGCCGGCCCGGAGACGTTACAATAGGTGGAGTATAGTCACCGCAATTGCACCCTGGCACTGCACGCTTGGGACGCACGCGCGCTGACTGGAGCATTACGATTACAGTAATACGGTAGCAGTAAGGATCGTAATCACTGTGAGTGTACAAACCACAATGTCAATTGAAGAATTGGAAGAACAGGCGCGCGTAATACGACGTGACATAATTACTTGCACCACCATTGCGGGTTCAGGCCATCCCTCGAGTTCGCTCTCCGGTGTGGAGATCATGACGGCCTTGTATTTCGGCGGCATCATGCAATATGATCCCGCGGCGCCGCAATGGCCGGGCCGAGACCGCCTAATCATGAGCAAGGGACACGCGAGCCCGCTGCTCTACGTCGTCTTGGCGCATGCCGGGTATTTTTCCACCGACTTGCTGTCCACCCTGCGGCAGATTGAAAGCCCGCTCGAAGGGCATCCCAACATGTCCCGTCTGCCCGGCGTGGAAGCGAGCACCGGTTCTTTGGGTCAGGGGCTCTCCCTGGGCTTGGGTCATGCCTTCGCCGCACGAATGGAACGCAGAGACTACCATGTGTTCGTCATCTTGGGTGACGGCGAGCAGGACGAAGGGCAGATTTGGGAAGCTGCCATGACGGCGGCCCACTACAAGCTCGACAATGTGACGGCAATCGTGGACCACAACAAAGCCCAGCAGACCGGCTGGGTGCGGGACGTGCTCGATTACGCGCCGCTGACCGAGAAGTGGCGGGCCTTTCAATGGGAAACCCAGGAGATTGACGGACACAATACCGAGGAAGTTTTCAACGCGTTGCAGCAAGCGAAGGCGACGCAGGGGCGTCCGTCGTGCATCATCGCGCACACCGTAAAGGGCAAGGGTGTCTCCTTCGTCGAGGCCGATTACGGCTACCACGGCAAAGCCCTCACCAAGGAAGAAGAGCAGCGCGCCCTGGAGGAACTGGGATGGCAGTAGGAACTGAGACTGAGTTTGCCATGGGCAAGGCAACCCGCGATGCGTTTGGCGCGGCGCTGCGCGCAGCCGGCCGGACCAATCCGGACATTGTCGTCGTAGACGGCGACGTCAACAACTCAACGCGCACCGAGTGGTTTGCCCAGGAGTTTCCGGAACGCTTTATCAACGTGGGCATCGCGGAGTCGAATCTGGTGGGCATCGGCGCCGGACTGGCGGCCTGCGGCAAGCTGCCGGTGATTGCCAGCTTTGCCTGTTTCATCATGTGCAACGGCTACGACCAATTGCGCATGTCGATTGCGTTCCCGAATCTCAACGTCAAGGTGGTGGGCAGCCATGCCGGCATCAGCATCGGCGAGGACGGCCCGTCGCAGATGGCAATCGAGGACGTGGCCCTGGCTTTAGGACTGCCGACGTTTACGGTGATCGTGCCCGCCGACGAGCCCTCGACACACAAGGCCGTGACGGCGATGCTGGCGGCGGAGGGCCCCGCCTATATGCGCGTGGGCCGGCCGGACGTGCCGCTCGTGTACGGAGAAGACCCTGACATCACGCTGGGCAAGGCGAATGAGCTGCGCAGCGGCAATGACATTACGCTGATCGCCAACGGCATCATGGTGGCGGCGGCGCTGGAAGCGGCGCAGGCGCTCGCGGCGGAGGGTGTGCAAGCCCGTGTGCTCGATATGCACACTGTGCGGCCGTTGGACGTAGCAGCAGTGACTAAGGCCGCCCGCGAGACCGGCAGGATCGTGGTAGCCGAGGAGCATCTGGTGCAGGGAGGGCTGGGCAGTGTGGTGGCAATGGCGGCTGTGGAGCATGCTCCCTGCGCAATGGCGTTTGTGGGTGTAGAGAATACGTATGCCGAATCCGGGGATGCGGCGGCGCTGCTTGAGAAGTACGGCCTAACCGCGGAACACATCGTTGCGAAGGCCCGCGGCCTGCTGTAGCGCGTTTGCGCGGCGAGTCCCGCTGCCCGCTTGAAATATATCTCAATTCCAGGCATCATAGAGAATGACTCCCTGTTCTACGAACATGGAGAGTGTGTATTGGACTACGCTGAACGCACCCCCGCATGTGCCCTTGTCTCAGCGTAACTTGGATCCGTTGCTTATTCACATCAGTCAGACCCGACGTATGTAGAGTCTATCCATTTATCGGGCCGTGGCGAAGGTAGCGTGCAAGAGGAGGAGTGTTGCCAGTGAGAACTTGCCTTATCTGCTTGCGAGGTATGCTGTTGTTGTTAGGGATTGTGGTCTTGGCGACCGCGTGTCTCCCTTTTGTGGGAGACGATTCCGAAGAGGAAGAGCCAACGCCGATTGTGATCCCGACGGTCATCCGTCCAACCCCAGTGACTTCCGATCCGCCCACCGCCTCACCGGTACCGACACTGGTGCCCGTAGCTACACAGCCGCCTCAGGCCACGAGTGCGCCGCCCTCGTGTACACCGCGCACAGATTGGCCGATCTATACAATCCAATCAGGAGATACGCTCTACAGTATTGCGCTGCGCAGTGATTCCACCGTGGATACGCTCCAAGCGGCGAACTGTCTGACGGACCCCAACGTCATCCGGGAAGGCCAGGAACTGCGCGTGCCGAAGATTCCACCGCCGCCGACACCGGCGCCGGCTGCGGCTCCGGTAGCGACGCCATCGACGTTCTTCACGACCCCCGCGCCTGTCGGTGATGTGACCTTTACTATTGTCATCGCGCAGACCTCGGCAAGCGTGGTGGCGGAGCGCACCTACAGGGCGCAGACGCCGGACGGCGTGGTCTATCTGAGCATTGTGACCGGCAACGCCACGAGCTATAGAGTCGTGCGCTCGGATGGATATGAGTTGGCACCGGTCGTCCTCGCGGCTGCCGGCCAGAGTGCCGGCAACACGATTCCATTCAAGAGGCTTGACCGACCAGCAGGCAGCGACTCACTGATCTTTACCATAAAGGCGGTCAAGAGTGACGGCACTACCGTCGAGAGCCAACCCATATTCATTCAGTGGCCGTAGCAGCAGCAATTTCGCCGCTGCGGTGAGGGCCGCATGCGGCAAGCGCCCGCGGGAAGACTATGGCATTAGTCTGAGTTGCTGACGAACATACTTGCGTGTGCTCCGCGCGCGCGGGCTTGACGGACGAATCAATAGCCCCGGTGCGTACATCAGTCGCACCGGGGCTATTGATATTCCAACCGCAGTATCTAATCGCGAGGGGTTGCCAGTCAGCCGGCTGACAGCGGATGGGCGCGGTCGGCCAAAGGAATGCTGACGCGCTGTCCGCTCAGGTGCGAGGCGTAGATGCCCATGACCATTTCCAGGTTGAAGCGTCCCGCTTCGCCGCTGCAAGGGTGCTCGCTTCCGGTCTCGATGGACTTGATCAATTCTTGAAGGATTGGTGTGATGCTCTGCTCGCCAAGGCGTGGGTTGAGTTCTTCCGGCGCGTCGATGCGCTGCCAGAGCGGTTCTTCCTGTAGATCGGCGGGATAAGAGGCGGGTACGGGCAGGTGAAAGAGATCGCTGTTGCCGCGCTGCGTGCCGGTGCCGCGCAACGAGAGTTGGCCCTTGGAACCGAGCACATCCACACTGTACTGCCGGCTGTCCGTTTTCTCGTAGCCGAGGAATTGGCACTCGCCCACCGGCGCGCGGCTCATGCCGAAGAGGGCGTATGCCCGCTCGCCGAGCACCAAACCCGAAGCGCGGTCTCTGGGACTCATCTCCTGCGAGTCCATGATGTGCTCGGTGGTGGCGGACTCTCCTTCCCAGGTGAGGTGCGCCATGCACCACGTGGGCGCGCCGCCGAGGTACTGCATGCGGTCGAAGACGTGGGTGCCCATCTCCATCAGTTCGTTGCCGGCCTTGCGTCCGCTCTTATTGTTGCCGCGCACCAGGATTACGTCACCGATGTCGCCGTTTTCGATCATGGCGCGCATGCGCTTGAGCGACGGCCGCACCGTGGCTTGGTGATTGATGGCGAGCTTTACCCCAGCCTTGGCGCACGCCTCCACCATCCGGTCGGCTTCGGCGAGGTCCAAGGCCATGGGTTTCTCGCAGAGCACGTGCACGCCGTGTTCCGCAGCCGCGACGGTGGCGGCGCAATGCTGCGGGCCCTGCGTGGCGATGGCGACCAGGTCCAGCCGCTCCGCCGCAAACATGGCGTGGTAGTCGGTGTAGCGCTTTTCCACATTAAACGCGTCGGCGATGGCATGCAGCCGGCCCGCGTCGATGTCGCAGACGGCAACGACGTCTATCTCTGCAATCTCGTAGAGCGCGGGGAGGTGGGACTTGCTCATCCCGCCACAGCCGATCAATGCCGCCCGGTACCGTTTCATTGCTGATTTCCTCTCTTCTTACGGAGACCTTCGCATCTTTCCGTCATTCCTGTAAGTGTTGACTAATTCGTTGACAGAAACCCCTGTCCGCCTGACCGCAATTACAGCTTATGTCATTCCGAGCAAGGCGAGAAATCTAGGGTACATTCACTACGCTGTTTCATGGCTTCAGCACACGAGATTCCTCACTGCGCTGCGCTCCGCTCCGTTCGGAATGACATATGAAGTGGTCATTTACGACGTTTGACCCACCGCTCTTTCTTCCAAAACTGTCAACGAATTACCTGACAGTTACAATTCCGGTGAAAGCCGGAAACCAGGGTACGGGTAGTTTATGACCCCTAACCGCTGAACAGCGAACTCCCCCACCTCGACCTGCTCCCACCAACGGTTAAGGAGTTGCGTATTTACAATGTGCCGTCATTCTGGTAAAGACCGGAATCCAGGTCTTGGGTAGATTGCGGCGCCTAGCCGCCAACCAAGATCACTCCCATCCCGCCCCCATCGCGGGGGAAGGAGTTGCACGATCATCTCTGAGACTATTCACTCAACGCGCTGCGTTTGGCCGGTTTCCGCGGCGCGGTAAATCGCGTGGACCACCTTGAGGACGTGCAGGGACTCGGCGGTAGAGACCGGATGGGCCTCCAAACCCAAGGCGCCGCGCACGGACGCGCGCACCAAGCCGTAGTAGGTGGGCTTTGCGTCATCGGTGGGCGAATTGTACCGAATGGTCCGGTGGGGCGCGGAATGCTCGGCCGGATGGGTGCTGTACCACTCCAGGCTCTCCCAGTCGTTGGGCCGTCCCCGCAGCCAGCCTTGCGCTCCCCAGAGATGCAGGTGCGACTGCTTGTTCTTGTCCACGTAATAGGCTGAGGTCAGCGTGCCGATCATGCCGTCCGCAAAGCGCAGCACCGCGACGGCGGCGTCTTCCGTATCGATGGGCGCGCCGCCGACCACCGCGGTGAGCCCCGCGACTTCGACAATGCGCTGGCCGGTGAGATGATGCAGCAAATCGACATAATGAATGCCCAGCCACATGAGATGACCGCCGCCGGCATGGGCCTTTTGCGAAAACCAGGAGGCCTGCCAGTCCGCTTGCTGCACGCGGGTCTGGTCGGCGATGAAGTAGGTGTCGACGCCGTAGAGTTTGCCCAGCGTGCCGTCGGCCACCAGCCGTCGCGCGTCGGACAGGAACGGAAAGCCCCGCGCGGCAAAGGCGAGGCCGATGTTGCGCTGCTGGGCGTGCGCAAGGTCGGCGAGTTCGCCAAACTCTTCCCATTGCAAACAGGCAGGCTTCTCCGCGAGCACGTGGCTGCCGTGGCGGAGACAGGCGGCGATGGCTGCGGGCGCGGCGCCCGGTTCCAGGCTGACGATGGTGAGCTCCGGCTGGAATTCAGCGAAGAGCGATTCTGCGTCAGGAAAGTTGCCCACGAGGCGCGCGCCGAGATGGGACTGGGCGTGGGCCTCGATGTCATCCGCGCCGTGCGTCGCCAACGCGACCTGCGCGACCTCCGGCAGGGCGGCCAGTATTTCCAGGAAACCGCCCACGTGCATAGTGCCCGTGGGAGAGGTGATGACGGCGACGCGCGCTTGTGCGGCCATTGGTCACTCCTTCGTTGTGTTCACTCCAAGATACAGATCGCGGCCTTTGACCAGCGCGTGCATCTTCTGGTCGGCGACAATGCGGGAGAGCATCCAGAAGCCGCAGTCGGGGTGCACCCACTTGATGCGCTCCGCACCCAATACGGTGACGGCGCGCTCGATGCGGCGGGCGATCAGGTCGGGCGTTTCCACGGCGTTGTCCTTTATATCGACAACCCCGATGCCCAGGGCAATTTCGCGTTTCAGGTCCCGGAACACCGGTAGTTCCGCGTCTCCGGGCCGAGCGAATTCCAATATCAGGTGATCGCATTTCAGCCGATTGAAGAAAGGCAGAAGATCGTTGAAGAGGCCCTGCTGAATGGTCTGACCGCCGTAGTTGCCAAAGCAGAGATGCACGGCCTTCTGCCCGCGAAAACCGTCGAATACGCGGTTGATCACGGCGGCCGCCCATTCCCCGTCCTGCGGAGCGCCGACGAGGTTGGCCTCATCAATCTGCAACACAGGTGCCGCGAGACTTGCCACTTGCTCTCTGTAGACATCGGCTAGGGCGAATGCCAGTTGGCGGATGTCGCGATAGTGAAGGTCGAGCAAAGACTTCGCCAACATGTACGGGCTGGTGAGCGTAAACTTGAGGGGTTTCGTGGTGAGTGCGCTGCTCGCAGCGGCGGTAGGCAGATCCAGCGTGCCCGCGCCGATCCCCGCTCTCACGACACCCGCAGGCAGCTTACGAAACTGCATGCCCGCTTGCCGGCGGAACGCCGCGATGTCGGCGCGGCTGAATGCCGCGTCTACGCCCGCCAGGGGGTGAATGAAGTATTCGATCATGCCTTGGGTTTCCGGATGATTGACGTCAAAGCGGGAAAGTTCACCATCCGTTACCACGTCGATGCCGGCAAGCTCCTGGGTCTTGAAGACCGTCAGCATGGCGTCACGCAAGGCCGGCCTGCTGGGTTGGGCGAGCAGCCAGGCAGGCGCCGGATAGCTGCCGACGACGGTGGTCAGAATGGGCAGGGCTACGTCCTTCTGCGCAGTGCTGGGCGCCGGTCCAGGCGGGGCTGGGGGCAAGACGGCATCCTCTCAGGCTTTGCTTCGCATCTTCGCTCGAAGGCCAAGACCGCCGGCCTGTGCGTTCCTTTGGAACTATACGCATCACTGTAGCCGCAATCGTGAGGAGATACAAGCAGCAATGGACAGAGACGCGCAGGCTCCTAGCTGTGGGAGAGCGATGGGCCGCCTACTTGCAAGCAGCGGCAAATGGCGGCGGATTCCACCCGTTCGCACTGAGCCTGTCGAAGTGTGAAGGGCAGAGCGAGAGGTCCGTTTGGCTCGACATACCCAAATTTCTCGCGCTACTTAAGTAGTTTGGGCGGAAGTCAGTACGTAAGTTGCGCTCAATAGTGCGCGGCGCGCCGGAACGGACGGCTAATCCAATCCAGCAACTTACGCACCGGTCTGGCGACTACTTTGCCGCGCATTGCATCCTGAACATCGCCGTGCGCAAGCGCGTCACCTTGGTAGCGGACAGTAAACGTGTCGCCGTTGGGGTCGAAGCTGATGTCATGAACACCCGGCAGCGCGGCGAGACCCTCGCGGGTGCGCCGCACGCAGATGCCGGTGCAGGCGAGCCCGGTGACGTGCAGTTCCAGTTCGCGTGTAGGCGCAGGTTGCAAACCTGCGCTACCGGTCTTGTCTTCAAGGGTCTCATCCCGCCGGAAAATCACGTGGGGATCGATGAAGAAGTTCAGCAGCCGTGGCATGATTGCTCATCCTAGGGATATCTCGACTATCGCTTTGTGCTGGGAATCCGTTCGCGGTGAGCTCGTCGAACCATGAACGGATTGCCCTTCGACAAGCTCAGGGCGAACGTTGGACATGGCGGATTGCCCTTCGCACCTTTGACAAGCTCAGGATAGGCAGGCTCAGGACGAACGTTGAAAGTTCCAAAGGCGAACGTTGAATATGTAGAAAGACGAATGCGTCAAATTCCCAGTCCTGTACCGCGATTAGGGGCGGGCATGAAGCGGGGAAATCTCAAGCGCTTTTCAGCCAGCGGTCGAGAAACGCCACTGCTTGAATGTCCGTGATCGCTGCTTCGGGTTCGGTCTCGTGTCCAAACTCGTGAATGCGAATGCCGCACTTCTCCGGTATGCCGAGATTTTCATAAGTGGCTTCAACCAGCTTGAACTCCTCAATTGCGTTGGGCCACCACACAGCCCGGTCGTGTTTGCCGTCCTCTACGAAGAACGCACGAGGACAGATGAGCGAAGCGATGTCGGCGTCACCAAATTCCCTAAAGAGATTCGGGATGAATTGGAACTCGGAAGAGGTTTCGATGAAGGCGCCGACTTTGATCAATTCCGGTTGCAGCATCTTGCTGAAGCGCTCGTTGAACCACGCGGAGGAAACGACTGCCTGCAAGCGTTGCTCCAGCGCGCCCAGCCAGAGCGCCGCCCTGCCACCGCGCGAGAGGCCGTAGAGGCCGATGCGGTCGTTGTCCACTTCCGGCAGCGTTTCCAGGTAGTCCACGGCGCGGGAGAGCGTGAAATACTCCAGCGCCTGAATGCTCTGGCCGATGAGGATGGCCTTGCGGTTAATCTGATTCTGAGCGCGCCCTTGCTCCTGCGTGCGTAACGAGGGGATGTTGGGCACGTTGAAGCGGTTTTCCCCGTAGCCGCCGATCATGCGCGGCGCAATGACCACGTAGCCGTGCTTGGCGAGGCGCACGCCAATCTCGTGGTACGCGGCGCTATGCTCCGGATCGGTGAAGCCACAGATTTGCTCCGGCGTGTGGTTGACGCCGTGCTGGGCGAGCACTGCCGGAAACGGTCCATCGCCGTGGGGGCGAATGAGAATCGCGTCCACGCGCACGTCGTCGAACGACGTGAAGAAGACCCGTGAAGCTGTGTAGGTGTCGGTGGTAGCAATCTCCTCGATGCTTGGTTCCAGAGGCCCGCGCTCCCACGGCCAGCCGCCGATCATGGACAGCAGGCGCTCACGATTCGGCGCCACTGAACGGGAGTACGCTTCCAAACTGGAAAAGTCCCGCTGCCAGCGCGTGCCGCGCTCATCGTAGCGCTCGCGGCACTGACGCATGAGCCAATTGTCATACGCTGCGAAAAGCCGTTGCCGCAGCGGGTCAACGTCGGCTCCCGTGAGTCTAGGATCATCGCCTGACACGAGACACCTTTCTCAATAGTGCGGCAGGAGGAGGCCGCGTGACCTCCTCCTGCCATTCTACTCTCCTGTAAAAAAGAGATTTACTGTTACGCTTCGCCGTGCTCTGCCAGGAAGTCGTCGAGAATAGTCTGGACCTGCTCCTCGGCTTCCTTGAGGGCCTCGGGGATCGTTGTATTGCCGGCCATGACGTCCGGGATGAAACCATTGACGAACCGCAGCACTGACGGTGCGCCCGGCAAGGGTATGACGAACTTACGGTGCTGCATCATGTTGGCGGAGAAGCGCACGAATTCATCGCCCTGGTGGTACTCCTCGGAATCGGCCACGTCGGAGCGAATGGGCAGACGGTCGAAGTGCAACGCCCAGCGGATGTTCACGTCCCGGCTGCCGAAGTGCTCCATGAACAACCACGATTTGTCGGGTTGGGCTGAGTCCACTGTAATGAACCAGGTATGACAGCCGCCGTAGCCGGCCTGGCGCCCGCCTTCAGGCACGGGATACGGCCCATAAGAGAACTCAAAGTCTGGTTGGTTAGGCAGGATTTGGCCGGCACGCTCGGAATTGGTGAGGTGCATATTACCGACCACGCCTTGGAAGAATGGCTGGAAGTAGGCAGGATACCGCGCCGCCTCGCCCCAGAATTCCAACACCTGATTGTAGCCGCCCTGGGCATCGAAGATGTTGGACTTCTGCCAGTTCAGGGCTTCTTCCGCCTCGGGCGTGTAGAGGGTAACCTTGCCTTCCGGCGACGTGGTATCCCCACCCAACTGCCACATGGGCACCATCCAAAGGTGATTGCCGCCGGTGCCGCGCAACGGGTCGAAGCCGAGCTTCTCAATCTTGTCGCCACTAACGGAATAAATCTTGGAGATTGCTCCTTCGAGATCCGTCCAGCTTGCGGGCGGACTCTCGGGGTCAAGTCCCGCATCGAGGTAGGCTTTATTGCCGACATAGAGGAAGCGGATATCCGGGCCGAACGGCATGCCCTGTACGACGTTCTTCCATTGGAGGTCGCCGCGCAGTGATTCCCAAATCTCCTCTTTCTTGATGACGTTTGAGGTCGCCATGTAGGAGTCGAGCCCCACCGGCACCTTGAGGACTGCGAGGGTCTGCGACTGCCACGAGCCTGCCTGCCCGATGTCAAGGCCAAAACCGGCGGCAACAGAGGTCACCATCTTGTCCATACGGTTGCCGGACTCAACAGTGGCGTTGACGGTAATGCCGGGGTTGGCCTCCTCAAGTTCTTGCATCACCTCCAAACCAATGCCCTGGCTGAGGTCCCAACGGGAAGTAGTGAAAACCCGAATTTCGTAGGATTCCGGCTCTGCGGGCTTCTCCTCCGCCTTGGGCTTCATCTCCTCTTTGGCTTCCGGCTCCTCAGTCATCGTGGTCGTCGCTTGACCGCAGGCGGCCAACAGCGCCAAGCTAGCGCCGGAACCCAGTCCAAGTAACATCTTGCGACGTGTCATTTAAATGCTCCTTTGAGGATGCTCCAACCAACCGGTTGGTTGCAGGCTAGCAGCGCGTGTGTGGAGTGTCAAGTTAAGAAAGAAGCGAGACCGAGAGGCGACCGTTGGGGAGCGAACGGAGAGGTAAGCTCTAATAAACTGGCTGGCTTAGGGCGAAGAGATTTGAGCCCAAGTTTCTCGTCGCAAGGAATCTCTAGGAGAGGACCGCTGTGCGAAGAGAAGATGGATTCCCGTTTTCACGGGAATGACGGACAGCCTGTCTAGCCAACATCTAGCTGGACTCCGTAACGGAAGCAATAAGCGAATTGTCACGCCAATGCGCGTTGGCCGGTGATTGCCTGCGCGATCTGAGCCGAAGTCGCCAATGTGGCCCAGCGGGTGCCCACCAGCGGTGTGATCATGGCTTGGTCAAGGGCCGAGGCATGCAGGATCGCGTCACACGGCCAGTAGTTGGTGAAGCCATATTCGCGGCTCTGGATCAGACTGTAGAAGACACACGCGCCACCGTATTGACCGGTGAGCACGACGTTCTTGATGCCTGCGTTGTTCAGCATGTAGTCAAGGCCGGTGCCGGTGAAGGCGGAGCTTGTCAACTTCCTGACAACGATTTCATCTCTTTGAGGTGCGAGTTCGTCAGTTACGGACATGGCGTGTGAATCGAAATAGTCGTAGTCACGGCCGCGCTGGTAGGGCACGGCCTCGCGCGCTTCCGCGGTCCACTTGGCGTTGACGACATGGACCACGAGCCCGCCGGAGGCGCGAAAGGCGTCAAGGATCGAGCGCAGGTTTGGGATTACGGTCTGCAATTCAGCCGTAAACCAGCGCTCGCTCTCTTTGCTGCCGCTACCCAGCCAAGTTGGATCGCAGAAGCGGCGCATCATGTCAACGATGATGAGGGCGGTATTTTCCGGCGGCAGCGCCGCGTCGTCGGCTAGGAGATTAGTCTTGAATTGGGCGGTATCGATAAGCATTGGGCGGTTCCTTTCGTACTGTAAGTGTCAGGGTTCTCGTTTGGATGGGACTAGCTCCCGCGCTAAAAAGATGGCTCACGGTCAAGCGGGGGACAAGCCCCCGCGCTACAAAATCTCGCGACCAAAACCCCGTAGCGCAGGTTTGAAACCTGCGGCCTCTAAGTGGCTGATCGGAAGGGATGTATTCCTTGGCGCTCAAATTCAATCGGACTAATCGTGCGCCTCCTCCAAAGTCAGCGCGTGTACAAAGATGGCTCACGGTCAAGCGGGGGACAAGCCCCCGCGCTACAAAATCTCGCGACCAAGTCCCCGTAGCGCAGGTTTGTAACCTGCGGCCTCTAAGTGGCTGATCGGAAGGGTTGTATTCCTTGGCGCTCAAATTCAACCGGACTAGTCGTGCGCCTTCCCCAAAGTCAGCGCGTGTACAAAGATGGCTCACGGTCGAGCGGGGGACAAGCCCCCGCGCTACGGCGGAGAGAAGCCAGGTGACTGAATCTCACATTAATCGTGCGCCTCCTCCAAAGCCGGCGCGTGTCCAGGTGCTCACATATACCAGCCACCGTTGACGCTCAGTACCTCGCCGGTGATGTAGCGGGCGTCGTCGGATGCCAGAAACAGAATGGCGGCGGCTACGTCGTCTGCCGTGCCGAAGTGCCCCAGCGGTATCTGCTGCCGCACGTGCTCTCTGATTTCGGGTTCTATGGCGCGCGTCATATCGGTATCCATGAAGCCGGGGGCCACCGCGTTGACGCGGACGTGGTGGCGGGCGAGTTCGCGCGCCAGAGACTTGGTGAACCCAATGGCGCCGGCCTTCGCAGCCGCGTAATTGGTCTGACCGATATTGCCCATGAGCGCGATCACCGATGCGACATTGATAATGCTGCCTGTCTCACGCTCGCGCATGTGGATGGCGGCAGGCTTGGAGCAATTGAACATGCTGCCCAGGTTCACGTCGAGGACTTCATCCCAGTGCTCGCGGGTCAAGTTGCGCAGGGTTGCATCGCGCAGGATGCCGGCATTGTTGACCAGTATGTCGAGGGAGCCAAAAGCTTGGATGGCCTGCTCGACCATTCTGTTAGACGGCTCCTCCAAAGCAACATCGGCGCCAACGACAAGCGCGCGGCGGCCCAAACCCTCAATTACCTCCGCCACAGACTCGGCATTACGCCGGTGCGCGCCTGCTTCGTCCGGATAGTGGTTGATGACTACGTCGGCGCCCTCGCGAGCGAGCGTGAGGGCAGTGGCGCGTCCGATACCTTGCGACGCGCCGGTAACGAGCGCGCGTTTACCTGCGAGCTTCATGAATCTACTGCACCTCTCGTTCAATCAACGCCGCGATGCCCATGCCGCCGCCGGCGCAAAGCGCGGCAATGCCCCGGCGGACGTTGCGGCGTTGCATTTCGTAAATGAGCGTACCCAGAATGCGGGCGCCGCTGGCGCCGATGGGGTGTCCGACGGCGATAGCGCCGCCGTTCACATTCACTCGTGACCGGTCCCATTTGAGCTCGGCTTCCACTGCAAGGACTTGCGCGGCGAAGGCTTCATTGATTTCGAGCAGATCAATGTCGTCGAGGGTGAGGTCAGTTTTTTCAAGGAGTAAGCGAATTGCCTTTGCCGGGCCGATGCCCATGCGCACCGGCGCAACGCCGGTGGTCTCGACCGCGA
The DNA here is from genome assembly GCA_965220015.1 of Chloroflexota bacterium. Classification (GTDB taxonomy): domain Bacteria; phylum Chloroflexota; class UBA11872; order VXOZ01; family VXOZ01; genus VXOZ01. Next base: position 1,499,464 of record OZ244798.1, read on the forward strand.
CGAGAGTAGCGAGAGGCTGGCGCTGCTGCGCTTCCGCCCAGGCGGCAGACGCGACGATGAGTGCGGCAGCGCCATCGTTGATGCCGGAGGCATTTCCGGCTGTGATAGTGGTAACGTCCTTAAAGGCCGGGCGGAGCGACGCCAGACCCTCAGCATTCGTATCCGGTCGCGGGTATTCATCGTCACGTATCACTTTGGGCGGCCCCCGGCGCTGCGGTATCGAGATTGGCGCCGCTTCGGCAGCAACGTGACAGGCGCGCGCTGCCGCTGCGTAGCGTTGCTGGCTCTGCAGCGCGTACTCATCCTGCGCTTCGCGGGAAATGCCGTACTCTTGCGCGAGCGTATCGGCGGTATTTGCCATATGGCAGTCGGCAAATGCGTCCCAGAGGCCGTCGCCGAGGAGTGTATCCACCACAGCGGCATGACCCAACTTGCTGCCCCAACGCGCGCCGGGCAGCACGTAGGGAGCATTGCTCATACTTTCCATGCCGCCGGCCAGCGCCACGTCAATCTCACCTAAGCGGATGTATTGCGCGGCCAGCGCCACGGACTGCAAGCCGGAAGCGCAGACCTGATTGATGGTCATGGCGGGTGTGGTTTCGGGAACGCCGGCGCGCATACTGACCTGACGCGCGGGATTCATGCCGCTGCCGCCCTGCAAGACCTGACCGAGAATTGCAACCTGCACGTCGGCGGCTGCCACGTCTGCCCGGGCCAGTGCCGCCTGCGCCGCGTGGACGCCAAGATCAGGCGCAGCGAGTTCACTGAACGCGCCGCCAAACTTGCCGATCGGTGTGCGGGCAGCCCCCAGGATTACCGGATGTTGTGTACTCATCTCCTGCTTTTACCTTTCGAGGTCTTAGGCCGGCGTGTAGGGTTGTGTCGAGCGCTTGAAACAGTTTGGTTCTTATCGTGATGGTCGATTGCAAAAGAGGCCATCACGCCTAGGTAAGTAGCTAACTGTGTATCACTGCCAACGCGACGGGCTCAGGCTGCAATTCCGATCCTCATTCCTGCCCTCTCATTCACGGCAATGAGGTGGATTTAAGGTCCGAACAACAGTGTGCAGAAGTCACCTCTTGAGGAAATCCGACTGCCACGCTCCACGAACATTCCGTCCACTGGACGGGGGACAAGCCCCCGTGTTACACGTTCTCTGGCGCCGTGCTTCGTTCATTTCGAAATCTCCCCTAGGAGACGCGGCACGTCTGCGATGGAATCTACGACGTAATCGGGTTTGACTGGGGAGTTTTCCAAAGTCTCTCTCAAATATTTTCCGGTTCGCACCAAGACGCTCAGCGCGCCAAGCGCACGCGCTCCGGCGATGTCGGTAGTCACGTCATCGCCCACGACGACTACCTCTTGCGGCGAACAACCAATCTGCTCGATTGCCAACCTGAAGAAGTCCGGTGACGGTTTGCCGAGAACTCTTGCGGTCTTGCCGGAGCCATACTCCAAGAGTTGTACGAAGGCGCCGGTGTCCAGATTGTAGCCATTTCGGCTCACAAAGTACCTGCCCTTCTGCAGAGCAATGATCTCGGCTCCCGCCATGACGTGCCGGAACGCGGTATTAAGCACTGCATAGCTGAGGGAGTCGCGAAAGTCTCCGACAACTACATAGTCTACGGCACCTTCCTCAGCATGAAAAGGCGCAAACTCGGTTGCGAGTTCGTTGGAAACTAAGCAGAAACAACGCTTGTTTGAATGTTCCCGCAAGAAGCGCAGGGCTGCGCTGGCGGCGCTGAAGATTTCCTGTTCTGCGACCGGCAAGCCCATTGCAGCTAGCTCACGACGCAGAACACTGGCGGACTTCGAGTCAGTATTGGTAAGGTAGCGCAACTGAAGTCCCAACTTTCGCATCGCCGTCAGGGCCTGATCGGCGCCTGGGACTTGCGCACCTCTAAAGTAGAGCGTGCCGTCTAGGTCTAGCAAGACGGCCTTGACACGGCTGTGTTCGATAATACCCATTCCTGCCTCGAAACTCATGGGCTTCCCTATTGACACTGCCAGCATGGCGCAGGCGTACTACGTGAATTGCCGTGCCAGACCGATCGGCGCGTAGCGAAACAAGCGCGTATCCATGGGGCGCAAATCAGATGCGATGTGCGGCCTGAACGCCATGTGGGCGAGCAGGTCTCTTTCCAAGTCCACGCCGGGAGCGAGTTCGGTGAGGGTTAGTCCGTGATCGGTGAGGGTGAAGACCGCGCGCTCGGTCGCGTAGATGATGTCACGGCCCAGCGCGCGCGCGTAGGCGCCGTTGAAGGTGATTTGCTCAACCGCCTCCACGAGCTTGGGGTGTTTGCCCTCCCGGACAACCTGCAACGCGCCATCATGTACATTGACTTCCAGTCCTCCGGCCGTAAACGTGCCGCAGAACACCACGCGTTTCGCGTTGTGGCTGATGTTCACAAAGCCGCCTGCCCCCGGCACGACGCTGCCAAACCGGCTTACATTCACATTGCCGACTGCATCAATCTGCGCCGCGCCCAGGAAGGCGATGTCCAGGCCGCCGCCGTCATAGAAATCGAACATGTAGGGCGTATCGATGAGCGCCGTAGGCATGTAAGAAGCGCCAAAGGAGAGGCCGCCCGCGGGGATGCCCCCAATGGCGCCGCTTTCGACCGTCATAACCAGGTCATCGATGATGTTCTCCTCAGCCGCCACCGCTGCGATGCTTTCCGGCAAGCCAATGCCGAGGTTGACAATGTCACCTTTCTGAAGTTCCAGTGCGGCGCGGCGGGCGATGATTTTGCGCTCGTCGAGGGGATGCGGCGGGAATGCCGGCGCTTCGCCGCGTGTTTCAGCAACGTACGCCGGATTGAAGTCTTCACTAAAGGTCTGCCAGTGCTCAGCGGGATCGGCCACTGCGACGACATCAACCAGAATTCCGGGTATCTTGATCGCGCGCGTGGGCAGCGGCGTAGAAATCGTGCGCTCTACCTGCGCAATCACCGTGCCGCCGCAATTGTGCACGGCCTGCGCGACGCTCAGCATTTCGCCGTAGACCGCTTCGCGTTCCATGCTGATGTTGCCGTCGGGATCGGCGGTCGTGCCGCGGATTAAGCCCACGTCGAGCTGTATGCGCGGATAGAAGAGGTGTTCGCTGCCGTTCAATTCTACAAGCTGGACGAGTTGCTCCGGCGTGGACGCCGGATTGACGCGCCCGCCTTCCAATCTGGGGTCAACAAACGTATGGAGGCCGATGTTGGTGAGCGTGCCCGGCTTGCCCGCGGCGATGTCGCGAAAGAGATGGATGATAACGCCTTGCGGAAAATTGTAACCCTCGATCTTGCCGTCAAGGACGAGTTGGCAAAGTGTGGGCGCCAGGCCCCAATGGCCGCCAATGATGCGCTTGACGAGTCCTTCGTGGCCGAAATGATTGAGGCCGCGCGTTTGGCGGTCGCCCTGACCGGCGCCGTACATGAGCGTGAGGTCGCGGGGTTCACCGGCTGCCAGGAAGCGGCGCTCTACCGCTGCCGAGAGGGCTTCGGGGTGCCCGATACCGACGAAGCCGCCCACGCCGATGGCAGCGCCATCCTGGATGAGCCAAACCGCCTGGTCAATTGAGAGAAACTTGCCCGACATCCATCCTCCCCGCTCTGTGCCTCGGATGCGCGCGGAAACCCCGCCTGGGGATTTTGAACTCATGCCGCGCCCGATCCGCGAGGGTGTGGGAAACTACACGTCTGCCAAGCCGCTACCGAAGCAGCTTGCTTGTTGACCCTTATGATAGCGATTATCAGTTGGGATGTCTTTGCGGCCTCAAGGAGTTGTGTTTACCATGAGGATGCCGGTCGGAAGCGCGCTTGTTCACTGAGTGCTGTGAAAGTACGCGGCGAGGTCACGCTTGTGTCGCGCCGACCGTGGATGAAGTTATTGACATAACATCTTGGATTGTTGCCTAGCCCTTATGCAACCTGGATTTGCCGGGTGAAGGAAGACACATGCCAGCGGAGACTTTCTCAGTTTGGGCCACCGGGTGCGCCCACGTAGGCACGGAGAAGAGATTTGGCCGCGAGAGCTTGGCCGAAGCGATTCGGCAGTCGGAGCGCGGCGGGGACGAGGGAGGCCCTCCGTTTCACTGGGACATCATGCTGCATCTCGGCGACCTCTCCGGTAATCAAGGCTCACCGGACGATGAGGAAGGCGCAGAGGTGGTCCGGCAATTCGGCGCCGCCCACGCGCACCGCCGCGAAGACTTCTATAATCTCGCGGGCAATCACGATGCCACGTTCTATACAGAGCCGACCCAGTGGTGGTATCGCAAGTGGGTTGATCCTACGGGAGAGAACCCGCAGTTTTCGGGTGTGGATTCAGCCAGGCGTCCTTTTCCAATCGAGGGAACGTGGGAACGGTATGCATTGCGCGTGGGCAACGTGCTCTTCCTGATGATGAGCGACCGCAACGATCTGCCGCCGCCGGTCGGCCGTAACCCGCAGGGCGGCGGCTATCCCTCGGGCGCGGTCACGGGTGAGACGTTTGCGTGGTGGCGCCAATTGGTGGAGGAGAACCCGGATTGCATCATCGTTTCCGCGCATCACCACATGCTTAAGGAGACCACCGTGGCTTCCGGGCCGTGGGAAGGCTACCAAAAGGATGAGCGCGGCGCGTGGCGCGGCCACTACCACGGCTATTTTGCCGACGGCGGACCCGAAGGGGCTTCTTATTTGTACTATGTGGACAGCCAGCCCGATGCCCAGGCGTTCGAGCGCTACCTGGCGGCCCGACCGGGCGCGATCGACCTGTGGCTTGGCGGCCACACGCATACCCATCCCGACGATCGTCACGGCGGGCGCTCCCACGTGGAAAGAAAGTGGGGCGTGAACTTCATCAACTGCGCCGCGCTGGCGCGTCATCACGCCGGACGCACGACTCTGCCCATGAGTCGCCTGCTGACGTTTACGGCAGGCAGCGATGAGGTGCGCGTGCAGTGCTATCTCCACACGTCCGACTACGCCCCACAAGGCTGGTATGAGAACTCTGAACGAATCATCCGGCTGGGAAGACCATTCCGCCTGTAGCAAAGCTGATCAGGCGGGAAGTCTCGACCTGCAAGCAGCACGATGAGGATATCCAATGGAAACGCCAACGAACTCTGAGAAGTACCGGTTTTACGGCATTCAGCCGGTGATCGAGGTGGTGGACGTTGAGACCACGGCAGCCTGGTACTGCGAAGTGCTAGGGTTCACGCTTGACTTTGTGGATATGGCAAGTGGCGGGCATGCGCGCGTGTCTATCGGCGGCGGAGGAGGCAAGAGCCCTGCGCGCATGCGTTTCACCGGCTATCGCCGCCGCCACGGTAGTGAACCGACCCTGGCGGGGTATACCTACATTCACTGTGTCAACATCGATGATCTATTCGCGGAGTGCCGGGCAAGGGGTGTCACGATACGGCCCGACTATGTAGCTGGGCCTATTACCAAGCCGTGGGGGCTACGTGAGTTCGAAATAGAAGACTGTAACGGCCACATCCTGCTCTTTGCCCAAGAACCAGGTTGAGGTGGACAGAATGACCGGTTCGCAAGTTCGATCAGTCATCTAGCGATGCTGCGTTCCATTCATCCAGCGGCGTGAATTGTGTCGTATCGAGGTCGAAACCGTAGCCGAACGGCGCGTCCACAATGCTCGACACGTCGACGCGTCCTTGGCGCACGTCGAGCGCCGGATACCCTTTCTCGTGACGGCGATAGAAGGCGCCGTGCTTAGCCAGCACCTGTTCCTGGACGCTCTCGGGATACATGCTGAGTCCCGCAAAGTAGTGGTGACCGTTGCGCTCCGCGTGCGTGATGCCAAGGTTGGCTGCCACGGTGAGGTCTTGAATCATCGCCACCGGCCCCACGCTGCAGAGGTCTTCGCTGCTCAGGATGAATGCCTGCGTGGGATCCTGACGGTGATAGTAGGCGAGCAGGCAAGCATTCACGATCCCACGGAACACGCCTTTACAGTTCTTATGGCTGCCGCCGGCGTAACCGCAGGCGAGCGCATCGCCAAGACTGCGCATCTCACCATCTGACTCATCGATGATCAAGGGAGGTCGGCCCTCCCAATGCTTGAGGTCCGTTCGCACCGCCTCACCCAGCGCAAAATCGCGATGGAGCGGCTGTTCCACAAATAACGCGCGGTTGAGGAATGAGCGGAGTGTGGGTTCGGCCTGGATCGTCTCCCAGAACTCTTGAAACGGGCCGACTTCCGTATAGAATTCGTTGCCGTCCAGTGTGTGGGCGTAGTCGGTGCGCGCATGGGATTCCATGATGCGGGCAATGCGCTGCAGCCGGTCAATGTCGGCAGAAGTGTCGCCGGATAGCTTAATCTTAAGATGGGTGAGGCCGTAGAATTGCACGCTTGCTGCCAACGATTGCGGCAAGCCGTCGGTCAAGCGCTCTTCAAGCGGGACGTCGCCATCTGTGAGCGGGTCGGCCAGGCCGACCGTGTGCCGAATGATCATCGTGCGCTTGGCCTGTTCCGGGAGAAAGTCGGCAGGTTTGTAACCCGTGAGCTCTTCATGCAGGACGCCTAGGCGGACTCCGAGAGAATTGTCGCGCATGGCTTGCGCGAGAGTCCGCCCCGTGGCGCGGCAAAAGGCGTCAATCACTGCCCGTTCCACCATGCTTACACCGAAGCCCCACAATAGGGGCGGATACGATGTGTCTGCCGCCCATTCCATCTGGCGCAAGTAAACTTCGTGCCAAAGGTCGAATGGTGTTGCCGAGGCAGGCATGTCCAAGGCGAAGGCTACGGCTTGCCGTATGACGGCAAGCATTTCGTCAAGGTCTTCAGCAAAGGTGGTATCGGGATTCTTAGTAAACCACTTCGGCGGCAGGCCCTCTGCCGCGACGCCCACGGCGGTAGCGCCGTCTACTTTCGCGGTCACGCGCAGGAAGAGGTGGGGCACGGACTCCAACGATGCGATGCCGTAGCGAAACGGCATGCGCGTCTTCATGTTGAGGACGTTGAGATGTATGTCTTGAACTGAAATCTTCACTCATCAATTCCCTACTAGCGCTATTCCTGCTCCATCATACTCCGCAGCAAGCGGCGTTTCATCTCTATCTCTGCGGGGAGTTCTATAAAAAGGCGCGATTCTCTCAGACTCTCTTCACGTTGGTTTGAAACGATAGAGAGAAAGTGCTGTAGTGCACGGGAACGAACGGAGGAAGGAAAGGGAATGCCGCGAATGACCGTCCTATTGAGGGTTCTTGGTCTGTACCTGCTAGTTGGCCTGCTCGCCGGCTGCGCCGCAATGCCGTCCGAAACCGCTCCCAAGCAGAATCTGATGGAGCGCGTTACGCCCGCTACAGCTAAGGCCTCCACACAAGTGACTCTGACAATTGAGACCCCCGCAAAGGAAACTCCTACCACCGACGACAGTGCCGTCGTCAACATCCTCCTGCTTGGGGTGGATTCGTGGGACGCGCTCTCAGGTCGCAGCGATGCCATTGTCGTGGTGAGCGTTGACATGGAGCACGAGCGGGTGTTGCTTACCTCTGTGCCGCGCGACTTGCACGTGAGCCTGGGCGGCAATGCCCAGCCGCAGCGGATCAATGCGGCATATGCGTACGGAGGCGCCGAATTGGCGCGCGCCACGCTTGCGCAGGTGCTCGAGGTCGAAATACCCTACTACGCCGTAGTAAACTTTTCCGGGTTTGCGCGCATAGTCGATACACTTGGCGGCGTGACGATTGACGTGCCGGATGACATTGTCGACTTGCAATTTCCGGCCATGGACGGGATTAACTACGAGCCCTACGTCCTCAAGGCCGGCGTGCATCACTTCGACGGCGCTGCCGCGTTGAAGTATACGCGGACGCGTAAGTCCAGTCCGAATGGTGACTTCAGCCGCATGGACCGCCAAATGCAAGTTATGCGCGCCCTCAAGGCGCAAGCGCTTACGCCGCGTACGCTGCTCCAAGTTCCCGCGCTATACAGAGAGTTGCGTAATGCGGTCGACACCAACATCACGCTGGAAATGACCGTGCGCCTCGCGTGGCTGGCCGGCGCCATTGACGGTGACGCCGTGAGTTCTTACGCCATCGATGAGGACTCCGGCCTTGTAACCGCGCGGATCATGGACGGGATGTTTGTGCTCGAACCGGACCTCGTCGGTATTCGCGCGGCGATGCACGAACGTATTGCCGCACTTGCCGAGGAAGGCCCGCAGGTTGCCGGGGCGTCGGGTTCTTAGCCTGTGCCTGATGTCATGGGCGATGGTAGCTGGCGTAGCTCAAATTCCCATAACATCTACCAGCTCGCGCACGGCGTCCGCAGACTGGTTGAGCAGGGCGCTTTCCTCGGCGGTGAGGTCGAGCTCCACAATCTGCTCCACGCCGCCGGCGCCGAGTTGAATGAGCACGCCGACGTAGACGCCGCTGATGCCGTATTGGCCTTCCAAGTACGCCGCACACGGCAAGACCCGCTTTTGGTCGAGGAGGATGGCGTCGATCATCTCCACGAGCGCCGCGCCCGGCGCTTCATAGGCGCTGCCGAGCTTCAGGAGGTTGACGATCTCTGCGCCGCCGTCGCGCGTGCGCTGGATAATTTCTTCCAGGCGGTCAGGCGCAATGAAGTCAGTAATAGGCTTGCCGGAGACACTGGTGTAGCGCGGTAGCGGGACCATCTGATCGCCGTGTCCGCCGAGCACGTAACCGGTAATGTCACGCATGGATACACCGAGTTCTTGGGCGAGAAACGTCCGATAGCGCGCCGAATCGAGCACGCCGCCCTGTCCCACGACACGATTGGTGGGAAAGCCGCTTACTTTCCAGGCAAGCTGGGTCATAGCGTCAACAGGATTGGTGACGACGATAATAGTGCAGTCAGGGGAATGCTTGACGATTTCGCCGGTAACCGCCGTAATGACCTTCTGGTTGACGGCCAGCAGGTCGTCGCGGCTCATGCCGGGCTTGCGGGGACTGCCGCTGGTGATCACAACGAGATCGGAGCCGGCGGTGTCGGCATAGTCATTGGTGCCGATGATGCCGGAGTCATAGTTGACGATTGGCGCTGCCTGCTGAATATCGAGCGCCTTGCCCTGCGGCAGTCCCTCGACAATGTCAATCAGCACGATATCCGCATAGTCCCGCTCGGCCAAGCGCCGCGCGCAGGAGCCGCCGACCTGACCGGCGCCAACGACTGTTACTTGCTTACGCATTATGCGATGTCCTCCATTGTCCTACTCATGTCCTCATGCTAAAGAGTGGATTGAACCGTTGTTTTCGCGTTGATAGTGCATTGCGCTGTATGGCGCGCCGGCAAACACGCGCAACCGCAATGCCGGGTATTCTTGAAGTCTTTTTGGGAAACGCTGCGCGCTCGCAATTTGCCATCCCACCGGAGACATTTGCCGGAAGCTCCGGCAGTTGCCAATGCCATGCAAGCTAGGCCAGCGGCAGCGCATGGAGCCGTTCCCGCACCGGGTTGGTAGAAACGACGTGGCGATTGAGGCCGAGTTCCGCATCGTCGATGCCCAGCGCCATGCCGATAAGCTGGGAAAGGTGAAGAATTGGCAGGTTCAGGGGCGTCTGCACGACTCTGGCGGCGTCCGGCTGCTGCGCGTCCAGGTTCAAGTGGCAGAGCGGGCAGGGTGTGACCATGAAATCGGCGCCGTGCTCCTGGGCCTCGCCAACATGATTGCCGGCCATCGTGAGAGAATTCTTGCGGTTCATCGTAATAATGGGGAACCCGCAGCACTTCTTCTTGCCGGAGTAGTCCACCGGCGTTGCTCCGCACGCCTCGATGATCATTTCCAGGTAGACTCCGCGCTGAGGAAAGTCGTGGTAGCCCAGGACATCGGTGGGTCGCGAAATGTAACAGCCATAGAAGGGCGCGACATTTAGTTCAGACAAAGGGCGCTTTACCAGCGATCTCAAGTTTTCCAGACCGAAGTCCTCCACCAGCACCCACATGAAGTTGCGGGGATTGGCAGTGCCGGAATACGAGAGGCCCTCTTCCGCCAGCATTTCGTTGATTTCCGCCAGGTACTCCGGCCGGGCCTTGAGCCGTTCATTGACACCACTCATCACACCCTGGCACGTGCTGCAGATATTCATGAGCGGCAATCCGGTCTGTTCCGCCAGCGCGAAGTTGCGGGCGTTCAGGGCATCGGCCAGTTTCTGGTTGCGTTCGCTGATCACACCGGCGCCGGTGCACGAGGCGGTGTCCATGAGCTCGAGTTCCATGCCGATGTGTGCCGCAACGGCGGTGAGTGACTGCATGAGTTCAGGACACGCGCCGCGTGAGACGCAACCGGGAAAGAAGGCGTATTTCACTTTGAGGACCTCACTCCTGGGGCAGACTTCGCTTTTTGCGCAGACTTCGCTCTCAGCGCAGACTACGCTTCTTGCGCAGCCTCAACCTTTTCAAAGAGGCGCTGTACGTTGCCATGGCCGGGAATCTTGTGATGAAACGGGCCCGACGCCAAGGGCAACTTGCCCGCGCGTAAGAGGCGCACGCCGCCGGGCACGTTCTTTAGTTGCTCAACCGGATTCATTCCAATTGACTTTAGCAGGAGCATTGGTTCGTCCAGGATGCCGCTGTCGCGGATGATTCCCTCAAATGCCACCGCGTGGCGCGTACCGGCATTGTTCGTGACACCGGCACTTTGGGCGCGCTCGCGAATTTCCACAATGCGCTCCAGCGGCGCGACGCCTTTGGGACAGACTTCGACGCAGAAGAAACAATGCGTGCAGTCATAGACGCCGCCGTAGTCGCTGAGTTCCTCCAGCCGCTCTTGCCGGGCTTCGTCGCGCGGATCGTCAACGAAGCGGTAGGCCTTTGCCAGCGCCGCGGGGCCGATGAAGTTCTTGTCCACTTCCAGGGAGGTGCAATCGGAAACGCACGCGCCGCACATGATGCAATTCATGGCCACGGTAAGGTCGAGGATCGTGTCATTTGGTACCAGGTACTCACGTTCCGGCACCGGCTGTACAGGTTCCAGCCAGGGCTTCACCTGGCGAATCTTGTCCCAAAAGACATCCATGTCCACAATGAGGTCTTTGAGCACCGGCATGTTGCCGCCCGGTTCTACCGTAATAACTTCAGACGACTCCTGCATGTCCGTAGCTTTGGTAGCGCAGGCCAGCCGTGCCTGACCGTTGACACGCATCATGCACGAACCGCAAATGGCAGACCGGCAGGAGCAGCGCACGGCCAGCGTGCCGTCCATGTACTCCCGAATGTGAATCAGACAGTCCAAAACCGTGGCGTTTTCCGGTACGTCAACCTCGTACTCGCGCCAATACGGCGCTGGGCTCTCCGCCTCGGGGTCGTACCGCCGCACATTGAGCTTGAATTGCATCTAGTACGTTCTCCTCGCGGGTTGCCACTGGGTAATCGTCACCGGCAAAGTTTCCAGCCGCGGGCCGCCGCCATTTTGGAACACCAGCGTATGCTTCAACCAGTCGTCATCGTTCCGGTCTGGAAAGTCCGTGCGGTAGTGCGCGCCCCTACTCTCGGTGCGAAAGAGTGCGCTGGCTACTATTGCTTCCGCCACGTCGAGCATCAGGCCGACTTCAAGAGCGAAGAGCAGGTCGGTGTTGAAAACCTTGCCCTTATCGTCCACACCGACGTTCTGACAGCGTTCCTTGAGTTCTGCCACAATGGTTTGCGCTTTTTCCAGGTCTTGCTGATTGCGGAAGACGCCCACGTGCTGGTGCATGGTCTGACCCATTGTGAGTCTGAGCGCTGCGGCGCGCTCTCCGCTCTCGCCGTCACGGGCGAGAATGCCGTTGATGAGCGCTTGGTCTTGCTGCAAGCGCGAATCCGGAATGTCAGGAGTGGAAATGCCGTCCGCGTACAGCACTGCGGACGTGCCGGCCCGCATGCCGAACACGAGGGTATCCAGCAGCGAGTTGGCCCCCAGGCGATTGCCGCCATGTACCGAGACACACGCAGCCTCTCCGGCTGAATATAAGCCTTTGACGAACGTGGCCCCCTCGATGTCCGTCTTGATGCCGCCCATCATATAGTGCATGCCGGGCCGCACGGGGCAGGGCTCTTCAATGATGTCTACGCCCTCGTACTCCAGGCCAAGCTCACGAATCTGGCTCAGCTTTTGCAGAATGATGTTGCGGTCGAGGTGGCGCACGTCGAGCAGGACGCAGCCGTTTATATCGCGGCCTTCATTGATCTCAGTCTGCTCGGCACGCGAGACTACATCACGAGATGCCAATTCCATCATGTTGGGCGCATAGCGCTGCATGAAGCGTTCGCCGTCAGCGTTGATGAGATAGGCTCCTTCACCGCGCGCGCCTTCCGTCATCAATGCGCCGTTGCCTGGCAGCGTGGTGGGGTGGTACTGGACCATTTCCATGTCCATCAAGGGCGCGCCCACCCGGTAGGCTTGCGCGTAACCGTCACCGGTGCAGATAAGGGCATTGCTGCTGGGTTCGTAGACTCGACCGGCGCCGCCGGTGCAGAGCACTACTGCTTTGGCCTTGATGAGATGGAGCTCGCCTGAGCGCAGGTCAATGGCGACCACCCCGCAGACGGCGTCATCTTGACGCACGAGCGACGTGACGAACCACTCTTCGTAGACCTTCGTTCCCGCCTTCATGAGTTGCTCGTAAATTACGTGGAGCATGACCTGGCCGGTGATGTCCGCTATATAGCACGTGCGCTTGCGTGCTTGGCCGCCGAATGCGCGCAGGTCGATCTGGCCGCGCGAGCCCCGGTTGAAGATGACGCCCATGTGTTCGAGTTCGATGATTGTCTCCGGCGCTTCGCTGCAGAGTACCTCGATCGCATCTTGGTCGCCGAGGTAATCGCTGCCCTTTACCGTATCGTAGGCGTGGTCCTCCCAGGGATCGTCCTCTTCCATAGCAGCGTTGATGCCGCCCTGTGCGGCGTTCGAGTGGCTGCGCACAGGGTGCACCTTAGTGAGAATGGCAACGCTCGCGCCTTGCCGGGCCGCGTGCAGCGCAGCCTGCATGCCGGCCAAACCGGCGCCTACCACTAAGACATCATGCTCCAGCACGCTCTGGCACTCCTATGCGAACGTATCTCACTCTCAGCAGGACTTCAAAAAATATTCACCAGATAAACTCTTCGAAGAGTAAGACCGCAGCCTTTTCGAGCAAACGAGCGCATCTACCGGCATGCGCTCGAACGTCGCGCGGCTTCGGCCCGCTGTCACTAGTATACCGTCCAAGCGGCACGAATGTTAAGCCGGATACCGGCTCTCATGCTCGGGCAAATAAAAGCGAACCCCAACCGCGCGGGGTCCGCTTGCAAGACCATTTGGTTTCGTTGTAATTCCGCCGGACGCTAGGCCATCTGCTCAAACAGGTCTTCCACCACCGTCATGGGGTCTTTGGTTACTTCCGGTCGCTTGTTCCTGATGTGGTCTTCAAACGTGGGCTGCTCGGCTTGATAGTACAGTCCCAGGTAGAGCGGGTCTTCACTGGCAGCGTACTGCAGAGCAGCGCTGAAGTCGGTTGGGTCAAAGTCACCGGGCAGGTCTTCAGTGGCATCTCGATAGTACTTGAAGGTGTTGACCGTATTGAACGTCGGGCAGGGGCTGTACGTATTGATGAAGGCGAACCCCTGGTGCGCAATACCGCGGGCAATGAGATCGGCCAGTTCTTTGGGTTTGCTCGAAAAGCCGCGGGCGACGAATGTACAGCCGGTGGCAAGCGCAAGGAGCAGCGGGTTCACGGCCGGATCGCTGGCGCCTTGCGGGGTAGCTTTGGTTGCCAGACCGCGCTCTGCCGTGGGAGAAGTCTGGCCTTTCGTAAGGCCGTACACCGCATTGTCCATCACCACGTAGCAGATGTTCAGATTGCGGCGAATGGCATGCACCAGGTGTCCGACGCCGATCGCAAACGCATCGCCGTCCCCGCCCATGGCCAAGACGGGCATGTCGGGCTGCACGGCACGAATGCCGGCGGCAACGGGCATAGAGCGCCCATGGACCGTGTGGAAGCCATAGGCGTCAGTGAAGAAGGGCAGGCGGCTGGAGCAGCCGATACCGGAAACGATGATGACGTTCTTGGGATCGAAGTTGTGCTCGCTCAGTGCCTTGAAAACGGCGTTCAGAACGCCAAAGTCACCACAGCCGGGGCACCAGGTCGGTCGCTCATCGCCCTTATAGTCGGCGACTTTACGCTTCTCTACGGTTACGACGCTAGACATGCTGTGCCACTTCCTCTCTTATCTTGTCCAAGAGCCAGTCGACGTGGAACGGCATGCCGCCGAAAATGTTAATCCGCACGTAGTCGCGGGGATACTGGCTCGCAATCATATTGGCAAACTGACCGCTGTAGTTGACTTCCGGCAGAATTATGACGCGCTTGCTCTCAATAAAGGGTCGCAACTGCGGGTCCGGCAGCGGCATGAGCATTCTTGGCGCCAACATGTCAAGCTTCAAGCCTTCCAACTCCGCATTGCGTATCACTTCAATAACGGAGCCGACAGTAGAACCCCAGGTGAGAATGCCGACCTCAGCGGTCGGGTCCCCGAAGCGGTCTGCTTCGGGCGCCTCGAGCGCGGCACGCTCCAGTTTGCGGAAGCGCTTCTGGGTCATAATCGTGTGTGTTGCCTCATCATAGCGATGGAGGCCTTCTTCGTTGTGCTCGAGTCCCGTGGCGATGTATTGGCCGCCCGCCTGACCGGGGATTGACATGGGGGAGACGCCATTTTCGGTGAGCACGTAGCGATTGTACTCGCCGTTCATGCTGCCGACTTGGTCGCCAACGCCGTTGCCGTTCTCCGAGAACAAGATACGGTCGATTACGTTGACTTCGTTCAGGTTGGGTCGGGGAATACTCTCGGAACGCACGTTGAGCAAGGTGTCGCCAAGCAGGATAACCGGTGTCTGATATTTCTCGGCGAGGTTGAAAGCGTTAACGGTTTGGTAGAAGCAGTCTCTTACCGACGTCGGCGCGAGTACAATGCGCGGACACTCGCCGTGACCGGCAAACGCGGCTTGGTTGAGGTCGCCCTGCTCGTGTCGCGTCGGCATGCCGGTAGAGGGCCCCGCCCTTTGCGCATCGACTATCACGCAGGGCAGTTCAGCCATTGCGGCAAGACCAAGCATTTCAATCATCAAGCTAAAGCCGGGGCCGGAGGTCGCCGTCATCGCTTTGGCGCCGGCATACGAAGCGCCCAGCACCATGCCGATAGCCGCCAGTTCGTCCTCGGCTTGCAGCGCGTGGCCGCCCGTTTTCGGCAGATGGACTTCCAAGAACTCTTTGATGTCGCTGGCGGGCGTAATCGGATACCCTGCCATAAAACTACAGCCGGCGGCAATGGCGCCCAGGCCGATAGCTTCACTGCCGCTCACCATGATTTCGCCCGAATGGGTTTTTTCCGGGTAGAGGGAAAAGTTATCCCGCTGCGGGACGTGTTCGATGACGTAGTCAATGCCGGCCCGGAGCGCGTCCAGGTTCTTTTGGACTACCGCTTCGCCTTTGCGCAGCCACCGCTCCTCGATAAGGGAGTCAAGATGTTTCGTCGGCAGGCCAAAGAGTTCCGCCAGCGCGCCCACGGCAACCACGTTCTTGGCGATGGGAAACTTGAGCTGGTTCTTCGCGATGTCGTTAAGCGGAAATTCCACTTGCACAAAATGGCTGTCGGCGGACGGCGTGACCTCTGACGGGTCGTAGACCAGTAAGCCGTCATCTTTTGTCTCCGCCGCGTTACGGTCATAGGCCTCCTGATTGAAGGCAAGCAGGATGTCAACAGAATCGCCTTTGCTATAGGAGCGGTACGCATTGAGCCTAATCTGAAAGAAAGCGTGCCCGCCCTTGATCTCTGAAGGCGGCTGGGAGTAAGTAAGTACGTGAAATCCGCCCCGCAATGCCGCCTGGGTGAGCAATTGGCCGGTGGAGACTATGCCTTCGCCGGCCTCGCCAGCGACGCGGATGACTAGGTCGTTTCTCGTCATTTATCTTTTGCTTTGCTTCCTACGACTATCCCTTGTTGCTTTGCATGCGCTTGCGCATCTTAAGCATAGCATTCCCTGAGCGCCTTTCAGGAGCGCAAAATCACAATACCATATGCTTTTTCAATTATATACCAGCGGCGCGTATCAATACAGCGGCTAGGCTCTGCCACGCTGCCATGCAAGCGGCAGGTCGCGCAATTTCGCTCGCAAGCTGGCAGACCAACGGGGTTTTGCGCCGGTCAGACCGCAGCAAGATCACGTTGCAAGTCGAGCGCCGCGCGTACAAGCTGCTCGCCGGATCCCGGCTGCACGCGGCTGGATGTTGCCTCGTACGCGCCCTGTGGGTAGGCCGCTTCCGTGCAGATGTACCCAAGGTTGCCGTTCGCGAGCTCTGCCAACAGATTGTGTGCAAACGGCGAGTGCTCCTTGATGGAGAGTCCGAGCTCTACGAACATTTCGCCGGGCAGGGCCGTGATCGCGACGTTGCCCACGGCCAATACTTGCACTTCGGTGGCAAATTGCTGTTTATTCAACTCTTGAAGCGCAAGATCGCGATGCGCGCGCACCAAGTCATCCCGTCCGGGACCGCCGCCCATTGGGGATGTTGCCACCGCTTCCTTGGCCCAGGCGATGTCTTCAGCAGACGGAACCACGGCGGGCAGCGCCTCGATGCGCTGGGCCGCATGTACGGTCTCGCCAGTGAGCGGCTCCAAGCGGGAAAGCGCCTGGGTAGCGCTCTCCGCCAGCGCGCGCCCGATGCGCTCTGACTCCGCGAATCCCTTCAGTTGGTCAGGATCATTGACGTTTACGTGATTAATGTCGCCGCAATAGCCGTTGGCATACAGGAGCACGGTCTCATCCAACTCCGGTGACATGTTCTTGAAGTGTTTTTCCATCCAGCCGGAATAGTCGGCGGAAAAATGGTCGCCGCCGGTGGTATCGGCGTGCAGCGAGTAGTTCACCAGGACTCCGATTGGCTCGCCTTGACTGGATTCCGCAAGCAGCACGTAAACATCGGGATCGATGGGACCCACCGGACCGACGATATCGGGATTGTTCCTGCCCGGGTTGGTCTTTACGCTGCCGTCACGCATGTGAAAGCGTCGGTTGAAGGCGATGCGGGTCTCTTGCGACTTGCCAATGCGGAGGGCGCCGGCGACGCGCGACTGCCACGCAGCAGTAACCGCTGCGGCAATTTCCTGCTCAAGGGTTGCCATGTACGACTCGCTCATGCTGCCAAATGTCGAAGCACTGCGGTCGCCGCGCGTGATGGGGCCGGTGTGCGTATGCGTGCAGCAGATGAGGACATTGCTGCCGGGAATGTCGGTGGCTGCCGCTATGTGCGCTCTCGCGTTGACCACGCTCTCTTCCCGAATAGAGACGAGGTCGCAGGTCACCACCGCAATGACTGTAGTGCCGTCATCGATCACCAGCGCCCGCGCAAAGAGATCGTCGTGCACGGCGCTTGCCGGTCGCACATGGTAGTAACCGGCCATGTTCGTACCTAACGGCGGTGTAATCTTGCGTTGCGCCGCGCCCAGTAAGAGTGCCATCGGTCCTCAACCCTTCCGCTACGTGAAGACTTTTCCAGCGTTAACGCTTAATTCGTTCGGCTGCCAGCAGCGCCGCCTCGCGCGGGAAGTCCGCAACGTCCACGCCTGCGGCCTGCAGCGCCGCGATCTTAGAATCGGCCGTGCCGATGCCCCCGGAGACGATAGCGCCGGCGTGACCCATGCGTTTTTCCGGCGGCGCGGTGCGTCCGGCAATGAAGCCGACCACGGGCTTGGTCATGTGTGCATTGATGAAACTGGCAGCCTCCTCTTCATCGGTGCCGCCAATCTCGCCAATCATGACAACCGCCTCGGTTTCCGGGTCTGCTTCGAACATGCGCAGGACGTCGATGAAGCCGGTCCCGATCACCGGATCGCCCCCAATGCCAATTACCGTAGATTGCCCAACGCCAGCGCCGGTGAGATGCGACACAACCTCGTAGGTAAGCGTGCCCGAACGGCTCACGACACCCACGGGACCGGGGATGTGAATAGCGCCGGCCATGATGCCGACTTTGGCTTTGCCCGGTGAAATCAGGCCGGGGCAATTTGGACCCTGCAAACGGGCGCCTCTTATATTTACAAAATGATACACCCGCAACATGTCTTGGACGGGAATGTGCTCGCTGATGCAAACCACAAAGGGAATCCCGGCGTCCACCGCTTCAATAATGGCATCGGGCGCGAATGGCCCCGGCACAAAGATGATGGAGACGTTCGCTGCGGTCTCCCGCACGGCATGGGCCACGGTATTGAATACCGGCGCGCCGCACGCTTCCTGTCCGCCGCGACCGGGCGTTACGCCCGCTACGACGTTCGTGCCGTATTGCACCATCTGTTCCGTGTGGAACGTGCCTTCGCGGCCGGTGATGCCTTGCACAAGCAAGCGTGTGTTCTTGTCGACGAGGATGCTCATCAGGCCGTTGCCACCCTTACCACCTCTTGCGACGCGGCTTGCATGGCGTCGGCGGCCACCAGACCCGCCTCCTGCAGAATCGCGCGTCCCTCCTCCTGATTGGTACCGACGAGACGCACCACCATGGGCACCTGACGGGAAAGTGACGGCAAGGCGCTGACGATGCCCCGCGCCACTTCGTCGCAGCGGGTGATGCCCCCAAAGATGTTGAAGAGGATTGCGTTTACGTTTTCGTCGTCGAGGATGATGCGCAGGGCGTTGGCTACGCTCTCGGCGCGGGCGCCGCCGCCAATATCGAGAAAGTTAGCCGGGCTGCCGCCGCTCAGTTTGATGGTGTCCATAGTCGCCATGGCGAGGCCGGCGCCATTGACCACGCAGCCGATGGTGCCGTCGAGTTTTACGAATGACAGCCCTGCTTCACGCGCCGCCCGTTCGGCGGGCTCTTCCTCATCGTGATCGCGCAGTTCCGCGAGCGACTTGCGGCGATAGAGGGCGTTGTCGTCGAGGTTGATCTTCGCGTCGATGCACTGCAGCGTACCATCCTCAGTGATGACGAGCGGGTTGATCTCCACCAACTCGCCATCATTTTCCGTGAGCGCCTGCACGAGCGTGCGCACGATGCCGGCAAAGCTGCGGCTCAGGTCTGTGGGTATGCCAATCGCGAAGGCCAGTTGCCGGCCCTGGTAATCGGCGTATCCGGCCAACGGGTGCACGTGGACACGCTGAATCTTCTCCGGCGTCTCGCGGGCGACTTCCTCGATCTCCACGCCCCCCTCCGCGCTGGCCATGATAGTGATGGCTTTTGCTGCGCGGTCGAGGATGACGCCGAGGTAGATCTCTGAGGCGATGTCTACGGCCTGCGCAACCAGCACGCGCTGCACCGTGATGCCTTTGATGTCCATGCCCAGAATCGCCGCCGCTTTTGCGGCGGCCTCGTCTGGCGTGGCGGCAAGCTTCACACCGCCCGCTTTGCCGCGCCCGCCCACAAGCACCTGGGCCTTGACGACCACCGTTCCACCGATTTGTGACGCCGCTGCCCGCGCCTCCTCAGGCGTGGTCGCCACCTGCCCGGGCGGAATCGGCAGGCCGTATTGTGCCAAAAGCTCTTTCGCCTGATATTCGTGAATCTTCATGAATTGAAAACTGGACCTTTACCGGTTTTGAGGAATGTCAGCAACAGAATACCGGAAAGCCTAGCCCCCTGTCGAATAAGATCGGGATCGGGCCCTGTCCGCTGCTCCTATTCCTCGACCCTATTGGTTTCGACATCGAACTCGCAGGACTGGCGCTTGGACTTAGCGAACATGATGTATGAAAATGGATGCCAAGAGTATTCAGTGGGAGGGAGATTGTTCAATGAAGTACCGTTCGTTGGGAAGAACCGGCATTCGCATCTCGGAGGTTGGGTTAGGGACGTGGGGGATGGGCGGCGATCGTTATGGGCGCGCGGACGATGCGGAGTCGCGGCGGGCGCTGCTGCGGGCGTTGGAACTGGGCATCAACCACATCGATACTGCGCCAATTTACGGCGACGGCCATAGTGAAGAGGTCATCGGCGCAGCCATCGCCGGACGGCGTCACGAGGTGGTGCTGGCGACGAAGGTGGGCATGTTTCCCGGCGGACGCCAGAACTTCGATTACTCAGGCACGGCGGTCGTGCGCGAGGTCGAGAATAGTCTCCGTCGCCTGCGCACGGACTATCTCGACATCTACTTTTTGCACAGCCCTGACGACGCGCTCTTTCGCGACGACGGCTTGGAAGCGCTTGTTCGCTTGAAGGAGCAGGGCAAGATCCGCGCTACGGGCTTCTCCGTGATGTCGGTGGACGAGGGCATTCCGCTGGCCATGCGCCTCATCGCGCAAGGCCAGGTGGACGTTATTCAGCAGGCCTATCGGCTGTTGTACACGCTGCCCGCTAAGGAGCTATTCCCGCTGGCTGAGGCAAGAAACGTGGGAGTGGTCGCCCGTGAGAACTTCTACTTTGGCTTTCTCACCGGCGCGATTACGCGGGATACGGTCTTCGACGACCGCGACGACCGGCGGAAATTCTCTCCTGCCTTCATCGATGCCGTGCTCGCACGTGTGGAAAAACTGCGCTTCCTGACGGAAGAGAGAACGATGACACAGGTCGCGCTGCAGTTCGTGCTCGCGACGCCGGGGGTGCACGGCGTCATCCCCGGCGCCATGACCGTGGCCGAGGTGGAAGACAACGTGCGGGCATCAGGCGGCAAGCGACTTACCGTTGAAGAGCTGGCCCAGATTATGGCATTGGAAGCGCGCGAGTACGATTTGCCGCCCATTCCGCCGCCGGTGTGAAACCTAAGCGGTTGGCTCCACTGCCGGTCGCTGCAAGGTGTACCTCAGCTCCGGCCCGCTCAAGAGTTGAATTGGGAAGCGGGGGACAAGCCCCCGCGCTACGGCACTTGTAAGCTCACCTTACGCAATGACGAGACTTACAGCGTGATGACCTGTCCCGCTGGTTGGGTATAGCCGAGATACATGCGTAGCACCTCGTGGGCGTCCTCGAGCGTGGCCGTCGTTGGCGGCGTGTCATCGAGCACGCTTTCGGCAAAGGCGATGAGTTCAGGCGCATAGCCCAAGAGGAATAGCCCTTTGTTGGCGAGGCGTCCATGGGAGAAGTCTGGCAGCCACCGGCGCGGCGCGCTGGCATCGTCGCTGACGAAGGACTGCGGCGAGCGCGGCTGTCCCGGTGGATAGTAGGTGAGGTCGATGCCGTTCTCAACGACGAGCGAAGCGCCTTCGCCATTCACCTCAACGCGGTCCCACGGCGCATTCTCGCCCTTGCCCGCGGCCTGATGCAGGCACCCGATACTGCCATTGGCAAATGTGAAAACCCCCAGCGAACCGCCCTGCCGCGATTCGTCAGCGAAGTAGAGCGTCTGCGGCGCGCCGAGCAAGTATTGCAGGATCGAGAGCGGATGGCAGCCGATTTGCAGAAAGCGCATCATGTCTCTGCTGTGGGGGCGTCCCGCGGCAGGCGGCAGGTTTACGGCGTAGTGGACGTAGGCGGACGTGGGCGCGCCAAACTCCGGTTGCGCCATCAGCTTCTTGGCGTGCTGGATTGCGGGGTAGAAGGGTTTCTTGAAGCCGACCTGCACGAAGCGGTTTGCCTGGTCGCGCGCCGCCTGCATCTCTTCGATTTCAGCCAGCGTTGAGCCCGGCGGTTTCTCAATCCAGACGTGACGGCCCGCCCGCAGCACGTCAATGGCTACCGGCGCATACTGGGGCCTGCCCTCTGCGTCGTGGTTGAGCACCACGAAGACGGCGTCAAGCTCTTCCTGTGCCAGCATGGCGGCGTAGTCGGTGTACCAGCGCAGGGCCCCAAACTGACGGGCACAGAATTGCGCGCGTTCCGGGACGAGATCGCATACGGCCACCAGCTCAACCGGCGCATATTGAAAACTGGGCAGGATACTTTGAAAGGCATGCTTGCCGCAGCCGATGAAGCCGGCCCGTATGTGCCGAGTGTACTCATAGTTGAAAGGCATCAGGGCGTATCCTCTTGATAGGCACAATGAGTGTGCAAGTGAACACGACGGCAATCGGCGCTTGGTGTAGGAAACTCACCGCGAGAGACGGTGTCTACCGACGTTCACGGCTCTTGCGATAGATATTGCTGCTGCCGCGTGGCGGGCCTTCCGGCAGCCCGGCGGAGTCGACTTCACGGCGGCGGCGCGCATCTTCCGAGAAATACTTTGCCCACTCGCCGGGCGCGTCCGGCTCGATGCCGCCGTGACGCGTGATGCGCTGACGGACACGAATGGCAAGCGGCGTGTTCACCGCGGCGCCTGCGACTATCGCCTGGCCCTTGGAGAGCGCGGGCAGCTCTGCCAAGAGATCATGGCTGGCGCTCTCGACGGCGGCGGCCACGCTGCTTTGGTCGTACTCGTTGACGATGCGTAGCAGGAATTGCGTCATGCACTGGGAGAGCACGTCGGAATCGAGCTTGCCGGGGCGCTGGCTAATGAGGCCGACACCGACACCGAACTTACGGCCTTCCGCCAGGACGGTCTTGAGAATGTTGGTGGTAACCACGTCTTCATTCGCGGGAGCAAAGTGGTGGGCTTCTTCCAAGAGGATGAAGACCGGATAGTCAAGGCGGTCCCTTTCGTTGCCAATTCCCTTGGCGGCATTCATGCGCGCTTTCCAGACCATGCGTAAGAGCACCGCCACGATGACCTGCTGCTGACGGCGGTCGATTTCGTTAAGTTGCAGGACGGAGCAAAGACCGGGACGAAAGATCTCTTGAAGATCGATGCTCTCCACGTTGTCGAAGTTCGGCGACTCGGCAAAGAGACTCTTGAGCCGCCAGTCGAGCGCGCGCGCGCTGCCGCGCATTTGAAGGTCCGGCTTGGCGCGACTGCCCTTCTGTTGCTGCCTGCCGGCGTCGTCGAGCCAGTCTAGGTCGCCAGCGCCATCGCCTGCAGATGGATTTCCGCTTTCGCGGGAATGACGGAATTGGTTTGAAGCTGTCTCTTCTTCCCCGCCCTGCATATACTCCAGCGCCGCATAGAGATCGTTCGCCGTCCAGGCGGACTTGTCCTTCCGGTCGTCCTCCACCCGGTCCAGCGCCTGCCGCAGCACGTATTCCATCGGACCCGTGAGACCGAATTGCGCACCGAGCAAGAAACGCATGTCATTGAATGTGAGATCGGAGACGCGAATCTTCACCCGCTGTTGGGGGACAACCTTGACCTCGGCCTTGTAATTTTCGCCAGCGCGAAACGCAGCGGCGTTACGTATCTCTTCCAGCGTATCGTACTCACCGTGGGGGTCGATAACGAGGATGCTGGCGCGATTGATGGGCTTCATCATCTCCTCGATGAGAACAGACGCCAGGTAACTCTTGCCCGCGCCGGTACCGGCAATGATCGCCATATGGGTCGCCGTAATCGAGCGGACGTCGAGCACCACGGGCACGCCGTTTCCTTGCTCCTTTACTTCCGCAGCAGCGGGCACTTCTGCGCCGGGTCTCAGCGGATTGAAGGCGGGGCGGGAGAGCAGCGATCCGACGTACGCGCCGCCCTGCCGCGCTTCGCCCTCTTCCCAACTGAAGGCAACCCGGTTGAGGACCTGCGCCAGCGCGTGGTCGGGGGCTAGGTAGACTTTCCACCCAATGCGCGGCGGGATGCGTGGATTCACAAAGGCGCTCAACTGCGCATCGTGGTAGCCCATGATGCTCACGTGGATTTCGAAGAGTTCCGCGGAGGCAGCGTCGGCGCCTTGGTTGCCATCCTGAGAGAATTCGTCGCCACTCTGATAGCCAACCAACGCTGCCATTTGCGCCGGGTCTACCTCCGGGTGGGCCAGAAATGAATCGGGATAGAGCCGCAGCGGTATCCGCCGTACGACCCGCCCTAGGATTTGGCGTTGAACCCCGTCAACCTCAGCCTCGTAGTAGACAAACTCGCTCGTCTTTACCTGGCGTTTGGAGTCTGGGGTTACGAACGTGTATTCGTTGGGGGTATCGCCGGGACCCTTTGCTATACCAATGATCATCGCTCTGTGCTCTTAGCTACGACCGCCCTCCGCAGCGGCGGCGTTTTCCATAATTCCGCAATTCTAGTTGACACGGTTCCTAAAGATCGCGGCGGACAACGTCCAATTCATCGGTCGCGCCTTTGATGAGCAGGCGCTGATCGTTGGCAAGTCCCATGTAGCGAAAGCCCTGCTCCAGCCGCTTGTTCAAGGCCGCGCCGGAACTGGTGTGGATGCCCGGCGCCACGCCGTGCTTCTGTGATGCGGTCACAACCTGGCTGATTGCGGCTTCAAAATCCGGGTGGTCGCTGTCGGTGCTGGGCGGAATGCCCATTGACGCGCAAAGATCGTTGGGGCCGATGAAGGCGGCATCGATGCCCGGCACACTGAGAATCTCATCGAGCCGTTGAATGGCTTCGGCGTGCTCAATTTGGATGATAATGAGGAGTTCGTCGTTGGCATGCGCGAGATAGTCGGCCTGGGTACCGCGAAAGGCGTAATGATTGCGTCCGCTGCCGATGCTGCGAATCCCGGCAGGCGGATACTGACACGCTGCCACGGCACGCTCGGCTTCATCCCGTGTGCGTACCATCGGCACTACCACGCCGTAGGCCCCGGCATCGAGCACGCGCTTGATCCATACGTGATCGTTCCACGGCACGCGCGCCGTGGGCACCACGTCGGTGGTGTTTATGACTTGGAACAGAGCCCGGGTCTCACGCACATCTATAGAACCGTGTTCCATATCGACGTTGAGCCAGTCGAAGTCCATGTGCGCCAGGGTCTCCGTTGCCAGGGGATCGCCCAGAGTGAGCCAGGTACCGATTGCGGGTTTGCCCGCTTGGAGAAGCTGCTTAACCGGGTTTTCGCGCATACGCCAACCGCCTCGTGCTCTTTCGGGAAAAGTAGGATATTCCACCCTAGTGTACCAGAGCGGCCACGCGGTAATGGGTGCCCCACTTCTACGAAAGCGCGGGCCCAAAGACCCAAGATTTGGCGAGGCAGCTACACAAGAGTAGCTTCATCCACCAGCGCACTGGCTTTGGCGCGATCATCGGCAGCCAGCGCGACAATTGTATGGCCGGCTTGGCGGTCGAGGATATGCAGACTTTGTATGTTTACGCCGGCTTGCTTGAACCGCTCGGCTACTTTGGCGAGCGCTCCCGGTTCATCGGGCAGCCTGAGGACCAAAGAATCGTCTGAGACTGCCTTGAAGCCGGCGTCCATCAGCACGCGCAAAGCGGCGTCCTGCGCGTCGGTGGTTAGGGTGATGGCGCCGTGATCGTCCAGTCCTTCGGCGTCAATGGTCTCGATGTTGATGTCGGCGTCGGCCAGCGCCCGGCTGATGTCGGCGATGACGCCTACTTCATTCTTGGCGATAACAATAATCCTATTCAAACTCATGCTCTTGTTCCTTGTATTGTTTCAGGTTCCAAGCAGTCGATCAGCACCCTATCAATGACTTCGCGGGTCACGTGGGGCATGGCGATCAGGTGGGCGATGTCCTCGTAGGGAGCCAGTTGCCACTTGCGTACCACAGCGTCGGACGGTTTGGGAAAGACCACCGTTACCGAATTCTTGTTCCGCCACGCCGGGATGCCGCGCTCGTTGAAGCGCTCCACCGCGTATTCGGCCACTGCCAGGCACTCGGCAACAATCTCTCGGTAGCCGTCCAGCCCATGCTGCTGCCACGCGTACCACATGATGAGCGGCGTGATGGCGTTGCGCGACCCCGCCAGCGTGGTATCCAACACGCCCACGTACTCGATGGAACGCGCGATACGCGCCACATATTCGCTCCGCGTGACCGCCACGCCGCAGGGCAAGGGTGAGCCAATCATCTTATGGCCGCTGATCGAAACGCTATCGAACCCGGCATCGAACCCATAGGGCTGTGGGTCGTCAACGAACGGCAGAATCATCCCGCTCAGAGCCGCGTCGGCATGAATATAGTGATTCGTGACGGCTAGGTCGTCCAGGATCTCCCGCACCTTGCGCACGTCGTCCACCGCGCCTTTCATGGTCGTGCCGATGTTTGCCAAGAAGATGACGGGCGCGTCGCGGTTGATGCGGATGGTTTCCCGCAAGTCGTCGTAGTCGATTTCGCCGGTGTCCTGGCTCTTGATCATAATGTTGCGCACTTTCAGCACGCGCAGAATCTTGACCGCGCTGTAGTGCGTATCCTGCGAGAAGTAGACCACGCCGTCCGGGAACATTTCACGCGCCAGGTAAAGCCCGTACATGTTGCCCTCGGTGCCGCCTGACGTGACGTAACCCCAGGCTTGCTCGCGCGGCAGCCGCATCAGGTCGGCGAAGGTGTGGATCACCTCTCGTTCGATCTCGTGCGTGTTGCTCTGCAGGTTGCTCTCGTGAAAGGGGTCGCCGACGTTGTTCAGACTGTAGCTGAGAAAAGGTAGCAACGTGGTGTAGTCAAAATCCAGGTTGCAGGGATAGCCTACCGTCCGCGACCCCAGCTCCGCAAAGTCCTGCAACAGGTCGTCGAGCTGCTCTTGTGTCTTGGTCATGGTGCGCATCGCTGACTCCTCACTGCAGTGATCCGGATTCGAGCATAGTGCAAATGGGCCATTAAAGCCAATGCACCGGCTGGCGGAGACCCGCAAGCCGAATTCAATAATTCTCTGATAGTGAGAGAGTGACAGAAAAAGGGAGCCACGACAAGATATGTCGTGGCTCCCTCTTCCAAGTCAGGTGGTATACTCGCCTGCCGATCCAGGGGTTTCGGACAGGAGCGTGGACTGCGGTGTCGCACGCCCCCGCTCCGAAAGCCGTCAGAGAGGGTCTCGCCGCTCTCGCACCCCAATCCTGCTACCCAATCAACGATTTGGCTAGCCAATTCTCGGCCGGCTTGCACGCTCTACGCCGCATTGAGCGATGACGTTGACGCTGTCAATGGGGGCAGTCATCGTTGTGATTGAGTGTTTCGATCCACTCGGTGACGTTGCCGGACTCGATGTACGGCATCGAGGCGGTTGCGCCCAGCGTGGTCGAACTTGGGCACTCGGCGTGCCTGATTTGGTCGGCACGCGCCGGGTGCGCAAGAAACGGACCGATCAGAACGAGGGCCAGCAGGGCAATAGCAATAGCGGTTGCTATGTCTACGATGAATGGTTTGTGCCGTGATTGCGTGGGTCTCTCGCTACTGACGTACATCACACGCCTCCTTGCGGTGCTGATGTCAGATTGGACTGAGTCGTCTGAGATCCGCTGGATCTGCATATTCACGGGCGCAGATCGGTTTCACTGGGAGTCGTCCGCACGTGCGCCGGACTGGTGCGCGTGCGGACGCCTAAAGGATGCCGGCGAGGCGCACTCCCTCGTTGAGCGCGGCGAGAACCACCTGCGGGCGTACGTCGACGAAGCTCCGCAAGAAGCTGAAGGAATGACCGAGGTAGGGTGTGACGGTACTCCGTGCGGAGGGACGGTATGAAGGGCTGAACGCGGCAGCAGCGTCAAGGAACAGCAGCCCGAAGTACCCAGCCACAGGCCCGGCTCTGCGCCGGACCGCACGCGCCGCCGCGGGCCCGGCATTCTGCCACGTCACTGACATGGCAGCCTGCGGGTCGTGCCGGCGCGCACGTTGACCGGCGCCATTGCCGTACCTGCCCTGGCTGATCTCTTCAAAGTGCATGCGCCGTTCGTGGTCCTCTTGGTACCAGCGCATGATGCCACCTCCCTACGCGGCTGAGAGGGTCGCCCGCCGCTCCGACGCTTCATTCAACTTCACACGTTCAGCCCCTCTATCTCCAGCGTAGAGCAGGAAAACAGGAATGTGTGCGGAAGTTCAGGGAACTCATAGGAAGGTCTTAGGCCGCTCTAAGAGAGAGGTCTAAAGGGTAATGAGGAGGCTGGGGAAAAGTGCGCCGCAAGCGGTAAGTGTAAGGCAAGTACATGTGGCAGCAGGACCTGCCCCGTCTGCAGATTGCGCGTACAATAGTATTCACGAATTCCACTAGGCACGCGGATTTGACGTGAAGGAGCCGCAAACTAGATGGCGCGCCAGACCGAGCCGAGCGTTAATAACGCCATGGAGAGTGTGCTGCAAGGCATGCTCTCCCGCAGTCATGTCAGCTCTGAGAGCACGCAGGCGATTACCGGGCATCCGGGCTTGCGCCCCGACATTCTCATCGAGGACCCAGGCCGCGCGCCGGTGGTGATCGAGGCGGAGTATATGCCCGGCGCCACTGTGGAAGCCGAGGCGAATTCCCGATTGGGGCTGGAGGTAGCTGCGAGCGGACGCCGCATCGAGGCCGCCATTGCGCTCCGCTATCCCGACGAGATTGGTGACGTTGACGATCTCCGTGCTGCGCTGCAACAGGCCCGCCTCTCTTACTCTGTCTTCACGGAGGAGAAAGAGGGCATTAATCGCTTCCCGGAGTCCGGCTGGCTGGAGGGCTCGCCGGAGGACGTAGCCGACCTGATTCGCTTGGTCTCCGTGCCGCAGCGCGCAGTTGATGACGCCACCAGCACCTTGCAGGAGGGCATCAGCGCGGCGGCGAAAGTCCTGGACGAGATGGATACCAACCGCCAGGCCGTCACTATGGAGATTGCGCGTCTCCTGGGCATGAGCAACGTGCCGCAGACGCGCCGCATGGCCTGCGCCATCATCGCCAACGCACTCGTCTTTCACGAGCGCATCTACGGCATGCATGAGGGGGTAAAATCCCTGAACATGGTCTGTGGCGATGACGTTGAAAATCCGCAGAGCGCGGTGTTGGCGGCGTGGACGGATATTTTAAGAATCAACTATTGGGCGATTTTTGCCGTGGCGAAAGACATCCTGGCGCACTTGCCCTCCGGTGAAGCGGCGCGCATTCTGCGGCGCTTGCGGGATACGGCACAGGCGGTGAGCGCCATGGGCGTGGAGAATTCCCACGACCTGACCGGCCGCATCTTCCAGCGCCTCATTGCCGACCGCAAGTATCTGGCGACGTTCTATACGCTGCCCGCGTCGGCGGCGTTGCTGGCGCGGCTGGCCGTTGCCAAACTGCAAGGCGTGGACTGGTCGGATGCTGAGGCCATCGGCAAGCTGCGCATTGCGGACTTTGCCTGCGGCACGGGCGCGTTGCTCTCGGCGGTGTACGAGCAGATTGCCGCCAAGCAAGAGCGCGCCGGCGGCAATCCGGCCGCCCTGCACCGCGCCATGATGGAAGACGTGCTCTACGGCTGCGACGTGATGCCCTCGGCCATCCACATCACCGGCTCCA
Organism: Chloroflexota bacterium; assembly: GCA_965220015.1. Classification (GTDB taxonomy): domain Bacteria; phylum Chloroflexota; class UBA11872; order VXOZ01; family VXOZ01; genus VXOZ01. Next base: position 1,528,534 of record OZ244798.1, read on the forward strand.
CCCTCTCGGGCGTGGAACCCGCGGCAGCCTTTGGCAGCTCCCGCCTCTATACCATGCCCTACGGTCGCCAACCCGACGGCACGGTGAAGATCGGCTCCCTGGAACTCCTGCAACGCTCTGACGTCCAGACCCTCTTCAACACCAGCGACCCGGCCCTCCGCACCGGCAGCGTGGGCGAGGAAACCGCAGCTCAGGTCACCGTTGATATGCCGGATGAGGGCTTTGATCTGGTAATCATGAACCCACCATTTACGCGGGCTACGAATCACGAAGGCGCTCATGCCGACATCACCAATCCGGCTTTTGCGGCCTTCGATGCAACACCGGAAGACCAGACTGAAATGGGAAAGCGGATCAACCAGTTGGGAAAAGGCTCCTGTTACCATGGCAACGCCGGTATTTCCTCCGCATTTTCGGCACTAGCCCATCGCAAGCTCAAGTCCGGCGGCGTGCTCGCTCTCGTCATATCCTTATCTGCTGCAACCGGCTTATCTTGGCAGGGTTTACGAAAGATGCTTGCGAAGGACTACACAGACTTAACTGCGCTAAGTATTGTCGCAACAGACAATGAGGACTTGTCGTTTTCGGCGGATACGGATTTGGCAGAATGCTTGGTCATCGCGCGTAAACTTGAAAAGGCAGAGTCAGCGGATGGGCATGCGCTCTTTTCCTCCCTGGAACACCAGCCGCAAAACTTTGCTCACGCTAGCTCTATGGCAAGCACAATCATCGACGAGAACGACGTTAGGAAGATTGAGGATGGACCCTACGGCGGCACGCCGGTATTGGTCGGGGAAGAATTGACGGGCCAAAGCATTACCGCGCCCTACCAGGCAGATGGTTCGCCCTGGGGCGCGGTGCGCCTATCCGATTACGCCGTGGCACAAACCGCCTTTGCCTTGTCTCAATCCCAATTGTGGCTTCCTGGCAGTCTTACACCCTTGAAACTAGCCACGAATACCCTAGGAAACAGCGCTAAACTCGGTTTTGTGCATCGTGACATTATTGGTCCAGCACCCCGCGGACCCTTTGACAAGACAGCTCCAAGTCCCACAGCAACCTATCCCGCTCTGTGGAACCACCAAGCGAGCCGGGAAAAGCAGTTTGTGTGCCTACCGGACTCCCAGTTGCAAGTACGGACCGGAATGGAGGATAAAGCTGCTGTCATATGGGCTACTGCTTCTCGCGCCCATGTAAACCTGGACTTTCGCTACAACTCGCAGCCACTAGCAGTAGCCTTCACAGAGCGAGAGAGCATAGGCGGTAGGGCATGGCCTAACGTGGTCTTTTCCGATAAGCGCTGCGAGTACACGCTTGCGGTATGGGGCAATTCCACACTTGGTTTGCTCGCGCACTGGTGGCACGCCAATCGTCAGCAAAGCGGTCGTGGTACAACGACAATACGAGCCGTTGAGTCCCTCCCCGTCCTCGACTTCCGCGCCCTCAGCGACGACCAACTCCTCAGGGCGGAGCTCATCTTCGACGAATTCCGCGAAAAAGACCTGCAACCGGCCTACCTCGCCGACGCCGACCCCAACCGTGCCCTCCTCGACCGCCGCGTCATCTGCGACCTCCTGAACTTCGACAAAGAAACCTACACAGCCGTCCGCCGCCTCGCCGCCAAATGGTGCGCCGAACCCTCCGTCCACGGCGGCAAACCCCGCCCTAAGTCAGCCAAGCTGGTCATCTAGTGACCAAGAGGTACAAGATAAGCACAGACGTAGTACACCTTGACGAGGTCTTTTGCACGAACAAGACTAAACTACTTGTAGAGCCCCTGCACCGTTTGGCGACTTTATTGCTGGGGTAGTGGAAAAGTCTGCAAGGATCACTCAGAAAACAGACACAATCTTGCAAGAGTCGCTTGACATGGCGCAAGGTGGTCAGGTAGCCTTTAAAAGGCTAAGGCGGGGTCGAACTCACAGCCAATGAGATCCCCGCCTCAGCAAGCAACCCAGGCTGGGCGTGCCATACGCCACTGGCATTGCCTTGACCTGCGTTAGTTTAATCCTATCACGTCTCAGGGAGGATGTCAATGAACACGGAATCGATGCGGGAAAATCTCGCTCAAGCAAGAGCGAGGCTAAAGGCGATTGAGGTTGAACGGGAAGCTCTGACCACATTCATCGACGGAACGGAAAGGGTACTCAGTTTACCTACTGCCTCTCTCCAAGAGACTCCTGCGATCACAATTCGTGACGCAATCCGCAAAATCCTGAAAGAGGCGGATGGTGAAGTAGTAAACTCAACCGATCTGGCAAAACGCATCAGCACCATGAACATAACTACGACAGCAAAGAATCTCGCAAGGTCAGTTGATACAACCCTGTTTCAGATGGCCAGAAGTGGTGAACCTATTGAAAAGATAGCTCCCAAAATGTGGCGGTGGAAGGGGGACCTTCCAGGGTTGTTGTTAGAGTCTGAGCCGACAGGCATAAATGGCGATGGGGCAGAACCGGCCGAGGAGAGTGCGGGATGAGTGACAGCAACAAACTGATTCTACTGGCTTTGGAGTCAATGAAGAGAGGATTAACTCGATGAAATTCTGTTACGCGGACGAGAGTGGTCACGGTGCGGAGATATTGGTAGTTGCTGGCGTAATCGTAGACGCAACACGCATGCAACCTACCAAGGCAGCCTGGAATCGTCTTCTTGCAAAATTGGATGAGATTTCAAGTGGACGTGTGTTCGAAGTTAAGGGGCGAGAACTCTACCGGGGCAACGCCTTCTGGCGAACATTTGATGGTGGAGAACGGACCAGATTAATTGACCAAATCATTAAGTGGATGATCGAGAGAAAGCACGACGTTACCTTCAGTGCTGTCTCCCGGCCATTGCTACAAAGTAGGCATGTTCAGTGCAAGGAATTTGGATTTGAAAAAGCGAATGAGTGGTCAATCGCAGCATTGCACTTGCTACTAGGAGTCCAGAAGAAGTATCAAAAGCTTAAGAACAACAAAGGTAACTGTGTCTTTGTATTTGACAAAGGGGCTGAATATGAAGACCTTCTAAGGCTTGTGGTTGATCCTCCGAGAGCCACTGAAGGTTTCTATGGGAAAGAAAGGAAGCAAACACCACTGAATCAAGTCATTGATGTGCCATACTTTGCGGATTCCCGCCATGTAGGACTCATTCAAGTTGCAGACCTTTTTGCATTCATTTTGCGCTTATACGCTGACTTGAAGGAGGGAATAACAGAGGAAAAATTCAAAGGCGAATTAGAGCGTCTTGAGAGTTGGATCAAAGAGATGCATCCGGTCTTACTACCAAATTCAGTACGCTGGCCGAAATTGGCTAAGGATCCCTGCTCGTCTTTCTTTCGATCAATCGCTCCACAAGCACTATTGGAGATCTAAACTCAACCGAGAAGCTGGAACCATTGAGAAAAAATAACATCCCCATCCTTGTACCGCAACTGACTAGGAGGTGGAGAATTGGCTTTTGGTTACGAGATTTGCTAGCGATTTCAAACATAGAAAATGGGCGAAGGACGATTCTATAGAGAGTTGTCAGTCCAATAATAGGATTAGCGAGGCAGTCGACAATTCATGGAGCTAGACAGCATGGCAGTCTTCTACCACGTCTTCATGACACTCAAGAAACTCAATGTGTCTCGGAGAATCCAAGAGACAGAACGCAATCTTACTTTCGAATCACTTGAGCAGTGTTTTCTCGTTCCCTACCGCAGAGCGAAGTCGATGGTTATCAAAGGCAGAACTCTGAATAGAGATGACTGGGAGCGCATTGAGATTTACTCGAGTGAGCATGAAATCCCGAGAACTGGTGAAATGCCGTGGCAATTGTTGCATGATGTTACAAGCAAGCTAGTAGATCGTCCTTTTGGCTGGGAAGTAGAAGCTGACTCGCACAACGACGAGGATCCTCGACCTGAGAAGTCCGCTCGAGAAGTCTTTGTGGTTCATGGCAGGAATGGGCTGGCCCGCGATGCGCTCTTTACTTTTCTGAGGGCAATTGGACTTCACCCCTTGGAGTGGACCGAAGCCATTCGGGCTACAGGCAAACCGACACCGTACATCGGTGAGATTCTTGACGCTGCCTTTTCCCAGGCACACGCTGTGATTGTCCTTTTCACTCCTGACGATCTGGCAATGCTGAACAAGCAGCTATGGGATGAAGGTGAGCCCGCTCATGAGACTGAACTTACCGGTCAAGCCAGGCCCAATGCGCTCTTTGAAGCAGGAATGGCGATGGGGCGGGATGAAAGACGAACAGTCTTGGTGGAACTTGGTCGTCTAAGGCCGTTCAGTGACATTGCAGGGCGTCATGTCATCCGGTTGGATAACAGTACTCAGCGACGCCAGGAATTGGCGAATCGGCTGGAGGCTGCGGGATGTCCAGTAAACACAAAAGGGACTGACTGGCATACTGTGGGAGACTTTGAGGCTGCGGTTAGTTCGATAGTTCTAGGACAACCAGAAACTGTAGCCGAGGCAACACAACAATCGGAGTTACAGGAGACACGGGAATATACGGACTGCACAACGGAAATGATCATCCGCGAAGTGCAATTCGAGCAGGAGGACTTTGCTTCCCCCGAGCTAGGGAAGTGGCTCAGAGTGGATGGTGAGGCAGGACATGTTCCTATCACAACGATGGATCCTATTCAATTGTCTGTCGTCGACCCAGACGGAGGCATGGTCGCGCTATGGTTCGACAATGCGAAATGGCGACCGCGCCTTGCCAATGTTAAAACAGGAGATCGCATTGTCGGTGAAGGCAAAATAGCTAAAGTCAGTCACTCAAGTGTCAGACTCCATGACTGTGAGCTTCTGGACGTCGTACAATAACCACGTCAAAGTCAGTACGACCTAAGACCGCCTTGCGGGGGATTAGAGCGAAGAGATAACTGCCGTGTCTGAAACTGATCTACATCTCCCCAATGTAACCATCAGAAGGTTTCGCGGCATCCAAGACCTTTCGATTGAGCGCTTAGGCCGCGTAACGCTCGTCGCTGGCAAGAACGGTGTTGGCAAGACGACGGTGCTTGACGCGGTGCGCGCCTATGCTGCTCGCGGCAAGTTCTCCGTGATTGCGAGCATATTGACTGAGCACGAAGAGCTCTTGAAGCTTGTTGATGACACTCGTGGTGATTTGCTTGCGCCTGACTGGGACGCACTTTGCTACGGTCGACGACTTTCACCTGACAGTCCTATTACGATAGGCCCAACTGGCAGCGATCAATTCCTCACAATCACCAATCCGCCACTTAGCAATGAGGAAGCCGGTCGCTGGACGACACAAAGGCCCGGGCACAATTACGGCGAAGCGCGGTTGCTCAAAATCACGTTTGCTGGCAAAGAGCAAGTGTCGCTGCTCTTCAGTTCTACGAGGCATGGTACTGAAGGCACATGGACGCAGCATGACGATTACACACCCAGTGTTCCGTGCGAGTCTATAGGGCCAAGCGTACTGACCAATGCGCGCATTGGAGGATTTTGGGACGAGGTTGCGCTCACGGACAATGAGAATCGCGCGGTAGAGGCACTGAGATTGGTATTTGGTGAGACGATAAGACGTGTTGCCGTAATTGGTGATGACCAGAGTTCAGGCTCTCGTACTGGACGGCGAATAGTGGTGAGAATTGCGGGGCAGGACCGTCCGGTGCCTTTGCGGAGTCTGGGTGACGGCGCAGTGCGGTTGTTTGGCGTGGCATTGGCGCTAGCCAACAGCCAGGGCGGTTTCCTGCTGATCGACGAGGCGGAGAACGGCATCCACTACTCGTTGCAGCGCGACTTCTGGCGCATGGTGCTGCTGACGGCGCAGGCGAACAACGTGCAGGTCTTTGCCACCACGCATAGCTGGGATTGCGCGGCGGGATTCGCCCAGGCGGCGGTGGACGCGGAGGGCGTGGCGGGCGCGCTGGTGCGCCTGGAGAGCGACGGGGAGAACATTCGCGCGGTGGAATACTCGGAGCGACAACTCCAGGTGGCGGCCGAGCAGGGCATCGAGGTGCGCTAGCGCATGGCGCACAATCCCTTGGCCCGACGCCGAGCCGCGTGCTGCTGGTGGAAGGCGTGGATGACAAGCACGTGGCGCGGCACGTCTGGCAGCGCATTGAAGGTCAACCTGACTTCTGCATCAAAGAGAAGCGCGGCGTCGTTCAGTTGCTCGATTCCATTGACACTGAAATACAGACATCCGGTCTCCAGGCGATGGGCATACTGGTGGACGCGAACGAGGACGTGGCCGCGCGTTGGAACGCGGTGAAGGATCGGCTTGCGCCAGCGAAAGTTGACTTGCCCGACAGCCCCGTTCCCTCCGGCACGATCATCGATGGGCGTCCCCACGATGGCATTCCCCGGGTCGGCGTGTGGCTGATGCCGGACAACACCGCGCCGGGCGAACTTGAGAATTTCGTTGCACAGATGATCCCCGATTGCGATCCGGTGTGGCCGCTGGCGCAGGGATACATCGCCGGCATACCGTGTGCAGAGCGAAAGTTCATCCCAAAGAAGCAACGGCGTGCGGAAGTTCACGCCTGGCTGGCGGCGCGCGAGGACCCGCGGCAGATGGGCGCGGCGATTGGCGCGCGCGACTTGGAAATTGACGGCGCGCTCTGCCAGGAATTCGTCGCCTGGCTGACGAGACTCTTCACCTAAGGGCTGTCAAACGGGTCTTGCACTGCCACGCAAAGTTGGCTGAAGTCCCGGACATTTCTCGTGACCACGGTGAGCCCGTGTACCTTGGCCGTGGCTGCGATCATGGCGTCCTCGATTAGGGTATCAGACCTTCTATGCATGAGCTGCGCCCACTCGCGGAACGCGGCGGCATCCATGGGCAACACACTATAGGACGTGAGCACCTTGCCGAGCCAGGCTGCTAACTCCTCTGTTTTGGCGATGTCCTGTGCGCGGATTAGCTCTATCCCAGCCTGTATCTCGCCAATTGTGACTGCGGAAAGGTAGAGTTGGTCCGCCGGCACATCTGCGATCCAACGCAAGACGGCTCGCTGCGGACGTGGCCGCCGCAGTTCCGACACGATGTTGGTATCGAGCAGATACATAACCTACTCGACCACCGCCGGCGTTCTGCGCCGACGCTGCGTGCGGGGCGGCACAAGATTTTCGGTTCGCGCTTCCTGGGCGAGCAGCAAGTCCTTCAAATCCGGCTTCGTCATCTCTTCCAGCTTCCGCCATTGCGCGATGGGCAGGAGCACAGCGGTTTCCACGCCACGCTTCGTTACGATTTGCGGTCCATCGGCCACACTCGCTTCAAGGAATTCGCTAAACCGCGCTTTCGCTTCCTGTACCTGCCATTTTCTACTCATCTGCTGCTCCTCACTTGTCTATTCTGACTAGGTATCAGACTAGCTCATTTCGCCTAGATTGGCAAGACGGCCTCTAAGTGTAGACCAGATCGAGTTTGCCCCCTCACCCTAACCCTCTCCCCGAGGAGAGGGAACAAGATGGGACAGCCATCATTTTGATGACCATAGTCATGACTATGGTACAATTGACCAAAATCCTCCCAAACCAGGATGGCGGGGCATGGAAGACGACAGCAACATTAACACCGGTGGGGTGCGGGTGATAAAGGCGTCGGAGTTTAAGGCGAAGTGTTTGCAGCTTATGGACGAGGTAGCGGCGAGTGGTGAGGAGATCATCATCACCAAGCGCGGGCGTCCGGTCTCGCGGCTGGCGCCGTACCAGGAGCGGCCTAAGAGCCTCTTTGGCATTGACAAAGGACGCATCGAGATACTGGGAGACATTATCGCGCCTCAGGACGAAGAGTGGGAGGCAGAGAGCGATCCGGACCGGGTGCTGGAACCGTGATCATCCTCGATACGCACGTTCTGCTCTGGCTGAGAGCGGGCAGCGAGCGCTTGGGCGCGCAGGCACGGCATGCAATCGACGAGGCGTGGCAGTCCGATCGCGTTTGTGTTTCCGCGATCTCGTTTTGGGAAGTGGCCTTGCTTATCGAGAAGGGACGGCTCAGGCTCTCCGAACACGTCAGCCTCTGGCGGCAGGAGCAACTGGCGCAAGGCATGATCGAAATCCCCGTAAGCGGCGCCATCGGCATCCGCGCGGCTCTTCTACCAGACATGCACGGCGACCCGGCCGGCCGCCTGATCGTCGCCACCGCGCTGGAAGGCCACCAACTCATCACCGCCGACGAACGCATCCTCACGTGGCCGGGCAGTCTGAACCGCCTGCGCGCCACGGAGTGAGGGCGGACAGAGACATGATCGGGCGAACAGTCGCCGGGCGCAGGTTGCAAACCTACGCTACCAGGCGAACAAGCGGCAGACACAGGTGACAAACCTGCGCTACCGGGCGAACAGGCGGTGGGCGCACGCAATGGGGAATCGAGACATGAAGGCGGGAGGCCGCAGGTTACAAACCTGCGCTACGAGGCCCAAGTTTCCAAGTACGTCTTCCGATAGCGTTTTCTGCAGGCTGCAAACCTGCGCTACGAGGCCCAAGTTTCCAAGTACGTCTTCTGATGGCGTTTTTTGCAGGCTGCAAACCTACGCTACGAGGCACGAAAATCCAAATACATCCTCTCACAACGATTTACGCAGATTTTCAATCCAGCGCTACCGGTAGTTGACGACAGAGCGGTATAATTTCCTTGATGGTTTGGCGAGGCGGTGAATCGCACGCGCAAGGAAGTGTTTGATGACTCGAGATGAAGTCCTGACGCTGCTCCGCGCACACAAGCCGGTGCTCAGGGAGCGCTTTGGCATAGCCGCACTTGCCCTGTTTGGCTCCTTTGCCCGAGATGAGGCGAGCGACGGCAGCGATGTTGATATCCTTGTAACCTTTAGCAGCCCGCCCAATTGGCGACGCTACTTCGGCGCCCAATTCTACTTAGAAGACCTGCTGGGTCGACCGGTGGACATGGCAGCCAATGGAGAGTTGCGCGCCGAGATTCGACCCTACATGGAGCGAGATGCTATCAATGTCTAATGCTGAGGACAAAGGACGAGCGTGGCGTTTCTACGCTCAGGACATGCTGGACTTTGGTGAAAGGGTCTTGGCCTATACAAACGGACTGGATAAGGACGCCTTTGTCGCTGATGCGCTTGTCTACGATGCCACGTTGCGCAACATCCAGCTCGTAGGCGAGGCAGCGACGCACGTGCCGGTCAAGGTGCGTGAGGCGCACGACGACATTCCATGGCGTGCGATCATTGGCGTCCGGAACCGCTTGGCACACAGTTACCTACACAATTAGCGATAGTGTCATTTGGTCGATTGTCCAGGATGCAGTCCCAGATCTGCTCCCCAAACTGCGGAGCCTATTGGAAACCGCCCGCTGCAATGATGCGGGCTCCTAGCCAATACACCATTTTCGATCGCACACTACCTCCCGATGCGAGCAACCGGTGAGAATCGGCAGGAGATCATGTGTCGGCAGGATGGGGCTGGCGGTTGCCTCAGGTGTGTCCGATTTAAGCAGAGCACAATCACAGGCTTCGTCACTCTGAAAGTGCACGCAGGTTGCAAACCTGCGCTACCGGAGTTGATGGGGGCGGGACCTCCACTGAAGGCACGGCGGGCGGGCGGCAAACACCCTTGACACACTGCAAAAAGTGTGCCATGTATTAGCAGGGCTGGTTATGCGATTGGGGACAAGCGCCCAACGTAGCGCAGCGGCGAAGCGCTTTGATGTAAACCATAGGAGGTTTGGCGGCATGGCACTCGTGCACAAAGTCCTAGCGGTATTCCTCGTAGTCGTCGGATTCTTGGCGTGGGCCAATCTGATAGCAACGCCGATTTACCACGACGGGTCGCCGGACTATCCGGTCTGGCAGATTCTCAATTATTTCATGGCGGTCGCTGCCGTCATCATCCTTGTCAAAGGGTACCTGATGCGGCGCGCTCACGCGCACGCGGACGGCGCGTGTCCCGATACGCTCGAGCATCTGCGGGTGAGCATCGCGTTCTATGGGGCAATCGTCCTGACCATGCTGTTCTTCTGGGAATGGATCTGGACCCTGAACCCGGAGAGCGAGACGGGCGATGCGGTCACCTCGCACCTCATCTATTTTCCGATAGTGGATGCGTTGCTGGTCGTGCTCGCGCTGCTGGTCGGACGCCGCTTGTGGAAGGAAGGCAGCGGCTCCTAAGCATAGTGGGTGCGGCAAGAAGCTCGCTCGTACGACGACCAAAGTCAAAAACAAGAGGGTCGAGACCATCATGTTCGGTCTCGACCCTCTTGCTTGTTTGCCAAGTGAATGGTCCGGCGCTAGTACAGGCTGTCCTTGTTGGTGGAGTAGCACCACTGGGAGGTCAGCAGGAAGTGCACCAGCGCATCTTGCGCCTCCTGCGTCCCGATGCGCTGCAGCGCGTGGACGGCCTTGCCGCGCACGTAGCGGTTCTCGTCATTGAGTGCATGCGCGAGCGCGGGCGTGGCTTCTTCCGCTTGCTCGCCAATACGCGACAGTGCCAGGGCCGCACCGCGGCGCATGAGCTCGTCTTCATCAGCTAGTGCCCCAATAAGGGCCGGCACGCCGTTTGCGGAGTCTTGTCCGGAGATGCCGAGCGCGTCCACGGCATGGCGGCGCACTTCGATCGATTCGTCGTCCAGCGCCACCGCCAGGGTCGGCATGACCTCATCCCCCAGAAAGCCGAGGTCGGCTAGTGTCTCAACCGCCATGCTTCGTGTGCCCTCGTTCTCGTCTTGGCTAACGTCTACCAGGGCGGGTACGGCGGCGGCGCCGATGGTGCTCAGGGAGTAGCTGGCGTTCCGCCGCACGGCTTCATTGTCGTGCTGGAGCGTATCGATCAATGCGGGCACGGCCGCCTCACCGAGCGATCCCAACCGGTAGGCGGATTCCAGGCAGGTGGCTTCGTCGTCGACTTTCAAATTCTCAATCAATTCCGGAATTGAGCCGTTCCCATTGGCGGACGGTGAGCCGTTGTTGGCCGCGCCGGTATACCAGCGCCACATGTGACTCCACAAACCGTTGAGGTTGCCGTCGTCCTCGGCAACCCACTCGCTGTCCTGATTGTCCCAACTCGGGGCCTGCGGCTCCTCGATGCGGGCGAACATGAATTTCATCATGAAGCGCTTCTTGTCGGTAAAATTGCCCATGCCGCGGTGCCACAGGTCGTAGTGGACCATCAACACGGTTCCGGCCTCCACCGCCATCGGGACCTCGCCCTCGGTGGAGTCTAAGCGCATGTTAAGGCCGATCGGGCCCCGCAGCCAATTGAAATAGTGCGATCCCGGTAACACGCCGGTCGGACCCATTTCAACCGTCGTATCCTGCGGGTAATACATGGCCAGCAGCCAGCGGGTGCGGTGCCGCCGCCGGGTGAAGGAGTCGCGGTGGATTTGCTGTCCCTCGCTGTGCGGCGGCCGGTAGTGGCAGTGACGGTGGGGGTGAATGAAGTAGTTGTTGCCCAGCACGCCTGCCAGCGCGCCGTCTACGGCCCGGTCATCAAGGATTTGGCGTATGGCGGGGATTCTTGCCATCAGGTTGTTGCCGGGGTTGCCTTCCTCGTTGAAGAGGGCTTCCGTCTGATTCCAAATGTCCTGATGGAATTCGCGGGGATGCCCGGTCTTGACCGCGACGTACCCATTGCGGATGAAGCTGCGCATTTGCTCATCGGTGAGCCTGGTGAGAGCCATTGGTGACCTCCTGTGGCGTTGCTACACGCTGCTGACGTAGCCCTGCATGTGGGGCGTTCTGCGTCTCACTTGTCAGCGTCGGATTACATGCGGATGCTGGACGAAGAGAAGGATTTATATGACTCTAGTACGGAAAGCAGCCACTGTCAAAGACCTGGCACTTGTGCCGTGCGTGAACACTGGATTTCGAACAAAAGAGGGATTTACGTGATTAATCCTGGAATAAGTGGAAGGATCGCGCTCGTTACCGGCGGCGGGTACCGCATGCACCAATGAAGCAACGGGCCGTAGCGGTTGTTGTCTATCGCACGAGGGTCTCTGTCTCTTGCGCCTTTGAACAAAACACGCGAACGGCATTATCATGGCTGTAGCGTTTGTAGTAAGTAACCCGATGCCGAATCTACATAAGGAGAAAGAGCATGTACGTAATAGTTGCGCCGATCCAGATCAAGGAAGGCTACAAGGATGCCTTCGTCGAAGCGATGTTGGGCGACGCAAAGGGCTCCGTGAATGACGAACCCGGCTGCCTGCGGTTCGACGTGATTCAGGACGGCGCCGACCCGAACCGGATCTGGCTCTATGAGATCTACGTGGATGAGGCCGCATTCCAGGAGCATTTGAAAGCGCCCCACTTCATCAAGTGGCGCGATACGGTTAAGGACTGGACGGAAGAGCGGCCCCCGGGAGCAGGAGCCGCGAGGGGTAGTTCCAACATCTGGCCGTCGGACGACGAGTGGAAATAGGAGGTTGGCGCGATCCCCACGGGTGTTGGAGTAGCTTGCTATAGGGATTATCTGACTATCATCTTTGGGTAGCTCTAGGGGCATCCTTAGAACAGAGTCTGACAGTCTGCTGGAGTGCTGGCTTTTCAGCACTAGCTGGTCGGCTTTACCGCAGAGAATAGGATGAGGGCACGATGAGGCTGCAATTACAGAAGTCGCTCGTGAGTTTAGTCGTGCTGGGAAGTGCGCTGCTCTTGATGGGGGCGTCGACCGGTGGTGAGCAGGAGGCTGCGCCGTCGCCAGAACCGTTCCCGTCGAAGGTGGTGTGGACGCCGGATGGGAAGCACATCATCTTTTCCCGGGGGTACCAAGGTATTTTCAGGGTTGATGTCGCGGGCTCGGAGTTGCAGGCGATTCCTGCAAACGCGCCGAAGGGGACGCCTTCATCGCCTGGCTATACGTTGCCAGCGCTCTCACCCGACGGCACGCGGCTGGCGTTTGTTGCGCCATTAGGGGCACAGAGCGCCGCGATCATGGTTTCGGCGCTTAATGGGACGGGCGCACGCAGACTGACGCAAGACGAGGGCTTCAACACGCATCCGGCGTGGTCGCCGGACGGGGCAGAGATCGCCTATATTGCGGGCGGCAAGCTGGCGGTCATGCGCGCAGATGGAATGAATGCACGGGAGCTCGCGCCGTCGATGGATGTGGTGAACGCCGCATTGGCGTGGTCGCCGGATGGCAGTCGTATAGCCTTCGCGGGTGAACAGCAGGACACCGGGCAACGTGCCGTATACACGGTGCGCCGGAATGGGACAGATCTCACGATGCTAGGGCCAACGGTGAGTGTGCCCGCGTGGTCGCCGGATGGCAGCCGCCTTGCAGTCCTCATGCCGGAGGATGGAGAGGAAGTATCCCTAATTGTGCTGAACAGCATTGGAGATAACCCCGTAAAGGTGGTGTCACTCGGTAAAACTGACATCTGGGCGGACAATCTCTCGTGGTCGCCTGATGGCAACGCGATCCTCCTGGCCTCTGCCGACGGCACGGTTGTAGTTGTCAGCTTGGAAGATGTTAAAGAGAGGATTATTCACACTGCTGGCAGGCGCGCAGCATGGTCTCACGATGGTGCACGGATAGCTGTTCTCACCGGCCTCAATCGGCACGGTCAGACGGATGCTGAACATCCAGAGGTGCTGTACACGGTGATGTGGGACGGCAGGTTTAGGCGTGCCTTAGCGGTAGGCAACGAGACGCGTATGGCCGCGAAGTATTCTGGTTGGTACGACGTGTCGCGTAACATTGCGGCGTGCGGACAGGGGTACGTTGTTTCAGACCCGGTGGCGAAGGGGTTCGTTCTAGCAAACCCCTTCAAGAACTCAGGGTTAGTCGAGGACTGCAAGACACTAATGGTGATACGGGATCGGCTGGCTGGGGACTTTCTGTTGAACTGGAGTGCCGAAACGCCCATCGCTGACTGGTGGGGCATCGGACTCAACAATTCGGTTGATCCTGATCGAGTTGCTGTCCTTTGGTTCCCACACCCCTATCTTGATAGTGGACTAGCTGACCGAGATACCTCGTCGATTATTTCCTTGGCCTTTATTCACACCATTGTGGAGGGACCGAGTTTTAGTTATAGACTTCTGAATGGAAGCATTCCTCCAGAAATGGGCAACTTCCCCAGGTTGACCGTGTTGGACCTTAGCGACAATGAACTTAGCAGCAGCATCCCACCTGAGTTGGGCAACCTCACTAGCTTGTTGGGATTAGACCTTAGCAATAATGATTTAACCGGCAGTCTCCCGCCGGAGTTAGGTGACATCACCGACTCCGGGATCCGGGTCAATGGGGCTTGGATCAAGACCGGTCTTGTGGCACTGAATCTCTCCAACAATAATCTGTTCGGGAGTATTCCTCCTGAGCTAGGAAACCTCACTGGTCTGCAGTGGCTAATTCTTAGCAATAACGAACTTTCCGGTAGTATCCCTCCAGAGTTAGGCAATCTCTCAAAACTCAGGGAACTGTACCTGCAGGAGAACGCCTTTACGGGGTGTGTTCCAGCAGGCCTAGTGATCAACCAGCCGACTATAGTCGTTGAAACCGATGGATTGGAATTCTGCATTGAGTGACAGTGGGGAATGCGGATTGGCCAATGCTGCCAGGAGACAAGGGAAATGTTGGGATCAAGATTGAAACGGACGATCACAGCTGTGTTAGGAGTAATCCTGCTCTTGGTGGGGGTGTTTACCGCGTGCAGTGAGCAAGCAACTGGCGGTCAAGTCGAGCGTGAGATGACGGACATGCCACTTACGATATCCCGGGCAATGTCAACTGAAAAAGTGTCAGACATAATCGTGGAGTCTTCTGATTTCGCCATACCAATGGAAACCGACCGTGATGTGATAGCGGAAAGCCCGCCCTGCGCCGGGACGTCAAGCGATTCATGCGCTCCCCGAGACGTCAGTCACTTCAACCTCTTTGCCGCAGTTCCGTCAGGTGCGGCATACACTGGTGAGGGAAGAGCTAATAGCACCGAGGATGTCTTGGAGAAGGGGCTGCGACTAGGAGAGGCATCCCCGGTGCATCTTGCGGTGCGCGGTACGACGGTTAGCGGTTCTACGCGCTGCGACTGGCGCGCTGTAGCCAGGACGGCCGCCCAGCGGGAGACGGCGATTCGGTTCTGGCTGGGTATTGCTGACAGTGAATCGTTACCGTCTGCTGCGGAGGTTGAACGCCGGTTCAAGGAAAAGCTGGATCAGTACGATTTGGCGCTGCCACAGACAGCCAACACCAGCTTCAAAGTCCTCGCCCAGGGCGGCCTGCCCCCTTTCGTCACGCCATTCTGAACTTCTGATCTCTCCATTGCGGTTTCTGTGCAAAAAGGAAGTTCTTAAGTGGCAACGGCATACATGCAAAACGGCATTTATGCCATAGGATTCGAGACGAGAGTGAGGCATCGTGAAGGTTGCCTGTGTGCTCATTACCCACTTGCGCGCCAAGTGCGAGTTGCGGCGGCAGCCCGCGCTGGCGGCAATGCCGGCCGTGATCGTCGACCGCTCGGCGGGAACCCCCCGGGTCATTGATGTCTTTCCGGCCGTCACCGGGGTAGCGGTGGGCATGCCGCTGGAAGAGGCGCTCTCCCATAATGCCGACACCGTCGTCATCGAAGCCGACGAACCGGCGTACCGGCGGACTTTCCGGCAGGTGCTTACCTCCTTGCAGGAGATTAGCGACCGGGTAGAGCATGCGGCGCTGGGCAGCGCGTACGTGCGCCTGGACGGGCTTGAGACTCTCTACGGCGGTGAAGAGCGGCTCGTTGCCGCCTTGCTGAGCGCAATCCCCGTAGACCTCGCGCCGCGTGTGGGTGTGGCAGACGCGAAATTCCCCGCGCTGGTCGCGGCCCAAGCCGGCCGGGCGGGTGCGGTAACGCGGGTACCTGAGTATGCGGCGGCGTTCTTAGCGCCGCACCCGGTTACGCTGCTGCCGCTCCCTGCCGCAGTGCACGAGCGCCTGCAGCGCTTTGGCTTGCGCACCTTGGGCGACGTGGCGGCCATGCGCGTAGACCAACTCAGCGACCAGTTCGGCGCTGACGGTACCCGGGCCTGGCAGCTCTGCCACGGCATTGACGACGACCCCTTCGTCCCGCTGAAGCATGAGGAGTCCGTCACCGCGCACGTCACGCTGCCGTTTGTCTCCACCTCCCTGGAACTCTTCCTGGTGACGCTGGACGGTTTGCTGAAGAGCGCGTACGCGCAGCCGCAGATGCGGGGACGCTATGCGGAACAGGCCACCGTACAGTGCAGCCTTTTCCAGTCGATTTCGACGCAGTCGCAGCCGCCGTGGGAGAAGGTCATCAACTTCAAGCACGGCGTCGGTTGCGAGCGGGCGGCGCGCATCATCAGAAACCGTCTGGAAGCCGACTATCCGCCTGCGCCCGTCGAGGAAGTGACCCTCACCCTGGCAAAGCTGACGGGCGAGGCCGCCACGCAGATGGGACTGCTCCGCGACGTCCGCAAGGATAGGACCGACCGCTTGGTAGAAGCTGAGCGGCAGCTCCAAGCCCGTATGCAGGGCAAGCGCGCGCTGTTCCGCGTGGTGGATATTGCCCCTTGGCATCCCGCGCCGGAGTTGCGCGCGCTACAGGTGCCCCTCGATCCGGCGGTGAAAGACAGCATGAAACCGCTCGCGACGCCCACGGCTGCGGAAGTGCGGGCAGGCGAAGATAACCGGCCCATAGCCGTACGCCTCAAGAACCGCTGGCACCAGGTGGTCGGCATCGACGACCAGTGGTGCTTCGATCTCTGGTGGCTGGCCGCGCCGCTGACGCGTACCTACTACCGGGTGCGGCGGGCGGACGGCATTCCGCTTACCCTGTTCCGCGACCGGCGAGATGGGCGCTGGTATCAGCAAGCCGCATAGAGATAGCCCATGTCTTTACCGAAGTCGCGGTCCGTCGGACCAAAGTCGCAGTCTTCGACAAGGTCGCAGTCCGCCGGATACGTTGAGTTGCACGCCAAGAGCTTCTACTCCTTTGGAACGGGAGCTTCCCACACACACGAGTTGCTCGCCCAGGCCAAGGCGTTCGGTTACCCTGCGCTTGCCCTGACCGACACCAACCTCTGCGGAGCGCTGGATTTCGCGCGCCTCGCCAACAGCCTGGATATTCGGCCTATCACCGGCGGCGAGCTCACCTTGCTGGACGGTTCGCGTATCGTCCTCTTGGCCAAGACGCGGGAGGGCTATGCCAACCTTGCGCGTCTGTTCACGCTGGCGAACGCCGTCGACCGCAGGGAGCCGCGGCTGGACCCGGCCCATCTTCCCACCCATGCCGCAGGCCTGATTTTGCTCACCGGCGGCCGTGACGGGCCGCTGGCGCGCTTGGTCGAGGCCGGTCGCCACCAAACGGCGCTGGCGCTGCTGCAAGAGTACGTGGAATGGTACGGCAACCCAGGCCGAGACCGCGACCTTGTCGAAGACCGCGACTTTGTCGAAGACGGCGACCTTGTCGAAGACAACCACGGCGCGGTCTACGTGGAGTTGCAGCAGAACTTGCTGCGCGGCGACACCAAGCGCAATGGCGAACTGGCGCGGCTTGCCCAGGACGCCGGTGTGCCCGTGGTCGCTACCAACGACGTGCATTATCACGCGCCGGAGCGCTACCGGCTGCAGCACGCGCTCGAGGCCGCCAAGCGCAATATCACCATCGACCAGGCCCTGCCCCACCTCAAACCCAACCACCACCTCCACCTGAAGTCCCACGCCCAGATGGCACATATTTTAAAAGGCTATCCAGCGGCTATTGCCAATACCATAAAAATCGCAGAGCAATGCGCCTTCGACCTCAGCACCGATCTGGGCTACACGCTCCCCGATCCCGCCGTGCCCGAGGGTTTCACGCTCACACAGTATTTGCGCACGCTCTGCGAGACGGCGGCGGTGCGGCGCTACGGTGGGATAACCGCACGGATACAGGCGCGGCTGGACGAGGAATTCGATCTGATCGAGAAGCACAACCTCGCGGGTTTTCTGTTGCTGTACCGCGAGATCGTGGGCATTGCACAGCAGATCATGGTGGAGCGCGGCTTGGTGAGCCCTGAAACGCCGCTGGAGGAGCGGCCGCCGGGACGCGGGCGCGGCTCGTCGGTGGCGCTCTTGGTCGGTTACCTCATCGGCATCAGCCACGTGGATCCACTCAAGTGGAATCTCACCCTGGAGCGCTTCATCTCCGCCGACATGACCATGCTGCCCGACATCGACCTGGACTTTCCACGCGAGCTCAGAGACCCGTTGCTGGAGCGGGTGCACCGCCACTTTGGACCGGAATACGCTGTGCTGGCGGGCGCCATCGCTACTTATTCCGTCAAAGGCATCATCCAAGACCTGGGGAAGGCGCTAGGACTGCCCAAAGAAGACCTCTCGCTCCTTTCGAAGCAACTCCACTCGCACCATGCCGCCAGTCTCAAGGAGGAGATGCTGGCGCTGCCGGCCTTTAAGGATAAAGTCACGGCTGCGGGGTGGCGCGACCTCATCGAGTTAGGGCCGGCGCTCATGGATGCGCCCAAGGGGCTCGGTCAACACGTCGGCGGTATGATCCTGAGCGACAAGCCCATTTCGGCGTTGGTGCCCATCCGCGCCGGCGCCATGGAGGGCCGCTTCATCATGGACTGGAACAAGGACTCCGTGGCGGACGCCAACTTTGCCAAGATCGATCTGCTCTCGCTGCCGGTGCTCGATCAGATCGAAGAGGCGCTGGACCTGATTGAAGCCGGAGAAGGCACGCGGCCGGACCTGAGCCGGATCGATCCTGAAGACTCGCAGGTATACGACATGATCAACGCGGGACGCTCTATCGGCATCTTTCTGCTGCAGTCGCCCGCGCAACTCAAGATGGGGCAACGCCTGCGCTCGCGGACTCTGCTGGACTTGGCCTATCAAGTGGCGCTCATCCGTCCCGGTGTCGGCGTGCAGGGGAGCGCGGTCTCGCAGTTCGTCGAGCGGTACCGGCACGGCGTCGCCTGGGACTACGACCATCCCTTGGAGCAGCGCGCGCTGGAGCGGGGCTACGGCATCATCGTGTGGCAGGAGCAGGTGGTGCAGCTCATCATGGACGTGGCCGGCATGACGGCTGCGCAAGCCGACGAAGTGCGGCGGGCCTTCACCAAGCCCAATAACGCGCACCTCATCGCCATGCACTGGCAATATTTTTTAAAAGGCTCTCAAAGTAGGGGGGTTCCCGATGCAATTGCGGAAAAGATCTTCGCCAAGATCAACGGTCACTACATGTTTCCGGAGAGCCACAGCCACGCCTTTGCCATCACTGCCTACCAGGCCGCGTGGCTGAAGCGCTACTATCCGCTGGAATTCTTCATCGGCTTGATGAACAATCAGCCCATGGGTTTCTATCCGCTGGAAACACTCAAGCAGGACGCGCAGAGCTTCGGCGTGCCGTTCCGGAATCCGTGCGTGAACCGCAGCCAGGTGCGGTGCACTCCTACGGAGGGCGCGGTGCTGCTGGGGTTGCGGTTCATCAGGGACGTGGGCGCGGAGATGGCGCAGCGCATCGTTGCCGAGCGGGAGAGCGGCGGCCTGTACACCGGCGCGAGCGAATTCGTGCGGCGCACGGGGGTGAAGCCCCAGGCGGTGCAATCGCTGGTGCAGGCAGGGGCCTTTGATGAAGTTAGGGCTTTCGATAAGATCACGCCGGCTTCGTCGCAGACGCCGCATCCTCAGGATACACCGACTTCATTGAAGGCGCTGACTTCGTCAAGGACGCCGAATCCGCAGGATGTACCGGCTTCGGAGAAGACGCCGGCTTCGGAGAAGACGCCGGCTTCGGAGAAGACGCCGGCTTCGGAGAAGACGCAGAATCGGAGGGAGGCGCTCTGGGACGCCGGTCTCGCTATGCGCCCCGCCAAGCACGGGCAGCGCGCCTTCGCGGTGGCGACGGCAGACAGTATTCCTCGGTTGGCAGACTTTAATGACTTCGAGCGGATGGTGGGCGAGTATGCCGTCATGGGCATCTATCCCAAGGGGCACCTGATGGAGCACTTCCGACCCTCGCTCGGTCCCAATGTGTTGCCCACCGTCGCAATAGAAGACGTGAAAGAGGGTGAACGAATACAGGTAGCCGGGTGGCCGGTGGCGCGGCAGCACCCACGCGGCAGGGACGGCACGGTGTTCATCACCATCGAAGACGAGGTGGGGAGCATCCAGCTCATCCTCTGGCCGCGGGTCTTTGCCCGCCACCGGCGCGCGCTGGGCAGCCAGGTGATCCTGGCGACCGGCGAGGTCTCGCGCTGGGACGGCACCACCAACGTCATCGTCTCAGCGGTGCGGGCGCTCGACGCCTCCGTGCCCATGCCAGCCTCTCACGACTGGCACTAAGAACAGGATGGCCGGTGCCAAACGCCGCGCAAGTATGGGATAATGCAACGACTAAGAGTGCTCAATGCCATACTGAACGGAGGGGAGCATGTGTGGTAGATATAGCCTCAAAGCGGATATCGCACAGCTCGCTATGCGCTTTGAATTTGCCGCCGATGATATCAAGCACGAACCGGCCTATAA
The DNA here is from genome assembly GCA_965220015.1 of Chloroflexota bacterium. Classification (GTDB taxonomy): domain Bacteria; phylum Chloroflexota; class UBA11872; order VXOZ01; family VXOZ01; genus VXOZ01. The sequence goes on from OZ244798.1 coordinate 1,548,927, forward strand.
CATCGCGCCCACGCAGCAGGTGCTGACCGTCACGAGCCACAGTGAGCGCCGCGCCGCGTACATGCGCTGGGGGTTGATTCCGTTCTGGGCCAAGGATGTGAAGATTGGCTACCGGATGATAAATGCCAGAGGCGAGACCGTGGCGGAAAAGCCGAGTTTTCGCACCGCGCTGCGCAAGCGGCGCTGCTTGGTTCTCGCCGACGGTTTCTATGAGTGGCAAAAGCTCGGCGGCAAGCAGAAACGGCCCATGCGGATCACGCTAAAGTCGGGCGAACCCTTCGCCTTTGCCGGCCTGTGGGAGACATGGAAAGACCCGGAGGGTGAGTTAGTAAAGTCATGCACAATCATTACCACGTCGGCAAACGAGTTTCTCAGTCCCATCCACGACCGCATGCCGGTGATTCTACCGCAGGCAATGGAGTCGTTCTGGCTGGATAAGGATGTGGAAGATCCCTTGGCGCTGGCCAGTGCGATTGCGCCGTACCCTGACGATGAAGTGGACGCGTTTGAGGTCTCGACCTTGGTAAACAATACCCGGAATAAAGGGCCTGAGGTGATGGACCCTGTAGCGAGATTGGTCTAGGTGCGGAGAAGCGCAACGAGCGACTACCCTTGTCGCGAGGGCCGGACAGGTCTAAAGTTGACATAACGTGGACTTTTCATGAATCAATCTTCTCACCCACGCGGCGACGTCGTGGAACCCGCAGGCCAGGGCGAATTGCCCCGACGGACGGACTATGCCGGGCAGTTTGTCACGCTATCGCCGGTTGACGCCGCGGCGGATGTGAACCAACTCTTCCTGGGCACACATGGCTCCGCCATCAGAGAACTCGTTTGGGAATACATGGCGTACGGCCCCTTTGAGACGGCAGAGGACATGCAACGCTGGCTCGAAGAGAGGGCAGCGTCCGATGATCCGCTCTTCTTCACCGTGCACCACCATGAATCTCAGCGGCGGGTGGGGATGGCGAGCTTTCTCAACATTGCGCCGGAAATGCGGCGTTTGGAATTGGGCCACATCTGGTATGCGGCGGACGCGCAGGGGACACAGGCAAATACCGAGGCTGTGTACCTCATGCTGTGCGAGGTCTTCGACAGGCTCAACTACCGGCGGGTGGAGTGGAAGTGCGAAGCCCTGAACGCCCGTTCGCGGACGGCGGCTCTACGCCTCGGCTTCAGCTTTGAGGCCATCTTCAAACAGCACATGATCGTCAAGGGACGCAATCGGGATACCGCTTGGTTCGCGCTGCTGGACAGCGAGTGGCCCCCCATCAAGAAGAACCTTCAGAGATGGCTCTATCACAATCCGGGCTGGAAATTGTCCCTAGCCGAGCTCAACCGCGGCAGGCTCTAAGCTAGGGGCAATAGTTTTCGGGAACTTCTTGCAGGCCTTTACGACGATAGATTGTATAGACTTGCACTGCCCTTCAGGGACTTTTGAAAAACAGTTCGGAATGTGGAGGGATTCACTCTCACCCTAACCCTCTCCCTCGACGGGAGAGGGGACTGATCCGCTCCGCGTATGGTAAGTGCAAGGGTCTCGGTTGGTGGAGAGGGGACGCTCTCACGTTTGCCCAAGCCAATCACGTATCTCTCAGCATCCAAGTATCTGCCTTGTTGCCGCTGTTCGTGGTCAGCCTGTTGCCACGGCAGCCGGAGCGAGCGCGCGGGCGACCTCTTCCCGATTTGCCAGTTTGGCCCAGTGCTGGCCGACGAGGGCAGGGAACAGGTGTTTGTTGCGTTCATTGCTGTAGAGGATGCAGTCCTCCAGCCAGAGCCGCTTCTTGAAGTTGAGTTCCCTGCTTTGAATCAGGGAATAGAAGACGCAGGCGCTGCCGTACTGACCGCACAGCACCAGGTTTTCGATGCCGGCGTTGTGCAGCAGATACTCCAGTCCCGTGCCGGTAAAGACGGAGCCGGTCGTTTTGCGTACCAGCATTTCCCCAGGCAGAGGCGCCAACTGATCGATCACCGACATGGCGGGGCTATCGAACAGGTCGTAGTCTCTGGCTTGCATGTGGAGTGGAGCATCTCGCTTGTCAAGCGTCCACCTGGCGCAGACGGCATGGACGACGAGCGCGCCGGCCGCGCGGAACCTGTGGAGCGCGTCGGTGACGTTGGGAATCACATAGCTGAGCTCTTGCGCGAACCACTCTTTGGCGTGTCGGTTCCCCTGCGCCAGCCACACCGGATTGCAGAACCGGTTCATCATGTCGATGATGATCAGGGCGGTCTTATCGGGTTCGAGGACTTCGTTCTCAGCGATGCGTAGTGTGACGAAGTCGTTGGTGTCGATGAGCATGCGCCAGTCTCCTTTGCAGATTGATTGAAATAGAGGTGTGCGGTGCACTCAAGCACGCGGAGCAACTACTGGAAAGGGCGAGAAAGTAACCCTAGCCTTCGGTCGTACTCTTGCTTGTCGCCCTCACCCTAACCCTCTCCCCCAGGAGAGGGAACAAAATCGGTGTCTCCCCCCAGGAGAGGGAACAAAATCGGTGTCTCCCTCCCAGGAGAGGGAACGGATTCGGCGTCTCGTACGGCTCTGAATCTAGGTCAGAACGGTACTAGACTTCCACCTTCGCAGGCCTTTTCGCTGACATTCGGCTCGAATCGTCGACCCAATACCCATAGTCCAGCAACTCGCCATAGGTATCCGGGCGGCGGTGGTTCCAGGCATCTTCGCGGAAGCTCGCGAGGCCGGTTGTTCCGCCCCGGTAGACCATGCGGGGGCGGTCGAGGTCGAGCGTTGCAACGGCCACGCCCCAGTAGCGGCCGCGGTCCGCCAGCGTGATGCCGTCCGGTCCGATTATGCTGCTGCGATTGAGGCACATGCCCGGCATCCAGGGTTCGTGATCGGTGAAGCCGTAGTTCACCGGGCAAACGTAGACGCAGTTATCGATGGCGCGAGACTGGATCACGGCCTCCCAGCCGACCTCGCCGTACATGCTGTACATGGTGGGATGAAAAATGATGTCGGCGCCTTTGAGCGCGAGTATGCGGTACCCCTCCGGGAAGAAGACATCGTAGCAGATGGTGATGCCGATCTTGCCGAAATCGAGGTCGAAGACCGGCCAGGAGTCGCCGGCGGTGAGGCCCCACACTTCGTCTTCAGTGACGGTGAGGTGGACCTTGTGATAGCCGCCGATGTAGTCGCCGTTGCGAGCGATGACCATCGCCACGTTACGGTGAATCCCATCCTCCACGCCAACTACCGGAGCCACGACATACATGCCGTGCTGCTGAGCGATTGCCGCCATGCGTCGAAAGGTCTCGCCGCCGGGCACCGGTTCGCGCCAGCGGTGTTTAGTCCCGCCGTTGCTTATGCCGCGAATGGTGAAGGCCTCCGGCAGACAGGCGATGTCCGCCCCTTGCGCCGCCGCTTCATGGAGCAGTTCTTCAGCATTGCTTAGGTTGAACTCGTAGCGCTCCTCATCACTTTCGCCAACGACCGTGTTCGGCGTGGAACAGACGGCAACTTTCGCCAGTCGAGCCATGTTTTACCTCTCCCCGATCTCAGTACGCCAGGCAAGTTGAACGTGCTTCTCGTGCCTAGGCTAACACCCTGAATTCCCAGTGCTTGCATTGTACAAAAAAGAGCCGGGGAAGCAGGTCATGCTCCCCCGGCTCAGTAGACAGGTCTACCAGAGACAACCGCGATCGTCCAGCCAAATTTGGACTTGATCCTGCGTTTTTTGCAGCGCTTCGGGTACGGTGAGCGAGCCCTCCAAGATTGCCGGCCACGTCTCGTTGCGCCAGATATCGTTGAAGTCGCCCTGTTGGATGAGTGTCGGCGTCGCGTTGGCAATTTCCGCCATCTTCTTGTAGACGCTGGCGTCCTCAAAGTCCTTGGTCGTGATCGGCTCCCGGCGCAAATCCGCCGGATAGCGTCCGCCGCCCTGCGGGATCCAAATCTCCTGCAGGTCGCCGATCACCGTGTGCTTGATGAACTCCCAGCCACCCTCGACGTTCTCGGCCTGAGAACCGAGGTGGATGGCTACCACGGCATAGGCGGCCTTGCGACCACCCGGCCCATTAGGAACCGGCGCCATGCCAACCTCAAACAGGTTTGTGGGCGTGACCTGTTCATTGATGCGCCGGATTTGGAAGTGCCCGGTGTGATAGATGGCCGTGTTGCCCTCGAAGTAGTTCCCGCCCTGCACTCTGTGCTTCGTAAAGGTGTCCGCTTGGAACTGGAGCGCCTCGCGGAATTCATCGCTGCCGAAGCCGGCCTGCGAGCAATCCGGGTTCCAGAAGTCGGCGCCCCAGGCCCATGAGTAATACGTCAGCACGGATGGGTAGTTCGGCTGCGTGCCGAGACCGCCTTTCACGACTTCATCGCCTTCGCGCTGGGTTAGCTTCTGGGCTGCTTCCAGGGCAGCTTCCCAGGTCCAGTTACCCTCAGCCTCGAGCTCGGTCGGAGTCTTGAGACCGGCATTGACGATGAGGCTCTTGTTGTACCAGATTTCCCGCGAGTTGATCCACCAGGCCACGCCGTAGTTCTGGCCCTTATGGATCCACTTGGCAGCATCATGGAAGTTGGCGGGATCGATGGCTGGGTCCGTGGCAATGATGGGATCGAGGGCCTGGACGATGTTGCCCGCGACAAAGGTACCTACCCACCCAAAATAGCCGTAAATGATGTCAAATTTGAGCCCGCCCGCTTGGGCAGCCGCCGCTTTGGTCGGCAACTCGCCAAACGCAGAGTCGGCAATTTCTACCTTGTGACCGGGATTCTTGGCCTCAAACGTCTCTACCACCTCTGCCCAGCCGTTTCTCCAGGTCTCATTCTGGCCTTCAAGCACGTGGAGGAAGTTGATAGTCTTTGGGCCTTCATCCTTGGGCGCTTCCGCCGCCTTAGGCGCCTCAGGGGCCTTTTCTGACTCCATTGGCGCTACCGGTACAGCGCCGCAGGCTGCTGAAATCGCAACCGCGCCAGTCACCAACGCGCCGCGTAGAATGTTTCGCCGAGATAGTGTATCCGCCATCGTTACCCTCCTTAATGAGGAAGAGTCCGTTATATGCAAAGACACGGATCGTAGTGCGGCTGCTGCTACGCTATACTTCTCCTCCTTTCGCTCGCTCAAGCCGCTTCGCCCCTAATATAGCAGTTACCGACAATTGGACGCAATTTTCAAGGACTTGATCGACATTGAATTGCCGTTGATTTCAGCCATGCATGAGCAGCGAATATAGTGTGTGCTATCCTCGAATTAGATTTAATACGTGAGGCCAATTGAACGAGTACTCCGGCCTCTCGAAGACGAGGATTGATAATGAAACGACTATCACAGGCGGCATTTCAGCGTGCCAAGGCTTTCGTAAGTGAACAGGGCAGAGACCTGGACCGAGCGCAGCTTGCTTACCATTTTGAAGATGGCACTATTGACAATGTCCTGGCTGCATTAGCCGACTATCAGAATGACGACGGCGGGTTCGGCCACGGTTTGGAGCCCGATCTTAGAACACCGGCGTCGTCGGTGATTGCAACGACGGTGGCATTCCAGAACTTCCGGTCTCTTCGTGTCCCCGCGGACCATCCCTTGGTACGAAGGGGGATTGCGTATCTTCTCGAGTCCTATGATGCATCCCGGCAGGTGTGGCCGATCATTCCGCCCGAGGTTGAGGATGCGCCCCACGCGCCGTGGTGGGATTACGCCAGCAGCGAAGCGGGCTTTGGCGGCTTCTTGGTTAACCCGCGCGTGGAGATTGTGGGATACCTGCACGACTATATTGAGGCGGTGCCGGCGGAACTGCTGGAGGCGGTAACCTTTGCAGTTTTCGATCACTTGGATGCGCTGCCCGATGAAGTGGAGATGCACGACATCATTTGCTATGTCAGCCTCGCGGAAACTGAATCGCTGCCGAAGTCCTACAGAGACCGTGTGTGGGCAAAACTGTCCAAGGCGGCGGCGCATGGGGTCGCGCGCGAGCCGGAGCAGTTGACCGGCTACGTGCTCAAGCCCCTCTACTTGGTTTCGTCTCCGGATTCACCGCTGGCGGCCGGGCTTGCGGATGAGGTGGCGATGAATTTGGACTTCGAGATCGACCAACAGGGAGAGGATGGCGCGTGGTCGCCAAACTTCTCATGGGGCGACCAGCATCCTGAGGCGTGGGAAGTCGCGAATCGCGAATGGCAGGCCCGGATGACCTTGAAGAATCTACGGGTGCTTCGAGACTTCGGCCGCATTGAGACTGGTTGAGATAGGGCGGCGGCAGGGGGAGAGAAGAGATTAGTAATGTGTGGACAGATGTACTCCTCTCTATGATTTGGGAGTGAGATGTCGCTGAGGTTGTATGTGAAACGACTGCACGCACTTCTTCTTGATTTGGACGATACACTGCTGGACGGTAGCTTTTTTCCGCAGTCTGTCGCGCAAACCTGCGAAGAGCTTGCGTTGCTGCGACCGGAGCTAGAGGCAAAGCTACTGCAGGAGGCCAATCACGCAGTGTTCAGTACCTATGGACCAGAGAGGCTTGACGCTTGGACGCTCGGCAGATTGAGCGGCGCGGATCTCACTCTTGAAACCTGGCGCAGAACACTTCAGGCGTGTGGCTACAATGATGAATCACTCGCTCAATTGGCAGCAAAGACTCATTTGCGCTTTGCCTGGGACTCCTATCAGCCATTCACTGACGTAGCGGGACTCATAAGTGCCGTGCGGGAGGCACGCGTGCCAGTAGCTCTGGTGACGAATGGCGCCGCCGACACACAGCGAAATAAAATCGAGGCTATGGGTATCGCCAGTTGGTTTAGCGCTTTTTCCATTTCTGGGGAGACTGGCGCGGCCAAACCGGATAAACGTGCGTTTGCTGTTGTGCTCAAGGCACTTGGTGTATCCGGCAAGAAAGTGTGGCACGTGGGAGATAGCCTGGCGGCTGACGTTGCTGGAGCGAATGCGGCCGGTCTTAGTTCGGTGTGGCTGAATCGGGACGGATTACTACGGAGTAAGAATGATGCCCAACCCGATTTAGAAGTCACTTCGCTTTCTGAATTAACTCCCTATCTCTTGTAATGAGTGCGAAGACTGGCAATCTCTGACGTGACGTGGACCGCAGTCAGCACCCACTGAACGGACAGAACACACAGCGAGTGCTTCACAGCCCTAAACCGTGGTACGTTACATCGTCTAGTTCATCTGTCCCTAAGGCACGTCCATCGTGCGCAGGCGATACAGCGCCAGCAGGAAGAAGGCCGCGATCACTACGCCCGTGCCAACCATGGCGGCGGGGAATTCGATTACCCGCCCTGTGAAGACTGCAAAACTCTCCTCGTCGATGCCGTGGAGCAGCGCGAGCGTGTAGCCCCGCACGCTGAGGTAGCGAATGCCGCTCAAAATTGTGCTGAGCAATCCCTCCCACACGAGCACGTAGACCAGACCGTACGCAAGCGCGCGCGGAGTCAGGAGCCCGGCAAACGTAAAGATTGACGCGTAAGCAGTCACACCCGCTGCCAGTGCGATTGCGAGTATGCCGAATTGTCGCGGCTCTGCTCCAACCAGGGCTGACGCTACGACGCCGCTTGCCACCACCAGCGGCAGAGCCACAACCAAGGTGGCCGTCAGCTTGGCAACCACGATGGATACACGCGAGACCGGTTTCAGGACCAGGAAGTACAACGTCTTGTCTTCAAGTTCATTGCCAAATGCTGCGGTCGCCAATGCCATGGTAACGATGGGCATGATGCCGCCAATGATCATGCCGTCGATGATGACCTCTATGAACTCACCATGAAAGGCGACTTCTCCTTCACCAATGAATCTAATCAGAAGCACGAGCAGCGACGGTAGGGAGGCGAGGAGCAGAATGACGAGCACACGCCAACGGCCGAGAAGCTGCCTGAGGGTAAGCCGGAATATCTCAGCCATCTAGCCCTCCACAATGTAGCTGAAGACGCTCTCGAGCGAATCATCCAGCGGTTCTACGCGCTCTAGGCGAATGCAGCGGTCTTGGGCGATGCGGGCGAGCGAGCGCTGGAGCACTGCCACGTTCTTGCTGAGGACGATGACGTCGTCGTCTGCCCCCAGTGATACGGATTCGATGCTTTCCAACTCCACGAGCGCCGCCGCCATTTTGCGCGGGTCGCTGGAGACGATACGCACGTTGTACGGCTGCTCGTCCAGCTTGGCGCGAATCGCCCGGTAGTCGCCGGAAGCAGCGAGTTTTCCGCTCACCATGAGCAAAATGCGGTCGGCCAGGGTTTCGACTTCTTCCAAAATGTGTGAGGAAATCAAGATCGTGCGGCCTTCTGCGGCCAGTCGACGCATGAGATCGTGAAATTCAATGCGCTGGCGCGGATCGGTGCCGTTCAGAGGCTCGTCGAGGATGATGACCACCGGCTCGTGCACGATGGCTGACGCCAGGCGCATGCGTTGGCGCATGCCGCGCGAGTAGGTACCCAGCGGCCGGTGCTGTGCGTCGGCCAGCCCAACCCGCTCAATAGCCTGAGCGGTTGCCGCATCAATGGCGGTGACGCCGTGCAGTTTTGCCGAGAACTCCACGAATTGCCTGCCGGTTTGGAATCCGTACACCGCTTCGTGCTCCGACATGACGCCAACGCGGCGGAAGAGGTCCGGATTGTTGCGCGGCGTTTCGCCAAAGATGGTTACTCTGCCGTCCGACGGGGAGGCTAGTCCCTCGATCATCTTGAGGAGCGTGGTCTTGCCTGCGCCGTTCGGCCCCAGCAAGCCGGTAATTCCCGGCTCAATGCCAAGCGTAACGTCATTTACGGCAACGACGCTGCCATACCACTTCGAGATGCTGTTCACGGCGATGACTGGGGTGTTGGCAGCCGTCATATGCTCATGCTCCGATACCGCAACAGCAGGACTGCGCCCGGCCCGAGCACCAAGAGACCATACCACGCGATGGGCACGGCTCGAGGGAGTTCCGCCACCAGCGCCGAGGCCTCATCCGGCGTATCGTTATCGAACAAGAGATCGCTGAGGTGCGTGGGCGCGCGGCCCACGTCGAGCAGCACGAACCACTTGGCGTAGTCGCCGGTTATGCGCCTGCATTCTTCTTCTCCGAATTCTGTGTTTACCTCGCCATCGCGAATAGCATACGTTGTCGAACTCTCGCACCACTCCGTTGTGAGTAGTCCCGACATGGGTGTTGTGATTACAAATGCGGCAATGACAAACGCGGCGGCATACGCCCGCCGGTCGGTAAGCGCGGCGACAGCCATTGGAATTGTGGTGACAAACACCGTGATGATCAGGCCTGCCAAGATGAATCTTGGTATGTCCAGCCAGTTTTCTCGGAGGAACTCTCCCACCTGGTCGGCAACTTGCAGGTTAGCGATAAGTACGAGCGTTTGGCCGAACAAAGTGACCAGCAGCGCAACAGTGAGGAAGGCAGACCAGCGGGCGGTCACATAGTCGAAGGCGGTTAACGGACGCACCAAGTAGAGGGTGGTCACGCCGTTTCGCCGATCGGGTATGAGCAGTTCCGGGGCGATGATAGCTGAGAAGAGCAGCAGGAGGATGGAGGTAGCTTCATAGAAATCGGCGTGGCTGACCTGCGTCGCTACCGGCGAAATCGCTGCCAGCACGAGGAAGACGGCCGGAGGAGCGATGACGAAAAGCGACATGAGCACCGGCAGGATCTTGGCGCGCGCGCCCCGCCCCAGACCGACGGTTGTGCGAAAGCTGTTGACCCAGAGCGACCGCACGGCTTGCAGCCTGCCGCCGCGGGGTCCGTCGTAGTGCTGGTAGCCGAGATCGTAGATTTCGCCTTGCGCTTGGCTCACTCCGCACTCCTTCGGAAGATGTCTGCAAGTTGGCCGCGGCCGGGGGCAAGTCTGCGCAACCGCGCCTCAGATTCTGCAAGCGCGTCGCGCACGTCGTCAAGTTGCTCGTCGCTATGGAGCCGGACAACCACCGATCCGCCGCTGATTCTTGCCACAATGCCGCGGGCTTCAAGCGCGGCGATCACCTCTTCACGACGGTCGTCCACGTCAATGTTGAAGGTTTCAGTTTCCTGCGTGAATTCGGACACGTCGCCCTGCTCGACAATGCTGCCGCCTTCGATCACGATGATGCGTTCGCAGGTACTCTCGACGTCGCCCATAAGGTGCGATGAAAGCATGATATTGATGCCGAACTGCGTGCCGGTGCGCCGGACTAACTCCAGCATCTCCTCGCGCCCGCCGGGGTCAAGGCCGGCAGTCGGCTCATCCAGCAGCACCATCACGGGATCGTGCACCAGGGCTTGCGCCAACTTTACGCGCTGCTTCATGCCGGTTGAGTATTCTCTAAGATGGCGGTAGCGTTCCTCGTCCAGGCCGACGTGCCGGAGCATATCGGCGGCGCGCGTGCGGGCGTGTTTAGGTGGAATGCCGCTCATTTGGGCCATGTGGCTCAGGAATTCCGATGCCGTCAGAAAGTCGGGCAGGCAGTCGTGCTCCGGCATGTAGCCTAGGCGCGTGCGCACGGCCACGTTCTCGTACGGTCTCTCACCTAAGACCGTCGCCGCACCGGCGGTGGGCCTTAGCAATCCCAAGAAGAGCTTCATGGCAGTGCTCTTGCCCGCGCCGTTCGGCCCCAACAAGCCCGTGATGCCTGCGCGAACCTGCATATCAACTTCGTGCAGCGCGATTGTCTTGCCGTAATGCTTGGTGAGGCTGTGTGCTTCGATGAGGGGTGTGCCTGCCGCCACTTCGTTCATATACTCCGTTCTTGCGTGCGGCTCTCTATTTCTAGGAGAATTGCGCATTGCCATCAATCGTAAACATATTGTTTAAGATTATAGACCTATGTTGTAACAGAAGTCAAGTTACACTGAATTCATTATTCAATTAATTGATAGAGGTATTGTATTCACTCTTGACACTGATAGGGCAGAAGCATCAAGGGGCACGCTTTGCGGTGGCGATACTTGAGAGGGGAGACTGACGGATTGCCCTAGCGGTACCAATTCGCCTGCACGTTGGAGAGATATCGAGAATTGCCAAAGTCACGGCTCTAGCGTTGGGCGGGGGGTGTCCCCCGCGCTCAGAGTATGTTCAATAACCGTTTTGTTTGCACGAGCAACGTTAGCCCTGAGCTTGTCGAAGGGTGAATGGAACCACCGAAAGTTGGCGAATTGCCGTTCATACTTCGACAAGCTCAGCACGAACGGTTTTTGTCGGCTTTGCAGTCTCCCCCTTAAGAGACCTTTGCATAACCCTTGCCGAGGCGAGAAAGTCCCCTCTCCCGCCGGGAGAGGGTTAGGGTGAGGGGGAATCCCCGCAGTCTGGGCCGTTTTCACCGATTTTGCACACTTTCGTATAGGTCTTAGAGGTAGATAAGGACAGTACAAGCAGGAATCCCCTCACTCCGGCCCTCTCCCGCCGGGAGAGGGAGTATTTCTTGCACCGCTGGCTGAAGTTACGCAAAGGTCTCCTTAGGAAGATCGCAAACTGGCTCCTAGGGCAAAGGGTGAACGCCTAGTGGGATCAACTGCTTCGATGCTGCGTTAGGCTTGCCGTGTGGTGTTTCCATAGTCGGAACCTTGCTTAGCGGTACCAGCTTGCCTGCATCGCGTAGAGCGTCGCGTAACGACCGTTCGCGGCCATGAGTTCTTCGTGGGAGCCGCTCTCTATGATGGCGCCGTCTTCCAAAACAAGAATGTTGTCCGCCATGCGCACCGTCGAGAAGCGGTGGGAGATGATGAGGGCGGTCTTGCCGGCAACCAACTCGCGGAAACGTTGGAAGAGATGATATTCGGCTTCGGCGTCCAGCGCGGCGGTGGGCTCGTCCAGAATGACGAAGGCGGCATCGCGCATGAAGCCGCGCGCCAGCGCCACTTTTTGCCATTCTCCTCCCGATAGCTCAGTCCCGCCGGAGAAACGCCGGGTGAGTTGCGTGTCATAGCCTTGCGCGAGACCGGCAGCAACTTGGTCGGCCCCGGACCACGCTGCCGCCTGCCGCATGCGCTCGTCGCTCGCGTCCAGACCGCCGCTGCCTACCGTGATGTTCTCCCCCAGGCTCAAGGCAAAGCGCGCAAAGTCTTGGTAGACGACCGCGATGCGCCGCCGGAGGCTCTCCAGATCGTAGGCGTGCAAGGGCTTTCCGTCCAGTAGAACGTGTCCGGCTGAAGGGTCGTACATGCGCGTGAGCAGCTTGACCAGGGTGCTCTTGCCCGCGCCGTTGACACCCACCAAGGCCGTCACCTTGCCGGTTGGAAGCGTTGCGCTGACGGACTGCAGAACATTGCTTTCGCCTTCCGGGTACTTGAACGTGACGTATTGCAACGTGATGCCCTGTTGCAGGAGTTTGGGTGCGTCGAGGGCATCGGAAGGAGCGGGTAGGGCGATCTGCGGACGGCTGTGTTCCAGGAAGTTGAAGATGGTGTCAAGCTGCAGTGTCATTTCGTAGAGCCTGCCTGCCCATTGACCGATGTAACGGAGCGCCGTTTCAGTCTGCGTGATGGCGCCAAGATAGAGGGCAATGTCGCCCACTGTCAGATTCCCAGCGCTGGCTTGGGCTGCCACGTACCAGAACCCGCCGCCCAAGGCCAGGGCATAGAGGGCGCCGAAAAATCCGTTGCTGCGCAGATGCGCCAAACGCACGCGATCAAGCTGACGGAGGGCTCGTAAACGCCGCTCTTCGAACCGCTGCAGGAAGAAGTCGCCCAGGCCGAAGACGCGCACCTCTTTGGCCGACTGAGATTCGGTAGTTACCTGGGTGCAGTACTCCATCTCCCGGGCGGCGCGAGACTGCTCTGCAATGGCCGTATGGCGGTTCTTTGCCATCCGTCGTTCGCTGATAAGGTAAGGAACGGTCGCGGCCACTAGGATTAGCGGAATAAGCGGATGTAGCCGCGCGAGCAGGGCGAGCAGACCGGCTAAGGTTAAGCTAGGGCGCAACCCACTCTGTAAGAACCCCACCAGCCGCGGCACCGTGAAACTGCCAAACGTGACCTTTGCGAGGGTGTCCTGGAAAGACGGCCGCTCGACTTGGTATAGATCTACCAGGCGACCGCCTGCCGCCATGAGTCGGCGGTCGAATTCCCCCACCGCTCGGCTTTCTAACCGCGCCGTGAGCATCTCCTGTACAGGCTCGAGCGCGGTCTGGACACCCAGCGTTAGCGCATAGAGCACGGCTGTAAGGAGGATTGCGGAGAGCGCTATCGCGGCGGCGCCTACGGCCAGCGCGAGCTGGTCCAGCAGCACTTTACCGAGCCACACTTGTGCCACGGGTAAGGCTGCGGTCAACAACACCAGCGTCACGTAGACCGCCGCCACGCCTGGAGCCGGCGCCAGGCCCATATGCAGCCCGCGCGCAAGCAGCACAAGGGTGGACCGCACGTCCCGGAGTTGCGTGCGGACCCTCACCCTGACCCTCTCCCAGCGGGAGAGGGAAAAGATCGCATTCTGGAGTTGTCTTAGCAGCGTCTTCACGCCTTGCCTTCCTCTGGCTTTCCATCGGCATACTGCGCAGCCTGCAAGCGGAAGAGGCGGGCGTACTCCCCGTCCTGTCCCATGAGTGTGTCATGAGTGCCTGACTCACTGATGCGCCCATCTGCCAGGTACAAGATACGGTCTGCCATCCGCACCGTTGAGAAGCGATGGCTGATGAGGACGGTGATCTTGTCTCGCGTTAACGCGTGAAAGCGCTGGTAGACTGCGAATTCAGTCTCCACATCTAGTGCAGCCGTCGGTTCGTCCAGTACGATAAGGGCGGCATCGCGCATGAAGCCGCGCGCCAGCGCTAGTCGCTGCCACTCGCCGCCTGAAAGCTCCCTGCCGCCGAATTCTCGGCCTACTTGAGTCTCAAGACCATCCGGCAACCGGTCGATGACCTCGTCCGCGCCGGATTGGGTGGCAGCGGCTAAGATGCGTTCATTGTCTTTCACATTCTCCACCTGACCCAGACCGACGTTTTCTCCTGCCGTTAGCTCGTATTGGACGAAATCCTGGAAGATAACTCCCATTTCGCGACGGAGTTCGGCCAGGTCGTACTCCCGGAGGTCGACACCATCTAACAGAATGCGGCCAGCGGTAGGATCGTAGAACCTAAGCAACAACTTGATGATCGTCGTCTTGCCGGCCCCGTTATGCCCTACGAGCGCCGTGGACTCATTGGGCCCGAGGTGAAACGAGACATCTTTCAACACCGGCGAGTCGCTGCTGGGATAGGAAAAACGGACGTGCTCAAAGGTGATGCCTTGCTGAATGGGGTCCGGCGCCGGCCGGGGTCGGTCGGGCTGCGGTAAGTCTGGTGGCGCTTCCAGGAGTCGCAGAAAGGTACGCAGCGCGCCAAAGGCAAGCGGGATAAAGCCCAGGTCGAATCCGATCCAGAGTAGCTGCTGGTGGAGCAAGGTGGCCGCGCCGCCAAAAAGTACGAACGCGCCTATTGATTGCTCTCCCTGAAAGACCTGCCACGCCACCCAGACCCAGAGGCCGCCAACGGCCAGCGCCGCCAGCAGGCTGGCCAGAGTGACGCGCGGCACCATTGATTGACGCACGCGGTCTAGCTCGGTCATAGTGCGGTTGAAGATTGAAGTGTACCGCTGCGCGAAGAACTCGTTCAAACTATAGAAACGCACGTCTTTGGCAGGTTCCGGCGTGAGCATCATGCCGCGACTGTACTCAAGACGGCGCGCCTCCGGCGTCTGCACGTAAAGGTGGCTGACCATGCGGTCGCCAAAGTCCCAGCGCTGCGCGATCGCAGGCAGTGCGAGGAGCACGAGCGCTAGCGGCACGAGGGGATGCAGCGCTGCCAGTACCAAGGCCATGCCTGCGACGGTGAACAAGGTAAGCGCCGCTCTCGTGCCGTACAACATAATGTCAACACCACTGCCGCGCACGTACCGGCGGGCGTGAGCCAGGTCATCGGCAGTATGTGGATCCTCGAATCGTGCGAGGCCCTGCCAGCGATTGGCGGTACGGATCAGTTCACCTCTGGCGAATCCCGTAATGCGATCCCCTGCCATGACGTGCAGCGTCGCTGAAAGTGGTTGGAGAAACTGAATCAGTGCCACCGCTGCTGCCGCGAGCCCAATCCAAGCCCACAAAGGGAGCGTGCGTACCCAAGTCGGTACTTGCGCAGTTATGCCGAGGTCAAACGTGAGGCGCTCGACCAGGGCTTGCGCGAACCAGAGTTGTAGGGGTAGGAGCGCCGCCTGCATTACGAGCAGCAACAGCGTAAGGAAAGCTAGCGGCGGGTGCGCCCTCCACGTCAACCAGACGGCCAAGCGGAAGAGATGCAGCGTCTCCGGCGCCCGCTCAAAGAACGACCTATTCCGATGCTTATCAATCAGCTCCCTTTTGCTCATGGATGCAGTACTGCCTAGCTTTCTGAGGCCTGCAGGTGTGTTTTGTCGTGAAGCCTTTGCTATGGACGCAGGCATCACGTCGTGGCGGCGTCTTGCCTGCAGACTGAGCAAACCATGTTGTCTAGCGCACTCGTCTGGACCGGCAATCCTTTAGAGCAGGCTTGTCTCAAACTGCCTTGGTGCAGGCCAACTACCCGATCGGGGCAGGCAAACCATTGTTCGAATGGGCGTTACTCGTTAGTGTAGCTCTGCAGCCAACGCGTCGCTTGCTGGATTGCTTGCTCTACCGTTACCTCTTGGCGAGCCAGTGGCAGCGTGACGTTTGTGTGCAGCCACTGGGACATTTTCCAACCGCTGGCAACGTAGGAGGCTTGCGCCCTGGCCATTGACTCCAAGGCCGTCGCTTTGACCGGCTCGGGGAATACCAGGTCGAAGTGGTCGCCGTCCGGGCGCGCGACGAATTGCCAGCCTGCCTTGGTCGTCGGTAAGACCCGCCGCTCGCCGAGCCAGAGCGCCAGTGACACGAGCGCCGCATATGCGCTATCGCCCTGTGCGGCAGGCGGCATGCCCAGGGCCTCCACAAGACTGAGCGGTGTGGTGTTTGATGCGCCGCTTGGCAGCGGGGTCACGTACCCAAAGGGTTCAGGCGTATGTCCAAAGAACGGAGTAAAGTGCATGCCCCGCTCATAATAGTCCTTGAAAGCCTCCAGTTGATCCAGCGTAACGTCGGGTCCATGGGGCAGGATACCGTGGACTCGTCCCAACTCATCCCAGGCGCTCAGCGCGCGAAATGTTGCCGGGTCGTCTATGCCGATCTTACCGGAGTTTAGGTCAGCGACCATACCGCCTTCTTGCATCAGCATAGGCAGCCAGTCCGGCAACCAGCCAAGCGACGCGAAGCCCCACCGGTCGGGAGCGCCGTCACCATCGGTATCCTCGGTAAGTTGCGTTGCCGCCTGGATGAAGTCTTCCCACGTCCATTCGTGGGTTGGCGCCGCGAGCTTGGCACGCCGAAAGCGCACGGCATTGTGCTCAAGTACGGTCGGAGCGATCTTAATGGGCAGCGCCTGAGTCTGGCCGCGAACTCTCACCAGGCGGCGGGCCTCTTCTACAAACGCCTCCAGAGGCTTTTGCGTATCGGCCTGTAGCCAGCGATCAAGCGGCGCCAGAGTCCTCGTCATGAAGAGGTCCATGATGTCCACGTAGAATGGCAGCCAGACCACGTCAGCAGTGACGCCACCCGCCTCGCCGGCGGCCAGGAAATCGCGAACGCCAAGCGTCGCTCGATCGGCGTAGTTGTCGCCGGCAGGAATAGGCATGGTCACATGAGTCAAGATCGTCTCGTGCGGCAGACCGGGAATGCCGCCCTTCTCCCACTCCTTTATCACATTCTCGGCATCGCGAATTGTGTCGCGATTGTCGAGCACCGCCAGCTTGATTTGCTGGGACTCCTTGACCGCATCGCTGCCGGCGCCTGTGCGACTGGGCGGCGCGAGGTCTGAAGGCTCTTCGTCTTCCGCATCGCCGCCGCAACTTGCGAGCAGCAACACTTGAGCGCCGAGCAGCGCCCGCGCCAGCCATTCACGTCTCGTCATAGCTGAGCTATTCCCCGTGGTGGCACTGTTGTGCTGTTCGTCTGTTGATAGGAGTCGAATGAGGGGTACGTGACGGCATTGTAGCAAGCAGACGGTGACTTGAATAGAGGCTCCGAGGTTATCGACCAACTCGAATGCGGAATTTCCCCGGCTCACGTGCGGTGACGTGGCCGCAAGAGCGAAGGCCGCCCGCAAGGGCGGCCTTCGCATCTCACCAGGGGCTTTCAAAGCCAGCCGATGAGTTGGGCCAGGTTGAAGCCTGTCACTTCTGTGAGTACGCCGTAGAGGATGAGATCCCGCAGCGGCAAACCGAGCATTTTACGTTCGTTGCCAGTGCCGGCGGCGCGGTGTCGGTCCAGCTCTCGCGTTACGCGGTCGATGCGGTTATCGAGTAGACGGTGCGAGCCAACCGCTTCCCGCTGCATCGCTTTCTGGTCACGATGTATCTCACGAATATCCGCGCGCACTTGACGAATGACTTCGCCGATGCCGGTGTCTGTGGAGGGGTCACTCATGCGGGACTACTACAGCTCTTCCGGCTGTCTCTTGGTGGCCTGGCGGCCGATCTCATACAGCCCGACGGCTGCGCCGCCGGCCAAGATGCCCAGCGCCAAACTCGTATACCAGTCCGTCCCGTTAAGATATCCGCCCATGCTGCCGGCAACGGCGCCGAGCAACACCGCCGTAAGCGGAGCGAACCGTTTGGGGAGACCCGCTTGCTTGAGCGCGGAGACCAGAATGCGGACGCCGACAGTGATGCCGCCAAGTCCGGCCAGTTCAATACCAGTCATGAATGTACCTTTCAGTCGTTTGCTGTGATGCTTTTGAGGTGTTCAGTTTTTCAGTGACGCCAATTGCAGGTGTGGTGGGGAGCGGTGGGGCGGAGAGCCATGAGAGCGTGCGGCTCAAATCTTCCCGGCCCATTTTGCATTCAATTCCCGCAGCCGCTCCTTTCGCGACATGCCGCCCAGATCGTGGGGACCAGTGGCGCCGTTGGCAATGCGAATAGCGTACGCAAGGTCGGTGCGGTCCGACATTAATTCCCCTTGAATCTGAGCGAGCATTGCATCCCGCTGCGCGATAATCTGCTGTTTCTCGAGCTCCCACGAGGTCCGTGTCGAGGCTGTTGGCGGCAGGTGCGCCCGGACTGCGTTGACGATGCCTTGCGCAAAGCGCTCAGGTTGCTGTTGCAGCCGCAACGCGTCGCCCTCATGATCGAGAAAGGCCAATTCCAACAGCGCATCATGCGCAAGGCGTGAAAAGGTGTACCAGTTTGTGCGTGTAGCCGCACTTCCAGCCTTTAGCCCGCGATTGGGCACCAAGTTCAGGTCGCCGATGCCTTGCGCCAGCGCTGCGGCAAATGCCCGAGAAGATTCGGCTCCTTCCTGGTACCAGACCTCACAGCCCGTGCCGCCGCCGGCATTGGCATGGATGCTGATGTAGACGTCTACCTGTTCCGCCAGCGCCATGCCGGTGCGCGCGTGGAGCGGGACCTCCACGTCCGCGTCACGGGTCAAGAGAACCGTGTAGCCGAGTTCACGCAGAGCCGCGGCGGCAGACAGCGCTACCGCGAGCGTGACATCCTTTTCCTGAATTCGCTCGCTAGATTCTGGCTCGGACGCTGAGTTTGCCAGCGGCACGCCGATGGCCCCTGGATCGCGCCCACCGTGTCCCGGGTCTAAGAGGATTTTCAAGTTTCGCGACTCCTAGTTCAGCTCGATTGATTGGGAGGGTCGGGGAAATGTAGGGAGCGACAGCCGTGTTGCGCCTTGGATCACGGATCGTGGGTGCGACTCGTTCAAGGATCAATTCTGGGTCCAACCGCGGTCACATACGGCGGGGGCACGGATTTCCAATTGGGTGGATACCAAAGGCGCCGGGAGGGGGCGGCTGACTTTGCCCTACACTGCTAGATATTCAGGCCCGGCCGTTTAACGCAAAGATCTCGCGGACCAATACAGCAAGAGTAATGTTGAGAATACGTAGCGTTCAATCCTGAAGACCGCGACCATAGTTGCGCCGACACTCATGGGATATCCGGCAATTCTGTAGCACCAAGAAATCTAAGGAAGAACTTAGAATTGTTAGCTCACTTGTGCTACACGAAGAATAAAATATCGAGTATATTCTAATTGTGAGGATTTTCACAAAACAATTAGCTGGGAGGCAGCATTGATCGAATTTGTCACCAATCTCGCGTTGCGTCGCCGCTCGGTTACCGTATTAGCCATAATTCTGGTGCTAGTCTCCGGTGTGTTCACCTACAACCGGTTGCCTGTGGAGCTTTTTCCGGAAGTAGAGTTCCCGCTGGTCACGGTCACGACGTTCTATCCTTCTTCAAATCCGGACTCGGTCGCCCAAAACGTAACCATACCAATTGAGAATGCGGTTGCGGGCGTGGCTGGTCTCGATGTTCTCCAGTCAATATCCACAGAGAACCAGTCTGTCATCATTGCTACCTTCGATTTCGGCACAGACATGGAGGAAACGGCGAACATCATTACTTCAAAGGTGTCCGGACTACGTTTCCCTGATGGGGTAAATGAGCCAATTGTAGGCCGCATCAACCCGGACTCCTTTCCGGTAATTCGCATTAGCGTCACGGGTGACAGAGACGTAAGTGAGCTCCAGCAAATACTCGAGACGAGTATTCTCCCGAAGATTTCCGGCCTCGACGGCATCGCGAGTGTAGATATTGCCGGGGACGTGCAGCAACGAGTCTTGATTACGGTTGACCCGGATCGTCTCTTGGAGCGGGGCGTTTCGCTATTTCAGGTTTCGCAGGCGCTCCGGGAGAACAACATTACTTTCCCCGGCGGGGCGATCACGAGCAATGGCCAGACTCTGCCGGTAAAGACGACCAATGTCTTTGGGTCTTTGGACGAGATCAAGGAATTGGTTGTCGGATATCCACGCGTGGCCGGCGGCCCGCCGGCCCAGGCTGCCGCAGCGCCGCCGCCCGTCAGGCTGGCTGACGTGGCCGACGTGCAACTTGGCGCTGGCTCAGCGCGCACCATCTCGCGCACGAACGGCAAGCCCAGCATCGGCGTTTCCCTTTTCAAGGAACCGGACGCCAACACAATCGACGTCACGACCGCCGTAGAAGAGGCTCTGGCAGGCTTGAATAGTCTGCCGCCGGACGTTGCAGTGGTCATTGTCTACAACGACGGGCCGCAAATCCAGGCCCAAATCGACACGTTAGAGCGAGAGGCGGTCTTGGGTCTGACCCTCGCCACTATTGTCGTCTTCGCCTTCTTCCTAACCCTGCGCCCAAGTGTCTTGAGAGGCGTGTTTCGGACCTTACGGCCGACCTTGGTAATCGTCCTTTCCATACCTCTCAGTATCTTTGCCGGCGTATTGCTCATGAATTGGCAGGGCTTGTCGCTGAACTTCATGACGCTGGGAGGTCTGGCAATCTCTGTCGGTCGCGTGGTGGATGACAGCATCGTCGTGCTGGAGAATGTCTACCGGAATATCGAAGGCGGCAGGGAGCGCTGGCGCGCAGCGCTGGATGCAACAGTTGAAGTCGGCCCTGCTATCACCGCATCGACATTGGCAACGATTGTCGTATTTGCACCGCTGGCATTCATACAAGGGCTGGTGGGCGCGTTCTTCTTCCCCTTTGCGTTGGCGGTCAGCTTTGCCTTGATTGCTTCGCTTGTGGTGGCCTTGACGGCGGTGCCCGTGCTGGGCGCGTACTTGCTCCGCCCTGGAGACTTGCCGGAGGGCACTGGTGAAGAGGAAGAGATCCCCGAGACGAATACGTGGATGCAGCGCATCTACGTGCCCATGTTGCGGTGGTCGCTTGGGCATAAGACGCTGACTCTGCTTGCTGCCATCGTTATTGCCGTGGGGAGCTTGGGCTTGCTACGGTTCATTCCCGTCAATCTCTTCTCATCCGGTGGTACGGAATTTGTCACGATAAATATGGTCCTCCCGCCGGGTACACCGGCTGAGGTCACGCTGGCTGAAGTTCGCGGTCTAGAGGAACAGATAAGTGACGTGTCCGATCTCTATGACACCGCTGTGGGCGCGACTAGTGTTTCTGGTGGACAAAGCTTTGCGACCGGCCTGAACCAGTCAACGACATTCATCAGATTGAGTGAGGGCGCGCCGGAAGACATCCTTGAGATCCTGCGCGAGAGACTGCCGAGCACGGCAGATCGTCGCATTACGATTAGTGATATTGGTGGCGGCCCCCCGGCGGCCGGTCTGGAGATAAGTATCACAGGCAACAGCTACCGCGACATTGCACCGATTGCGCTTCTGCTCGCGGATGAGCTGGCAACTATTGACGGCGTGGAGGATGTCACCAGCAATGTGAGCGAGGCTCGTGATGAGGTGATCGTGAATGTTGA
The DNA here is from genome assembly GCA_965220015.1 of Chloroflexota bacterium. Taxonomy (GTDB): domain Bacteria; phylum Chloroflexota; class UBA11872; order VXOZ01; family VXOZ01; genus VXOZ01. The sequence goes on from OZ244798.1 coordinate 1,570,138, forward strand.
CCCCGCGCGCGCCGCGGCAATCGGGCTTAGTACCCAGTCGGTCGCGTTCCAGATCAATCAGTTCCTTGTGGGCCAAACAGTCACCCGGATTGAGCTTGACGGTAGTCCGGTGGATGTAGTCCTGAGCGGCCCCGCGGACAGGATCAACAGTGTTGAGACGATTAGTTCGCTGGTAATTGCCGGCCCCCTAGGGATTGCCGCCCTCAACGACATTGCCACGGTTCAGGTTGAGTCAGGACCTGTGGCAATTAGCCGCACGGATCGCCTGCGCTCCGCGAGTGTCAGCGGCGACATAACGGCGGATGACACACAGGCGGTTGGGCTGGAAATTCAGGAAAAGATCGATGCCCTCATTCTGCCGCCTGGCGTAACCGTGACAAATGCCGGGGTCTTCACGCAGATCGCGGAAGGTTTTGAGGATATCTTCCTCGCCATGGCGATCGGCATTATCTTGGTGTATCTCGTCATGGTCGGGAGCCTCGGGTCGCTACGCAATCCGTTCGTGATTGTCACCAGCTTGCCGCTCGCCTTGATTGGCGCCTTGGCCGCGTTGGCGGTCACCGGACGTTCGCTCGGCCTGCCGGGCATGATGGGCATTCTGCTGCTCATCGGTATCGTGGTAACGAACGCGGTCGTGCTCGTATCCTTTGTCGAGCAACTCCGTGAGCGTGGCTTGAGCGTCTATGAGGCGCTGATGCAGGGCGGGCGTATCCGGCTGCGGCCTATTTTAATGACCGCCATCACCACGAGTTTCGCCCTAATTCCGTTGGCCGCGTTTTCCGAAGACTCCGGCGGCATCCTCGGGGCCGAACTCGCGACCGTTGTGATCGGAGGCCTGGTGAGCTCGACGTTCTTGACCTTGCTCGTTGTGCCCGTGGTTTACACATTGGCCAATCACAGCATCCCCGGTCTATTTCGCCGCAAGCCGCGGCGTAGGCCTTCAATCGAGCGGCTGGAAATCACAGAAGAGTCAACTGTCTAGCAGAGTCAATGGCTGCGCATTGTCGTTTTGTGGCCTCTCTGAGTCTGCAACGCTTGAACTCGTTTGAGTTTCCTGCGTTGCGATAGGCTCGTAGCGCAAAGAGACGAAAACTACGAGCGTCCTTCCCACGTAGGAAGGACGCTCGTTGCGCGTTCAAGGGAATTCCCTACCAGCGCAGGAGTTTCCGTGCGAAAAAGAGTGACAGACTACTGCTCAAACAATGGGTTGAGCCCCCGTAAATTCACGCCGTAGTCATAGAGCAGATCCCCTCCAGTCAACCCCAAATCCGTAAGGGCTGCGACGCCGTTCAAGACGAGAAAATAATCAGCGCGGCTTTGCGACCGGCAGCCATCGTCTCTATGCAAGCTCGCAGTTCCGCAGGACTGTATTCGCTGCATCCCATTTACGAACGCTGTCCCTCTTCGAATTTCCTTGAACTTCCTTCAGTACGCTCGAATAAGAGGCGAACAGAAACGTACGCAGCATTGGAGGTTGTTCATGAGAAAGAAGCATTGGCTCATCGGATTGCTCGCGCTGATGGCGTTGGTCATTGGGGTTGGCAGTGGAACCGCGCTGGCACAGGAAAGTGGAAATGACGGCAAGAGTCAAGTTCGTGGGGTGATTTCACGGGTTGCCAACATCCTGGGTCTGGACGAGCAGCAAGTCCAGGACGCTTTCGACCAGGCGCGCCGGGAATTGCGCGATGAACAATTCGCAAAAGTGATCGGCCATAGGCTGGATGCGCTGGTTGAGAGCGGCCGCATCACCCAGGAGCAAGCGGATGAACTCCGCGAGTGGTACACTGCTCGCCCGGACTCGTTCTGGCTCACCGGTGGGTCTCAACGTGGAGTGAAGGGCGCCAAGGACCAAAGACACATGTTTGGCGGTCGCGGCCACTTCTCCACTATGGGGCAAATGGGCATGATGACCGGCATGTTCGGGGAGAGACTGACCGAGTATCTGGATAACTTGGTCGAGAGCGGGCAGATCACGCAGGCGCAGGCGGACGAGATCCGGGAACGCCAAAGTTCTCACACGCGGGGATTTAGCTTTAGTCGAGGTTTCGAGCACAGCAAGAGCTTCGGTCGGCAGCGGGATCCTGGGCATTCGTTCAAAAGAGGCTTCATCTACTTCAGGGGCTACGACTCTGGCAAGAACGAAACTGTCCCGGCAATGCCAACTGTTCCTGCAGATTCCACCGACGGCAGCTAAACAAAGGACCTGAAGCGCCACATCTCGCCTCAATTGGTCCTTCAGTTCCGATACTGTCAGCAAGAGCCCGTGGCGATACCGTATGTGCGGTATCGCCACGGGCGTTGCCTTGGCGAAAAGCCTTCATAATTTCTTCAAAGTTTTGGGTATTCTTTAAACTAGAGGAGAGACAACACGCTTGGGCTGCGCAACGCAAGACCACTGCCGTGCGTGAAGAGTTGCCGCTCAGAACTTACCTCTATTTGGGTTTCTATGGCGGCGTGCGCAGAGGGCTTGGCGGGGACGGTGCGGACGAAGTGCGAGGCCGCGCCGCTGGCGAGCGCTCAAGAGTGGTTGCGACTAGACAATGCGACGATGACACGGAGAGCACGAAAAATGGCGAGCACAGTACTTATCGTTGAAGACGATCCGGACACAGTGAGGCTTGTCAGCCTCTACCTGGAGCGCGACGGGCATAAAGTGCTATCCGCGCATGACGGCATTGCAGGTTTGCGCCTTGCCAGAGAGGCGCGGCCCGACCTGGTGGTCTTGGATCTCATGCTCCCAAAGCTGAGCGGCATAGAAATTTGCCGCACCCTGCGGCAGGAGTCAACAGTGCCAATCGTCTTGATGACGGCGCGGGTAGACGAAGAAGACCGGCTGAAAGGGATGGACTTGGGCGCCGACGACTACGTAACCAAACCGTTCAGCCCCAGGGAGCTCGCGGCGCGCATCCGGGCCGTGCTCCGCCGCACTGCCAAAGATGATCTGGAGCGCGGTCCGGCGGAATTCGACTACGATGGCGTGACGGTAGACTTGCATCGCAGAAGGGTCTTCGTGGACGGTCAAAAGGCAAAACTCACCCCGACCGAATTCAAGATCCTCGTCATGCTTATCAAGGAACCGGAACGGACGTTCTCGCGCGAGCAAATCATCGATCGGGTGTTTGGCTTCGACTTTCAGGGCTTCGATCGGACAGTAGACGCCCATGTTGCCAACATCCGGCGCAAGCTCAGGCCGGCGAAAGGTCAGGATCACATTCAAACCGTGTATGGCGTGGGCTATCGGTTCAGCAATGACTAGGTGGTTCTACAGCCTCCAGTTTCGGCTCATCGTCGGCTTCGCCTTCGTGCTGCTGCTGGCGCTGGCCACGGTTGGCATTTATGGCAATCTTGCTGCGCAGCGGGAAGTACAAGATTTGCGCCGTGCCGCGGATGAAGCCCTATTTGCCAGGATTCACGAAGCCCTCACAGAGTACTACACAGCCGGAGGCAATTGGAGCGGTGTTGCGAATACGGTAGAGCGGGTCAGCTATCTGACCGGGCGGGATATCACGCTCCTCGACAAGGATGGCAATGTCCTCTTTGCGATCACGCGGTCGAGCAATGGCGAGCGCCAACGCAAAGATCGAGACTACACGTCGTTTCGCATAGTTGTGGACGAAAATCACGTCGGCTCTGTTCTGATCGGTCCCGCAGCCTCCCGGCGGACATTCAGACCATACAGAGGACCTGATCGATTTCCGATTCCAGATGGGACTCCGGGCGAGATTCGTGAGCCGTCGCTGCGGCGTTTCACTGATACCGCATTCCGGTCGCTGCTGTGGTCGGGTCTGGTTGCGGGTTTAGGCGGCATTGTGCTCGTCTCCTTGTTGTCGCGCAGGTTGCTCGGGTCGGTCCACAGGTTGACAGATGCCGCGCAAAAACTGGGGAAGGGGGACTTATCGCAACGAGTCGTTGTCTCCGGGCGCGACGAGATTGGCGAGTTGACCAGCACCTTCAACGCCATGGCTGCGGGCCTGGAGAGCGCCGAACGGCAACGCCGCAACATGGTTGCCGACGTGGCGCACGAACTCCGCACCCCCCTGACGAATATCCGCGGCTACATAGAAGCGGTGAGAGACGGCGTCTTGGAAGCGGACGAAACCACTATTGCCAACGTCCACCAGCAAACGATGTACCTTTCAAAACTCATTGAAGACCTGCGGCTGCTCGCTGAGACCGAGGCTGCCGACTTCCAGCTTGATCTCGAACCGGCGTTTCTTGCCGAAGTGATTCTGCGGTCGGTGGATGGGTTTCGCCAGCAGGCGCAGTCTCACGGAATTGAATTGGCATGCGACCTTGGGTCCGGTCCGACAACTTCAGAGAGACAGGTGAACATTGACCGCACCCGCATCGAGCAGGTCATGAACAATCTGCTGCAGAATGCAGTTGAACACACGCCTACCGGGGGCCGCATCGATGTCGCTCTCATTGAGACTGAAGAAATCACTTCTGTGACGGTTGCAGACACCGGTGAAGGAATTCCCGGCGCACACCTTCCCCACGTGTTTGATCGGCTCTATCGCGTCGATCCTTCACGCACCCGCAGCACCGGCGGTGTGGGACTTGGCTTAACCATCGCGAAGCAGTTGGTTGAGGCGCACGGCGGCAAAATTTGCGCCGAAAGCACGCTCGGCACAGGCAGCAGGTTCACCATCAGTTTGCCTTTGCCCTAGTGGAATACACTTAGAGCCAAGCGCAATCGTCGCTGCAGCCGGCTGTGGCGTTCACGCTGGGGCCCATCCTCATTCGCACAGTGCAACGTCACCTTGCGCAAGCAGCCGCATTGCCGTTTGTCCGAAGCCCCACTCCATTCCACACAACTTCGTCCGCACTTACCTGGTGCACCATACCCGCTTGCGCTGGGCGCCACACCCGCTTGCGCTGGCCCCCACACCCCCTTGCGCTGGGCGCCACACCCGCTTGCGCTGGGCGCCACCCCGAAAGAGCCGGGCGCCAACCCCGAAGGAGCCGGGCGCCACACCCGCTTGGGCTGGGCGCCAACCCCGGAGGAGCCGGGCCCTAAACCCGTTCGCGCTGAGCCTGTCGAAGCGTAAAAGGCCTGAAACTCCAGCGAACTGTCAAGACCCTCAGTAGAATCGTGGACTAGTGGGCTCTACTGCACCGTCGGGCGACCGCGTTTGCTGGAGCTTGAGACGTTTGCGTGCACGTTCCGGACGCTCATGAGCACCGATGTCGGAGTGCCGCAGGTGCTCAAACTCGCTCTATGACTCTCTTTGCCTCTTGACTGCGTCTTCAAATCGATACATACTCGAAGTTGGGGGTTTCTCCACTCTCGGAGAAATGTGTGCGAATAAGGAGGTCCCGCATGACTGCGGAACGACCGCCGGCACTGCCATTGCCACCGACTTTGACAGGGCCGCAAACTCTCGTTAAGCAGCGAAGATCGGAAAGGCCGCTAACCCGTCGGGCGCTGTTCGGCGCCGCTCTCGTCAGTGCACAGGTAGTACTCTTGGCCGCCTGTGGGGGTGATGATGAGGAAGACGCGGAGCAGCCGCGCGCCGCGCCGACGGCGCCGCAGGCCTCCGTGCCGAAGCTCGCGCGCGAACCGGTGACGCTGACACTCGGTGCTATGTTGGTCGAATTCGCGCCTGTTGTTGGCAAGGCCATTGAGGAGTGGAACAGGGGCGAATTACCCGGCGCATCCGAAGGCATCCAGCTACAGCGCATCACGATACGCATTTCCCCACCACGGGAGCCGCTGGCGACTTTCGAGTACGTGCAAGCTAAAGTGCAGGCGTTTTTGGCCGAGCGGGAGTCGGCCGGTACGCCTGTGGACCTGCTCATGGTAAACCGTCTCTTTGATTTTCCCTGGGCATTCCGCAGCGGCATCATCGAGCCGCTCGACCGGTACCTGCAGCAAGACCGCAACGAGCCGCTCAAGAGGTTCTTGCCATCCGCACTGGACTTGGTACGCTTTCGGCGGCAGACGATGGCGCTGCCCGTTTCCGTGGACGTAGGAGTGGCGCGGTACAACCCCAAGTACTTCGGCGATGCCGGCCTGCCTGTGCCGGACAACGGCTGGACCCGCGAGCAATTCATTGCCGCGGCGCAGCGGCTCACAAAAGACTCGGATAGTGACGGAAAGGTTGATGATTGGGGCTTTCAGCCTGACAATTTCTTCGTGAATTGGTTGCCTTTCGTCATGCAGGAGACGGACAGGGACGTAATCGACCTGAATACCGGCGAGGTGCGCCTCACAGACCCGGAGGTCCTGCGCGGCTTGCAGTTTTGGGATGACCTGGGGAGAGTGCACGGCATTATGCCCCATGGCACGGATGTGACAGCGGATCACTTCGATGTGAGGTTTTGGCTTCGACACCCCGGTATCTTCTTCTGGTACTTTCTTTCCCCTGGTCGTGTGAATTTGGGCAGACAAGCGCCGCTGCCTTCCGGGCCGCGAGACCTCACGCCGTTGACTTTGGCGGCAGCCTTGGCGATACCTGCCATTACGCGCGATGCCGCTCAGTCATACGAGGCGCTGGCGCCGCTCGCGCTCTACATCGGCGAGCATCTGCTGCTGCCGCCTGTGATTTCGGGACAAAAGTATATTGAGAAACCTGTCTCCGACTACATTCAACTCATGCTTCCTGAATACGACCGGCAGCTTGCGCTGCATCTACTCCAAAACGCCCGCCCATCGCCTCTGGCCAGTAGTTCTGTAATGACAATTCAACTCTTCGAGAAGCTGACGCTGCCTTTGGCGCGTGGGGAGATGGGCCTAATGCAGGCTGTGCAGGAAGCGCAAAACTGGCTGGAATTCTATTTGAGCCAGTAGCTCTTGTCGCAGTACATTGGCGCCTCTTTCTGAGGAGAAATGGCAGCAATGGGAGGCCATTTCCAACTCGTGCGGAGACCGCGCCTGCATCGAAGCAGATTCTATGGGGCAGTTGGAGCGCTGATGATGCCGCCTGCGGACAGGGGTTCCACACAGAAAAGCAGAGGAGTCTATTGTGACTAGACGTGGATTGCTTGGTCGCACGCTTATAGGCGCACAGGTACTGCTCTTGGCTGCCTGCGGCGGCGATGACGAGGACGAAGCGGAGCAGCCGCGCGCCGCGCCGGAGACCCCGCAGGCCTCTGTGCCAAAAGTCGCACGAGAGCCGGTGACGCTGCGGCTTGCCGCCGTGCTGGATCGGCACGGCAATTCCGTCGGCGATGCCATCGAGCGCTGGAATGAGGGCGGGGTCCCGGGCGCTCCTGAAGATGTCCGGCTACAACGCGTCAAGATTGGCATCGCGTGGTCGCCCGAGCCGCTGGCACTCATCGAGCGCGCGCAGGTCACATTGAGGGCCTTCCTGAGCGAACAAGAGTCTGCCGGCATACCGCCGGACCTGCTCATGGTCAACACATTCTTTGACTTCCCCTGGGTATATGGGAGCGGCCTGGTTCAGCCGCTCGACCGGTACCTGCAGCAAGATCGCACCGAACCGTTAGGGAAGTTTCTCCCCACTGCGCTCGAGTTGGTGCGCTATCAAAGCCAGACGATGGCGCTGCCGGTTGCCCTGGACGTAGGCGTGGCACGGTACAATCCTAAGCACTTCTCCAGTGCCGGCATTCCCCTGCCGGACAAGGGCTGGAGCCGTGAGCAATTCATCGCTGCTGCCCAGCAGTTTACAGAGGATACCGATAGTGACGGGATTGTGGATGCGTGGGGATTCAATCCGGCGAGGTTGTTTTCAGGCTGGTTGCCGTTCGTGCTGCAGGAGCTGGACGAAGACGTGATAAACCTCGATACCGGCGCAGTGCGCCTGACGGACTCCGCAGCGCTACGCGGCCTTCAGTTCTGGGACGAATTGGGGCGTGTGCACGGCATCATGCCGCACGGCCAAACCGTGACCGCGGACCACTTTGATGCGGACTTCACTACCTTGCTTTCCGGCATACTCTTTTGGATTTATTTGCCTCCGAGCAATATGCTGCCGGGCCAACAAGCCCCGTTGCCGGCCGGGCCGCGGGACGTGACACCGTTAGTGGTCTCACAGGCTGTGGCAATCCCTACCGTCGCGCGCGACCCCGCCCTTTCCTACGAGGTGTTGCAACCGTTTGCGCTTCACCTTGGCGAGCATCTCCTCATGCCGCCCGTCATTGCGGGACAGCAGTACATCGAGAAACCCACCACCGATTACTTGGAACTCATGTTGCCTCCCCAGGACAGGGAGCTCGTGTTTCATCTGCTCGATACCGCCCGGGCATCACCGTTGGCGAGCAGCCTTGCGATGACGATTCGGCTATTTGAACGGCTGACGCTGCCGCTGGCACGGGGAGAAGTGGACGTTGCACAGGCGGCTCAGCAGGCGCAAGACTGGTTGAAGTCTCACGTGAAAGGTGAGTCGTAGCCAATCTACACGCTGCTAACGATCTTTTCTTGCAGAGGATAGCTGGCGAGTAGACGCATCAATTGTCATGAACTCTCCTTCTCTGCGATCAAGACATCGCGAGAAACACATCGGAGTGGAAAGTGCCGTCAAGGACACGGCGAACCTAGAAAGAGGTCTCACATGACACTGGCAAAGCCGCTGACTTCGGCAAGGCCGCTGACACGGCGGGAATGCCTTAGCCGCGCAGTTCTCGGTGCGCAGTTGCTACTGCTGGCTGCGTGCGGAGGCGATGACGAGGATGACGCGCAGGAACCACGCGCCGCGCCGACGGCGCCGCAGGCCTCCGTGCCGAAGCTCTCAAGAGAATCGGTAATCCTGACGCTTGCCGCGTCTCGCGGACGGGGTCCGCTGTGGGAGGCAGTCCGGCAGTGGAATGAGGGCAATATTCCCGGCGTCCCCGACAATGTCGAATTGCAAGACGCTGAACTGACTTTCTCTACCTCGGCAAACCCAAAACCCACTCAGGATGCAGTAGCTACTGCCCTAAGCGCTCGTAACTCTGCAGGCACAGTTCCGGACATGATGGCGTTTGATTGGCTGATTGACTTTCCGTGGCTATTCAAGAGCAATCTCTTACAACCCCTGGATCGATTCATTCAGAATGACAGTAGTCAGCCACTGGAGCAGTACTTTCCTCAAGCAGCGCGGCTGGTGCGCTACCAGGGGCAGACGATGGCACTGCCGACCAGAGTGACTGCTGGCGTCGCCCGGTATCTTCCCGAACTCTTTACCAATGCGAGCGTCGCTCCACCGCACGTTGGGTGGTCACGTGATGATTTTGTCGCTGCTGCGAAGCAGCTCACGCAGGATACAAATGGCGATGGCGCGGTGGACCAATGGGGTTTTGCCGTTAGTCATTTCTATCCTGACTGGCTGCCCTTCGTGCTCCAAGAGACAGGCCGTGATGTAATTGACCTCGAGACCGGCGCAGTACACTTGGACGATCCAGCAGCGCTGCGGGGCCTTCAAGTCTGGGACGAGCTCGGACGCGTGCACGGCATTATGCCCCACGGGCAGGAGGTTCAGGCTAACCAACCGCGTATTCGCGGCCCTTATCGTCCCAATCGCACAGGCATCCTATTTCAGACTGCTTTTGAGACAAGCCGTGACGGCCGTAGACTGGCTGCCATACCCACGGGACCAATGGAGGGCACACCGCTCATGCTCTTTGATGTCGTTGCGATTCCCGCAGGTGCGCGAGACGTCGACCTTTCGTACGAAGCGTTGGTACCGCTTGCTTTGCACAGTGGTGAACGCAGTAAGTTGCCAACAGTCAAGGCAAGCTTGCAGCACATCACGACACCAGGATCTAGAGGTCACATCAATCTACTCTTTCTTGAACAAGACCGAGAGATTATCCTCAATATCCTCAAGACTGCACAGCCTTCGTACTTGGCCAGCAGCAATGTCATAAATAGCTGGCTGTTTGAAAATCTGACGCTGCCGCTGGCGAGTGGAGAGATAGGCGTGGAGCAGGCTGCCCAGCAGGCGCAGAACTGGCTGCAATCCTACTTGGATGAATGATGGGCCACGGAGAGCAGTAGTGCCCAATTCGGTAGGAGTGTTGGTAGCTTTGGACGACAACAGTTTTCGCGTGCGTGGACTGTATCTGGTTTGAAGTGCGATCAATAGCGGGAATGGCGTACAAACAATGCCGTTGAAAGGTAGCGATTCTTACAGGAAGGTAGTGATTCCTACAGGAGATACGTGGATGTTTCCAGTAACCAGACGCGAACTGCTCGGCCGCACAGTTCTCGGTGTGCAGATTCTATTGTTGGCTGCCTGCGGCGGCGATGATGAGGACGAAGTGGAGCAGCCCCGCGCCGCGCCCACGGCTCCGCAGGCCTCTGTGCCGAGGGTAGCTAGAGAGCAGGTCACGGTGCGGCTCGCCTCCGTGATGGATCAATTCGATCGGGCGGTTAGGAGTGCCATTGAGCAGTGGAACGAAGGTGGGGTTTCCGGCGCGCCGGAAGGAGTTGTGCTGGAGCGTACGGGGGGTCCAAGCGTTGCGCCGTCCAGGAATACACTGCAATTTGTCGGGCGTGCACAGGAAGCAACGAAGACCTTCCTAACGGAGAAGGAGTCAGCCGGAACGCCACCCGACCTATTCCTTTTCAATAGGTTTTTTGACTTTCCCTGGGTCTTCCGCAGCGGTCTCGTCCAGCCCCTCGACCGGTTCCTGCAGCAGGACCGGACAGAGCCGCTAGAGAGTTTCCTGCAGCCCGCACTTAAGCTGGTCCGCTTTCGGAGCCAGACGATGGCGCTGCCAGTCGCCGTGGATGTCGGTGTGTCGCGCTACAGCCCCAGGCAATTTGAGAGAACCGGCATTTCCCTACCGGACAACGGCTGGACCCGCGAGGAGTTTGTGGATGCTGCCCAGCGGCTGACACAGGACACAGACAATGACGGCAACGTGGATGCCTGGGGTTTTCGACCAATAGACTTATTCGCCAACTGGCTACCCTTTGTCCTGCAAGAGTTGGATGAGGACCCAATTAACCTCGACACCGGCACTGTGCGTCTCACGGACCCGGCGGCGTTGCGCGGACTTCAGTTTTGGGAAGAGTTGGGACGATTGCATAGGGTCATGCCTCATGGCGCGACCGTAACAGCGGACCAATTTGCCGCTAACTTCACATCATTAGGCTCAGCCATTCTGTTTTGGGTTTTCATGCAACCTAGTAGCAACCTGCCCGGCCGGCAAGCCCCGTTGCCGACCGGGCCGCATGACGTCACGACCCTGACACTATCAGGAGCATTGACAATTCCGTCCGTAGCGTCTGATGCCGTCATGTCATACGAGGCGCTGAGGCCATTGGCGCTAAATCTGGGAGAACGCCTCCTGTTGCCGCCGGTGATTGCGGGACAAGAGTTTATTGAGAATCCCAAGTCTGACTTCTTGGAACTCGCGCTGCCAGAGCACGAACGGCAGCTTGTCCTTCACCTGCTCGATACCTCCAGGCCATCCCTATTGGCAACGAGCTTAGTAATGACTAATGAGCTCTTTGAAAGGCTCGCACTACCGCTGGCGCGTGGTGAGTTAGGCGTGGAACAGGCGGCACAACAGGCGCAAAACTGGCTGGAATCCTACTTGAAAGAGTGATCCTGCTTATTCCTATTTCCGCGTCCGAAACTTAGCGGCTCTTGTGGATATGGGGTAGGATAAGCACAGAAGAGGTGCAGTGGAAAGACTGCGAGGAGGTCGCGTGACATGCGTGATTTTAATAGGCGAGAGCTCGTAGCGGCGACCGAAGACGACGTCTTGATTATGGTCGCGGATGTCCGCTCGACTCTGATCGCAGGATTTGTAGCGGGTATAGGTGTATTAAGTGCCTTTATTGGCCTGGCCGTGGTTCTTGCCAGCCTATGGGAGCTCTTGCGCCCCTTTTACTTTGGCATACTCATTGCCGTCGTGGGGCTTGTGATCTTTATTGCATTCCTTGGCATCACGGGCTTCTTCATTCCAGAATTGCTGTCGGCGAGGGTGGTTGGAATCTTCCTTGCCGTAATGCTTGTGCTGGCTTTTGCCGTGGCGTCGTTGACGGCAGATACCACGAGCTCTACCGTGTTGACAAACGCCGGCGAACTCTTGCTTAGTATGGCGCTCGGCATTCCGGTCCTCATCGGTCGACTTTGGATTGTCGTGTTCGCGGGAGGAATTCTTGGGACTCTGGTGGCTGCGGTCCAACGGGACGCACTGCAACACGAGAAGCGCATGCGCCTCTACTTTACGTCGATTTTCACGCTAGATGTCGAACCTCACACCTTTCTCGCAATCATGGGTGGCAATGTGCTGGCGATTAGCGCAATCACCGCTGCCTTTTCGCCGCCGCTCAATGCCGGTCTCGCGGCCTCCGTAGTGTTAACGCCTGTGTGGGTGCAGGCTGGCTTTCTGTTCCAGACGTACTGGCGTCCGCTTATGCTGCGCGTGCTTGACCGTCGCGTAGGCCAAAGCGTCTGGTTTCGGCGGAACATCGGCTTGATGGAACTGCTGCAAGGCGAAGACTCGGATCTCACGGGAGCCACCTTCATGTCGGCTGGCGTGGATTCGGCAAGAATGGTGGCACGGGTAAAAGGGTATTTCCGACACTCGGACCAGATGAGGCGAGTGCAAGAAAGCGCCATGCGCATTCGGGGGCTGACAGCGGTTGAGGTGGAAGACCTCGCCGTCAGAGATGCCGAAGCGGCTTTGGAGCAAGAAGACAGTGCGACCACCGGACTGCGCTGTCCGGAGTGCAAGAGTACGGTCCCGATAGGGCAGTTGTTTTGCCCGCAGTGCCGCACGTTTGCTCCCAACGAATACCTGGGGCAGCGCGCGCACTTCCTTCCCCGCTTCCTCGCCGCATCGCTGGACTTCGGCGTGCCGGTGGGGTTAATTCTCTTGTTCGGTCTGACCGGCACTAATCCGGCGGATGGCGCCAATTTCCTTACCTTCTTCTGGCAGTACCTCTTCATGCCGATTGTCTACATCGTCTTCTTTGTTTCGTTCTTGCATCGCGGCACCACGCCGGGCAAGGCGTTGTTCGGACTTGAAGTCGTGCATCTGGCGGAGCAAAAGTATCCTGATCTCAAGACCATGTTTCGGCGCGAGATTATTGGCAAACTCATAAGCGGCCTGCCCCTCACTATCGGCTTCCTTTCGGCCTTTTGGGACAAGAACGGCCAGACCTGGCACGACAAGTATGTCGGCACGATCGTCGTGCGCAGCCCGGACGTCTGGTAGCGGGAATACTACGCAAGTCTGATTGCATCTCCAAGTGCAGTTTGTCGACTTGCTGATGCTCAAGTTTTTCCTATTCTGTCGTACGTCTGCCCCCACTCAGAACTGCGAGTAGCATATGGGAATTGATGCTGAGGCAATTACTGTAAACGACCTGGTGAAGAGCTACCGGGTGGAACAGCGGCGGGAGGGGCGCTTTGGTTGGGCGCGCTCATTTGTCACGCCAAATTACCAGCACATTCGTGCACTCGACGGCATCTCGTTTTCGGTTCCCCGGGGCGATGTGGTGGGGCTACTTGGGCCGAACGGGGCCGGCAAATCCACCACGGTGAAAATTGTGGCTGGGATCATGTACGCGGATGCCGGTGAGGTCCGGGTGCTGGGTCGGGACCCGCATCGCCAGCGCATCCAGAACGCGCGGGAGATCGGCGTGCACTTCGGGCAGCGGAGCCAGCTTATCTTCGAGTTGCCGGCCATCGACTCCTTCCAGTTCCTGCGCGCGGTCTACCGTATACCGCAGCGGGAATTTCAGCAGCGCCTGGACGAGCTCGCGGACGTACTGAAACTCGGCCCTTTGCTGGGCCAACCGGTGCGGACGCTTAGCTCGGGGCAACGCACGCGCTGCGACGTGGCGGCGACATTTCTGCACCGCCCTAAGGTGGTCTTTCTGGATGAGCCTACCGTCGGCCTGGACGTAGAAGCAAAACAGTCGATCCGCCGCTTCATTGCCAGAATGCGGGATGAGCACGGTGTGTCCGTAATTCTCACCACCCACGACCTCGCGGACATCGAGGAACTCTGTGCCCGCGTGATTCTCATAGATAAAGGACGTGTCGTTTACGACGGCAGCCTGCGCCGCCTCATCGACCGTTTCGCAGCGTCCAAAGCCGTGCAGGTGGAAGCGCCCGCCTCCGCTCAGCAGATGATTAGACAGACGGTACAAACGCAGTGGCCGGACGCCACCGTTGAGCAATTTGACAGCATGATACGCATCTCCGGCGTGGCGGATGCCGGTGGCGCGACCGATGTTGCGCGCGCGCTGCTCGCCCTGGCGGGGGTGAGCAATCTCACCATCACCGAACCACGTGTGGAAGAGGTGATCCGCAACGTCTTTCGCGAGGGAGGCGTCAATGAACCGCCTGCGTAACGGGCTGATGCCCTATTGGGGCGCGGTGACTGCCTTCTTCAAGGTGGGCATGGCGATGCGCTTCAACTTCTTCATGAGCTTGCTCGTAACGCTTGTTGCTAGTTGGGTGTTGGTGAGTGTTTGGAAGGTGATTCACGGCGGCAGCGGCACTGTGCAGAATGCCTTTGGCGAGCAGGAACTCGTGACCTACATGATCGTGGCTCAGGTGGTGAATCTCGCGCGCATGGGATGGATCAACCGGAATGTGGTGTACAATGCCATGAATTATGTGCAATCGGGTAAAATTAGCCTCGATCTTGTTCGTCCGCTGGACCTGCAAGTGATGCGCTACATGGAGTGGGCGGCGGTCTTTGTCGTAGATGCGCTGCTGGTGTCTGTGCCGGTCTGGCTGCTTTGGTATGTGAGCGGCGCCCTGGCCCTGCCCGCCTCTCCCGTGGATGGTGCGCTTTTCATCGTGAGCGTGGCGCTGGCGTGGTTCGTAATGAGCGGCATCCACTTTCTCGTGGCGCTGTTTACTGTGTGGACCTACGACTTCATGGGTCTCGTGATGGTGCGCACGGCTATCCAGGAGTTTTTTGGCGGGACGCTCATTCCGCTTGCGCTGATGCCGGCGCCGGTGGCCGCCCTCGCCGCCATCCTGCCTTTTCAGGCAGTTGTGTATACACCAGTCTCCATCTACTTGGGTCGCCTGCAAGGACAGGAACTTTTCTTTGCGCTTGGTATCCAGGCGGTGTGGGGAGTTGCCTTGCTGCTTGCGGGCCGGTGGCTGTGGGCACGCGCCGCCCTCCGGCTGGAGGTGCAAGGCGGATGAACATGCCAGCAAGGAAGCCTAAAAACAAGCGCACTGCTCCTCGCATTGCGGGTGGGACTAGAGGGTGACGGCCTGATGGTGGGACATCTCATACACGTATACGGGGTGAGCATCAACCTGCGCCTAAAGCAGTATGCACAGTACCGCGTGGATGCGTGGCTCCAACTGGCGATGCGGCTCGTGCGCTTTGGCTTGCAGCTCGCGTTCTTGGGCATCGCCTTCAGTTTTGTTGACCGCTTGGGGGATTGGACGCCGTGGGAAGTGGTGCTGATGTGGTGCACGGGTGTTATCGGATTCTACATTCACGACTCGTTCTTCTCTTTTGCTACCCAGTCCAAACTTTCTTTCTACCAAGGCAGCCTGGATTACGCGTTAGTGCGGCCACTGCCGGTCTACATGCAGGAATCGGCGAGAGAGATGCCCTTTGAATCCCTCCTGAACCTGGTTTTCTTCGGCGTCGCCTTTACGGTGGCCGTTGTACGCTTGGAGCTATTCATGCAGCCCGTGACCATGCTGCTGCTGATGGTTGCACTGGCGGCCTCGGCTCTTGTCTGGACCGGTATTGCCACGTTCATCTCTTGCATCACCGTGTGGGTGGGTCGGACGTTTTCTCTATGGCAATCGTTTTCTTCACTTAATGACTACGTGAAGTATCCTTTGGACATCTTCCCCGTGCCATTGCAATCGCTGCTCACCATAATTCCCTTTGGCTTCACCACCTTTTACCCGGTGGCGTTTGCGCTGCGGGGAAGGGAATATGCATGGCCCGGCGCATTCAGCCTTGGCGTAGGGCTACTGGTCTTTGGAATTGCGTACGTTACGTATGTCTTCGCTTTGCGGCACTATAGCTCCACCGGCACCGTTGAGTAGCAGCCTGGGCACAGCGGCTGGCGCTCTTCCCGCGGCTAAAGGGTTTTTCCCGTGTCTAGCCCTTGGAGACGGACGCAGGTTTCAAACCTGCGCTACCAGACGCAAGCTGTCCCGCTCCCACCTGTATCGCATAGGCGGCGCAGGTTTCAAACCTGCGCTACCGGCCTTTGCCGGAACATTGAGTGCTCTTTCAAGCCCTTGCGTCAGGCCGTCCGATGCGTCACACTTAACGCAGGTCACGTGTGACAAAGCGAGGTAGACAAGGCACACAATGATCCCCCGACGTATCTCCAAGCAGCTCAAAATTGGCGACGTCACGATTGGCGGCGGCGCGCCGATTCGCGTGCAGTCCATGACCACGGCGTTTACCAGAGACGTGGAAGCGAGCGTCGCCGAGATTCTCCGTCTGGCAGAAGCCGGGTGCGAGATTGTGCGCGTGGCAGTGCCCCATAAGGAAGATGCCGACGCGCTGCCGGAAATACGCAAACGCTCCCCGATTCCGGTGATTGCCGACATTCACTTCGATTATCGCCTGGCCTTGCGCGCCTTGGAGGCCGGCGTCGACGGGCTCCGCTTGAACCCCGGCAACATCGGCAGCAAAGAGAAGACCCGCATGGTGGTGAAAGAGGCCAAGGACCGCCAGGTGCCGATGCGCATTGGCGTCAACGTGGGTTCGCTGGAATCGCGGCTGATACCCGAACTGATGATGCTCGAGGGCGACGAGAAAGTCGATAAGACGGCGGCAGCGATGGTGGAGTCCGCCCTCGACCATGTGAAGATCTTGGAAGACATGGACTTTACCGACATCAAGATTTCGCTCAAAGCATCGGACGTGCCGACGACAATACTGGCGTACCAGCTTATTGCGGACCGTGTCGAGTATCCGCTCCACCTCGGCATCACCGAGGCAGGCACACTCAAAGCCGGTATGGTCAAGAGCGCCGTGGGGCTTGGCGTCCTGCTGTATCAGGGCATTGGCGATACGTTGCGAGTCTCGTTGGCGGCAGATTCGACGGAAGAAATCTTTGCGGGATATGAAATCCTGAAGTCGCTGGGACTGCGCGAGCACGGTCCCACGCTCATCGCCTGCCCTACCTGCGGCCGCTGCGAGATCGAGCTTATCGAACTGGCCGAACGAGTTGAGAGCTTCCTGCAGAGCGTCAAGGAACCGGTGAAGGTCGCCGTGATGGGCTGTGTGGTGAATGGCCCGGGCGAGGCGCGCGACGCCGACGTCGGCATCGCCGGCGGCCGCGGCAAGGGGGCACTCTTCCGCAAAGGCAAGCCGGTGCGAAGCTGCCGAGAAGACGAACTCTTCGATCTGCTCATCGAGGAAGTCGAGGAGATTGTGGCGCAGAAGCAGGCTGAGCGTGCCGTTGCTACCTAGACAGCGGGTGGAATGAATAACGGCAATCATTGATACGCACAAGGCATGCGAGCGTCTGACTGCAGCGGGCTTCGACAGGGAGAAGGCGGAGGCCATATTCGATACACTAGGCGAAACAGGGGATTCATTGGCTACCAAGTCCGACCTGCGAGACTTGGAGCAACGAATGACTATTCGGCTTGGCGGGCTTGTCGCTGCAGGTGTGGCAGTGTTGGCTGTCTTGGAATTGTTCACGCGATAAGGGTGACGAACCGGGAGCATTTGCCAAGTCCGGCATGTGACTAGATTGCTGAAGGATATTTGCGAGGGGGTGTGACATGGCAGAACAGATTTACGTCGGCACGGAGCAAGGCATATTTCGTTTGACACGTGAAGGTGACGCGTGGGCACTGCAGGCATCCGGCCTGGGTGACCGGGAGATCGAGGCGGTAGCCGCGCATCCCGACGGCCGGCAGGCAATTGCCGGTACTCACGGCGCCGGACTGTTCGCGACAGCCGACGCCGGTGAGACCTGGGTGGCAGTCTCCGGCTGGCAAGGCAGTCCGTACATCCGCTCAGTTGCCTACCACCCGCATGACCCGCAGATCGTCCGCGTTGGGACCGAACCGGCCCGGCTGTGGTGCAGCCGCGACGGCGGCGCGACGTGGCAAGAGGAAGTCGGCTTTACCGCCCTGCCGGGTTGCGCCGAGTGGTTTCTGCCGTATTCGCCGCGCGCCGGCGCTGTGCGCAAGATCATTATGTTGGATGGGGGTGAAGCGGCCGTGTGGGCCGCCATCGAGGTAGGGGGACTGGCTGGAAGTCGCAACGGCGGCGACACGTGGGGAATCACAGAAAAAGTCGGTCAATGGGATTATCCCTCCAACGGCATTCATCCTGACGTGCACAGCATCGACATTAACCCGGACCGGCCGGATACCATCATGGCGGCCACGGGCGGGGGCGTGTTTCGCTCAGTCGACCGCGGCGAGTCATGGCAGCACCTGATCGACGACTACACCCGCGGCGTGTGCATAAAGGCTGACGATCCCGGCACGGTCGTTGTGGGGCCATCCCGTCGGGTCGGACACTTGGGTCGCATGATGGTGACCCATGACGGCGGCGAATCATGGCTGGATGCGGAACAGAACCTCACGTTTCCTCTTGACCGCATGTGCGAACACATCATCTGCGACGCACAGGACGTCTTTGCCGTCGTGCTCGATGACGCAGTCTATCAGGCAGCGTTCGCCGACCTCGCCTGGCAGCCGGTTGGCAATGGGCTCCCGTCCCCAACCTGCGTCGCGATCATTGCCTAAGATTCTACCTTGGCTGGCGCCTAGGAATGCCCTGCTGCGGCACTCTCAGTCTCGGAAGCAGGACTTGCGGCGTTTTCTCGTTGCAGGAAGCCATTGACGACCTCCAGGAATTTTTCGGCTTCTTCCTCATGGGGACAGTGACCGCACTTGGGGAAGACAACCAGTTTAGCGTTGGCGATGTCCTGCTGGAAACGGTAGCCCCAGTGCAATGGAATCACGGCGTCGTATTGACCCCACATGATGAGCGTTGGCGCGGATACTTCTTTGAGGCGATGCGCGAGACTGGTCTGCCCAAAATCGCGGGCGAGCAGTGGGACTATGCCGCCGGTTCCCGGAGTAAGCAGCGGCAGGAAGTACCCGTCGATCAAGTCCGGCGTGCACATCCGGTCGGAATCGTAATAGCAATTCCGCAGATACCACGCCACCATGCGCCGCTGCCGCAGCACGAGCGCTATGACCGCGCTCCCCAAGGGCGTGCCCGCGAGGCGGACGAGCAGCGGCATCACGTGGTAGTTGAGGGCGTATCCGGCGGCACTGATGAGCACCAAGCGCTCGACGCGCGCGGGATGCCGAATTGCCAGGGCGGCGCCGACAGCCCCGCCCATGGACAAGCCGATTATTCCTGCGGGCTCGATGTTCAAGGCATCCATGAAGTGCGCCACCAGGTCGGCCATGCCGAAAGGCGAATAGTCGCCGGAACTCGGTTTGTCTGAAAGCCCGTGCCCCTTGAGATCGAGCGCGTAGACGGTATAGTCTTGGGCAAGCTGGCTGAAGACGAGCCGCCAGGCAAAGAGGCTGGCGCCTATGCCGTGAATCAGTATCAACGGCGGTCCCGAACCGGCCGTGCGGTAGTGAATCCGCAAGCCGTCTACGACAACGAATTGACCGTCTGTGTGCAATGCTTCCACCGGTATCGGTCGCGGCTTGAGGCGCGTATAGGCCACGTAGGCTGCCAAAGCGGCGGCCGCCAATATGAAGCCGCGTTTCAACCAGTTAAGCACTGCGCCTCTCCTTGAGTCTCAGGTAGTTTTGCAGCCAGCGCCTAGATTCTGCGCATGGCCTTGCCAGCAAAGAATCTCCAACCATAGCGGCGCTCACTGAGCACTTTGCTTAATGGTACACTAAACCCGCCGCAGGATTGTTCTGCCCCTCTTTTTCTCCGTAGGAATCCCTTCATTTGTATCTGTGAAATTTCCTCTCCGGAATCTAGTATTCTCCGACTCCTGAGGGAGAGGACTGAGGTGAGGGTGATCCTGCCGATCAAGGACCGATCCAGCCATTTTGCACAGCTTTGTAGAGGACTCCTATGTCAGAGGGCTTCCCAGGATTTCGTGTTCGCGTACCGGCTACCACCGCTAACTTGGGACCGGGCTTTGACGCCTTTGGCATGGCGTTGACGATTTACAATGACTTCACGGTGCGCTTCAGCGCTAGCGGTTTGGTCGTTGCGATCGAGGGCGAAGGCGCGGGAGAGCTGGCGCCCGGTGCGGACAACCTCTTCATGCAGGCCTTTGCCCGTGCTTTTGCCGCTGCCGGTGCAGCGCCGCCTGCAATAGATCTGCGCATGCAGAACAACATTCCGCTGGCGCGGGGGTTGGGCAGCAGCGCGAGTGCTGCGGTCGGTGGTCTGGTGGCAGCCAACCGCATTTTGGGAAACGTGCTCAGCGCCGACCGCTTGCTGCAACTCGCGTGCGAAATCGAAGGGCATCCGGATAACGTCGCAGCCGCTCTGTTTGGGGGCCTTATCGTGTGTGCAGCCGAGAGCGGCGCAATGCCGACCTATGCGCGCGTGCCCGTGCCGGGGCAGCTCCAAGCCGTTGTGTGCGTGCCGGACCAACACCTGCCGACGGCGTTGGCCCGCAAGGTGGTGCCGCAAGAGGTTGCCCTCAGCGACGCGGTCTACAATATCGGACACGCCGCGTTGCTTCTTACGGGCATAGTCAACGCCGACGAAGAGTGCATTCGCGTGGGTATGAACGACCGTTTGCACCAGCCCTACCGCGCCGCGATCTTTCCCGCGATGCAGCCCATCATGGCGGCTGCTTTGGCGGCAGGTGCGTGCGGCAGCGCGCTTTCCGGTGCCGGTTCGTCGATTCTCGCGCTGACGTTTCGCGATCCGGAGGTGATTGCCGCTGCGATGCTCGCCGCCGCTCAGGCCCACGAAACCCCCGCACAAACGCTCACTCTTGCCTGCGCGGAACAGGGCGCCGTTGCCACGCCGCTTTAGCCTTGTGACCGCATACAATAGCGGTTTCCCTGCGAACCGCTGCGGCCGGCCCAATTCGCCCAACCTAGTAAGGCGCGTTCGCGAGCCTATTCGACCAAGAGGGGCACGGGCGCAAACGCGTCCACGTCTACCAGGCCGCGATTTGTAATCTTGAGCTGGGGGATCACCGGCAACGCGAGGAATGAGAGCAGCAGGAAGACATTCTTGCTCGACGTGCCCGTCAGTTTTGCAGCAGCCAGCAGGGCGTGAAACTGTGTCACGACAGAGTCAATCGACTCGGTTGACATAAGTCCTCCGACAGGCAAGGGCAGCCCGGTAACCTCATCGCCAATGGCTGCCGCCATGCCGCCGCCGCTTGCGACCAAGTGATTGGCTGCCGCCGCCATGTCCTGCTCGTCTACGCCTGCCACGATGAGGTTGTGGCTGTCGTGGCCCACCGTGGCAGCAACCGCTCCCTGTTCTATACCCAGGCCGCTCACAAAACCCACCGCGCGCAGCCCGGTGGCGTGATGCCGCTCGATCACGGCAATCTTCACAGTGTCCTGTGCGAGATCGGCCTGAATTTCGCCTTCACGCACCGGCAGGGAAAGCACTCTGTGTTGCGTGGTGAGGCTGCCGTCCTCCGCGCCGATGACGCGTGTGGCCGCTACATCCTCCGAGCCGCTGCAGGGAACACTGAAATCGGTTACCGTAAGCGGTTGCGCGACCGAGACAGTCTGCAGGAGACCCCCATAGTCAGTGGGTACCTCGCGCCGCTCCGCGCAGCCATTCGCTACCACAACTTTGCCGTGGCTGATTACGCTTGTGCACTTAAGGCTTGCGAGAGATTCAACAATTGCCAGATTGGCAACTTTCCCGGCAGCGATTTCGCCGCTCTCAGGGTAGCCCTGGTGACGAAAAAAGCGCGAGAAGTAGCGCGCCGGGTGGAGAGTTGCCATGGCGATGGCCTGGATCGTGGCTTCTTCCGCGTCCAGATTGCCGTATTGCACCAAGATGTCACGGGCGCGGCGCACGATCCGGTCCACGTGTCCGTGTTCCCGCAACTCACCCGCATCGAGGTCGTCGCTGCAGAGCATAAAGCCCTCCAGACTCACGCCCTCCTCTGCCAGGAAAGGCAGAATCATGTCCAGGTCTTTGGTGGCGCTGCCGTAACGGATGGCCACGGTCATGCCTGCCCGGCGTTTCTCCAGCGCCTCTGCTCCCGTGCGGGACTCGTGGTCGGACATGATTCTGACCGTGCCGTCATCCTTACCGTTGGTGACGTAGAGCGCGAGGTCGCGTCCCGACACTCCCGGCGCGTGGCCGTCAACCACCTTCCCCAGGTCGTACGCACAGTCAACCTTCGCGCGAGCTTCGCCGATGTCAAAGATAATGCCGGGAAAGTTCATCATCTCCGCAAGCCCGTAGACCTGCGGATGAGGTAATAACTCCTGGACGTCGGCGAGAGATAGGGCGGCCCCGGTATCTTCAAATGAGGTGGCGGGAACGCATGAGGGCACCCCGATGAAGATGTCGATGGGGGCAACTTCAGCGTGGCGCAGGAAAAGATCGATGCCGTCCCTGCCGGCTACGTTGGCGATCTCGTGGGGATCGACGAACACGGCGGTAGTGCCGTGTTGCACTGCAGCCTGGGCAAACTCGAGCGGACTCAGCAGGCTGCTTTCTATGTGAAGGTGGGGATCGATGAACCCCGGTATGACGTATTGCCCCGCAATATCTCGAGTCTCCAATGCCTCTGCGGAAGAGGCAGTGGGCGCGATGCTATGGATCAGCCCGTCATTGATGAGAATGTCGCCCGCGAAGCAGCGCTTCTCCACCACGTCGACGATGGCGCCGCCCTGCAGTAAGAGATCGGCTTTCATCACCTTTCTCTTCCTGCATAGAGCTGCTCTTGCACCGTAACGATGTACGGCAACATGCGAAACTCTTCGCTGGCATCGGTGCCGTAGCCTACGACCCAGCGATCGGGCACGTCAAAGCCGACAAAATCCAGATTCAACGCGGCGCGATTGCTTGCCACTTGCGGCGAGGGCTGAGTGAGGCGTTTGGCAAGCAGAGCGCAGATTCGCACCGAACGGACACCTGCATTGAGGACACGTTGCTTTAGGGTGGTGAGGGTGTATCCTTGGTCGATCAAGTCTTCGACCAAGAGCACGTCCTTGCCGGCCAGGTCTGCGGGCAGCCTCGCCACGCTTACTTCGCGGGCCTCTTCATCCTGCTGCTTGATGGAGTGCCCGTAGGCGCTGGTGCGAATGAACTCATAGCGAAACTCCAGGTCGCCTAGCCGCGAGATAGCACGGCCGAGGTCTGCCGCAAAGACGAATGCGCCTTTCAGGACCACCAGCAGCACTAGCTCGCTGCAGTCGGCACAAGTCTCGTGGACTTGCTGTGCCAGACCCGCAACCCGCTGTTGCAGCACCCATTCGGGAATGAGGATACAGTCAACTTTTTCCGCCATCCCCACCGGCACCCGGTCGTCATGCGCAGTCGCCAAGCCTCCCTCCGGCACCGTGATGGTTCGATCAAAGCGCATAGCAGTCGAATTCTCTTCTCACGACTGAATTGGGTGCGTGGACCTGCATCGCTAGGACGTGGCCGCAGTCTCACGCGCGAGTTCCACGGCGGTGTCCACGAACAGGGCTTCGGCTTCCCCGGAGTACCCTGCCGGATTCTGCGCGCCGTGGCGGTAGGCGTTCACTTCATAGCCGCCTAGGGGGATTGCATCCGCAGTCGGCACATAGCCGATCATGCCGTTGGCAAGTTCCACGTGCAGGGCTTCAAGTCCCAGTTCGTTCTTGACCCGTTCTTTCACCGCCAGGCCAAACTCGAGGAAGACTTCGCCGGGGAAGCTGGCAAAGACGAGGTTGCCGACGCGAATCACTTGGATTTCCGCCTGTGGCTCATAGCTGGCGGTGCCGGCCTCGAATTCAGCGATACGGTTGCGCACCCACTTCATGGAGTCGCGGCCGACGCTGTCTTTCGTGTCCGGCCAGATGTCGGTTTCGAGCGCTTCTTGGAAATAGGAAATGTCGTGAACATCCCGCAGTGGCACGGTCACAACACGCTGCGCCACGGAAACACCGTCCAGCGGCGCACACTCAATAGATTCACGTACGTTCACGACCTCCGCGCCGAGGCCGCGCCAGACGCTTTCGAGTTCGTCGAAGGTGGCGGAACGGAAGCGACTGCCGTCGCTGGTGAAGTTGGGGCGAATATTGCCGCAGCAGCCTAGAAGGAACGCCGCAGTGTGACCGCCGCCATAGGTGTGCTCTACAAACGCCTTGGCGCCACCTGAGTAGTCGGCGCTGAAGGCGTAGTTTGATGCGCCCATGCTCGTAGAGTGACACGCGTAATGGAAGGCAGTGGCCAGCGGCGTGCCGTCTTCAGCGTCGAAGCGCAGGACCGAGACCGTGTGGTCGACTACGCCCTCAGAATTCACCCGCATTTCCGTCTTCCCGTCTGTGGTCAGGCGGCGGTTTACGGCAAGTGGGAAGGTGCCGGCGCCTAGGCCTGCGACAACGGACTGCAAGCGGCGGTTTGCAACCTGCACGCCGCCTGCCAGTTTGCGCTCAAGTTCGTGCATGTAGGCATTGTTGAACGGGGCATCGTAGCGCCACTCGCGCGTTGACGGGCCGGAGTGGGTATGGGAGCACGTAATCATCACGTGGTTACCGGGTATGTCCGTCTGCTCTTCTACCTGAGCGCGCACCGCGGCCGTGCTCTCTTCGGTGATGCCCACCAGATCGCACGTGACGATGGCGGCTTTCGTTTCGCCATCGGAAAATACCATGACCTTGGCATAGAGGTCGTCGTGAATGTCCGTCGCGCCGTGGATGCGGGCGCCGTATCCGCCCATCCACGTGCCCACGGAGGGGGTAATGTTGATGCTCGCAGTCCCCAACTGTACCGGTTTTCCCATGATGCGCGCTCCTTCATTTGGTGTTGTCTTGGTGCCTAATTCGCCGTGAAGTCACGGCTGTCTTTAGTTTGCAGTATTTGCTGCCAGTGTGCCAGTGTACGCAAGTTCGCAGAATGATTCGAAGAAACGCGCCACTGCCGTCGCGCGGCGCTCAATCAACGCGCGTTGCGGCTTGGAGATAGTGCCGAACGGTTCCACATTGACCTGCAAAGTCTTTCCCCGGCGGGTGTACGACCAGACCCCGGCTACGCGCCCGTCGATCAGTAGTACCGGCGAGAGCCAACCGGCCGCGCGGTAGACGCGCTTGTAGTAGGCAGCGGCGACGAGATGAGACTTGCTGCGGTGTCCCAGCAAGTACACATCAAAGCTGGGCAGCAGATGCACAATTTGCGATTCGAGTGTGGCTGCTTTAATCGTGGCTAGATCGCTTTCCAAGACTGCGGCGCTCTTTCCTTCAACCGTTATCGTCGCCATATCGGGTTGCAGCCTTTGCCAGATTTGCCGTGCATCGCGCACGCTCAAGCCCGCCCAGGCGGCAAAGTCTTGCACTATGGCCGGTCCGTAGACTCCCAAGTAACGCCTGAGCAGCCAGGCTTCCGCCTGTTCTCCGGGAACGTCCTCCCATTCTGCAAGCCAATGGTCGCGCCGCACAAAGGTAGCTTCCTGCCCTTGGTTGGGGCCAACGCAAAGATCGCCCTGCAAGCAGACGTACTTTCCCAGTCCGCCCCACCCATGCTCGACTAAGTCTTGAATCTGCGGAGCACTGTGCTTGAGACGAGGCTGGAGCGCTTGCGTGAGTTGGCGGCGCGTGAGCGGACCGGCACGCAAGGCTTCGAGGATAGCGTCGGCCATTGCCGCGAGCGCGCGGTCGTCAACGCCATACTGGGCCAGCCAACGCCGCTCTTGCTTAAGTCGATAGGGTTTGAGCGCAGCCACGTAGAGGGGAAGCTCGCGCGCAGGCAGCAGATGCAACGTGCCGCGCATGCTCCACACTTTGACCAAGGTGTGGTCTTGCCACAATGCTTGCTCGATTTCCTGCGCGGAAACGGCAGAAGTTCGTGCGCGCAACGCCAACTGCGCGGCAGACAAGACCTGCGCCTGTAAGCCGCACGTACTGCTCGCGACATAAAGCAAGTCTCTTGACGGGGCAGGTCGCGCGAGGTAGTGGCGCTGGAGCCGAAACGCATGAGCCTGTTGCCACGTTAAGTCACTCATGCCCCTATGCCTACGTGTGCATATTGAGAAAGCGGCCCAAGGCAGAAAAGACAATAGCTACGTGCCGTGTATCGCGGCACGTAGCTATGCGTCCGTCCTGAGTTAAAGTTTACGCTAGTTCACAGGGAACTTTGCAGTCACCTAGTTGTCGACATACCGCCAAACGGTGCCGCCCAGTGAAACGGCCCAGACGGCGTGATCCTCCGCGTAGTTTGGCGAAACGAGCAAGGATACGATTGCCTTGTTGTCCAGCCCTTCGTTGATGTTCTGCCAGGTAAGCCCTTCGTCACCGGACTTATAGACGCCGCGGCTGGTACCGGCGTAAATGGTCGTATCGTTCACGTAGTCGGGTGAGATTGCGAGGCAGACCACCGCCGCGGTGGCTTCGCCAATGGCATCGCCGACCCAAAGATTCTTGCCGCGCCACATGGGGCGGAAGAACCGGGTTGCCGTCGCGATGAAGAAGTTGCTGTAGTCTTCATCGGAACCGGAATAATTGGGCGGCATCGCAAAACTAATCCATTGCGCTCCCGTAGCGTGGACGAGAATTCGCTTCCAGATATCCCCACCGTCTGCCGAACGCCAGACCGTAATCGTGCTGGCGTAGTCACCTTGCGAGGCGCGGAAAGTGCCAAGCAGCAAAGTACTGTCCTCGGCAAAGTTTGGTGAGAGTGAAACGCCGATGACATCTTCCTCGCCAAACGTCTCTTCGGCCCGCTCCCAAGACCGGCCCGCGTCCCGGCTAAAATACAACGCGCCCATAGGTCCGCCTGCCACGACAATGCCGTCGTCTGCAAAGCTATCGGCAACTGCGAGCACGCGGAGGTCGTCCGCATCTTCTTCTATGCCATCGTTGCTGGCCTGCCAACTTTGGCCCCCGTCAGTGGAAATCGCAATGCCCTGGTGCGTTGCCGCAAAGACGGTCGTATCGTTCGCGTAGGTCGGCGAGACCAAGAGCGACGCTACTTGCATCTCTTCGATGCCCGCACCTGCCGGCTCCCACGAAACGCCTCCATCCGTAGAGCGCAGAACGCCGTCTTCGAGACTTGTCGCAAAGAGCGACCCATCTTGGTGGCAATTGGGGGAGAGCGCCGTGCCAAGCAGCGAGCGCGCCGCGAGACCCGCGACGGCAGGCTCCCAGTGCGCCGCATCGCCATCGGCGCGCAGTACGCCTTCGCGATGCACACCCGCTAAGACTATGTCGTCTTCACCGGTTCCGGTGGTGAGCAGGCAAAGCACCGATGAATCCTGCTCGATGGCGCTTTCCCAAGTCGCGCCACCGTCCGTAGAACGATACACAGAACCTTCGGCCGTGCCCGCATACGCTAGATCGTCCGCGGCAAAATCGGGCGAAAGGCAGAGCGCGTTGATCGAAACGCTATCCAGGCCGCTGTTTGCTTCCTGCCAGTTGGTGCCGCCGTCGGTGGACTTGAAGACGCCCATGTCTTCAGTGCCGACTAGAATCGTGCGGTCATCCGCAAAGTTTGGTGACACAGCAATAGCCTGGATTGCCATGCTGTCAAGACCTCTATCCACCAGCCGCCACGCGCGCCCTTCGTCGACGGTGCGGTAGAGGCCGTCGCCACCCGCTACGAACGCGGTCTGGTCCTCCTGAAAATTCGGCGAGATAGCGACTGCTTGGATATTCAGCTCCATGATGCCGAAGTTTGCCGAATTCCAGGTACGGCCGCGATTTGTAGACTTGAACACGCCGTCATCCTGGGTGCCGGCCAGCATGACACCGTCATCAGCGAAGTTTGGTGAAACCGCCAAACTCGTAACGGAGGCGGCTCCCTGCCAAAAGTCGAGCTGCTGCCACGTTTCGCCGCCATTATCGGAGCGATAGACACCGCCCTCCAAAGCGCCGGCAAAGGCTACTTCATGATTTGCGACATTTGGCGCAAATGCGAGTGCCTGAATGTAGGGGCTGGTAATGCCTTCGTTTGAGATATTCCAAGTCTTTCCTCCATCGTCTGAGAGGAAAACTCCGGCCATGGTGCCGGCCAGCACCAGGTTGTTTTCACTAAAACTAGGCGAAACGGCCAGCGACGCAACTGTGCCTCCCAGGCGTTGGCCCACAACCTCCCAAGCTTGCTTTTCCATCACTGTCGGCCCGGACATACTCATCGATGCTCCTTCCTGAACCAGTCACTCTCATAGTTGATTGCGTAATAACTTCTTAGTCCACTTGATCTCGATTTGGACACTCCAATACCAATACACTACGTATTTTGAATGGGAGTATACAGAGTGCAATGCGCAATGCGCAAATGGCAACGCACGTTAAAACCGCACCCGCCGTACGGGGGCGCGATAGATATTCTTTCATATGTTACTGTAATGCTACCAGACCGACAAGATAATTACGAATTTGGCTGCCAGGCAACCTCACGCATTGCTAAACCGCTAGCAATTGTGGCATGTTTGTGCCGGTACTCCTTTAGTACCGAATAGTTACGGCTTTGCTTGCATTTGGCGCCGGGTTCATAGTCCCCGTACAAGCAAGGGCTGCAATCTGTGCTTCGCGGTGGAGGTGGAGATGCTGGCCAAGTTTATGGCTGCCACGCTTGTAGGGCTGGATAGCGCCCAAGTTGAGGTAGAAGTTGATCTTGCTGACGGCCTGCCGATTACGGTGGTTGGTGGCGTGCTCGCCGGCTGGGTATGGGACTTGAAAATGCGGCCGCGGGCCTAGAGACGCACGCGCAGAAATTGCGAAAAAAGAGGACCGGCCCTACTTGCGTGCAATTAGCCGTGCGAACATGTCGAGCACGGCATGCACGGGTTCGAATTACGTGAGTCCCGTTCTTTGCCGGGCTTCAGCAGCCTGCCTGGCGCACTGCACGCAGGTGCAGTAGGGCGGATGAGCCGCCCGCCGGTATGATCTGTCGTCTATGATGCAAAGTGTAAATCAACCTGGATGGACCGTTTTCAAGCGGAACACAGGAGCGCCAACGTGAAGGTATCCAACGTCAACACCACCGTCATCAAGTCGGCGATCGAACTTGGTTGCCAGACGATGTCGAACGTGTTCAACGCCGACGACAACGACATCCCGTTCTTCGGTTCAGAGGTCCTTCCCAACCCCCGGCTCAGCTTCAGCAAAGTCCACTCTGAGTCTCATGTGCCGGGCAGGCACCTGAACGCCCTGCTGAATGCCGAAGACGCGGCTGGCGTCTCGATCTCGGAAGAGGCGGTCGAAAAACACGCCGCAGCGGCCTTCTTCTCCTATTCCGGCCCCGTGCCTCTGCCCATGAACCGCGACCGCGTGGACGGACCAATCGAGAACTTCAACGATCACAACGTGCGTGAGGGAATGCATGCTCTTTACGCCCTGGTCAAGTATCGAAACTCCGACACGGCGAGGGAAGTGGCCGAATCCAGCATCGAGTTCATACTCGATGCGTGGGACCCGGTGGACGGCTGGGACCGCGCAGGGATTGCGGCGGCCCACGGCATTCGCTGGACCCGGCAGAACACATTCATTACGGGAGTCGCCCGCGCCATCGGCCCACTGGTCAAGTACTTCCGGGCCACCGGCTCGGGCAAAGCGCTCGAACTGGCGTCTCTCCTGGCCGAGAAGGCCACGTCCGAGTTCTACTTGCCGGACGGGTCGTATGACCGCGAGAAGTTCGGCGCGCACACGCACTCGACGACCTGCGTCATGTCCTCTCTGGCGCAGCTTGCGGACCTGACCGGCGACGCCGCACTCCTGGAGCGAGTACGGGCCTTTGCCGGCAACGGGCTGTGGGCGATCCGCGACGAACTGGGCTGGGTGATCGAGAGCAGCGCCGACGACAGCCCGGCCGACAAGGGCGAGGGCAACAACACCGGCGACATCGTCGAAACAGACCTGATACTCGGCCGGCACGGATATCCCGGGTGCTTCCAGGACGCCGAAAGGATACTACGCGGGCACCTGTTGCCGTCCCAACTTCGCGACGCGGATTTCATCCCCGAACCTGCTAATCCGGCAGACGAAGATGGTTTGAGAAGTGTGAGAGAACGGCACCTGGGAGCGTTTGGGTTTCCAGCGCCGTACGGCCACCGCCCGATTGGTCTCGAGCGGGTCAGCTTCAATATGGATATAGTCGGCGGAGTAGTCGGGACCCTCTGCGAAGTGCTCAGGGAGGGCGTCGTGACAGGGCCCGATGGCGTACGGGTGAACCTGCTGTTGGACCAGGACACGCCGGACGCGCGGGTGCAGGCGGGCGAATCGTCAGGCCGAGTGAGCGTGACGACCAGACACGCGGCGCCACTTTGGATCAGATTGCCGCGGTGGGCCGACAGGTCTGCGTTGCAGGTCAGTGGTACCGACGACTACCTGGTATTGGGAGAACACCTGTTCATTGCCCAACCTGATCCGGGTAAACCAATTTCACTGGAATACCCGGCGGCACGGACTGAAATTACGCTCGCTCACCGCACGCGCAACATCCGGACGGCTCTTGAAGGAGACGCGGTGGCGGCGATGGACAATTTCGGCGCTGAACTGACGTTTTTCGACCCGCTTCACTGACTGGGACACGTTGGCTGCGGCTGCGGGCCGACAGCGCGTAACATTCCTTCGGCGAAACAAATGTTCGATTAGTGCCGGAGACGGCAGTTTCCGCCGTTTGGGGGCGAAATTGCTTCTAGTTGGACAGGCGCTTCCCTCGAAGGGACTATGCACCATTGACACCGGCGATATGCGGCAGAGAGCGCCGACGTTGCCATTTGCTTCATTCCTTACTTACGTGTGCAAGTCTCCGTACCTTTGGTGATGCATGTGTAAGACCGATTTAGCTGGACACTAGGATTCGGTATGCTCGCCAAGATTATGGCTGCCACGCTGGTCGGGCTGGATAGCGCCCAAGTCGAGGTAGAAGTTGACCTTGCCGATGGGTTGCCTTCATTTGTCATCGTCGGCCTGCCGGATACGGCTGTTCAAGAAGCGCGCGAACGCGTTCGCGCCGCCGTGCGCAACGCCGGTTTCGTTTTCCCCCAAAAGCGCGTTACCGTAAACCTCGCGCCCGCCGACGTTGCGAAAGAAGGCACCGGGCTCGATGTTGCCATCGCCATGGGTATTCTCGTTGCCAGCGGTCAGTTGGCCGCGGAAGGTCTCGAGGAGTCGCTCTTTCTCGGCGAGTTGGCGCTTGAAGGAGCGCTGCGAAAGACAAACGGCATCTTGCCGCTTGTGTCGAATGCTTTACGTTGGGGCATTCGCGCTGTTTACGTGCCGGAAGCCAACGGAGCGGAAGCGGCGATAATATCGGGACTTTCAGTCTTCCCGGCAACGCACCTGCGTCAGCTTGTCCTACACCTAAACGGCATGGAGTCGCTTGCCAAAGCGCAACCGCCGGATGCGAGCGGCAATGACTGCGTCGAATACGATGTGGACGTGGCAGACGTAAAGGGCCAAGAACATGCCAAGCGGGCTTTGGAGGTGGCGTGCAGCGGCGGGCATAATGTGCTCTTCTCCGGTCCGCCGGGCACCGGTAAGTCGTTGCTGGCCCAAGCGGTGTCGTCCATCTTGCCGCCGCTCTCGCTCGAAGAGGCCATAGAGGTGAGCAAGATTTATAGCGTGTGCGGTCTGCTGCAGGCGGATGAACCCTTGGTCCTGAAGCGGCCGTTCCGCGCCCCGCATCACACCGTTTCCCATGCGGGGCTGGTTGGCGGCGGGCGCTTCCCGCGGCCGGGTGAGATCAGCCAAGCGCATCGCGGCGTATTGTTCCTCGATGAGATTCCCGAGTTTCCCAGCAACATGCTCGACATGTTGCGGCAGCCGCTAGAATCCGGCGCAGTGACGATATCGCGCGCGTCGGGCTCGCTGACGTTTCCCGCGCAATTCTTGCTCATCGGCGCTATGAACCCCTGCCCGTGCGGGTGGTACGGTGATCCCGTCCGCAACTGTACGTGCAATCCGGCCATCGTGACGCGTTACCAGCGGAAACTCTCCGGGCCACTGCTCGACCGCATCGACATTCACGTTGAAGTGCCGCGCGTTGAGTACGAAAAGCTGACCGATGACCGCCGCGGCGAACCGTCGGCAGAGGTGCGCAAGCGTGTCATCCGTGCGCGCCGGGTGCAGCAGGAGCGCTTCGCCGACCTGCCTTTCTCGACCAATGCCGAGATCGGGCCACGGCACGTCCGTGAGTATTGTGCGCTCCATGCCAAGGCGCAAGACTTGATGCGCACGGCAATGGACCGGATGCATCTGACTGCCCGCAGTTTTCATCGCGTACTCAAGCTTGCCCGCACCATTGCGGATATGGACGAGGCGGATGCCATCGCTCTCCAGCATCTCGCCGAAGCGCTGCAATACCGACCCAAGCTCAATACCCACTAGTCGCTCGCTGGGTCTCGCTTGCGCCGGCAAGCCGGAAGGTTCCCACAAACCAACACGCAACCTAGGCCGGGCGGGGACAATTGGCTGGGTGAAAGCCTCCTATGCGCAGACCCTCACTAACTCCGTCCGGCAAAGTCAAGTTCTGGGAACCCAGTGTTGTCATGTTGTGCCTTTGGAATTCAGAGACTGGGGCCACGCGGTGCGCTATAGTATTAAGTACTCTTCGCGGAACCTCGTTGGAGTAGACCGCGCCTCAGTTTAGGCAACCACGTGTCGCATGTCGAGGATCCTGTAGTGAACGACGACGCCAACGACCTCAAGAACCAGAGCAGCCACGCATCGCCTCCTGCGCACAGGCGGTTTCGTGTCTTGGGGCTATTCCAGGAATTTGCCCACGCGCAGGCATCCAGCGGCATTGTCTTGATGCTCTGCGTGATTGTCGCCATTGTCTGGGCAAATTCTCCTTTCGGCTCTTCATATCATGACCTTTGGCATCTCCACTTTGCCGTCAAAGTCGGCCACATTGATTGGATAAACGATGCTTTCGATCAGCCGTTGGAATACTGGATCAACGACGGCCTGATGGCGATCTTCTTCTTCGTGGTCGGCTTGGAGATAAAACGCGAGGTGATTGCGGGCGAACTGGCCTCACCTCGTCGCGCGATGCTGCCGATAATGGCCGCCGTCGGCGGGATGGTGGTGCCTGCGGCTATCTTCCTGTGGTTCAACCTGGGCGAACCGGGACAACGCGGCTGGGGCATACCCATGGCAACCGACATTGCCTTTACACTGGGTGTGATGGCGGTCCTGGGCAGCAGAGTGCCCACGCCCATCAAGGTTTTCCTGACCGCCTTGGCAATTGTGGATGACATCGGCGCGGTGCTCGTAATCGCTATCTTCTATACCAGCGACATTTCGCTCATGGCGCTGGGCATCGCCGCGATCTTCACGATCTTGCTTGTTGCCGCCAACCGCTTGGGGATTCGCAGCACGCTGGTCTACATCCTCTTGGGCGCGTGCGGACTGTGGCCGGCCTTCATCTTCTCGGGAGTGCATCCGACCGTGGCGGGTGTCATCGCCGCCTTCACCATACCAGCGCTGCGACGCATTGACAGCGCGCAGTTTACCAGCCTAAGCCGTGTTTATATCGACGAGTTCGACCAGGCCTCGGACGACGGGGACAGCGTGCTGGTCAATGAGGAGCAAGTCTCGCTGATGCGGTCGATCGAGCGCACCGCTTTGGGAGCGCAGTCGCCGTTGCAGCGCTTCGAGAATACGCTCCATCCCTATACGGTCTTTGGCATCATGCCCTTGTTTGCGCTGGCAAACGCCGGAGTCGCGATAGATGCCGATTTATCGAGTCTCGTGGAAGAGCCACTGGCGCAGGGTGTGGCGTTGGGGCTGCTCGTGGGCAAGCCCCTTGGCATCATGCTCTTTTCCGTGGTGGCAGTGCGGCTGGGCCTGGCCGCGCTTCCCAGCCGCGTGCGCTGGACTCACGTGCTGGGCGCCGGGTGCCTGGCGGGTATTGGCTTCACAATGTCGCTCTTCATTGCAAATCTGGCGCTGGGCGGCACAGAGCTGCTGGAAAAGGCGAAGGTCAGCATCCTCGCGGGATCGTTGCTCGCCAGTGTGCTCGGCTGGATGGTATTTCAGTTCGCCCCGCGCTTTGGCAGCAGCGAGGGCGACTAGCGCGGACAGCAGCGGCACACGGAGTAGCCGGCCCCCAGGCTATCCGAAGCGGTCCTATCCGAATAGGCGCGTGAGATTGCTGGGGATCTTGCCGGATGCGAGCGACTTCATCATCGTCTGCATCTTGCGGAAGTTGCCGAGGAGTTGGTTGACTTCGGACGGCGATGTACCGCTGCCAGCCGCAATCCGCCGCCGCCGCGAGCCGTCGATGATAGTTGGGTTGCGTCGCTCATCCGGCGTCATGGAATAGATAATCGCCTCAACGCGTGCGAATTGGCGTTCGTCCATGGCCGCGGCCATAGCGGGGTTGCGCATGGATTGGCTCATGCCCGGGACCATCTCCATGATTTGTCCCAGCGAGCCCATCTTCTTGATTTGCTGCAACTGCTCGACAAAGTCCTCCAAAGTAAAGCTGGCGGTGCGCAGTTTCTTTTCAATGGCGGCAGCTTGCTCCGCGTCAATGGTCTCTTCCGCGCGTTCGATGAGACTGAGCACGTCTCCCATGCCCAAAATGCGGGAGGCCAAGCGGTCCGGGTAGAAGGGATCGAGCGGCTCGATCTTCTCGCCGCTGCCCAAGAATCTGATGGGGATGCCGGTGACACTGCGGACGGAAAGCGCCGCGCCGCCGCGCGCGTCACCGTCGGTTTTTGTAAGAATAAGCCCTGTAACGGGTACCTGTTCGTGGAATGCCTGCGCGACGTTGACGGCTTCCTGGCCCGTCATGGCATCGGCTACAAGTAGGACCTCCTGCGGTGAGATTGCCTCAGCGATTTCGCGGACTTCAGCCATCATCTCCTCATCGATTTGGAGTCGACCGGCGGTGTCGACAATTACGACCCCTAACCGCTCGTTGCGCGCGCGCTCGACGGCTTTTTCCGCGATCGTGCGGGGCGACTGCGTTGTGCCCATGGCGTGCACCGGCACGTCAATCTGCTTGCCGATGGTCTGAAGCTGATCGATTGCCGCAGGACGATAGATGTCCGCCGCGGCAAGCAGGCACCGCTGCCCTTGCTTGCGGAGCGCGAGCGCGAGTTTGCCGGCCGCGGTGGTCTTGCCCGAGCCCTGGAGGCCAACCAGCACAATGACGTGCGGCGGCGAGCCGGTAAGCGCGAGCGGGACAGGTTCGCCCAGCAAGCTGATGAGTTCTTCGTGAACGATCTTGACGACTTGCTGCCCCGGCGTAAGGCTTTCTAAAACCTCGACGCCTACGGCACGCTCGCGCAGCGACTTGAGGAAGCCGCGCACGACCTTGAAATTGACGTCGGCCTCTAGCAGCGCAAAACGAACTTCGCGCAAGACTGCATCGACGTCTGCTTCGCTCAGTTTGCCGCGTCCACGCAGCTTCTGAAATACGCCTTGCAGGCGGTCTGAAAGTGTCTCAAACATCGCTGGCACTCACGATCAGGTAGCTAGCTTATTCGCCCCATGCTCGGCCACGAGGGTTTGGGACTCCAGGTACATTTCGAATGATTCGCCGCAGTCCGCCCAGAAGCCCTCAAGGACATCGTACTCCAGATTGCCTTCCTGAAGATAGTAGTTATTGACGTCGGTAATCTCCAGTTCCCCACGCCCGGAAGGTCGCAGGTTGGCAACGATTTCGAACACGCGCTCATCGTAGAAGTAGATGCCGGTTTGCACAAGATTCGACTTAGGCCGCGCCGGTTTTTCAGTAATCGTCTTGATGCGGCCGTCCTCGATCTCTACCACACCGTAGCTTGACGGATTTTCAACCCGGGTTAGCATCACGCGCGCGCCCTGGTCTTGAGCTTCAAAGTTCTGCCGCGCCGCACGCAAGTTGCCTTCAATGATGTTGTCGCCCAGCATGAGGAGCAGAGAGTCACCCTCCGCAAAGTCGCGCGTCAAGCCGAGGGCATGGGCAATGCCGGCGGGTCGGTCTTGGTAGGTGTAGTGAAGGCGCTTTAACCCAAATTCGCTGCCGTTTCCCAACAAGCGCAAGAAATCGCCGGCATTGTTGCCGCCGGTTACCAGCATGATGTCCGTTATGCCGGCGTTCACAAGCGCCTGGATGGGATAGTAGACCATGGGCTTGTCAAAAATCGGCAAGAGATGCTTATTGGTCACTCGTGTCAACGGGTCCAAACGACTGCCGCTGCCTCCGACGAGAATGACGCCTTTCACGTTGTGTATTCCTTTCCGCTGGCATTTGTAGTTCTGCCTCGCGCGGGCCGAAAGCGCGTGCCTACTTTCACGTTGGCACGGTCTCGCCGAGCAAGGCGCGCACGAAGCGTACGCTATCAAACATGTCCATGTCGTTCAACTGCTCGCCCGTACCGACGAGCTTAATGGGTAGTTCCAGTTCACGGGCGATGCTGAAGATACTGCCGCCCCGCGCGGTACTATCAAGTTTAGTGAGCACTATTCCCGAAACATTGACGGATTCGCAGAAGATCTTCGCTTGGTTGAGCACGTTCTGCCCCGCGATGGCGTCGATGACGAGGAGCGTTTCAATCGCGGAAGCGCCGACGCGTTTGGCGACGATACGCTGCACTTTGCGCAGTTCGTCCATGAGGTTGGACTTAGTATGGAGCCGGCCGGCAGTATCGACAATGAGGTGTGAGACATTGCGCGCCAGCGCTGAGTCCAAAGCGTCGAATACCACCGCGCCGGGGTCGGATCCCGGCTGCTGGGCGATCATGGGAACATCGATGCGTTCTGTCCAAATCCGTAGCTGATCGATAGCGGCAGCGCGAAAGGTGTCTGCCGCGGCCAGCATGCAAGAGTGGCCTTGTTCTTGCAGCCAATGCGCCAGCTTTGCCGACATTGTCGTCTTGCCGGAGCCATTGACACCCACCATCAGAATAACAGTGAGCGGTTGGACGGTGAGAAGCTGCGGTGAGCCGCTCGTGAGTTGCCCCACAAGCAGCTCTTCAATAAGACCGTGCGCGTCCGCTGCCGATTCTAGATTAGACTTTGCGATTGCCGCGCGCGCGCTCGCAGTCAATTCATCGGCAAGGTAGGGGCCGACGTCGGCCATGATTAGCGTGGCTTCAAGTTCTTCCCAAAAGTCCTCGTCCAACCGGATCCCCGGTCGAAAGAGTTCCCGGAGCGCCAAGAATGCGCCCCCGCGGCTCTTTTCAACGCTGTCTTCAAGTGACTTACCGCCGAATATCTGTTTGAAGCGCTTCACTGTGTGGCATTCCGATCGGATTTTGAATTATTGCGATTGGGCGATGGGTTGCGCGCGCGCAGGAACCGGCCGGCCCGCCACACTGGGGCGAGTTCGCTCACGCCGGGCGCCTTGAGGCTATTAAGTGAGGTAGACACCCACCTCAGAGAGCGAGGTGAATTCAGTACTTCCATAGTTATTCAGAATCACTAGCTTTACGTACCAGATAGGCCGTGTTTCAAAGGTGAATCGTTGTAAGAGCGGGCTTTCGGCCAGTGTGAACGTGCCGACTTCCTCCCAGGGGCCCTCCGCAGATTCAGTGCTTACGAATATGCGAAACTCACGCACCCACGTTTCCGGCGGGCTCTGTTCGCTCGCCTGAAGCGTTACAGTGTTCGCGTACACTTGGCTTCCGGCAAGGACGTTACGCTCGATCGCAATGACAAACTCTTGCGGGAAGGCGGCATTTCCAGAGCGCCAGTCCGCTACTCTGGCATCGGCCCACCCGTCCACAAGCCGCTTTGCGAGATGGTCTCCCGTCTCTTGCTCGCTAGTAGCGGCGACCACCTGTCCGTTCACGATGGCTTCGGCGAGGTTAAGTCCTTCAGTGGTTTGCAGAGTGCCGCGAAACGCGCGCGCCACCCGTGCAGCTTCTTCCGGCTCGAGCGTGATGGAGGCAAGCTGTCTGCCGATTATGCCCGCAGCAACTACGATCAAGACAACAAAGACCAGCGTAAACACGACCGAGGAACGGCGCGGCGCAACGTCCTTCAGCTTTTCAAGAAAGGGGCGTTGGCGGCGCGCTTGTATGGCATCGTACTGACCGGCGCACGGGTGGCACATTCTTCGTTCGCCGCGCGCCGACAGACACTCTTTGCAATACACGGTGCCGCAGCGGTCGCACCGGTCGGTTGTCCTGCGATGCGGGTGATTGTAGCAGGCATATTGCTCGCGCAGTAGTATCTTTGCCATCACGGTTGCCCAGGAACGTTAAGAGGAGAGATCTCTCAATCTGCGCCGCATGCCGGTTGCTCCCGGGCACAGGCCACAGCAGACGAGACTAGCGAACGGGACGGGGTTCCCGCTCGGCATCGGTGACGCGTTCGTTTACGTAGACATCGCCATTCCGAATCTTGAGATTAAAGAAGCAGTCAGGATTTGTGCATACCCACGCTTTGAACATCACCGACGCGCCCTGACCGCCAAAATCGGAAAACGGCACAAGCACACCCGTATTGCACTTTTGGCATTGGGGAAAGTTGACAACGGTTTCCATGAGGTCCCTCTTCCTGCGAACTCAGCTACCACGCCCCTACATTGTTGCTTAGCAGAAGCTGAGTGTAGATGGTTACAATTATACCATTGGGAAACTGACGGCTACTACACCGAGCTGGGAAACCAGCCCCGTTCTTGGGTTAGCGGCTTTGCGAATCGTTTGGGAGGCGGTGAAACTATCAGATGTGGTGTGTGGGGAAAAATATGGGAGGGATTGTTGCCGCCGCCAGCAGGGCGGAACTAAGAACATCGCTTGGCGCGGTTATCAAATGTGGACCGTGCGTCCGCCGTCCACGACGAAGGCCGCGCCGGTCACGTACGCGGCTTCACTTGAAACCAGGAATGTCACAGTATTGGCGATGTCTCGTCCTTCGCCAACCCGGCGCATCGGGGTCTTCTGGATAAATCCAGCAGTGCCTTCTGCGAATGTGAGGCCGTCTTCCGCCAGGTTTTCTCGCATCATGTCGGTGTCGATGGCGCCGGGCAGGACGCAATTAACGCGAATACTATCGTCGCCGAATTCAATCGCCATAGCTTTCGTAAGCGCAATTACCGCACCCTTTGTGGCGGTGTACGCCGTGGTGCGAGCGGTTGTGGCTATCGCGCGCACGGATGCAATGTTTACGATGCTGCCGCCGCTACTCTCGACCATGGCGGGTATGCAAAACTTGCTACAGAGAAAGATGCCCGTCAGGTTTACCGCGAGCACCTGATTCCACTGCGCCAACGTGGTTTCTAACAACGGCGTATAGAGGCCGATGCCGGCATTGTTGACCAAGACATCGATGCGGCCGAAGCGTGCGAGCGCAGTCTGGGCGAGACGCTCTGCGTCCGCTTCGCTGGAAACGTCTACCTGCGCCTCGACGGCAGTGCCGCCCGCAGCGTCAATGGCGTTGGCAACCACCGCCGCTGACTCCGCGTTCACGTCGCCCACTACAACCTTGGCGCCCGCCTCCGCCAGCCGCTCCGCCGTCGCGCGGCCGATACCCCGTCCGGCTCCGGTTACCATGGCTACTCTGTCAGTAAGTTGCACTAGGGTCCTTTCTCACGGTTGAGCTGGCGCCATTAGCGAAAAGTGAGGTTCTCCCATTCCGCCGCGTTCTTGACCGCGCCGCCGGGATTGCTCCGGCTCCGGGCGATGTGTCCCTCTTCCTGGCGCAGCGTGGGCTGTTGCGCGTCTTGGTAGCGCCAGTCGAAACTCCAGCGGATTTCATCACTATGGTTCGGCTGTCCGCGGTGGAAGAGCATATTCTGAAAGAGGACGACGTCACCAGGGTCAAGCTCGATGTCGACCGCAGTCTTTACAACTGGGTCCAGCGATTCTTGCGCGATTTCCAAGTAGTACTCACGACTCTCATGGGGCACGCTGCCGAGCTTGTGCGTGCCCGGCACAAACTGCATGCAGCCGTTACTTGCGCGGGCGGGGACTAGCGGCGTCCAAACGTTGACCATGCGTTGCAACTCCACACTCCCCTTGGCCTCGGAGACCTGTTCCGTGTAGCCGCCGTCTTGATGCCAAAGGACTTCAGTCCCTTTCCATTCGGGCAACTTCGGCCGTGCGGTGTAATTGGGATAGAGGCGGACTTCCGGCCCGATGAGGAGTTCGACCGCATCGAGTAGGCCGGGGTTAAAAAAGAGGTCGAAGAGGCCGGGCAGGTGCAGCTCTCTGCGGAAAGACTTGGGCGCGTCATCCAAGTGATTCTCGTAGAGCCGGAAAAAGCGACTCGCAAAGGGCTCATCCGACAGCGTACTCTCGTTCTTACCGGCTGCGACCAGTTGCCGCGCATGCTGCTCCACAAGCGCTTCCATCGCAGTCTGCGCTTGTGCCACCACGCTCCCATCGAGAAAGTCAACGAGTTTCACGTAGCCATCCTCGTTGAACTGCCGGTGGATGTCGTCTCGGTTCATTCTAATTTCCCCGCTTTCTTGCCGTACACGCTTGGGGTTGGTAGGCCTCGAACACGTTGTTCTTGTTGATTGCCATGCAGGTGCATGGTAGCACAGGCGCTGCACATGCAAGTACAGAGTGTGGTGTGCGGCGGGGCTTATTGGCAAGTGGGTATAGGGTAGGGCTATGGCCGCCGTCGTTGGTAGCTGGTGCGAGGTCGTTCGGCTATACTTGACACGATGCACAGTTCCAGCGACAGATTTGGCGACATGCACAAAGCGGCACGCCGAATTCTGCGAATTGTGCGAGGCCAGGGTCACGTTGCAAACGGAGAGGTAAGTGGAGAAAATGCGCAAGATCGGCTTGGTGGATTTCGATACGTCACACGTCGTGCAGTTCACAAAGCGGCTCAATCACCTGGGCATCGATGAAGACCAATGGGTGGACGGCGGCGCCGTTGTTATGGGCTACCCGGGTGAGTCGCGGGTCTCGCCCGAACGCATTCCGGGCTTTACGGAAGAGCTCAAAGAAATGGGCGTGCAGATTGTCGACAGTCCGGTAGACATGATCGGCCACGTCGACGCCGTTTTTATCGAGTCCAATGAGGGCAACCTGCATCTCGACCACGCCAAGCCTTTCTTGGAGGCCGGCTTGCCGCTCTTTATCGATAAACCCTATGCCGCTACCACCGCCCAGGCGCGCGCCATTGCCGACTTGGCGGCGCGCCATGAGGTGCCCATCTTTTCAGCATCCTCGTTGCGTTATACGGAAACAGTGATAGAAGTCCAAGCATCACTGGCGGATGAAGGCGGCGCGGTTGGGGCATTTGTGCACAGCCCAGGCTCCGAACACTATGCAAATCCGGGACTGCTCAATTACGGCATTCACGGCGTGGAGGTGCTCTTTACCCTGATGGGTCCCGGTTGCCAAGAGGTGTGGGCCGCGCGCACCGACGGCGCGGACCATGTGACCGGACTCTGGGATGGCGGCCGCTTGGGTACCGTACGCGCAATTCGGAGCGGCAGCGCAGGCTACGGGTTGACGGTATATTCGGACAAGAGCACCGTAACCACCAGCATCGACGCCAGCAATAACTACCGCAACCTTCTGCGCGAGATCATGAAGATGCTGGAAACCGGGACTCCGCCGCTGGCAATTGAAGAGACAATCGAGATCATCTCGTTCATCGAGGCGGCGTATCGCTCCAGCCAGAACGGCGGCGCAGGAACAGGACTGGAATCGGCGTCTTAGGC
The DNA here is from genome assembly GCA_965220015.1 of Chloroflexota bacterium. Lineage (GTDB taxonomy): Bacteria > Chloroflexota > UBA11872 > VXOZ01 > VXOZ01 > VXOZ01. Next base: position 1,611,679 of record OZ244798.1, read on the forward strand.
TGGCAGCGCCAGGACGCCGCCGGCCCCGAGGTGAATGCGGGGCAGGTCTATGGCAGCAACAGCGCCAGAATGCATAGAGGCACGGCATGCCGTGCCTCTATGCAATCGAGTGAGCGCTGTCCGTTCGCAGCGCTATTTCCTTGATCTGCGGCTCAGCAATACCGGTCGTGGCTGTTGCTTTCGACCATAGTTGCCCCATGTCGGCTTACCATACCTTCCCTGCTGCAGTGCCGATTTGCCAGCAAGACAGGCAGCATCTACAGAGGTGGCAGGCAGATCACTCCCGGGAGCGGGTTGCTCTTACGTTTAGCTCTATCGGAGGAATGCTCTTCGCCAATGTAGCCATGGCGTGTCACGGCAGGCATTTTCAAATCTGGGAATCAAGGTGCTACCATGTAATGAGACCCAGAGAGCGCTTTACCCACGAGAGGGAGCGGACGTGGCCCAGAGAGTCTTGCTTTATACCGGCAAGGGAGGCGTCGGCAAAACGACGTGCGCAGCGGCTACTGCCATGCGCTGTGCGGAGCTTGGCTACCGCACAATAGTGCTAAGCACCGACTCGGCCCATAGTCTTGGGGACTCGCTCGATATGGAACTTGGGCCCGAGCCGATGTACATTGCGCCAAATCTATGGGCGCAGGAAACCGACGTCTACTATAACCTGCGCAAACACTGGGGCACGGTTCAAGCGTGGCTCAGCGCACTGCTGGCCTGGCGCGGCATAGACGAGACCCTTGCCGAAGAGATGGCAATTCTGCCCGGCATGGAAGAGTTTTCGAGCTTGCTCTGGGTTAATACGCACCACGAGTCCGAAGAGTACGACATTGTCGTCGTCGATTGCGCGCCGACTGCGGAAACGCTAAGGCTGCTGGCTTTTCCTGAGGACGCCCGTTGGTGGCTGGAGCACATCCTGCCCCTAAAACGCCGGGTGGCGCGTGTAGTAAACCCTGTGCTCGAGTCGGTATTGGGCGTGCCCACGCCAGGCAGCGAGGTCTTCAACCAAGCGGAGGACTTAGTGCGTCAGTTAGGGAGGCTCCGCGACCTTTTGGCGGATCGGCAGCGCGCTTCTGTGCGCTTGGTGCTCAATCCGGAGCGCATGGTAATACGTGAGGCGCAGCGCACCCTTACCTACCTGACCCTCTATGGATACGGCACCGATCTCGTCATCTGCAACCGCGTCCTGCCGGAAAGCGTGCAGGACGCGTATTTCACCGCATGGCACGAAACGCAGAAGAAGCACTTGCAGTTCATTCACGAGGCGTTCTCACCGCTGCCTATTCGCGAGGTCCCGCTCTTTCCACAAGAAGCAGTTGGATTTGAGATGCTCCAGCAGACCGGAGCCGCTCTCTTTGGCGAAGAAGACCCGCTCACGCTCTACTACGAGGGTCAAAGTCATTCTGTCCAGCGGGAAGACGGGGGCTATGTCCTGGATATTGAGCTGCCTTTCGGTCAGAAGGGTAACATCGACGTGGTGAAGCGGGGTGATGAGCTCACGGTGCGCATAGGCGCGTATCGTCGCAATATCGTCCTACCCACCGTGCTGGCGCGGCTAACGCCGGGCACAGCACGGCTCGAAGACCGTAACCTGCGCATCCCTTTCATCGAGCCTGTCGCGAGTGCGGTCTAGGCCGCAGAGTCCTTTGCAAAACCTAGATCGGAGGCGCAACATCCTCTCCGCATTGAGGGAGAGGGTTAGGGTGAATCCTCGATGATTAGGTACGAACCCGGTTATCGGTACGAACCCGGTCATCTGGTAGAGTTGCGCAAAGAACTTCCGTGGGCGTACGTGTGGGGCTGGCCGGTAATTCTGCCTACGGACGTCTTGTGTTGCAAGGGTGAGAATTTGGCGCACCTAAATGGGGTGAGAACAACGCCAGCAGGGCTTGCTGTAGAATGGATAGACTTGAAAGATACCGATGAGCGCGTGCACGCATGTGCTCTCATTCAGCCGGCATTCAAGGAGCCAAACGCATGAATCTCAAACTGAGCGACAAGACCGCAATCGTGTCTGCAGGGAGCAAGGGTTTGGGAAAGGCGATTGCCCTTGGCTTGGCGATGGAAGGCGCGCGCGTTGCGATTTGCTCGCGCAGTCCCGACAATCTCTCCCAAGCGGCCCAGGAGATTCAGGCCAAAGCCGGTTCAGAAGTGCTGGCGGTTCCAGTAGACGTCATGAAACCCGACGCAATTACCAACTTCGTTGAAACCGTCGTGCAGCGCCAGGGCAAGATAGACATTCTCGTGAACAACGCAGGCGGTCCCCCAATGGGGAACTTTGCGGACTTCACCGATGAAGACTGGGAGGGCGCCTTCAATCTCACCTTCATGAGTGTCGTCCGGTTTGTGCGCGCCGTGCTTCCCTACATGCCCACGAGTGGCGGCGGCAGGATCATCAACGTGGCATCCACGTCGGTAAAACAGCCTCTGGAAAACCTCCTGCTTTCAAATTCGATACGTCCCGCGGTGATGGGCCTGGCAAAGTCGCTCGCAAATGAACTGGCCGCGGACAACATCCTGGTGAACAACATCTGCCCCGGCAGCATTCTCACCGACCGTATCAAGGACAACGTCGCGGCGCGCGTGCGTTCCTCCGGCCTGGCCGAAGAGAGCATCATGCAAGAGTACGAGACCAAGATCCCATTGGGTCGTCTGGGGCAACCGGAAGAGTTGGCGGACCTGGCGGTGTTCCTCGCGTCGCCGCGGGCGAGCTATGTGACGGGCGCTACCTTCCAGGTGGATGGCGGCTTGATCCGCTATATCACGTAGCGGCGTTGCACGCTGCAAGCGGCGTGAAACGCCGCAAGCATCAGGTGGTGGAAAGTTCAGCCTGCTGGGGTAGCGCGGCGCCGATTACTTCCTGAATGCTCGCCAAACCTTCTTCTGCGCAGTAAGCTTCAAGACCTGCGACGATTTCCAGCGGAGCGCGGTGGTTGTAGAAATTCGCCGTGCCCACCTGCACGGCTGTTGCTCCCGCCATGAGGAACATCAGCGCGTCCTCGGTGGTACCGATTCCGCCGATGCCAATGATCGGTATGTCTACCAGCGGCGCTACGGTATAGACAAAGCGGAGCGCGATGCTGCGCACTGCAGGACCGGAAAGGCCGCCTGTCGCGGTCGCCAGCACCGGACGCTTTTGCTCAATGTCAATCGCAAGGCCGGAGAGCGTGTTCATGATGGCCAGGGCATGCGCGCCGGCATCAGCAACAGCCGTTGCGACCGGCCGCATGTCCGTGACGTTTGGCGTGAGCTTGACAATCAATGGCAGCGAACTGCGTTCGCTCACTGCCTGCGTGACTGCGCCGGCCATGGTGGGATCGGTGCCAAAGTCGAGTCCATGGGCCACATTAGGACAGGAAATGTTTAGCTCTAACGCGGCGATTCCCGGTACACCGTCCAGCATTTCCGCGATAGTAACGTACTCTTCCAACGACGCTCCCGCGACATTGGCAATGACCGGCACGTCCCACGTCGCCCAGAGCGGCGCCTTATCGCGGATCAAGGCTTCCACGCCGACGTTCTGCAAGCCAATGGCATTGAGCATGCCGCCCGGTACTTCCGCGATACGGGGCATAGTATTGCCCCTGCGCGGCTCTAGCGTAACGGCTTTCGCCGCAATCGCGCCGAGGCAATTCACATCGTAAATGGACGCGTATTCCGTGCCGTAGCCGAACGTGCCGGATGCCGTAATCACAGGATTTTTGAGAACCAGGCCCGTCGGGTGGTGCGGCGCAACGTTCACTTCAAGCGAAGGCATTGAGTTCTACCTAGCGGCATAGGATGCGAGAAGGCGGGGACGGTGCGCGCACCGTGCGCAAGTGCCTGAGGGCTTGACATTACGCTCTCGTCTGGGAGGTTCTTACTTCTCGCACGGCGAATCTAGCGCCCGGCGATTTCACTGTACCACATGACAATCATGGGGTATACTATTAACGCATGCACCGCCCGGCGAGCCGTTGTTTGCGCTCAATAGACTGAAGACTCCTGAGAAGGCGGAATGCCTGAATTTTCCGGCCCGATCGGCAGGAGTTCGGTGGGTAATCCGATAGCCGTTGGCACGAATGACGCCGAAGTGGTAGCAGGTTTCACGGGTAGCGAGTGCATGTCGTATAGTTGAAGAGAGAAGGATCGGGCCTGCAATTCTTGCAGGCGCGGTTGTCGAGAAAGAATAGAATAATGAAGTCTGGCATTCATCCCACATATCACGAAGAAGCAACCATCGTCTGCAGTTGCGGCAATAAGATTACGACCGGGTCCACTTCTGAGTCGCTGCGCATCGATCTGTGTTCGAAGTGTCACCCTTTCTATACCGGCCAGCAGAAGCTGGTGGATACGGAAGGGCAAGTTGACCGCTTCATGCAGCGGATGCGACGCTCGAAGCGGCTTCAAGAGTAGCTGCCGCAGCCCTCTTGCGGTGCGAGTAAACTTCTGCGCGCCGCCGCAGCCTGCAGGCTGACAATTATCGTCCCATGCCCTTCATTGAGTAGCGCGCGTGAAATGCATTGGCGCGTCTCCGGACAGGCAAGGGGAGAAGGTTGGGCTTGCTTCGTACCTCACGTGGCTAAGGGACGCATGGCACGGCCTCTCTATGGCGGACAAGCAGTTCTGGAAGGTGTGATGATGCGCGGTCGTCGCCACGCGGCGGTGGCTGTACGCCATCCTAAAGGGCATATCGTCACCTGTTCCGAACCGCTTCCGCCACGACTGTACGGCGGTCGCTTAAGCAAGATACCTTTTGTGCGCGGTATCGGCATGCTGTGGGAAGCGTTGGCGCTCGGCACGCGCGCGCTCTCATTCTCGGCCCAGGTCAAGTCGGCCCATGAGAGTGCTGAGGATGAGCCAACAGCCCTGCCTTCCGGATCCTCAGTGCGAATAACGAAGCTAATCTCCCTTTCGGTGGGAATCTGCCTTTTCTTCGTGGCCCCGATGCTCATCGCCGGCATGCTGCATGGGCAGGCTGAGAACGCGGTGCGTACCAATCTCATCGAGGGTTTGGTGCGCCTGGTCTTTCTGGTTGGATATCTTTGGTTGATAGGAAACGCGCCGGACATCGCGCGCGTCTTTGCGTACCACGGCGCGGAGCATAAGGTGGTTCATGCACAAGAACAAGGTGTTTCCTTGGAACCTACCTCTGTCCAAGGGTGCTCCACTGCGCATCCGCGCTGCGGCACCACGCTGTTGCTGGTCGTCGTGGTGTTGAGCGTCGTTGTATTTGCACTCCTTGGACATCCGCCGCTTTGGCTGCGCACACTATCACGTGTGTTGCTAGTACCGGTGCTTATTGGGATTTCTTACGAATGGCTGCGCTTTTCTGCGACATACTTTCAACAGGCGCTCGTGCGCGTATTCGTTTGGCCGGGCCTCCTTCTGCAGTCGTTGACGACACGGGAACCGGACGACGAGCAAGTAGCTGTAGCCATCGCCGCCATAAAAGCTGTGATGGCGGCTGATGGGGATGCGCAGCCGCAGTACGCGGTGGCGACGATGAATACTGCTTGAGGACTTGGGACAAACCATGATTGATAAACTCGCCGAAATTGAAGCGCGCTACCAGGAACTGAATCAGCTTATGGCTGAGAGCAGTAACGACATTCCTCAACTAACTGCGTATGCCAAGGAACAAGCCTCACTGAAAGAGGTGGTGCTCCTTTACAACGATCTGCAGCGTGTAGAACGAGAGACCAAGGGGGCCGAAGAACTGCTGGCGGAAGAGGATGATGCTGATCTGCTTGAGATGGCGCGGCTCGAAATACAGCAACTTGAGAGCGAGAAGGAGTCGCTCCTGGAGCGGACACGGGCCGCCTTAGTGCCGAAAGATCCAAACGACGACCGCAATGTAATCATGGAGATTCGCGCCGGCACGGGCGGCGATGAAGCGGGACTTTTTGCCGCGGACCTCTTCCGCATGTATAACCTCTTCGCGGAAAAGCAGGGCTGGAAGACGGAGTTCTTGTCATCCAGTCCGACCGGCATCGGTGGATTCAAGGAGATCATCTTTCTCGTCAAAGGACAGGGCGCCTTTAGTCGGCTCAAGTTCGAAGGCGGTGTACACCGTGTGCAGCGCGTGCCCGTCACAGAGACGAGCGGCCGCATCCATACCTCGACCGCCACGGTCGCGGTATTGCCCGAAGCGCAAGAAATCGACGTCAGCATCAACCCGGAAGACCTCTCAATCGACGTTTATCGCGCCAGCGGCCACGGCGGCCAAAGTGTGAACACTACCGACTCAGCCGTGCGCATTACCCATCTCCCCACCGGTCTGGTGGTCACGTGCCAGGATGAACGATCTCAGCAGCAGAACCGGATGCGTGCATTGGCAGTCTTGCGGGCGCGCCTCCTCGAATTGGAGCAGCGCAAACAGCGGGAAGAAGAGACCGCCATGCGCCGCAGCTTGGTGGGCACCGGGGAGCGGAGTGAGAAGATCCGCACCTATAACTTCCCGCAGAATCGTTTGACCGACCATCGGATTAGTCTTACCGCCTACAACCTAGACCAGTTGATGGACGGCAACGTGGAAGGCATAGTGGACGCGCTCACTACCACGTACGAGTCAGAGCGTCTGGCTGCCGCCGGCTCGAAGAGCTAAACTATTGGAATGCCGCCGTGCTCGCATCTCTTGCAACGAAAGCGCCCGCAACCCGGAATGAAGCAGCCGCTGCTTCTCCACAGTCACTACCCCCAATTGCAAACGCTGTCGCCTTTGCTAGCGGCAGTCTCCAATCATCTTCCCGGCAGGATGTGCTCCACTGGGCTTCGCAACAGCTTAGAGGGAGCGGCATTGACTCCTATGCCCGGGATGCGCGCATACTCCTTAGGCATGTGCTCGGCTGTTCTGAAGAAGACTTGGCCGGCGGCAGGGCGGACCTGCTCGCGGCCGATCACGTTGCCACGTTGCAGGGGCTAATTCTACGCCGTCAGCAGGGCGAACCCGTTGCCTATATTATCGGTAAGAAAGAGTTTATGGGGTTGGAGTTTGCGGTTGACCGGCGAGTGCTCATCCCCCGGCCGGAAACGGAATTGCTGGTTGAGAAGGCACTTGATCTGTTCGGTTACGAAAGCAGCATTGGTCGCCATTCGCTCAGCCCACCAATCTGCCAGGGCGTGTCCCACCCGCTCATTGCCGACATTGGCACGGGCAGCGGCGCAGTTGCCGTGAGCATTGCTAAGGCGCTGCCGCAAGCCACCGTTTACGCCACAGATGTGTCTGCCGAAGCGCTTGCAGTAGCGCGCAGGAATAGTGTGTTACATGGTGTTGCCAAGAGAGTTTCCTTGCGGCAGGGGAACTACCTGAAGGCGCTGCCAGGACCCGTCCATGTCATTGTCTGCAACCCGCCCTACATCCCCTTGAACGACATACTGGGCCTCGACCGCGACGTGCGGGACTATGAGCCGCGCCTCGCGCTATCCGGCGGCGAGGACGGCCTTGATGCCTATCGGGCCTTATTTCCTGAACTCTCAACCTATCTCCTGCCTGGTGGTCACGCACTCTTTGAAATAGGATTCGATATGGCAGAGCGCTTGACCACGCTGGCAGCACAACACCTACCGGACGCTCGCGTAGACGTTTACCAGGATCTGGCGGGGTTTGACAGGATTCTCTGTATCTCCCAGATTGCACCGACTGCCTGACGTGGCGGCAAGCGGCGGCCGCTGACCGTGGCATAGACTTGAGACGCGCCCTATTGAGGAGTTTCACTCATGCGCATCACAGACGTACGCTCTATCTGTACCGCACCGGCAGGCCTTGCGCTTGTCGTCGTCAAAGTCGAGACGAGCACGCCCGGTCTCCACGGCTTGGGCTGTGCCACGTTCAGGCAACGCCCACTGACCGTTGTAACTGCTGTCAACGACTACTTGCGCCCCTTCCTCATAGGCAAGGACCCGTCCGCCATCGAGGACATCTGGCAATCGGCCTACGTGAGCTCATACTGGCGCAGCGGCCCGGTGCTGAATAACGCCCTGGCGGGAGTGGATGCGGCGCTGTGGGACATAAAGGGCAAGTGCGCAAACCTGCCCCTGTACCAGCTTTTGGGCGGCAAATGCCGGGACTACGTTCCGCTCTATGCCGCCGCCGGCGGCGACGATGTGCACGCGGCGGAAGAGTCCGTGCGCGGGTTTATGGAACAGGGATACCGCTACGTCAAATGTTCAACGTCGGAGCCGGGGTTGGCGACTTACAGCGCCGGCACCAACGCCACCGGTTGGCAGCGCTCGGCCCAAGGCGATCCGGGCAGCCAAGATAGGCATGCCGGCACACCCGATGACGAAGTGCTCGGGGTGGATCATGGAGCTTTAGAGGGTGCTTGGGAACCAACTCCGTACGTGCGGCAGGTGCCCCGTCTCTTTGAGCACCTGCGCGACCAATTAGGCGATAGTGTGGAGCTGCTCCACGACGTGCATGAGCGCATTCCCCCGGTGCAGGCGCTTGGCCTGGCGAAGGCGCTTGAACCCTACAATCTCTTCTTCCTGGAGGACCCGCTGGCGCCGGAGGATAACGGCTACTTTCGTATCATGCGCCAGCAGACCACAACCCCAATTGCCATGGGCGAACTCTTTGTCAATCAGGCCGAGTATGTGCCCCTGATTCAAGAACGGCTTATCGACTTTATCAGGGTCCACATCTCCGACATTGGCGGCATTTCGGTGGCCCGCAAGCTGGCGGCTTTTTGCGAATTCTACGGCGTGCGCACGGCATGGCACGGCCCGGCAGATGTTTCTCCTGTGGGACATGCAGCCAACATGCATCTGGATTTTGCCTGCCACAACTTTGGCATTCAGGAGCAGCACGTGTTCAACCAGGCCGCACAGGACGTGTTTCCCGGTACGCCTGAGATTCGCAACGGGGCAATGTGGTCGAACGAACGACCTGGCCTCGGCGTTGAGCTCGACGAAGAGTTGGCGGCGCGTTTCCCCTTGCCGGAAATGCCGTATGGCGGCGGTTGGGCGCCCCTGCGCCGCGACGACGGCACTGTCGTTAGCCCCTAACAGTGAAAGTGCGACGCCCTGCTCCAGCAACCAAGCCGTTGAGTTGTCATTTCGATCGCAGCGTTGAACGACGTTTGCGGAATCTAGAGTCCCTGCGGGAAACCAACAGCGAGAGACATGGCTGAAGCCTAGTCTTGCTGTTCGGTATTGGTAGTCTGCTGCCGGCCTTTCCTGTCTTATTTAACTCCGAGACTCCTCCCGTACCCCTGTTATACTGGTAAGAGAACGCCATGCGCCTGTAGCTCAGTGGACAGAGCATCGGTCTTCGGAACCGAGGGTCGGGGGTTCGAATCCCTCCAGGCGTACCAGACGTTACTGTAGTCTGATCCAGTCCGGGGAGAGCCTTCTCCCCGGTGTTGTTTTGGGAGTGCCGCTACGGCTGGTAATACCCTATTCTCGTTATCTCGATTCAAAGGAGCGGATGTGAAGGGCCAGAGAGACGAGCCTGTAATCTGCGCAACGGGCATATCTAAGCTGTTTGGCGAGACCGTTGCCGTGGACGAGGTCTCGTTCGAGATTAGCCGCGGCGAGACTTACGGCCTTTTGGGTCCAAACGGCGCGGGCAAGACTACCACCATGCGCATGGTGAGCGGCCTATCCCCGCTGACCTCCGGCGAACTGATCGTGGCGGGCATTGACGTTTCCCGCCAGCCAAGAGAAGTGCGTAACGTGCTGGGTGTCGTAACCCAGCAGGACGGCCTCGACTCCGACCTGAAGGCCAAGGACAACCTCATCGCGTACGGCTTTCTTGCCGGGCTTTCGCTGGCGCAGGCGGCGCAAAGAGCGGACGCCGTGCTGATGTACTTCGACCTCACCGACAGGTGGAACGAGGAAATCGACAACCTTTCCGGCGGCATGAAGCGGCGTCTCGCGATAGCCAGGGCCTTCATGACAAACCCACAGGTAATCGTGCTCGACGAGCCTACGACCGGACTTGATCCGCATGGCCGCAACCGCGTGTGGCAAGAGCTGGAGACGATGAAACAAGCGGGCGTGACTGTCCTCATGTCCACCCACTATATGGAAGAGGCTACGGCCTTGTGCGACCGGATTGCCATCATGCACCACGGTAAGATTCTCGCCGAGGGGGCGCCGGACGAATTGGTGAACCGGAACGCCGGCCCGGAAGTTGCCCAGGTGCGCGTGGCGAACGGAGCGCGCCAAGACGTGGTGGACTGGATTGGAAACGCCGGATTCGAATTCCGAGAGGCCGGCGCAGTAATCACTGTGACATCCACCAACGGGTCCCGACCGGACCTGTCCGGCCTTCAGGGCGTGCGCATCTCATACCGGCCCTCAAATCTGGAGGACGTCTTCTTGGCCATGGCGGGCAGAAAGCTGACGGACGAGTGAACGTTGCCGCACCTCACACGTACCTCGTAGGCATTAGGCTGCGCAGCATCATTGGGATCTGGTACCGGCACGCCCTGGTGCTGCGGCGTAATCTGCTTACTTCTCTCTCTTGGTATTTCGTTGAGCCATTCGTGATCCTCGTTGCCATCGGCATCGGTATCGGCACCCTGGTCAATGAGGTGGAAGGCATCCCCTACGCCCGATTCGTTACTCCAGGCGTCATCGCCGGCTCCGCCATGTTCCATGCCATTTTCGAGTGCTCTTGGGGGGCGTTCCTGCGAATTCAGAAGGGCACGTATGAGACAACGCTCACCGCGCCGGTGAACACGCGCGAAATCGCTATGGGTGACATTTCCTGGGCCATGAGCAGGGCGGTCATCACGGCTGTGTGTATCGGGACGGTGGCGGCGATATTCGGCTGGATCGATACCGTGTCCGGCGTAGGAGTCCTGCTGGCAGCAGCGCTGGTCGGCATGCAGTTTGGCGCGCTGGGCCTCATATTCGCCGCGCTCTCGCCGAACGTGCACATCCTGTCACTGACCTTTACAGTGGTGGCAAGTCCCCTTTACTTCTTCAGCGGCGCATTTTTCCCCATCTCCGTCATGCCGGACTGGGTGCAGCCGCTTGCGTGGGCCGCGCCCCTTACGCCCTCCGTGCACCTGGCGCGGGGATTCGTTACCGGCGAGCTTGGAATGTCGCACCTGTATTCCGTTCTCTACGTAATCGCCATGACTGCCGTGTTGTTCCCTATTGCCGCCGGCCTCCTGCACAGACGTTTGGTCAAATAAGCGCTGCCACAGAGGCACGACAGTGGTTCAGAGCCCTTAACAAGCCGTTACGGCATAGGTTGGCTGCTTGAAACTCGGCTAGGAACTTGTGTTGCTAAAGGCCGGTTGGCATAGGTTGCGCAGCACGGATAGGTCGCCACGGTACGTACTTGGCAATGCCTTATCTGATCGCCTGCCAGGATGCTACAGTGGAATTACTAGCTTGAAAGCTCGGTAAGTGCGTAGTCCATGCCATGGCTTAGAGTGAGGCGGCCTAGACGCTCCGTTGTTTGCCGCTCTGCAACAATCTAACGCAAGAGAACTCAGGCGTTTTCTTGCAGCGCATCCAAGGAGCGAAGAAATATGCAGCTATACAGCAAGCCGGCAACGCGGCCGGCACAGGAATGCGACGTTGCGGTTATACCGGAGGATTCAGGCCGAGGGCGCTTCCGCTATACGCCTCTAAGTTGGATGCTTGCCTTCCTTGGGCTGGTAGCCGTGCTTGTTTTGTCTTCCTGCGCCGTTTACACGACGGTTGCGCCTACCGAACGCGCTGATGCCGCCGACTATGAATCAGTCGTCGCTCGCCTCAAGGAAAATGCTGCGGGGTTTGCCTACACCATCGGCACGCATGGCGGGCAGATCACGTATTCCACAATTGGCGAGCCGCTTACCTTCAATTTGGCCCTTGCCAATGACTCATCGTCATCCGGGTACCTCAGCTACCTCTTCGAGGGGCTGACCGAAACCTCTTGGCTCACCAATGAGGTCGAACCGGCCCTGGCGGAGTCCTGGGAGCATTCTGAAGACGGCCTTACCTGGACCTTTCACCTGCGCCAGGACGTGACCTGGCACGACGGGCAGCCCTTCACGGCCCACGACGTGGACTTCACCTTCAACCGCATTGTCTACAACGATGACATTCCCACCAGCGACCGCGCGGCCTTTACGTTCCGTTATATTGACAAAGAGAGCGGCGCGTGGACCGAGGGCCGTATGACCGTGCGCGCGCTCGACGACTACACCATCGAGTGCGTGCTGCCGGTGTCGTTCGCGCCATTCCTCCGCTCCATGGGTCAAGCGATCTTTCCAAAACACATCCTGGAACCGTACGTAGATGACGGCACGTTTGGTTCAGTTTGGGACATCGAGACGGACCCGCGGGAAGTTATCGGCACCGGCCCGTTCACCATCGAGAGCTATGTTACAGACGAGAGTCTGACCTTGCGCCGCAATCCTAACTACTGGCTGAAAGACGCCGCGGGCAATGCCCTGCCGTACTTGGATGCGGTGGTCTATCACATCGTGGCGGACTTCGAGACCGAGCTTGCCATGTTCAAGGCCGGTGAAACGGACTCTCACGGTGTCTTGGGCGAAGAGTACGCTGATCTGAAGCCGCTGGAAGAGGAAGGTAATTTTACGATCCACCGGCGCGGTCCCGCATTCGGCACCACCTTCCTCACCTTCAACCTGAACCCCGGCGCGAACGCGGAGACCGGCGCGCCCTACGTGGCGCCGGAGAAGCTGGCGTGGTTCCAGAATACGCAATTCCGCCAGGCGGTCGCCCATAGCATCGATAAGGACGCCATCATTGCCGACCTACTGCACGGGCTCGGCTATCCCCAGTGGTCGTCGGTCAGTCCGGCGGCGGGCGACTTCCATTATCCCAACGTGCGCCGGTATTCCTACGACGTGGCCAAGGCCAACGAAATCCTGGATGAACTCGGTTGGATGGACACCAACGGCGACGGCATTCGTGAGGACAAAGCGGGAAATGCGCTGGAGTTTACGCTCGCGACCAACGGCGACAATAGCGTGCGCGGGGCCGTAACGCAGCGCATCGCTGAGGGATTGCAGCAGATTGGCGTCAAGGCGAACTACACGTCAGTCGAGTTCGGCGTGCTTGTCGGCCAATTGACCGCTTCCTACGACTGGGAGGCCATCGTCATCGGCCTCTCCGGCGGCACGGACCCCTATAGCGGCATCGCCATCTGGCATAGCAGCGAGGCCCTGCACCTCTGGTACCCCAACCAGCCGGAACCCGCTACCGAGTGGGAGGCCTTGATCGATCACCTCTACATCCGGGCCAGCCAGGAACTCGACTACGAGATGCGCCTGGAACTCTACCATTACGCCCAGGAAATCATCGCCGAAAACCTCCCCCTCATCTACACCACCCAGTCCGAACGCCTCACCGCCACCCGCAACGTGTTCGGCAATACGACACCGACGCTCTACGGCCTCTGGGACGTGCGGTATTTGTATAGATTGGATCAATAGGTTCAGACAAGATCCTGTCGGATTCATGCTAGGAACCTCATCATGTTGTTGGCACATTGACGACCGCTCTCGTTACCTCTTGATATTCGTCAGCACGGTAGGGCGGTCTTTCGCCTCTGATTGACAAGCTAGACTCATTGCGCCAACTAGGATGTAGACTTGGCCCAACTAGCCTTGGCAGGTCCACTCATACTTTAGAACAGAGTGTGATACTGTCTGATTCATTGCGTTCAATTGCCCAACTGTTATCCTTTTTTGCATCAAGTCACTAACAGTGCTAGTTTCGAAAAAGAGTAAGAACTTGAGTGCTATGAATTCCCGGTTTCACTCCATAGTGAAGGAGAGACAGTGAAGTGCTTCCAATTCAAATAGGCGATGAACTCGAGAGGGCAGTGCATCACATTGAGGAAACTATAGTTAGGAGCTTTCCCCGTTTGAGTGAAGAAGACTTCGACCTGGAGCCGAAGAAGATCATCAACGCCGAGGGAGTCCGACACGAGATTGACCTATATGTGAAGTACTCACTGCCACTTGGCTATGACTCAGTTTTCTTGTTTGAGTGTAAGAATTGGAAGAAGCCCGTAGACAAGAATCAAATTGTAGTATTTTCTGAGAAGATCAAGGTGACAAACGCCCAGCGCGGCTTCTTTGTTGCTAAGTCTTACTCTAAGAATGCAATTGCTCAAGCAAGTAAAGACCCAAAAATCGAGCTGCTTTCAGCGAGAGAATTGGATCCTGACATTTTTGAAATCCCATTCGGTTTTCACGTTGTCTTTGTCGAAGAGAAGAGAGTCAAAGAGTTGATATTTCACGCCGCCGAAGCTGAACCTGTGTCTAGTGCCGAAATGCACGCATCTGATAGCTTGCCAATGACTAGACTCGATGTGGCATCGCTCGAACTAAATGGAAGAGAAACAGCTTTGGCCGAATACTTTGATGGCTGGATTGATGAAGAAGTTGACAGAAACATGTCAACATTTCCCTCAGGTGAAATGCCCACCGGGGTCTACACGAGAGAGATTCACGCCGAAAAGGAATTAGCCGATGAGGTCCTAAAACTGAATGGCCAGAGAGTTGAGAGGATTGCTATGAGGTTGACATACGATGTCAGAGTAATTCGGCCTAGAATCAGGTCCGTTCTTGATGTTGAAGGTCGTGGCAGGTCAATTCAGTTAGAGAGGTGTACAGTCGGTGACTCTTGCTTTGATGCATCCTTTGTTTCGTTGAACAGTTGAGTCCGAGTACATTCAGTGCAAAACTGATATGCCCTGGGCGCTTATATGATGGCTGTACATTCAACTCTGTGAGAGATTCACCTCGCCCTAGACTCTAGGAAAAGGAGCCGCGAGCTTTATATCGGGTCCGGGGTCCACTACTCAAGGCTGTCGAGGCGGTTGGAGAGGATTTCGTCGATGATGGCGACGGAGAAGAGGAGGGTGAAGGGGATGGCGAGCATGAGGAAGATGGCTATCAGTGAAATGAAGAAGAGCACGGTGTCGGCTGTGCTGAGCGTTGACATCCACTGGATCAACATGCCTTGCCTCCTCTGGCGACGCGGGCTAGAGTAGCGGCAACTCCAGTTCAATCATCGGCTTTGTCCAGAACAACGCCGCTAAGTGGAGTGCAAATCTGCATCCAATGACATTGTCCCGCATTGTTGGGTAGAGTGTAGCAGAGCAGCGGACAAGGGACAATTGCTAGCAGGTGACAGGCATCTCGACGAATTTGCTGGAGTGGGTCTACCGAGGCAGCAGTGCCAAGGCGGCTAAGACGCCAATGACTACGTTGGCTGCGCCATAGAGATGCAATCTCATACGCAATTCTAGTTTGCGGAGGTTGGTCTCTACCGTGCCTATGTCTGTTTTGGTGGCAAGCGCCTCGTTGGAATCACCGAGGGTATCCAGTAATGTCTTTGCCTGAGAATCCGTGAACCCTCCCGCCGTAAGCGCCTCATAGGCCTTGTGTGATTCGAAAACTGCCAACGCCATGCTCCTTCATTCGGAAGGACTTCAATAGCCTAAACCAAGTGAAAAAAATGGCAGATTTGGAGACAATTGCCGGGGGAGAAAGCTTCCATGGAGCTTTGATGCTTGTACGATTGTACGGTGGAATTCTCCCGCATTCGGCAGGGCGTTACTCTTCCTCCGGCCAGTCGAGCATCTGGACGGTGACTTCGCTGCCGGGCTCGACATAATCCACGTGTTCGGAGATGATGGCGAGGCCGTTGGCTTTGGCGAGGGACGTGAGAAGCTGCGAGCCCTGCTCGCCGGTGAGCCGCGCGGTGTAGCCGTGGTCGTCGCGTTCGACGATTACGCGCACGAACTGGCGCCGGCCGTGGTTTTCCATGCCGTCCAGGAAGCGGGCCTTGACGGTGGTCTTGTGCAGGTGGGTGTGGCCCTGCATGACGAGCAGCGCCGGGCGGACGAATTCCTCGAACGTGACGTAGGCGGAGACGGGGTTGCCGGGCAGGCCGACGACGGGGACGCGGCGGCTGTGGCGTTCGGATGAAAGATGGATTCCCGCTTTCGCGGGAATGACGGAAGGGTTCGCTTCCGCGCCGGACTCTCTTACATTCGCTGCCCCCTCGACGTGGCCGAATGCCAGCGGCTTGCCGGGGCGCATGCGGATGCGCCAGAAGTCGATTTCGCCCTCCGCGCCCAACACGTTGCGCACCAGGTCGTAGTCGCCCATAGAAACGCCGCCAATGGTCACGATCAGGTCGCAATCGTGGCAGGACTGCAGCGCCTGACGTATTTCCTCCACCGTGTCGCCGACCACGGGCAGGCGGCGCGGGACGCCGCCATACGCCGTAACAAGCGCCTCCAGGGCGTGCGCCGCGCTGTTGCGCACTTGCCCCGGCTGTAGCGGCTCTTCAATGTCGATCACCTCATCGCCGGTGGGGATAACGGCCACGACGGGTCGCCGACAGACCGTTGCCTGCGCTTTACCTAGGGACGCCATCACGCCAATCTCGGCAGCGCGGATGCGCTTGCCCCGCGCGAGCACGCGGTCGCCAACCTTGATGTCTTCAGCGCGAAAACGCACGTTGTCATAATGTTCCGGCGGCAGCAGGATGCCGACGGTGGCGGGATCGCCGCTCGCGCCGGGGGGCGTGCCGAACTTCGCCCAGTCGGTGCGGTCGGTATCCTCAAAGGGCACCACGGCATCGCTGCCCGGCGGCACCGGCGCGCCGGTCATAATGCGCACCGCCTCGTCCGTTCCCAGCGGGTTAATAGGAACGGCACCGGCTGCCAGGTCGCCAACGACGCGCAAGTGCACGGGCTGCGCCGCGCTTGCCGCCTGTGTATCTGCGAAACGCACCGCGTAGCCGTCCATGGCAGAGTTGTCGAAGGCGGGCACGTCTTCCGCGCTCACTACGTCTTCCGCCAGCACGCGTCCGAGCGCAGCCAGCAGCGGCACTTCTTCCGTCTCGAGCACGGCGAATTGGGAGACGATGTGCGCAAACGCCTCTTCAACAGAGAGCATGCGGTCTTTCGGCATTGTCTTCTTGTGCCTTCCAGTTGGACTATGGGTAGCACCGATTACGTGAAACGACGCATCTCGCAATGGGCCATGGCCCGCCCACGCGTTGGTCTTCTAAGGCGTGCCGAGATCTCATTGCTGCAATCGGTTGGGAATTGTACGAAAAGCTCGGCCCTCAAGCACTTTGCCCAAGAGGCGGGGGACAAGCCCCCGCGCTACATCCAAGAAATCGCTCCAGGCATCACGGATTGATCGTTGTTGCGCAATAGTTTTAAAGACTCTTGGGTTCGACGAAGCGCGCTGCCCGTTACCCCTGCAGGTTGAAGACGACCAGCTTCAGGTCGGTCATTTCTTCAATGACGAACTTTGGGCCTTCGCGACCCATGCCGCTCTCTTTCACGCCGCCGAACGGCATCTGATCGGCGCGGTAGCGTGAGGTATCGTTGATCATGAGCGCGCCGATGCGCACCTCCTTGGCGGCTTTCCAAGCCGTTTCCAGGTCGTTTGTGAAGATACCGCCCTGCAAGCCATAGCGAGAGTCGTTTGCCAGGGCAATCGCCTCGTCGATGTCGTCAAAGACCGTAACAGTAACTGCCGGTCCGAAGAGTTCGTCTTTGAAAATCTGCATATCGGAGCGTACACCGCTAACCACGGCGGGCGAAACGAACTGGCCTTCACGCACGCCGCCACAGAGCACATTCGCGCCAGCCGCGGCCGCTTCTTTGAAGCAAGCTTCCACGCGCTCCGCCGCGCTCAGCGTGACCATGGGACCCACGTCGGTGCTGTCTTCGTAGGACTGACCTACCTGCATCTTCTCGACGTGGGGCACCAGAGCCGCGAGGAATTCCCCCTCCACGTCGCGATGCACCAAAATGCGCTGGGCGGAAGTGCACACTTGGCCGGCGTTCATGTAGCCGCCTTGGGCGACCGCATCCGCGGCTACCGCCACGTCGGCGGTTTTGTCCACAATCACAGGTGAGTTGGCGCCCAATTCCAGGGTGGCGCGGCGGAGACCGATGCTATTGCGCAGATGCCTGCCGACCTCTGGTGAGCCGGTGAAGGAATACATGGCAAAGCGCTCGTCCTGGATGAGCCACTCGCCGACCGTCGCGCCGCCGCCGACTATCAGGTTCAGGTGACCCGGCGGCAGTCCGGCGTCGAGAAAGGCCTGGCAGATCTTTGCCGCAGTAACCGGCGTGGCGCTGGCGGGCTTGAGCACTACCGTGTTGCCGGCCGCAATGGCGGGCGCAATCTTGTGCGCAACAAGAATGGCGGGAAAGTTGAACGGCGAGATACAGCAGATCACGCCGATAGGCTGGCGCAAGGTGAATGCCAAGCGCTTCTCGGAGCCCACGGCAGCCTCAACGGGAATCTGCTCGCCGTGAATGCGCTTGGCTTCTTCGGCTGCAACGAGAATTGTGCTCGCCGCGCGCGCCACCTCGATGCGCGCCTCTTTGATCGGCTTCCCGCCTTCCATGCTCATGTGGTAGGCGATGTCCTCGACGCGCTCCAAGAGAAGCTGTGAGACCTTGAGGAGGATTTCATAGCGTTGGTAGGCGGAAAGCTCTTCCTTGTCATAGGCGCGCTGCGCCGCTTCGATTGCCGCGTCAATGTCAGCTTGTGTCGCTTCCGGCAGCGTAGCGAACACCTGACCGTTGTTGGGGCTGCGCACTTCCAGCACCTTGCCGTCGCGCCGTTCGATCCACTCTCCGTCAATTAGCAGTCCAAAATGCTTCGGTTCTGTCGTTACCGCCATTGTTTTCGTTCTCCTTGCATAGCCTTGATTGCTTCATGCGTATTCCATATCACCATAGCATAGGCATTCGCATTCGTACACGCATTTTTGGCACCAGAGCCGGTGACCCTAGTGACACGTGCGTCGGTTGCCCGTTGTCAGCGGGCAACAGTGCTATCATGGCCGTGAAGATCTGCTACTGAGGGCCACGCCAAGAGCTAAGCAAGCACTCTGTTTCTGTGAGTTCTGTACAGCAAATATTCATTAAGAGGGAGAAGACACATGCCATTATTGCCATACAAAGGCATCATGCCGCGTGTGGGCAAGAATGTCTTTATCGCGGAGAATGCCTATGTGATTGGAGACGTAGAGATCGGCGACTACGCCAGCGTGTGGTATGGAGCGGTCTTGCGCGGCGATTTTGCGCCCATCGTCATTGGACCGCACACCAGCATCCAGGAGAATTGCGTTGTGCACACCGATCATGGCTGTCCGTCCAAGGTGGGCTCCCACGTCACTACCGGCCACACTGCCGTCATTCACGGCGCAACCGTGGGCGACCATTGCATCGTGGGCATGGGCGCCTTGCTCCTCAACGGCGCGACGGTGGGACCCGACAGTATCGTGGGTGCGGGCGCAGTGCTTGCGGAGGGCAAAGAATTCGCCCCACGGTCATTGATTCTCGGCGTTCCGGGAAAGGCGCTGCGGGAGGTGACCGACCAGGAAATTGAGCGCATTTACAGTAATGCCGAGACGTATCTGGGCTACGCTCGCGAGTACTTGATGGCGCGGGGCGAGTATGAGGCGGAGGACTAGCTGCAGGGCACTCGCCACGGAATCGGCTGCCCACTCGTTGCGGCGCATGAGGCTGACCGACGACAGAGACTCTTCGAGTTCGACCTAGCGGGCCACAGTCCCTGCCGCTGACGGCGCATTGAGAACCGCACCACCGGTCTATTCTGGGTCAGCTACTTCAAGAGGCTTGCCGCAGTGAGGGCAGGCTTCCGGCTCGCTCCGGCGCTTATCCATTTCCCGAGCAAAGCCGGAGGCCAGAATACCGGCAGGCAACGCAAACATGCCGACCCCCATTATGGCTACGATCGCGCCCAGAAATCGGCCCAGCGGCGTAATCGGATAGGCGTCGCCGTAGCCAACGGTTGTCAAGGTGGCCACGCCCCACCACATGGCCGATGGGATGCTTGAAAAGATCTCAGGTTGCGCGTCGTGTTCGACAATGTAGAGAAAGCTGGAGCCGATGATGAGCAGCACGCCGGCCACGAACAGCGCCACGAGCAACTCGGCGCGTTCGCTGCGCAGCACTTTGCCGAAGATTCGCATCGATTCAGAATAGCGGCTCAGTTTCAAGAAACGCAGGAGACGGAAGAAGCGCAAGGCCCGGATCATGCGCAGGTCAATCGCCAAGAACATGGGGAGATAGAACGGCAAGATGGCAAGCAAGTCTACGACTGCGGGCCAGGAAGCGGCAAACTTCAAGCGTCCAATGAGCGGATGCGCGTAACGCTCATCCTTGGTGCACGTCCAGAGACGCAGCATGTACTCGACTGAAAACACCGCAACCGAGAACACCTCGAAGAAGAGAAAGATGGGCGCGAATTGCGCGGCCAAGTCATCCACAGTCTCCAAGATGACTGCGAGCACGTTAAAGGCGATCAAGACAAAGAGAAAGAGGTCGGTTACCCGGCTGGCCGTGTCGTCCGGGTGGGCGACCTCCAGTAATTCAAAGATTCTGTGCTGAATGCGTTTCATGTCGCCTCGGTTTACTTAGAGGTCAAACGTCCTCGGCATGGCGATGTCTTATGCCTGCTTATAATATGGCTTCAAGTGCCACAGAGGTCGGTACGTCTCAGAAGTGCCTTATGCGTACTCGTGACGTGATCATGTTTCACTGTCGTGTAAACTTTACCTTGGACTCCACCAAGAATCTGTCGATTACGAAAGTCCTTCTGCAGCAGTTTGTCGTTAGTAAATAGCAGACGTGCCCCGCCTACTTTCGCGAGAGCAAGCACGTGCTCATCGTCGGATGTGCAAACCTGTTGTTCCTGCAACTCTTTCGTTGCGATTTCCACTTCTTCGTCGGGAATTCTCTGCGCCCTGCCAATCTGCAAAGCGGTCTGAAGCCAAGTAGTGAATGCCTTAGAGTTGCTTAGTTCCCGAAGAAGCTTGCCGCCTACGAAAAGCTTGACTCCCCCTTTTTCACTGTTCAGCCAATTGAAGAGGAATTCCCCTGCTTCCGGTCGACTGTTTCCAAAGACCTGGTCTCTGACATTAGCGTCGATTATGGCACACATTTAGATTCCGATGGAACGTCGCGTCTCATCAACAAAGAACTGCCCGTATCCCGGCGGCGCATCCAAGACATTGCCGTTTTCGTCTAGACGCAGTGAATGGATAGTCACGTCAAGCTCGCCTGATTCGAAGAAGAGGATTGATACATCCTCTGGATTAAGGTCAGTCTTCCTGTCACGTATATCCATTCGGACGCGATCGAGAATGTAATTGCTATGTGTCTCTACGATAAGCTGCCGATCTGGGCCGGTGATGTTGCAAAAGAGGCTGCCGAGGGCGGCTTGGGCGCTTGGATGCAGGTGTACTTCCGGTTGTTGGAGTAGGAACATTGACGGCGCATCCTTGCGCAGCAATTCTGTAAGCAGCGGCAGCGCTTGGCTGATTCCATAGCCAACGTCTATCAAGTTTCTCTTGCCACCTTTCAACCGGCGACCAAACTTGCGTACTTGCACCTGGAATGGCGAGCCTTCAGCCTTGTCAAGCAACTTGATGTAGAACTCATCAAACAGTCCCGATTCGCGGCCAAAAGCTTCCAGATTGCCCTTTAGGTGCCCCCATCCCTTCTTGTCACGGTGGGAAAGATTGGCGATGTAGGTGGGTATGTACTCGCCTTCTGGGTCGCGTGAGGGCTGTGTTGGATCATATGTGCGTCTAGGGCGCGAACGTATTGGTGCACCAGCAAATGGACGGCTCTGACTGACAATACCCTCCTCAAAAATAGTTGAAATAGCTGAATCAACTTCATTCAACTCACGGAGAGTATCTTTATGTGCGAAAACCTTATCTTTGGTGTTTGTATCTGAATGATCGGATTTGTCCGGAGAACTAAGTTCAACCAGTTCCGTGAAATGCTCTGTCATCATCCTCATTAAAGTCAGTCCCCCGTCATACAAGAACGGCTTTTCGTTAACTACTCGCTCCGATTTGAACAAAGGCGTTGTGTACCGCGTCAAGAAAACGCCGTCATCTTGTCTTTGTGCTTCAAATTGCAAGCTCTTCCACCCGATAACTCTTGTGGTCGGGAAGGGAGCTCCATGGAGTTCTCTGAATGTGATATTGAAACATATCCCTTTAACTAGCTTAAATCCCGCTTCGAATGAATCGAGATTATCACCCCGCCGGCCCCGGTCGTGCACGATGTCTCGAAAAGAACCCAGATCGAAAGGTTCCTCGCGGAAGTTGGGAACTAAATTAGGAAATGCCACATCCCACAGCGCGCGGATGAGCGCCAAGAACGATGTCTTGCCAGTGCTGTTATTGCCAACGAGGAGGGTCAGCGGGGCCAAGCGCGCTGATTGTTTTTCTCTGAAGCAGCGGTAGTTTTCGAGAGTTATGCGGTCCATGGTTAGATTCTAGCAATCGTCTGACTGTCTAACAAGGTTTGCAGGTCAGATTCCCGCCTTGACGTGCACAGGTCGCTGTGCAAACATAGTAGGCGTTCCCCTGTCGTAAGTGAAGCAACCCTCCGTATTCATGTCTTCTCAAGAGACGCCTCCCGAGCCGCCGCTAAAACTCTTCTCATTGCGAGAAGCAAATGCCCTCTTGCCGCGCATTGCGGCAACTGTCACCCGACTCCAGGAAATCTTCGTCCAATTCAAGGAGTACGCAGAGGGACAGTCGTACCCAACCTCACTGCTGCGCAGCAACGGCTACCCCCCACCCGCGTCTGCATCATCTTTACCCTCGCTGCGCAAAGTCCAAGCCCTGCGCGCCGAGGCCGAGTCGCTTTTAAAGGAAATCGTTGCACAGGGCGTTACGCTTAAGGACATCGAGCAAGGGCTGATCGACTTCCCTTCTGAACGCGATGGACGTGTCGTCTATCTTTGCTGGAAGCAAGGTGAGGACGAAATCCGCTTCTGGCATGAATTAGACACCGGTTTCGCGGGCAGACAACCCCTCTAGGGAAAGATGGCGCTTACCGCCCTATGAAGATTCTCCGTCGACTCCTCGCAGCGTCGTTCACGCACCGCCGCTTTGCCCTGCTTGCCTATGGGGCGTGGCTCATAAGTACCGTATTGAGTCTCGTCGCTCCTACACTCTTCAAGGAAGTTATTGACAACGGATTAGTGAAGGGCGACCTGCGTTTCATTGGCGCTATGAGCGGCGCGATTGTTGCGGTTGCCTTACTCGCGGCGCTCTTCCTCTTTGGCAAAGCCTTCTTCACCGCCGTTACCTCCCAGAAGACCGGTTACGATCTACGCAGGCAGCTCTACGACCACTTGCAACACCTCTCCT
Organism: Chloroflexota bacterium; assembly: GCA_965220015.1. Lineage (GTDB taxonomy): Bacteria > Chloroflexota > UBA11872 > VXOZ01 > VXOZ01 > VXOZ01. Next base: position 1,634,818 of record OZ244798.1, read on the forward strand.
TTGGATTCCACGACAGGATTCAAGCCGGGCAGATGATTTCGGTCGCATTAAGCGATATTGAATTGGTCCAGGGCTTTGGCACGCAGGCCATCATCAACATCCTCGATACCTTTCTCCGCTATCTCATGGTGCTGGCCATCATGTTCTGGCTCAGCGGGGAGCTTGCCCTGTGGTCGCTGCCACTGCTGCCCATTCTGGGTGTCATTGCCTGGGTTTACCACAAGAAGGTGCGCCCGGAATATAGCTGGATCCGGCAGCAGCGCGAGCAGGTAGTCATAGCGTTGGAAGAGGCCATCAATGGGGCGCGTGTCGTAAAGGCTTTTGTGCGCGAGCCGCACGAAAGCCAGAAGTTTGAACGAGAGGGACGCGAACTCGTGCGCCTCATGATGCGCGCGGTCAACCTCAATGCGACGTTTGGTCCCTTGATGAACATGGTAGCGGTCTCCGGCGTTGTGATCGTGCTGTGGCTGGGAGGGCGGCTCGTGATTACCGGCGAGTTGTCAATCGGCGCGCTCGTTGCCTTTGTAAGCTACTATCAAATGCTCGTGCAGCCGACCCAGCAACTCCCGAGCATCATGGATAGTATCGCGACCAGCATCACCAGTGGCGAGCGCCTCTTCGGCGTGGTGGATACGCGTTCGCCGGTGCGCAATCGGACCGGCGCACACGACCTGCCGCCGATAGAGGGATATGTGGCACTGGAGAACGTCACCTTTGAGTATTTGCGCGGCCAACCCGTGTTGCACGAAATTGAAATGGAAGCTGCTCCGGGCAAGATGATCGCAATTGTGGGGCCAACCGGCAGCGGCAAGAGCACGTTGTTGTATCTCATGACGCGGTTCTATGACGTGCGGCAGGGAGCAGTGAGGATAGACGGCCACGATGTGCGCGACGTAACTCTGGAGTCGTTGAGAGGGCAAATAGGGGTCGCGCTGCAAGAGCCACTGCTCTTTGCCGATACCATGGCGAACAATATTGCGTATGGCCGGCCTGATGCCACTATGGACGAGATCATTGCCGCTGCCAAAGCGGCCCAAGCCCACAACTTCATCATGGAATTTCCCGAAGGCTATCAGCACCGCATCGGGGAGCGGGGCGCGGGCCTATCGGGAGGCCAACGGCAGCGCACGGCGTTGGCGCGCACTTTGCTCCTTCACCGTCCCATTCTCATGCTGGACGATGCAACTGCCAGCGTGGATACGGAGACGGAATACAGGATTTATCAGAGTCTGAAAACGTACATGCAGGACTGTACGACATTGGTGGTTGCGCAGCGGATTTCCACCATTAGAGACGCGGACCAAATCCTTGTCATGGAGGAAGGCCGTATCGTGGACCGGGGCACGCATGAAGAGTTGCTCACACGAGAAGGGTTCTACTCGCGCATCTATGATATCCAGCTCAAGGACCAGGAACGTATGGCGGCGTTAGCGCGAGAGGCCGAACTTGGCGGGGGCGATAGTGGAGCCGCCGATGTCTGAACGGGAGCGACAAACATCCCGCGGCCCCACCGCGGACCCTGGCCCCTCGCCCCAGACTCCACAGAAGGCGCTTGATGAGCAGGCAGTGGTTTCGGATGAGTTCGATTTCAAGATTATCGCCCGTTTGCTCGGGTATACAACGGGATTCCGCCTGCAAATAGCGGGTGCAGTTGCCGTTACGCTCGTCAATACCGCGGCGAGCGTGCTCCGACCGTACCTGCTCAAGCTGGCGATTGATGGACCGCTTACCACCGGCGACCTACGTAGTTTGGACGTCATCGTCGTTCTTTACCTCGCGGCAGGCATCGTCCTGTTCGGCGCCGCGGGAGCGCGGCAATGGATAATAAGCTGGCTCGGTCAGCAGTTGCTCTTCACACTGCGCCAAGACCTCTTCAGACATCTCCAGCGCCTATCGTTGGGCTTCTATGACCGCAACCGCGCCGGCAGCATCATTACGCGCGTAACCAGCGACGTGCGGGATATCAGTAGCCTCGTGACGAACGGTATCGTGAGCACCTCAAGCGATCTCTTCGTGCTGGTTGGCATACTCTTTATGATGCTGTACATGCATTGGCAACTGGCGTTGCTCACGTTCATCATCGTGCCCGGATTGGTCGCAGTGGCTTTCTTCTTCAAGGGGAAGTCGCGCAAGGCTTGGCGCGTTGCCCGGGAAGACCGCAGCGTGATGAATGGCAACTTTGCGGAGAGTATCCTGGGTGTGCGTGTAACCCAGGCGTACTCTCGGCAAGCGGAGAACTTGCAGCGATTCATGGGCCTTAGCGATCGCTATGTTGGCTCGACAGTGAAGGCTCAAGGGCTTACGGCGGCCTTTGCGCCGACTGTGAGCATCATGAACGCCGTCGCAATCGTGATTATCATTTGGTTCGGCGGCGTGGCTGTCGTCCAGGGCAGCATTACGCTTGGTATTGTGGTTGCGTTCCTCACGTATGTGCAGCGATTCTTCCAGCCGCTACAGAGCATTTCGTCTCGCTATAACCAGATGCAGTCCGCCATGGCGGCCAGTGAGCGTGTCTTTGCGTTGTTGGACCAGAAACCCGATATTCTGAATGCGCCTGACGCCAGAACGCTGCCCGCGGTCCGCGGCCACGTGACGTTCGACAACGTCGTCTTTGGCTACGACCCGGATACGCCTGTGCTGCACGGCATAAACACGAATGCAAAACCGGGAGAATTGATCGCGATTGTCGGCCACACCGGCGCGGGCAAGACCTCAATTATCAATGTCCTCTGCCGCTTCTATGACATTCGCTCAGGCGACGTGACTATTGACGGGCACAGCATCGGCCAGGTAACGGTTGAGAGCCTGCGCGACCAGATTGGCCTCGTGCTGCAGGAACCGTTCCTGTTTTCCGGCACGGTCAAGGAAAACATCCGGTACGGGAAGCTCGACGCATCGGATGAGGAAGTCATGAATGCGGCCAAGGCAGTGAGTCTCCATGATTTCATAGAAGCGCAGCCATTTCGCTATGAGACCCTCGTGGGCGAGCGGGGAACGCAGCTCTCTATCGGCCAGCGGCAATTGCTCTCGTTTGCGCGGGCGCTCATTGCCGATCCCCGCATACTCGTCTTGGACGAAGCCACGTCCAGTGTGGATACCGAGACGGAGCAGCAAATTCAGGAAGCGCTGAAGGTGCTTATGCAGGGCCGCACGAGTTTCGTGATCGCTCACCGTTTGTCCACGATCCAAAACGCCCATCAAGTGATCGTGATGGACAAGGGGAAGATCAGCGAGCAAGGCACCCACGAGGAGTTGCTGCGGCAGCGGGGCGACTACTTCCAGCTCTACACGATGCAGTTTGCCGACCAGGAATAGGCCGTCCGGAGCGCACTGGCTACAAGCAGTTTGCAGCCCGGGTCTCGCGGGCGCAACGAAATGCCGGTGCGGACAGGCGCCTGCCGGACCCAAGCCCGCATATCCGGCCTTGGGCTGGGCAACTCAGGTTGGGCTATCCGCGCCTTCTCTCTGGCGCTTTTGCAGCAGCCCCAGGACCAGCAGCGCGAGCAAGGTCAGCGGCACAAGACCGGTTATGCCGAGCGGGGCGCGCATGAGCGAGTTGGCGTCTTGCAGAAGGAGCAACGGCAACCCGGCGACGGCGTTGAGAAGTCCGTGACCGAACGCGGCAGCCAACACGCTGCCGGCTACCTGACGCAGCCACGTAAAGATGATACTCCACCCAACGGTGAACCAGACCATGAGTAGCGCGCCCACAAGCGGGTATCCGGGATAGTTGTATCCCATGTAGATGGCTGGGGCGTGCCACACGCCCCAGATAAGGCCGATAAGGATGCTCGCGCGGGCCATGCCAAGCGGGGCCATCTTCGCCAACAGGTACCCGCGCCACCCGAGTTCTTCACCAAGCGCAAAGAGGCTATTGAGGACCGCCGCGAGGGTAAAAGCAACGACGATGTTGATGAAAGTCACCAAGATCGGATCGTTGAAGGGATAGGGTTGGTCGACAAGCTCACTCCGCAACGGTTCCAGCGATACATTGACCTCTTGGACACCGAGACCAACACTGAGACCCATCGCCGCGATGAGAAAGAGTAATACAAAGAGATAGATGCTCGCGTAGCGTTCGAGATTGCCGCGGCGCAGGCCGAGTTCGCGCCGGGACAGAGGCGTTACATACCGGCTGCATATGATCGCGGCGATGCCCGGGCACCACATCGCCAGCAGCGAGCCGGCGGTGAACGCCACCAGATTCTCCATGCCGCCCAGCAGGTAGACAAGCGCCCACACCCCCCACGAGAGACCGAAAGCAACGGCGATGAAGATCCCAATGCTGCGCCACTCCAACGCCGAAATTGGGAGGGCCTGCGTTGGTTGCGGCGCGGAAGGGGCGCTTGGTCGCATTGTGTGGCTCCTTAGCGCTGCAGGATGGCAGCCCGCTCGATGGTCTTGCCCTGCCACTCCACGGCAATCATCGGCCATTCGGCAGAAGCAGCAGAGAGCACTTCAATGCCTTCCGCAGTAACGAGAGTCGTATCCTCGCTCTTCACGCCCGCAATGCTCGGATTCCACGCGAAGGCTTGATTGAGTTGCACAACCTCGGTGCTCACCGGGGACGCTTTGTAGTCGCGCGACTCGTAGCCACAGGCGCCGCCCTGGTGATGGAACCGCCACTCGTCCGCATACCCGGCCTTCGTATACTCGTTAACGGCATCGGCAAAGATGTCGCTGGCAGGCCGGCCAGGTTCCGAGCCGAGGATGAACGCCGCGTCAACGTGGGCGCAGGCAGCCGACTTTTCCTGAATTTCGGCAGGTATTGCGCCAAAGTGCACAAAGCGCGTCACGGAGCAGATCAAGCCGTGCCGCCGCGCGCACAGCACGAGCATGACGTACTTATCCAATTGCTTGGCCGTTGGAATCGGATGCCGGTACTTGAAGATGCGTTCGTCAGTCGCCACGAGTGTGAGGGCCGCTTGCAGGCCCCGGGAGACGGCTTTACCGGCAATTGTCCCAGCAATGGCATGTTCCGTCATGCCGGGCGCAATCGCGTGCGCAGACTCCTCCAGAACTTGGGCGGCGGCCTGCCCCAAAGCGCGATAGCGTACGACTTCTTCAGGGAGAAGCTGGTAGCGCAGGCGCGCAATGTCGCCGGTGAGTTTCTGGGCGCCGGGGATATCGCAGTCACTGCCGGTGCGCTTGCCTTGGGCGACGGTATTCCAGTTGATTACTTGCGGCCGGTCAACGTGCCAGAACGGCGCTATGGGAGTCCATTCCGGCGGAACAAGACCCTCCTCGCCTTGAAAGCGCGGCATCTCAATCCGGTCCGCAACCAGCGCTTTCTCGTCAGGCGTGTAGATGAGGTGCGCGGCCGCATGCTCAGCAGCAATCATGATAAAGCCGTCGCGCCCGCCGGTGGCCCAGGCAAAGTTTGCCAAGCGACCGATAACCAACGCATCGAGATGCCGGTCGTCGAGGAATTGTGCGATGCGATCGTGTTTTGCTTCGAGTTCCCCAGTCATGTAGAAATCCTCTCCCTGTGGTACGCACACGTGTTTGGGAAGCACTTGCTAGGCTGCCTCTTGCCGGCCCTAGGGATACAGAAGAGGGCGGCTAGGCCTCTTACGCATATTGTCGTATGAACGCACGCGCTTTCTCAAGGGCGCGGGCGCGGTGGCTGATGCGATTCTTTGCTTCGGCTGAAAGTTCCGCCATAGTCTGACCGTGAGCAGGCAGGTGAAAAATCGGATCGTAGCCGAACCCGCCGTCGCCCCGCGGCGTCTCCGCAATGAACCCTTCGCACACGCCACTCGCTTCAAACAGCACTTCACCAGCCCTTGCCAGCGCCAGCACACACCGAAAGCGCGCCTGGCGCTGCGGCCAGGGGACGCCCCTCAGATCGCGCAGCAGCTTTGCGTTGTTTGCCTGCGCATCGCCTTGGGGGCCGCTAAAGCGTTTAGATAGCACTCCCGGCCTGCCGCCGAGGGCGTCGACTTCTAGACCGGAATCTTCACCGAGCACAAGATGAGGCGTCTGCGCCGCAACAAACAGGGCCTTGTGCACAGCGTTTTCAGGAAATGTCGCATAAGGTTCATCAGGAGGCAGCCTCAGGCCGAGAGCCGCAGCAGTTGCAAGTTCTATAGCAACATCCTGCAAGAGTTTTCGGAGCTCTACCACCTTGCCGGGGTTACCAGTCGCAAGGACGAGGCATGGCGTCTTGCGGCGTGTCAACGGGCGCTCCTTTGCGGCGTCACAAACCCTGTCATTGTCGGCCTGTTTTCTCGGCTCGGGTGGATTACGGGGGACTGTTCGTCAATTTGGCGGACAACCGGCACGGCGTAGTCAATGGTTAATTGCGCAGGCACAAGCTCCGGGCGTGTTACTTCGAAACGGCTTGAGCGCAGGCGGCAAGCAGCGCAGGTAGTGGGACGGTACTACGGGATAGAGAGTGGACGGAAAAGAAGGGCGTTCGCGCTGATAGGTGGATGGAACCAAGAGACCTTACGCAACAGCGAAGTCTAAGATATCATGTTGGCGTCCAGTCTCGTGCCCGGCCTGGGAAAACCCATTCGTCGCCTCGCGGCGGCCTATTGGGCAGGCCGCAAGATATGCCACACGCTGGCCAACTCTTGCTGAAGTTCGGTGCTGTGCTCAAGTTCTTTGTTGATCTTGTCGCACCCGTACATGACCGTGGTATGGTCGCGGCCACCGAGAATTCTGCCGATTTCCGGCAGTGACACTTGCGTCTCTTCCCGAATCATATACATTGCGATTTGCCGCGGGCGGGCAATGGACTTTTCTCTCTTTGGCCCTATGAGGTCGGCTAAGCGCACACGGTAGTGGGTAGCAACAGCGTTGAGGATTTGTTCAGGCGTAAAGGCATTCTTGCCCACATTGAAGAGAAGCCCGTCTAAGACTTCCATTGCCAGCTCTTGCGTCGGCACTTTGTCGCTCAGTTTCGCAAACGCCAGCAGACGGGTGAGCGCGCCTTCCAACTCTCTTACATTGCTCACCAAGTGGTTCGCCAAGAACTCAAGGACCTCGTCCGCTACTTCCGCACCTTCTTCCTCGGCCCGTGTGCTGAGGATTGCGATGCGGGTTTCCAGGTCCGGAGGCTGGATGTCCGCAATCAGACCCCACACAAAGCGGCTGCGTAAACGCTCCGTAAGCGTCTCGATGCTCTTTGGGGGCCGGTCGCTGGAGAGCACAATCTGCTTGCCAAATTCGTGGTAGGAATTGAAAGTGTGAAAAAACTCTTCCTGCGTCTGCTCTTTTCCGGCAAGGAACTGAACATCGTCGATCAGGATGACTTCAGCGCTGCGGTAGCGGTCGCGGAAATCATCGATGCGCTTAATCTGAATTGCGCGAATGAATTCGTTCGTGAAAGTCTCGCACGTCACGTACACGATGTGACAGTCGGGTCGAGTTTGCAGAACATAGTTGCTGATGGCGTGAAGCAGGTGGGTTTTGCCCAAGCCCGCGCCGCCGTAGATGAACAGCGGATTGTACGCATCCGCTGGCCGTTCCGCTACCGCTTGGGCGCCTGCGGCAGCCAAGCGATTTCCCGCGCCAATCACAAAGCGATCAAAGTTGAACTTCGCATTCACCATGTTGCGAGTTCCGGCGCCGCGAGGCAATTGCTTCTGGTCGGCCCGCGCATTTGTGGGCGTTCCAGCCGCTGTGCCCGCTGCAGGTGTGCCTTGACGCGTGTCTTCCGGGACAGACGAGGATACCTCGTACACGACCGAGACCTCCTGTTGGCAGAGGCGTGCCAGTATCTCCTGCACCAAAGTGTGATAGTTCCGCTCGACCACTTCTTTCGCAAAGGTGTGCGGTACACCAACTCTGATGGGAGAGCTATTGGCATCGATGAGATGAGTGTTTCTTAACCAGGCAGCAAACTGTCCTCGGGGCACCTCTAATTCAAGTTCCCCTAATACAGTTTGCCAAAGCGTTCGGGGGTCTAAGTTGGACATTCAAAGAGAAGGAAAAGGGGAGAGGTTGTAACTCTATCAATATATGCTAGCAAATCGGTTGTCCAGGGGCAAGCATTTGCCAGTGAGCAGCAGCGATCTGAACGAGGCCCATATGCGGAGGTCGGATGCCAACTTGAGGTCGTGTCGACACTCGACTGCCAAGTAAGCGCCCGAAAAATCGGATTGTTTTCTAGATAAGCAAGCAAGATGCGCACCAACATCAGTATTTTCACCCTTGCCTTGTGCGGCTTTCACGAAGGTTGCGGCTAAGCTTCGAACGTATTCCAAGGGTTGAAATTCACCACGGTCTCTGCCATAGTGAGATTAGTATGTACGTCATAAGGGATACGATGGCAAGTCGAGAAAGAGGAAGCTATGGCTGAACCAATTGTGGTGACTGATGACAGTTTCACGAAAGACGTTACGGAATCCGCTCTTCCTGTAGTGGTTGACTTTTGGGCGTCTTGGTGCGGCCCGTGCAAGATGGTCGAGCCCATCGTTAAGGAGCTCGCCGGGGAGCTTGACGGCAGGGTCGTCTTTGCGAAAGTCAATACTGACGATAATTTGGAAACGCCGACGCGTCTGGGCGTGCAAGGGATCCCAACGCTCATTTTCTTCCGCGGCGGTCAAGAGGTCGGCCGCGTCGTCGGCTTCCGTCCCAAAGCACAACTACTCAAAGCCATCGAAGCCGATTTGCTACAAACGGCGTCCTAGGTAGGTTGCGGGCAGGAAATTACTGCAAAAGAAATGGGCTGGCTGGCTCTCGTGAGCCAGCCAGCTTTTCTCTATCCGACCAATGTGGGGGGCGCGCGCAATTCCGCCGCCGCGACAGCAACGCGAACGCGCGGCTTTGCCGCTTACTCTCCCTGCGCCACGTCGAGGATCATCGTGTGAATCAACTGTTCGACGGGAGCGAGATCGTCGGTAAAGGTCTGCGTATCCACCGTCGTGATTTCGCGGTAGTGTTCCGCAGCCACAGCGAGTACCACACGCAGGCGGTCGTCGACATCCTGACTGGCTAGCAGGGGTTGAACATTGTCCAAGAAGTCTTGTGGTGAGCTAGGCTGATTGGTCGCGACCACAATGCTGTTGATGGTGCCGGGTATGTCGATGATGAAGACATTCGGAAATACTGATTTCATGGTGCCGGCAATCGTATGCACCAGGCGGAAGTCGGTCGACGTGCGCCCGACGTTTATCACTGCCACGCCGTTCGGCGTCAAGCGATCACGGATGTGCTGGAAGTACTCCTTAGTGGTCATTTGAAACGGAATGTACGGCTGCTGGTACGCGTCAGTGCCGATCAGATCGTACTTGCGGTCGTCGGTCATGAGGAAGTAGCGACCGTCCTGCACAACTACTTCGAGATTGGGTTCCGTCATATCAAAGAACTTGCGCCCAATGTCGACAATTCTCGGATCGATTTCCACGCCGACGATGGCGATGGGGCCGTAAATCTGCGTCATCTGCTTTGGCACCGTGCCTGCGCCAAGCCCGATCATGAGCACCTGCTGTAGATCTGCAGGCATTACGTTGGGAGCAAAATACGGCGCCACCAAATAGTAGTCCCAGGGTCCGCCTGTGAGCAGCCGCTCGGGATGGTAAACCGAGTGCGTCGCCTGGCCCTCGTTGAGTTCAAGGTGGCGTGTGCTATCGGCCAACTCGATGACACGAATGTAGTTGTATGCCGATTCCGTTTCCTCAATTATCACGCCTCGCTCTGCGGGCTTAATCGTCACTTGAGGGACGACTGCCAAACCAATCACGATGACGAGAAACAGCATTGGATAGAGCTTGCGTCTGCCCAAAGCGATAATTGAGAGAACGAGGAGCGTAAACGCAAACGTGAGAAACGTGTTCCGTGTGCCGATGTTTGGAATCAAGACGAGCGTTGGCAGGAAAGCGCCAAGCAGGCTGCCCACCGTTGAGATGGCATAGAGTTTGCCGGCCACGCTGCCTGATTGCTTCACGTCACCGTCTTCAAGGGACAACCTAATCGCGTACGGTGAGACGCAGCCGAGCAACGTAATGGGTACGGCAAGCAGCAGCATTACAACCACGAGAGAGCCCCAAAATACGCCTAGGGAATACGAAGCGAATGCCTCCTGCGAGTATTGCAGAATAGGACGCGAGACAAAAGGCAACAGTGCGATCAAGACTGCCGCCACCGCCGTCAACTGGTAGAGCACCTCTTGGCGGGGAAAGCGATCTGCTAGACGACCCCCGAGGTAATAACCCAAAGTCAGATAGAAGAGTACAAACCCGATGACATTGGCCCAGACAAAGAGCGAGGTACCAAAGAACGGTGCGATCAGGCGGGAGGTGGCAATCTCCGTTCCAAGACTGGAGATGCCACCGACGAATACGATGAGAATCAGAAGTGCGCGCGATGTTCCCGACATGTTTGCTGCTCTAGCTCCTCCCTAGGCTGTCTGAGCGTGTTTATCCTGCGCGGCTTGGCGCAGCCAGATTGCAAGCAAGATGCCGGCGGTCGCAACGAGAATGCCGGTCACCTGCGCCTGTTTTAGTTCCCAAATGACTACTTCATTCAGTCGCCAAACGAAGATGATAATTTGTGCAACGGAATATCCGACCAGATAGAGAGCGAAAATCATCCCTGGGGTTCGGAAACGGTGCCGCAACGGCCAGAGTATGGCGAAGAGGACGGCGTTGCCCAGGAGTTCATAGACTGCCGCAGGATGATATGCGACCGTTGTGCTGGGCGCGAATGTCGCGGGATGCGTGTAGAGAAACGCCCATGGTACTTCAGAAGGGTAGCCGATGACGTCGCCATTGACGATGTTGCCGATACGCCCCACCGCCTGCGCGGGCAGCGCGAGCAGCGCCGCGGCATCCAGCACCGGCCAAAGCCGGATATTTGCCCGCCAGCACGTAACCAAGAGCGCGAGTACAACCCCAAAGATGCTGCCGTAGAAGGCCATGCCGCCTTCCCACGTGGCAATGATACGCCAGGGCTGCTCAAGGTACGGGCCCAGCGGTTGCTGAATTACGTAGTACAGCCGCCCGCCAATAAAGCCTGCAATCGCTGCCGGCCAAAAGAGCGTGTTGATTTGATCGTCATCGATGCCGCACTGGTTGGCATACTTGCGAATAATCCACATGCCTGCCAAGATCCCCACCACGTACATTAACCCGTACCAGCGAAAGGCGACCGGGCCCAGGTGGATCAAGACCGGGTCCAGGTGAATAGTTATGACAGAGGGCAAAAGCATAGTGTTGGCGCTTGGCTTATCGCTCCGTGTGCGTCTTGCAGCGTCATCGGGCGGCTAGTTCACTCACTGCATGCGCGAGATTTCCGCCTTCGCGCGCGCGGCGCAGGTCGTGTAGGGTGTCTTCGATTGCGACAACTGCCTCCGCAACGTCGTCTTCCGAATGCGAAAACGTGATGAAGTTACAGCCGCCGCGCCGCATAAGCACGCCGCGCTGGGCACAGCCCGCGAGCAGGAAGTGCCACATGAGCGCATCCTCTTCGGCATCTACGGCATCGAGAAAACGCTCGCCGCTTAGGGGCGCCAGGCCAAAGGCTTCAAGCGCCACCCCGGCTCGGCGAGCCGCGCCGTTGATGCCGTCCTTGAGCGATTCTCCGATACTGTGGAGGTGCTCATGTACGTTGTGGGTTCGCATGACCTTCATCGTAGCCACAGCGGCGGCCAGCGACAGAGCTTCTCCCCCATAGGTTATGCTGATCATACAGTCCGCCGCCGTGCGCATCACCTCTTTGCTGCCGACAACGGCGGCCAGCGGCATGCCGTTTGCCGTAGCCTTGGCAAACGTAGCCAGGTCCGGTGTCACGCCAAAGAACTGCTGCGCTCCGCCCATGGCCAGGCGAAAACCGGTAACAATCTCATCATAGATTACGAGTGCGCCTTTGCGGTGCGCCAGGTCGTTGAGTTCCTGCAGATAGCCCGGCTCCGGCTCTTTGCCGAGGGAGGCGGCATCCAAGATTACTGCCGCAATCTTGTTGTCGTGGGTGTGAAAGAGGTCTTCCAGGTGGTTGAGGTCGTTATACCGAAACTGCTTTACGTACGGTTCCAGCGCGATGGGAATGCCACCGTCGTTACGACCTGCATTCCAACCGTCCGACCAGCCGCGATAGCCGTTGTTCAAGATAATCTCGCGCTTGGTGTGGGCGCGGGCAATACGTGCCGCCGCATTGTTCGCCTCGGCGCCGCCCTTGAGGAAGCGCACCATCTCGGCGGCCGGCACGGCAGCGATGAGGCTATCCGCCACCGCTACTTCGAGCGGCGACAACAACCCATAGATGATGCCTCTGCTCAGTTGCTCGGCAATGGCGGCATCAACTTCGGGGTAGGCATAGCCGAGGACTATTGGACCGAGTCCGTTTACGAAGTCGATATACTCGTTGCCGTCTACATCCCAGATGCGCGAGCCACTGGCGCGAGACGCATAGATTGGATAGGAACCATAGGCATATGCGCTCGGACGCTTGCTGCTGGTCTGGGAACCGCCTGCAATCACGTCTTGTGCGTGAGCGAATAGGTCCAGGGACTCAGTAAATCGTACGACAGTTTTCTGTGCCATAGCCGACTACTCCTTATCCATGATTGGAACTTCAGCGGCTGTATCGCGCGGGTAGCCGTTCTCTACCCAGTATCCGTGTTCGGTCAGTTTCTTGTAGGTCTCCGGCCGGCGGTGCTCCCACATCTTCTCCCGGAAATTCGCCTCGCCGGAGGCTCCCATGCTGCGCACGATGCGGGGACGGTCCAAGTCAATTTCAGCCACCGCCGTGCCCCAGTAGCGTCCCAGGTCCGCCAGAAATATGCCATCGGGACCGATGACGCTGCTCCGATTGAGGCACATGCCGGGCATCCAGGGTGCGTCTCCATCGATGCCGTTGTTCACGGGACAGACGTACACGCAGTTGTCTATTGCTCTTGAGGTAATAACCGCTTCCCAGCCAACCTCGCCGTACATGCCATACACGGTTGGATGAAATATGATCTCGGCTCCCTGCAGGGCGAGCACGCGAAAGCCCTCAGGGAAGTTCACGTCGTAGCAAATCGTAATGCCGATCTTGCCGAAGTCGAGATCGAATACCGGCCAATCTCGACCCGGTACAATGCCCCATTCGTCGCTCTCAACTTCAGTAAGGTGAACTTTCTGGTAACCGCCAAGATAACGGCCGGTGCGGTCGAAGACCATTGCCAAGTTGCGGCGTTCACCTGCCTCGATGGCGAGAATTGGCGCCACGACGTTTATGCCGTAGCGCTGCGCCACGTGAGAAATGCGTTTGAAGGTTGGGCCGCCCGGAACGTCTTCAAACCAATTCTGCGCCTTGCCGGCACGGCTGATGCCCTTCACGTGAAAGACTTCAGGCAGGCAGGCGATATCAGCCTGCTGTTCCTTGGCACGCACGATGAGGTCTTCGGCAATGTCTAGGTTGTGCGCGTGTTTTTCCGTATCGGAGCCATCCGGAACGCGCAACGGTGTGGAACAGACAGCAACCCGAACAGTCCGGGGCATTCAAACCTCCTTGGAATGCATCCAAGCACTAGTCTACAGTACTAGAGAGCGCGTCGCATGTCACCTAGCACTCTTACTGCACGAGTGTGTCAGCGTGCTTGACGGCTGGCCGGCGGTTTGTCACCATCGTCCTGTCTCCTCAAACGCTTCCCAAGCGCAATTCGAGTCGACAATAGAGAAGCAGATTAGGCATCAAGTGAGCAAGTATAGACATCTCCGTGAGGTAATTTCCTATTTCTTCGTGTTGGGGTGCGTGGCGTTTGGCGGACCGGCCGCGCACGTCGCCATGATGCATCGAGAATTGGTGGAGCGGAAGCAGTGGCTCACTGAGCAACAATTCGTCGACCTGTGGGCGGCCACCAACCTCATCCCCGGCCCAAACTCTACAGAGATGGCCATCCACATCTCATCTCTGCGCAGTGGTTGGCGCGGCCTCATCGGGGGCGGCATTGCCTTTATCTTGCCCGCGGCGCTTATGGTCACCGTTCTCGCATGGGGCTACACCGAGTTCGGCCACCTGCCGCAGGCTGCGTGGATACTCTATGGCGTAAAGCCGGTCGTGATTGCGATTGTTGTCCACGCGTTGATAGGGTTGCTGGGTACTGCCTGGCGCAGCATACCGCTCGCTGCGCTGGGCCTGGCCGCGGGCGCGCTTGCGCTCGCGGGCGTCAATGAACTGCTCGTGCTCTTTGGGGGCGGTGTGCTCGCGGCAGTTGTGGCAAACGGACTGAAGAAACTGCGTGGCGAAATCGGAATGAACTGTCTGGCCGCGCTGCCGCTTGCCGCCATCGGCGGGTTCTCGCCCTTGGCCAAGCCATTTCTTGCGATCTCGGCCGCCTTGCTCGCGCCCGTTGCCGCGCCGTTTGGCCTCGGCCAACTCTTCTTGACCTTCCTCAAGATCGGTGCGGTGCTCTACGGCAGCGGCTATGTGCTGCTGGCGTTCCTGCACGGTGACTTCGTTGAGGGTCTCGGTTGGCTTCGCGAAGACCAATTGCTCGACGCCGTTGCCGTGGGACAGCTCACGCCGGGTCCGCTCTTCACCACAGCGTCTTTCGTCGGCTACCTCATCGGTTACGAGAATCTTGGGTCAATCCAAGGGGCGCTGCTTGCGAGCGGGTTGGCAACCGTGGGCATATTTCTGCCGTCATTCCTCTTTGTCGCAGCCGTTAATCCACTGGTCCCAAAAATACGCAATTCGCAGATATTTAGTTCCGTGCTGGATGGCGTGGTGAGCGCGGCTATGGGACTGATGGGAGCGGTAGCGGTGTTTCTCGGTCAAGCGGCCTACGTGGACATTCCCACCGTGGCCGCGGGCGGCATCGCGTTAGTGCTGCTCTGGCGCACAAAGATAAACTCAATCTGGTTGGTGCTTGGCGGCGCAGCGTTTGGTGTGGCGGTGCAGCTTGCCCTGCCGTACGTCTTGCCGTAGGCAGCTACCTCGTGAGCACCTCCGCCTGTTGAGTGTTAGAATGGTGGCAAGTAAGCAGCCAACAAGGAGTTAGCCATCATGCAGCAAGCTATGCTCGGAAACTCCGGGATTGAAGTCTCCCGATTGTGCATCGGCACCGGTACGGTTGGTTGGAGCGGTTCTTCAAATCAGACGCGGAAACTCGGCACCGAGGGGCTGATCGAACTTCTCTGCTATGCCTATGATTCGGGTGTGCGTTTCTGGGATACCGCCGATCAATACGGCTCACATCCCCATGTGCGCGAGGCATTGCGCATGTTGCCGCGCGACCAAGTCGTGATCACGACCAAGACTACGTCACGGACCCCTGCCGGCGTGCGCGGAGATGTGGAGCGCTTCTTGGGCGAGCTCGGCACGGACTACGCGGACATTGTGCTCCTGCATTGCCTCACGGAGCACGACTGGACGACCCGATACGAGGACAGCATGGCGGCGCTCTCACAGTGTAGGGACGAGGGCCTGATCCGTGCGGTGGGGGTTTCCTGCCATGACTTCGCGGCCTTCAAGCTGGCGGCCGTTACGCCCTGGGTGGAGGTGGTGCTTGCGCGCATTAACTATGCCGGCGTTATCATGGACGCCTCGCCCGAGGAGGTCATCCCCGTCATGGACCAAATGTCGGCGAATGGCAAAGGCATTTACGGGATGAAAGTCTACGGAGCAGGCAAGCTCTTGGACGATCGGCGGCGGGCCCTCGAATTCGTGCTCAATCTCGCCAGCGTTGACGCGGTCGTGCTGGGCATGGAAAACAAGGCCGAGGTTGACGAAAACGTCGAACTGATGGAAGCGCTTACGGGCGTGCCGGTCTAGCTTGCCGCAACCTGCCGCAATCGCCTACGGGAAAACTCTACTGAGGGGCTTGGTCGCCGGTCCGCAACCGCTCTAATGCTCGTACCAGGTCTGTCGCCGCGATGTTCTCCTGGGTGCTCGACTTTAGGTCCCGTAGCAAAACTTGTCCCTCAGCCAGTTCGTCATCGCCAACGATTACTGCGCAGTCCGCTGCTTGGTTCCCCGCTTGCCGCAATTGGGCCTTGAGGCTGCGCGGCTTGTAGGTCAGGAGCGCGCGAATTCCCCGCTGCCGCAGGTCGTTTGCCAGGCCGATCCCATACGTGCCGGCCCGCTCGCCAAGGGTCGCGATATACACGCTAAACGGCTGACGCTCACCCGGCGCAATGCCCTGACGCTGCAGATTGAGGATGATGCGCTCGATGCCGGTGCCAAAGCCGATGCCGGGCACATCTCTCTTGCCAATATGCCGTGCCAGCCCATCGTAGCGGCCGCCGCCGCCCAACGCGCTCTGCCGCCCCACCGACTCCGGCCAGACCTCGAAGACCGTGCGCGTGTAGTAGTCCAACCCCCGCACTAGCGTATGGTTCACCGTGTACTCGATCTCCATTGCTTCCAGAGAGCGCTTTAGGGTCGTGAAGTGTGCATCGCAGTCGGCGCACAGGTTGTCCAGAGTGTGCGGGGCCTCCTCGATGAAGGGCCGGCAAGAATCTTCCTTGCAATCCAGCAGGCGCAGAGGATTTCGCTCCAGCCGGGCCTGGCAGTTTTCGCAGAGGGCATGGACATGGGAGCGATAGTATGCGGTTAAGTCCTCAATGTATTGCGGGCGGCAGGCGGCGTCACCGATATTGTTGAGCTGCAACGAGATCCCGGTAAGCCCAACAGTGCGGTACAGCGTAAGGAGCAGGCTGATGATCTCGGCGTCGATGGTGGCGGCTTCCTCGCCGAGGGCTTCAACACCGAACTGATGGTGCTGGCGCAGCCTACCCGCCTGGGGTCTGTCGTACCGAAATATCGAGGCGATATAGCTGAGCTTTACCGGTTGCGGCAGCCGGTGCATGCCGTGCTCCAGATAGGCACGCACCACCGGCGCCGTGCCTTCGGGGCGTAAGGTGAGACTGTCGCCGCCGCGGTCCGAAAAAGTGTACATCTCCTTTTCGACGATGTCCGTGCCTTCGCCCACAGTTCGTTGAAAGAGCCGGGTGTCTTCGAAAACGGGCGTGCGGATTTCGCCGTACCCGAATGCTTCGCAGATACTGTGGAAGTGAGCGGTCACGTAGCTCCAATATGCTTGGTCGACGGGGAGAAGGTCGGTTGTGCCTCGCGGAGTCTGCAGCACGTGTTAGTCTCCTAGATCAAGAGCACTGATACGGTTTGACACAGTGGCGGCGGTAAGGCCCTTTACAAAGACCAGCTTGCGACGAGAAGCAGCGCCGCGCCGCAGTTCAACCGCTGACTTTGGCACGCCAAGCTGCTTCGCAAGAAAACTAATGAGTTCCTCATTGGCTTTGCCGTCTACGGGAGGCGCCTGCAATCGAACGCACAATGCCCCGTCGAGCGTTCCGGCAAAGGCTGAACGGCGTGATCGCGGTTTGGCGAGGACGGTTAGTTCACAGCCGTCTGAGGCATCGTGTATGTGAAGGGCCGTGCGCAACATTCATCAACTGCAGATGAGCCGGACCAGGACTGTTTCCAGAATCTGAAGCAGGATGAGCGCGACCAAGGGTGAGAAGTCGATCATGCCCGTACTTGGCATGAAACGGCGCACAGGTCCAACAATTGGCTCAGTAATGTCATGGAGCATCTGGACGATGGGATTGCTCTGGTCTTGGACGAACCACGAAGCCAGGGCCCGCGCAATGATGGCAAAGATCAACGCTCGTGTAAGGAACTCGATGAAAGTACAGATTACTTCGGTTGTCATGCGTTCCGGGTATCCACTTAGGTGCTCTGAAATACGCTTTTCGTTTCTTCCTGCGGTTGGAGTTGCGGACGTTCGCCAAAGAGGGCGCGGCCAACACGAACTATTGTAGCCCCCTCCTCAATCGCAATCGGATAGTCATTCGTCATACCCATCGAGAGCTCTCGACAGGGGTGATCGGGCACGACGGATTTGAGCTCATCGCGAAGTTGCCGCAGCGCGCGAAATTCAGCGCGCAGAACCGCTTCGTCGTCAGTAAACGATGCTATCGCCATGAGACCGGCGATGCGTAGACTACGATGCGCTGCAATGCTTTGAGCAACGGTTGGCGTAGCGTCTGGCTCAAAACCGAATTGGCTTTCTTTCCCGGTTACGTTCACTTGGAGCAGTATGGGAATGCTGCGATCTAGGTCTGCCGCGTGCCGGGCAAGCGCTGCGGCAATCCGTACACTGTCCACGGAATGAACGCAGTCAAAGAGCGCAGCCGCTTGCCTGGCTTTGTTCGACTGCACATGTCCGAGCATATGCCACGAAAGCGCTGAAGGGAGCGACGAGATCTTGCGCTCTGCTTCCTGAACACGGTTCTCGCCAAACACAGTGAGCCCTGACTCAGCGGCTTCCGCAACCGCCTCTTTACCAAAGCCCTTCGAAACGGCTACCAATGTAACCTCTGCGGGATCGCGCCCGGCGCGCGCTGCGCCCGCGGCAATACGTGCTTGAACCCGCGTTATGTTCTCCGCAATGCCCATTGTGGTGCGCGCCTAGCCTTCAAACTCCCAAGAATACACGATTCCGAAGCAGTCTCGACGCCTTTACTGTAACAAATTCTCAATAATCGTGCATGCCCGCTGCGTAGATCGAGGCGCTGTGGCCCCCACAGCCCCAAGCTATAGTCAAAGCGCATAGCCTGGAGTATAATTAACTGCGAAGAGCAGCAAGTACATTGGGGAAATATGTGTTTCATCCTCCACCAGAATGATGGAAGCTCACTAGTTATTTCAAATAGAAACTAAGAATTGTTAAGGTGTTAAGGAGAGTTCTAATGCGGCAGAAATGGATCGGCGACGGCGGACTGCAGGTGCGCATGTTTATCACGATCTTCCTGCTTGGCGCCGTCTATGTCTTTTTCCTCGCTGCGCTCTGGTCGCTGGGTGCAGGCGCTATGACCATGCTCTTCTTTGCCGGCGCCATGATGGCTGCGCAGTACTTCTTCAGCGACAAGATGATTCTTTGGTCCATGGGCGCGAAGGAGGTTACTCCGGAGCAAGCGCCGGATCTTCATGCCGTGGTGGAGCGTCTCGCTGCAATGGCCGATATGCCCAAACCGCGCATTGCAATTGTGGAACATTCGATGGCGAATGCCTTTGCTACCGGCAGAGACCCCAAGCACGCAGTCGTCGCCGTGACAACGGGCCTGGTCCATCAACTGAATCGTGAGGAACTAGAAGCCGTGCTCGCGCACGAGTTGAGCCATGTGAAGAACCGCGACGTGATGGTTATCACGCTGGCAAGTTTCTTTTCCACACTCGCATTCATGATCATGCGCTTCGGAATGTACATGGGCCTATTTGGCGGGTTTGGCGGAAGGGGACGTGACAACCAGGGCAGCGCGATCATCATGGTCTACTTTGTGGCTGTGCTCGTCTGGATTGTCAGCTTCTTGTTGATTCGCGCACTTTCTCGCTACCGCGAGTATGCTGCCGACCGCGGTTCCGCAACGCTCACGGGTTCTCCTTCTCACTTGTCTTCCGCTCTGCTCAAGATTAGCGGTCGGATGCAACGTATTCCGCAAGACGACCTGCGCCAGGTGGAAGGCGCCAATGCCTTCTTTATCATGCCGGCTTTTTCCAAGAATTCCATGATGCAAATTATCTCTACCCACCCTTCGCTCGAGAATCGTCTCAAGCGTCTCGCCGAACTCGAGCAGCAGATGGAGCGGGCATAGTGAAGTTCCTGGACGCACTGCTGGGCCGCAGCCGCCCGGTGCGCTCCCATCTGGAACACATGATGAGCATTTCCACTGCCGCGCTCGCCTTTGCGGCGAGCAATGGGCTGGCGGGTACCGGTAGCGCGGGGATTTGCTTTCGGTCGCTCTCTTCCAGCCAGTTTGCCGGCCTCCAACGTGAACTCGCCGATCTCCTCGACGTGAGCGGCAGAGAGACGGGTACGGATACCCTGATCAAGGAAGATTCGTTCGGCTATCACTGGGTGGTGCTCAAAGACCCCGACTTCGAGGACCTGGTCACTACCATACACATGGTTAGTCTCACACTCTCTGAACACGGCTTCCGCGATCAGTTGCTGGCGGCGGCGTTCCACTTCGAGGACGTCGAGGGCAAGGGAATCTACTGGATATATAACTACAAGCGCGGATCGTTCTATCCGTTTGTGCCCACCGGCGCGCGCGCGCGCGACAACGCGCTGGAGCTGCGGATGCAAGCAGTAGCCGATCGGGAGTTGCCGCTGGAGACCGACCAGTCGAAGTGGTACGCACTCTGGGAACTGCCCGTATAGGTCTTTGCGCAACTCTCAGAAGCGGTACGCTGCAATGCTGTCTTTCTCAGTTCCACTTTGCAATTGAGGACTACGCACTACCTTGGTTCGCAGGCTCGGGCCCGCAAAGCCGGAGATCGATTGGATATTTCTTCCAAACGCAATTCAGTCTCGTTGGTGCGGTTAATGTGGAGAGTACTGCTACCTCGCCCACGTGCATCGCGGTAACTGCAAGAGAGATTCCTGCCTGACGAGCTCATGAATGAAAAGAGGAGAGGTTGGAAATTACCCAACCTCTCCTCTTCATTGTCTTCAGCTTCGCCCCACGCTAATGGTGGGATCAATCCAATAGCATGAGGCCGCTATTAGAAGATTGATTCTTGCGTCCGCATGTCAAAGGCGTGGCACTTTTCTACGTCACACACCATCTCGATGTCGCGGCCGACGATTGCCTCAGCGCGCGGATCGAGGCGGGCGACAAAGTCGATATCGCCAGCGAGGCAGTAGACGTACATTTCAGAGCCAAGGGTCTCCACCACGTCGACACGGGCCGTCATGGAGTTGCCTTGCGATACGTCAAGCGCCGCGGGACGGAAGCGCGGGTCGAACATATCCTCAGGGCGCCAGCCGAAGTAGACTTTGTCCGTATCGGCCTTTGCGAGGGCGGCTGCCTTGTCCGGCGGCCAGCGGAGCTTGAAGCCACCGGTCTCGACCCACATCTCATCGGCGTCGCCGCTAAGGGATGCCTCCTGGAAGTTCATCGCCGGGCTACCAATGAAACCGGCCACGAACATGTTGGTAGGATGGTCGTAAATGTTCTGCGGCGTGTCTAGTTGCTGCAGGACACCGTCGCGCATCACGGCGATCCGGTGGCCCATCGTCATGGCTTCAACCTGGTCGTGGGTCACGTAGATGGTCGTGGTCTCCAGGCGACGGTGAAGCTTGATAAGCTCTGCCCGCGTAGTAACGCGGAGCTTGGCGTCAAGGTTTGAAAGCGGCTCGTCCATCAAGAAGACGGCGGGGTCACGCACAATGGCGCGTCCGAGCGCCACGCGCTGTCGCTGACCACCGGAAAGCTGCCGCGGCTTACGATTGAGCAACTCGCCAATGCCAAGCATTTCAGCACTCTCACGGACACGGCGGTCAATCTCTTTCTTGGGCGTGCGGCGCAGGCGCAGACCAAACGCAAGATTGTCGTACACCGACATGTGCGGATAGAGCGCGTAGGACTGGAACACCATGGCGATGTCTCGGTCCTTGGGCGGCACGTCGTTGACCAAGCGATCACCGATGAAGAGATTTCCTTCCGTGATCTCTTCCAGCCCGGCGATCATGCGCAAGGTAGTTGACTTGCCACATCCGGAAGGACCGACGAGGACGAGAAACTCCTTGTCCTTCACTTCCAGATTCATGTTGCTTACGGCGACAACCTCGCCAAAGCGCTTTGAGACGGATTCAAGAGTTACACTAGCCACTTACAGCAACTCCTTCTTTATTACTTCGTTTTCCACCCTTTTTGTCACACAACAGCGGCATGACAGTCTTTACGCTTCTACCGTGTCGCGTGTGCATAATACAAATCTACATCCGCCCATGCGCGGCACAGTACACGTGAAGTGTACGGGATAGTTTCACAGTCGTCAAGTGCGCCCCAACACAGTGTGGCGGACGGTTTTCCATTCTTCTCATGCGGGCGCTGCGCATTCGCTGCTATGGGGGGAGAATGGCAAAGAACAACACAACTAAGACGAGGAGCACAGTCGCTACGATGATGGCGACGTTGACGGGCGTCCAAAACTCCGTAGTGTCGGGTTCTTCCCGGGAGGGCGGCTCTTCGGCGAACTCCGCATGGCAGTCGCGGTGGAAGGCCGCAAACGTGCGCGGCGCAGTGTATCCAACCGGGGCGATTTGGGCCGGGGCGCCAGTTTCGTCGGCTGCAACTACCAGTTCGGCACTTGATGTAATGGCGCCCCCGCACCACTGGCAAATGGGGAAACCCTCCGCGGTCTCATCAATGAAACTGCCCGCCTGAGGCGCGTCATCGGGGCGCCGCTGCGATTCTTCTTCGGGCGGCATCTGGGTGGAGTCGCTACTCATGACAGGGCTCTTCCTCTGCGCGAATTCCATGCGCCACATGGCATGGCTCGCACTCTTGACTAGGTGCGGCGGCATTCATGGGGCATCGCCACGGCATGCGCCACCGCACTGCTTCTATATCGTCATGTAGTCCGCACTGGCCGCAAAGAGCTGCTCAGTCATGGCGCGCACGTCCTCCAGCGAGCATTGCGTGGTCGTGAGCGGGTCTAAGGCAATGGCATCGTGGACGCGGCGCCTATCCCGCTGTAGGAGCGCTTGCACCGTAAGCTCTTGCACGTTGACGTTGGTGCGGTTGATGCCCGCGCACTGCGCGGGCAAGTCACCCACGTAGCACGGATGCATACCTGCGCTGTCCACGAGGATTGGAACTTCCACGTTGCACCCAGTGGGCAAGTTAGTAATCAGATCCGTATTCGGCACGTTGCCGTTGAAGCGATAAGGTGTATCTGTCTCGACGGCGTGCATGATAAACGAGCAGTATTCATGAGTGCGGTTGAAGGGCAAGGAATCGGGGACTTCCAAGTCGCTCTGTTGCTTAGCAAAGTACTCTTCACGTCGTTCCTGGCGGGCGTACATGAAGGACTCCCGAATCTGCGCTTCGTCATCCAAGTCTTGCAGTGCTGACTCTCTGTCGGTCGTCGCATTCTCTTCGGCCCAACGTCTGAGGTGTTCGGGAATGTAGCGCGCGCGGTCGGCCGCGGTCCTGCGGAACCACGGTGTGTACTCCGACATGTGATGGCTCGACTCTGTCACGAAGTAGTCGAAGTGGCGAAAAACCTCAAAGCGGACGCTGTCCTTGGCGTAGATGTCGGGGTCGTCCATCGCTGTACGCAGGCGTGGATAGAGGTCTTCCCCGCGATAGGTGTTGCGGCAGAGCTGTAGGAACCATGCTTGGTGATTGATGCCGGCCACCCAATACGACACCTCCTCCGGCGCCATGCCCATGAATTGCGCCAGTCTGCTTGCCGTGCCCTGCACGCTATGGCAAAGGCCCACAGCGCGTATGCTGCTCGTTGCGCCGATCAGCCACATGTTGATATTCATTGGGTTGGCGTAGTTGATGAGCAAGGCATTGGGGCAAAGCTCTTCCATATCCCGCGCGATGGCGGCCAGCACCGGCGCGGTCCGCAGTCCGCGGAAGACGCCGCCGGGACCGATGGTGTCGGCTACCGTTTGATACACACCGTATTGCGCCGGAATTTGCCAGTCCAGCATGCGCAGCGGCTGGCCGCCAACGTCGATTGCCGTAATCACATAGTCCGCGCCCGCAATCGCCTCTCGTCGCTCAGTCGTAGCCGTCACTGTCGCGCCGAGCTTCTGTTCTTGGATCAGCCGTTCCACGAACGCCGACGTGATCGCCAGTGTCTCGGCGTCTATATCTATGAGCGCCAGCGAACTCTCGTTGTGCTCGGGCCAAGTCAGGATGTCGGTGAGAATGCGACGCGCAAACGTCACACTACCGGCGCCAACGAAGGCGATCTTTGCCATGAAGTGTTGCTCTCCTTCTCTCATTTTGATTCATGCGCGCATGGTAGTGTAGTTGCCGTTTAGGGGTCAAGCTACCAAGGGACACGGGACTGCAAGAGGAGTCAGCGGGCAACGCGGCGACGGAAGTCCAAATAGCGAGGCATGAGCCGCGTGAGTACGTAATAACCCGTGGCATTCAACACACGGTCATAAGCGCCGAGTCTGCGCACATAGCGTGCGCCAAATCCGGCCTTGAACCGATACACTCCCCACAAGGGATCGCGCTCGTCCAACACACTTGGCGCGCCCCAAAAGTCGTACCAGCGGTAGCCGCGGTCAATGAGCCAGTGAATGGCGTGCCATTGCAAAAGGTAATTGGGCATCTTGTCGCGATGGCGCTGGGAAGAGGCGCCCGTAAAGAACCAGCCGGTGCCGCCGACGTGCATCAGGAAGAGCCCTGCCACGGCCTCAGCGCCAACGCGCGCCAGAAACGCCTTGCCTTGTCCTGACTCATGGAAAGTATCCCAAAGCGTGTGGTAGTAGCCTTCTTCGCGGATTGCAAAACCATCGCGGTTTGCGGTCTCCGCATAGAGCTGGAAGAGCGTCTGCCAGTCGGTCGTCTGCGTGACTTCAACGCCGCGCCGCGCCGCCAGGCGAATGTTGTAGCGGGTCTTGGGTTTCATGGCGGCGAGCAAGGCGTCTTGCCCGGGACTGAGGTCGAGCATGGCCGTGTGCGGAAACTGAATCTGCTCCTCGCTCTTCCGCCAACCGTGTGCGCGATAGAGTTGCGCCGCAGATTCGTTGTCCTCCGCGAGGTCGGGGTCTACCTTTACATAAATTGACCGTGCCATTCTTGCTGTGCCGATTATGCGGTCAAGGACGTCGTGAAGGAGCGGCGTGTCGGCGTAGTCCAGCAACGGACCCTTGGGCACATAACCGATAGTCCACGGGACCAGCGGCAGCCTGCGGGTAAGCAAGGTGCACGCGGCCACTATCCGGCTATCGCGTTCATACAAGAAGCGTTGGACGTGCCAGCCGTACTGCTCTTTTAGGGCGCCCCACTCCCACGTTTGAAGGAAATGCGGTGATGGCAAGGCTTGCAGCGCGTCGGTCCAAGCCGCATGCGTGACATTTGTAGTGACATGTAGGGCTGAAGCATTCAACGCGCTGCGTTCCCTGTTACGCATGGAGGATGGGGCATTTTAGAATCCAGGCAACAGCTTGCGTGCAAGCGGCGCAAGACGCTGCCAGACCCGGAATCGGCGTGCGTCCAGCGCTGCCACGGCAGTGGGAGCATAATTGACTACCCGTGGCGAAAACCCTTGCTTGAAACGATAGACCCCTGCGAGAGGGTCCGCAGGATTTGGCGTGGCCGGCATACCCCAGAGGTCGTATGTGTGGCAGCCGTGCGCTTTTGCCCATGACATGGCGTGCCACTGCAAGCCGTGCCCCACGCGCATGTCTCGTGCTGCCGTTGCGCTCGCCCCAAACAAGTACACCGCCGTGCCGCCATACACTGTGAGCAGCAGACCGCCGACAAGCTTGCCGGCGTGCTCGGCCAAGAAGAGTTTCGCAATCCCCTTTGTTTCCAGAGTCTCGCGCATGGCCGCAAAGTACGGCCAGGTATGGATGCCGAAACCGTCGCGCTCTGCCGTTTCCGTCAGCAGCGAGTAAAACTCCCGCCAATCCGCCTCCGAGCAACCTTCACGCACTGCCAAGCCGCGCCGGGCAGCCAGACGAATATTGCGGCGCATACTGCTGTGAAAGCCGGCGAGCACCCGGTCGCTTTGCGGGCGCAGATCCACGAGACCCGTCGCAGGCGGCTGTATGTAGTCAGGGGTAACGGCGAATTCGGCAGGTAGAGGCAGTCCTAATTCTCTTTCCCAGGGAGGCTCCACCCAGAGCGCGAATGCGCCTGATCGCCGCGCTTCCGCCATTACTTCGCGAACAGCGGCGGCTGCCGAGTCAGGTCTATCGGGCGCCGTTACCGGCCCGCGGGGAATGTATGCAAGCGCGCCCAACAAGGGAACGCGACGCCGAAACCATTGCACGGCGGCCACCGGCTGCCCGTCTCGCAGGCAGAGCATGCGCGCAGTTTGCCAACCGGTTTGAGACTTGAACTCGCCCCAACTCCAGCTTTGGAGCAGTTGCCCGCCCCAAGAACTGACGAGCGCGTCCCAATCCTGTCGCGGCGGCGAGTGTTCGTAGAGAAGATCGGCCGCCGCAGAGGCTGCGGCGACTTCTCTTTTCTCCACAGGCTATCCCTCAGCAGGTTGCGCGGCGTCTTGCGCGACGCCTCGCGGTTGTTCGTGACGAAGTTTGCCAACCGCGAGCATCAAGCCGCCCAGACCCAGTATGGCAATAATGAGAGGCGCCCACGATCCCAGGTAGGGCACGAACGAAATGCCGAAGAGGATCAGCAGTCCGATGAGTAGCCCAAAGAACTGAATCATGCGGCGGTTCGCATCAGCAAAGAAGCTGAATATCAGCCTGCCAATGGTCAAGCCGACAAAGACTTGCGCTGAGAAGAGCGCAATGCCGTAGAGCAGCAGCGCAATCAGTCCCAACGGAATCCCGACAACGGTGATCATTACGAGCACGGCGACGATCGGTATGACGATGAGGAAGACAATTCCCATCCCAATACTCATCACCGGGTTTTCAAGCAACTGGTTCGATGCAGTCACGGTGAGCCGCGGGAATACGACGAGCAGCACGGTGCCGTAGACCGCAGCCATAATAAGCCCGACGATTCCAAGTGCCACCGAGTCCAAGGAGAAGCCGGTATCGACTTCCACGTCGTCCGTCATTTCGAGGGTCAAGTCGCCGCCGATTTCAGCGCCGCTGCTAATCTCAGCCTCCGTTTCCGAGCGGTACGTAAGATCGCCGCCAATGCTCGCATCCTCGGTGACGGTAAGGTCTTCTACGCCAATATCAACATTCGATCCAACACTGCCGTTGAGCATTACCGTTTGGGCGTTACCGGCTAGGCGGCGTTGTACCGTGCCATCAAGGGTCAACGAATCTACCGTGACGATCAAGTCACGGCCGATGTTGGCGTTGCCGTGAACGGTTGTGGAGTTCCCGAGCAGCAAGAGGTCTTCGCCAATCGACCCCGATATCGACACGTTGTTCGCGGTTATGCGCGCTCCCTGGGAAACGGTACCGCTGATACTCACGTCTTGGCCCAAGAGATACACGTTTCCGTTCACTGTTCCATTTACGGACAATGAGTTTCCGGCAGCAAAGACATCCCCATTGACAGTGCCATTAATCGTGACAGTAGTGCCGATCAAATACAGGTCGTCGTCTATTACTTCGTCCTCGCCAATACTTATCGAGGTATCGGTGCGGAAGTCAGCCGCAAAGGCGGCCGGCGCACCGACAAGCGTAAGTAGAAAGGCGACTATAAGCGCGAGGCTAAGGCGTCGTTTCATCGGGATCCTCTCCTTGCTGAACAGGCGTGCGATCTATCTGTCTGCTCTTTCATCAGGTTACCTTATTTGCGGTATGCACTGCCACTGTTCCGAGCCCAAGGTAGCGATACGACACGTCGGTGAATCCGGACGTCCGCATTGCCTCGGCCAGGGTTGGCGCATTCGGGAAGGACTGTAGAGATGTAGGCAAGTACGTGTACGCCTCCTGGTGCCTCACCAACAGATTTCCCAGGATGGGCACGACATTGTTGAAATACAGCGCAAAGGCATTGCGAAACCCCGGAACGGGTGGATGCGTAATCTCCAATGTGATGAAGCGCCCTCCAGGTCGCAAGACGCGGTGGCATTCGGCAAAGAACACATCCAGGTCCACCAAATTCCTGAGGAGGAATCCGTTTGTAACGACATCAACACTGGCATCCGGCAGGGGCAGCGAGAGCACGTTCGCTTGCAAGAACGCGATTGGGAAGCGACGCTCAGGTAGGTTTCCGTGCTTAGCTTGGGCGAGGCTGAGCATCGGACGCGAGAAGTCGGCGCCAAGTATCGTGCAGGGCGCCATGGCTTCTTGCATTACGGCGAAACTCAAGTCTCCGGTACCGCACGCGAGGTCCAAAACAACCGGGGGATCGTCGGCGACGATCTGACGGGCGGCGGTGCGCCGCCAGAGATGGTGCGCGCCTGCCGTCATCACGGTGTTCATGAAATCATACGTGGGCGCGATGGCGTCGAACATGCGGCGCACGTATGTTGGCTTTTCTTGTTGGTTGACCATCGCTCTTTCAGCGGCGTCTGGTGACCAATTAGCCGCGCCGCGATGACTCCTGAATTCGCATTTGCAACCTAGCCCGCCCGCAACGTGGCAACCACGTTTTCGTCCAGCGGGAAGATCGGCCGCACGCAGTGCTTATATGGCAGCGACTCGAGATTGAGGCTTGCGGAGCCTGGTGTGTCCAGGTGGACGATGCGGGCAGCAATAGACTCATACCAGGTGCGAAATCCATTAGGCGACTTTGCGACAACAATCGAGAAGTCCTGCGGCTCCAGGCCGAACGCTTGGAAGACCCTGCGGCCCACAAACAGAATCAATCGTTCGGTTGTAAGGACTGCGATATTCCCGATTGTGAGCACCGCCGTGCGGCCGGCCTGTTCAACGACACCGTTTTCGTAGGCAAACTCGCCGTCGTGCAAACTCTTGACATTCACAGTCACCGTAAAGGGCGTGTGGCGTGTGGGGTCCATGGTGCCGCCGAGTGGCAGGGTGATGGTACTCCCTACTCCAGCGTCAAACGCGGCGGCCACAGCGGGCGCATCGATTAGCGGGATAAGCGCACGCCCTGCGTAGTCCTGCGCCAGCAACTCCTGCAACACGGCATTGCTGTCACCTGGAGCGCCGGAGGACGTCGCGTCCGCGGCGTCGGAAAACACGGTAAGGCCGGGGGTCTCTTTCGCTTGGGCAACCGCCTCCGAGAGCGGTGTCAGTTCTACGAGCCATAGGTCCCGGTTGTCCCACATGAACGTCGCAATTTGTTCAGCTTCCGCTTTGGCGCGCGCCTCGTCGCCATCAGTTGACACAATGACGTAGGATTGTAGGTCGGGCACGTCGGTAAAAGGATTGGAGAGATAGATGTTGGCGGCCAATCCTCCCGGAGAATCCTCGAGTGCCTGGCACATGCCAATTGCATCGCCGAAGCGTCCGGTGGCCGTGAGCAGTTCATCACCTCTGGCCATCAGCGGCAAACAGACGCGGGCCGTAGTTGGCGTTGCACTGTCATTTAGAATTCGCATGAGATTCCGCGCTGCCCGCACGCCTGTCTCATAGAAATCTGTGTGCGGATACGTGTGGTAGCCGACCAGCAGGTCAGCGGTTTGCAGCATGCGGTCCGTAATCACGGCGTGAAAGTCAAGCGAAGCGACAATCGGGATGGCTCCCACACGCGCCCGCACCGCTTCCAACAGTCTACCCTCGGGGTCGAATTCGGTCTCGCTGGCCATGGCACCGTGGAGAACGAGCAGCACGGCGTCCACGTCGCGGTTGAGCTCGACCTCTGCGAGGACTTCTTGAATTAGACGGTCGAGAACGGGATCAGCGACCGGGCCGTGGGGCACGGCCCAGGCTGCAAAGGTTGGGACAATCTCAACGTCCTCGTGCTCGGCAAAGACGTCCAGCGCCCCCGCAATTTCCGTATTCGTGCCCCGCAATTCATCCAAGATGGCGGCGCCGCGCACCACACGAAAGTCTTCGTACTGGGTCAGATGTGGGTTGAAGGTTGACGTTTCTTGTTGCATTTCGGCGATCAGGACTCGTGCCATGGGAACCCCTGCTTTCAAGAATCAGATGCTACTGGCGTCGCTCGACGACGTAATCTATGAGCATATCGAGGGAATCGCGACTACTGCCGGCAGGCAATGCGGCGAGCGACGAGCGCGCCTGCTCACCAAATTGCCAAGCTTTCTTGTAGGCGAGGTCTATTGCCCCGGACCGGCGAATCGCCTCCACTGCTTCCAGGACGGAGCCCTCCGCACCGGCCTCTTGCTTGAGTAGCCCGGTCACGGCGGCATGGGCCGGCTGTTGGCGCAAGAAGATGATGATTGGCAGTGTTGGAGTCCCTTCGCGCAGGTCGCCACCGACCGGCTTGCCCAACTCTTCTTCCGAACCGGCAATATCAAGTATGTCATCCACGATTTGAAAGGCGGTACCTAGATTCTCGCCGTATCTGCGGAGGGCGCGCCTTTCATCGACGGAAGCGCCGCCCACGAAACCACCTGATTCACAGCACAACTCGAGCAGCGACGCTGTCTTTCCAAGCACCTTTTGGTAGTACTCGTCCTCCACACGTTCCACGTGTGCGATGTCCGAGAAAGCGGCTGTCTCGCTGGCCACCATGCGCATTACAGTGCGCGCGAGCAAACGCACGAGCACGGGATCGCCAAGTTCGGCTATGACGTGAGAGCACTTGGCGAAGAGGTAGTCGCCGGAAAGCACGGCGAGCGCATTGGACCACAGTGAATTTGCCGTTGGCCGGCCGCGCCTGACGTACGCATTATCTATGACGTCATCATGGAGCAGCGTGGCCGCATGCAGGACTTCAATGGCCCCGGCTACTCTTACGGCTCGTGTATCTGCCGGCGCATGGAGCGACGCGCTGAGCAACGCGAGCAACGGCCGCAGCTTCTTGCCGCCGGCAGACAGTATGTGCCGTACCAACTGCGAGAGAGCCGGATTAGGAGTTTCTTCCCAAATTGATGCCAGGAAATCTTCTACAAGGTCGAGGTCTGCCACCACCGGCGCGCTGATCTGGGCGATAGACGCCACCGAGTCAGTGTGCTCCGCGGCGGGGGCTGATTCCGAAGAACGTCTGGGCATTTCTGTCAGTGATCTCTTCTAGGACTTCCGGCGCAACGCCGCGCCTTCGGGCAATGGACTCCAACGTAAACCGCACGTGCGCGGGCTCGTTCCGCTTGCCGCGGTAAGGCACCGGCGCCAAGTAAGGGCAGTCCGTCTCTATCAATAGCCTATCCGATGGTACCATCTTTGCGACTTCATGTAACTTTGCCGCTGCCGGAAACGTCACCGGACCCGCCAGCGAAATCATGCAACCGAGCGCCGTGAATGCCGCGGCTTGCACTGGGTCGCCGGAGAAACAATGCATCACTACCCGCTGTGGAGCCTGCGCTCGCGAGAGAATGCGGTAAACGTCTGCGTAAGACTCGCGCATATGGACGACTACGGGCAGATCAGACGCCGCGGCAAGGGCAAGCTGACTTGAAAAGGCATCTTGCTGCGCGTGCTTGGCAGCCAAGTCTCTGTAGTAGTCGAGACCGGTCTCGCCAATTGCTATAACCTTTGGCGCTTCGGCAAGCGCCTCAAGTTCACGCCAGGTAGCCGGAGTGCATGCATCGGCTTCGTGGGGGTGCACGCCGACCGTCGCCCAGCACATGGGATACCGCGCAGCTATGTCAACAGCCGCTTGGCTCGATGGAATATCCACGCCAACCACAATGACGTTCTTGACGTTCGCCGCCGCTGCACGCTCGAGTACGACAGGCAGGTCTTTGGCGAAACGCGGTGAGTTTATGTGGGCGTGGGTATCCGTCATGCGCGCACCAGCACGGGCCGGCTACGTGCTCTCCGTGAGCTCAGCCAGTTTCAAACGCGGAAACAGCGGCTTCCCACTCGCAATTGTGCGTTCCGGCGTCAGTGTACCCCAGGTGAGGCCGCGCTCCCAGGCGCCGTCAGCGAGGGCCGGCTCGCCCACTCTCTTCAAGACGGTATCGGCAGTGGCGGGAATGTAGGGGCCCAGCAGCACAGCCAGAATGCGCACGGCTTCAGTCACGTTGTACAGCACCGTTCCCAGGCGTTCACGCTGTTGGGCATCTTTGGCGAGTTCCCAAGGCGCATTCTCCTCGATGTATTGATTGGCCCGTGTGACGAGGGTCCAAGTGCTGTCCAGCGCTGCGTCGAGGTCCCAGGCTTCAAGGCCGCGCTCAGTTCCTGCGACGGCACTTTCAGCTACTTCCCGCAGGGATGCGTCCAGCGCGGTTTCAGCGCCAGGCGTGGGCAGGACGCCGTCGAAGTAGCGGGAAATCATGGAGGTCGTGCGCTGGACGAGATTGCCCAGGTCGTTGGCCAAGTCCGCATTGTACCGGTTATAGAAGCTTTCCCATGAGAAGACACCGTCTTGGTCGAAGGGAATCTCCCGCATCAGGTAGAAGCGAACGGCATCGGCGCCGAACTCATCTACCATTTCAAAGGGGTCTACACCCACGCCCCGTGACTTGCTCATCTTCTCGCCGCGAAACATGATCCAGCCATGCGCCCAGACGGTCTTGGGGAGTGACACTCCGGCGGACATCAGCATTGCCGGCCAGTACACGCAGTGAAAACGGATGATGTCCTTCCCGACGACGTGCACGTCACCCGGCCAGTAGCGTGCGAACATGTCATCGTCATGTCCAAAGCCAACGCCGGTGATGTAGTTGGTGAGCGCATCGAACCAGACATAAATGACCTGTTCCTCGTCAAACGGAACGGGAATGCCCCAGGTCTTGTTTGCTCTTGAGATGCTGAAGTCTCGCAGCCCGCCGCGCACCATATTGACCACCTCATTCCGCCGAAAGTCAGGCAGAACGGACTCAGGGTGCTCTTCATACAGGGCCAGCAGCTTGTCCTCATACTTGGAGAGCGCAAAGAAATAGTTCTCTTCTTCAGTCCATTCCGGCACGGCATCGTGGACGGGGCATTTGCCCTCTACCAAATCGTCATCGGCGTAGAAGGCCTCACAAGGGAGGCAGTACCACCCGGCATAGGTTCCCTTATAGATGTCACCAGCGTCATAGCACTTCTGCAACAAGAGCCGCGCCGCGTGCTTGTGGTGCTCCTCGGTTGTGCGGATAAAGCCGTCGTAGGAGATGTTAAGCCGCTCCCAGAGATCCCTAAAGTACACCGCCATTTCGTCGCAGTAGTCCTGCGGATCCTTGCCCTGGCTTCTGGCTTGGCGCTCGACATTGAGGCTGTTCTCGTCGAGGCCCGTGAGGAAGAACGTATCGTACCCTTTCAAGCGACGATAACGCGCCTGCACGTCACAGCCGATAGTACAAAAGGCCGTGCCGATGTGGGGCTTCGCGTTAGGGTAGTAGATAGGGGTTGTCAGATAGTACGTGGTCATGTGTCAAAACCAAGAGTCTAGTAGAGAATCAAGAAGAAAACCTGCGGATTTGCCGTCCCACCATCATACCATGCAGCCTAACAAGACCCAACTTGCTTTGTGCCCGGTGTTTCTGCGTGTCTATCCTCAAGAGGCCACAGTCTTACATGGCGGTTTGGGGCCAAAGGCCTAAGGGGCTTATCGTGCTGCTTGGGAAGGCAAGATTCAATAGCTTCCGTTGGAGCCCTGCACCGTCACATTGGTCAATTTGCTGTTGAGTTGAGTGCGGAATGCTAGGCTATTTGACAGTATGACTTGGGCCAAAGTAAGTTGGAATTTGATGTTTACTGTTTACGTAAAGCATTATAATGATACAAGGATTCTAGGATCGAAACACGCAGCGTTTCTTCGAAGGGCAAATCGTACGCGCATTTCAGGCATTTGCCGACCAGGCAACCCGCAGGTTGACAGTGCCGGATAACGCGGTCACGTTGCGAGACCTAGCCGGATTGTCTAGCAACAGGCTGGAATTGCTTTCTGGTGACCGGGCGGGCCAGTACAGCATCAGAATTAGTCGCCAATGGCGCATTTGTTTTCGCTGGGGAGAAGAAGGGCCGTTTGACGTGGAAGTTGTAGACTATCATCGCTAAGGAGTTTGGGATGACTTTGAATAGTGGTATGCGCCCGGTACATCCTGGCGAAATCTTGGGCGAAGAGTTGCACGAACTTGGCATGTCGGCCAACGCGTTGGCGAAGGCGCTTGCCGTTCCAACCAACCGGATTACGGCCATTCTGAACGGTCAAAGAGGCATAACAGCCGACACGGCATTACGCTTATCGCGCTACTTTGGCACTACCCCGCAGTTCTGGCTAAACCTCCAACAGGCGTTCGAACTGCGGTTGGCGGAGCTAGAATCGGGGAACGACATTAGAGAACACATACGGCCCCGAGATTTGGAGAAGGCGGTAAACTCGGGCCCTACAGACGTGTAGAAGCTGGCAGCAATAAGAATTGTCATGAGGATCGATAGCGGACGGATAGGGCGACTGCGGCCACTGTAGTCGGTGTTTCGTGTGGTGAGCATGCGGGCTATCTAACAGTGGGCATTTGCGATTCCAGCAGATTGGCATTGGACCGCCGGCCGTCCCGATGCTGATCAGGTCTTAGCCTATGGTACACTGCCTCACGTAATTCGCTTGCCCCTGATGGAAAGACTTGACGTAACTTCACTCGTGAGCAACGGGAGGAACACACCGTGTCGAGAATTCAGACCCTGGTTGACGCCAAAGTGCCAATGCGGGACGGCGTTGCCTTATCCGCTGACATCTTCTTGCCGCCTTCCACGGCGCCTGCGCCCACCGTGCTCGTGCGCACGCCGTACGGCAATAATACGGACTTACACATAGAGAAAGGCCGGCACTTGGCGAGCCGCGGCTACGCCGCCGTCATTCAGGACGTGCGCGGCCGTTGGGACTCTGATGGTTCATACTACCCGATGGTAAATGAAGCCGATGACGGACACGACACGGTGGAGTGGATAGCGGAGCAGCCGTGGAGCACCGGCAAGGTGGGCATGGCAGGCGGCTCGTACCTTGGCATGACGCAGTGGACGGCCGCTTGGCGGGGCAGCCCGCACCTGACCACTATTGTGCCGCGCGTGGCGCCATGCGACTTCTATGATTCGCCCGGCTATACGCAGGGCGCGCTGCAGATTGGTGTGCTGGCGACGTGGGGCTCGCGGACCCACGGCCGCACCGCGCAGAACATCGAGTATGAGGACTGGGGACGAGCGTTTCGCACGCTGCCTGCCGACAAGATTCCCGAAGCAATTGGGCGCGATCTGGACTTTTGGCATGACTGGGTGCGCCATCCCCACTACGACGAGTATTGGGAGCAATACAGCAACAGCGGCAAGTGGCAGGACATGAACGCGCCGGCCTACAACATGGGCGGTTGGTTCGACCTCTATTCCAAAGCCACGTTCGACAACTGGAATGAGCTGCGGCTGCACGGCGGCTCGCAGGAAGCGCGTCAAAGCCAGCTCATCATGGGCCCTTGGCCGCATGCGCTATCCCTTTCGCGGGTAACGGGCCAGGTGGACTTTGGCGCGGATTCCATGGTGGACCTCGATGCCGAGGAGTTGCGCTGGTTTGACTACTGGTTGAAAGGAGAGCAGAACGGCATCCTCGACGAACCGCCGCTGCGGCTCTTCATCATGGGGCGCAACGAGTGGCGGAACGAGCATGAGTGGCCGCTCGCACGTACCGAATGGCAGCCTTGGTACTTTCATTCCGGTGGCGGGGCGAATACACTCAACGGCGACGGTGCCCTCTCCGCCACTGCGCCGACGGATGAAGCGACCGACGGCTTTGTCTACGACCCGACAGCGCCGGTGCCAACGTTGGGCGGCAACAACTGCTGCTCGCCTCACATTGTGCCGTGGGGGCCTTACGACCAGCAGAATATTGAGATGCGCCAGGATGTGTTGTGTTACACCAGCGAACCGCTGCAGAGCGACTTGGAAGTTACCGGGCCCATCAAGGTAGTACTGTACGCGGCTACCGATCAACAGGACACCGACTGGACGGCAAAGTTGGTGGACGTGCACCCGGATGGCCGCGCCTTTAGCCTCTGCGACGGCATTGTCCGCGCCCGGTTCCGCGAAGGGCGTGAATCTTCATCCCTCATCCAGGCCGGAAAAATATATCAATACGAGATCGATCTCTGGGTACTAGGCAACGTCTTCCTCAAGGGACATAGTTTGCGCGTTGAAATCTCGTCGAGCAACTTCCCACGCTTCGACCGCAACCTCAATACCGGCGGCGAAAACAATGGACTAGAGGACCGCTGGGAGATAGCGCGGCAGACAGTCCACCATAGTAGCGCCTATCCTTCTCACATCCTGCTGCCTGTGATCCCTACTGCATGAGACGTGCCTTTAGGTGAAAGCGGGGCGGACGCAGAAGATTGCAGGCGGCTTCTGGAGTTGCCGCTGCAGAATCGCAGAAGGGGCAGAGCGATCAAGCTCTGCCCCTTCTGCCTTTTCCGCTACGTACACTGCAATGGCAATTAACGATCCTGGCGATTGATCCGCTTGCGCAGGAATGTCGGTACTTCGAGGTCGAGATCCGTATCGCTCTCATCCAATTCGTCTTGGCTGATGGGAACGACCGAAGGACGATCCCCCGAATCCGGACTGCGTGGTTCTAAGGTGGTACGCATACTACTGCGGCGAATGTCTTGCTCGTCAAACCCGGTGGCAATGACAGTGATCTGAATGTCAGAACTCATAGCTTCTTCAATTACCGAACCGAAGATTATCTGCGCATCCGGGTCCGCGGCGTTCGAGATGATTTCAGCAGCTTGCGAGACCTCATGCAGGCTCATATCCGGCCCGCCGGTGAAGTTTAGCAGAATGCCTTTGGCGCCGTCGATCGACATTTCCAGCAGCGGATTTGCCAAGGCATCGCGCATGGCATCGGAGGCGCGATTCTCGCCGCTGCCATAGCCGATGGCCATGTAGGCAGTGCCGGAGTTCTGCATGATCGCCTTTACATCGTTGAAGTCAAGGTTTATTAGGCCGGGTTGCGTAATGAGATCGGCGATGCCCTGCACAGCTTGGCGCAAGACCTCGTCGGCCAAGCGAAATGCTTCGGTAATGGGCGTGTTCTTAGGAGCAATCTCAAGAATCTTGTCGTTCGGTATGGTGATGAGCGTATCTACATGTTCGCGAAGTTTGCGGATGCCCTCTTCGCTAATGCGTTTGCGCGGAACACCCTCCCATGAGAACGGCCTCGTGACAACTCCGACCGTGAGGGCGGCAGTATTACGGGAGATTTCACCAATGACGGGCGCGGAGCCTGTACCGGTCCCACCACCCATGCCCACGGCGATAAAGACCATATCTGCGCCGCGGAGCGCATCTTGCAATTCTTCGTAGGCTTCCTCGGCGGCTTTTTCTCCAACCTCAGGCTTGCCGCCGGCGCCAAGGCCTTTGGTAAGTTTATCGCCGATGCGGATTTGCCGTTCAGCTTGAGAGCTCATCAGGGTTTGCGCGTCGGTGTTCACAGCAATGAACTCAACGCCGCTAACCCCGCTCTCAATCATGCGGTCAACCGCATTGCCGCCGGCG
The DNA here is from genome assembly GCA_965220015.1 of Chloroflexota bacterium. Classification (GTDB taxonomy): domain Bacteria; phylum Chloroflexota; class UBA11872; order VXOZ01; family VXOZ01; genus VXOZ01. Next base: position 1,671,692 of record OZ244798.1, read on the forward strand.
CCACCCGCGCCAACTACTTTGATCTGAGCCCAGGATTCCTGTCTTTCTCTTGGATCCGATCCTGCCGGATCGCTACCGGCACTCGACGGAAGTCGAGAAATGCGGTTATCTGCACCATTAGCCATGCGCACCACCCTGCATTAAAATTAACTCATTGGGATAAACGACCGCACTAGCGATCCAAGTCTCGCTGCCATAGTCCCAAGGGCAGCGCCAATAGAGAGCCGCGACCGCGCCTGCTGCAGTCTCGCAGCGTACATGGTCAAGCCTACGCTGGTTGCAAACTCCGGTCGGCGAATATCCTCGCTCATTCCCTTCATTGCCGGGACAATTCCCTGTCTCGCGGGTAGTCCGAGCACTGCCGTTGCCAAATCTTCCAGCCCTTGCAACTCCGACCCGCCTCCGGTGAAGACGACACCTGCCGGCAGGACATCGAAGTACCCGGTATGCCGGATCTCGTCCTTGATGAGCTCCAGGAGTTCTTCCATTCGCGCCACGACTATAGTGGCGAGGTCCCGGTGCTCAAACATGGTCCATTTACCGGGATAGAAGCCCGGTGCGTCAATCTCCGACTGATCGTCAAGTGCTCCTTCACCTACGGTAGCGTACTGCAATTTGATCTCTTCCGCAACATCTTGTGGGAGCCTAAACCCATATGAAATGTCTTTGGTGACATTTAAACCACCAAGCGGAATACTGGCAGTATGCCACGGAACGCCGTCTGTGTAGAGCACCATGTCAGTGGTGCCGCCCCCAATGTCCACGAGCACGACGCCAAGCTGCTTTTCCTGTTCCGAGAGCACTGCCTCGGCTGCAGCGAGCGCCTGGGCGGTGAGATTGCTATCCACAGCGAGCTCTGCAGCATTTACGCAGGTCGTAAGGTTGCGTATTGGGCCGACGTCGCCGGTTACCAAATGGACTTCTGCTCCGAGGACATGTCCATACATACCAGCAGGGTCGCGTATACCCTCGGTGCCATCCAGCATGAATCCTACAGGGAACGCAGTCAGGACTTGCCGATCGTCCGGTATTGACGACCGCTCCGCCATGTCCAAGACGTGCTCAATCTCTGTAGGCGTAATCGCACCCCTGGATCGCTTTACAACTGTTTCAACCCGCACAATCTGCGAACTGATGTTGCACCCACTTACACCCAAGTGGGTAGCAAGCGGCAAGTGACCGAGCGACTGCCGCAGCGATTGCAGGCAAGCCCGGATCGAACCAGTGGTTGCCTCCATATCGATCACGGCGCCACGCTTCATGCCACTGGTTGGTGCGATGCCTGCGCCTTTGACTCGCAAATAGCCACCGGGATCAATATCACAAGCGAGTGCGCGGGTCTTGGTGGTGCCTACGTCAAGGCTGACGAGAAGGTTGTTCTTAGCCAATATCCTCTACCTACCTCTTAGGAAAGGAATGCCTACATTATACCTTGGAATACTCCTATTCGCAAATCTCGAATAGTCTTGCTGTCAAGCATTAATGTTGCCAATTTTGCATCAGAGCTTGAATGTTGGACTCTTGCTGGGCTGTAAGTCAATTACAGAGATTAAGAGCTGTCGTTCTTTTGCAACACTGAGTACGGTCAACAGTTCTTGCGTCTTCTCAACAATCCGGCCGGCATTGCCGTAGATGGCAATCCAGCCATCTACGGAGACGACAGATAGTCCCTCTTGCGCGGAATAGCGAAACGACTTGACATTGATTCCGGCAACAGCCAAGATATCGCGCAGCAGGAACGCCATCTGCACGGCGCTGGGATCCACGCGGTCACCATACTGAAACGGGATACCCGTGCGGTCGACAATTGTAACCGTGAGATCCGGCGCATCGTCGCTGCCGAGGATCTCTCCCTCACGCGATATCAGAAAGACATTGCCGTCGGCAATCCACCGTGCTTCCGGTTGACGTTCCGCCATTTCAACAATTGCCCGGCCTGGAAGGACGAGGAAAAGTCGCGCATCTGCTACTGCCGGCAGCAGCGCAATCTCTCTGGTCACTTGATGAGGATCAAGCAAGAAGATCGACTGGCCTACAAGTCCCGTGAAGGATTGGATGCGCACGAGCGAGTTGTCACCGGCAAGCGTAGGCGGGGTGATCCGCCGAATTGCCACAATTGAAACGTCAAATTCAGGGGACGTAAGAATTCCCCAGAGTGCAAGTGAAACCAACGATCCTACCAGCAACGAAATCCAGCGGTGACCGAAGCTGCGCATGCCTCGGCCCACCAGTTGAAATGCCCGCCCTATCTTGCCGAATAATCCGGTCGTATTGTGTCTTTGCACTGCCGCTGCCATCGCCCTACTCTCCCCAATCGCCAAACAACTCCACCTCGCGCCGGAGCTTTACACGCCGGCGGGACTTCACCGCCTCTTCAACTTCCTCGATGAGCCCGGCTATGTCATCTGCGGTCGCAGCGCCGCCATTGATGATGAAGTTGGTGTGCAATTCGGATACGTGCGCTCCTCCTCTTCTTCTCCCCCGCATGCCTGCTTCATCGATGAGCTTCCACGCGCTGTGCCCGGGAGGATTTCGAAATACAGACCCTGAGCTCGGTGCGGTGGGCTGTGTTTGGTGGCGCGTTTGCAACCGCTCCGTGATCGTTGCAAGAATCCGGTCCGCATCTCCTCGAACTAGGCGCAATTCGGCCCCAAGCACCACTGCGCGACCAGGGTTTTCCTTGATTGAACTTGTTCGATAGCTATAGCGCATTTCATCAGGCGCCAGCCAGCGTTCGCCGTGTCCATCGACCACTCGTACGCGGGAGACCGAGTTCGCCGCGGTCCAACCATAGGCGCCGGCATTGTTCACTACTGCTCCACCAACCGTTCCCGGTATTGTCGCAGCTCCTTCTAGGCCGGAAAGCCCCAGGTCTGCGGTCCAGCGTGCCGTGCCGATGAGCGAGCAGCCCGCGTCCGCCCAAATCGATATGCCGTCGTCGCACAGCTTCCGCTCACCACCATGATTTCTAATTACCAGGCCGCGGATGCCGGCCTGAGCAGCAATGAGATTTGTACCGTCCCCGATAACTCGGAACTGAAGGTCTTGCTTGTAGGCTTCCACCGCTACCGCTCTAAGCGCCTCGCAAGAGCGCACACGGATTAGCAATTCCGCGGGACCTCCCACGCGCACAGAAGTATGCTTGGCCATTGGCTCCCGCCATAGCGGCTTGAGACCGAACTGAGATCGCGCAGCCATGGCCGCGATGCCTGCCAAGTAGCTGGCGCCCGACTCTTCTCTTGCCGCGGCCTTTCCATGTACTGAATTCATGCGCACGACCGTTGTTTCGCAGGGCTGCGCGTGTGAAGATAGTCCAAGAGCGGTTCGCACAGCGACGTGATATCACCGGCCCCCATCACGATGACAAGATCGCCTGGTTTCACCAGGCCTGTTACCTGCATTAGCGCGTCCGTGAGTGAAGGTGCGTACCGGGCGCCGCTCGGTCTCGTAATGGCATCTGCCAAGTCTGCGCTCGACAAGGTTGGCGGGTCTTCCCGACCGGGCGGCTGATATATCTCGGCAAGCACGAGCTCGTCGGAGCCGCGGAATGCCCCGCAGAAGTCAGCAAAAAGCTCAGCGGTGCGACTGCCTAGGTGTGGTTGATACACACAGACGATACGACCGTCGTGCCATTCTCTTGCGGCGCGCAGTGACGCGCGCACTTCGGTAGGATGGTGGGCATAGTCATCGACGACGGTCACGTCGTTTACCTTGCCTCGCAGTTCAAAGCGCCGCCGCACTCCTTGAAAATGGCTGAGCGCCAGCACCGTGGTGCTCGCGGGCACGCCGATGGCGTCGAGTGCCGTCACGCTCGCCAACGCGTTCAGAACATTGTGTATGCCGGGAATTGTGAGCGAGAGGCGATGACGCTCGCCGGAAGCGCTCTCGATGATTGCTTCGATTCCGCTGCCCATGCGTGGCGAGAGGTCCGTGCACACCCAATCTGCATTGCCGCGTAGGGACCATGTCCTCTTGGTACAGTCTGCGGCGGCGGCAACGCGGCCGCACGCAGCGCTATCGGCATGTATCGCTACGGTACCGTCACTGGGCAACTTCTCCACGAATGCCCTAAAGGTGCTTTCCATGTTTTCTACGGTGCCGTAGGTATCTAGGTGATCTGCTTCCACGGCGGTAATGACCGCAACGGTAGGAAAGAGCTCAAGGAAAGCGCGGTCAAACTCATCGGCTTCAACGACCAAAGTTGCGCCTGATCCCCAGTGGGAACTGTGCGGGAAATTCAGCGGATCGCCGCCGATCATGTAGGACGGGTCATGTTGTGCCACGCGCAGCACGTGCGCGATCATTGTGGTCGTCGTTGTCTTGCCGTGGGTACCGGCAACCGCCACCGTGGTCTTGCCAAGCGTGAGCGCGCCCTGCAGCACTGCGCGCTTAACACTGGGGATGCCCGCTTGCTCGGCAGCAGCGAGTTCCGGATTCTCGGCCGCGATAGCAGAACTGAATATAACGATATCCGCGCCGGCTACGTGCTCAGCGGCGTGTCCCACCTCCACAGCTACGCCCAGCGCGCGCAGGTCGTCCAGACCGGCGGAATCGTTAACGTCAGATCCACTGACCCGATGACCTTTAAGTGTAAGTATGCGGGCAAGTCCTGACATAGCGGCGCCACCCACCCCGACCAGGTGGATGGTGCGCGATTCTAATTCTAGAAACTGTTTTAAATCGTGCGCATTCACGCAAGAGTCCTACGCTCTTGGTCTCTTGACCGGTCGAGTACTCCAACGGTGATCACGCTTTGCCTTCTTCACGGTAATGGTTTGAGTCGAGATGTTGAGCAGCATTCCCATGGCAATAGAACTAGCCAGGAGCGACGACCCCCCCGCGCTAACGAAGGGAAGCGGGATTCCGGTGAACGGCAGGAGGCCGGTCACTACCGCCATGTTGAGAAGAGCCTGCCCAAAGAGGCCGCAGGTAATTCCCAGGGCGAGCAACTGTCCAAACATGTCCGGCGCTTTGGCGGCAACACTGAATCCTCGCCAGGCAAGCAGCACGAATAAGATAAGCAACGCCAAGGTGCCGACGAGCCCCAACTCTTCGCCGATTACGGCATAGATGGTGTCGGTATGCGGTTCGGGCATGTAGAAGAACTTCTGCATGCCCTGCCCTAGTCCGACACCAGTGATCTTACCCGAGCCAAAGGCGAGAAAAGCCTGGATATTGTGGTGCGCGATGTTGTTTTGGTACTGCGGATTGAATGGATCCAAGAAGGCAGTCAACCTTTGCAGCCGAAACGGTTCCAGTGTGATGGCATACCACGCCGCAAGCGCTCCGGCAACGCAAACGCCGAGAAAGTAGAGAATTGGCATGCGCGCCGCAACAAGAATCGACACACCAATGAGCAGAATCATGATTGCGGTACCCAGGTCCGGCTGCTGCGCGACAATGGCAACAATGAGGCCTACTACCAACGTAGGCATCAAGAAATAGACGAGTTTGCTGACACCCTCCTCGCGTTTGGCAAGCACATGGGCGAGGTAGAGCGCGATTACTGGTTTTGCCAATTCGCTCGGTTGAAAGCTCACCGAACCCAGCCGTATCCAGCGAACCGAGCCCCGCGCTACGTGACCTAAGTCGGTTACGGCCATCAGGACCAAGACGATCGCTACAGTTGCCAAGAGCCAGAAAGTGAGATTGATGCCCAGGAATTGAATGCGGCCGAACCAATGATAATCGATTCGCATCAAAGTAAAGGCTGCGGCGAAGCCGACGATGAGGAAGAGAAACTGGCGGCGAAAGTAGTAATGCGGGTCGCCCGTTTCTGCGTATGACACCGCAATGCTCGCGCTGTAAATAGCTACCAAGCCGATGAGCGGCAAAGCGAGCAAAAGTACGGTTAGAGGCACATCAGGCCAGCGCCTGCGCTGCGCTTCGTCGGTAATGCCAATAGGGGCAATTCGCGGCAGGATGCGTAACATTAGTTCTAGCCTGACGTGTCCTGTGCAGCGGTCTGCTGCCCTGCAGAAGTCTGCTGCGCTGCAGAAGTCTGCTGCGCTGCGGTAGGCGGAATGTGGTAGTAGCGAAACAGTTCGAAGGCAATCTCGCGAAAGACCGGCGCAGCCACCAGCGAGCCCCAGGGTTCAACAGTTGGCCGGTCGATCTTAACCAAAATGACGAATCTAGGGTCTTCAACCGGTCCGAAACCTATGTACGACGCTATGGTCAGGTCTTCGTGATATCCGCCTGTCGTCAATGGTATTGAGGCAGTGCCGGTTTTCCCCGCGACCTCGTACCCCTCAACCCGGTGCATTCTACTTTCAGAGCGTTTGCTCGCATTCACGAGCATCGAGACCAGGGTATGGGCGGTTTCTTTGCGGACTACACGGCGCACAGACTTGGGTTCAACGCGCTCGATGCCAGCGTCTGAATGAACTTCTTGCACCACGTATGGCTGCATGAGCACACCGTCGTTTACCAATGCTGCCACGGCGGCAGTGAGTTGCAGCGGCGTTACGGCGATGCCCTGGCCGTAGGCGTTAGTAGCAAGGCTGGATGGGTACCAGCCCTCTGCATCCGGATAGAGGACGATACCGCTGACCTCACCCCAAAGATCAACCCCGGTTGGCGCACCGAAGCCAAATGCGGTCACATATTCATAGAACAGGTCTTTGCCCATCTGAGTGCCCACCCACACTGCCCCGACGTTGCTGGAGTGGGCAATAAGGTCGGTCATGTCGCTCTGGCCGTGACCCTTTTCATCCCAGTTCTTAATTTCCACGCCGCCGTACTCCACGCTGCCGTTATCCAAGAATTCGGCTGCGGGAGTTATTACTCCTGCGTCCAGCGCACCGGCTAGGGTGATCAACTTGAAGGTAGAACCGGGCTCATAGAGCGAGCTAATGGCCGGATTCGCGTAGGCGTCCTGATCGGGAATATGGAATTCTTGATAATTGTTGGAGTTGTACGTGGGGCGGCTCGCCATGGCGATAATGGCGCCGGTCTTAGGATCCATGACGATTACTGTGCCGCTCGCCGCACCGAAACGTTCCAAGGCGAGCTCAAGCTCTCGTTCTACGATGTGTTGCACGGAAGCATCCAAAGTAAGAACCAAGTCTGCGCCGGGTTCCGCGGGTTGCAGTATCCAGGTTGCCTCTCCGGCCTCATTGCCAAAGGGCGCACTCGAACTCAGCCGTCGCCCAGGCGCTCCTTGCAGCAATTCCTCGTAGTATCCTTCCACGCCATATTGGCCGCTGCCGCTTTGGCTGTAGAACCCTACAACGTGTGCGGCAAGCATCCCCAAGGGGTACGTTCGATACGGCATTACGCTTAGTGAGATGCCGGGTGCTTGACCTGTGCGCCTAAGTCTCTCTATACGATCGCTCACGTCCGGCGGGACGCCTTTCGCCAGGAGCGCGTAGGGCCTGTTGGGCTGATCCAAAAGGGCGACGAGTTGCTCTTCGGACTTGCCAAGCAGTTGCGCCAGTTCACTTGCAATTGACTGTGCCGATCTTCCACTTGAGCGCACCTTGTTCGGGTCCGCTTCCACGTCATTTAGGTACTTGGCAGTTGCAAGCAAGGTGCGATTAGCATCCAGGATGCTGCCGCGCTCGGGCACGATCTGGGTGTCTTCCTGGTACTGTTTCTGAGCTTGCAATGCCAGCTTCTCACTCTCGACAACGTGCAAACGGATCAGGCCGGCGGCGACAATTAGGGCGCCGAGGAGGGCGAACCCCTGGATGATGCGAATGCGTGCCGTGCTCATTGATTCACGATTCATTGGGAATCCTTCTCCCCGAACAGTGCCTGATACTGCTCGACAATCAGGTCCCACCGACTGCTGAACGGCAGGTCTGCTGCTTCCGCGTTGTCAGCGGGGGGAAGCTGAAGCTGCAGCGCTTCTTGCGGTAACTGTGCAAAATGCAGTCGCGCGGCCGGCGCCATGCCGAGCCGCTTTCTCGCGGTCTCTTCTATGACACGCAGATCGCTCGCTTGGGCAATTTGGGTGCGGAGCAATTGGTTCTCTCGTTCGATTTGTTCGATCGTGCGTTCCAGGTACTGAATACGAAAGCCCGCGTCTGCCACCTGTCCCGTAGGCATCAAGTAGAGCATTGCAACGAGAAAGAGCACCAGAATGCCCATGTTCACTGCTACCTGCGGGCTTAGTTCGTAATACCAGGGCTTGCGCTCAGGACTGTTAGTCCTGGCTGCGGCTCGCGGGAGAACTGTTTCTTGCTGTGCCATTTATCGCTTCAAGACTTTCAGATTCGTTCTGCGATGCGCAGTCGCGCACTGCGGCTGCGCGGGTTCCGTGCAATTTCGACCTCGTCGGCGCGTACGGGTTTCCGCGTCAAGATACGCATTGTCTGTTGCGGATTGCAGGCACACAGGGGCAGACTGCTTGGGCAGATGCACTTGCCGGCGGCACGTCGCATGAACCCTTTGACAATGCGGTCTTCCAAACTGTGAAAGGCTATCACCACCAAGCGGCCGCCAGTCGTGAGGAGATCGCGGGCCTGCTCCAATGCCGTCTGGAGGCTATCGAGTTCACCGTTTACGGCAATGCGCAGGGCTTGGAATGTCCGTGTGGCCGGGTGAATGCGCTGTCTGCCTCTCCCATAGGCGGCGCGCGCAACGTCGGCCAGATCCGCTACCCGCGTCAGCGGACGATCCTGCCTTCGCTCGACGATGCGGCGGGCGATGCGCCGCGCATAGCGTTCTTCACCGTATTCCCAAATCAGATTGGCCAGAGAATCTTGGTCCCAGGTATTTACGATGGTTGCCGCGGTGAGCGATTGGTCCGGGTTCATGCGCATGTCCAAAGGCCCTTCGTGCTGCCACGAAAAACCACGCTGAGGACTTGCAAGTTGCAGAGAAGACATGCCGAGATCGAACAAGATGCCGTGTACTTCGCAAAACGCCGCCTGCTCGGCAGCAACAAGAAGCTGCGCGAAGTTGCGGTGCATGAGAATTGCTCGCCCGCCAAACCGACGAAGTCGCATGGCGCAACGCGCTAAGGCTTGGGGATCTAGGTCCAGACCTAGTAGACTGCCGGCGGGAGTGCTGAATGAGAGGATCCCCTCAGCATGTCCGCCTCCATTTACAGTGCAATCGATGAATCGACCGCCATTGCCTGCCTGGAGCCCATCAAGTACTTGAGGAAGGAGAACCGGTATGTGCCTGGGTGAGGCTTGTGGCTCCATGGAGTGTTGCCTGATGCTGCAGGGATGAAGAATGAACTTGGATTGCATTAGGTGGGATCGTTTGCGCCCGCCGCTTTATGGGCCATGCGCAATCGTGCCGTCTTTCGCGTAGGTCAAATGCCGAGATCGGCAAGCTGCTCCGCGAGACTGCCGCCTGCGGCTTCCGTCGTTGCCTTGACGGCGTTCCAGTCCTCGAGACACCAGACCTCAATGCGTTGGTAAAGTCCTATGACGGCCACATTGGCGCCAATGCCGGCATATTCGCGGAGATACTGGGGCAATACGGTGCGGCCTTGACCGTCTAGCGAGAGATCCACGGCGCCGGAGAACAGCAAGCGGCTCAGCGTCCGCACGTTTGGTTGTGTCTGGGGTAGTTGGCTGACCTTCTCAGCAAGCCGAACCCACTCGCTCCTGGGATATATGACCAGGCACTTGTCGAGACCCCGTGTGACTACGGCGCCCTCGGCCAACTCCTCACGGAATTTGGCTGGAATCGCCACGCGGCCCTTCTGATCTACAGAATGCTGGAACTCACCAAGAAACAAGGCGGACCATCCACTATGAGGAACTTATCCACATTTAGCACCACTTTTCCCCACTTTTATCCACAAGCCAAATTATAGCGGCAGTGAATCATGAAGGTCAAGACAAAAAGCTGGTTTTGTTGAAAGAAAGTCTAGGGCTGGGTGGAAGGTGCACGGTTGCGCTCTATTTGGCTCGGCCCGGAAGATGTCTGCGCCCCCTCTTGACCTCCTGTACCTGCCACGGCAAGTCTCAACTCTTGGGAGACGATAGTGCATTTCAGGCGGGGTTTTCAGTGCCCGTTGCCTAAGGTATGGCATTTCAGCAGGATAAGTACGATGCAACCAGGGTTCTCTCACAAGACTTGACCCATGGAACATTGCTCGGCGCGCTGACCACGCACCACTTGCGCTTCGAGGCCGGCGTCAAGTCACAATACGTTGAGCGGGAATCTGTTGATCGGCTGCGATACACTATGAGTAAGCGACAAAGCGTGGGTGACTCAATTCAATGAAGAAAGAAGAAGAAACCTCCCGCGCGGCAATGACATCGCGTATGACGATTACAGAAGAGATCATTCACCACGCGCAGGGGCTCGGCTTTCGGCCGGTCGGCATTGCGCCGGCAGACCCATTCACCGAGACCCGGGCTGCAGCACAGGCGCGGCTCAAGGCCGGCCATCTCGACGGTATGGAATGGTACACGCCCGCCCGCGTGGAACGCGGCACCCGACCGGCTTGGCTCCTGAAAGGCGCACGATCCATCATCGCCCTTGCCCTGCCCTACTATGTGGGCGAGTTTCCTGCGGCAGATGCGCGTTCCGGCGAACCGCACGGGGTCGTTTCACGCTACGCGTGGGGCAGGGACTATCACAATGTGCTGAGAAAGAAGCTCAAGAGCTTGGTGGCGCTGCTCGAGTCCAAGCACGGGTCCGCCCGTTTCTTTGCCGACACGGGGCCAATTCTCGATCGCGCGGCAGCCTTTCGCGCCGGCGTGGGCTGGTACGGCAAGAGCACGATGATCCTCACGGAGGCACAAGGCACGTGGGTCTTTCTCGCCGAAGTCATCACCGACTTGCCATTGGCATACACAAAGCCCCTCAAGAAGAATTGCGGTAGTTGCACGCGGTGCATTGACGCCTGCCCTACTGGCGCGATCGTGGCGCCTTATCAGGTTGATGCGCGTCGCTGCATCGCGTATCTCACAATTGAGAACCGCGGCGGCATTCCCCGTGAACTGCGGCCAAAACTGGGCACGCGCGTTTTCGGGTGCGATATTTGCCAGGACGTGTGTCCCGTCAATCGCTATCCATCTGCGGATGCGAGCGAGGACTTTCTGCCGCGACCCGGCGTTGGCCCTTCCATCCCGCTAATCCCATTGCTAGAGATTTCCGAGGAGGAGTTTCGTAACCGCTTTCAGGGCACGCCGCTCATGCGGGCCAAGCGGCAGGGGCTGCGGCGCAACGCCATCGTCGCGCTGGGAAATGCAGGGGATGCGTCGGCAATTCCGGCGTTGCAACGTGTTCTGCTCGACAACAACGAGGATGCCATGTTGCGGGAGCACGCGGCCTGGGCCTTGGGCCGGTTTAGTGACGATGCTGCGAAGGCGGCTTTGCAGCAGGCTCGGGCACTGGCACTGCCTGCTGAGGTCCGCGCTGAAGTTGGGCTAGCCCTTCACGATGAACATCAGCGTTGCGAAGGTGAAGGGCACGAAATGGGCGCAGAAGCGCTCTCCACAGATGAGACTCCGCTTGGCACGAGTCTTTGAGGGGGAAGTACGCGCTCTTGCGCACTTCGAGATTGAGACACAGACTGCCCAATTTGGCTGAGCCTCACCTGACCTCGCCGACTGCCGTCGAGGCCGATCGTGTCTGAGATTTCACGAGTCGATCTCGTCATTCCAACGGACAGCGGCGAAAGGATCGTAGGCGAAGTGTTCGACTACCTGCCCTTTCTCCAAGTGCTCGGTCACGATGGTGCGCACGTCACGGGGCAGTATATTGCAGTAGAAAGTGCCTTCCGGATAGACTTGCATTACCGGCGCCCGCAGGCAGTGGCTCAGGCACGTTGCCGTATACACGTGCACGCGGTCAGTGCACTCAATCCGTTCGATCTGCTTCTTGACCTCAGTCAGGATGCCCCGGCTCTTCTGATCGGAGCAAGAGGACCCGATGCAGACGAACACACGCCGGGGTCGGGCCTCCTCATTGCTGCTAAGGGCATTGCTTTCCTCAGATGCACTTCTTGGTGTTCCTGCCTTGGTGTTCCGCCGTGATGATGAAGATCTCTTCCTATTCTTACGCGATTCACGTCTTGCCATACCCAACTACCCTTCAGCGTCCCCGCAGGCTGCGTCAAGCCCTTCGGTATCCGCGCGTCAGTTGACCATGAGCCTGAAGCTCTGCAGCAGTGACACTACTCCGCAGGCTGTACGAAGATCCAATTCGCCGCTTGCAAGCTGATGCTGACGGTCTGGTCGCCTACCTGTAACTCTATAGCCCCCGCAGAATGCGCGATGTTCGCAACCGTTACGCGGGCGCCGGGAACAATGCCATTTCGGTGAAAGTATTCGAGAAGTCGGCTGTCTTGCTCCGCCTGCTCCGTGATCCGTTCCACCATCAGTATGTCACCCTCATCTGCGGCGTCGAGATAGTGTCCCGAGTCCAGGTTGGGCGAACCCGAACCGGGGATTGGATTGCCGTGGGGGCACGTGTCCGGTTCGCCAAGCAGCGCGGCCAGCTTGGCTTCGACACTGGGAGAAATCGCGTGTTCGAGACGGCTGGCTTCTTTGTGCACGTCGTACCAAGGTACACCGAGCAAGTCTGTCAACAGCCGTTCCGATAGGCGATGCCGCCGTACGATTCGTTCCGCAATCTCCCGGCCATTCTCGGTAAACTCAATTTCCCTGCGCGGATTCAGCGTAACGTAGCCCTCTTTGACCAGGCGGCGAAGCGCCTCGGTGACCGTTGGCGCAGCTACGCCAAGATGCTCTGCAAGACGGGCCGCAATTACGTCACGTCCTTCATCGCCAAGGGCAAAGATCGCTTCCAAATAGCGTTCTGTGCCTGCGGTTGTGGGACGGGTCTTCGCTGCTTGCGCTTCATCGGCCATTGCGTCTCGAATCCTCGCTCAAGGCTCCTGCGCTCGTCGTTTGCAACATGCGCTTGCTGGCATTAAGTATAGGGTGCCCCTCGCGGGCTGTAAACAGACCTCCGGGGTCTGAAAGGCGACTTTGCCTGCGCCGCCATTGCTGCCTGAGGAGGGCGGCACCCGCCCGGAGCATCTCTCCTTTGCATTTACAAAGACAAGTCCAATTCTTGTTCCCGACCCGAACAATGGCAATTCTCTGCATCTGAAAAGTGCGCAGAGATTGGCTCCTTACTCTCTGTGTTGCCCATGGCCTATGGTCGCCCTTTGCTTATTGCCGCTTGAGCGAGCTGCGCCGTAGCCAGCGCGAAGTCCCCAGTAGACTTCGGTGAAGCGCCGGCAGCAACGACCTTGCTCAGTTGAGGGTAGCGGCGAGGTCAAGTATCTTATCTAGCAGCAGTCGTGCTCAGGCGCTGAATGCGGGAGACATAACTATCACCTTTGACTATATCGTCATTGGCAGTGGCATCGCGGGGCTCTACGCTGCCCATTACGCTCGTCAATTTGGTTCCGTACTTATTCTGACCAAGGGGCGGCTCTCTCAGTCCAACACCCGCTACGCGCAGGGCGGCGTGGCGGCTGCGGTGGATGCAGAGGATAGTCCTGCGCTGCACTGGCAAGACACGATAGGTGCGGGCGCGGGACTGTGCGATCCGCTTGCGACGATGGCGCTAGTCTCTGAAGGTCCGGCTTGCGTGCGGGAGCTGATGGCGCTTGGCGTCAATTTCGACACACTGCACGGTGAAATCGCTTTAGCGAGAGAGGGCGCGCACTCGGTGCCCCGAGTGCTCCATGCGCGTGGTGACGCTACCGGCGTAGAGATTGAAGGCGCACTCACACGAAACGCGCGGCGCACGGCCGTGACGATTCGGGAAAACTCTATCGCTACGAAATTGCTTGTGGACGGCGGACGCTGTGTTGGGGTCGAAGCTCTCGATGGGCGCGCGGGGACACCTCAGACGTTCCACTCCCGCAATGTGATTCTCTGCTCCGGTGGGGCAGGACAGCTCTTTGCGTACACGACAAATCCAAGCATTGCTACCGGCAACGGCGTCGCGTTGGCGTTCGAGGCGGGGGCGGGCATTGCGGACATGGAGTTTTTTCAGTTTCATCCAACGGCTCTGCGAATTGCCGGCGCACCCTCATTCCTGATTTCGGAAGCGGTCCGGGGAGCGGGCGCGTACTTGCGGAACAGCAGCGGCGAGCGCTTCATGACCCGCTATCACGAGCTTGCTGAGTTAGCGCCGCGCGACGTGGTTGCGCGGGCCGCCGTTCAGGAAATGCTGCTCGCAGACAACGACAGTGTTTACCTTGACTTACGGCACCTGGATGCGGAAGAGACCCGTACGCACTTTCCCACTATCTACGCACGGTGCCGGCACTTTGGCATTGACATAACAAACGAGCAGATTCCCGTTGCTCCGGCGGCCCATTACATGACCGGCGGCGTGCTCACCGACATCCATGGGCGCACTTCGGTGCCGGGACTCTATGCGTGTGGAGAGGTGGCGTGTACGGGCGTCCACGGGGCTAATCGCCTTGCAAGCAACTCTCTGCTGGAAGCCTTGGTCTTCGCCAGACGCATAGTGTTAGATTCACAGGGGATTGCTGTGCCGCAGTATGCCATACCTGAAAAACGTGAAACTGCCCTTGGCCCCAACATGCATGTAAGCGTAGCGCTGCCACCGGCAGGGGCTGGGCGCAAACGCGCCGGCGGGGCCATGCCTGCACTCCGGCAACTCATGTGGCACAATACCGGCATCGTGCGAGAGGAACAGGGCTTGATGAAGGCAGAGGAGCAAGTCTTGGATTGGCTTGCGCGCACACCCGCGAGAGCCAGCCGCCGTCTATATGAATACCGCTTTTCGCTGGTGTTAGGTCTAATTCTCACGACCGCTGCCCGCCTCCGCAGAGAGAGCCGGGGAGCCCACTACCGGGTCGACTATCCTAAGCCAAACGACACTTGGCGGCATCGCCTAGTTATCTCATTGAAAGGAAGCGAGAGTGCGTAGGCCCACACGCGACACATTCATGACGTTTCAAGGTGGACTTTGCCGTGAGTGATTTCTCTCTGCCCTTTTCGCTCGATCACCTAGACGAAGTACTTCGCCGGGCCTTGGCAGAGGATGTAGGCGCCGGCGACGTTACGACGCTTGCGCTGATTCCGGCCGACCAAGTTGGGAGTGCGGTCGCGCATAGCAAAGAGGCCGGCGTGTTGGCCGGAAATGCAATAGCGGCAAGGGTCTTTACCCATCTGGATAGCCGAGTGCGCACGACCAAGCTGCTGTCTGACGGAGCGCTCCTCACACCCGGCGCCAGCTTCCTGCGAATCGAGGGGCCGCTGCAGGCCATCCTCACCGGCGAACGCGTTGCGCTCAACTTTCTGCGGCATCTTTCCGGCATAGCCACACTCACTCGCGATTTCGTCCAAGCCGTTGCGGGTACGAACGCCCAGATCATCGATACGCGCAAGACAATCCCCGGCCTGCGGCTCTTCGAGAAGTATGCGGTTCGGGCCGGAGGAGGCCGCAACCACCGCATTGGGCTCTTCGACGGCGTGCTCATAAAGGATAATCACATTGCCGCGTGCGGCTCAATTGCCAGCGCCGTGAATAGAGCGAAGTCCTCTGTACATCACTTGATCAAGATACAGATAGAGGCGAAGACGTTGGAACAGGTGGCGGAGGCGCTGGCGGCAGGCGCAGACGGCATCCTGCTCGACAACATGCCGCCTGAGACAATGACAGAAGCAGTTGAGATGGCGCAAGGCAGAGCGTTTACCGAAGCTTCAGGAGGCATTACGCTTGAGTCGGTTAGAGCTGCGGCCCGCACTGGTGTAGACTTAATCTCGGTGGGCATGCTCACCCATTCGGCGGCGGCATTGGACATTAGTCTTGACATTGAAGGATAGTGGAATGGCTGCGGCCCTGGTTTTTGAAAGACAGTACCGTACTCCCTCATCGGAAGGCTATCGCGTCCTCAGAGACAGCACGCGGCTTGCGCAAGTTGAATTGCACTTTGCGCACTCCGTGGTCTACTGTACCCTGATTCTATTCCAGAATCTTACCGAGCACGAAAAATTCGCAGTTATCGAGGAAGTTGATGAATACCTCGTGCATTCGGCGGAGGTAGCGCGCGAGGACCTCATGGTTACCGTGTACCACGGCCAAGAAGTCGGCTTCTACAACGACGACATGTTTAGTCATGTGCACGCTGATACGGAAAGACAGAACGCGCCGACCAACGGAGACGATTCAGAGTCCTTTGGGGGCTGAGCCGAACGTCGGCTACTGAACGCAACTCAGCCAACAGCCGCTATTTGAGGTTCACTGACTCGAGCGAACCCTCAAGCTCGAGGAGCCTTTCTTTCCAAGGCAGGCCGCGCGTATAGCCGCCGAAGCTGCCGTCGCTCGCAATAACGCGATGGCAGGGAACAATGACTGGCAACGCGTTCTTCCCCAGCGCATTGCCCACGGCCCGATAGGCCTGAGGCCGCCCAATACGCCGGGCAATGTCCTGATATGAAGTAAGCGAGCCAAAGGCGACTGCATTCGTCTCGTTCCACACTGCTTGCTGGAAGGCTGTCCCCTGCAAGTCGATGGGCACGCTGAAGGTTACGCCCCCGCCTGCAAAGAACGCGAGCAACTCGTCCACCGCACTCGCGGCAATCTGCTCCGCCTTGCCGCCATCAGTGAATTCAAGTGCTCCCAGCTTCTCTTCCAGGTGTTTACCGGCTTCCAGGGAACTCGCATGCCCAAAGGTAGCGCCACAAACCCCTTGAGAATTCGCGGCGACCGCCAGCCATCCCCACTGCTTCCCGGCTTCTGCCAGGCGCACCGCGCACTCCGGGTGGCGTATGTGCGCCGCGTCTCGCCGCGTGGGAATCCGCGTCATGGTGTCTTGCATTGTCTAGTCTCCGCTTTGCATAGTTCTCACGCAATCGACGAGTTAAATGCCGCGCTGTGGCGCTACACCCGGGCGCCGGGCACCGGCACCGACTCCAGAAGTTCGAGCACAACCTCGTTCGTGCTGGTATTGCGCACTCCGGCGCCGGGACTCACAATCAGCCGATGAGATAACGTCGGCACAGCCATGTACTTTACGTCGTCAGGCGTAGCGTAGTCGCGTCCCATGAGGGTGGCCCGCGCCTGGGCGGTATGGTCGAGCGCCAAGCTGCCGCGCGGACTCGCCCCCAAATAGACGTCCGGGTGCTGGCGGGTGGCGTTTACAAGCTCCACAATGTATTCGCGCACAAGGCGGTCGACGTACACCTCACGTGTGCGCTGCTGCATTTCTACCAATTCGCTGACTTCAACAACTTGGCCGATCTCATCGAGGGGTTGCGCGCGCTGTTGCGTCTCGAGCACGGTCATCTCATCGGCACGGCGGGGGTAGCCAAGCTCGATTCGCATGAGAAAACGGTCGAGTTGTGCTTCAGGCAGCGGAAACGTGCCCTCGTACTCGATGGGGTTCTGCGTCGCCAGTACCAGGAATGGATTTGGCAGCGGAAACGTCTGTCCCTCAACGGTCACGTGTTGTTCTTCCATCGCCTCGAGTAGGGCAGACTGTGTCTTCGGAGTGGCGCGGTTGATTTCGTCCGCAAGGACGATTTGCGCCATGATCGGTCCAGGGCGGAATTCAAACTCATTCGTCTTTTGGTTGTAGATGAAGACGCCGGTAATGTCGCTGGGCAACATGTCGGGAGTGAACTGAAGCCGCTTGAAACTGCAGCCGATGGAACGGGCCACAGCCTTTGCAAGTGAAGTCTTGCCGACCCCGGGCACATCTTCCACCAAGACATGCCCGCCGCAGAGCAATGCGATGAGGGCTAACTCTACTTCCGCGTGCTTGCCAATGATGACTCTCTCCACGTTTTCGATCACGCGCTCTGCGAAGTCTAGAATCCCTTCCATGGCGGTGTCCTCACCCTTCTCCAAGCAATACACAAGACGCTGTCTAGAGTATACACGCTGCCCTTACCGCTACGGCAGCAGGACTGGCATCCGGCTTTTGTCCTTTCCACTGCGGAGCAAGACGGTCCTTATTCACCCAGTGGTGCGCTGCGCTTGCCTAGCTCTATTTTAGCCACTATGCTGAATAAAACCTGAGATAGTCCCAAAGGAGTAAGGTTGTGACCGTTGAGCAGATTGGATTGCGGCGGAGGATTGCGCGAAACGAGACCATGTATGGCGTGTTCGTGGATGCGCCAACCATCTCGCATGTAGAAACGCTGGCAATTGCGGGCTTTGACTTCGTGATACTCGATCAGGAGCATGGGCATATCAATGCCGAGAGCCTGGTGCATCTCGTCAGCGCGTGCGACCACTTCGGCATCGCCTCTCTGGTTCGCATTCCTACCCTGGAGTCCTGGCTCATCGGTCCTGCCCTAGACTGCGGCGCCTCCGGTGTGCAGGTACCGTTCGTCTCGAGCGCGGATGAGGCCAGGGCTGCCGTTGCCGCCGCTCGGTTCGCGCCCGAGGGGGAACGCGGCGTGCACATCTTCTTGCGCGGCGGTCAGTACGGCGCACTGGGCGCAGATGGCTTCTTCCGGGTCTGCAACGAGAACCAAGCCGTCGTGCTCCAGGTTGAAGGCACGCGCGGTGTGGAGAACTTAGCGGAAATTGCCGCCGTGCCCGGCTATGACTCCATCTTTATAGGGCCGTATGACCTCTCTCAGTCACTGGGTGTGCCCGGACAGACCGGTCATCCGCAAGTAGTTGACGTAATTGAACGCACTGTGAAGCTCTGTCAGCAGCAGGGCAAGGTGGTCGGCACTTTTGTGAACACGCCGGAGGATGCCGCCAGTTGGGCAAAGCGTGGCGTGCAGATGGTTTCGGTATCTTGCGACACGAACATCTTCTATCGAGCCTGCACCGACCTGCGGCAAGCAATTACGGAGGCTACCGGAGCGTAGCCGCGCGCCCTAGAGCGGGATTTCCAAGAACTCCTTGCCGAGGATGATCTCGCCGCCAAAGACGGAGGCCACTTCTGCCACCGCGCGTTCGGTTCCTCCTGGCTGGGGTGCGCCCAAGGTTTCGGCGCCGATGGCGCGCGTGTGGTGAACCATAACCAGACGCTTCACTCCAGCCTCTTGCGCGACCCGGCCTGCGGTAATTGTCCCAAGATTGGAGTCGCGCTCCTCCGGACGCACGTCGGACTGGGGCATGTGGCACATTGAAACTAACGTATCTGCGCCTCTCGCCAGTTGAATCAGGTTCTCGCCCGGTCCCGCATCACCGGTAAAGACAATTGAACCCTCGGTGCTATTCAGGCGATAGGCAAGCGACTCCAGCCACGGCTGCACATGCCTTGTCGCAGTTGCAATGACCTCCCAACCGTCGCCGGCACACACACTGCCGGGCCCGATGTCTTGCGCAGCTACCGTGGGAGGTTTGCGCGGCAATTTGCCGCCCCGCTGCTGAAAGCCGCGTGCGCTCACCGGATGGTTGATTCTGGCTTGGATATCCGGTGCGAAAGCGCCTGACTCAGGGTCAATGAGGCGCGTCGTAAGTTGCTCCGTGTGCTCGGGACCAAAGACCTGCAATTTCGATACATCACCGTAGCCTGTATCCCAGCGCGAGAGTAGAAACCCAGGATAGTCCACATTGTGGTCGTAGTGGTGGTGCGTGAAGAAGAGGTAGCCGATTTCAGAGGGCGCTATCCCTAACTTGAGAAGCTTATACGTCGCTGCCGGCCCGCAGTCGAACATTAGGCGATCAGACCCAATGCTCACGACATAGGAAGAGCCATATTGCGTAGAACTTAGACCGGGAGTGCCCGATCCCAGAATAGTCAATTGCATTCCGGCCTCCAGGAAGCACTGTTGGCGCTGTTTGCCTGTGTTGTTAGATGATGCCGCACCCTGAGATGGGACAATTCCAAACCAACTTCCCTCTCACGGATAGCTCTTCTGTCCAGACTGCGAATTGCGCAGCGAGAGTCTGGAAGGTGTGCTCGACGCTGCCAAGCAAGGATGAGATAGCCTGCAGTTTGCGTGTGCAGCTCATCGCAAGTCACTCTTGCCGCAAACACGCGACTGAGAGTTGCTGGCATTAACCCTTCCACCACACACTCCAGAAGTCGCTCTCCTTGGCCGGAAACGTCAACCGCGCGGTAGCGCAGCCGGTTGGCCCATTCTCAAGCTGGAAGGTGCCGGACAACTCGTGGGTTACTAGCTGGTCCACAATGCTGAGGCCGAGGCCGGCGTGGGTCGGCATCGAAAAGCCTTCCGGCATGCCTATGCCGTTGTCCCACACTTCCACAGTGATCACGCCATTGTCTTGTGTCGCGGTCATCCGGATACTGCCGGCGGATCGGCCGGCAAGTCCGTGGGTTGCGGCATTCGAGACAAGTTCATTGAGGACAAGCGCAAAGAGCGTGGCTTGTTTTGAGCCGAGCCTGATTGGCGCAGGGGCTATCGTGAAATCAATTTTCTGGCTGGGCGGCACCAGGTCGTTCACGACAATATCCATTATCCGAATGGCAATCTCTTCTATGGTTACCAACCCAATATCCTCTTCCGAGAGGATTTCATGGACGGCTGCGATACTCTCCACGCGCGCCGCGCTCAGACCCAGCAAATCGGCAGCCTCTGCGGTTTCGGCCCGCCGCATCTGCAGCGACAGCAGGGAAGCCACCGTCTGCAGGTTATTCTTGACTCGGTGCTGCATCTCCCGCATGAGAATGGCCTGCGTTTCCAGCGCTCTTTGCGCTTCCTGGTAGAGCCGTGCGTTCTCAATTGCAAGCGCCGCGTCATACGCAAAGGTGGAGACAAGCTGGATCTGCTCCTCGCTAAACTCGTGACGATCCAAAGTGAATACACTGATACCGCCGAGAACTCGATCGCGGGCAATGAGTGGCACACAGAACATAGAGCGAATGCCCTCTGCCACAATTTGCGGATGTGCGGTGGTGAGAATGGGATCGCTGATCGCATCTTCAACCTGAACCGGTGTGCGACTAGCTACGGATCTTCCGACCGCCCCTTCGCCAACCTTTACGCGCATGGTCTTGTACCTATCGCTTAGGTTGTATCCTGCCACAATGAAGAGGTCGTGGGCTTTCTTATCCAACTGGAAGATTGCCGCGCGATCGGCGTTTGATAGCTCGGCGGCATGGCGCGCTATCATCTCAAGCACTTGGTTTAGGTCCAGACTGGAGGCCATTGAGGCCCAAACGCGTTGCAGTGCCGTGAACTGGCTAACTTTCTCGCGCAGCTTCTCATCAGTTTGCTCGTAGAGCCGTGCATTCTCAATCGCGATTGCAATCTGTCCGCAGACCGTTTCGGCAAAACTGATTTCTTCGCTGGTGAATTTTCTGGGCGAGCAGCTATGCAAGTTGAGAACCCCGATGAGCTTGTTTACGGTGAAGAGGATGATTGGCACTGATAGCATGCTGAACGGACTGATTTCCGCAAACTCGGGAAGATAGATAAAGCGCGGGTCTTCCCTGGCGTTTTCCAAGACTATGGGCTCGCCGTGCTGCGCCGCCCCGCCCGTGACACCTTCGCCAAGGCGGACGTGCACATGACTGACCGCATCAGTGTTCGGCGCGGTAGTTGCACGAAGTGTCAGGCGATCCTGTCCCTCGTCATGCAAGTAGATTTCACACACGTCTAGCTGGAGCACTTCATTCACCGCCTGCACGGTCAAGTCCAGCACTTGCTCAAGGTCTAGAGTGGAGTTGGCAACGTTATTTACCTGTTGGATTGCCGTCAGGTGACCGACGCGGGCCTCAAGCAGAGCTGTGGTAGCAGCGTCGTCGCCCGCGGACAATTGCCGCAGCCGCTCCACTAACGCATGGGTGACTGCTTGTGAGAAGTGCAACAGCGTAGCGGCGCTCTCCACAGACTCGCGGCTGGAGTGAGAAGCCAGCAATGTAATGCGTTCGGCAAACGTCTCCAACGCATCGGTCACTGCGGCAGCTTGGTGGATTTCATGCACTAGGGAATCAAAAGCAAAGGCCGCAAATGGATCTTCTTCTGCGCTGACTCTGTCTGCGAGCGCGCGAATGTCCACGGGGGAGAGCGCTATCGCGCTATCGAGAAACCAGCGCGTGCACACTTTGGTTCGATAGTCCAATGTCATGGCGAAGCATCTCTGGTCGGGCGCGAAGCGGACACCGGTGCGTCTGCCGTTGTCCCGACTGCAACTTCTCAATGAAACGTGCTGCCCCGGCTTCTCACACAGCCTGCTGCAGAGGCGTTTTGCGCCACCGGGGCGGCTCAATTCTGATACTATCATGCCACAGTACCGGTAGCGCTCAAAGCGTACTGTGCTGTACCTTCATGCACTTATCTTGCCAAGCAAATGGAGGACCAATAATGGAGCCGCGCTTTGCCTGGGAGCCGTACGGCGACTACCTCGCGCGCTCGCGTGTTCGCGACTTCATGGATCGCCACGCCATTCAATCCTGGCAGGAGCTTATCGAGCAGTCGCAGCGTGATATTGCGTGGTTCTGGGATGCGGCCTTGCGGCACCTCGGCGTTGAATGGACGACGCCCTACGCTGCCGTCTATGACGATGCTCGAGGCATGCCGTGGACGCGCTGGTTCCCAGGCGGCACCCTAAACGTCACGCACAACTGCATAGATCGTCACATAAGAGACCAACGCGGCGGAGCAGTAGCCCTGATTTGGGAGGGTGACGGCGGGGACTCGCGTGCTGTTACGTACCGTGAACTCTACGACAGCGTTTGCCGCACCGCCGCCGCCATGCAGTGCATGGGCATAACCGCCGGCGACGTCGTTGCGCTTTGTGCGCCGGTTTCCCCTGAAGCGGTTGCCGTGATGTTCGCTGCAATGAAGATCGGTGCGGTCTGCATGCAAATCGGCGCCCGGGCCGTGCCGCAGGACGTTGCTGACTCCCTCAATCGGGGACGCGCATCCGCGCTTTTCATGGTGGACTCCTATCCCCGCGGGGGAAAGTGGACCGATTGCGCTCCTACGCTGCGTGCGGCAGTAAGTGACGTGCCAACACTGGAACGTGTGGTTGTCATGCAGCGGCGCAATGGGCCTGTTGAATTGTCAGACAAGATTTTTACCTGGTCGGATTTTCTTGCCTTGGGCAGTCAACGGGACTCCTGTCCGACTGTGCCGGTAGACTCCGAACATCCGAACCTTATCCTGTTCACTTCCGGCACCACAGGAAAGTCGAAAGCGATCGTGCACACGCACGGTGGGTCACTGGCACAAGTCGTCAAGGAGGTAGGGTACGCCTTCGATTGCCGGAGCCATGATCGTTTCTGTTGGTTTACGAACTTCGGTTGGATGATGGCGCCCTGGGAGCTTATTGGTGTGCTCTTCTTCGGCGGCGCCGTGGTGCTCTATGAGGGAACGCACGTCTACCCCACTCCCCACCGAGTATTCGAACTGATAGAGAAGCATCGCATTTCGATTTTTGGCTTTGTGCCCACAGCGATACGGCAACTTGCCGCGCTCGATGAAGACTTCAGTAGTCACGATAGGTCGTCACTGAGGATACTCGGTTCCACAGGAGAGATCCTGGATACCAAGGCATGGTCGTGGTACTTTTCCACGTTTGGCGAGGGCCGCTGCCCGATTATGAACATCTCAGGCGGTACGGAGGTCATTGGCTGCTTGCTCTCTCCTCTGCCGGTCATGCCGCAAAAACCGGGAACTCTTGGCGGCGCGGGTCTCGGCATGGATATTGCAGTGGTAGATGACGAAGGTTCGCCGCTTGTGCAGGGGCCGGGAAATCTTGCCTGCCGCCAGCCGTTTCCTTCCATGACACGCGGATTCCTGGGGGAGCCGGAGCGCTTCCTTGAGACGTATTTTCCAATTGGACAAGACCTGTGGGTGCATGCCGATCGGGTCGAGTGCGATGAGGATGGCATGTGGTATATTCTCGGCCGCACCGATGACCTCATCATACGCGGCAGCATAAATCATGATCCCGGAAAGATCGAGCAGGCCCTGCTGAACTATCCCGGCTTGCCCCGCGTCATCGAGGCTGCGGCGATCGGCTCTAGCGATCCGCAATTGGGACAACGCATCGTCTGCTTTGTAGTCTTGGAGCACCCGCTCACTGCCTCCGCTGGCGGCGACTTTCTGCAGGGGCTGCGCTCATACGTGGGCACGGTCTACGACAGGGCTGGCAGACCCGATGAGTTGCACGTTGTAGAAGCAATACCCAAGAATATGGCGGCAAAGATTCCTCGAGGTCTGATCAGGCGCGCCTATGAGGGTCAGCCTTTAGGAGACACTTTCAAGCTCGACAACCCACAGGCGCTGGCCGCCATTCAATCCATTAAGACTGAAGCAAGGATGAGCCGATGAAGTCTGACGAAATACGCGCGGCTGCGGTGGTTGGCGCCGGCCTAATGGGCGCCGATATCGCCGCCGTGCTTGCGCTGGCGGGCATCGATGTCACGCTGATAGACATAAATGAAGACCAATTGGCGCTGGCGCAGGTTCGTATGCGGACAAGCATGGCTGCCCTGAGCGAGAACGGCCTTGTGGCCGCTGAGGAAGCAGCACACGCGCTTGAAAGGGTGAGTGGCACGCTAGACCGGGCCGCGGCCTTGCAGACTTCCGACTTTGTCGTCGAAACGGTCTATGAAGATCTGCAACTCAAGCAAGAGATCTTTGCCGCCTTGGATGCAGAAGCGCCGCCGGGAGCGGTCCTCACCAGCAACACTTCATCGCTCTCGATCACCGCCCTCGCCGCCGCCACCAGGAGGCCGGAGCGCGTGGTCGGCAGTCACTTCATCCTGCCGGGCACCGTGCTCCCGCTCGTGGAAGTCGTGCGTGGGGAACAGACGAGTGACGAAACAATGCAAGTAACCTATCAGCTCTGGCAGCGCGCCGGCAAGCAGCCGGTGATGGTGCAGAAGGACATTCCGGGCTTTATCCACAACCGGCTGCAGCACGCGCTCAGCCGCGAAGCGATCTCGCTGTGGGCAAACGGCGTGGCCTCCGCTGAGGAGATCGATGCAGTGGTGGTAAATGGTTTCGGCTTGCGCCTTGCGCGCGTCGGGCCCTTGGCGCAGCGCGACCTGGGCGGAATGGTAATGAATGTTGCCATTGCCGCTTCGCTCTATCCCGATCTAAGCACCCTCATCGATGCGCCGCAGGCGATGAAAGACCTGGTAGACCAAGGCGCCGTGGGATTGGAAGCGGGACGCGGCTTCCGCGATTGGGGTGAAGCCGATCCTCGGAAAACGCGACGCGAAGTGGAACGCAGTTTGCTTGCGGATCTCCTGCATCGTCAACGCACTCAGAGTGAACCGGACTGCTGATCTGCCCTCTTTCATGGCCAACAGGCCACTTGAGACTCTTGTGGTTGAGGCGTAGGAACGCGCACTGTTTGAGCATGTTTCAGGCGCGCAAAGGGCCGATTGACCAAGCTCAAGGGTAAGCCCGTGCACTCTCAAGATTGCAATTCTCCACGCAAGGTTATGCGTCATGAAGCGCCGCGACACCCGGCAGCGTCTTCCCTTCCAGAAATTCTAGGGTAGCCCCGCCGCCCGTGGAGATATGGGACATGCGCTCGGCAACACCGGCGGCTGCGACTGCCGCGCCGGTTTCGCCGCCGCCAATGACGGTCACTGCCGGTGAATCTGCGAGAGCCAGCGCGATGGCACGCGTACTCTGCGCGAAGCGCTCCTCCTCAAATAGCCCCAGCGGCCCGTTCCAGAGCACAGTCTTCGCGGAACTCAGAGCAGAGCGCACGGCTGCGATAGTTTCCGGGCCGACGTCGCCAATCATCACGTCAGTCGGGACAGCGTGGCTGCTTACGACTCTCCCCGTGCCGGAAGACTCGCCAACCGGGCCGACGACAACGTCGGTGGGGAGCAACACGCGCACGCCGGCTTTCTGCGCTTGAATCAGGAAGTCCTTGGCGACGTCGAGCTGTTCGTCCTCAACCAGGCTCTGTCCCACTGCTATTCCTTGAGCCTTGAGCAGCGTGTTCGCGATGCCGCCGCCTGCGACGAGGAGGTCAACTTTGCCGAGGAGGTGTGTAAGGACACCAATCTTCGTGGAAATCTTGGCGCCGCCAATCAAAACGGCAAAGGGGTGTGCCGGCGCATCCAGCAGTTGGGTAAGCGTGGCGATCTCTTGCTCCATAAGCAAGCCGGCTGCGCTCGGCAAGAATGCGGTCACACCTGCTGTGGATGCGTGCGCCCGGTGGGCAGCCCCAAATGCGTCATTCACATAGAATTCCGCGAGAGCCGCAAGTTTCCGCGCGAATACCGGGTCATTCTTCTCCTCTTCCGGGTGAAACCGTACGTTTTCCAGGAGCAGAACGTCGCCTGATCGCAACGCCCCCACTGCCGCGTGTGCCTCGGGTCCCACGCAGTCCGGCGCAGCATGAACGGGCACGTGCAGCAACTCGGAAAGGCGCGCCGCAACAGGCGCCAAGCGCAAATTGTCCGTTGCCACACCCTTAGGCCGTCCCAAGTGTGAAACGAGGACAATCCTTGCGCCGCGCGCTCGCAAGAGGTTTATCGTGGGCAGCGTCGCGCGGAGACGCGTATCGTCGGCGACTTTCCCAGCGGCCAAGGGCACATTGAAGTCGACACGAACCAATACGGTCTTTTCGTTTACTGGAATGTCGCGAATTGATTTCTTATTCATGCCTTTTGCCTACATGATCGTAGTTTCCAATTTACTTGCACAACTCTCTAGATAGAAGAAACCGTGGGCATAGTACCCACGGCCCTTACTCAAGAATCGCTTGCGTCTTACCTTAGCGTATCGCTACACCGCAGCCTCATGGGGAATTGTTTGCGCCACGCGTGCCGTCAAGTCGGCGATGCGGCAGGCGTAGCCCCACTCGTTATCGTACCAGGAGAGCACTTTGACCAGATTGCCGGAGACCTGCGTTGAGGGCAGGTCTACAATCGAACTCCGCGAATCTCCTCTAAAGTCCATGCTGACGAGTTCTTCGCTGGAGCAGCCAAGAATTCCGTTCAACTGCCCTTGCGCGGCGGCGACAAAGGCATCATTCACCGCCTCCACGGTCGCGTCTTCCGCTACCTCGCACGTAAAGTCAACCACAGAGACAGTAGGTGTTGGCACGCGGAGCGCAAAGCCGTCGAGTCTCCCCGCAAGATCAGGGATGACTTGCACCACGGCCCGCGCGGCTCCGGTCGTTGTAGGGATGATGTTGAGCGCTGCCGCACGCGCGCGGCGCATGTCCTTTTGGTCAAGGTCGAGGATTTGCTGGTCGTTGGTGTATGAATGGATCGTGTTCATCAGTCCTTGACGCACGGTAAAGGCATCATGCAGGACCTTCACCACAGGCGCAAGGCAATTCGTGGTACACGAAGCATTGGACACGATGTGATGCTCTGCCGGGTCATAGGCTGCATCGTTCACGCCCAGCACCAGCGTAACGTCTTCTTCCGTAGCCGGAGCCGAAATGATAACCTTCTTTGCTCCTGCTTCAAGATGCTTCGCGGCTGAGGCGCGGTCCGTGCCGACACCAGTCGCTTCCACCACAACGTCAATATTCAGGTCTGCCCAAGGCAATGCCGTCCAATCTCGTTGCGAGAGCGTTTGCATGTGTCGCCCGTCGATCACCAGGGTATGGTCGCTGACCTCAATCTCGCCGCCAAAGCGGCCGTAATTGCTGTCGTACTTGAACAAATGCGCATTGGTTTCCGCACTCGCGAGATCGTTCACCGCAACCGGCTCTACATCCGGTGCCCGCTCGAGGATAGCCCGCAGCGCCAGTCTGCCTATGCGGCCAAAGCCATTGATTGCTACTCTTGCCATGTGTTATATGTTCCCTCTCCACGCCTTGGAGCACTAGCTACGGTCCTATCAAGAGACCTTCATCGAGATTGAATCTGCGCGTTTCCGCTCGCGCTTCGACGCACCATAATCACTATACACTTGCATTACTGCTTGGGCGAGCTTGACCGCACTATGCTGATAGGGGATCTCAACATCGATCACGTCTGTGGCTATAACAGGCAGGCCATTGATTTCACGCGTATCTGAGGGCAAGCGCACGAGTTCAAATGAACCATTCGCCAATTGGACTGATGTTTGATCATTCGCAAGCACAAGATTGCATATTTCTGACGGTGCATGCTTTACGAGGGCCGCGAGATGCTCTTTCACACCGTAGTGTGTCGTTTCCCCAGGCTCCGTTGCAACATTGCAAACGTAGAGCTTGAGGGCTTTAGACTCCGCGACAGCCTGAGAGATTTCCGGTACGAGCAGGTTGGGAAGCAGGCTCGTATAGAGGCTGCCAGGGGCAAGGATGATGTAGTCTGCGTCGAGAATCGCCTGGCATGCCTCGCCGAAGGCGGTTGGATGCTGGCGATCGAGATATACGCGCTTGATGGCTGATCCCGCGTCGCCTACGGCGGATTCACCCGAGACGGTGCGACCGTCCTCAAGCTCGGCGCACAGCTTTACGCTCTCGAGAGTAGAGGGCAGTATCTGGCCGCGAACGGCCAGCACGCGGGAGAGCTCGCGTATGCCCGATTCGAAGTTTCCCGTCAGGTCGGCCATGGCCAGCATCATCAGGTTGCCGAGGCTGTGGCCTTCCAAACCGTCGCCTTTGCTGAAGCGGTAATTGAGCATACGAGTCATCAGGGGCTCGGCAATGGCTAAGGCGCCAATGCACTGACGCACGTCGCCGGGAGGCAAGCCGCCAAACTCCCGCCGCAAGCGGCCCGATGACCCGCCGTCATCGACAACGGTCACGATAGCGGTGAGGTTATTCGTATATTCCTTGAGGCCGCGCAAGAGCACTGCTTGGCCGGTGCCGCCGCCAATGGTGACGATCTTCGGCCCTGTTCTGAGCAGGCGCCGGGCGTACACAAGGTCGACTAACCGTTCACGTTTGTGGGGCTCGGTGACAACTTCCATCAACGAGCCGTAGAGTTTGCAAATCGCCAAGACAGTGAGCGCGAGACCCACGCCGCCTACCAAGAACTCCCGAAAGGGGTGCGGAATAAACTGCAGCGTTACGGTCTGAACGGGATCGGTGAAGGGTTGGGGAACGTCTACGTTCCTGTATGCCCAAGCGAGTGCCATGGCGCAGGCGAGAGCGAAAGCCATAAAGCCCACCATGAGCAGCACAATCCAGCGCTTGACGTGCATTCCAGGGTAGAGCCACTTGCGAGAGGGGAACATCGTGAACTTGGCCTTTAGCGGGATTGGGGAATGAGGGCTTCGCTGACCTCATTCCTATGGATACGTAGATGACTTGTCGTAGCTATTGAGCGGCACGACAAATCGGTGGTGATTGTTGCTAGAGTGAGACCATAGCCTATGTGTATAAAATCAGAAACTCTCCTCCATGGGGAGCGGGATTGCTTAGCTGACCTATAAGCCTCGGACGTGTGCAATTTGCCCTCGTTTCGCTTTGAATTGTCCGCAGACAAAATTCAAATGAACTCAAGCAGACTGGCTGGTATGCCGTTCAGGTGTGAACAACCCAAGCATGTGCGTGCTTGCACATGTATGACGCGTTACTCTCACCTGCGAACTACGATTAGTAGGGGACGTAGACAGCGACTTTGCGTGAACAACCTACGCTAAGAATACGCGATCTAACGATTCATGCAGTTCTTGCGAAAATCTAGGTTACTGTGATCGCGAAGACGGCCTCATTTGCAGTGAAACCGGCTTGGGAGCCGCCTCATTTTCACAAGCGCGATCAATAGGAACTTCCGGTTCTTCGTCACTGGCCCGGACGTAACCGTTGTCGATAAGCCAACTCTCGACATCCTCGCCGGAAACGTCGATGAGCACTTGCTCGTCAACCGCGATGCAAGGCTGCATGGTCTGGCCGGTGCGCTGAACCATTTCAGCATAGTTTGCTGCGTTATTGATAATGTCACGATCGTCAAATGCGAGGCCGTATTTTTGAAATACGGCGCGCACGCCGTTACTCCAACCACAGAACGGTTTCATCCACGCAATGATGGTTGGGTTTTCAGTCTTGGAATGTTGAGTATCGACTTCTGCCTGGGCCATCAACAATGTCCTTTAGACGCCTGTGGTCTACTGCCAAAGCACCTTTTCCCATGTGTAGCAATAAAGTATACACCATTTTGACGCAGAGCGCTACCGGACGGCGGGATTCAATCCTTGCTATTGTCTATCCAGGTAGGGCTTGACCAGGCGGCATTGCCGTCGGCCTGAAGTACGCGCATGTAGTAGTAGCCCGGCTGCTCCGTTGGAGAGTCGCTCCACTCGTGCTCCAGCACGGCGCCGCGTCCCTCGATGCGGTGCACTTCCTCACCGTCGCGGACGATGTCTACGCACTGAATGTCACTTGCGCCTATCACTGTCAAGTCTATTGTATAGGCCGCGGCCGGCGCGACGGAACCGCCCATGCATGCGCCGTTGACTGTGACGTCAAGCAGAATGTGTTCGCAGGTGGTGGCGTACGTTCTGCGCGCCAGCAGGGCTTCCCATAGCGATTCCCGCGTGCACTCGTGCGCGAGCACCGCAGTGATGCCGCCTACGGGTCGCAGCCGATAGTTGATGCCGCCCATGGTATCCATGCGCGAGCCGGGATGGCCGCGGTGATTGTCGGTACCGCCTACAAAGCCCAGGCGTAGACCCTTGGCAAGGGCGCTGCGCGCGGACGAACCGTTGCCGCCCAGGATGACGGGCGCGCCGATCTCTTCTACTTCAAACGATCCGCGTAATTGACAGATCTCGACGTGGCGCTGAAACTCCGGATGATGCACGTCCCAGTCTGTGGGTTGCCAGCGCCCGAAGGTAGTCCCGCCCTCGGAATGGGTGTTCGGGTGATGCGGTATGACCAGGGCCCGGCCCGCCGACAGTTGCTCCCAAAGCTCGTTCGGATCATCGGGCGTGGGACAGGGCATTTCGTCATCCAGGTAATAGACGTTGCGGTGGCCGAAAGAGCCGGCCCGGCTGTATTCGTACGCCAGAAACGTGGTGAACTCGCCAGGAGCATAGTGCTCTCCGGCGCACGCCTGGCTGCGTTCCCAGTCCTTGCCGCCCTCGTGGTCGGTGACTGCGACAAAGTCCAGTCCGCTGATGTGCCGCGCGTACCAATAGGCGTCGTCTATGTCCCGCACCCCGTCACCGGAGAGGTTGGTGTGGTTGTGGATGTCGCCCCAGTAGACGTTGTAGCCGCTTGGGCGGAATTGCGGCGAAATGGGCCAGCTCTTGCCGATCACACCGCTGCGCTCGTCCCTGGCTCGTACAAGGAAAACTCCTGGCCCCGCCGGCACGTCGATGTGCGCGCGCGCCAGGCCGCGGTTTTCGGTCGTGGCTACCGCTTCCGCCTGGGGCGCGCCGCCGCTGCCGGCTACTGTCTCCAGCTTGAGCACGCCTTGAAAGCCGTCGAGCACGTTGCCGAATGCGTCTCTGGCATGCACGTACACCTGTGCGGTGTCTTCATCAGGGCGATGCTGCGGTACGCTCACGCCGAGCGCCGCGGGCGCCGCGGGCAGGATGTCAATGGCCGGTTGCTCTTGCAGGGGAAAGTGACGGCCCCCGCCCCGGACCGGATAGTCCGGATTGCTGTAGTCAGTATTGCCTTCGATGTCAACGCCCACTTCGAAAAAGCTGTCCACGCTAATGATGTCTTGGGCCTGCGCCGGCTGACGGAAGCCGGAGACGTAGCTGCCCGGATGGCCCAGCGTGACGGAAAGGGTATCGCCGCCACGCAGCGGCTTACCTTCCAGCACGGCATAGATGACGGGATACTGCGAGTGGTGGTAGGACAGCGGGTGCCCGTTCACCACCGTCACGCGCACGCTCGTACCGGGAACACTAGTAGTTGCAACCACATTGCCCACGTCCCACCGCTGCTTCTCCCGGTGCGGCGGCGCAATGCGCACCCCGCCTCCGATCGCAATGCCTTGCGCGCCAACGGACACAACTATGTCCCATGTGCCCTGCTGCCCCACCGTGATAGGAGCGGACGGCGTGATGTGAGCGGTGTAGTCGGCCGGCGCCCGCCCGGCGGACTGTTCATGAATGGAATCGGATTTCACTTTGTTCTTCACTCCGTCGTTGGAAGAGATTGGTTCTAGATGATTGCACTCTCAACAGTGTTACAGTCTCACGCGCGTATTTTCTGCGGCCCCGGTACGGCATCGAGTGTGCGTCACATTCTATTGTTGCCCCTGTGTCCTGCTATCGAATCCTTGAAAGCACGGGTACGGCAATTGCAGTTTTGGGCATTTCAGGTTGCTTCCGGCAAGTCGTCACTCGCTTGAAATGACCGGCAGGACGATGTGCGAGGCGCGTCCCGGCTCGTGGAACACCGTATTGTGGGCCTCCTCCAACCGCGTGTGCCGTCCCAACGGTTCGCCGGTGTTGGGATTCACGTCGAACCGTGGGAAATTGCTGCTGGATATGTCCAGTCTAATGCGGTGCCCGCGAGCGAAGACGTTGCTGGTGGGGTACATCACAATGGTTAGCGGCGTCGGCGTGTCCGGCGTGAGAAACTCGGCGCTTTCGCGGCTATCGCGGTAGCGGGCGCGCTGAATGCTATCCGTTACATTCATGGCGAAGCCCTGGGGGTAGTCACCGTTGGGCGGGTGGACGTCGAGCAGCTTCACTGTGAAATCGGTGTCAACAGCGGTCGAGCTAATCCAAAGCTTTACAGTAAGGGGCCCTGTGACCTCAATATCCTTCGCAAGGGGCGGCGTCTGAAAGACTAAGACGTCCGGACGGGCGGCTAGCGGCAGGCTGCCCGTGTACCCGAAGAATCGTTCGTCGCCGCGTTGATCATAGGCCCCCGCGACGAGAACCGGGTCGCCGGCTGAAAGGTTGCCGCCAATCGTCGGCACCGGGTTGGCGGGGTCGAAGGTGAAGGAACTGGCTCGTGAACCGGAAGACGGGGCAGCGGGGCTGAGATCGCCGTCGGTATGCAGGTAGAAGGGCGTCCACTGCGTCCGTGCCAGCGGCCATTCATCTTCGGCGCGCCAGTGTCCGCCGTGGTCTAGACGCCCATCGCTATTGCGCTTGCCGCTGCCGCCGCCCATGACGAAAATCTGCACCGGCTTAGTGTGCGCGGCGCCGGTTTCCTCGCCTTTGAGCCAGTAGTCGAACCAGTGGAGCCGCAATTCGTTCATATCATAGATGGCGGCGTCGCGGCCGAAATCCACGTCACCCGCGTGGGAGACCTCAGCGCTGCCGGTGCCGTGGGTGAAGGGACCCATGATGAGGGCCTGCTGCGATTCCTTGCGCTCGGTGAGCTCGACATAATTCGTGCACGTCGAGCGTGCGTAGGAGTCGTACCAGCCGCCAAAGTAGACCGTGGGCACGTCGGCATGCTGGTCGTAGTAGAGTTCCGGCCCGTAGCCGGGACGGCGCCAGTATTCGTCCAGGTCGCCGTGAGTGAGTACGTCCAGGTGCCACTGCTCGTAGCTGGGGACCTCCGCCAGCGGCGAGACGCCTTTCTTCAGCGGGGCGTTCGCCACCCACTGCGCGACGTTGGCAAAGGCGCTATCCAGGCTTTGGCGTAAGCGCGGGTCGCTGAGCGCTTCCTTGCTGGTGGTCGCCATACGAAAGGCGTAGACCATGAAGCGCATTTCGCAGGCGCCATTGTGCCGCATGGAGGCCGTATGGTAGTTCCACGGCCCCTCCTCCACGAACATGCCCGCGAGACCGGGCGGATCGAGCGACGCCAGCGCGCTCTGCGTGCAACCGGCATAGCTGCAGCCCGTGGTGGCGATCTTGCCGTTCGACCAGGGCTGCTCCACGATCCACGCGCAGGTGTCATAGCCGTCCGGGCCTTCGTCCCCAAAGGCGTACCATTCACCTTCAGACGTAAACCGCCCCCGCACGTCCTGTATCACCACTACATACCCCCGCCGCGCGTAATAATGCCCCTTCCGCCGCAGACCGAGACCCGTTTTGTCATAGGGCGTACGCTCAAGGATGACAGGAAACGTCCCTTCAACGGCGGCAAGTCCGTCCGGCGTGAGCCCAATGCTCCCCGGGTTGCCAGCAGCCGGCAGCGCCGGACGATAGACGTCCGTGCCGAGCTCGATCCCATCGCGGGCCGACATCATTACGTTTCTTTCGACCACAACGCCGTATTGTTGTGGGGAGCTCTGCTCTTCAGTCACGACTAAGTCCCTTCTCCATTTCCAATGAAGCTGCGATGGTCGCAGCACAGCCGATATCACTCCGTTGGTCTACAGTGTGCCAGATGTTGCGAACGGCAGCCTACAGATGCAAGCCAGGCTCAGTCGCAGAACGATAGATGCTAATCAGATGGAGTCGAAGTTTCGCTACTCAAGTGCATTGCTCAGCGCTAAACTCTGAGGAATAGGCAATCGTAAATCTGAGCTTCTTGACTCACTATTACTACGTACTTGGCTGCCAGGATTACGCTAATCGCATGACTGTTCTAGGATTCTGCTTACCTGTTCTTTGAGCTTCGGCAACTCACGTTCGACGACTTCCCAAGTGAGGTCAAGGTCCACTCGTCCGTACGCGTGGACAAGCCGGTTTCGCATGGCAATGATACGGGGCCAAGGAATCTCTCGATGGGCGGCAGTGAACTCCGCAGGGAGGTGGCGTGTTGCTTCCCCGATGATCTCTAATCTGCGTATGACGGCGTCCTGCTTTTCTTGTGAAGCGAGAAATGCCGATCTATCGAGACTCTTCGTGTAGGTCTCGATCAGGTCAATACTTTCTAGGATGTCACTGAGATAGACGGTGGGGTCTGTGGACATTGGATCAGAGAATGGCCACCTGTTGTGAGAGGATGCGGTCGCGGAGGCGCGGGTGAATCGAATGATAGGTCAGAATGTCAACTTTGCGGCCCAGCGCCTGTTCCAAGTCTAGGCCGAGGCCGGCGAGATCAAACAGACTCGCTCCAGCAGGCATTTCCACCAGCAGGTCAATATCGCTCTGTGGCCCAAGTGTCCCGTTGACCACAGAGCCAAACAGCCCGGCTCGTTGCGCACCGTACTGCTTCAGAATAGGCAATGCTGCTTGTTTGATCGTTGAGACGGATGGCGGTGGTTCTTGCTCTGCCTTGGTCTCCACGAAATTCACTTTCCAATCTGCAAATCCCACACTCATGCAAGTTTGATGAATCAAATGCAAGTGTGGCTAACACACACTCAGTTCACATTGTGATCATAGCGCGACCAATGCGTCTATGTCCAAGTGTTGTCAAAAATTAAATGGTCCTCTCACTTGATTCAGATGCAGATGCCTAAGTGCTTGTTCTACGCAAGTGAGTGAGCCGTCCGTTCATGGTTCGACAGGCTCACCACGAACGGACTTTTCGTCAGACTGCGGGAGTCGAGTGGGCCTACGAAACCAGTGGGCATATGAATCCAGTGGACTTACGATTCCACAGGGCATATGAATTCAGAGGGCCTACGAATGCAATGTAGGGCAAACCACTTAGAGAGCGTGGAGAGTACCTGCCTGTGGCGTGTTTGTCTTCAGCTAGTTGCTCACTGGGCACATTGTGTGTGTGCCGAGAAACTGTCTTCGGGGTTTAGCAGCAACAGTTGCTCTTAGACTCTCGTCACCCACACGGGACTGCTCCAGGCTTGGGCGACGCGGCCGTGGACGAGGTCGCGTTGGCGCACGCGCACGTAGTAGATAGCGCGAGCGGGGGGCGAGTCGTCAGTCCAGTCGAGGCTGAAGTCGAGGGGCGCACTGCTGCCGGGGAACCATTCCTGGCGGACGACACTGAAACCCGCATCCGGTCGGTCGAGGTTGGCGCGGAGCACGTGAATCCAGCGCAGGGGGCCGGTGCCCAGCGCCTCCACGTGCACGTTAACCGGCTGACTGTCGGCAATAGTCGTCTCGCCGCCCATCGGCTCGCCGTTGACCGTAAATTCCAGATAGATGCGGGAGCCGGTGGAGCCGTAGGTGCGACGGCTGCGGATAGCGTCAAAGGCCGACTCGCGCGTCAACTCCGGCGCCCAGACCGCCATGGCGCCGAAGCCCTCTTTGCCCGGCTGCGCGCCGTGGTTGTCCGAAGAGCCGATCACGCCGAGCTTGAGGCCGGCCAGCCACGCGTCAACCGCGTAGTTGCCGGGATCGCCCGGGCCGTTGAAGGTGAAATCGGAAACATCCATGGAGATGGGGTGGTCCGGCGCGTACTCCTCGCTCAGGCCGTGGGACGAGTAGATTTCGATGCTCGGCCGGAACCTGGCATCGTGAATGCGCCAATCATGCTTGACGCCTCCGCCCGGACGCGCAAACCCGCCGGTGTGGTGCGGGATTGTGAACATCTCTCCCTCAAGTTGCTCACGCGCTGCTCGCTGCCAGATCTCTTCCGGATTCTCCTCGTCTTGATAGTGGAGCGGACCCGCGCCGCCGCGATAGTAGACGTTGTGATGGCCGTAGGGCGCGCCGAAACTGGCCTCGTAGCCAAGGATCGTGGCGAATTGGCCCGGCGCGTTCCACTTCTCGGTATAGGCGACGTTCTGCTGCCAGTCTTCCTGGCTCATGCTGCGTCTGTCGTTATGGTCGGTCGCGCAGTATATATCGAGCAGGGAAGCGTAGCGGGCATAGCGAAAGTGGTCGTCACGGGTGCCAGTGCCGTCCCACGAGTACTGACTATGAGAGTGAATGTCGCCCCAGTAGAGGCCGCCCACAGGCGAACCGTCCGTCGCAACTGAAGCGGCAAAGACCTTGCTCGGATTAGAGAGGCCGTACAATTTCCCATCATTGGAGGTACCGCGCAGACGCAGCACACCCGCCGCCGTGGGCGTGATCGTGAGCTCTCGACAGCCCCACGTGCTCGCATCGCCCAATTTGACAGGATTCGAGGGGAGAGCGGCCGCGCCCGCTGCGGCGACGAGATAGATCGCAGCGTCCGGCGCAGGCGCCGGATTGTGAAATTCGTCCAGCGCCACCATGCGCACACGCATTTCTTCACCCACTACACATCGGGACTCAAGAACAATGAACAGCTCCACCGGCGGCCCGGGCTCGTTACTGAGCCATGGCAGGGCAGCGTCCGGCAGGAGTGAGAAAGAACCTTCCCCGTTTGGGTCAACCGCCGCGCGCACGCGCTCCGGCGATCCGCTCCACAGCGGCGGCGTATAGCCGCGACCGCCGTGGCGCATGTCGCCATAGACCACATTGATAGTGTCGCCCGCAACGAGCGCGCCTTCCGTTACCGTGACGGAGACGGTCCACGCGTAGCGGCTCCCTGGAGGATAACCTACGTTGGTGCGGTATGTCTTGACGTATTCGGCTTCGCTCGCGTCAAGTATTTCGAAGCGCAAGCGCACGCCCGGCCGGTCGGTATGAGCGGTCACGTAGTAAGGTGCGGTGGGATCGACGCTCTGCAGGCGGCGAGCGGAGTTGCGCCACCACTGGTGCCAACGCTCCGGCAGCGCGACCTGCAGGCCGCCGCCGGTCGCAATGCCGCCTGCGCCAACCGTGTAGATTACTACCCACGTGCCCCAATCGCCGGCACGCCCGCTGTTGGGCGAGATAGTTATAGTGCCAGAATCTAGAGGTGGTTCAGAGGATCGCATTTGCGCCTACTTTCCCTGAGCAAGTCAGTTTTTTCTAATCCCCTCGAGAGCGAACGCGTGATTCTAGGCTCCCGCGTGTATTCCTGACGTTAGAGTCTCTTGGGACGATTAGACCCTCACACATACTGCCGATGGCTTTTGCTAAAAAGTCCGTTAAACGTCCGCGCGAGCCCCCGCCGTTTCGCTGCAACGACGCTCTCTCACCTTAATTCATTTGACATTCGCTGGCCACATTGCACAATAACAAGTGGTATGGGTCAATACCATGCTAATCGGCGGAGTGACGTGTCACAAGGGAGGAAAGGTGTACCATGACGGAAAACACACCCAAGGCGCTGGTCGCTGAGTTCATCGGGACGTTCTGCTTCTTCTTCATTGGCGCGGGCGCCATCATCACAGACGCGTTCATTGTGTCGCGCGGCGGAGATGGTCCGGGGCTGGTTGCGATTGCGCTTGCCCATGGACTGGCGCTCGCAATCATGGTCACCGCGTTCGGCCACATATCCGGAGGACACTTTAACCCGGCTGTCACCGTCGCCGCGTTCGTGGGCCGCCAGATAGATATTATCCACGGTGCGCTCTACATTGTCGCCCAATTGGTTGCCGCAGTGCTGGCAGGCTTTGCCCTACGGGCGGTCTTTCCTACTGATGTCTGGCAGTCCGTCAATCTCGGCACGCCGGCAGTGGCGGCGGACATTTCATTTGGCACGGCCGTGCTCATTGAGGCAATTCTCACTTTCATACTTGTCATCGCTGTTTTCGGTACGGCCATGGACCCGCGTGCTGCCAAAGTCGGCGGGTTTGCAATCGGTCTCACCATAGCGGCGGACATCCTCATTGGCGGCCCGCTCACCGGCGCTTCCATGAACCCGGCGCGCACGTTCGGCCCGGCGGTAGCGGCGAACTTCTGGGACAACCACCTCGTCTACTGGATCGGACCCCTATGCGGCGCAATTGTCGCGGGCCTGGTCTACGGGTGGTATCTCATGGGTACCAAGCTGGACGAAGACGCTGCCTAAGCTTTTGCGGCCTTTATGGTAGAATTCTGTCACGTATTGATTGTGAACAGTTGCACAAACTGTTTCTTGCTAGGCTTTTGCACTGGATAGACTTCGCATGGAGAATCAGCCTGCCGCAGCGCAGGGCCAGGCGCAGCGTCGCCTCGTAATCTACGACACGACGCTGCGTGACGGCGCGCAGGCCGAGGGACTTTCATTCGCCGCCGCGGACAAAATGAAGATTGCCCGCCGCTTAGATGAACTTGGCGTACATTACCTTGAGGGCGGCTACCCGGGTTCCAATCCCAAGGACCAGGAGTTCTTCCGTTTAGCGCAGGAGATCGAATGGAAGAACCTGACGATTACGGCCTTTGGCAGTTCGCGTCATAAGTCAACAAATGTCGAAGGCGATCCCGGGGTGAAGGCGCTCATCGAGACGGGCACACGGACGGTGTGCATTGTTGGGAAGTCGTGGGACCATCACGTTACGGCCGTGTTGGACACGACGCTGGAGAATAACCTGGCAATGATCGGTGAGACCATTGCCTATCTCAAGCGTCACGGCCGCGAAGTCTTCTTCGATGCGGAGCACTTCTTTGACGGTTACCGGGCAAGTCCGGATTATGCCATGGCCGCGCTGCGCGCCGCCCAGGAGGCTGGTGTGGACTGCTTGGTGCTGTGCGATACAAATGGTGGTAACACTCCCGACTACATTGGAGATACCACTCGTCGGGTACGCGCTGAATTCGATGTTCCCATCGGCATCCACGCGCACAACGACGCCGATCTGGCTACGGCCAATACACTGGCGGCTGTAGCGAACGGCGCTTCACATGTACAAGGCACCGTGAATGGCATCGGGGAACGCTGCGGCAACGCAAACCTGTGCACGGTGATTCCGAATCTGCAGCTCAAGTTAGGGTACACGGCGATTCAGCCCGACCAGTTGCAGCATCTCTCCGACGCGGCACGCTTCGTCAGCGAGATTGCCAACATGGCGCTCAATCCCTTCATGCCCTATGTGGGACACTCCGCCTTCGCCCACAAGGCGGGTTACCATGCAGACGGCATGGCGAAGAGTCAGATTGCGTATCAGCACGTCGAGCCGGCCCTCGTGGGCAATGAGATGCGGGTGCTAATCTCCGAATTGAGTGGACGCAGTAGTGTGCTCTCCCGTGCCGAGCGTCTCGGCTTCCGCCTTTCCCGCCAAAGTGAAGACCTCCACGGCTTGGTAGAGGAGATCAAGGAGCTGGAGCAGCGCGGTTTCCAGTTCGAAGGCGCCGAGGCATCATTCGAGCTGCTCATCAAGCGGCGCCAGCCAAACTA
Source organism: Chloroflexota bacterium (assembly GCA_965220015.1). Lineage (GTDB taxonomy): Bacteria > Chloroflexota > UBA11872 > VXOZ01 > VXOZ01 > VXOZ01. Next base: position 1,711,280 of record OZ244798.1, read on the forward strand.
TGCACCGCCATTCTCGCTCCTGGACTTTCTAGTCTTGGTTGAAACTCGCGGGGGGCAAAGCATTCTCTCGGAGGCCACGGTCAAAATCCGCGTGGGCGATGAAGTCCAGCACACCGCCGCAGAGGGCAACGGACCGGTTAACGCGCTGGACACCGCGATGCGCAAAGCGCTGATTTCCTCCTATCCCCAACTCAAGCAGGTTCGGTTACTCGACTATAAGGTGCGCGTGCTGGACGAGAGCAGCGCTACCCGGGCCGGCGTGCGGGTGATGATCGAGAGCACGAACGGCCAAATTGAGTGGAGCACGGTGGGCAGCTCCACGAATATCATCGAGGCGAGTTACTCAGCGCTGGCAGACTCCTTGGAGTACGCGATCCTCGTTACAAGAATGTAACTTAATACCAAGCAAGGTGGGTGCCGCGCGTGCGCTACCGGTGTTGCATCTTCGATCTTGCAGGGACTCTCGTCGACTTGCATCCGGCTTTCATCGAGGCAACCCTTGCCGCCGTGGCACAGTGGGCGCCGGGGAAACTTTCCCGTGAAGACTTGACCGCACAACTCTCAGGCCCAATCGCCGATCCCTTTGTGGCGCTTGCCGAAGGACGCGAATCGCTCGCGAATGAGATGCGACACGTTTTCTTGCAGCACCTGGAAGCGCACCGGCAGGACTTCATCGTGCCGTTTCCGGGCGTCGCCGAGATGCTCGCCGCGCTGGGAACGCTGGGGGTCAAAGTTGTCGGCACTTCCGGCAGTGCGCGCGCCACAGGCAGTAAAGAGTTGGAGGCCAGTGGCATCGCTCCTTACGTGAACGCCGTGGTGTTTCAAGATGACGTATCACGGCCCAAGCCCTTTGCCGATGCCGTGGTGCGGGCACTGGCAGTAAGCGGCGCGTCCGCTGATGAGGCGCTGCTCATCGGCGATAGCAACTTGGATGTGCAGTCCGGTCGGCAGGCCGGCGTGCGCACCGGCGCCGCGCTCTGGGGAGCAATGGACACGGAGGCGTTGCTCGCGGAGAAACCCGACGTCGTATTTGCTCATCCTACCGACGTGGTGGACTACCTTGCCAAGCCAAGCCCATAGCCGGGAGCTACATGCAGTGGGCTCGAAGTAAGGCCGGCATTGCCCAATTTCAGCGCCAGTAGGCAATGCCGTATTCGCACAGAGGACGGCTACGGTGAGGCAATGCGAATGCCCGCGCGCATGCGTTCTACCCACAGATCGGGATCATTGATCTCAGCCAAGGTTGGCGCCGTCTGTTCAGATTCCCAAACGTGGTTGAGAAAGGTCATATCTTCGTGCGCTACGACGTGGCGCACAAAGCGCTCCCCCAGGCGGTACTGAGCCAGTTTTAGATCGAAACCCAGCAACCGCATGAGCGCCCGTTCCAATGAACCGCGCTTGCGTTCCTCCAATCGTTTGCGCATGGCGGGAAAGCCGGGGATGAGCTGCTCGCCTAGTTCGTCCATGATGTAGTTGCCGTAGCCTTCCACGAGGCTCATCACGCCCTGTATGCGCACGAGCAGCTCCCGCTGTTCCGGCGTTGTGAGAGCGCCCATCAGCCCGCCTAAGCCCTCACGTGAATCCTTAGCTTCAGCACCCGGGAGCAACATCGCTCGCAACGGGTGCGAAGACTCCTGCAGGAGCTCGCGGAAGCTTTCGATATACGCTTCGATAAGGCTCCCCAGATATCCGGCCAGCCAGGGCGCTACCTGAAACTGAATCGCATGCGTGGTCTCATGGAGCGCAATCCAAAGCCGAAACGCATCGGGAGGGATTTCGAGGCGCGTCTGCAAGCGACGGATATTCGGTTCTACAAAGTAAATGCGGTTAGCCGAAGCTGCTACTGATCCCTCTGCGGAAGCCGGCGGCGCCAAGAACGGCATATCGAATTGACCCAAGACATGTCGCGACAGGAAGCCCAACACGACGCCCATTTGCGCGGAGAGCGTAAGCTGCATGCCGCCGTGCGCCAGCCGAAATAGCGTACCCTTATTTGATCCCACGCTGTCGAGATACACGTCTTCTAATGGCCGCAGCAAACGTTGCACCGTGCCCAAATTGCGCTGTACCCAGAGGGGTCGGTCCAATACTTTCACTTCGTGGCGATCGGACACTGCGGGCAGTTGGATGAAAGGGACGATCTGCTCGTGGCTGATGCGAACGAGCGCCTGGTAGTCGGCAAGCAGCGCTGCTCGCGCCTGGGATGGAAGGACGCTGCCAGGGTCTCGGGCGGCGATGTGCAGCGCAATACGTTCTGTCCGCTGCCAGTCAACGATATCCGGCTGTACGCGTGCAGCAACGCGCCGGGCCAGCATATATCCTCCACTGAGCAGGAGGCCGATTGCGACGCCGAGTAATGCCGCCTTCTTCTGGTTGCGCATCACGCGACGACTGCAGTCGATGCAGCCAAAGGTTGCTGAATAAGTCGCTTACCTGGTGTCAAGCTATACCTCCCAATGCGGCGCGTTCCCAAAATATAACATACCCGCGCTTGGCGCGGGTATGTTATTCATCTCCCAACCGCCGCCGGATGTTCGCCCCTATGTATGGACACCCGGCAGGACGCGGTGGAGCGCACTTCGTAGCGTACCGACCATGATTGCGGTTCAGGTGGGCGTCGCGACCGTCTCTTTGCCGGATGCGGACTTTACCTTTGCCGCCAACTCACTGTCGGTGCCGGCGTCAACCGCAATCTGCATGAATTCGTCCCCACTCATGCCCAGATCGCGCAACACCTGCTGGTCCATTGGGCACGGATAGATGTACTCGCCGATGTAGCCGCCGTGCTGAGCGCGGGCTTTATCGGCCATGCGGCCCACCCACTCCAGTCCGTCGATCACGATTTCGCGGTCCCGCGGTTTCCACTCTTCAGCCATCGGACTCTCCTTCCTCATAAACAGTCTTGCCGTGAACCCTGTGCGAATTCTGTGGCGATGAGCGCGCGTACCGACTCCGCCGGAGTCTGGGATGCGAGCGGAAAGAGCGCCAATTGCAGGGCCTGTTTCAACCTCCGCCGCAGCAGCTCATCCTTGGAACCGGGCAGGCCTTGCTCCCCGTTTAGGAGCAGTCGCACCACCTCGCTCCAAAGTACCACGTGATGCATATCCAACTGCGCGCTTTCAATGCATCCACTTTCAACGTACCATCGCTCATCCCCATGGGTCAAGAGTGACTGAAGCGGCACGCTGGGCTCGCGGGCGCCCACTGCGGCGGCATATTGCGCCAGGCGCGCTTCAGGCCAATCGAGGCCTATGACGGCGAAATCGACAAACCAAACCGCGCAACCGTCTGTGAGCACATTGCGGGGCGTGCAGTCGCGGCCGCCGAACGTCACGCGACCGGCGCAAATCGCATCGGCAACTGCCGACCACGCCTCGCGCAAGGCGGTTTCCCAGCCTTGTGGTGTGGAGTGATTATCGTAAGCGGCAAGGCGCATGAACGTCTCAGGCGCACGGTCACAGCGCTCGCGCAGCTCTGTGTGGCGGCGGGTCTGTTCACCGGTTTCACGGAGAGGCAGACGTGCGGCGATCCCCTGGAACGCCGTCTCAAGGGCTTCACTTCCGCAAACCAAACTGTGGGTCAATCGGCGAAAGTTGCAAGGTTGCACAGCATGGCATTGCCCTGCCCCCTGCAATGCATCCGCGAGCGTGCGGGACTCCAGCCACTCGGTTACTAAGAGGCGCCGCTGCGGGTCCCATTGCAATGGCTGCGCGACCGGCGCGCCGAGCCGGTAAAGCATCTGCAGGACGCCAAATTCGACTTCGCCGGCATCGTCATGCCTGTGGCGCTTGACGGCCACCTGCTCACCAGAAGCCAAGACCGCGTGCCAAACATCCGCTCCTTGGGCGCCTCCTCCCGCCACCGGCCGCAGCGAGCGCACTGGGCCCAGGGCAGAAGCAAGGTGGTCGCCCAGCGTGCGGGCTACTTCACTCTCACGGGGACTATCCACCGGCGCCTCCGTCTCTCTGTGGGCACGATGCCTCCGTTGCCACCCGTGCAAGTCTTGCCATTTGGAGCACTGTCGTTACAGACATAGACAGGGAGATAGGAGTGCCCGGGCTTTTGTTCGCGGTATTTGGCCTATGGTATCATCACAGAGATGAATGCGGCGCAGACGAGACGGCCCGAATTGAGTCTAGGTGGCACGGCATGGATACACGTGAACTCGTTGCAAGGCTGCAGTCCGTCCTAGCCGATGAACACGTCGTGCACCTACCTGAAGACCTCATCGTGTTTGAGCGCGACGCCTCCATAGACGCCCAGCTTCCCGCTGCGGTTGTCTTTCCCCGCACTACTGCTGAAGTCAGCGAAGTCTTGGCGCTGGCGAGCGAGTTGAAAGTGCCGGTGGTGCCCAAGGGCGCCGGTACGGGCTTGTCCGGCGGCGCGGTGCCGGAGGAGAACGGCATACTGCTCTCCGTAAGCCGCATGCGGGACATATTGGAGATCGATGTAGAGAACCGCACTGCGCTGGTTGAGCCGGGTGTGGTAAACCTCGAACTCTCCAGCGAAGTTAAGCACCTCGGCTTGTACTACGCTCCCGACCCATCGAGCCAGTACGCGTGCACGCTGGGCGGCAATGTCGCGGAGAACTCCGGCGGCGCCCACTGTTTGCGTTATGGCTGTACCATCAATCATGTCTTGGGGTTAGAGGTTGTCTTTCCCGGTGGCGAGGTAGCCTGGGTTGGCGGCAAGGCCCCTGATGCGCCGGGCTACGACCTCATGAGCGCAATCATTGGCTCAGAAGGGACGATGGGTGTCGTCACCAAGATTCTGGTCAAACTCCTGCCGATCCCCGAGGCGGTTGAGACCTATCTGGCGATATTTGAAAACGTGCCCGACGCGTGCCGAGCGGTCTCATCGATCATTGGCAACGGCATTATCCCGGCGGCCCTGGAGATCATGGACCAGGTAGTTACCAAAGCGATAGAAGAGGCCCACGAAGTCGGCTATCCCGCCGATGCCGGCGGTGTGCTAATTATCGAGATTGACGGCATGCAAGAAGAGCTTGATGAACAACGGGATTCGATACTGAGCCTCTGCCAGGAAGCCGGTGCTCGCGAAATCAAAGTGGCACAAACTGCCGCCGAGCGGGAGACCGTATGGAAAGGCCGCAAAGGCGCCATTGGCGCCCTCGGTCGCCTGGCGCCGAACTACTACATTCAGGATTGTGTCGTGCCGCGTACCAAGTTGCCCGAGATCATGCGTTTTGTGGAAGACGTGGCGACGCGCTATGACATCATTATCGCAAACGTGTTCCATGCCGGTGATGGTAACTTGCACCCAAATCTGCTCTTCGACGTGCGCGACGGCGACCAAGTCCAGCGTGTGATCGCGGCAGGTGAAGAGATCATCCGGGCTTGCATCGACGCCGGCGGGTCGCTCTCGGGAGAGCACGGCATTGGTACGGAGAAGCAGGAATACATGGACTGGCTCTACGGTGAAGAGGACTTGGAAGCTATGCGCAAGCTAAAGCGGGCGTTCGATCCCGATTGGCTCTTTAACCCCTCCAAGGTGTTCCCCACCGGTGAAGGCCCGCACGCCGCGAAGATCCACATTGGCAAGGCCCCGGTGCACGCTACCACTGCTGCGGTCTGGAAGTAGGATGCAGAGACGCCTTGCTGACTGAGACTCTCCACACCCAGCTTGCAGATATCGTCTCACATGGGGCGATTACTACTGAGAATCCCACCGTCGATGATAAGTGCCCTGCGTTAGGCGTAGCGCCACGATCAATTGCTGAACTGGCAGCAGTTGTTGCGGAGTTGCACGCTGCTGAGACTGCGACCATTCTCGTCGGCGGCGGCACAATGCTCGATCTCGGCGCGCCGCCGACTGCTGCCGATGTAGCGCTTTCTACCGGCGCTCTAAACGGGATCAAGGGATACGAACCTGCCGATCTCATAGTGACTGCAGAGGCCGGCGTGACCGTTGCTGCCCTGCAAGAGATACTCCGAGAGCATGACCAGACTTTGCCGCTTGAGGCGCCCCGCCCTGACCGAGCCACGATCGGCGGCGCCGTGGCGGCAAACGCGCATGGGCCGCTGCGCTATACGTTCGGTACCGCGAAGGACCTCGTCATGGGCATGCAGTTCGTTCAGGGGGACGGCACCCTCGTCAAGAGCGGCGGTGAGGTGGTAAAAAACGTGGCCGGGTTTGGCCTCCACAAACTGCAGGTCGGCGCTCTGGGAACGTTGGGAGTTATCGCTACAGCCACATTCAAGGTGTACCCATTGCCCAGGGCGGATCAGTCGCTCATTTTCACGTTTGATGATAGCGACGCGGCCTTTGCGGCAGCAGCCACGGTGCGCGCGCACCAGCCGGCGGCGGCGGTAGTCGGCAATGCGGTGGCACAGCAATGCTTGTTTGGCGAAGTTCGCGGCGCCCACGTGCTGCTGGTGCGCTTCATGGGCGCACAAGGGGCCGTCGCGCGGCAAGTGCGCGCTGCCACGGCAGCGGGAACTGAAGCGGGCGCAAGCGCCGCTGAGGTCATTGGCGAAACGGCAAGTGAGTCCCTGTGGCAACTGTGCGTTGACTTGGGATCGGACAGCGCCCCAACGAATGTTCTATTCAAGGCGAGTGCCGTGCCAACAGAAATGCGGTACGTCTATGCAGACCTCTTGCGCTCCGTAGAGCCGCTTGAGGAAGATGCGGGATTCGTGGCCGATCCACTCAATGGCTCCCTGAAGTGCGGGATTCGCGCGACGGATGCGCAGTATCAGGATACTTCAGCAGATACGGACACCTTGGCGCGGCATCTCAGCTTCTTGCAACACGCGCGAGCAGTGAGCGAGGAGCATGGGGGCAGTCTCGTGCTGCAACGGGGCACGGTGGCGCTCAAAGCTGCCTTTGACGTTTGGGGACCGAGCCCAGAGGGGCTGCAGATTATGCAGAGCCTCAAGCAAACTTTCGATCCTCACCGAATTTTCAATCCCGGCCGTTTTGTAGCCGGCATTTAGCGAAAGTACCTACCAAATCGAGCAAGCAAGGCCAACATGAAAACCGAAGTCGGTCAACCAGGGCTCGTTATTCCTGAGAAAGACAACGAGCGCGTGCGCTTCGAGGGTCTCACTGACGAAGACCTGGCCCAATGCGTCCACTGCGGGCTTTGCCTCAATGCGTGTCCTACGTATCGCGAGACCGGCCTGGAGATGGAGAGCCCTCGCGGCCGCATCTATCTGGTGAAAGCGGCCAAGGAAGAGCGCATTCCCATCAATGAGACGTTCTTGCAGCACATCTTCTTGTGCCTGGACTGCCGGGCGTGCGAAACCGCCTGTCCGTCCGGCGTGCAGTACGGCAAAATCATCGAGGCGGCACGGGGAGAAGCAATCAAGGCTCAGCCTGGCGGCACCATTCCGCGACTTCTCCGCTGGCTCGTGTTCAAGCAGGTTTTCCCGTTTCCTCGTCGACTACGCGTGCTTGCTAACTTGCTGCGGTTCTACCAGAAGTCCGGTGTGCAAGGTCTCGTGCGCAGCAGCGGGATCTTGAAACTCTTCGGCGGCTTCGGCCAGGCGGAATCAATTCTGCCTAAGGTGTCCGATGAGTTCTTCGCTGCGCCCGACGTGGAAGTTGTGCCTGCGCGCGGCGAAACCAAACGCCGTGTGGGTTTTGTGACAGGCTGCATCATGCCCTATTTCTTCGGTGAGACCAATCGCGCGACCGTCAACGTGCTCACGCGCAATGGGTGCGAGGTTGTCATTCCGAAAAGGCAGCGTTGCTGCGGCGCGCTGGGCGTGCACGCGGGCGCCCGTGAAACCGCACAGGACCTGGCGCGAGGGAATATCGATGCCTTCGAACCGTACGGCCTTGACGTAATCATCAGCAATGCGGCGGGATGTGGGACAGCACTGAAAGAGTACGACATACTGCTGGAGAATGACCCTGAGTACGCGGTGCGCGCGGGCGAATTCTCGGAGAAAGTGAAAGACATTAGCGAGTTTCTGGCCGATATCGAAGTAGACACCTCGTTTGGGTCGGTAAACAAGCGTGTCACGTACCAGGACGCGTGCCACCTGGCGCACGGTCAACGTGTGCGCGCGCAGCCGCGAGAATTGCTGCAGTCGATACCGGGTCTTGAGTTCGTTGAGATGAAGAATTCAGACCATTGTTGCGGCAGTGCGGGAGTCTATAACATCGTGCAGGCGGACATGGCCCAACGCGTCGTGGCGCCGAAAGTGCAAAACATAGAAAACACAGAAGCCGACTATGTAGTTGTCGGCAATCCGGGCTGCATGCTGCAGATGGATAATGCCCTGGCTGCAAGCGGCGTCTCCACACGGTCGATCCATACGATGGAGTTGTTGGAGCAAGCCTATCAGGCCGGCGAGACCAACGGACATGCAAATCCCGGCACTTGAACGCGCTCTTTCAGTAAGCAGAGGCGAAGAAGGATAGCGGACGTCGTTTTGCGGTCCGTGACGACCCGAGACGAACATCAACCAAAGGCACATCAGGAACCTAGGAAGGAGCCCATACCATGAGTGAAAATGGTGAGAAGGGCGAGAATGGCGTTAAAGACCTTACGATAATTGGCGGTGGGCCCACCGGGCTATTTGGGCTTTTCTACGCCGGTGTGCGCCATCTTGATACGCAGCTTGTAGAAGCGATGGACGAATTAGGCGGCGCTCTTTCCGCCCTATACGCGGTGAAATACGTCTATGACATGGCTGGCTTCCCGGCGATTCTTGCCAAGGATCTGGTTGCGGCTATGCATGAACAAGCAGACCAGTGGCAATATCCCATACATCTTTCACAGAAAATGCTGGAGTTTGAAGAGCGCGACGGCATTTACGTGCTCCACTCGCAGAGCGGAGAGGAGTTCAAGAGCAAGACCGTACTCATTGCCAATGGCAATGGCTCGCTGGCCCCGCGCAAATTGAAGATTCCCGGCATCGAGCCCCTGGAAGACAAGCAAATCTTCTATACCGTCAAGGACATGGAAACCTTCCGTGACAAGCGTGTGCTGGTCATTGGCGGGGGAGATTCGGCGCTCGACTGGGCGCTCGCGCTTGAGAAAGTCTCAAGAATGGTCACGCTCATTCACCGCCTGCCGGTATGGCAGGCGCATGAAGCAACAGTCCGCCAGCTCATTAATTCGGAAGTGGACGTGCACTTCCCCCGTCACGAAGCAAATCAATTGCACGTGACTGACGGCAAACTCACCGGGGTCACAATCCTCAACATCACGTCGAAAGAAACATTCGACCTGGAAGTGGACATAATCCTGATTTGCATAGGCTTTCTGATGGACACATCTGTCATGCGGAAGTGGGACGTTGCGTTGGAAGGCAAGAAGGGCATCAAGGTTGACCCGGCAACGATGGCTACCAGTCGGCCCGGCGTCTATGCTGCCGGCGACATTGCTGCCTATGAAGGGAAGATCAATCTGATTGCCTGCGGTGCATCCGAGGCGGCAATGGCAGTAAATCAGGCAGTGCGGTATATTAACCCCGATGCGCGGCTGGCTCCAGGTCACAGCAGCGACATGGACATCTTTAAAAAGCCGGATAATTAGGCAGTAGCACTGAGCGTCCAGTCGGCGCACAGGAAGCCATAGCGGAGGCAGATTATTGGCCACGCAATCGGGCGAAGTAGAGAGTGTCGAGGCCGCCAAATTCGCGGCCTTGCAGGTCGAAATCGAAGAGTGCAAGACAGAGCCGGGCACGACGCTCGATATGCTCCATGCGGTGCAACGCCAATTTGGGTATCTGGAACCGAGAGCGGTCGGCATGGTGGCGGATGCGCTGAGCATTACAAGAGCGCAACTCTATGGCGTGGCAACCTTTTACACGATGTTCTTCTTTGAACCGAAGCCGCCGGTAATTGCCCGCGTATGCGTGAACCTCTCGTGCCACCTGCGCGGCGCACAGGACATTCTCCATACGTTGGAAGCAGCGGCCACAGAGCAACCCGATGCTTTCGAGGTCGAAGAGGTAATGTGTTTGGGTCTCTGCGAGCTAGCGCCCGCGCTTCTCATCAACGAAGTTGCCGTGGGGCAGATTTCCGCTGCGGAAGTGCTCAAGAGGGTTCAAGCCAGTGTTGCCGCAAGTAGTGACGGCGGCTAGAATGCGGCATTAGTGTGGTGACCGCGAGGAGCTGAACGCATGGAACAGGTCTGTCTGCGACGCATCCATAACGAGAATTCCCAAGACATCGAGTCCTTCATGGCGCACGATGGCTATGCCGCACTGCGCAAAGCGCTGACAGAGATGACGCCTGAGGCCGTGCACGAGGAGGTGCGGTCGTCAAATATGGGCGGCCGCGGCGGCGCCGGCTTTCCGACGGCGATGAAGTGGAACTTCCTGGTCGGGGCGAAGGGAGAGCCCAAGTACGTACTCTGCAATTTTGACGAGAGCGAGCCCGGTACCTTCTCCAACCGCATAATTGGCGAAGAAGATCCCCATCTCCTCGTCGAGGGCTGTGCATTGGCAGCCTATGCTACCGGCTGCTCGATTATCTTCATTTATATTCGCGGCGAGTACTTCCTCGCGCACGAGCGCGTGAAACGCGCAATTGAGCAGGCCTACGAGCATGGTTTCTTGGGGCAAAACGTCCTGGGCACGGACTTCTCCGTAGAGCTCTACTTGCGGCGGGGCGCTGGAGCATATATTGTCGGTGAAGAAACTGCTATCATGAACTCCCTCGAAGGCGGGCGAGGCTATCCGCGCGCACGCCCGCCGTTTCCCGCCAATGAAGGGCTATTCGGCAAACCGACGCTCATCAACAATGTGGAAACTCTTTCGAACCTTCCTGACATCGTCCTTAAGGGTGGTGAGTGGTGGAGTAATCTGGGGGTCAATGAGGGCGCCGGGCTCAACATCTACTGTGTGTCCGGTCACGTGGAGCGCCCCGGTGCCTACGAACTGCCCATGGGCACGACTGCGCGGGACCTTATTTTCGAGCACGCGGGCGGTGTTTGGCAGGACCGTGAGCTCAAGGCCTGGAAACCCGGAGGGGCGTCCAGCGCCATCCTGCCCGCCGATATGCTCGATCTGGTGCTGGACTTCAAACCGGTGCAGGCGGCCGGCACCATCCTTGGCACCGCGGGCGTTATCGTCATGGATGACCACACGTGCGTCGTTGATGCCGCCATTCGAGACGCGACGTTCTTCGAAGAGGAGTCCTGCGGCTTTTGCTTCCCATGCCGAGACGGCACGCGCGTTTTGCGGATGTTGCTCGAACGGGTGCGCCACGGCGTTGCCGCGCCCGACACAATGGACCTCATCGAACACTCTTCATCCGATATGATGGGCGCCTCGTTCTGCGGCCTTGGTCAGTTTGCGCCGTGGCCGGTGGTGAGCACCGTTCGTAATTTCCGCAGAGAATACGAAGCCCACATTATCGAAAAAGAATGCCCTGCAGGCGTGTGCCCGATGGACGGTGTGGAACCGAACGAGCACGTAGACCGCCGTACGCTGCACGAGATGCTCGTGGCGCAAGAGGGCGGCGCGCTCGCGTAAAGCCGCTGCCGGACGGCATGATTCCGCCCTGCCCGATAGAGTGGCTAGTCCATGGCCAACTGTCTGCGGCCTCGGTTCGGTCTTTCCCAAGCGAGTGCGCGCATTCGGGGCTCGTCCTAGACAAATCTGCTACGATGCGCCCAAGGCAGCAAGTCCCCTGACGGCGCCGGGTCTCCGCTTGCCACTCACCTTTGCCCGCGGTCGTTACTCGCCGGTGAAGACCTGCGGTACTTTCAGAATTGTCCCCGCGCTGAGCGCGAAGAATACCGCCATCATCGAGAATACAGCCGTATAGCCTAACAGCGGCTGAATGCTATTGAAGGTGTCGAGCACCACACCCGCGCTCAGGCTGGCGAGCGCGTCGCCGCCCCCGGTAGACAGGTTCGTAAGGCCCATATAGAGCCCCGGCGCTCGCGGATCTGGGATGAGGTCAATCGCCAGGGCCCAATCTGAGGAGACGAATATTCCCACCGCAACCCCGAGCAGCGCAAAGCCAACGAGCAGCATTGGGTAATTCGTTGTGAGAAGCAGCACCAGGGAAGCTGCCACGCCCACGCTGCACGAGGCGAAAACCAGTCTACGCCTGTCCGTCCGGTCCGACAGCCAGCCAGCCGGAATCGTTACGGCGCCGGCCACGACGAGAAGAACGCCAAGCGCCATGGTTACATATAGGCCCGCGTTCTCGCTCATGTCCAAGCGTTCCCGCACGAAGAAGAGGAGGATTTGGTCCGCGGCGAGCAATCCCATGAAGAAGAACAAGCGGGACAGCAGAATCCAGGAGAAACCCGGTCTCGATTTCAGTTCCGCGAAACGAGTGCGGAGCTCGTGGACAATCCCGGTGAATTCCGGTCTTTCTGCCAACGGGTCCTCGTGTATAGTCAGCGCGGAAGTGATTGCCACCATGAGGAGTACGGCGGCAGCAATGAAGAGGTAGTGGCCGGGCATGCCGCGGTCCAGGAACTGTCCGGCAATGAGCGCACCGAGCAGGACACCCAGATTGTTGGCTAGGCCGAAGAATCCCGATGCCCGTCCTCGTTGGTTTCTTGGCACGAAATCAGGGATGATCCCCTGGTACGGTCCGTGCGCGCTATTGGAAGAGACCTGAAGCAATATCACCACTGCGAAGAGCAACGCATAGGTGCTGACAGCGGCCATCAGCAGCAGAAAGAGGGCGCTCAAGAGCGAGCCCATGAGCATGAAGGGTCTGCGACGGCCCCAGCGTGACGTTGTGCGGTCGCTCAACCCGCCCATTAGGGGCTGCACGACGATGGCGACGACTAGCCCCACCGAAAGCAAGATGCCGAGATAGGTGCCCTTTTGCGCAGAGCCCACCAGTGTCTCTACCCGGTCCGGCAGGTAGACGATGTTTAGCCCTGCCCATACGGTGGATAACCCAAGCCAAAAGAGGCTGATCCTACCGAGGAATGTCAGCGAGACTCTGTTGCGCTTTTCGCTCGGCATGGGCACCCCTTACCGCTCAATAGTATTCGCGTTGGTGACTAACGACTGTGAACTTGCCAGGAAGCAGGCAGTTCATTCTCCACAACGCCGCGCGACGCCTCATTGGCGTTTCTCAACGCACCGCTTTTCAGTTGCCAAGGATTTGCCATTCATTATAGACGCTGATGTATCTTCCATCGGTTCGCGCTGGTCCTGCAATTGCCTACCGCCTCTGTAGAACAGGTAACAAGCCCCAATTTGGATGACGTGGTAGAGGTCGTTGTGATTGAAATGTCGGTGCGGCGCAATCTTGCGCATCTGGATGAGAGCCGCACCGAGCGAAATGAAGACGCCGCCCAGAATGTAGCGCGAACTGGCCGCGCGCCGGCGCAGAGCTGCCGGTCCATGGAATGCAACTACTCCTACCATCGCCGTGCCGTAGTCAATGATTACGTAAACAAATCTGCTGTGGGATGCCGTCCAGCCGCAATAGGTTAGCAGCTTCACTGCCGTGCCCGCGAGCAGCCTGCCCTTCAGCGGCTGCGATGACGAAGCAATCGCTGTGCTGGCAAACATGCTGGCGCTCGTGAACCCCGTCGCAAGTGTCGTCCCTTTCCACAACTTCTGCCGGGTTGCGGGAGCTTGATCGCCCACGGCATGTGAAAGGCCCCCGAGCACCGCAGCGATGGCAGCGGCAATGAAGCCGATACCCCAGAGCACCTGCGAGTACTGCCGTTGCGCGCGACCTTGCCGGAGCAGGTCGATGCCCCACCGTGCGTTGCAGTATCCCAGCAGTAAGTCGGTGAGGACTGTCATGGGTTCATGAATTTTGATGGGATTCCACTCCTCGCCGTGTTAAGTCACGTCTGTGCGAGTGCAATACCGGGCGGCTCTGAACAATGGTGTGGATCGGTTATGTTCTCGTGTATCAGCGAAATGTCAAAGAGAGTGTTCAGCCGCAAGCCACTGCGGCGGCAACTGCGGGAGGGACTACGCGATTCCTATGGCAGATCCACTAGGGGCTGGAGCCATCGCGCGGGCGTTCTCCGAAGGCCAATTCAAAGATGAAGGATGCCCATTGATGCAAGCCACATCCCGGTTAGGGCCACCTCTTACCCCAATGACTCAGCAAACATTGCAGTGTAATGGCGATACCAGTCGCTTTGGAACCGCTCAGCCGGATCATAGCGTTGCTTGAGACTGATGAACTCTGAGAACTGGGGATAGCACTGCGCGAACTGGGAGCGCGTGGCGTGCTTATGATAGGTCAGATAGTAGCTGCCGCCGTAGTCAATTGCCCGGTCGATCAAGCGCCGAAACGCGGCCGCGGCGTGTTCTTTACCCTCAGGTGTGTGGGTCACGTGTAGATTGAAGATAATGCACGCGAAACTCTCTCGCGCCCAGGCGAGAAAACTCTCCTCATCGCGCTCGACTAGCCGGATGGTGCCGTAGACGACCTCAGTCTGATACTGCCGGAAGTCTTCACGAACGTCATACATGAAAGACGCCAAAGACGGTCGCGGCACATAGATTTCGGTGATTACCTCCGTCGCGGGCGCTGTAGCTCCCAGGTGGTGGTCGAGCACACGGTGGTAATTCTCCTCGTAATAGCCGAGTTGATGCAAGTCCGACCAGTAGACTTGGCCGTCGGTAGCGAGGTAGTGCGCCACGTACTCCTTGAAGGCCTGGGGTTTGTTCGCGTGCGCATAAAGGATGAGGCGGCGCCAATCTTCAACGGAAAGCTCTCTCTGCTCCTCCGGAATCGGCGTTTCCATAGCCACGGGACGGTAGCAAGAGAACAGACCCTTCGTAAGATAGCCATTAGACGAATCGTCTATCGAATATTGAAAGTCACCGTAGAGAAAACCGTCTTTGATATGCTGCTCAAATGCCGGCATCAGTTGCTCGATATCAATGACGCTGACGATGCGCTGGAGTTTCTGTCGCGGCACTAGTCGCAGCGTAACGCTATAGACCACGCCAAAGAGACCGTATCCCCCTACCACCAGTCGAAATAGCTCACTGTTCTCTGCGCGGCTGCAATTCAGGACGTTGCCGTCGGCATTAACCAGAACGAACGACTCAACATCAGCGATTATAGGTCGCATGCGGAGACCCCGGCCATGCACATTGGCCGCCAGCGCGCCGCCGATGCTCATCCGGTCGCCCCCGGTCTGTTTCTGAGCTATAGCCCATTGTGATGGATGCGCTGGCGCAGCCTGCCGAATGGCTGCGATGAGCTCCGGCCAGTAGATGCCGGCCTCTATCTCGATCAATCCTGCTTCGGCATTGAAATGTAGAATTCGGTTCAGCGGCACGGTGTCCAGGAGTATCGTGCCTGTGCCGAACTGCTGCGCTCCCATCGCATGCTGTCCACCAGAAATTGAGACCGACTTCTCCTCTGCCGTCGCCACTGCAATGACTGCCTGGATTGCCTCAAGGGAGTCTACAGATATGATCCGATCAACGCTGGTCGGATTGAGTTGGGAGTGAATGTCGTTGACGTGGACGCCTGGCATTCGCGCGCGCTGTCCTTTCACCGGCTCCCGCGCAAGAGCGTTGGAGCAAAGTTTGGAATTTCAGAAGCGATGGGGAAATAAGGACGCGGCGCCTTATGATACGTGAAGTGACGCAGCGTGGGCGGCGTCGCACCCGGCGTATCCAGGACAAATTCGCCTTGCGCGATTTCACGATAGGTTTGACTGTAGTTCATCGGATTCTTTGCGACGATGAATTTTGCGCCTGCGATGTCCATGTCTAGTGCGCGGAATTGTTCGTCCCGCCATTCGTACGTGCCGTACGTCGTTATCAAGATCTGCGTACTGCCACACTCCAGCACTGCCGTTGGCCCCATGGTCGCCCACTCGCCCGCCCAGATGCCGCCGGTATACTGAAACCTCCCGTCACTTAAAGAATTCACGACACCGGTGAGGGTCTGCGGATTTCCCCATTGGGGATCGATCTTGTGCCCCAGCGTCACCGTGACCGTGCTGCCTTCACCGGCTTCATGACAGAGCGCAGCCGCTTCAGGGTCGACAACCGGCACGATCGCGAACCCTTCTTTGAGGCCCATGAGAGCGGGAAGCGTTGCCACGCTATCGCCGGCAGCGCCGCCGCCCACACAGTCCGCGCACTCTATTAAGATGATGGGACCGCTAGGAATCTTGAGTCCCGCGTCGACCGCCTCCTCAGGAGTGAGAGTGTCCGGCTCCAGGGCGAAGCGTTTCTCCCACATGAGGTTGGCAATCCGGTCTGCGAGATCTCCGGCTTGCGCCTCATCATTGTCCGTAATCACCAGGCCGCCCCCGCCCAATTCCGCTACGTCAATCGTGGCGTGGGCGTGGAACGCGCTTGTGGACAAGACTCCCGGCAGCTCTTCAAAGGATTTTGCGAGGCGCATCACATCGGCAAAGGGGCCGTCGCCCACGGTGCTTGCATTGATGGCGCTGGTCAGAATCGGCACTTTCGCCATAGCCATTGCCGGCTTGTGGTCGCCAGTGAGCGTTCCAAGGAGCAGCCGCGCGCCGCGTACACCCGTAGTGTACGGGTCCACGTGCGGGTAGGTCTCCCAGGCGACAAGAGCGTCAGCGTGACGCATCATCTGCGTGGTGACGTTGGCATGCAGGTCGAGGGTACCGACCAATGGCACATCAGGGCCCACCAAGGCGCGGACGGCCGCGAGCAGGTCGCCTTCCACGTCGTCGATTTCCGAGGTAACGGCGGCGCCGTGCAGCGCCAGCAGGACGCCGTCTACCGGCAGCGCCGCGGCGAGGTCTTCAAGCAAATCGGCCTTGAGTTGTGCATAACAGTCCTGTGAGATCGGCCCGCCGGGGTAGGCGCTCGCCACGACGAGTGGCACAGTGTCGGCGTTCTGTTCCTGTAGCGTGTGCAACATGCCGCCAACAGCGCCGCCTTCAATTGACATAACTGCTTCGCCGCGGGCGAGTTGGCTGCGGGCAAACTCCTCACGTTCAATGATTTTGCCGCCGAATTGGTTGCACTCGGTCAGAATTGAGCCTACGGCAACCCGGTGTGGTCGCTCCATGATGGTGTCTCCGATCTTGCGCAAGCGATGAATTCGTCAGAGTTCCATAACGTCCGCGAGGGCGGCGATACTTGGCTGTTCCAGATGAGGTGCGGCCGGCGCAAGTTGGTTGATCGCGTCCGGCCACTTTACTCCTGAACCGGTGATAACACATACAACCGTTTCACCCGGCTTGAAATAGCCTTCCCCGTGCAGCCGGACGAGGCTGGCGATAGTGGCGGTGGAAGCGCTTTCGAAGAAATAGCCGCGGCTTGCCATCTTGCGAATAGCCTGACGCAATTCATCTTCCGTGACCGCGGTGGCTGTGCCCCCCGATGCATAGAGCGACCGCAGCGCGTGCACGCCACAGCGACCCTCGATGATAGACGTAGCCAGGGAATCCGGTTCCGGTTGGACCTCAATTTCGGTGCGGTTGTGGGAAAGCGCGTGCAGCAGCGGGTGCGTCGCCGCGGTCTGACAGCCCACCATGCGGGGCAGACGATCGATGAGACCCATGTCGTGGAGATCGTTCAGTCCGCGCCAGATGCCGTAGATGCTGTCTCCGCCGCCGGTGGGCACCAGGACGGCGTCCGGCGACGCGCCTAAGGCGCATGCTATCTCATAGCCAATCGTCTTGTATCCCGTTACGCCGTAGGGGCTCGCGAGCGGGTTGGGATCGGACGAGCCGACCGGCAACCAACCGTGGTCTTCGACAAGCTGCCGCATCATCCCGCCAATTTCGGGTTTCGGCATCGTAACCACCGAGGCGCCGTGAATCTGCATCACGCGGCGGAGCAATTCGGACGAGGTGGGATAGCCAATAATAAGCGCGCGCAGGCCGGCGCGCGCTGCGTACGCAGCCACAGCCTGACCCGCGTTGCCGGTGGAGGACGCTACAACTTTCGTATAACCGAGTTGGCCCGCCAGCGTGATATTCACGGCGGCGTGACGGTCCTTGAACGACCACGTGGGGTTCATGGTCTCGTTCTTGACATAAACATTGAGGCCAAGCTCTTCGCTCAGCGCGTCCATGTAAGTAAGCGGCGTGCCGCCTTCATCGAGGCTTAGCGGAGCGTCTGTCGCCGGGAGCATGTCCCCATAGCGCCAGATATTGTGCTGTGGGCCGGCATCCCATGCCGCTTGAAAGCCCTTTGGAACCCCAGCTTCCAGGTTTACCCGAAAGTCTAACGGGCCCTCTCGACCCTCCTGAAAGCAGGTTGGGCAGCCAAACTTGAATTCCCCAATTGAGAAGCGCTCATCGCACCGCACACACTGCAACCACTGCACATCTGTATTGACCGCCGTCACGCGAATACCCTTTCTCCATTGAAATTCAACGAGTAGATCGCCTCTACCAGGATACTATCCTTGGGCTAAGCGCAGGAAGGACTCGCGGCCCTCGCGGAAAAGCTGCTGCATGCGCTGACGGTGAGAGGCTTCTTCGAATCGTCCCTGCTCCGTTATCCACCGTAGAGACCGCTCGATCCGGCCAACGAAGAACTGTGCTGACTCGCGCGCAGCGGAATCTCTGCTGCCGGCTTGCAGATAGATCGGGCTTGTATGTGCCCACTGGGCATGGCCGTAGCTGTCCCGGCTCTGTCCGGCGCAACGCGCCGCAATCCAGCCGTCGTAAGGCGCGGCTAAGGTAGCGCTGAGTTTGCCCTCATTGCTGCCGCTCGCGGTGTGCTCCCCGGCCACTACGCTGCCGTTCATGATGATCTCAACGCATTCGACAGGACGGTGCGCCTGCCACCGCACCTCCACGCCTATTTGCTTCGGCTGTCGGGTGCGGAGGTCGAGTACGTGTCCCGGCGGATAGCCGTCCGCCGTTAGCTCTAGGTGCGGCCCATTCGTGATGAAGGAGCGGCCGGCAGCGAGGGTTTCGAGCCAGCCATCGTAGGAGAACGAGTTTTCCATTTGCGTGTACACGCGGTTTGCCGAACAGATGTACCAATCAGAGCCTGTGCTGGCCGGCAGCCTGAAACCACAGTTCAAAAGGTGGTACCAGAGATCGTACTCCGTATCGAGCCAGTACGGATCGAAGAGGTTGAGCGCATCAATTTGCTGCAAAGAGGCCGCAATCGGTGCTTCCATGCCCCAGCCGTTGTGGCACCAAATCACCACGCCGCCCTGGGCTTGGGCCGTATCACAGGCGTCGATGAGCGGCGGATAGTCCGGGTCGGAATCGTCCACCAGCACGCCGCGACTGAGAGGATCAACCTGCTCTTGCAGCCGCACAAGCATCACGTGCCCATAGCCGGAGCTACTGTCACCATAGATGGCGTTGTGTCGAGTTTCTTCTCCCACGTCGAGTACCCACTCCGATCGGGTAGGATGTTCCATGCGCCCGACTGGGAAGCGATTGGTGGCATAGGCGAATTCTTGCGCCTGCAAAACGCTTATGACCGTAACCGTAAGGTCTTCAACTTCTGAGTCGAAGCGGAGGCGTTCCTCAGGGCGGGTCTCAAACTCGCGGTAGTGAATGTGGGTGTTGCCGGGATACCAGCCCTGTTCGTCAAGGCGTATCCA
The DNA here is from genome assembly GCA_965220015.1 of Chloroflexota bacterium. GTDB lineage: Bacteria > Chloroflexota > UBA11872 > VXOZ01 > VXOZ01 > VXOZ01. The sequence goes on from OZ244798.1 coordinate 1,730,729, forward strand.
GCGCTGCAGCGGCAGGGAGAGATTCACCGTGCCATTCAAGGGAACTTTGGCGGTGATGTGGAGCGGCGCGTATTCAGTGCCGCGTTCCACTCTGACGTCGGCTTGGCCGCGAGGAAGGTCGACCGAGAACGTGCCATCGGCATAAAAGTAGGGATTGGTCGTCCCAACGGTGGCAATCGCGTCTTCCGGAGCGTGGAAGAGGCCGCCGTTGCCCTGCACGGAGACTTTCGCAGCAAGCGTATTGCCGGTCTGCGCGTCTACGATTGTGCCAGAAACGGTTCCCACGGTTGGTTCTTTTCCATGAAACTGTGGCCGGTACTTTGGCTGCACTTATAAGAGGAAACGCAGGTTACAAACCTGCGCTACGTCCGCACATCGCGCGGAATGACAAGACTTGGTTCGGTTTGGGTCAACCAATCCGGCCTGCGGTATGGTTCCCACTGCGAGGCTAGGCGGCAAGCAACGTACCGTTGATGTCCCGGTTGGTCGCCACCCAGCAGCCGCCGGGCTTGTCCAGCGCATGGCGCAATACGGTGTCAAGCATATCACAGTGGGGATCGCGGGCCGCGAGATACGAGGGATGCGCGAGGAGACTCAAGACTTGGCCGTGCTCGTGCGCATGATCTACCGCTACCGTTGTCAGGTGAATATACTCCCAGCGGTCCAGGTCTAGCGAGCGGAAGGCTATCGCGTCGCTCACACCCATCATTGGGATTTCCGGCAGGCCGTTGGGATAGCGGTAGGGCTGGAGGGTGTCGAGGCTCTGGCGCACCGCGGCTTCCATCTCCGGACGCGGCGGGTGCCACGTGCGTTCCGTGGGGCACTTGTAGTGCGCGGACGCGAACTGGAATCCTTCTTCTTGAAGAAGTTCTTGTACTGCGGGGCTGTCTTCCAGACCGTTGGGGAATGCGCCCGGGGTGCGAAAGCCGCTTGTAGCGACGCCCAGGCGCTCGCGGAGCGCCCGGCTGGTCTGCCTAATTTCATGGCGCAAGCAGTCTAAGGGTGCGAGGCCGCCGGCGCGCCACGGGGCGCGCTTGTATGACGAATGCAGATCCTCGACGCGTTTCGCCTTGACGTTTATGTGTCGATACGTGTGGTTGTCGAGCGCATGTCCTTCAGCGACTAAACGCTTGAGGTAATCAACATCGGGGTCTTCCAAGGCGCTGCCGACCACGAAGAACTGGAGCTTGACGCCGTACTTGTCGGCGACGTCCAGCATTGTGTGGACGTACTGCTTCACATGGGGATCGATGGCGCCGTAATCAGCATAGTCGGACGTCCAATACGGGAAGTTGTAGGACATCTCAATATCAAACGTCAGGCTCAGACAGAATCGTGCGCCGTTGGGATACATGTTCTTGATCGCCTCGCTTTGGAGCCGGCGCTTTGCGGCTACTTTGATAGTCTCTGGAGTCTTGGTCTGCTGGGTTGCCTTAAGCCTCTCCGTTCGGCCTGAGCATGTCGAAGGCTAAGCGGCGCGGACGTTGCCACGTGAGCCCCCGGACAGCCTGCCGTTCATGCTTCGACAAGGGCTTCGCGAAGCCCACTCAGCACGAACGGCCTGCAAATGCATCAGCGGTCTAGGCCCGGTAGCGGTCGGTCACCTTTGCCAGAATCGTTGCCATGTCTTCCACGTCCTGGTCGGTATACTTGTCCGTCCAATTCCAGCGGATGGTCGTGTCCACGTGCTCCTTGGCAATCGGCACCATGTCGCCGCTGTATTCGATGTCCTTGGCGAAATCGTTCATGGGATGGTCCCACGGCCAGTGGGACTCGCCGGCAACCGTGGTCTTGGTATGCAAGAACGTGTGACTATCGGGTACGAGCTGCCAGGGGCCGGGCTCAGCCTTCAGTCCTTCGGCCATGAGCGCTTCAGAGAGTTCCCACAGACCGCACGTAAAGGCATCCGGGTCCACGCGCAGGTAGTAGTACCAATAGATGTGGTCGGCCCCTTCGGGGATGTGCGGCGGGATCAGCCCGGGAATGTCCTCCACCACACGCTGGCTCAGGGCCGCAGTTGTTTCGCGCCGGCGCTGGTTCTGCTCTTCGAGAATGTGCAGCATGCCCAGCACGAATGCCGCCTCAAGTTCGCCAAAGCGCATGTTCAGGCCGAAGCGCACGTGCTTGCGTCCGTAGCGTTCCACCGGCACGCCGCCGCGCATCACGCCGAAGAGGTGGACGCGGTCGGCAATGTCTTTGTTGTCCGTGAGCAACGCGCCGCCGTGACCGCCGGAAAGGTGCTTTTCGGCATCGAAAGAGAACGCGCCCACGTCGCCCAATGTACCCGCGTTCCGGCCTTTGTACTTTGCCAATGGCGCTTGGCACACGTCCTCGACAAGCAAGATGTTGTGCTTCTTCGCCAACGTCACGATGTCGTCCATGGGACAAAGCAGCCCGTACCAGTGCACGGCGATGATGGCTGCCGTGCGCTCCGAGATGACCTTTTCGATAGTCTCGGCGGTGACGTTGCCGGTGCGGATATCCACGTCCGGGAAGATGGGAATGGCGCCCTGGGCCATAATGCCGGCCAGCGAGCCAAGGTCGGTAATTGGGTTTACAATCACTTCCTTGCCCGGACCGATGTCCATGGCCGCAATGATCGTATGCAGCGTGGCGGTGCAGTTAGCGAGGGCGACGCAGTACTTCGCGCCGTTTACCTCAGCGAACTCTTGCTCGAAGCGCGGCAAGTAGCCGGAAGTCAAGCCCTTTTCCAGGACTTCTCTTATGTTGTCGTAGGACTCTTGCGGCACGTCGCGGGGGAAGATCCCCGGCAAGGGGTGGTCCGCCGACCGCACCGGCGTTCCGCCTTCAATCGCGAGCCGCGTATCAACAGGGGTTTTTATCGCCATGGCTGAAGCTCCTTTTCTCGCCATTGCAGTAACAGGCACCAAACTGTCGGGTGTCTGTTACTGCACGTGTGTATACAGTTTCAGGTGGCAGTTTAGCAGATGCAGCCACCCTCTTTCAGGGCTATATCTGCCACTTGGTGAATCTCGGCAAGCGCCTCTTCGACTGTTTTCTGTCCCTCTTCCATCTGCACCCAAAGCTCTGCCCAAGCGCCATTTACATCGGCTTGCTGCACTGCCTGGCGCAGAGGTACGCTCACATCAGCAATCGCTTTGTATGTGTCCACATTCTCGAAGGGATATTGCACAGCGGGTGTATAGGTGCGGTTGGGCGGGAAGCGGCCGCCGCCCAGGTTCGCCCAGTCCGGTTGCACTTCTTCACTGATGAGGTATTTGTAGAAATCCCAGGTAGCGTCCGGCGCCGGTGAGCTTCTGGCGATCCAGAAGGCGTTGATCAACAACGGCGTGCCGCGACCGCCAGGGCCTTCCGGTACGGATGCCAGATCAACGTTAAAGGGTGTTTGCCCCTCAACAATCTCCTGGTTAATGGTCCGTGTGAACCAAGGCCCCGTCAGGATCATACCGAGTTTCTGTTCGGTGAAGCTAGGCGCGGCATCGGTTTCCTTCATGTTCACCGGCGGGTGCACCTGATGCTTTACGACGTGGTCCAACACCACCTGCGTGGCTTCGACTGCTTCAGGCGAGTTGATGGCCGGAGCGGTGAAGTCTTCGTTCCACCAGTCCGCACCCCATGACTTCAGCGCGATGAGCAAACTGTCCGTGCGGTTGCCGCGAAAACTGAAGCCCCAGCGTGTGACGTTGTTGCCTTCCTTGGTGGTCAGTTTCGTGGCCAGGTCGGTGAGCGTATCCCAGTTCAGATTGCCGTCGGCGTCCAGGTCGGCCGGGGAAGTCAGACCTTCGTTGGTCATGATGTCGTCGTTGTACCAGATGGACTGGGCTCCGATGAACCAGGCAATGCCGTAGAGATTGCCGCCGATCTTTTCAAGGGCGCCGTCATAATACTCGGATAGATCGAAGCCGGCATCCTTTGCGATGAAGGGGTCAAGCGGCTGGATGATGTCTGCGGTGGCGAATTGGCTGATGTAGCCGAACCAACCGTAGTACATGTCATACGATATGCCTGCGGCGCTTGCAGCAACCGCTTTTACCGCCACGTCAGTCAAGGGCCAGGTAACAATATCGAGCTCAACCTGCACGTCCGGATTGCGCTCTACGTAGCGGTCGATGACCGCGCCATAGGTGTCATCCCACACCTGCTGCTGGGTGGTGAAGTGCATGTACTTGATGACCGTCGGCTCCATGGCCTCAGGTGCAGCCGTAGGCTCCGGCTCCGGTTCGGCCGCCGCCTCAGGCGCATCCGCAGGAGCAGGGGCCACTTGGCCGCAGGCGGCCAGGGTCGCGCCACCTATACCAAGAGCTGCCGTGCCGGCCAGAATCGATCGGCGGGAGAACTTCTGAAAAGCTGCCATGGAACTCTCCTTGCCTACAAATACTCAGTATTGCCAGCATCGTACACCCCTCCTTTTTTTCGGTCAAGCCTTGCGAGGGAGCTTGGCTTGTAGAGATGTTGCGGTTTGCCACATCTCTAAGGTTATAGGGTCAACCTGTATGAACATCGCTCCCACATAGCGACAACGGAGATCAGGCGTTATTGGATGAAAGAGAGCGACGAAGCTAGGCGCAACCTTGCACAGAGATAGTTGCGGGTCGCCATGTACGCATTGACCATATTGCGACTGGCCTTCGGGGTGCTGCTTTTCTTCGCAGAAGCGTCAATTTGCGGTATACTGAGAGAGTGAAACGCGCCTCTTTTGCCCCCATCGTCTAGTGGACCAGGACGCAGGCCTTTCAAGCCTGTAACGAGGGTTCGATTCCCTCTGGGGGCGCCACGCACACCTTCCAACAGGGCAGGGCGTGAGCACTATGCGGCAGGCTGTAACCGCAGCATTCGTTGCCTGGATTCTGGCCCTATTCTCGGGTAAAGCCGACCTCTGTCGGGATTTCTAACCCAACCATGCGCCACAACGTCGTAAGATGAAGAACGCTTTGCCGTATCCTGTCTGAGCGCGACTAAACTTGCGATTTGCGGCTGGCGCAGGGCAAACGGATTGCGCCCTCTTTACCGTTCGCCCTGCACCCTCAATGAGTATAACGGGCGGGAATCGCCCTCCGCTGTCCTAACAGATGCAGCCGCCCTCTTTCAGGGCATTGTCGGCCACTTGGTGAATCTCGGCAAGCGCCTCTTCTACGGTTTTTTGACCCTCTTCCATCTGTTCCCAAAGTTCGCCCCACGCGCCGTTGACATCCGATTGCTTCACCACCTGCCGCAACGGGACTCCAACTTCCGCGATCGCCTGATAGGTCTCCACACTCTCGAAGGGATACTGCACGACTGGGGCGTAGGTGCGGTTTGCCGGGAAACGGCCGCCGCCCAGGTTGGCCCAATCCGGCTGCACTTCCTCGCTGATGAGGTACTTATAGAAATCCCAAGTCGTATCGGGATCCGGCGAGGTGCTGGCAATCCAAAACGCGTTGAGGAGCATGGGCGTGCCGCGCCCGCCCGGACCGACCGGCACTGAAGCCAGCTCGACGTTGAATGGCGTTTCGCCTTCGTAGATTTGCTGCTTGATGGAACGCGTATACCAGGGCCCATTTAGGACCATTGCGAGTTTCTGCTCATTGAACGATGGCGCAACGTCGGTCTCTTTGCGATTGCGCGGGGGATGCACCTGGTGCTTGACGACGAGGTCCAGCACTGCCTGCACTGCGTCCCCGGCACTGGCCGAGTTGATTGCCGGGGCACTAAACGCTTCGTTCCACCAGTCCGCGCCCCATGACTTGAGCGCAATGAGGATGCGGTCGGGGCGATTGCCGCCAAAATATATGCCCCATTGGGAGACGTTTGGCCCTTCGTGGGTCGTCAATTTCGTGGAGAGTTCCGCCAGCGCGTCCCAGGTGAACTTCCCTTCGGCATCCAACTTGCTTGGCGAATCGACACCTGCGTTCGTCATGAGGTCGGCGTTGTACCAAATCGTGCGGGCCCCCATGAACCACGCAATGCCGTAGAGCCTGCCGTTGACCCGCTCCAAGGCAAAGTCGTAATACTCCGATAGATCGAAAGCGGCATCTTTCGAGACAAGACCATCGAGCGGCTGAATGATTTCGGCGGTGGCAAACTGGCTGATATAGCCAAACCAGCCGTAGTACATGTCGTACGGAATCCCCGCCGCGTGGGCTGACACGGCTTTCTCGGCCATGTTCGTCAGCGCGCCCGAAATGAGGTCGAGCTCAACCTTAACGTCCGGGTTGCGCTCCTCATAGCGGCTGATGACCGCGCCGTATGTGTCGTCCCACACCTGCTGCTGGGTGGTGTAGTGCATGTATTTGATGACATTGGGCTCCATCGCCTCCGGCGCTGCCGTTGGCTCAGCCTGCGGCGCCTCTTTTGCTTCCGGCGCCGCCGCGGGTGCAGCGGGCACTTGGCCGCAGGCGGCTAGAGCCGCGCTACCGACGCCGAGGCTTGCCATTCCGGCCAGGATAGACCGGCGAGAGAATCGCAGCACAGTTTGCATTTTACTCTCCTTGAGTCTGCTCAAGATTATTCTGTATGTAACATACCAGCACTTAATTTGCTTGTCTATAGCAAATGACGGTTCTACTACGCTTACTTAGCTGCTTTTCGAATTTGCCACAAACACTTACCGTGCAGTTTTCGGCTAAAGCTGCAAATTGCCTAGAATCTCTGTTCATAACTTGACTTAGTCTCACAGAAGTGGTACACAAGCAGCAGAATTGTCGTAATGTAGCGCGTAGGGTCGCTTCAATATATGAGGCGTTCGCGCGGAGAGGGCAGGTATCATGCGTACATCAAGACGCACGTTCTTGGCAACGTCGGCAGGAGGCGCTGGGATAGCGATTCTTGCCGCTTGCGGCGCGGTGCCGGCGACCACGACTGAAGAAGCGGCTCCGGCTGAAGAACCCGAAAAGGAGGCCATGGAGGCCCCCGAAGAAGCGAAGATTCTCCCCGTAACATTTTGGTACCATTCATTCCCGGCGTGGAACTTCGATACGGAGGAGCTTCCCAGGGCATTGCGCAGGCAGTTCGATGAGACTTCCGGGTTCAAGATGATCCCATTGGGACGGCCGAACGGCGGTTTCAACGACGTACAGACCGTTGTCGCCGCGGGCACCGCGCCCGATGTGGTGAAAACGCAGTCATGGGTGCAGAACGAGTGGGGCGTGCTGGAAATCGTGCAGCCGCTCGATCCCTGGCTGGGCACGGCGCAGAACATCCAGTTCGACGACCTGTGGAAAGAGAAGCTGAATGCGACCCAGTATCAGGGCAAGACCCACGCCCTTTCCTACAGCATCGATGCCCGCATTATCTTCTCCAACACCAATCAGTACCTCGAGGCCGGTCTCGATCCGGAGAATCCGCCGCAGACCTGGGCGGATATGGAAGACGCCGTTACCAAGACCTTCAAGAAACAGGGCGATGACATCCAAGTGCTTTCGTGGGACCCCTTCCGCGGCTCCGGCGGCGTGCACACCTGGATGGTGCCCTATTGGCAGCTTGGCGGCGAAATCTTCAATGAGGACAAGACCAAGTTCACGGTCAATAACGAACTCTCCGTCGAGGCGCTCACCTGGCTGATGCGCATCTACGATCTCCAAGGCGGCTGGCCGAGCATTGCCCCGTTCCATACGGACAAGCGCAATCGCGTACAGACGGCCAATGGCGAGATGACCCACTATTATGAAGGGAACGCCGTGCGTAACGCGTTCTTCCGGAAGTTCCACCCGGACTTCAAGTTCCATTACTTTGGCTATCCGTTGCCTACGGCGGCCGGGGTACTCTCCAACTATTCCGGCGACTGGGCCTTTTGCATGCCGAACGGCAGCGCCAACCCGGACGGTGGTTTCGCGGTGATCGACTTCTTCTATGACGCGGGCGTAAACCTGGAGTGGTCCAACGTCATGGACCGCATCCCGGTGCGCAAGTCGGTTGCGGAGAGTGCGGACTACATCCAGGACGATCCGTTCAAAGAACTGATCATCAAGGAGATGGACGGCGCGCGCTTTGTCGCCAGCGTGCCGGGCGCCCGCGGCATTCTCGGCGCGACGGGCGAGGCGATCAATAGCATTCGCAAGGGCGAGGCGACTATTCCTGACGCGATGCAGCTCTTTGAGGACAAGGGCCAGACGTCGATGGATGAATTCCTCAGTAACCAATAACCCTGGGGAAGGCTGGCTGTCTTTCAACCGGAGGGGCGAACTACGGGGAGGAGGTTACTCTTCTCCCCGTAGTCTTACGCAACGACTTAGGTGTGTCCGAATAGCGACCCCCGCACGCATTGAATCAAGACTTGCTACTGCCTTAGGAGACCTTTGCAAAGCCCCTTCCCCCTGATGGGGAAGGTCGGGCTGGGGGTGAAGAACGGCTTCACGGCGAGCGATCCCTAACCACCCACGCCGCCTCTGGATTCCGGCTTTCGCCGGAATGACGGAGTAACGCAAAGGTCTTCTTGGGCTTGGTCTCCTGCCCCGCGTACTTGGATCACCCAACCGTTGACCGTTGGCCGCATGACCTGCTACTATAGGGGTGACTGGAAAAGAGCGACCAGTGGAGGTCCCTTTTCCGTCATATTCTTTTATAGGAGGGTGCGGGCATGGCGGAGCAGCATATGCTGACGCCTCAGGGCAGAGACAAGCTTCTCCAAGAAATAGAGCAACTTAGGACTGTTCGGCGTCCTGAAATCGTGAAGCGAATCCATGAGGCCATGGAATTCGGTGGGGATCTCTCCGATATGGGCGAGTACAATGAGGCTAAGCAAGAGCAAGCCTTTGTTGAAGGCCGCATTATAGAGATTGAACACATTCTTCGCGAAGCGGTGGTATCCGAACATCACGCGAGTACCGAGGTGGATCTAGGGGCAACGGTTATTGTCGCTGATGAAGACGGCAACTGCGAAACCTATACGATAGTTGGCGCGGCGGAGGCCGATCCTCTGGAAAGCCGCATTTCGAATGAAAGCCCCGTAGGGCACGCCCTCATGGGCCATCGTGTTGGCGATAAAGTGGTCGTCGAGGTGCCGGCCGGCACCCTATCGTACACGATTCAAGAGGTAAAGTAGTCACGGAATCGGGTCAACACTCAGGCAGCTCGGCAGAAGACTTCCGCCTCCGCAAGCTCAAGGCCTTGCGCGACAAGGGCATTGAGCCCTACCCCTTACGCTTTGCGCGCACCCATGCCGCCCAAGAAGCTCTCGACTGCTTTGAAACGCTTGCCGCCGCCGGAGAGACCATTCGTCTCGCCGGCCGCATCTTCACCGTCCGCAAGATGGGTAAGGCGGCGTTTGCCCACATAGACGACGCTTCCGGCCGCATTCAACTCTACCTGCGGCTCAATAATCTTGGGGAAGAGGCTTTCGCAACGGCAATCGACCTCTATGATCTTGGTGATGTCATAGGCGCTGAGGGTGTGCTGTTTCGCACACGTACCGGCGAGATGACTCTGGAGGTGCATCGCATCGAGATGCTTGCCAAGGCGCTTCAGAATCCACCGGAAAAGTTCCACGGCTTGCGGGATACCGAGACGCGACTGCGCCGCCGCTATCTCGACCTGGCGGCTAACCCGGAAGTGCGCAATACGTTTGCGGTGCGCAGCCGGATTGTTCGCGAGGTGCGCACATTTCTCGATGCCCGCGATTACTTGGAAGTCGAGACCCCCGTGCTGCAACCACTCTACGGCGGTGCGTTTGCCCGCCCCTTTGTGACGCACCACAATGCGCTCGATCAGGACTTCTACCTGCGAATTGCCACAGAACTCTACCTCAAGCGCTGTCTCATCGGCGGCTTTGAACGCGTCTACGAAGTCGGCCGCACCTTTCGCAACGAGGGCATGGACCGCGACCACAATCCCGAATTCACCATGCTTGAGGCGTACCAAGCGTATGCCGACTACGCAGATATGATGGACCTCCTCGAGCAGCTCTACTATGCGGTTGCGCTCGCCGTTCACGGTACGCCGCAGATTCCGTACCGCGATGACGTCCTTGATTTCACGCCGCCGTGGCAACGTGTCAGATTGCATGAGGCCATAGAGTCGGTCACAGGCATTGATATCTACGCGCATCCCGAGACTGACGCGCTGCTCGCGCAAGTGCAAGCGTGCGGTATTAGCGCACCGGAGCGCGTCACGTGGGCCACGCTTGTGGATGAACTACTGGCAGAGCGTGTGGAACCCACACTTGTGCAACCCACCTTGCTTCTCGACTATCCGGTAGAGCTCTCTCCTCTCGCAAAGCGCCGGGAGGACGATCCCCGGCTGGTCGAGCGGTTCGAGGCATTTGTGGGCCGCCTTGAAATCGCCAATGCCTTCAGCGAACTCAATGATCCTTTGGACCAGCGCCAGCGCTTTGAAGAGCAGGTACGGGAGCGCGCCGCCGGCGATGAGGAAGCGCAACCCCTTGATGAGGACTTTCTCTTGGCATTGGAATATGGCATGCCGCCTACGGGCGGTATCGGTATCGGCATCGACCGCATGGCAATGCTCTTTACGAATAGCGCGTCCATTCGCGATGTGATTCTCTTCCCACCTGTGCGTACCCGGGAGACGGAATGATGCTCAATATACGGCGTATCCGTGAGCAAACGGCGGAAGTCAAAGCCGGCATAGCCCGACGCGGTGAAGACCCGGGCGTGATCGATCAGGTTGTGGCTTGGGACAGTGAGCGGCGTGCGCTGCTCCAGGAGAGCGAAGCGCTGAAAGCGGAGCGCAATCGCACCTCGAAGACCATCGGGGCCGCTAAGGACAAAGAGGCGCTCACCGCCTTGCGCGAGCAGATGCGCGCAGTGGGCCAACGAGTTAAGGAACTCGATAGCGCCGTGGCTGAGATTGAGCAACGCATCACTGCAACCGTGTTGGAGATTCCGAACGTCCCCCACAGCAGCGTGCCAATTGGGACGACTGAAGATGAAAACATTGTAACGAGCACTTGGGGCGAGCAACCGCAATTCGGCTTTGAACCGCAAGCGCATTGGGATATTGGTGAAGCCCTGGACATCTTAGACTTCCCCCGGGGCGCGAAGATTGCGGGGGCGCAGTTTGCCCTGTTCAAGGGCGATGGGTCGCGTCTCTTGCGCGCGCTTGGAAGCTGGATGCTGGACTTGCACGTGCAAAACCACGGATACCTGGAAGTCTGGCCGCCATTCGTGGTGCGGCGCGAGGTGATGACGGGCACCGGTCAGCTTCCAAAATTCGAGGAAGACATGTACCGCACCGATCCTGACGACCTCTTTCTCATCCCGACCGCGGAAGTTCCGGTGACCAACATCCACCGCGATGAGATCTTAGACGCCGACGCGCTGCCGCTGAAGTACACTGCGTACACGCCGTGCTTCCGCCGCGAGGCGGGCGCGGCAGGCAAGGATACCCGGGGCCTGCTCCGCATGCATCAATTCGAGAAGGTGGAGATGGTCAAGTTCGTCAAGCCGGAGACCTCATACGCTGAGCTAGAATCGCTGCGAGAAGACGCGGAGGAAGTGCTGCAAAAGCTCGATCTGCCGTACCGCGTAGTAGAGCTCTGTGGCGGCGAACTGGGCTTTGCTGCGACGAAGTGCTACGACTTGGAGGTCTGGTGCCCCGGCATCGACAAGTGGCAGGAAGTCTCTTCGTGCTCTAACTTTGAAGACTTTCAAGCGCGCCGCATCAACGTGCGTTACCGCCCCGGCGCCCAAGCGCGCCCCGAATTCGTCCACACCCTCAACGGTTCCGGCTTGGCCTTCTCGGCTCGCCTCTATGCCGCCGTCCTGGAAAACAACCAACAAACAGACGGCAGCGTAGTCATTCCTGAGGTCTTGCGGCCTTACCTGGGCGGCATGGAGCGGCTCTCGCCAGCCGATTGACGTGGATTCTAGCCCCCAGTTCGCTGCTATCTCCTTGAAAGTAGACTTGCAACGTTAGATGGCCGCGGACTATCCCTGCCTGGTTGAAATTCTCTCACGGCATTGGCATTGCGAGACGGCGCGTTCTCTTGTCCTACTTAATTGCTTCGTACCCCTCTAGGTGTCGCTCGGCCAACGCCGGAGACCAACCCGCGCTTCCTCGGTCCCCAGATCTGCCAGTTCCTCTAGATAGCGATCGTGAAGCCGCTTGGCTACATCGGGATGGTCTGCAATGACGTTTTGTTCCTCATTCGGATCCGCTGACAGGTTGTAGAGTTCGGCGGCCTCGATACCGCGATTGCCGGGATCCATGAGCGTCCACTCGCCGTCGTTTATCGTGCTGTAGACCAGCACGTCGTCTGCCTGGGGCAGCAACGGGGAACTGACAACGGCGTCGCGGTGTGTGTCGCTGTCACCGTCCAGCAAGGAGAGCAGCGAACTTCCATGCAGTCCGCCAGGCACCGTTGCACCGGCTACGTCCAGCACGGTGGGCGTGACATCAATTGCCTGCACAAGTGCGTCCGTGCGACGTGCAGCAATGCCCGGCACGTGCACGAGGAGCGGGACGCGCGACACCTCGCGGTACAGCGGCCAGCCCTGCTTTGGCTCGAGCACGGTGTGTTTGCCAATGTAGCCGTGTTCGCCAATATAGAAGCCGTGGTCGGCATTGAAGACGATCATGGTATCGTCCCACAGGTCGAGATGCTTGACCCGCTGGATGAAGTGCCCGAACCAAGTATCCACGAGCGATACCGAGCCGGCATAGAGCGCGCGGGCGTGCTTGAGCTCCGGCTCCGTGAGGTAATCGATACGGTCGTAGCGCGGCCAAAATATCTTTTCACCCTCGTAGCCGGGATCATACATGTCTGTATAGTGCTGCGGCGGGTCCCAGGGCTCATGCGGCGTGAAGGTGTCAACGTACAGGAAGAACTTTTCATGCGTGTAATTGCGTTCGAGCCAGTCGGCTGCCTGCGAAAACGTCTGCGCCACAAAGTGATCGCGCTCGTGCGTGCGGTAGTGGACGTTCTTGAGATAGCGAATCGCCGCCTCGGGCATGCGGATTTTCTCCGGCGCGCACGGCAATTCAATCGGAATGGGATCCGTGATGTACGGCTCTCCGGCCTGGCCGCGCACCGCCTGCCAGCCGTCAAATCCCTGATGAAAATTCATGCCCGGGCGAAAGAGTTGCACGTGGTCGACCACCATCTGATTGACATACCCTTCCCGTCCGAGGAGCGTGGCCAAGGTATCCTCTCCGGCCGCGAGCGGCGCCCAGCCGCGAGTCTGATAGACATAATGGCCGGCAAGTAAGTCCGTGCGGTGGGGGATTGTCGGGAACGAACCAACGTAGGCGTTGTCAAAATTGACACATTCCGCAGCGAATGCATCGAGATGGGGCGTCCGAATGTCCGGATTGCCATTGGCGCCAATGTGGTCGTAACGAAACGTGTCGGACACGATAAGAATGATGTTCAAGAGCTATTCCCCATTGGTCCTATGCATTGCCTGTGAGCGGCCACGCCTCTGAAGCGTCCGCCCGCACATGTCATGCGCTGGTAGTCTTGCTTGCCCCCCAACAGTTATCCATCGCAATTCATGGTATCCTAGGGCCGTTGAACACTCAAGGTGATAGTCAGGTGTGATTTCTCGTTTGCGTCTGTTTCACGTTGCGCAGTCGGCCAATTTTCTTGCGAATCGGTTGGTCGGAATCCGGCTTAGGGCACGAGATAGTACACGCTTGCAGCCATCTATTAGTCTGGAACCATGGGCAAAGTCGTTTTAGGGTTGCACGCGATTTGTCGCCAGCCTTCCGGCTCCGACCCGGGCGGAATACAGATTGGAGAGTTGCACTGGTGAAGCCGTACGCTTTGATGGGAAAGGTGTATCAATGGCCGAGATACAGATAGGCATTCAGGCAAATGCCTGGCTCCGCGAGCTTCCCATTGCGGAAAACCTCGACACCGTACTGCAGCAGATAGCGGAAGCCGGCTATGGCGGCGTGGAAATTGGCTATCACTTTCTCGCCGGTGGCAGGTTCAACGCTCTGCGTCCCGGCGGCGCGCCCCCGGCTGGCGACAGCGAAACAACCACCATGCCCGATCCGGCGGAGGTAGGCGCGCTTATCGCCGACCACGGTCTGGCTTTGGCGGCGTTGCATACCGGGGGCGTCTTCTATGCGGACGACGTTGCCAGCGAGCAAACGTTACCCAATCTGCAGATCATTGCCGCTTTTGCCCAGGCCATCGGCTGCAGCACCGTCTTGATTAGCCCGGCTGCGAAGCAGGGCGGAGCCAAGACCGATGAGGAATTGGCGGCGCAAAACAAGCATCTACATGACGCGTGTGCGCTCTTTGCCGACCATGGCGCACACTGCTTCCATCATACCCACGGACCTGAGTTGGAAGGCGATTTCCGTGAAATGCGCCGCATTCTCGAGCTCGACCCGGCGCACATCAGTTTGGCTTACGACATTGCCAATGCCGCACGCGTTATCGGCACGGCAGGCGCAGTAGACTTCATTGACTCGTTTCGCTCCCGCATCGGGTACGTGCATTACAAGGACTGCCGACCCGACGGTGTGCTTGTGGAGGCAATCGGAGACGGCGCTATCGACTGGCAAGCCGTAGCCGGATCCCTCAAGAAGTCGGACTACGGCGGCTGGGTGGTGGTCGAAATCGAGCCGGGGCACGGCATGGAGGCCCATCGCTCTGTTAAGGAAGATGCAGTATTGAGCCGCCAATGTATCCGTGAAACTCTAGGTGTGTAGCAGGGGACTCAGCAATGGCGTACCGACGCTTCATCGATGCCCACGTCCACTATCCGCAGACGGCCTTCGATCCGACGGGATCGCAAATTCCCATCGAGCGCCAACTCGAGAATCTTCTCAGCACGGAGCGCGCGCTTGGCTGCCAGCGATTGTGTATGCTTTCCACCGGCAACCCGCCCGTACATGATGCTGTGGCGAAACTCATCAAAGACCAACCGGATTTTATCATTGGCTTTGGCTATGTTCGCCTTGGGGTCGATGAGCCCGCTGTGGTAGACGAGCTATGCGACATGGGGTTTCGCGGTCTCAAGACAATCAGGCCCTTGGACAACTACGACAGCAAGAAATACTATCCGATCTATGAACGGGCCGAGGCGCGAAATATGCCATTTCTCTTTCACACGGGACAGCTCTTTCGCGCGCCGGGCAGCGGTTCTCGTGAAGAAGACGTGAGTACTGCCCGCATGATGCCCTGGATGCTCGATCCAATTGCCCGGGCCTTTCCCACGCTTACGCTGATTGGCGCGCATTTGGGCTCGCCTTCATTTGCCGAGGCTGCGTGGGTGGCGCGTTGGAATGAAAACGTCTATTGGGACCTGAGCGGCCCAATTACTGTCCGCTACGGCAACCGCAAAGTGGTCCACGATATGATGTACCAAGCCGTCGCCGGGGCGGGCATAACCCACAAGCTTGTGTTCGGTTCAGACGTCACACCGCCGGAAATCCCGGACGTGGTCACCGCGTATGACGCATTCCTGGACCGACTAGGTGCGGACTCGTTGGATAAAGACCAAGTGTTCTACGGTAACATGGCACGCATTCTTGGCATTTAGAGAGTATGCGATGACCGACTACGCCTTTGCCGCCATCCCCATGCTGGAGCGACCCGCCAAGCCCCGCACGGCCGGCCTAACCATGATGATCGACTTTGGGCTCGGTCTCCACCAGCAGGCGGACATACTTGCGCTCGCGAGTGAGTATATAGATTCTGCCAAAATCGCCGTGGGCGTAGCGCGACTCTTACCGCGCGACCTGGTTATGCAGAAGATCGAGAGCTACAAGCAGTTCGGGGTGCTGCCATATCCTGGCGGACAGTTCCTTGAGTACGCTGTGCTCTGTGGTAAAGTGGATGCCTATCTGGCGGAGGCGAGGGATATCGGCTTTCGCGCTATAGAGGTGTCCGACAATCTGCTTTCAATCTCATTGGACGAGAAGCGGGGCCTCATCGCTAGGGCTATAGAGGTGTATGGCCTGGAAGTCTTTGGCGAAGTGGGAAAGAAAGAGGGGTTGGCCGTCACCGTTAGCTTAGAGGACGACATTCGGGCATGCCTGGAAGCCGGGAGCAGCAAGGTGCTTGTCGAAGCGGCGGAGATATTCTCCCATGGTCGTGACAGAGCGCTGGTTACACAGCTTGTAGAAGCTGCGCCGCTTGAGAAGCTCATGTTCGAACTCACGGGCCCCTGGATCGATGGCACTTCATATTCCGAACCGGATTCACTCGCCCGCTGGCTGATGGAGACATTCGGCCCCGACGTAAACATCGGCAATGTGCAGCCTGAGAGTGTGCTCCGTATCGAGACGGCACGCAGGGGCCTGGGTGTCAACGCGGGAGGGGAACTTCCCGGCGGGCTGATGGACGATAACGCTAACGGGAATAGTTAGAGAATAGGACCGGCATTGGATCTAGATTGCGTCTATCGCGGCAAGCGCGTGCTTGTCATTGGCGGACTAGGGTTCATTGGCAGCAATCTGGCACAGCGCCTGGTGCGGCTTGGGGCCCAGGTGCTCATAATCGACTCGCTTGTGCCGGATCACGGCGGCAACATGTACAACGTTGCCAACATTCGCGACAAGTTGGCAGTGAACATCACAGATGTGCGCGACCAGCACGCCATCAACTTCCTTGTCCGCGGGCAGCACTACATTTTCAACCTCGCGGGGCAAGTTAGCCACATTGGCAGCATGGAAGACCCCCTAACGGATAACGACATCAATGCCCGCTCCCAAATTTATCTGCTCGAAGCCTGCCGACAGCATAATTCCCAAGCCCGTGTGGTATACACGAGTACCCGACAATTCTATGGCGTGCCGAAATATGTGCCTGTTGACGAAGCTCATCCCATCGAGCCGACTGACGTGAACGGCATTACCAAGTGGGCAGGTGAGCAATACCACTTGGTCTATCACCGCGCCCATGGCATCGCAGCAACAGTGCTGCGATTGACCAATGTCTACGGCCCGCGGCAGGTGCTGAAAGATGCGGAAGGCCGCATGGGAGTCATCTACCACTTTGTGCGCAAAGTTCTCGCAAATGAAAGGCTTAGAGTCTTCGGAACCGGCGAGCAATTGCGCGACTACGTCTACGTAGATGATGTGGTTGAGGCGTTGCTGCTGGCGGGCGCGCACGATGAGGCAATAGGTGAAGTCTTCAACGTCGGCGGACTGCGTCCGGTCAGCCACTTGCAGCTTGTGCAGCTTCTCTTGGAAGCGGCAGGGCTCCCCTCCGACCGGTTTGAGCTTGTACCCTTCCCGCCTGAGCGCAAGGCCATCGACATCGGCAGCGTCTACCTCGATTCGACAAAGATCAGGGAAGGCATCGGGTGGGCGCCAACGACAGACCTGGCTGAGGGTTTGGCGCAAACATTTGCGTACTACTACGAGCACAAAGCTGCTTACTGGGATGCAGAGATGGTCGCGACGCTACAGGAGGGCAGCTTACAGGCGGGCAACACGTAGCATGACCGCATCCATCGACAAGCCTAGAACCAACGTCCCCCAGTTCACCACCGAACGTCAATTCACCGCTATTGAAGCTGATGTCCGGCGCGCCATCGACAGAGTCCTCGCTTCCAATTGGTTTGTGCTGGGCAACGAATTGCAGGGCTTCGAGCAGGAGTTTGCGCATTACTGTGGGGTCTCAGCGTGTGTCGGCGTGGGGAACGGTACGGACGCAATTGAACTCGCGCTGCGGGCATGCGGCATCGGAGCGGGTGATGAAGTCATCATCCCGGCGTTCACGGCTAACTTTACCGCGCTTGCGGTGACCGCTACGGGCGCAACTCCCGTGCTGGTCGATGTTTCTGCCGAGACCGCTACGCTGGACCCGGCGCGCATTGCGCCGGCGATTACGGTTGCCACAAAGGGGATCGTGCCGGTGCATCTGTACGGGCAACCGGCGGACATGGAGCCCATCAACGCGATAGCGAAGCAGCATAACTTATGGGTAGTTGAAGACGTTGCACAGGCCCATGGCGCTGCGTACCGGGGTCAACCGGTCGGCAGCCTCGGCGATTTAGGTGCATTTAGCTTCTACCCAACGAAGAATTTGGGGGCATATGGCGATGGCGGCGCAGTGGTGACTGACAGTCCCGATCTCGCGGCCCACCTGCGCGTGTTGCGGCACGGTGGCATTGCCGAAGGCTACATGAGCGTCGTCAAGGGGCGAAACTCGCGCCTCGACGAGCTTCAAGCAGCGATTCTGCGAGCGAAGCTGCCGCACCTCACTGCCTGGAGCGAGCGCAGACGTAAAATCGCCCAGCGGTATACCGAGGCTTTCAGCCACCTTGAAGGACTGGAGACGCCGGTAGAAGGGGCTGAGAACTATCATGTCTACCATCTTTACGCCATCCAGAGCGCAGCGCGGGATGCGCTGGCGTCGTACTTAGCTGAACGCGGCATCGGCGCGAAAGTGCATTACCCCCATGCCTTGCACCAGCTCGACGCCTATCCCGAATGGCACGCGCTTGCGGGGCAGTTTCCCGTTGCAGAGCGGCTTGCGCGCACGGTTCTCTCGCTGCCTATGTTTCCTGAGCTGACGGACGATGACGTCAATGCCGTGTGTAGGGGTGTGCTTGGTTTCTTCGCGAATTCAGGAAGCTGTATCCGAGCAAGGACAAAGTGACAGCCGATGGAGCGTGAAGAATATCACTCCATGTACCGCCTGGAAGATGAATTCTGGTGGTATAGGGCGATGCGCATGCTTACGGGCGTACACCTCGAGGGTATAGAGTTGAGCGCTAGGAAACCTAGAGTACTGGACGCGGGCTGCGGCACCGGTGCGAACTTGACGCACTTTTCCTATTTGGGAGACCTGTCCGGGATGGACATAGAGCCCGAGGCGCTCGCATATTGCCGCCAGCGCGACATCAAGGCCCTCGTGCAGGGCTCCGTCACCAGTCTTCCGTTTGCATCCAAGGCCTTCGATTTGTTATTCAGTTTTGACGTGCTTTGCAGCGTGCAGTCCGCTGACGATGTAGCAGCGCTCCGAGAATTTTGGCGTTTGCTCGTTCCCGGCGGCTACTGTGTCATTCGATTACCCGCCTATCAATGGCTCTTGAGCGCTCATGACGCTGCGGTGCACGCACACCACCGATACACTGCGCGCGAAGTGCGGCAAAAGGCTGTTGCTGCGGGATTCGAAGTGGAGAGGGTTACGCATCTGAATACGGTCTTGCTGCCGCTGGCCATACTATGGCGACTAATCATGAAGCTGAACAGCGAAGGCAGGTCAGATGTGCAGCCGGTGTGGAGGCCGCTCAACGCTGCTTTACAGTGGCTCCTGTCTCTAGAGCGGCACTTCATCAAGCACTGGAATCTACCTGTAGGTCTCTCAGTCTGTGCAGTGCTGCGAAAGCCTCATGAAGCTGGCGCCTAGAGATACTGCTGATCCAGTAGGCGTGGAAGATCGGTCAGA
The DNA here is from genome assembly GCA_965220015.1 of Chloroflexota bacterium. Lineage (GTDB taxonomy): Bacteria > Chloroflexota > UBA11872 > VXOZ01 > VXOZ01 > VXOZ01. The sequence continues at coordinate 1,750,002 of OZ244798.1, forward strand.
CTAGCGATCGCGCGTATGTCTGCCGGCAGAGGCACGTAGTCACGATTGAGCAAGACCGCCTGCAGACCCGCCTGCAAGGCGCCGTGGTAGTCGTTCTGTACGTCGTCTCCAATGTAGAGTACGCGATCAGGCGGCACACCCAGTTGTCTAATGGCTTCATGAAAGATGCTGGTGTGTGGTTTTGCTCTGCCAAAGTCGGCAGAGTTGACGAACACGCTGAACCAGTCCGCCAAGCCGAGATCTGCCAAATGCGGTCTCAGCAACGCGTTATAGTTGCTCACCACGCCAAGCGCCAACCCTCGCATTCTCAGTTGTTCAAGGGCGGGTTCCGCATCGGGATAGGCGGTGAGTTTGAAGAGATCGACCAGATGTTGACGCATCCGGTCGCGTGGAAACTGTGTGAGACCAAGTTCAGCCAGCACAAGATCGGTCGCCTCGTACTCAAGCTCCCACAGCTCTTGCGCAGTGCGAATGTGAGGGAACTTTGCGCGGTACAGCCCTACCTCGGCAACGATCGCCTTCTCCGCAGTCTCGCGAGTTATGCGAACGCCGTCTGAGGTGAGAAGCCGAGAGAGGTGGGCAGGTGGCGAGCCGGCAGATACCGGCGCAAAGAGTGTGCCGAACGCGTCCAGCAATACCGCGTCAAGAATGCCTGCCACGTTTCATCGTCTCTCCAAGTGTCTGCTGATCCTAATTCCATGCTACCACCAACGCCAAGGCATGGGGTTTTCATAGAAGTGCACCGGTATTTCAGGCAACTTAGCCTGAAGCTCTCGCGCAAACTGGGCGAGACCGGGATTCTCGCTCACCTCGTGGCTTGTCTCGATCATGGGCACGCCCGATTCCATGGCAAAGTGCATGCCGTAGTTGTCGCTCTCTCCTGCAATGAACACGTCGCAGCCATACTTGAGAATAGACTGCATGTACCCGACGTTCACAAAGAGTCCCAGACCGCCCCAAGGCAGCCCGGCCCGATGGACCGGAGCCGCCGGATCGTGTGGTGTCGCGCGCACCGCTTCCATGCCCAGCGCACGCTTGACGCGCTCCACGAGCGCGCCGTATGTGGCGCCCGGCGGGAGGTCATACGCCTTTAGGTAGGGTCCATCATCTGCCGCGGGCGTGCCGAGGCCAAGCTTTTCGGCAAACGCCGTGAACACGCAGTACCGATCCAAAGTCCCGTGTACTCGGATAACCGTAATCCCCTGGCTGGAGAGCAGACCGATGCGTCGTTGGTTGACGCGCCAGCTTAGATACTCAACCGGGGTAACGCTGTGCTGGGGACGCCACGAGGGGAAGTAAAGATCTTCATGGGCAATGATGAGATTGTCGCCGGCATTCCCTGCATGCTGGATGGCATCGAGGCTTGCCATCCAGCACACTTGTATGCCGCTCACTTCCTGCTCACTGTCACCGAAGAGAATCCCTTCATCGCCGCCTAGACCGCCGCAAATGTCAATGACTAGCTGTCGAACGTCTGCCGCGACCATGGCTTGCCTTTCTCTTTGCTAAAATACGAAATCTTCGTCTTGGCCCTTCAGGGAACGTGGATTCGTTTCTTCCGCGCAGCGAGGAATCTGGGAATCGCTGCACACGAGCTTCTAGTCAAAATAGTCTGCCCCGATACTGTCAATGGGCTTTGCAGCATGACGGACTGACGAGCCGGGCTGCCAAAGGATGCGGAAGGCATCTCGTTGGCGGATACAGCCTCAAGCAAGAGCCGACACAAAACGCTTTCTGCGCTACTTGCAGGATTTAACTCACTGCATCATGATAGCGAATAGCAGCAATTGATGGAGACTCTTTGATGAGTGTTTCAAGGAGTTTTCCTAAATTCGAATATAGTATTGCAGCTTGCATACTCGTTGATTTTGATACCGAAGCAGTAGGATGAGCGTGGGCATGCAGTCGCTGCTTACGCGACTTGTACTGCTCTTTCTTTAGTTCCGCAGTACCGCTACTTTGATGGCTCTGGATCGATAGTAGTGGTAGTACGCACGAATGTACTCCTTAGTTGAACGAGGGAGCGGCAACGCATGATGCAGACAGTAAGAGCCGATGAAGTGCTGCCGGAACGAGCGCCACTGTGGGCGGGCGCGGCCAAATCGCAAATCACGCCGCCGGTCGGCGGTCTGCTGCAGAGCGGCATGACGGTCACGTCGGTCGGAGTGCTTGACGATTTATACAGCACCGCCGTGGTCTTAGACGACGGTGCGACAAAGGTCGCGCTGGTAGGCAATGACCTGATCTACATGGAAGCATCGCTGGCAGCGGCAATTCGGGCGCGCATCGCCGAACAGGTCGGAATTCCGGGAGACCGTGTCCTCCTGAACGCGTCCCATACTCACTCGGGGCCAAGCATCTCAGTGCTTTCGCCGGACCCCGTGGACATGGAGTACCGAGCGTGGGTCATTCAGCGCATCGCCGATACGGTGGCGCGTGCGGACGCAGCCTTGGAGCCTGCCTCACTCGCGATCGGGGAGGCAGAAGGCATGTTCGCCATCAATCGCCGTAAAGTTGTGGACGGCACATCCAGCATGCTGCCCAACTATGAGGATACTGTTGACAACCGGGCGCGGGTAGTGCGCGTGGACCGTTTGGACGGCTCGGTACTTGCCGTAGTCTTCTCGGTGGCTTGCCACGGCACCGGCTTTGACTATCGCGGCAACCCACTTATCGGCGGTGACTTCATCTCACCGGCCAAAGACGAAATTGAGCGGTCTTTTGCCGCGGAAGGGTCTCCGATTGCGGTTTTCCTAACCGGCTGCGGCGGCAACATCCGTCCGCGCGTGCTCACGCCGGACGGCGATCGCTTTCATCCCTGCACAGCAGCAGAGATACAGGCGCTTGGCCGGGGCGCCGGCGCTGTCGCCGTGCGTGCGGCGCGGGAGAGCCACATGGCAGTGGGCTATCCCATTGCTGTCGCCCGAGAGCAGCTCCCGCTGCCCTTCCAGGAGCCGCCTACTATCGACGAACTTCGGGCATTCCGGGCGGATTCCCGCGGCAAGCGCTGGGAGACATGGGTCGACTACCTCATAGAGCAGCTCGAAAAGGGCGAACAGTTGCCCACTACTGTAGACATGGAGGTCCAGGTAGTTCGGCTGGGCGGTATCACAATTGTCGCAATGGGCGGCGAGGTCTTTGTGGAAATCGGCTTGGCGATCGAGCGCGAACTCCAGGCAAGCCACCAGGCGCAGATGGCGCTCACACTTGGCTACAGCAATTCGGAAGTAGGTTATGTCTGCACGGCGCGCGCCTATCCAGAGGGTGGTTCGGAACCGGCAGACTTCTTCCGCTGGTTTTGGTACCCGGCGCCGTTCAAGCCTGAGACCGAGGACTTCGTTGTAGGCCGGGTTTTGGCGCTTGCGCAGAAGTTGTACTGATCTCTTGTGTGGGTGAGCAAGACGAATTCACGAAAAGGCATGAAGAGAAAGAAGGGCGATGATGTCCGGTAGCGTGCGCATGGGTGCGGCGAAAGTCAACATAACACCGCCGGTAGGTACGCATCTTGGCGGCTACGGCAATCGCCAGCAGCCTTCAGATGACATTCACGACGAACTCTATGCCGCCGCTTACGTGTTTACCGACGGAGAAACCACTGCTGCCGTAATCGGCGCCGACCTCGTAGATATTTCCTTGCAGCGCACGCACGCCGTGCGTGAGAAGGTCACGGCGCTAACCGGTATTCCGGGTTCCCACGTCATGCTTGGCATGACCCACGCCCACAGCGGCCCGAATACCAAAGATTGGGGGGCCGGGCTGCCGGGCGCGAGCGTACCGTATCCCGGCGGCATTCCCGACGAAGAATTGACCTATGCGCTGCCAATTCTGGATATGGACTACCTGGAAGAGCTGGAGAACAAGCTCGCGGGCGTCGTCGCAATGGCGATGCAGGGGTTTCAGACCGTAGTAGCCGACATTGGCGCCGGGCAGTACGGCCTCGCCATCAATCGCCGGGGCGAGCGAAACGGCGCGGTTGTCAATTGCCCGCGCCCCGACGGCCTGGTGGACCACTCGCTGCCGGTACTGCGCTTTGACAACGAATCCGGCGAACCGGCGGGGATCATTTTCAATTACGCCTGCCATCCCACGAGTATGAGCGACAATTTTGCCATCAGCGCCGACTATCCCGGTCCCGCACGGTCGTTTGTGGAGGACGTATACGGTGATGACTGCGTGGTGGGTTTTCTGCTCGGTTGCCACGGTGACATTCGCCCCAATTACACTACCGGGGAGGGCAGCTTCCGCTCGGCTGTCTTTGCGGAGCTTGAGCGCGAAGGGCGCATCATGGGTGCAGAGGTAGTGAAAGTGCGGGAAGGTATTTTTCCCAAGCCTTTAGACGGTGTAGCGGCGGTCAGCGCGCCCATCGTTGCTCCCTTTAGCACACCGCCGACGGCCGCGTATCTGCGCGAAGTTCTTGAAAGCGGTGCGTTCCCCGACACCGGGAGACCCCTGCCCTTCTGCAAGGCCCGTTGGGCGCAGCGCATTCTCCGCCAGATCGAAGCAGGCACGTTGGCCGATGGCTTGGAGACCGAGTTGCAGGTTATTCGCGTCGGACATCTGGTGTTTGTGGGCTTCCCCGGTGAATTCTTCCTGGAATACGGCATGGAAACTAGAACGCGGGTGAAAGATATCTTTGGCCTCGACGTCGTACACGTGAGCATGGCAAACGATATGATCGGCTACGTGCCGTCGGACCGCGAGATTCCCCGCGGCGGTTACGAAGTCGGCTCGTATCAGGATGACGAACTGGCTCCTTCACACTACGCCCTGGGCACGCAGGGCCTCTTCATCAACCGGGCGGTTGAACTCGTAGCGTCTACCTTGCCGAGTACTTGAGCTGCTGGCATCGCGCATCGTTGCGCATGAAAGTTCCTGCCAGCAGCACGCATCGACGCTATTGCGCGTGCTGTCAGGCGCTATCGCCTTCAGATCACCGGCAAGCGCAGCCGGTGCGATTGGATTGGCGGCACAGCCGCCGCATGCTACCTTTGGTTAGGGCTTACATATAGCTACTCATCCATTCAGCTCCCAACACTAGAAAGCCCCGCATGCAGACACCGATCGAACCCGGTATTTTTCTTCCCTCGCTGGAGCTTTGGCTCGATTCTCGGAGAGTCAAACCGGAGGGTTTCATCTCTCACGCCCATAGCGACCACCTTGCCTCGCATCATCACGTCCTTGCCACGGCTGAGACCATAGCCCTGGCCGCACAGCGCATGAAGATCAAGCAGGCAATGCCGCTAACGTATGGCGAGCCATTGGTGCGCGACGACTTCACGCTGACCCTCCATCCGGCAGGCCACTGTCTGGGCGCGGCCCAAGTTGCCATTGACGTCCACGCTACGGGCGAACGCATCGTGTACACTGGCGACCTGCACTTGGGGCACGATCTCTTTGGGCAGCCTGCAACGCCGCTTGCGTGCGATACGCTTATCATCGATGCCACCTTTGGGCATCCCGCGTATGTGTTCCCAGCGCGCAAAAGTGTGATAGACCAAGTATGCGCCTGGGTAAGGGAGACGCTGCGAAACGGAGAAGTGCCCGTGGTGCTTGCCTACAGCCTGGGTAAAGGACAGGAGGCGCTCCATATCTTGTTGGAAGCGGGCTTCAACGTGCAGGTACACGAATCTACTTTCGCCATGACGGCAGTCTACCTGCAAATGGGCGCAGAGTTCCCCGGCCGATTGCATCGTTGGCGGGGCAGGCGCGAGGAAGGCACCGTGGTGCTCATGCCACCGCACGTGCGCAACCGGCGTGAGACCTTTGCCCTAGAGCCCTTTCGCACGCTCCTACTTAGCGGCTGGGCAATAAATCCATCTTACAAGTTTCAAATGCGCGTCGATGAAGCGCTCCCGCTGAGCGACCACTGCGATTGGATTCAGCTCAACGAGTACGTGGAGCGCGCCCAACCGCAGCGCATATTCACCATGTTCGGCCCGCAGCACTTTTCCGCCCACTTGCGTGATAGGGGTTACGACGCGTGGCCGCTTGAAGCCCATCAACCGGCATTGTTTTGAAGGCTACTACCCGACGGCATGAAATGACTGTTTGGCGCGATCTCTTTGCCGTTTCCAAGGTGAGACTATTCGGTGATCGCAAAACATGTTCGCAATTGAAAGCCTTGTAAATAGATTCGAGGACAGTTACGGCCAATAGGAGGTAATGCACTATATTGATTCTGCTATTTGAACCATAGTCTGTCATTGAATACCCAAGGAGGGCATTTTTGCGCTCTACATTAGCAATCGCGCTGGGAATCTGTTTGCTTCTAATTCCGGGATCGATTTCTGCCACTACTCCATCGCAAGTCGTTACCGGAGAGCAGGTAATCGAGCCAAGACTTGAATATGCACTTCATCTCTTACAAACTACTCCCTTTGGCAGGGAGGTATATGCATGGTTCGTAGAAGCCAGTCCTGACTTGATCCTTGGCTCGTTGGATGGCTGGGTCTCTTATTACCACCCGTACCCCCGCAGTACGATTGTCATTGACGAGGATATATATCGTGAGGAAAGTCAAGACGTGGTCGCGGTGCTCATTGCTCACGAGACGACACTTGCAATTGCACGCAACGAAGCATTCGAAGACGGAAATGCCTGCATCGAATACGTGCAGTTAGCGACGAAGGCTGCAGCAGGGTGGTGGAAAGGGAGATTCAATTCGAGTCAGCGGCCTAATCGGACCGGAATGGAGCGACAGCTAAGTTACAATATCTACACTCATGGAGGAGATGGTAAATGGGGTGATCTAATAGTAGAGGCAAGTGAAGTATATAGGGAATTTTGCAGGCAATTCGGGTCGCTCACACCGCTGCCCTGGGACCTTGAAACACAATTGTTGGCATACGAAATAGAACGCGATAACTTCTACACTCAGCTTCGACCACATCTACTCCGTTTGTGGAACGATGGAGTACCGGTGCCTAGAGAGTACTGGAATAGATTTACGTATCTTTATAACAGGCACCCTTTGGGTCACGATGAGCTAGACAGGAGTTGGCTAGACTCCCTGCGTTACACTATGAGAACCATCGACAAGGACATAGACTAGGAGAATGAATAAGATCAATGTTTGCAGTTTGTGAATTCTCAGGAACATATCGGTCAAAGTGTGACAACTTCTCATGTATGCTATTTCAGAAAGAAACTAGAAGGCGATTCAGAGTCGGAGATGAGTTTGCCTGCTGTGACGAGTGCGAGTCTAATCTCACCTGGATTCTGTGCGAAGTAGGTATAGTACCTTAGTGCAGTAGCACGGCTTTCGAGTAACCCTCTGTTCTGCGAACTCTAAGCAAATTCAGAGGCTCCTGGGAATTACTTGAGGCAAGTCATCAGGAACACAGGATCATCCACAACTGGTGCTTTGGATTGCCTGACCAATGAGGAATGGTTACACAGGCGAGGTAGGATCACCCTGTATCGAGAGACCTAGTGCCAACAACAGCAAAGGTGCTGTAGAAGCTGCGAACAGTGGCGAGGGATAGCTGACTTGCTATTCGGATTGGTGAACCTGAAGAATGGAAGAGGCAAGGAGAATAAAAGATGACTGCTGTAACCACCGAAGAGAAAGCTTTCTACGCGGACAACGGCTATCTCCTCATCAAGGGTCTGGTATCGGCTGAGGGCATCGCGGAACTGAAAGAGCGGCTCGAAGAATACATGTATGACCGCCTGCCCGTACCTGAAGGCGTCAAGATTCAGGTAGAGCCCCGCGTCCAGCGTGGCGAAGTGCCCTGGCCCGCACGACGCGGCGACGCCTATCGCAAGATCGATCGACTCGTCGTTCACGATGATCGTTTTCACGCGCTGGGCACCTTGCCGGAAGTTGTGGAGCGCATGCAAGCTCTGATAGGCAGCGAGAACCTGAAGCTTTTTCGCGACTCGGTGCTTATGAAACCGGCGCAGGTGGGATCCGCCAAAGGCATGCATCAGGATTCTCCCTATTGGCCGATTGAGCCGATGGCATTGAGTTCGTGCTGGATGCCTTTTGAGCCTGCTACCCCGGAGAACGGCTGCATTACGGCCATTCCCGGCAGCCATAAGCGCGGAGCCGTGCCCCACGAACGCGTGCCGGATGATTTCATCATCAACGAACAGCACTACGACACCGGTGACGTAATCGCCGTGCCGATGGAGGCGGGCGACGGTCTCTTCTTCCATAGCCTGCTGCTGCACGGCACCGCGCCCAATCTCTCGGCGCAGTCGCGGCGGGCGATTACGATGAGCTACATGGCGGCGGAATTCCAGTACACCGGCCAGCCGCCAAAGCCGGACTACCTGCGCATCTCCGGGCAAGACGTCCCCGGCGGTGTGTAGGATGTCCTTGTTCGTGGCCCTCTCAGTCTTGCGGTCAGAGTTTGGCTAGACACATTCGAGGGCTGAGAGGAAACACTGCTTGGCGTCAGTTCGCTGACGGGAGAAGCACGAAATTCTAAAAGCCAGTCGCATTCCATTTGGCGCGTTCCGACGGGTGCACGCAATGGACACTAAAACGAAGCAATCAAGCCGGCCCACCCAGTGTGACCGGCTTGATTGCGTCAATATCGACATATCGGGCCCGAGGTGGTTCGCTCCTACTCGTTGTAGAACGCCTGAATGCCAGGTTCCTGGAGCACTATATCCCAGCGCGCAGCAACGTTATCGAGCGCGTCGCGGGCGTCCAGTTCGCCGGCGCCGGCTTTTGCCAGCTCTTCTAGTATGATCGGGCGCATCTTGTCCCAGCCCGGAATCGGCTGTCGTCCGAGCCCAACATTCTGCAGATTGCGGAGCAAGCCGGACAAGAAGGCGTTTTCCTGCACGTAGGCGGCCTTGGCTGCTACCGACACACGCGGCGGCAAGTAGAACGTCAACTCATCATAGGCAATGAGCACGTCGTCCTCATGCACCGTGAGCAGCAAGTCCCAAACCACATCCGGGTTGTCGGTAGCCGCGCCAATGCCCAGCCAGTCGTTGAACGAAAGGCTCACTGCACGCTTGTCGCCCACGGGCTCAGGCGCGACAAAGACTTGGTCGATATTTTCCGGGGCATCTGTTGAGACGCGGCGGCCGATGGCGGCGTTGCCCCAAATCATGGAGACGTAGCCGCCGGCATAACCAGCGCCGTAGCCCTTGAACTCCGGACCTACGTACGATGAGCCGTGGGGATTGAATCCCAACTTGCGGCGCAACTGGAATTCCAGTCCCGCGATCGCTTCAGGGCCGTTCACGAAACCGGATGCCTTGCCGTTGGTGACCCATTGCACGCCGTTCGACTCGACGATGCCGTTCAATTCGGCTTCTTCGGGATCACGAGCCAAGTTTCCGGGGTTAAAGCCGTACCGCTCAATCTCCTTGCCCAACACCTTCCACTTTGTCAGCGTGGTGGCGAAGTCGGCTTGGTCGTCCATGGTCCACGCGGTCGGCGGCGTCAAACCTGCCTCAGCCATGTGGTCATCGCGGATCCAATAGGAGCGATTGGCGGCCATCATGGGCATGCCTTGCAATTGCCCTTTGACCCGGACCGTATCCAGGGTGCTGGGCAGGAAGTCGGGCTCCATGCCCCACTGCGCAAAATACGGGTTCAGCGGGATAGCCAGCCCTACCATATAGATGGACGGCGCGATAGCCTGTCCCATCTTGAAGAGATCGGGCATTATGCCGGCAGCCAATCCAACTGAAAGCTCTACAAAGGTGTGCGCCTGTCCTCCCGTACGCGGCGTGAAGACGACCTCACCGTTGGGGTACTTTGCCTGGAAACGTTCGTTCAGAATGCCTTCCACCCACGGCTGCCAGCGGACGCCATCCTGCACACTGAGCTTCACATCCTGCGTCTTAGGACCGGATTCTGTTGCCGGCTCTGCGGCCTTGGGCTGGTCGCCATCCATCTCAGTGGACTGGGTCTGCGCCTGTCCGCACGCCGCCAGCAGGCCAAATGCTCCAACCGTTACGCCGGAAGCAAGCAGCCCGCGGCGAGTCATGTGCAAATTGCTCATCTCTAGCTCCTCTCCTACGAAACGCTACAGCGTTCTTTCAACGACCGAACTGTGGGGGGGGGGGTCCTATGAGAATCCACAGCTTTGGTTAGACCATATACAACCGCTAGGTGACAGTCAAGTAGGTCGCATTTGGTAGCTCCTAGTGCCAAGCGTCTGCGGCAGAATACTGGGAGCATAGGGCTTGACTCCAACTTGTGAATTGCCGCCAAGAACCGACCCATTCTCAGCACGGAGAGGGGTAGATTACGATTACAATGAGCCCTCTTCCTCGTTTGCCACGGTACACCTGCCCTGTTACACTCGTGCCATCATTTTGCACACGCATGAGAAGGAGTCAGCGGCAATGGCGGTCCAGACGTTTGTAGTGCCCACGAGAGTGATCAGCGGCAACGGGGCCGTAGCAGAGATTGGCCCAACGCTCGCGGCGGAGGGTCACCAGGGCGTACTCGTCGTCACGGATCAAGGCATTGTAAACGCCGGCCTGCTCGCTCCGGTTACCCAATCGCTGCGGGATGCCGGTGTGGGTCATACGGTCTTCGCTGAGGTCAAAGCCGACCCTGAAGAGAGTATAGTCGAGGCGGTTGTCGCAGCGTATCACGCCGCCGGTTGTGACGGTCTATTGGCGGTTGGCGGCGGCAGTTCGCTGGATGTGGCCAAAGCGGCGGGCGTTCTAATTTCTAACGGCGGCAAGGTGTCCGACTACGATGGCTTCGATGCGTTCACCAACGACTTGCCGCCACTCTACGCCGTGCCGACAACAGTGGGAACGGGCTCCGAGGTCACGTTTGCCGCGGTAATTACCCTACCCAGCCAGCAATTCAAGATGTCCATCGTAAGCACGCGACTGGCGCCGCGGGTGGCGTTTCTCGATCCTGCGATGCTGACTACCTTGCCGCCGCACGTGGTGGCGCACACGGGCATGGATGCGCTTACCCATGCTGTGGAGGGTATGACATCGCCCCTCTCGACTCCATTCAGCAATGCTTTCAATCTCCATGCGATTCGTCTTATCAGTCAGAATCTGCGGGCCGCCGTGGGCAACAGCGGCGACATGGAGGCCATCGGCAACATGCAAGCGGCAGCGTGCATTGCCGGTATTGGCTTTGCGCATTCGCGCCTGGGGATCGTCCACGCGATAGCTCATCCCATCGGCTCGTACCATCATTTGCCGCACGGACTGAGCAACGCGCTGCTCCTTCCCCACTGCCTCGACTTCAACCGGATTGGCTGCGAACCGCAACTGGCGGCAGTGGCGCGTGAATTCGACGCAACCTTCCCCGGTCAGACCGAAAGAGAGGCGGCTCTCGCCGCCATCGAAGCGATCAGAGACTTAGAGTCCGACATCGGCATTCCCGCATCGATGGGCGAGGCCGGCGTGACTGACGAGCACTTCGCTGCCATCGTCAAGGACACGTTCCGCAGCCGCAACGTCGGCATTAACCCCCGCCGGGTCACCGCAGAGGACATACTGCAGATACTCTATCGGGCACTGTAATGACAGCCGAGCCTCTCTGAGAGCATACCCACTTCTTGACTAGCTGTCAGGATACCAACTAGCTCATTCGAGACCGGATGTTCACTACAGCGCGTCACTATAGGAATTGCGCTGGGGTTATTCCAGGCGCCACTTCAGGGTCTTTGCCACTATCGCCAGCGACCCCAAGCCAAAGACCGCCAGAATGGCTAAGTCAGTGAGCAGGCCTACGGTAATTTCCGGTTGCAGAGTGGCCCGAAACGCCTGCGCCGCGTAGGTTGGGGGCAGTATCTTGCCTGTGAGTTGCAAGATAGACGGAAGGCGGTCGAGCGGGATCATTACGGGCGCGAAGAACATGATGAAGAACATGGTCGCTTGCGCCACTAGGCCCGCAACCCGCCAGTTGGGAATGCCGAGCCCAATTGCCGCGCCTACGCCGGCCAGCGAAATCGCGCTTAGCGGGACCACGGCGAATATGAGCGGGTTAATTGTAAGCGCAAAGCCAAAATACCAGCTTCCCACCAATAACGTGATTATCATTCCGGGAACTGCGGCGATGCCGTTGCCGGTGACCACGGCCAGGATGAACGCCGTTTTACTAATCGGTAGCGAAGCGTAGTAGAGAATTGCGCCGTTTCGCCGCGATTGAGCCATGTCCTGGGCGACCATCATGACGCCCAAGGTAACGAGCGACATGACCGCTGCCCCGGAAACAAAGTAACGGCCTAGCTCAGGATCACGCGAACCTGAAATGAAAGAGAACGCAAACACCATGCCAAGGTTAAGCAGCACCGAGATCGAGAGAATCATGGCGAGCCACTGGCGAAACTCCAGCACGATCACGGCGGTGAGATGAAGATAATTCTGCAAGAAGTGGATGAGTGATATCCAAAGCGAACGGAGACGGTAGGTCTTGCTGCTTGTCATAATCCTGCACTAATCTCCGATCTGCTCAGCGCTCAAACTATCTTGCTTGGAATCTTGTATCACTTCCTCGCGCTCGCTGTCCTCAAGGGAGCGTCCGACAATCTCTACGTAGACATCCTCGAGGGAGGCAGTTGCCAGCCGAAAGTCCTCCACCGCTTCCGTACCGATCTCAGAAAGCACGAGGTCAATGGTCCTGCCTACGCGGTCTTGAGGCACGCGTAATAGGAGATGCTGGGGTCGCGGTTGATGCAGTGTGCCGAGCATGCTCAGTTTCGTTTCCTGGGCTCGCGTAAGCGCAGCGCCGTCCCGCAGCCAGAGTTCAAGTCGAATAGAATCGCCCAGCCGGCCTTTCATAGCGCCGGGCGTGCCCTCGGCGAGCACACGTCCCTCATCGATAAGCGCAACGCGGTCTACCACCCGCTCAGCCTCGAGGACATTGTGCGTTACCAAGAGACAGGCTGCGCCGTCGTAGACAACTGCGCGGCGAATTGCTTCCCAGACCGCCCGGCGGCGCAGGGGATCAAGATCATTCGTCGGTTCGTCGAGTACCAAGAGCGGCGGACTGCCGAGCAGCGCCATGATGAATCCGGTCAGTCGTTGCATGCCGCCTGAGAGCTGCATGATCGGCTTGCGGCGAATCTCATCGACTTCGAATTGTTCAATGTAGGCGTCGCGCTGGCGCAGAGTCTCTTTGTGCGAGAGGCCCTTCAAACGTCCCGTAAAGTATATGGCCTCTTCCCCACGCAAGTCGCGCATGGCAAAGGACGTCTGCGGCAGATAGCCTATCATGCGCTTTACCCGCTCGGGATTACGATCTGCATCCACGCCAAAGACCCAAACGTAACCCGAGGTGGGTCTGATTAAACCCATCACCTGCTGCACGAACGTACTCTTGCCGGCGCCGTTTGGACCTAAGAGCCCATACACCTGTCCGCGGCGTACAGCGACGTTCAAGCGGTCATTCGCCAACACGTCGTTGCGGTAGACTTTTGTAAGGTCCTCAGCCTTCACGGCAAGATCAGGGCTATTCAAGCGCACGCTCCTCATTGGGGCCAAAGCTGATACATAAGCACTATTAACCACTGTACCTTCTTCCGCTCTCGTACTCCAGGCAGAAGACAAGCACAGCTTGGTCGGCACAGTCCGGACGGAGGTGCGTGCGCGCGGATCACGCGACCAAAACAGGGTGGGGGATCGGTTGATTGAAGAGATACCCCTTTTCATTGAAGGGTATCTGGTCCGGTTGCGTATTGCCTGCGGTGTCCGTGGCTCGGGTCATGAGCGTGTGCTCGCCGGCCGGCGCTTCCCAAGCAAACTCGAACCGCGCCCAGGAGTATTGCGCCTGTGGTGCAAGTACGCGCGCAGGCTGCCACGTCTTGCCGGAGTCGGAGCTCCACTCCACTTGCGCAATTGCACCGAACGGCGAATGCGCGTAGCCGTGGAGCCGGCGCCGGCCTGTGGGCAAGGCGGCGGGCCAGGGGAGCGCGAGCGCACTTTTGATGACCTGCGTGGTGACGACTTTGCCCAGGGCCTCGCCTTCCGGCACATAGGCGTCGCCGATGAGCACATAGGAGGTGGTGTTATTGCGCGTCCAAAACTGCTCGGCGGAGACGATGACCTGGCTCAGCCACTTGACACTGGCGCTGCCCACCCAACCGGGCACGAGCGCCCGCAGCGGATAGCCGTGGTCTCTTGGCAGCTTTTCGCCATTGAGTGTGTAGGCCAGCAGGGCATCGGGGTCCATGGCCCTTTCGATCGGGAGCGCGCGGCGCCAGCCACCCTCAGGCGACTCGGTGTCCAACCCGATGAGTAGTACGCTGACCGCGTCTGCCGTTACCCCCGCAAATCCAGGATGTCTCGCAACGGGACTCCAGTCCAAATACCATTGCCGACTGCACCGGTCATCCATATGCGTGCCCTGGGCCGTCTGGCCCTTCACCAGGTCGAACATTGCACGCTGGTTTCCGGCGCACTCCAAGTAAGAGACTATTGTGCGACTGGGCAAAGTTTGAAGGTCTTGGTAGGTGAACTTCCTGGGGTCGGAGACGGCATTGCCACGGACTGAGAGTTGCCAATCCGCAGCCTTTACGTCAATACTCTTCGAGTTGTTGCGCACGAAGAAGAGCCGATTTGGGGTAACGAACCCCTGCATGTGCTCTAAGCGACACTCCAAGCCGCTCTGCCCGTGGTTGCTGAATGCCGATGTGTCATTGAATACAGGTGCTGGCGTGGCCGCTGTGGTGTCCACCGCGGAGCCGGACGTCTCTTTGTGGGCTCGCCTAGCATTCTCCGGCGTCCTCAGGTCTGCGCACGACATGAGCACTGCCGCCGGACCGCCCGTGGCTAGCAATTGCAAGAGAGTGCGCCTATCCATGCCGTTCGCTTCCGCCAGCGCGGCGAGCCATGGCGGTAATTCAGGATCAATCTGAGTCATGGTGTCTAGAATTTCGCTTGATAGTCCACAAAACTGAAGAAGTAGAGTGCCTGAATGTCACTTTAAACCAAGAGGCCTCCCGAAAGCCGAGGAGGTACATGAGAAAACCGGTATGTTCGTTGTTCTTAGGGAGTCTTTGCCCAGCGGGCGAGCGCTTTGCTTGGCGAGGCGAGTTCCTCGATCCGGGTAAAGTAGAAGTCTTGCCAGCCCTCGAGCGGCAGCCCGGTGAAGAGCATGAGATTCAATGGATACATTCCGCTATCAGTGGCCGCACGAAAGTCGTCCCGAAAGAGGAAGGTGGTCTTGCCCAGTGCGATGGCCATACCCAACTCCACCATTACGCCTTCATCGGGTGGGACGCCGTTGACTACGGCGAAGATGCCGTCGCACGCCACTACATCGCGATAGTCGGCTTGCCCGACCTGGTAGGCCCACTCCGGACTTGAGAAGTCGACCTGATTGTTGCGTGCGAAGGGTTCCCACACTTCTAGCCCAAGCGCTTCCAAAGCCGCGACAAGCGGCGGGAGCAACAACGCCTTTTGTTGGTCGGAGAAACCGTAAGGATTGGCAAGGTAGATGGTTTTTGCCAACGTGGTCCTTCCTCTACCGAGGCCGGCCTTACGCGGCTTGCCCTAGTCGGACGAATTGCGCAAGAGCCAGACAGACGTGGGAATGAGCAGCAGCGCAAGCGACAAGTCGATGAGGATCCATAGCTGGTTATCGCTATTTGGAGGATCCGACCAGTGCACACCGAACCAATTCCACAAGTGCGCTATTAGCACCGCTGCAGCGAAATAGAAAATGACATTGGCTTCCAAGTACTCCCGCGTGACGGACTTGTCGTCAGATTCTGCGTCTACGCGGCGCTTGCGGCCGAACGCGACAAGCAGAACAACAATGACACCAATTATCTGTAGGGGGTTCAAGACTTGCCACACAGGAAGCGAGGCATCACTCCACGTTGGATCGTAGAACTGCGTCGCAAGGAAATGGAGAGTAACACAACGCCCACAAGCAAGAGGTATAGGCCCGCAAGGCGCTTTAGCGCCGCCACAGCCGACCCTCCTTAGAGCATAGAAACACTTTAGAACTCTTGTTGCGAGGATCCTGGCAAGTTGGTAGCGGGGGAGGGATTCGAACCCTCGACCTTCAGGTTATGAGCCTGACGAGCTGCCGCTGCTCCACCCCGCGTTGCATGTTGAGTAGACCGATAAGCCCCATTCTGTCGCGGACAGCCATCTATCTTGGGCAACAGGTTGCGCTGTGCCTCCGTGCGGCCTACCCGGGACTCAGCGAGCAGCCTCACCGTCCCTCTCTTGGCCTTGCTCCAGGTAGAGGTTACCCTTTTCACTCCGGTCGAAATCGCATGGAGCGATGCCAACCGGCCTTGGTCTCTGTGGCCCTATTCCTCGCCTCGCGGCGGACGGGCGTTACCCGCTACCCTGCTCTATGGAGTGGGGACTTTCCTCACTCTGTCCACAACGTAATGTGTGGACTCTGCGCGGCTGTCTAGTCTACTCAGCATTTGTCAGTATAGCACGGCAATACCTACCACACAACCGCATTGAGCTTGGTAGAGGAGCCGCAAAGCGAACGGGAATTCGAAACCGATGCTCGTCGTGAGTGGCCGGTGCAAAGAGGAAAGCGGCCGGTAGAGGTTCCCAAGGAGAGCGATTAACTAGAGAAGATGCCTGTGGACCCATCCGCTGGTGTGTCTACGCTTGTGGAGAGTTCTCGTCAGCCCACTCAGGCCGTTCTCTTGCCACTGCAGCGAGCACTGCTTGCGCGTTGCTTAGGATGGATTCCGCGTGCGATAGCAGCAGTCGGTCAATCTGAAATTCCTCGAGTAAACGCGGCAGATCTGAACAGAACTCATGGCTGCCAATCCACAAGCGGCCGTCCGACGACCCCCAGAGCGCATCCGCAATGACGAGTGTTCGCACAGAGGGGAGATAGAAGAACACTTCAGGATGCGGCGTTTTGAGAAAGTACGCCTGCACACTTCCCGCAAACAGGCCGCCTTCACAAAAAGTGTGCGTAGGTTGGCAATCAAGAGAATCCCGCGGAGCAGCCTCGTGGACCCAAATGCTGGCGCCAAACTGCTGCGAATAGCGATTGAAGACGGCTTGCGCGCCGCGATCGTGCCAGTCGGTGCTCAGAAGCACGGCTACCGGCTGTTGTCTTTGTTGCACGGAATCGTCAAGCGCTTGCCAAAACTGCCGGTGGTCCGGCGTGCAGGAAGGCGGCGCGAGCGGGTCGATCAATACCAGTTGGTCCGGTGTTTCGTAGCAGACGCAACCTACCTTTTGCGACCAGCCGAAACCGTTTTTGCTACGGGATCCCAAGGAGTCCAGTCCGGATGCGGCGCGGTCCAGTGCCACACGCCTGGGCGCACACAGTGCATTGCATCTGCTAGTGCCAACGCGATACTCTCTACATAAATCTGAAGATTGCTGAACCTTAGAACTGGCTCAACCGTACGGGGGAGACTGTACTACTCCTGGAGCTAGGGCTGTTGGAGCGTGGCGAGAACATCATTTGCGAACAGTCGAACAGTTTCCATCGACGCTTCAATGTCCTGCACATTGTCCCAATTGTCCTTTCTTGCTGCTCGTCTGCATCAAATGTAGGCGATAAGAAGCAAATACGTGGAGCTTGCGTTCCAGGAACCAGCAACTCTGCCCAAAGCTCTAAACTCACAGTACAGAATAGACACACATGACTTTGCTACTTGTGAACTATTGAGTTTGGGTGCAATTGGGGGATAGCACCGACATTTATTGGTGTCAAAGGACCGTGACAAGAAGTCCCACGCCACGGTGTTGACCTTCGGGCACAGGGGCCATTTCCCCGCAAGTACTTCGGCTGCAGAGCCAATGGTCCTATATGTGTTTGATGACGTAGGTAAGCCGGGAGACCTCCCTAAATCCCAGCTTTTGAGCGACCCGCAGCGAAGCCATGTTGTCTTCAACGCAACTCCAGACCGGGATTCGCCCCGACTCTTGAATTTGTCTCGCGACAATCGAGGCTGCCGACGTGGCAAACCCGCGTCTGCGCCACTGCTCGTTCGTACCGACTCCGATATCGGCGTAGCGATCGGTTTGGGCGGTCGTTTGGGCTGATCCCACGATCTGGCCGTCGACTACTGCGGCTGCGACAGTCCCCTCATTGAGCAAGACAGAAAGTCCACCGAAGTCAGCGCCGTCAACGCCGGCGGCCTCCAGCAAGCCGATGTCGTCTGTGGTCAGCTCGCGTACCGCAGGATTGTCGATTACGGGTGCCGGCCTGGTCAACGTATGATAGACATCTCCGTAGTAGCTGACGCGCTTCCCAGTATCAGCCTTGATTAGCGCGCCCAGTTGGGTCGAGACGGCGGGTGAGATATTGACCGCCGTCCAGTCGTCGAGATACTGTAGCAAATCCCACAGGCCTTGCGCATTGTGACCTAGACCGTCCGGCTCCTCTGGCAGACTCTTGCTCTGTATGACCACTGCATCCAGAGACTCCGGATCGCCGAAAGCGTAGGCTTTGCAAGCCTCGCGCTTCAGGAGATGGATTAGACACACAGTTTCGGGCGTTTCCTCGATGGCCTCAACGAGCCTTTGGGCCTCACTAGAGTCCAAGGGTCTGGGTGCCCTGCTAGTCGTTGCCACTAGTTTTCCACCTTGTGTTGTTGGTGGAGGTTCCGTGCTCAGACAGCATTGTTCCCATTTGTGCTACTTTGGAGCACCTTTGTCTGTACTGTCAACCCCGATTCAAGGGCTTCTTCGCGTTAAAATTGAAAGACCCCTCCTTGGGGAGGGGAGTTCTTTCGTTGATCTTTGGGTAGAAGTCAGGTGGGCGCTTAGCAGGTGAAGGGTGATGAAGGGAGAGGGAGAATGGAATAGGAGAGGTAGGGAGGTTGGGGGGATAGGAGTATTGGGTAAGAACCCTAGAAAGGAGGTGATCCAGCCGCAGCTTCCGCTACGGCTACCTTGTTACGACTTCACCCCCATCATCAGCCCCACCCTCACGACGTGCGTCCCTTGCGGGTTTGCGGAGGCCGCTTCAGGTGTTGCCGACTTTGGTGGTGTGACGGGCGGTGTGTACAAGGCCCGAGAACGTATTCACCGCGGTATGCTGACCCACGGTTACTAGCAACTCCGTCTTCAGAGAGGCGAGTTGCAGCCTCTCATCCGTACTACCGGACGGTTTTAGGGGATCCGCTCACGCTCGCGCGCTTGCTTCCCGTTGTACCGCCCATTGTAGCGTGTGTGTAGCCCAGGACATAAAGGCCATGCTGACTTGACGTCATCCCCACCTTCCTCCGCGTTGCTCGCGGCAGTCCGACTAGAGGTATAACTAGTCGCAGGGGTTGCGCTCGTTGCGGGACTTAACCCAACACCTCACGGCACGAGCTGACGACAGCCATGCAGCACCGGTGGACGGTTTCCAGGGTCTCCCCTGGAGTAACTCTCCTTTCGGAGAGGTAGCCGTTCATGTCAAATCCTGGTAAGGTTTTTCGCGTAGCCTCGAATTGAACCACACGCTCCGCTGCTTGTGCGGGCCCCCGTCAATTCCTTTGAGTTTCAGCCTTGCGGCCGTACTCCCCAGGCGGGGTGCTTAGCGGGTTACCTTGGGCACTGAGGGCGGAAAAAAATATCCGACCCCAACACCCAGCACCCATCGTTTACAGCGAGGACTACCGGGGTATCTAATCCCGTTCGCTCCCCTCGCTTTCGCGCCTGAGCGTCAGGACAGGGCCAGGTCGCCGCCTTCGCCACGGGTATTCCTGGCGATATCTACGTATTTCACCACTCCACCGCCAGTTCTGCGACCCTCTCCCTGCCTCAAGCGGAGCCGTCCCGCTTGGCATCTCCTGGTTGAGCCAGGAGCTTCCACAAACGGCTAGCTCCGCCGCCTACGCGCCCTTTACGCCCAGTAAATCCGGATAACGCTTGCCCCCTCCGTATTACCGCGGCTGCTGGCACGGAGTTAGCCGGGGCTTATTCCTTGGGTACCGTCTAAATTCTTCCCCGAGAAAAGGAGTTTACACCGCGAACGGCGTCATCCTCCACGCGGCGTCGCTGCGTCAGGCTTTCGCCCATTGCGCAAGATTCCTTCATGCTAAACCCCGTAGGGCTCTGGACCATGTTCAAGTCCCAGTGTGGCCGACCATCCTCTCAGACCGGCTATCCGTCATTGCCTTGGTGAGCCGTTACCTCACCAACGAGCTGATAGACCGCAGACCCCTCCTTGTGCGCCTCGAAAGGCTTTCACCGCCAGTCACAGAGACTGGAGGCGCTATGCGGTATTAGTCCGGGTTTCCCCAGGTTATTCCCCACGCGAGGGTAGGTTATCTACGTGTTACGCACCCGCACGCCGCTCGTCACCCTCAGGTGCAAGCACCTGAAGGGACGCGCACGACTCGCATTGATCAAGCACGCCGCCAGCGTTCATCCTGAGCCAGGATCAAACTCTCCATAACAAAAGGGAAAACGAAAGTAAGAGAACTCCGTCACCCCGGAACAGCCTAAGCCCTAGCTCTCCAAATAAAACGCCCAAAACCTTCATCACTCTTCACCTGTTAAGGAGCCCCCTGCACAAAGGCAGGTAAAGGTCAGTCTAACATCGACACCGCTAATTTGTCAACTGCGTTTGGCATTTTGTCCTCGAGTGATTTACCAGCTTTCGAGAGCCGTTGTGTCGACCGGGTATTGTGCACAGCCTTGGCCGATAGCAGGAGGCTCAGAAGCCGACCGTGGAGCGTTAGCGGCACACGAGAGTGCAGTAGCCAAACCAAGCAAACGCTGCCTCTGCCAGGCGCAAGAGACTCACGAGTTCCTGGAATGCAGCCTGTCGCCTACACTATCCGGCTGCTGGTCGGTGAGATACTGGACCGGCAAATCACGTCGCTCTGGCAAGTGCCGGCGGATGCGCGTGGCAGACCGACAGCGGTGAGGAGTCACGACTGTAGATTACCAAGACGTACGCTGGCCGCGAGCGCCGCACGTCAAGGAGAGCACGTCCCCTATCCAAGGGATACCGGCGAGCATCGCCCCGTGCTGAACCGGGACGCCTTGAGGCGCCGGCAGACGAATAGTGTAATCGTAGCTAACGAGCGCCCCTCTCACTTGACAACGTGCGGTAAAGAGATAAAATGACTTTGTCAAGAGGATGAG
Source organism: Chloroflexota bacterium (assembly GCA_965220015.1). Lineage (GTDB taxonomy): Bacteria > Chloroflexota > UBA11872 > VXOZ01 > VXOZ01 > VXOZ01. Next base: position 1,770,972 of record OZ244798.1, read on the forward strand.
GTACATTGCGTCCGGTATTCGACAATGTAGAGAAATTCGGCTTTATGTCTGTCCGCCGGGGATCGCCCACGTCTTTTTCTCCCGCGGGAGCCGGACGACTGGTTCTAGCAAAAGCTGCTTTGGCCAATGCCAACAGGGAAGACGTAATTGTGGTATGTCGATGCGACCGTCAAACCGCAAGCGACGACGTGGCGAAACCACAGCGTGATTGCGACCAGCGCGAAGATGCAGCGTTAGAAGAAAGGAGGTGAACCTGCAAGGTAACGGCCGTCTGTGCGCAGATGCAGCAAGTCTCTTGCGAAACACAGGCTAGGCTAGCTTGTGCTCCGAATTGAACGCTAGCAGTTTGCTATACGGAGGTCTTGATATGTTTCAATACGTGACCCGTCGCTCGTTCTTGACCGGCAGCGCAGTTACAATGGCTGGAGTGTGTCTTGCGGCCTGCGGCCAAGTGGCTGTTGCGCCTGCTGAATCGGAGGCGCCCGCGGAGGCGCCGCAAGCAGCAGGGCCAAGTGTGGAGAGTGAAAAGCCGGTAGTGTCCTACATCTGGTACGACACGGGTGGAGAGCCGCGCAAGACTAACTTCGAAGGGGCATTCGCCGCGATGAGGGCGGCGCTTCCCGATATAGATATTCAGATTGACTATCATCCGGGAGGCGGTCTTGCCACATATGCCGAGAAGGTCGTGGCGTCCCAAGCCGCCGGCCTCTCGTGGGACGTGTACTGGGGGCACTTCTCGTTTCTAAGCCAGTTGCTCACTGCAGATGTAATTGGACCGATCGATCCCTATCTCACTGTTGACTCGGAAATCTCCGCTGACGACTTCTACGATTTCGCGCTGGACAGAGTCAGCGGGCAAGTATTCGGCATTGCTTACGTTACTAATGGGAAGGAGTTTTGGTACAATGCCGACCTCATCGCTGAGGCGGGACTGACGTCGCCGCGCGAGTTGGAGGCGCAGGGCAAGTGGACGTGGGATGCTGTGGTCGAGATGGCGGCCCGCCTGACCCAAACTGAAGGCGACCGCGTCACCCGCTGGGGGTTCAACTATCCCTATTGGTCCACCGGGTGGTTCGGCCACCACTTGCTGGCCTGGGGCACCGACTGGTGGAACGAGGACTTCACGGCGCCGACCATCAACAGCCCCGAGGCCGTAGCGGCCACCCAGCAGGCGCTCGACATGGTGATAAAGCACCGGGTGTCGGCAGGACGGACACAGGGCAAAGAGCCGAACGTCGGCGCGAACTTCACGAAACAGGAGGTCGCTACCGTCGTCACCGGGTCCTTCTATGTGAGAATCATCGAAGCGAACGTCATGCAGAAGCCGGACCCATTCAAGGTCGAAATGACGATGCTGCCCAATGGCCCGGCAGGTCGGAAAGTCGTCCAGGCGATCAACTCGAACTACTTTGGCAAGGAGCCTGCACATCCTGAGGCAGCGTGGGCCGTGTATAAGTACTTCCTCAGCGAAGATATCCAGAAGTGGATGGCGGGCAACGGCGGCGGCCGCTACACGGCCAACAAGAGCTTCCAGCCCACCGTGCTGCAGCCCTATGAAGACCCAGCCGTCTATGCAGCCTCTGCCGAAATTAGCGTCGCCAACCGTCAGATTGTGCAGCAGTCCGCGGTCAATCGGGCATGGACCAAAGGATGGGAAGCCCTGGAAGGCGGGCAGCTTACCGTCAAGGAGCATCTGGACGCCGTGCAACACACCGCGGAAACCGCTCTCGAGGAAGGCGGCTGCATCTGCTAAGGTTTACCGAGCGAGCGGGGGCTTGTTTCACTCGCTCGGACAACCTTATACGAGCGCATTCGCTATCCAGGTAGGCACAAAATGGCAGGGGTACGCTGTTCGGCTGTAGGGACGACAAAACAGAAATCTACTTATTGGAAACTCAATGGCCACAAAAACGAGCTTAGCGCTGCGACTGCACGGCAGGCACTGGCGCACGCGGACCCTTGCCACCGCCGACTGGGAAGAAGAAGAATTTGCGCTTGATCCGGATGAGACCGGATTCGTGGCTTTACATCTTTGGAATGTCGGTGACGTGAACGGTCCGCCCGTCCCGGAGAACTTCTCGGTGGATATGGGCAAGCCGGAAACCCAGGCAGAGTCGGTGCGCATTGCCGAACAGTATATCCGTCCGGCAATTCACGCAGCGCGCGCTGCCGGGCTAGCAATCTTCCACGTCGAGCCGCGCAACATTGCCCTGAAGTATGACTCTGTCCATCACATGCTGGCGGAGGACGAGCTCAATCCGCCGCGGCAAGAGCCGGGACCGCCGGCGGTCAATCCCGGTTGGCTCAAAGAGCGGGCGGAACGGACGCACGGCAAAGGGTACATGGAGTGGGAAGGCTGGCAACAAATGCGCATCCTTTCCTCGTGTGAAGCTGAACCGGGCGACCAGGTGATCCTTACCAGTGCTCAGTTCGACCGCATTTGCCGCAGCCGGGGCATCAAGAACCTCATCTACACCGGCTTCGCTACTAACATGTGCATACTTGGCTCGGAAGGGGCAACCAAGCCCATGCTGGCATACGGGTATAGGATTTTCCTCATCCGCGAAGCGACGCTGGGAACTGAGATTCCAGAGACCTTCCATGACCGTCTGCTTACGAGGGCAGCGCTAATTCAGTTCCAGAAACAGGTAGGCGACACCATCGGCTGCGACCAGTTCATGGCAGCGTGCCGCACCGTTGCCGCGGCAAGAATGGGATAGGGAGCAATGTTTCCTAACGGCGCGGAATTCTGTCTCAGTCTGCGTCCCGCGGTTGAGATGTGCACAAATTTTCCCTACTGGACGTCTCAGTGGAACCACCTGAAGGGCGCATTGGATGACGACAGCAAAGAATATGTGCTCAAGATGCATGAGGTAGCGAGCACATACGGGGCGCCTCTCTACTTCCTCTTGGTGGGAAGCTCCCTCGAGGATCCAGACATTGACTACCTCAAGCAACTGGTAGCCGCCGGACACGAGGTGGGTAACCACACGTACACACACCTCAACGTCAAGGCAAAGACCACCGAGAGCTTGCAGGTGGTGTACGCGAACGCGCCGTGGCGGGCACATGGCCGCACGCCCCTACAGATCATCCACGATGAAGTGCGTGCCACAAACGCCGCGATTCGCGAACGACTTGGCGTCATCGTCACAGGGTTCGGCACGCCAGGCGCATTTAGCACGGGCCTAAACGACGTGCCCGAGATCCAATCGATCCTCAAGGAAGAGGGCTTCACCCACGTCACGTCCCACTACCTCCATCCGGCCCCGCGCGGGGTTAAGCGCCCACCGCTCGAACAGCTCGAGAACGCCATGCGTAAGAATATCGACAAACTGCAGCCGTATCGGTATCCAAACGGCCTTTGGGAGATCGCGCCGATGGCATTGACCGACATCGCGGCGTTTAGAGTGCTTGACTTGGATCGTTGGGAGTATGTAAGGCTGCTTAAAGCGGCGATTGACCACGCCCACGAGCGCCGGTACATATTGAGCTTTGCGTTCCATCCGCCCGCGCTTGCCGCGCGCGACCCGCACTGTGACGTGCTGGATACAGTGATCCGGTATGCTCAGGGCAAGCCCGGCGGCTGCTGGATTGCGACAAATGGCGAGATTGCTTCCTACCTGAATTCCGCATAGGTACAAAGCCCGGCTGGGGCCGAAAGACTGACCCAGGCACTAGCAAATACGCGCCTCCGGTCAGTTTCGGCTTGAGATCATCAGTTAAGGCCTGGCGGCGGCAACCTGGGCTCATTGCCGAAGCCAGGTGACCCCGGTTCGGTCGTCGCCTACTCAATTGACGACAGACCGATTTGCTTGCTAGACTGAGCAGAGAACGCTCGCGAACATGGTGGCTGTAGCTCAACAGGTTAGAGCTCTGGACTGTGGCTCCAGCGGTTGGGGGTTCGAGTCCCCTCAGCCACCCCCCCCCTCTTACTTTTGCCTGTCCTCCCAGCTAAAGGCGGCCCTTTGGGGCCATCGATGGCTGGCTGACTCTTGACTTCTCCACGATTTCACGTCCCCGGACTTGGTTGGACTGTCAGACACCTCACCAAAAGAGCACTCGCTACAGGCAGAGAAAGGCAAGCAGAATTGATTCCTGCGACTGATCCGAAAGTGGACTACAAAGCATTTGTAAGGCAAGCGTATGACGCGTGCGCGGCTGCCTACGACGAATCGCGAAGGGCTGAACCGGGAAGTGAAATTCAAGGGCTGTCAGACCGACTGAACGACGGCGACTCGGTGCTCGACATCGGCTGCGGCGCCGGTGTCCCCATTGCAAAGTCCCTCGCCGCACGCTACCGCGTTACAGGCGTGGACGTCTCCCCTGAGATGATCCAACGGGCACAGCAGCATGTGCCTGCCGGCAACTTAAAGTGTGCTGACATCATGTCGATTCAAATGCCTCCAGCCAGCTTCGACGCGGTGATAGCCTTCTATGCCGTATTCCACATTCCCAGAGAAGAGCACCCAGACCTGTTTCGCAGGATCCACCGGTGGCTCAAGCCAGGCGGGTACCTGCTATGCACTTTGAGTCATTAGAATGAGGAGGGCTACACGGAGGACGATTTCTTTGGGGTGACGATGTATTGGAGCAACTACAGCTTCAGTGAGTATCTGGAGATTCTGGCCGGAGCGGGATTCGTGCTACTGGAGACGAAGGCGACGGGTTCCGGCTATGAGGAGGCACTGCAGGAACCTGGCGAGGACCACCCTCTGGTCCTTGCGCGAAAGCAGTAATCTTCGCGAATCGTACCGTTATATCAGTCTTTCGAATGGGCGTTTTCGGCCACTTAAATTTGTGGGCTTGACTTGCTTGACAGATTGCCCAAGAGAGACTATAATTTCGCTACTTTACGAGTAGCCCTAAGTTCTTTGTCAATGGCTACTTGAAGTAGGTGTTTTCGGCCAGTTTGCTTAGCGATAGCGAGGTTTCAAGTCATGGCCAAGTATGGGAAGTTGAAGAGCCGCTTGGACCGGGGTGAAGTGGTCATCTTGGATGGAGCCATTGGGACTGAGCTGCAAGCTATGGGCGTGCCTATGGACCCGGCCTCGTGGTGCGGCCCCGGCAACTACACGCACACCGCAACGGTGCGACAGATGCACGAGCGCTACATTCGTGCGGGGGCCGACATCATTACCACGAATACTTTCAACAACCTGCGCCCTGCGCTGGAGGCATCCGGGCACGACGAGTTGATACGGGAGATAAACACGCGGGCGGTGGACGCTGCGCTGGAGGCGATAGACCGGGCCGCTGGTGACAAGCAGGTGTATATTGCCGGCTCTATCTCTTGCCGAATCCCCATACGCGACGGCAGAACCGGAGCTCTCCTTGGCGGCACCGGCTATGGCTATGGCGCCAGCCTCTCGAAGGAGGAGTTAAGGGCCTATGTGGACGAGCAGGCGAATGTCCTGGCCGAGTCTGGGGTAGACTTCTTCCTGATCGAGAACTTGTGGGCCGATAACGAGTCCAGGGCGATCGCAACTGAGGCGGCCAAGGCTGCAGGACTGCCGGTGTGGGTGGCATTTACGGTGTCAATGGCGCCCGGTAGACAGACGGTTAGGATGAGTGCCGGAGACGACCGTGACTATATTCGCGGTATGGGAGTGCCGATGTGGACTTCAAGCTGGCGGACGGTTAATGATGATATGACTCTGGCCGATGGCGTCAGCGAGATAGCCGCGCTGGGTCCCGATGTACTAGGCGTGTTTCACAGTAAGGTAGACGAAACCACGGCGGCGCTTCAGGTAGTCCTCGACCAATGGACCGGCCCCATTGTCGCCTATCCGGATGCGGGCAGGACCGATTACCTGGAGACTTGGCAGGACAAGAGCATTGTCAACGTGGAGTCTGCGGCGGAACTGACTAAGAAGGCCGCCAAGTGGGTCGGTATGGGAGTCCAAGTCGTAGGCACATGCTGTGGATTTGGCCCCGAGTACATCCGCGCTCTGAGCGGTGCGCTGCCGGACCGGGTCTCATCGCCGCGAGTAGGCACCTAGGAATCTCCGCGCAGAACTGACGTAAATTAAGGCACATTCGACGTAGAACAGACATCCAGATCGACAGGAGGGGTCGTATATGGAATCCAAATCACTGGTGATTGTGGGAGCGGGAGCAGCGGGGACGGCTGCCGCCATCGAAGCGGCCCAGGCCGGGGTCCAGGTCACGCTCATCGACGAGAATCCCATTGGCATGTCTATGATGGGGTTAGACGTACCTCTGTACTTCGGCAAACGAACCATGGACTCGCTGGACGATAGGGCAGTGATGCTGGAGAGGGTGACTGCGGCCAGCAACACGCTGGCGGAGGCTGAGGCAGCGGGAGTCGACGTACAGCTTGGGACGTGTGTCTGGGGGGCTTTCCGCAATACCGAAACCAGTAGAAAGCTTGATGGCCCGCAGCTCGGTCTCGCCGATGACAAGCAGTCGTGGATGATAAAGTACGACCGGCTCATCGTGGCGGCCGGTTCCCGGGACGTGGGCATGTCCTTTGCCGGGTCTGATTTGACGGGAGCAATGGGGGCCAACGGAGCTCATTCACTGATAAGTCGCTATCAGGCGTTGACCTCGCAGCGCATGGTGGTATTGGGCTCCGGCAATCTGGGTCTCAACACTGCCAGGATGGCGCTGGATAGTGGAGTAGAGGTTGCCGCCATTGCGGACGTGTCCTCCTCCCCACGCGGCGACGAAACCCTCTTGGCGGGATTGCTGGAAGAGGGCGTAGAGCTATACACCTCCCACACTGTTAAGGAAGCCGTCGGCAACGACGCTGGCATAGAGTCTGTCGTGCTGGTCGAGATCGACGGCAATAACCAGCCGGTGAGCGATTCTGAAAAGGTTATCGCCGCCGATACCGTGTGCCTCGCCATCGGCTTGGCGCCGAGTGTAGAGCTACTTAGTCTTCTGGGCTGCGACCTTACCTTCAAGTCCGAGCTTGGCGGGTACGTGCCGGACTGCGATGACTGGATGCGGACCAGCGTTGACACCGTGTTCGTCGCAGGTGATGTTGCCGGCTTTCACGACGGCATGGTCCTGGACCCAGGGATTGCACACAATCAAGGTCGCCTCGCCGGCATTGCCGCTGCCGAGTCGCTTGGCGCTATCGACAGAGCGCAGGCCCTGGCCCGGAGGTCAGAGATTCAGGCCGAGGCCGTCACCGCAACACCGGCTGAAGTACACACGGTCTGGAAGAAGTGGCTGCAGTCGTTGGTCAATGCCGGTGGGCTGGATGTTTTCGCCTGTCCGTGCGAGGAGGTTACGCGGGGTGACCTCATTGGCTTGCAGCCTCCGCGATACTTGAATTGGCGGTCGGAGCAGATGAGTAGTCGAAGCCTCCAGACTCAGGCGAAGGATGACCCGGTCAATCCAGACCAGGTCAAGCGCCTGACACGGGCCGGAATGGGCCACTGCCAAGGCCGACTCTGCAGTGAGCAAGTGTCTTTACTGCTTGCCGAAGAATCTGGTACCGATATAGCAAAAGTACCGTATATGTCTTTCCGGCCGCCCGTTCGACCTTTGCCGCTGAGTGTCATGTGGCCGCACGATGAGACGGAGCAGATGCGCGAGAATTGGGTCAAGTGGTTCGTTCCCGTGAGTAGAGTGTTGGGGTAGGCAGTGATCAGTGGATCAACGGAGTGGCAGTATGCTTAGTAACAGAGCAGACGTAGTCATCATTGGTGGTGGCATTTCGGGCCTCAGCACAGCCTATTATCTGGCCAAGGCGGGCAAGGATGTCGTCGTAATCGAGAAGGGGATCGTCGGAGCCGAGGCTTCCGGGCGCAACGGCGGGATAATCAGCGAGCGAACTGACGAGCCGGATTTGGTTCCGTTGGCGGTGGAATCTGTGAAATTGTGGCCGACGCTAGACGATGAGTTGGGCTATCCCACTGAGTTCGTGCAGCAAGGTAGGCTCCAAGTTGCAGTTTCAGAAGAAGAGATGGGCCGCTATCTGACCGAGCGAGAGGTAGGGAAGCGCTTCGGCGTACATGTGGACCTGGTGGACCGTTTCGAAGTACAGGACATGGTACCCTGTATCACCGATAGGACGCTCGGCGGGATCTTTTTACCAAAGGGCGGTCACGCCAACCCTCAGCGGACGGTCCAGGCATTTGCATGGGCTCTTCAAGACAGGGGCGGCAACCTCTACCAGCATACCGCCGCCACGGGCTTCAAGCTCGCTGACGGGAGGGTCTCGGCGGTCGAGACGACCGCCGGCATCATTGAGGCCGACACGGTGGTTTGCGCTGCTGGGCCACAGACGGCGTTGATTCTAGAGATGGTGGGCGTTCGCGTTCCCCTAGCGCCGGCAAGGGCAGAGATTATTGCCACCGCTCCCTTAGAGCCACTATTTCAATACTGCCTAGCGGGAAACGGACTCTACGGGCGCCAGGCCAAAAAGGGTAATCTGCTCTTTGGTGGAGGACCCCACGAATGGATTGATGTGGATCTGACCACCTATCCCAGCAAGCCCAACACTCCCCTCATACGGAACATTGCCAGGCGGCTTGCAGACTTGTTTCCAGGGGTGGCGGACGTGCCTGTAATCCGGAGCTGGGCCGGGGTGATAGAACAGGCCCCGGACTCCATGCCTATCATTGACATCCTGGATCGGCCGAGCAACTTTGTGTTTGTCTCCGCATCGGCTCATGGATTCGCCATCGCAGCCGCCACGGGCAAGGTCGTGAGCGAATTGGTGCTCCACGGCGATTCGAGCACCGACATCAGTGGTCTCCGTTTGAGCAGATTTGCCGATGTCGGCCCCAACTGGCGGGAAGAGCTCGGGTGGACTCCGGTTCCCGCTAGAGCCTGATTCTTGCCCGCGACATCAGTGTGCAACCTTGCTCTTCTGGGCATCTACTTGGTGCACCCTACCTGCTCCAACACCGGCTAGGCATATCTCGCTGTGCCATCTCAATGTCATGGACGGCAGACCAGACATGGGCGTCAAGCCAGGCAATTCTCCTTTGGCCCTAAGCTGCCCATAGGGAGGTCTGACTTCCAAACGTAAGGACTTGAGTGAGACACACTATTGAGATTCTCAAAAGCCATTTGGATATGTTTTGGGGATGCAATGAAAGACGCCGAAGGCTATCACATCAGGCCGGCAAAATTCTCAGATGTTCAGTCCGTTTTGGAACTGTCGCGATTCTGGGCCGAAGAAGGCTGCACGACCGGCTATGTTGGGTGTGCGGCTGAGCATCTTCAAACCTGGCTCGACGGGGGCTGCTTCTTTGTTGGCGAGGTTCAGAACGACATCATAGCGTACGCTGCGGGTGTCGTGAAACTTGGGAAAGGCGCAATTTTCGAGTTGGCGGGTGAAGAGTATTTGAATGTTGATGAGGTCTTTGTGCATGCCGACCACCGCAGTAGTGGTGTTGGCACAAGACTAATGCATGCCCTCTTGGAAAGAGCGGAGTTGGACGGTGTTGTGCGCTCGCTGGTTGGCTCGAACAATGTGGACTGGTTGTCCACATTTCGCTTCTATGAGCGGCACGGCTATAGAATGTTCGCAATTCAGATGTGCAAGTAGCCGCAACTCTGATCGCGCAAACCAACCTCATTGTCGTTTCGGCGAGCGCCGCTCTGTATGCATTTGATATTACCAGTGTCGTGGGACTCGCTGCCGTCTGCCGTGCGGCTGCTCGCTCTAGTGGACACCGTTGGCGTCATCATTGAATTAGAGGAGTGAGCCGGTGAAGGCATCAATTCGTTTGGATCTGGACTACACCGTTGGTGAGATAGACCCGCGTATCTTCAGCGGATTCCTTGAGCACTTGGGCAGGGCGGTATACGAGGGAGTCTTCGACCCGGGGAGTCCGCTGAGCGACGCCAATGGGTTTCGCACAGACGTGGCCGCAGCCTTGCGGAAGCTCGCTATGCCATACATCCGGTATCCGGGCGGCAACTTTGTCAGCAACTACGACTGGCGGGACGGTATCGGGCCGGCAGAGGATCGCCCTGTGCGGCCGGAGTTCGCGTGGAGGAGCATCGAGCCGAACACGTTTGGCGTTGATGAATTCATACGCTGGTGCCGTTGGATGGACACGGAGCCGATGATGGCGGTCAATCTCGGTACCTTGGGCCCCCGCGATGCGGCTGAATTGGTCGAATACTGCAATTTGCCCGGCGGCACATTCTGGTCGGATGCAAGACGTGAGAATGGCAGCAGAGACCCCCACGATGTAAGGCTCTGGTGTCTCGGCAATGAGATGGACGGGCCTTGGCAGGCGGGCCATTGCTCGGCTGCCGAATACGCGGTTAGGGCGCAGCAAGCGGCTCGCCTCATGCGCGGGATCGACCCAACTATCGAGCTTGTGGCATGCGGCTCATCCAGTCGCAGAATGGACACCTACATGGAGTGGGACCGTGTCGTGCTGGAGACCTGCTGGGAAGACGTCGCGTATATTTCCGCCCACCGCTACAGCCGCAACACCGAGGACGACAGCGCGTGGTTCCTGGCTGAGGGCGTGGAGATAGACCGGGTTTTAAGCGACTACGCCGGTCTCCTGGCCTATGTGCGTGGCGTCAAGAGAAGCGTTAAACAGGTCTACGTCGCCTTTGATGAGTGGAATGTTTGGTACAAGGACAGGGAAATCGACGGTGCCTGGGCCCACGCGCCACACCTGATCGAGGAGGTCTATAACCTGGAAGATGCCCTAGTCTGCGCTCAGTTCTTGAATAGCTTCCTGCGGCACGCTGATGTCGTGAAAATCGCGTGCCTTGCACAGATCGTCAATGTGATCGCGCCTATTCTGACAAGGCCGGACGGCCTGCTCATCCAAAGCATCTACTATCCTCTTCAACTCTTTTCCCAGCACGCGCGCGGCGTGTCGCTCAGGCCGATCGTGGACGGGCCGACGTATGCTGCCGGCGCCAGGGGTGAGGTTCCGGCGTTGGACGTATCGGCAAGCCATGACCCGGCAAGGAATGAGACCATTGTATTCATCGTCAATAGAAGCCTCCAAGAGGATATTGATGTCACGGTATCATTTGGAGGTCTCCGCGCAGATCCCAATCTCAATACCACCGTTCTCACAGGCAACGATCCCAAGGCGCACAACTCGTGGGAAGAGTCGAACGTAATCAAGCCTTGCGCGGCAGCAGCGAGGGTGGATGAGGACGGTTGGATTGAGACCGTTGTGCCGTCGCTTGGCTTGACCGTCCTGAACGTGCGGTTGGAGTCACAAACGTAGTTGTAAGATTCTTGTCTCGCCGTGCTTGCGCTTGCCGGCAGGTGTGCCCTGCTGCAACGATTGTAACCTTAAGGAGGCGTAGGTCATGCCAAATGGCGGCAGCGACTGTTGTGCGACCTGCTGGTTCAATGCCAGGAACCGTGGCAAACGCGGTTTTCAAGACGCTGATGGGCCTCATTACTGCCAGATAAGGCACGTGGCTATTGACAATCCCGGCTACACCTACTGTGCCAACCACCCGCATCGCAGACCGGAACGAGACCCCATTCCTATTGGCCCCATCACGCGCCATGTTGCGACCGATGCGTTAGGCGGGGGCAGAAGAGAAGTACTGCTGCCCTCCCCCGATTCAGAGGAGATCCGCCAACATCTCCTTGATCTCTTGGATTCGTTCTTTACCGTTCTTGCGCACGACCGGTATCCAATTGGCGATAGCGCTGCCCACCAGGTGATCTGGCAACTCGGTGAGTTCAGGGAGCAGCGGGCGCTGCAACCTTTGCAGTGGATAAGCGAAAATCTTCCTGACGACTTGGCAGACGTAGCAAGAAGCGCGCTAAACAAAATAACGGATGCGCCCTAGGAATCCTTCTCCGACCGCTACGTGCCAAGAGCGCTGCATTCTGAGGCAGACATTCTGCGAAGTCCGTTCAGTTACGCCTACTGCCCGGGCGCGTACAGTGGTTGCCAGCTTGATGGTGGAATTCAGATCCTGAATTCCTGCGGTGCTTACCTACAAGCAGTAACAGCAGGGAGTGCGAGTTAGTGCCATACATCGGCCGCGCAAGCGAAACTATTCCTGATACCACGATGCCTGTTTGCGGTAGAGGTCGGCGTAGGTGCCGCCCTGTGCCATGAGTTGCGCGTGGCTGCCTTCTTCGACGATAGCACCGTCTCCCAGCACGACTATCCGATCCGCCATACGAACAGTAGAGAATCGATGACTGATTAGGATTGTGCTGCGGCCTTCAGTAAGCTCTTTGAACCTCTGGTAGACTTCATACTCTGCCTGGACATCGAGTGCAGCCGTGGGCTCATCCAGGATGAGTATTTGGGCATCGCGGAAGAAGGCGCGCGCCAGTGCGAGTTTCTGCCACTCACCGATTGAAAGCTCCGAGCCCTCCTCAAATTCCCTGCCAAGCTGACTGTCGTAGCCCTTTGGCAGTCGGGCAATTACCTCGTCGGCGCCGCCCTGTGCGGCGGCCCGCACTATGCCCGGGCGATCTCGCATCCGGTCCAAGTTGGCGACGCCAATGTTTTCCGCTGCAGTTAAGTGGAATTGGGCATAGTCTTGAAAGACCGCGGTGATGTTTTGTCGGAGGTCGGTCAGGTCGTACTCGCGCAAGTCCACGCCATCCAGAAACACGCCGCCGTGCGTAGGATCGTACAGCCGACACAGCAGCTTCACCAGGGTCGTCTTACCGGCGCCATTGTGGCCCACCAGTGCGACACTCTCCCCCGGCCCCACGCGAAAGCTCACGTCGTTCAGCACCGTCCGCTCTGTTCCCGGATATGCGAACGAGACATTCCTTACCTCTATGCCGTTGCGCAAGGGCTCAGGCACGTGCCTGCCACTATCCTCTATCATTGCCATTGGGGGTTCCAAGTCCAGAAAGTCAAGCAGGTGAGAAACATGGAGCTGACATGTATGCAGCGTGCCGGCAAGCTGTAGCAGCCAATAGAAGCTCTGCTGCACTAAGAAGATGATCCCAACATAGAGGACGAGGTCGCCAGCGCCTATTTCACCAAGGGCTGCCCGCCACACCGTGTAGACGAGAACTGCTCCGGCCGTCAACGGCGATGTCAGGGTGAGCAGCGTCACTATCCTTGCTTGACGGCGGCGGAAACTTTCGACTAGCGTGAACGATTGCATAAACACGTCACGGTAAGAGTTGATGAAATACTCGCCGAGACCGAACAGGCGCACTTCCTTCGCGGCGTCCTGGGTGGTGAGCACTTGCGCAAAGTAGTCCAGCCTGCGCTGATAGGGCGCTTGCGAGCGAAATACGGTAGTGCTCTCTGCGCCTAGTCTCAAGCGCGCAATGTACGAAGGAATGGTGGCGACAAACACCATGACCGCCGCAATTGGATGCAAAAGGGAGAGAGCCGAATAGAGTCAGCACTACGACAATGTACGAAAGCGCTTGCAGTGTGTTCATGAAGAGCCGTTGCGCCCATTGGTTCGCCGCCCGGCTCGCCGTCTGCATTTGGTCATAGAACTCGGGGGATTCAAACAATGAAAGGTCCTGGATCGAGACTGCCTTCGACATGAGCCGAGTTTGAAGCTGGAACTGCAAGCGATCTAGCTGTCCCGGTGTGACAATCTCGTATGCCCACGATGCGAGATAACTACTCATGCGGAAAGCAACGAGCAGCAGCGCCACAACAAGCGCCGTTCGCACCTGTTGGGCGACGACTGCATCAACCAGAAACTTCATGAACCAGACGCTGAGCGGTTCGAGCAGATGCTGTAGGAGGGAGATCACAATCATGACGGCTGTATGCCCGGGCGCGGCCCCGGCAAACAACCGCATACTCCGCGCGATCAGGCCATATTCTCCGAGGAGGCCCTTCAGCTTTTCGATGCCAACTCTCGTCATGTGTTTTGCCTCTACCAAGAAGACGCACGGAAGTCATTCTCAAAATGAATAGCAAGCAAGTCTGTTGGCTTTACGCATGGCCGACGTGAGAGCGCATGACTAGGAGCTTCTAACTTACCCTAGGCGCCACATGAATCGACAATCCTGCGCTCATCTCACCCAACACTAGGAACACATTGCTTGCCAATACCCTTCTTCCCATGATACAGATGAGGAGCGCACTTGCGGCTACCGGCAAGCGTGAGGAAACTATGGCAAGACAAATACGCATCCGCTGCGGCGAAGTCGAAGTAGCGGCAACCCTGCATGACTCAGCGTCTGCCAGCGCAATATGGGATGCGCTGCCAATCGCAGGCTCCGCCAACGTCTGGGGAGATGAGATCTACTTTCGCATCCCGGTGGCGCTCGCGGAAGATGACGCCCAGGAGGTGGTTGCGCTTGGCGATCTCGGCTACTGGCCGCCGGGAAATGCGTTTTGCATCTTCTTTGGTCCTACCCCTATGAGCCGCGGCAACGAGATTCGCCCGGCCTCACCCGTAAACGTGTTTGGCCGCGTGGAGGGAGATGTGACCGTCTTCAAGCGTGTGGCCAGTGGCACACGAGTAACGATCGCAGAGCTAAGCCAGAACCAGTAATTCACTAATTCGTTAGCAAATGAACTCAAGGAGAGCAAGCAATGGCGTACGCATTGGAAGACGAGTTTGGTGACATCATCGGCAAGGCACGGCGGGGACTGGGTTTGAACGCCGCCGGCGTGGCGGCGCAGGTGGGCGTGAGCGCCGACGATCTCCAGAAGATGGAAAGCTACGAACTCACGCCCGATCAAGCCGTGATTGACCGACTGGCCTCCGTATTGGGTCTACAGAACGCGCGCTTGGGGGCGATTGCCCGCGAGGAATGGGAACCGGTCCAACGTGACTTTGCGGCGGGCGAGAACATCGTTATAGAGCACTTCCTCGTCCAGGAATTCAATGCGAATGTCTACTTGCTGTTCAACAGCGGCACGCAGACTGCCTTGCTCGTGGATGCCGGCGGACTTGGAGACGAGGTTGTGCAGCATGTTTGTCGGAGCGGTGTGCGCTTGCTCGCAATCTTGATTACGCACGGACACAGCGACCATACGAATGTAGTAGACATTATTCGACAGCAGACCGGCGCGGACGTATACGTGCATGATGCCGACGTGGCTATCAATCGCAGTAAGTTGGGAGAGGGCCCACAATCGTTGCAGGGGAACGAGACCCTGGAGTTTGAGGGATTCACAGTGCGAGTGGCGTCCACTCCCGGCCACACTGCGGGGAGCGTCACGTATCTGGTGGAGGATGTGGCGTTCACCGGCGATACACTGTTCGCGGGTTCCATGGGGCGTTGCAACTTGCAGTACTCCGACATGCTGCAGCACATACGCGATAAGATCCTCACACTACCGAATGCAACCAAGCTCCTGCCCGGGCATGGGCCGGCGTCGACGGCGCAAGAAGAGCGTCTGCACAATCCTTTCTTTGACTGAGATGTGCCGCGCGTCCTTGGAAGCCGCTCCTAGTGTAAGACAGTCTCGTTCATGACACCGGTCTTGCTCTAATGGCAAGAATGTAAGTCGCTACGCCTCTCTGCGCGGCACATCACCTTTGGGATTCCAGTTCAGCAAGCGCTTTCAGCACGAGCACACTCTCTAGCTTTGGGATTCATCTGAACCCCGCGGGTGTGTGACGACTCTCCGGGCAGAGGGTTCTTGCGTCCCCTTGATCGCTAAAAGTGTTTGCAATGATCGTCGTGCATGCCTATGCAGTTTCTCACGGTGGAGAGAAGTTCATCTGGAGACCCGGCAGCGCTGAATTCTGCTGGGGAATTCACCAAGGGCGGAGACCTTGTGCGAGCTACGCCAAAATCCTGCGTCGACACAGTGTCCTTTGATGCTTCCCAAGCTTGCATACGTCAAGGCATAGCACTTCTTCATGGCAATGTAGTCTTGCGTACAAATCAGCATGGGTGGGCGTGGTATGCTCACACTAGATAGACGATTCAGGTATTGGTTGTAGGGCTTTCCCTTCTAAGCTTGTTTGAAAGAGCGCCATGCGGAGCTTTCGCACGTCTTACCCAACAACCAGCGTCCAACCGGACAGTGCGGTGGGGCTATACAATCGCACCCTCTCTTGCATCTCCAAGATTGACATATTTACCGACCTCTTGCCGCATGAGATCAGTGAGATGGACCATGCGGGTGCGACCACGCGCGTAAGCAAGGGCAGCGTCATCTATGCGCCGGAAGAGAGCCGAGAAATGCTCTTTCTCATCAAGGAAGGGCGGGTCCAGCTCTACCGCATTTCTCTTGAAGGCCGCAAGCTCGTGCTCGCTATGTTAGGCCCGGATACATTCTTTGGCGAAATGCCGCTGTTTGGGCAAGCCATGGGGGAATCGGTTGCGCAGGCAGTGGATGACGTATCGCTGTGCACGCTTGGCCGCGCCGAAGTGGAGCGCATCCTCATTACGTACCCCCGCATTGGCTTGCGCCTTATCCAGGTACTCAACGAGCGTCTTCAGGAAGCCGAGGAACGTCTGCACGAGAGTGCCTTCATGACCATGCCTGCCCGCACCGCAGCGCTGCTCTTGCGGCTGTCTGAGAGTGCCGATGAGGTGCGCGGCCTTACGCATCAGGACTTGGCGGATATGCTTGGGGTTTACCGCGAGACGGTCACGGCAACGCTGGACAAATTGAAACAGGAAGAGCTGCTCGATATCGGCCGCAAGCGTATTACTTTTACCGATCGAGCGGCACTGGAGGAATTGGTGCAAGGCGGACGTTCACTATCACAAGGAGAGGAAATCTAGTGTACGAGAAGACGGGCAATCTGATAAATCGGCGTAATATCCTCTTAGCTCTCGGCGCCGCAACAGTTGGACTTGTGGCGGCTGCGGCTTGTGGTCGAATACCGGAGAAAGCCGCGGTTGAGACGACCGCCACCGCCGTTACTCCGGAAGCAGAAGCCGTCCAACCATCACCGACTCCGGAGCTTGACGGCGATATTAGGTTTTCTACGTATGGTTGGAAGACGGACTTTTCCAAGCATAGCGTGCCGTTGAGCGAAATCATTTCCGGTGGGCCCGGGAAAGACGGCATCCCTCCGATTGACGAGCCCGTTTTCATCTCACCCGGGGAGGCGGCTGAGCTCCTCGGAGACCGCAAACCAGTCGTGGCAGTTGAGATCAACGGTGAGGCCAAGGCTTATCCGATCGAGATCCTCATGTGGCACGAGATCGTTAACGACACAATCGGCGGTGTGCCGGTGACGGTGACTTTTTGCCCGCTTTGCAATACCGCTATTGCCTTCGACCGGCGTCTTGAAGGCGCCACGTACGACTTCGGCGTGAGCGGCAATTTACGCTACAGCGACCTCATCATGTACGACCGCCAGACCGAGAGCTGGTGGCAGCAGATCACGGGAACGGCGATTGTCGGTGAATTGACCGGCAAGAGACTGACCGCAGTTCCGGCCGCGATAGTCTCATTTGCCGACTTCCGCAGCACCCATCCGCAAGGCGTCGTGCTTTCGCGCGAGACCGGAATCTCCCGACCGTATGGCAGAAATCCCTATCCCGGCTATGACGACATTTCCCGCTCGCCCTTCCTCTTCTTCGAGCCGGTAGACGGACGGCTGCCAGCCATGGAGCGGGTTGTCACGGTCTCATTGAATGGCGAAGACGCCGCCTACCCATTTAGCGTGCTGGCAGAGCAGAGCGTGGTTGAAGATTCCGTCGGCGGAGAGTCGATTGTGATCTTCCACCAGCCAGGCACGGAGTCTCCCTTCGCGCAGGGCGCGGATATTGGCGCCGGCGGCGTCTTTGCGCCAACCCTTGACGGCCAGGCCCTGAAGTTCACCGTAAGCGATGCCGGGCAGATCGTGGATACGGAGACGCAGTCGCAGTGGAATGTCTTAGGCCGCGCTATTGACGGCCCGCTCGCCGGCAAGCAGCTTCAGTCCGTCGTAAACGGCAACCACTTTTGGTTTGCTTGGGCGGTCTTCAAGCCCGACACCCGGGTTTTCGGTCTATCTGAATAGCCAATTTCGGTGGCTGCTACCCCAGCCAGCGGCGCATCAAGGCTGCTGGCTGGGGTAATTCTGTTTGGCACAAACTGGGATTGTGAGATGGGGCTATTCGTCGGCAGTCCCAAAGCGCGTGGGATCCCAGTGCGCTACCGAGCGAGCAGTCCGGCCGGTGGTAATGAGATCGCAGATGACTTCGGCGGTGATGGGCGCTTGCTGGATGCCCAGCTTATAGTGGCCCACGGCATAGTAATAGCCGTCGATGGCGGAACGTCCCACGAGCGGAAAGCCGTCCGGGTTAGCCGGGCGGAACCCCGTCCATAGCTCTTCAATTGCGGCATCGGCGAGTTTCGGTATAGCCTGTATGGCGGCATGGAGCATGCCCTGAATTCCGCCGGCAGTATTGCGCCGATCATAGCCCGCGCGTTCGGTCGTAGCTCCCAGGAGAACTCTACCGCTCTTTCGCGGAATGATGATGTACTGCGGCAGGTTGACGAGGTGCGTGAGCGCGACTGATTCCGTCCATAGCGCGAGCATCTGGCCGCGCTCAGGCAACACAGGAATGTGTTCCGGCGTTCCCCGCAGCGTGCCGCCCCAACTGCCGGTTGCATTGACGACTGTATCTGCATTTAATTCCTGATTCCCCGCGTTCACGCCGGTCACTTTGCCGCCGGTTATCTGCAGGGCCTGTACATCGCACCCCGTGAAGATCTGCACGCCTGCGTTGCGCGCGCCCACTTCCAGAGCGCGCAGCAAGCGCCGGTTTTCAATATTCGCGCATGATGTCACCATGCCGAGAGTCACCGGCGCCGTGATCTCCAGTTGCCGCTCCTCTACGTCCTTGGGGCTGATGAACTCGCAGCCAAGACCTGCGCCATCCAATTGGGGTTGCAACGCGCGCATATTTGCTTCATCCTCCGCAGTGAACGCAAGGTGCAAGGCCGGGTGCCGCACGGCCTCAAAGTCAATGCCGGTCTCGGCGGCCAGCACAGGCGCCAAGGCCAAGAGCATCTCGCTGCCTTCGACACGGAGCGCAAAGTCGCCAATGGTCTCATAGGCATAGGGTCTGCTCATAAGCACGCCTGCGGACGCCCACGAGGCTTCTTTGCCCACTTCGCTGCGTTCCAAGAGGGCCACAGTTCGGCCGGCCGCGCGTAAGGCGCGCGCAGTCATGAGACCGATGATGCCGGCCCCGACAATGACAACGTCGTATGCGCTCATCCGCTGCTTGCTCCCTGCTGCCACCAGCTCTCGGTGTGTTGTCGCCTCTGGCTTCTCATTCTACTCTAGTCGCGCCGTCAGCGGCCTTTCCTTCAGCATGTTCCAGACTTGCCTGGCTTCCCGGAGCGGTTGCTGCCGTTCCTCTAGTGTAGAAGCATGGAGCCTGCGTCCGCATCGATGGCTTAGAGTTCCTTACGGCGCCAAAGCCTCGGCCAAGTGAAAAGCCGGTTGTGGCATAATCATACGTGCTGACGATGGAGTGCTAACCCAAAAATACGTTGTATTCGCGTCAATGCCGAGGGTTACGTAGATGCCGGAAAAAGTGCTCTTTGACACCGACATTGGCACGGACATTGATGATGCCGTCTGCCTCGCGTACCTGTTGGCGCAGCCCGCATGCGAGTTGCTTGGCATCACCACGGTGAGCGGTGAAGCAAACCGGCGCGCAAGGTTGGCGAGCGCGCTGTGTGTGGCAGCAGGTAAGGAAGTGCCAATCTATCCCGGGGCAGAGGAGCCATTGTTGATCGCGCAGCGGCAGCCCAAGGCTCAGCAAGCCGATGCGCTTGACGCTTGGCCGCACAGGAGTGAATTTCCAGTAGGCGGCGCTATTGAATTCCTACGCAAGACGGTGCGGGCGCACCCCGGTGAGATTACGCTGCTGGCGGTCGGTCCGCTCACCAACGTCGGGCTTCTTTTCCGCACAGACCCCGAAGTTCCCCGCCTGCTGAAGAGTCTCGTGCTCATGTGCGGGCAGTTCTTTGGGCGTACGCCGGGGAGAGGACCGGTGGAGTGGAACGCATCCTGTGACCCGCATGCGGCGGCAATTGTCTATCGAAGCGCAGTTGCATGCCATCGTTCACACGGCCTCGACGTTACGCAACAGGTCCGTATGTCCGCCAAAGAAGTGCGTACGCGCTTTCAAGCACCGCTGCTCCGGCCGGTGGCCGCATTCGCTGAGGTATTCTTTGAGAGACGAGATGAGATTACCTTTCATGACCCTCTCGCCGCAACGACAATCTTTGACGAGGACATCTGTACCTTTGCTACGGGAAATGTACAGATTGAGTTAGCGGATTCGCAGCTTGCGGGCCGCACGCATTGGGAGGCAGATGACCCCGCCGGCCGCCATCACGTGGCAGACACAGTTGACCCCGCTCGTTTCTTTGCACAGTATTTCTCAGTTTTCAATTAGGGAGAAGAGGCATGTTTCAGGGCAAAGTACTCGGAATCTACACCGCTCCGGCACGCAGAGAACCAATGGTCTCACAGGATGAAGTGCATGTAGTGCCCGGCAAGGGTATCGAGGGCGACCGCTATTTCAAAGGAAATGCGACGTATTCGGATCGCCCCGGCCCGCACCGCGAAGTGACTCTAATTGAAAATGAGGCCCTGGATGCCCTTGAAAGAGAATATGGGTATCGCCTGCAGCCCGACCTATCGCGCCGCAATATGCTGGTTGCCGGTGTGCCGTTGAATCACCTCATCGATCGTGAGTTTACGGTTGGCGGCGTGCGCCTACGCGGCCTTCTGCTCTGCGAGCCCTGCGCGAACCTCGCGGAGACCAGCGGCCACACACATATCATCAACCACCTCATGCACCGCGGCGGCCTTCGCGCCGAAATCCTGACTGAAGGCGTGATTGAGGTCGGGGCTGAGATTCTGCCTGCAGACCGGGACTAGCGGCCATGGCATTTAGTGGCGGCGCCCGTCGCCAATAGTGATGTCCTGGAGGAATGAAATTCTACGCAGTCTTATAGCCGAGCGTGCCGCCGCCGTCGGCGTAGAGTTCGATGCCGGTCACAAAGGATGCTTCATCCGAGACGAGGAAGAGCGCCGCGTTTGCCATTTCCTCAGGCGATGAAATATAGCCGAGGGGGTGCCGTGCCGCCACGCTGGCGCGCATCGCATCCGGATCAGGCTGCAAGTCGATGAAATAATTCATGAGCGGCGTGGTAACGCTTGCCGGGCAGAGCGTGTTCGCGCGGATGCCAAACTCGGCGCAATCAAGCGCCAACGCCTTCGTGAAGGCAATCACGGCTCCCTTGGACGTGCAATAGGCGATCGAATGGGGTTGCGCGTGCACGCCGACCATCGAAGCAATATTTAGGATTACGCCCCGCGTCTGCTTTAAGTACGGCATGGCATACTTGCACGTCCAGAAGAGGCTCTTGACGTTGATGTTCATGATCCGGTCCCATTCGTCCTCGGTCGTGCCTTCGACGTCATTGTCGACAAAGATCGCCGCATTGTTCATGAGGATATGCAGCGCGCCGAACACATCATGGGTCTCTTTGAGCATTGCGCGCACATCGTCCTCGCGGGCCACGTCGGCCACTATGGCGTGCGCTCTTCCTCCCGCCTGCCGGATGGCGGCGGCTACCCCTTCAGCGCCTTCCTGATTGAGGTCTACCACAGCGACGGCCGCGCCTTCCGCCGCGAAGCGCCTGGCAGTCGCTTCCCCGATCCCGCTCCCACCGCCGGTTATCAGCGCTACTTTATCCCGTAATCGCATGCTCATGCTCCTTCGCAGTGTCCTGTTGACTACGCATAAGCGGCTCCAAAGTGCCGCATTCCTTAACGAATTGTTCATTGCAATTATAGCGAGTAGCGATCTAATTCATGTCATTTGGGTACGCGCGGAAGAGACCTCAATTGACGGTCATCCGACCAGAAAGTAGCATGCAGTGGGAGTAGCGCGCGAAACGCTATCGCAGGCAACCACACATGGTTGGTCGGTCATGCGATGTGAGCGTCTTCGCGTATTAGGTTCTGACCCTGGTACTTCGGGTACAGCACGTCGCAGTTGCAATTCAGCCTGCGCATTCTTAATGGGAATACTATGAGCGGCACATTAGTTGTCGGACAATCCGGCGGATCAACCGCCACGTTGAGCAACACCCTGGCAGGTGTGCTCGCAGCGGCGTCGCAGAGCAAGGACGTGGACCGCATTTACGGCATGCGCAACGGGATTGAAGGCTTCCTGAGTGAGGACTTTATTGACATAACAGATGTCACGCCGCGTCTCCTGGACGCGCTCCGCAGCACTCCCTCCGCCGCGCTTGGTTCGTGTCGATACGCCTTGTCGGAAACGGACGCCGCGCGCGTGCTGGCGGTGCTAAAGGCGCATGACGTGCGTTACTTCATCTACATTGGGGGCAACGGGTCGGCGCTTACCGTACAAGCGGTCGATCGCTGGGCACGAGAAGATAGCTACACCCTAAGCGCTATCGCGGCGCCGAAGACGATAGACAATGATTTGTGGGGCACCGACCATACACCAGGCTATGGCAGTGTGGCGAGATTCGCCGCCCTGGCTGCGATGGATGGCGGTTCCGACTCATGGGCGCTCCGGACGCACGACCAGGTGAAGATTTTGGAGACGTTCGGTAGGAATACCGGGTGGGTGACGGCTGCAACTGCGCTCGCCAAGCGTGAAGAGGGAGATCCGCCGCACCTCATCTATGTTCCCGAACGCCCGCTGACCCAGGAACGCTTCTTGCAAGATGTCCAATTAGCCCATGACCGCTACGGCTTCGTTCATGTTGCCGTGTGCGAGGGCTTGCGCCGACCGGATGGTGAACTGCTCTTTGCCTCTGACCGCGCGGTCGACCAAGATGCCTTTGGCAGAGGACAACTGGGCGGGGTGAGCACCCTACTTGCGGAATTGGTAGCAAACGAGTTGGGACTTAAGAGCCGCACCGACAAGCCGGGTACTATGCAGCGCGCGTGTATTTCCCTTGCTTCGCCGGTTGACTTGGAGGAGTCGTATCGCGTTGGCACGGCGGCGGTAGCGGCAGCCGTCAATGGAGCCACGGGAATGATGGTGACCCTGGAGCGTATTCCAGGCGCGGTATACGCGATGACGACAGGTCTCATTGCCGTCAGTGAAGTTGCGGGCAAGGAGCGCCCGCTTCCCGATGCGTATCTCGATGAAGCGGGGAACTATGTAACATCTGCATACTTGGACTACGCGCGTCCTCTGATCGGCGGTCCGCTGCCTGAATACGTGAGGCTGCGCACCCCATCCGTCCCAAAGCGTGCCTGAAACCTCATGCACAGCCGCCCATTTTGTTCGACGAGATAGTATGCCATTCTACCCACTATCGATCCCCAACAATAAAGAGGACCTAAAATCGTGAAGGCACTGGAATTCTTGTCGCGGCCTGCCGCCGGCCTGCCACGAACTGTGCTCATTCTGAGCATAGGATTCTTCTTTGTGTTTATGGGCGCCAGCGCCTTTCAGCAATACCTGATTCCCTATCTCACCGACAAGGGAGCCACGACTGCATTCCAGGCATCTACCGTGCTCGCCGTAGTCTACATCTCGTTTCTTGTCTGGCGCGCGGTGGTGGCATATACGCTGTATTACCTGGGGGAGTATTGGAGTACGGTGTTGGGAGCGGCAACGTACTCGCTCTTTGCTATCGGCGCCTTTGTACTCGACCGCTTTGAGCTCTTGCTGATTGCTGCCGGAATGTGGGGTTGGGGAGCTGCGGCAATGTGGATTTCAAGCACTACGCAACTCTTGGACGCCACTGCGGATACGCACTATGGACGCGCCAGCGGCTTGCTCTACACCGCGACGACCGGAGGGCAAGCAATTGGCGTGCTCTTTCTGGGGGCCCTGATGAGTGTTGTGGACGTAGAAGTGGGCCCGCCGGTTGCGGCCGGCATTACGGCAATTGGCGTCGCGACCTTCCTTTTTCTGCCTTACCAGCACACCAAACGCGTCAAGCCGCGTCTCGCGCCCATCTTCCGCGTGCTCACCGTGCCCCGAACCGGTCTCGCAGCGCTTTTCCTCTTTCTCTCCTCACTTGCATTCGGGCTGATTCTAGGCAGCTTCAGCCAGATTGTCGGCGGCGGCCAGGGGCATGGCGCGTTAGCGCTCATTACGGCAGGATACTGGATCGTCCGCATCTTTGGCAGTTACGCCGGTGGCTTCGTCGCCGACTTGCTGGGGCGAGAGCAAGTCTTAATTCTCTCATTCGGAGTGGCAGGGCTGGGTCTGCTCATGCCGACTTTCGTGAGCGGGGCGATTTCCATGAGCATTGCCGCGCTGGCAATGGGCTTGCTCAACAGCACCGTGCCGGTTGCAACCAATGCGATGATTGGCGATCTCACAACGTTCAGCAACCGTCACCTGGCAATCGCATCGCTATTCGTGTGGCGAGACCTCGGCGTTGGCATCGCAATTTTGACCGGGGCGGCCATCATTTCGTTCATTGGCAGCGAGCAGCTTATCTTTGGGATATTTAGCGCGGCATTCTTGATTTCAGCCGGATTTGCTTTCTGGCTCAAAGACCAGCCGATAGTGAAGATGACGTAGCTTTGCGGCGTGGCTGGTGCTGGGCCAGTTGTTCCTTTCTTGATGCGACACACCGACCGCGCCTCACTTGGCCGGGTGCCGCAGTGCCTTAACCCAAAACAGAGTGGCCCGTATCAGGCCGCTCTGTCTAAAGATGAACTGCGTTTTCCATTGGTGCATGAGGGTCAATCCTCATGCCAGCGAAGCTGAGGAACTACTCTTTCTTGGTTGAGGAGGCCTTGCTTTCCCCACCGGAATCCGCTTTAGCGGTGCCCGCCGCCTTGGATTCTGCCGTATCCTTTGCCGGAGCCTCTTTGGGTTTGGAACTGCCATTCTGTTCGCTGCGGCCGTTGCTTTCACTAGGGCGATTGTCGTTTACGTACCATCCGCTCCCCTTAAAAATCACGCTCGCAGGATGGAACACCTTATGCACCGAGCCATCACACTCCGGGCAATTCGTGACCGGAGGATCGCTGAACCGCTGCTGCCGTTCAAAGCGATGGGTGCAGTCATCACATTCATATTCATACAACGGCATCGAAGTCATATACCTCCACAATTGATCCTGGAAAGATCGCTGTCGATCAAGTCCTGCTGGCAATGTTCCGCCAAGAACTGAAAGCCGGATCGTTACGTCCAAGGGTTCCCGGCATTCCTTAGTTTAGACAGTCGTCCGGCGAGGCGCATCCTCACCTCACAAAGCATGTACCGAGCTACTTGCGTTTCTCGTCGAGACGTTTCTGCGCCCTGGCTGAAATCCTTTCCCAAGTATACCATCCAAGCAGAAACGCAGTAATGGATGTCAAGAGGCTTCCGGCAGGTGCAGAACCAGAGTCTCGAGGGCAAGGCGGGCATTGACGTTAGCTCGTATCCATTCACGCGCCTCGTCGATCCGCTTGATCGCGGTTGAGACGTCTTGAATTGGAATTTCGAAACCGACCTCGCTGCCAAAGGCACTGCTGTCACCATCAAATCCATCTTGCACGCCTACCTGGTGCAAGAGATATGAACGCCACCACTCGCTCCAGAGATCGAATAGGCGGTCGACATCAGACACCTCATCCAGTAGTTCCTCCACCAGAGCGCCGCGTGCTGCTCGGTCGGCTTGGAGCGTACGCACGAGTGCTTGAATCATTGCCTCTTCTTGCTCGCGTAGTTCTGGGCGCGCACTTGCAGCAATAGCCCAACCAAGTCGGCCCAGGCTTGCCGCGGCCAGAAATGCGGCACGCTCTTGCGGCACGCCTCGCTGCTCCAATACAGTCTGTATGCGCCGGCGGGGAAGTGCCGTCAGGCGCCAAACTTGGCAGCGAGAAAGCAAGGTTTGCGGCAGCAGGTGGAGGGAAACTGCCGTGAGGACTAGGGTATTGTGCGCAGGCGGTTCTTCCAGGGTCTTCAGAAGTCGCTGGCTCGCTTCAGGCTGCAAGAGATGCGCATCGAGAATGAGCGAAACGCGTTGCGGGGCTTGGTAAGGGCGGAGGGAGACCGCTCTCTGCAGGGCGGCGACTTGATCCATGCGAATCGTTTTGCGGCCTTCCTCTAATTGCACGAGGTGAAAGTCCGGGTGCTGTTGGCGCAGAATCCCCTTGCAGTCCCTACACTCCCAACACGGGTCGTTTGGCTGCCTGCTACAGAGTAGCGCAGCGGTCAGATCGAAGGCGAGGGTCTGTTTCCCGACTGATTCCGGTCCAGCAAAGAGGACGGCATGTCCCAATGAGCGTTGCGCAATAGCGCGTTGCAGGAATCGCTGCACTCGGTCGTGACCTATTGTTTGCCACATGGGTAGCCTCAGCTAGGTGCAGTGAATTTCTGCGATAAAGTCCGCCCAACCTGCTGAATTCTGGGACTCCTGAACGTAGCCGTTCAGTACCTCCTCATACGCCTTTGCATTATAGGTGCCTTCAGGACCCCAGAGCGCCTGCCACAGCGCCGCTTCGGTGCGCAGTCCTTCAGAAACGAGCTGCTTACATGTTTCGCGGGTATTTTCCAAGGGCACAGGCGAGAGAGACTGCGCCCTAAGATACGTCGCTAAATGGGCGAGCACTGCCGCTACGGCCTCGTAGCGTGCCTCCCGCAGGGCAGGGTGCAGGTAGATGAGTACCCAATTGCCCACGCGCACTGCCGCGGTGTCCAGCAAATCCGGCGCATAGCCGATTATGGCGTTATCGAGATGGGGCGCCAAGTCGGCCGTAACCGCATGTTCGGTGAGCAGGGCGCGTATGTCGGCGCGCAGCGTGTCGTCAAACGTGTAGGACGGGTCAGGTATAGGGCGAAATGCTGCCATGGGGATGAGGTTGGCTTCCTTGTAAAGGTCTCCGGCAAACACTTGCGTCACCGTGCCGGGCACGGGGAGACCCGGTACTGCTTCGACCCAGCGCTGAAAGGCGGTCCGTTGGAAGCGCTGGATGACAAAGGGTCCTATGCGTTCCGGCTGAGACATTGGCAACCCATAGAGCAAGATCGAGAATTCCACGTTTCCGGGATCAAGCGGATTCTGCAGGAAGCGATCTGACAACCCTTGATCGGTAAGCCAGGAGAGGCGAATCGCGCGGGACTCCGCAAAAGTAGACCCGCCGTCATCCTTGATTGCTCTCGGTATGCCCCGATCATAGAGCCACTGCTCAAGCCCCTGGTTATCGAGTAGTTCGAATATATTGGCAAGTGAAATCTGGCCGGTTGCCTTATGCCATACCATCAGCCCCCGTTGCAAGGGCAGGTACATATCACCCGTGGTTGCGTCAGTGTACGCAGAAGATACTGGGTAGCCCAGAGCGACCGTGCCGCCTAGCGCCAAGAATACGGAATAGAACTGAGGGCCGCCGGGGATATCGCGGACCACGAAACCAAATCCCTCGCCGTACCCTGCGACCTCGCTGTAGTACCCCTGATTTGGCACATGGGTGGTAGCGGCAGGGGTAGCATTGGTGCCTGCAAATGCCGGTGAAACGCCAAGGAGGGCAAGACAGATTGCCAGAACGAAGCTTGCCGTGCAGCGCCACCAGCTACCCGATAAGTGATTTAGCGGCATTGGGATCATCGTTGAAGACTATACCGAGTGCGTGTGCGCCAACTTGGGAGAGCATCGTCTTAGCACGTTGGACTTGGTTGCGGCGGGTTTGGTTGGCACGTACAACAAGGATTACGCCATCAACGCAGCGTGCCATTGCGGCGGCGTCTGCCGCCAGTAGAAGCGGCGGTGTATCCAAAATTACATGGTCGCTCCGGCGCGCAAGCTCCGCGACTACGTCGGCCATACGGCGGGAAGCGAGCAGTTCAGGCGCGTTTTCAGGCACGGCGCCGGCAGTGAGCAGACTCAATCCTTCCGCGCCGCAATTCTCATGCAACTGAGGCACGCTTCCCGTGTCACTCAAGTGATCGGCGAGACCCGGCGCTTGCGAGACGCCAAGAGCGGTGTGCAAGCTGGGCGTGCGCAGATTCGCGTCAACAAGTGTAACCTTGAGACCCATCTGCGCCAGCGCGGATGCAAGATTGGCGGACACAAGGCTCTTGCCTTCTTGCGGTCCTGCGCTCGTCACCAGCAGCGTCTTCTGCGCGTGAGCTTCTGCCTGGAAACGAATGGTATTGCGTAGAGCGCGGAAGGCCTCGGCTGCAGGACTCACCGGCTGGCGTATTGTGGGAAGCGGAACTGAAGGTACCGTCATAGTAATTCTTGCCCTATAGCATCAAGCGGTCTCATGAAATTTACGCTGTCTGGTCTTTGGATGCAAGTTCGGCGCCAGCTATGCGTGGAATGCATCCGATTGTGGGAGCTTCGAGCAATTGCTCCGATTCCTCCCTGAGACGGACGCGTGTGTCCAGAAACTCGATTGCCAGTGCCAAGAGCAAACCGGCCATGGCGCCAAGTACCAGCGCTACCGCCACGTTGAAGCGAACGCGCGGCGCGATCTGCCCGGCGCTACTCGCAGGGTCGAGCACGAGGGCGCGCAGAAAAATGTCGCCGCCTGGGCCGCTGCTCTGCTCGGACTCCGCCAACTTCACCAATTCACGTGCGAAGCCATTGACCACAGCAACTGCCTGCTGCGGGGAGGAACTCTCGGCCTGAATGATCACCTTGTAGCTGGCCGGGACGACAACAATCCGTAGTCCGCCGAGCACACTGCCAGGCGGCACGTCGAGTTGGTTATTCGTGACAACGCGATCCGCGACCTCCCAGGTGCGCACACGGTCCGCATACGTGTTGAGCAGCCGCTCTACGGCTTGAATGGTCCAATACTCAATGACATTCGGGGTCACCGAAACACTGACCCCGGCTTGATAGACGGGTTGCTGGCGGCTGCTATAGGCATACGCACTGACCGCGGCTACAAGAGCGAGCACACACACAATCCAAGCCCGCCGACGAATGACGCCGGTGTAGTCTCGCAATCTTAGGGGAACGATCTCAAGCATCTATCAAGCCTTCTGCACGGAAGAGCTACGTTGTCTTGGGGGAGTCTTGCGCTGACTCGGCCGTTGGTGGAGCGATTGTGGGTATTGTTGCAAGGACCGGAAGGTTGTGCGTTTCCTCAATGTCTTCGCGCGAACGGCTCAAGCCCGACTGCACCTCGAGGATGAATGCAACTCCCGTGATGAGCAGAAATGCCACGAGGGTGCGGGCAAAGACGTCAAGGCCAAGCCGCACTAGAGAGGCTGCTTCCGGCTCACTCGCGGGATCCACAATCTGCACGCTTACCAGACCTTGACGAACACTAGGAGAATAGTCCCCAGCCTGGGTTTCGAAAATAGTCTGGGCGGCATATGCCAGCGCCTGTGCGATCTCAGCGTCGCTGCTCGAGAAGGTAAGCTCCAGGATACGGTGCTTTTGATCGCTGCGCAGCGACTCTGAAATCACCTTTGGGGTTAGTTGCACCCCAAACTGCTCGTCTATGATCTTGGATATCCTTGACGCGAATTCCTGACCTTGGACGATTTCGGAGTAGGTCTCGATTTCGTATTGCGCGATAAGCTGCCGGTAATATCCTTGTGAGTAGTAGAGTCCGGTGACTTCCTCGGTCGGCGAGGGAAGAGGCTGCACGTGCACCCTCACCGATGACTCGAATGAGTTAGGCCAGATGAGCGCCAGTAGCACACTCCCAAGGAACGCCACTACCGTGACGCTGAGAATGAGTTTCCTTCTCGCTCCGAGAATTCTGAGATAGTACTGAATGCCCATAGATGATTCGGGTGCGTGCTCGCTACGACCCCATCATAACAGATTCACCGCCCAGCCCAGGGCATTAATCCTGCGAAAGCGGCACTGTAGGGTCTGGCGCGAAATGCGGTCGCGCCGCTGCTGATTGCACGAGCGCCGCCATTCTCTCCTTGAATTGGCGCGTGTCAAAGACGGCGGCATGGGAGGCTATGCGCTCTGGGTTGAACGACATTGATGCAAAGCGGGTGACTGCATCGCAGAGCGCCTCCACCGTTTGCTCAGTGAAGAAGAGTCCGGTTTCACCCGGCACGACGGTATCAAGAGCCCCGCCGGCTGCGTATGCAATAACCGGCCGGCCGGAAGCCTGAGTTTCGACCGGAACCAGGCCGAAGTCTTCCTCGCCCGGAAAGACTAGCGCACGGCATTGTGCAAAGTGGTGCCGCCGGTCTTCATCAGTGACATAACCAAGGAATTGCACGTTTGGCTCGGCCATTGCTTCCAAGCGGAGGCGGTCGCGTCCGTCGCCGATGATGCGCAATGGCAAGCGGAGCCGGTTGAAAGCTTCGATCACCAGGTCAACCCGCTTATAGGGCACTAGGCGTGAGGCCACGAGGAAGTAGTCATCAACTGTGTCCGATGGGCAAAACTGCGCTGTGTCGACCGGCGGGAAGAGGATGGCCGATTCCCGCCCATAGAGTTTCCGTATGCGTCTCGCTACGACATGCGAAATCGCAACGAAATCATCTACACGCGTGCTTGCCGCGACGTCCCACGCGCGAATCCAAGTCAGCAGCGGCGGCAGCATCTTCCGTGACAGCCAGCCCACTTGTTCTCCCGCGAGGTATTCGTGGGTGTTCCACGCGAAACGCATGGGGGAGAGACAGTAGCAAATGTGCCTGGTGTCCTCGCGCGTGATGACGCCCTTACACCACGCGCTGCTATTGCTGATGACTATGTCAAAGTCGCGGAGGTCTAGCTGCTCGAAGGCAATTGGGTAGAGAGGAAGCAGTTTTTGATGCCGGGGGTAGCGCGTGAACACGCCAAGTCTCTGCAAGAACGTCGTCCGGATGTCGAGCGCACGAAAGGCATCCGGCAGCGCTTCCGGGCGGTAGAAGGACGTATAGATAGGAGCGTCCGGGAATATCTCGTGCAGCGTGAGCAGCACGCTCTCGGCGCCGCCCATCTGGTTGAGATAGTCATGGAGGATGGCAATACGCATTGCGAAAGGATTCTTGTCTACCCGCGCCGGGAACAGCTACTGCCGATCGAATGATCAGCAATGCGGTGTCTAGGAGTTGACGTGAACAGAAGGCCACCGGAAGCGTCAACTTTCCGTAGTCTAATCCGATCAGGACCAGAGTAAGAGCGGGAAGCGCTAGTCACTCTTTTTTTGCACCTACTACTGGATGCCACACCGGCCTCGAATCCAACAACCGCCAAACTCTCCTGATAGGAGAACACTGCCGCGTCGCTTACGCTCAACAACCTTGGACAGTGCCCCTGTCTTGGTCGCGCAAGCTGAATTTTCCGGCCAAAGCACAGATTTGCCGCGTTTAGTGCTTTCAATAGGCGCCATCGCGACCTACGACTGCCGGGATGGTGCGCAGTATCAAATTGACATCGAGGCCGAACGACCAGTTATCAATGTAGTAGATATCCATCATAACCATCTCTTCAAACGGCACATTGCTGCGCCCGTTCACTTGCCACAGGCCCGTTAGGCCGGGCTTTACGCTGAGACGCTTCCTTTGCCACTCTTCGTATTGCGCAACCTCTTCGGCGAGCGGAGCGCGCGGGCCCACAAGGCTCATGTCGCCGCGCAGTATATTCCAAAACTGCGGTAATTCATCGAGGGAAAGCCTGCGCAGCCAGGCGCCTACTCTTGTACGGCGAGGATCATTAGCAATTTTGAAGAGGGGACCGTCTGCCTGATTGTGGTCGGCAAGCGCAGCACGCAGTTTATCCGCATCTTCGTGCATTGAACGAAACTTATACATGCGGAATGGCCTGCCGTTTTGGCCTACACGTTCCGCCGTGTAAAATACCGGGCCGGACGACTCCAGCTTGACGGCGAGCGCAATCAAGAGATACACCGGACTACCCAAGATGAGCACGGCGGCAGAAACAATGCTGTCGAGCAGGCGCTTCAGGTAGAAATTCCAACCAACAATGCCGCCGTCTTTGAACCCGATTATGGGAATGCCGCCAATAGAATCGATATCAACTGTGTTGAGCTGAATCTCAAAGAGATCGGGAACCACATAGAAGCCCACACGCTGTGCTTTACATTGTTCGATTATGTCGGCGATGTTGCGGTGCTCAGTTGCCGGCAACGCAATGATGACACGCTCGACTCCGTAGGCCTGCACGGCGTCTGCAAGCTGGTCAACGGGCCCGAGCACCTTGATGCGCCCGAAGTGCGCGCCGCGGGCGAAGTGGGTATCGTCCAAGAAACCGATGAGTCGATAGCCAAGGCTTGGGTGAGTCAACACCTGCTGCATGATCATCTTGCCATGCATGCCTCCACCCACCACCACTAGTTGTTCCAGAAGGAGGCCGCGCCGCCGGAGCGCGTCTACCGCGATACGCATCAGCAAGCGACTGGCGCTGATGATGATCGGGGTGTTGATCCAAAGCAAAATGAACATGCCCCGTGAATATCCGGCAAATCCAGGGGGACGGGACATATAAAAGACTGCGATAAGAAAGAAGGCCGCGAGCGTTGAACCTAAGAAGATGCGTCCTAGCTCTTCTACCAGCCCTGTGGAGCGCTGAAGACGGTAAACTCGCGCAATCTGGAACGCCAAGAACACTAAAGCAATGTGTCCTAAGAGCACAGGTCGATATACATCAAAGTTCAAGTACTGGAATTCGGTGAGGTCCGGCCCGATTCCCATCACATAGCGCAGCCACCAAGAGAAGTAGACAGCCGCGCCGGCCAATACTACGTCAAGGAAAACAACGAGCAACCTTGCCGTAACGCGGTGGCGTTGCTTCACTCGCGGCGGGGACACCATTGAAGCAATCATGGAGTTCTCTTTGATGGCGCTTGAGAGCCGCAGGATTGATACAATTCAAGGCACACGCGCACAGAGTCAGTCCAAGAAAAACGCGCTGCTTGCTTGAGGCCGCGTTCACGCAGCACGTCTGCAAGCGCATTGTCCGTCAGCACACTTGCCATAGCCGACGCCAATTGCTGTTCCGCGCGGGGCGGCACGAGAAGGCCGGCATCGCGGACGATCTCCGGCAAAGACGAGGCATTCGACGCAATGACGGGAGTGCCCGACGCCATAGCCTCAAGCACCGGGTAGCCGAATCCCTCATACGAAGAAGGATAGACAAGCAAGTCCGCGCTACTATACCAGAGCGGCAGTTCCTCGCGGGGCACATACCCCGGCATGATGATTCGCTCGTGAATTGCGGAGTCCTTCATTGCCTCATCTATCGCCTGCGTCATCCAGCCGTGCCCGCCGACTAGAACCAGGCTATGTGGGACTTTCTCTTTGCGCACAACGTCACCGAATGCCCGAATCAAAACGTCCACGTTCTTGCGTGGCTCCAGCGTACCTACATACAGGACATATCGGGATGGCAATCGCTTTTCTGCGCGGAAGGCGCTTGCCTCCTCATCGGTGCGGGGGCGATAATCCGCGTCTGCAGCCGGATAGACCACGTGCACGCGCTCTTCCGCTACGCCTAACATGCGCACGACATCAGCTCGAGTACTCTCAGAATCCGTAACTACCGAGTCCGCACTGCGTGCGGAAAGACGCGTGAAAAACCGTAGATAACGCTGCTTTAAACGAGGAAATAGCCGAGGGTAGCGTAAGAACGTGAGGTCATGGATCGTCAAAACAGTAGGGCACGCCGCTGCAAGAGGGATTATATTGAGCGGACAGTGTAGTATGTCTAGTTTACCACGGGACGTATGCCATGCCAAGGCTGTCTGTTCCCAGAGAATACGAGGCACGGGGTGCGCTGTCGGCAGGCGGCTGGTGACAATAGTGGGTTTGTTCGGAGTATGTTCTTGCCAAGCAGGCATGAGGTGGTTCGTGAAGAGGGTGTAGTGGTTCTCACCGTCTTGCTCGAGAAGGGTCGTTGTCAACTGGCGAATGTAGTTGCTGATGCCGGCATTGCGATAGTCCTGGGAGGTGTAGAGCTTCAGGGCGTTAATGCCAATTTCCACGGCTCGACCTCGGATTACTCGCCTCATCGATAGTTGCCTGCTCAATGTTTATTGTAACGTGCACGTACCTCCCCCGCCCATTGGCGGTCGCATTTGTACCCCACGGAAAAGCCACTGAAAGGCAAGAATGCATCGCCCTAGCGAGGGTTATGAGGGTTGCCGGGGTCTGCATCCTCGAAGTTCACCTATGAAGAGCAGTGGGCCGACCGACTTGCCCAAAGGTTCGAGAGTCTTGTGAATCGCCGGCGTTACGAAAAACCTTGGTGGGCTCAGGGCCTGGACTGTAGACTAGGGCCGCGGGGCAGGCAACTGTTTCGGCGCAGGAAATCGTGCTAGCATGAGGTCACAGTTTCATCGCACCACGTCATCAGGAGCCATAGCGCCATGCGTCTGGGAATCGTGACTTACAACATTGCGGCTGGCTGGGATATCCCTACGATTCTTGCCAATTGTGAAGCGGTCGGTATCCATGGAGTCGAACTCCGAACCACACATGCGCATGGTGTCGAACCCTCACTCTCGCTGCAACAACGCCGGGAGGTGCGGGCGCAGTTTGCCGATTCGCCGGTTACGATCATCGGCTTGGGAACCACGTGCGAGTTTCATGCGCACGATCAAGGTACGGTACGGGAGAACATCGAGACCGCAAAGGTATCCGCGCAACTCGCCCACGATCTGGACGCAACGGGAATTAAGGTGCGACCCAACGGTCTGCAATTAGCTGAGGGCGTTCCCAAAGAGCAAACACTTGCGCAGATCGGCGCGGCGCTAAGCGAGGTTGGCGCTGCCGCTCAGGACCTCAGTGTCGAGGTCTGGCTGGAAATGCACGGTCGCGACACCGCGGAGCCTCAGAATATCCGCCAGATTATGGATGATGCTAACCACCCCAACGTATTCGCGTGCTGGAATTCGAACCCCCAGGATGTGGAGAGTGATTCCATCGCGAAGAACTACGCATTGGTCCGCGAGACGATCGGGCACGTTCACATAAATCGACTCTTCAGCGACTATCCGTACCGTGAGCTGTTTGGGCTCCTACAAGGAGATGGCTACTCGGGCTGGCTGTGCGCCGAAATCCCGGATTCTTCCGACCCGCTCACGCTTCTCCAGTACTATCGCACGCTGTTCCACAGTCTGGGTGGCTAGGCGCCCACTTGGCACGAGCCCATGCATTTGTCTCTGGTGCCGGAGCGCGCCAAACACGGTATAATTGGGACTGTCCCCACTGCACAAGCAACCGAACTTCTGAAGAAAGCAGTTGGTCGTAGCAGCATAAAGAACGATGTGATTCCGGGCTGCGTAGCATAGACTTAGCGCACATGCCTGCGACGGTCTAGACTGAATTGGCTGTGTGCGTGTAGGACTCTTGCGAGGTACTCTCAGACATGGCGAAAAAGAGACGAAAACCGAGTAGCCAGCGGCGTAAAACGGGTAGATCCCGCAACGCAAACCGGGGGCGCGGCGGCGCAATTCCCGCCCGGACTGATGGCAACGCAGCGGAAAGTAACGCAGCGGTCGGCGAGCCGGTGCAAGAAGATCTTGCTGCGCCTCTCTCTGACCGCCGCGAAGTACAAGTAGATTCTAGTCCAGCGATGCCGGCGCCTGTCCCGGCAAAGGCAAAGACTTCCTGGCCTACGCGGCGCAAGCGATCGCAGCTTGTGGAATTGCCGGTGCAAGAGCTTGACCATGTAAGAGCCGATCTTGCGCGGATTGGCGTGCTTTCGTTGGGGATGGTGATCGTACTGGTAGTCCTCACGTTCGTCCTGCGCTAACACTTGGGATTGCCGCGCATTTGCTGCGTCCCGGCACGGCTCGTGGGGTGTGTGGCGCCCACCTGGACTTGATTACACTCTAGAGTAGAACGATGTTTGAACAAGGTACAACGCTTTCGCAAATCATAGGCACGTCACTTGCCAGTTTTCTCTTGGCGCTGCTGTATCTCCGCATCTATTTGCCCTTTGCGCCTAAACGCCCCGGCAAACCGTTTGGCAAGATTCGTCTGGGGCTGCGCGAAAAAATCTTGATATTTCGCCCCACGCTGATTCCTCTCATGCTGCTCCTTCTCGTGAACCAGATTCCCGTTTCCGGGATACAGTTCTCATTCATGTTGCCGGGCACTGAATTGATGATAATGTTGGCAATTGTGATTGCGGCGGTAGTGCCGGTCTCGTACATATTTACCACCGAAGCATATACGCTCAGCAATGGACAGGTGCACCGTTGGGAGAGCTTTCGTCGCTACGAGCTTACAAACGGCGTTGTCGTGCTCGAAGGCAAAGGCGAACGCCCAATCAAACAAAAGCTGTACATCCCCGCCCAAAAAGAGGAAGCCTTGCGCACGGTGCTAAAACGCTTTGTGGGGTAGGTGAATGTGCGCCTCCAGGCGTGCTCCGGGGCGAAAATTGCGCTGGCTGCGTAATGGTGCTGTATTGAGAAAGGCGCGTGAGCCATGAAGCGAAGGTCGCGCCAAGAGGAGCAAAGTCCTACGCTCTTCTCTGATCCCGGCGCCAGCCGGGAACCACCTCCTGCCAGTCCCCGCGCTACCGCTGCCACGCCCTTGGCAACCCGAATGCGGCCTCAGACTCTTGATGAATATGTGGGGCAGGCCCATTTACTTGGGGAAGAAGGGGTGCTGCGACAGGCCATAGCGGTGGACCGCATCCCGTCCATGATCCTGTGGGGACCGCCGGGATCGGGCAAAACGTCGCTGGCCGCCATCATCGGGCGCACGGCGAAGGCTAAGATTGCGAGCCTTAGCGCTGTGAGCGCCGGTGTCGCCGATCTACGCAAGGTGGTTGAAGAGGCCCAAACGCGGCTCGCGCTTACGCACCAGCGTACGATCCTCTTTATCGATGAAATTCATCGCTTTTCCAAGAGCCAGCAGGATGCCATCTTGCCGTACGTGGAGGACGGTACGGTGACGCTGATCGGGGCTACGACGGAAAACCCGTCTTTTGAAGTCAACGCTCCATTGCTCTCCCGCGCCCGGGTGTACAAGCTAGAGCCGCTCACCGATGCCGAGATCATGACGCTGGCTACCCGGTGTTTGGCGGACTCCACCCGTGGACTCGGCAAAATCCAAGTGGAAGTCCAGCCTGAAGCGCTGGACTACCTTGTGCGCATGGCGAGTGGCGACGCCCGCGTGGCGCTCAACACATTGGAACTCGCTGTCACGTTGGGAAACTCAAGACAGTCAGGCAAACAGGCCGTCACTGAGAATGACATTGCGCAGGCCCTGCAACGGCGGGTGCTCCCCCATGACAAGAAAGGTGATTTTCACTACGACCTCATCTCGGCATATATCAAAAGCGTGCGCGGCAGCGATCCCGATGGCGCGGTGTATTGGCTCGCGCGCATGTTGGAAGCCGGGGAAGACCCGCTGTTCGTCGTGCGGCGAATAGTGATTCTGGCTTCAGAGGATATCGGCCTCGCCGATCCCCAAGCGCTTAGCGTCGCCGTTGCGGCGCAGCACGCGGTGCACTTCATCGGCATGCCCGAGGGGATTTATCCACTGACCCAGGCGACGCTCTACCTGGCCACGGCGCCCAAGAGCAATTCCGCCCTGCGGGCCTATGCCGCAGCGCGCGACGCCGTGCAGGAAACGGGCAACCTCAGTGTGCCCCTCCATCTGCGCAACGCGCCGACCGGGTT
The DNA here is from genome assembly GCA_965220015.1 of Chloroflexota bacterium. Lineage (GTDB taxonomy): Bacteria > Chloroflexota > UBA11872 > VXOZ01 > VXOZ01 > VXOZ01. The sequence goes on from OZ244798.1 coordinate 1,808,319, forward strand.
GATGGCGGCGTTCGATCATGGCAAAGACTACAAGTATCCGCACTCGTTTGCAGGAAACTGGGTAGCAGAAGAGTACCTGCCCGAACAACTGCGGGGTCAGCGCTACTACGAACCGGGCACGGCGGGTTACGAGCAAACGCTACGGGAGCGGTTGGAAAAGCAGCAAGCGTCCGCCAGACCAGCGACAACGGTTACGGAAGATTGCTCCGCTAAAGAAGCGTGACAGTGACACTATCTGTCTCCGCGGCCAGTAGGAAGTGTCTCTTGGTTTTGGGTCTGCCCACTCCACTATGCGGGTAAATCTAAGATTTTGGAAATGGTGCGGTAAGCCTTGAGACTTCTAGAATATGCCCCGTATGGGTTGCGCATATCCGGTAAGTTCCGCATAGCCGTAGCCCGTTGCATCCCCGCGCACACGCACAGCGCCTTCCCAATACGTGACGCTGCCACGGAATTCCTGGTCTGCTAAGAGTGGCTCCAAAGCGAGCCGCAGCGGCGTGCCGTCAATATCGACCGTGATTTCCCAGCCGGCGGGATAGGTTGCGCCGCTGTGCTTGCTCTGCCACGTGCCGCGCGGCGTGATGGCAATCGCAGCCGCCGGCAGATAGCGGGTTTGACCGTCAGCCGACACGAGTAGGCCGCCGAAGGCAGGTTCAGTAGAATCGTCTTGGCGTCTGATCTGCCCCACCATCAGGTCGCGGCCGTCGCTGAGTTGCAGTGCGAACCAGTCCCAGCCCACCGCTCCCGCGCTGAGCGCGCTGGTGCCGAACTCGCGGTCCATCCAGCTACTTCCGCTTACACTAAACACTTCATCCCCAATGATTACTGTGCCTTCTGTCGCAAGGCGCGTCAGTGAATAGTAGTAGCTCGCATTGCCGATTTCCGGCCCCTTTTGGCTGAGGCCGCCGTTCCCGTGCAGCGCCGGCCCTTTGATCTGGGTGAGCACAAGCTCAATGGCGAAGCCGTCGGCTCTGGCATGGATCGACATAGTTGAAGCAGAGTCAGCGGCAGCCTGGACCGACCAGTCGTCCAACCACACGCGGAAGCGCGGTGAGCTCTCCGCGCCGGCGAGGTCCGCTGCACCGCGGCTAAAGCGCTCCTCCTGATAGAAAGTGCCGGCCGCAATATCGCTCACCGTAAAGTGCGCCATATAAATCTGGTTTGTGTACCATTCCGATGCGGAGTCTCGTTGATCCGGTGTCAAGGCGCGGCGGAAAATCGTGAACTGGTACCCAAACCTGCGTCCGCCGGCGGTTGTCAGGTTCCCGGTGTAGTACCACCACTCCGTCTGAAATTCGGGATGGGGCCCGTGGTCGCGGGGAAAGTCCCACTGCCAGGGGTCTATGGCGCCCGCAAAGCCGTCGGTGTTGAGCATTGAAGGGAGGATGGCAGTGTCCGCGCCAATGGGCTGAGAGGGCCTGGTTGAAACCCATAGCACGCCCACAAACAGGAGGCCGACGCCGATTACAATGAGACCGAAGAGCAGCACCCTAATGTTGACGTAAGTTCTAATCATTGCGAATCGCCTCTGCGGGAGCCAGGCGCGAGACCCGCCACGCCGGGTAGATGCCGGCCAACAGTGCCGCAACCATCGCAATCAATATCGCTTGAAGTAGCGAACCCGCCGGAACGATATAGGCGAATGTCCAGCCAAATGCGCGCACGTTGATCACGTCAATGAGCAGCTTGGCCAGGAGCAAGCCAATCGGCAGCGCAAAGAGACCGGCGGCCAGCCCCATCAATCCGGTAACCAAGAGCGTAAGCCGCCACAATTGTCCGGCCGTGAGGCCGAGCGCACGCATGGTTCCCAGGGTGCGCTTCTGATCGAGTTGCAGCGCCATGAGCGCGCTCAGTATGCCGATGAACGCCACGATGGCAACCAGGCCGCGCAGGGCGGCGGTGATGTTGAACGCGCGATCGAAGATGGCGAATACCTCGGTGCGCAATGCGCGTGTACCTTGCACAATCAACCCTTGGTCGGCGACCAGGCGGCGCACGTTCTCAACCACACGCTCGCTGCTCGTTTCCGGTGTCAGGAAGAGCACAAACGACGACACCCACGGATCGGCATAGAGGTCACGGTAAACTGAATCCGCCATGAGCACGATTCCCTGATCAGTGCCGTAATGGTAGAAGACGCCAAGAATAGGAAAGGTGCGAGGGCCTTCATCAGTGAGCAGCGTGAGCGCGTTGTTTTCCGATGTTATCCGGCGGCGGTAGGCAAATGACTCGGACACAATAATCGCGCCATCCTGCATGGTTTCCCACACCTTATCTTTGTCCACTGCGAGCCAGACAAAGCGACGCGAAGGAGTAACCTGCTGTGGGTTCGTGCTGATTGCCACAAGATTGACCGGTGGCAATTGGGAGTAGTTCGGCGCCAGCACCGGCACGTCGCGCGCGGTAGCAACGTGTGTCACACCCGGTACCTCTTGCAACAGAGTCGTGAGACTGGGGTCAATGTTAATCGTTTCCAGGAGGCCGCTCGACGGCGCGGAAATGAAGACATCGGCAGTCAACGCGCCGTCGAGCCATTCCGTGACCGTTCCACGAAAACTCGCAATCATCACGCTAACGCCAACGATCACACTCACTGCCAGCGCCAGTGCCGCTACTGCCACGCCGGTGCGGCTTAACGAGCGGACGATGGCGCGCGGCGCGATCCTGCCGATTGTACCGAACAGAAGTCCGCTTACCGGCTGCACGCTGCGCATCGCCAGCAGCAGCGCGGCCGGTGTAAAGAGTATGCAGCCCATGAGAATGAGGAAGAGCGCGCCAAGCCCAAAGAACAGACTGCGCGTTTGCAGTTGGGTGAGGCCAAAGCCGGCAGCCAAAACCACAAGACCTGCCGCCGCCGCCAAATCGACGCGGGTTCGCGTCGTCTGCTCGGCATCGGCGCTGCGCAGAGCGCTGGCAGCCGTGACACGCGTGGCGCCAATAGCTGGGAGCAACGCCGCGCCCAGACTAGCGACGAGCCCCGTTACCACCCCTTTCGCAATGGTGAACGTTGAGAGCGTGAGTACCTGTACCTCCACCCGATAGTAGAGATCGGTGATGGTTCTCGTTACCGCTCCCACCAAGAAACCGCCGAGGAAATAACCCGCCGCCACGCCCAGCACCGTGCCCACCACGCCAAAGACAAGCGCCTCGAGGAGAATTGACGCAAAAATCTGGCGGCGGGTAGCGCCAATCGCGCGCAGCATGCCGATCTGCACCCGCCGCTGCACGACGCTAAACGACATGATGTTGTAAACGAGAAACATGCCGACAACCAAGGCGAGCAGACTGAGGGCCTGGAGATTCAGGGTGAAGCTGTCGCTGAGCTGCGCCAGGGTCTGCCTGTTGCTTGCGGCCGGCCTCACGGCAACACCAGGCGGAAGAGCCTCGCGTACCTCTAAGAGTGTCTGGGCATCGGTGAGGATCAGGTCTATTCGCGTCAGTACATTAGGAGCGCCAAGAAACTCCTGCGCAGTCGCTATATCGGCAATCACCAGCGCGGCCAACGCTTGCCTGCTCAGGTCGTTCCACGGGTGTATGGCGCCTACAAGAGTGACGATTTGCCGGTTCTGCGTCGTGTAGAGCTCAAAGGTGTCTCCGGGCTCGACGCCAAGCCGCGCAGCGACGGAATCCGACACCAGCACGGTATTTGGTTCCGCGAGAAGTCTGAGCAACGCTTGACCCGCTACGCCGGTTGTGCCGGAAGCCGCGGCGTCCGCCAAGTACTGACGCATCTGGGTTTCCGCGAAAGGATCTACGCCCATTAACGTCAACGCGAGGCCGTTTGCGCCTTCACGGACCGTGCTTTGGACCACGGGCGCGGCAGTACGGATGCCAAGCTCTGTGCGCAGCGTGCGATAGAGCGTCGTGGGCACGCCGCTGGGGCCGCCGACTATCACATGGGTCGCATTGCCTTGAAGACTTGCGGTGCTGAGGGCAAACGCCCGGCGCGCTGATTCTGCGGCTACGTCAACGCCCACGACCAGTGAGACTCCCGCCACAATGCTGAAGAGGAAGAGCGCGCTCTGGAGTAGACGCCGCTGCAGCGCACGGTAGGCAAGTCGGCTGACGACCGCGACAGTCATAATCTTAAGGCACAGGGGCAGCGACCGGTTGGGTCGTTATCGCACCCCCGCGTAGCCGGCCAACGCGCGAAGCCTGTTGGGCAATCTCGTGGTCGTGCGTGGCCATCATGAGGGTGCGTCCGGCTTCACGCGTAAGCTCAAGCAGGAGTGAGAGCACGCGCGCGCTATTCTCAGCGTCCAAGTTACCGGTCGGTTCATCCGCTAGCACCAAGAGCGGCTGGTGCGCCAATGCGCGCGCTATGGCAACCCGCTGCTGCTCGCCTCCGCTCAACCTATCCGGGAAAGTGTGCCGGCGATCGCTGAGGCCCACGCGTTCGAGCAGCGCCGCCGCCTGGTCTCTCAGCTTGGCATTCACGTTGCCCTCAAGTTCAGCGGGCAAGAGCACATTTTCCCATACGGTAAGGGTGGGAATGAGATTGAACAACTGAAATATCATGCCGACGTGGCGACGGCGGAAGCGCGTGCGCGCAGAGTCGTTGAAACTCGTGAGCTCACTACCGTCGATGACGATGGAGCCGCCGTCGGGTATGTCGATGCCGCCAATCAAGTGCAGCAGAGTCGTCTTGCCGCTGCCGCTGCTTCCCAGGATAGCGACGAATTCGCCGCGGTTTACTTCCAAGCTAACCTTGTCAAGCACAACCCGCTGCTCGCCATGGTCGTAGTAGGACTTTCTGATCGCTCGCAGGGTGACGAGAGGGCTGCGCTCATCGCTCATAGCGGGGCCATACGCAGTGCGTGACCGAATTCTAGTGTTACTTGCTTGGTCACGAAAGAGATGCTACCACACTTGCCAATTACCGTTACCGACTCTAGCGTGCCGATGCGACACGCTGGGAATGCAACTGTTCGCTTGTGGTACCCCCAGGGCGACTCGAACGCCCGCTCCTGGCTCCGGAGGCCAGTGCTCTATCCACTGAGCTATGGGGGCATGTCGCTTTCTATGATACCAGACACATGCACGCTCACCATACACTACGGGCGTGATGCGCGTGCGGCGATAGTGTGAGAGAGGCTGCGACCTAGCGAGAAAGCGCCAGCTTGCCCACTTCTTCTAAGGCGGACTGTGCCCACTCCATCGCTCCCGTGGGATAGATGCCCAGCACGAGCGTGCCGATGATGCCGATTGCAACCACGGCACTGATCGCAGTGGAGGAAGGAACGGGCAGCAAGCGCGGCTGGCCGTCTACCATGTACATGTTCACCACCACGCGCAAGTAATAGTACGCCGATACCGTGCTGGTTAGCACAAGGACTACTGCTACCCACGTTAGACCGCCGTTAACGGCAACCTGTAGGAGGTAAAGTTTGCCAAAGAATCCTGCCGCTGGGGGAATGCCGGTGAGCGAAATCATGAATATCACCATAGCGGCGGCCAAAAGGGGCGAAGTGCGACCGAGGTTTTGGAAGTTCTCCATGTCCGTGCCGCCCGTGCGCCGTTCGACCGCAAAAGTCACGGCAAACGCGCCGAGGGTCATGAGGGCATAGACCGCAGCATAGAACATGACTGCTGCCACGGCGTCACGCGCGAGGCCCCCCGCTTCGGATTGCGTGTGTACCACAGCTACGCCAATGAGCATGTAGCCTGTATGCGCGATTGAGGAGTACGCCAACAGGCGCTTCACGTCACGCTGCCAAATGGCGACGAAATTGCCGACGATCATGCTCGCCACGGCAACAGCGATAACGATGGGCAACACCATGTCTTGCCAGGGTTCGAGCCCGTGCACGACCACCCGCAGGAGACCCGCCATGGCGCCCATTTTGGCTCCCGCGGCCAAGAAGGCGGTGGAAGGCGTGGGCGCTCCCTGGTACGCGTCCGGCGTCCACATGTGGAAGGGAACGGCAGCGACTTTGAAAGCGAGGCCGACGAGCAGCAGGCCGAGACCGAGCAGGAACCACGGGCTGCTCGCGTCTTGACTCTGCACGTACAGCGCCATGTCTGCCAGGTTGGTTGTGCCGGTAAGACCGAAGAGCCACGCGATGCCGTAGAGCAACAGGCCGGAGGCAAACGCACCGAGCAGGAAATACTTGAGCGCACCCTCAGTCGCCCGAAACCGATCGCGCTTGATGGCAACGAGCACGTAGACGGGAATGGACGTGAGCTCGACTCCAAGATAGAGCAAAATCAAGTCACCTGTGGCCCCGAGCAGCAGCATACCGACAGTTGCAAACAGAATGAGCGCAGACAATTCAGCGAACGGTACGTCCTTCGACTGCGCAAAGGCCAGCACGATGCTGAGAGCGGCAATGGCGATGAAGAGTACTTTGAAAAAGACCGCAAACCCATCCGTCAGAACCATGCCGCTGAACGCGGCTGTGCCGTCGACCCGCACCACGACGCTCACGATAATTGCGATGACACTGCCGGCCACGACCAAGGCCATCAGACTGCGATGCGTGCGCTGGCCGCCAAACGCGTCAACCATGAGCACACAAGCGGCAATCACCGTGAGGATGATCTCCGGCAGAATGCTGATGAGGTCTTGTGTTTCCACTAGGTCGGTCCTTACTGGCGCCCTGCGACAAGGGCTACTTGATCAGCGCGCTCGTAACCTCAGTTGCCGTTAACGCTTGCACTATGCCACTCGTGTCCGCCGTAAAGATTCCAATGAACACTTGCGGCTGAATGCCCGCCCACAATGTGACCAAAGCCATAGCCGCGAGTACAGCGGTCTCTAGTCTTGTTAGGTCTTCTAAGCGGCGATGCGCCTCTTTCAGCGTACCGAGCATCACCCGCCAGTACATCCAAAGCATGTACGCCGCCGAGAGAATGATGCCAAAGACTGCCAGTACGCCAAAGATGCGGATACCAGGGATGAAAGCCCCAATCAGCACCAGGAATTCGCCAACAAAGCCGGAGAGTCCGGGCAAGCCGATCGAGGCAAGCGAGAAGAAGAGGAACAGCGCTGCGAATATCGGCCAACGGTGCGCCAGCCCGCCAAGGTTGGCGATACGCCGGTCATGGGTACGCTCGTAGAGCTGCCCGACGCAAAGGAAGAGCGCCCCGGTCACCAAGCCGTGACTGAACATCTGCATCATCGCGCCGTCGAGTCCCTGCTGGGTGAACGAGAATATGCCCAGAGTCACAAATCCCATGTGGCTCACGGAGGAATAGGCGATGAGCTTCTTCAAGTCTGTCTGCATGAGAGCGACCATCGCGCCATAGAGTATCGCGACGACCGAGAGTACAAGGATGATTGTCTGCGCAGCCTGGCTGGCGTCAGGGAATAGCGGCAAGCTGAAGCGAATAAAGCCATACCCACCCATCTTCAGCAAGATGCCGGCCAGAATGACGCTGCCGGTAGTCGGCGCCTCAACGTGCGCATCCGGCAGCCACGTGTGGAACGGCACCATCGGTACTTTGATGGCAAAGGCCAGGAAGAAGGCGAGGAAGGCCCAGAGTTGGAAGCGCTCGCCATAGGTCCCTTGCGTGAGTTCGAGAATATCGAATGTGTATACGCCGGTGGTATTGCCGTATACGAAATAGAGCGCCAGGATGGCCACCAGCATGAGCAGGCTGCCGAATAGCGTGTAGAGCACGAATTTGACCGTCGCGTATACGCGGCGCTCGCCTCCCCACACGCCGATCAATACGTACATGGGAATGAGCATGATTTCCCAAAAGACGTAGAAAAGCACGAAGTCGAGCGCCAAGAAGACACCCGTAATTCCCACTTCTAGCACGAGCATCGTGAAAAGGTATTCTTTGACCCGGTCATGAACGGACGCCCAGGCGTAGACGATGCACAAGAAGAAGAGGAACGTGTTGAGGAGTACCATCAAGAGGCTAATGCCGTCGACGCCCAGCGCATACTGAATGCCTAAGGCCGGCAGCCAGTCGAACGTCTCGCGGAACTGCATGCCGTCGCCGGGGTTGAAGCCCGCCCAAACTGCCACGCTCAGTATCAATGAGAGCGCGGAACCCGCAACCGCCGCCGCGAACATCGCCCGGCGTTCACGCAAGAACAGCACGATGACGGCTGCAATGAGCGGCAACCAAAGAACTATGGAGAGAATTGGGATTGAATCCACTGACATTTCCTCAGCGCGCCATCATGATATAGAAAGCCAAGACAAGCGCTGTCCCCAGGGCAACGCTAAAGGCATAGTTCTCCAGGCGGCCGGTCTGCATGCGGCGGAGGCCGCCGCCAACGCCTCTGACAACAAGCCCGACGAGGTTGACGACACCATCCACGATGTTGAGGTCGAACCAGGCAAGGAGCCAGCCTACGCCCCGCGTCCCACCAGCCAAGACCGCATTGTAGAAGTCGTCCAGATAGTATTTGTTGACCAAAAGGGCATGAATAGGCGGCGCTAAGCCCGCAATAGATTCGGGGGCCGGCGATCTGCGCATGTAGATGCCATAGGCGATGAGAATTCCCAAGAGTGCAATAACGGTTGAAACCGCCATCAGCGCGAGTACAAACACTGTCGACGGCACATGGACCAAGCCGGCAAATTCGGCCGCCAAGAACATATCGTGGAGGTAGTTATGGATCAAGCCATGCTCCGGGGGCACGCCAACGAAACCCGCGCCAACCGCGCCCACGGCAAGCACAATGAGCGGCACGGTCATTACCCGCGGCGATTCGTGAACATGGGAGAATCTCTCAGAATCCATACGCGTCGTGCCGAAAAAGGTGAGGAATATCATGCGGAACGTGTAGACGGCGGTGAGGAGGGACGCCAATGCACCCAGAACAAAGAGCAGGTACCCAAGATCACCTGAAAGTAACGTGGCTCCCAGCAGTTCGTCCTTGCTCCAGAATCCCGCCAGCGGAATTATACCCGAAAGAGCGAGGCCGCCGATGATGTAGGTGGCGCCGGTAACGGGCATCTTGCCAAAGAGACCGCCCAGGCGCTGCATATCCTGTTCTTCGTTCGTGCCATGAATCACGGAGCCGGAACCCAGGAAGAGGAGGCCCTTGAAGAAGGCGTGAGTCGCTAAATGAAAGATGGCCGCGGTGAAGGCGCCGACGCCCAGCGCCATGAACATGAGGCCAAGCTGACTGACTGTCGAATACGCCAATACACGCTTAATGTCGTTCTGCGCCAGGCCGATGGTTGCGGCAAACAGGGCGGTGAACGCGCCGACAAGCGCCACCACGGTCATCGCGGTAGAAGAGAGCACGTAGAGCGGATTGAACCGCGCCACCATGTACACGCCTGCGGTAACCATCGTTGCAGCGTGAATCAAGGCGCTCACGGGCGTTGGGCCCTCCATCGCGTCGGGCAGCCACACGTGCAGCGGGAATTGGGCAGACTTGCCCATGGCCCCCACGAACAACATGAGACAGATTAGGGTGAGCATTCCGGGCCGCGCAGTCTCAATTACCGGCGCCAAACTGAAGATTTCATCGTAGTTAAGAGTTCCAAAGACATGCCAGATGAGCAGCAAGCCGATGAGAAAGCCGACATCGCCAATTCTGTTCGTCAGGAAGGCCTTCACAGCGGCCGCGGAAGCGGACTGACGCTCAAACCAAAAGCCAATGAGCAAATAGGAGCACAAGCCCACGGCTTCCCAAAACACGAACAGGACCAAGAGGTTGTTCGCCATCACGAGCATAATCATCGCGAAGACGAAGAGCGGCAGATACGTGAAGAAGCGCCAGAAGCCGGGGTCATGGTCCATGTACCCAATCGAGTACACGTGAACCATGAACGAGACGCTCGTAACGACGAGCAGCATAACCAGCGTGAGGGCGTCTACGCGCAGCACGATGTCCAGTGAGAAGTCACCGGAAACGGCCCACGTCCAAAGGGAGACGGTCTCGGGCTCTGCATGGTCGAGTTGCGTGACGAATAGGAGCACGCTGACTACGAGTGCGCCCAGAACACCCGCGTTGGCAATGATGCCGGTGCGCTTTTTCAGGTAGGTACGCCCAAAGGCGCCATTGATCGCGAATGCGATGAGTGGCAATGCCGGAATGAGCCAGGCAACTTGGACCATTATGTACTTTCGCCCTTACCCCTTGAGAGTATCGATTTCATCGACATTCAGCGTGTCTCGATGGCGCGAAAGCGCCACAATGATGGCAAGCCCCACTGCCGCTTCAGCCGCCGCGACCGTCAGCGAGAAAATAACAAACGCTTGTCCGAGCATGTTGTTCAAGGCCACAGCGAAACCAACAAAGGTCACATTTGCGCCAAGTAAGATCAATTCTATTGACATAAATACTATAAGCAGATTGCGCCGCACCAGTACGCCAAGCATGCCGACAATGAACAGCGCCGCGCCCAGCACCAAATAGTACTCCAAGGCAGGGATGATCATAGGTAACGACTAACTCCTCAGCGCGGCTCGACCGGGTCTTGCTCGCGAGTCTTTGCCTTTTCGTACCGTTCCGCCATCCACTCGCCAACGCCCATCTCTGAGGACGAGCGCGGCCGCCTCGGCTTCTGTTTCGCCAAGACAATTGCTCCTACCACCGCAGCGGTCAGCAGGATCGAGGCAACTTCAAATGGCAGCAGATAGTCCCGGAAAAGCACTTGCCCCAATGCCTGCACGTTGCCTCCCTGTCCGGCAACCCACGCCGGCGAGTGGGCACCCTGCGCGCCAACGGTGATAGTAGCGCCGGTCAGCACCACGAACTCCAGAAAGAGGATGGCGCCAACCACAATCGCCAGGGGCGCTTGTACGTGAAACTGCCGTGCCCGCTCGACCACTCCAAGGTTTAGCAGCATCATGGTAAACAAGAAGAGCACAATGATGGCGCCGGCATAGATGATGATGTGCGCTGCCGCGAGAAACTCGGCGCGAAGCAAGATGAAGATTCCTGCCAGGTGGAAGACAACCCCCACCAGCGCCAGCGCACACTGAACGGGATTCCGCAGCATAATGACGAGCACGGCAAACACCACGCACGCAAGCGCGAGATACGCAAAGATCAGGGAGAGCAAGGTCTCGCTATTCAAGCGTTGAGACCTCCTTGCCTTGCTTGTCTACCAAGTCCATCAGGCGGTCGACATCGTAGATGAGCGTGCTGCGGTCGTCGGTGGCGAAATTGTAGGCGTCGGTCATTTCCAGCGCTTCCACCGGACAGGCCTCAACGCAAAGCCCGCAAAAGAGGCAGCGCCCAACGTCCAGCGTGTACGACGTCACCACTTTGTCAGTTGGCTGCGCGGGATTCGACTCTGTCGTAATGGTAATGCACTCATTCGGACACGCAGTCTCACACAGCCCGCAGCCGACGCACTTCGGCCGGCCGTCCGGTCTGCGGCGCATGCCTACAGCGCCGCGAAAGATCGACGAAAGGGGACGCTTTTCCTCCGGATAGCGAATCGTCACAGGCTGCCGAAAGAATTCGCGCAGGGTAACACTCAATCCTCTGGCTATCGGTAGCAGCGATTCAAACCGAAAACTCATCGCTTCTCCTTTCGCAATTCATTCATTAGATTAAGCGTAAACCGTCAACTTTAGCACCGTGGCTACTGCAAGATTGAGCAAACCCAGCGGTAGCAGCACTTTCCAACAAAAGTTCATCATTTGGTCGTAGCGAAAGCGCGGTAAGGTGGCTCGTAGCCAGATATAGAAGAATAGGAAGAGAAAGACCTTGCTCACCATGAAAAAGACCGCAAGTAGCGTCGCCCAGAGATGGCCGATATACGGTTCGAAGAATTGGGCGGGCCACCCGCCGCCAAGGAATACCGCACTTACCAAGAATGACGCCAACAGCATGTTCGCATATTCGGAAAGGAAGAAGAAGGAAAACCGCCAGCCGGAGTACTCGACGTGATAGCCGGAAACAAGCTCAGTTTCCGCTTCCGGTAGGTCGAAAGGGGCACGGTTAGTCTCCGCCAGCGCGGCGCACACAAAGACAAAGGCGCCAATTATCAGAGGAATTGCGTACGGGACCTGCTGCTGTCGTACGATCTCGGGCAGCGACAAGGATCCGGCAAGCACCACAACGCCCACGAGCGCAAGGCCGAGCATGATCTCGTAGCTAATCATCTGGGCGCTCGAACGCAAACTGCCCAACAGCGCGTATTTGCTATTTGATGCCCAACCGGCCATGACAATGCCATACACTGCCACTGAGGTCAGCGCCAAAATGTAGAGCACGCCGACGTTGAGATCGGTGGGATAGAGGCCGATGATTCGCCCAAAGATGTGGAGTTCGGTACCGATCGGCACGACAGACCAAGCCATGAATGATGGGACGAACAGCAGAAACGGCGCGAGCAAGAAGAGGGTCCGGTCGGCTCCGGCTGGGATCATGTCCTCCTTGCCCAAGAGCTTCACGGCGTCAGCGAGCGTCTGGAATGCGCCAAATGGACCCACTCGGTTGGGACCGATGCGCGACTGAATTCGGCCCAAGAGGCGGCGTTCACCCCATATGAGGGGCGGCACAACCAGCAGCGGAAGCGCAAACGCTATGATGGATTTGACGATTACAGCTATGACCAACTCTGTCATTGCGTATCCCTAGTCTGCGGCCGCGGCGCGCACTGATACCGCCACCGTGGCTTCTGTGCCGAGCAATGCGCCAACCGGCGCGTCCGGGAAGCCAACGGGAAGATAGACTACATCTTCCACTAACTTATCGTTGGCCTTTGCCGTTACGGTCAGGTCTGCTCCGTTTGCTTGAATGCCCACTTTGTCGCCGTCATTGATGCCAAGGCGTTCCAACTGTACAGGGTGCAATTCTGCAACCGGTTCTGCCACCAAACGACGCAGGTTGCTACTATAGCGTCCGGTGACACCGGGCACAAAGAGATGGTCCTGGGTTACCAAGAGCAGCTTGCCGTCTCCGTTCACACTTGGCAGCACCGGCAAGTCCTGCCAACCAAAACGCGGTTCGCTATGGGTAATGGGAATGTCTGCCATCACTTCAACAATTTCCAGGGCCACGGAATCGGGATTTCGGTAGGTCCACCGCGCTCCAAGTTGCAGGGCAAGTTCACAGAAGATCTGCCAATCGGGTTTTGCCTCACCCACAGGTGTAATTGCCGCTTGCGCGCGCTGCGTGCGACCTTCCAAATTGGTGTAGGTGCCGGTTTTCTCGGCAAAACTGACGGCAGGCAAGACGACATCGGCGTATTGTGCCGCCGTTTCGGTGACAAACAGGTCTTGGACGACCACAAACTGCGCGCGGTTGAGAAGCGCTGCGGCCTGACCATGATTGCGCGCGCTGGTTGCCAAGTCTTCGCCGACAATGTAGAGCACGGAAACGTCAGCGCCGGCCAACAGGTCGTCCAGAGAATTGCCCTGAGACTCCGGTAGCACCACGTCCCACAGCCGGCCTAGCGCGCTGCGGGCCTGCGCATCGTCGCTGCTGCGGAAGTTTGGCAAAATATCGGCGCCAGCGCCCATTTGCACCAGGCCGCGCGAGTTCGCCTTGTTGGCCAATGGGAAGAGTTGCGCGCTGGGCAGGGCAAGCGCAAGGTTCGCTGCGGATTGGGCCAAGCCTGCCGCGCCGCCAATCAGCCAACTGCCAAGCCCCCACACAATGCCGACGTTGCCGGCTTGTCTAAGCTGTGAGGCGGTTTCGCGGAGATCCGCCGCCGGGATGCCGGTGTCGGCAGCGGCCCGTTCCAACCTATACGACTGCAATTCGTCCGGCGGGTTGTCGTCCGCGGACTGACGTAAGAGCTCTGCGGCAAGTCCGTGCAGCAGATGCAATTCAGCGCCGGGGCGAACGCGCAGCACGCGGTTCGCGAAGCGACCATCCTGTCGGCTGGGCAGGCTGCCCGCCTGAATGAGGAGCTTCCCTTGGTCGCGAACCCATTGCCGCAGGCGCATACCCAGCACGTCGTGGCTTTCCATTAGGTCCCCGCCAACGACAAGGTACGCGTCCATGTGCTCCATCTGGGCGATATTGAAGTTGAACGCAGCCGGGCCAAGGGCCTTAAGCGTTGGAATGAACGTCCAGCGCTCGGTACTGTCGATGTTATTGGTGCCCACGACCTCCCGCATGAGGCGCGAGATGAGGTAATTCTCTTCGTCTGAAATACGTCCTGAAGTCACTGCGGCAATCGAATTCGCGCCATGTTCCGATTTTGCTTCTGAAATCTTGTTCGCAACCAGATTGAGGGCCTCGTCCCAGCTTGCCGGTTCAAGCTGCCCGTCCTTGCGGACCAGGGGCTGAGCCAGGCGTCCGTCATCATGGATGTAGTCGTAGCCAAAGCGGCCCCGCGTGCAGAGCATGCCGTCTCCCGGACCGCGATCTCTTGTATTCACCGGGGTTTGGTCCCGGAGCGCCGGATTGGCTTTTGTGCGCAGCACCTCTCCCATGCGTGTTTCAACGTGCATCTGGCACCCAACACTGCAGTGGTTGCACACGGACTCGCTCTGATTTACCTGCCAGGCGCGCCCGCTATGCATAAAGGGACGGCTGAGCAGCGCGCCCACCGGACAGACTTCGATGCACTCGCCGCACTCAACGCAGTCCAGCGGTTCATCGAATTGGGTACCAATGTAGCTGTGGAACCCTCGCAGATTGAAGGTAAGCGCACTGTCGCCCACACGCTCATCGCAAACTCGCACGCACTTTCCACAATAGATGCAGCGATTTGGGTCCCACTCGATTAGGGGGCTGAACTCATGATCGGGTTCGTTTGGGTTTTCGCTGCCCAGCTTACTGCGGTACACGCCTACCTCATACGCGGTGTGCTGCAGATCGCAAACGCCGGACTTATCGCAATAGGGACAATCCAACGGGTGGTGCTGCAGAGTCATCTCCATGATGCCCTGCTGCGCGTGCACCACTGGCTCGGCTTTGGTGCTGACTACCATACCTTCCATGGCCATGGTATTGCACGAAGACAACGGCTTCGGCGCCCGTTCCACTTCCACCACGCACATGCGGCACGCGCCGTACGGCTTGAGGAACGTATCGAAGCACAGAGTGGGAATGTAGATGCCGGCCTTGCGCGCAGCATCGAGGATCGTCGCGCCGTCAGGTACCGTTACCTCTTGACCGTCAACTTTAAGTGTTACCGGCATCGTTCCCTCTTCTCAGCCTTGGCGAAAGCCAGCCATGAATTGTCGTACGCGCCACACCGAATCACCGATCAACTTCACCTAAGACGATGTCAATACTTCCGATTACTGCCACGACGTCTGCCAAGAGCCGACCCTTCACCAAATACGGCAACGACTGCAGATTGACAAAGGAAGGCGAACGCACGTGCATCCGGTAAGGCTTGCCGCTGCCGTCACTGACGACGTAGAAGCCAAGCTCGCCTTTTGGCGCCTCGATGGCGCAGTACGTCTCGCCGCGCTGCACCGGGAAGCCGTGGATATACATCCAAAAGTGGTTGATCATGGCTTCCATGTCGGTGTAGAGGCGCGGTGTGTCCGGGCGACCGACGCGCGAGTCATCAGTCATCACAGGGCCCGGCGGCAGGTGTTCAACTACCTGACGCATTATGCGCACGCTCTGCCGCATTTCCTCGATGCGCAGCAGGTAGCGGCTGAAGACGTCGCCTTTGCCGGTGCCGATCGGCACGTCGAACTCTACTTTGTCATAGGCCGCATACGGTTCTGCCTTGCGGATGTCCCATGCCACTCCCGAGCCGCGTAAACATGGTCCTGACAGGCCCATGGCGATCGCGTCATCGCCGGAAATAACGCCCACGTCTACGGTGCGGCCAAGCCAAAGCTCATTTCTTGTAAGCAACTTGTCAAACTGCTCGATCTCGCGGAGGAAGTAATCCAGAGAATCCTCAAGTTTACTGAAGAATTGGTCGCTCGGTTCTTCAAGGAATCCGCCAGGGCGCATCACACTATGGGTCATGCGCGCGCCACAAAGCTCTTCGAAAAGCTCCAGCACGCGTTCACGCGCGCGGAACGCATACAGGAACACTGACATGGCGCCGATGTCCAGCGCATGCGTGCCAATCCACACCAGATGTCCTGCCAGACGCCCCAGCTCGCCGACGATGCAGCGTAGCCACTGGGCGCGTTCCGGCACTGCGATGCCGGCAAGAGTTTCCACGGCCACCAGCCAGCCCAGGTTACTGGAAGCAGCGGCAGTATAGTCCATGCGGTCGGTATACCCAAGTATCTGGGTATAGGTCTCACTCTCGGCAATCTTCTCGGTGCCGCGATGCAAGTAACCAATGATGGGAACGGCTTCTTCGATGTACTCGCCGTTCATCTTCAGAATGACCCGCAACACACCATGGGTACTGGGATGCTGCGGCCCCATATTCAGGATGAGACCCGAATCATCTTCGCCAGCTATGCGTTCAATCTCAACTGTCGCCATGTGACGTGTTCACTACTCCTTAGGTAGTGGCTGCTGCGACTAGAGCCCCTCGCGGGGAAAGTCCTTGCGCAAAGGGTGATACTCGTAGTCTTCGTCCATCAAGATGCGGCGGAGGTCAGGATGATTCTCAAACTTCACGCCCATGAGATCGTAGACCTCGCGTTCCGGCCAGTCGGCGCCCGGCCAAACTTGCGCCATCGACTCGATGGCTTCGCCAGCGGCAATGCGGGTCTTGATGCGGATGCGGCGATTATCCGGAATCGAACGCAGATGATAGACGACCTCGTATTCCTGCGTCTCTCCGGGCCAATGCACCGCGGTTACATCGCCGAAGTAATTGAAATGGAGTTCAGGATCATCGCGCAGCACCGTTGCTACCGCCAAGAGGTCGCTGGCAGTTACCTCGATTGTCAGGTAGTCGTGGAGGGTGTCTGCGGCAGTGACTCTATCGCTTAAGACCGCAATCACACGCTCGTGGATAGTATCGGCGGCAACCAGTGACGGGATGCTCAAAGCCTCCGCTACTCCTTAGCTGCCGCAGCGGCGCGCTCGGTAAGTAAAGCTTCTTCCGCACCGGCCCACTCGCCCTGCTTGATCTTCTGCTGCAGGAGCATAAGTCCCTCGAGCAGCGCTTCGGGGCGCGGGGGACAGCCGGGCACGTAAATGTCCACAGGCACCGCGAGGTCCACACCTTGCAGCACACTATACGAGCGATACGGCCCGCCGCAGGTAGCGCAATTGCCGTGGGCGATTACCCAGCACGGACGCGCCATCTGCTCCCAAAGGTTGCGAATTATCGGCGCCATCTTCTTGGTCACCGTGCCTGCCACGATCATCACGTCGGACTGTCGCGGTGTCGCCCGGAACGCCATGCCGAAGCGATCCGCATCATAGTGGGAGGCAAATAACGCCATCATTTCAATCGCGCAGCACGCCAAGCCAAACGTCATTGGCCACAGCGCATTTGCGCGTCCCCAATTCAGGACTTGATCAGCGGAGGCAAGAACGAAGCCGGAGGCGCCGGTTTTCTGCCCGGCGGCCTGCGCAGTTTCCTGCGAAGTCGGCAGTGCAAGCGTATCTTCTACAACCCCCAATCGAACGCTCCTTTCTTCCATGCGTACACGTAGCCCACAAGTAGGATTGCGATGAATATCGCCATTTCAACCAAACCAAAGAGGCCGAGCGATCCGAGAATGACGGCCCATGGGAAGAGAAAGGCGAGTTCCAAATCAAAGACCACGTAGACAATTGCCACCAAGTAGAAATGAACGCCATGGCGGCCGCGAGTGTCGCCAACAACCCCGCTGGGGCCAATGCCCGATTCATAGGGCACTGTGCGCAGCGGCCCGGGTCGAAACTTGGGTCGAACTACGGCAGCAAGCGCAAGCGAGACAATCCCGAATCCGGAAGCAGCAACAAAGATGACCAGAAACGGGATGTAGCCTACGTAGTACTCCATGCCCTACTCTCTTGCACTCGCCTTCACCGGTACTGGCCGCGCTCCGGTCTTATAATGAACCATTTCGTAATCGTTTACAACCGCGCTGCGGGGCATCTCCTAGAGCGGCATCATGGTGGTTACGTCGGTGCGGATGTCGTTCGACGTAGTGTCTTCCGCTTCGCTCTCGCGCAGCAGGTATGAGAGGTACTCTACCTCGATTGAAAGGTCTACACTTGCAAGATACACGTGCGGGGGTACTTTGAGCGAGATGGGAGCAAAATTGAGCAGACAACGTACGCCGGCATCGATGAGCCGCTCAGTGACGGTTTGCGCTGCTTTTGCAGGCACGGCCAGCAGCGCCATCGCAATGCGGCGTTCTTGAATGGTCTCCCGGACTTGGTCCATCGGCTTGACGACCACGTCGCGTATGACCGTGCCTACCCGGCGCGGATCGGAGTCGAAAGCCTCCACAATGCGGAATCCCTGACGCGGGAAGCCGTCATACGCTAGCAGCGCCGACCCCAGGTTGCCGACGCCAATCAGCGCCATGGGCCAGCCTTCACCGATTCCCAGGATATCCCGCATGTGAGATTGGAGAGATTCCACTTCATACCCTACCCCGCGCCTGCCGAAGCTCCCAAAGTACGCGAGATCGCGTCGGACCTGGGCGGCAGTGGAACCCGTCAAGGTAGAGAGGTGCTCGGAAGAGACACTTGCAACTCCCTGTTCCCGTAGCGCGGCTAATGTACGGTAGTACATTGAGAGGCGGCGTATAGCCATTTGCGGCGCTTTGACCCTCGGTGTCCCAGTCATTGGCGCTCCTCATGTCAGAGGCATTTGCCACGTGAAAGATATCACAAGGTATTTGCGAACGCAACTAATCGAAGATGTATTCCCTGGAATTGTCGCTTGTCGAACTCCGATCTAGAGAAATGATGGGGCAAACAGCATGCCTATTGCGGACTCTCACCGCCTGCAGGAAAATGCCGGCCCACAGAGCCGCCACTATGACTGAACTACCGGAGCACGAATTGAGCAGAAATTGCATTGACCCGAGGCTTTTTGCCCTAGTGCCGGATCAGTCTCTTGAAGAGTCCGCACACAGTATGCTCTTTGAAGCCCCCCAACGACGTAGAGCTAACGCTAAGATCCGTGGGATTGTCACTCAAGCAGAACCGATTGACCGTGATTAGCTCCCGCAAGAGCGCGTACGGTCGCGGCATCGGTCGGCCAAAGGCCGCACTCCAATCCGGCCTGAAGCTGTGGTAGCAGGAAGGTAGTTTTACGGAAAATGAATCAACAAACCCGCGTTATTTTCTCTTTTCCTCAGAAAATACCACGGGAGTAAGCCTGTAAATTCTCAAGGGCGGCGAGGAACGCCGTCAATTTCATCCGGGCTGCTGCGGAAGCTGTGGCAACTGCTGGTCCGGCGGTACGATTCTTGTTCCGAGCACCCAGCGTTCTTGCCACGGCCGATAGCGGCTCTTGAAATGATCGAAACGGCTGTTGCCGTCTTCCACTACCTCGCGGTGAATCTCGGTTTCGACGCCATCAGCCGCCCACTCGATTTGCAAGCGCTCACCCAAGGGAAGTTCGGGGTCTATCTTGTCGGGCAAGGGCGGCCCATGTTCAACCCAGTTCTTGGCGATGGCCGGCAACATGCGCACCCAGCGCTTGGTACTCCGGCCGTGCATTACGAATTTTAGCGTCATTTCCTCTTCGTCAACGTGTGTTTGGATGAGTATAGGGTGTTCTGAGTCGTTGACGAACTTCAGGTCTACACCAGGATCATAAACGGCGGCATCGAAGCCTGGCGGACTGCCGTCGCGCTCATAGTAACTCACGCGATACGAGTGCTGATTGCGCTCCTCGATGGGGAGGCCGGCCCAGAATGCTGCGCGGAACATGGTAGTGGAGACCTGGCAAACACCGCCGCCAACTCCCGGCACCGTTTGGTCGCCAAGTATCACCAGACTGGACTGGTAGCCATCCTCTCGCGTAATTGGACCTAGTGTCTGAAGGAAGGAAAACATCTCACCTGGCGGGACTACGAAACCATGAAGATCCCTCGCTGCCAAAGCGATGTTGTGGACGCGCTCGGGCGGCGACCCGGCAAACAAAGAGGTGCCTTCTGCGATGACATTGTCAAAGCCCCAGTCGTGCATATTAGCCGCCGTGTATATTGGTTCTCGCACTTCGGCTGGAAGATAGAGCGCCGTAACTCCTTGTTGAATTGCAGCTTGCGCCGTAGCGATGAGCGTATCAGTGTTGGTCTCATAGCCCATTTCGGCGGGCGCTGCCAACGTCACGTCACCATTGAGAACCGAGAGGCGGGCGTTCTTGGCAGGGCGAGTCGCCTCGGTGGAAACCTGGTTCAGCCATCCTTGGAGCATCTCCGGTGCTCCCATAAGCTCGAGGCGCCCTTGTTCCGGCCCCTGCAGGATATTTAGCCAGGATGCAAGCGTGCTGCCAGGCACTTGCCACGCATCGCCTGCAAGCTCGAAGCGCAGTCCGTGAAGGACGAGTCTTTCAAAGATGGACTTTACCTCTTCTGCTTCTTGCAGGGTAATGGGTGGAACAAGCGTCAATACCGGCAACTCAATCTGTTGACGCAGTGGCGGGTCGTCAGGAAGCTTCATGAGTCGCAGCGTTGCTTCTCGGTCAAGCCACTTGCCATCTGAGCCCGGCTGCACACTCACATTGTCGGCCTGTCGTTCCAGCAAGTAGTTTACCGGCGGACGATCAATGTGCTCAGCGATCGCGTTTAGGAATTGGAGAGCGACCAAGGGATCCAAGTAGACCGGCATACTGACTTGATTGGGCGAATTGAAGCTTAAGAACCATAGCCACATGCGTCGCCGTTCGGTGGCGAAAACCTTGCGTAGCGCTTCTTCTATATCAACAATGATCCCAATGTCTTTCGCCGAGGGTTGCCACGTCGCTTCATCGTGGCCGAGCACTACGGGGTTGTGGATGTAGTCTTGCCACTGCGCTTGCACGAGCGCGGCGGCCTCAGCCTGGGACAGACCGGAAATGTCCACGGAGCCTATGAATGTGCCCGGCAACGCGTATCTGCCGGCTTGTGAACGCAACACGCCAAGCGCCGACCCTGCGGACAGACCGACGATTGGGACTGCACCGACTTTCAAGAGCAGCCGCCGGGAAATTCGTCGAGAGTTCGCTTTCCAAGCGTACCGCGACTGCATTGGCATGCTAGAACTCCGTAGCGGAATCTATCGCATCTGCGTACATTAGCGCGCGGGCACAAACGTGCACAGTTGCAGGGGGCCAACGCTCCTCAGGCCGCGCGCGACTCCCAGCTTCCACAACCAACAGCTCTAAGGTGTTGTGAATATTAATCGAATTCATTGCCTTAAGGGTTTGAGTGAATAAGCTCCTCATCAGAGATGTCCAAGTCAAGCAGCGCCAGAGAGTCTGGCGTATTCACACGACAATACAGGGACTCTGCGCGAGGGAGAACACAGATGATTGCTGGCGGTTGCTGGGTTGAAAAGTGGGACCACTGCCGGAGAACACACGAGAATACAAACCGCACCAGCCGGTGCGTGTTTGGGGATATGTCGCGGCGAACCAGATTGCAACTGAGTCAAACGCACCTGCGGAAGTGATACGGTGCTGCCGACCCCGCTACCTAGACACAAAAGTAAGGTTTGCCATCGTTGCCACGTCATGTAAACATTCCTCGCCATTGAGGCTACGTGGATTCCTTACTTGCCAATATAGTATAGCACCTGTCCGCAATAAAGTGGCCTTCCCAACACTTACGCGGGAAAACGAACCTCCTTTGCGCGGAGTCTGAGGCCCATGCTGCTCTCGGCATCGCGAGTGCTCGGCTGAGCCACAAGTGCGTTCACGCTTGCCATGCATCGCAACGTCTAATGGCCCTTGCTCAATGGCGTTACACACATAGCGATTACTTGGCTAACTCTAAGCAACCTCTAAGAATATTGTGTCAATGTATAAAAATGCGTTGTCCGCGAGACAGGATCTGTCAACTCAGCAAGGGGCCTCTAAACGCATTTCTATTGTGAGGGGGCTATGCGAGCGGGAATTCGCGTAGAGCTGTCCGCATGGCGACCGGAAGGGAGCGCTAGTTAAAGCTGCAATAGTAGACACTGAAGCTATTCCTGATCAATGCGGTGGGCTCTGCATACACGTAGAGATGACTTCGATGCAGGCCCGCATCGTACAGTCTGGAATTCGCGTCACTCGCACAGCTCTGCAAGTACTACGCACAGTGCGAAAAGGGAGGAACGCCATGCTTTCACGTCGCGCACTGCTAGGAAGCGCTGCGGCACTGTCGACCGGCTGTGGCTTTCTCGAATCTCGCTTCTCCGCACCAGACTTGCCCAAAGAGAAACCGATTACTTGGGCGGTATCTAGGATCTTTAACGAGGAAGTACCGTGGCTGGCCGAGCAATACCTCAACAAAGACGAAGAAAATCCCGATGGGCCCACGCGCGGGGGTTACGTTCTCTCGCGTAAAGAGGTGGATGGATACCCCAACGCAGAAGAGTTGTTCGACATATTGAAGGAGATGGAAGCCGACTTGGTAAACGTGGACACACTCAATGTGGATGAATTGGCCAATAGGGGCGTCTTGCTGCCACTGGACGGCTTCAGAGGCGCAGATGAGACGTCCTTGAACCAAGAATTCTATGCGAGCGTGCTCGATCAATTTCGCATAGGAGATTCGCTATTTGCGTTGCCCCTCAATGCACAACCGCTGATGATGCGATACGATGAAGCGCTCTTTGAAACTGAAGGCGTGCCACCGCCAGATAGCAATTGGGACTGGCGGGACTTGGTAGAGACCGCCGCAAAACTCACTCGGCGTGGTGATGACGGAGCAGTCAAACGTTGGGGTCTGGTCGCCCACAATTTCGGCATATGGTGGGCGCTGTGGCAGAACAAAGCGGAAGTGGTCGATCCGGCTACTGGTGAGTGCCGCCTGGGAGATCCCGCAGCCATCGAGGCATTAGAATTCATACACGGTCTATTCCACGACCAACGTGTCTCGCCCGCAGCCGTAGGCAGAGAAATGTGGGATAGTGTTCACATTAATGGTGTGGCGCCAGCCATGATGCATTCGCCGTTTCCGAAGCCACCCCTAGGATTTCGCACGGGGGAACTCCCTCGAGGTAAGTCTCAGGTTGTGCCGGTTGAGGCCGAAATGGGGATGGCGATTGTTGCAGAGACTTCACGACCGGAGCTAGCGTATGTTGCCCTACGGGGACTCTTGGATGTTATGCAGGAACTTGTGGTCATACCCGCGAAGCGAGAAACGGTGGCACGCCTCGGAGAATTCAAAGTTGGTCTCGAAGAGGATGCCATCAAGATCATACAGCAGTCCATGGAGCATGGACGTGGCGTACCACGGTACGGCCTGCTGCCACGTAGGGCGTTGGATATAGCGCTCGCGGCATTGGCGCAAGGCGACGACGTGACCACTGCCGTCAATGATGCGTGTACGTACATCCGACAGGGGCAGTAGCAATTTGCGTGCCCGGTCATTGCAAGGCCCCGGGTCGAAGACTCGTGAAGTTCGCCCCAACTTTAGGGCGCCCTAGTGCCGAACTCGCGAGGAGAGACGCCACCATCTCGCCTGCAACCGGTCAATTGGCCTCGTTACGGCGCTGGCAAGCCATTCAAGTTCAGTCAAAGACGGCGATTGCGTCTATCTCCACCAGCCACTCCTCACCGGAAAGCGATCCGATCTGCACCATGGTGGCTGTGGGATACGGCGCCGCGAAGATCTCGTTGCGGATGCCGGTGACGACGGCGCGGTAGCGGATGTCGGTGACGTACATATTAAGATGCGCCACGTTCGCCAGGGAGCCGCCCGCCGCCACACAAAGCGCCTCGATGTTGGCATACACCTTGCGGGTCTGGGCTTCGATATCACCCTTTCCCACCAGATTGCCGTTTTCGTCTAACGGAAACTGGCCCGCAATGAAAAGGACGCGCTTCACTCCTTCAATCACCAAGCCCTGGGAAAAATTGCTGAACGGCGGGCACACGCCCTCGCCGAGAACCGTCTTCTTTTCCAATGCCATATTTCTTGGCCTCCTATTCTGTAAACGCTAGATTTCTCGCTGCGCTCGAAATGACAGTGCTGGGCTCCAATGCGAGCATCCATCAACCGCAGCGCGGGGGCTTGTCCCCCGCTCTTCGTTGTGCATCCAGTACAGAGAATCGGATCACTTTTCGTACACCAAAACGGGCCTGTTCCTCAGGGATCTAGATTTCTCGCTGCGCTCGCAATGACAGTGCTGGGCTCCAATGCGAGCCTCCATCAACCGTAGCGCGGGGGCTTGTCCCCCGCTCTTCGTTGTGCATCCAGTACAGAGAATCGGATCACTTTTCGTACACCAAAACGGGCCTGTTCCTCAGGGATCTAGATTTCTCGCTGCGCTCGCAATGACAGTGCTGGGCTCCAATGCGAGCCTCCATCAACCGTAGCGCGGGGGCTTGTCCCCCGCTCTTCGTTGTGCATCCAGTACAGAGAATCGGATCACTTTTCGTACACCAAAACGGGCATACTCCTCAGGGACCTAGATTTCTCGCTGCGCTCGAAATGACATCTCATTGCGCTCGAAATGACAGCGAGCCTCGACATTAATTCGTTCTTCGAATGGTCATCATGTGACGGCATACGAGCGATGAACTTTGGTATGCAAGAAACATTCGCCCCCTCAGAGTCGAGGGGGCGAATGTTCAATCGAAACTACACCAGCGAGAACACGCGCTAGCTCTTATTGGCGTAGTACTCGTCAATCATCGCCTGCATGATCTTGCCGGCGCTTTGCATGGCTTCCGCGACGGTCATTTCCTGCTTCCACGCCATGTTCATGTGGTCCAAGTAGACCCGGCGAATATCAACATAGTTGGGGTAGATTTGCGTCATGAAGCCATTGCCCTCGCCAATCGGCTCCGTGATTGGGGTCAACTCGCGCGGCGGACGCGCCTTCTGCTCCGCCAAGCGCGGGTCGTCCCAGGCCGACCTGATTACGGGCATGCCGTAATTGAGCAATGTGGTGACGCCGACCTGCACCTCAATGTCGGTGCTGACGAACTTTATCAGTTCCCACGTGGCGTCCGGATACTTGGCGCCCGACCACATGTACTGCACCGGCGTGTAGCTGCCCACTGCATCCGAGTGAGTGCTCTTGACGGTGTGGGCCGGGAAGCGCCGCGCTTTGACCGGCAATTCCTCGACGCCCGGCACGTTCCAGCCAGATTCAGTGTTGAACCACGTGTGGAATACCGCGGCGCGCTGGTGCACAAACGGTGAATCACGACGTTGTTCCGACGGAATGGTGTCATTGAGCGCCGCGACGTCTTCCCTGGTCGGCTTCACACGGTACCTAAACTCAAGGTCATACAGGAACTGGATGACGTCAATGAACTCCGGTTCGTGCAGCCGGAAACGGGAGTAGTCTTCACTGACGAAATTCGTGCCGTTTTGGATCAGCATCGTCGGCACTTCGGTGGTGGAGTCATTGCGACTATAGAAGCCCCAAATGGGATTCTGATCGGCGCTGGAACGCTGGGTGATCTCGCGCGCTATCTCGAGCAATTCGCCGCCGTCACTGGGATTCCAGCTTTTCGGCGGTTCGTTGATGCCGAACTTGTCGAGAAGGGCCGTGTTGTAGATTTGGATAGTAGCCAGCACGCCGTAGGGGAACGTCCATAGCTTGCCTTCCGGGTCCTGCAGCCAATCGATTCCCACCACGTCGGCAAGCGCTGCCGCATCGCGCTGGACAAAGGGCGATAGGTCAGTTATATAGCCGGCGTCCCGATACTGAGGATAGCGGGTGGGTTCCGGGCCGAGGATGTCCGGCGACGACCCGGCAGCGAGTTCGACGACTTGCTTTTCCATGAGCACCCGATACGCCAAGGACTGCCAGTTGACCGTAATGTTGGGATGCAGTTCCTGGAACGGGCCAAGCACGAGGTCCTCGAACGCTCCCGCGTTCTCGTGGATATTCACAACCCAGTTGACGTTGACGGTAGCCTCTTCCATCTTAGGCATGTCTTCAGACTTCGGCGCTTCGGCGGCTTCCGGCGCAGCAGCCGGCGCTTGCATCTGGCCGCACGCGGCCAGGGCAAGCACTGAGCTCGCGCCCGCCGTCGTTGCCAACAGTCCCCGACGCGTCATTGCAAATCGTTGTTCAGCCATATTCCGCTGCCTCCGTACTCTAATCTACACAATACTCTTGTGCCCACAGCGAGCCACTTGGCAACTATGGGCGCAAACTACCGCTCCACTAGTCTGACCTCCTTTCTAATCGGCTCTAGCTAGTCAAGACTGACGATTGACATCGCTGTGTGCATTGTAAATGAAGTGGCAGTAGATGCCAATCGTCCTCTTGGCAATTCTCTACTACTTATCAGCCCAATACTCGTCAATCACCGCCTGCGTGTGTTTACTGGCGTTTTGCATAGCTTCCTCAACAGTGAGCTGGTGCTCCCAGACCAGTTTTTTCTGCTCGTTGAAGAATCCCAGGTGTTCCCGCCAGCCGGGGAAGATTTGGGTGATAAAGCCGCGGCCTTCCCGGAGCGGCGTGGCAATGGAATCAATCTCGCGAGGCGGACGAGTTTTGGTCGCCACCAACCGGGGATCGTCCCACGCCTGTGCATTCGCCGACAGACCGTAGTTGAGCAGCGTTGTCACCGCCACACCGAACTCGATGTCCGACATGGCGAACTTCATGAATTCCCAGACGGCATCCGGGTGCTTCGCGCCGGACCACATGTATTGCACCGCGGTCCAACCGGCAACCTTATTGGAAGTTGGCCCTCCCTTGCTGTTCTCCAGCATGGGCACAGCCTTCATGGGCAGGTTTTCCACGTCCGGGTGAGTCCAGCCGCTCTCGGCGTTGAACCAGGTATTGTTCATGGCCGCCCGCCCGTGCACAAAGAGCGCATCGCGATGACGGCCCTCGCCCAAGGTTGCTTTGAACGCAGCCTTCTCTTCAGCGGTCGGCGCCACGCGGTACTTGAACTCAAGGTCGTACATGAACTGTATGGCCTCGATGAACTCGGGCTCGTGCATGGTTGCCCGCGTCAGGTCGTCGGAAAGGAAATTGGCGCCGTTCTGAACGACGTAGGTACTCAACTCGGTTGTGTAGTCAGCGCCAGTGTAAATCCCCCAAATCGGATCTGGTTCGCTGCTGGACCTACTCGTTATCTCCCGCGCGATGTCAATGTACTCGCCGCCGTCACTGGCATTCCACTGCCTTGGCGGCCCGCTGATCCCATACTTGTCAAATAGGGACGTATTGTAGATATGGATGGTGCCGAGCGCCGTATAGGGCATGGACCAGAAGCGCCCCAGCGGGTCAACGATCCAATCAAGCGCCACGGTGTCTCCGAGTTGACTCTGGTCGCGCTTGTAGAGGTCGGTGACCTCCCGCACAAACCCCTTGTCCGTCCACTCAATCCACCGGGTTGGATCGGGCGTGAGGATGTCGATCGCTTCATTGGCGGCCAGTTCAGCCAGCATCTTGTCGTAATGCGCTCGGTACGGCGAGCCCTCGTACTTGAGGTCGATGTCGGGGTGCATTTCCCTGAACCGGTTAATCACCCCGTCCTCAAAGGCTTGCGCGTTCTCGGCTACGTTTACGATCCAGCGCACGTTGACGGTTGCGGGCTCCATCTTGGGGGCTTCTTCAGCCTGCGGCGCCTCATCGGCTTCCGGTGCTGCGGTCGGAGCCTGGGCCTGGCCGCAGGCGGCGGCAAGCGCCGCGGCGCTCAGGCCTGCCGATACCCCAAGGAATCGTCGCCGACTCAGACCGATGTTTGAAGTACTCATACCGGACCTCCAAATAAACGTGGTACTGACGTCTACTCTTTCACTTGGCACTCTCAAATTCGCTCTAAGCCACTACCTCCTTCTGCACTTAATCTGATTGATCTTGGGAGAGTGCTTCTCTTAAGTCTTTGCCCTTGGCGGTGAGCGCGCCGCCAATCTCCAACCAGTGGATGAATGCCTTGGTTATCAGGTTTTCGCCAGTTGACCATGCCGTCTCCGAGGCGGCGGTGCAGTCCCGCAATACAATAGCGCGGTAGCGGTTGCGGGTCTGCAGGATGCCGCCTGGCTTCATTAGGAGACAGAAGTTCAATAGGAAGCCCACGTAGACGAGATTGAGGATCTTGCGTTCTGCGAGGAAGCGCTCGATCTGGTGGGGCTGTGAGAAAAGGTGGTCGCGCGGGTCGGGTTTGACGCAGTCGGCGAAGTCGTAGTTTGCCTGGACTTTGCTCCAGGGCTCCCTGTAGCCCGGGCCAAAGACGGTGCTGTGGTATTCAGCCAGCAGTTCTTTGCGGAATTCGGCCGGCGGCCAATCGGGCGTGCTGCTATTGGTTTTGGGCGTAGGCTCAGGCGGCTCGGCCCAGGGATAGCGGGCGAGAATTTGGGACGGTTCATTATGGATGACCGGGACGCCGGCTTTACGCGCCGCCTCAAGCACGGGCACGATCTCATCTACCATGATCTTGCCGGCCCGTTTTGCTACGCCGTGCCCGCCCATGTAGTTGTATTCCCAGTATTTGTCTACACCGGGAATCACGGGCTCGCCATCGCTGCCGAGGTTCCACATGTCTATGGCGATGACAGCCGTGTTCGCGGTATCGAGTTCTACCGACTTGTGTACGTGGCCGTAGTTGCGGTCGTCGTACGCCTGCCCGGGCAGCGGGTAGACCCGATAAGAGCGCACCGGCAATTGAAACTTAGCCATGGAATGCAGCCTCGCACCATAAAGCAATACTGAGAAAGATTTATGCCTTGAATCTCTCAGACGTACATTTAGGTTTCATGCCGTTCACCCTTCGACAGGCTCAGGGCGAACGGATTGGATAGCTCTTTCACCCGACAAGAGATCGTCTTACGCTGACGCCCTGTATTACGCTGACGCCCTGTATTGCGCTGATGCCCCGTTCGTCCTCAATACCCGTTCGTGCTGAGTGGGCTTCGCGAAGCCCTTGTCGAAGCACCTCTTGGCCTGTTGAGCGGAAATACGAGATTTCCACTAATAGGGCCGGTTGAACGGTACAGTTGCAGCCGCGACTTCCTCTGAAACACGGCCGGCATCCCGCGCGCGCCGCAGGTCCAGTAGCGTATCCTCCACCGCCTCAAGCGTCTCCGCCACGTCCTCGTCGCTGTGCGCGTACAGCACGTTGTTCCAAGAGCCCTTGAGCATCACGCCGCGCTTGGCCAGTCCGGTATAGAAAAACGTCCCGGCGTTGGCAGGCAACGGCTCATCGCCGCCAATGAAGCGGATGCCGAACAGCGCCGGCGGGCCGAACGACTCCATGGGGATGCCCACGCGCTGCGAGACTTCCTCAACGCCGTCCATGACGGCCTGGGAGATGCGGTTGATGTGCCCCGCCACGTCCTCGTCGCGGCAGATCTGCAGCGTGGCAATGCTCGCCGCCAGGGAAAGCGTTTCCCCGCCAAACGTCAGACTGATCAAACAGTCGGCGGTCTTTTCCATGATGTCGCGCCTGCCGGCCACCGCGCCCAGCGACATGCCGTTGGCCATGCCCTTGGCGTAGGTGGCAATGTCGGGCTCCACGCCGTAGTACTCCTGCGCGCCGCCCAGGGCAAAGCGAAAGCCCGTCATACACTCGTCGTAGATCACGAGCGCCTCATGCCGGTGCGCTAAGTCCTTTAGGTCTTCTAAGAAACCGGGCTCCGGCTCCTTGGCCGGTTCCGCGCAATCAAAGGAGACGGCGGCAACTTTGCCGTCGTTGAGCGCGAAGAGTTCTTCCAAATGGTTGAGGTCGTTGAAGCGGAACTGCTGATTCAGCGTGTGGAATGCGGCCGGCATGCCGCCGTCGTTGCGCCAGTAATTCCATTCGTCCGCCCAGCCACGATAGCCGTTATTCAGTATGATCTCGCGCTTGGTATACGCCCGCGCGATGCGCGTGGCGCAGAGATTCACGTCCACCCCGCCTTTTAAAAATCGCACCATCTCAGAACAAGGCACGACCTCGTTCACGAGCTTGGCGCACCCGATCTCCGGCTCAGAAGGGGTGCTGAATAACATGCCTTGCTCAAGTTGCTCCGCTACGGCCCGGTCGACTTCCGGGTGACAATAGCCCAGCAAGACACCGCCGGATGCGCCGTAGTAGTCAATGTAGCTATTGCCGTTGACGTCCCAAAGCCGGGACCCCCTGCCGTGGGACATGAATATGGGCATGGCGCCATAAGAGGCGGCATTGGGCCGCTTGCCTTTGGTCTGCGAGCCGCCCGGCATGAGGCGCACAGCCTCTTCATAGAGATCAACGGAACGAGAAACGTCGAGCTTGGTTGCGCTGGCCATAGAACACTCCCTCTACAATGCGAATAGTCGCTGCGCGTTTGTTGACAACATCAGTTCTTTTTCGTGATCGAAAATCTCCGCGTGCTCGATGCTGAGTTTGGCGGATTCGGGATAGAAGATGGGGCAATTCGTGCCAAAGAGCAGATGGTCGGCTCCCACTTGGGCGCACAGTTGCTCGATGTCGTCGACCGGGCCCTGCACGCGGGAAACGTCAAAGAACACGTTTTCATTCTTGTAGGCGCGCCGCCAGATGTCCGCAATGTGCCCATAGCGCCCGGTGCACACAAGGAAGCGCACGTCAGGGAACGTGCAGATGGCTTCCACCGCATCGGTAGTTGTGACGGGAGGGACTTTCACGTGCCAGTGGTGCCAGCGTGAATCTTCCAAGGTCAGCGTGAGGAGTACCACGAGGTCTTCGTCCTTGGCGCGTTCGAGCAATGCCAGCGCGTTGCCGGTGAGCATGTGGTACTGAGCGTACGCTTCCAGGCTGGCATCCATGACACGCGTGGTGTGGGGCTCCAGCAGCGTGAACTGGTGGTAGTTAGGGTGGATGCGCAGGTTGCGCATGCCGAACTCATCTAAACAGCGCTTGAAGTCCTGCTCCCAACACGGCATGGCTGAATTAATCGTATAGGCCGGCACCAGCCGGTCCGGGTGCTCTTGCACAATCCGGTGCAACTCGCGGTTGCCCACCATCACGTCTTTGTAGAAGACGTTCTCCAGCCGCGACACTACCGCCTTCTCAATGCCCAACGCGTCCATCTTGCGCAGCAGTGCAGCGGGCGCGGCGTGATTGAGGCGGCGGAAGGGCCATTCACCTATGTATGCATTTGCGTCGATCATAGGACCAACTCTAGGGAATTCTCTGAGTTCTTGTTTCGATTTTGGGCCGTCACCGCCAGAGCATCGTCATTCCCGCGAAAGCGGGAATCCATCTTAGTCTTGGCTCCCCACTAGACTCCGGCTTTCGCCGGAGTGACGGATTACCTCTAATTTTGCTCCTATTGGGTGTTTAGCCCCTGGGCCGCCTCCTTATGGCGGTCAAACTGGCTCCAGGCAACCGTCTGCCGTGTAAAGATGCCGTGGGCGTTGCGCCAGAGAATCATCTCCTTCTCTTCGTCGGAAACAGCGGCGCCGTAGACTTTCGCCAGTTGCGACATGAATGAGCGCGGCGCGTTGAGGTCGCTGCCATAGACCACGTGGTCTGCCCCCGCGTGCTCCACCAGGGTCTCGGTATAGCCGTTAGTAGCATCGCCGCCGCCTATGTCCATGAACAGGTTTGGCATACCTTGGGCGGCCTTGGCGCCGTATTCCATGTCGCTGCCGGAGTGGCCGAAGAAGAAGCTGACGTCCGGGTGCTTTTGCCCGGCTTCACGCATTTCGAAGGGATTGGTCTCACCGGGCATGTTGCCGGTCACCGCCATATAGGTGTGTTGGAGAACCGGCAGATTGTGTTCAGCAAGAACTTGATAGATGCCTTCTAAACGCGAGTCGTTGGCTTTCACACCGGTCCAGAGCTTCGCGCCCTGATGACCGTCCCATGCCTTTAAACGTCGCAGCAGCTCGGCCTGCATCGCCTCCGGATGGTAGGGATTGAGATACCACATGGGTATCACGCAGTCGGGGTTGGCGGAAGCAACCTTAAAGGTAAGGTCGTTGCAGGCGGTGATGTACTCTGGCGTCGGTAGCGTGGGCGGATAGTTGTTATTGGCGTTGAGCACGTTGATGCACAGGATGACGCCCAGCCGCCGCGCCTTGCGCAACGAGACCGTGATCTCGTGGTCGTTCTTGACATGAGAATGTACGTCAATAATCACGCTGGCATACTCCCCCTGCTGTCCCCCTCACACAACCACCGTGCCGCTAGCTTATCCTTAACTTCTGCGTGTTGTCAAAAGGTAAATTCTTTGGCTGCCTTGGTCTGTAGATCGCGATCTGGCATTAAGCGCATGGAATGGGAGCCATACTAGGGCAGCATGCGTTATGCGTCGATGTTGCACAGTCTCATGGGTATATTTAGAGCCCGGCACGCGAAATACGACACACGCCACCCCACTGCCGATTTGTTCCTCTCGTCACGATCCCCGCCTCACAATCCCAACCTACGTCTGTCGCTACTTGCCGATAGTAGCGAGCGCCGCCTCGATGCTGGCAATTGCATCGCGCTCAGACTCCAACGCGTCGCCGATCAATTTGCCTGCTTCGGAACGGTCCTCTGCATGCCACGCCTGCCTCTCGCAGGCCGTGTCGCAGAGGTCGTGTAGGGGATTCAGCGACTCCATTTCGTGATCGTAGTGAGTCGCCGCCGCTTCGAGCGGTTCAGCCGCCTCGGGAAAGAACGCGACGAGTTCTCGCAGATAGGTCGCGGCGGCAACCCGCCTCCACATGAGCATCTCGAGATGGTGATGGGTGGTATTGGCCGGGATATCTTTAGACTCGAACGCTTTGCGCCAGAGTTCGTAGGCGGCGAAACCATGCGGCGTTGCCCGTCTATTGGCATTGCGCTCGTCATCCGGCGCGTAGCGGGTTGCGTGCGCAACAGCCACCGCATTCCGCAGCGCCGTCAGATGCGTTGTTCTCTCATTTGCAGTGCTCGGCCCGTCATACACTCGCATGCTGATCGGCTCGTTCGGATCGGGGAATCCGAATTCGTCATAGCGAACGGTGTACGTGTCCTCTACGAATGGGTGGCGGACCGTAAACGTCTCCTCAGCCTCACTGTACCCAACGAATAGTCCCCAGCAAACTGCAAATTCATGGTTTGCCTTCATCTCCAGACTCATCGGCGACCACACCAGCGCGGGAGCGCCGCGTTGCAGACTAGCGTAAACGGCGTCCCTAGCCTCTTGCTTCATGGCAAGAAGCTCGACGCCGGTGTCATTCTTGTTGGAGTCAAGAACCTGGAATATCGCGATCCGTGGGAGAATGTCCAGGGCAGGGCCCCAGTCGAGGTGGTCATGGTTGACGTGTAGGCCCCCCTCTTTCATGTCAAACTGAAACGCATGCCCCAGAACACCCTGGAGCCGTGCCATAGTCCACTCCGGACGACCGACCGCCTGCAGCAACGGACAGAGACAGGATGCAAGGGTCGTGCCCTGGTGTGGCATTGCGGGGCTGACATCGATCATGACATTCATGGGTTGGTCTCGTTCTTGCATAGCATCTTTCCTTCAAGAAAAAGACACAGGAAGGTTACTGTACATAACAAGCGAACTAAGAATTTCAAGCGAGATCATTCCCGGTCTCCCTAGAGTTGGGCCGGTGGTATATGGGTAAAGAAATCGGAACGCTTACAACTACCCAACTGCCGCTCCCCATGCTAGTTGACTGGTCAAGACTTCCCCCAAACGTCTTGGTCTTGATTCATCGCTAACCATCTAGAATGGTGAGCGCCGCCCCGATGCCGGCGACCGCTTGTCGATCTGCCTGTAGTGCGTCGCCGATTGCCTCCCTCGCTTTAGCGCGCTCATCTGCATGCCACGCATCTCTCTCACAGGCCGCATTGCAGAGATCGTGGATGTCATGCAGCGGCTCCAATTCATGATCATAATGCACGGCTGCGGCCTCGAGTTTCGCAGCCGCATTGGGAAAGAGCAATGCGATTTCTCGTAAGTAACTTGCAGCCGCAAGACGCCGCGCTAGGAGTACCTCGATGTGATGATGTGACTTGAACGTAGGGACGTCTTCCGCAGCGAATGCTTTCTGCCAGAGTTCGTAGGCTGCGAAGCCATGCGGCGCTGCCCGCCGCTTGGCATTGCGCTCATCGTCCGCCGCGAAACGGGTTGCGTGGGCAAATCCTACGGCATTACGCAACGCCGTAGGGTGCGTTTCATTCTCATTTGTTGTGCTAGGACCTTCATATACCAAGACACTAAACAGCTCGGCCGGATCGGCATGTCCGATCAAGTCGAAGCGAACGGTGTAAGTGCCGTCAACGAATGGGTGACGAACCGTATATGTCTCCTCCGGTTCGTTGTAGCCGATGATCAATCCCCAGCAGTACGCGTGGTGCGCAGGGTGATCGCTCGCTTTCTGTTCGCGACTCATCGGCTGCCAAACTAATGTGGGAAAGCCGTTCTTAAGCCCCGTGCGAACGGCGTCTCTTGCTTCTCGCTTTAGCGCGGGAAGATTGACGTCAGTGTCGTGCTTGGTTGCTTCGAACGAACGAAACTTCGCGAATTGTGGGAGGAATTCCAACGCGGGCCCCCAGTCCATGTTGTCGTGCATGACGCCGCCGCCACCATCTACAATTTCAAAGTGGAAGGCATGGCCCATAACGCCCTGCAGCCGTGCCATGGACCACTCCGGACGGCCGACAGTTGCCATTAGTGGGCTCAGGCAGGATGCGAGGGTGGTGCCAGCGTGCGGTTGCGCCGGCGTGACATCGACTACAACATTCATGGCTTGCTCTTGTTTTGGCATACCACCGCTCCTTCAAGTAAGAGTCATTGGTGGATTGTCATTCATGATCGGAAAACCAAAGGGTACTTACGAGAGTTTTACCGCATTGCCCGGACTTCCCAGTTAGGGACGGTCTTTAGGAATTGGATCTGGCGCGCGCCGGCAAGGCCGGAACTGGCGGCACTTGCTGAAGTGTCCCGGTGAACCCGGCCTCAGTGGCGCAGAGCGTGGCCTGCATGCTCTGCACCGCATCCTGCGTGCTCACGATTGGGTCATGTCCCGCGCAGGCAGTGCGTACAAAGTTCGCAAAGATGTCCTGTTGTTCCGGAAGCTGGGTGAGTTCTTGTGATTCATCCCAGCGATAGAGCCATACTCTGCCGTCGTGCGTGATCTCCGCCTGGCCCTCGGTGCCAAGAATCTTGAGACGGTTGTCCATGCGGCCCAAACTCGGCGGCACCAGGCGGTGGTGCTCCATGACGGCGCTCACGCCCCCAGCCATGCGAAAGAGAATCTGTCCGGCGTTGTGGTAGTGGGCGTCATCAGGACGACCGAAATTGCTTTCCGTGCCGATGACGCTCGTGTACTCCAGACCGGTGATCCAACGCACGATGTCGATGTCATGAATGAGCAAGTCGAGCACCGGTCCCGCCGAGAGCCGCCGGTCGAAGAACCATTCCGGCCGGTCGCCCCGCCGCTCGGTGGCCGCAATGAGCGCGTAGGCCAGCGCCACTTCACCGATTTGACCGTTCTGGACCACGTCACGGACCGCACGGTAGACCGGATTCCCGCGCCGACTAAAGAGTTGCCCGATATGCAGCGAGGGATTTTGCTGCAGGATGCCGATCACACGGTCAAGCTCGTCTTGGCTCGTGACCATTGGTTTCTCCGACAGCACTGGGAATCCGGCTTCCAGCGCGGCGATGACGGTCTCCCCCTGATTCACCGGCAACTGAAAGCTGGCTATGACATCCAGGTCGTCTCGAGCCAAGAGCGCGTGATAGTCGTCGTAGCTGTCGACCTGGTACTTACTTGAGAGTTCTGCGGCCTGCTCGCCGGCATTGGCAACGGCGCTGAGTGCGATTTCCGGATCGTTGTCCACTGCAGCAAACACACGTTCAACATGCTGTTCAAGTCCGATCAAGCCGATACGATAGCTCATGCTTGCCTCCAAGCGTCTAATGTGTGGATGCGCCAGTGATGTTTCATCTCATTCTCAATCTGACTCGCGTCCCTGACTTCGCCTCAATTCCCTAGCAGCGCTTTCAACATGCGGACGACCGATTGTTTCACATGTCG
Organism: Chloroflexota bacterium; assembly: GCA_965220015.1. Taxonomy (GTDB): domain Bacteria; phylum Chloroflexota; class UBA11872; order VXOZ01; family VXOZ01; genus VXOZ01. The sequence continues at coordinate 1,844,098 of OZ244798.1, forward strand.
AGTTCTGTCATGATCTGCCGCACGTAGGCGATGTCCTGTTCGAGTTGCGCGATGAGTTCCGGGTAAGAGAGTTCCCGCCAACTCCACGCACCTTGATATTCGGTGTGGAATGATGCGAAATTGCGGTAGCCGATTTGCTTGAGGTATTGGAACGCTTCCCGATACGGGGTGATTCCCTGGTTCAATGGTACGAATTTGCTTTCCCAAGAAACAACAGCATCAGATGTCCCTGGGTCATCGCTGACCTGGTCCGGTCGCACGTGCGACCGGCGGCTCCCGTCATCCTGATCAGTGTAAGGAAATAGTCCCACGTTCTTTAGCGAGAGCATGATTAGCCGTTCTGAAATCAAGTCCAAGCTCTGCACCCAGCCTCCGTATCCGCCCTCCAACCCCATGTGTCCGAAGTCAGCGTAAATGCCGAGCGCCGCCGGATCGAAGTCGGCCACCAGACGCTCCACCAGCATCGCTTCGGCGGACAAGCAATACCCGGCATGAACGTGTATTCCCGCCTGGATCCCGTATTGAAGGCATAGTTGCTGCACACTTTCCAGGTCGCGCCGCACCTCGTCAAGCTGCTGGCGCAAGTGGCCGAAACCCCGATAGTGGTAGTAACCGAGCTTGAGTTGGCGAATGCCGCACGCGCCGGCAACCGCAAATACCTCCCGGGCATTGGGGGACTCTGCGCTGGTGATGTCCGTCGCGATCCAGCCAATGTCGAGCCCGTGCGCGCGACAAACCGCAACGGCCTGGGGGAGATCGGTCTGGACATTGTCCGGAGTCACATGGCCGGCCGTGCCGGCCGCCGCTTCCGGCAGGTTGTGACCGGCACTGCGCACCGTCAACTCGATGCCGTCAAGACCCAAACCGGCGATCGTCGCGGCCATTTCCTCAAGGGAAAGGTGTTCAAGTCGTTTAGAAAAGAGAAGAAACTTCATTTGCAGTCACGTCCTCACCGTGGCGCAGGCGCATGTCCGGTCAATCACTTGCTGGAAGGCCCCGCCCATACTTTACCTTGATGACCCGCCTGTTCCGCAATTCTCACGCACAGTGTGACTATACGCTACTGACATGTCATAGCACAAAGACGTTTGTAGATCGTGCCCTGCGCGGGACTATGCCGGTTCCCCCCTGGCTTTCTTGCGAACAAGAGCGCAACGAAGCGTTCGCCCGCAACCGGTCTTGTCGCACGCACAATACGTTGCCCATGGGCGGCGGTGCGGAGTAGTATTGAGGGTAACACGAAACAGACTTAGGAGCATTGATGGCGCTCTCTGCAAATCGTACACGAGCTCTGGTTGTCAGCTTACTCTCCGTCGTGGGGTTGGTTCTGGTTCTGGGGTTCGCCGGCGCGCTGCTGGACCGCCTGCGCGGGGTGCCGGATTATGCGCTGCCCGTGCTCGATATGAGCGAAGAAGGCGAACCCACGGTGAGTGTGCTCCCGGGTCGGGCCGAACTGGGCGCAACCATTTTCATTACTGGAGCGCACTGGCCGGAAGGCGCGCTGATTCGGATGCAACTCACATATCCCAACGGTGAGTCCGCGGTCAACGTCGGACATGTCTGGGCGGATGAATATGGCACATTTCGGGTTCCGTTTGTTCTCCCTGTTGACTTGCCGCTTCTCGGAGAAAATGACTTATTGATAGAAGCGCGCGGGGAAACGCCTGGTGGACGCGAGCTGGAACTCACGCTCCCCCTGCAGGTGACGCGCACGGGCTGGCCGCTCGTGGTGGCGGCTAATGGGGCAGACGACGAGCCCGTCTCGGGCGCGCACGTCGCCCTCTTCGACGCTGTCGGTCAGTTGCTTGCTGAAGCCTTTACCCAAGAAGACGGCAAGGCGACGATACCGGAAGTGTCCTTAGGTTCCTATGTCGTCAGCGTGCGCAAAGTCGATTATGCGCTCGCGCGGGTCAAAGTGGAAATCTCTCGCCGCGAAACTGAGGTTCCAGTCTCACTGCAGCCGAGAGCCGGGGGCCGGTTGTTTGTTGGCACCATTGATAACTCTCTCACAATCATAGACACGGCAAGCAATCTAACTGTAGCTCATCTTGAGGACATTTCGCCTACGTTTAGTCTCGTTCGGAGTGTGGATGGACGATACCTCTACAGTGGCCGCTTTGGGGGTTCGATTGTTCGCTTTGATGCGGTCACCGGTAAGGTAGATGAGATACTGCCTGTTGAAACCGAATACGTGCAGCCCGTCTTCCTTTCGCTTCTTCCTCTAGATGAAAAAACTCTGTACGCTCTCCTCAGGTTTCAGGGCGACAATGATGATCGTGTCTTTCGCATCGTGGCCATAGACTTGGAAACCCTACGGGTCACGAAGAGCGTGACAGGCATCCCTTCCTACGGGCAACTCATACTCACGCCGGATGGCTCGCGCCTCATTCACGTCGGACATCAGAGCAAGACGATCACCGTCTTGAGCACTAACCCGCTTGCCGTCGTACGCACGATCGAAGTTGAAGAGAATCCGGGACGAAGCACCTTGGCGCTGGATGGCAAACGCCTCTTCACAACTCTGATAGACTCTGGAATCTTGGCAATTGTCGACATTCGCGACGGCACGGTTGAGCGAGCTGCGGCGACAAGTGCCGGTTCTGTTGCCCTCACAATGCATCCCAATGAGAAACATCTATATGTGGTAAATGGGGTCCTTGGTTACTGCCAGGTGCTAGACCCGGAAACCTTGGAGGTGAAAGACACTTTTCCCGTCGGGCAGCGGCCGCGCGCAATGGCGCTCTCCAGCGATGGCAGGTACCTCTATATCGCAGAAGAGAGCATTCCCGTCATTCACGTCATAGATACGTCAAACTATCAGCAAGTCGATACCGTGGCGCTTTCGAGTCGAGCGCGTACATTAGAGGTGCCGAACTAAGAGCAAGAGGCAAAGCTACGGCGGAAGGGCTTTGAGAGCCTCGCGGTCGCGTCGATTGGCGCTCTTTCCCCTAAATTCAGCGAATTCCCTCCGAATCGCTTGCACACGCAAAACCGGCGTGGTATAGTGAATGTGCAAGTCCCCTATTGTTTTTGTTCTTTCTCTTTTTCCTTTTTTGCCTACGCATTCCCGATTCGTCGAAAGACGTATGCACCCCACTCGCGTCACGATTCTCTCGATTCTCTTAGTTTTCTCTATTGCCGCATTTGGACTTCCCAGTAGCTTAATACAGGCGCGGGGGCCGCTCGCCGGCAAAGCAATCGTCATTGATCCCGGGCATGGTGGAGAAGATCCGGGCGCCGTGGTCAATGGCTTTAGAGAAAAAGACGTTAATCTCCAGATATCCCTGAAACTCAAGACACTATTAGAAATGGCTGGCGCAACCACAATCTTTACGCGTGTTGACGATACGACCCTAGGTACGAGTGCGGATCGGCGCCGCTCCGATTTGGAGACACGCCTTCAGATCGCGAATTCATCCCAGGGGGATGTGTTTGTTTCCATTCACGCAGATTCGCTGGAGGACGCTACGCGTACGGGTATCGTGGTGTTCTATGGACCCGCGAGCGGGTACTTGTACAATCATACGCGACCGCCTGAGCTGATTGCCCAGAGCAGAAACCTGGCGCTTACGCTCCGCGACAGCCTGCGCATAGTAGCAAAGGCTGATGACCGCGGCATTCGCTCAGTACCGTACTACCTCTTGGGCAAGATAAACCTACCGGCTGTGATCGCAGAGGTCGGCACGTTGACCAACTATACGGAAGCAATCAAGCTCAATGACCCAAGTTACCAGCAGCGAGTCGCGGACTCGCTCTTCAGCGGCATCCTTTCGTATTTCATTAATCCTGACGGTCGTTTCATTTCAGACGTGACGATTCCGGATGGCACCGCAGTAGTGGCTGGGAGAGAGTTCACGAAGACCTGGAAGGTCATGAATACCGGTGGCTTGGCATGGAATGACGACTATCGGCTGGTATTCAAGGGCAGGAACCGCTTCGGCGGACCGGAGAGCGTACCGTTGCCGCACCTCTTGCCCGGTGAAGTTGGCACAGTAAGCGTCGACCTGAAGGCGCCTACCGTTTGCGGCGAGTGCATGGGCGTTTGGACGATGGAGGGTCCGGGCGGACTCCAACTCGGGGATGATCTTTGGGTGAACATTATGATCCGTGACCGGCTCCTGACCGACTCTGTGCCGCAGAGCGACAATCCAAATGCGATGTACTACGTACAGACGGGCCACAACATCTTCGGCGCCTTTCAGAAATTCTTCTTAGATAATGGCGGAATCGACATGTTCGGCTACCCGCGCACCGAAGAACTGCTTGAAGACGGTCTTACCGTGCAGTACTTCCAACGGGCGCGTTTTGAATATCACCCCGAACATGCAGGCACACCCTATGAGGTCCAGCTTACGTTGCTCGGTAATCGGATACGCAGCGACGAGCCCGAGGCCGAGAAAGTACAGCCGCTGCCTCTAACTGAGCATCAGGAGTACTTTCCACAGACAGGTCACTCCGTTCACTTCGCGTTCCTAAAGTATTTCCGCGAGAACGGTGGCATTTACATCTTTGGCTATCCTATTACGCAAGAGGTAATTGAAAACGGTAGCATCGTGCAATACTTCCAACGCTCACGCTTCGAGTACCACCCGCAACACGCCGGCACGCGCTACGAAGTACAACTAGGACTTCTCGGAGACACAATTCTTCGCCAACGGGGCTTACTCTTTGATTAGTTGCCCAGTATAGGCAGCCCCTCTAAACCTGAATAAGCGTATATGTCCCACGCATATACGTATCATCCTTCCTCCATTTTCCTGATGACAAGCCGCTCGTCGCCCGGGCGGCTTGTCATATTAAAGGGCCTGCCACACGAGAGATGTAGCGCTTTGCAAAGATTGCCGGGGATAGAGCCTGGTGCAAGAGGAGTTCTCTAGCAGATCGCATGCCAACTGACTTTACGCGCAATGCCTGTAGGACTTTCAAGCAAGCGTGACAGACTCATCAGGGACCTTGCGTAAGTTTCTACGCCGGTATAGAATATAACTATAACTCTACAGTACAATGTAGTTGACACGGTGACACTCAACTTTTATAATTGTCTTAGTGAAAACTTCCTGAAAGGGATTCAGAGGTCACACCCACATGGCGAAGCAGCCTGAGCAAGTTTCGGAAGCGCAAGAGAGCGATACCAACGAGAGCCGCATGCGCCTGCCGGTTGTCGTGCTTACCGACTCCGTTGTGTTTCCGTACATGACGGTTCCGTTGCGTCTTGAAGATGACGCCGCCTACCGGGCAGTGGCGGCGGCCATTGAGGATGATCACAAGGTCTTGCTCCTCACGCCGGACAAAGAGTTCAACTTGCAGCGTCCCAAGCGTGAACACGCGGGCACAGTGGGCACCATCGCCGGGGTGGGGCAACTGATTCGCCTGCCCGACGGCAAGCATCAGGCGCTCTTCCAAGGTCAAGAGCGAGGAGTGTTGACCAAAATCTGGAAGAAGAAGCACTTGATTGCAGAGGTGGAGGCTGTAGAGGAAGAGGCGGAAAACACGCTGGAAACCGAAGCGCTGGTTCGCAGCGTAATCAACCAGATCGAAGCATATGTCGAGAAAGAACCCCAGGTACCGCGAGACGCGGTTGCAGTCGCGCGGGGTATGGATGATCCGGGGCGGCTCGCAGACCTCTTTGGCTACGCACCCGAATTGACCCTTAGTGAGCGCCGCACGTTGCTCAACATCACCGATCCGGTCGAACGCCTGCAGCGTGTCTATCGAATTATGGCGCGGCAATTGCAGATTTCTGAGGTTAAAGCCCGCATTCAAGGGGAAATCCAGCAGGGCATGGAAAAGGCCCAGCGCGAATACTACCTGCGCGAGCAGCTCAAGGCTATCCATCGTGAATTGGGCGAGACCAACCCACAGTTGGCGGAAATCGAGGAAATCAAGAAGGCAATTGAAGAATCGCAACTGCCCGATGAGGTAAAAGAAAAGGCCCGCCACGAGGCGGGGCGGCTGGGCAACATGCCTTCGGCCTCACCGGAAGTCGGCATCGTGCGCACGTACCTGGAATGGCTCCTTGGCCTCCCGTGGGCCAATGGTTCCGCTGAGGAAATCGACATAAATGAAGTGAAGGCTATTCTCGATCAAGATCATTACGGCTTGGACAAAGTGAAGGACCGCATCCTCGAGTATCTTGCAGTGCGCAGCCTGGCTACGCATGCGCGGACGCCAATCCTGTGCCTGATCGGCCCCCCCGGAGTTGGCAAGACTTCCCTGGGCCGCTCAATTGCTCGCGCTCTGGACAGAAAATTCGTGCGCATTAGTTTGGGAGGCGTACGGGACGAGGGGGAAATTCGCGGTCACCGCCGCACGTACATTGGCGCACTGCCGGGCAGAGTAATTCAGGGAATGCGGCAAGGCGGCGTAGTCAATCCGGTGTTTGTATTGGATGAGATCGATAAGCTCGGTTATGACTTCCGCGGCGATCCCTCGAGCGCCATGCTCGAGGTGCTGGACCCCGAGCAGAACTTCAGCTTCTCCGACCATTACCTTGAAGTGCCCTACGACCTTTCCAAGGTGCTCTTCATCGCGACTGGAAATCTTGTGGAAACCATCCCACCTGCCCTTCTCGACCGCATGGAAGTTATCAATATCTCGGGCTATACGGAGGAAGAGAAGCTTCACATTGGGCGTGGGTACCTCGTGCCCCGGCAACTCAAGCAGCATGGACTCACCAAGTCGCAGTGCAAAGTTACGGATGAAGGTTTGCGTAAAGTTATTCGGGGCTACACTGCCGAAGCCGGCGTGCGTAATCTCGAACGCCAAGTCGCCACAATTGACCGCAAAGTGGCCCGCATAGTGGCAGCCGGTGAGCAGAAGTCGGTGCGGGTGGGGCCCCGCCGCGTACAGGACTTGCTGGGGCCGGAGAAGGTCAACACGAAACATGACAAACGTGAGGACGAGGTTGGCGTCGTGACCGGACTGGCCTGGACCGCCGCCGGCGGGGAGATCAGTACGGTAGAGGCCGCCCTCATGAAGGGCAAGGGCAATTTGATCCTGACCGGGCAATTGGGCGAAGTGATGCAGGAGTCTGCCATGACGGCGCTCTCCTTTGCCCGCGCAAAGGCAAGGGCACTCAGCATTGCAGCGGAAGTGATCGAAACAAACGACCTTCACGTCCATGTGCCGGCCGGCGCCGTGCCCAAGGAAGGCCCGTCTGCCGGTGTCGCCCTGGCGACGTCGATTGTTTCAATCTTTACACAGCGGCCGGTAAGCAAGGACGTTGCCATGACCGGCGAGGTCACCCTGCGCGGCCGGGTGCTGCCGGTAGGCGGTCTTAAAGAGAAGCTGCTGGCGGCGCATCGAGCCGGTGTGCGTTCCGTGGTTCTTCCCAGCAAGAACAAGCATAGTTTGGAGGATGTGCCGAAAGAAGCACTTGAGCAATTGCAGATCATTTGGGCCGATACGATGGACGACGTGCTCAATGCCGCGCTGCTAAAAGCCGCCACTGGCGGTAAGAGCAAGTCGAAACGCGCGATCAAGAACCGGCGCATTCCAGCGACTATGCCCGATAGTCATCCGGTTATTACACCCATAAGTCATAGGTTAGCTGAGGAGGTATAGCAAGTATGGGCAAGATTATTGGCATTGATCTAGGTACGACCAACTCGGTGGTCGCGGTTATGGAGGGTGGGGACCCCGTAGTAATTCCCACGTCGGAGGGCGGCGACCTCTGCCCGTCGGTAGTGGCTTTTACCAAGGGCGAAGAGCGATTGGTGGGTCAACTGGCTCGGCGGCAGGCCGTACTAAACCCGGAAAATACGGTGTCCTCCATCAAGCGTTTCATGGGCCATCGCCAGGATGAAGTGCAAGATGAAGGCGGACGGGTCGCCTATTCGCTTAACAAAGGACCGAAAGGCGAGGCGCGCGTCGCGGTTCCCGCCCTGGGCAAGGACTTCACTCCAGAAGAAATCTCCGCGATGATTCTGCAGAAACTCAAGAGCGACGCGGAAAAGTACCTCGGCGAGGAAGTCACGGAGGCGGTGATCACCGTACCGGCGTATTTCAATGACAGCCAGCGCCAGGCGACGAAAAATGCCGGTCAAATTGCCGGATTGGAAGTGTTGCGCATCATCAACGAGCCCACGGCGGCTTCCTTGGCCTATGGTCTCGATAAGAAGACTACCGAGACTATCTTGGTTTGGGACCTTGGCGGCGGTACATTCGATGTCTCGATACTCGAAGTCGGCGACGGCGTGTTCGAGGTCAAGTCGACGGCGGGCGACACTCATCTGGGGGGCGACGACTATGATGACAAGATCGTCAGCCATCTCGCCGCGCAATTTCAGAGCGACGAGGGCATTGATCTCCGCAAGGACCGCCAGGCGCTGCAAAGGCTGATCGAGGCCGCGGAAAAGGCCAAGATCGAGCTTTCGACTATGGTCCAGACCGAGATCAACCTCCCTTACATCACCGCCGACCAGAACGGACCCAAGCACCTTTCTCAGACCCTGACGCGAGCCAAGTTTGAGGATCTCACGGCGATGCTGACCGATCGTACGCAGCGACCGTTCCAGCAGGCGCTGAGTGATGCCAGGCTGAGCCCCAACGACATTGATGAAGTTGTGCTTGTTGGCGGCGCAACGCGTATGCCGGTAATTCAGGAACTCGTCAAGAAGCTCATCGGCAAGGACCCGCATCAGGGCGTGAATCCGGATGAGGTCGTTGCCGTCGGCGCGGCCATTCAGGCCGGCGTGCTGGGCGGCGAGGTCCAGGACGTGGTCCTGCTCGACGTGACGCCCCTTAGCTTGGGTGTTGAAACGCTCGGCGGTGTGTTCACGAAGATGATCGAGCGTAATACCACGGTGCCGACCCGTAAGAGCGAGATCTTCTCTACTGCTCAGGACGGCCAAAGCGCGGTGGACATCATGGTATTTCAAGGTGAGCGTCCGATGGCCAAGGACAACATGCTCTTGGGCCAGTTCCGCTTGGAAGGTATTCCGCCGGCGCCGCGGGGCGTGCCCCAGGTCGACGTCACGTTTGATATCGATGCCAACGGCATTCTCAACGTCACCGCGAAGGACTTGGGCAGCGGCAAGGAGCAGAACGTGACCATCCATGCGTCCACGACGCTCAGCAAAGAGCAAGTAGATCAGATGGTCAAGGAAGCTGAAGAACATGCCGATGATGACCGCGCTCGGGCGGAGGAAGTAGAGCTGCGCAACCGCGCAGACACGCTCTTATACCAGACCGAGCGCTCACTAAAGGAACTTGGCGAGGACGTACCCGAGGAAGACCGGGTGGCTGTCGAAAGCGCGCTGGAGACGCTGCGCGAGGCGCTAAAGGGAGAAGACACTGCGAGCATCAACACCGCGGTAGAAGAGGTGCAGCAGGCATCTATGAAGATTGGCGAGGCCATGTACGCGCGCGCCGGGGCCGCACAAGACGAAGAAGGCGCGCCGGTGGGAGCCGCGGCAAGCCCGGAGGACAGCGCTGCCGAGAGTAGCGATGATTCGGTCGTCGATGCTGAGTTTCGTGCCACCGATGAGGCTGAGGCCGATGACAAAGGCGCAGCCGCGGACGGTGAGAAGCGCTAAAACGGACGGGGCTAAGGTAGCCACCGGTCCGTGGGAGGAATCTAGCACGTGGCACAATCAAAGATTGCAGAAGAGCCTGATGGCGCAGAGACAGAAGAATTCGTCGCCGAATTGGAGCGAGAGGAAGTAGACAGCGATGCAGCGGCGGATGTGGTAGAAGCTGAACCGGAAGCTGCCGACTCCAATCCGGATGCATCGCTCCAGGACCTACTTGCTGCCGCCACGCAAGAGTCCGAGATGTACAAGGACCGGTTCTTGCGTGCGCGCGCCGATTTGGAGAACTATCGCAAACGCTCGCTACAATTCGTCGCGGAAGGCGTGCGCGACGCCCAGAAGCAGACCTTCGAGGCAATTCTTCCCGTTGTCGATAATCTGGAAAGAGCTGTCGCATTTCAAGAGCAGCACCAGACCGATGCCGTTGATGACCTGCTCACCGGTGTGCGCATGACTCTTTTGCAAATTATGGAAGTCTTGGAGCGTCAAGAGGTTAAACGCATCGAAGCTCTAGGAGAGCCGTTCGACCCGCGGTTCCACGAAGCGGTGGAGGTGCAAGCCGCAGAAGGCGACGCGGAAGTGGATACCGTAGTTGGGGAATTACAGACCGGCTATCTCATTGGTGATGCCGTGCTGCGGCCCGCGAGAGTGCGGGTGGCCCAGCCGCGCCGCCCGGCGGGAGATGCGTAGCAGACGGACCTAAGCGTCACCAAGACCCATGGGCTGAATAGACACTGTGAGCCGCAGAGAGAGCGCTATGGAGTTTAGGGACTACTACAAGGTACTGGGTGTATCGCCTAAGTCTCCGCCGAAAGAGATCAAAGAGACGTATCGCCGCCTTGCCCGCAAGTATCATCCGGACGTCAATCCCGGCGATGCGAGCGCCGAAGAACGCTTCAAAGAAATCAATGAAGCGTATGAGGCATTGCGGGATGAGAGGAAACGGGCGCGCTACGATCAGGCGCGGGCCGCGCACTTATCGGGACGATCTTGGCAAACCCACAGGCGCGGCGGCGCGGGAACCGGCGTTCCGTTTGACCTTGGGGGATTGGGCGGCTTCGACTTCGATGGCTTAGGGCGCGGCAGTGCGGGCGCCGGCGGCTTTTCAGACTTTTTCGAATCGCTCTTCGGCCGCAGACGGCAGCCGGGCGAATACCAAGGCCGCGATCTCGAACAGGAAATCGAAGTAACTTTGGCTGAAGCCTATGCCGGAACCGCCCGCACCTTTAGTCTGCAAGTGCCCGGGCCGTGCCCCGCATGCGCTGGATCCGGCCGTGCGGAAAGCATGGTCTGTATGGAGTGCCGGGGCAGCGGCAGCCGCATGCGCAATCGGCGGCTCGATGTGAAGATCCCCGCCGGTGTGCGTGACGATTCCCGGATACGTGTTGCGGGGGAAGGACACCCTGGCAGAAATGGAGAGCGTGGCAATCTCTTCTTGATAGTCAAAATTGCGCCTGATCCACGCTTTGAATTGCAGTCGGACGATCTGCACGTGAATGTGGACATTGACCTGGTAGACGCGGTGTTGGGCGCAGAGATAGCGGTGCCCACACCGAATGGCAAGAGTGTGCTCATGCGAATTCCTGCAGAGACGCAGAATGGGCAGGTGTTTCGACTCGCCGGCCAAGGCATGCCGCATCTGAAAGGCGACGAGCGTGGGGGGCTCTTCGTGAAAGTGCAGGTTCGCCTGCCCAAGGGGCTAACGCCGCGCGAGAAGGAGCTCTTTGCCGAACTGGCACAACTGCGCAAGGTCAGCCCGGTCACGGCATAAAGCGATTGAGATTAGCGCGAGATCTCAGCGGGGGAGGTTGGGGAAAAGTATGAACATACGCTTTGAGGGCGAGGGGCCATTCTTTGCAATCGGTGTCGTGGCCGAGGTCCTGCGCGTGCATCCCCAAACACTGCGGCATTACGAGCGTCTGGGCCTGGTCAAGCCCCGCCGCTCCAAGGGCAACGTGCGCCTCTACTCGCAGGCCGACTTGGAGAGAATGGAGCAAATTCAGCGTCTTGTGAACGACCTGGGCGTCAATCTCGCCGGCGTTGAAGTAATCCTAAACATCACCGAGCGCATGGAAAGGCTCCAGCAAGAGATGGACGAGAGACTCGCCGCGCAGCGCCAACAATACGAAGCCGAGATCGCCCGCCTCAAGGGTCTATTGCAGCGCGTTACTCAGAATTACTAACGGAAAAGGATCCCAATGCCAACAGGTTTGGAGAGCGCCTCCAGACGTTGATTGGACGAAAGATTGAACCACAGCGATTTGCTACGCTTTCTATCTCGGTTGAAAGCGGAATCAAAAGGATAATGTGAGATGGCGTGGAATAACCGCTTCACGACAAAGGCGCAAGAGGCCCTCGCTGGGGCCCAAGAGGTCATGCTCGCGCATAACCATAATCAGCTTGACACCGAACACATCATGTTGGCGCTGCTCAAACAGAACGACGGCCTGGTGCCGCAGATGCTGGGGATCCTCAATGTTGATCCTTCACAGCTTGAGCAGCGCTTGGAGATGTCGCTGCGACCGCGGCCGCAAGTGTCGTTCGGTCAGAGCGGACAAGCGCAGTACTACATGACTCCGCGCACAAAGCGTGTGTTGGACCTTGCCGCTGAAGAGGCGGCCCGCCTTAAGGATGAGTACATTGGGACCGAACACCTACTCATCGCTATTTCCGGGGCGGAAGATGGGGATTCCCACCGCGTCTTGCAGGAAGCCGGCATCGATCGGGAAAAGATCTACCAGGCAATGGAAAAAGTGCGCGGCTCCCATCGGGTTACCGATCCGGAAGCAGAGTCGAAGTACCGCCTGCTGGAACGTTTTGGACTCGACCTCTCCCAGTTTGCGCGGGATGACAAGCTCGATCCCGTGATTGGCCGCGCCGAAGAGATCCACCGCGTGATGCAAGTACTCTCGCGCCGCACTAAGAATAACCCGGTCCTCATGGGCGAGCCCGGCGTGGGCAAGACTGCCATAGTCGAGGGACTGGCGCAGCGCGTGGTGAACGGCGATGTTCCTGAGCAATTGCGCGATAAGCGCGTAATTGCTTTGGATATGGCTGCCCTGCTTGCCGGCGCGAAGTTTCGTGGAGAATTTGAAGAGCGTCTCAAAGGCGTGGTAGATGAAGTACAGAAGGCCAAGCGCGAGGTGATTCTCTTCATTGACGAACTCCACACAGTTGTTGGCGCCGGCGGAGCCGAAGGCGCAATCGATGCAGCCAACATCCTCAAACCTGCCTTGGCGCGGGGTGAGTTGCAGGTCGTAGGCGCCACGACGCTGGACGAGTACCGCCGCCACATCGAGAAAGACTCGGCTCTGGAACGGCGCTTCCAGCCGGTCTATGTGGAGGAACCATCGGTGGAGGATACTATCGCCATCCTCAACGGACTGCGCGACAAATACGAAGCCCATCACGGATTGAAGATCAATGACAACGCACTGAGCGCCGCGGTTAAGCTCTCGCATCGCTACCTCACGGAGCGTTTCTTGCCGGACAAGGCCATTGACCTCATCGATGAGGCAGCGGCGAAGGTGCGGATGGAGATCTTCAGCATGCCGGACGACATAAAAGAACTGGAGAGCCGGCTCAAGCAGTGCCAACGGGAAGAGGAAGCCGCTTCGCAACGCCGTGACTATGAGATGGCCGCCAATTCCCGTACAGTGCACTTACGTCTTAAGGAAGAATATGAGCGAGCTCGTGAAGAGTGGCTGAGCAGCAATGAGATGGACGACGAAGTTGACGCGCGCGACGTCGCCCAAGTGCTGGCCAAGTGGACCGGCATTCCGGTTGCCCAACTCTTTCAGGAGGAAGCGGATAAGCTCCTGCACATGGAGGAGGAACTCCACCAGCGTCTCGTGAGCCAAGATGAGGCCGTCGTTGCGGTGTCCGAAGCTATTCGCCGCTCGCGCTCCGGCTTGGCAAATCCCAAGCGCCCGATTGGCAGCTTCCTCTTTGTGGGCCCCACCGGCGTCGGCAAAACTGAACTTGCGCGAGCGCTTGCCGAGTTCATGTTTGACGACGAAGATGCGCTGGTGCGCATTGACATGTCAGAGTATCGGGAGCGTCACAGCGTCAGCCGTCTCATTGGCGCGCCGCCAGGCTATGTTGGCTTCGAAGAGGGCGGTCAGTTGACAGAGGCAGTGCGGCGGCGGCCCTACCGCGTGGTGCTCTTTGACGAAATCGAGAAGGCCCACACTGATGTGTTCAATACATTGCTGCAAGTGATGGAGGACGGGCGCCTGACCGACGGACACGGGCACGTTGTCGACTTTCGCAATACCGTAATCATCATGACCTCCAACGTTGGCGCGGATATGCTGCGTACCGATGGTGTGCTTGGTTTCCAACCTAATGGTACGGACGCAGAGCAGGAAGACTTTCACGCGATCAAGGCAAAGCTGCATAGAGAACTGCGGCAGACGTTCCGGCCCGAGTTTCTCAATCGCATCGATGAAATCATCGTCTTCCACTACTTGGATAGACTACAACTGCAGGATGTTGTAGAACGCATGCTGACTGAAGTGCGAGAACGTCTGGACGATCGGGACGTCACCCTTGAGGTAAGCGCACCGGCCAAAGCATGGCTAGTTCAAAACGGCTACGATCATGACTACGGCGCGCGGCCCTTGCGCAGATTGGTGCAACGTGAGATCGAAAACACGTTGGCGAAGATGCTGCTCAACGGCGAGCTCGCTGCGGGCTATTGCGTAACCGTTGACTTGCAGGACGAGAAACTGCATTTTGCCGCCGCGCCAGGCCCGGCGAAGTTAGAATTCCCAGTGGGAGCCGCGGTTTCGTAACAAAGCCGCTCCCAACAACTACTCGCATGGTGACCGCATGAGATTTGAAAGCGAGGTCTATCCGGCACTGCCCCGTAGTTGCGACTACCGGGGCAGCGGCAGTAATGCGCCGCCGGTCAGTTAACCGGAGGAATGGGCACGCCCCGGTTCGCTGTGAGGACTTGCTTCGCTGAATTGCGGATTAAAGATAGGCGCCGTCGAAGCACGGGCCATGACCGTCCCGGCCCGCTCATCTTCCTCCCCCTGCCATTTGGTAGGGAAAGAATCTCTAATCTAGTATCCACCAACGTTGTCTGAAACAGGGCAACACTTCACCCTTTCTAAGGAGTGTATTCTCGTGAGTGTACGATGGAAGCGCACCCATACCTGCGGCGAACTGCGCGAGGACCAACTCGCACAGTCGGTCACGTTAAACGGATGGGTGCACCGGCGACGGGACCATGGCGGCGTGGTTTTTATCGACCTGCGTGACCGGTATGGACTCACGCAGGTGGTCATTGACCCACAAGCCTCGGCAGACGCGCAGGCTACGGTCGCCCAGGTCCGCAATGAATTCGTGCTCAGTTGCTCGGGCCAAGTGCAGGCGCGTCCCGACGGCACGCGGAATCCCAACCTGCCGACCGGCGACATTGAAGTGCATGCGACGACAGTTCAGATTCTCTCGGCAACGCAGACGCCTCCTTTCGACCTGAACAATCCGGCATTGGAAGTAGATGAGTCTATTCGGCTGCGCTACCGCTACCTGGACCTGCGGCGGGAAGACATGCAGCGCAAGATGGAGCTGCGGCATCGGCTGATAAAGGCCATCCGTGACTTCATGGATGCCGAGGGCTTCTGGGAGATCGAGACGCCGATACTCCTCAAGAGCACACCTGAAGGCGCCCGTGACTACCTTGTCCCAAGTCGCGTGCACCCAGGGCAATTCTATGCCTTGCCGCAATCACCCCAGCAATTGAAGCAACTGCTCATGGTCTCCGGCATGGATCGCTACTTTCAGATAGCCCGGTGTTTTCGCGATGAGGACCCACGCGCGGACCGCCAGCCGGAGTTCACGCAGCTAGACATTGAGATGTCTTTTGTAGAGCGCGACGACGTGATGGGCGTGATTGAGCGACTGTACTTGGAATTGGCCGATACGCTCAGCGGCAAGTCTGTGCAAGCGCGGCCGATTCCCAGAATGCCTTTCGCGGAGGCGATGGAAAAGTACGGTACCGACTGCCCCGACGTGCGCTTTGGCTTGGAACTCGTCGATGTGTCCCACATTGCGCAAGAGTCGGGCTTTCGCGTCTTCAAAGACGTGCTGGCCAAAGGGGGCATAGTCAAAGGCGTCCGCGCGCCGGGTTGTGGAAGCTACTCCCGCAAGCAGGTAGATGAATTCACAACCCTCGCCCGTTCGCTGGGTGGCAAGGGGTTAGTATCCATCGCGGTAGAAGACGGCGGGTTGCGCTCGCCGGTGCTGCAACATCTTGGCGAGGAGGTGACGCAACGCATCGCTACGGCGCTCTCTGCGCAACCGGGTGATCTCGTGCTGGTCGCGGCAGACCAGCCGGATGTCGCGAACACGGTGCTTTCCCGTCTTCGACTTGAAATCGGCGATCGGCTCGGTCTCCGGGACCCGCATACGCTTGCTTTCTGCTGGGTTGTAGACTTCCCTCTGTTCGAATGGGACGATGAGGAGGAGCGCTGGAGTTTCGTGCACAACCCCTTCTGCGGACCGTTTCCTGAAGACGAGGCGCTTGTCGCTACCGATCCCGGTAGCGCCCGCTCCTTGCAGTACGATCTCGTGTGTAACGGCTGGGAAGTTGGCGGCGGCAGTGTACGCGCGCACAAGCGGGAGCTCCTGGAGCAGATTTGGCAGACCATGGGCTATTCGAGCGAGCAGATTCACGAGCAAGTCGGACATATGTTGGAAGCATTCTCATATGGTGTGCCGCCGCACGGCGGCATCGCCATGGGACTTGATCGTACGATTGCCATCTTCGCCGACGAAGAGAACATTCGCGAGGCGATTGCATTCCCCAAGAACCAGCAAGCGCTTGACCTAATGATGCGGGCGCCGTCGCCCGCCTCGGACGAGCAACTTAATGAGGTCCATCTCGCACTGCGTCCGCCGCAGAAGCAATAGTCTCGACAGCGCCACAGCCGACGTTAACGCAAGCCTCTACGTACAGTTTGCGTAGAGGCTTGTTGGTCTTCCTGTCGAGAGGGACGCGTGCGTCTGTCGCTGGCCGGGATAGCCCGGTTTGTCTCTGGATTCTGCAATGATTCTCTGTTAGGCTTACTGCGGAAGTGTTTCGTTTCAAATAGGTTCGTAACCCGGGCGCAAAGGTATGAGCAGACACACGGAGGCACGCACTTGAAGATTTACATAATGACGGATATGGAAGCCGTTGCCGGGGTTGTCGATTCGGACAACTACTGCAACAAGAGTTCTCGCTATTACGAGCGCGGTCGTGAATTGACGACATTGGAGACAAACGCCGCCGTTGAGGCGTGTCTTGAAGCCGGGGCAACGGAGATCGTTGTCGTAGACGGACACGGCCACGAAGCCATTGATCCAGTGCTGCTTCACCCTGAAGCCAAGGCCCTCTTGGGCCGGCCCATCGGTTATCCATTTGGATGTGACGAAAGCTTCGATGCGGCCCTGAGCATCGGTCAGCATGCGAAATCGAATACAGACGGCGGCCACCTGGCGCATACTGGCTCGTTCAATGTGGAGGAGCTTACAATCAATGGTGTTTCCGTTGGTGAGATGGGCTGCAATTTCCTCTTTGCTGGCTATTTTGGCGTCCCCTCAATATTCTTGAGTGGTGATCAGGCGGCCGCCGACGAAGCAAAGGCGCTTGTGCCGAATATCGAGACTGCCGCCGTAAAGGCAGGGCTCCGCCGCGGCCCCGCGGCGGGAATCTCCGGCGATGACAACAGGAAGTTCAACGGCGCTGCCATCCATTTGCACCCGACCAAAGCTCGCCAGCTCATCAAGGAAGGCGTGCGGCGAGCGCTTGCGAAGCGGCACGAAATCAAACCGTTTTGGCTGGAACCGCCTTACGAACTCGTGAGCGTATCGCGGCCCGAGAACGGCTCACCCGCCCGGACGGCGCGTGCGACTTCCGATGACTTGCTCGACCTGCTCAGGAAGCCTCGCACCTATACGACCACGCATGGGGTTCCGGCGCGGTGAGACGTCTTTAGTCGCCTGGCGTCATGATGTCGGGCGACAGATTACGTCACGCTTCGGTCTGCCCAATGTCATCCAGTCTGTGCGGTCGATAGTTTTTGCTACAAAGCATTGCGCTGTCGCTTTCCGTCTCGGGCGTGCGACTGGAGCGTCCTACCTGCGGTACAATACTGAATTGGAGATAGACTTGGCGCTGCCAGGGCAGACTTCCGGCATTTCGCGGCAGCGCCATGACAGCGCCAGCGGCATCGACGAGAGAGGAGAGAATGTCTTATGCAGATTCTCGTCGTTGACGACGACCAAAAGATCACAGCACTCCTGCATCGCGCGCTTTCCCATCAGGGCTACGAGGTCCAAGTAGCTCATGACGGGTTTCAAGCCCTTTCGCACCTGTCGCAAAAGCAACCGGACTTGGTCGTGCTAGACATACTCATGCCGGGTCTGGACGGCCTCCGTGTGTGTAAACGCATACGGCAGGACAGCACGGTACCGATTCTCATGCTCACCGCCAAGGATGAAGTCTCCGACCGGGTGGTGGGTCTGGATAGCGGCGCTGATGACTACTTGGTTAAACCTTTCGAGCTCGAAGAGCTCTTCGCCCGCATTCGGGCGCTGTTGCGGCGGAGCACATCGCCGGAAGATGAGGTCTTGCACTTTGCCGACCTCACCCTGGATACTGCGGGCCGGCGAGCGCAGCGCAGCAATCGGACTTTTGACCTGACCGCGACGGAGTATGAGCTTCTTCTCCTCTTCATGCAAAATCCACGGCGCGTGCTGCCGCGGCATTACATCATGGAGAAGGTCTGGGGCTACGACTTTGAAGGGGAATCGAATGTCCTCGAAGTCTACGTCGGCTATCTGCGCCAGAAGCTAGAAGAAAACGAGGGCTCCCGCATTATTTTTACTGTGCGCGGCGTTGGTTACGTATTACGCGAGACTTAGCTCATGTCATTGCGTCTCCGCCTGACGTTCCTGGCAGGGAGCGTACTTGCAATAACGCTCGTTGTCTACTATGTCTTTACGTACATCCTGATCTCCCGCGCCATCTACGGGGAGATCGATCAGGCCCTTGAAGCCCAAGCCGGTGAAGTATTCCGTTTGCTCCAAACTCGTCCTTCCCCCAAAGGGATCGAGATTTGGATACCACCGCAGTACAGCAACGTATTTGCGCAGTCCGGCAATTTCGTCCAGTTTGTGGGCAGTGGCGGCAAGCCAATTGCTCGTTCCACCAGTCTTGGAAATGAGCAGCTTCCCAGCGGCAACGAGATACTCGAACGCGCCCGCCAGGACAAGCCATTCATCGAAACGGTGTCGACCCATGGTACGTTGCTGCGCATCTACCACCACCCGTATGTGGCACAGGGACGTCTGCTGGGTATTTTGCAGGTTGCCCGCTCACTTACTGACGTGGAAACAAGCCTGCGTGAGTTGCGCCTGATCATGGTCGTTGGCGGTGGCTTGAGCATCATAGGCGCGATGGGCTTGGCGTACCTTGTAGCGCACGCAGGTCTTTTTCCGCTAGAGCGCTTGGCGCAAGCTGCCCAGTTGATCGGCCAAACCCAAGACCTCAGCAAACGCGTGCCGCAGGCCGGCGCCAATGATGAAGTAGGCGGGCTCGCCAAGACGTTCAACACGATGTTGGATCGTCTCCAGAGCAGCTATGCCCGGGTGGCGGAGGCGCTTGCGGCGCAACGACGCCTTGTGGCCGACGCTTCGCATGAACTGCGCACACCCCTTACCGTCATCCGGGGGAACGTGGCTTTGCTGCGGGATATTCCAGACTTGTCTGAAGAAGAACGCAAAGCTGCACTCGACGACATTGCCTATGAATCGGAACGTATGAGCCGCCTTGTGTCCGACATGCTGACCTTGGCAAGGGCCGATGCCGGCCAATCTGTCCGCCGTGAACGCGTTGATTTGAATGCGATTGCAGCCGACGTGTGCCGCCAAGCGCCCTACTTCAATGCGTTGGTAGACGTAGAAATGAACGCGGCAAGTGAGGATGTATCAGTGCTAGGTGATCCCGATCTGCTGCGTCAACTGGTGCTCATCTTGGTAGACAATGCGCTAAAATACACGCCTGCAGGCGGCACGGTCACAGTGAGTACGCTGAGCAATGCGCGCGCTGTAGAGCTTGTGGTGCAAGATACGGGCATTGGCATGCGGCAAGCTGACATTGCCAGCGCATTTGACCGGTTCTATCAGGCCGATAGGGCCCGAAGGTCCGGCGGCTTTGGGCTCGGTCTATCCATTGCAAAGTGGATTGTGGAGGCCCACGGCGCCAATCTTGACATAAAGAGCGCGCCCGATCAAGGCACCACGGTGAAGGTTACGCTGCCTGCCTCGATGTCTGTTACTGGTGATCAGCTTGCAGGCGCTACGAACTCTGAAGAAACGGCAGAGACCATTGGGGAGACCACCGGCGCGAACAATGCTCGTGCTTCGCAGACAGCGTCTCCTCCGACCGGAGACAAAGCCTCCTAAGCACTTTTTATTGCAGTCGTGGGGCACGCGCGGCACGCTTTTCAGGACTAGCTTAGCTAGCGGCGGTACACTTATGCCAGAGGACTTTTTTTAGCAGGGAGGCACGGCGGTGGCTATGTCTTCGATTCCCGTTCATGCAGACAGTGATGGGGCCAATGGTGGCAATGGCGGCGCACCACTTCGGACAGGGCTTAGTACGGTAATTGTACTTAGCGTGGTGGTCGCAATGCTGACGGGTGTCGTTGCCGGAGGACTGGCCGCATGGGCAATAATGCGCCAGACTCCGACCGCGCCCATTGTCGCTACGCAAACTCCCTTGATTACGTATACGCAAGAATCGGAGGCGAGCGCTGCCGCGGTGTATCAGGCGGTCGCTGCCAGCGTCGTTACCATAATGGTCCGGGATGACGACCGGCCGAACCAGATGGGTACTGGAACGGGCATCATCCTTGATAAAGAAGGCCACATTCTCACCAACAATCACGTCATCAGTGATGTTGATAGGGTACTGGTGCAATTGCTCGATGGGAGTATGGTCTTCGCGGACATAATCGGCCGCGACCCTGGCACCGATCTTGCTGTCATTCGCGCCAAGTTTCCTCCGGGAGAGTTGCAGGTCGCGCGCTTCGGAAATTCTCAAGAGGTGCAGCCGGGTGATCCGGTCTTTGCGATTGGCGCGCCCTACGGCCTGGGCCACAGCATTTCCGCAGGCATTGTGAGCGGCGTGGGCAGGACTTACATCAATAAGGGCCGCAGGGTTAGCGACGCAATCCAGAGCGATGCAGCCATAAATCCCGGTAATTCCGGTGGGCCGCTACTGAATGCCAACGGCGAAGTGATTGGCATCACCACCGCCATTCAATCCAGCACTCAGAGTTTCATGGGCGTGGGTCTGAGCATTCCTTCGAACTTGGTCCAGCGTCTGCTGCCGCGGTTGATCAGGGGCGAGGATATACGGCGCACATACTTAGGAGTGAGAATGCGGACAATCACCCCACAACTAGCCCGCGACAGAAACCTTGGGATTGAACGGGGTGTGCTGATACTGCAGGTTACGCCAGGCGGCCCCGCACAGAAAGCCGGGCTTCGCGGGCCTCGCTCATCGCAAAGGGCCGACATCATTACCGCGATTGACGGTGTAGAGATGAGGAGCGCAGGCGACCTCATCACTTTCATTCAGGCCAAGGACGTCGGTGACGCAATCACGATAACGGTGTACCGCAACGGTGAGACACTGGAGATCCAGGCAACGCTTGGCGCTTGGCCTGAGAGTTAGGTCTTTCGTTCCATGGCATCCGTCGCCTAGCGCGCCCCTTCGGTTGCCCCTAACGGCTTGACCGTCTCCTACTGTTTGGATAGTCTGAACGTAGGGGGACAGTTCTTGCCGTTCTGGAGGGGCTGTAATGCGGATACCACCGCCGACCGACGAATTGCCGGACGCCGGCTACGCTGACGCGGTCTTCACTGTCGTCACTCTGCGTACGGCGGCTGTTACCGGCCTGGTGGCCGGCGCAATTGTGCCTTTCATCCCCCTGGCAATTCTAGTCTCAGCCGGCCTCTTTGGTACATTTCTCTTCAATCGTGGCACTATCTACCAGACGATGACGCTCGCGATTTCACCAGCAAACCTGCAAATTGCGCTGAAGATTTACGTGCTGGTGCTCCTAGGGAGCATTGTCCTAGGGGCCGTTATGGGAACGGTGCGCCGCTGGAGCGTGCGGCGGTACATTTCTTGGCCGTTGCTGGTGGGCCACATCTTCTCGACCCACCCGGGTCCACATACGCTCATTGCAGTCTTGGCGGTGCCCTTGCTTATTGCTGCCGCTCTGCACAGAATCAGCCTCGACGTTGGCTACCTGGTGAGCATCGCCCCCGTGTTATTCTTCATGTTCCCGCTTTGGTCGCTCAGCGGCTTCATATATGAGGCGGTGTGGGAGCCGATTGTCTTCCTTGTCTTACGCGTAGCCGCGGGCGAACCCATGACGTGGTTACGACGCGAGGCGGCGCTTGTGCAGATGCTCAAGGACGATTCAGAGTTGTTTGGCTGCCGGCTCCATGCGGCCCGGATCGATACAGAGACCGGGGTGGCGTA
Organism: Chloroflexota bacterium; assembly: GCA_965220015.1. Classification (GTDB taxonomy): domain Bacteria; phylum Chloroflexota; class UBA11872; order VXOZ01; family VXOZ01; genus VXOZ01. Next base: position 1,866,178 of record OZ244798.1, read on the forward strand.
TATTCGCGCCGACTTCCGCACGCCCGACCACTTCCGCCGGGCACGAGAAATCGGCATGCGCGTGATCGGAGTCCGAGACGTAGCGGCGGAGGGTCTCACCGTTCTTGAGAGCGAGAGTGCGAAACTGGCTGAATATCCAGACAGGCTCATTATAGATGGGGAACACACATTCACGAGGCTATACCTGGAACGAACGTCGGAAGTGGCAAGCATGCCGCCCCACCAAAAGGCGCTACAGGCGGTGCGAACACTGTGGCAGGCCTTGATTCTTACGGTTTTCCGCACCAGCCGGAACGGCGGTCACGATTCCAAGGAGCGATAGACCGTGGTAAACATGGACCCAATGCGGGTGGAAAGAACTCCCCCGGTAACGGAACCGTCGAGCGACTTGCCGGATGAGCTTGAGGCAGACGTCGTTCTCACGGTGATTGACGTGCGTACGGTCATTGCGGCCGGTTTTGCGGCCGGCGTGTTGGTGCCCTGCATTCCCCTTGCGCTGATTGGTGCGATTGGATTCATTGCCACGGTCATGTTAAACCGCGGCACAATAGACTTTGGTTCCATTGCAGCAGCTACAGGCGCCAGCGTGCTGTCGGCGTTGTACGTATTCTTGCTCGTTATCCTCGGTAGTGGAACTTTGGGGATGGTGCTGGGAGTGGTGCGCCGCTGGAGTGTACGCCGGGGCATATATTGGAAGTTGCTCGTCGGCCACTACTTTTCCTCGCATCCAGGCCCCCAATCGGTCATTGCACTCGTCGTGGTACCCTTTCTGGTGGTGGCTGCCCTGCATGCGGTGAGTGTGACCAACGGGCTTCTTGTAAGCATTGCGCCGGTGTTCTTCTTTATGGTTCCGCCTGCCTGGATACTGGCGGGGCTCATATTCGAAGGGGCATGGGAAGCCCTCGTGTTTCCGATGCTGCGCTCTCGAGCAACTGAGCCAATGAAGTGGCTTAGTCGTGAAGCCGCGCTCTTTCGCCTGTTGAAGGACGACTCCTACCTCTTCGAATGCCGTTTGCATACGGTCCGCATCGATTCGGAAACCGGCGTCGCCCACGTCAGCGGCGAATTCCCCACGCCCGACCACTTGCGCCGCGTTCGGGAAGTAGGCCGGCGGGTGATCGGTGTGACGGAGATTGAGGTAACAAGAAGTCCCCGCAGGCAGCCAGAGCGCTTGGCGAGCAGCAGTTAGTGCCTATGGTCGCCTCAGGTGTAAGAACTGACGCACTTGGTCTTCGGGATGCCAGGGAGCTGGTCAAGCATATGACACGCCGGAAATGGCTTAGTACTGTTTTGGTCGGCGCTCACGTTGTGCTGCTGAGCTGTGGCGGCGATGACGAAGCGGAGCAATCCTCGCCATCAGAGCCCGGTTCCCGCGTGGGAACCGGCATGAAATCTACCAACGAGCCCCGGCAACTCACGCTTGCAGTCTTGGACACTCCCTTTGCGGTCAATCCTGCCCAGAAAGCCATTCAGGAGTGGTCAAAGGGGAACATAGACGGCGATTCGGATGAGACGCAGTTAGAGCTTGTGAAAGTACCTTTGCAGGCCGGGGCGAGAGAATTTCTTGCCGCACGGGAGGCAGGGGGCGTCAGCGTCGACCTGATTTGGCTGCCAATCCGTGAGGACATTCCCGCCCTCTTCAAGACAGGACTGATAGGACCCCTCGACCGGTGGCTGCAATTGGACCAAGATCGACCTATGGAAGCGTTTGCGGAAGAGGCCCGCCGCCTCGTGCGTTTTCGTTCTCAGACCCTGGCGTTGCCCATCGCCGTCGCGCCCGGCGTGCTGGCGCACAATGCCAGCCGCTTCAGAGACGCAAACCAGGCGGCGCCTACGCACGAGTGGACGTGGGATGACTTCATAGAGACTGGGAAACGCCTAACTGAGGACAGGAACGGCGACGGAACAATCGATCGATGGGGTTTCGCCGCGGCCGGTTTCTTCCCGGATTGGTTGCCATTCTTGCTACAAGAAGACGTAATGATCGCGGACTTGGATACGGGTGAGATTGGGCTTGGGGATCCGGCCAGCCTGCGCGCGCTGAGTGCCTGGGATGAGTTAGGGAGAGTGCATGGCATCCTGCCTTATGGGCCGGATGTAACGGTTGAGAAGCTCTTTGGCTGGAATGAACTCAACCATAGGGGGATGTATTTCACCCCCTTTCTGCAGCGCATGCCCGATCAGTGGCAGATAGTAACCCCTCTCCCAAAGAAGGATCGGAATACAACGCCCCTGGTGCTTGTGGAAGCGCTGGCTATTCCGGCGGCCGCCGATGGGGATCGCGCATATGAAGTGCTTGTGCCGTTGGCTCGCTGGCTGGGAGAGCGGCGCGCATTGCCCGCTGTTACTGCTGGTTGGCAATACTTGCAAAAGCCGGATCGCGAACACTTTGACCTGATTTATCCAGAATCAGTCCGGACCACGGCGCTGCAAGCGTTAACCGAAGCAAGAGCTTCTCACGTCGCCAGCAGCCTAACCCTGACACAGGCGCTCTTCAATATCATTACCTGGCGACTGGCGCGGGACGAAGTGGGAATCGAACAGGCAATTGAGCAGGCTGCAAACTGGCTGCAAAGCTACGTCAACGAATGACCTCTTGCTGTAACCGCACCCCGGAGTAGCTCTACAATTGGAGTAAGCGAGAGAGTCTCCTCATCATTCGCCGGTGACGGCCGGGGAATGTCAGTTCCAACTAAGAACGAGGAGGCCATCGGCTGGCTGGCGTACGTCAGGGCCGAAAGTGGAGGAGTAGAGACTGGAACAACTAGCTCAGTTGTTTCACCGTTGTTCATTGCAATACGCGAAGCGCAAAACTGCTACGCACGCGCACGAGGCCCGCACCTGTAATTGACATAAAGAAGCCTGCCGCACGTGCGGCAGGCGTTGCATCTATCTGCAAGAGCTAAACGCAGACTAACACTCGGCGCCTAGTCTGCGCGACCGGGCACGAATCCTTCAGTGCCGAGGAGCTTTTGCGCTTCCTCCAGTGTTTCATCCGGCGGCGGCAGAATGACGTCTGACGTGACAATCTCCTCATCAAGGAGCGCGGTGCCCTTCTCGGTCACTAAGTCGTGTATTTGCTGAAGCAATTCTTGGAACGCTTCATTATCGGATCCGCTCACGGCTTCCTCAATCTCATCATCGAATCGCTGCAATTCAGCGATGATGTCGTCATCGAGGCGGTATTGGCCCACGGTCGCGATGCGGACAATCATGCGCGGTCCTCCAACTGTTTCTTGTCCTTGACCTCAAGCTGTCGTTTGAGCAATTCCAGCTCATCATCCACACCGCTCTCGGCGCTGAGCTTGTTCAACTCTCTATCCACAAAGTCGGAGCGCGCGCCGGTGGAGTCTTCGAGCACGCCGGTATCCACAAGCTCGTCGATTGCCAATGCCCGCGCCTGCAGCGATTCGGTGCGCTCTTCGGCGCGCTCAACGAGCAATGAAACGTCAGCCATCTCTTCGGATAGGCCCGATACAGTCTCGCTAATGCGCGTCTGGGCTTCTGCCGCGCTGTATTGGGCCTTGATGACCTCTTTGCGCGTGCGGAAGTTCTCCACTTTTGCTACTAGCTTCTGTTCGGTGAGCGCGAGACGTTCTTGGTCGTGTTCCAAAGCTTGTATTTGCTGTCTGAGACTATCCGACTGGGTCACAACAAGCTGCTTGCGTTGGAGTGCAATGCGGGCGAGGTCTTCACGTCCCGCTTCAATGGCGCGTTGTGCCTGATCCACCAGCTTGGCTTCATTGCTTTCCAGTTTGGCAGCTTGCATTTCAAGCCGCCGTTTCGATGTAACGACCTCAACGATGCCCCGTTTGACCTTGTGCAGTTGCTCGAGCTGCCGCTCGTAGGCATAGTCAAGCGTCTCAGCCGGGTCCTCGCTTCGGTCTAACAGCGCATTGATTTTGGCGCTGAGCACAGCGCCCATCCGCGAAAAGACTCCCATTCACACTCCTCCGGTTCGGTGACCGCTGGGGTCTCCTTCAACCGTACTTGACACTTTCTCAAGTATCCCACAGGAATACTGCTTGGTCAAACAACTCTAAATGGCAGTGCAGTTCCTGCCAAGTGTTCTCTATGAGATACTCAGGGGAGCATTCACGAGCTTGAGTAGCACTGTACAAAATGACAGAATACACTGGATGTGACATTCTTGACAAAGGAGCTCATGGTGGTTTCACGAGCAGACGGTCGGGACACTTCTAGCCACTGCCGTGCGATTAGGTGAGCGATTAAGGGGATACTAGAGGGGTCTCGGATACAACAAGCCCCCAATTTGAGCATGGAAGGAGCAAGGACCGTGACGCGACGCGAATGGCTCACTCTTGCGATGTTCAGTAGTGCAGTGGTGCTGCAGGCAAGTTGTGGTGGTGATGAGGATGACGAGCAATCGTCACGGATGGAACCGAGTCCCCGCGCGGCAGACATTGTAAAGACCGCCAAGGAGCCGCGGCAATTTACGTTGGCGTACCTGGAACATCCGTTTATTCAAAACCCGCCTAAGCCAAGCATCCTCGGCCGGGAAGTGGTCACAGGGTGGAACAGTGGCGAGATGCCGGGCACACCCGAGGGAGCAACGCTTGAGTTTGTCGCCATGCCGAGGAAAACCGATGAAAACAACCGTTTTCTGGGTGCCGAGTCAGTACTTGATTACCTGAACACGGCGGCGGCAGGCGGGGTTTCCGCAGGGGATGTGGTTTGGCTTCCCTCCTATGCACAAATCATGGAAATCCTTAGATCCAGGTTTTTCCTCCCACTTGATCGCTGGTTGCAGGGGGATAAGCAAAGTCCGCTGGATGCGTTTTCGGATGAGGCCATGCGCCTCGTGCGGTATAGGGGCGAGACTCTCGGCTTGCCTATCGCGGTGGCTCCAGGCGTCCTGGGCTACGCCGCAGACCGCTTTCAGCGTGCCAACGTGGCCGCGCCGGATGCCGAATGGACCTGGTCGGACTTCATCGAGGCGGGTCAGCATCTTACTCTGGACGCTAATGAAGATGGAAAGCCCGAACAGTGGGGCCTTACGGCTAACTGGGACTTCCCGGACTGGCTACCCTTCCTGCTGCAAGAGGGCGGCGAAATCGTAGACCTGGATGCAGGCGTGATACATCTGGAAGGACCGGCTGCCGAGCGCGCTCTCACGGCCTGGGATGAACTGGGTAGAGTGCATGGCATCCTTCCCTATGGTCCCGACATATTAGACTCTGATTTGCGGGGTTACGAGGACACTGTTCCAAGCACCATGAGCTTTTCGCGTTTCATGAAGACTCCATGGGGCTACTGGCCAAGCTACACTCCAATGCCACAGGGATCAAAGAAAGCTACGCCGCTGTTGCTGGAGGAAGTGCTGGCGGTGCCGGCCGCTGCAGACGCGGAAAGCGCGTATGAAGCGCTCATTCCTCTCGCTCACTGGATAGGCGAACGTCGGGTCTTGCCCGCCGTGACGGCCGGCTGGCAATACCTAGAGAATCCGGATACCGGCCACTTCGACTTGATACTCCCGGAATCGATGCGAGAAACCGCGCTGCAGAGTTTGCCTTACGCTAAAGCCTCCCACGCAGCCAGTAGCTCCGCAATCTCGCATCAACTCTTCTACCAAGTCACGCTCCCCTTGGCGCGTGGCGAGATTGTCATCGGGCAAGCGATCAATCAGGCGGTCATTCTGTGCCAGGGCTATCTTGCTGAATGAATAAGTTCCGAGAAGATACATTCTCGGAACTTATTGTAGTATTTGGCAGTGGGCCTTTGTCGTCTCTTGCCTACTCCCACTCTTCGAACTGCTCCACTGCCCAAACTTATCTATCGGCACTAATGCGCGGAATCCCTAAAGAACGAATTCTTGCCACCGCAGCAGAGTTTTCTTTAGTCCCACGCATGGACTGCCATTCCGTGGAAATTGAGCGTTGCTACAGAGTCCGATGAAAGCCGGTCGGGGTGGAGAGGGAATCCCCGCGCCAGGGCAAGTGTGTCTCATTCTATGCGAATCAAGCGATTGTCGAATTCAATAGTATCGACGCCAAGTGCCAGCGTCCGTGCAAACGCGAGCATTGAGTTTTCCGGAATTCCGAGTGCAGGTGCGCCACGATGCGCTACGACGTCGCTCCTAGCGGTAGCCACTTACTCTTCTACCGGCCCAACCACTCCAAGCAGAGCGCGGCATTCACTATGGGCTGAAACCCATTCAGTGTTCATGCGAGCGCTCCGTGACTTCACAGCGTGTAGGCCGTATAGCCATTCTCGCAGGGATTGCCGTAGCTTACGTTGAGCCGGCCTTGCAGCGGTTCCATGACGTAGGAAGCCACGGTCTCGATACTTTCCTCAGTTCCGTCGTTATGTCTACAAATGCTGTGGGGAAACCCCTCATGGTCCGACATCATCTGCATCACGTCGTCAGCGGACACGCGCTCTACCGACGAGACAAGCTGGTCCGCCCGGGCACAGCGCGGCGCCGAATCCGGCAGTTGCGTGCGAAACTTGTCGAATTGCTCCAGTTCGGGAGAACGAATGTTGTTGGTGTGTGCCAGTGTGCCGCCAGCGGCCTCGATCACGCCAACGCCGTGGGGAGCAGCAATCTCGGCATCTACCAAGCGATTGTCCCCGTCCACCATAAGGTAATTCCCCGCGGATGAGAACGTCGTCACGCTCATTATGTCAAGAACCTCCGCAAGATTACGACACTCCAGGATGCGCCGCTTTAGCGGGTAGTGCGAAACACCGACCCGCCAGCCTTCCGTGTAGAGTTGGTTGTGTACGAACGCAACGCCGTGCTCATTGAATCCCGGATACCCAATGACACCCGCCCACGTGAACATGATGAACGCCGGTTTGTCGCGAGGCGCCACTCGCAAGACTACGCCAACGTCCTTCATCCAGTCCCCCACGTCCTGGTTCTGCGCGATGATAGTGCTCTCATTATCCGTCCGGCTCGTCAGGAAGCCAAGGGAACTGCAGCCGTCACGCAAACCGGCGTCGCCCAAGGTGAGTTCGGTTCGCACGTTAAGTAACACGATCTCCGCGAACGACACGTTGGCGCCGGCCGCGATGCCTTCCATCTCTGCGATGGCATCGGGAATGAACCCCCGGATTGACGGCACAAACGATTCTGCTCGTGCGCGCAGCGTTGCACGATCCTGGTTCTTAGAGCTTCCAATCGTCTCATACGAGAACTCCAGAAACTGCCTGATCTGTTCGCGGCACGCTTCCCCATGTCTGCGACCAATCTCATGCGTTGCACCGCTCACTTCGAAGAACGGATACGATTGAGCTTGCGGCATTATGGTTCCTTTCAATTTATGTAAATATACGCCTTCATTGCGGGACGGTTTGTAGTGTAGTGTTTCAATCACATCCTACGCCGGACGACATGTCGCAGCAAGCATTCAATCAGTGAACAAGACTGGCATAATGTCACCAGTGCACTGCAACTGTGCCGGCTTGCGCATTACCTAGTCTCTCCATTCATACCGACTAGAAAAAGGGCATTTGAGCGGGCTTGGCTCCTAGCGGTCGATAGTTACTTGCGCCGTCTGCCTATCGCCTTCGGTGACAATTTAGGGTGGGTTCTCTTGATCGCAGTACTCAATTGTAAAGCAGAGTAAGGTGGTGGAAGTCACATGGATTCACTCAACATCTACTTCTTGGCAAAGGACACGGTTGCCGTGCAGAGGCAGCCTGTGCCGGAAGTCAGCCCTGACGAGATATTGGTTCAACTGCAATACTCCCTCATTAGCACCGGCACGGAGTGCATTTGCCTGCAACGGAACTTTGCGCCGGGCACGCATTGGGACCAATGGGTGAAGTATCCCTTTCAGCCAGGCTACAGTGCAGTTGGGATCGTGACAGAGGTTGGGGGTGACGTGACAGCCTTTGGCGTTGGCGACCGCGTCGCGCTGCCAGTCAAGCATGCACAATTTGCCATCTCCGCGGCAAACCGCGCGGTTAAGATACCGGAAGCGGTCCCGGACGCTGCCGCCGCCTGGTTCTACCTGGCGTGCATTGCGCAGAACGCCGTCCGCCGTGCGGAGCATCGGCTTGGCGATGACGTGGTTGTCATTGGCGCCGGTATTCTCGGTCAACTGGTCGTGCAATACGCGCGCCTGCTCGGGGCCAATCGCGTGATTGTCATTGACACAGCGCCGGCGCGTCTCGCGCTGGCGGCAGCCCACGGCGCCACGCACACGTTGAATATGCTTTCCGGCGACGCTGAGGAGTCCATCGCATCATTGACGCAGGGCAGGCTTGCGGACGTCGTGTACGACATCACCGGCAATGCTGCCGTGTTGCCTTCTGCATTTCCTTTGGCGCGCCGCTTCGGCAAGGTACTATTGCTTGGCGACACCGGCGCTCCGGCGGAGCAACGGCTTACGGGCGACATCATCCGCCGCGGCGTAACGTTGATTGGCGCCCACAGCTCCAATCCGCCTCCCAGCGCGACCGATTACGCTCACTGGACCCACGAACACATGACCGAGCTTTTCTTTGCCTTTGTTGCGCGCGGCCAGATGCGAGTAGAGGATCTCATCTCACACCGTTATGACCCCCACAATGCCGTCGATGCCTATGCCATGCTGACCAAGGACCGGTCTCACGCAATGGGCGTGTTATTCGATTGGACGCTGCTGGGGTAAGCAAAAGCAAGCAACGATTTCTGGTGTGTTCGATAGATCTTTCGATAAATCGCCGCCAGTGAAATTTCATGGCAAAGGCTCCACACAGAGGGGAATTTGCGCTAAGAACCAGCGGCTGCCCTCACGACTCTCCGCTCGCTCTGCCGGAAGGGAGAACCAACTATGCCGCGCTGCTGACAAGGCGGCTTATGCCTAGTCCCAGCAGCACACAGGCGATGCCGAGCACGTTGCTGAGCAAGAGGTTGAGAAGAGCGAGCCGCAATTCGCCTGCGCGCATGAGGTTGACGCTCTCGATACCGTACGTGGAAAACGTCGTGAACGCGCCGAGCACGCCAATCAGGAAGAACGTGCGCACGTGGGGTGAGAGCGCCGTATTGGCAAGCGGCTCCCATAGAAGGCCTACCGCAAGACAGCCGGCCAAGTTAACCCCAAGTGTTCCTGCCGGAAACGAGCTCTCGAAGTAACGGTTGACCGCCCCGGACAGCAAGTAGCGCAGCATTGCGCCAAAGGCGCCGCCCAAAGCCACAAGCAGTAGGTTCGCCATAGCTCAACTCACTAGAATCGGGCGCAGCTATCGAGAAAACGCCAGGCACGACAGTGCCCGGCAAGCTGGCTGAAACCAGGCATCACCGGCATAGAGTAACGTAGAAATGGTGCCGAAGGCGGGATTCGAACCCGCACGGGTGTTACCCCACTGGTTTTTGAGACCAGCGCGTCTTCCGTTCCGCCACTTCGGCAGGCCTAGGATGATTCTAGGGAATAGGGACAAGAGCGGTCAAGCGAGTGTTTTGGTCTACGGCACAGGACTGAAGGAGAACTATGCGCCAAAAAAGGCAAACGTGAGTTATGTCAATTGCCTTCCTGCTTGAGTTGTGAAGCATCAGCCATGATATGCTGAGCGACTTCCTGTCCTAGACGAATACTATAGTTGATGCCGCGGTCTTCCGGATAGATCAGGGTCGTGTTGGCAAGATACAGTTTGGAAATTGGCGTGCGCAGGTCCGGCTTCTTCTTTTGGTAGCCGACCTCAATTAGCGGCTGGGCGAATGGATCGCCACCTGACCACATATTCTTCACCATTCCTCTCTCAAAGTCGGGGTACACTTGCTGGAGGAACGGCAAGTAGTGCTCGAAGAGCGCGGTGGTTTCCATGCGCATCAGCGGGTCGCGCGGCGCCATGTACCGTGCCACGTAGAGGAGGTGGCTGCCGCCGTAGGCCTCCGGCGACACTAGATTCGTCTGCTCTACCAGCGCCGTGAACGGCAACTCTTCGGCGCTAATGTTGAGCCAGTAGTACGGCGACATACGCCGGTCAAGTTCTAGCAGGAGGCACGAAGCTCCCTTGTACTCGATGCTACCCAGCCGCTGGCGGTAGTCATCGGGCAGATCGGGAGTGAGATGGAGAAAGATCGGCGTGTGTACGGCCGCCAGCACGAGATCGAAGTCGCGCCTCTCTCCGCCCACCATGATACCGCGAGCCTCACCGTTCTCGACAACGATGCGTTCTGCGGGGGCTTCCAGGTGAATACTGCCCCCTAGCTCCTGGATGCGCCGCCCAAAAGCATCCACCAAGGTGCGAAATGAGTTGTCGAAGTAGCCTAATTGCTCTTTGGCCATGCCTTTGGAGCGGGAAGATGCCCGCACGTGGATGCGTGCCCAGAGCCAGGCCATGCTGACGCGGTGCCAGTCTTCGCCGAACTTCGCTTTTAGCAGTCCGCCCCAGATCGTGTCGAAGACACGCTGCCCACAGAAGCGGCGCATCCAGTCCGCGGCACTTATGTCCTGAAATGGCTGCCACTTTTTCTTGCGCTGCAGGTAGAGCACCGAGAGACCGAGGCGAAAACGCTGCAATGGATTGAGCGGCTTGAAGCGCAAAACGTCGGCGGGGCCGTTGAAGGGGAGCAACTGGCCTTTCCAGAAGAAACCCATTGTTGAATCAACCCAGGTCAAGCGATCGGACACGCCCAGACGCTCCGCCGCAGCAAGCAGGTGAAGGTCGCTGCTGAAGCAATGGTGATAGTAGTACTCGACAAAAGTACTCCCGATCTCGCGGGTTGCTACCTCGCCGCCAAGCTGCGACTGCTTCTCAAAGACGTCCACCTGGGCGCCTTGTTCAAGTAACGCTTCGGCGGCAGCCATGCCGCTGAATCCTCCGCCTACCACGGCGATGCGCAGTGGGGCTTCTGAACGTCTCATCTGTTCTGTTTGGGTCATGTGGTCTTCCAAGATCGAACTATGATGTGGCTTGGCCGAAAGGCGCTTGCGACATGTCCGGGTTCTGTGTCGGCCACCAGCGCCGGCGCCGCCGCCAGGCGAGAACGCCGCCGAGGACGATTACGGGCAGCAAGAGGAGCGCGTGCATCAAGAGCAAGTAAGCCACCGCCATTTCTGCCGCAATGCCAAACTGTGTGAGAACGAGCTTGCCGGCGAATTCGAAGGGTCCAATGTACCCCGGCGATGACGGAATGGCAGAGAATATGTTTATGACCCCCATGGTCAAGAGAAATATGAGCACGGACTCATCCATGCCCATGCTGCGCGCGACCACATAATATGTGAGTCCCTCAACAATCCACGAGGCCAGACTCAGCACGTTCAATTCCACTAGCTTTAGCGGAGAGCGGAGACTCTGCAGGCCCCCGACGAAAGACCGCATCATGCCTATGATGCGGATTCCAATGCGTCCCGGTAACAAGAGCGACAGGCGTAACGGGAGCGAAATGAGATAGTCGCGCGCGACAACCGCGGTCCCAAAGACTGCAATGAGAAACAGTATGCTCGCTCCGGCAAGCGGCCAAAGAAGAGAGCCGGGAATCCATTGGCCGAACTCAGTGAAGACAGTTCCCAGCACAACACCGAGAAGCACGGTGAGTGCCAGCGCCCGCCCTATAGTGCGACCCCGTGCGAGGGCCTGTCGTGAACGCCGCGACCGATGCGTAGCGATAAGAATCAGCAGGCCGGTAGCAACGATCGCCATCACCGCGGCAATGCGCAACGCCGTCAGCAGCGGCGACGGCCAGGAAAGGAAGACCGTGCACGCGACGATTATGGCAAGAATCGCCAGCACGTCCAGGAGGCGCTCTAGGACGACGGTTGCCAAAGACGCGCTCTTGCGTATGCCGGTTTCGCGCGCAAGCATGAAGACACGCATTACGTCGCCCATGCGCGCAGGCACAACGTTATTTACCGTATAGCTGACGATGAGAAGGGCAATTGCTTGTCGCGCAGGTATGCGTTCTATGGGCAGCAGGAGACGCTGCCAGCGCAAACCCCGTATTGCCACGCCCAGAAAATAAATGAGAACTGCCGGGATCAGATACCAGAAGTTGGCGCCTTTGAGCGCCAGCCAGGTCTGGCCTAGGTCGAGACCCCGCAGCGCAAGCCACAACAGTACCGCACTAATCCCGATGCCCACGACGGCCTGGAGCGTACGTAACCGCCCGGGTCGCCAGCGTGCGCGCAAACTCGTCTGCATTGCCTAGCTGAATTCCCCACTGTATTCTCTCCACTCTCAGTGCGTCGCATGAAGTCCTACACAAGCACGTCTGTGAAGAAAGTGATAGCCCCCTGCGGAAGGAGGGGGTTGGCTCGATATACTCTGGTACAGTGTCTCTAGCGTATTGCAAATACCTATCTCGGTCAATTCTCCTTGCACAGTGCTCACCGGCACATCCCAGCGGCGGGCAAGACTGGCTACTTAGCACTGTGCATCGCTGCCGTTTGAAAAGGGGCAATCTACCTCACGATCTTGCGATAGGTCTGTTTGCCGCCGAACTAGGGTAGCTTTGCGGTACAGTTCGTGCATGTACCGCAATCAGCTTCTCTCACTTGGGAGAGAAGCCACCGAGCGAGCGCAGGTATTCGGCGGCGGATTTTGCAGCAGATTCCGGGTCGGGCAAGAGATGCCAATAGGCGCGCGGCATGCCCTTGAATGGGTTTACATACTCGTACAGCACGTAGCCGTCAAAGCCTCCCGTCCGCAGCAATTCCAGCACTTCATTCCAGTCGATATCTCCATCCGGGAGTTCCGTCCACTCGTAGCCGTATACAGTCTTAGGCAAGTAGTCAATTTCGCCCGGCGGGCGGCGGCGCACGTTCTTTACATGGAGCATGGCGATGTGCGGCGCCAGTTTGCGCGCCTCTGCCAGGACGTCGCGGCCCTCCATGTAGAGGTTCGCGCCATCCATCACAATGTCAAGCTCGGGACCGACGGCATCCCGAACCGCTAGCAATTCATCAGCATTGGACGTAGTGGAGTTCTCATTGGTTTCAACGATGAGCTTTACTCCCCGCTCCTTTGCGTAGGGCGCCAGTTCCTTGAGGGCAGCCACGTGCAGGTCAAAGGCTTCTTGAGCCCCTAAGGTGACATCGGGCAGGGGGTTGAGGACGTTGCCAATGCTGCGCAGCCAATGCACATCAAGCGCGGCGGCCAAATCGATATAGGCTCTGTTGAGAACCATACTCTGTTCGCGAAATTCCCCCGGGGGATACGTGAGCGGACAGTAGCAGGAGAAGCAAGCGATGTCGAGCTTCTTGGCCTTGAGAACGCGACGGAACTCATTAGTGCCGGCCTCGTTTACTAGCCGCGGGCTAAGCATGTCGTAGCCTACCGCGTTGTAGTGTCGTTCCACACGTTGCGGCACATCGAGCGTGTAGCCCCGCAGGCTAATCCCGTTGTAGCCATACTTCCCGGCCCAGGCGAGCACTTTTGCCACGCCAAATGGATGCTGCCAGCCAACGCCACCGTATAGGGCCAGTTTCATACCTCACCTCTTCGAGGTTGCGCGCGCCGAATTCGCTGGCAATTCGCGCAAATACTCTTGTCATTGCACAGGAAAAGAAAGGTCCATCAAGGGAACATTGGGAGGGGCAAGGGGCCAGGTATGGGAAACGCTGCCTGTAACAGCCCCTGGCTTCAGCCGGGGAATAGGCAGCCTAGCTTCTCACTCGCCACGCACACGGCAGATTATGGACGTGCACGAAAGACCGCATGATCAAAATGACACGCCTGTTGACCGCTATTTGGCAGGAGCGGAGGGATTCGAACCCCCGACCGCTGGTTTTGGAGACCAGTGCTCTTCCAGCTGAGCTACGCTCCTGTGCTGATTGGCGCCGTAACGCCGTGATTCTATGCTACTGTAAGGCCGGTAAGTCGTCAACGAATGCAGGGTGTCGGCCAGGATCACAGAACGGATTATCTATCGCAATCTTCACGACTCTTTCGATGGCTGTCACCTGTAAGCGATCACGACGATGTTGACTTTTGTGGACAGCCAATCCCGTGAAACTGTATGCTGAACCGCAAAGTGAATTGACACGGGTGCGGCGGCGCCTTCACTTGAAGAGCACGCAAGTAAGGAGCACGCAGCCCTTTTCCAATGCCGTAGCCGGTCAAGGCTTCGCACACCGAGTTTACGAGTGATGGTCGTCACGAAGGTATTACACGATGTCGCAAAACGTCACGCCAATCCTGATCATCTGGGATAGTCAGACCACCGCGCGTCTCTCCGGCTACATTACGGAGATTCTGCACGTAGAGGGCTACAACTGGTTTGCGGTACACGATCTTTCCGCCGGCAGCATTAGTCGAGAGCAACTTTCCTGCTATGCAGTGGTGGTGCTTGCCCATGTCGACTTACCGGAAGACTTGCAGAGCATCCTGCTAAATTATGTCGATCAGGGCGGTGCGCTCATTGCACTGCGGCCGCCGGGGCAACTCGCGTCTGGGTTCGGCCTCCATCCCTTTAGGGGTGACATTGTGGAGCGCTATATCGCGCTCAACCAGCTCTGCGCCCTCAACGACGGCGTAGACTTGCCGCCCCTGCAATTCCACGGCCGCGCCGAACTCTACCTCTGGCACGGCGAACCCGCACACGTCATGGCGTATTTTGCTGCTTCTCCGGACTACGTAACCAAGCACCCCGCAATTGCCGTGGGCAAGCACGGACAGGGCACATGGGCGGTCTTTGCATATGACCTCGCCGAGAGTACAGTACTTCTGCACCAGGGACGACACGAACAGGCGAGTACCGGATCGTATCCCGATTACGACGGGGACGGCAGCTACAAACCCAATGATCTGTTTGTCGATTACCTTGATCCCGCGCTCTGCTCGCTCCCTCAGGCGGATCTTCAGCAAGACATTCTGGTACGCATTCTTGAATGGATGACGGCTCTTAGCCAGCCCCTGCCGCGTCTGTGGCACTTCCCCGAAGCCGCGCCCGCCGCGGCCTTCATCAACGGGGACGGCGACAGCATGGCGTTGGCAGACCTGGTGCAGACCGTCGCGACCGCGGACCGGTTCCAAATTCCCTATACCGCGTATCTCAAGATGGACGACCATCCGAAAGTGGAACCGGCTTACGAGAACGCGCTGCGGCAGCAGGGGCACGACTTCGGCCAACATGCGTTTGCCGGCCCCAAACCTACCCTGGAGGAAATGCGCAGCACGCTCCGGGCGGAAATGGACGCTTTTCGCGCGCGGTACGGCCACGAGTCGGTTACATACCGAGGGCACAGTGTTATTTGGGTGGGCTGGACTGAGATGGCGAAGTACCTGCGCGAGAATGAAGTCAGGCTGGACACGAATTTCGCGGCGGGGCGCTTCCACCACGCTGGTTATGTTAACGGGAGCGGCTTGCCCGTGAAGTTCATGGATGAAGAGGGGGGACTCATCGACCTCTATGAGCAGACGACGATGTCCACCGATGACGGTTGGACCACTGACAAGCTATTCGCAACGCCGCTGAGCGTGGCGGAGTGCATCGCGCTCTCCAAGGAGCAGGCGGATGCCGCCATCGATCAGTACCACACCGTCTACCATCCCTACTTCCATCCCCTCCGCACGCGTGCGGGCCCAACTTCATCGCAGCCCTGGCTTGAGGGAGTCCTAGGACACTGCCGGGAACGTGGCTTTCACTTTGTCAGCGGCGTGGACTGGGTAGACTTTAATGATGGCAGGCGCTCGCTTCAGATCGCTGACTATGAGTTTCAGCCGGAAACCCTAACGCTGCGGTTCACCTTGGCTGTGGAAATCTCCGTGCAGGCGCTCTCGCTCGTGTTGCCATATGCGTTTCGCGGCGCACCGATACGAAGCGCGAAAGTGAACGGCAGGCACGTTCCATTACAGGAACGCACTTTGGAGGGCAGACCGCAAGTGCTCTTGCTGGCCGACTACACGGCGGGCGAGCAGTATGCGTGGGAGATCCAGTGGGGTGCGGGCAGCGACTAGAATTGGTTGTGGTGACCCGGCTGGGACTCGAACCCAGGACACCCTGATTAAAAGTCAGGTGCTCTACCAACTGAGCTACCAGGCCGTATCCTCAGTCTAGCAAATCCTACCACCCTACCTCAATGCGTGGCATTGTGGGAGGCAAAGCATCTTTGCGGTTGGCCGGTAGTTCGCACGAGCCACTAGCAAATTGCCGGACAGGCGACTGGTCCAACCTACCAGTAGAGAAGTCCCGCGATCGCGCCGGTCATGCACGTCGCCATCGTACCGGCCAGGATAGACTTCAGGCCCATGCTCGCGATTTCCAGCCGCCGTTCGGGGACGATCGATCCCAGGCCCCCGAGCATAATGCCCAGGCTGGCAAAGTTAGCAAAGCCGCAGATGCTGTAGGCCATGATCAGCGCGCTGCGCTCGCTGAGACTCCCCGGCGGCAACTGCGACATTTGGACGTACGCGACCAGTTCGTTCAAAATCACCTTGGTCCCCAACAGTTGTCCGGCGGTCACCGATTCGGCCCACGGCACGCCCAGCGCCCAAACCACCGGGGCGAGCATCCAGCCGAGAATTCGCTGAAGCGTCAAGGGTTCGCCCAAGACGAGGGGCGCGAGGCCGAGTGCGATGTTTGCCAGCTCTACCAGGGCGACAAGCACGATCAGCATGCCGATGATGTAGGCAAAGAGTCGCAGGCCGTCAAAGGTGCCGCGGGTCAGGGCATCGGCGCCATTTTCATAAAGGCGTTTGAATTCTAACCTCGTGTCATCCTGTTCCTCGCCGGTTCGCGGCACGAGTATCAGCGCCAAAGTGATGGCTGCCGGGGCGCTGATTATGGAAGCGGTGAGCAGATGACCCGCCGGGTCGGGAATGATGCCTTCCAGAAAAGTCACATAGAGGGCGAACACTGTGCCGGCGATGGTTGCCATGCCGCCAGTCATCACGATGAAGAGTTCGGAGCGGCTCATGCGCTGGAGA
This sequence comes from Chloroflexota bacterium, assembly GCA_965220015.1. Lineage (GTDB taxonomy): Bacteria > Chloroflexota > UBA11872 > VXOZ01 > VXOZ01 > VXOZ01. The sequence continues at coordinate 1,882,999 of OZ244798.1, forward strand.
TAGGGCCTGACCAGCAGCGGCGCTTCAACCATGCCCACGAATATGTTCGCGGCGGTGGCGAAACTCGTTGCGCCACCGATACCAAGCGTCTTGCTGAGCATCCAGGCAAAGCCTCTTACTACCCAGGGCAGGACCCGATAATGGTACAGGATTGCCGAGAGCGCGCCGATGACGATGACCAGCGGCAGCGAACGAAACGCAAAGACGAAGGACGCGCCCGGAAAGGTCTCAGCAAAGGGTGGCGCTCCGCCGCCGAGAAACCCAAAGACCAGTGAGGTCCCGGATTCGGTTGCGCGAACTAAGGCTCCTACGCCGTTGCCAATCCAGACAAAGACAACCTGGGATTTAGGGACCTTCAAGAGCAACAAGGCAAGGCCGAATTGCACGGCCAAACCAACCACGGCTGTTCTCCAGGGGAACGCGCGCCGGTTTTCGCTCACGGCCCAGGCAAGCACTATCAGCCCCAATATGCCTACAATTGCTTGAAGCGCTCCCATCAGCTCGCTGTCCTCTTTCTCAGGCCGGCGCCCATGTCACGGCTATCAATTGATCGGCTGAACGTATTGACCGCAGTCTAGCAAACTCTACGTCTCTTCTCAATGACTTCAGTATGGGTAGTGCTCCAGCAGAACCAAAGGCGTGGGCACTTCCTTGCACGTCTCGCCTGAGAGTATTACAACCGGCACTTCCTTGGCATGCGTTCGTGTTTCGCGCAATTCCCGGATTCCCGCACGAAGGCGCTCGCTCTGAACCCAAGAGACACTAGCGCAATTCTTTCGGTCTATGTAAGCTGAGAGACACGATAATTGCAATAGAGGCAAATTGAATGAAGGCTCCGCCGGCCCGCGTTGTAGAGTTGTTCGACCGGGACGCCCTAAACTTCGAGGAGTACTTGCAGAGTCCGCTTGGACGCCTGCGCACCGAGCTTGTTTGGTCCGGACTTGGGCCTGTGCTCGGACAAGACGGCGCTACTCACTACGTGCTGGACGTGGGGGGAGGCACTGGGGCCTTTTCTCTTCGGTTGGCTCAACAGGGCCACCGCGTACTGCTGCTCGATCCCGCCCAAGGGATGTTAGACCTGGCAGCAGCGAAAGCAGAGCGTGAACTTGCGGGCAAGGCGAAAGCCAACTTACGCGTGCAAAAGGGCACCGTCACCGATATTCGCCTTAAGTCGTTGTCACAGCAATTCTCTATTGTGCTCTGCCATAACATTCTGGAGTATGCGGTAGGGCCGCAACTCATTCTCAGTAAAATTCGCCAGCTTGTCTGTAACGATGGCTTAGTCTCCGTCGTGGTCGCCAATCGGGAAGCGGAACCGCTGCGGACAGTCGTCAATAGACAAGACCCTGATGCCGCGCTTCAGTTAGTCGATAAACCTGTGCACCCTTCCACGCTCTTTGGCGGCTACCGCCGTGTGTATTCTCTGCACGAGATCCTCGCCATGCTCGATGAGGCAGGTTTCTCCGGCCAGAGTGTCCGTGGCGTGCGTGTGGCCTGCGACTTCTTGTCACATGACCTGCTTGAGAAACGGGAGGGTTGGAATAGCGCATTTGCCTTAGAGCAGGAGCTAATTACACGCACACCCCACAAGTACTTGGCCCGCTATCTGCACGTACTTGCACGACCACACAGTCAGTCCTAGTTGCCTAGCTAAATGACCTCCAGAAGACCCCTTCTCCTAATCCTGCTCTCGGTTCTTCTTGCACTCGCGACCATGACGGCGCCAAGGCGAGTTGCAGCCGATCAAACAGTCATACCCGATTGGGCCATTCCCGGCGGGTACTTTTTTACGCAGACGAATGGCTTTGAGCGCAACGATGAGCTTGGCTATCCGGTAATTAACGATGAAGAGGCTGAGTTTTGGACGTGGTTCATGCGGCTCGGCGGCGTACAAGCCCTGGGCTATCCGGTCTCTCAACGCTTTCGCCACGGCGGGTTTGTCGCTCAAGCTTTTCAAAAAGGAATTCTCCTTTGGGATGAACAGACGCAGGGCGTGCACCTGATGAATCTGTTCGACGAGCTGTCCGCCGCAGGCGCGGACCCGTTCTTAGATAGGCACCGGTTCATTCCAATGTCGCACTCTTGGGAAGAGGATGCAGGGGAGCCGTGGCCGGTAATCGTAGCAAACCATCTGATGCTGCTTGAGGAGGATCCGGCAATCAAGGCCGCGTTCTATGCCGAACAGGAGCAAGGCCGCGATCCCATCACGTTCAATGGTCTGCCAATGGGAATCCGCGACTACGGCGACGTGGTGGTGGTACGCGCGCAACGGCGCGCGTTTCAACACTGGAAGATTGAGACGCCGTGGGCGCGTGCGGGGGAAGTGGTCGTAGTTAACGGCGGCGATCTGGCTAAAGAGCTCGATCTCGTGCCACTGGAGGCGCAAGCGCCAATTTCAGCTCCGGCGCCGCCCTTTGGCTATGGTGACTTAACGCAGGGGGCAGCGCTCTATCGCGACATGGGGTGCGTTCTTTGCCACGGTCTTCAGGCGGAAGGGGGGATCGGACCGCAGCTTGCCGGCACTGAATTCGAATTCATTACCTTCCTCATCGCTGTGCGCACGCCCAGCGAACTCATGCCGCCATACCTAGAAGATCAGGTTACCGATCAGGAGATTCGGGACATACTTGCGTACGTTCTCTCTCTGGCGGCTGATCCCTAACCCGTTCAGCTATCTGTGCGTGAGCGGCGGCGCATGACCGGTCCGGTAATGCGTGACAAGAGGATGCCAACCTCGTACAGCAGGTACATAGGGATCGCGACTAAAGCCTGGTTGAATGGGTCAGGCGTTGGCGTAATGACGGCTGCGACAATAGCAACAATCACCACAACGAAGGGCCGCCAACGGGAGAGGCGGCGCGTGTCCACAAGCCCAATCGCTGAGAGAAAGTAAATGAAGATCGGTGTCTGGAAGACGAGGCCGAGCGCAAGCATCATGCGAGCCACAAAGTCGACGTAGAACCTGACGGAAATTATGCTCTCTACCTGATCGGAGACGAAACTCTCTGCCCCAATGAGAAACCCTAGCGCAAACCGCAGCACGACAAAGTAACAGAAGGCCATACCCACGATAAACGCAAATGTCGAGGTCGGCACGAGCATGTAGAGGTAACGGCGCTCGCGCCGCGTGAGACCGGGCATAACGTACGCGCCTATTTGGTAGACGAGCATGGGCATGGCCCCGGCAACACCTACCATCAGGGCTACGCGCATGAAGGTAAAGAGACCCTCGGTGGGCGAAAATTGGTGCAGATCGATGTCTCTTGGCGCCGGGCCCTTGAGGAACACAATAATTGGGTCAATGAAGATGAATCCAATTATCGTAAAGAGGAGCACTGAAAGCGCGGCTATAAGCAGGCGACGGCGCAATTCGGAGAGATGCTCCCCAAGCGACATCTCTACATCGAGATCGGCTACGTCTTCGGGATCCTTCCCATCCGGTAACACATCTTCCGGCTGATCGGAATCCGCCCGTTCATCATTTGCCATTCGCTAATTCGCTTCCTTGCCGTGAGTGCTTTACCAGTTAACGCTACACCGCGTGAATGGGAGACTTCAAGTAAGGTTGATTCGGAGCGCGAAAGGCGGCAGTGCGGCTAGCCGCACCACGCCATTGCGTAGCTCATTCGTATGCCAATGCTACCACTGTAGCTGCTTGCCTGCATCGTGCTTGACCGGGACCGCATTGCGGCTGACATCCACAGCAAATTCTCAAGTTCCATTGACGACGACATTCAAGTAATGGCGCGCGCGCAGCATGGCCTCGAACTCGCACGATGTATGCACGCGCACAGTGTGAGGCCCCCGGTTCTGAATAGTCGATGGCAATTCAGCCAGGTTGGTAGTGCTGCATGCACACGGCAAGTGCTCAAACTGTGCGACTCTCGTTGTTTCTTCATATGTGGATTTTTGCTCCTCATCTAAAACGGTGCGCAACTCTTGGCTCTATTGCAGTTTGTATAATGGAATATGAGTGGGGTAGCACACATGCCCATGCCAGCGCTTGGAGCGGTGTTCCTCGCTTCATGGCGGTCAATGCAAACCCCTAGAATTGAATGCACGCATCTTTCGAACAAGAGATAATTCCCACTCAGAATGGCAACCACCATAGTCAAAGCGACGCCACATTTCGCGCCCATTAGTATCGTCATAGCGCTCATCACTCTAATCGGTTTGGGGTTGCGTCTCCTCCACCTCGAAGGTCTCGGCGGCTTCGACTTCGACGAGATCGTAAGTTTCGAATTTGCGGACCAGTCGCTCTCTGGCATGCTGCGCACGGTGGCCGCACGCAAATTCGAGCACCCTCCACTCTACTATGCAATGCTCCATCTCTGGTTTCTTATTCCCTGGGAGCGATCAGAGACGTTCGTGCGGCTCCTCTCAGTAGTGCTCGGCACACTTACAATCCCCGCCACATACTTACTGGCTCGTCGCTTGGTGTGGAATACGCGCACCGCGTGCTTGACCGCGCTCTTAGTAGCCATATCGCCGCTAGAGGTGTTTTTCAGCCGCGAGGCCAGAATGTACGTTCTCTTGACGTTACTGGGAGTGCTCTCACTGTGGTTGCTCCTGCAAGCGCTCGACCATGGGCGCTGGTGGTGGGTCCTTTACGCCATCGTGACACTCTTGGCGCTCTATACACACTATGTGGCCTTAGCGATAATTCTTGCCGAGAATGCCTACCTTGTTTGGGTCTGGCGCAGCAAGATTCGCCTCCTTGTTCGGCTGCTTGCGGTCCAATTGGTTGTGGGGCTGGCACACCTCCCATGGCTCATCTCAGCCTCGGGGCTTATTGCTACGCTACCTGCACTGGGGACCGGCAGTTGGAGTTGGAGCTACATTGCCGCAATTGCCGAAGAGACGTGGTTCGATTTCATTGTCGGACCGCAAGGCCTCGCTCGTACACGTTGGGCTACTGCGGTGACAACTATCGTGTGGCTGCTCGCGCTGTTGGGAATTGGGCGCCTCTTGCGCAGACGGGAAAGTCTAATCATTGGCGCCTTGTTGATCTGCACCAGCGTCGCGCTCGCCGCGCTGATAACGATTGACAAGCCCTTTCAAATTCGCTATCTCCACATCGTGCACATACCCTTTCTCATGCTGCTTGCGGTTGGCTTAGAGCGGGTGCGGGCGTGGCGGTGGTGGCTTGCCGCAGCCGGGGGCTTGGCACTCTTGACCTCTCTCCCCCTAATTCCCTACTACACCCAGTACCAGCGCGGTGACTACCAGCACATCACTCAGCGCGTAGAATTACTGGCCGTAGACGGAGACGAGGTTATACTCACCGGACCATGGCAAGACAGGTTCTGGAATTTCTACGAAACGAAGGGACTCTTCATTCACCGCATCCCGCTCTTCGTGCCGCCTGCTCTGGATCCGCAGGAGACCAACGAAGCGATGCAGTTCATAGAAGACGTGCACAAGCCAAAGCGGCTCTGGTTCATTCAAGCCGCGTTGGCGCAGGCGGACCCAACGAACTATGTTGAACGCTGGCTGACTGAGCACGCGTGGCAAGGCTCCCGCGCCGCCTACAGAAATGGCGTGCTCTCACTCTGGGCGGTGGAGCCCCGTGACATGATCCGCGTTACGCCTAAGGACATGACCGTCGGTGATGTGCTGGCTGTGGATTGGTACGAAATTGAGGAATTTCCCCTATCGGGATCAGTGCTGCGCGCGACATTTGGCTTGCGCCTGCTTGAGAAGACTGACAAGACTATCAAGCTTTCTTTCCGCCTCTATGATGAGCGGGGCGAGCATGTGCAACGCGACGTGTTCGTCGGCCACCCCCACAATCCTACAAATGGCTGGAACGTAGGCGACACGGTCACGTTCCAGGTTGGCCTAGCGACGCCGTCCGGCGCCAAGCCAGGCGCATACTCTCTTGGAGCGATCTTTTATGTCGACTCGGAGCCGCCTATTCCTATCCTGGTTGATGGCGAAGCGGACAAGGAGACCCCCTACATTTTGGGTGAAGTTGAACTCCAGCGAAGCTCACCCAAGACGGTCGACCCCACAGTTACCGCCAATACGACCACTACTCAGTTCGCAGATCCGCGCAGTGAAAGTGATAGCCTGGTAATCGCTTTGGAAGGATTTGGCATTTCTAATGCAGAGCTAAAGCCGGGGGAGCGTCTGCAAGTGCTGCTTGTGTGGCGGGCGCTGAAGTACATTGACTCTCAATTGCGGGCTGAGCTCCGCCTGCTCGATGCGACGGGCACGATCGCTTGGGTACAGCAGCGCGTTATTGGAGACGAATCGTATCGTGTCGATCGCTGGATAGATGGCGATTTTGTCCGCGACTGGTACCTGCTCGAACTTAGCCCTACGTTGCCAGAGGGAGAATACACTCTTCATTTGCGGGTGCTCACACCTACAGAACGGGAAGGGGACGAGCAAGTCGCTTTCGTTCCCACTACTAGCGATGAGCGAATGGTCTCTCTTGGCAGCGTGCATGTCGCGGCACAGGGTTTTGTGCCCGAGCGGCCGCCCCTTTGGCAGCGCGCCCTGCGCCGCCTCTGGCGCGAAGTGACAAAGTGACCGCTGTGACGTCCAGCCATTCTGCAACCGATGGCCGCTATGACTGGGAGACGCCGCTTCACACTTTCGGCTCTGCAGCCTGCTAGGATGCAGTTGCCTCCGTCAGCCGATTGGGGCGCTTATGTCTAGTTTCTAATTCATCCCAGTCTGCTGTGCAGTGCCTGATTGCCTGCAGTCTAACCGCCGCGACTGGACGATAGAAGAACGGTCGCCGCTCTTGATCATTCAAGAGCGGCGACCGCATGCCTCGCCCCAAAGGAACTTACCAGTTATCGAGGCTGGCAGCCTTGCGTCTTCACGGCTTCCCTAAGCGTTCAGCCGGCTTTCGAAATCGCCTCGACAAGCCGAGGACCGTACTCTACCACTTTGCGGAACGCGGCCGCAGTTTGCTCAAGCCAGTCATCGCTGGGGTCAACCGGCGTGGAGAGCCAGAAGCTCGAATCGTGCACGCGCTCGCTAACCGGCAATGAGCCGCGCTTAAGGGGACGGCGCACGTCTGCAGGCTGATCGCCCCAAGGTCCACCCAGGTCCTCGAAAGAGAAGTCCGTGAGCAGCGGTTCGAGGTGCATGACGCCGTAACCGAACGGCGTGATTGCCGGGGTTGTGCTGACCCCTTCAGCTACCAGTGCCTTAAGCACACTATTGACCGGTGCACCAATTTCTACAGGATCTATCACCCCTGCGTAGAGCAGCAACCCGCCGCGCACCGCGGAGGGATAGGTCTTTTGCGGGTGAATTCCTGGGATCTGTCCTAGCAGATCGTCGAGTTTCTTGAACCATGCCAGGCGCTTCGCATTTAGTTCCGGCAACCGCTCCAGTTGCGCGCGGGCCATGGCCATGGCGAGGGGGTTCGCCCGATACTTCACGCCCAGCCCGATATTGTGGAGGGACCTGAATTTGTCTGTCTGCCACATTCTCTCGTTGCGGCCATAGTGTCCCAGCGCAAGCATGCGGTCATAGAGATCCGGGCAATTCGTGGTGGCAACGCCCGCCTCGATACCGGTAACCGCTTTGCTGCCTTGCAGACTAAAGCAGCCGATGTCGCCGAGCGAGCCAACTGACTGCCCGTCCCAGGTCGCGCCGTGGGCGTGAGAGGCATCTTCAATCAACGTAATGTCCGTTCCTGCCACGATCTCGCGGAAAGCGTCCATGTCCGCTGGATTGCCGTAGACGTGGGTCACAATAATCGCGCAGGTGTTGGACGTGATCTTGCGGCGCACGTCCTCCGGGTCCGCGCAAAAGGTTTCCGGATCAACGTCGCAGAAGATCGGCGTGGCATTGCAATGCAGAATAGGCGTAATGCTGGCGTGCCAGGTTACAGACGGCACGATCACCTCTTTACCCAGGCGAGCGCCGGAAGCAAAGACCGCCGCGTGAATGGTCGACGTGCCGTTGCAATGAGCCAGGGCATAGCGTGTGCCGACGAATTCCTGGAATTGCGCCTCGAACTTCTCGATTTCGTCGTAGGCGCTGCCATAGTCATCGAGCACGGCATTTACGTACTGCTTTTCCAGAGGACTAACGCGTTCCCACTGATCATTGCTCGACACAGTTACGGCTTTGGGGCCGCCCTCGAGCGCCAGCGCTTCTCTGCTAACCACCTTTGCCATCGCACACTCCTTTTAAATGGAAAATTACCGAACGCAGTCCATGCTTACCTGTCTCTCTGCCGTTCCTCAAGAGTTTATCACGCTTCACCTTGCGGCGACAGGTGTATCAAATGCAGTCATAGAGACTGGGTAAAGCACTGTGAAACCCGTCCCCAAGACGCCGCACTCACGCTGTAGCGCCTAGATGGAGTGCGCGGCCACTCACACTAGACCCGCTTCCAGGATTTGATCTCCAGCCTCGCGGCCGGGTTGCGCCAGTCGTGTTGCGCCGGGTCAAGTCCACCGTCGCCGTGGATTCCCGCATGGACGTGGACAAAGCCCTCGGCGGATTCAGTGTCTCTGGCGTTGTGGCTGCCGCAAGGCGGACCCGGGACGAAATCGCAGCTCTCACTATTGCCTTCACTGCCTGCGTCGTAAACGTTCAAGTAAACGACTTTGGAAGAGGATAGGTCGAGACTGTTTGCGCCGATAAAGCCGTCATTGGTAGACACCAGCATGCTGGCTAGGGAAAGAAGCTGCTTGCCGTCACTGACATTGAAGGTAATGGTAACGCTCTGGCCGGGCCGGATGAGGCCCCCTGCTGTCCTGGCTTCCGCGACACTCGTATTCGTTTCCGGATCCCACACCTCGAGCAGGCCGCTCGCGCTGCCGTCCTCTGCCATGGCCGCCAACCCATCGCTGGCAGGTTGTCCTAACGTGTAGAGTGGCGCGGCGGTGCGGTCGTGGCGCGCGACAAAGACGGAGGTCATCGTCTGCCCGCGGGTCAGGTTTGTAATCGTGACCTCAACGATCAGTTCATCGGGATCGTTGCCGGCGGCGTTGAGTATGCCTGTTGCGCCGTTAAGTATACCGGCGGACAGGACCACCAAAGCCATTAGTCCAGCCAGGGCGATGATGATTGTCTTCTTGCTCACCTTTATTCCCTCCTGAAAACGAGCTTTCCACTAAGAAAACAGGAGGTAGCATTGCTGCTACCTCCTGTCTCAATCGACTAATTGGCGTGTGCCTGCAAATAGGCAAACATTCTTAGTCTTATGACATCGCCCACTCGGCAGGCCGCTGGCTGAAGAGCACGTTCATCTCTTCGGCAGACGTGCGGAACGCCTCAGGCACGGTAACCTCACCGGAGATTGCCTTGCGTGTCCATTCGATGTCGATGCCCCAAGCCTCGGTGCCTTCAGGCACGATCATGGCATCGTGACCGCCGGAAATCCACACGTCAACCACGTCCGTTACACGGGTGCCCTTGAAAGGCTCCAGCCATGTCGGATGCGTGGCGTACTCGATGACGGGCGGCCAAGCGATGGAACCGAAGTGCGGGGTCTCCAGCATACTCTCGTCGGAGTGGAACCACATGAGGAAGTCCCATGCCAGGTCTTTCGCCTCGGAGAGACTCAGGATGGAGTAAGCATTGCCCAGCACGGTTACGCGCTGATCGAGACCCTTTGGCGGGGGCAGGAAGTCCAACGCCTCGCCCAAGTGCGGGCGAATACCGTTGTGGCGGTAGATACCGTTGTTCTCCATTGCCGCAACCTGGTTCTCAATGTGATAGGTGCCCTTGGGAAACTCGACACCCAATTCCGATGCACCGGGCGCGATCACTTTGTGCTTGAGCGCCAGGTCGATATTGAACTGGGCTCCTTCCAGAGACAGCGGATCGGTGCCATAGAGCGCCTTGTCCTTCGTCTCGTTGAGGATCTGACCGCCGAAGTTGTACATCCACGTGCCCATCATGTAGAAGACGTAGTTCTGGTAGATGACCAGCGCCCACTTATTCTCATCCACATTGGTGAGCTTGCGGGAGATATCCAGCAGGTCTTCGTAGCTCCAGTCCGGCGGGGGTATCTCTACGCCCGCGTTGGTGAACAGGTCCTTATTGATGTGGAAGCACTCACCACCCGACTGGAAGGGCACGCCGTACAGGTTGGGGCCCCAACTCCAGTTCACCAGCTCGCCGGCAAAGTAGTCCTCTTTGCTGCGCGGGCCTTTGGCAAAATAGGGAGTCAGTTCTTCGATGACACCGGTGAGACCCCACTTGAGCGCCCAGTTTACCTGGTTGTAGGTGATGTCCACGCCGGCTTCACCGGCGGCAAACTCGGTGTTGCGCTTGGCAAAGACACCGCCGTCGAACGTCCGATCTGACGTCGTCTGGATGTCGATGCCGAGAGATTCGGCGCCAACCCTAAAAGTCTCGGACAGCGCCTTCCAGCGAGGATCTTCCTCGGCGTGGTAGTTGGAGATTACCAGCACCGGCTTCTCCATCATCTCGGTCTTTTCCTCGGCCTTGGGCGCCTCGGCCATGTCGGCTTTGGGCGCGCCCGTCGTCGCCGCCGTGCCGCACGCGGCCAGCAACGCAGCACCACCGGCTGCGACGCCAGCGCCGAGCAGCGATCGTCTTGTCAACGTCATGGGGACTCCTCCTTTTTGGCTCTTCCCCGTTTGGAACTTGCCTACTATGACCATGCAAAATCCGGCCATCGTGTGCCTAGCCACGCAGCAAACTCCTCTAAACTTTAATACAGTATCTCACCCTATGTTGCTAGGCTTGCAAGAAATTATAAAGATTAAACTGGGCTGGGTCAAGGCTTGAACCAAAGAAATCTGGCGCCGGAGAATTAGAAGACCCAGCACCGTGCTGTCCCTTCACGGCGTCAATTCTACGGAGCACAGCCGGTGTGCGCGAGCGCTCCTCTGCCTTCTGGTCGCTTCAATCTTGCTCGTCTCAAATACACTAAGGCAGCGAAACTCCTATTTCACAGGTAAAGGCCATACATGCACCGGTCTTCTCTTTTCGCTCCCAGTGTCCCTCCGAGCAAGCGCAATGACGACCTTAATATTATTCTTCTACGATGACTTCAAAGAACTGCCACTTCTCAGTACACTCGTTACGAAGAGTCTCGTCTGGGTCAATGAGCTTATAACAAGGCCAGAGCTCCCAGCGACCGGGTTGATCCAGCGTAACGGTTATACCAACTTTGTAGTCTTGAAATCTCGCCACTTCCACGCCTTCATGCACGGCGCCAATCTGCCTACTCTCGCCCCCAGGATCGAACGCGCCAACATATCCTTTTTCAAGAGTAATCGGCCCTTTTCGCAGATTCGTAACTTGGAACTCAACGTAGATTTCCTGGTTTAGTTTGAGCGCAATCTCTTTTTCCTCCAAGACTTGCGCATCTTGTGGGGCGTATACTCTTAACTCGACCAGCCTAAATCCATCGAAATTCGCAACTCCCGTGGTGAACTCGTGCACCACTTTGAGCTCGCCGAGGTTGTCAGGCGTGGCCGTAGGTTCGATAACCGGCAGGTCAGCCTCGTCGGCAGCCGACTTGGCCTCTGCATCGCCTGCCGCCGCTGCAGTTGCCGTGCTGCTTACATTGATGGTTACGCCCGCACTCTGTCGAGACGCCGTATCTGAAGTACCGGAAACCATGAAGATCACGGCGACAACGAGCATTATGATGCCCGTGATCATGAAGCCCAATGAGACTGCAGGGCGGCGACCTGCCATTCTGCCTATCAGCCCAGCGACCAAGAGTAAGGCGCCGACTACACCAAAGACAATTGAAAACGGAGGCATGCGAGTAACCTCAATGTTTTATTTGCAGCAGCGACTCTTTCGCCTTAAGCCGCTACAGAATTCAGCCTATTGACGCCGGACAATTCGGAACCCCAAATCCGCCGCACGTCTTCGCCAGTTGCACGAGCGCAACTGCCTAATCTAGACGATTATAGTAACCGGTAGTCCACAGAGTCAAGGAATTTGGCGAGATAGAGCAATTGCAGCGCGGTGGCGCATTAGGTACCGTATAGCAAACCAAACAACCTTGTATGTGAAAGGCGCCTCTTTGGCTGCGATTGCCGGAAAGCGCGGTTGCTCGACTATTGCGAGAAAGGACTAATCGATGGATCTCCTGCACAAAGCGCCTGAAGGCTTGGGACATCATGCCGTTATTGCCGACGGACATCCGTCGCTTGAGCGCATCCGCATCTCGGTATTGCGGCTGGCGCCAGGCGAATCCTATACCGGCGACACCGGGGCCTGGGAGTCGGCCCTAGTGCTGCAAGCAGGCGAAGCGACCATCGCTGTCGAATCCCACGGCATTGTTCACCACTGCCAACGCCAAAGCGTCTTCGCCGGCCCATCATCCACGATCTTCGTCGCGCCTGAGCAATCGTGGGAAATCCGCGCGCAGGGCCACGCAATCCTGGAATTGGTGATTTGCAGCACGCCGGGCAAACCGGGCACGGCATCTCACGTAATCACACCGGATCAACTCAAGGTTCGCAGGGTCGGTCAAGGAAACTGGTTCCGTTTGATCTACGACATCATCGATGCGCCGTTTCCGGCTCATACCATGGTCCTGGGTGAGACTTTCAACCCGCCCGGCTACTGGAGCAGCGCGCCGCCGCACAAACATGAGGTCGACGACCCGCCCCATGAATCAGAACATGAGGAAGCGTATCTCTTCCGCCTTGCGCCGGCGCGGGGCTTCGGCATGCAGCGGGTCTATACCGACGACGGCTCGCTGAATGAGTCGTACACGGTTGAAGATGGCGACGTGGTGGCCATTCCTCGAGGGTACCATCCCGTCGTCGCGGGTCCAGGCTATCAGCTCTATTACCTGTGGATTCTTGCCGGGAATCAGCGGGTGCTGGCGCCCCGGGACGATCCGACTCACGCCTGGCTGAAAGATAGTGAAGCGGTGATTACGGCTGTAGGCGGATTGGGAACGCCAAGCGGGTGAACTTCCGTGCTAGGCGGGTGAACATCCGCGCCAAACGGATGAGCGGCCGCCCCATGGCGTGCCGATGCAGTACAGACGAACGGTGACATTGGTAGCGCGCGCAGTAATCGCAATGACACGAGGAGAGTGGCAGAGCCTTGGATGAGCGTTTCGACCTGATCGTATTGGGCGGCGGCAGCGCCGGTTACGCCGCGGCGCGCACGGCCGCCGCACGGGGCGCACGTGTGGCGGTGGCCGAACGAGGGCCGCTGGGCGGTCTGTGCATCCTGCGCGGCTGCATGCCAAGCAAGGCGATTCTGGCTTCGGCAAGTCGACTCTACCATGCGCAGCACGCAGCAGAGATGGGCATCCACGTTGGCGAGGTCGCGCCCGACTTGCAGGCCATCATCGCCCGCAAGCGGCGCCTGGTGAAGGAATTCGCCGATTACCGCATCGAGCAGCTCAATGCGCCTGAGATTACGCTGGTAGCAGGCGCGGCGCGGTTCCTTTCCGCAGAAAGCGTGCAGGTGGGTGACCGCGTCCTCACTGCGCCTAAGTTCGTCATCGCCACGGGTTCGGCGCCGTTTGTGCCGAAAGTGCCGGGGCTGGCGGAAGCAGGATACAGCACGAGCGATGAAGCGCTGGAATCGGAAGAGTTGCCGGAGTCCGTTTGCGTCCTCGGCGGCGGGCCGATCGGTCTGGAGTTGGGCCAGTTCTTTTCACGGCTCGGCGCTGCTGTCACGCTGTTGCAGCGGAGTAGCTGTGTGCTGAGCAGTGAAGACGAAGCGGTGGGCGCGGCGCTGGGAGAGTACCTGCGGGAAGACGGCATGGACGTCCGCTGCGCCACTCGGCTCAACGCTGTGGAACAACGCAACGGCAAGAGAGTCCTCCGCCTCGCGCAGGACGACGTGGAGAGCGAAATCGAGGTGGACCAGATCCTGGTGGCCACGGGACGTAGTCCCGCGCTGGAGGGCTTGGACCTGGCCGCCGCCGGTGTGGAAAGCACGGCGCGCGGTATTGCGACGGACACCGCTATGCGCACGTCAAATCCAAACATCTTTGCCGTTGGCGACGTGACGGTCTCCTACGACATTGTGCACGTGGCGATCCAGCAGGGCGAGATAGCGGCGCACAATGCCCTTGGCGTTGGACCGCCGCAATACATGGACTACCGCATCGTGCCCATCGTCGTCTTCACGGAGCCGCAGTACGGGCGCGTGGGCATGACCGAGAAGGAGGCCCGCGCCAAGGGGATACCCATTGTCACAGCCTCTTACCCCTTCAACGACCACGGCAAGGCGCTCTGCCTCGGTGAGACCCGCGGCTTTGTCAAGATGGTCGGCCATGCGCAAACCGGCGAGATTCTGGGTTACCAGGTGCTGGGGCCGGAGGGTGGCGAGTTGATCCACGAGTGCATCGTGGCGCTCCACTACCGCGCCACCGCTCAGGACTTCATGCGCATCCCGCACTACCATCCAACCCTGGCGGAAATCCTCACCTACCCCGCCGAGGAGATTGCCGAACAGGTCGCAAGCCAAACCGGGCAATGAGGTCTAGTTGCCGTTCGCACTGAGCCTGTCGCAGTGTGAACAAGAGTTTCCACACCTCGCTCAGAGATACAAAACGCATTCTGTACAGATCCAGCACACCCCCGTTCGCACTGAGCACTGCGACAGGCTCAGCACAGGCTTATCGAAGCATGAACGGGAGCGCTTACTACCCATTTCGCTTTGCAAGGGTAGCAGCCAATTCAACTTCTCTCCGCCCTTTCTGGCGTATGCTACCGAGGCGGCTGCGACAAGGACTTGGCGCAGCATGAACAGCAAGCTCCACCTAGCTGCGTCGCCCATCTAGTCGCCCCAGCCTGCCGCTGCTAGAATAGATTTCACGGGGACGTGTCGGAACTGGAAGACGAGCATGATTTAGGATCATGTGCCGCAAGGCGTGCGGGTTCGAGTCCCGCCGTCCCCACCGGGGTGGCCCAGTGAGCGATTGGCAAGCAGCGGCGCCGCCAAGGAATCGTCAAACCATGCGCAGCGTGCATTAGAGACATGCTTTGCTGTCGGCGCCCGACTCTGAACTCGCAGAGTCCTGTTCAGACTCCCCATAAATGCCCACAAACCCCTGGAGCTGTGCGGACATCCTATCCAATTATGGCAATCTCACCCCCAGGATTGCCTCCGTGCCCGAGGCAACACAAGGTACAAATCCTAATCGTCGGTCTCTCAACACCGCTTCAACCGGCTTTCCCGCCTGTATCGGATGCGTAACGTACACATGCTCCTTGACGGGATTGACGAACGCGCTAGAGTATAGGTGAGATCTCAAGAGTTCCAGCTGCTCTCACGCGCTTCTTGCCCCTTCACTTGAGTGGCGTGGCTGGAAAGGCAGGGCTAGTTTTGCAGGTCGATGAGTACAGTCCCCGCCCGACTTCACCGTCGCGCACGTCAAGCATCTGGAATCGCACCCAAGGGCTTCTAGGTGCAGCAACCGACGTCCTGGCGTTGCACCGGTGGAGTTTCAATGTAACTACATCGGACGAATTACGCTACTTGGCATCGATTTCAGTTTGGCTGCGTTGGCTGCTTGCTGCCATTTGCTTTCTGTTATTGTTCTACCGCCCTGATTTCGATCCCCTCAGATATGCGGCCTACTTCAGTATTCTCGGTGCGTTGGCAGTACTCAATGGCCTTATTCACGGACGCATACTAACTGGTAGTCTGATCACGTTTCGCTGGCTTCTCGCTCTGAGCGTGATGGACTTTGTCTTTATTACGGGCGCTGTCATTGCGGGCGGGGAGTTTGACCACTATTTCTTCTATCTATTGTACTATCCTGCCCTGGCCGGACTCGCAGTCCTCTTTAGCTCCTTCCGGCTGAACCTGGCTTGGACTTCACTGGTGGCCCTTACGTATATTGCTGTGAGCCTAACTTTCAACAATGGCCTAGATGTGGCGGCCAAAGAGGAGAAGACGCTGTTTGTTAGAATTGTCGTCATGTATGCAATTGTGGCGTCATTCAGCCTGGTAGCTCGGTTTGAGCGGGTCAGAAGGCAAGAGGCCGTGGAGCGGGAACGAGCGCTCCATGAGGAGCAAATCCGACTTTCAAAGTCCCTACATGACACCACTGCCCAGTCCGCATACATGATCGGCCTCGGGATTGAGACTGCTATAGAGCTGGCGCAAGACTCCAATCGAGAACTGGTCGACAAGCTTGAGGCGACCTATCGCATGTCGAAGTCGGCAATGTGGGAGTTGAGGTATCCCATCGATATCGGGCTTGTCGTTGAAGGCAAGAAACTGGGCGCAGTACTGGAAGCGCATGCCGACACGTTCACTGCTATTTCGTCAATTCCTACCAAAGTTGTCCGAACCGGCAAGGAGCCGCCACTTCCCCCGGCCACAACGAGAACTCTTCTTTCAATTGCGCACAACGCGCTGACCAACGCGTTTCGCCACTCACAGGCCCGCCAGGTCACCGTCGAGCTTGAGTTTAAGGAGAACGGCCTGCGCATGTGCCTGTCGGACGACGGTATCGGCCTTGCGGATGATTACACCGAACACGGGCACGGCTTAAAGAACATGAGAGCAGACGCGGAGCGCATTGGTGGCAGGTTTGTAGTAGAATCAGGCACAAGCGGACAGGGCACATCAGTGACGTGCGCGGTTGAGTACAGTGAATCTCTAGGAGGTTCGTGACTTGTCGACAGCTCAACTAACCAAGGTAATGATTGTGGACGACCACATCATAATGCGGGATGGTCTAACGGAGGTCTTGGAGCGCTCCGGCGCCTTTGAAGTAGTAGGCTATGCCCAGGATGGTGTGGTGGCGGTAGACGTGGCTCAGACTCTCAAGCCCGACGTGATCATCATGGACGTGATGATGCCGGAGAAAGACGGTATCGAGGCGTGTCGGGAGATTAGGGAAGCGCTGCCTGACACCCGTGTGCTCATTCTGACCGCCTCGACCGATGAAGACGCCGTATTAGCGGCGGTGGCCGCTGGCGCTACCGGGTACCTGCAGAAGTTCTCCGGCAAGGAGAAACTCCTTTCAACAATCCAGGAAGTTGCCGATGGCGAATTCAGCATCCCGGGCGACTTGACGCGGCGGGTGTTTGATAAAGTTCGCACAGCGTCGACTAGCGATGGGAGCCAACGGGCGGGCGGTCTAACTCTGCGGGAGCAGGAGATACTTACACTCTTTGCGCAGGGGCTGTCGTATGCGGAAATCGCCGAGGTTCGGGGCAATCGACCGTTAACCATTCGCAACGCCATCTATGTCATCCGCGACAAAATAGGGGCTAAGTCAATTCAGGAAATGGTAGTCTGGGCCGTGCGCCACGGACTGCTGGATGACAATGCGCAATAAGGCTCACTCCTTAAAGACACCCGCCAAGCTTGACTGAGCCTGCTGCGCCCGCAGGTCGGCCGCGCCCCGAGCAAACCTCCTCTTGTCTCGCGCCGGCCCATGCGCCATGCTAGCGACTTGGCTCAATGTCACAAGTCTGTCACAAGTCTGTCGCAAGTTGTGGCGCAAGTTCAACCGGAGCCGCTTGCCAGCACGCCCGTCGTTAAATATAGCGCCCACGAACGCGAACGCGTCACGGTAGTTGAGAAGCTCACGGGCGTCGTTCGGGTCCGCGCCCGGTATCTCCCGTCCTGCCAGCAGCCCTGCCGCATCCTCCAAAGTCAGCCGCGTTCCCTCTATGTGCGTCGTATGGTGCGCCTCCAGCAGAAACGCCTCCGAACGCATCGCGTCAATCCACTCATCCGTCAGCGTTGCCGACTCCAAAATGCCCCGCGCCCGCTCGATCTCAGTGAGCGCCGCGGTGATTGCATTCGTGATGGTAAAGCGCGGTGCAAAGTCCATGCGCAAACTCACCGAATTCCCAGGTTGCTAACTCCAGTGTAAGCGGAGTCGCCCAGAGCTTTGAGCGCGCCTGGAGCTACATGGATAGACCTTCCAGTTTCCATGCTACGTTCTTTGGCGTGCCACTGTTAGAATTGAAAAATGGGTCGTGCCGGAACGGGAAGACTAGCCGACTTAGGATCATGTGCCGCAAGGCGTGCGGGTTCGAGTCCCACCGTCCCCACCAACAGCTGCGCAGTGCAGAGCGCCACCGTCTCCCCAATCCTCGATGCACCGGGCGGTGTGGGGTTGTTTCCCCGCCGTACAGAGGCTTCCGGCTAACCCTGTGCGGCGGGCTCTCCCACCCAACGGACACGCCGAACAACAGGACCCACCGCCCGGTAGAACTTCTCATCGGCCGTCCACAGCTCGCAGCCGAGAGCCTCTGCGAGAGCCAGGTAGTGGGCGTCATAGGCCGCGCCTTGTCTAAGCTGGCTTGCCAACTCCAAGGCCCTGCCGTAAAGGCGCGGCGGCTGATATAATTCGAGGCCCGCTGACAGCAGGCTCTCCATACGCTGTGTCGCCGCCTGCAATGTCAACTCGCCCCGCCTGACCCTTTGGTGGAGGACATTGGTCACTTCCACAGGCATCAGGTACGGCGCCGCGATTCGGGTTCTCTGGCTGTTCCACAAGCGGCCAAGCGCGTTGGCTTCCGCGGTGTGTATCTCCTTGACCAGCCACTTGCACGCCAGGCTCGCGTCCACTTCAACGTAACCGTTCAAGAGATGCTCCTAGACTCGCGCGCCTCCCGTATCAACTCAGCCCCGTCTGCCGGCAGAACCTTGTCTCCAAACGCCTCCTCTTGCAGGGCTACGAGCCTCTCAATGTTGAAGCTGCCGGCGAACGCGCCGTTGGCCTCGTCTCGCGCGAGCTCCTTGTCGATGGCGGCCAGGCAATACCGTCTCATGCTGATGCCCTTGAGCGCCGCCACCGCCTTCAGACGCCGCTGTACCGGTGGGTCGAGGTCCAGTGTGAGTCTCTTCTTCTTGGTTTGCATAGCACTTCTCTCCTCAAAATGGTGGCCAAGGTTGAGAATAGCGTATATACGGAAATGCGTCAATTTCGCTGAGGAAACAAAGCCACAGGCAAGGGAAAAGAGCATCCAGCAGAAACGCCTGCGCACGCATCGCGTTGAACCACACCTTCGTCAGCGCCGCCTCATCCAAAAAGCCATGCACCCGGCTATGCTTGTCTTACAAAGATGAGGGAGGAGAGAGCCAAATACATGATACGCTGAGAAAGTTACAGCCAGAAGCCACGAGCGCAAGGACCCGTTGTGACCGATCAAGACCGCGAGCAATCTGACAGGGGTAATTCCCTCGAGAGAGTTCTGCAGATTCTCAAGGAAATCGCCGAGAAGTCGTCGGATGGCGATTACCTCTACCGAGGAGAGCCAAAGCATTACAGTCGCGTGTCGTCGAGCCTATACCGCGAATGTGGAGGAATTGATGCGGAGCATTTCGACATTGGGGCAGTGCAGAATGAAATCTTGCTAGATGCTAAGTTGCTTATCGCTCAGACTTATGAGGATGATGATCTTTTAGCCCAGCTTCAGCACTACGGCTATCCTACCAATCTGATCGACTTTACCTCCGATTATCTGATCGCGTTGTTCTTTGCCTGCGACGGCGAACCCGCAGAAGACGGGCGCGTCATTCTGCTGCGAAAGAGTGGAAACGTGTTGCTGGAGCCTAGGAGCCCCGCAAATCGCGTTATCGCGCAGAAGAGCGTTTTTATGCGACCGCCCAAGGGGTACATCGAAGACGATGAAACCGTGGTGGTACCTGTCCCACATGACTTGAAGGAATCGATGCTAGATTACCTCAATACCCGCCACGGCTTGTCCGCAACCACGATCTACAACGACATTCATGGATTCATCCGCTATCACCGTGGTCATGAAAGCGCCTATCTGGAGTTCTACGCCGGTCTCACTTATCAGAATAAAGGGGAACACTGCAAAGCCATTGAACGACTTAGCAACGCCATCAGGCTCAATCCACAACTACCCTCAGCCTTTATGAATCGGGGTGTTGCATATTCGGAGAAACGTCAGTACGAGCGTGCAATCCGAGACTATAACAAGGCACTAGAATTGGCTCCACACGCTTCAGATCTCTACACAAACCGTGGCGATGCATACAGACAGATAGGTAAATACGATCTCGCAATCCGAGACCTAGACATGGCAATAAGACTGAACCCGCTCGACGACAAAGCTCACGACAATCGTGGTATTGCACATATGGGAAAAGGTAACCTGGGCCATGCATTTCTGGACTACAATAGAGCGATTGAACTAAACCCCTACAATGCCGCAGCATATAACAATCGTGGCGTTGCATATCAACGCGATGGCTACTATGATCGTGCTATCCAGGACTGTGAAAAGGCAATAGAGCTCAATCCGAACTACGCTGACGCCTTCAACAATCTAGGCGTTGTTTACCTAGAAAAAAGTGAGTTTGAAATTGCCATTCGAAAATTCGACATGGCGGTAAAACTTAATGGCAATTGCGCAGGCGTTTACAATAATCGAGGCGCTGCCTACGGACACAAGGGCGAGCATGGTTGCGCAATAAAGGACTTCGACAAGGCAATCGAACTAGATTCCAAAGATGCGGGGGCCTATACAAATCGTGGCAATGCCTTTAGCAAGATTGGGGAGCATGAACGAGCAAACCACGATTTTGACAAGGCAATAACACTCCACCCTAACCACCCCATTGCACACTTCAATCGCGGTGTGTGTCGGCTGGTCTTAGGGGAATTGGCAGAGGCTGAAGCTGACCTGTCTACAGCAAAGAGCCTTGAAATGGACATTGTTTCTGCATTTCGTGAGGAGTTTGAAAGCGTGGTAGCTTTTGAGGAACGTTTCAATGTCAAACTCTCTGCGAGAATTGCGATATTGCTTTCGCCTAGTGGTGATGGATAGGCGGGGCCGAGCAAAGTGTGGAATCAACTGCGACTTTTCTGGACTCCGGCGTGCGCCGGAGTGACGGAGACCTTGCAAGTGCCAAATGTCCGGTGAGGCCTGTTCAAGCGCGAGGAGTGTGTTCGGCTTGGGCTAGCGGTCAACGACGGTTTCGGTGTCGCCGGCATGGAGGGCGTTCATGTAGGCGAGGATGAGGTCGCGGGTGCGGTAGCGGTTGAAGGCGGCTTGGTCTTGGCGTTGGATGATGGGGAAGGCGCCTAGGATGTAGGCGGCGTCGTTGCGGGAGATGCCGTAGAGGTGGAAGTAGCAGGCGTCGAGGCGGGCGCGCAGGTGGCGGCGTTTTTCTTTATTCCAAATGAAGGGTTGGCCTGTGTAGCCGAGGTCGCGGGCGAACGGCGCCAGGTCGTGGGCGGTGTAGGTTAGTCTTAAGACGTGGTCGCGAACGAGTTCGCGGGCGGTGGTGGCTCCGAATTGGCGGTCGTAGTCAGCGGGCGCGATGACGGGGAGTTGCTCGACGATGTACCAATTCATGTGAGTTCCTTGCGCTTTCTGTCTTGCGACGAAATCAAGGCAGAGGGAGTTTAGATTTGCCACTAGGCAAGCCATACCTGAAGCCGCGAACACTGAGCAATCTTCCAGCGGTCGATCATCAGGAGAAGCGACAAGGTCTTGTGAAATGAGAATCGGCAAAGTGTTTCCAAATGCAGATATAGGAACTATTGACGCCACCATCGTCCGCTCATTTGTAGGATTCGTAATGTCACGGAAGCCGAGGGTGTAGCCAGGGCGTTCGGGCAGAGCGCGCGCTACATCTTGGGATGGTACCCAGTACTGTGACTGAGGAATGAAACCCAGGTCCGAGTGCTGCGCTTCACTTACCTCCTCGCTTAGATAGGGGTTGTGGGTACTATTCGGGTTAATCCTGACCGAATTGAACCGGTGGTCAAAGTGCCATATCATGCGGCCTTGATATAGGGGTAGGTAAAGCTCCTTGCCGCGTTGCCAGCGGTTGCCTTGGACGGGATAGAAGCCTTCTTCGTCTAGCTGTGCGGCGGTGCGGAAGAGATGGGAGTCGTTGGTCATGTCGAACATGCGAACGTATTTGACCGGCCAGGTCTTGTGTTCGGCGCCGTCGGAGCGGTTGACGAGCACGGGGTGGCGGGCGTAGATGGCGCGGGTGATATCGGCGTCGCGGCGGGTGCGGAAGACCGGGGCGGTGCCGGTGTTGGGATTGACGCGGGCGAAGTCGTCCGGCGCGAGTGGGAAGCAGCGCTCCGGGTCCTCAGTGGTCTTGGTGTCATGGAGGAAGAAGGCGCAGGCGGTTTCGGCGAACTGCCGCTCCGCGCCGCCAACAATGAGGGCGCAGAACTTGAAGGAAGCGTGCACGTCTTTGAAGAAAATCTTCCTGTTCTCGAAGTCGTACAACCCGGCGACGCGCCCGCGTGTGGAAACGGACTTGAAGAACTTGGCGGCGGTCTTGTCGGCGTAGATGCCGGAGGGGGTGAGCAGGCCGACCAGGCCGTTGGCGTTCACGAGGCGCAGGGCGCGTTCCACGAAGAGCGAGTAGAGGTTTATGTCACCGCCGCCCAGCAGCGGGTAGTGGCCGGACGCCCGCACCAGTTTTCCCAGGCTGTCGGCGCGGGCTTTGGCGGCATCGAAAGCGGCCGCCAGCGGATCGCCCTGCCCGCGCAGTTCCTTGATGGCGCTTCGGCGCGCCGCGGCGGTGGGCGCGCGGGCGAGTTCGGGCGCGCGGGTGGCGAACCACTCCACCTCCTGCAATTTGATGCGGTCCCAGGGCGGGTTGCCGATCACGGCGTCGAACCCGCCGCTTGGATTGGCGTCCTGCCACTGCGCCCACACGCCGGGAAAGGCTGCTTCCCAATGCAGGAAGGTCTCCCGGTCGGCGATGGCCCTGGCGTTGTGCCAGAGGGCGGCGAATTCTTGGGTGAGGGTTTCTCCGCTTGTGTCGGCTGCCGGGTCGTTGCCCTCAGTCGGCGCAGGTTGCAAACCTGCGCTACCGGAGGATGGCGCGGCTTGCGGATCGTCACTCCGGTGGAAACCGGAGTCCAGGGATTCAGAGGAAGATGGATTCCCGCTTTCGCGGGAATGACGGGCATCGACACTTTCGCGGGAATGACGGGCATCGACACTTTCGCGGGAATGACGGGCATCGATACTTTCGCCGGTAGGACGGGCATCGATACGCTCGCTGGTAGGCCGGGCATCGACACTTTCGCTGGTAGGACGGGCATCGATACGCTCGCCGGTAGGACGGGCATCGATACTCTCGCTGGTAGGACGGGCATCGACACTTTCGCCGGTAGGACGGGCATCGACGCTTGCGCGGGAATGACGGACTGCGTCGCTGGCGTCGACGTGATGCGGTAGCGCTGGGGCTAGTCCCGCGCTGACACCGGTTGCCAACTCTTTGCGCTCAGTCGGCGCAGGTTGCAAACCTGCGCTACCGGAAGACGCGGCTGCAGAGGAAGATGGATTCCGGCTTTCGCCGGAATGACGGACGGTGTCGCCGGCAGGCGAAGGACGATCACTGTCGCTCACGCCTGGTTGAAAGCCTGGATTCCGGCTTTCATCGGAATGACGGACTGCGTCGGTTTGACGATTGTCAAGTACGTCCGGCCCGTGCGCTAGCAGTTTGAAGGCATCGACGGCATGTTTGTCCAGGGTTTCAAGTAAGGGCAATTCGAAAAGCGTGCGCTCTCTCTTTTTCATGCCCGCGGTGAGCCAGCGCAGACCGCAGAGTGTGTCCAGCAGGCCGCGGAGATCGGAGGTCGTATCTTCGACCTCTTTGAACAGCGACGCCGACTGCCGCACTTCGGACACGTCGGCGTCGGAGAGCATCTCAATGTGCTCCATGCCCTCGGCGGAGGCTTCCGCGCCAGCCACGGCGGATTGGATAAAGAAGCTGCCCATGCGTCTTAGTTCACCCACAGCCTCGGTCACGCGCATGCCCAGCAGTGAGTCGCCGCAGCGCAGGTGGTGGTCCAGGAACGAGAGCGGCGCGCCCACGGTGAAGCTGTGCAACCAGAGCGAAACTTTCGCAAGCTCCACGGCCAGCGGGTTCTTGTCCACGCCGTAGATGCAGCGCTTCAACACCATGCGCCGGATGATTGCCTGATCGGTGAGTTGCTCTTCGTTTAGAGTCCAATCCGATTCTCGCGCTCGCAAAAGAATTTCCTGACGAATGGTCGCAATGCGCGCCACCAGCGGCGAAACGTAGGCCGCGCTGCCGTCATCTACGAGCCAGTCCGGCACGCCGGGCGCGTATTCGACCAGGTCGGCGATGTAGTCGGAGAGGAAGTCCACAGCCGTGACCAGAAAGTGCCCGCTGCCCATGGCCGGATCGAGAATCTTCAGGTCGAGCACGGCCGCCGCCGGGTCGAGCGCCGCCAGCTCCTGCATTCGCTCTGCCTTGGGCCGGCGATCGCGCTTGAGCCGCGCGGCCTTCTGCTCGAACGCTGCCAGGCGCTCCTCCACCAAGGGGTCCAGAGTCTTTTCCACGATGAGGTCAACCAGCTCCTGCGGCGTGTAGAAGCTGCCGCTATCTTTGCGGGCGTAGGGATTGGGCCGCATGGCGATGTCGCCGTCGTCCCCGCGCACCGGCTCCTGCTCGAGCAGGCGTTCGTAGATGGAGCCAAGCTGCTGCACGGACATGTCGCGGTAGTTGACGAACGAGCGCGCAGTCTCGCCCTTTTGGGCGCTGCGGGTATGGCTGAGTTCATAGATAATCTCCGCGACAATGTTGTCCGGCAGGCGCACGTGGTCTAGCAACGGCGCGGACTCCGGCGCAAAGAGGCCGCCATTGTAGGGCGGCAGGCCGATTGAGGGATCGCCTTGGTCTATAACCCTAAAGAGGTTAGTGAGGCGGTCGTAAAGGATCGTAGCCGAATTAGAAAAGGTGTCGTTCGCGTTCATGCGCGCGGCAACGTCGTCGCGCACGCGCTTGCGCAGACCGTAGTCGTCGTAACGGGAATCGTTAACGGGCAACAGGCCGCGGTCCTCGGCGTAGAGAATGAAGAGGAGCCGGTAGAGGAAGATCAAGGCCGCGTGGCGCGCGGCGGTGAGGTCGCTGCCGGTTGCGGCATCCGCTGCAAGTCTCGCCGCCAGCGCCGCGACCAAATTGGGGAAGACGTGCGTAAAGACTACTTCCGATAGGTCTGCCGCAACGCGTTGCTCATAGCGCTGCCCCTCGGCAATGGCCTCTTCCAGAAACGTGGTCTTTGCGCCCTCGTGCAGGGTGAAGGCAGTGCGCCGCAAGAGCAGGAAGAAGACGCGCAAGGCGTGGTCGTCATCCTCTTGCAGGAGAGTCTGCACATCCGCCTCGTAGAAAGCGCTGGCACGCGGACGGGTGCGGTAATCGTAGAGCCGCCAGACAGCGCCGTTCGTCAAAATGCCCCAGCGAATGCGACCGTCGGTTGCGCTATCCGCAGTAGCTAGATACCGGAGGATTTGGCCGTGGGGCGTACCGCGTTGCGCAGTGTCATCCCGGTCGCGGCTGTCAAGGGGAAGCCCGAACCGCTTACTCTCCTCGATCACCAACGCGTCCTGGTAGCGGTCTTCAGAATGCGTGCGCGCATTGGCGCGCTCCTTGTCGTTCTCGTCGGCGAAAAGCAGGTGATCGGGGACATCCTCGTTGCCCTTGGAGCCTTGCTGCGGTAGGTAGTCGCGCCAGCCCAGGAGGTCGAATACCTTCCGCACCACGTCTTGCTCGGTTGCCGCTTCGTTGGGTGGGCTGGAAGGGCTGACCCCGCCCATTATGTCAATGAGAGATTGCTTGAATGCGGCGAATGACTGCCGCTCGCGAACGACCTCCTGCCAGGCGTCAGTATTCTTGATGCCATCGGTAAGGAAGTATTGGGTGAAGAGCTGTCCGGTCATGGCAAAGTCTTTATTGCTTACAAGAGTGAGAAATGCAAGGGACGGTAGCGCTGGCTGAATGCCGGTTTGGGCAAATAGCACACCGCTCCGCCAATTCACCTTGGTGTACCGGCCGTCAGTTGCTCCGCGTGGGTAAGCCTACCACGTTTAAATGGGAGACGTGCAATGACGCCAGGGTATCGGAATACTATCAGTTTGAGGTTTGGGCAAAACTATTGTTTGCGCAAGCGCGGGTAGAAGATCCAGAGCAAGTTGCCGATGGCGATGGCGGCGGCGAGGGCCCAGAGGACGGTGCCGCCGGTGGGGTTCACCGCAAGGCCTACGCCCAGGCCAAGATAGAAGATGATAAATGCCGCCACGAAGAGCACGGCGTGGACGATGGTCTTGAGTGTCTTGTTCATGCGTTGCCCCTCCGTTCAAGTCCTGCGGAAGCCGATACCGAAATGCAAACATGCTGACAACGCAATAGTAGCAAAGGCGCGGCAAGGAGGCTAGAAGCTCATCGGCAAACGCAGGAAAGGAGCTCCATAGAGACAGGATGGGCTCCGTCCGCATTGAACCCCCCAGGAGCGCTCGCCCTGAGCGCACTAGCAAGGGGTGATGAGCCTGCCGCAAGTGAGTTCGGACTTTGGACGTGCCGACAGTAGTTGGACAGATTGAATGCATGCGAAAGGACGCAGGAGCTCGTGTTTGCAGGTCTGTAGATTCCTCGCTCGGCTCGGAATTGTAAGTGTCAGGAAATTCGTTGACAGTTTTGGTAGAAAGAGCGGTGGATCAAACGTCGTAAATGACCACTTCATATGTCATTCCGAACGGAGCGCAGCGCAGTGAGGAATCTCGTGTGCTGAGGCCATGAAACAGCGTAGTGTATGTACCCTAGATTCCTCGCTTTGCTCGGAATGACATAAGCTGTAATTGCGGTCAGGCGGACAGGAGTTTCTGTCAACGAATTAGTCAACACCTACAGGAATGACGGCGAGAAATCCTGTCACCCTTACAACTGGGACGGAGTGGTTGCTCCGGATTGCGTCGGCGGGAGCAGGCGCATGCGCACGTCGACTTCCAGGATGCTGTCGAGAAAGCCTTGCAGCACCCCTTTTGCCGGCGACACGTCCTGATAGTCCCGGCCCACAGCGATGGCGACGTGGTGGTCGCCGGCAAGCGTCTGGTTGGTAGGATCAAAGCCGACCCAGCCAAGTCCGGGCAGGCGGCATTCGACCCATGCATGGGTCGACGACTGCGGCGTTTGCGACGAAGTCTGCGTCTGCGACGGAGTCTGCGTCTGCGACGAAGCCGGGGCGGGCTGGCGGCCTTCGCCCGTGACATGCACGTAGCCGGAAACGTAGCGGGCCGGCACGCCCCATGAACGCGCGATGGCGATCATGACGTGGGAATAGTCTTGGCATACTCCCCGACCGGACTCCAAAGTGTGATCGATGGGAGAGGCAACCGACGTGCTGCCCGGCACATATTCGAATACGCGATGCAGCTTTTCCGAGAGCATGCCTACGGACTGCAGCGGGTCGTCGGAGGCTTCAATATGCTCCCGCTCGATGAAGGCAGTGAGGGCGGGCGAGGACCCCGCCAACGGGCTGTCGTGGGTGAAATCCCAGAGCGCGAACGAATCGCGCCAAGAGCGGATTCTGTCCCACGCATCGGCGGCCAGCGCGGTGGGAAGGTGGGCTGCCGGCCCCGTATCCACCGTGGCACGGGTCGTAATCTTTAGCGAATCATGCCACTGATGCACGCTAAAGACGTGCTTGGTGTTCTCGTACGCGTCCGTCTCTGAACCCAGTGAGGAGAGCGGGTCTGTAGTGATTTCAAAGTGGATGAGCTGCTGCTTAGTGCTGTTGCGCGGCATCAAGCAGACGGCCATCACCGAGTGCCGGGCCGGAGAGGTGTAGCGGTAGTGTGAAACGTGCTCGATCTCGAAGCGGTTTGCGCCGGCCATAGCAGCACTACACGGGAGAATCTTCGACATGGTAATCGAAGTAGGTCTGCAAGATGTGACCGTGAAGGTCTCGACAGTACCCTCCCATTTCCTGCAGCGCTTCTTTCCTGTCTTCCAGATCAGGCCAACTGTAATTCACAAGTGACGCCAAACGGCCGGCCAGCCGCCGCGTCGCGGCGCTGGATTCCAGATTCGGCCCGGCGCCCACGGCGTCGAGTTGCGCGCCAATCACGTCGAGCGACTGGCACAAGGAATCGGGCAGCAGCGGATCTGTGACGAGAAGGTCAAGCACGTGGTCCGGCAATACTTCCACGCTATAGCTGCGGTTGTACACCTCCAACGCATGGTATGCGTGCAACAAACTTGTCCAGTCCGCTTCGGAAGACTCTTCAAAGTGCACTTCGGTAGCAAGCTGCGCCAAGAATAGCGCAATCAGGAGTTGGGCGCGTTCGACAAATCGACCCAACTGCAGGAAGTGCCAACCCTCGTCGCGGTACATAGTGGCTGCTGCCACGCCCATAAATGTGTCTATGTCTGAATTCACTCCGGCGTAGAAGCTCTCAGGGGACGTGGCCCAGATGTCTTGTATGTCCATTTTCTGAATCCGCAAGTACACCAGATTTAGGTGCGACCACATATCCGCGCTGACGCAATTACGCGTCTGGCGGGCGTTCTCTCGCGCCATGGCAAGACAGTTCCAGACAGAACCGGGATTGGAGCGCTCGAACGTGAGGTCATCAGCAAGGGTATAGGAATCCGCCAACGTGAATTCATCGCTGTCGATGAGCTCGAGACTGCCGCCGGGCGGCAAGCGATTCACACTTATGTAAATGCGATTCCAGCCGAAGTATATCTCCTGGACGGGACGATCCACCAATGCCGCCGTCTGCAAGTGCAAGAGACGGCATTGGTGTTGCGCCCGCTCTAAGTATCGCCCCATCCAGTAGAGGCCCCGTGCGCTACGTGAGAGCATTGAGGGTGGTTCCCAAGTGTCCTTGTGGGCTAGTCATCTTCGTCGTGTTCCTCGGGCATCAGGACGAATTCAGGATAGGCCTCCAGTCCTAACTCAGCGGTGTCTTGACCAAGTCGCTCGACTTGGGCCGAAACTCGGAGGCTGAGTACCATGTCCAAGACTTTCCAAAGAATCAGCGACGTGATGAACACGAACGCGCCAACGGCGAGAATGCCAATCAATTGTGTGACAATGTCGGCGCCGCCGACGATAGCAACCGCCAGCGTTCCCCAAACACCTGCGAACAAGTGGGCGGGGATGGCGCCAACGACGTCATCGATCTTGACACTCTCCAGCAGCTTGAGCGCGAGGGTGCAGATTATACCGCCAATGGCGCCAATGATAACGGCCCAGTAATGCTGGGTGATATCGGGACCGGCAGTGATCGAGACGAGTCCGGCGATCGCGCCATTCAGTCCGGCGAATAGATCGGTGCGGCCAAGCAAAGGCCGCGAGATGATGAGTGCCGCTATCACGCCACCTGCAGCGGCCAGGTTGGTATTGACGAGCACGTGACCAATTGCGACGGCATCGACCGCGCTGCCCAGCGCCAGTTGCGAGCCGCCGTTAAACCCGAACCAGCCCAGCCACAGGATGAAAACACCCAGAGTGACCAGGAGCACATTGGAAGGAGGAGTGGGCCTTATGGTGCCATCCTTGCGGTACTTGCCAAGCCTGGGTCCAACAATCAAGATACCCGCCAGCGCCGCCCAACCGCCGGTGCTGTGTACGATGGTTGAACCGGCGAAGTCCTGAAAACCCATCTCGCTCAGCCAGCCGCCGCCCCACGTCCAAGCGCCGACAACGGGATAAATCAATGCAGTGAGAATCAAGATGAAGATGAAGAACGACCACATCTTGACGCGCTCTGCCAGGGCGCCGGAAATGATGGAAGCGGTGGTCGCGACAAAAACCATCTGGAAGAACCAGTCCGACATGACCGAGTAGCCGCTCTCGATCACGGCGGCCGCAGCGCTTTGGTCACCATCCAGCAAGGCGAGTTCATCTGATGACGGGCCATAGAGAAGACTAAATGATCCTATCAGTCCCCCAAACCGCTCGACATCGACGTCAACGTACATGAGGTTGTAGCCGACGAAAAAGTAGGCAAGTCCGGCAATAGAATAAAGGCCGATATTCTTCAAGCAGATCATGGAGGCGTTCTTGGTGCGCACTGCGCCGGCCTCGAGCATAGTAAAGCCCGCCGCCATCCACATGACCAATACGCCCCAAAGCAGGAACGCAAACGTATTGAGAATGAAGGTGGTTTCCCCGTCAGTTGCCGCATGGGCAACAGGCGGACGAAGCAGAAAATAGATGAACGTCAAGAAAACGATCGCCGCTATGACGGCAATACGGCGATGGCGAACAACAACATCGGTGAGAACCATCAATCACTCCTCCTCCTGATGAATGCAATCCGATTAACCATCAACTACCCAAAAGTCTTTGCCGCCTCCTCCCTGACTAGAATTGACCACCAAGCTGCCTCGTCGCAACGCAACACGACAGAATGCGCCCGGCACAATGCGGGTTTCCCGGCCGTGCAGCACAAACGGACGCAAGTCCACGTGACGCGGTTCGAAGCGGCCGTCGATGAAGCAGGGCGCGCGGGAGAGCGCAAGCACAGGCTGCGAAATGAATCCGGCCGGATCGGCGCGCAACTGCTTCGCATACTCCTCTCGCTCCGCTGGAGTCGAATGGGGGCCAACCAACATACCGTAGCCACCGGATTCACCGACACGTTTTACGACCAAATCCTGTAAGTTGTCAAGGGTATATTCTAAGTCCTCGCGTCGCCGGCAAAGGTAGGTTTCAACGTTTGCAAGCAGCGGCTCTTCATTCAAGTAGTAGCGAATCATATCAGGCACGAACGCATACATGCTCTTGTCGTCCGCGACACCGGTTCCCGGCGCATTTACAAGCGCGACGTTGCCAAGCTTGTACGCATGCAACAACCCGGGCACGCCAAGGAGAGAATCAGGGCGGAAGACAAGCGGGTCCAAGAAGTCGTCGTCAACGCGCCGATAGATGACATCTACGCGTCTCAGGCCAGAAGTAGTCCGCATGTAGACGAAGCCATCGCTCACCAATAGGTCTCGGCCCTCCACAAGCTCAGCGCCAATTTCCCGCGCCAAGAATATGTGCTCATAGAAGGCGGAGTTGTAGACGCCCGGGGTCAGCAAGACGATTGTCGGATCCGCTTTGCCGCCCGGTGCTAACTCTCGCAATGTTGTCTGGAGCACCTGGCCGTAATGTTCTATCTCCAGCACGCGGGACCTTCGGTAAAGACGGCGGTAGCTCTTCTTTACCGCTTCGCGGTTTGCGAGCATATAAGATACGCCCGAAGGAACGCGTAAGTTGTCCTCAAGCACGCAGAAGCCGTCGTTAGTGCGTATGATGTCCGTGCCGCAAATGGCCACCCAAGTACCGTGAGGGGCAGAGAAGTCGCGCATCTCGACCCGAAATTGCGGACAGCCTCGCACCATGTCAACGGGAATAACGTCGTCGTGGACTATGCCTGGCTCTCCGTAGAGGTCCTTCGTGCGCGACCGGCCATAGACATCTTCCAGGAATCTGTTCAGGGCTTTCACGCGCTGTGTGAGGCCGGCTTCAATTCCATTCCATTCACTTCTCGACACAATGCGCGGCAGTGAGTCAATGGGAATTATGCGTTCGTCGGCCTCGTCATCGCCATAGACCGTGAACGTGATGCCCTCATTGGAAAACGACCTCGTTACTCGATCCTGAATACTCGTCAATTCCTCGGAGGACAGTTGACAGAGTAGCTTGTAAAGGTCCCGACTATGTCCCCGTGGCGTGCCGTCTTGCAGGAACATTTCGTCGAATACATCTGCTTCAAGTTGGTAGTCGTCAAAGTTCACGTCAGCTTTTACCTACCGAACTAATCTTGCACGGGACCAAGTATCGGGTGATCATTTCGAACTTTCAAACGGCGCTCAGATTGCACGCATGGTCTTGGCGGCATCAGGGGACACATATCCGCCAGAACAGTAACAAATCAAGCGCACAATTTCAAGCGCCGACGTGTCAATCGCTTTCATGCTTGCAGCGAGTTGGCGGTATACCGGACCATTGCTTGCCCATGCGCAATGTGCAAGCGCTGCGCGCACCCAGACTTGCGATGAACACCCCAAGAGTGGTGGCATCTATCTCTCAATGGCACACGAGCGCCTACTGGCCGTGAAATACCACAACACGGCTACGCTTGAACCGCCGCTTCGTTGGCGTCTTCTTCAATTACCACCGGCGCGAGCGGTAATTCTATGATCATCTCAGTAAATTCACCGGGTTTGGATTCGACGCGAATGTTCCCGCCGTGCCGGCGCACAATGTCGCTGGACATTGCAAGGCCAAGACCGGTGCCCTTGTCGGTAGGCTTGGTAGTAAAGAAGGGGTTGAAGATTTTCTCGACTACGTCAGGGGGCATGCCGGTGCCATTGTCTTTGATGCGCATCTCGGCGAATTCCTCACCCCGTTTCGTGGCAAGCCAGACGGTGGGGCTATAGTCGGTAGCGCCGTCTGCCTGCTCGCCGGCACGCCGTCTCTCATCAGTTGCATCGCACGCATTGCTCACCATATTCAAGAAGACCCGCCCCACATCCTGCGGGATAACCTCGATCTCGCCCATGTCGGGGTCAAGGTCCTGCTTCAAGTCCAATTGGAATTCAGAATCGGTGGCGCGCTTGCTATGGTAGGCAAGGCGGGAGTGTTCATCGAGAAGGTTGTTGATATTCGTGGGCTGCTGCCCACCGGCGCCTCGGCCCATGGAAAGCATGTCATGTACAATGCGGTTCGCACGTTCGCCGTGGGTATGGATACGTTCAAGGTTGCCCGTGAGATCACCCGAAATCTCGTCAACAAGATCACGATCTTCCTCACTTAGTTCGCCGCCGTTTTCGCCGAGCACTTCCCGGAGTTCTTCCAAGAGGTCTTGAGAAGCCTCGGAGAAGTTCTTGACGAAATTCAGCGGGTTCTTGATCTCGTGGGCCACGCCGGCAGTAAGCTCACCGAGGGCCGCCAGCTTTTCGCGCATGACGATTTGATCTTGCGCCCTGCGCAGATCGGCGAGCACACTCTCCAGTTCTACGTTCTTGCCCTGTAGCTCATCCGCCAGTTTTTCCACCAGGTTGAGACGTTGTACTTCCAGCGCGTGGCGGCGGAACACCTCAAGCGCGGCGGCCATATCCGCAACCTCGTCGCGTCCGCCGATCTCAACCTGAGACTCCAGGTCCCCGCCTGCCATGCTCCGCATCCAACCGGAAAGCATCTCAATGCGACGTACGACGACGCGTCCGACAAATAACCATACGATGACGAGCGCGCCGCCGACACTAACGACACTAATCGCGAGCAAGAGCAGGCGACCGGTCAGAATTGCCTGTGTCGATGCTTCGGCAGCTTGCTCGACGCTCACGGAGGCTGCATCAACCAGACCGGTCACTTCCAGCACAAGTTCGGTGGCAAGATCGCGATTGCTGGCAAGCAAGTCTTCCTGGTTTGCAACGAGTCGCAATTGCTGCGCGCGCAATTCAAATACACTCTCTAATGCGAACAAATCCGCGAATTTCGGGGCAAGTTCGTCGTAGAACGGCGAGTCGGCAAGCGCAAACAGACTCCGCTCGATACGACTTTCAGCGGACTCGAAGCGCTCCTTGAGGGGTTCAATGAGCTCCGCATCGGAAAGAACGTATGAGTTTGCGAGAAGCTCGGTCGCGATATTTGCTTGCGTATGTAACGCAGCAAGGTGATAGTAGCGACTGAATTCTACTTCCGAAAAATGCTCTGCACGCGGCGCGCCGCTTTCTCCAAGCGTGGTAAAACCTGTGATCGTGTAGAAGATCTGGTCGTCGATAACCGGAATCAACGTTTCTTCCAGGCTGTCGCGCACTTTTGTAAGTTGTCCACGCAATGCTTCGCTTTGTTCGTTCAGCGAGAATGACTCAGACATTCCACCTTGCACTGCCTCAATGTTGGCAATCAGGGCATCAGCGCGCTCGCGGATGCGAGCGAAGCGCTCGTCTCCCGCGTCGGCATTCTTCTCCAGAATAGCCAATTGTTCTTCTAGGGCGCTGTACGCCTCTCCAATACCGGAGAAAACACGGTTGAAGTCTGCGGGCGTCGCGGCGGTCGTAAGCTGCGGTGCGGCGGCCACGAGCGAGTTGCTGTGCTGAGCAACGCCGAAGGCGGCTTCCATTTCGGGCACACGGCCTTCATTTACCCGGTTCTGCAGATCACCGACGCGATTAAAGGAAAACCAACCCACGAGGCTGGCGGCAAGAACGAGCATCACCGCGCCGCCAACGCCCAAATAGAGTTGTGTTGAAATCCGGAACCGGCTTTCAAGCAGCCCTCTGAATTGACCTATCACGGTGAAATTTTCCTCAGGGTGCTTACAGGCTGATACTCGCCATCGGGGCCAATCATCGTAAGGAAGACTTCATCCGAGCCCTGATTATCAGTTGCGCCGTAGTCCAATTCAAATCCGCTGAGATCAATTAGGCCGGTATTGCGGATGCTCTCGAGAAAGCACTCACGCGTGGGCTCCGGGCCGCAGCGCTCAAGTCCCGCAATTGCCAGACGTCCGGCAAGATAGCCTTCAAGGGAGACAAAGCCGGGATCATGCCAGGAAGACAGTTCACGAATGGCGCGCAGGTAGTCTTTGACGATTGGAAAGTCTGAGTCCGTTGGAAAAGGAACCACCTGTGTCACGAAAACGCCGACACCGGCGGGCCCCAGTTCTTGTGCCAGGGCATTGCTGCCGACGAAAGATACTGTCATGAAAACCGCATCTAGGCCCGTGTGCCGTGCCCAAAGGATAAGTGCGGCAACCGGCTGATAAGCGCCAATCATGATCACCGCTTCGGGATTGCCGCGCCGGAGGTCCAACAGGGCCGCTTTTACCGCAATGGTATTGCGCGTGTAGACCCCGATGGAGACCATGTCCATCTCGCGCCTCTCCAGGGCAATCCGCACGCCGTTGTACCCGGCGCGACCGTACGAGTCATCCTGGTACAATACGGCGATGCGCGTGATGCCGAGATCGGTGGTCAGACGTTCCACCATTTCTTCGGTTTCTTGATAGTAAGAGGCGCGCATATTGACTACATTGAAAAGGTCCGAGTTGCGCAGAAATTCGGCGCCGGTAAAGGGAGCAATGTAGGGAACACCTGCTTCTAGTGCAACCGGCACTGCAGAGCGGGAGGTCGGCGTGCCAACGGCGCCAATGAGAGCGAAGACACCGTGCTCCTCGATGAGCATTCTGGTTTTGGCAATGGCGGCTTCCGGTTCATAGGCATCATCTGCTATGAGCAGAATCAGCTCTCGACCGTGGACACCGCCCTTCCGGTTGACTTCAGTGAAAGCGGCCCTGATCCCAAACTCCATGTTCTTGCCGAGCTCTGCGGCAGGACCGGTGAAGGCAGCAGATTGGCCGAAGAGGACCTGTTCGTCAGTGACGCCGGGCGCAGACTGGGTAGCTTCGACAACAGCTTCCGGCGTGGACGTGGTGGGCGCTACTTTACTTGCAACGCCCTCATCTGACGTGGAGCAGCCAACGAGGAGTACAGCGACAATTAATCCACCGATAACCCTCGATACCATGCGCATTAATGGGGTCGCCGGTAGGTTAGAGACCCGTTTCATTTTTCAATGCTCGTGACCATTGTCAAGTGGTTCTTGCCCTGCTCCCGCCGATATCGGACATCATCCATCATCTTGCGCACTAAGTGGACGCCAAGACCGCCTATGTTCCTATCCTCAAGTTCTGCGGTTACGTCGGGTTTGGGAGCGTCGTTCAACGGATCGAAGGCCCGGCCGTCATCTACGACATCGATGGTAAGTGATTCATCTTTACAAGATAGGATTATTTCAACTTCATGGAGGCCGTCATCGTGTCCGTAGTTCATGACATTGATGACAATCTCTTCCAACGCCAAGCTAACCTTGAAGACAAGGTCTAGAGGCCAATCCTCTTGCAGACCGAACTCTTCTATGGTCTCCGAGACCCGGTCAAGCTCATCCCGTTTGGTCTCAATTTTCAAACGCAGCTCTGAACTCAACTCTACGACTCGCTACGATGCAATGCTAAGCACGTAATGTCATCGGACTGGGGCGTATCACCCGCAAATTCGTTCACGCTATCGAAGACTGCTTCGATTGCTTCATGAGGATCCTGAGGAGGACTAGCCGCAAAAACCTCTTGCAAGCGCTCCACCCCATACTCTTCCTCCTCATCGTTCATGGCTTCCGTGACACCGTCGGTATAGAGGAATACCAATTCGCCGGGAGCTAAGGTCAGTATTTGCTGTTGATACGGCATATCAGGCGCTACGCCGAGCGCTATGCCTCCCGTCAGCGGCAACAACGATGAACTACCGTCCGGGCGCACGATGAGAGGACTGTTATGCCCGCCATTGGCATACGCGAACTCTCCACTGAACGGGTTAAAGACAGCGTAGAGAATGGTGACGAACATCCCAGTGTCGTTGTCTTCATGGAGAAGTTCGTTAACTTCACCCAAGACATCGCCGGGCTCACCCATGCCAATGGCAGAGCCTTTCAATAACGTGCGACTGGACATCATGAAGAGCGCGGCTGGGACCCCTTTATCGGACACGTCCGCAATTGCGAGACCAATCAAGTCGTCTTCCAAAGTCAGTACGTCATAGAAGTCCCCGCCAACGTTACGCGCGGGTTCCATGCTTGCATAGATGCTAAACTGCGAACCTTGAGGAAACTGGGTGGGCAAGATCGACTGTTGAATTTGGCTGGCGACGTTCAGTTCATTCTGCAGCGCAACCAACTTGTCACGCGAAGAAAGCGCCTCGCGCCACTCAGTCATATGGCTTAGGGTGCGATCGATAGTTATCTGAAGGTCTGCGAAATCCAGTGGCTTGGTGACGAAGTCGAACGCCCCCCGGTTCATAGCCGTTCGGATATTCTTCATGTCGCCGTATGCTGAAACAATCACCGAGCGAATGTTGGGATCAACTTTGGGTATCTGCTCGAGCAGCGTCAGACCGTCCATGCGAGGCATGTTGATATCGGATAACACCATATCGATGTCGTCCTGTTGATTTAGGCGTTCCAACGCTTCCACGCCATTATGAGCAAAGACAAAAGTATAGCGTCCTGCTCGAATGTGTCGCCGCATTCGCTGCAGCATTAGTGGCTCGAGATCAGGTTCATCATCGACGACGAGGATCTTGTACGGTGGTTCCATCGTTCCCTTCCTCAACCACAACATTACTCGACCCATAGATGGGTACCCATGGGCCAGCAAGAGTTATCGACGCTGCGATAGAATGGGCAGACTAGACTTTGAGGGCGTCTATTGCTTCGTCCCGCGAATCGTGAACGGCAATAATTTGATCAAAGCCGCTGATCTCAAATATCTCCCGGATTGACTCAGAGAGCGAGCACACGGCGAACTTAGCGTCCTGCTTTTGCAGGGACTTTGCAGTGAGCAAAATAACGCGAAGGCCAGCACTGCTAATGTAAGAGACTTCTTCCAGATCCAAGACCACCTGACGCTCGCTTGAGTCAATTGCGGTGTCTAAAGCATCTTGAAACTCACGGGCATTAGCACCATCAATGCGACCCTCGGTCTTTGCGATTAAGGTGTTGTCTTGCCGCTCGGTGGTAACTCCCATTGGGCGCATCTCCTTAGAATTGCGACTTGGTCTTGGTGAACACAATACCTGAACTCGAAATCGTTCTCAACCTATTTCAGTCGCCTTCTTGTCTGGGTCTCCTTCAATTTGACTGGCAAGTACAATGCTGGATTGAATAAGGCAACTTTGGAGCATTTGGAAACACCACTATATGGAATCGTAATGGGGACTTTGGCGGTAAGACTGTGCTCTAGACTTCTCGCTCCTGTCTACCCACAGACAAGCAAAAAACTACTAAGAGATACTATCGTTCCAGTGCTGACTATTGGATCCCAACAGCCTTGTTGTCCATCATTATGCGGGGTCAACCTTGGTGCAAAGCGGATGAGCGGAAATCACTCGGTCGACACTAATCCGGCAGAGTTGGCGGCACCCTTGTCTTCCGGTGTCAGGATTGCTGTGAATCACCTGACAAACTAACGAACGTAGATAGGTGAAGTCGCGAAAGAATCAATGGAAGTGCTGCGCATTAACTTACCAACTACCATAGTGTCTGTCAAGAGATGTTTTGAGCAATAGAGCGGACCAGTTCATGGAAGCGGGTCTCACAGTTAGCTGCTCTTTCGTGGCCTAAGCGCAAACTAGTGAGAGTGTAGATTTTCCAGTGTGCATTAGGTGTCTTGAAAGGCCGCCGTGCTCCTCGCCCACTCGCTCGCGCAGAGTATCCATAGTCTGATGGCAAGTGCGTATTTTACACAAATGACCGCCGCCGGCCACATTCTTTGGACGACACCTGGGTGCAGGATTCGAACGTCGAGTCTGCGGGCATTTGCGTTGCAAAGCTACTAGCGCAGATTGAATTGCCAAGGGCGCGAATTACCGGCAGCTTGCGCGTAGACAGTGCGAGCTCGTGACACGGGATCCGAAGATGGTAGGGGGAACTGAAGTGCTG
Source organism: Chloroflexota bacterium (assembly GCA_965220015.1). Lineage (GTDB taxonomy): Bacteria > Chloroflexota > UBA11872 > VXOZ01 > VXOZ01 > VXOZ01. The sequence continues at coordinate 1,921,160 of OZ244798.1, forward strand.
CTTGCCCGCGTCATTACGTCCCGTGATTCAAGAGGAGCGTTCTGTGCGGAACGCAAGGATGTATCTTAAAATTCTGCCGGGTCGCTGCCGGCGAGTATCTCACTGCACAGCAAGACAGTTGCCAGGACTTCTGCTCTCCATGTCGGCCGGCAGATTCTAGCCGGCCTCGCCTCAGAGACTTTGGAATTCGCATTCAGATGCAACTGTGTCTTGGCAGACGTGAATCCGTGGGGAAGGAGTTGCTAACCAAGCGATAATCGCAGCGAGAAGGGATGCGCGTGGCGCACGACGTGCGTTCCTAGGAACGCGCGTCGCTTACTGCAAACCAGTCCTACGATCTTATGATCTGGATTTATCTTGGCGACCGCTGGCACTCTTCAAGATACATATTAGTTTCTTCGTTCATCAACGGGTGAAACAGAGCCTCGTTGCCACTTTCGTATACAAAATCGGGCGAGATTTTATAATCCATGAATGCCTGGCACATCCGGTCCCAACTCCCGCCGATGTCGTCTTCGACGTAGTAGCCCTGCCAGTTCCCACTGGATCCGGGGTCAGAGTCTGAGCTAGAGTCTGAATTGGAGTCTGAATTGGAACTGGGTTCCGGAGTCGGAGTGGGAATTTGGTCGACACCAGATCCCAGTTGGGGATTGCTCTGCCCGGTGCGGTGGAACTTGAGCACACTTGCAAGCACACTCACGGGCCCAAGAGCACAATTGTGCTCATACACCCAGCGCGCGGGAGCATGCGTTCCCCACGTGGTGACGAATAGATTCTGAATGAAAGCCGTCTGATCGGATAGGGTTAGCCCATCTCGAGCCTCCAGTGCACCCGTGTACTCTGTATATGGACACTGATCAGAGAGAGATGGAGTCTGCGCAGGATAGTCAGAACCAAGTATACAGTTGTGCTCAAATACCCAACGAGCCGCCGCGTCTTGTCCCCATGCGCTCTCGAAGAGCGCTTGAACGTCTGCGGCCTGATACGTGAGTTTCTGACCGTCCCGGGCCACGATTGCGCCTGTGTAGGCTCCAGGCGAACAGTAATCCACTGGCGAGGCAAGTACAGGGCTCTTGTACCAAGCCCCGGCAGCCACCAATGCCAATAGCCCGACCGAGAACGCAACGACAATTGGAATGCTGATTTGGCCGGTGACTAACTGTCGCGCGCCACGCAGCCTGTTCAGAATACTTACCGCGAGAGCCAATGTCACGCATAGAGGATTCACGTGCAACCTCCTCAAAAGCTAAGTGAGCTACGAATGCCGTCTTGGGATTCCTGCAGAAGAATTTAATGAATCCTTCTGCAGACGAGAGTAAGATGTGTGGGCCTAACGGGCCGGTTGCAAAATGTGAGTGCGAGAGTAGAGTAGGCGGAATTACGGAAAACAGAAGTGCCGCTTACGGTCTAGAGTGGGAAAATCACAGTGCCGGGGATGGCACACTAGATAGAACGATAAGTGAAAGTGTGAAGCATGATGTTTTTTTAGGCGGGATACAGTTTGCCACTAAACCAAATATAGAGTCAAGTACTACAAAATAAGATTGCCTAATTCGCGGGAGTTCTTGCATGGCAGACGTCGAATGGGTGCTCTTCGTTTGCGCTATCTTGTTTGCACTGCGAGTCGCCGGACAGGTGGTCGTAGCGCGTTTCGCTCCCCGCTGGCTGCCAGCGATGGAGCACTGGTATTCGGGGTTGATGCCATACCGCTATCTCTTGCCAGCTCAATTGCTGCTCCTGGCGCTCATGGCATTTGTCGTAGCCGACGTGTACCGAGATAGCGGGCTCTTTGCATTGGAATGGTGGAAGAACATGGCAACGCCCATTAGGTTAGCGGCGTTTATCTACTTCTCGTCGATGATTGTGCGCTACGTGCTCACGATGACACGCAAGCCGGAAAGAAGGTGGTTCAAGCGCACAATCCCAATCTGGCTTCACATGGTCCTGGCAACGGCGCTCTGGTCCTTCGGCCAATACCATAGCTTTTAACCGCCTACGATTTGTCGAGCGATGCGTTTTGCGTCCACGGCGATGTTATATAGACCGCCTCTGCCGTCATAATTGTGTCCGATGAAGTAGAGGCCCGAGTGTTCCAAACTCCGTACCCGGTCCCGCCGTTTGGCAAAGCCGCATTCGTCCCGGTCGGCATAGCTGCCCATCCACTCCATGGCCGCACGATACCCCGTGGCGAATACTATCGAGTCGAAGCCATGCTGGCTCCCGTCAGCAAAGCTCGCGCCATTGGCAGAGAGGCCGGCGATACCCGGCAGCAGGGCAATTGAACCGGACTGAATGGCGTTGGTCAGTTTAAGACCGATGAGGGGAACGTCGGGACAGTTGCTTAGCTCTCGTTTGCGTGGAATCGGATTGCCGCCGCGTACAATTGCGCCCACAAGCCCAAACAGACGGGTCAATCGTTGTTGCGCGCCGCGGGGCAGCCAGGAGATTCCCCAGCCCAAGTATTGGGTTGGAATCCCAGCGACGCTTCTCGGCACAACGTTTGCGCCGGATCGGACGGATACGGCCACGCGGGCCTCCGCACCGGCAAGTTCTACCGCAATTTCAGCGCCGGAATTCCCGATTCCTACAACCAACACGCGCTTGTGGGCAAAGGAATCGGGCTTCTTGTACGAAGAACTGTGGATCAGTTCTCCCTTAAATTTATCCATTCCTGGGAGACTTGGCAGCACTGGGGAGGACATGATTCCGGTTGCAACCACAACGACGCGTGCTGCATACGTCCCTTCATTGGTTTCGACCTGCCAAGCGTCCCCGTGTTGCTTGAGGGCTCTTGCCTCAACACCTAAATTGAGAGGGAGGCTAAATCGCTCCGTATAGCTCTCCAAATAGCTCAAGAATTCGGCACGCGAGGGAAAGAGGTTGGCGCCCCTTGCAAACGACATGCCCGGCAAAGCGCTAAGATGCCTCCCCGTATGTAGGCACAGACTGTCGTACGTGCGCGCCCACATCCAGCCGGGGAATGCGCCCTTTTCCAGGACAATGTTTTGCAAGCCACGTACAGCTAATTGTTGCGAAACGGCAAGGCCTCCCGGCCCTCCGCCGACGATGACGGCAGCCGTCGTTTGCTCTGCTTGCGGGCTTGTCACTGTGGTTTGCACCACGGTCCTCCACAACCACAGGAGTATCTGCAGGGAAAACAACTAAGAACTAAGAGGCTTGGTGAAACTCCACTGCGGCTAAAAATAGGATACCCCACACTGCACAGTGCGCTTGCCTTGCCGGAAAAGTGCGTACAAAGGAACGAACTTACTTTCAAAGTAGTAAACTACTGAAAACCCCGGCGTTTCAGGTCGGACTCAAGCCTAGTGAATAGATTCTCGTTGAAGGTGAGTTAGATTAGAGTAAGATGCGCATCCTCATTACGGGCGGAAACGGACAACTCGCATACGACTTGCAACGTGCGTTGGCCGAGGATGACGTACGCGCACTGTCCCGCCAAGAGCTAGACATCTGCAACTATGCGCAGGCGACTGCGGTGGTCCGGTCCTATAGGCCGGACGTCCTCATAAACACTGCGGCTTTTCATCGCGTTGATGACTGCGAGACACAGCAAGAACCCGCCTTTGCCACCAACGCCTTTGCCGTGCGCCACCTGGCCCAACTCTGCGGTGAACTCAATGCGCAGCTCGTCCACTTCAGTACGGATTACGTCTTTGGCGGTCAGGAAAAGCGCGCGCCTTTGCGCGAGGATGATCCCCCCGCACCCCTTTCCGTGTATGGAACGTCCAAGCTGGCAGGAGAATACCTCGCGCAACTGACGTGGAGGAGGGCGGTGGTAATTCGTACTTGCGGTCTGTATGGCATCGCCGGCGCAAGCGGCAAGGGCGGAAATTTTGTCCAAACAATGCTTCGTAAGGCACGGGAAGGCGCCGCACTCCGGGTAGTAGACGACCAGGAGTGTACTCCCACCTCAACCAAGGACCTCGCGCAGAGGGTTGCACGGCTGATCCGGCAGGACGTAGCCGGCCTCATTCACATTACAAATTCCGGTTCCTGCACGTGGTATGAGTTTGCCAAAGCCATCTTCGAATTGGCGGGCATTGACGCGGCTCTCTCTCCCACCACTTCTCAGGAATACGTTACACTTGCAGTGCGCCCGCCTTACTCGGTCTTGGCGCGCGAACGGCTTGCAGCACTCGGTCAAGATGACCTCCGCCCGTGGCAGGAAGCGCTCTCCGACTACCTGGAAGAGGCATCATCGGCACGTTAGGTAAAGCTGCGCATACCGAAATCCAGTTTAGTAGGATACTAGCGGGGTTCTACGTCAGAAACAGGTCCCGAAACGCGTATGCACTGGGCCCAGCGTACGGGGATTAAAACTTCGTTTTCCCCAGAGCCCAACGTCAGATGCCCGGCCCTCAGGTCGATGTCTTCGACGGAAACCGGTCTGCCCGGCAGCAAGCTCTGATCGTGGGCAAAACGGAGAAGCTCGCCGTCGTCTTCACCTTCTTCGGTTATGCGCAGGATCTTTACGGTCTCTCCAATGCGAGTTTCCGTCAACTTGCGCGCGCCAAGCAACCGTTCCTCATTGGGCGAACCTGGAAAGGGGTTGCCGTGCGGACACGTAGTCGGCTTGCCTAGACTCTCAAATAAGTACAATTCCAGCTTGGGAGAGAGGGCGTGTTCGAGTCGTTCTGCCTCATCGTCAGCATCTGCCCAATCGAAGCCCAGAGTGTCAACCAATAGTCTCTCGATTAGATAGTGTCGTCTGATGATCGACTCGGCTATGCTCCGTCCCTTTGGCGTCAATTGAACGCCCCAATCTTGGTCGACAACTGCAAGACCCTGGCGTTCCATGCGTTGAAATGCCTGCGTGACTGCGGATGCCGATACTCCCAGCCGCTCTGCCAAGCGAGACCCAACCACCCTGGAGCCTTCGCGGAGCGTTGTGTACACTCGGATCAAGTATTCCCCTTGAACCGAGCTCATTTCTACGTCTGAAGATTCTTGTGACATTGTCTTCAAATGCAAATGGCCGATACTGTAAATGCCAAGTTTATCGGAATTGCGCCGGTATGAAGTCGCAGGCCGCAAGCGGCCAACGAGGGCACTCCTTTGACACGCAGGCAGGTCGTCGGGTGTCCTGCTCAAGTCTCAAATTGCTTTGGTCAAGTATTGCCCATGCCATTCCTTGCCAGCTCTCTGCACAACTTGCTCTCTGAGAACTGAGAGCAAGCATGCCGGGTCTACCCTCAAACTAGCTCATTCTATGCAGTAGCTTGCGCTGCGACAGTGGCAATTGTCCGCAAAGTCCTCTCCTAGATCAGAGACTGGGTAGCTTTCCCAGGGACTCCGTAAACGCTATGAAGACCATGATTGGGATTGAAAAGAGACCCAGCATCCAGCCAAAGAAGAGGCCGTTGCGCAGATTAAGCGTTTGTACGCCTTCCTTAAGGGTGAGCGCTAGCGCGATGGGCAAGAATGAGAAGAACAGGCCCCCGATGAAAATGAAGAATGCGTATTCATCCGCGGCAGCGCCGATCAGCCGGTCCAGATTCAAGAGCGGCCGCGTTGGCTGTGTAAAGCGCTCGAGTTGCGGCACTACATTTAGCAGCAACTCGCCAAGCGACCATAGCCACGTCGTCGAACCCACCGCGCTGCACATGGCGCCGGCCACAAAGCCGCCCATGAAGCCCAACGGGTCGCTATCATCGGCCTGCATATGCTCCGGGCGATGCTCGGGCAGTCTTTGCGGACCCTCATCCTGGTTTGCCATGGCGCGGTCTGTTGTTCGCATGACCAAATTCTCCTCCTAAGGTCATTGTACCGCTGAGTTGGCGTAGTCGTCTAAGGGGGAAGTCTCAAATTGCAGGGTGGTATACTGTTTTGCAGACAAGAAACCACCCGCACAGCCTTCAATCTGGTTAACATTGTGCAACCGGCAACAAGCAGCCTCTTGCTTGTCCTCATTTCCGCCACAGTAGTTGCCTTGGTCATGACTGACGCAGTGCGCCGGTTAGCGCTGCGCTTGCGCTGGTTAGATGAGCCTGGGATTGGGCGCGTACATGCAAGAGCCGTGCCGCGCATTGGCGGTCTCGCTATGTTCGCGGCCTTTACCGGAACACTGCTCGTTGCTATCTGGCTGCGAGAAGATCTCACCTTCAACCTAAGGTTTGTCGGTCTGCTGGCTGGCGCCGCGCTCATTACACTTGTAATGCTCATAGATGACGTGCGCGGGCTGCCGCCCCTCCCCAAGTTTGTCGCGCAAATCGCGGCGGCCGGGATTGCAATTTCATTTGGCGTTTTCATAGAGTTTGTCCGCGATCCGTTCGGAGGCGGCTTCACCTTTCCAGGCTGGCTGGCCAACGCCATGGAGGGACATATCTTCTTTCCGCTTTGGCTTTCCGTTATCATTACGCTGTTCTGGATCGTCGGCATGATGAACGCCATCAACTTTGTCGACGGGTACGATGGGTTGGCCGGTGGACTGTCATTTATAGGGGCAGGCGTGCTCTTCTTCCTTAGCATGTCGCTGCAACAGTTCAGCATTGCCTTCCTTCCGCTCATTCTTGCCGGGGCGATTCTCGGATTTCTTCCCTTCAACGTCTACCGCGCGCGCATAATCATGGGGGACAGCGGCTCCCACTTTCTGGGCTTTGCATTGGGCACAATTGCCATCATTGGCGGCGCAAAACTGGCGACAACGTTGCTCATCTTTGGGGTACCGGCCATCGACGTGGCGTGGTCCATTATCCGACGGACACTCCAGGGCGGACGCTTCTACCACAGAGACACGAGCCACTTGCATCATCGACTCTCGGAGCTTGGGCTTCCGCCTATTGGCATTGCGGTCGTGTACTGGTCGTTGTCCGCAGCCTTCGGCGCCATTGCGTTATTGCTGCCTACTCCTATTCAGAAGATTTACGCATTGGCCATCCTCGGCGTCATCGTTGCTGCGTTGCTTGTTGTGCTGGCGCGCGGCGGCAAGCGAAGTAACCGGCCAGGCGCCACTTAGAGAGAAGAGTGCATGGCATATCGAGTTCTCATAACCGATTACGTGTGGCCTACGTTAGACCGAGAGCGGGGAATCCTTGAACCACACGGTGTGGAGCTAATCCCCTCGCCCAGCGGCGATGAGGAGACTCTGGCACGTCTCGCCGCCGGTGCCTTCGACGAAGTCGGCGTTGACGGCATCATGACGTGCTTTGCCTCGGTTACGCCCGCGGTAGTGCGTGCCTCCGATCGTCTCAAAGTCGTCGCACGCTACGGAATCGGCGTTGATAACATTGCCGTGGATGTTGCCTCGAGCCGCGACGTGGTGGTTACCAATGTGCCGGATTACTGCGTCGAGGAAGTTGCGGAGCACGCGCTTGCGCTCCTCTTTGCGTGCGCCCGCCGCCTGGCGCGCTACGACCGAGCCGTACGCGACGAGAGCTGGAACAGCAAAGTTGGCATGCCCCTCTTTAGAATTCACGGAAAGACGCTAGGGATAGTAGGCTTCGGTCGGATAGGCAAGAGAGTGGCGGCTAAGGCGCAGGCACTGGGTCTGAACGTGCTCGCCTTCAGCCCCAGTTTGACTCCCAGTCTGGCCCACAAATTTGGCTGCCGGGCTGTTGAATTGACCGAACTCTTGAGTCACTCCGACTTTGTGAGTTTGCACCTGCCGCTCACGCCCATGACAGCGTGCATGTTCGACCGGCAGCGCTTCGGCCAGATGAAACGGGGGGCAATCTTCATCAATACTTCTCGCGGCGGCTTGGTTGACAGCGAAGCTTTGGCCGCGGCGCTGGCCTCAGGACACCTAGCCGCTGCCGGCATCGACGTGCTGCCCGAGGAGCCTCCGAACTGGGATGAGCCGCTCCTCGCGCAGGAGAATCTAATTGCAACACCACACGTTGCCTTCTATAGCGAGGAGTCGCTGGCGGAACTGCAAACACGCACCGCCCACGCGGTTGCCTGTGTGCTGCAGGCTACGCTGCCGGAGAGCGTCGTAAATCCGGAGGTCCTGGCGCGAATAACGTTGCTTGAGCCGGGCAGGTAGGTGAGCATTGAGCGAGGGAGTGATACGGTTATGTACGATTTCTCGGGCAGAGTCGCCATTGTAACCGGCGGTGCGCTGGGTATTGGTGGCGCGACGTCGAGAAGACTGGCTGCAGACGGCGCCAAGGTCCTCATTGCCGACATAAACGAGGAAGCAGCGCAGCAGAATGCGTTGGTTATACGTCAGGCCGGAGGAATTGCGGAAGTCTCCGTTTCTGATGTGGGCAGTTCCGCCGACTTAACCAAGATGATCGATTTCGCGGTAGAGACGTGGGGACGTTTGGACATGCTTGTAAACAACGCGTATTCACCGACGGCAGCTCGCGACACCGCAATCCTCGAGACAACTGAAGAAGCCTGGGATTCCGGAATTGCCGTCATGGCCAAGGCGTTGTTCCTCGCCAGCAAGTACGCCATTCCGCACCTGGAGCGCAATGGCGGCGGCAGCATTATCAACATCTCGTCAGTGCACGGTCTCTTGCAGTCCGCTAATTTTCTCGTTTACGAAGCAAGCAAGAGCGCAGTTATCGGCATGACGCGCCAGATGGCAATTGAACTGGGCCCGCGGGGCATTCGCGTGAATGCCATCTGCCCGGGCCATATCGTGACCGAAAACATCCAGACTCACATGTGGCAGGACAATCCCAGCGGTTACGCGTTCTTCGAAGAACAGTATCCGCTGCGGCGCTGCGGCAGGCCGGAGGAGATCGCGAATTCAATTGCGTTTCTTTGCTCGGATCAAGCAAGCTTCGTAACCGGCCACTCATTGGTAGTTGACGGCGGCCTCAGCATCCAACTGCAGGAGAACTTAGGCGTGCGCCTCGCACAATACCTGCAAGAGAATCCGGAAACCAAACTCCCGTACTAATACCCAACTGCTGAAGTGAACGCGTAATTTTGGAATTGCCTGCTGTGGACACGGTTCGGTGTTCTCTATAGCCGAGGTTTCATCGCGTTAAGAGGAATGCAATCATTCCTAGGTTTTAAGGAAAGGCTGTGCCAATGCTCCGGATTGCCTGGACACCACCTGTACGTCTTCCTTTCGTTGAAGATGCCGGCAGTCTCCCCGCTGAGCCATGTGGCAATGAGTCTTCCGTTCATTCTAAGCCTGTCGCAAAGTTTGCCACGCTGAAGCAGACGGCATCTCGGCTTTCGTCCCTGATTCCAAATAGCAAACTCTACAACATCGGACAGATAACAAGATTGAGCAGCTAGAGGCTGTACGCTCGGAAAAACGAAGTTTGCTTCGGAAGGAACAGAGGACCGTACCGTGCGTCGCATAGGAGAATTCTCAGTATGGTCACACCGCCAAGGATCGGCATCTTAGGCGTCGGACAACGTGGATTGCAGCACCTTGCAGCGCTTTGGCGTTTACAGGAAATGGGGCTTGTACGAGTCGCTGCGCTTGGGGATATGTACCCGCCTAATCTGGAGGAATCCAAAGTACGGCGCCATGTGCCGAGTTACCGCCAGGGACAAATCCGTTGCTGTACCGCATTTGAGTCGCTGGTTGAGGACGAGGAGCTTGACGCGCTCTACGTGTGCATTCCCCCCAATCGGCACAACGGTGAGGTAGTTTGCGCTGCCGATCGCGGCCTTGACCTCTTCGTTGAGAAGCCGATGAGTCTGCACCTGGATGAGGCCCTTGCCATGCACGCTGCCATCGAGCGCAATGGGGTCATTGCCGCAGTTGGCTTTCAGCAGCGGTACGATGGCTGGCATGCCGCGATGCGCGAGTTTCTCAGCGATAGACGAATAGTCATGGCAACTATGGTGCATACGGGTACCGTTGAAAGCCACAATGCAAAGCACACGCCGACAGAGGCGCTAGGCGGACCTGCAAGCCGGGTGTGGACGGCGTATCAGGAGTGGTCGGGCAGTTCGGCCGTAGAAGCAGGGATTCATCAAACCGACCTCATGCGGTACTGGTGCGGCGAAATCGACAGCGTTCAGGCACGCTATGTTGCGAGGGACGCGGCTCTGGTGGAAACTGAAGGCGACAATCCGCTGGCCTACAGCGTCACCTATGCCTTTGCGAATGGGGCAGTGGGGCATCTGATTATGTCGCGTTTGGCACAAGTCTTTCATCAGGAAAACTACCTGCATATTCTTTGGGATCACGGCCAGCTAAGCATGGAACCGGATGGGCCTGTTGCCTTCTATTACGAAGGCGAGTATCCGCCTCCGGCGACTCCGCCTACCAAGCAACTTCGGCACCCTTTGCGCACAGCCGATCGTGGTGATTCAACTCTCGCGATCAACCGCGCGTTCGTGGCGGCGGTCTCGCGCAAAGACCCAGCAGGCATCCGTAGTCCGTTCCCCGATGCCATGCGTAGCCTCGCCGCCGTCCTGGGCGCAAACGCTTCCAGCGAACGCAACGGCGAGAGAGTCTATCTCGCTGATCTCTTGGAGCATTCCAACTGAGGAACGCGCGCATGCAGCTGCTCCAGTGGACTGAGATATCCGGAATCCGGAGTGACACCGTGAGCACTGATAGGAAAACTCGAGTGCAGGTACATGTTGGTAGCGCTGCTCTGCTCCTCATTTTGGGCGGCTCCGGAGTAGGCATTTGCCTTTAGCGATTCTCCCACACCACCGCTTTCATTCACGTGCAGTGCCGACTATTGCAACCAAGATTGGCAGAGCGTAGCGAAAACTCCGGCAAGAATAGTGAAAGTTACCCGTGAGAAGTAGACACCCCATATAGTTTGTGAAATAATGCACATGCGCTTAGGCCTTTTGAGGGAGTTCAGGCACGTGTGCTATACTTGCTTGACGCACGAGGTAGGGCGATGCCATCAGAGCCCAAGAAGCGCATAGAGATAGGGCCATTGCGGGCCGGTATGTTTGCCCTGCAATTTGGCTTTGTAGTCGGTGGTTTTGTGCTGGGAGGGATTTGGGCAGGTAACTACCTGGACGGCCGCTTTGGCACAGCGCCCTTGCTGGTCATAGTGGGCATGTTGGTGGGACTACTGCTCAGCTTTGGTACGCTGTACCAGCTCTTCCGGTTGCAGATGTAGGGAGCGTCATGGATTTCCTAGAAGTTATCGGCTTCAAAGGGCTGCACATTTCGTTGGCCGCGGAGCCGCTTTTTCATATAGGGCCCATTACGATTACCAATACCATCTTCACTGCGTGGATAGTGATGGCCCTCCTCGCAATTGCCTCTTTCTTCGCGACGCGCAACATGCAATTGGTGCCTAGCGGCCTGCAGAATTTCGCTGAATCTATCGTAGGCATGCTCTATGACACTGTCGAGGGGGTCGTAGGCGAACGCGCGCGCATCGTCTTTCCTATCCTTGCTACCTTCTTTATATACATTGTCGTAGCCAATTGGATGGGGTTGCTGCCGGGTTTCAACAGTATCGGCGTGTGGGAACACGACGCAGAAGGGCACGAACTCTTCATACCGATCTTTCGCGCGGCAAACAGCGACCTCAACATGACGGTTGGCATGGCGCTCATTGCCTTCATTCTCATTCACTCCGCGGGAGTAATTGTTCACAAACCTTGGGGTTACCTCAAACACCTGGCGGGACCGCTGCCGATTCTTATTCTCATAAACGTTGCGATTGAAGCCTTTGTGCCGGTGTCGCTTTCCGTGCGTCTATTCGGCAACATATTTGCCGGAGAAGTCTTGCTCCTAGTAATGCGAGTGCCGCTAGTTGGGGCCGCATTCATGGTGTTGGAGGTCTTATTCGGTCTCATCCAAGCACTCATTTTCACAATGCTCTCGCTGATCTTCCTTGGCTTGGCGATGAGTGGCGAGCATGAAAACGAGGAGGCACATTCGTAGGTTTCAGGTACCGTTCCATACGAGATCACAGTAAGGAGAAGAATTTTCCATGGAACCGGAAACTGCTGCAAAGTTGGCTGCGGGTATCGCAATGGGTGTTGGCGCTATCGGCCCTGGTCTCGGCATCGGCATCGCCGTGCGGGGTGCGATGGAGGCAATCGGACGCAATCCGGAGGCCGCCAATGACGTGCGCAACACGCTAATTATCGGTGCGGGTCTCGCTGAAGCGATCGCAATTTATTCGTTGCTTACCGCAATTCTGCTCATCTTCCTTGGATAATGCACTGAGGAAACGAAGAATCAACAAGAGATAGATACGAGATACTTTTGGCAAAGAGGGAGAAGGCAACGCTATGGGCGAGCTGGGAATAAACCCGACATACCTCGCCTTTCAAATCATAAACTTCTTGCTTCTTGTTCTTCTGTTGCATTGGCTTCTCTACCGTCCTGTGCTGAGAATGCTCGATCAACGGAAGGAGCGCATCCGCGCAGGCCAAGAAGCGGCGGAGCGGGCACGCGCTGAAGCAGAGGAAATGCGCGAACAGTATGAGCGCCAGCTTGAGGAGTCCCGCGCCCATGCGCGGCGGCTTATGGATGATGCCGCGGCGGCGGCTGAACGCCTGCGTGAAGAGAGTGTCGCCGGCGCTCAACAGGAAGCACAGCGCATACTTGAGCGGGGACGTGAAGAACTCCGCGCTGAGCTTGAGCACGCCCGCCGTGAATTGCGGCAAGAAGTAGCAGTGCTCTCTGTATCTGTGGCCGGCAAGCTCATTCAAGAGAGTCTTGATACTGAGAAAAACCGAGAGCTCGCGGCAAGTATTATTGCCGACTTGGAAGAGTCTTCGGAGCAGCCATCGTGAGTAGTCCCGCGAATGTTCGACGGTACACGCGCGGTGTATTGGACTATGCGCGGCAAACGGACAGTCTAGACGAGTGGCGGCAGGATATGGCAGCGCTGCTGGCCATAGGCGAGGATCGGACGATTCGGCATTTCTTGGAAGATCCGCGCCTCTCCTTGGCTGAGCGCACGGCAGTCGTCGGCCGGTCGGTTGGCGATCAGGTATCTGCTGCCGGTCTGGAACTCTTGCGCATACTCATCGAGGATCGAGCTGTGCGGATACTGCCGCAGCTTGCTCGGCAAGTTCTCCGAGAGGCCGACCGCATCGCAGGAATAGCGCGCGTCCAGGTGACGAGCGCCGAAACCTTGACCGACGCACTGCGCCAGCAGCTACGTGATGCCCTGGGAAGGGATCGCAAGACAGTAATCTTGGAAGAAACCGTGGACCCTGCCATCGTCGGCGGCCTCATATTGCGTGAAGAAGACCGCCTGCTGGACCTGAGCGTTCAGGCGTCGCTTAAGGCGATGGAGGAGCAATTGGCGCGCGTGTGATCGCGGTCGGCCGATGCGCATACGCGAAAAAAAGGAGAGAGAGCCTCTTGAGCATCAATTCTGAAGACATTGCTTCTGCGCTGCGAAAGCAAATCGAAGCCTTCGACCGCCCGAGCGAGGCAGTCGATGTTGGCACCGTCGTGGAAGCCGGCGACGGCATTGCACGGATTTTCGGACTTTCCGGTGTCATGAGTAGTGAGATTCTGGAATTCTCCAACGGTGTCTACGGCTTGGCTCTCAACCTAGAGGAAGATACGGTCGGCGCGGTCGTCATGGGCCCGTATGAGGAGATCAAGGAAGGCGACGAGGTCCACGGCACAGGTCGCGTCATGTCGGTGCCGATTGGGCCTGAGCTTATCGGCCGGGTGGTAAATTCCATCGGCCAACCCGTGGATGGCAAAGGGCCGATAAATACCACTGAGACCAGTGTGATCGAAAAGGTTGCCCCCGGCGTTGTAACGCGTGAGAGCGTAAATGTTCCGCTGCAAACCGGCATCAAGGCCATCGACTCCATGATCCCGATTGGCCGCGGTCAGCGAGAGCTAATCATCGGCGACCGCCAGACAGGCAAGACCGCCATCGCCCTGGACACGATCATCAACCAAAAGGGCAAGGATGTCATCTGCATTTATGTCGCCATCGGACAAAAAGAGTCTGACATTGCAAACGTGATGACAATTCTTGACCGCAATGGCGCGACAGACCACACTATCATCGTGGCTGCGGGCGCTTCCGATCCCGCTGCGCTGCTCTACTTGGCGCCATTTGCAGGCTGCACATTGGGCGAGTATTTCCGGGACAAAGGCCAAGATGCGCTCGTCATCTACGACGACCTTAGCAAGCACGCGTGGGCATACCGCCAAGTGTCTCTGTTGCTGCGGCGGCCTCCGGGTCGAGAAGCATTTCCGGGCGACGTGTTCTATCTCCATTCTCGTCTACTTGAGCGCGCTTCCTGTCTCAACGAGAACTTTGGCGGAGGCACGCTGACTGCGCTTCCGATCATTGAGACCCAAGCGGGCGACGTATCGGCCTATATTCCGACAAACGTCATTTCGATTACAGACGGCCAGATTTACCTGGAACCGGACCTCTTCTATGCCGGCCAGCGTCCCGCGGTAAATGCCGGCATTTCGGTTTCGCGTGTTGGCGGCGACGCACAAATCAAGGCGATGAAACAGGTGGCCGGCCGATTGCGGTTAGACATGGCGCAATATCGGGAATTAGCTGCCTTTGCGCAGATCGGATCCGAGTTGGACCGCGTCACTCGACAGCAACTCGAACGCGGCCAACGAGCCATGGAAATCCTGAAGCAGCCGCAGTATGCCCCGCTCCCCGTCGAGAACCAAGTAATCAGCATTTTCGGATTGAATGCCGGCGAAATGGATGACGTTGCGGTGAGCGACGTCGGTAGGTTTGAGACTGAATTGCATCAGTATATTTCTGCCAGCCATCGCGAGTTGGCAGATGAGATCAGGGAATCGCAAACGCTTTCGGATGAATTGGAAGAGAAAGTGGTTGCGGCGATCCAGCAGTTTAAGCAGGACGTTTTCCAGCCTTCCGTGCAGACAGGAGCAGCGTAAGTGCCGAGTATTCGTCAACTGCGGAGGCGAATTCGCGGTGTCCAGAACACCCGTCAGATTACGCGCGCCATGGAGCTGGTGGCTTCAAGCCGGCTGCGGCGCGCACAGGAGCGGGTGCTGGCCTCGCGGCCTTACGCGGAACGAATCCGACTGGTCATCAGCAATCTCGCTGCAGTGAGCGGCGCGCAGGAACTCCATCCTCTGCTTCAGGTGCGGCCGGTCTCCCGGGCGGCTTTGATCCTCTTTACCACCAGTCGGGGTCTGTGCGGTAGCTTGAACGCCAATATGGTGCGGGCGGCCGTCCGCTTTATTCTTGACCGTGGTGTATCAGTTGATATCATTGCAGTAGGAACAAAGGGACCGGCGTTGCTGCGTTCTGTAGGGCTCAGTGGTTCGACTTCCGCTCAGTACCAGGACTTGGGTAACTACCCCAATCTTGCTGACATCTTGCCAATCTCGCGCAGCATTATTGACGGCTTTACGAATGCTGAGTATGACGAGGTATATGTTGGGTTTTCCCAGTTTGTGAATTTGATGCGTCAGGAGCCGACTCTGACCCGCATCCTGCCGATCATTCCGGATGAACTTGATACAACTGAGGTGCGGGCATTTCAGCAAGTAGATTACATTTACGAGCCGGACTCTGATGCAGTGCTTTCCACGCTCTTGCCGCGATTTATCGAAGCACAAGTCTATCGCGCCTTGCTGGAGAACATCGCGAGCGAGCATAGTGCCCGTATGATCGCAATGCGTAACGCCACCGAGAATGCCGAGGAAATCCTGGACGACCTCACGCTGACGTATAACAAGGTCCGGCAGACCGCCATTACAAATGAAGTCATTGAGATTGCTACGGCGGCAAAGGCTATTGCGGGAGCCTAGAATCTTTAGAGTAGAGCCACGAGCCAGATTGAGGAGCGAGTATCCATGGCAGTAGAAGTGCAAAGCGCTGCAAAGGGTCGCGTTGTCCAAGTACTTGGACCCGTGGTCGACGTCGAGTTTCCAACAAATCAGCTTCCAACGATCCATAATGCGATAGAACTAAAGTCCCCAAGCGGCGAGCGGCTCGTGCTCGAAGTTGAGCAGCATCTTGGCAACGACTGGGTTCGCTGTGTGGCTATGGGCCCGACGGAAGGACTCCGCCGCGGCGTAGAGGTCGTTGATACCGGCGCCCCGATACAGGTGCCGGTCGGCGAGCCAACCCTAGGGCGCATCTTCAACGTAATCGGTGAAGTGGTAGACGGCGGCGACCCGGTCGAAACGACGGAGACGTACCCGATTCACCGCAGATCGCCCAGCTTGGAAGAACAGAGCATCGAAGCCGAGGTGTTTGAAACCGGGCTGAAGGTTGTTGACCTCGTGTGCCCATTCCGTCGCGGCGGCAAGATCGCGGTCTTTGGCGGCGCGGGCGTGGGCAAGACGGTCATTATCATGGAGTTGATTCGCAACGCTGCCGCTGAACACCAAGGCTATTCCGTATTTTGCGGGGTTGGTGAACGCACGCGTGAAGGCAACGACCTTTGGAATGAGATGCGCGAAGCGGGCGTGCTCGATAAGACGGTTATGGTATTCGGGCAGATGAATGAGCCGCCGGGCGCGCGCTTGCGCGTCGGCTTGACAGGCCTTACCGTTGCGGAGTACTTCCGTGACAGCCAGGGCTTGGACCTGTTGCTCTTCATCGACAACATTTTCCGTTTCACCCAAGCGGGCTCAGAAGTCTCCGCGATGCTCGGGCGCATGCCCTCTGCCGTGGGGTACCAGCCGACCTTGGCGACCGAAATGGGGCAACTGCAGGAACGCATTACGTCAACCAAACGCGGCGCCATTACCAGTTTGCAAGCAGTGTACGTGCCGGCTGACGACTATACGGATCCCGCGCCGGTCACTACCTTTGCGCACTTGGACGCATCTATCAGGCTTGAGCGGGCGATTTCCGAACGCGGCATCTACCCTGCCATCGATCCGCTGGGCTCCACTTCTCGCGTACTCGACCCGACAGTGGTTGGCGAAGAGCACTATCGAATTGCCCGGCAGGTGCAGCAAGTACTGCAGCGATACCAGGACCTGCAGGACATTATTGCTATCCTAGGAGTTGAGGAACTCTCGGAAGAAGACAAGCTCACCGTGGCCCGTGCGCGCCGGATGGAGCGCTTCCTTTCCCAGCCAATGTTTGTGGCGGAAGCATTTACGGGCATGCCTGGGAAGTATGTGCCTATCGCTGAGACGGTGCGGGGTTTCAATGAAATATTGGAGGGCAAGCACGACGATTTGCCTGAGCAAGCCTTCTACATGACCGGCACAATTGATGAAGTCGTTGAGAATGCCGAAAAGATGCAGTGAGTGTCCTAACCATGGCTATGCAGTCTGCGACAAGGTCGCTTCGTCTTGAGATCATTACCGCCGAACGAATCGTGCTCAGCGAGGAGATGGTTACGTCGGTGCGGGTGCCGTCGGCTGAGGGTGTGGTGGGAATATTGCCCCGCCACGCGCCGCTGATGACAACGCTGGCTCCCGGCGAACTCATCATGCGCAGAGGCGAAGAAGAAGAATCCTTCTTTGTGACCGGAGGCTTCTTGGAAGTGCGGAACAACCACATTGCCGTCTTGGCAGATGCTTCCGAGCGAGCAGAAGAAATCGACTTATCCCGCGCCGAGGAAGCACGCAACCGCGCTGAAGCAGAACTCAAGGAAAAACGAGACAGCGCGCAACTTGCAGCCGCTGAAGCAGCCATGCGGCGCGCCCTCATTAGATTGCGATTGGCCCAACAGGCGCGGCGCAGGCGTGGTTCTTCCCAAGTTCAGTAGACATTGCAGGTAGATGCTTGAAGACCGTCTTAAGCCGTATTCTTGCTGAGTGGCGTGCGTGGGCACAGCGATGCCTAAGAGTCCAGGCAATGCCAGAGCATAACGCTGGCTTGCGCGCTCAATGTCCGCATACTGAATCTGATGGGCGTGCATTTGTGCATGCGGCGTTCTTCAGGAGCAGCCCCAAATGACAGCGCTGGAGCAACGGACGCAAGCCGATACAGCCATTGTGCGCGGTGGACGGCGCTTGGCCGGTGAGGCGCGCGCGCGGGGCTCGAAGAATTGCGCACTACCGTTGATGGCAGCCGCTCTCTTGACTGAAGAGACGTGCGTGCTGCATAATCCCCCATTCATCCGCGACATCGAGGCCATGGCCAACCTGCTCACCAGTTTGGCGCCCAGGTCGAAATGGATGAGAAGCAGCGCACCATAGCAATCACTGCACGCGCACTCACTTCTACCCGAACTCCAACAGAAATTGCTTCAAGCTTTCGCGCATCTTTCTTGGTTGCAGGACCCTTGCTAACTCGCGCCGGAGAAGCTTCATCAGTGCATCCCGGTGGCTGTAAGATCGGCGAGAGGCCCGTAAACGTAGACCTGCTTGGCTTCGAGGCGATGGGCGCGACGGTGGAAAGCCAAGACCAGGACTACCGCTTGTCTGCCGACCGCCTGAATGCGGCGCGCCTCTACTTGGATTATCCCAGTCATACCGGTACGGAAAACCTCATGCTGGCTGCCACGTTAGCCAGGGGCGCCAGCGTGATTAGGCACGCCTCCTGCGAGCCCGAGGTCGTCGCACTGGCAAATTGCCTTAACCAAATGGGAGCTCGTGTCAGAGGCGCGGGTACCAATACCATTGAAATTGATGGGGTGGACAGACTCCACGGCGCTGAATGGGATGTCATTCCCGATCGCCATGAAGCGGGAACCTTTGCGTTGGCCGCAGCCATCACTGGCGGAGAAGTGATAATTCACAACACCACCTACGATCACATCGAACCTGTTCTTTACAAACTTGCGCAGTGTGGTGTTACCATACAGGGAACGTGCGATCCAATTACAGTGACGTCGAGTAGTCCTTTGCGAGCGGTTGAAGTGCAAGCTATCCACTTTCCCGGATTTCCTACAGACCTTCAGCCGCAAATCTGTGCGTTGCTCACGCAAGCCACTGGTGAGAGCGTCATACACGAGCGCGTGTTCGAGGCGCGCTTCAACTACGTAGACGAGTTGCGGCAGATGGGGGCCGATATCACCGTCTCCGGCGAGAAAGCATACATTCACGGGCCCACCGCTCTGCATGGGGCTGCGGTGCGGGCGCTTGATATTCGTTCCGGGGTGGCGCTGTTGCTTGCGGCGCTGGCTGCGGATGGGACAACGCGTGTATCGGATATGCATCACGTTTTCAGGGGATATGAGTCCCTGCCAGAGGATCTGGTGGGCCTTGGCGCACACGTAACGATGGAATAGCAGTGCCTATGTTTGGCGCACAGCAAATCGGCATCGACCTGGGGACGGCAAACGTCCTGGTTTACGTACCGGGCCGAGGCATTACAATAAACGGCCCTTCAGTAGTCGCCGTCTCCACCGACGACAACCATGTAGAAACGATCGGCGATGAAGCGCGACAAATGATCGGGCGCGCACCGAGTAATATTGCGGTTGTGCGACCGATGCGTGAAGGTGTGATAGCAGACTACGTAGTAACCCAAGAGATGATTCGCCACCTCATTCGGCGGGTCTGCGGCCGAGTACGGTTCTTCAAGCCCGACGTGATGGTCTCCGTACCAACCGGTATCACCAGTGTGGAACGACGCGCGGTGCACGACGCGGTAGTCTCGGCGGGCGCGGGGAATGCCTATCTCATAGAGGAACCACTCGCTGCCGCACTTGGCGCGAATATCCCAATTTCCTCACCCAGCGGCAGCATGTTAGTCAACATCGGCGGCGGCACCACCGAAGTAGCGGTACTTTCGCTCAATGCAATCGTCGTGTGCCGGTCGGTGCGCGTAGGCGGCAGTCGCCTCGATTCGACAATATTAAATTATGTAAAACGCCACTACAACTTATTGATCGGCGAGGGAACTGCCGAGGATGTCAAAATCGAAATTGGCAGTGCTCTTCCCATAGATCCCCCCATGTCGATGGAAGTGCGCGGCAGGGACCAGGTGGCCGGCCTTCCCCGCACAATCACAATCAGTTCTGACGAGATTACTGAAGCTATCCAAGAAACTGTTGGCATAATCGTCAAATGCGTACGCGACGTGCTGGAACAAACACCGCCGGAGCTGGCGTCGGACATCATCGACCGAGGCATTGTCATGACGGGCGGCGGTTGTCTCCTTCGGCATCTCGATGGACTGCTTACACAGGAAACGGGCATAGCCTGCTACGTTGCTGAAACTCCCCTAATCTCGGTTGCACTTGGTACCGGCGTGGCGATGCAGTACTTCGATTCGCTGAAACGCAGCTTTGTCAGCTTCCGCTAGAATGAGCAGCGACCTCTAAGCCAGAGTGTGCTAACCTGGAATTTCACACTCAAATCCGGGCAACAGTCGCGCTGATTGTCTCGTCTTCCAGCATGCTGTCACCCCATTAACCTAGGGTGGCGTAGCTTCGTTTCAGCTCGGGCTGAATCCGGCAGAAATGCTATAATGATCGTAGTCACTCAAGACCCGGCAACGATTAGTACAATCTTCCTCTCAGCGATCTCAAACACTACCCTGACTTTTGCGGGAGCTTGCGCGTTGCGCAAGGAGAGTCACCATGGCAGGACATTCTAAATGGGCGCAAATCAAGCGCCAAAAGGCAGCCAACGACGCCAAGCGCGGGCAGCTCTATACAAAACTGGGACGCGAGATTACCGTGGCCGCCCGGGATGGCGGCGGCGATCCTGAGACAAACTTCCGTCTGCGCCTTGCCGTGCAGCGGGCCAAAGACGCCAACATGCCCGCCGATACCATCGAGCGGGCGGTAAAGCGTGGGAGCGGAGAGCTCGACGACGGCGTCCGTCTTGAGGACATCAACTATGAGGGTTATGGCCCCGGCGGCGCGGCGCTCTTCATCGAGGCGCTTACGGACAATCGCAATCGCACGGTCGCGGAATTGCGCAACGTGCTTACTCGAGGCGGCGGAAACCTGGGCGAATCCGGCAGCGTGGCGTGGATGTTCGATACACGCGGGCAAGTCCTCATTGAACTCAACGGCGGCGACCCGGACGAGGCCATGCTCGAATCCATTGAGTTGGGTGCGGAGGACGTCCAAGAAGAGGAAGGCACGCTCGTCGTTCTCACGCTTATCGAGCAGCTAGAAGCCGTTCGACGCGGTTTGGAGGAGCGCGGCTACTCCGTGGAGAGCGCGGAACTTACCCGCGTGCCGAAGACTATGTCTGAACTTGAAACGAACAAAGCGACGCAGGCGATGCAATTGATCGAACGTGTCGAAGACCTTGACGACGTGCAGAAGGTCTACACGAACCTCGAACTCACCGACGAAATGATAGCTGCATACGCAGGCTAGGATGACCGGATGCGCATCCTTGGCATCGATCCGGGCACTGCCCGCCTAGGGTACGGCGTAATCGAAGACTCTCCTCAGCTCTCGGTCGTTACGTTTGGCTGCCTCACTACACCTGCCAAGGTCAGTCAACACAAACGTCTCCTCATGTTATACGAAGAGCTGGGTGAAGTGTTCTCCGCAACCTCTCCTGAGGAAGTGGCCGTAGAGCGGCTGTTCTTCAATCAGAGTGTAACCACCGTGTTTGCCGTGGGCGAGGCCAGGGGAGTCGTGCTCTTGCGCGCAGCACAGGCCGGCTGTTCTGTAAGCGATTACACGCCCTTGCAGATCAAGCAGGCAGTCGCAGGCTACGGTAGGGCCGAAAAACAACAGGTGCAAGCCATGGTTGCAATGGCACTTGGGCTCAAGAGTCCGCCCACCCCTGACGATGCAGCAGACGCCCTAGCCGTGGCCATTTGCCACGCGCACATGCGAACCGTTCAAGAGCTTCTTGCACAATCATGATTGCTTTCATTCATGGTGAGCTTACAGATAGCGCCTTGGATTCCGTCACCGTGCGCGTTGGCGGCATTGGGTTGCGCGTAGCCGTACCGAGCAACGTAATCAATGAGATCGGCGCAGTAGGGGATGCGGTAACGCTTGCTACCAGACTGTTGGTGCGAGACGATCGGCTGGAGCTCTTTGGCTTTTCCTCAGAGCAGCAAGCTGCGCTTTTCGATCAGGTGCAGACCGTGAGTGGGGTCGGTCCCAGACTTGCCTTGGCGATCCTCTCTACGTTTGCTCCGGAGCAATTTGCCAGCGTCCTTGAAGCTGAAGACCTGCGGCAACTCACACGAGTTAGCGGCTTGGGCAAGCGGACCGCGAGCCGCCTCATTCTTGAACTTCGCGGAAAGTTGGCGCCACCGGCTGATGCCGCAGCCGCGCCCGATGATTCTGCGGACGCGCTGGCGGCCCTTGGGTACTCGGCGGCGGAGATCGCCCGGGTGCTTGCCCACGCGGAGGTCCAAGCGGCCAAGAGTGTTGAAGAGCGCATTGCCGCCGCTCTTAGGCAGCTAGGCTCCTGAGTGAAACATGCAAGACAACCCGTCGTGCAATACTGAGTTACTGAGTTGAATTGCTCTAAGAGCGAAGTGCAGCTTAAGAAGATCAGCCGGACCGGTTCTCATGGACTCGACTGACGGTACCAAGGAATGAGCGCATGACCGAAACCCGTCTTGTTGCCCCCGAAGAGGAGCCGGAAGACAGCCAGATTACGCAAACTCTGCGCCCGCGCTCATTGGACAAGTGTATCGGTCAAGACAAAGTGCGGGAGCACTTGCGCATAGCAATCACGGCAGCGAAACAGCGCGAGGAGCCGCTCGACCACACGCTCTTTCATGGGCCGCCGGGGCTCGGCAAGACGACTTTTGCCAACGTGCTGGCCACAGAGATGGGCGTAAATATCAAGGTTACGGCGGGGCCGGCCATTGAGCGCCCCGGCGACCTGGCGGCAATTCTCTCCAACATTCGCGCGCACGACATTCTCTTTATCGACGAAGTGCACCGCCTGAGTCATGCGGTAGAGGAAATCCTCTATCCGGCGATGGAGGACTTTGCCCTGGACATCGTGATGGGCAAGGGTCTGGCGGCGCGCAGCATTCGTCTCTCTTTGCCGCAATTTACGCTCATTGGAGCGACAACCCGGCTCGCCTTGATTAGTTCTCCGTTGCGGGACCGTTTTGGCGCTCATTTCCACATGGAATATTATGATCTTGAGGCAATGCGTAAGATTGTTGAGCGATCAGCCGGCATACTGGGCGTGGCGATTGACGAACAAGGCATCGACGAAATTGCACGTCGCTCCCGCGGCACGCCCCGTATCACCAATCGCTTGCTGCGCCGCATCCGCGACTGGGCTCAGGTCAAGGGCGATGGGCACATCACCGCAGCCGTCGCTGAAGACTGCCTGGAAAGCCTTGAGATTGACGGTCTTGGGCTCGATGAAGTGGATCGCACCATTCTCCTAACTATATTGGAGAAGTTCGGCGGTGGGCCCGTAGGCATAGACACGCTTTCGGCTGCGATCGGCGACGAGGCGCAGACCATCGAGGACGTTTACGAACCGTACCTGATGCAGCTTGGTTTTCTGGCCAAGACACCGCGCGGACGGGTGGTGCTTGCTGCGGCGTATGCGCACCTTGGGCTTGAGGTCGGCGAGGATGCTGATGACTGCGACGAAGTCGACAGCGACCAGCCGCGACTGTTCGGCTAGTTCTCAGGTGAGAGCCTGATGCAACGGAGACCTGCGCTACCGCAACGTTCAGTGCGCAACTCGCTGCGCTGGATCGGCTGGGATGTGCCTCTCCGCCTCATTCCCTTTGCCGCCGTTGCTATCGTCTGGGCCTATCTGGTTGGGGATGGGTTAGAGACCCTAAAAGTCACATGGCGCATCACCGTCATAGACGTCGCGCTCATGCTCGGCACAGGCATCCCCGTATTTGCGGCCTGTACGCTCTTTCGCTCACGTTTCTGGCCTATCGATAGCCTGGCGTCGCCTCGTGCCCATCTCGTTGAAGATGGGTACTTTCTCCTCTTCAATGCGCCTGCCGAAGAACTCTTCTTTCGCGGCATGCTGCAAACATGGGCAATGTCCGTTGGATTTGTGCCGCCGCCCGTGGGATTTGTAGGAGTTGCCGTATTTTTCGGCTTCTACCATCGGCTCGTCGGCTTTAGGATGCCCTTTCTACTTCTAGCTACCGGGGGCGGCATTCTGTTTGGTATCCTCTTCTTGGTTTCGAATTCAGTACTCACACCAATCGTCGTTCACTTCATAGCCGATCTTGCGCTCTTCAATCTTGGTCCGGTCGTGCTCACTCGGCTAGGCAAGATTCCTTATCGGGTTATGAAGGCGCACTCCGTTTGACAGTGTTTTGCGCCATTACTTACACTTAGGGTGATATGGCCTTGCTGGAATCTTTGCAAGAGACTTTCCCGGAGCACGAAATTCATGGATCGTGCGTGCATGTCCGTATTCCAGATGAGGCATTGCCTTCATTGGAGCAGCTTGGTGGGCATTGAACTGTTGCAACGTGCGTAACCTTGTGCCCTTTATTGGTACTATTCAATACTATACGACAGCGAGCGCCACGGTGTGCTCAGGTCGGGAAGATGAAAGAGGCGCCTTATGAATACCATTGACGGCGCAGTTGACCTCATCAAGAAGCGCAAGCGGCACCGCGCGGTACTCACGCCCCGCGTCGGACAATTCATGTACCACTGGATGAAGGGCACGACGCACCTGCCGTATCTGCCGCTCAAGCTGCACGTGGAGCCCACAAGTGTGTGCAACCTCCGCTGTCCGATGTGTCCCCAGAGCTTGGGATTGCCCGACGAGCAAGGGTACATGGAACTTGATCTCTTTCGCAAGATCATCGATGACTGCAAGGACTACGTGCGTGAGATCAACCTCTTCCTGCGGGGAGAATCTCTCATACATCCCCAGCTCGATGAGATGATTCGCGCCTGTGAAGAGGCAGGCATTGTTGCAAACTTGAGCACAAATGCCAAGATCCTCACCGCAGACCGCGCTGAAATGCTCTTGGATGCGGGCCTGAGCAAACTCACGGTGAGCTTCGACGCCGGCGAAAAAGAGATGTATGAAAAGATGCGCCACGGCGCGAAGTTTGATCGAGTGCTTGAAAATGTCCTGGAATTCCTCCGGCGCAAACAGGCGCGCGGCAGCGACAAGCCCTACGTGGTGATGCAGATGCTCGTATTCTACCAGCCCGGTTCGCAGCCGAAGATCCCCCGCGAATTTCGCGAAAAATTCAAGGGTCTGCCGGTTGATGAGTGGGACCCGATGTTTGCCCACGGTTGGGCGGGAATGTTCGACAGCAGCGAGGAATTTACGCCGCGGCCGAGCGGACCTAACTACCATCCGTGCAACTGGCTGTGGAAGTCTATGACCATATACTGGGACGGCACCGTACCGGCATGCTGCGCTGACTGGACCGGCAGCTACGTGCTGGGGGACGTGCGCGAAGAGCGTGTTAGCGATCTTTGGAACAACGAGAACATGGTACGGTTGCGGCAACTGCAGGTGGATGGCCGCTATAAGGAAGTCGGCATTTGCAGCCGTTGCGACGCCCTGTGGCAACCCGATGGTAAGCTTTGGAATGTTATGTCGACAGTAGAAGAAGTGATAACCGGCGGCAATCGGCCCGGTAAGGTCGTTCCCAGTCTTTCCCAAAACGGCGCAAATGGCAACGGTAAACCTAAAGTCAAAGTGAGAGTGCGCAAGAATCCGCCTCCATCTTAAGTACGAACGAGAACGTCATCAGTAGCACCGGAGAATAGCCTTTATGCCCATAAGCGAGCAACTACTTGAGATACTGCGCTGTCCCGCGACAAAAGCCCCGCTGCGGCCGCTCACAGAAGATGAGATTAGCGCGCTCAATACGCGGATCGAGAGTGAAGAGGTCAAGTATCAGGACGGCAATGCGGTAGACAAGCCGTTGGAAGAGGGTCTGGTTACCGAGGACGGCGCTACGATCTACCGCATCGATGAGAACATTCCGGTGATGCTGATTGAGATGGGAATTCCCACGGCATAGTCGCCGCCGGAGCAAGCAGCAGAACCGGACCGCAACCGGACGATAGCGCAAGTCACAATTCTGGACGTGCCGACGATAGGCGCTCTCCTACCGATAGATTCGGGCAAGAGGGCGCTTGATTGCGTCTATTGCAGCTTTCCACGCCCAAGAATCGGCCACACCACCTCTACTCGGCCGTCGCGGATGCCGTAGAAGTTGTCGTGCAGGAAAACCGTGGTATCGCCGTAGCCTACGATGAACTGCAGCTTGTCTCCAACACGGGGAGTATTGGATTCCTCCACCAAATGGACTGTGCCGTGCTCCGCCGAACAGCCGACGGAGGCAACCTCGGGCAGGCCTATGGGCTTGGGAGTGCTCGCGTCGGTACTCATCGTCTTCTTGCCCGCGTCGCAAATGATGCGCGTGGGAGCGGGTCTGCTGGTGACAGTTGAGAGAACGGTCAGCGCGTATTCATGATTCACCTCAAAGCGTTCCCGGTAGGTGATATCGCAAAAAATGCCGCCGCCGCCCTGAATTTCTGTGACCCCTGGCTGAAAGGCAGTGTGCCAATATGTGCCGCTGCCGCCACAGCTTACAATCTCCACCGGCAGGCCCGCTTCGCGGCAGCGCTCCGCGCTCTCCGTGAGCTGCGCGATCGCTTCCTTTACCATGAGTCCTTTTTCCGCGTCGTCCTTGGCGCCAAGCACGAGCGCTTCCCATGCCATCACGCCGGCGAACTCAAGACTGGAATAGGACGCAATCTTCTTGGCAAGTGCAACCACCGGCTCGCCGGGCAATACGCCGGCCCGGTCGATGCCAACGTTGATTTCGACCACTAACCGCTGCCGCAAACCCTTGCGCGCCGCTGCCTCGGCAATCTCACGCACGTTTTCCTCGTTGTCCACGGCAGGTATCACTTCGGCATGTTTGCTGAGGTTGACGAGCCGGGCGATTTTCTGAGGCCCCACTATCTGATTTGCAATGAGGATGCTGCGGATGCCGCCTGCCACCATCACCTCGGCTTCGCCAAGCTTGGCGCACGTCACGCCAATGGCGCCGGCATCCTGTAGCAAGTGGGCGATGGCCGGCGACTTAATGCCCTTGCTGTGGGGACGCCAGTTAATGCCTGCCTCATCGATAATCACGCGAGCCATGTGCGCTACGTTTCGCTCCATCACGTCTAGGTCTACCAAGAGAACGGGCGTGTCGAGGTCTTCCGCCGGTCGGCCAATGATGTTCATCATGCGATAGTTACCCACTTCCCTGCACGGCTTGCCGCAAAAGACGACTCCATGATGCGCGTCGTCTTCGCTCCATCTTCGCCCGTGTATAGCGGCGGTTGCCCGGCTAGAACCCGTTTGCTAAAGTCCTCGATGAGCGGCAGGTGCCTATTCTCGGCGTGAGGAAGATTGAACTCCTCGGTGCCGGCGCCCGTCTTCAGCGTGAGGTGGGCTCCGTCCGTAGGGGCGCTGAACAATGCGCCTTCCGTGCCGAACATCTCAATCGTATCGTGGCCGACGCCGATGCTCCAGTGGAAAGACGCAGTCACCTGAACGCCGCTGGCCATCTTGATGAGCAGTACATCCGAATCGTCAGCCGGATAGGAATGCACAAGGGTCTCGTTGCGGGCCGCGACAGCGACGGGCTCGCCAAACCAGTAGCAGAGGAGATCCAAGCGATGCGAGCCCACGTCCGCGATTGGACCGCCGGCGCTCTTCGCCGGATCTACCCGCCAAAACTTGGGATCGTCCGGCGTAGGATCGTAGTTGCCGGTTAGTACCATGCGCACCAGAATCGGAGTGCCAATTGCCCCTTGCTCAAGCAGCTCTTTGATCTTTCGATTCTTGGGGTAGTAGCGGCGGTAGTAGGCCACTGCTAAGTTGACCCCGCGCTTGTGACAGGCATCGATCATTTCCTGGCACTCCGCGTCGGAGAGCGCCATCGGCTTCTCGCAGAGCACGTGTTTGCCTGCTGCGGCCGCAGCGATGGTCTGCGGCAAGTGTTCATACACGCGGCTAGCCGCATAGACGACGTCAATATCGGGGTCGGCGAGAAACGCTTCGATATCGCTGTACGCCCGCTGCGCCCCATGCCTTGTCGTGAAGTCTTCCGCACGCTCCTGGCTGCTGCTCGCGAATGCCACCAGCGTGCTATTCGGATCGTCGTTTATCGCGGGGGCCACGGCTTTGTTCGCAATGTCGCCGCAACCAATTATGCCCCAGCCAACGGGTGCCATGCGTTACTCCTCTACTCGACTTTTCTCTGTGACGGTTGCCTGGCTACTCGCGGTATGTGGTGGAACCACCCAGCGCCCGACGCCGTTTCGAATCGCGTGCATGAGCTCTTCAATCAACTCTTTGTCCTCGCCCGAACGAATCGCCTCTGTCACACAGCCTTCGATGTGGCTACGAAGCACGATGAGGGATACTTCCTGAAGTCCGGACGTAATCGCCGCCATCTGCTGGAGAATGTCGACACAGTACCGGTCTTCATCAACCATGCGTTGAATACCCCGCACTTGTCCCTCGATCCGCCGGAGCCGGTTGAGCAAGGCTTGCTGTTCAGCTTGATACCTGTGCCCGGTCGGCATCTCAGACGCCGCGGTCACTACGCTTCGCTCTACTGTTGACGAAGAGTCTTGTACTGTACTCATGAAAATGCTTGGGAATCTTTCGAACGAGATATCCGCCGTATCGTTGCCTATTGTACACCAACCCCAAGTCCTAGGTGGGTGGAAGGACCTCTATCCAGTGAACTAGAGATTCTTCTACCGCCAAGAAACAAGCGTACGATACTTAGCAGCACGTTGCGTTAGAGTTGTCCCTCACTGCGCGTTCGCATAATGGGTCCAAAATAAGGTCTCGGAATTAGTAGAATTAGGCTTGAAGCATTCACCATGCAGAGTTCTTGTCATTCCGAGCGCAGCGTCGAACATTGTTCGCTGACTTCGTCAAAGACGCGGAATCTAGAATGCTCCCGACTCTAGATTCTTCGTCGCTACGCTCCTCAGAATGACGGGTTGAGGCACTGGCTTAGGGCTGGGTACGAACACGTGACCAATCTGAGCCCAAAACTACCAATTCCGTAAAGTCTTATGGAAACGCCACGACCACAATCGCTATAATGAGCCGGGAATGAGTTGTGCAATGTTGGTCCCGCTCACCGGCGGACACTGGTTAGCGGATTGCCCTGCAGCATAGAACTCCGGAACCATGCGAAACACGCCAAGTTCACGAAGCCACTACGCAGATAGTTGAAGAGAATGCCGCGCTTCTCCGTTGGTCATCGCTTTCCAGCACAAGAAATCTGTCTCGCTCCCGAGAGAGTCCGGCAGTACCTGGTCGCAGTGGGGAGTGAGAGCCCTCTTTATCATGGTGACAGTAAATTGACGCCCCCGCTGGCTATTGCCGCGTGGGTGCTCGCGGGGCTTATCGAGGCTATCGGTCTGCCGCCCGGTTCGGTACACGCCACCCAGGAATTCTCATTCATGGATACTGCCGCTATCGGCAGCACGCTCAACGCCGAGGCCGAAGTTGTCCAGGCCGCCGTGCGGGCCGGTATGGACGTGATTGTAGTGGAAATCAGGGCCGCGCACGCTGGGCGTCCCGTCCTAACAGGGCGCTCGATGTTGATGATGCCCACTGGCGAGGGTAAGGCATGAGTGCGGCGGAGCGTTGGGCTGCCGGCGCGGAACTACCATCCAGATCACGCACGGTGACGCTGGCGATGTTGCGCGCCTACGCCGAGGCGAGCGGCGACCCCAATCCCATTCACACCGATCCGGCATTCGCGGCCACCACACCTTTCGAGCGGCCGATTGTGCACGGCATGTTGCAGCTTGCGTATGTGATGGAGATGCTCACGACAACCTTTGGCGCAGCTTGGATTACCTCAGGCAAGCTCAAGGTTCGCTTCCGCAGACCCGCCTACGTAGACGGCACCGTAACTGCCTGGGGCGCAGTGAAGAAGGCGGACGCAGAATCGGGAGTCCTTCAGCTAGCGGTCGGCTGCCGCGACGAGCACGGCGACGACTTGGTCACTGGCAGCGCGGAGCTGACGCTCTCTCGCTGAGCGCCAGTGCGCTCATCCTGGCGCGGTTTACTGGTCTGAGAGGGGCAGGGAGTGCGCGAGCCGGGCCGCGTAGTTCTTCTCGTAGTACTCCCGATAGCTGCCGGACTTGATGGGTTGCCACCAGTCCTCGTTGTCAACATACCACTGCACCGTCTCCGCGAGCGCCTGCTGAAACGTATATTGCGGCTGCCAACCGAGCGCTTCTAGGCGCGCTGAATCGAGGCTGTAACGGTAGTCGTGGCCGGGTCGATCTTCGATGAGCCGCATGAGCGATCGCGGTTTTTCGAGGATCTCCAAGACTCCCATCGCCAGCGAAACCGTATTGACCTCAAACTCTACACCAACATTGTAGACTGAGCCCGGCTCGCCTTTGCGCAAGACAAGATCAATGCCTGCACAGTGGTCTGCGACGTACATGTAATTGCGCACTGCCTGGCCTTCGCCATAGATTGGCAAGGGCTTGTCCTCAATGGCATTAGTCACGAAGACGGGCACGACTTTCTCCGGATATTGATGCGGGCCAATCGTATTTGCGCCGCGCGTGACCATTACCGGCAACTCAAAACTGGTGAAGTAGGACATGGCCAACAGTTCGCCACCTGCCTTGGTGGCCGAATAGGGGTTGCGGGGGGCAAGGCGCGCATCCTCGCCGGCAGCGCCCTCGGGTACGTGGCCGTACACTTCGTCGGTGCTCACGTGGACGATGCGCTCGACCTTGTGCGTGCGCGCCGCCTCCATGAGCACCCGGACCCTTCCACGTTCGTCCTGACAAATGCCGCCGGGTCCATGACGGAGCGGTCCACGTGACTCTCCGCGGCAAAGTTCACAAGCGCATCGCAGCCTGCCAGGGCTTCACCAACCGCGTCGGCATCGCAGATGTCGGTGTGAACAAACTGAAAACGAGAGTCCCCGTCAAAGGCTGCGAGATTTTCCGGATTGCCTGCGTACGTGAGCTTATCCAGTGCCACCACGTGGGCGTTCTGATGCTGTGAGAGCACATAGCGCACATAGTTGCTACCGATGAAACCGGCTGCGCCTGTTACCAAAATCCTCATATTAGTGATGCTCCGCTCGCTAGTGCGTTAAGGCTGGTCATGTCTTCTCTTCATTCTCTTTAACCACTCTATTCACGGCAAAGCTGACAACACTAATGATGAGGGCCACGAGCATTGCCGTGAGCAGCGTCGGCCGGTCTGACTCAGCCAATTCAACCCCAGTCAGTATTGCCGTGCCCAGCCAGAATAGCAGGCCGTTCAACACGAGTATCCAGAGGCCCAGTGTCAGGATTGTGACGGGAAAAGAGATGAATTTGAGCACCGGCCCAATAACCGCATTGATAACGGCCACGCCGACCGCGAAAACGACAAGCGAAAGCCAGTCCCCGCTGTTTGTGATCTCTACGAGCGCGAAGCGGCTCGCAATCAACACAGCCAGGAGCACCGCCAAACTACGCAAGAATAAGACACGCATGGGTTGACCGTTCCGTTACATGCCTAGCCGCTAAGTCGCTTCTCATTCCATTATACGGTGCCTTTGTGTCGAGGCACGAGTCTCGCATGGATTGCTCATTCCTCAACGGAGGCCGAAGCGGAATTGCTCCGTTTCAAAAGGCCTATACCGAGTGTAAGGCTCCAAACTGCCCACACAAAGTAGCAGAGCCGTGAAATCTGAATCATGCTGCTCAATTGGGAGGGATAACTAATGCCAATAATGAGGCTTGCAAGGGCGACTATGGACACAGCCGCGACGATCCACGCTCCTACCGAATTGCATTCATCGCTGGTAGAAAGGCCCAGGCTAAAGAGAAGGAAGCCGAAGGCCACCGCTAGGATCGACAAGAGGGCAATGCTCGTTTCCGCCTTGTAGACCGCAACGGCAGACTGCACGGATTCAGCGACTTCCATTTGCGTAGCGGCCATGCCGAAGTTCATTGCCTGTACCACGAACCAGCCGACACCGCCAATCGCCAAGAACAGAAATCCGAGCCGGGCAAGCGCTGTCCCGCCGGCCGTGCGCTGCATATTGTCCAAGAGTACGTATTGCCCGTAGAGAGACAGGATGAGACCCAGGGAAACCATGACGACCGTGAGATTCGCGAGCCCGCGATACCTGGACAAGGCATAGATAGTCGCATAGGCCTCATTCATCTCGGCACTGTTGATGAGCAAGCCCCCAGGCTGCAGCACAAAGAAGATTATTGCCAGGAGCGGTCCAACAATGAGGCACAGCCCGCCAACCGTGCCTGCGGAGACATTACGCATGCTATGTGCCCCCGAATGACTAGGTGTACGCACGTCTACTATACGTCAGAATCATGGCACTACGCATTGCATAAGACCAAGACCGATAGCATCTGCGGGCGCCAAGTGTCTAAGCTAGACCAAATGCCGAAAAGCATGCCACCAGATCACTGCAATACAACTCAAATTCACTGCTGTCAGAACGAGTGAAACTCTGATATACTGGGTGTATGATCGCATTTAAGGCAAGCAGTCGAGAAATATAGGTAGATGCCATGTTTCGAGGGATTGACCGCTTTCTTGCCACAATTCTTGTGGGCTTACTCGCAATTGTCGTCGTCGCCATAGTCCTTGTTTGGCGCTCGCCGGCCGGAACGGAGCTAGAATACAGTGCCGGCAGCGATCCTGAAGACGTCGTGCACAATTACGCCGTCGCAATTTCAAAAGGCAACGAAGAACGAGCGAAATCGTATCTCTCGCAGGAGGTCCTTGCGGACATAGAGAAGAGAGAGGAAGACGGCTTTAATCTGGTCCGTTCGCACTCCCGCCTCGCACAATCAGGCATGCGTGTTGTTGTTGAATTAGAGAACATCGAGGACGGGCTGGCTTCCGTGAACGCCGACATAACTCGTTTTCATTCCGATCCGTCACCATTTGGGCTCTTTGCGATCTTCGATGACAATCAGTATACCTACAGCGCCGTCGTGCGGTTGCGCCAGTTTGATGGTGAATGGAAGATCGTAGATCCGTTCGACTATTACATGTTTTCGTAGCGCAAAGCTTGGCGGCTAGCCGCTGCTAACAGCCTTCCGCATCGAGGGGACCGCAATGCTCACCGTACGGCGTCTCTATATTCTCGCCGCATCCTTAATCGGGCTACTCCTCTTCATGCAGGGCAGCAGCGCCCTGCTCCGGCTTGTCTTCTTGACACTCTTTGCAGACTCTGACTTCGGATTGGGCAGCGATTGGTGGCGCGAGAGCTTGAGCCTCGGCCTCGCGCTCGTTGCAGTTGGCACACCGCTCTGGATCGGGCACTGGATTTGGGCGCAGCGCCTCGCCCGCGACCGCGCTGAAACAAGTAGCGCTCTGCGCGCGCTCTATTTCTTGGGAGTTCTGGGCGTCACCATCATCCAGACTGCCGGAGCAGCAAATGCAGTTCTCTCTTTCCCGCTTGAGCGTCTTGCCGGGGTCTCCACTGAGATTGATGTCCTGCTGGACGGTTTAGCAAAACTGTTGATCTATGGGCTCATTTGGGTCTATCACATTCGCCTACGTCCGCCAATGCAACTCCACGCCGGGGTAGCAGCGACCATAACGCGATGGTACTGGTACGCCATCTCATTCGGCAGTGTCGGCATAGTCGCCACGTCGGTCATCGCCCTGCTCACAGCGCTGCTCAATCGGCTGATCGGCGCTGATTCCGTTAGTTCCGGCTGGTGGCAACTGCCAGTCGCGAACGCTATTGCCTGGACGATTGTGGGCAGTGCCGGCTGGACATATCATTGGGCCATCATTCAACGACACACTGCCGTCGAGCAGAGCCCCGAGTTGCAGTCGGTCTTGCGCAAGGTCTACCTCTACGCGATGGTGGGCTCCGGTGCGGCGGGTGCGCTCTTGGCGATCGGTAGGATTCTTTATTTGGCCCTGCTCAGCGCATTGGGGGCGGTCGGCGAGCGGCTTGAATTCGTCGACAACGTGACGTGGGTAGTGCCTACGGCGCTCGTTGCCGTCACGGGATGGTTCTACCACCGCTACCACCTGCAGCGGGACGCGGCTTTGGTTGCGGAATTACCCCGACAAGCGACAATCCGCCGTATCTACTCCTACCTCCTGACCGCAATCGGCATAGCCCTGCTGTCGTTCGGGGTGTTCGGCATTCTGCGTTTAGTAATCGGTATCCTGACCGGCCGTGCGGATACGCTGGACCTATCGGGAACCTTCCTGCAGCAACAGCTTAGCCTCTACGTAACACTCCTGCTCGTGGGCCTTGCCGCCTGGGTGTGGTATTGGCGTCAGATACAGCAAGAACTGGATGCCGACGGCAGCGGTGAAGAACGTGCATCGCTCGTACGGCGCATCTATCTCTACTTGGTGTCAGCGGCCAGCGTGATCGGCGTTGTCGTAGCTGTGGGCACGCTGCTCTACCAGGCTTTGCGCTCTGTGCTTGGCATTAGCTCCGCCAACGATTTCATCGATGCGCTGAACATTCACGTAAGCGTGGCGTTGATTGCCGTGGCTTTGCTCTGGTACCATGTGCGCTTCTTGCGACAGGAGCACAGAGCCCCAATGGCAAGTGAAGAAGATGAGAAGTCGGAAGTGCAGGAGACGACCGTCGCAGCGGCGGAAGGGGCAACGGCGACCAGTCTCGTTGTCACGATCGCGGGTGGAGACTTGAAGAGCGCGCGAGCCTCGCTTGAGCAGAGCCCCTCGCTGGAAGGCTCTACGGTCACCTTCCTTGAGAGCACGCTCGCGCCGCATGAGATCAGTCAGCGGCTGCAGTCCGATTCGAACGAAGAGGGATAGACTCTCCCACTTTGGGAAACCGATCGCATTGCCCTCAAGTGAATAGCAATAGCTCTCCTGTAGAATCCCCATTGAACTGCTAAGTCTGGGGAAATCGGACTTGCAGTTCGGTTTAGACCCCGGCGGGCACGCTCGCCAGTGCCGCTACGGCTTCCTGCGCGGCCGCGATTGCCGTCTCGATGTCTTCTGCCGTAATCTGGTGGTAAGTCACAAGGCGAATGCGATCATCGGAAACCGCACTGCACTTCACGGAACGTGCCGACAACTCGTCAACGAGTTGCTGTGCCTCGCCCACAGAGGGATCAACGTCTATGTACACCATGTTGGTGTCGACGGCATCGGCGGAGATACCTGGGATAGCCCCCAGGCCCTCGCCCAGCCGCCGTGCATTCGCATGGTCTTGGGGGAGCTTCTGTGGGATAGTTTCCAAGGCAACGATCCCTGCCGCGGCCAGCACGCCCGACTGCCGCAGGCCGCCGCCCAGCATGCGCCGGAACCGCCTTGCCGTCTTGATGAAGTCCCTGGTTCCGCAAATGATAGACCCCACAGGCGCGCTTAGGGCCTTAGAGAGGCAGAACGTCACCGAGTCCACGTATTGCACTACTTCAGAAACGGGCACACCCAGCGCGGCGGCCGCATTGAAAACACGCGCGCCGTCCATGTGGACGTTGATGTCTAGTTCGTCAGCCAAGTCCCGAATGCCTGCCAGGGTGGATAGCGGATAGACTGCGCCCCCGCCGCGGTTGTTGGTGTTTTCCAGACAGATCAGGCGCGTGGGAGAAAAAGCGTCATAGGAACGGCGCAGCACGCTGCGAATATCTTCCGCAGTCAGGATGCCGCGCTCTGAGGGCGCAATGCGCGGCGATGCGCCTGCCACGCAGGCAAAGTCGCCGGACTCGGTCGTGATAATATGCGCTTCGTCTGCCACAATGAACTCGTCGCCGTTGCGACACTGCGCAAGCAGGCAGACGAGGTTGCCCTGCGTACCGCTCGTGACCATGAGGGCCGCTTCTTTGCCCGTAATCTCCGCGGCCATGGCTTCCAGACGATTTACCGAAGGGTCTTCCCCGTAACAGTCATCGCCAACCTCCGCATTGGCCATCGCTTCTCGCATTGCAGCGGTCGGCATGCTTACGGTATCACTTCGTAGGTCGATTACTTTGGCCATTCCAATCTCCCTCTTCATTCTTTAGCCTATTTGCGTTACTCTCTCTTAGTCGTGCGCGCCCGCCGCTGTGCAGCCGGTAAATTCAACCTCTCAGGCAAACTGCCTGCGCCTGCCGGCGGAGCGATAGAGCTTCTGTTTCAAGTATAGAATCCCTGCTAGATCTGCGCACCTTGAACGTCGCGCCAACGGAGCATTCCCCAGTGCCTGACCTCTCCCAGTAAAGCAAGCATGCTACGCACCCTCCTCCAGGCCTTCTTCAAAGAAACGGGCCAATTCATCCCGTGAAAACGCCGGCACGTCGTGCCAGGCATCGTGCAAGTGCATGCGTACGCCTTGGTCCACTGGGGTTAGACGGCCGATTGCGGCAGCCTCGATGCCGTCGGCCCGCAGCGCTTTCATTGCAGAAACTACGTCTGCCGGGGCGACGACTGCGAGCAAGGCGCCGGACGCCAGCAAACCGAGCGGGTCAAGTTCCAAGGCTTCACAGATTTCGACGGTTTCCGACAGGAGCGGCACAGTTTCAAGATCAATGGCCAGACCGCAGGTCGCGCCGGCCGCCAGCTCAAGCAGCGCCGTAGCCAATCCGCCTTCAGTGGGGTCATGCAGCGCGCGTGGATGAACGGCGCGGCACAAGGCCTCTGCGGCGGGCACCACGCTAAGGCCGGGATCGTCGAGGTACGTCTGTGCGCGGGCGATAGTAGCAGGCGTCACGCCCTGCGCCGCCAATTGGTCGCTTGCGTCCTGAGCCAGAATGGCGGTGCCCTCAATCGCAATGCCCTTCGTCAAGATAACTATGTCTCCCGGCCGGGCATTCCCGTTCGCAACGAGCCGGTCCTTAGCGACCTCACCCAACAACGTGCCCGCAAGAATGGGTCGTTCCACGCCATCGGTCACCTCGGTGTGCCCGCCAATCAGCGTTACACCCAGCGATCGGCAGGCATCTTTGAGGTCTTGAAATATCTCCGTTACAGTCTCTTCCGTGCACGTCGGAGGCAGCAAGAGGGTGCCCAGAAACCAGCGCGGCCGCGCTCCCATTGTTGCCACGTCATTGGCGTTGATCTGCAAGGCATACCAGCCAATGCGATGCGCCGTAAAGGTGATCGGATCGCTTTTCGCGATGAGATACCGCTCGCCAATGTCCAACACCGCGGCATCTTCACCCAAGCGCGGCCCCACGATAACGTCCGGATCATCAATCGGTATGGCATCTAGCAGACTCTTCAATAGACCTGCCGGCAGTTTACCTTGGAGCATAGCGTTAGCCCTTTATCACGCCAAGCGGCCGCACGCGTGCCACCACGCGGGCAATGCCGGATCGCTCGACAACATCCACCACCTCGCGCACGTCTTTATAGGCTTCGCTTGCCTCTTCCGCCAGACCGGCTTTGCTGTTGGCGCGGACGACGATGCCTTTGTCTCGCAATAGCTTGACGATATCCACGCCGGCCAGCTTGCGCTTTGCCGCGCCTCTACTCAGCAGCCGCCCCGCGCCGTGACACGTGGAAGCGAATGTCTCACGCTGAGCCTGCGCTTCTCCAACCAGAATGTAGGAGTACCGCCCCATGTCGCCCGGAATGAGGACCGGCTGGCCGACGGCGCGGTACTTGGCGGGCACTTCCGGGTTCCCCGCAGGCAGGGCGCGTGTCGCGCCTTTGCGGTGGACGCAGAGGTCCATTTCCTTCCCGTTCACCCGATGCCGCTCCAGCTTGGCGATATTGTGGGCAACATCGTACACGACATCGATCTGAATTGCAGACTCCGCTAGACCGAGGACGCGCTGAAACGCTCGTCGAATGCGCTCGGTTATTGCCTGGCGGTTGGCAAAGGCGAAATTGGCAGCCGCAGCCATGGCGCCAAGGTAGGCTTGACCTTCCGGCGACCTGATGGGAGCGCAGGCCAGTTGCTTGTCCGGCACAGTGATGCGGTACTGTTCCATCGCACGCTGCATAGTTCCAAGAAATTCCTGGCACACTTGGTGTCCCAAACCCCGGGAGCCGGTGTGAATGGAAAGCACTACCTGACCGGGCTCGGTGATGCCAAAGGCGTGTGCGGCTTTGGCATCCGCAATGGTCTCCACCACCTGCATTTCCAGAAAGTGATTGCCCGACCCCAACGTACCAAGCTGGGGCGCTCCCCGCTGGCGCGCCCGCTCGCTCACCTGGGCAGGATCGGCGTTGGGCAGGCAGCCGCCAGCTTCAATGGCGGTGAGGTCCTCAGGCCGTCCGTGACCGTTTTCCACGGCCCATGCCGCGCCCTTGGCGAGCGCTCCTTCCACGTTCGTGGGCCTGCCACGTTTCTTACCGCGTCGTCCTAGTCCCGTGGGTACGTCGCGGAATAGCTGATTTAGAATCTCCGGCAGACTGCCCTTGACGGCGCGCTCGTGCAGGTTGGTGCGCAAGAGGCGCACACCGCAATTTATGTCAAATCCTACGCCGCCCGGTGATACAACGCCGTCGTCTACGCGCGTCGCGGCCACGCCGCCGATAGGAAATCCATAGCCCCAGTGAATATCCGGCATGGCAAGGGCATGCCCCACTATCCCGGGCAGTGTAGCCATGTTCGCTACTTGCTGGATTGCCATGTCGCCCGCCATGGCATCGATCATGGCTTCGTCAGCAAAGATGAGACCCGGCACGCGCATGCCGGACATGTAGTCAGTCGGTAGCTCCCAGCGGACGGCATCCCGCTGTTGCAACACGGATCGCCAGTTCTGAGGCGCGTTCTTTGTCATGCAAGCCCACCTGTCAGATGTCAAAGACCACCTGCACGTGCGTGCGGTCTGGTGTTATCTCAACCTTGAGTTGATGGTACGTCACTGCCTTGATCTCGCCAATACCGGACATTTCTGAGTCTTCTAGCAAGATTCCAGTGACTTTGGCGGAACAGTGGGGCGGCGCGCAGGAAGCGAATTCATACGCTTGCGCCACCACATCTTCCACGCTCATGAGGAAGAGGAACTCTGCGAGCCAATTCACCAGCAGGTCGTGCCACGAGTCGCCAGTGACCGTCACAGTGCGCTCTGTTGTCGGGCCGGTCCGGTCACTCGGCTCGCCGCCAAGCATGATCGCGTACATGCCACGGGCGGCGGCTGCAAAGGCGGCGCCGGGTTCGGCACCCCACGCGGTCACGCCCACATCGGCCGTATGCTCCAGTAAGGCGTAACCGGACGTGCTCGCCGCCAACGCACGACTCTTAGCCTCCATGCTCATGACCGTGGTCGTGCAAGCGTCCTTGGAGGTGCGCCTTTGCATGTTGAAAGACCTGGCGCACTTGGCCGTGGCGCTCTGCGTCCGCGCGCGTAGCAAGGGTATCGAGCCACGTAAGGCCGCCATCCAGAATGGTCATCATGTATGTCGCGTCGCTGGGATTGAAGAGTTCTTGGTTGTCGGCTACGACGTAGACCGGCGACGTGTGCGCCGCCACGTTTACTACCCAGTAGTGCTGAACTTCCAAAGAGCTCACGCAACGCGCTGCGATCCAGCCACTGCCAGTGAGTTTGACTTCCTGACTAATGCGGCAGGTCTTGCCGCCGTCAGGCACGGTTTGCGTAGCGACAACGGCGCCGTTGCACACAATCTGCAGCTCGTGGAACGGCAGCACCGACTCCGCCCAAGCCTCCACTGTTAACGTGCCTCCGCCGGCGGGTAGCTTGAGTTCATCGCCGGGTCGTTTTCCTTCGACACGTAATTCCAGCAGCGGCCCGCTGGTTGTGAACGTGCGTCCATCCCGCACAGCCTGCGCCCAGGTGCCGAAAGAGAAATCGTCCTGTAACAGCGCGTAGGTGCGCACACCGCCTACCGGGATCCCGGCGCTCATCTTGTCGGTACCGCCCACTGCCGCCACCCGGTAGCCGTTGTTGAGGAAGCGGTACCATTCATGCAGGCCGAAGCCGTCGATGGAAGGCGTAAAGTACTTCAGTTCAACCGCGTCGACCTTGCCAAGCACAATCTCCGCTACAGCTTCGGTATAGGGGTTGGGGAAGTGCGGGATAACCACCAGACCGTCACGTTCGCGCGCCCGGTCCGCCCACTCGCTCATGCTGCTGAGCACCGGATCGCCGATGTAGCTCTCACCCGGTCCGCCCGTAGTCATGGGGTACACCGGTTCGCCTTTTACGCCCAGCAGGCTGATATGGCCCATCAGGTGTTGCCGATTCTCCGTGCCCACGTACACCACGGTGTCGTCCCTGCTTACGCCGGAAACTTCACCGGTGATGTCGGCAACGTTGGTATAAAGATCGCCCCACTGGGAGGCGAGGAGATTTATCAGGTTGACGCCCTCCGCCTGGCCCTCAAGCCATGCGGTCTGCGGAGAAATGAAGTGCACGTGGGTATCGGCCGTGACCCACCCATGCTCACGCCAATTGAGCGGGCGCGCCAACTTTAGGGTAAGTTCCCGCTGACCGGCAGCGATGCTGAGGCGCTGGCGCAAGGGTTGGTATTCAAAGCCCTTGAATATCTCGACGAATACGTCCCCTACAGGTAGTTCAATTTGAAATGTGCCGTCCACGTACGCGTACTGGGTCGCTCCCAACTTCAGATCGCCGGCGTAGTCTTCAAACCAGTTGTCGTTCACTTCATGACGGTGGCCGTAGGGCGGAAAGTACCTGCCGTCCGGTGAACGAAAGTGAACGCGGGCCGCGGTTGGCTTGCCGCTGGCCGCGTCTTCCAGCCGCACGTGCAGCCACGTCCGCTCCGGCGTAAGCACTTCCACCCGCACTTTGCCGTCGCTGCTCTTGCTTTCACCGGTGTCGTAGAGAGACTCCATCGGCACGGCATGGCCGTCCACCTCCAGCGTGGCATCCGGGCTGGCAGTCACGTCCACGATAAGCGACTTCTCCGCTTCACTGCTAACTCTCTCACCTAGGCCGGGCGCCTCGTCATCGAGCCAGGTCTCCGGGTCGAACGCCGGCACCGCGTACTTACGGGCTAAGGTGCCAAGGTCTACCGTCACCGGCGTGTCTTCCGGCGACCCATCATCCAGTTCCGGCGGCAGCACAATGCGAAAGCTCTCCAGTTGATTGTGGCGCAGCGGATGGTGCTTGCCCGTATAGAGCGTTATGCCCGCAATCACAATATTGACGCCGCTTGTTGCCGCCAAGTGCAACGACTCCACGGTCCGACTGGGATGCGGATTCGGTAGAGCGTATATCCAATAGTTCGATGCAGACCTTGCCCGCTGCATGTTGAGGCCCGTTTGCCAGTGTCCCCAGGAACCGCGGGGATACGGTCCGTTGATATCTGCCGGCCCCATGCCGCCCTGCGGCCGGGCGGCAAAGGCCATTTGACCCCAGGCGACGGTCGAGTTGATTTCAAACCGCCGCCGGACCGGTTGCGCCTGCTCCTCGCCATCAGCGTAACGGAGCGTATACGCGGCAAGTTGCTCACCGGGACTTAGTACCATACCGCTCATGCCGGGCTGCGCTGACACGCCCGGTTCTGCGTCACAGAAATGCGCAAAGATGAAGTGCGTGATTTTGCTTTGCCCAACCGGCACGATGACGCCTGCTTCACTAAGGCGAATCCAACTATTCGACGCGTCCGCCCCACCGAGAGCAAAGGGAATTCCCCAGAATTCCTGCTCACCCTCCGGTAAACTTTTCAAATCCTGCAATACCGGTCCATCCCACGAGGGCGCATCGTCTTGACGCCCAGCATTACGCACGTGCGTCAAGTCAAGGGGTATTGAGTGAATCATAAGCGCCCTCCTCATTAGACGGGGCAAACGCACTATAGGGTAAAGCTGCCACCGGGTGATTACTTTGGGTGCACGATACCACGAACCCGCCAGGGCAACAATGGGATTGAAGGTGGCGGAAGTCGGCTACTGCTGGTGCGGGTTTTGGGGATTCATGTCCTGGACTGCCTGCAGCGCGCGCATGGTGGGCAGGACGTCCTCGCCGGAAACTATTGGTTCCCGTTCCTGGCGGAGCGCGCTGACGAACTCCAAGTTCTGCAAGAGCCCCGCGCTTGCTTCCTCATCCTCCCCTCCGGCAGCCAAAATCTGGTCGCTGGGGTCTACCAGCTTGCCGTCGCGAACCAGCAACGTCGTTTCTTCGCCAATCACCACGATTTCGAGCATGGAACGCATGGTGTTGTACGAAAGCGCGCACGAAACCAGTTGTTCGCGCGGTGTGCGTAACGACACGGCGAGGTCTAAGGGAATGCCCAATGCCTCGTGTGGCGGCCCCATGTACCCCGCGACATCCTGGGCGGGCTCCCCCAGCAGCCAAAGTGCCGTATCCACCGCATGGCAGCCATGATGCCAAAGCAAGTTATCCGTCCACGAACGCTGCCGGCCTTGCCAATTCACGTTCTGCCGGCGCAGAAATCCGTAGTGAATGTACACACTGTGAACGTGCAATTCTCCCTCCGCAATGCGCTGCCGCACCGCGGTCAACGTCGGCCAGAAGCGCATGGTGTGGGCAACCATCAGGCTGCGGTCTTGCTGCACGGCGAGGGCAGTCAACATCTCAGACTCTGTGAGCGACAGAGCCAGCGGAATCTCTACGAGCACGTGTTTGCCGGCCTCGAGCGCAGCCTGCGTTTGTGCCGCATGTCTCGCGCTGGGAGAGGTTATGACAACCGCGTCGACGTCGTCTCTTGCCAGGGCTTCCGCGAGGTCTACGGTTGCCAGTGAGGCGCCGCACTTTTTCGCGAACGCCTGTGTCGGCTCCAACAGGCGACCGACAACGGCAGTGACCCCCACACCGGGAATGCGCGCAAACGATTGCCGATGGACTTCCGCAATGCTGCCGTATCCAACCATGCATAGGTTCATTTTACGTCTCTTTCTAGCATGTCATAACGTCTGGGCATCTAACGAAAGCGCTGAAGCGGACCGCTAGGCCTTGCCAACAGTGCATAGGTGCGGACAAATTGTGACGCGGCATGCCGATGTGGCCTAGGCTTGCAGACTTGCACTCTCTCCGTTGAACCGGAAAGAGTGAGCGACCATCTCCTGGTAGCGCAGGATTGCAACCTGCGACCGGCTCTATTTTCTGGTAGTGCAGGTTTGCAACCTGCGACCGACTCTATTTCCTGGTAGCGCAGGTTTGCAACCTGCAACCGGCTCTATTATCTGGTAGCGCAGGTTTGCAACCTGCGACCGACGCCTCATGGCAAGAGTGCCGGCAAGCCAATTGCCCGTAGCCCCAAGCACACGAATCCGTGCGAGATGCACAACATCGCCGTGCAGCAGCGCAGTTGATGCTAGCGTGTGTGACCGACAAGGCTGGTAGCGGTTACCACCTGTGCGGCAACCTCATCGGTTACCTCACCGTCCGGTTGCTTAGGAATGACAAAGGCCCGCCTATGCACATCGGTATCCACCACCTGCAGCGCCTCATCGGCGCCAAGTTCCGTTCCCATTTGCTGCAGCCAAGCTGCGGGATTCCGGATGATCGCAGCTTTATAGTCTGGGTCCTTCCAGTAAGGGGGAGCCGTTCCCAGGAACGAGGGATAGCAACTGCACGGCGTGCAGATTACCATGTGGTGGGTCGTGCCCGTATTGTCGTAGACCGCGACTGTCAGTTGGTCCGGTACGTCGATATCCAATTCTTGCAGGGCGGCGCGCGGGTCGTGCAGCAACAAGCTCTTGAAGTTCCCGTCCTGCCACGCGCGCATGATGACTGTGCGTGCGTCGCTGTGGTCTGCTGATGCCATGGATCGCCTCCTTGATTGTTCGGCATTAGCATACCATACCCCCTCGGCACGACCTGGCGACGCTCCCTACATTCACGCGGTAGCGGAAATCTCGACTTGCACTAATATTGATGGTCTTGCTGCACGTATGAGTCTATAGCTATGGCAAAGCGCATATTCATCAATTCTGACGCCAGCTCGATAGGAGGCGCAGAGTGAGTCACTGCCAAAATACCTTGACATCCGTGCGTACCCTTGTTTGAGTGTCTGTATAAGAACACCAATGCACTTGCAAACACGCTGCAATACCCAGCGAAAAGCGCAGTGGTTACGCGAGAGTATGGGAGTGATGTCTTGCAGGGTGCCCGACTCGAGTCTCACTTTCACGCCCTGGGCCGCACTAGGGAGGGAATTCAGTTCTATGACCCCTAGTTCCTCAAGTGTTGAGTTTGACGAGTTGCTTGAGAATGAAGAGTCCTACATGTCGCGCTGGTGTGAGGTGGCAGACTTCCACGGTGTTCGCTTCTATCGCAGTCTAGTCCTACCCACGCACCTGTTCAATTTCGTCACGCGGCTATGGCGGTTCCCTGACGGCGCTGCGCTGCATGAGCAAATTGAACACACCTACGGCACTTCATCATTACCCCATCGCCTCTTTCTCGGGCCCAAAGAAACACAGGAGCTTGCGAGTTTCTTTACAGAGCGTGGATATGCTCTGCTAAGCGAGCGTCTCCTACTGGCGCATGATCTCACTCGGGTCCCTAAGTCAAATTCGACTCATGTCCACGTGAAGGCAATTACAAAAGAAACCGAACTCCAAGACTGGGTGGGCATCGCGATTAGGAGCTGGACGCATCCGGGGTTTCCGCAAGACTTTGATCAAATCGTCATATCGATAGTCAACAGCGGGCTTGCCGACGGCGAATTCACGTGCTACTTGGCCGAGATCGATGGTGGCTGTGTCGGCACCGGCCTCATGAACAGGCAGGGGCAGCTTGCGGGCATCCACGCAATTACGACAACGCCGGCGGCGCGCGGGCGCGGCGTTGCCACCGCAGTAATCGCCAGGATGGTTGCGGACGCCGC
This sequence comes from Chloroflexota bacterium, assembly GCA_965220015.1. Classification (GTDB taxonomy): domain Bacteria; phylum Chloroflexota; class UBA11872; order VXOZ01; family VXOZ01; genus VXOZ01. The sequence continues at coordinate 1,965,546 of OZ244798.1, forward strand.
GGCACAGGGATGTGCCGCAGTGTGCCTGCAAACCGGGAAAGGTGACGGCGCTGATTTCCTCTACCTGCGCATGGGATTTAGCGTACGCTATTCGCTTGGAAAGTATGGCGTAAAGTCTTAGTTTACGGTATGCCCGTTCCCTGCTCCGCACAGCAATCATGCATGCAACTGCGGGGACACCAGTTCATCATGGTTCAGCTATAGCAATGAGGGGTTTTCAAGTGCCCAATGCGGCAAGTGCTTGCGCAAAGCCACTAACGATTTTATGGCTAAGAGGCAATGTGCAAGCGATTTATCTCCGGTTGAGGGCGACTTGCCTCCATATCTTGCCAAGAAGCAGTCATCTCGCTATAATTGTGATGAATCAGGCAATGCGGAAGTGGCTCAGAGGTAGAGCATCTCCTTGCCAAGGAGAGGGTCACGGGTTCGAATCCCGTCTTCCGCTCCCGGCGGCTCAGATAACGCCGACGTTGGTGAAAGAGAGCGCTGCGCAGGCTGCGCCTCTTTTTTTGCCATGATAAGGACGTTTACGAAGTCTAACAATACATCTGCCTGCACGTGCAGCGGTGTCGCGGTAAGGGAGCGCATTGACGGCAATGGAGATTACGGTTAACTCGGAAAAGCTTGAGAAGAGCCGCGTGAAGCTCACGGTGGATGTGGCGCTTGAGGAAGTTGAGAAAGCCTACAAGCGCGCCGTTCGCCGCGTGAGCGATAAAGTAAACATTCCTGGTTTCCGTCCGGGCCGCGCGCCGCAAGCCTTGGTCGAGCGCCACGCCGGGATCGAATCGGTCTTCCGTGAAGCGCTCGATCGTCTCGTGCCGGAGGCGTATAGCGAAGCGGTGACGCAGACGGAAATCCAGCCCGTTGGCAACCCGGAACTCGAAATTCTGCAAGCGGATAAGGAGCAGCCGGTTTCGTTCGCGGCTACTGTGCCGGTTAAGCCGGAGGTTGATACGGGTGACTATCGCGCCATCCAAATCACCAAGGAAACGCGATTGGTTTCCGATGAAGACGTGGAAGTAGTGCTGCAGAGCCTAGAGCAACAGCTCGTACAATGGGATGATATGGACCGGCCGGTGGAGATGGGCGACCGCGTCAATTTGGACTTGCGCATCAGCGTTGAGGGCAGGACCATCAACAATGCGCCCGGCACCAGCATCATCATCGGCGAGAATACGATGCCGGAGGGCTTCGACGAAACCACCTTGGGCATGGTCGCCGGACAAGAGCGGTCCTTCATCTTGTTGCTGCCGGACGACTACGCCGTGGAAGCCGTCCGCGGCCGCTCGGCTGACTTTGAGATCAAAGTGTTGGGCACTGCGCAAAAGAGGCTGCTTGGCCTTACGGACGAGCTTGCTCAGGCCACCGGCGACTTTGAGACAGTTGACGACTTGCGTGCTGACGTGCGCAAGCGGTTGGAGGAACGCGCCGCGCAAGACGCCGAGCAACAGGCGGAAAACACCCTCGTCCAAGAACTCGTCACCGGTGCGACGTTTGAAGTGCCCGATGTCCTCATCGAAGAACAGGCCCAGCGTTTGGAACAACGGGAATCGTTCGAAGCCGCACAGCGGGGCATACCCAAGCAATACTACCTGCAGATGATGAATCTTTCCGAAGAAGATTGGAAGCAGCGTTTGCATGAACGAGCCGAAGACATGGTACGTAACTTCATTGCAATCGATGCCGTAGCGACGCAAGAAGACATCGCCGTCCCGGTGGAGGAGATTGAAGGCGAAATCCAACAGAGCATGGCCAACTATCAGAATCAAATTTTCCAACAGATGCAACAATCAGAGGTCATAGTGACCGAAAAACAGCCGTCGAAGGACGAGGTGCAAGCGCGTTTGCAGCAGATGCAGCAGTATCTCAATAGTGATGCGTCGCGCACGAATATCGCCATGAATCTGCGCATGCGCAAGACAATCGACTTCCTGAAAGAGACCGTGGCTGTCGAGGAAGTCACTGTGGAACCGAAACCGGAAGAGACACCGCCGGAAGAGACCCCAACCGAGACCTCAGCACCACAGTCCGCCCCATAGCTAATTCATGACCGTGAGATGAAGCTGCATGTGGACACTGTCATACATCGCCGAGCTGAGACCGACATCCACCCTTAGATGTCGGTCTTTTTGTTTAACTCAAGGCGCTTCTGCTTGTTCTCCCCACAGCGCGGGCGGTGTGGCGCAATGAGTCCCAAAACCAAGAGCCAGATGCAAGAAGGCACAGTCCTGCGGGTTTCTCGCGGAGAGTGCTTGGTAGAGACCAGCAATGGGACGATGAGGTGTAAGATCCGGAGCAAGTTGCGCAAGGAGCTCGTCTACTCGACAAGCGGCAGTAGAGCGCCACGGGTGCAACGCGTGCAACCAACGCAAACACGTTCGCCAGTAAGCGTTGGCGACCGGGTGCGCATGCGGCAGCTTGGCCCTGACAACGGCGTAATCGAAGAAATTCTGCGCGATGACGATGAAACGTGGGGTTTGCTGCGGCAGGCGCCCGAAAGCAAGCGCGCCCACGTACTGGCGGCAAATGTGGACCAAGCCGTCATCGTGCTGGCTGCATCACAACCCATACCCGACTTCATCCTGCTCGATCGTTATCTTGTGATTGCCGAGTACCATACGCTCCCCACGGTCCTGGTGGTAAACAAGATTGATCAGGGACTGTCAACAGAAGTAGCGGAGGAACTCGCCAGCTACGAGCGCATTGGCTACTCAATTCTCAATACTAGCGCCCTGACCGGCAGCGGCGTTGCGCCGCTGCGGGAAAAGTTGCAGGGCAAACGCTCAGTCTTTACGGGCGTCTCCGGCGTGGGCAAGTCAACGCTCATCAACCATCTTGCTGCCGATACCGCACTGCCGACCGGCGCCCTTGGCGTGAAAGGGGAGGGCCGTCATATCACGACCAGCTCCGAGACAATCGCGCTGGACGAGAGTACCCATGTAATGGACACACCGGGACTGCGCAAATTGACATCGTGGAGCATCCTTCCCGAAGACCTGCCACATCTCTTTCCTGAACTGCGGGAGCGCATTGGCCAATGTCGATTTCGCGACTGCGCCCATGTCGACGAACCCGGCTGCGCCGTGCGCTTGGCACTGAGCGGCGGCTCGATAGCGCCGCGCCGTTATAGCAGTTACGTTCTCTTCTACCGCGAACTCACCGCACAGAACCTTACTCCGTGGGAACATGCGTGACGTGGTGGACAGTGCGATTCGTTTTGCTTAGCCACACAATCGAGCACTGGCGCGCGCGGTAGGAAGCCCATCAAATTGACCCGCTGCAAGGCCGTAGCGTAGTCTAATTACAAGAGCGATTCTATACCGAGTCGAAGTCCATCGGGGTGGATGCGGTGGAGCAGCCAACACCCGCAGTGCGAGCACTCTACACACAGAAATCAAGACCTCTGCTATTCGTGATTTCCGGTCCGTCAGGGGCCGGCAAAGATTCGATTGTTGACGGTCTTGCCCAGCAAGGAATGGCGTTCTATCGCGCCATTACTGCCGTTACCCGCGATCCGCGACCCGCGGAGCAGCATGGCACGCACCACTACTTCCTCACTGTGGAGGAGTTTTCGCGGTGGGAAGCCGAAGGAAAGTTCTTGGAAACCGCCCTTGTCTACGGACACCGCTACGGTACGCCGCTGCACGAGGTCACGACTGCGCTTGACCGCGGTCAGGACGTGCTCTTGCGGGTAGACGTGCAAGGAGCGGCCTCCATTCGCCAGCGCATGCCGGAGAGTGTGCACATCTTCATTGGGGTGCCCGATCTGTCTCTGGAAACTCTGCAAGAACGCAGGGACTTGCGCGGAGTTGAAACACCCTCGGAAAAAGCCACGCGCGACGCGCTGCTGCGCAATGAACTCGCTGCTATTCCCCAGTTTGACTACTATGTTGTCAACCAGACCGGCCACATTGACCGGGCGATCAGCCAAGTGAGCGCCATCATCACGGCGGAAAAGTGTCGGATTTGCCCACGCGGGTGAACGTAACCCCTCTTGCTACCCCGTACGCCGAGATTGCAGTGGACGTGCTCAACGTTCCTGCGGACCAGACCTATCACTATGCAATCCCCGACCATCTGCGCGAGCGTGTGGCTCCCGGCGTCATGGTGCTGGTGGGCTTTGGTAATCGCATTATCGAGGGCCTGGTGGTTGCCGGCGCGGAGACGGCGCCCGTAGAGGAAGTGCGCGAAATCATGGACGTCGTCGCCGATAGCGCGCTTCTCACCCCCAATCAGATTTCCCTCGCACGAAGAATAGCCCGCTACTACCTGGCGTCCCCAATTAGGGTCATTGGCCCTATGCTCCCCCCGGGCATGCGGGACCGTGTGAAGCGCTGGTCCAGACTGGATCCGCTCGTCAAACTACCTGAGGACGTGGCAACCACACGAAACGAGCTACTCTTTCTCGAAATGCTGCGGAATGAGCGTGAAGTCGAACACGAGCGGTTGCAGCAGATCGCGGGGGCGACCGTATTCAAGCGCATGCAACGCAAACTGGAGCGGCTGGGCGCAGTCCATCTCCGCGCGGCACTGCAACCCCGCCAGCCGCCGCCCTTGAGAGACCAGTGGGTTGAAGCTCTGTCCACCACCCAAGAGGCAGAACCGCTCCTGCGTAGGACCCGATCGCAGCGAAAGCTCCTGCAGGCATTAGAGAAATTGGGCAGGAGCGTCCCGGTGCGCCAGTTGCTGGCGGAAACCGGGGCGAACGTGCTCCCGCTGCGCTCACTGGCAGAAAAAGGGCTCGTACGCTTTAGCGAGGCGCATCACCATGAGACCTGCAAAATGAAGCCGGTTGCACTGCCAAGCCATGCTTCACCTGTGGAAGCGGCCGCCTGGGAGACCATTTCAACCTTTATGTCTAGTTCTTCGAGTGGTCACGATTTGCGCTCGCTGATCGTAATGGCAGATACCGCGCCCTGGCAGCTCTATGTACACGCTGTAGCGCGGGCGCTGGAGTCTAATGGCCAAGTCCTGCTGCTGGCTCCCAGCACCTATGCAGTGCGGCGCATTGAAGAAACGTTAGAAGCCATCTTTCCCAATCGCGTTCTCTCGTGGCATGGCGTGCTGGGCGCGGCGCGGCGCCGGACCGCGTGGGAGCGCGTAGAAACCGGTGAACCGGTGGTGATCGTGGGCACACGCGCCGCGGTCTTGCTGCCCTTCCGCAAGCTCGGCCTGATACTGATAGACAGCGAACACGATGATGCCCATAAGAACTCAGAGAGTCCGCGTTTTCACGCAGTTACCGTTGCCCATTGGCTTGCTGAAGCCTTTGGCGCCAACCTGCTGCTCTTCTCCCATACCCCGCGCGTGACGACGTACGCGGCAGTGGAAAGCGAAAGAGCAGACTTTGTGCGCGCTACCGATGTTTCACCTACTGCCCGCATTGTCGACATGCGTGTTGCGCGCCACGTCGGGCCGCGGCAGATCATCAGCCGTGAACTCAAAGACGCTCTCACCCGCACGCTTGAAGCTGGTCGACCTGCCGTCCTGCTGCAAAATCGGCGGGGCGCCGCGACCCATGCGCTCTGCCCAAAGTGCGGTCACGTAGTTGAGTGTCAAAACTGCAGTGTGCCGCTGGTCCAGCATCGGGCAAGCGGCGTCATGCGCTGCCATCGCTGCGGTTCAGAGGCGCCCATACCGACGCACTGTCCGCGGTGTGAAACGAAACTGCGCTTCAGAGGCATCGGATCGCAAAACGTAGAACTTGAGATGCAACGCATCTTCCCGAACGCTCGCATCGCACGCTGGGACCGCGACGTAAAGACCGCACAGGAAGGGACCAGCCCGGTTGCCGACCTCCACGCGAGCAAGTTGGACATTCTTGTAGGTACCGCGGCTGTGCTCCTTGAGCCTTTGCCCGTCGGCCTCTATGCGGTAGTGTCTGCGGATACGGCGCTCCACTTGCCGGACTACCGCGCCGCTGAACGCACGTACCAACTCCTGCGGCGCACCGGCTTCTTGGCTGCGGCAACAGAGGCTGAGTTCCTCATCCAAACATATACTCCGGAGAGTCTGCCCCTGCGCGCCCTGAAGATTGGACGGTATTTGTGGTTTTACCGCAAGAGTATGGAAGAACGTGAGCGCGCGTTTCCACCAAGTGTCGAATTGGCGTCACTGCTCTACCAGGACCGCAACCGCGAACGCGCCACAGAAGCCGCAGTTGCTTTGGTACAATGCTTACAGGAGGCAATCGTCCGCGAACAGATTGCGGTGGAGCTGCTGGGTCCGGCGCCTGCCTTTCCCGAGCGTGTGCGCGGGCTCTATCGTTGGCACGTGATGGTCCGTGGGCAGGGCATTCAGAGTCTTCTGACTCATGTTCCGCCAGGGTGGACTATCGACGTCGACCCAGTGAGCGTCCTTTAGGCGTAGACTTCCGGCTGAGTAGACTACTCGTGAACACCCAGAGCATTCTGCAACTTGGCAATGAAATTTTGCGCGCAAAAGCCAAACCTGTGTCCAAAGGCATGCGGGGATTGCGCCAACTCACGGACAAGATGTTTGCCACAATGGAAGGCGCCTCGGGAGTCGGGCTGGCCGCACCGCAAATTGGGGTTTCACTGCGCGTTATCGTCGTCGATGCCGATGAGGTGCGAATGGCGCTGCTCAATCCTGAAATCGTCAAAACCTCTGAAGAGACTATTCTGGACGAAGAAGGGTGTCTTTCTTACGCTACCTACTATGGGCCCGTGGAGCGTTTTCAAAGTGTCGTCGTAAAGGGGCGGTCGCTGGAATGGAAAAAGGTGCGCATCCGCGCGACTGATTTGCTGGCACGTGTGTTCCAACACGAAATCGACCACTTGAACGGCACGCTATTCTTGGACCGCCTTACTGACCCCGAGCAACTGCGCCGCGCCGAACCTGAAACTGAGCTAGATTCTCAATCGGACGAAGCCTAGGAAAACCGCATGCGTGTAATCTTCTGCGGTACAGCCGCCTTTGCCGTACCCAGCCTGCATGCACTCGCCCGCAGCCATACGGTTGTCTTGGTGGTTACACAAGCAGATCGTCCGGCAGGGCGCGGCCGCAAGCCCCAGATGACACCAGTTAAGCACGCGGCCAGGGAACTCGGTCTCAAGGTTCTACAACCCCGTTCCCTGCGCGGGGAAGCGCTGGCGGCGGAACTAAGGGCGCTTGCAGCAGACGTCATCGTAGTTGCGGCCTACGGCAAGATTCTGCCGCCGGCAATTCTCAACGCTGCGACTCACGGTTGCCTAAACGTGCATGCCTCGCTCCTGCCGCGGCATCGGGGCGCCGCGCCGGTTACAGCCGCCCTTCTCGCCGGTGACGCGGAGACGGGCATCACCATCATGCAGATGGATGAGGGTCTCGACACCGGCCCAATCCTACGGCAACATTCACTCCCGCTTTCCGGCGAGGAGACGACAGCAACATTGACAGCCGCCTTGGCTCAGCGCGGCGCCGACCTCCTCTTGCCGACGATGACCGAGTGGGTCGAGGGAAGTCTCAAGCCGCAACGTCAAGATGAATCAAAAGCTACATACGCTCCGCTGCTACAGAAGGATGATGGAAGTGTGCAATGGGACCAAGGAGCGGAGGCGATATGTCGCCACGTGCGGGCCATGCAGCCTTGGCCGGGCGCGTTCACGTATTGGCATGGCAGGCAACTGAAGATCTACCGCGCGCGGCCGCTAGCGGTTTCTGTCGAAGGAGCGCCGGGAACCGTGGTGCTGCACCGCAGGGATCTCGCCGTAGTAGCCGGTGCAGGAATTGTCGTGCTGGAGGAAGTGCAAATCGCAGGTAAACGGGCACTGCCCGGAGCCGAATTCCTCCGTGGCTATGGCAGCATTGTCGGCGCGGTACTCGAAGGGTCGGGCATGGTATCATGGCTCTGATGCCTAAGCAATTTCCATCTGTGAAAGAGGCGGTGGGTACCTTCTATAACTGTCCGTAAAATCGGATAGTGCCGTCGCAGCGGCACAAGAGGCGTGTGCGCATGGATGATCCGGTAACGGTTGGGCTGCCATTGACAGAGACTGAGATTCAGGTAACGGATGATATCGGAGCCCTCGTTAGAGTCATGCCGCCACGGATCCGAGGCTCTCTAGAGGCGATTGAAGATGCGTCCGACCTGCTTGAAATCGTCCTGGATCTCGGCCGTAAGCCGGAAGCTCGCTTCCTCAACCGTGAAGCCATCCTAGACGACAGAGACATTACGGCAGACGACATTGCCCTCGTAATTTCTCGGATGGGCACATTTACGGATGACAACCGTTCCGGCATTCCCCGTACGCTCCATCGCATTTCAGCAATCCGCAACCGAACGGCGGAAATTGTAGGCTTAACGTGCCGAATTGGCCGGGCCGTCTTCGGTACCATTGAGATAATTCGCGATCTTGTTGAGTCGGGAAAGAGTTTGCTGCTGCTGGGAAGCCCGGGCGTGGGGAAGACGACGCTGTTGCGCGATGTGGCCCGCGTTCTTGCCGATGAGTCCCATAAGCGGGTCATCGTCGTAGACACCTCTAACGAAATTGCCGGCGACGGCGATATTGCGCATGCCGGCATCGGTCGCGCCCGGCGTATGCAGGTGCCAAGTTCCACTGACCAGCACAAGGTCATGATCGAGGCGGTTGAAAACCATATGCCGGAAGTGATCGTCATCGATGAAATCGGCACTGAACTGGAGGCGGCCGCAGCCCGCACCATTGCCGAGCGCGGCGTACAGCTTGTCGGTACCGCGCACGGCAACACCCTGACCAACCTGTTGCAGAACCCAACGCTATCCGATCTGATCGGAGGCATTCAGTCAGTCACTCTCAGCGATGAAGAAGCCCGGCGGCGACGCTCCCAGAAATCCGTTCTTGAACGAAAGGCGCCGCCCACGTTTCACATCCTGGTGGAAATCAAGGGCTGGCACCACATGATCGTTCACCACGATGTTGCAGAGACCATCGATAGTCTCCTGCGGGGTCGCCCAATTGCCGTAGAGGAGCGAGTGCGCGGTAAAGACAACAGGATTGAGTCCACCCGGCACTCCATCTCACCTCCGCAAGGCATGCGGTCGCAAGAGCTATGGGATCCCAGGGAGGGACAGACGGCGCCCCAAAGAGAGCGACCGGACTCACAGACCAATGGCCGGATGCGCACACCCGATGTTGCTCCTCTCCCGGAGCATTGGGCGAGTGATGACTACGAGGAGCGGCCGCCGCGAAACCCAATAACAATCTTCCCGTTCGGTGTCAGCCGCAAGCGTTTGGAAGATGGAGCGCGACACTTGGGCGTGCCCGCGTGGGTCACCGAAAATCTCGACGAGGCCGACGTCGTACTCACGCTCAAGAGCTATTACCGCCAGCGGACAGGTCCCTTACAAAAAGCAGAACAAAAGCAGATACCTCTCTTTGTGCTGCGGAGCAATGCGCAGTCACAAATCAACCAAAGCCTGGCCAGCATCTTTGATCTTGATACCCGGCAGCAAGCGCGCGAGACCGAAGACTTACGCCTTGCCGAAGCGGCAGTGCAAGAGACCTTGCACACCTCGCATCCGGTCGACTTGCCGCCGGCGAATTCCTACATTCGCCGTCTCCAACACGAGCTTGCCCAGAAGTTCAAGCTTGGTTCCCGTAGCTACGGTAAGGAACCGAACCGCTGGGTGCGCATTCACAAGCCCTAGACCCAGAAACGTATGACTATCCTCGACGACGAACGATCGATAGCTAAACTTGACTTAGACAACATGGCGGGCCAGATTGCGGGGTTTCCCGCTGCCTGCGCTGCTGCTTGGGAGCGGGCGCAAGGGGTCTCCTTGCCCCGAGACTACCGTTCAGTCAATGCGGTAGTGATCCTCGGCATGGGGGGATCGGCAATCAGCGGCGATCTCGCGCGCACACTCGGAGCGGAGTCTGCCTCCGTGCCCATAGAGGTCGTTCGCGGCTACCGCGTACCAGGGTATGTCGACAGCAACTCGCTGGTTATTGCCATCAGCTTTTCCGGTAATACCGAGGAGACTCTCGCGGCTTTCGCTGCCGCCCTTCAGAAAAGAGCATCCCTGATCGCTATTGCGAGTGGAGGGGCTTTGTTAGAGCGTGCACACGCCGCGGGTCTGCCGCTCTATTCAATCAAGGCAGCAAGTCAACCCCGCGCCGCCCTGCCGCATCTCTATTTGCCGATCATCCATGCCCTAACCTCGCTAGAGATCATCGCATGTCCCACTGCGGTCGTTTCAGAATCTATGGAATTTGTCGCTGCGCAGGCGCAAGTCTTTGCTCTCGACGTACCTGAACGCAGGAATCCCGCCAAGAAGCTGGCGCGAGCGTTACACGGGCGCATTGTAAGTATCTATGGCTCGGAATTCCTTGGAGAAGTGGCGCGGCGTTGGAAAACTCAACTGAACGAGAACAGTAAGCAGTGGGCAGAATTTGAGCACTTGCCCGAGGCCAACCACAACACTGTGGTTGGCTATAGCTTCCCCGCCGACCACACCGACGCAGTATCCGTCGTGCAACTCGCGTCACCGCTCTACCACGAGCGCACGCGCATCAGGCTGCAACTAACCGGGGAGCTACTCGATGCCGCGGGGATTGCAAACGAAACAGTGGCAGTTCAAGGCCCGACACCTTTGGCGCAGCAGCTCTATGCAATTCTGCTGGGTGATTACGTCAGTTACTACGTAGCAATCCTAAATGGTGTGGATCCCACACCGGTTGCGCCCTTAGACTACGTTAAAGCGAGACTAGCTGCCGCAACGTGAGTTTCGCCGCAGGCGCAGCAACGTACGCAGCGCGTATTCCACGCTTTGACAGTCGATGAGACCATTGATACACTTGCCACGAGCCAAACCAGCCTACTAACAGGACGGAGGAATTGAGCCAGCATGGAAAGACATTGGAGCCACTATATGCACCTGGGATTTGTGCACTTTATGCTCTTTCCCGAGGTGATGGGTGGTGATGGACCGATTATTGAATCATTGCGGCATCTTACGACTGACGACTTCTTTCAAGTTGCTGAAATTACCCATATAGCAGATCCTGCGGTTGCGCAAGAGGCAAAGGCTCTGAGCGCTGCCACAAAGCTCAATCTAGGCTTCGGCGTTCAGCCCATCCTCCTGCGCAATCAGTTGAATCTTGCAAGCCTCGATGACTCGCACCGCCAAGGCGCGGTGACGCGAATTAAGCAGGCGGTAGACGAAGCGTATGCAATGGGTACCCGTGTGCTCGGGATCTTCGACGGCCCCTCGTCATTTCCTGGAGAAGAGCACAAGCGCCAGGCGTTGGATGCGTTCACGGAATCGCTAAAGGAAATTTGCTCCTACGCGGAGCAGCAGCGTACGGACTATACCCTCTGGGTATCGCTCGAGCAGTTCGACCGAGACGTCGACAAGAAGAGCCTCGTAGGTCCAATCGAAGATACATTGCCTCTTTGCAAAGCGGTCCGCGCGCAGTGCGGTAACTTTGGACTCTTGGTTGACCAGGGTCATCTTCCTCTGCTGGGCGAAACGCCGCAGGCTACCCTCTCAGCGGCGCGGGAATACCTAGGGCACATCCATCTCGGTAGCTGTATAAAAAAACCGGGGCACGCGCTCTACGGGGACCAACATCCTCGGTTCGGCCACGAGGACGGCGAAAACGACACCGCAGAACTCGCGGAGTTTCTCCGCACGCTGTTTGAGATCGGTTACTTCGATAAAGAGGCGCCGACGGAGAAACCTCTTTGCACCTTTGAACTGAAACCCGCGCCTGGCGAAGATTCCCTGTCTGTCATGGCGAATGCTAAGCGGACGTTTCAGGCGGCCTGGGCACAGTTATAAGCAAGACTGAGCAATTAAGAAAGAGTAGAGAAACAATGCAGCCCAAAATTTGTGTGACACGTCGGATACCGGAGTCGGGAATTGCGCTACTCCAGCAGTCCTGTGACGTGGAAGTCTGGGATAGTGACGACGTGATGCCGCGAGCAGACTTCCTGGAAGCGGTCGCCGGCAAGGACGCCGTGCTCTGTCTGCTGACCGACAAGGTCGACGCCGAAACCTTGGACGTGGCCAAGCAGGCGAAAATCTTCGCCAACATGGCAGTGGGCTTTGACAACATCGACGTCGAAGAGTGCACCAAGCGGGGCGTAATTGCGAGCAACACGCCAGGCGTGCTCACCGACACGACGGCCGACTTTGCGTTCACACTGCTTATGGCCGCCGCGCGCCGCATTCGTGAGGCGCATGAGTTCGTTCATGCCGGCAAGTGGGAGACGTGGGGACCGCTCTTGCTCATGGGGCAGGATATCCATCACGCCACGCTTGGCTTGATCGGATTGGGACGAATTGGCACGGAGATGGCCCGGCGCGGTCAGGGCTTCTCGATGCGCGTAATTTACAATGACGTGGTGCGGCGGGAAGACCTGGAGCAAGAACTCAGCATCGAGTATGCCGACTTTGATACGGTTCTCAATGAATCCGACTTCGTCAGCGTGCACGTGCCCTATATGCCGACGACGCACCATCTGATCAGCACAAGTGAGCTGGCGAAGATGAAGAAATCAGCCGTGCTCATCAATACTGCGCGCGGTCCGATCGTGGATTCGCAGGCGCTCTATGCTGCGCTAAAGTCGGGTGAGATCTGGGCGGCGGGGCTTGACGTTACCGAGCCTGAGCCAATACCAATGGATGATCCACTGCTCACGCTGGACAACTGCCTGGTAGCCCCCCACATTGCGAGCGCCAGCTTCAATACGCGCAGCGACATGTCTGAGCTTGCTGCGAATAACATCCTGGCCGCGTTGGCCGGCGAGCGCCCTCCCACAATCCTGAACCCTGAAGTGCTGGGAAACAGCTAGCTCGTAGTTGAGCCCTTGGCACGCGCATGCTGGTAATCAAGTTGCGGCGCAAGCGTGGATGAGGGGAACAGTTGAGACAGGCCCTTCATTCGTAGGCTTACGGACTCGCGAATGTGGTGCGCGTTCCCTACCGGGTGCTGTTCTCGGCGGACTGTGTCTTCCACGGCAACACACGCAGCCGCTCCCGTGCCGGAACTCGGAAGACAGGCGGCATCGCATACGTTTTTACCCGGCTGTGCACTGCGATACTCTGCAGCAGTGCGATGCCGATGAACGTAGTAGTCAACGCGCTGCCGCCGTAGGAGAGAAACGGCAGCGGAATCCCGGTGACCGGCAACAACCCAATGATCATGCCCACGTTGACAAATGTCTGCAAGAAGATGATGGTTGTTACCCCAACTGCAAGATTCTGACCGAAGTGGTCGCGCGCGTTTGTGGCAATCAAAGAAGCCCGAAAGAGCAGTACTAAGAACAACGCAAGCACGAGCATGCTGCCGACAAAGCCAAGTTCCTCGGCGAGCACTGCAAAGACAAAGTCTTTATGCTGCACCCGCAAATACTCAAGCTGCGTTTGAGACCCCTGAAACAGTCCTCGCCCCCAAAGCTCCCCCGCCCCTACGCTGATTTGCGCCTGTAACACGTTATAACCCGCGCCGAATGGGTCTGCCGAGGGATCCAGGAAGGTTGTCACGCGCTCCCACATATAGTCCTTGATTCGAATGAGTTGCAACGACACGGCAGCCAACAGGCCGATTGCTACACCTATCAAATAGCGGAACGGTACACCTGCCATGAAGATCATGACTCCCCAGATGCCGAGGAACATAAGCGTGGTGCCGAGGTCGGGCTCTCTATACACCAAGAATGCGGGTACCGCAGTGATGATGATGGAACCCAAGAAGTAGCGAATGTCCTCGATCCGGCGCTGTCCCGCACTCAAGAAGTGCGCCAGCACCACGATTAGGGCGATTTTTGCAAATTCAGAGGGTTGCAAAGAGAAGGGGCCGATTAAGAACCAGCGCTGGGATCCGCCAATTGATACCCCAACGAAAAGCACTGCAAGCAAGAGCGCGACAGAAGTGCCGTAACCAATCCAGGCCAATGTGCCCAGCCAGCGATAGTTCAGCTTGGGCGCTATGGCGAGAATTACCACACCCATGCCCAAGAACACACTCTGTTTAATGACGTCTGTGGACGTCCCGGAGTCCAAGAGTGTTGCGCTGCGGATGAGAACTATGCCCACACCAGCCAAGAGAAGCGCAGCTACGGTGAGCCAGTAGTCGTACAGCTTCCACTTTCGTATGGCAATCATGCTATTGGCTAGCGCTCCCGGCAGACTCGAAATAGAAGCGGGTCATCTTGTCTGCAATCGGGGCCGCGAACTCTGAACCCTCGCCAGCACCATAGAGGACTACAGCAAAGGCGATTTCAGGTTCTTCAAACGGTGCAAACCCCGTAAACAAGGCATGGGTCGGCAGGTAGCCCTCTTCACTACGTGGGCCCGGAAACTCTGCCGTACCGGTCTTCCCGGCAATACCAAACGGATTGGATGCAATTCGGATTGCCGTGCCGCGCACCACCACGTCGCGCATTGCGTTTCGAATTACCGCAAGCACTTCCGCAGAAAAAGGCAACTGGCGTGCCACCCTGGGTTCAATTTGCTCCGCCAGCAAGCCATCGGCGCTGCGGACTTCCGCGGCTATCTTAGGATACATCAATTTCCCACCGTTTGCAATAGCGGCGGATAAATTCGCAAGTTGCAGCGGTGTAGACAATACATCGCCCTGTCCAATGGCTGTGTTGTAGGAGTCGCCTTGGAACCAACGCTCATTCTTTACCCGCTGTTTACGCTCGGGTGTCGGGATAAGACCGTCTTGCTCGCCGGGCAAGTCAATCCCCGAGATCTGTCCAAAGCCACATGAAGTAGCCGCGCGCGCGAGAGCTTCCGGCCCGATTCCTTCGAACCCCGTGTGGGGATTGCCGCCAACCAAGTTGTAGAAGAACACGTCACAGGAGTTCACCAGACCCTCATAGGCATTCATCAGGCCGTGTCCGCTGCGCTTCCAGCAACCGAACTCCCAACCGCCGGCGAGTATTAGGCTGCCGCGGCACTCGAATTCCTTGTTCAAGTCCATGTTGTAGTTTTCGAGCCATTCGGCCATGCTCACGAGCTTAAAGGTCGAGGCCGGCGGGTAGAGGCCGCCGATCACCTGGTTGACCAGGGGCCGCGACGGATCGTTGGCTAGCGCGGCATAATCATCTTGCGAAATAGAACGGGCAAACAGGTTGTTGTCGTAGCCGGGCAGGCTCACGAGAGTGCGCACCGCTCCGGTTGCTACGTCCAGCGCGACAACCGCGCCAGATGGCGCTCCTGAAGCGTCAAGGCCTTCTTGCAGCATTTGCGTGACCGCTTCCTGAAGCTGCAAGTCCAGTCCCAATGTGAGGTTCTTCCCGGGGCGGGGCGGTGTCTCTTCGAGAACGCGCACAGTGCGTCCATACGCGTTAACCTCCGCATTCCTTTGGCCCTTTTCTCCTTGGAGCTCTGCCTCATAGACTGATTCAATCCCAGCGATCCCAACTTGGTCGTCCCGTTCGTACCCGCGACTCAAATAGAACTCAGTTCGCTCACTGGGAATTGGACCCACGTACCCCAGGATGTGACCGTTGCTATCGCCAATTGGATATTCGCGGATTGGTCTGCTCTCGGCGGAGATACCTGGGAGGAACGGATTTTCTTCTTCAATGATGAGAGCGACGTGGCGGGGTACGTCTCGCTTCAGGATGGTCGGCTGATAGGGACTTTGAAGTCCTTCAGCCATGCGCTCCATGAGTATTGGCGGGGGAATCACCAGCAGTGCCGACAGTCGCCGCGCTACATTTTCCATCTCATCGCGCGGCAAGTCTATCATGCGCGCTACCACACTGAAGCTGGGGGCATTTATGGCAACTCTTCGGTCATTTCGATCGTAGATGACACCGCGAAGCGGCTTGATGGACAACACTCTCAGGCTGTTGTTCACTGCCTGATCGCGAAACTCGGGTCCTCTTACAATCTGGATATACCAAAGGCGGGCCACAAGAGCGAGAAAGGAGAGGATCAGGACGATTCTCAGAAAGTAAAAGCGAATTACCTCGCGCCGTGTGAGACGACGTTTCTCCTCAATCATCTTCGCCTCCCTGCGAGCATGTTGGCCTCCCGGCAAACATCATTGCCGCCTGGCAAGCATCACCGCCGCCTGGCGCCGGGGTTTCCTGAGGCCACTTCAAGCAAGCGAAATCCTGCTAGGACGATCAACGGGGCGAAGAGTGCATTGATAAGCGCCGTTGGCATTGCCTTCTGCAGGAGCATATCGCCAAATGCGAATCTGTAATCGAAAGTGATGAGCAGGGCGCCAAGGAGGAGGAAGTACACAAGAGCTACCCAGAGCGTAGTAACTGCCGAAACCACTATCCGGTTCGGCTGCACGATGCTGACGGCAAAACCACCGACAAATCCCGCTATTGTAAGGGCAAGCGCGCTTAGACCCCAATGGGCTTCAGAGAAGGCGTCGAGCAGAAGACCGCCCACAAACCCCCAGCCGGCGCCGCCGGCCGGACCGTACCAGAGCGCCACAAGGGTTACAATCTGCAACATGGGCAGCCACACAACTCCAAAGAGAGGAAAGTGCCACACGACGCTTGCCTGCAACAGAGCGGCCACGATCATGAGTATTACGATGGCAGGGCGAGACACATCGTTCATTGCGTTGGCCCCGGAAACTCCCGTTCCTCAATCGGCAGTGGCACAAAATTAGCTACGACCATTACATGTTCCAATTGCGAGAAATCAACAAAGGGTTCAATTTCCGCCGTTTGAAATACCTCGTAGTCCTCTTGTTGTACGTGAATGACCTTGCCCAGCACAAAGTCTTTGGGCAACCCTCCGCCCATGCCGCTTGTAACCACTATGTCCCGCAAATTAAGCTCTTCGGTCTGCAGAATATAGCGCATCTGCAGACTGCCTTCTTGGGTACCGTAGACTATGCCGAACGTGCGCCGGGGACCGCCTTGAACGACGACGTTTACGGCACTGGTGGGACTGGTTACGAGCCGAACCTTGGACCAATGCGATGAGACTCCAGTAATCTTGCCTACGAGGCCGAGATGGGTCACCACGACCATGCCACTCTCGATTCCATTGCTACTGCCACGATCGATGATAATGACATCTATCAGGTTCGTAGGGTCTCTTCCGATCACCTGAGCAGAGATGAACCTCCATTCAGAGGTTGTTTGGACGTAACCCAGTTGCTCGCGGAGAGTCCGATTTTCGATCTCCGCGCCACGTAGACTTATGACTTCTCGCAGGAGTCTTTCTACATCTGTGCGCAGCGCGGCATTCTCTTCGCGTAGGTCGCGAGTCTCTTGGAAGGAGCCCAGTACATAGGCTGCCGCTCCGGTCGTCGTATCGAGGGCGCGTTGAATGGGCACCGCAACGAATGACACTGCGCTTTCCACGGGACGCAGCCAGCCTTGGCGCGACAGGAACACGAGCAGAACTGCGGCAACAACTAGCAGAGCGAGCCTTAGGGCCAAGGCTCTCGGTTGAAAATTGAAGTCACGCATTACGTCTCAGCCAGCCCACCAGGTCTAGGTGGGTACATGCGCGTACTCGCGTGCGTCGGAGACGAAGAGCTTCTGGTAGGATTCTATGTCGTTGAGGCACTCTCCGGTCCCAAGTGCAACACAGGTCAGAGCGTTTTCCGCTACCACCACCGGAACGAGCGTCTCTTCAGAAATCCGTCTGTCAATTCCTCCGAGAAATGCTCCGCCACCGGTAAGCACGATGCCGCGGTCGACAACGTCACTCAGCAATTCCGGCGGAGTTTCCTCGACCGATACCTTCACCGCTTCGACAATGTCATGAACGGGCCCCTCAATGGCTTCGCGCATCTCTGCCTGGGTAACCTGCACAGTCTTAGGCAGCCCGGAGAGCATATCCCGGCCCCGCATTTCGAATGTCTTATCCTGTTCGTCCGGGAATGCGTATGCGTAGCCTATCGCTATCTTTGATTCTTCTGCGGTACGTTCGCCTATGAGGAGGTCGTATGCCTGGCGGGCATAGTCCATAATAGTCTGGTCAATCTCGTCACCTGCGATGCGAACCGAACGCCTGACTACGATGCCGCCCAAGGAAATCACTGCAACTTCGGTAGTTCCGCCCCCAATATCCACGATCATGTTGCCGGCAGGTTCATCGACAGGCAGCCCCGCGCCAATAGCGGCGGCCATGGGTTCTTCGATCAAGTAGGCTTCACGCGCACCCGCATTGATCGCAGCATCTTGCACTGCGCGCTTCTCGACCTCCGTTACGCCGCTGGGAATTCCGACAATGACACGCGGCCGAGGCACGAGTTGAATGGTTGTGTGGACGCGATTGATTACATAGCGCAGCATGGTCTCAACCGTCTCAAAGTCTGCGATGACCCCGTCCTTGAGTGGACGCACTGCGACAATGTTGGCCGGTGTGCGGCCAACCATTCGCTTAGCTTCCACGCCGACGGCGAGGACTCGCTTTGTCCGGAGATCCATGGCAACGACTGAAGGTTCGGAGACTACCACACCCTTGTCGCGCGCATACACAAGTAAGTTTGCCGTGCCTAAGTCAATCCCAAGGTCTTGGGAAAAGAGCCCGAGGAACGAACTGAACGGACCGAGGATACTAGAACGCCAGGAAGAAGCCGCCATCTGTGAAACCCACATCCATGAATGACATTACGGGTCAATACAAGAACCAAGAAGAGTAGGTCGGGCCAGGTACCCCTACCGAATAGGGTTACCGGTCATGCTATGTCCAATACATTCTAACATAAGTATCGCTTGTCATCTCGTCTAGCCGTGCGGGCACTCCTCAAAGTGGACACGCGCTTTGGGGAAGCCCCATTTTCAATGCTCTGAACCAGCACTATCTACTCTTTGGGAGCGTAACTCTCTGTGATACACTGTTCCTCGCATCGTGACAGCCAAGCGCTTCAACTTACCTCAATGCTAACGTGAAAGGACATCTCTCCATGCGCGTCGATCGTCTCTATAGTCCCAAAGGCCCGCGACCCGCGGGAACATATTCACAAGCGGTACGTGCGGGCAATCTGCTCTTCATTGCCGGCCAGGGCCCACTCGATCCTCAAACCGGCGAAATCTCTGGGGAGACTCTCACGGAACAGTGTCAACTAACTTTGCAAAACATCAAGAACATTGTGGAGGGTCACGGCGGCGATATACGGAACGTAGTGAAAGTCAACGTTTACCTCGCTGACATGAACGACTTTTCGGAAATGGATGCGGTCTACAAGACGTTTTTCGGCGAGTATCCTCCTGCGCGCACAACCGTAGGGGTGCAAATGAACGACATTCTCATCGAGGTGGAAGCTACGGCCGTCCTCGACGACTAACTCACAGTGACGGCGCTGCCCAACCTTGGACTAGCCAAGCTTGGCCATCGTCTCGCGGTAGCGCTTCTCCATCTCTGGACCCTGGTGCTTCAAGTACTCTCGCTCAAGTTCGCGGGCAGCAGTAGTCGATGCTGCAACCGGGACGTCTACAGTCCCTAAGGTTATTTTGTCGTAGCCGCGTTCATACGCGATCATTTCACCCTTATTCACAATCAGGTTCTGACCGACATTCGCCTGAACAATCGGGATGCCGTTTTCGCGGGCGCGCGCTAACACCGCCTGGTTCTGTGCCTTGCTCTTATTGCCGTACGTCGGAATATAGAGGACTTGCGCCCCGTCAAGCACGATAGAGCGGGCGATGAGGGGATTCCACCGGTCATTGCATATGAGCACGCCGGCGCGGCCAAAGGGCGTATCGAATGCCCGGAGCTTCGTGCCGATACGATTGAAGTGCCATGACGGATGTGTGCCTTCGGCAAACTGGCTCTTCTGGTATGTGCCGCAGATCTCACCGGCGGAGTCGATGAATATGACGGTGTTATAGACATCGTTGCCCACGCGCTCGGCAAACCCAAAGCATAGACATATGTCAAGTGACGCCGCGAGTTGGCGAAAATGCGTAACAAACGGGCCTGCAAGGGGTTCGGCAATCTCCAGCATCTCGTCGGCAGCTCGTCTCCCCTCTATGACGTCGTAAACGACGTAGCCCTCCAGCGCACCCTCGATAGTTACGACGACGTCAGGCCCATGCGCAGCCGCTTTTCGTATGAGCCGCTCCATTTTCGCGGCGTTGTGCGGCTTGTCCCACTTCTTGGGCAGCATGGAGATTGCCGCAGCCTTAATCGAGGTAAACATCTCTTGCCGGCTTTCCTCTTCCCTTTGACTGGTCTCAGTCAATTTGCCAGAACGTGAGTCCTATAAGGGTTTTCGTTGCCCAAGTGCCGCACTGTGGAAATGACAAGCAACGCATCACTTGGCTATACGTTGCCGCCAACGATCCAAGCGAGCCATGGTCGTCTCCACTCGCCAAGCCCTGCATTTCGGCGTTCTCGCACCAATGCGCAGCCACGTGTTGCGGTAAGCTTCTTTGGTTCTTGCCCAAGCGCACCAGTGATCGTCCAACTACTCACGCAAGCTTGGCCGTTGCCGCTGCCTACATGTCAATGGCCGACTTCACTCTCGCAAGGGTGCGGGTGCGGCCAAGCACTACCATTGTCTCGAATAACGGTGGCGTTGCGGTCTTGCCCGTAATGGCTACGCGGATAGGCATGAAGAGCTGACCCGCCTTCCAGCCAAGTTCGGTCGCTATACCACGCAGACACGCCTCAATTGAGTTGTGGTCCCAAGCAACCAGGGCGTCCAGCCTCGCGGACACTAGCTCCAAGGCGCTCCGGGAAGCCTCCGGGGTCTGTTTCTTCGCGACGAGATGCTTCGGATCCGGCGTCACTTCCTCTTCGAAGAAGAAGTCGAGCGCCGAGGGCGCTTCCGTGAGGTTCTTGAGACGCTCCTGCTCCAGGGAAACGGCGCCGCGAAGGTAGCGCAAGTCGACGTGGCCCGGATCGATTATTCCTGCATCTGCCAGGAAGGGAATACTGCGGTCCGTTAGATCTTCCACCGACAAGCTGCGAATGTATACGCCATTGAGCCACACGAGCTTCTGTAGCTCAAAAACTGCATTTGCTCTGTTGACACGGTCCAAGCTAAACGCATCGACCAATTCATCGAGACTGAAAATCTCCTGCGTATCGCCGGGATTCCAACCGAGCAAGGCGAGGAAGTTTACGACCGCCTCCGGTAAATACCCTTGCGCGGCATAGTCACCCACATACACCGCACCGGAGCGCTTGCCAAGCTTGGTGCGATCGGGATTTGTAAGCAGCGGCAGGTGCGCAAAGGCCGGCAGGTCGAATCCCAGGGCCTGGGCCATGGGAAGCTGTCGATGCGTATTGTAGAGATGATCGGCGCCGCGGATTACGTGCGTTATCTGCATCAAGCTATCGTCAACGACCGAGGCAAAATTGTAGGTCGGCATGCCGTCGGCGCGCACGATAACGAGATCGTCGAGCTCCGCAGCCTCCACTTTCAAATCGCCTCGGACAAGGTCAACAAAGTTGACGGAACCCTCACGTGGAGACAGGAATCGGATCACGAACGGGTCGCCGGAGCGTTCGCGTGCCGATCGCTCTGCAGCCGCAAGGTGGAGACACGTCTGTGGGTAGCGAAACGGACGGCGCTCCCGTTGGGCCCGTTTACGCAAGACGTCAAGCTCTGCCGGTGTACACCAACACCGGTAGGCATGACCGTCCGCCAGCAGTTTCTCCATATGGGACCGGTAGGTGTCGAGCCTCTCGCTCTGGCGGTAAGGCCCAAAGTCGCCGCCAGCGGCATAACCCTCGTCCCAGTCCAAGCCCAGCCAGCGGAATCCACGAATGACACCAGCGATGTCTTCGTCGGAAGAGCGTTTCGCGTCCGTATCGTCGATCCGCAGAATGAACACGCCGTTGGTTTGGCGGGCAAAGAGGTAATTGTAGAGTGCCGTGCGGGCATTGCCCACGTGGAGATTGCCGGTGGGGCTGGGCGCAATGCGCACACGGACAGGGCTTGCCATGACTGTTACTCCAATCCTCTGCCCCTGCTAGTAGAGTCTGCACGCAAACCTATTAGTCAAAGACAGTCTTTGTTCGATAGTTCTGCCGGTCTCTTAGCCGTGAGATTGCTTGCAGGCGCGTTCGAGGCTCAATACTATGCCAGGCGTTCACTGGCGGCGGCGCACATACCTATTTGGCAAGTCACCCTAGCGCAAAGTCCGTGCAGCGGGAATTCCGGCGGCGAGAATATTTGAAGCGAGATAGTGGCGGAGAGGGTGGGATTCGAACCCACGAGGCGCTGGTGGCGCCTACTCGCTCTCCAGGCGAGCGCCTTCGTCCACTTGGCTACCTCTCCACAACGGCTACGCGAGAAACGAGTAGTGCGAACCCGTATCTAACGGAATCAACGAAATGAAATCACCCTAAAGGAATCGCTACACCCGGCCTCTACATCTCCAAATTCACTGCATCTCTATTGAATTCTAGCAGCGCAATACCGGCAGCGTCAAAGACCGTCTTGACCACGCAAGAGTCAAGAATGCCCGGCTTGCACCGGCATTGCGGTCGCTGATTCTCGTGAGTTGACAGACTGCTCTTGGCAAACCTACCATGACAGGTACAGTGACGCTGCAAATACGCAACCCTTCACGTATGTAAGCTATTGCATGGCTGAGACTGCGGAGTCCTCCCCCACCCTCGTGGCAGATATTGGCACCCTCAGTACGCGTGTCTCATTATTGGAGCGCGTAGAGGGCGAGTATCGTTTAGCTGGCGCGGCGCGGGTGCCGAGCACGGTTGATCCTCCAATCTCCGATCCAATGCTCGGTCTTTCACGCGCTCTTACGGAACTGGAGCGGACTACCGGTTGGTCCGCGAGCCAGGAGGCTGTAAGAAAAGTAGCGGTTACCAGCGTCGGTCTCACCGTTGTAACTAGCGTTCTAAGTTTGGGCAGCAGCCCAACCCTCGATGCCGTGCTTGAATCGATGCAAGCATTGCCAATCACGCCAATAGACATTTTCGATCTCAACAACCGTCCGCCGGACGCATTTCAGTTCGTTTACCAAAGGCTCATCGAATCGCCGCTGGATGCGCTTATCGTCCTTGGCAACGATTCAAGAAAAGACTGGGAAGTAGATATTGCGCGGATCGGCGAAATCATTCGCAGCGTCCTGCACACGCATCGCAATGCGTGGGACCTGACCGTAGTCTTTGTTGGCTCCGGCACGCACGCACAGTTCTTGCGCACATTCCTTGGGGAGCGCGCCACGCTTCATCACATGATCTTGGAGCCAGACCAATCTCCCAGTGAAACGCTTGAGTCCCTCGAAAAGTTCATACATTCGCTGGCAAAGGAAAGACGCCGGCAACGCCTGCCGAACTACAGCGGCCTAAGCGAATGGGCCGGCGCCGATCCGGTCGACTATCAGGAGGTGCTTAGCCACGTCACCCAGCAACTCGCGCGCCGCTATAGCATCCATGTGCTTTCCTTAGACTTCGGCGCAAGCCATGCAGCGGCAGTTTCAAGTTTGCCGGACGGACACCTGCGCAAAGTCTCTCTAGACGGTTTTGGATCATTGCGCAGTCCGCAAAACATCCTCATGGATACCGGCCGAGAGGCCATTGAACGTTGGCTGCCCTACGACTTGGATGAGAACCGGATTGATGACTATCTTCTGCACCGTCTCGCCCATCCTGCCGCGCTACCGACCACAGTGGAGAATCTCGTATTGGAACACGCCTTCGCGCGGGAAGCTCTGCGCAGTGTGGTTGAACTCATAGACGACCAAACTATAGCCGGACAGCGTGCAGCTCCCTGTGCCACGGCGGATGTCATCATTGGCTGCGGCGCGACCTTGGGGGGCGCTCCGCGGCTCATACAGTCCGTAATCATGATGCTCGATTCCGTGCAACCGACGGGCTTCACGCAATTTGCCCTGGACCGCGCCGGTGCTCTGCCCGTCCTCATGTTGGACGAAGCGATCGAAGCTGGAAATCCATTTATCGAGCAGGACATTCTCCTGAGTTTGGGCGTAGGCATATCCCCGATTGGACGAATGGCGGAGAATCGCCCGGCCCTGCGCTTACGAGCGGGCATGCCTTCCCGTTTCGCTGAGGAGCTCCAAGTGAATTTTGGGGCGATGCAGGTCGTTGATTGGGAAGGCGGTGCGGGGTCTAAGTTAGAAGTGTGGCCGGCAACGCGGCTCGACCTCGGTGTGGGACGCGGTCGAGGAGCCGAACCTCGTGCGAGCCTTTTCGGTGGAATTCTGGGTCTGATCTTGGACGCCCGAGGACGCCCCATCGACCTTGACACAAACAGAGACAAGCGGCAGGCTAAGATTCTTGAGTGGATGCAAACTACCGGCGCCTACCCAACGTTGTCCTTCTCCGGGAGATCGAATTAGCCATGGCGACGATGCTTGCGCTTCGCGGAACAGCTAATCCCCCAACGCCAACGCCGCAGGTCGGGCGTTACCTTCTGCAATTGCGCCGTGTTCTGCCTGCCGATGGAAAACTTGCAGTACAGCCTGGGGACAAAGTAGAACCCAGCACAGTTGTCGGCACGTGCACGCTCTCGCCGCAACGAACAGCAATCGACATGGCCAGCATGCTGGGTATTACGCCGGAGCGCGTTGAAGACTCGCTGGTTGCGGCCCCCGGCGAACGCTGCGCGGAAGGTGCGCTCATTGCGACCCACCGCCGCCTCTTGGGTCTGCGTACTCGCTCGGTACTTGCGCCTTTCACAGGTCACATTAGTGGATTCTCGTCACGTAGCGGTCTCGCTTGGTTCGAGGGAGAGAGTCTGGAAATCGCCTTGCCTGCCGGCCTGTACGGCAGCGTTATCGACGTTGTGCCGCCGCGAGAGGCCGTTATCGAAGCGGAAGCCGTGGTTGTGCGCGGCATGTACGCGGTTGGCGGCGAAGCGTCCGGTAACTTGACAACGGTCCTCTCGCAAACGACGGAGACTGATGAGCGCCTCATTCTCGTTTCCCGCGAACCCGCCACCGTTGACGTTATGCGCCGCGCGACCCAGCTCCAGGCTGCCGGTGTCGTGGCGCCCTCCGCCGCGCGCAAAGACATGGCCGCGCTTGGCATGGATCCGCTGGCGCGCCCGTCTATGCACACGTGGAAGGGCCCCCCGCTCTTCCTCACAGAAGGATTCGGCGAGCAGACCATGACGGATACGCTCTGGGAGCTGCTCACGGCGCAGCCGGTCGCCTGGGCAACGGTGGTTGCGCGGCCCGACCTGCATGTGTTTCTGCTGGTCTTGCCGATGCGCTCGCTCGCTCCCAAAGACGCCTGGACGCGCTTTGGGCCGGGCTCGCGGCTCAAGAGCGCCGGTATGTCCGTGGAACCGGGGGAAGCGCGCTTGGATGCGTTCCTGCCCTTTCCCCTGGCGGTTCCTTCCGGTCTGCGGCTCCCCGCCGCGGAGACCATTGACGCCGAGGAGCGCCGCGCCCGCGTGCCTATCACCGAGCTCGAGTGGCTGATGTAAATCGGGTGCAGTCCGCCAGCTATTGAGACTGTTCCCGGTTTGAGGGTTGCGTTCTTTCGCAACCTGCCGGCTTCTTGTGGATGTCGGTCTCCAGCTCGACCTTCGTCAAACTGTTGCGACACCCATGGTATTTGCTTGGCATTGTTTATAATACGGATGTATTATAGTTCTGCACATACGTATTATTAGGTAGGCGCACGGTTTTCTAGTAGGTATTTGAGGTATTCTGCGACGCGAGTAAATCCATGTCGAGTTCTGGGTAACTCTTCTTAGAAGAGGGTCTCATTAACCAGGTGCTGCGCTGTTGCATTCAGCCGCGTATTGCAGACTTTGATTCAAGGGGAAAGCCGACATTCGTTCTATGTGCAAGTGAAGAGCGTGCGGCGCCGGCTAGGAGACTTTGCCAAAGGTGGCTTGGCGAAGGTATCTCTCTACTTGCATTCGCCTATTTGTCGCAATGGCGGTGGCCTTGCGCTTTTCTCTGGGAGCCGCAATAGCCGATGACTCCGTGGTCATCAATGAGATCTTTCCGGATGCTGCCGGTGAAGCCACGAGTTGGGTCGAGCTCTACAACACGAGCAATGCCACCATTAGCTTGAGCTTTTGGCAGCTTGTGTACGGCAGCGGCTCTGACGAAGTGGCCTACGACTTCCCGTTTGAAGCGTCCATTGCGCCGGGCGGATATCTGGTACTCGAACGGAATGACACATTTCTTGTATTGGGAAAGACCGGCAGCCTGCGGCTGCGCGCACTAGACCTCGATACCTTTGCATACAGTGAAGTTGATCAGATCGACTATGCAATAGGCGATGACGGCGTTGCTTTCGCGCGCATACCGGATGGATCGAATAACTGGCAGACGGTCTCCACACATAGCAAGGGTGAGTCTAATCCCGCGCCTACACCAACACCAACACCCTCGCCGACACCGTCACCCACGCCAACTCCGTCACCTTCGCCGACGCCTTCTCCTACACCGTCGCCAACACCCCCGCCTTCTCCTACGCCGACCCCTACTCCTTCGCCCACACCATCGCCGACGCCAACACCTACGCCTTCGCCAACACCGTCACCTACGCCAATACCTACGCCGACACCCTCGCCAACGCCAACTCCGTCTCCCACGCCGTCACCAACACCCCTGATTACCCCAAGTCCTCCGCCTTCCCCTTCTCCGTCGCCGAGTCCAGTTCCAACTCCCACTCTCACCGCAACGCCAACGCCAACTCCCTCTCCTACACTGACACCTTCACCGACGCCAACCCTCACGCCGTCGCCAACGCCATCACCAACGCCAAGTGTCTGTGCGAGCGCCACCGGCAACCCCGTCTTCTTCAACGAAATCGTACCCAGCGTTTCTATTGAACGATCCGGCTGGGTGGAGCTGTACAACGGCCATTCCGAGCGCGTGGATGTTTCTTGCTGGTACCTCAAGGCCGGAAGCGGCCCCGGTAGCGCATCATATCCGCTTCCAGTCGAAACGTACATCGGCGCCAAGGGTTTCTTGGTGGTGGAAGAGTGCAAAGCTAACGCTCCTGCTCCTCAAGGCTGCCTGCCATTCCCCATACTTGTAAGCGACGGGCGCGTAGTTCTCCTTCTCACTGACGCGGAGGGCGCGACAGTGGCAATGGTGGACGAGCGAATTCCTGAGGGAAAACTGGGAATTGCACGAATCCCGGACGGCACAGGCGACTGGCTGCCTAACACTCATCCGACCAAAGATGCGTCAAACGTGGCGCCAACTCCTACCCCTTTGCCGAAACCCACTGCAAGACCTGAACCAAGGCCGCCACCACCTACTGCTATACCCCGTCCCACACCGCCTTTGCCACTCTTCCTGCGCATCACTGAGATCTACTACGACGGCCAAGCGCCACGCACGGAAGGCGACGAGTTCATCGAAATCCAAAATCAAGGAACCGCGCTGGCGCACCTGGCCCGCGTGCGCATATTGATCAAAGGCGCGCAGGCCAATAATCCGGTAGCCTATGGCTTCCCCTCTGACAATGTGCTGTCCCCGGGCGATGTCTTTGTCATTGCCAAGAATGCCCGCCAGTTTGCGGAGAGGTTCGGCTTTCCGCCGAGCTTTGAAGCGCGCGCGTCGGGAGCGGGATACGAGGATACGGCGGAAGTACGCAACTTGCCCCATGATCGCGGCGTATCGCGATTCTCGTGGGCGCTAGCCAATTCCGGTGCAACTGTCGCTCTAATTGGGGATAACGGTGAAGTAATCGACGCAATTGCCTATGGACATGACCCCAACGGCTACCTGGGACTCCATGGGAGATTTCCGTCCGCATCCGGCGGTCAGTCTCTCCTGCGAGTCGCCGGAGAGGGCTCCGGCGCAAGGATGCCCGACGCTCTCATTCCTGATACACCCTCGCCGGGATCTGTTCCGCCAGCTCCCACTCCCACACCGATCAGGTCAATCCCAACGGCGACACCGCTGCCTCCTGTTGTCCCCTTACTCCCGCCAACGCCGAGCCCAATGCCAAGCCCATCGCCGAGCCCTTCACCCGCGCCCACGCCGCTGCCCACGACAGTGCCGCCGACGGCAGTCCCACCTGCTACTCCGTCGCCCCGGCCTACGCCGCGTCCAACGGCTGCGCCCTTGCCCCCGCTGCCGACCCCTACGGCGGTGGTCCTGCGATGCATTACCGACATTCCTCCCCTCGTGCCGCCGCGCCATGTATACGTAAGGGGAAGTGTCACGGAGGTCAGGCCGCTGCCGGAAGAGACCCGCGTCTTCATCGCCGACAACTGTGGCGGCGCAGTCTTGCACCTGGATGTTAGCGGCCGGTCTCCGCCCACCGGCAGTCGCATAGGCTTCGCTGCCCTTGGCTCGCGGAGCGGCACGCAGATAGATCTCTATCCCACGCTCGAAACAGAAATCGCGCACTTGCCCGGAACCCAACGGCCGCGGGCAGTTCCTTTCTTGCAAGCCCTGATTGAACGCGCCCCAACCGGCACACGCGTGCGCGCTGAGGCAAGCATCTCACAGACGAGCGATTTCACGGGGAGGACCATCTATGAGGTCTCATCAAGCTATATCAGGCTCGATCCCCATGCCCTGGCAGTTCCCAGCGGCCCCGCCATCTTCTATGGAATCTTGGAGTGGGATGAGATGAAACCGCTACTTCGCGTCCACTACCTCGCTCCGGCCGAGGAAACCAGATCTACGCTAAAGGAGACGCTGCAGAACTGGAAAGTTACCCGCGTTGCTACGAATTTCATGCGAGACATAGCCGAATACCTCCTAGTAAAATCACTCACACGAGGGAAAAGCATGGCACTGCCTTGAGTGACAGTGTGAGAGCGAGACTGCGGCCTCTGAAGACGCGTCGCGCCGGTTCTTAGCGCAATACACCGAGCGTAAGATACAAGGTGCATTGGCGCGAGAGAAGTAGGAGCGATGGGGGGGGGGATTCGTCAAGCCACTCAGACGGCTGAATAGCTAACTCCCGGCACCAAATAGGCGCCTGGCATTGAGGTGCGCGATAGCTTCCCTGGCGCTAGCGGAGATCTCCGCCTTTTCCAGTTTGGCGATGCCGCAAGCCGGATACTGCAGCGGAATGCCGACACCCAGCAGGACTCGGTCCACAGCGGCTTGCGCAACCAACTGGGCAATGCCGCCCAGGCCCTGCAGGCACGAAGTCTCCAACCAGACGTTGGGATGGGCATTGTTGAGGCGAATGCCGCTCCAGGTCTCTTCACCGTAATTCAAGCCGTGCAGCACGAATTGCACCCCCGGATATTGCGCAAAGAGGTATTCGAAAGGGCCTACGGCGGCAACTGCGAACGACCAGTCCATGATGGGGCGCATTGCCAACGTCACCACTAACCCACTCTCCTGGGCAGCCGCGCACAGCGGCTCGAGCTGTTGCGGTGTTGTGTTGTAGTGCATGCTGGGATAGCAGCGCACTCCCTTCGCGCCAGCCGCCGCGTAATCGCTGAGCAAGGCGGCGTTCGCGGGAAATGTGCTATCGATTGTGACAAAGGGAATGAGACGGCCGGCGGAATTTGCGGCCGCCGCAAGCACGTCGTCGTTGCCAAGGCGCCAGTCGGACTGCAGCGCGCGCGTCGAACCCACCACTGCGCGCTCGATGCCATGTGCGTCCATGAGGGCAACTACGTCAGACGCAGTGCGCTCTTTGAGCGGCCAGTAGCCCCAAGCTCCGACAAACCCCGAAACATCCCAGACTGTCATTGCGCTCCTTACCTCTACCCAGCTATGCCTCGCACGCCAGCAGGCGTGCCATGTTGCCGCCGAATATCAGGTCCTTGTCGGCCTGGCTGATGGCGGCGCCGCTGACGCGCGCCATTTGCACGCTCACTTCCAATAACGGCATGTCCGTACCGAAGATGATGCGCTCCGCGCCAATGCGACTGATCGTGTATTCCAAAGACCCGTTGTTCACTGCACTGCTGGCCGTCTCCAGCAGCAATGATGGATTGCGTTCCGCGGCCTGCACGGCGCGCATCCAGTCGCCACGAGCCAACGCAGTGTTTCCTGAATGCGCCATCATGAGAAAAGCCTCCGGCACGCGCGCGGCCATTACCTCGCACTCTTCGCCGGTGGAATGCGCCAAGATGGGCATCCGGTGCGAGGCTGCCCGCTCCAGGACGGGAAAAACGGAAGGCCGCACTAACGGGATCATGGGATACGAGTAGATCTTTATGCCCCGCATGCCATACTCATTCACGCAGCGATCGATTTCTTCAAGAGCGCCGTTATCGAAGTTCATCGTAGGAATGCTCACGTACCCCATCAGCCTATCCGGATGCCGGCGTATCGCCTTGCCCAAGGTGTCATTCCCTTCACGCATGTCGTGCACCAGCGCCGTAAAGTCGGTGACAAATAGCTTATCAATGCCGTTTACGTCCGCCAGGCGCAGGAGATCGTCGGCGTTCGCGCTGAAATTGTAAGCAGTGGATACGCCCACGTGCACATGTGCATCGATTATCATTGCAGCTCATCTCCTTGTGTGAACAGGCTAGCAGAGCCTATCCCGCAACGCAATCACGTGCCCGCGGGCAGTTCCGGTATACTAGAGTGCAGGTCTTGTGCAGTAATTCGCAACGTGCTGATCGCAGCGTGTCACCCGGTAGTCTACTAGTGCTTGGCGTTCAATTGAGAAAGGTGAGTGGGAACTATGAAGAAGGCTGTGTGCGGTAACTGTTTTGGCAGTGGCTTTCCACTGAGAGACGCAATGGCTATGGCGAAAGCGGCCGGGTTCGAAGGCATCGAACCAAGTCTCACTATGGACGCAGAGATCACTACGAGCACGTCGGAGGATGATCTTAAGCGCCTGCGCGACTATGCGGAGCAGACCGTCGAGATTCACGGCCTCATGGGCGGTCAGCCGATTCGCAGCGCGCCGCTTACTACAGTAGACAAGGACCAGCTAAGACAGGGTGTAGAAAATATCGCCAGTGCCCTGCGGGTGGTGAAGATTCTCGGCGGCACCAGTCTGCTGGTCGTGCCCGGCACCATTAGCAAGGATGTCCGCTATGACGTCGCCTATGAAGGCACGCTGGAAGGATTGAAGCAAGTTGCGCCCATCGCCGAAGACCTGCAAATTGCCGTAGCGGTAGAGAACGTCTGGAATAAGTTTCTGCTATCGCCGCTGGAAATGCGTAACCTGATTGACGAAGTGAACAGCCCGTATGTGGGCTGCTATTTCGACGTGGGGAATTTCTTGGGTTGGGCGATTCCGCAGCACTGGATTGAAATCGTCGCCCACCGCATTAAGAAGGTACACGTCAAAGACTTCAAGGTGGATGTTGGCAATCGGCACGGATTTGTGACTCTCTTGCAGGGTGACGTAGACTGGAAGGCGGTGCGGGCGTCGTTGCGCGCAGTCGGCTATGACAGCTACCTGTCTGCTGAGATTCCGCTCCATGACGTTTTTCCCGAAAAGAGCCTGCTGGATATTAGCACCAGCCTGGACACCATTATCGCAAGTGCGTAGGCTCGCACTAATTCGAAATCTCAATTCTCGCATTTGGCGCGCTCACAACTAAGGGAGTGCGCGCCGACTTGCCGGTAAGGCAACTCTGCGAGAAGACTTGCCTGCAACGGAATGCCGCCGTCAGGATACGTCTAGGGGCGCGAACGTATTCTGCTGGCGGCATTATATTGTGCCTCGCCGGGGTTGCCTTGCTTGCTACTGCGCCCGGATTACGTTGCCGTCCGGGTCGAGTTCCACAATCCGAAACGCCCTCCCGGCACGATACGATTGGCACTGATTCTCAGGCAAGTCGTCTTCTGCTGTTCGCGGCACGTGCACGATGTCGGCAGCCCAACCTTCAATTAACTCCTCTGCCAGACACGGTCCCTTAGAGAAGTCCACTCCATCCGCTCTCTGCTGCGCGTAGAGCGCTTGCGCCTGCGCGACCGCTCGTTCGCGTTCTGCTACGAGGTCTTCACCCGAACCTGCCAATTGCACGAGCACGAAAATGAAGAGGAAGACAAGGGCGAATGCAACGACGAGCGGCAGCGCCCGATAGCGAATGACGTCGCCTACTTTCACTCTGCTTCACCCTTGAATTGGTAATTTTGCCACTGAGCGCGCTGCCGGGCGTCCACGGGATAGCTCTGCGTCCAGCGAGCGTACTGCCAACCGCGTCCTACCCTCTCTTTGTCTTCCATTTCATCCAGTCGGAGCCAGGCGTGAGTTGGTTGCGGGTAGAGCGCCCAGTCGCCGCCGTCCAGCGGGTCAGTGTACTGAGTTGCGCGGAAGTGGGCGAAGAGCGCTTCTTTCAGCTCCTGCTTCACCTCAGAGAGACCCGGTTCGTGGGCGTGGTTTACCAGTTCATTGCCGCCGTCACGGTAGTTGAGCAATATCTCCATGCGGTCCGGCGCGCTGTAGATGTACTTCCACTCCTCATTCAGCGCACAGTACATGCCTTGCGCTTTTTCCTTTATCTGGCCGAATAGGTAGGGCCTCCCCGGTGCGGCGCCGTCCTGCGCTGCCGCAAGCAGTGAGCTGCCATCAATTTCCGGACTCTGCAGTTTCAGACCTGCGGCGGCGCTCATAGTGGGAGTAACGTCCTGCAAGCCAACCAAGTGCTCGCGCACCTCACCCTCCGGCAACGTTCCCGGCCATGAGAGGACAAAGGGAATGTGGCAAGCAGGCTCATGAAAATTACGTTTGCCAAAAGCAAAGTGATCGCCAAGATACTCGCCGTGATCGGCAACGAACATGATCAGAGTGTTCTCACGCTGTTGTGTGGCATCCAAGGCTTCCAGGATTTCGCCAACCCAGCTATCGACGAATGAAACGCAAGAAAAGTAGTAGGCCTTCATCGTGCGCAGCAAGTTGTCATCGGGAAAGAGGTCCATCCACTTACTGCGATTCTGGCTCCGCTGAAACCACGTATGCCAGGCGATTTCATTCCGGCTGCGCACCGGCAAGGGCATGTCGGTACTGCGATAGAGGCGATGCCAAGGCGACGGCGGATCGAACGGTGGGTGCGGCTTGATAAACGAGGTCCAGCAGAAGAACGGCGCAGCTTCATGGGCACGCTCCTCGATAAAGTCGATGGTGCGCCGCGCCGTCCACGCTGTGGTGTGCAGTTGTTCGGGCAATTGGGAAACTTGAGGAATATAGTAGAGCTCATGCCGAATGCCATGCGGCTCTTCCACGTGGCCGTAGCCGGCTGCCAAGACCTCTTGCAAGAACTCATCGTCTTCGACGCGGCGCGGCACTTCCTCGCTCAGCCACATGCGGTCGAAGCCATGGTGTTCGCGCACCGGAGAAAAGTGCATCTTGCCAACGGCCTGCGTGAAATACCCCGCAGCGCGCAACCGAGACATCAACGTAGGCTGGTCCGCCGGGAGGGGATAGCCGTTATCGTAGATGCCGGTGCGTTGCGGAAGCTGC
Organism: Chloroflexota bacterium; assembly: GCA_965220015.1. Lineage (GTDB taxonomy): Bacteria > Chloroflexota > UBA11872 > VXOZ01 > VXOZ01 > VXOZ01. Next base: position 1,998,724 of record OZ244798.1, read on the forward strand.
CCTGTCATGCAGATCGCGCGCGCTGAAACACAAACGGGTGACTCAGTATACCCGTACGCAAAGCGCACGCCCTCTGCGCACAAGCGGTCAAGGTTGGGAGTCTGAATCCATTCGTTGCCGGCGGCGCGCAGCGCATCGAAGCGCAGTTGATCGCACATTATGAGCAAGAGATTTGGTCGAGCGTCAGGCATGATTAGTCCTTTCCATGAGCGTCGAAATACCTTATCCAAGAATGAACTCTGGCATTAATTTAAGTGGATTACGCGGACCGGCCGCGAGCCGCCAAGACATATTGTTCCAACCGCGCACGGTTCTCTCAAAGTGAGCATGTTCCCGGAGAAATCCATGCCGTAGAAAAGTTGTCAGCCAGTACTGAATTATGCTAATTTACTATGCGTTGTTCGCTGCGCAGTTCGCGGAGAACTTTCGCGGTTTGAAGTCCCGAATTCCTAGTTGTATTCTAGCTTTTCTGTGCCTTTCATGGCACTACAGCGGGCTAGTCGTCGGTTCATTTGCATCTTGTGTAGCCATCAGTATAATAGACCGAGGTGCGCGCAGAGACGAAGTTGCAAGTCTTGACCGAGCGGCATTGTTACGACGTTGCGAGTACAACACATACCTTGGAGAGAGCACCAGTTCGTGACGGATCGGCTAGCCCGCAAATTGTCGCAGGTTGATCACCCTGGCGTCTCGCCAGGGAGTTTAATGTCTATAGTGACCCCGGACATTTGCTACGTGATGGTTGAATCCACTCTTCGCTTCGCGAGACAAGAGCTGAGCGTTCCTGCTATTTCGTCCTGTCTTCGAGGAGAATGGCGATGACCACTGGCGCCATGCGCATTACAATTGGCGCACTAGTAGTCGTGCTCGGTCTCGTCATCATAGGCGCCGTTGCTTGGGTGACCCTGAGTTCTGACGGCCCGGAGCAACCCATCGAGTTTATGCACTCGGTGCACGTTGAGCAGAATGACATCGATTGCCAGTTCTGTCACCGCAATGTTGAAACCGGCGCCGAGGCAACCATTCCTGCAGTGGAACAGTGCATGATCTGCCATAAGGTCATCAACGGCGAGAACCCGAAGGTTACCAACCCCTTGCACAGGGCCGAAATAGCTAAGTTGCAGGCGCACTGGGAGAATAGGGAACCGATCGATTGGGTCCGCGTGCATGTAATGCCGGACCACGTGCGTTTTGTCCATGCTGCGCACATCAAAGCAGGTTTCGATTGTGCTACGTGTCACGGCGACGTTGGCTCGATGGAACGAGTGAAACAGGTGCGCTTACTGAATATGGGAGACTGCGTAGGCTGTCACCGTGAGAACAATGCGCCGACTGACTGCACGATCTGTCACCGCTAGAGGAATACGATGCGACGACGTGACGTTCTGAAACTAGCTGGTACATCGGGCATAGGAATGGGTGCCGCTGTTGCCTTTGCGGGCTGCGGCACGCCGGACCGCGAGTTCCACATTCAAAGCCCGGTGGATATTCCGGAAGACATGGTGACCGGGCTGGACACCTGGTATGCCAGTATCTGTCAGGATTCCGGTGACGGCTGCGGCGTAATCGTGCGGGTATTGAGCGGTCGCGCGCGTAAGATTGAAGGCAATCCGGATTACCCCTTGAACCGCGGCAAGACCTCTGCGCGAGCGCAAGCTGCGCTCCAAACTCTCTACAATCCCGACCGGATTCCCAATCCCATGGTGCCGAGGCGCAGACGCGATCCCAGTCGCTACCGGTTCATGCGCTGGGAGGATGTGCTGCCCGAATTTCAGGAAAAGCTAAGCGCCGCCAGTGGCGGTGGCATCGTCATGATTACGGAGCCCGTAAACGGGCACTTGGGCATGATTCTCGAAAGATTCACCCAGAACGTCGGCGCCCGCTGGCTCACCTACGAGCCGCTCGAACAGGCCGCCGTGCGGCAGGCCGGTTCCCAGGTATTTGGGTCCACTCGCGTGCCGCAGTTCGACGTCGCGAACACCTCTTACCTGCTTTCCATAGGCGGCAACTTTCTCGAAGGCGGTGACTCACCGGTTCATTACGGCCGGGCTTACGGCAATTTCCGGCAAGGAGCGGGCCGGTCGCGGGGAACGTTTGCGCATTTTGACACGCACTTGACCATGACGGCGGCCAACGCCGACGAGTGGCATCCTGTTAACCCCGGTGCAGAGGGTATCTTGGCGCTGAGCATCGCGCACGCTGTTCTCGACGGCAAGGCGGTACCCGCCGCGCTGCAGCCCTTAACCGGCGGCGAAGGTACTCTGGAGGCCTATGCGGCCGAGCAGGTCGCTGATGTCACCGGTGTGCCGGCTGAGGTCATCCAGCAGGTAGCCCATGACTTTGCCGCTGCCCCGACTGCGATTGCCATGGGGGGTGGCAGCGCCGCCGGGCATACGAACGGGCTCTTCAACATGACCGCCGTCTTCGCCCTCAATCTGCTGAAAGACAACGTGGGCCGGAAGGGCGGGGTACTGCTCAATGCGCCATCGCCCCTTGAGGACATACCCGCCGAAGCGCCGGTGACATCCTTCCAAGAGTGGGAAGCGTTCCTAAAGGAAGTAGACAGCGGCCAGGTACCGCAAGTTCTTCTAATCCATGGCGCCAATCCCGTATTTGGACTCCCTGGCGTCTTGAATACCGCCAGCGTGCTGGAGAAAATTCCTTATATTGTTAGTTTTTCGAATGTACTGGACGAAACCACAGCACTGGCAGACTTGATCCTGCCGGATCACCATTACTTGGAGAGTTGGGGTACGAGCGTGCCGCCGCTTGGCGCTGAGTATGCCACACTTGGCATCCAGCAACCCGTCGTCCGACCGTACCACCAGGAATTCGAAGGCGCAGCCGGGACGCGCGCGTTCGCCGACGTGCTGCTTGGTTTGGCGCAGACGCTTGGAGGATCACTCGCCGAAGCATTACCGTGGGAATCGATGAGAGATGCGATTCGCGCCAGTGTGGATGAGCTTCAGGCTCGTGGGGACGGCTCGGTAACGAGCGACGATCCGGAGGTATTTTGGTTGTCGGTGCTGCAACGCGGCGGCTGGTGGGTACCAGCGGAGAGTGTGAGTCCCGCTGCACCGGACCTATCAGGCATGCAAGTTACAGAACCGGACTTCAGCAGTGATGTTCAGGATTACCCGTACCATCTTGTGGTAACCCCTTCTGTTCTCTTGGGAGATGGGAGCGGTAGTTTGGCGGCGTCGCCATGGCTGCAATCAACCTCCGATCCCATGACTACAGGTGTTTGGGGAACCTGGATTGCCTTGAGCCCTAAGACAATGGAGGCTCTGGGCATACAGGAAAATGACATTGTGCGCTTGACTTCGGTTGCCGGTTCAATTATGGCTCCTGTCTACCCTTACCTTGGCATAGGCGAAGGTGTGGTCAGTGTGCCGCTGGGCCAAGGGCACGAACAGCTTGGACGGTACGCCGAGAATCGTGGGGATAACCCTCTGCGCATTTTGGCGCCGGTCGTTCAGGCGCAGACGGGAGCGCTTGCCTGGTCTGCGACTCGGGTACGGATAGCGGCCACAGGTCGCCGGACCCGCCTGCCGCGCATAGAAGGTATCACCGCGCCGGTGCAGATGCCCGATGAACAGACGTTCCAGATCACGAATGAGTCCTAATTAGAGCGGGGAGATACGGCGTTGAGACAGGGCGCAGAAGGACAAGAACTAGACACAAGCAAGCCGGTGACGAGCATTGGCCGCCGCTGGGGTATGGTGGTGGACCTTGACCGCTGTACCGGTTGCCAGGCCTGTGTGGTTGCCTGCCATGCCGAGAACAATATCGCGTTGAACCTCGAAGACATCGTGATCCAGCAGCGAGCGATTAATTGGATTCGCATCGAGCGTTATTGGGAAGGCGAATATCCCAACGTTAAGGCGCGTTTCCTGCCTATGTTCTGTCAGCACTGCAATAACGCTCCCTGCGAGCCGGTGTGTCCCGTGTACGCGACCTACCACAACCAAGAAGGTCTGAACGTTCAGGTGTACAACCGCTGCATTGGGACGCGCTACTGCGCCAACAACTGTCCATACCATGCCCGCTTCTTTAACTTCTGGGAACGCGACCTCGAAGAAGAACATAGAGAATACCTGAACCCCAACGTTACGGTTCGCACCAAGGGCATCATGGAAAAGTGCACGTTCTGCGTGCAGCGCATCCGCAAGAGCGAATGGGAGCGTCGGCAGGCAGATGAAGAACTGCAAGACGGTGACGTGACGCCGGCCTGCGTGCAGGCATGTCCGACCGAAACACTCGTGTTCGGCAATCTTGAAGATGAGAACTCACGTGTCGCGCAGTTGGCGGAGAATAAGCGGCACTACCGTGTACTTGAAAACCTTGGCACTGACACCAATGTGATCTACTTGAAGAAGGTTGATCCGCATGCAAGCGAGACAGCACCAGCACACGCTGGAGCCGCTGCCAACTCCGGCAGAAATAGCGCGTGACATCTTTAGTCGAGCATTAGGGAGCAGCGGCACCTATCGGGCCACGTTGCTCATCCTCTTGCTGCTCTTTGCCGGAGGGGTCGTCGGCTTCGCTATACGGCTTGGCGCCGGTCTGGAAGACCGCGGGCCGTGGGGCTACTATGCCGCCGTGTTTGGCTTCCTTTTCACCGTGGGGCAAGCAGCGCCGATGGTGGCTTTTGTGCCGCGTCTTGCGCGCGCCCGGTGGCATGGGCCGCTCGTTCGCGCAGCGCAAGTGGTGGCGGTAGCGGGATTGCTGAACGTGCTGCTCTTCATCCCACTGCTGTGGCTGGTGCCTTCCAGTGCAGTACGCACAACGGTGTGGTTCGACTGGCCGTGGGGCGCGCCGCACTTCTATGACACGATCTTTGTCCTGATGCTCGTTATGAACGGATTCGCGTTCTTGTGGGTGCAGGCTCTGCCGGACCTCGCCGCGCTGCGCGTGCAAAGCGGCGGCACGCATCGGTTGGCACGGCTGCTCTCGGGATCGTTCATTGGCACGCCAAAGCAATGGAAGGTCCATAGAATAGGCTTGGCCGTGCTGGGCGGCTGCTATGTGATGAACTTCATATTTGTACAGTCTCTTATCAGTCTCGACTACGTGATGACGCTCGTGCCGGGCTGGAAGAGCTCAATGTTCCCGGCCTTCTATAGCATCAACGGTTTGCTGGCAGCAACGGCGACGACAATCGTTGTTATGGCTTTGATCCGACGATTCTATGGGCTGCAGCGCTACATCACCGTTGATCAATTCTGGAACGTAGCCAAGATAATGCTGGCGCTCAATCTCGCTTGGGCCTATCACTGGTGGTCGGACTTTCTTACGACATGGTACGGGCGTGTCCCGCGGGAAACCATTGTCACCATTGATATGCGCAGCTTTGGCGAGAATATGTGGCTCTTCGTTACTGCATTCTTCTGCTGCTTTGTGCTGCCATTGCTCATATTGATGTGGAATCCCTGGCGCAAGAGCGTTGCAGGCCCAACTGTGGTTGCGGCTCTTTCGCTCTTTGGCATTTTCATTCAGCGGATAATCGACTACGTGCCTACGTATCTTGTTACACAAGACCCGCTAGACCATGAGTTGCACGAGGCCATTGCAGTTCCGTGGCCCGGTCTGCCGGACGTACTTATCATCGTCGGCGGCTTGGCCGGTGCGGTTCTCTTGGTTACGTGGGCCATCAAGGCCTTAGGCCCGCTGTCGAATTGGGAAATGCAAGAGGGCGTGATCCTGCGCCGCCACGAGCGTTTCCTCAAGACTGAGGTTCCGTATGTTATCAAGCCGCAGTAAGACATCTCGTTCGCTGCCACGACACTCTGGAGGGAAGCAGATGAAGGAGTTGAGAGCCGATGCATGAGCGCCCCCGGCTCACCCCTATTCAGATTAATCGAGACCTGCTGCGCTCAGTACTAGAGACGCCGTTGGTGTTCTACGTGCTGCTGCTGCTCTTGATGGGCTTGGTAGGGCTCGGTGTGGTTGCAGCGACATTGCTTGTTACCTACGGCCTGGGCGTAACCGGACTCAATCACCCGGTCTTTTGGGGATTCTTCATCATCAATTTCGTGTTCTGGGTGGGTATCAGCCATGCCGGAACCATGATCTCAGCAATTCTGCGGCTAACTGCTGCAGAATGGCGCCGTCCGGTAGTGCGCGCTGCAGAAGTCATGACGGTGTTCTCCCTGATGACGGCCGCACTCTTTGTCGTGCTGCATACTGGTCGACCTTGGCGCACGCTCTACTGGGCATTCCCCTATGACTTCGTGCGCGGTATCTGGCCCGATGTTCGTTCGCCGCTGGTGTGGGACCCAAGCGCGATTTTCACGTATCTCACAGGAAGCATCCTGTTTGTCTACGCCGCCCTGATTCCGGACTTGGCCTTGGCCCGTGACAAGACCACGGGTTGGCGGCGCACTTTGTACGGCGTTCTTTGCCTTGGCTGGCGTGGAAACGCGCGGCAGTGGAAACTTCTCAATGCGACAGGGCTGCTGCTTTCGGCGCTCATCTTGCCGGTATTTGTGTCCGTGCACAGCATCGTGTCTTGGGACTTCGGCATGTCTCTGGTTCCAGGCTGGCACGTGCACATCTTCGCGCCCTATTTCGTGGTGGGTGCGGTGCTTTCAGGGGTGGCAGCCGTAATCGCCCTCATGGCCGTTATGCGCTCCTTGTTCCGCCTGCACGACTACATTCGCCCCGAACACTTCGACATGATTGGGCGTCTGCTCATTGTCGTCGCCTTGGCTTGGGCGTACTTTTATTTCATAGATGTTGTCTTCGCATTGCTGAGCAAAGAAGAAGCGGAATACGAAGTAATGAAACTGCGGCTTTCGCCGCCGTACCTCTACTTGTTCCTCTTGATGATTACGTGCAACGTCTTCTTGCCGGTGCCGATCTGGATGTTCCGGAGATTTCGCCGGAATATCGGCATCATGGTTTTCACGGCCCTTGTCGTAAACATCGGCATGTGGTTGGAGCGCTTCCTGATCATTGTGCCAACGCTCCAGCGGCGGCATCCCGATGCGTTTGCTTGGGGTGAGTACTCCGCCAGCCTCGTCGAGATTTCGCTGGTCATTTTCTCTTTCGCCAACGTAGGATTGTTACTGTTACTGTTCTCCAAGATATTCCCCGTAATTCCCATTTGGGAAGAAAAAGAGGGTCATATCTGGAAACGCGAATTCCGCATCGGCAAATTACGCTTGCCTGCAATAGTGAGAGAATAGGGAGGCAACTATGCCCAGTGTTCTGGGACTATTCGAATCGGCGGACACCGCGGCAGATGCCGCGGACCGTCTCCAGGCCTCGGGGTTTGGCCCGACAGACTACGAAGTACTGACGGGCGCCCCCTATCCGGAAGGCGCCTTTGGCGAGGACTCCGGAGATCATCGCCTGTTTATATTTCCGCTTGGCGGCGCGATGATAGGTTTTGCTGTCGGCTTGATGGTGACCGCCGGCACGCAGATTTCCTATCCCCTCATTACTGCCGGCAAGCCGATTCTCGGCATTCCTCCGATGTTCATCATCATGTATGAAGGCACGATGTTGGGTGCCCTAATCTTCACCATCATGGGCGTGATATTTGAATCGCGTCTCCCTAACCTTACGAACGATCTCTACGATTCTCGTATCACTGAGGGCTACGTCGGCTTGGTGGTGCGGTGCGACGATGATGCCCAAGCTGACACAGCGCAAAGCACCCTCACCGAAGCAGGCGCCGAAGAAGTGAAACACCAAGGACGGAGCTGACCCTGATGCGAGACCGGCTGGAGACACATGGCCTGTTCCGCTCCATGCGTGACATTGTGCGTCCGCGCTGGTTGGCGCTGTCTGTTGTCCTCGGCATTCTTATGACCGGTCTGCTGACGTCGTGTAATGGCTATCTCTGGGATATATTTCCCGAGATGCATTACCAGCAGTCATATCGACTCCAAGAGCCCCCCAGGCGTATGCCTCCTCCTGATTCTGTGCCGGTGACGGGCAAAGAGCGAACATACGGGTTTGTTGAGGCCGCGGAGATCGCAAATCCTTTGGAGACTACACCGGAACGTCTTGAGTCTGCGCAGAAGCTCTTCGAGACGAATTGCAAGCACTGCCACGGCCCGGAGGGACGCGGCGACGGTCTGGTCGGCGCTTACTTCGATCCAATGCCGGTTGAACTGCAATCCGACCGGGTTCGAGAACGCCAGGATGGAGAAATCTACTGGATCCTGGGCAACGGCTTAGGCAATATGCCCTCGTTTAGCAATTTGCTGACCCCTGAAGAGCGCTGGGAACTCATCCTCTTCATACGGTCACTGCAGGCTAGTGGCTAGCGACAGGAGATAGCGACACATGGACCATCCTTTGGCACTGCCCATCTGGGACGAGATAGGCACTGGGCTCATCTTCTTTTGGGGCGCGCTCTTCATGATGGTCGTTATGGCCGTCTCCTTCTTGCTCGCGCATGCCATCATCCCGTCCTTAGTGGGTACCAGCGACCTGCCGCAAGGGTTCGCTCGCTTGCGCCCAGTGTTCTACGTTTCCGCAATCGTTGCGCTCCTGCTCGCGTTATTTCTCTACTACACGACCTGGGAAACCATCTCGGTATACCTGGACTACTATCCGCGTAAGTGGATTTAGCTGAGAGCGCGGCATAGCGCCGCCTCTCCAAATCAGCATGACCCACACACAATTACTTCCACCATTGCATTGGAAAAGAGGCGCCGAACGGCGCCTCTTTTGTGTTGATGTTCCTTCACTTCGTAAGACCCGCCGCTTGCGGACCTAAGTAGTACAGGGCAAATCCCACGCTGGCCGTAACTCGGTATTTGGCCCCAATTCCAAACGTCTAGGCCGGCCAGGCTAGGGATGAACTGCGAGTTCACTTCCACAGGCCGTCCGCCCAAACAGAGCGATAGTGCCGTGCCTGCATTCTCATTTGCTCTTGCCGACATGTAACGAGACCAAAGCGAAGAGCAGACCTTTGCCGGCCGGCTTGTCGCTTGACAGGCCATCAGTCAATTGCTACTATGTAGACCAACTTGGTCAACTTAATCAATAATACTCATTAAGGAGTAGCAACTATGGCTGATTTTCCCGATTCTGATGTTCTAGTCTCTACGGACTGGGTCGCGGCACACGGCAATGACGCGAACATTAGGCTCGTCGAGGTGGACGTAGACACAACCGCATATGAGACAGGTCACATCGCCGGCGCGGTTGATTGGGGCTGGCAGTCGGACCTCAACGATCCGGTGCGCCGCGACCTCATTGGCAAACAAGACCTTGAGCGGCTGCTGGGCCAAAGTGGCATCACACCGGACACTACGGTGGTCCTCTATGGCGACAATAACAATTGGTTTGCGGCCTTCGCCCTCTGGATTCTCAAGATTTACGGGCACAAGGACACGCGCCTGATGAACGGCGGGCGCGTGAAGTGGGAGGATGAGGGCCGACCGCTCACGTCCGATATTCCCGATGTCGCGCAAGCTGCCTACAGCGCTCAAGCTGCGGATACCGCCTTGCGAGTCTTCCAGGGCGATGTCCAGGCACGCTTGGGCAACCCCAACGTCGGTATGGTAGACGTGCGCTCTCCACAAGAGTTCACCGGTGAAATCTTGGCGCCCCCCGGTTTGCCGGAAACTGCCCAGCGCGGCGGCCATATCCCCGGCGCCGCCAATATCCCCTGGGCGTCGGCAGTGGCCGATGACGGCACGTTCAAGTCGCCTGAAGAATTGAGTGCAATCTACGGCGGCAAAGGCATTGTGCCGGACAAGGAGATCGTGACGTACTGCCGAATTGGGGAACGCTCGTCTCACACCTGGTTCGTTCTCAAGTATCTCTTGGGCTATCCGGACGTGCGCAACTACGATGGCTCGTGGACGGAGTGGGGCAGCATGATCGCGGTGCCCATCGAGAAGTAATGGGCAATAGCTCTCTGAGCGAACCAAAGCGACGACACACTTGTGTCTTGCCGAACAATGAGCACACGGCGAATTTTCTGTAGTAGCAAGAGGAGGATTAAGTGTTGAACTCGATTAAACTCTCTGGAGTGAACGCGACGGCAAGGTGGCACCGGCTATTTGCGCCATTGCTTGCCGCCCTTGCCCTGGCCTTCGTGGCTGCCGCTTGCGGCACGTATGTCATACAGCCGGAGGTACCGGTTTCCACGGCAAAATATGAAGTCTGGGCCATGGACCAGACCAACAACATTATCCACATCATCAACCCGCAGCTTGAGGTGGTGGAGACAGTCGACCTCTCTGAAGCGGGCTTGGAGAGAACACACTGGATCAACTTCACGAGCGATTCCAAGTACGCGTGGATAGCCAGCACGGTCTCCGGCAACACCGCCGTCATCAGAGCGGAAGACCGGCAGGTGATTGCCACGTTCGACACGGGCCCCGCGAGCCATGCCGCGGACATCTATCCGGACGACAGCGGCGTTCTCGTTTCGGTTATCAAGAGTGGGGAATTGGTGGAGATTGTGGCGGACCACGCAACGGAGACCTTCTCCGTAGGCCGCACCTTGAAAATTGCGGAGGACCCGCTCGTCAAGGCCCGGGCAGACGAATTTCCCTCCGCCAATCCGATCTCGTCAGCGTTCACCCGAGACGGGCGCTACGCATACGTGACGCTGGGTCCTGCCCTTGCCAATGGCGGGTTGGTCATACTGGATTTGGAGACTTTTACCTTGGTCAAGGCGTACTCGCCGCAAGAGGTCAAGGTCAATCTGATGAGCGTCCTCTCGCCCGATGGCACCAAGATGTTCGTCACCGGGGGCTCGCGGGACGCGAAGAGCCTCTTCTACGTGTTTGATACCGCAACGCATGAGGTTATCGCCAAGGACGCAACCCGTGGGGCCGAGGCGCACGGCATGGCGCTGACGCCTGACGGCTCCGAGATTTGGATTACCAACCGCTGGACCGGCAACGTCGGCATTATTAGCACCGAGTACAACGACTTCATCGAGCGGATACCCTTTGTCGGGGAAGCGCCGGACCTCCTGGCCTTTTCACCTGATGGTGTCTTCGCGTTCATCCTATTGCGGGGTGGCGGACCAACGGATGCCGGCGCTATGTCCGGCGCCGGCGAACTGCCCGCCGTGGTGGTTGTGGCGGTGGAGACCAGGCAGGTCGTGGACATCCTGATTCAAGGTGAACTTACAGATGAAGGCGAACTGCCGGCGCTGGACTACCACGGCATAGCAATCAGGCAGTTGTAAGCCGGCCGCGATCGGTACAGTTCGGCAAGACAGTGCAGAAGCCGGTCACAGGTGTGAGACCGGCTTCTGTCTTTGCGACTTTCCCGCTTTGCTTAGGCGGAATAAAGCAACGCTCTATGTAAGGCAGGCGGAATTGATTTCCGCCTACTGCATTGTTCGGTCACTTCTGCGTAGGCCAAACCTAAGTGCCCTTTGGCTCTAGCCTTTACTTCTTGAGACGGATTAGGCTCGTCCCTATCTCGTCGGCTCTTCGCCAGACCTGGAGCATCGTGCGGCCTGGGCTTAGCCGTTGACGTTAGTAGAGCCTCGTTAGGGACACTCCCGTATAGTACATCTTGAGAATCCGGTCGTAAGTCATGCCTTGCTCAGCAAGCACCTTTGTGCTTTGCAGGGGCATACCCACGCCATGACCGTGAAGTGTTGACCCTTCGCTTACAGGATCAGCCACACCGACGGCCCACGGAAAGCCCGCTCCGCCCCACACCTCCTGCCAAGATCGTGTCCGTCCATCCGCGCGCGAATAGTAGGCCGCGCGGATTACCTTGCCGTCATACGTCATGAACTGTCCCCGTGTCGCGTTGGCAGCCGCTTCCAGATTCTTGCCCAGCGTCTCGCGGTAGTACCCCAAGTACCATTGGTGAGAACCGACGTACGGCGGCACGTACGCATGGGATGCGCCGATATCGAACGGTTCTTTATTGCAGAGGCATCCTAGCCCGGGCCACTGCGGATTCATGTGCGAATGCGCGTAGGTGCGATAAGCAACCGTAGCGGCTTTCAACCCTTCAGCGGGGAAGGACTCCGGCTCTTCGCCAATGCCCTTCACATAGTATTCCATGGGCACCTCGTTAATTGCCCACAAGCGCTCCGAGTATGACGAATAGCGCACCTCCACCACTTGCCGATATTGCTGGAATCGCGGCATGTCAAGTACATGCAGAATCGTATTGCCCTCGGCAATGAAGCGCACGAAGTTTGCGACTTCCGCGATGTCACTATTGTCCACCGTCAAGCGATAGCGCGACGTCGCCGGGAGATGCGTCACCGTAACGATTTGATTGGCCTCAAATCTGCGCACGGCAGTGCCACTCTCATCTTCAGCGCGGAAGCCGCCGCTACCGGAAATCCGCATGTTTGGCTCGGTGGTAGAGTAGATGCCCACGCGAATTATCATTCCGTCCTCGCCACTCGCCACGGGAACAACAGGCTGGGCAGTGGGTACTGGCGTCGGCGTAGGCAGCGGGCTCTGCACGGCAAGTGCCTGACGGGTTGTAGCGGAAGCATCGCCCAATGCCGACCAGCCGCGGCCTTCCTGCCATAGGTCCCATTGCAGCGTATAGTTGCCTCCCTTGGCAGGTGTACTCAGAGAAACCTGCACCGAGGCCACACTTCCCGCAAGCACTAGAGTGGGAAGTGACGCTCGTGGCCCCTCTAAGACAGAATTCCCTGCGGCATCGAGCCAGCGATACCCAACACTGACGGCTTTGGGTCCCTGCCCCCACCAGCGGCCAATGCCTACGTTCTGCACCGCAACCTGGGCGGTTACCGTCTGATTTGTCATCAGCGTATCGGGCAGTCCTGATACCCAGAATTGCCCGCGCGGTCCGACCCGCTCCGCCAGTTCCTCACCAAGCAGCCCGAGAGTAATTTGGTAAATCTCCGGTAACTGTGGATGGTACTCGAAGCGAGACCGTTGAAAATACTGCACGCTTCTGCCATTTTCTTGAACTATCTTGGAAACGGGATAGCCAAAGATGTCCAAGCCCCCGCGCGCGTTGAAGAAGCGCAGAAACGCACCGCTCACAACATGACCGGTCTCAGGGAAGTACCTCTGACCCGCCGTGTTGGCAACCGGCGATGCTTTAGGAAAGTTGCGGCCGCTGGTCAAGATATCGCCAAGCAGCCCAAGCTGCACCTCGTAACGTGTCCCCGCGTGCTCCGGGTGGTATTCGAAACGCGCGCGCTGAAAGTACTGCACGGTGAATCCGTTTTCTTGAATCTCCGGAGTTATGGGATAACCGAAGATGTCCAGGCCACCGCGCTGCTCGAAGAAACGCTTGAAGCCGAATGACACCGACATGCCGGTTTCTGGGAAATGGATTGTATGGTCGGTGGCCGATACCGGTTGCGGCCAAAGTGCAGCAAGAAATACCAGGACGAAAGTGAGCCCTGCGGCAACGCAATAACGGCGCATCGCACGCGGAACAGTGCAGATCATAGAGTAGTGGTCCTCCGGTACGCTAATCTAGAGTTGTTCCGTACTTGGCTTGCGCAGCAGCAGGCAGACTCCGCCTGCATGCTCCATCTCATCCTCGTTTAAGAACCCGCAAATGCGTGACGGTGTTACGACATTCACCCAACCAAGCAGCAGGCGAGTGAACCATAATTTCGTGGGTGATTGGAGAAGCGCGAACAAGAGCGGCATGCGCACGCCAAAGTACTCTATCTTAACTACATTCAGTCCCGTAGGCCGAATGACTCGCTCTTCCAGAGCTACATCATCATAAATGCGCTGGTATTGTTCCTGAGAAGGATCAGGTCCCGGTGGCCGATACGCTTGGCCGAACGGCAAAGTGAGGGCCATCAAACCGCCGGGAGCGAGCACGCGCGCCATCTCGCGCGAGACCTTGCTATCGCCGTCCTCCGGGATGTGCTCAAGCACGGAAACCGAGCAAACTCGATCAAAGGTGTCATCCGCAAACGGCATGGCGCGCGCATCATGCAATTGCGGCGTGATGCTGCGCGCCGCTGCCGGCAATCCCGCGCGGGTCGCCATAGTCGGCAGATCCATGACCAGTGGATCCGGATCGAGCGCAACGACTTCTGCTCCCTGGTGTGCCAGTAAAATCGTTAGCGGAGAGCGACTGGCTCCCACATCAAGCAGAGAGAGCCCGGTTACCGGCTGCAGCGCATTCGCGGTCCACGGGTACTCGAGGTAGCGACTGATTGGCAACCCATAAAGATAGCTTAGCGGTCTAAGCCGTCCGTGAAACCTGTGAAAGTCCAAACGCGTGACTGTCTGCATTCGGAAGCCTCCTGGGGGAGAAACCTGCACGTGAGATGCTTTCCGGGAAGGAAGAGCATATAGCGCGCCGGGTAGGGCCAAATGGCGCAGCGCAGAATTTCCTCTCTTAAGGGTACCACGAACGAGTCGCTCGGTTTATGGTCTGGCCGACTACGTCGGATGCGGCTACAGCGCTTCTGAGCGTGAAGCAGCGCAGTCACGCACCATAGCGCTAAATTCCGCGATGGGGAGCGCGCCGCGATTCTCACCGGTACGTACGCGCACGTTTACGGCGCCCGCCTCCACTTCTCGATCTCCCACCACCGCCATGTACGGAATCTTCTGAAGCTGGGCATCACGAATTTTGGCATTCATGCGCTCAGACCGAGTATCCACTTCAGCACGGATATCCGCCTCCGAGAGCGCGGCTGCAACTTCCTGGGCATACTCGTTGTGCCGGTCGGCAATTGGGATTATCACCGCTTGGACGGGCGCCAGCCACACAGGGAAGGCACCGCCATAGTGCTCAAGCAGAATGCCAAAGAAGCGTTCGATAGAACCGTAGAGAGCGCGGTGGATCATGAACGGACGGTGCGGAGAACCGTCTTCTCCAATGTACTCTAGCCCAAAGGTCTGCGGCAACCAGAAATCAAACTGAATTGTGGAAATTTGCCAGGGGCGTCCCAGCACATCGACAATCTTTATGTCCACCTTTGGCCCGTAGAACGCGGCCTCGCCCACCATGCGCTTGTAGGTTAAGTTCAGTCCGTCGAGCGCCTTCACCAGCCCGGCTTCGGCCAACTCCCAATCGTGCGCCTCACCAGCGTACTTGCCCGTTTCTCCCTGTTCCCACGTACTCAGCTCCAACTGAAGAACTTCAAAGCCGTACGTCTCGAGTATTTCCAAGCAGAATTTCAGGACGCGCACCAATTCATTGTCCATCTGGTCCGGCCGGCAGAAGAGGTGGGCATCATCTTGGGTAAAACCGCGTACCCGCAGCAGTCCGTGCAACACTCCCGAGCGCTCGTAGCGATACACTGTCCCTGTCTCCGTATAGCGAAGGGGTAAGTCGCGGTAACTGCGCATGCGGCTCTTGTACACCTGAATGTGAAAAGGACAATTCATCGGCTTCAGGTAATACTGTTGTTCGTCAATCTCGACAGGGGCATACATATTCTCTGCGAACCAATTCAGGTGCCCGCTCGTTTGCCAGAGGTTGGCCTTGCCGATATGCGGCGTATAGACGAACTCATAGCCACCGGCACGATGGCTCTCACGCCAATAGTCTTCCATGACACTGCGCACGTGCCCGCCTTTTGCATGCCAGACCACCAACCCAGGGCCGATTTCATCGGAGAAGCTGAAGAGGTCGAGCTCGCGGCCGAGACGCCGGTGATCGCGTTTCTCAGCTTCCTCAAGGAATTTCAGATATTTCCTGAGATCTTTTTCCGTATGCCAAGCCGTGCCGTACACCCGCTGGAGTTGCTGGCGGTTCTCATCTCCCCGCCAGTAGGCGCCGGCCGTACGGAGGAGCCTAAACGCGCCCACAGCGCCTGTTGACTCCATGTGCGGTCCTTCACAAAGATCGATGAAGTCGCCATTTTGGTAGATGCTTACCGTCTCAATCTGCGCCTCTCGCTCCAAGTCTTCGATGAGCTCGACCTTGTATGTTTGGCCCTGTTTTCGAAAGAACTCTTTAGCCTCTTCTACCGGCATGGTCGAGTGCGCAAACTGCTGATCTTGGTCGATTATGCGCCGCATGCGCCGGCTCAACTCCTCGATGTCATCCGGGGCAAGCGTACGCGGAAGATCGAAGTCGTAGTAGAAGCCGTCGTCAATTGCCGGGCCGATCGTGAGTTTGGCTTCAGGTATATATTCGAGCATCGCCGTCGCCAGCACGTGCGCTGCGGAGTGGCGCATCGTGTGCAAGCGTTCAGCTACTTGCTTGTTGCCCGCTGCTTTCGTTTGCGGCATGTGTAATTCTCCCAGTCACTCTGTTCGTGGTTACGTTCGCATACGTCAAAATAGAAAAAACCTCTCGCTTCAGGCACACACGAGAGGCCGTCATCCGCAATCTACAGTTACGAATCTAGGTAAGAATGTCCTCCCGTCACCTGCAGCGAGCGTACGTTGGAGCGGTGATGCGGGCAATGCATCGTTGCGGAAGTGGAAAACCACTAGCACGATACACTACCAACCATCTCCTCAGTACGATTGCGCGAGCGTGCGACGCTAGGACATTGTCGAACACTCATCAATGCTACCGGAGCCGCTGCTGGCTGTCAACGTCGCCGCGCGGCATCGCAGGGCGCTCACCAATCGCCTAGACGAAGTGCCGATGCCAGGCACAAGTGCCTTGCTGGCGAGAAAATAAATGGCTACAATTGGCGAGCAGAAGGGTTGTGCTGAGACAAATGAAGTGAGCGAGCGCCTGCGATGAAGGTTGATCTGGCCTACGGCCGCACGGGACTCTCGGTGAAACTTCCGCATGGGTGCGTGGATGTTGTAGAGCCCGTGGACCTCCCAGGAGTCGCGGGTCCTCATCAAGCCTTGCGCAACGCGTTGCGCGATCCGATAGGGACAAGGGCGCTTGGCGAGTTAGCGGGAGCGGAAGACACCGTTGCGATAGTCTTCTGTGATATCACGCGACCGGCCCCAAATCATCTCATGATACCCGCGATCCTTGCCGAACTCGCGCACGTGCCCCGCGATCAGATCGTGCTCATCAACGCGACCGGCATGCATCGTCCCAATACCAAGGCCGAATTGTGTGCCATGCTTGGGGATGACATAGTGGCTAACTATCGAATAGTCAACCACGACTCGACTGATAAGTCCCAGCTACGTTACCTCGGTGACACATCCTTTGGGGGTCCGGTGTGGATCAACTCTCACTACCTTGATGCCTCGGTCAAGATCCTTACCGGCTTTATCGAACCGCACTTCTTTGCGGGCTTCAGCGGCGGGTCCAAACTCATCCTGCCGGGTATTGCCGGCGCGGACTCAGTAATGCACAACCATAATGCGGAAATGATCGGCCATCCCAACGCGACCTGGGGCCACCTAGATGACAACCCCATTCATTGTGAGCAGCGGGAGGCGGCCGGTCTTTGCCCGCCTGATCTCAGCCTCAACGTGACCATCAATAAGCGCAAGGAAATCACGGGCATCTTTGCCGGCGAAATGCTCCGGGCTCACAGCGCAGGGTGCGCTTTCGCCCGTCGCTCCGTCATGCGCCCCGTCACAGAGCCCTATGACATCGTGATTACGACGAATAGCGGCTATCCGCTCGATCTCAACCTGTACCAAGCCGTGAAGGGTATGTCCGCCGCGTACCAGGTAGTGAAGCAAGGGGGAGCAATCGTCATTGCCGCGGAGTGTTCAGAGGGCATCGGCCACGGTCACTTTGAGGACCTGTTGCAGGAGGAGGATACCCCTGCCGCACTCCTGGAACTTATCAACAGTCCCGGGTTTTCCCAATTCGATCAGTGGGAAGCGCAAATCCTCGCGCAGATTCTGCTGAAGGCTGAAGTGCATCTCTACGCAGAGACTCTTTCCGATCAAGCCATTCGGAATGCGCATCTGCAGCCGTGCCGCTCGATTGAGGAAACTGTAGCTGCCTTACAGGATCGCTATGGGACGGGTACCCGCATCTGTGTACTACCGATGGGGCCTTTGACAATTCCCTACATTGCGGAACCGGCCGTAGCGACTGTCTAGAACGCTAAGGTTAGGACTTACGACTAGCGCCGGTGTATCCCTCCGATTCGAGCGTCGTCGAGGGCGGCGCAAGGCGGGCGCCTGGGTCCACGTCCAGTGTCATATCGGACACCTGCCCCTGCTGCAGGCGATAGTAGCCGCAGGCGCCAATCATCGCGGCGTTATCAGTGCAAAAGGCAAGGTCCGGAATTCGCACCGGTATGGGTGCATGGGCAAGGATTTCCTCCCGCAGCAAGCTATTGGCTGCCACGCCGCCAACGACCAGAATCATCTGGGCTTTGAACTCTCTTGCCGCCTCCACGGTCTTTGCCACTAAGACATCCGACACAGACTGCTGGAAACTTGCGGCAACCTGCGCAACATAGAGCGGCACTTCCATGTTTACCACTCCGCCAGGGGTTGTAATCAGGGGTTCTGAGAGATCTTGGTCTTTCATGCGACTTTGCATGTAGCGCAAGACGGCGGTCTTCAAGCCGCTGAAACTGAATTCATAGGTGCCTTGCATCCAGGCGCGCGGCAGGTCGACCATATTGCGCCTACCGCGCAAGCCATAGCGCGACAATTGTTCGGCGGCCAATTGCACTGACGGGCCTCCCGGATAGGGCAGACCCAGAATACGTCCCACCTTATCGAATGCTTCACCGGCAGCGTCGTCGCGCGTGGCGCCAAGGAGACCGTAGTCTCCATGGCCGCGCATGAGCACGAGTTCGGTGTGACCGCCGGAAACCACTAAGGCAAGCAGGGGAAAGCGCATCTCATCTTCCGCACTCTCTTGGCGCACCCGCCGTGAGCGAGAGAGCCAGGCGGCGTACACATGGCCTTCAAGGTGATTCACACCAATCAAGGGAACATCTAGGGAGAAGGCAAGAGACTTGGCGAAATTCACACCGACTAAGAGTGCGCCGGCGAGCCCGGGTCCGTAGGTAACCGCAATTCCGTCAAGCTCCTCCCACGCCACGTCAGCGGTAGCCAGAGCCTCTGTAACGACCGGCATGATTGTCTTGAGATGCTGCCGCGAGGCAAGTTCCGGCACCACACCCCCATACTTCTGGTGAATTTCGACCTGCGAGGCAACGATGTTGGAATGGACGTACCGGCCGTCTGCCACGATCGCTGCGGCAGTCTCATCACACGATGTCTCAATCGCGAGCAGAATCGCCAAGGAATCCTCCCGTTTCAGGGTAAGTGGTTGTCCAAGTGTGTTTCTGACGAAGAGCTGCTATGTGCTCCTGAAACAAGCTTTGAAATGTCTCTAAATTGATGTCCTCACTCCACATCACCAGTGCATCCTCTTGGTTGTCGCTGTAATAGCGCGGCCGGATTCCCGTGGAACGGAACGAATACTTCTTGTACAGCGTGCGCGCGAGCGCGTTGGATACGCGGACTTCAAGCGTCACCCAGCGGGCCGCCAAGCCAATAGCAACGTCGATAAGCGCGGTAAGCATCAGTTCGCCGATGTTTTGGCCGCGAACGTCCGGTCGTGACGCAATTGTCGTGATGTGCGCCTCATCCACCATGAGCCAGAGTCCGCCGTATGCGACTAAGGAAGGCCTACCATAGCGCCAGTCCGGATCGATATCTACCGAGGGAAGCAGAGAGAATGGGAATCGTCTCGTGCGCATCCGCTCCGACAGCGGCCCCTGGTTACTCCCCTCAAATTCCGCCGTTGCATTCAAGTCGCGAACTACCAAGTAGCGCGCCAGTTTGTTCTCAACTATCTCCCGACGATACGCATTGCGCGGCCACGGCAAGGTGAATGATGCTTCTTCAATACTGCGGACCTCCGCCACGTCCTCCAATTGCATTGGCTCAATCCGCAGATTCATGGGTTGGGGCTCAGGACGCCCATCGGAGATGGTCTTTGGTTGTTCCATCACGCTGCCCAGCAAAATATCTCAAACATGAAACGCACCCTACACTTGACTTTGCTGCAGTCCGACTTGCGCTGCCCGCTGCAACTCCCCAACCTGGTCCCCGCCCGTTTTTCGTCGGCTTACACCTCGAGCGACAGCCACGGCACGACATTGCTTCGATTTGCAGTCTCGGTTCAATTGGCTTAGCTCATTAGCCGCGACCCGGACAATCACCGAACCACCGGCTACGGCGTGAGACCGCCAATCGTTGGGTGGACCCGATGGAGCGGGACTTCGGCTGCCGGTCTCCGCAGGTAATCCGGTTCCGCTGTCAGTGGATCAACAGTGTAGCCCTTGGCCAAGTGGTCGGCGCCAATTACGGCTACTGATCCCGCCCGCCTGCTACTAAAGAAGCTGGAAGGAAAGACTACGAGTCTCTTTTCAACCGATTGCTGGATCAGCTCTTTGTGTTCTGCAGATATGTCGCCGCAAATGATGGTTCGCTTTACAATTTTCTTGCAGACATCGCCGATGCCCAAGATGGCGTAGTCTTCTAAACGGCGCGAATTCTTGGCAACAGAGCGATACCAGCCAACGTAGTACTCACCTCGTCCTGCCTCTAGCAGAGCGCACACATGTGAATTGGACGAAAGCAAGTGCGGATAGGCAATAGCATCCAACGTGGGTACCGTGACGAGCGGCACACCGAGCGTGAGGCAGAACCCCTTTGCCGTTGCCATACCGACGCGCAGTCCGGAAAACGAGCCGGGTCCCGAAACAACCGCCACCGCGCCGATCGGAATCTTACACGGGGCAAATACAGGCAAGTCCTGTTGCGGCGCGGCTGAAGATCCACGCGGACTGGGAACCGCAGTTGTCGGGGCCTGACCGCTATCCGCAATTCTTTCCCACAGTTGGTGGATGCTCTCCATGAGTTGCTCGGTAGCATGGTACCCCGCAACCCAATTGACCTCTCCCAAGAGGCGTTCGTTCGCATAGAACGCTATGCCGAGTTGTCGAGTAGACGTATCAATCGCCAATAGCATATTAAGGACTCAAATCTCGCAAATCAGAAACCAAACGCCAACCTGCGATATTCATGTAGAATCTTCTGAAACCCTTCGCCCTCTGACTCGAAGTGTAGTGTACGCTTTGTATCCGTCATGATTTCTATATTTATCATGAGCCATGATTCCGGCAAGAAGTCACGCACTTTGCGGGCCCACTCGATGACGCAGACGCCTTCGCCTTCCAGGTATTCTTCTAGGCCGAGACTCCAAAGTGACTCGTTAGAGCTAATGCGGTAGAGATCGATGTGGAAGAAAGGAAGTCGGCCGGATTGATACTCTTTGATGAGCGTATACGATGGGCTTGTGACCTGCTCTCTGACCTCCAAGCCAAGGGCAACACCTTGCGCGAACACAGTCTTTCCCGCTCCCATCGTGCCTTCAAGTAAGACAACGCTCCCAGGGGAAACCAAGGTGCCTAGCCGCAACCCGAGACGCTGTGTTTGGGCTTCGCTGTGACTAATGCAATCGAGCTTCTGTTCCACACCTTTACTTGTCGACACAAATGTATCCTCTCAACCACCGGACAGAGGCGCCGCAGCAGTGCCAAAGTGATCAAAGCCCTCGTGGAAACCAGGCATCACTCTTCCTTGCTCATCGCGCACGGCAATAGCACCGCAATGGCCGGGAACAATTGTGCCAATTACTGTGCAATGCGCCGGCGAATTGGAGGAAAGGCAAGCCTCCGCCCTACTCATTAATTCTGGCGGTGCGGTGAAGAGCAGTTCAAAGTCTTCTCCACCACCGATGGCATGCTCACGAAACGATTCGCCAAAGACCATCTGGAGATTCGAATCGGTAGGGATGCTGCTGAGCATGACTTCCGCCGCCACACCGCTCGCTAGGCAGAGCTTCTTCAAGTCCGCGGCCAAGCCGTCGCTAACGTCCATACCGCACCGCACTCCTATGTCAACCAACGCTCGGCCTTCCCGCAGTCGCGGCGTTGGCCGCCGCTGGGCGGCCACAAATCGTGCCGCGTGCGGGGTATCTCCGGAGTCGCCTCGCTCGAGGAGCGCAAGCCCTGCCGCCGCGCTTCCCAAGACGCCGGTAACGGCAACCTGATCGCCAACTTGGGCCGCGTTCCGCTTCAGCACTCGCTCTGGGCTTTCCACTTCTCCAATCACTGTCACGTTCACCATCACTTGTGCGCTCGAAGACAGATCGCCGCCTAGTATTGGAGTTTCGGCTTCTTCCGCCAACAGGGACATCCCCCTATAAAATGCCGAGACAGCGGCCGTCTCACACCCGGCAGGCAGGCACAGCGTAACAAACGCCCCTTGGGGCGTACCGCCCATTGCAGCAATGTCGCTGAGATTTACCGCGAGCGCCTTCCAACCGATATCCTCCCAACTGAAAGTATTCAGCCGAAAGTCAATGTCTTCGACAACGGCATCTGTCGTGGCAATCAGCCATCCACTCCCTTGATGCCACAGTGCCGCATCATCTCTAAAGTCCAGCGCCAAGTTTGACGACGTGTAGACTATCTCCGCGATTCGGCTTATTAGCCCAAACTCGCCAATATCCTCAAGCGTTTCGGCCATCGTACCTCACTACCCGTGCAACCGAATTCAGAATAGCAGGCGCGCCATGCCTGGGCAACTTGCATTTCGCTGCCAAGCGCCGCGCAGTAGACACTTCTTACCATCGACGCCTCCGTTCCGAAGGCCGCAGCACCTTGCCGAACGAACCAACGCTGTCTCGGGCGCAATGTACGGGCCACGGCTCGTCACCTTATGCTACCATGCCCTCAGTTTGGCTTTAGCGGCGCTGAAAATGCCAATTCGGACTCTTACTGGAATTTGATGACTTCGCTGGCTATGGAAGCGAGGAGACACACTGCCTCATGGAAACTCGTATATGAAGGTCTGCCAGTAAACAGCCGCGTACCGTACTGCGCCTTGCAAGAACCAGAGCCATCCCAAGAGTGTTGACATCGCATTGGTTGTAACACTGAAACCAGGCGAGGCGGTCTCGCAGCCAACGAATGAGGGCAGCCTCGAATCGCGTTAGGGCATGGCCAATCCGAAAGAGCCATAAGGGCTTATGTAAACCATTGGAGGAGGAAGCGATCCCACCCATGTCACAGACGTTGAAAGACCGACTCCGAGTTGAGATCACCCGTCTCGCCGGAATGCATGGCCCTTCAGGTCGGGAACAAGCCGTTGTTGCCGCCTTGGCCGAGCGCTTAGGTCAGCTTTCCTCATCGGTTCGCATAGACCGGATGGGAAATCT
Organism: Chloroflexota bacterium; assembly: GCA_965220015.1. GTDB lineage: Bacteria > Chloroflexota > UBA11872 > VXOZ01 > VXOZ01 > VXOZ01. The sequence continues at coordinate 2,021,770 of OZ244798.1, forward strand.
GTTCGCTGACTGCGGCGGGCCTGCAGATGCGCCCATGGTGCTATTGGACGCTCATGCGGATGAAATTGGCTGCCTGGTGCGGAGCATCGAACCTGATGGCTTCCTACGCATCTTCAAAGTTGGCGGCATTCTCGACAGCTTGCTGCTTGGGCGCAAAGTCTCTGTAAACGGTCTGCGTGGTGTGATCGGGGTAAAGGCCGGACACCTGCAATCGCCGGAAGAGCAACGCACAGTGTTAGCCGTAAAGGACCTCTACGTTGATCTAGGACTGTCCTCGGCTGCCGCAGTGAAAGCGGCAGGAATTGCCGTCGGCGATCCGGTTACGTACGTGAGCGAAGTTGAGCCTTTGGCAGACCCGAATCGACTTTGCGGCAAGGCTATCGATGACCGGGTTGGCTGTGCAATCTTACTCGATGCAATCAAGCAGCTTACGAGTATGCCTCTGCCGGTCCGTCTGGTAGCGCAGTTTACGGTACAGGAAGAAACCGGGCTCCACGGCGCCGGACCTGCTGCGTTCAACTATGCGCCTCACCTGGCTATTGCCATTGACACCGTGCCCTGCGGCGACACCCCTGATGTGAAGTTTCACACCGAGTTGCCGATTGCCCTGGGGAGAGGACCGGTACTCCAGGCGGCGAGCAGCAGTTCCTATGGCGGCATGATTACGCCCAAGGCAGTGTTGGCGTTTGCTATGCGCACGGCCAAGCGAATTGGCATTCCCTATCAGGAGGCAATCTTGGAAGGCGGGAGCACCAACGCAACTGCCATCCACTATTCGCGGAGCGGCATCCCGGCGATTGCCGTCACCATCCCACGCCGCTATTCGCACTCCCCGATAGAAGTCGTCGATCTCGACGACGTCACCGCCACGCTACAGCTCGTTGTCGCAATGGTGCAGCAGGCACAGGACGAGGACTTTGCATTCCTTTCGGACTAGCTTGCGGCAGGTTAGTCTTGTGGAGGGGTGTTGTTTCCCTCAACCGGTACCGGAGAGATCCCACGCCAGAAGTGGTTTACCGGACTGTGGCCGGCTCCGATCGCATAGGAGTTCTGCAAAGCGCCGGTGAGGTACTCTTTCGCTTCCCGAATTGCAGCAGGCAAGGTCGAGCCGCGCGCGAGGTAAGCTGCGATGGCAGAAGCCAGGGTGCAGCCCGTGCCGTGGTCGTTTTGCGTATTTACGCGTTCCTTCTCAAATGTATAGAAATCCTCCCCATCGTAAAAGATGTCGCGGGCGGCGCCGGCAGCGTGCCCGCCTTTGATCAGAGCGGATTGGCAACCAAAGCCCACAATTGTCTCTGCGGCCTGGCGCATGTCAGCGTCTCCATGCACCCTCCTGCCGATGATTCGCTCGGTTTCCGGGAGGTTTGGCGTCACAACAGTAGCCAGCGGGATTAGAACATCACGGTAGGCGGCCACGGCGGTGTCGTCAACAAGGGGATCGCCGCCCTTTGCAGACATGACCGGATCGACGACGAGCGCCTGCGGCGCATCTGACTTCACTGATTCAGCGACCACGGCAATGATTTCAGCATTGGCCAACATGCCGGTCTTGATTGAAGCCGCGCCGATGTCAGAACGCACCGACTTGATTTGGGCTGCCACCAGAGCTGACGGCAGCGCCAACCAGTCCTGTACGCCGCGGGTGTTTTGGGCAGTTACCGCGGTCACAACCGTGCTTCCGTATACGCCAAGCGCACAGAACGTCTTCAAGTCTGCTTGCAAGCCGGCGCCGGCGCCGGAGTCCGATCCCGCGATGGTCAGGACACGTTTCACCATTGCTTTCTCCGCACCATCGCGCAATCTTGGGCGACCACCGTCAGGCCATGCGCTTGGGCCGTGGTGATAGCTACGGCGGACTCGGAGCCCGGCTGCATCCATATGTGTGCAATGCCAAGCTCGATGCACGCATTGACGATTTGCTCAGTTGCCGGCGGAGGCACTACCGTGACAACAACTTCAGGAATTTCAGGTAAATCCGCCAGCGTGGGATACACTCTCTGTCCCGCCACAATTCCACCCTTCGGGTTCACCCCCATCACGTGATAACCCGAGCCGTGCAGGGCAACAAAGACGCGATGGCCGTACTTTCGGACGTCCTGAGAGACACCCACTACGGCCCACGAACGCAATCCAATGAGCTGGTCTACCCGTTCTTCGTGATTCAACGCAGGCCGCACGTCTTTTCTCCATATCTAGCCCCTCGCGCAGGGCGCCAAGCCCTTCATTGCGTCCTACAATACGAGCTCCGGAAGAGAATGGCTTATTGGACATGAAGCGTGCCAAGTGCCTTTGGGAAAACTGCTTGGGTCAAATCTTCAGAAACTTCCGGCAAAATGACATTCAGAAAGACTTAGTGGTGGAATTCTCTCCAATTGGCAGCTAACGGGTAGAACCTCGGCATGTCCAAGAGGACATTTCGACGCTTGCTCACCGCACATCCTCGCGAAACTTCTCGATGCGGGACAGTTGGCATGTCAACCACATGTCCTTGGGCATTATGGGGTGTGCGAACGCCGTAATTACAGTCTCTCCCGAAGCCTCCAAGCGGTCGAGCAGGCTCGTATACTGCAACTCTAGAAACGCAATTGTAAGATCCGCCCTTGGGAACGTCGCGAGTCTTGCTTGCAGCAGCACGATATTAGACTCAACAACGTCAAAGGGTTCGTAGATGTGTCCGTAAGCAAGAGAAGGATCGTTGATCAGCCGCTGAGTAGTCCGCCGGGGAAAAGACTGCAAAGAGCATTCCTTCTCTCAATTGGCTCCGAACAAGACGTGGACTCTCTGTTGGACCGAACCCCATATGTCCGTGTTGCCACTGTCTTTTCGTTGACACTTGGTCGGCTCCAGTATACTATGGGTTTCACAGGCCGCCAAGGTATATTGGCGGCAATGTATTATCGTGTGTAATCCATGTCAATTTGCGTTGGCGGAGCGCGTATAGTGAAAGTTTCGTGTCTACAGGAAAACCTAGCCAAGGGTCTCGCGATAGTTGGCCGGGCGGTCGCCACGCGCAGCCCTTTGCCAGTCCTCAGCAACGTTCTTCTTGCCACCGACCAGGGGCGCTTGAAGCTCTCGGCGATGAATCAGGAAATTGGGATAGTTCACTGGATTGGATGTAAAGTCGAAACGGAAGGCGAGGTAACCGTTCTCGCACGACTTCTTGGTGAATTTGTCGGTTCTCTGCCCAACGAGCGCGTGGACTTAGACCTGGACAAAGAAGATCTCACTCTTCACCTGAATTGCGGCCGGTACCAGGCGAACGTCAAGGGTATTGCAGCGGAGGAATTTCCCCCAATCCCTTTAGGGGAGGGCGATCCTACGCTTGTAATCGATGCCGCGCTGCTGAGGGAGAGCATTGAGCAGGTAGCCATGGCGGCGGCCAGCGACGATCCCCGTCAGTATCTGCAAGGGGTGGCAGTTATCATCGAAGCGGACAAGGTCGTGCTCGTGGCCTCAGACGGCTTCCGCATGGCAGTGCGCACCCTTGCAGTCGAAAGCGGCGCGAGTGAGAAGACTGAGTTCATTGTGCCCGCGCGCAGTCTGACGGAACTCTCTCGCATACTGGGCGACAGCGAGCATCCAGTGGAGATTCGCCTCACGCAGAATCGCAATCAGGTCATCTTTAGTACCGGTGACGTTCACTTGGTCTCACGTCTCATCGAAGGGACTTTCCCCAATTACACGCAGATGGTACCTGCCGATTTCCAGACGGAGATCCGGGTCTCCACGGCTGATCTTATGCAGTCCACGCGGGTGGCATCGTTTTTTGCGCGGGATGGGGCGAACGTAATCAAGCTGGAGGCTACGCCTGAGGACGAGAAAGGTACGGTTACGATTACGGCCACAGCCACTGAGCTTGGCGACAATCGCTCCGACCTCGAGGCCCACGTTGAAGGGGAGGAAACGCTCATCGCGTTCAACGCCCGCTACTTGCTTGACTGCATCAACGCCATCAATTCCCCCGATATTAGAATTGAACTTGCGGGATCTACCAGCCCGGGCGTAATTCGCCCGACCGACGACACTGACTATGTTCATGTGATCATGCCCATGCATACGGTTCGTTAGGAATGCGCACAGAGCTTGAGCGGAGCCCCCTCGTTCAGGATGACACGCTTCCTGTTTCGGAGCGGGGAAACCTCATTCGTACGGCTGTTTGCCAGTATGCTCCCGTGCTCGGCGACTTGCCCGCCAACGTCGCTAAAGGGGCGCGGGCGATTCGCGAGGCGGCTGAAAACGGCGCCGACTTGATCGTGCTGCCCGAAATGGCAAATAGCGGTTACGTTGTGAATTCCAGCAGTGAGGCGCGCGCGCTTGCAGAGCGGCCGGAAGACAGCCCGGCAATAGCAAGTTGGCTGCAACTCGCGCAAGAGTACGGCGCCTACATTGTTGCCGGGTTCGGCGAAAAGGTGAGTGACACTGAGCTCTATAACTCCGCTCTAATCCTTGGCCCCTCCGGCATACTTGGCAGTTACCGCAAGACTCATCTCTTCTATGAAGAGAAGCTCTATTACAGGCCTGGAGATCTGGGTTTTCCTGTGTTTGAGTTGCCATTTGGCCGCATTGGCATTCTCATCTGCTACGATTTACGCTTTCCGGAGGCAAGCCGCATCCTGGCGCTCAGGGGCGCTGACGTGATTTGCGTACCAACCAATTGGGTGAGCATGATGACGCCGGACCGACTCTGGGATGCGCAAGGGTACTGCCAGGCGAATTATGTTGCTATAGCCAATGCCGCGATGAATCAAGTGTTTATGGCGTGCGCCGACCGCGTGGGTGAAGAACGCGGCGTACAGTTTCTTGGCTGCAGCCTCATCATCGATCCCGCCGGAACCCCATTGACCGGCCCCGCAAGCGCAGACGGAGATGAAGTGCTCGTCGCTGAAATGAACCTCTCCACCGCCCGCAGAGCCAAGCATCGCAACGACCTCAACCACACCTGGCTCGACCGACGGACGGATCTCTATAGCCCGATGCTTGGGTATGGGCGTGATACTTGACACGATTGATCTCTCGAGAGAGGTCAGAGTGAAAAAGTCGAAAATCGCGCGGAGATGTATGACAAATCTGCCTCATCCGAGCAGCCTAGGCAGCGCGCCCATCCTTACTAATCTCATCGATGGTGGATTGCACATTATCCAAGGCCGCCGAGAGTTGGCTCTGTCTTAGAGAACGGATGCTCACTACGGCGTGGCTCCTTGCAGATGTGTTGATCAGGGTCGAAGGGCCGCTTGCACAATGGACTTGAGATGAAAGACTGTATGGGGATTGGATGCGCACCCGTTTACCAATTGGAGCCGTGTGACTTAGGCTGCGCAGACGGTACAAGAGCCGTACCAATCCAGACTTCTGAAAACAGACGGCAGCGCATTTCAATTTTCAGTTTTGCCCTTCTCATGTTGCTTGCCGTTTCTCTCTTTGCGTCGTGCGGCAATGGCGACGAGGGCAGCGAGGCAACACCCGCCAGCGTTTCATCTTCTCCACGTGCGGATGACTTGCCCACGTCTGAACACGAATTCTTGTCCTGCTATGTAGAACTCAATTCAGCACGGCAAGAAGCCCCAAGCGCTTCTCCAACCCCAGAGACCATCGAAATTCAAGTGCTGGAACTACCCAACCGCGTCGTCCCTCACAATATCGTGCTTCACAAGAATCGAGCTTACGAACTCATCATTACTGCGGGCGATGATTGGCACCTACTCACATCAGAAGTTTTGCCTGAGGACCTTCTCTTGCCGCCCGGGAGCCAACACTCCGTGTTGGTGCGGCCCGAGCGACTTGGTGTATTTCAGGTTCTCGACAATCGCCACATTCGCGAGAGTGAAGTGCTTAGCACGTTCACTGTGATCCCTGAGGGAGCGTCAGAGCTTTCAGGGCACCCACTTTGTGTTGAGTTTCAGATTAGTTCGCCAAGTCCTGATGCGATTCTGAGCGCACCGTTAGTGGTGCAAGGGACTGTTGGCGCCGTTCCGCTTCAGCATAGCCCTTGGCCCTTGTTTGTAGTGCGCGTAGAGGCGTGGAGCGACGGAGAGTTGGTGGGCGCTACCGAGAGAGAGAAATTCATTCGCCGCGGCCCATACAGCGAATTCTTCCTCCCTGTCCCAACATTGCCGTCCGGCTCGCATTCCTTGATCCTGAGAGCCTACCTGCAGACCGGCTTGGTCGCCGCAACGTCGATTCTCTCTCTATCCGTACTCGGCGAGGCTTCTAGAGGGGACCTAATTCCGGGTTATCGCGGCAGCATCGATGCGCCCACTACAGACTCATTACATGACCTACCAGTCACAGTCCAAGGCTGGATTGCTATACCAAGCCGCAGGAATGGTACAGGAGTCGGCACTGTTGAAATCTGGAGTGGCCCACGGCAGACCGGTACATTCCTAACGGAGGCAATTTACGGCACCTATCGTCCTGACGTAGCCCAGGTGCTCGGCGACCCCCGCTTCACCAGCAGCGGGTTCTTTGCGCAACTCTCCAATCTTCACGCTGGGGCGGTCGACCTTCACGTCTACGTCCGTGATAGCGAAAGTGGAGATTACGTGTCGCCGCGCTTGCTCGAGTCAGAATTGACCCGCTCCATTTCGCTCGCGGAAGGCAAGGTGACCGATGCTGCCTGGCCGGTCGCTCTCGCCGCGGCCCCAGATGGCCGGCTGTTCTATGCCGAGCTCTTTACGGGTAACATTCGCACTTGGCAGAACGGACAGCTCCATTCCACACCTTTTGCTACTCTTGAGAATGTCTCAAATCATCTGGAGTCAGGTTTCCTCGGCCTCGCCCTCCATCCGAATTTCCCTGAAGACCCTTTCGTTTACGCCATGTACGTCGTCGAAGACACTGAAACCGGACTTCCCAGCGGCCAGCGCGTTGTTCGTTTCCGCGATGTCGATAATGTCGGTCAAGACTACACCGTTATACTCGACAATCTCCCTGCCACCACTGAGTCTTTTCACAACGGTGGACGCATCGCCTTCGGCCCTGATAGCAAGCTCTATATTTCTATCGGCGATACTGACGTGCCGGAACTCGCTCAAGATTCGACGAAGCTTGAGGGTTCAATTCTGCGCTACAATTCCGACGGCAGCATCCCTGATGACAATCCCATTCCCGGCTCTCCCGTTTACGCCATCGGTCTGCGCAATGTCTTCGGCCTCGCCTTCCATCCCACCACCGGCTTCCTCTACGCCACGGATAATGGTCCTGGCGGCTTTGACGAGGTAAACAAAATCGAAGCCGGAGAGAACTACGGCTGGCCCGGACACATGGGCGCAGCGAAAGCTGAAGGCTATACCGACCCCATCGCCGTCTACGGCAACTGGCCCGAAAGACCAATAGGTCCAACCGGCGCCACCTTTGTACCCGAGCATCCCGACCTATTGCTCTTCTGCGCTTACCATGACTTCTACCTGCGTGCAGTTCAATTGAGTGGCCCTGATCATGATATCGCGGAGAATACTACAGTGCTCTCCACCAACTGCGCGCTCGACGTTACGTACAGCAGTGACGGCTGGCTCTACTACAGCACAATTTCCGCCATCTACCGTGCGCGTCTGGACGATCTCTTACGTTTGCACGAGAATAGAACAGCGCAGTGAAAGTTTGCCGGCGCGTGTCTCTGCTCATCGTCCGCAGAGGTACCAATTCGTCAATGATTGGGACGTGAGAGTGACCGTGGGGCTTGCCAGTCTAGGGTTTCATCGCATAGCCGTCAATGTGGCGATGCAAGTGAGGCACCATAAATTCATACAGTAGGCAGTTCAAGACGAAACTCTCTTGAATTGCCGCGTGGTCGTTGGAGCCGTACTTTCATCCAATAAGAGAAGATCAGATAAAAGGAGAATTCGTGGTTGTGCATACGCAAGGGAAGCCTAACGCCTTGCCTGGTAGGCGGGGCCACAAAACCCTGCGAGACTCAATGCGCATACCTATCCTTTTATTCGTATTCGTGCTTGGAGTCGTACTTCTTGCTTCGTGTGGCAATGGCGATGAGGTAACACAGGAGCCAGCAGAGTCCGCTCTGCCGGAGGGGGGCGCACCGACGCCGCTCCAACCCATGCAGCCGGATTTACCTTGTTTCGTTAGTCCTAGAGTTGAGAAGTCAGCCGAACCGGTTGTCAGTCCCACACCCCAGGTCGTTCACATTCAACTGCTGGAACATCCCTACCGGGTTGTGCCAAACGACATTGTGCTAGAAGAGAATTCCCAGTATCGGCTGATCGTCCAGGCAGGAAATGAGACGCACGGCTTTAGGGTGCTTCCCCTGGGACTGGACTACGAGATCCCGCCCGGCGGTCAGATCGATGTGGTGGTACGGCCGCTTGAGCCAGGGATATTCCCCATCGAAAACTGGCGCCGCATGCCGGAGAGCGAGTTGATAAGCACGATAACTGTCGTGCCGGAGGGCGTGGCGGCCGCTACCTGGAACTCACTGTGCGGACACATACAGGTTCATTCGCCGCCGCCTAGCGCTGAATTGGGCGCTCCATTTGTCATCGAAGGTTCAGTTGCGCGGGCGAGTGGCGCCAGTCTCCACATAACCCGCGTGGAAGCCTGGAGCGATGGGCAGCAGGTGGGAGTTGTGACGAGAGACCAATTCGTGAAGAGCTACATTGCACATAGCGACTTCCGCGCCCGCGCCGCAAGCAGCAGCTTCTTTCTCGCCATTCCGGAACTAGCGCCCGGAACGCATGACTTGCTGCTCAAGGCTTATCTACAGAATGGAACGCTCACCGCCACGACAATTGTCCCGTTGACTGTTCTATCGAGTGATCCAAGCGGCAGCCTTTTACCGGGCTATCGCGGCAACATCGACCTGCCGCTTGAAAACGAACTTCTCAGCCTCCCGGTCACGGTACAGGGCTGGGCTGTGATACCGGGCAGCAAACTGGGCACGGGCGTGGGTGCAGTAGAAGTTTGGAACGGCCCCCGCGAGACGGGTCAATACCTCACCGAAGCTGCATACGGCCTCTATCGATCCGATGTTGCCGAAGAATTCGGCGAGCCCTTCCTTGCCAGCAGCGGTTTTATTGCGCAGTTAGATGATCTTCCAGCCGGCGAAGTGACGCTGTATTTCTACGTCCGTGATCGTGAGACAGGCGACTATGTATCGCCGCGCTTCCGGCAGCCGAGTCTTACCCAGAAGATTAGACTTGCAGAGGGTAAAGTTACTGACGCGGCATGGCCGGTAGCTTTGGCGGCTGCACCGGACGGTAGGCTCTTCTTTGCTGAGCTGCTTACAGGAAGAATCATGGTTTTGCAGGACGGTCAGGTGCTGCCGGAACCATTCGCGACTCTCAAGGACGTAACGTATCACCGAGAATCCGGTCTCCTCGGCCTCGCGCTGCATCCGGACTTTCCACAGGAGCCGTACCTCTACGCAATGTATGTAGTGCGAGATCCCGAGACCGACTTTCCGCGCATGCAGCGTGTGGTCCGGTTCCGCGATGTTGACAATACCGGAAAAGACTATACCGTAATACTAGATAACCTTCCTTATGCCATAGAAGGATTCCACAACGGCGGTCGCATCGTCTTCGGAACCGACGGCAAATTGTATGTTTCGCTTGGCGATATTTGGATAGAGGCATATTCTCAGGATCCTGCGAGACTGCCCGGCTCCATCCTTAGATACAATCTTGATGGTTCCATTCCCATTGATAATCCCGATCCCTCATCCCCTGTGTACGCGATTGGTTTTCGTAACGTCTTTGGCCTTGCAGTTCAGCCCAACACCGGATTCCTGTACGCGACAGAGAATGGCCCGGCCGGCTTTGACGAGGTGAACAAGATTGAAGCCGGACAGAATTACGGCTGGCCGCTCCACATGGGCGTAACCAATGCGGAGGGCTTTATCGATCCCATAGCGGTCTTCGGCAACTGGCCTGAATTGCCCATTGCGCCAACCGGTGCGACGTTTACGACAGAGCAACCCGATCTCTTGCTCTTGTGCGGCTTCACCGACTTCTACCTGCGCGGCGTCCGCTTGCGAGCGCCCGATTATGTTTCTGTTGATAGCAAGCTAGTGTTGTCGACCAATTGCGCGCTCGACGTTACTCACAGTAACGATGGGTGGCTTTACTACAGCACGCCGTCCGCAATCTACCGCGCGCGGTTGGACGATCTCTTACGTCTACAAGAAGAGAACTCAGGTTCTGAGTGATTGGACGTACGGAGTCTTTCGACACCACTTCAATGTGAATTGCAGCCCGAATCTGGATTTGCACAAACGTGGCCATATTGACAGTTGACAATCTTAACCGCAATTGCTTCCCACGCAAGTTTCGAACAAGATCTGTTAGAATGACAATTACACGGGCCGGGTACGAACAACGAGGCGCTTGCGCTGGCGCTCCACTATAGAGACTTCGTACACCTGCCCCGGAAGGACTATTCGATACTGTGCGGGTTCTAGCAAGCGAGTTGGGAGATCGCTGCCATTTTTCCAAAGAGGTATGTCAAAAGGTCTCCCATGCAATTCGGCAAAGCGTTTACTTAATTCTTCTGCTTGCTGCCGGAATCGTACTCGTGGCGTCTTGCGGCAATGGTGAAGATGAGCCAGAGTCAACCCCGACCATAGCTCCTTCACTCACGCCACCGGCAAGTGCAACACCACACCCAACCGCCTCCAGTCAACCAGCTTCAGTATCGCGATTCTTGCCTTGCCACGTTGATCTAGCTGCAGCGCAGGACGCAGCCGCCTCTGCTTCTCAAGCTCCCGAGGTTGTGAGGATCAAAATGCTCGAACACCCGTATCGCATTGTGCCCAATGACATTGTGCTTGAGCAGAATAGGAATTACCGTTTGATCGTGGAAGCTGGTAGCAAGTGGCACAGTCTCAGGGTCTACGACTTCTTTGACAAAGATGTAGACATCATACTTCCACCGCATGGCCGGGCCGAAATGCTCGTAAAGCCGATACGTCCTGGGGTAATTGTTATCAGCGACACGCGATATATGGTGGAGACTCCCTCTTAATAGCACGCTTACGGTAGTGCCAGAAGGCATGACAGCTAGCTCGTGGCTTCCATCGTGTGCCAAGATATCCGTACTTGCACCTCCTCCCGGTGCTAGGCTAAGCACACCTCTGGTCATGCAGGGTTCCATTGCGAAGCTCAGCGCCAACGATCTCGTGGTCGCGCGCATTGAGGCTTGGTCCAATGGTAAGAAAGTGAGCACAAAGGAGCGAGTTGACTTCACGCGTCATGACCCTCAAAGTGATTTTTCCCTCACCATTTCAGACTTTCCTAGCGGATCCCATACTATTCTTCTCATAGCTTACTACCAAAACAACGCAATTGCGGCTACTGCGACCATGCCACTTTCCATTCTCCCAGATCAAGTCACCGATAGCGCTTCCAATGGATATCGAGGCCACATCGATCTCCCTGCAAATGACAGCTTGCTCGGGCTACCTGTTATCATTCAAGGCTGGGTCGTCGTCCCTGGCAGCGTAAATGGCACAGGCGTGGGGTCTGTTGAGGTTTGGAGCGGTCCGCGCGAGAGTGGTCAGTTCCTCACTGAAGCGTATTACGGAACGTACAGACCTGATGTCGCACAGAGCCTGGGTGACCCACGCTTTGCCAGCAGTGGCTTTCTCGCTCAGCTCCCTGATCTCCCAGCCGGCCAAGTCGATCTGCATATCTATGTTCGCGACCGTGAGAAGGGAGAGTACGTTTCGCCACGATTTCGGCAAGCCCCGTTGAAACATCGAATCACTCTTGCGGAAGGCATTGTGACGAATGCTGCATGGCCGGTCGCTTTGGCGGCCGCGCCAGATGGCAGAATTTTCTTCGCAGAACTTCTCACCGGCAATATCCGCATTCTGCATAATGGCGAAGTCTTGCCAAGTCCGTTTGCAACGCTCGATGATGTCTCGAATTTTTGGGAGTCAGGTTTGTTTGGCCTCACGCTTCACCCAGATTTTCCACGACAACCATACGTGTACGCGATGTACGTTGTTGAAGACCGGAATACTGGATTACCTATAGCCCAGCGCGTCGTCCGCTTTACTGACAGTAACAACGTAGGGCAGGATTACACTATATTGGTGGACGATCTCCCTACTACGACCAGTCGACACAACGGGGGCCGCATTGGTTTCGGATCGGACAGAATGCTTTATGTCTCTATAGGCGATGTTGGACGCCCAGGAAAGGCGCAAGACCCCATGCACTATGCGGGGTCAATACTCCGATTCAATTCTGACGGCAGCATACCCTCGGACAATCCCTATCCCGGTTCAGCCGTCTATGCCATTGGTCTTCGCAACGTCTTTGGATTTGCTTTCCAACCCGAAACCGGTAATCTCTATGCCACTGATAACGGCCCTGCAGGATTCGACGAGATAAATAAGATTGAAGCAGGCAAGAACTACGGATGGCCCGGCTACAAGGGCGTAACCAATGTTGAGGGCATAGTTGACCCGATCGCTGTATACGGAAATTGGCCGCAACCTTCGTATGCCCCCACAGGTGTAGGCTTTGACCCAGGGCGCAAGGACCTCCTGCTGTTCTGTGCTTTCGCCAACGCCGGTCTACATGCCGTAAGACTAAGTGGCCCAGAATACACTAAGGTGGAAGACAATTTCACATTGTCGACTAACTGCATTCTCGATGTCACCTACAGCAGCGACGGGTGGCTATACTACAGCACAATTTCAGCTATATACCGAGCGCGGCTCGATGACCTCTTGCGCCTGCAGAGTAAAGAAACTCAATGAGAAGCAACGGAAGTTGGCGGCTCTGAGCATGCCTTCGATTAATGAATGGAAAAGTCCGCTGAGCAGGTACCTGACTGAGTCTTAGGCCATTCATAGCCTTTGGCTGAGCGGCATCGGGGAATTCCTTAGTGGGGCGTAACTAAGATGATTCTCTTCGAACTAGCGAAGCGCGACGTTTCCTGATCTGTTGAAAACATCCCGGCTGAATGAGCATTACTTAGGTCATGTCTGCACAAGAACAAAGTTGCAGAAGTAGATTTTCTGTCTCTTACTTGGAATTACAGTTGGTGGACTAGGCTGCTCATGAAGAGCGTCTATACTGCCGCTGAGTGCAGCGGCTCCATGCTGGGGCGGAAATGCTCTTCGTATTCAATCTTGAATGTTGATGTCGATGTTGCTGCCCTGCAATTCTACTCAGAATATAGGGTACCGATGAATTTGCCCTCGTACTGATATTGATGGATGTGGCAAGTAATACATGAGCCGCATTGGGTGTCGACGATATAGCTCAAGGGTTCGCTGCGAACATTGAAATCCAACTTCAGGTGTCTTGTCCTCCTTTTCTTCCTCGCACTTCTAGTCAGTTGTGGTGATGAAGAAGAGGTTATTCAAACAACCCCCGTTGCAGCTTCCCCGACGGCACCCCTGCAAGACCCTCTCCCGCCCCTGCTCTCATCTTTACCATGCTTTACCGATTACGCAGTTGCACCAAATACCAGACTGCCCACTGCCCAAACAACTGAGACAGTGCGCATTCAGATGTTCGAGCGACCTTACCGTATTGTCCCCAACGACATCGTGCTCAGGCTCAATCGCCCCTACAGACTAATCATTCAAGCGAACGACGAGTGGCAGCACTTTGCCTCTCGCGTCTTGAGCCAGGACATCCATCTGCCACCATACGGTCAAGCCGAGGTACTTCTTCAACCCCGTGAGGTGGGCGTATTCCCGATTGAAAACAATCGAAACCTGTCAGAGAGCGAACTGCAAAGAACAATCACAGTGATTCCTGAAGGCATGGTCGCCTCTTCATGGCATCCGTTGTGCGCTGAATTCTCTGTTCACTCACCACAACCGGGAGCAAACTTGAGCACGCCCCTTGTGATTCAAGGTTCATTCAAGGAAGCCGAGGGCAGTAATCTACGCGTGACCCGCCTTGAAGCCTGGAGCAATGGGCGCCAGGTCGGTCAGTCGACAAGAGAGCACTTCATACGGCGTGGCTCGCACAGCGAGTTCTTTCTTCCAATTCCTGACTTGCCGCCAGGAGCACACTCTCTCCTCCTCCGCGCCGTTCATCAAAACGGTACACTCGCTGCCACGGCCATCATGCCTCTGAACATCCTTCCCAATCCCCCAACCGGCGCCACTGCGGGAGGCTACCAGGGTATCATCGACCTGCCAGGCGATAATGCCTTACTAGGTCTGCCCGTAACCATCCAAGGCTGGGTCGTCATCCCCGGCAGCACATTCGGCGCCGGGGTGGGTACGGTCGAGATTTGGAGCGGTCCGCGTGCAAGCGGCCGGCTTCTCACTGAGGCTACCTACGGCATCTTTCGCCCTGATGTAGCTCAGGCGCTCGGCGAACCCCAATTCGCGTCCAGTGGATTCCTCGCGCAACTCTCCGATCTTCCCGCCGGCCCCATTGACCTCCACGTCTACGTCCGCGACCGACGGTCCGGAAAGTACGTGTCCCCACGATTCCGGCAATCGCCTCTTACCCGCCGAGTTACTCTCGCAGAAGGTAAAGTGGCGGATGCCGCCTGGCCGGTGTCGCTGGCGAGCGCACCGGACGGAAGGCTCTTCTTTGCTGAACTCCTCACAGGGAATATTCGAATTCTGCAAGACGGGCAAGTCCTTCCAGAGCCGTTCGCAACTTTGGATGATGTCTCGAATTATGCAGAATCCGGGCTACTAAGCATTGCCCTCCACCCGGATTTTCCTCAAACACCCGAAGTCTACGCCATGTACGTCGTGGACAATCCGGAGACCGGCTTTGCGCTCATGCAGCGCGTCGTGCGCTTTCGCGACGTCAACAACACTGGTCAAGACTTTTCCGTAATTCTCGACAACCTCCCGGCAACGACAACCGGACTCCATAATGGCGGTCGCATCGCCTTCGGTCCTGATGGAAAGTTGTATCTCTCGATCGGTGACACCGACGTGCCTGATCTTGCCCAAGACCCAACGAATTACGCTGGCTCAGTCCTTCGCTTCAATCCAGACGGCAGCATCCCTGACGATAACCCTTTTCCTGGTTCCCCGGTCTACGCGATCGGTTTGCGCAATGTCTTCGGCCTGGCTTTCCAACCGACAACCGGCGTCCTCTATGCGACTGAAAATGGTCCGGGCGGCTTTGACGAAGTAAACAGAATCCAAGCCGGCGGCAACTATGGCTGGCCCCAACACATGGGCACTACAAACGCTGAGGGCATCACTGATCCTATCGCCGTCTTTGGTACGTGGCCACAGCCGGCCTACGGCCCCACAGGGGCAACCTTTCCGTCTGAGCGTCCGGAGCTATTGCTTTTCTGCGCGTTTCACGTTCCCGCGCTCCACGCGCTGGAGTTAGGACGTCCAAACTACGATTCGGTTGAACGAGAACTCGTGCTGTCCAAGCACTGTATTTTGGATACCACTGCCAGCAGTGACGGCTGGGTCTATTACAGCACAATCACCGCCATTTACCGCGCGCGGCTAGACGACCTCTTGCGTCTTGAGGAACACGGGCGACAAGATAAGGAATGATAGTGGCGCGTGTCTTCTTCTTGACTGCATGTTGACGAATAGCCAGACTGGGATTATGAGAAACGCTAGCAGTGACAGCCTTTCTCTCAGTTGGCTTTCTCTGCATCACAAGATTGAAAATATGCGAGTCTTGCGCTGACCACTGCTTAGTTGAATAGCTGGAATTCGTAGTCAACAAGAACTCTGTGGCCAACCGCCACAAAACTGCCTTAAGGTAGTGAAAGTTGAAGCTAGAGGCTCTGGCATGAGAATGTGCAGACACAGCCTAGCAGTTGCATCACCAATTGCGAGAGATAGCTGCCCTTTTCGAAGATTCTTGTGCATCTCCGCTTTGTTGATTGCTTCTCTCCTTGGCATAGTCTTCTTGACGTCTTGTGGCGGAGACGATAAGACTGAATCCCCATCTGACACTCCTCTACCGGCAGATGTTACCCAAGCACTTCAGCCGGCAATGCAACCTACCCTCACTTGTCATGTTGAATTGACTCCTGTGCAAGACACTGCGGTTGCCGCGAGCCCTATTCCCCAAACAATCGAAATTCAACTCCTGGAACATCCCTACCGGGTTGTACCAAACGACATCGTGATCAATCAGCACATAGAGTATCGGTTCATCATTCGGGGAGGCAGCGAATGGCACACCTTTAATGTCCCAGCCATTGGATTGAGTTTTGACATTCCTCCCGGAGGCAAGGCCGAGCAAGTCGTTCGACCCCAAACTGTTGGCATTTTCCCAATTGTAAATCTTCGTCGAATGCCCGAGAGCGAGCTAATCAGCACAATTACAGTGTTGCCTGAAGGCGCTTTGGCCGCAACGTGGCATCCGTTGTGTGGTCATTTGGAGGTTACTTCCCCACCAATTGGCTCTGCCCTGAGTAGTCCGTTCGTCGTGCAGGGCTTGGTCATGCGGGCAAGCGGCACGGAGCTCCACATCTCACACGCCGAAGCCAGAATCAACGGTGAGCTGGTGGGTGTAGCGAAGGGGGATCAATTGAATGCTCGTTATATCCCGCACAGCGACTTTCGCGCCCGTATTTCACGCAATGAATTCTTCATCACTGTTCCTGACTTGTCCCCTGGCACGCACACGCTCATTCTCCAGGCATTCCTTCAGAATGGGATGGTCTCCTCTTCGGTATCCATGCCGTTCACAGTTCAACCTGGTATGCCTGACAGTTCTCCGCACCGTGGCTACCGAGGAAACATAGATCTACCTGCCGCTGACGATCTGCTCACGCTCCCCTTCACAATCCAGGGCTGGGTCGTCATCCATGGCAGCAACGAAGGAACCGGCGTTGGTTCCGTCGAAATCTGGAATGGGCCACGTGAAACCAGTACACTTCTCACCGAAGCAGTTTACGGTCTCTATCGTTCTGATGTAGCTCAGGTTCTTGGTCACCCTCCCTTTGCCAACAGCGGCTTCTATGCCCAACTCACCGACCTCCCTGCCGGGCAAGTGGATCTCCACGTCTACGTCCGTGACCGTGAAAAGGGAGAGTATGTTTCCCCGCCTCTCCAGGAACCACAATTGATACGTCGAGTATCGTTGGCTGAAGGAAAAGTTGCCGATGCTGCATGGCCGGTGGCTTTGGCAGCCGCTCCGGATGGCAGGCTCTTCTTTGGCGAATTGCTTTCCGGCAAAATCCGTATTTTGCAGGAAGGCAGAGTTTTGACAGAACCATTTGCTACGCTGGATGACGTGGTATACCACCGCGAAGCCGGTCTTCTCGGCCTCGCACTTCATCCTGAGTTTCCACATGAACCCTACATCTACGCCATGTACGTAGTACGGGACATCGAGACCGGCTTACCAAAAATGCAGCGTGTTGTTCGGTTCCGCGATGTCAACAATGTCGGTCAAGACTACACTGTGGTTTTGGATGAACTTCCCTTTACAACGGAGGGCTTTCACAATGGAGGGCGAATTGCCTTCGGCCCCGATGGCAAACTCTATCTCTCAATTGGCGACATCTGGATGAGGGATCTTTCTCAAGATGCTGCGAAATTGCCTGGCTCTATTCTCCGTTTCAATGCGGATGGGAGTATTCCGGAGGACAATCCAATACCTGGATCCCCCGTCTATGCCATTGGATTCCGAAATGTATTTGGCCTTGCTTTCCAGCCGAAAACCGGCTTTCTTTTCGCAACTGAAAACGGGCCAGGTGGCTTTGACGAGATCAATAGAGTGGAAGCTGGCAAGAACTACGGCTGGCCTCTCCATATGGGCGATTCGAATGCAGAAGGCTTCGCGGATCCCGTCAGTGTCTTCGGCCAATGGCCCGAGAAAACGGTGGCTCCTACAGGTGCGACGTTTACTACCGAGCATCCCGATCTCTTGCTCTTCTGCGGTTTCACCGACTTCTACCTGCGCGGCGTGCGTTTGAAAGCGCCTGACTATGATTCTGTTGATAGCAAGATGGTTCTGTCGACCAACTGCGCGCTCGACGTTACATATGGCAGCGATGGATGGCTCTACTACAGCACGCCATCGGCCATATACCGAGCACGCCTTGATGATCTCTTGCAGCTGCATGAGAGGTGAAGAAGCTAGTGCTGGCAAAGTGGTATCCGGAGGAATTAGAATAGAATTCCAGATTGAAATTGGCCTTGGACTCAGTCTTCTAGTGTCTCGACACATTCGTCTCAGCGGGTAGGAGCGCTGGTAGCGTAGATTTGTAACCTGCGCCTCCTTGGCGGGCAATAACATTAAGGGCAGTTTCCCGTCATTCCAATGTTGTTGGACTGCTAGGAAGAAGAGTGTTTGCAATTCAATTTGGAGAGTGGACGAGTCTGCGTATCTATTGAGGAGCAATAAACCATGTCCCTCACTCCTGGAAATCTTCGCGGCGTCAACGTCGCCATCGTAACCCCGTTCCAAGCCAATCATGACATTGACTTGGAAGGCGTAAAGCAGCTTACGCGGTTTCTGATTGACGCCGGAGTACACGGCATTATGACAACCGGCGGCAACGGCGAGTTTCCCCATATGCTGCGTGAAGAAAAGAAAGCCGTGACCGCCGCCATTGTGGAGGAAGCGGCCGGTGCAATTCCCATCATTGCGGGCACCGCAGCCTCCGGGACACGAGAAGCGGTGCTCTTGGGGCAAGATGCGATGGCGGTTGGCGCGGACGGGACTATCGTCACAGCGCCCTATTACTTTCAGGTCTCTGAAGACGCTCTGTTCGCACACTATGAGACCATTGCGACGCAAGTCGACCTGCCGCTCGTGCTCTATAACAATCCGCTCTACACAGGCAACGAGATTACGCCCGCGCTCATCGACCGCCTGGCGGCGGTCCCCAACGTGATCGGACTGAAGCAGAGCAATGCGGACTTCGGCATTCTTATGGAGAATATCCGCATGAACGGCGACAAGATTGCGGTACTTACGGGGATCGACAGCCAGTTCTACGCGGCGCTTGCCGCAGGCGCAACCGGCATCTTCTCCACCGCGGCCTGTGTGATTCCGCGCGAAATGGTAGCGATCTATGATTTGGTAAAGGCGGGATCGTTTGAGGAGGCGCGCGTACTTCAATTGAAGCTGCAAGCGCTCAATCGCTACTTGGAGTACGATCCCGGTTACGTCGGGCCCTGCAAGGCGGCCCTGCGCATGTTGGGGCTGCCCGCCGGACCCGTTCGCGGTCCTTTGCCGGAAGTCACGCCCGCCGAAGAGGCCGGTGTTCGCGGAGGCCTAGAAGCGCTCGGTCTAATTGGCTAAGCTTCAAGTGCCTCCATGATTACGCGGCCTTCGCTATCGCGCGGCTGGGGCACATCCAGGAGATAGGCAAGTGTGGGCGCAATGTCCACACTACGTGCTTGTCCTTCTAAGATCGCGCCGCTGCGGATGTGAGGACCGTTGATGATAAAGGTCGTATGTTGACCGCCAATTCCCAAACTAACTGCGGGCAGATGCCGGCCGTGGCACGCGTCGAATTCCGGATGCACGGCCCACACCACGTCGCCCACCAGATCGCCCCAGAGATTTAACATCTCAGCGTTTTCGCGCGTGACCGCGAGGGCGAATGGTTGCTTGCCGGTATTGGGGTCAACATACGTCGTCAGCGCATGAATGACCTGCTGCTGTACTTTCTCAAAGTCTTCCGGCTCCACGATCCCGCCGGGATCGCGCCCTTTCAGATTAATGAAGACGTGAATTGTGCCGACCGGAATCGCGACGCTCTTGCTCAAATCGAATTCCCCGGTAGCAGGATCGGTGACGAGCAAGCCGACCTCCTTGAGCACATCCTCAGCGGCGATAGGCGGTGCGAGGTCCGGCGTTCCGCCGTGGTCGGCAGTGACTACTACGACCGTTTCGTCGTCCTGCAACTCCAACAGCCGACCGACCCAGCGATCGACAGAGGCAAGAATGCGCGTCATGCCTTCTACGGAGCGCGCAACGACGCTTGCCGGCGCACCGCAGCGGGGATCCGTCTGTCCCATGAAAAAGTGGTTGCCGTAGTCGAATGAATGGACCTCTGTAAAAAGAACGTCCCAATCACGGGTCGCACAGAGATGATGGGCAACGTCGGCCAAACATTGGTGATGTATGTCGAGCAACTCGAAGAACGTCTCATCATCAACGAGACCTTGGGCATCGCGTGCAGGATTCTGTATGAATGGCCCTACGTGTTCATCAATTTCTGCGGCAACCTCTGCCGGATACGTGTACCCTGCCGTCGCCCAAACTTGGGGCATAAAGAGCTCGAATGTATCGGCCTCTGGGGTGAGGGTGATGAGCTTGAAGCGCACATAGCCCGTAGGCGTGTTCTCGCCAATCGTAAACTGCTGTCGCGACCAGTCGCTCCAGTCGGCAACGGCAAGATCCGCTATTGATTGGCCGGCGTCACGGCCGGCGCACACCCGCACCCGGTCGTAACCCGCGGCGGACTGCGCATAGACCAGCCCAAAGAACGAGCGGGCTTCGGCCCCCTCGGTGCCCCAGGCAGTGAGATCGTTGCGGCCCCGCGCGAGAGGTTGTATCGCCAACTCCACTTCGAGGGGCGGCTTGGCAGAATCGGGCAAGTTCGACCAGCGGCCAGGGTCCGCCGGGCTCAGTTCGACACGATCAACGTCTTCACCTGCCTGCAGCGTGCTGGGGTCCACCGCCGCTGCATCGACCCCGCCGCCAATGGGGCGTGGACGCCAGTTGCCGGAGACCCAAAGGTGGTAGCCGGCTATCTGATGATGGTTTGCCACACCCGGCCCGGTGCCTTCGACCTGTACGCCAGTGGTAACGGTTGGCGGCCACGACATCTCCCACTTGACGAGGATCGGTGTCTTGCCTGCGCGCTCCAGCGTATTCCAAAAGTACTCAGACTTGCATAGCTCCGTGTTAACACCCCATGCCGTTTCCGTCAAAGGCCTTCCTGGAATACGAATATTGAAGTCCATAACTTCGTGGGTGCCCGGCCACGCGCCTGTTGAAATAGAGGTCCAGCCGGGCGGAGTGAGCGTGGGAAAGACGCCCAGCATGGGCCGCCACGCGCCGGTATCCATGAGGCGCTTGAGGTTTGGCGTGGCGCCCTTGTCTGCCATATACCGCACAATTTCCATGCTGGCGCCGTCAATTCCGATTACGATTGCCCGTTTGGCCAAAGCCGCCATAGCCTTCTCTCCTCCTCAGAAAATTCAATCCTCAATTTAAACGTCACTCTCGTGCAGGCTACTACAGGTAACGCGCAGTACCGTTGTAGACTCTGCGCCGCCCCCCACTAAATTCCAAGTCCCTCGGCCACTAAGTGTTGCCACCGGCCTTAGTTTCCAAGAAACGAGGTTGACCAGTGCTCTCCTTAGGCTTTGATAGAGGTAACTCCAGCAGCGTAAGGCAAGTGGGCAGTCTCTGTTTGATGGCTTCAGACTGTTCAGCCTACGGATGCGGTAATTCGGCCCGCTAGACCATTACCTCTTCTCTCTCAACCATGCGGCCGCTCTTACTGGACCGAATTGCAGCAGCAGTCATGGCGATCGTATTGAGATTGTCGCGCGGCGTCACCGCAGGCGGGCGACCATGTGCAGATGCAGCTATCAGGTCGCCCAGCGGCCCCTGAAACGCATCATTGAACCAGGAGCCTTCAATCTGAAACGTGTGCACATTGCCCGAATCGTCCACACGAGCCACCGAGACCTCACGACTCGAACCCCACACACTGCCTTCCGTGCCGTCGATCCACCAGTTGTAGCTGTGCGCGCCTGAGGCGCGCACGATATTGTTGAACTGTAGGCTTGCCATTAGCTCGACACGACCGCCTACTTCGCCAAACTCGACGTTGGCTGAGTAGGTGAGCGGATCGGGCCCGTTTTGGTCCGGCAGCATGGCAGTTGTACAGTGCAGCCGAGTCCACTCCCGGCTGCCTGCCATTGGCGATGCGGCAAAAAAGCGGCAGAGATCGAGGTAGTGCACGCCATGATCGCCAATATTGAAGTTGGCGAGGCTTGTCCACCACATGCCCGGTTGATCCTGAAACGAGCGCTTGAGGTGTTGAATGCCATAAACCTGCCCCACCACGCCTTGGTCCATGAGTATGCGCAGCGCTTTGTGATCAGGTGACCAGCGGGCCTGTTGGTTTAAGGCGAGAAGGATCCCCGCCTCTTCCGCGATAGTGATAAGCTCCTCAGCCAAGGCATAATCCATATGGAGCGGCTTCTGGGTGAGGACCGGTCGGGGCGCTTGCGCAATGGCTTGCAGGGTTTCCTTGCGGGCGCCTGGATGCAGCGCCATATCAATGACCCGCACGTCCTCGCGTTGGAGGAGCGCATGTATGTCCGTCGTCCAAAACGGAATGTGCCAACGCTCCGCCGTGTTCCGCGCAGCCTCTTCATCGATGTCACAACAGGCAACGATGTGATATCCGGCCTTCTCATATGCAGGCAGATGGGCGTTGTTGGCGATACCGCCGCAACCTACTATCCCAACGCCGTACTGGGACAGATCGATGTCTGGTGGAGGGCCGGGACGGTATTGCTCCGGCTGCAAAGACACACTTCCCATTTCAAATCTCCATCCATTAGGATCAGCCGACTATACCTAGGGAATGACGCTTCGACGGACGTCTTGCGCCATGTTACCTCGGCCGGCGGCCGTACGGTGAAGGCTTCCTCGCAAGCTTCAATGACGTCCTGCCGCTATGGGCTGCTATGCGGCTCATACGCGCGGTTTCGATAGAGAAGCGGCACATTTTCAGTCCCCAATCCGGCTGCCTGCACTAGGCCGATAAAGAGGACACCGGACCCCGCTTGCTGCTTGGCAAAAACAGAGCAATCGAACCAACTCACACAGTCTTGAAAGATGGGAGCCCCTGTCACTTCGAATCGATGAGGAATGTGGGCAAACGACGCGTTCTTTTCCGTGCCGGTCTGCGCGAATGTCTCACCAATGGTATATTGCTCAGCGCCAAGTACGTTCACGGCAAAGTTTCCAACAGCTTCAATTCGTCCACACGTTGAGTTGGTCTCACCAACGCTTATGAGAACTAGTGGAGGATCGAGAGAAATGGAAGTAAACGAGCTCGCCGTCATTCCGTACAGGCCATTGGCATCCCGCACGGTTACTACCGTGACCGGCTGCGCCACCTGACGCATCGCCTTGCGGAACATTTCAGAGTCTAAAGACATGCGTACCTCATCTCTTCTTGAATGGCGATTTCATAGGGGTAGTATAGCGTACGGGGAAGAAAGCCAAGTGATGGGCCGCTCAGTGGTGGCCAAGATACCAGTCCATGAGCTGTTGCTTAAGCTCTGTCACCACCTCTGACAAATGTGCCTCATGGTAGCAATTCCGTAATTCCCACGGGTCTTCACGCAAATTGTAGAGTTCGTTGTGCTCGCGTCCGGGAGTGTAGACCAACTTCCATGCCGGCGTCCGCACCATCGTCGAAATCTCCGTCTGCCGTCCGCTCGCAGGCGGGCCGTAAGGCACATTGTTGCCTCTCACGGGATCGTTCACCATCGCGGCAGGAAATGCGCCAACTTCGGCGAAGGCCGCATTGCGCAGGCGTTGCTTTCCTTGCCACACCGGCACGAATGAGCTGCCGTGCATATTCTCAGGCGCTTCAAGGCCAACCCAGTCAAGCACGGTGGGCGCCACGTTCGTCGAATCAGTGATTTCCTCTATGCGCTCGCCCTGTGGCACGAGGTGTTCCGGGCCCGCGATGATCCCGGGTACACGCACCAAGCAATCATAGAGAGTACAACTCTTGCCAAACATCCGGTGCTCGCCGGCGTAGTCGCCGTGATCTGAAGAATAGATGATGACAGTATTGTCGAGAACGCCCCGCGACTCTAGAAAGTCGACTAGACGGGCTACCTGGTCGTCCAGGTGCTTGACCATGCCGTAATATACTGCCAGGGCTTTGCGCAGCTCGTCTTCGCCGGCGTCCCAAGTACCGCCGTCGCGAGCCGTCTGTTCCTGCGAACGGGGCTTGTCGGCATCGGGCCCTGCCACCGGCGGCATTGTAATTTGCGCGGGATCATAGAGTGAGAAATACGGTTCCGGTACCAAGAACGGCGGATGCGGATCCATATAGGCAATATGCAAGAAGAACGGACGTTCAGCGCTGCATGATTCGACGAAGTTCATACCTATCTTTGTCATTGCGCCGTTGAGGTCTTCGTCAGGTTGCACAGGGACCTCCGCGACCATGTGCTGGGAGCGTTCCGGCGCCATCTCGACAAGCGCTCTCCGTACGTGATTGCGCTCCGCCAACACCCCCTTGCCGATGTCGTGTTGAAATTCAAAACCCCGACCGCCGCCACTGCGCCCACCATGGAAGTGGCCCACGGCGCCGGTCTGATACCCCACTTCGCGCAGCCGTTCTGCCAGCGTTACCTCGTAATGCGGCAGCGTGTAGCCATTCCCGTGTACCCCAATAGCGTGCGCATAACGCCCCGTCATCAAGACACAGCGCGCTGGCAAGCAAAATGGATGCGGTGTAAAGTAATTCTCAAAGACCACGCCACGTTGTGCCAACGCTTCAAGGCCGGGGGTCTTGACATCGGGGTTGCCGTAGAGCCCCAGACTTGTCGCTTTTTGCTGGTCCGCAAGCAAGAGCACGATATTTGGAGATGACATCACTCACCTTCGCGAAAGTTTAGGGGAACACACACCAACGGCTGCAAGACTACGCCAAATGCCCTGCAAGCCACGTAACGACAAACGCAATATCTATGGAAGGACAACAAAAAAACCGGGGGATTGCCCCAGTTAGCTTCTAAGTCCCGTCACAATGCAAGCAAGTCAGTCAATGCTATCACTCGCTGACTCCATGTGCATAAGTAAGGAGGTCGACCAGTGCTCTTTGCGGCGACGGCCGGCATCTACACTGAATCCAGCGGGTTCCTTCGCCACTAGGCTCTCAAGCAGGCTGTGGTCTCCCTGGAGATAGAGCCGTACCTTCATGATGCCGTAGGCATACTCCGGATGGTTCTCAGCGAGATAGGCAAATACTGAACCGCACGCCTCCACAAATCTCTCTCTGTTCCCTTCCGTGAGCACGAGAGTTTCCGTTTCTTGCAGAATATTGCGCGGTTCAATGTGCACACGACTTGCAACATCCTGCACAGACAGTCCCTGTTCCTGTGCGAGCTCACGAAAGCGCAGCACAATCTCGTCGTCAGTGAGACGCTGCACGTCCGTCTGCGGTTGTCTCGATTCTAGACTATGGCGGATACTGTCCCAATTGACCTCCAGGTTTGGATATAATTCGGAAATCTCAAACTGAAGGTCGGTCGTGACATGGGGACGTCCGCCAAGATAAGCCAAGAACTGCGTGCGCGTACCGAGATCATCCACGATATCATGCACAAGCCACGCCACCCAATGCGTCCGCTCTTTACGTTCCGCTACCGTCTCCGGTACCCACTTTATGTAAATATTATCGCGCGCATTATCAGGCACAGGCTATTGTTTCCTGCTGCTTCTACACTTCGTCAGCCTTCGTCGACGAACCGTTCTCTCGACTCCGTCGTACTTGAGGTCTTGGGCTGAGGTATGTAGAGAGTTGATTACCCTCCATGATGGGCCTTCTCTCAACCACCGCAACCTCCTCAAGTTGCTCGAGGACAAGGCGCAGTACGTCGTGGCCGTGTTCCGGGTGGGCCATCTGTCGCCTCAAGAAGCGCACAAATGCCTTAACCTTATGGCCTTCTTCCAAGAACTTGATTATGCGAGCCACACGATACTGAATATCATGCCGATCCATCACCGGGCTAAAACGCACTTCCTTCAACGTGGAAGCGGCACGATTCTTGCGTGAATTGCGTTCCTCCTTGGTCTGACGGTACTTGTACTTACCGTAGTCCATGAGTCGACATACCGGCGGGGAAGCATTTGGGGAAACCTCTACGAGGTCCACCTCTCGTTCTTGGGCCATTGCAAGTGCCTGCTCAAGATCCAGAATGCCGATCTGTTCTCCATGTTCATCAATAACGCGAACTTCTCTTGCCCGAATCTCGCGGTTATTGCGCGCCTCTTTGACTATAGTTCATCTCTCCTTAAGTGCAGTTTTTCTTCATCAACCTCGCTGGACTATACCACATAATTATGCCGGGCATCAAGACCCGTCCAGCATTAGCCTGATCCGCTACCTACCCGTCTTCATACTCTCAACCGTGGCGCCGCCTGCGGCCGCGCGTTCAGCGAGCATTCTGCTCTGCGTAGTAGCAAGCCGATTTCGTGCTGCATCCCTGCGCGCCTGCGCCGGAGCAACGTCTCGCGCCCGAATTGCGAGCGAGCGCTTCATTACGAGATCACAACCTGTTTCCAGGAAGCCATGGTCGAGAAACGCCTTCTGCACATCCGCCGCGTATGCCGGCGCCCTTGACCAAACACTTGCGCATTGTCGCTCCTTGGCGCGTTCCAATGCCGTAGCAAGCAGGTCTGACGCTAGCTGGCGCTCGCCAGGCGCCACGCCAATTTGAATGCGCAGATCGCTCTTTCGTCCCGGCATTTCCGCAAGCCAACCCCTCAAGCCGACCTCGCCTTCAACCACCCAACGGATTACGTGAAATGAAGAGCGGGAGGCGCTTCGTTTCAATTGCCAGTCTCGGGCGGTGCGCCCTTCCGTTAGACGTACCAATTGAGGCGCGGATTGCAGATAGAGCCGGTGCAGGGGCCAAGCATCATGTTTTTCCTGCAAGCGCAGTCCCGGAATTTCAGTGCTCGACACCGAGACCGGGGGCGATTGCGCGTACGTCTGTTCTTGCATCGTAACAGAAAAACCCGCCCTGAGAAGTGGCGTTGCCAGCCAGCTCTGCTCGGGCACGCGGACTATGATCGCCGTAATGCGCCTTGTAACTGCGAGACGGCAAACTTCATCAAGCAGCATCAGCAGCCGTCCGTTTGCAGAGAGAGCGTCCAAGGGTGCAGTTGACTCCAGCCCCGTGACCGCGAGATGCATCATTTCCCATTGATCGCGGCCGGACTGCCGAGCCAATTGTGCCAAAGCAACCGCCCGACGCCCCTCCCAAACTGCCGCTACACAAGAACTGGGAAGAGACGAGCCCAGCAACAGCGCCATCGTTGGCGACCACGGCGCGTCGGCGGTTATCAGTGACTCGCCTGCGCTGCGCTGCAAGCGTAGCGCCTGCACAAAGCGGAGAGCATCTTGTCGCTTGACTTCCGCTGACTTCGCCATTTCGCCTCATTAGGTTACTGCGTGGCACAAAGACACTAAAAGCCATTCAACAGTGCGTGCCGGCAGCTTCACCTCTCCCGAATTCCTACGTACTCACTTGACTGCAGAGCGAGAGAAAATATTGGTGTAAGCGCCTATCGCTTACAATCTCCGGGTGAAAAGCGGTTGCAAACATAGTGTCTTGTTGAATTGCGACAATGCTTCCATCAGAAGGCAGCCGAGCCAGCACTTCTACGTTTGGGCCAACCGACTCCACTGTTGGCGCACGGATAAAGACCGCAGGAAACGGTTCACCGTCGATGCAGCAAATTGGGACATCTGCTTCAAAGCTATCTAGCTGACTACCAAAGAAATTGCGCTGAATGCGCGTATCCATGACGTTCAGGAGGGGCTGGTCATGTTCGCTGACGTCTTTGGAAAGCAGAATCATCCCCGCACAGGTGCCCCATGCCGCCATTTTCCCCGATAGTATTCGCTGACGAATTGGCTCCAAGAGGTCGAAGATTACCATGAGTTTGCCGATGGTAGTACTCTCGCCTCCCGGAATGATCAGCCCCTGCAAGTCTTCGGTATCCCTGGGCAACTTTACCAGTTTGGCGTCTACCCCTAACTCGCGGAGCGCATCGACGTGCTCACGCACGTCGCCCTGCAGGGCCAGCACACCGACGTTCATCCCGATCTCTACCATCCTCGTGGGGCAAGCAGTTCTTCCCTCGGCATTGAACGCACGTCGAGACCGGTCATGGGCTCGCCAAGGCCGCGAGAGACTTCGGCAACGATTTGCGGGTCTTGGAAGTGCGTTGTCGCTTTGACAATGGCAGCAGCCCGAATTGCCGGATCTTCGGACTTGAAGATGCCGGAGCCAACGAAGTTGCCATCGCAACCAAGTTGCATCATGAGCGCTGCATCCGCCGGCGTGGCAATGCCTCCCGCGGAGAAGTTTACAACCGGCAGTGCGCCGCGTTCGGCCACTTCTTCAACAAGCGCAAAGGGCGCGCCCAACTCTTTCGCTTGTGCCATGAGTTCTTCATGGCGCATGTTCTGCAGCCGCCGAATCGTCCCGTTGACCGTGCGAATGTGTCGCACCGCTTCAACCACGTTCCCGGTGCCGGCCTCACCCTTCGTCCGGATCATTGCCGCACCTTCTCCGATACGACGCAAAGCCTCGCCTAGGTCTGTCGCGCCGCACACGAAGGGGATGGTGAAGGCAAGCTTGTCGATATGATGTGATTCGTCGGCAGGTGTAAGCACTTCCGATTCGTCAATGTAGTCGATACCCAGCGCCTCAAGCACCTGCGCTTCAACAAAGTGGCCGATCCGGCACTTTGCCATAACGGGAATGGAAACTGAATTTTTGATCTGCGTGACGAGTTCGGGGTCTGACATGCGCGCCACGCCACCATGGGCGCGAATGTCCGCCGGTACCCGCTCCAGGGCCATTACGGCCACTGCACCGGCGTCTTCGGCAATTCTGGCTTGCTCAGGCGTGACAACGTCCATAATGACACCGCCCTTGAGCATCTGTGCCATGCCGGTCTTGACAAGCCACGTACCCTTTTCCATAACACCTGCCTCTAGGTTGTAATACCTCAATCGATGAGCCATTGTTGCATGTTCCATGTTACCTAGCATAGTCCGCCTCGGCAAGAGGGAAAGGAGTACACAGCCCGGACGCCGCGAGCGCATGTTTGCAGGAGACGTGCGCCATCCCGGGAAATTTTCTCGCGCTGGTTTGATAGAGAGTACAATATCTGCTATTATGAGGCGCCAAGAGAAGGTGCGGGTGCGAAGCTGATCAGAAGGGGTATCACGTGCCGGTGCTGACCGTACAGATCGGCCAAGCAGCGCTTGTAGGCAATCGACGGCAGGCAAGCAGCCCTTGGGCACACACCTTTCAAGATGCCTCTTCCGAAGTGGATATGGGCTCTCTCTATTTGAATATCGAGGGGGTCAGCAGCGAGTCTTCGGGAACAATCGCCAGGGAAGTTGCCCGCCATTATTTCGACAACGCATCCCTGAGCGTAGAGGCCGCACTCCTGCGAAGTGTGCGCCACGCCTACCGCTATCTCTATGACGCCCGCATAGAGGACTCTTTTTCTGATATCGGATTGACCGCCGTGGTAGTGCGCGATGGGCGAGCTTCCATTGCGCAGGTCTTGCCTACACAATTCTACCTTGTGCAAGAAGAGCAGATCACGGCCCTGCCCGATGCGCAGGAGCGCCTCGCCGGGCAAGAATCCCGGACCCAGCAAGAAGGGCGTTATCCGCAATGGGAGCCCCCCATTGAGATGTTCAGAGCTACGCTCGAAGCTCAGGATGTCGCTGTACTCTGTTCAGACAACATTGGGTCTGTGCTCAGTGATGAAGAAATCGAGAATATACTCGTCAGCAGCAAGGTGCAGTCCGCTGCCGAGAGTCTGGTAGATTCCGCAAGAAAGCATGGCGAAAGCACTGCCTCAGCCCTGGTGCTGCGCTTTGCCATAACCAAGGAGACGGCCACTTCACTCAGGACTTCGCTTGGAAAATCAACTGACACTCCTCCGGAAGCCCCAATTGAACCCCGGTCCCAGCCGAAGAAAAACGTGGCATCATCAATTCTTGGTGTCATCTTGGCCGTTGGAGTCTTGGGCTGGTCGCTTGTGGCATCGTTGTTTCGGCCGCGCAGCCAACCCGCCGGCGCTCCCTCCGGAGTTCCCCCCCGCGTAGCGACACAATCTACCATCGTTACGCGAACTGCGGCCGACCAAGCACGCAGACAACGACTGAATAGGGTTGCTGCCGGTATTATCGTGTTGCTTGTGCTGGTCTTCCTCGTAATTGGAGCGAATGCGCTCTTTGGCGGCGACGATCGCTCGGCTAGCGTGACTGAAGACTTAAGCGCTACTTCCCAGCCGCAGGAAGGGGCTACCCCCGCCCAGAGCGGTACAGCAGTGTCAACTCCCTCTTCCGCAACAGCGGATTCTGCTTCGCCAACGCCCGTGTCTCCTGCTGAACCTGAACCGGGAAGCGTCTTCATTAACGAGCTCCAAGTCCTGGTGAACTTCGATGCCGGGCAGCAACCTGGCGATGTCTATGGTTTGGGCAACTCCTTGTACGTTCTCGACCGGTCCTCCGGCGCAGTGTACCGCATAGAAACTACCGGACAAAACGAAGTCGCCTATCAGCCTGGCACAACGGGTTTGGATGGAAGTGCCGCGGTATTCGTTACGGGCAGAGCAGACGTAATACAGATTCTTGACCAGGATAATCGGCTCTACTTTGCAGCCAACGGTGAAGCGCCGCAGGCGGCCCAACTGCCGACGGGTTCCATTCAGCAGCCGCGAGCAAGCGCAACGTATGACCAGAACTTCTACTTGCTCGACGCTGGGAGCAGTGAAGTGTTGCGTTTCCGCCCGTTGGGTGGCGATGTCTATGGCGAGCCCGATGGGTATTTTGGCATCAATAGCGGTGTGGATTTGGCGCAGGCTATCGACCTTGCAATCGATGGCTCTGTGTTCATCTTGTTTCAAGACGGCACGATCAGTCGCTATGATTCCGGCATCCCCACTAAGCTCTCGATAGATGCCACCGTCCCATCACCTTTGGGGATACCTAGTGCGATATTTATAAGTCAAGGCATGGGTTCGTTATATATCCTCGACGGAGAAAATGATCGAGTCGTGCAGGTAACCACTCAAGGCGTGTACCAGCGGCAATTGCTGGCCCCTAACCGCCTCTTTGCCACTGCCACTAACCTGTTTGTCAATCGCGGCGAAACGTACCTCTGGGTAGTTAGCCCCACAGGCGTGACCAGGATTCCGTTGCCGTCTCTGCCCGATGACGCGCCCCGGTCGCCGGCCTAGCGCTCACAGTCCATTGGCACTTGCCGTCCTCTCCACCTATTCTCGGTCTACGGTCTCTTGTCTCGCTCTGCAGCACATCGGATCACCCTATTTGTATTGGCAGACTTGCGCTACTTGCTTGTGGCCCAGTCTAAAGACCTCCGGCCGGCAGATTTAGGTGGCATCGAGGGTCAGTTCAGAATCCATCAATTGAGCGGCAGCAGAATTGTCACACTATGTTCTATGACGAAGCGCGAATTTTCGTAAAAGGCGGCAAGGGCGGCGATGGCATTGCCCACTTCCACCGCGAAAAGTTTCAGCCGCGAGGCGGACCCGACGGTGGGGATGGGGGGCGCGGCGGCAGCGTCTATCTTGAAGTCGATCCCAGCCTAA
Organism: Chloroflexota bacterium; assembly: GCA_965220015.1. Classification (GTDB taxonomy): domain Bacteria; phylum Chloroflexota; class UBA11872; order VXOZ01; family VXOZ01; genus VXOZ01. The sequence continues at coordinate 2,053,074 of OZ244798.1, forward strand.
ACAGTCTGCTCTTCTTGCACCGTACTCGTCGATTCGTCGCGAATCCCGGCAAACCGGGCGGCACCAACAAGAAACACGGCGCAGCAGGAAAAGACCTCCAAGCGTGGGTGCCGCCCGGCACCGTCGTGACTGAGGTTGGCTCCGGACGGATTATCGCGGACTTGCGCAATCCCGGTGACAAAGCCCTCGCAGCACGAGGGGGTCGCGGCGGCCTCGGCAATGTGCACTTCACCACGTCAACACGCCAGGCGCCGCAATTCGCTCAGAAAGGCGAGCCGCCTGAAGAACGTTGGCTCGACCTGGAGTTGCAGCTCATTGCCGATGTTGGTATCGTCGGCCTGCCTAACGCCGGCAAGTCATCGCTATTGGCACGTGTGAGCGCAGCCCGACCCAGAGTAGCTGAGTATCCCTTCACGACCCTACAACCGGAACTCGGTGTGGTACAACGGGGCGATGCGACATTGGTGTTTGCCGATATTCCCGGTCTCATTGCCGGGGCGCATGCCGGCGCCGGCCTCGGGCACACGTTTCTGCGCCACATTCGGCGCACGCGCCTCTTGCTTCACCTAGTAGACTGCGCCTCGCTGGTAGAAGCAGATCCGGTCGCCGCATTTCACCAAGTGAATGAAGAGCTACGGCAGTTTGACCCTACGCTGTTGGATCGACCTCAAATCGTCGCCCTCAACAAACTCGACGTCACCGAAGCCCGCAGTCGTTTTGAAGACGCCAGGCCGGCTATCACATCCGAAGGCTTTCCTGTGGTCGGCATTTCTGCAGTGTCAGGACAAGGCATCGATGACCTTCTCGGCAGGGTATTTCACACGTATCGCGAAACTCCGGTAGCAGCAGAGGAAGCCACTGCCATCGATGTTGCCGAAATTGCTATTCCGGTCGCCGATGACTTTGCCGTATCCCGCCGAGGTCAAGCCTTTGTGGTAAGTGGAAAAACAGTTGAACGCCTCGCCGCCATGGCCGATCTATCCAGTCTCGATGGCGTTTTCTATTTCCAACAACGTCTGGACCGCATGGGTATCACCGCGGAACTGGAAAAGGCGGGCGCGCGGGCCGGCAGCACGGTAGTCATCGGCAAACTGGAATTGGAATGGCAGGCTGATCCGTAATGTCTCTTTGGGCCCCCAGTTGCCATGCACCGAGAACAGGTAAGTTTCAGAGCCGCCAAGAACGGCTTACACAGGAGGAGAGCGACACAGTGGTCTTCTCCCATAACTGCCGCATTGGCAAGTCCTGCCCCTTGCAGTTCGCCGTCAAACTGCAAACACTTAAATGCTTCCTTAATCTTGAAGAAGTTGCGCGCTCCTCTTACAATAGAATGTTGATAACACAATTTCTCGTCATAAGGATTGCTTAGTTCGCTATTCGCAGTAAGGAAGGACCAACAATGGCAAACGACCTCGATAGCAGGAAAGTTGTGATTCTTGAAGATGATCCAGAGCTCATCGATCAGATCGAGCGGCGACTTCGCGATTACGGATATTTTTCGATCCACTTGCGGCAGAGTCGCGACGTCATTAAGTTTCTAAAGGCCGAGAAGCCTAAGACTATGATCATGGATGTTGCCCTCCCAGATGCCGACGGCATAACGCTCCTCCAGGAGATCAAGGGAGACTGGGAAGCCAAGAAGACACACATCATCGTCATGTCGAATTACTCGACGCGGGTCAATTACAAAGTCCGCGACGAAGTAGACGTGATCTTACAAAAGCCCTTTGACGTCGAGACCCTATTGGAGTGCGTGCACCTCGTGGCCGCCATGGACGACAAGTAAGCGGCGAGAGGCTTAGTTCTTGCCTCCAGTGAATCGCAGAGCGTGGTAGCCGCATGCGGAAATGAACGACTGCCACGTTCTCGTAATTAAGGGCCATAGGGTTCAGGTGGTTTGAGAAGCAGCCAGGAGTTGTTCTATCGCCGCTGCCTGCCTCCCATGCGTGCGCAAGAACGCTGCGACGTGCGCACGCTTAGGCGCACCGTCGATTGGCCCGGTCACCGTTACGGAAAGAGCGCCCGCTGCATTGGCCCAGAGCGCGGCCGTCTCCAAAGGTGCGCCGTGCTGCAAAGCCCAGAGGAATGCCGCATCAAAGGTGTCACCGGCGCCGGTAGCGTCGACTTCATCCACCGCAAACGAAGGCACCGAAACCGTACCTTCGCGGCTGTACACGGTACAGCCGGCCGGCCCTTGCTTGAGCACGACGACGGCATTGTGGGGGCCTTCACGCAGAGCGGCGCACGCGTCCGCAGGGGTAGTGGCCCCAGTGATCAATTGTGCCTCCTCCCCGCTGGGAAAGACTATGCTCGCCACATCAAGAATTGGGCCCACCAGCGCGCGAATCTGTTCCGGGCCGGCGAGTTCCGCGCGAATATTCGGGTCCAGGCTTACGCGTCCGCCGGCCTCTCTGACAAGCCGCGCAACCAAAATGCAATACTTCCACCACGCGTCATTCATTGCCAGGCAAGAACCGTTGATGTGTACCCAGGCAACTTCGTGCAAAATATCCGGCGCAGGCAACGGCGGCGGTTGACCTGCCGCCCCATTCCGCATGTGGAAGAAGAAGGACCGGGTCCCGTCGGGATGATTGACGACAAATGAGGCTGACGTTGGCAGCGTAGTGCTGCGCGCAACACCGCTCTCATCAACACCTTCCTTCACCAGAAAGCTGCTGACGGTCTCGCCAAAGGCGTCTTGGCCAATCGTACCGAGAAAAGCGCTCCGGCCGCCCAGGCGGGCAACAGCCGTGGCGAAGATCAGCGGCGCGCCGCTCGCAAAGGGTCCGCGATAGGTGCCTTCCTCCGCCAATGGAGCGTGCGGTCCGACCTGAGTGAATTCGGCAAGGGCCTCTCCCATGCTCAAGACCACGGTTCGCGCCATAGCGCCTGTCTCGCTTACTACTGGTCGACTTCTTACTGCACAGTATACTTGCTACGAGTGGGAGCGATGTCCAATGCGGAAAGATCAGCACGTCTCATCTGACGAACAGGCCAAGGCGCCCTGTGACTTCTGGCGTGGTCCGGCGCTCGAACGGGCACGAGATGCCTTGGGAATGGTGCTGGTGCGGCATTGCGCGGGAACCACAATGCGCGGGACAATCGTTGAAGTCGAAGCCTACGGCGGCAGCGATGATCCGGCCAGCCACGCGTACCGCGGCAAGACACCGCGCAACTCCGTCATGTTCGGCCCCGGGGGCCTTGCTTATGTCTACTTCGTCTACGGCATGCACCACTGTCTTAACATCGTCACGGGAAATAAGAACGAGGCAGGGGCGATACTCATTCGTGCCCTGGAGCCGCTGGAGAACATCGCAGGCCGTACCGACGGCCCGGCGAGGCTCTGCGCCGCACTCCGCATTGATCGGCAACTCAACGGCGTTCGGCTAGACGGAGACTCGCTTTGGCTCGAGTGGGGCAATTCGCCGCTGCCGCCCCAGGATATCCTCCCCAGCCCACGCATCGGCCTCAATCCGGCATCCTCTGCTGCGAGCCGGCCATGGCGCTTCACTGTGAGAGACAGCCGCCATGCATCACGACCGCCCCGCCGCTAGACATCTCAAGTGGCTCGTAGGGTCCCACGCCACCGGCCCAATTTCAGTGAGCGGGACTCGCTGGCGCCCATGCCATCCAGCCCAGCAGTACTTACATTACGAATTTTGCTTATGCAAGAATTACACTTGCATAGCTTGCTCATCCATACGCTGCAACGTACAATACTGCCCAAGTCCGAAACTTTTGGCCTTCACGGCCTAATCAAACAGGAGCAAAGAATGCCGACCTACCGTGTTGGAATCGTTGGCTGCGGCGCGCGATCAACCGCGCATGCCAAGGGTTGGGTGGGGAATGAGGGCGTGGCAATCGCCGCGGTTGCCGATCCAATTCAGGAACGGCGTAATGCATTGGGGGACACACACGGCGTATCCTCGCGGCAACGGTATTCTGATTTTAAAGAAATGCTGGAGGACGCCGCACTGGACTTCATCTCCATCTCCACCAAGCCGGAGTTGCGAGAGCCGGTCGTAATCGCTGCCGTGGAGGCGGGCATCAAGGGCATTCTGTGCGAGAAGCCGATGGCGCTCAGCCTGGGCGAAGCGCACCGCATCCACCGCGCCTGCGCCGAAAACAAAATTCCTTTGGTCATCAATCACCAGAAGCGTCACCTCACCGAGTGGCAGCGTCTCGCCTCCATGTGCGCGCAGGGCGAACTCGGCACCATTGAGCGCATCGACGCGTCATCTTACGGCAACCTTGCCAGCCAAGGAACCCATGTCTTGGACATGGTTCTGCAATTCGGCGGGGACGTGCAGCCGCTTTGGGCCATCGGCCAAAGTGTTGGCTGGCGTGACTATGCCGGCGCGCACGCCGGCCCCCGCTATACGTTGGGACAGTTCCGGTTCCCGAATGACATCACGGCTTATGTGCAGATGGGTGACGAAGCACCCCAGTTACTGGGACGCGAGGACTCGTGGATGCGCCTGCAACTGCGGGTGTGGGGCACTGAAGGTCGCGGTCAGGTAGACCTCCCCAACGGCACGCGGGTCTGGCGCAAGGGCGAGACTGAACCCACCAGTTGGCCGGAGCGCTGGACAGACCCGGCAAACCTCGCCGGTTCCCAGATGAGGCTCTCACAGTCAGTGATCCGCGCTCACGAAGATCCCGCTTACGACCCGCCTGCGGGCGGCATCCGGCCGCTTTACAGCTTTGAGATGATCGAAGCGCTCTGCGCGTCCACTTTAGCCAGAGAAGTGGTCACGTGGCCGTTGCCCGCCTGGGAAGACTCGCCCATGCAGTCGCTCAAACCGGAAGGCGTCCATGTTTGATTACTTTGCAGCCAGCGTTGCCTTTGCCGAGCGCTCATTTGCGGATGCCTGCGCCGCACTGCAAGAAGCCGGTTTCAACCAGGTTGACATCTGGTCGGTGGTCAATTGGTGCACGCACTTGCCTCCGGCAGACATGCAGCCGGACCTCGACAGCGTGAAGCGTACGCTTGCTGAATACCAACTCTCATGCCGGGCGATTTCAGCGTACGGCAAGGACTCCGATGAAATGATCCTAGCGCGGCTCGAGCACCTGGCAACGCTAGGCGGTAAGGTGCTTGTGCGCGGCAGCGGGCCGGAAGACCAGTCTGTGGCGGAGTTTGTGCAAGAATTCATGCCATTCGTGCGCCGTGCGGAAGAGCTCGGCGTTCAGATCGGCATCGAGAATCATCGTGGATCGGTTATCAATAGCATAGCTTCCATGCGGGAACTATTGGAGCGCATAGCAAGTCCGGCGCTGGGCATTGCGTTTGCGCCGATACACGTCCACATGGCCCAAGAGAACATTGCGGAAGCAATTCACGTAGTCCGCGATCGCATCGCGCTCTGCTATGCGTGGGATTGGGGCCCAACCGCGGACGAATTCTGGAAAGACCCACAGGAACAGTTGCCCGGTACCGGCGTGATCGACTTCCATGCCATGTTTCGCGCGCTGCACGAAATTGGCTATCATGACCCGCTCTGCGTCTTCGCCCACGGCTTGGAGTACGAACGTACTGAGGACGCAATCGTGGCGCTTCAGGCGGGGCGCTCGTACTGTCAGCGGGTTGAGCAAGAGTTGGGCTTGGACTAGCAGGACGACCCCACTCCTATAGCAATCCCGCTGGCAGCAATTGGGGCACTGCCGCACCGCATTGCGAGGCATTCCGGCAAGCTGAGGGGCCGCATCCAAGTTTCTGCGCCGCTTACAGCAGAATCATTCGAGCGGCAGGGCTAGGCCAAGATCCTCTGCCAATTGCTGCATTGGTTCCCAGACTGTACGGGACAGCGTATGGGTACCGCGCGCACGCGCTTCCCGCTCCAAGCGTCCGGCACGCTCGCCTGGGTAGAAAATCTCGTCCACACCGGGATGTAAGGGCGACGCTTTGATTCTGTGCACATACTCCGTCATGCGCTGCGCAAAGTCGGGGTGCGCCATGAACAAGCTTGGATCCAAAACCAAGAGAAAATGCCCGACTTTCCCACTTTGCCCGCTGTCAGGACCGTAGTCCCCGCCAGAGAGGACGCTGCCTAGAATCTCCGAGACCATGGCAAGACCGTAGCCTTTGTGATCGCCAAGCGGCACCAAGGTCCCTATCAACGCAGCCTGAGGGTCTGTCGTTGGATTGCCATCTTTATCCAAGGCCCAGCCATCCGGCAAGGGGGAGTCTTCCGCCGCATGCATGCGGACTTTGGCAAACGACGCGGAGGGGGCAATGTCCAGCACGAACGGATCGCTGTCTCCCACGGGAATGCCGAACGCCCAGGGGTTGTTGCCAAGCACGCGGCCCAGGCCGCCGGTGGGTGACATGACCGCTTCGGCAACTGACGTGCAGATGGCAATATAGCCCTGGCGGGCGGCGCGAAGCACGTAGTGGGCCGGAATGAAGAGATGGCTCGAGTTGTACACACCGGCCACGCCAATGCCGCTGGCGCCTGCTTTGATGAGACAGCGTTCCAGCGCACGCGTAAACGCGATGCCGCCAAAGCCGTGATCAGCGTCCACCAACACGCTGATCGGCGACTCCCGGAGCATGCGTACCCTCGGTTTCGCGGTGATCGCTCCGCGCTGTACCACCGGCCAGTAGTAGGCAACCAGCCGCACACCATGACTGGTGTGGCCGCGCAACTCCGCTTCTACGAGAATTCCTCCGAGCAACTCCGCATTCCTGCGCGACACTCCCATAGCCGCAAACACCTCGGCACAAAAGGCCTCAAGGTCCTCGATTGCTATTGTACGCTCGCCCTGCATTGGTGTTGTCCCTGCTTACTCTTTGACTGACCCTGCGAGAATACCGCGCACGAAGTAGCGTTGCAAGCTGAAAAAGATGATGAGCGGCAGCGCCATCGAGACGAATGCGCCTGCGGTGAGGAGTTGCCATTGCGAACCGAACGAGCTCACAAGATTGGTCAGCGTAAGCGTCAACGGCGCTTTCTGGGGATCCTGCAAGTACACGAGGGCTACCAAGAGGTCGTTCCAAACCCATAAGAATTGAAAGATTGCCAGTGACGCAATCGCGGGCGTGGACAAGGGCAAGACGATTCTGAAGAATACGGCTAGGTCCGAAGCACCATCGAGAAATGCCGACTCAAGCATCGGGCGCGGCAACTGGCTGAAAAAACTATGGAGCAAGAAGATCGCGAAGGGGAGTCCATAACCGGTGTGCGCCAGCCAAATGGCGGGGAACGTTCCCGCTAGATGGACAAGGGTAAATAACCGCAGAATAGGAATGATGGTCACCTGGATCGGCACGACTAAGAGGGCAATGACCAAGACAAGGATCAATTTTCGGCCCGGAAAGCGCATCCATGCAAAAGCGTAGGCCGCCACGGCGGCCACGAAGATCGGGAGCAGCGTCCCCGGCACCGCGATAATAATGCTATTCACAAAACTCCGCGCCATATTGTTTTGCGTGAGCACGTCGATATAGTTCTGTAGTGTGATTTCAGCCGGATTCCATAGGATACGCCACCACCCCGTGGCGGTGACGGCAGTGCGTTCGCGAAACGAGCTAACTAAGAGCGCAAGCGTTGGCGCTAACCACAGCACTGCGATAGCAGCCACAACGGCATGCACCGGGAGGCGGCGCATCCGGCGCGCAACGCTATGCCGGGTAGGGGAAGATGCCCCTGAAGGCGCCGGGGATGCTGCTACGCTCGAATTTTCCGCAGAATTACGCATTAGATTCAGTTCTCCTCCGACTGGAAGCGACGGATATTAATGAGCATGATCGGAACAATCGCGACCAAAAGCACGATGGCAAGCGCGCTCGCCCGTCCAAAGTGCCGGAAGTTGAACATCTCCTTGAACATGAGAGTCGCTACCACGTCGGTGTTGAAATTCCCCCCGGTCATGATCCAAACGAGGTCGAACTGTTTGAGCGCATTTATCGCGAGGGTAATGGCGACGACTGTGATCGCCGGGTAGAGCAGCGGCAAGATTATGTAGCGAAAGGTTTGCCAGGCACTGGCTCCGTCGGTACGGGCGGCTTCGAGGATTTCCTCCGAAACCCCTTTGAGGGCAGCCGAGAGAATAACCAGGGCAAACCCGGTCCACATCCATACGCCTGAGCCAATGATCGCAAAGTTGTTGATTTGGAACGGCTGCGGCAGTAAGTCCGGTCCGCTATTGACCAGCCAGGCATTCGGACTCCCGTCAAACGAAACGAGTAGCGCGTTTATGGTGCCAATTTGCTCGAAGCCTAAGGGCTTGAAGGCGTACATGAATCGCCAGATCACACCGGCAGCGACGAACGAAATCGCCATTGGGACGAAAATGGCCGCTTGCACGTACCGCTCATAGCGCACGGTATTGAGCAATACGGCAATGATGAGGCCCAGACCCACTGTGAGACCGGTAAACAATACGAGCCAGAGCAGGTTATTGAGTATTGCTGATTGTGTGGCCGGCTGGGTCAGCACGTACGCATAGTTGCTTAACCCTTCAAACTGGGTCGAGTTGCCGTTCATGAAACTGAGGCGCAACGTGTCAAGCGTCGGGTAAACGAGAAAGATGCCGAGGATGATCAGAGCCGGCGAGAGCCACAACCACGGTATGTACCACTTGCGGCCTACCACAAGCAAACCTCCTTAGTATGAGAAAAAGGGCAGTGGAGGCTTTGACGCATCCACTGCCCTCTCAATTGCCAGGCAGGTATGAAGTTAGCCTGCCGCGTACGCCTCATTCGCAACGGCTTCGATCTGTGCCAGAATCGCATCGAGATTTTCTGGATTCTGGAGATAGTCAAGCACGCCTTTCCAGAAAGCAGCTTGCACTTGCGCAGGCATCGAGTCGTCGGCGTCGAAGCGATAGATGCTCGCGGTCGTCAACTGCGCGGCGGCCTGGGCCGCGAGCACGTCCGGATAAGCTTCGAGACTTACCTGACTGTTGACCGCCGTAAATCCGCCACGCTCTACCCATATCTGCTGCGCCTGTGCGCCTGCTAGATGCTGCATCAGTGAGCGCGCGGCCGGAGTGTCGCGTAGCATAACGATAACATCAGCCCCGCCCGTAACCGCACCGGCATATGCCGGATTAATCGTGGGGAACGGGAAGAATGAGTAGTCCTCTCCCGCGACTTGGTCGGGGAACTGCTCGCTGATGAAGCCTTGGGTAAAGCTGCCAAGGTAGTACATGCCCGCTTGCGGCGGGTCTTGGAACGGCAAGTGCGAGCCATCGATGAAGTTAGTGGCGAGGACGGCCTGCGCTCCACCAGGCACGTAGCCCTCCGTCAGCGCAATCTGACCGAACTTCTCGAACGCCGATTTTACCGCAGGATCGGTCCACGGAATCTCGTGCGCTACCCATTGGTCGTAGGCTTCCGGCCCCGATTCGTGCAGGAGAATCTCGCCGATCCAGTCAGTGCCGGGCCAGCCGCTGGCGCCGCCGCTCTCTACGCCAACCGACCAGGGCGCGAGCCCCGCCGCCTTCATCTGATCAGAAAGGGCGATCATCTCGTCCCACGTCGTCGGAACGCTCCAACCGTTCTCGGCAAAGACTTTCGGGCTATACCAAATCGTGCCTTTGTTGGCCGCTTTGAAGAAAATCGCATACAGTTGGCCGTCCACGGTGCCCAGGTCCAGCCAGCCCTGCGAGTATTCCGCTGCCATCATGTCCGCGTCCAGCACCGAGTCAAGAGGGATCAATCTCCCTTCACTGGCCAGCGCGTGCATGAGACCGGGATTAGGCAAGATCGCAATGTCCGGTGGGTTCCCGGCTTCCAGCCTGCTCGTGAGAACGGCGTTCAGGTCGCGAGTGCCGGAAAATCCCATCGCATAGCCGGTTTCCGCTTCCCAAGGAGCAACTGCGGCTTGGAAATTAGCGAGCTCGTCACCACCCCACACCCCCAGCACATTCACTTGATTCGACTCGGTAGTCGACACCACCCCGCAGTTGGCGAGGATTAGTGCAAAGAGCACGAAAAGAGAGAGAACACGCAGGCGCAACTTCGTGCGTCTCATAATGAAATCCTTCCTGTTTGCTACTTCTAACCTGAATTCACACCACTCGCAGCAGACCCTACGCCAGAATAATCCTGAAATCGTCCAACTGCCTGCAACGCAAGCCGGGACTTATTATATCATGCCAGTAAAGTGAATGACAAGCACAATACATGTGTACACCTATTTTTCGTCCCGGCGAGCGCAGACGTTGCGCGAACTTCCCGACCGTATTCCTCGCACCGATACGTCCCGGTCTGTTCCGCACCAACGCAAAGGCTAAGTCACAGCGCCATGCGGTAATCTAGTCACGGCATGAGGATGCCGCCGTCCACGTTGATGACCTGTCCCGTCATGTACGCGCTTTGGTCGGAGCAGAGAAAGACCGCCGCAGCCGCAACATCTTCCACAGTTCCAATGCGGGACAAGGGAATGTGCGGCATGACTTTATGCTTCCGGGCATCCGGTAGTGGCGTCGCCTTTGAATCGATCATCCCCGGCGCGAGGCAATTCACACGAATATCCGGCGCCCACTCGTGCGCCAGGCGTTTTGTAAGCATCACCAAGCCGGCTTTTGCGGTCGCATAGTGCGCCCCGACCTCATAAGCCGGATGCGGGCTGATACCGCCCCCCGACGCGATATTGAGAATCACGCCGCCTGTGTGCATTTGCATCACGCGGGCGGCTTCCTGGCAGAGCAGAAACGGACTCTGGAGATTGATCGCATGCATGCGCTGCCAGTCTCGTTGGGTAATCTCCAACGCGGGTTTGCTGCTGAATACTCCCGCGTTATTGACGAGAATGTCGACTTTGCCAAAGACTTCGATTGCCGCGGCAACAATCTCGTGTGCGGCAGATAGATCTTGCAGGTCCGCTTGAATTTGCGCGACACGAGCACCTTGCGCCGCAATTGCGCGGCTTGTTGCTTCTGCCAGTTGCTCCGAACGGTTGTAATGGAGCACGATGTGCGCTCCATTGTGGGCCAGCGCAAGGGCTATAGCCTTGCCGATGCCGCGCGCCGCACCGGTGACAAGCGCCACCTTGTCTTCTAAGGGCTGCGCCATGAATTCAATAGCCCCCTAGCCACGTACTTGTCAAACATTCCGCCCATGAATTCTGCTAGTCTAGACTTTACTATGTGTCCCACATCGAAGGAGATGGTCTTGTGCTTCTTGCTGTATCGGAAAACATGATACCTGGCGCAGGCTATGGCGAGAAACTCCAATTCCTGCGCGCCAACGGTTACGACGGCATTGAACTCTTCCCCGATGTCGCGGCACAGGAGCTTGCTGCACTCAAACAGGCTATGGCGGAGACCGGTATCGTCGCGCCGAGCATGCGCGGCCGCACGCGCGACTTGCTCGCGGCGGACCCGGCCGCACGCCACGCACAGGTTGAGAAGCTGAAAGACGTCTGTGCATTGGCCGAGGAATGCGGCGTGAGCGTTGTAGTAATAGTGCCTGTCTTTGGCCCCCCGCGTCTGCCTAATCTGACCCCTTGGCGCTCGGCTATCGAGCTGGAAGAAACCCTGTTGGACTCAATTCTTCCCGAAATTGGGGCAATTGCGGCAAATCACGGAATAACTTTGGTCATGGAACCGCTCAATCGCTATGAAACGCATTTCCTCAATACACTCGCGCAGGGCGCGGCGATTTGCCGGCGGGTAAATCATCCGCGCGTTCGAATCATGGCAGACTTCTTTCACATGCACATTGAAGAAGCAAATGTCGCCGCCAGCCTTGCCCAGAACCTAGACTACATCAGTCACGTTCACTTAGCCGATAGCAATCGCAATCTGCCTGGCTGCGGCCACACAGACTTTGCGCCGGCATTTCGCGTGCTCAAGCAGAGAGGCTTCAGCGGCGCATTTGCGCTGGAGTGCCCTCGTCAGGGAACACCGGAATTTGGTTTCAAGGAGTGCGCCGCCTACATTCGCGAGACTTGGAATTCTGCCTAAGCGGCAGAGCGGACGGGGAGGTGAGATTACTCCTCCGATTATTCCAGGAGTTCAGTTCGTCTCTTTCGTAACGAGTGTGAACGTCACCGCACGCACCGGCAATGGTACGACGTTGCGCACGTGGAACGTACGCGAATCCAATACAAGAATTGCACTCGCATGTGGCGCCAGTGCATAGAGGATGTTTCGCTCAGGGTCTAGAGCCATCTGAGTAACACCGCCACCTTGCCACAATTGACGCTCCACGCTGCCGTCAGCCGTGTTGACCATCGTAAGCGCAGGCGCCGTTGCTATTTCTGCCACCTCCTCTTGCGCGGTTTCTGCATCCGAAGCATCTTTACTTGCCGAGGATCCGCTTGCTGGGACTTTGCTCTTGACGTCCGCACTCTCTGAAGAGTCACCCTCGCCTGTCTCCTCAGCAATCGGTTCTGCTTCGCTGCCCAAATAGAGGACAGTGCCGTCTTCGCTGAGCAGCCCATAGGTGGCACGAGCAGCCGGGGTGGTCGCAAAGAGAATGACCTGTCTCGAATCGAGATCAACACGCCAAATCTCGTCAGTCTCCGGCGTGGTCACGAATGCGGCAAGCCCGTCAGCAGCAAGCACAACCGCGCCAATCACCAAGTCAGCTCCAATGGTAATGACGTCACCCACAGTTCGGGTATCTAATGCGACGCGTACCATTTGCGTTCGGTCGGCCGCCACGGCAAGAACGGCACTTTCGCTGAGCGGTAAGAGTCTATCAACCGACCACGGCAAAGGAATGTCGGCCAAGAGCTCATCATTTTCATCCATAGTTACAAGCAAAGTGGCAGTGTGCGAGCCCAGCACCACAAACAATCCCGTAACCGCCAAACTGCTCCAGTCCTGGTCCGGCAACTGTATTATGGGACCCACTTGTTGCGACTGGGCATCAACGGTAAGGAGCCCGTCTTCCTGTAGGACATAGAGGGTCTCGCCATCCGCGGTGAGGGCGAGTGCCCGTGGCTCATTACCCACCCCCGTAATGGACGACGGCCTCAGGTCTTTGGCACTGAAGGAAAGTAACGCACCGATATCAGCAGTGCCAAGCACGACAATTGTCTTCGGCGCTGCATCGTCCCCTACCGGCGACGCCTCTGATTCGTCTTCCCCACGAAAAAGTGAGAACCCAACGGACACCGCGAGCAAGAATACCATCAGTCCAATCCCACCCTGCAGGAGCCGAATTCTCAAAGTAGTCTCGCCGGTGCCAAGCGCGGCAGCGACCTCAACTCGCAACGTCGCGCCGGGACGAGGCGCACGCAATTGCCGCATAACGCGCTCGACGGCGGGGCGGTCGGCGTCCGGATCCGGCGGGCGATACGCCGCGCGGGCCCGGTCAAACAAGGATTCAGCTCTTTCGAGCGAAACGCCAAGGGCCTCAGCCGTTTGGCTCTGCGGCATACCTTCAGCGAGGATGAGCAGCCAGACGACGCGCAAGCGCGGCGGCAGCGCAATCACAGCTCTGCGCCAATCCATGGTGCGGTCCTCGATCTCCACCGGACCCGGCGCGCGGCGGACTAGCCTTTGCCAACGCGCAGAGGCCAAGAATGTCCCTACCGCCATCCGGTAAAACCAGGTGTCTAGTACCATGGTGCGCGGCCGCTTGCGGAACGCGCCAAAAGCCCGGCGAAAAGTGGCAACTACAAGCTCACGCGCCTCAATCTCGTTTCCTGTGAGCCAGAAGAAGAAGCGATAGAGCATTGGGCAAAATTGGTCGTAAAGACCAAGGAATGCTTCATGATCGCCGCCTTCGGCCGCCGCGAGAATTCGCCCCCGATTAGCAAGCATCTACACCCAACATTCTGCCTATTTCCTCTGACTTCCTGCCTGCATGGTAGCACATAGCACATGCAATTCTGCGATACTCCCAATGCAGCGCACTGTGGGTGCGGAACACCACTCTTTCAATATGCGATTGGCGATTGCAGGAACCCGGAGAAAGATGTACCGTACATGTATTCGGAAGTGCAATCTCCGCAGCCTCCAAGGGCTCCCTTCCCGCACTTGTGTGAGGCCAACGGTCGCAGCGTTTTGTGTGAATAGAGGGGGCTACGGATTCTCTTTGGTAGAAGGATTATGTAAACTGTTTGGGCAACAACATTACACGCTCACTGCTGTAGGCCGAAGGGGCAGGCTGCCTCTGCAGGCGTACTGCTCACAAACGTGAGGGCCCATCGTGGCAAGTAGAAAAAAGACATTGGCATCCCTAGCTAGCATGCGCGTCGCCGGCCGGATGTTTGATTCGTTGCGAGTAATCACATTTCGCGACCTCTGGATCGGCATGCTCGCTTCGTACATCGGCATGTACATGGGCATGGTCTCGCGCGGCTACCTTGCCTATGAGTTAACCGGCTCAGCCACAGTCCTCGGCATAGTGACGGTGGCGTCTGGCATCCCAATGCTACTGCTTTCCCCCGTGGGAGGCGTGTTGGCGGACATCATGAACCGCCGCCTCATTCTCATTCACAGCCAGGTCTTCATGGTGGTGTCCTCCTTGTTCATCGCCGCCCTCATTCACCTTGACCTGATCGAGATTTGGCACCTTGCCTTCTTCGGCCTGCTGCAAGGAATACTCTTCACCATCAACATGCCCGCGCGCTCTTCCGCGCTCCCACACTTGGTCGGTCGACCGTTGCTTGCCAGCGCAATCGGCCTGACAAACTCCGGACGCAACCTGATGTCAGTGATTGCCCCCGCAATTGCCGGGACCGTCATTGCGATCCCGTGGTTGGGCACGGCTGGAGCATTCGACATCTCTGCAATCTTCTACGTAGGCGCAACGTTGCTGATGCTGCGCCTGCCTAAGAGCTTGGCGGAAAGCCGCAAGCGCACGCAAGTAGCATTCGGCCAGCAGATGATTGACGGCTTCAACTACATATTCATGCAGCGGCCGCTGCTCAGCCTGCTCGTGCTCGGGCTCATCCCGATCCTATTCGGTATGCCCCTGCAATCCTTCTTGCCGGTCTTCCAAGCGGATGTGCTTCACGTTGGCTCGCTAGAACTTGGACTGCTCTATTCGGCAGTGGGGGTTGGCGGCACGCTCGGATCGCTCATTATAGCGCCGCTCGCGGAGAGTAAGCACAGCCACACTTTGCAGCTTATAACGGGTGTGTTCTTCGGTCTTACGCTGGTCGCGTTCGCCAACAGCGCCTCTTTCACCCTGAGCATGTTCTGCATAGGTCTGGTCGGCTTTGCGGGAAATGCATGTACAGGCTTCAACAGCGCACTGCTGATGCTGCGCACGGAAGAAGCGTACTATGGGCGCGTGATGAGCATCTACATGATGAATTGGTCGCTAATGACCCTCTTCACGCTGCCTCTTGGTATGCTCGTGGACAGTTTGGGCGCGCCGCTGGTGACAAGCGCCGCTGCAATGGGCATTGTCATTTTCATGGGTGCGGCGTTCATTTTCTTCCGTGATATCCGCGAAGGTCAACACCATAGAGAAGATCTGAGCGTGGAAACCGGAACTGTGGCCGCCGAGAAGAGCGTCTAGGCGAGAGACTTACCCTGTCGTGCACGCGCAATTAGCGCAAAGAACTAAACACATGGCTGCATCCCGGGAAGAAATAATCTCCATTTTGGACAATTACCTTGACGTCCAGGGCATTCGCGACTACGGCCCCATGGGCTTGCAAGTGGTTGGCAAGGCGGAGGTGAGCCGTGTAGCCGTGGCGGTGAGCGCTTCCCTTGCCTGCTTTGCGCAAGCGGCGGCGCAACAGGCCGACATGCTTATCGTGCACCACGGACTATTCTGGGAAAACGAGAGTCGCGTAGTTGGTCACGTCATGCGGGGCCGGTTAAGAGCGCTGTTTCACCATGACATGAGCCTCCTGGCATACCATCTCTGCCTGGACAAGCACCCGGAAATCGGCAACAACGTGCTTGGTCTCAAAGCCCTTGGGGCGACGCCGGTTGAGTTGGATTCGCCGCTGGGTTTGGTGGGCTACGTTGGAGAGTTCTCCCCGCCGCTGTTGTGGGAAGAGCTAACGAACCGCGTTCGCAGCGCCTTTGGCGGCAAGCCCTTCTTCTTCTCTGAAGGGGCGGCTCTCACGTCGCGTTTGGGACTGGTGACCGGCGGCGCCGGACGCCCATCCTACATAATCGAAGCAGCGGAACGGGGCTGTGACACCTTTCTCACCGGAGAACTCAGTGAATCTGCCCCCGCCGTAGCCGCCGAACTCTCCATCAATCTCATTGGCGCCGGCCACTACAACACCGAAAAGCTTGGTGTGCAGGCAATAGCGCGCTTGCTTGAGGACCGCTTTGGGGTCAGCACGGTATTCGTGGACGTGCCAAATCCGCTGTAGGTTCCCTTCCGATGGAGGAAGTGTCGGATTCTGCAGGGACTGTCTTCCCTGGAACTCAGGCATTGACTTTTAACACCGCGTGCTTACTCCACACGGTTATGCCTTGCTAGTTCCTACTTGGGACTATATCCTATACTCGAAACCTCACGTTCCTACCTATTTGCTGCGCGAATTCTGATTCAAGACTCGGTCTGCTGCGGTCGCCGCAGCCTCCACCTCACGCTTGTTCAACGCTGCTCCTTGACGTGGATCGAACTGCACAGTAGCGTTTCTCACCCCGTACGGTCCGTAACGCTGCGGAGAGGTGGGCCCGAACAGTGCAACCACCGGCGTGCCTACGGCCGCGGCGAGATGCATCGGCGCGGAATCATTGCCAATGAAGAGATGGCAACGCTTGAGAAGCGCCCCAAGTTGCGGGAACGTCAGCCGACCGGCCACGTCCACAAAATGCGTGCTCGAACCGCTACGGACTTTGGCTGTCACGGGTTTGTCGTCCGGCCCCCCGACGAGAAGAATGCGTGCGCCGCGCGTGTGTGTGAGGCGGTCCGCAAGGGACTGAAAATTGCCGCTCGACCAGCGCTTGCTTACCTGGTCTTGGCCGGGGTTTTGGCCGCCGCCAGGGTGCAGCGCAATAAGCGGACCCGCGTTCTCCAGATCGATCTCTGCCAGCAGCTTGCTAGCCGCCGCATCGGCGGCTGCGTCAGGACAAAAGTGCAAGCGCGGCTCCCTCACACTGTAGCCAACGGCCCGCAACACCTCGAGGTATATCTCAACTTCATGGCGGTCTGCCGGACAGGGCACGCCGACGTGCAGCGCGATCCCGCGCCCGGCGCTGTCAAGACCGGCCCGCGAGGGAATTCCCGCCAGCCGGGGCAGCAATGCCATCAGCGGCGAACGGTCCAGCACGAAACAGTGTGTAAAGCCCTCATTTCGCAGTCGAGCAAGACACTTGCGGTACTCGCCGATACCGTAGCGTCCGGGGAAGCCTACGCTGCCGGCATCTAGGATACGGTCGCAGTGGGGGTTTCCTGCCAACGCTTCTTTGGCCCACGCTGTCACCAGCACCGTGATACGTGCATGCGGGAGATTCGCGCGCAAAGCAGCAAGAAAGGCCGTGCTCATCAGCACGTCGCCTAGGCTTGCAGGCTTGATCACCAGCACATTCGCGCACTCGGACGCGTGGGGCGACGCCGTGGGCGCGGTACGCAGGAGCGCGTGCATGAGACGGGAAAATTGCTCAATGACGTACGGATTCACTGGATACTGCAACCGGGCCCCAAGCCATGGTATGCGTCGTTCGCAGAGGTATCGCGTTAATTCTAAACGGATGCGGTTCGCAGCGTCTATCTGCCCCGCTCGACTGCTCCGGTTGCGTCTCGATACGAAAAGACTTTAGCATGACGAGTATGCAATCCACGCAACAACCTTACCGCTGGCAGACAACGGTCCGAATTCTCTGGGTTACTCAATTCGCCGCTATGGCGGCGTTTGGCTCTAGCCTTACGTTCATTCCACTGTACATTCTCGAGCTTGGCGTACCGGATGCCCGCCAAGCCGCGCTGTGGGCGGGATTTGTTGCAGGCGGCGCCGGCATCAGTATGGCCATATTCTCCCCGATCTGGGGCGTGCTCGCCGACCGCTTCGGCAAGAAGATCATGTTGGAACGTGCCTTCTTGGGAGCAACCATTACACTACTCCTCATGGGACTCGCCCAGTCCGCACCGCAACTACTGGTGTTGCGTATGATCCAAGGATCGCTTTCCGGCACCACCACCGCAATCAGCACGCTCGTCGCTTCCATCACGCCCCAGGAGCACCTGGGGCGAGTGCTTGGGTCCTTGCAAATGTCTATCTTTGCGGGATCAACGGTCGGTCCTTTTGTCGGTGGTGTGCTGGCTGACACATTGGGATTCCGAATCGCGTTCATTACGACGAGTCTTGTCTGCCTCGGCGCCGGAATCGCAGTATTCACGCTGGTACACGAACCCCCGCAAGAGAAGCAGCCGCTCCCAGCCTTCCGGCTACCGAAACTCCGCAACCCGGTGGGCAACAGCATGCTCAGTACGGTCCTCATGTTAGCGCCGGTGATCTTTGTCGTGCAGTTTGCCATCATGGCGGCACGGCCTATCTTTCCGCTCTTCGTTGCTGAAGTCGCCACGACGTCAGCAATAGCAAGTTTCGCCGGAATCAATGTAGAGGAATTCGTGGCGACAATCGCCGGGCTTCTTATTGCCACGACCGGTGTCGTGGCAACATTCTGTTCAATGTTGACAGGACGCTTCATAGATTCGCACCGCGCTCGACTGTTGCTGATCGTAGCGGTAGTCGGCAGCGCTCTAGCTAACGTCGGTCACGCGCTTGTCGCAACTCTCCTGCAACTTTGGGTTTTTCGCATCTTGCTCGGCGCCTGCAACGGCATCTGGGCGCCGACCTACAGCGCGACCGTGGGACTTAGCGTACCGTCTGAACGCCGCGGCCTTGCGTTTGGCATTTCGGCGAGCGCCTCCGCTTTGGGCAACGCGTTTGGGCCAATCGTCGGGGGTTATATTGGCGCTGTTCTTGGTATCCGCGCGGTCTTTGCGGCTGCTGCCGGAGCACTTCTTATTGCGGCCCTTTGGCTCGCACTGCGGGTCGAGCCGCTGACGCCTGCAGACCCGGAAGACTAGCGATTGCAATCAGGCGCGGGGCCTCCGCCGACTTAGTACACGTCATGCGCATTCTCGGCCTTTACAGGACCTGGGGTGACAACTGATTGCTAACGCATGTCCAAGCGGGCCCTCTTTCGGGCCTCAGCCAGTTCCTGCGGCGTGTTGATGTTGCTGAAGGAGATGAGATCCGTATCAAATTCTCGCACTTCAGCGGCAGAGACCTGCCGCACACGCAGCCGTCTCATGAGCCGGCCGAGCTTTAGGTCGCCGCCCCGCAGCATTTGCGCCGCAGTACTAAGGCTGCGCCTGTTGTAGACCGTGTGCAGAGTCTCGGGTTCATGCCTTATGACCGGCGCGACGGCGTCCCATTCAGCGGACGCGAGATCAATGAGTGCCCGCAGCAAGCGGTCATTCAGAAAAGGCATGTCGCAGGCTACAGCCAACACCAACGGAGTCTCCGCCGCCTGCAATCCGCTTACCAGACCGGTAAGGCTCGAGCCCACGGGCGACACGTCCGGCACGACATTGAAGCCGATGAGGTCAGTGCGATTCCCGATGACGATGACGTCAGCGCACACAGAGGCAATGACTGCGCAGACATGCTGCAGCAGCGTTGTCGGGCTATCTTCATGCGGCCAGGGCAACAACGCCTTGTCTTGACCTAGTCGCTTGCTCTTGCCTCCCGCCAATATCAGTCCGGTGATGCCGTTTGCGCCCAACTTTCCAGCCTCCCAACAGCCTAGATGCACCTTCTAATTGACCGGCATTCAGTGTGTATCGTATCATTGCGCGCGCCACAGGTACGGCAGAGTAGTTACTTCAAGCATGCACATTCCTGATATACTGGGAACGCTCAGTTGAAGTTGGAGTAGGCGCCAAAGGTTGAACACATGGGCAAACGCAACGCAGTACGGTTGACAGAGCCCCTGGTTCGGGAGAGAGGAACGCTTCGCCCGGCAAGTTGGGATGAGGCGCTCGACCGAGCCACCACCGGCCTCCAAGCAGCGATAGACAAACGTGGCCCGCGCACCTTTGGACTCTTCAGTTGCTCCAAAGCCACCAACGAAGTCAACTATCTCGCGCAGAAATTTACGCGTACGGTCGTTGGGTGCAACAACATCGATAGCTGTAACCGCACCTGACACGCGCCCAGCGTCGTCGGTCTGGCGACAGTATTCGGACTAGGCGGCGGCACTAGCTCCTATCGCGAAATCGAAGAAACTGACGTAATCCTCCTTTGGGGATCGAACGCGCGGGATACGCACCCGATCTTCTTCCATCACCTCCTCAAAGGGGTCCACAATGGGGCGAAGCTCTATGTCATAGATCCGCGCCGCACGAGTTCCGCCCAGTGGGCCGATGTGTGGCTGGGCGTAGACGTGGGCGCCGACATCGCGCTTGCCAACGCCATGGGTCGTGAAATCATCGCTGCCGGCCTCGCCAATGAAGAGTTCATCGATAACGCGACGAGTGATTTTGAAAAATACAAGTCCGCCGTGGAGCCGTATACGCTTGCGTACGCCGAGGAGATCACTGGCGTGCCGGCGGCGGTGATTCGGGAGACCGCGCACACGTACGCAAGTGCGAATCGCGCCCAGATCTGCTGGACGTTGGGCATCACCGAACATCACAATGCCGTTGATAACGTACTGGCAATCATCAACCTCGCCTTGCTTACGGGGCATGTGGGCCGGTATGGTTCGGGCCTCAATCCGCTGCGGGGACAGAACAACGTCCAGGGCAGCGGCGATATGGGCGCGCTCCCCGACCGGCTGCCCGGTTTTCAACACGTAGAGAACGCGCCCCTACGTGAAAAGTTCGAGCGTGCCTGGCACAAGCGACTTCCTGCCAAGAAGGGCTGGAACTTGAGTGAAATGTTCGACGCCATGGAATTTGGGGTACTCACCGCCCTTTACGTCATTGGTGAGAATCCCGCGCAATCCGAGGCAGACCAGCATCGGGCGATGAATTTGCTGCAAGGCCTCGACATACTGGTGGTACAGGACGTGCTCATGAACGCGACCGCAGCCATGGCCGACGTAGTCCTGCCCGCGGCTGCGAGTTGGTGTGAGTCTGAGGGTACCGTCACTAACAGCGAACGGCGCGTACAACGGGTGCGCCGCGCGCTGGATCCCCCACCGGGAGTAAAGGATGACATTACGATCCTCTGCGACGTCGCAAAGAAAATGGGCGGCGACTTGGGCGCTCCCGTGGCAGAGAGCATTTGGAATGAACTGCGCAGCCTCAGCCCCTATCACACCGGCATGAGCTACGAACGCATTGAGCGCTTGGAGGGCATCCAGTGGCCGTGCTATGACGAGTCTCATCCCGGTGAACTCTATCTGCACGGCAGGTTGTGGGAGCGGCCCGTGATAGGGCCGCGGGCGCCATTCCACGCCGTGGCATACAAGCCACCTGCAGAACGGCTCGACGACCAGTTCCCCATCCGCTTGACCACGGGCCGCCGCTTGGATTCATTCAACACCGGCGTGCAGACCGCCGGCTACACTTCACCCCTGCGCCGAGGTGAGACTATTGACCTTTCGCCCGAGGACGGGCAAGAACTCGGCGTAGCTGAAGGCGAGACGGTGCGTGTAAGCTCGCGCCGCGGTTCTGTTGAGGCGCCGGTGCGATTCGATACTACTTTGCGCCCCGGGCTGGCCTTCATGACCCCGCACTTCCCAGACGAGGTGGCGACCAACGAACTCACAATAGACGCGACTGACCCGAAGTCAGGCACGGCCGAATTCAAGGCTGCCGCCATCCGCATTGATAAAGTCGAAGTTGGAGTTGCGCAGGACTAGAACGCGCCCCTTCCCGCCAAGCCCTTTAGGTTACCCCGATGGATCTTCATCTCACCAACGATACACCCAGTGCGGCAGAGCGCCTCGCGGTTGACAGCGTCCTCGGCGAAACCGATTTGGGAAGAGGAGACGACGCAACGTCGGCCGCTCTTGCAGGACACGGGGCTGCCGCGGGTCACGCCGCTCGCGCAAACCGACACCTCCTGTTGCCGGTTTTGCACGCTATCCAAGAGCGGATGGGATGGATAAGTCACGGCGCGCTCAATTACGCCTGTCAGCGCCTGACAATTCCCCCCACGGAAGCGTACGGCGTTGCCACGTTCTATGCGCTCTTTTCGGTCCAGCCAAAGCCGCCAATTGTGGCGCACGTCTGCGACGATATCGCTTGCACGGCGAACGGCGCGGAAGAGCTCTGCGCCGAAATGACAAGTCGTTTTGGCAAAGCGGGGACCAAGAGCCCGGATGGAACTACAACCTGGCACCGCAGCCCCTGCCTCGGCATGTGCGAGCGCGCGCCCGCGGCAATGATTACGGTGGCAGGTGAGAGCCCGTCCACCACGGTGCTAGCCCCCGCGAATGGCGCGGCGATTGTGCAAAACCTAACAAGCAATCCTCATGAGGAACGACCCTTGGTTGAATCCTCGGCCGTTAGCTCTGTGCCGCAGGCGGGAGACGCGGAATTCAGGCTCCTGCACCGCATTGGCCGGATTGACCCCGATGACCTTGCAAGTTACCGTGCGGCAGGTGGATACCAGGCCCTGGCACGAGCCTTGGAATTAGGACCGGAACAGGTAGTTCAGGAAGTCGCCGCGTCGAAGCTCATGGGACGGGGCGGCGCCGCCTTTCCCGCCGGTATAAAGTGGCAATCAGTCGCCTCTGCCGGGGCCCGGCCGCACTACATGGTGTGCAATGCCGATGAATCCGAGCCGGGCACCTTTAAAGACCGCGTGATCATGGAAGAAGACCCGTTCGCAGTGGTTGAAGCCATGACTATCGCGGGCATCGCAACCGGTTGTGATAAGGGGTTCATTTATCTGCGCGGCGAATATCCCTTGGCTTTGGCACGCATAACGAACGCGCTGGCGCAGGCCCGCGCCGCAGGCCTACTTGGCGGCTCGATTTTAGGCAGCGCCATGTCTTTCGACATTGAAATCCGCCGCGGCGCGGGCGCGTACATTTGCGGCGAGGAAACCGCACTCTTCAATTCCATCGAGGGCTTTCGCGGCGAACCGCGCAACAAGCCGCCGTTTCCCACGGAGGTCGGTCTCTTTGGCAAGCCCACGCTGGTCAACAACGTCGAGACGCTCATCAACGTGCTCGATATCGTGCTGGATGGCGGCGACGCCTATGCTGCTATCGGCACTGAGCAGTCAACCGGCACGAAGCTCTTCTGTCTCTCTGGGCACGTAGCGCGTCCAGGAGTGTATGAGGTGCCGTTCGGCGCCTCGCTTCGTGCACTCATCGAGCTTGCCGGCGGCGTGGCCGGCAGCGGCAATATGCAAGCGATACTCTTGGGAGGAGCGGCAGGAACGTTCCTCACACCGCAGGAGCTGGATACGCCGTTGACTTTCGAGTCGACACGAGCAATCGGCGCCACGCTCGGCTCCGGGGTTGTGATGATCTTCGATGATACGATCAACATGCAGAGCGTGTTGCTGCGAATTGCCGGGTTCTTCCGCGATGAGTCGTGTGGGCAGTGCGTGCCCTGCCGTGTGGGAACGGTGCGTCAAGAGGAACTCCTTAACCGCCTGTTCGCCGAAAAGACTATCGGCTCCACCGAGGACGAATTGCAACTCCTAAACGACATCGGACAAGCCATGCGCGATGCGTCGATCTGCGGACTTGGGCAGACTGCGTCGAGCGCGATAGAATCGGCGGTGGCTCGTGTGGGTCTCTTCAACGGAAGGAAGCACTAATGGGTTCCGAATCTGAAGTGTCAGAGCTGCAACCAACCTGGCAATTCACAAACCCGGTACCGCAGGGCCCGCTACCCACAATCCCCGAACCAGCGGCGGAACCCGATGTCGATCTCACTATTGACGGTCGGGACACCTCCGTGCCCACCGGTTCAACCCTGTTGCAGGCGACCAAGAGTCTCGGTATTGAGACGCCGACGCTCTGCTACTTGGAAAACTTGACCCCAGTCAATGCTTGCCGCGTATGTGTGGTTGAACTTGAAGGGTCGCGTACGCTCGTGCCCGCGTGCTCGCGCAAGGTGGAGGCAGGCATGCAGGTGCAGACCGACTCGCCCCGCGTGCGCCTCAGCCGCCGCATGGTGCTTGAGTTTCTGGCGTCATCGGTGGATGTATCGACAGCGCCGGAACTCCAGCAGTACATGGGTCAGTATGCGGCGGAGCCGGAGCGATACGGGCCGTCCGGGCCGCCTGCCCTTGGTAATGAGCGTGATGCCGCTGTCCCCGGCCATCATGTTGCACCCGACGGCGCGACTGCCAGTACGGTAGAGCAGCCGGTAATGATCGACAACGAACTCTACATACGCGACTACAGCAAGTGCATTCTGTGCTACAAGTGCGTCGAAGCCTGTGGCGAGGACGCCCAGAACACGTTCGCTATTGCTGTGGCCGGTCGCGGCTTCGATGCGCGCATAGCAACGGAGTACACGGTGCCCCTGCCAGATTCCGCCTGTGTCTACTGCGGCAACTGTATCGGCGTCTGCCCCACGGGTGCGCTCATGTTCCGCAGTGAGTACGAAATGCGTGAAACAGGAACGTGGGACGAATCGGCCCAGAGCGAGACCGATACGATCTGCTCATACTGTGGCGTGGGCTGCAACCTGCAGCTACACATTCAAGACAACGAGATCGTCAAGGTCATGTCCCCGGTAGAGAGCGGCGTTACCCAGGGCCACCTTTGCATCAAGGGACGCTTCGGCTGGCAGTTCATGCAGAAGCCTAAGAAGTAGCAGGAACTGTCTGCCGGCGCTTCGCGCTGGCCAACACTTGGGCAACACACTGCGGAGCGCCTTGTCACTGGGCTGTAATCCGCTCGGCTCCCGTGTATATGTTCATCGAGGTCTCGCGCAGAAAGCCGATGAGCGTCATTTCCGATGCAGCCGCCAGTTCCACGGCTAGGCTTGAAGGCGCTCCCACGGCAGCAACCACGGGTACGCTCGCCAGCAGACACTTTTGCACGATTTCAAAGCCGGCCCGGCCGCTCACCAGCACGATGTGATTCTCGAGGGGGAGCATCTTGCGGAATAGTGCGGCCCCAATCATCTTGTCTACGGCATTGTGGCGTCCCACGTCCTCCCGCAATAGGAGTAACTCGCCCGCGGCATCGTACAGCCCGGCGGCATGCAGCCCACCCGTACGTTCAAACGTAGCTTGCGCCGCGCGGAGGGAACTTGGCATGCGTTGGAGCACTTCCGGCGTGACAATGAGGTCGCTCCGGATCGGTTCCGCCGCCTGGCGCACTGCTTCAATGCTTGTCTTGCCGCAAATGCCGCAGCTTGACGATGCCTGAAAATTCCGCTGCCAGCCTTTTCCCAAGAAGTCCTCTCCACCATTGACGTATGCCAAGACGATGTTGTCGCGCTCTTCCTCAGACTTACCGGGGCAATGACCCACGGATAGCAGGGCCGATGGCTGCGCAATCAGCCGTTCGGTCCAAAGAAACCCGGCCGCCAGTTCCTCGTCGTGACCGGGCGTGCGCATGGTCACCGCAATGCTCTGCCCGTTCACGCGAATTTCCAGCGGCTCCTCGCGCGCCAATACATCCGGGCGGCTCGCCGTGCCATCCGCAGAGACTTTCGTCACCTGCCACGTCGACGTGGGCGCTTGCTTCACTAAGTCTGTCTGCGCCACTTGGCGTCTCCTCAACAACCCGCTGCCAAACCGCTTACCGCAGCTAACTATACCTTGAATACACAGTTGCAACCGTCTATCTATACACTAACCCATGAACCAAGGGTAGGCTAGCGCAATATGCTATGCTGCTACCCAACTACCGGCGATAGCTGGGAATGATAGTTCCTCTTCACGGAAATGAAGGCTTCATGGCACGTACACACTTGGACGGCCGCGTCTACGAGTCAGACTCAGGTGATGGAATCGGGGGCGTATCCGTCTCCAATGGCGAGGCTATCGTTCAAACTGCGTCAGATGGCCGGTACACCCTGGAGATAGACCGGCAGCGCGATCGCTACGTCTTTGTCTCGGTGCCGTCAGGGTTTCGCCCGCAGAAGCGATTCTACACTCTTCTTGGCGACGAAGAGTCCCAAAGCACATTTGACTTCCCTTTGATCGCCGCGCCGGAGCGGGCGCGGAACAGTTTTCGTCTCGCCCACCTCTCAGACACGCACGTGGTCACTGACGACAGCGGCGCCGTCTCCGGGGAGCTACTTGCGCAAGACCTGGAAGAGATCGTCAGCACCGCTGCCCCCGACCTTGCCGTAATCACCGGCGACCTCACGAACATGGGCACAATCCCCGAACTGGAACACTACCGCTCCGCAATTGATTCTGTGTCGATCCCAGTGATCTCGGTTTTCGGCGGGCACGATGGCAATATCGAACGCCGGTCAACTGTTGGCGATGCCCCGTGCACGCGCAATTTTGAAGCTACCCTGGGCCCAACATACTACAGCTTCGATTGGGGCGAATATCACTTTGTTGTGTATGCCACAGAGGAGAGTTACTTTACTGCTGGAGATCGGGAACGCAAGGAGCGCTGGCTGTGGGCAGACCTTGCACTGCAACCCGGCTCACGCAGGTCTGTGCTCATGCTGCATACGGCTCCGGACCAGGCCTTGCTCGAGCAGTTCAGCCGGCACAATGGCGCGCTCATCCTCCACGGCCATTGGCACTCAAGCAGAGTGTTCGCATTTGGCGAGACTATTCAGGCATCCGCTCCCGCCGCCTGCTTTGGCGGGATCGACACCCGACCCCGAGGATTTCGCCTCGTCTCATTCTCCCCGCAGGGAATAGAGACGGCATTGCAGGCAAGTCCCAGACCGGCCGCCCGCTCCACGGGGGCTACACGCTTAGAAGGCGCGCAGTCGACGGAGCAACCGCGACGAGGTATCGCATTGGGGGAAGAGCGCTTTGCTCCGGTCTGGCAGCATGAAACCGGCAGCCCGCTGCATCGTGCCGCGCCAGTCGGTTACGAGGACAGTGTGCTCGTTAGCCTGCACGATGAAAGTCATCCCAGCCGCAATGGCGTGACCTGTCTCGACAGTTTCAACGGTAAAGAACGGTGGCATTACGAGACCCAAACCGCCTTGAAGAATAGCTGTGTCGTTGTCGCTGGCATGTCCTCCGACGACACCGGCGGTGACGCTTGGTGCGCGGCATTATCAGTCACCGGCGAACTCCACCTCATCGCAATGGCGACCGGCAAGCGCGCCTGGTCCACGGTCCTTCCTTCACACCCGCAACGCTGGGTCTACTCATCACCCGCCCACAATGGCAAAGCAATTGTAGCCGGATCGAAGGCAGGATACGGCGCATACGATTTGGCAACCGGTGCTCAGAATTGGTATTTCTCTCCGTCGGACGGCGATGAGTGGCCGGCCTACATTTGCCCCCAAATCTACAACAAAGAACTCTGTATAGTGCTCGTGCAGCGCCAGGGATTTCTTGCGCTGAGCATGGAAGCTGGGGAGGTGGTTTGGGAGCAAAATATGCCGGTTGAGTATTTCTGTGCCTCGCCGGTGTTGGCCGGCGACGTGGTCGTCGTCAGTTCCGCGTCGCCGCATACGGGGGCCAGCCTTACCGGAGGGCAGCAGGGCGATATTGCCGTGCTAGATGCGCGCACCGGAGACATTGTTGCCCGCTATTCTCGCGTGCTGCCGGGATACGCTACGGGTGTTGCGGTTGCAGGTAACTGCATCTACGCTGCCACCGCCGCGGGGACTGTCCACTGCCTCGACGTGCATACGGGTAAGCAGCTCTGGCAATTCCAGTCAGGCGAAGACCTACTCGACTTCACACCGTATCGACGCGCTATCACGTCGCTCACAGCCGCGCCGACGCCACTAGGCGGACACATACTTGTGGGCGGGTGTGACGGCTGGCTGTATGTACTGGATAGCCGGACCGGCACGTGCACTGACCGGGCGTTCTTGGGCGCGCCGATCACGGCGGCGGCGTGCGCCATCCCGGATGGCTTCTGCGTCGGCGCCTACGGCGGGACTCTGTTTGCCTATCGCTCGGCGCGTTAGGCTCAGAGCTGGCTGGGCAGCAACCGCATATCCGGCACGTAGGCGCGCGGCGGGAGCGAAGCAACTAACAGGGCAGCCTTGGCCACATCCTCCGGTTCCAGCGCTTTGGCCATGACCTCCGGCGGCGTGGGGGTCGGCCGTTTCTCTACTAGCGGCGTATTGCAGAGGCCGGGGAAAATTACGGTCACGCGAATGCCGTTTGCCATCTCTTCTTCCCGGGTGCCGTAAGCCAGCCCGGCCACACCGTGCTTCGATGCTTGGTAGGCGACGCCGGATACGTCAGGCCGCTGCACCGCGCCGGACGAGAAGTGCACGATGAGTCCATCGCCCTGCGCGCGCATTTGCGGCAGCACCGCGCAGGTCAAGTTGAAGGCCGCCGACAAATTCACTGCGAGCATCATGTCCCAATCCGCGGGATCGAGCACCGTCAATGCTCGTTGCTTGAGATTGGTGCCAACACTGTTAATGAGAGTGTCAACCTTGCCACACTTCTCTACCGCCGTCTCAACCAGCGCCTGGCTAGCTGAGCGGTCGGTGGCATCCGTAGGCGCCGCTAGCGCAGCGCCGCCCTTCTCATTGATCTCACCCGCCAGCGCTGCGAGGGCGGCAGCGTTGCGCGCCCCCAATACTACGGTAGCGCCCTGTTCCGCAAAGAGCCGCGCCGTTGCAGCCCCCATCCCGCTGCTCGCGCCCGCAATTATGACCACGTTTTCCTCAAGCAACCGCATCGCGCATCTCCTTCATAAGTCTTGATTGCAATTTAATATCGACTACTTGACTCTGTCAGCCAGGCGGGGCCGCTCCCTCAAGGTGGATAACAAGTCATTGTCACCCCGTTTAGACCCGCACATGTGACTATACCGCAATTGCGAATCAAACCTGCAACCAAGAGATTGTTCAGCAAGCCCTGTAGAATGTCGTGACTTCCGGGCAGGCTTTGCGTTGGAATTCAGTGCCCCTTGGTCATCTACGAAAGAGAGTGACGACAGTCCCGCCTGCGGGTCACGCGAGCGCCTCTGTAAGGCCGCTTACGCAGGAACTACGCAAGTTGTGGTATTTTGGAACACAGAACACGGCCAAGACAATAAACAAGACCCTGCAGCCGAGGAAGACAGGCATGAAGCGCGGCCCGCTCCGGACACTCGTCATTATCTTGGGAATCCTTGTTGCCACAATTGCCGTATCGTTCTTGCTGCAACTGCGGGACTCACTGCTCGATCGACTGCCGGGCCTGCCGGAGCAGGGACCGACCCAAAACGCTGAGGTGCCGGACTTTACGTTAGAGACTGTAGAGGGCAAGACTGTCTCGCTCAGCGACTACCGGGGGCGGCCGGTAGTCATCAACTTCTGGGCGACGTGGTGCGCGCCGTGCCGCGAGGAAATGCCCTTGCTGCAGGAGACTTATGACGCGCATAGAGACGACGGTCTGGTAGTAATCGGCGTCAACGTCCGCGAGACGCCGGAAAAGGTTAAGCGCTTCCTTGCCGAGGTTGGAGTCGAGTTTCCCGTATTGCTTGACTCAGAAGGCGCCGCGGTAAACCGCTACCTTGTTACCAGCCTGCCGCTGACGTTTTTTGTCGACCGCGAGGGCAGACTCAGAACTCTCGTGGTTGGTGGCATGACCAAGAGGGTTCTAGACGAACGCTTGGCGAGAATTCTCTGATCCGCAGTTAGATTGAGCTTCGGTGCAACGTGACTCCAGTCGGTCATCATTTTCTCGTGCCGCACTTGCTTATGGGCACGATTCCAGAGAATGGTTCCAGTTGTTTCAAAATGCGGGTCCTTTCCGGTTTCAACAAAGCTAGCCGCACACGGTACGCATGCCCCATAATGTGGGAAAACCTTGTCTTAGAACATGATGTGGAGTACGGCAAATGAGTGATCGAATCTTGCGTGTCGGCATCATCGGCGCGGGCGGCATTGCGCGCGGCGCCCATGTCCCCGGCTATCGCGATTCCGGGCGCGCTGAGGTCAGAGCCGTTTGTGACGTGAATGCGGAAGCCGCACGCACTTTCGCCCAGACCCAAGACGTCCCGCACCACTATGGCAGTGTAGAAGAAATGTTGGCGCAGGAAGAGCTGGATGTCGTCAGCATTTGCACCTCGAATGATGCGCACCATCCCGCAGCCTTGGCCGCCATAGATCGCGGCTTGCACGTATTCTGTGAGAAACCGCTCGCGCTGAATTTCGCACAGGCCCGGGAAATGTACGACCTTGCCCAGTCCCAAGGCGTCGTGACCGGCATAAACTTCACGTACCGTACATTTCCCGCCGCACGCTACATCAAAGAACTCACAGAAGAAGCAATCTTTGGCGACATCAAGCACTTCAGCATTGAGTACTACCAAAGCTACTCGGTGAATCCAAACCGGGTCTTGGAGTGGCGCTTTCAGAAAAAGCTGACGGGAACGGGGGCGCTTGCAGACCTGGGCTCTCATGCGACCGACCTGGCGCTGTGGCTGGCCGGGGGCATCTCCGGCGTGCGCGGCCACTTGGCCACGTTCATTCATGAACGCCCGTTGCAGGATGGTTCAGGCATGGGCCCCGTGGACGTGGATGACTCCGCCACCTTCCTTGCAGCCTACGAGAACGGCGCGACTGGTGTCGTTGCCGCCACGCGCTTTGCGACCGGTCGCCAAAACCACCAGCGGATATCGATTTACGGAGACAAGGGCTCTTTGGTCTTTCAAAACGGTGCAGAGCCCCGTATCGAGGTCTCAGTAGGCCCCTTTAGCAAGGACGGCGCCGAAATGCTCGCACCCGTTCCTTCTCGTCTGACTGCCAGCCGCCGGTCGCACGTTCCCGCCTTTGTGAATACCATTCTCGACGGCGCGCCTTGTGCGTTTCCGACGTTTGCGGATGGGCTGCGTACCCAAGAAGTGCTGGAGGCCGCCGAGCGGTCCCACGCCGAGGATCGTTGGATTTCGCTGCCTCTCCCCCGGTGAGCGTCCACGCAATGGATGGCGACGCTTCTCCGCTCGCCGCCTCCTTCGACCGCACAACGCCGGCCGCGGCGGCGGCCGGTAGAGCAGTAATGGACTTTTTTCTCGCGCTTGATCCCAATAGAACTTGGAAATTGAACAAGACGACGATTGAGTTCCGGGGGGAGCGGAATTTCTGAGCGCTCTGGCCCGTAACGCACCACATTACCTTCTGGATTTTCAACGATGGCGGCAAAGATCCACATGTGCGCCTCATGGGAAGTGGACGCGCCTCCTACGTGAAGCAGCGCTCTAGCGCTGACGTAGATGAAATTCTTGTGGACTTGGTCGTGCAGGCATACCTCACTGAAGGCCTGCGCCCGCTCAAGCGGCCCCGGCGCAGCACGCGTTCACTGAGGGAATAGACGCGATAGCAATACCCGTAGAGATTCCTAGGTGGTCTGGGGAGTCTTGTCGGAAGTGCTCGCGGCCCGCAAATAGACGTCCCGTTGCGGGAACGGGATCTCGATGCACTTCTCCCGAAAGGTATCGCAGACCGTGTGGTGCAATTCACTCACCGTCTGGAAGCGGTCGGTCAAATCGGCAACCCACGCGATCACCCAAAAATCGAGAGCAGAGTCGTTGAACGCGCGGAAGAACACGCGCGGTTCCGGCTCATCGAGTATTGCCGGGTGACCCCGCACAATACCAAAAAGAGTCTCCTCCACCAGCTCAGTATCGGAATCGTAGGAAACGTGCACGCTGAAGTCGAGCCGGATGCGCCGATCGTCGAGAGACCAATTGATCACAACAGAAGAAAGGAAATCGGCGTTTGGCACGACCGCCTGCGTGTGATCGAATTTACGCAGCGTCGTAGCTCGCGCCCCGAGATGTTCAACGGTGCCAAGTTGCCCGTTCACCTCAACAACGTCGCCAATTCCCACCTTGATTGGACGCTCTGCAAGGAGAATGAGACCGGAGGCGAAGTTGTTGACAATGCTTTGTAGGCCAAAGCCGATGCCGATACCCAGCGCTCCCAGCACTACCAGTAGGGCATCTAGATCGAAGCCCAACGTGCGAAATCCAATGTATGAGCCAATGATTACGATAAGGTAGTGGATAATCGCGCCGAAGGCGTACTGCGTAGGTGCGTTCGGTTGATCGTCCTCCGCCGCAAGATCTTGAATGATGCGTCGTACCCGCCGGCCAATACCCCAGGTTAGGCCCAAGATTGCGCACAGAACCAAGATATTCTTTATGTCAACGTCTGTTGCATCTACTGTGAACAGGGTTAGGTCAAGCAAACGCCACAGGTTACCTAGGATTTCCACGTGCGTCTCCTGCCGGTACAAGAATGGCTGGTGTCATGCGACAAACTCCCTACCAACCGCATTGCGATTAGAGACGGTCGCGTCTCTAAGTGCCATCCCAAGTTCGAGGACATCATTAGGTCAGGACTACTGCCAATTACTTGGGAGCGTTTGCCGTTCCAAGATGAATCCAAGGAGCGAATCAAGTTTGCGCAGCGTGTCAGGAACGGGAGCGTGTCCCCCATTCATCATCATGTGGTAGTAGTGGGCAATAACCGGGCTGTAGAGCGGGAAAGTTACCCCAATTGGCAGCGATCTCTGGGCATCGGTTTCTCCCAGTAGCGCCGCGCTGTAGTGTGGCTCCACGTGGCTGGAAGCGATTGCTTGTGGAAGAATTGGCAGCGCGCATTCACTGTCGAGCAGAAGCGCCTGCACCTCTGGGCGCAGGGCCCAGCGTAAGAACTCCCACGCAGTGTCAAATTGCTGCGATCCCGTCACGATGGCAAGGCCGTCATATGCGGCCAAAGTCCGGTTCTCGCCGTTCCCAATCGGATGGAGCGCTCTTGCCTGCCATGCGGCGTCTGTCGCGCGCAGGCGGAACATATCATTCGCGCTGCCCAAAAACATCGCCAGTCGCTGGGTGGCAAAGTTTTGCACATACGTGTCCGCGCCTAGCTCTCCCACCCGTGGCGCAATGTGCATTGTATGCCGCCAGGCTTGAAGTCTGCGCAGCGTGCGTTCCGCTTCCGGGGATGCGACCGTGCTGACCTTGCCTGTGTCGTCGAAGACGTCACCTCCGCCGCTCCACAGCCAGGGAAGTGATTGAAACCAAGAATCAGGGAAGCCAATGCCTGCTGTTTGCAGTCGGTCGCCCGATCTCACCTCAGTTAGCTGTTGTGCAACTTCCTCTACCCTCTCAATCGTCCACCGCTCTTCTGAGACAGTCCCAGCAAGGCCATTTTTCCTGAATATGTCTTCATTGAGAAAGAGCAGCCTCGGGTTGCTGCGCCAGGGTAGGCCGTAGTAGTCGCCCACGCCGGGTTGTTTCGCTTCCGGGTAGTAACGGAACGCATTGAGCGCCGCCGCAGCTATGCCGCTCGCCCCATTTTCTCCCAGCCAATCACTTGCGAGCGTTTGGATGTTTACGTACAGGTTGCGTTCTACCCAGCGCGGAAAAAACATATCCTGAATCGAGGCGACTTCCGGCGGCAAGCCGGCTGCAGCCGAAATTGCCGCAGTCTCTTCAACAGGACGTCCGTAGAACTCCTGTCGCAGTTGGATATGGGGTAAATCTTCCCCGAGTTGCTGGCGTACAGCAGACCAAAGACGCCGCTCAATCGGGTCATCCCAAGCAAAGTGCCAAAGCTCTACCGGCTCCGGAGCTACAGGTGTCGCAACCGTTGACGGGGTGCTGCGTACACCCTGTCCGGAAGTCGGCAAATTTGTGAAGACACGGGGCACGGGAGTAGTCCCGGCACGCGGTGCAGTCTCGACCGGCTGACCACAGGTCAGAAAGAGCGCCGGTAGTCCAAGGGAAGCAGCAAGAAAGTGGCGGCGGGTAATGCGAGGCATAGTGGCCAACTGAGGATAATTGGAAAGCTAAGACAACAGGAAGCAGGGAGGGGATCCCAAGACTCTATGTGTTAACGTACCACGACGGGCGCATTTGCGCTAGCCGGTGCCGTGAGACGCTTTCTCAAATTCCCGCGGGAGTGACGCAGACTCATCAAGACTAGCGTTCACATGGTGACGCATTTGCTTGAAGTAACAATGGCTGGCCTAGCGGTTTCTGCACCCGACAGTGGGGAGCAATTTGCTGACGTTAATTGCTTGCGCTATCCTCGCTGCGACCACGCAACCAGCGCGGCTAGCGCCTCCGTGCGCGACGCCCGTGACTGAACTTTGCAGCCTTTCTTCGCATCCAGGCGCTTGAACATCAGTGCGGACGGTGAGAAAACCTCCTCAGCCTCTTCCTGGGTTATCGGCTCGCAAACCGCATCCACCGGGTTAACGATCGCGGCGGTTCGCGGAGCCAGCGCCCCAACTAGGCTTGGCAAGTCGTAATGCAACAGCACGCCGGGCAAGAAGCTGCTTGCCGGCACAGTGTACTGCCCCGCCCGCGTGATGTGACGGTATGAGGCCAACGTCTCGTACGTGGCTACCGAACCAATGCGGTCGTCGAGCACGGCGGCATGCAGCGCGACCAGCCCGCCGCCGCGTTGGCCGAGCACCGCGATACGGTCCGTCGCAACATCATCTCGCGCCACTATCTGGTCCACGCAGCGAATGGCGTCGGTCACGCGCTGCGTCAGCGGCCACTCGCCTAGGAAGTAGCCCATGTATGCCAGGCGGGAGTCTGTCCCGAGCAGCGCAAGATCGTCGCGGCGGTAGACAACCTGCGCGTTCCACCGGGTCTCGCCCCAACCCCTCAAGTCCATGGCAAAGACCAGGCTACCCGCACGGGCCAATGCGGCGGGGATGCCGTTCTCATGGGCTTCAGCATCCTTGCCCAGATCATGGACATAGACAACTGCGGGATGTGGGCCTTCACTTGGAGGATGATAGACCAGGCCAGGTACCGGCAGGTCAACTTCGCTCTCGAAGTACACTTCCTCGACCTGCAGACCCCCAACGGTTTGCGTCCCCAATGTCTGCATAGCACCGGCAGCGGGTCTTTCATCGTAAGCAAGCACTGCCCGCGCCGCTTTGCGAATGTCCTGCCGGTATTGTTCAGCAGCCTTTGGCTTCGCCATCTCAGGCACGGCAGGCGCGAGTTCCTGTGCGCGCCGTTCGTTCAATGAAACAACCGTTTCATTTTGATCACTCAGGATTGCCTGACCGGAAGGAGTGCACCAGAGCGTTTCCGGCGCTTCCGGCGTAAAGGGCACTTCCGTCACCGGTTCCGTCTCGTCCTTCAGCCACCGGTTGAACCACGCGTACATCGACTCGCGCATCGGCTGGTTGTAGTCGTGATGGGCCGGCGGCTCCACCATGTTTGCCCGCTCAGGCACACCGAGCGCCGTATAGCAGTCAAGCACGTCGGCATAAACGTCGCGAGCGCCAATCAAGGGAAAGAAGTCATAGGTTGTCGACATGATCTGCATTGGCAGCGGCGCCCGGCTCATTAGCAAGTCCGCCATATCCATGTCGTCTGGGTAACTGCCCACAGGATCCTGGCAGGGATCGCCGATCTGTCCTTTCGAATGCATCCGTTCGTAGGTGGCGGTCGAGCACACCGGCACCGCCGCCTTGATGCGGTCGTCGAATGCCGTGAGGAACATGGTGAACGTCCCGCCGCCGGACGCGCCCGTACACCCGATGCGACTGGAGTCCACGTCAGTGCGCATCTCCAAGTAGTCCAGCATGCGCACGCCGTCCCAGACCATGTGATTAATCACCGTCTGGCCGACCAGCCAGCAAGGTAGGCACGCGCCGGCGTGCTGTTCAGTGCTGCTGGTCACTGGGTTGGTATTTGTAGCAAGGTCCCAATGTTGGCTGCGTTCGCCCTGTCCGATGGGGTCATAGACAAGCGCCACGTACCCGTGCCGGGCTAGTCCTATCCCCCGCGCTTGTACCACTGTTTCCCCTTTGCCGTCGGCCCAATGGCCCAAGGGATTGAGCACGGCCGGCAGCGGCTCCGTTATTTCCGGCGGACGATAAAGATTGACCGTAACCGGAAATCCCGGCTGACTTTCAATGAGCAATTTCTCAACAACATAGCCGTCGCGCTCGAGGATGCCCACCAATTGTGGATTGAGCGGCGTCCGCTCCGGGAACTGTCCCAGCGAGCGACGGAAGTTCTTTCGGACCTCCTGCATATGCGTTTGCCAGTCTTGCGCCGAGCTGAAGGAGTGTAGCTTGCGCTTGCGTCGCCAGTTGTGCTCGCGGGCTTGCCGCAAGAGATAGCCAAAGTAGGCTTCGTCCGCCCCGCTAACGCGCCCAGTCAATACTGCCATGAGGATGCTCCTTCTTCAGTTGTGCGTTCGAGACATCAGCTTTTTTTGCCACGGCTAAATCGCTACAAGACTGTGAGTGAAAGCCCACACTTCTCGCCTGCTCTGCCTGTGAGCGCGCACATAGCGCTTCACGACCTTAGTGCCTATTCTTGGTCTGGCGCAGGGCTGGTCAGTGCCCCAACGTTAACACGTGCGCCGATTTTCTGAGGTGAACTCGTGACCACATTCTCCCGGCCACAGAAGAAAGTCGAAATGCCCGCATGCATTATCGGTTGATGCTGTGCACTGAGAATACACTAGCTTGGTTGCAGCGAGCAAAATATGATACCATTTCTGCGTTATGACGAGACCTCTTCCCACGGACGTACGCGCCTTTTTCGAACGTGAAGCCGCTGCAATCGCAGACTGGCTCTTCGCGATCTGCGCTCTGGAAAGCAAGCTGGGCAACGAGGAAAAGTCACTGGCTGCCGCTATCGACGCCTTCCAGGGCCTCGATCTGACCGTAGCTGAAGTGCCTTTTCCACAAGATATCGCGGCGAATCCCCATCATGTGCCGGTGCCTGAACTCGATCAATACCCGGACCACGTTCGCGCTAATGTATTGGCTACCCGAGCGGGCAGCGGAGGCGGCCGCAGCCTCATTCTGCAGACCCACCTCGACGTTGTGCCTGAGAGCGAAGGGCAGCGCTACGAGCGCATTCAGGACCCTGAGCGGGGCGAGATATTGTACGCGCGCGGCAGCAACGATGCCAAGGGGCAGGTAACGACTCTACTGCTTGTCATGCGCGCGCTGGCGCACTTTGGGATATCACTCAAGGGCGACCTGGCCTTGCAACTCGTGACAGAAGAAGAAGTGGGCGGCAACGGCGCCCTCGCGTTCATTCATGCGGGCTATCGCGCCGATGGCGTAGTCGTCATGGAGCCGTCCCTTGCCCAGATTCACCCTGCCAACCGGGGCGCGCTCTGGTTTCAAATTGGCATTGAAGGCGTGAGCATGCACATGGGTCGCATGCACGAAGGCGTCAGCGCCATTGATAAGGGCATCGCCCTTATCGCCAGCTTCAAGGAATACGAAAAAGAACTGGTGGCAATGAGCAAAGGATATCACGGATTCGAACGCTACGATGCCCCCGTGCAATTGAATGTCGGTATCTTCCAGGGCGGACACTGGCCGAGCGCCGTCGCAGGCGAGGCCGTAGTCGAAGGCGGCGTCGGCTTCTTGCCGAATAAAGCCATGGATGACGTGCGGGCAGACCTGGAACGCATTGTTGCAACCCATCCCGATGACTGGATTCGGAATCACACCACGATTGCGTTCAACAAACTGCGTAACGATTCATATGAGATACCTTACGATCATCCGCTACCAGTGTTGCTGCACAGCGCCGCAAAGCAAGCCGGCGTGGCAAGTGAGGTCTTTGGTTGGAACGTCTCCTGCGATGCGCGCCTTTACGCCCGTGTCGGCAAGCTGCCCGTGGTCGTTTTCGGCCCAGGCGATCTTGCGACCGCACATGGCCCGCACGAGCACTTT
Organism: Chloroflexota bacterium; assembly: GCA_965220015.1. Taxonomy (GTDB): domain Bacteria; phylum Chloroflexota; class UBA11872; order VXOZ01; family VXOZ01; genus VXOZ01. Next base: position 2,090,672 of record OZ244798.1, read on the forward strand.
GCCGTAGCCGATATGGTTGACGCTGCCTGCGCGCTAACGCAATTTGTGCAAGATTGGTGCGAGGTTGGGTAGCGAAAGCGATATGTCAACTCGGACGAAGACTTCCCCAATGTGAGGATTATGTCGCGCAACGAGCAAGACAGCGGTGACAGCCGCAGAATCTGGGAAGCGCTGGCGTTCATCCTCCATCGCGTGTATGAACCGCTTGAGGATGAAGAAGCGGACTGGGCGATCATTGGCAGCGCGGCTTCAGCACTGCAGGACATTGCAGTCACTCCGAACGAATTGCGCATTCTCAGCTCTCCTGAAACGCTCGACACCTGGTCTCGCCACCTGTGGGACTGGCTAGACGAAGAACCGGACAATCAGGAACCCGACCACGTCAAGCTCACCCTCACTGTGGAACATGCGCCTGTAACCGTCCTCGTGCGCGAACCGCGCGAAAGCGAACAGGGTATACTGCTAGAGGGCGTGGGCGGTGCCGTATGGGGCGTTGTCGGCAGAGTGCGTTTTCAGAATTGGCTCGTGCCGGTGGTGCCGCTCGAAGTGCAATTCGCAACCGTGGTGGGGCGGATGGTACGCAGTCCATCACAGGGATCTTGGCAGCAGTTAGCCGACAAGATGGCAAGAGCGCTCTACGCCAACGGGTATTACCGCGAGCTCATAGAAGAGGCGCTCAATCCCTACGGGCCGCAGGCCGGCAATATTGCCCTTGACCTAATCCAATCCCATGCGCCCCCGCGTTCGCCGCACACGGCACGCGCGCAGCCAGGCCGTCGATCTATGCAGTAGTTATCTGCTGTGTGTGTGCGATCATGCGCTAACACGGTTGTGCGAGGCACAGCGCACTCCCTGACCATCACAACCAGCGAAGAGACCTAGGAGGAAGAAATCCCATGGCAGACGCTATTCGCATTGGTGTCATTGGCACCGGGGTCTTTGGCATCAGTCACCTGCGTGTGTTCAAGCAGGCGCAGAACGAGGGCCGCACCGTGCTCGTGGCCGCTTGTTCCTCGGGCAGAGACCCTGCGCGGGACCAGGAACGCAAGGATGAGTTTGGCATCCCCATCTACACGGATTGGCGGGAGATGCTTGACAAAGAGTCGCTGGACGCGGTCACGATCGTCACGCCAGACCACCTGCACCGGGAAATGACGATCGAGGCGGCGAACCGCGGTTTGCACGTCCTTGTCGAAAAGCCATTAGACGTGACCAGCGCCGGGTGCCAGGCCATCGTAGATGCTTGCAAGGCCAACCAAGTCTTTCTTCAGGTTGACTTTCACAAGCGCTATGACCCTTATCATCTGGCCCTCGAACGCCAGTGCAACGACGGCACGCTGGGCGAAGTGCTCTACGGCTATGTGCATATGGAAGACAAGATTGTCGTGCCGCGAGATTGGTTTCCCCACTGGGCCGGTTCGACCAGTCCGGCGTGGTTCCTCGGCGTGCACTTCTACGACCTTGTGCGATGGTGCATCAAGAAGGAAGCCACAAGGGTCTATGCCACCGGTCAAAAGAAAAAGCTCGCCGCCGCAAGTATCGACACCTACGATGCTATTCAGGCGAAGGTAGAGTTCGAGGGCGGCACGAGTGTCTTCTTCGATACCGGCTGGGTGCTCCCTGATACATTTGAAGCCATCGTAAATCAGTCTATACGCCTCGTTGGCACCGAAGGTTTCGCCGAGGTGGACAGCCAGAACCGCGGCATGGAAGCGGCGAGCTATAAGGATGGCATGCGCACCTACAACGAGGCGTTCATGCGCGAGGAAGAGGACAAACACGGCAACGTCGTCTATCGCGGCTACGGCTATGAAAGCATCTTGGACTTCATCGACAATCTTGAATTCTTGCATGAGGGCGGCACGATCGACCAGCTAGAAGGCCGCTATCCCGGCGGTGAGGATGCGCTCGAAGTTACGCGAATCGCCGAGGCCGTCCACCAGAGCATAGACAGCGGCACAATCGTGACGCTGAGGTGAGCGCGGCAGCACTATGGACCAACTCTTCCCCGGCTTTTACTGTTGGCGCGCGCCGTATCGTCCTGGGCGAGAGGCCTACAGTGTCTGGGTTGAAGGCGAGCACGAGAACGTGCTCATCGACCCGTTCACGCCGGATGAGGGCCTGAGCCCGTTCAGCCATCCCAGCAAGTCAATCATCGTGCTCCTGACCACCGGCAACCACGAGCGCGACGCTTATTCGTGCAAGTCGGCGTTGCGGGCGGAAATCTGGGCGCCGGAAGCAGCGCTTAGCAACCTGGACCTAATGCCCGACCGCGTCTACAGCAGCGATGAGGAGCTGCCGTGCGGCATCAAGGCGTTTCATTTGGAAGGTTCGCACTCGGCAGGAGAGACGGCGCTCCTGGTTCCGTGTGGGCCTGGCGTTCTCGTGATTGGCGACGGCCTGATCGCGCATCCCGCCGCGGATTGGCGGGTGTTTCAGCCACATGAGCGCGCCGCTCTAAGACCTCTGCACAGCGCGGCCTTCGATGCCGTTGTGACGTCACACGGTGAGCCGGTGCTCTCCGGTGCAAAAGCAGGCTTGCGCACATTCTTAGATACGTAAGGACCACAGAGCGCACTATTAGGCTAAGGAACAGCAACTTCGAATAACTTTGCTAATTCAGATAACATCGCTAATATCGCTATAGATGACTGTCTTGCGCCATTGCCCGGGAGTTAGTTACCTGTATTTTCATTGAGCCCGACGCGTCTCAATCTGTTGAGTGAGGGCAAATTGTGGAAATCAGAGGACGGGGACAAAGATTCAACTGTGCCGATGTTCGATGAGTTCATGTTGCGCGCGATACCTGCGGGTAGCGATGATAGCTAGAACCACTGCAGTTCTGCTCGCCGAGAATTCAGCACAGGCCTTGCTGAGAAGATGCCACGATACGCATTGCGCAAGATCACATGATACGACATACATTCTCAGATCAATCAGTACACGAAAGACGAAACGCAACGAGTTTCACAGGAGGAAGACCAATGAAGACTAGCACCCGTCTCCGCGGTCCGGTACTCAATACTGAACTGCCCGGCCCGCGCTCGCGAGAAATAAAGGAGATGTCTGAAAAGTACGAACCCAGTGCTTCCAGCGAGCAGGTGCCAATCGTGTGGAAGAGCGCGGAGGGCGTGTGGGCTACCGACATGGACGATAACACGTTTCTGGACTTCACCAGCGGCGTGCTCGTTGCGAATGCCGGACACAGTCATCCTCGTTTGGTGCGGGCGATGCAGGAACAGGCAGAGAAGGCCGTCAACACGTACGACTTTCTCAACGAATGGCGCCCGCAGCTCGCCAAGAAGCTCGTAGAAATCACGCCGCCGAACCTCTCCCGGGCAATTGTGCTCTCCACGGGCGCCGAGACGATCGAGACGGCCATGAAGATTGCGCGCCTTTACACCGGCAAGCACGAGATCGTGGCATTTCACGGGGCCTTCCACGGCCGCACCTTTGGCGCCATGTCGGTCAACGGCAAGCGTTCCAGCCCGGGTATCAAAGGGTTCGGGCCGTTCCTACCCGGTGTCGTCTTTGCGCCTTTCCCCTACCCTTACCGCAGCATCCTCTGCCGCGGCCACGAAGACGAGTGCAGCGAACGCTGCTTCGAGTACTTCAAGTGGATCATTGAGACGGAATCTGAGAAAGACATCGCCGCGGTGCTGGTGGAGACCTATCAAGGCTCAGCCGGTTCGATCATTGCTCCCAAAGACTGGCTGCAGATGATTGCGCAGTGGTGCAAAGAGAACGGCGCGGTGCTCATCATCGACGAAGTGCAGGCCTCATTCGGGCGCACCGGCAAGCTCTTTGGCTTTGAGCACTACGGCATTGAGCCGAATCTCCTCTGTCTGGGCAAGGGTATCTCATCCACGGTGCCCGTTTCCGCAGTCGTAGGCGAAGAAGACATCATGAGTGTCTTGACGCCGGGCTCGGTATCGAGCACTCACGGCGGCAATGCCTTCTCGAGCCGCGTAGCGCTGGAAAACATCAATGTGATTCTGGAAGAAAACCTAGCCGACAACGCCGCCCGCATCGGCGCAATCCTCGATGCGCGCTTCCGCTCGATGCAGGACAAGTATCCCGCCATCGGTGATGTGCGCGGTCTTGGTTTGGTATTTGGCATCGAGTTCGTTAAAGACCCCGACACCCGTGAGCCCGCTCCCGAGATGACACAGGCTATCATCAACGAAGCCTTCAATAGGGGCCTGGTGATGATTGCGCCCATCGGCTTCTACGGCAACGCCATCCGGGTTGCCCCGCCCCTTGTGATTACGGAAGAAGAGGCACTGCTCGGCGCAGACATTCTTGAAGAGGCGATTGCCGCCGTAATCGGGTAGCTTTGTGGACGATGTGGTGACTGTACCGCGAATGTCCCATTCTTCCAGGAAATCTAGTGCCGACACTATCAGGACATCCATGCGTGGTGCGCTATTCGCACCACAAAACGGCCGAACAAGACTCACGCAAGCGATTGCTCAGTTTGCGCGCTATTGTTTAGACTGGCGTCCATGATGAATTAGCAAGATGAGGAGTGAGAAGAATGTCAGACCTTATCGTCACTGATTTGAACTACCTTGCCATCCTTGTGGCGGGTGTCTCCAACATGGTGCTGGGCTTTCTCTGGTACGGTCCGATTTTCGGCAAGAAGTGGATGGGTTTGATCGGCAAGAGCGCCGACGATCTAAACCCAAATCCAATCATCTATCTCGTATCCTTCTTGCTTTCGCTCTTGATGGCGCTCGTGCTTTCAATCTTCATTCACCACGTCAACGCGAGCATCCAGTCGATGACACTTCTCATCGGCCTGCTCGTGGCCCTGCTTGCATGGGTTGGCTTCGTCGGCCCGGCGACGTTTCAGAACAATATGTACTCAGGGATCTCGAAGCGGCTCTTTGCCATAGACTACGGCTATGTGTTAGTTGCTCTGCTAATCCAGGGCGCAATCATTGGCGTGTGGCGTTGAAGCAGGAACGCTCGATCTCACCGGGCGTAGAACTATTACAGTTCCTGCCTTAGCCAGAGGGACAGGAGGGATAATGGCTAAGATGAGTGGAGGTGAAGCCCTTGTCGCGTCACTCGTGCGTGAGGGCGTTGAGTTCGTATTTGGGATTCCCGGCATATACATGTCCGGGATCATCGCCGCCCTGCGGGACGAACCAAGCATACGCATGATCACCACCCGCCATGAAGCCGGCGCGACGCACATGGCCGACGGCTATGCGCGCGCATCCGGAAAACCGGGCGTAGCTCTGGTGGTTCCGGGCGCCGGCCTGTACAATGCCGCATCCGGAATCGCTACGGCATACGCCCGCTCCTCGCCCGTACTCGTCATTGTCGGCCAAATCCCGCGCGGCCTGATCGGTAAGAACCTTGGGATCTATCACGAAATCTCAGACCAGCCCTCTGTGGTGCGCCCGGTGACCAAGTGGCAACGACAGGCGCTCAGGCCCCGGGAAATCCCGGAAGCCGTGTGCGAAGCGTTCAGACAGATGCGTACCGGCCGGCCTCGTCCGGTCCTTCTTGAGGTCCCACCCGAGGCCGGGGTGGAGCGAGAGGAAGTCACGTTGCGGAATCCGGCTAGGTTTTCGCGAAATGTGCCGAGCCGGGAACACCTTCAGGAGGCCGCCCAGGTCATCGCCCAATCTCGTCTGCCCCTGATATTTGCCGGCGGCGGCGTAGCGCTATCAGGCGCGGAACAAGCTCTCCTCGCACTGGTCGAAGCAACTAACATACCCGTAATCACGTCTGCGGGCGGCAAGGGAGCCATCCCGGACCGCCATCCGCTGTCTTACGGCGCGTGTCTCAGCCCCGCCGGGGAGAGACCCGAAATGAACCAGCTCTTCGATGTGATGCAGTCCGCCGACGTCGTAATCGGCATCGGCACCCGCTTTTCGCTGGGTAATCCGGCCGGCGAGGCGTCCACGTTAGTAAACATCAACATAGACGACTCCGAGATCACAAGAGTCCAGTCCAACACCCTCCCCTTGCATGGCGACGCCAGAGCGACCATCGAAGCTCTGCTTCCTTTCCTTGTCGAGGCCGGGGCGGGAAGTCGCCCGTCGCCTGCCGAAGCGGTGAGCGCGGCACGCCGCCTGATCGCCTATCACGACATCAGGCTAAAGGAACCCCAGTATCCGATCCTGGATGCAATGCGGAACAGCATCCCGGAAAACACCTTCATCGTCTGGGATGTCACGCAGTTCGGCTACTACGCCCGCACCCATTATCAGGTGAATTATCCCAAGACATTCATCGATTCCGGCTACTCGTTCAATGTTGGCTTTTCCTTCGCAGCAGCGCTGGGGGTTAAAGTGGCAAAACCCGATCGCCCCGCGGTATGTGTCATCGGTGACGGTGGGTTTATGTTCAACTCCTCTGAACTTTCCACGGCGGTCAGGTACGGGATCAATACAACGACCATTGTCTTCAGAGACAATTCTTACGGCAACGTCGCCCACGATTTGGACGAGTTCTTTGACGGAACATACGAGACCGACCTGCACAATCCGGACATTGTCACGTTCGCCGAGTCATTCGGCGCAGTCGGCATGCGGGCGGATGACCCTATGCAATTGGAAACGCTGCTTCCGCTCGCGCTGGAACGCCAGGCGCCAGTAGTCATTGACGTACCCGTTGGAAACATGCCGTTGCCACGCGCTAAGCTGTTGGAGCATCTCCCATCTGTGCCCTGGGTTGTGCCCCAGGAAGGGCTGATAGAGTCTTGAGAGACTGCCCTGCATGCGCCGCCAGTGTGTTCTTGTAGGAAGGAATGTCCAGCGGTAGCATTCGGAAACGGCTCCGTGCAATAGTGACATGGAGCAAGCTGACACACCGTACCCCAACGTGGCTGCGCCTTGCGACTGAGTCCAGTCAAGCGCTAGCCAAGCGGCGCGGATTGATGTGCTCTGAGTCAGCGGTTGAAGAGACCGCTCACTCCTAAGCGGGCACCGGGCGGCCGCGCGTCTCAATTGGCCGAGCCCACAACCCGTTTCCACCGAGCCGATTGACTTGGCAGGCAAGCCCACAAGGATTCAAGTCAATGCTTGTGGACTACTCTCGGAGCGCCTTCATCACCAAAGGGATTTCGCTAAGCAAGTCCGAAGCCAGCAGTCCGCTCACTCCCAGGCGAGCGCGAACGTGCTCTCCGGCCTCGCCATGGATGAACGCGCCAGCCACTGCCGCTTCGCGGGGTTGAACTCCCTGTGCCAATAGGCCAACGACGATTCCTGCCAGAACGTCTCCCGTGCCCGCCGTCGCGAGGGCCGGATTGCGGTGCGGGTTGATGTTGGTCAATCCATCAGGCGCACTGACAATCGTCGGCGCCCCTTTTGCTAGCATCACGACATTCCAGTCGGCAGCGCATTGAGGGGCCAACTGCAGCCGGCCCTCGTCAGCAGCAGTTGCCGGTAAATCGAGCAGGCGGCCCAGCTCACCGGCGTGGGGTGTGAGAATCGTGTGTGCCGGAAGGGTTGCTTGCATTGCCAGGCCGACGAACGCATTGATGCCGTCGGCGTCCAGCACCAGCGGCAAAGCATCTGCGCCAGCGCGCAAGTAGTCCACGAAAGCGCGCACAAATGAAAACGTATCAGAATCATTTCCCAGCCCACAGCCCGCGAGCACTGCGCGGTACTGTGGCAGCACGTTGATAATCGGTTCTAAGGCGTCTGGCGTGAGGCATCCGGCCCGGTCGGGCAGCGGCAAGAACGTGCATTCCGAGGCTTTTGCCGCCACCATGGGGTGGATAGAAGCAGGAACGGCGAGCGTAACGAGACCCGCGCCGGCCCGTGCCGCAGCCGTAGCGCTCAGGTACGCCGCCCCAATGTAGCGCGGTGAGCCGGCCACTATGAGCGCTCTGCCAAAAGTGCCTTTGTGTGCCCCTCCCGGGCGTTTAGGCAAGAGTGCCTGCACCAGTGAAGCCGACGTTCGTTGCACGGGCAAGTGCTCTGCCCACTCCGTTGGTAGCCCGATGTCCGCGACGAGCACTTCACCGGCGCAGTCAGCGCCCTTGCCCACGTAGCAACCCGGTTTCGCGAGGCCCGTGGCAAGCGTAAAGTGGGCCTGAAACGCGTGAGCGTCGGCTTCGCCGGTATCGGCATCGATTCCGCTGGGAATGTCAACCGCAACGCGCAGAGTCTCGGCAGGCAGAGTCGCGTGCAGTGTCGTGAGTACTTCAAGGACGCTGCCGCGCAGCGGCGGTGTCGCGCCGATCCCAAGCAGGGCGTCGAGCACGCAGTCGGAAGTCTCGATCCACTCTCCGAGCAAATTCGCGCTCTCGTCCTCTCCGTGGACGGCCACAGGGATATTCAGAGAGTAAACGCGCGTCAGATTAGAGTCATCAGTTCGTCTTCGGGTCAAGTAGACGCAGGGCCGCATGCCGGCCCGCTGCAAATGGTACGCAGCTACTAAGCCGTCGCCGCCGTTGTTGCCAGAGCCGGCAAGTATGAGCACCCTTTCCCCAGAGCCAAGCTGCCCTTCTTCTCGCAGGAGAGCGGCAATGTTGTAGCCGGCCAGCTCCATGAGGGTAGGTTCCGCCATCCCGATTGCGACCGCATCAGCCTCAAGCCGGCGCATTGCTTCGGTTTTGACCAGCTTCACCCTCACGCTCCTCTAATGCGATTCCCAAGTGGTCGATTTAGTTGCCGGTAGCGAAGGATTGCAATCTGCGCATCACCTATCCACTATCCGCTTGCCGGCAAGTCTTCAAAGCGCCGTGATAACCGACTCATTGGAACTCACCGGCGCCAAGAGACTACGCGGCCCTCTCCCGTGGACCCTGGACACCTGCGTTATGCAAATCGCCGGTGTCGCTGACACTTGCAATGCTTGCGGACTCTATTGAAGGCCCGTCCCAGTTATCTCGTGTCCTGCATTGTCCTGCTACGTAGCCACCACAACCGCCATCGCGAACTCGCGGCTATGGCTCAAACTTACGGCAAAGTGACGTAGATTAAGTGTTCGCGCCCGCGCTGCCGCGGCGCCGTGCAGGTAGACCAACGGTTTGCCGCGCTTGTCCGGCAGAATTTCCATTTCACGCCAGCGAATTCCCCAGATGCCGGTTCCCAAGGCCTTGGAAACCGCTTCTTTTGCCGCAAAACGCGCCGCCAGTTCCGGCACGCGCCCGCGATAGAGCGCCTGCTCCGCCTCTGTATACACTCTCTTGAGAAACCGTTCGCCGTAGCGTTCCACAATGCGCGCAATCCGAGAGATCTCGACTATGTCTACACCCGTACTTGGGCCGCCCTCAGACGGCAGCAAACTAGAATCTCCCGTACCGAACGGCGCGGGTCGAATTAGACCCTTGCCTGCGGTCGCGAGTTCGAAGATTTGCTGTGCCAAAGTCGCAGTGCCGCCGCCCTTGGCATCAATGAACTCGCCCCGCCGGAAGATCCCCTGGTAACGCGCAGGCTTGCGCAAGAGAAAGAGGTAGAGCGGCGCCGAGTCTTGATCGAAGGCTACCATCAGTGAAGAGACGCTCTCCAATCGCGGCAGGACGATGACGCCAGTGCCACCGTGTGCAGAAATCCTCCGCGCGCTCACAGCAAGCGCCTCAGCTAGCCACGCTGCCGCCGGACTGTCGTCATGCTCTCCACCTGAGCAATCGGTTTGCTTACGGATTGGGGCAAAGTAGTCGGGTTGCAACACGGTCGTCTGCGGAAGAAAGTGGGCAAGTTCCCGGCCCACATTCTCGCCCACGGCAGCATTGCCGGCCAAGACGATTATCATTCCCCAACCAGACTCATGTGCTGGATGGCGCCCTCGTACGACCACCCGGTCGACACGACTTCAATGGTACGAATGAAGGTAGGCCGCGGCGTCAATTTGATCAGGTCGATCTCGTACAAGTACCACTCGTCCTGAGGCACGAGCGTCGCGCTCCTAGTGGAATAGCGCTCGTCCGTCGGCTCGTCGTAATAGAAGCCGTGGTACCAAGGAGTCTCACCACCGGAGATATCTCGGAACAGCACCCGCACCATGATCGGATACTCAGATCCCGCAGTGCCGCCCCCGGGCAAACTCTGGTAGACCGCCTTCACTCGCACTGTAAGCTTAAGCTCTTCAAAATCCCATACGGGGCGATTGATCTGCTGCACAAGCACAGTATGTCCATTGCCTCTGCCCGTGCGCTTTATGTACAGTCCTTCAGTCTGAGGCGTGAATCTGCCCCTAGGCGGACCTTCAGAGCGGTCTTCTTCCCGCCAGATGTCCTTCCAGTCTGGCGAGAGCGCGGTAAAGTCGCCCATCAGAATCAGGTCTTGCGCGGCAAGCAGTGGTTCTGCGGGCAAGCGACCGTCCACCGTTGTAGCTCGTTCCCCGGCAGAGATCTCCAACACGCGTTGACCATCAGTAACTACCGCATTGCCAAGGCGCGCAGCAAGTGAACTGCGAGACTCTCCAATCACCTCCACAGCGTAACTGCCCTCCTGCAGCGTGGCGCTGAGTGTCGGTGCGCGTATGGTGAAGATGCGCTTTTCGGGTTCCGCAACCGGGGCAATGGCAATGCGGCTATATCCCCGCTCCTGCTGCATTGTAATCTGCATTTTCTCAGGCCTATAGCGCACAATACTGGACGTCTCGAGCTTTAGCTGGCTCTCGGGATACATGTGTACGGTACTGCCATCGGGCAACACGAAGAATGCCTGCGCCGTTTCGTGCGTGCTAATGCTGTCTCCGGGGTCTAGTTGCGTGGATTCAGAACGCACAACCCAACTAGGAGAGCCCGCGGTGAGAACATATACCTGGCCGCTGATGACGCGCACCGGCACAGCGACATCTTGGCGAATACGTTCAATGGCCCAGTTAAGTGCGTACGGAAGCGTTATGACCGTAAGAACAAAGATGAGGAAACTGGCAACTAACATTGTCCACGCCAGCCGCTGCAGGCCGCGATATTGACGACTTACAGATTCCTGTGTGGCGATGAACTGTTGCATGCTACCGCCTGATCTGAAACTCGGAAAAAGCTCCGGAGTACGAATCCCACGTTAGATCGACGTACTCCACGCTGCTAAGGAGTGGGCCGCTCTCGAGCCGCCGGAGCAGCGATCTCAGAACATCGGCCTGTCCCTCAGCAAGAATCTCAACACTCCCATCAGTCATTTCGTTGCGCACGTATCCCACAAGCCCAAGGCCCTGAGCGACGCCTAGCACGAACTCCCGGTATCCCACTCCCTGCACTCGTCCAAACACACGAACACATAGCCGCCGGCGTTGAGAGGGCATGTCCATGATTCCCTCGGCTGAGCCCCTTCCAGTCTCTTGAGCGCTAGGCGTTGTCCAGATCCAGTTCTTGGCGGACTTCCTTGACCGCTTCAACGATGACAGCGAGTTTGGCCTGCGCCTCGTCCACCGTGCGGGTCTTCAGGCCGCAATCCGGGTCGATGTAGAGTCTATCTGCCGGCACAACGTCCAGACCTCTATATATGCCGGCCTTAACTTGCTCCTTGTTTTCGATGACGTGGCTGTGCACGTCCACCACGCCCATCGCCAGTTTTTTCGTGAAGGGCGCCTGTCGCTTGAAGAGTTCGAGCAGGTCAAAGTCGCTATTGGCCATCTCCAAGTCGATGACGTCAACCGGAATTTCCAACATCTTGGGATATATCGCTTCAAAGTCACCGTAGCAGATGTGGGTACCCGTCGTAGCCGATATGCCGTCTACGACCACCGCCATTGCCCGTATGGCAAGCGGTAGGTCTTCGGGCCGCGTGGAGACTGCCGGTTCGTCAATCTGAATGAACTGTGCCCCTGCCCGCTCAAGGTCAGCCACCTCTTCATGCAGCACCGCGGCCATGGCAAGCACGAATTCTTCCTGCGTAGCGTAGTAGTTGTTATACGACCACTCCGCCATGGTGTAGGGCCCGGTGATTACGCCCTTTACGGGCTTATCCGTCAGGCTTTGGGAATATTGCCACCAGTCAAGCGTGAATGGCTTCAACCGCCGCAACGGCCCGACCGCGATTGGTTTCCGATAATACCGATTGCCGTACGAACGCACGAGGCCACTGATCTCCATGCCTTGCATCGTCTCGGCAAAGTATGTAGCCATGTCGCCTCGATACATCTCAGCATCGACGACAATGTCGAGTCTCAGTTCATTCTGATAGTCCATCCAGAACTTGGTATATTCGCGCTCCAATGCCACCAATTCTGCCTGGGCCAATTTGCCGCGCGCAAAGTCTGTACGGGCTTTGGCAAGCGCCGGCGGCTTCGGTAAACTCCCTACTTGGGTTGTCCATAGACCTTCCATCGTTAAGCGACAGCCTCCTGAGCTTTCTTGACTGCGTGAACCATGTTCTGCAGCTTGTCATATGCGGTCTCTCTCGGCAGGAATTCCAAGCCCGTGTTTGGGCTAACGGCTAGGCGGTCCGCGGCAACGCGTTGGGTTACCGCACTAACCGTCTCCACTACAGCATCTTCGGTCTCCATGCGTACGTTGCGGGCGTCGATAATGCCAAGGATGAGGTCTCTATCGACCGGAAAGTCAGATATGAGCGTTTGATTCTGCTTGCCATGCACCATGTCCAGGCCGAAACCCTGAAACGGCAAAGCAAAGAAGTCCGGCAATCCGGTCGCATCGCCAAAATCAGTGCGCAAGACCGTCTTGGCGTCCACGCCGTCCATGAGCACGTCCATTGCCTCACGAAAGATGTCCCAGTCGTCCTTGTACCGGTGCCAGACAATTGCTGGCTCATCCACTTGGATCAGCACCGGATTCGTTGCTGCCAACGCTTTCATTTCTTGGTTTAGCGCCTTTGCGGTATCCATTACCAGCGCCGCAAAGTCGGCATAGCTGCCGAGCAGTGAGAGTTTCGCGACAGAGTAAGGGCCGGTGACCACTGGCTTTATCGGCTTCGTGGCATGGTCGCGGGCGAATTCGTAGTCGCGCACGAGGAACGGTCCCTGCCAAGCAATCGTTGACGTCGCCTCCGGGTGCCGGTAGAACGTATTTGTGTCGAAATAGCGAATGAGACCGCCTATCTCGTAACCCTGCAGGTTGCCGGCGACATACGTAATCGGATCCTGCCAGCGGATTTGCCCATCCGTAATCACGTCAATACCGGCGCGCTCCTGCTCTCCTATCACCTCTACCGTGACCGAGTCTGCTACGGCGGCAAGCTCTTCCGCCGAAATCCTCCCTCGGTCAAAGGAACTAATGGCACGACGCAGCGTCTGCCCACCGGGTCTATTTGCGATCTTTGGATAATTCCCTGGGACCGTGCTGATCATCAACTACTCCTGTAATGCGACTATCCAATGCACTGTCTCTATGGTATGGCACAGTGTGGCAAATTTCAAAGCCCCTATTACGTTTACCGCCACAGGGCAGGTGATTGGACGGAGCGCGCGTCCATACCATTCGCTTACTATGCTTGCTGCCCAGTCTCATTGCTAGAATAGTGCGATGGCGTGACCGTTGCCTCGACCAAGTCCGGCTGTCATTGTGCCAGGGACTCTTGCCCTCCGCAGCCATCCCAGCGTGCAGTGACAGCGGTAGCGCGCTCGGCTATGCTATGAATACGCTGCGCAACGCGGCTGCAGCCTGAGAGAATTGTGCAGTACGCGAATGCTGCAGGCGGGGAAGAGCACAGCTACCTGCGTGCAAGTTCCCTTTAAACTGCGACTACAGCGACCATACACTCCGACTTTGGGAGAGGAAGAGCCACTGTGCGAATTACCGACGTTGAAACGTATGTATTGGGCGACAATTGGCGCAACATAGTCTTCGCCCGCGTAATGACTGATGAAGGCCTCTACGGCATTGGCGAAGCCACGCTGCAGAACCGCGATGAAGCCGTCGTTGCGTACTTACAGGCAGCAAAGAGTAGGCACATCGTCGGCAGCGATCCCTTCAACATTGAAGACCTCTGGCAGCGCATGTACCGCGATGACTTTTGGCGGGGCGGCCCCGTTGCCAACACTGCGCTCAGTGCGGTAGAAATTGCCTGCTGGGACATCGTCGGCAAAGCGCTTGGCGTCCCCGTTTATCGTCTATTGGGCGGCCAATGCCATGAGCGACTCAAGGCGTATGCCAATGGCTGGTACACCGGCGATCGCACGCCCGAAGACTTTGCTCAGCGCGCCAAAGGTGTCGTAGCGAAAGGCTACCGCGCCTTGAAGGTGGACCCCTTCGGCGCAGGCACCTACGAGATGGAAGCTGAAGAAAAGCACAAGTCCATCGAATTGGTGGCAGCCATTCGCGATGCTGTCGGCCCGGACGTCGAGATTTTCATTGAAATGCACGGTCGGTTCAGCCCCGCGACGGCCATTGAGATTGCCCGGGAACTCGAACCATTCAATCCTGGTTGGGTCGAAGAACCGGTGCCACCTGAAGACCAAGATGCCATGGCGCGAGCAGCGCGCGACATTCACGTTCCTGTCGCCACCGGCGAAAGACTGTTCACGCGCTATGAATATGCGCGCTTCTTCAAGAACAATGTCGTTGACATCATTCAACCTGACATCATCCACGCGGGCGGCATCATGGAACTCAAGAAGATTGCGGCCATGGCCGACGCCCACTACGTGATGGTGGCGCCCCACTGTTCCAACGGCCCGGCCTGCACCGCCGCGAGCGTGCACTTTGACTTCTGCACCACCAACGTCAAGATCCAAGAGTGTTTCGACGACTTTGCCCCGGACTTCGTCCGTGAGGCAGTACCAGGCTTTCCTCGAGTCAAAGATGGCTACTTTTCACCCCCGGAAGCGCCCGGACTCGGCATTGATCTCAACCTCGACGTAATTGCAGAACACCCGTACCGCTTCGGCCACTTCAATCTCTTCGCCGACGATTGGCAACGCCGCTCCTATTAGGCCCAATCTACATGCAGCGAAAGTGACTGCGCAAGCATTCAACCGGAGGCAGAATCCATGTCCTACGACCTTATACTTCGCAATGGCGACATTATCGATCCGGGAGAGAATCAGCGCTTCGTCGGCGACATTGGCATCACCGACGGCAGAATCGCCGCCATTACCGCGGGAACGCTTACAGGTACCGGTACGCAGGAGATTGACGTGGCCGGTCAGATTGTGACGCCCGGACTGGTCGACTTGCACGGACACTGCTATTGGGGCGTAGGCGGCACGGGCCTCGACCCCGATTTAGTAGGCGCGCGGCACGGCGTTACCACGTGGATCGATCCCGGCAGCAGCGGCGCCGCTACCTTCCCCGGCTTCAAGCGCTTCATTATCGACCAAGCGCAGGTGCGCGTGATCCCCCTGCTGAACCTCAGCGCCAAGGGGCTCGTGCATTGCCAGGAAGTTGGCGAACTCAACAACATGATTTATGTCGATACGGAACTAAACGCTGCCACCCTGGAGATGCACCGCGGCCTCATTGCCGGTATCAAGATTAGGGCGGGTCGTTCCAGCACCGGGCAGACCGGCATGACCCCGCTGTGGATAGGGCGCGAGCTCTGCGACCAGTATTCCATACCGCTTATGGTGCATATCTCCATGCCGGCGCCAACTTTGCAGGAACTGCTGCCCATGCTGCGAACGGGTGACATCGTTACGCACTGCTTTCATGGCAAGCCCGGCGGCATCTTGATGCGCGGCCAAGTGCGTGACGAAGCGTGGGCAGCGCGCGAGCGCGGCGTGCTCTTCGACGTGGGCCACGGCAACAGCAGCTTTTCGTTTCCCGTTACCGCCGCGGCGCTGGAGCAAGGCTTTCCACCCGACTCCATCAGCACGGACTTGCATCAGAGAAGCATCCGAACCTCGGCGAAGAGCTTTCCCTATGTTATGTCCAAGTTTCTCGCGCTCGGCATGGACATGGATACTGTCGTGCGTCTAAGCACGCTCACTCCCGCGCAAGCCGTCAATCAAGACCACCTCTGCGGCAAGCTCAGCGTGGGCGCGCCTGCCGATATTGCCGTTTTCCGCGTGGATACGGGCCGGGTCACATTCAAAGACCCACAAGACGTGAAAGTTGCAGGCACTCAGCAATTAGAAAACACGCATACCATTGCGAAAGGCATACTGCTGGATCGCAGCCGAGATCCGCTTGCCGACGAACCATTTCCCTTGTCGACGATCTGATGCGCGGCATGCGCGCCTGTGCGGGGCAGCCGTGACCCTTCGCCCCGCAATGAGAGACACGTGATGCAGTTCAAGTTTCTCCATGCGGCCGATATTCACCTCGGGTACCAGCAGTATGGTCTCGTTGACCGCTACGACGACTTTACTGACGGCTTCCGGTGGATCATAGAAACCGCGCTGGAAGAACGCGTTGACTTCCTCTTGATCGCCGGCGACCTCTTTGAGAAACGCACTCTCGACCCACGCACGCTTCTTATTGCCGTCAAGGAGTTTCAGCGGCTCAAGGAGGCAGGCATTCCGGTCGTCGCCATCGAGGGCAACCACGAACGCACGTACGGCGAAAACCTCTCGTGGCTGGAGTACCTCAAGGAGAGCGACCTTGTCTATTTGCCGGATTGCTCGCGCCGGGCAGACGGCTGGGTGCCGCAGCCGTGGGACGAGAACGAACGCACCGGCGGCTATGTGGACATGGGAAGCGCACGCATCTACGGACTGCGCTATCAAGGCGCTCAGACCGGCGCCGCTTTAGACGCAATCGGCGGCGCGATCGCGGCTGCCCCACCTCCTGTCTCGACATTCTCTATCTTCCTTTCCCATACCTCTGTGGAAGGCTTTTTTGACCAGGGACACCCATTCGTGCGCCAACAAGACCTAAGCGCGCTGCGGCGCTGCGTGGACTATCTTGCGCTTGGACACATCCACGTCCCGTATCGCGATGGGCTTGGCGCAGGAGAATGGCTCTTCAATCCTGGCTGTCCCGAAACCTGGAGCAGCGAAGAACGGCAGTATCGCGAAAAAGGCGCCATTCTCGTTGACGTGGATATCGATCAGGAACCCAAATTCAGGGCAACCGCCCTTGATTACGCCTACCGCAGACCGTTTGTGCATATCCGTCAAGAGCTCGATGCCTGCCCGTCGCCAAGTACGCTCCTGGCGCTGCTGGAAGAGAAGATTCGGCGTGAGCCGCAACTGAATGCAATTCCCGCACTCCCATCGCCAGCTATTGACGCCAGGACAAACGAGGAAAGCAGTTCCCAACCACAAAAGCGTCCTGTGGTTGAAATCGTCCTCACGGGTGTGGCTCGATTCTCACGCACGGAAATCGATACCGAGGCCATCGAGCGACTGGCAAAGTTGCACTTTGACCCCTTGGTAGTGCGGCTGCGATCGTCATTGCAGGAAGCCCCCACAGACTTGGTGGAGGGTGGCAGCTCGTTCGACCGACCCGTGCTGGAACGCATGGTCTTTGAGAACCTCATTCGCGCTGACGACCGCTTCGCGGGCAGGACTGCGGACTTTGCGCAGCTTACTGCCTCGCTCAAACAGATGGTCGTGGACGGTGTCGCGGCCACTGATATTGCCGAGGAGATGCAGGACCGGCTGCAGGGTCAGCCGCAGCAGAAGCGAAGTGACGATACCGTCACCGCAAGTGAGGCAGCTTTCGCCAATAGCGAGAGCTTGCCAGCGGCAGAGAGCGTAGAAAACAGCGAGGAAGGCGGGGGCCCAAGCTACGTTCAGCAGGACTTTCTTGCAGGCACGGCTCTGGAGCCTCGAGACCAAGCTGAGACATCGGACTGACTACTGATGCGCATTACTGAGGTCGCTCTAAAGAACATCAAGAGCTACGAGCAACAGACAATCAGCTTTCCGCGGGGCACGATTGCCATTTCGGGGCCAAATGGGGCCGGCAAGAGCACCATTCTTGAAGCCATCGGCTTCGCCCTCTTCGACTACCTGCCCTACCGCAACCAACGTGAGTTCATGCGTCACAACGCCACGGAGGCGGACGTTCGCGTATCCTTCATTTCGCGCCTCGATGAATGTGAGTATCAGGCGGTACGCACGCTCAAGCGCACGACCGGCAGTGCGGAATCCGTCACTTCAAATTACTATGTCCACAACTTCGATACCCAGGAGCGCGTCGCCCAACAGAAGCAGGACGTGCAGGAATTCCTGCGCGCCCACATCGGTCTGGATGACTACGACGACCTCGCTCGTGTTTTCGACAATGTTCTAGGGGTGCCGCAAGGACGCTTGACTGCGGACTTCATGCTCCGTCCCGCCCAACGCAAAGACACGTTCGATCCATTGCTCCGAGTAGATGCGTATCGACATGCCTATGAGAAACTTCGCGACGTCTTAGACGTGATGCAAGGAAACATCTCGAAGCAGGAACGACGTGTCTCGGCACTGGAACCGGATGCGGCGCGCCTACCTGATCAGCGGGCAGCGCTTGCCCAGTATGAGAAGGAACTCGCCGGTTCTTCTGCCCACGCACATGCCCTCGCCACGCGGCGAGAGGAGTTGCAGCGGGAACTGCAACAGCGCGAGACACAACGCCGCTCTCTGGAACAGCAGCGCGACCTCACGCGGCAACTCGCGCAGCAGGAACAGCACCTGCGGAAACGCGTGCTGGATGAGCAGGCGCAGGTTGAAGCCGCCCAAGTCGCTGCACGCCAAATCGCCGGCGCCGCTGCGGGCTTTGCTGCTTACCGTGAGGCGCAAGCAGCGCTGGCGGCGCTTGAAGTGGAACGCAATGCGGCAGACGCGCTGCGCCGAGACAGGCAGACCATCGAGAGGAAGCTCGTGGCCCTAGCGACTCAGCAAGATGCCCTCAAGCGAGGCGTGGCGGAGTCAAAAGCGGCTGCGGCGCAAAGGAAAGTCCTAGAGCCACAGGTCGCGGCGCAGGAGCGGCTTGAGGCGCAACTCCGCGAATTCAGCCAAATTCTTAACAGTGCGCGGCAATACGGCCAACAGGTGAGCCAAATGCTGCGGCGGCTTGCCGCCAATACCCCTGACGAGAAATTTTCGTTTGCGACCGAGCCGTTGCCGGTGGCAGCCGACGTGAGTGCCGCATCGGTATATGCCCGCCTCTTGGAGCAATACGAGAGTCTGCAGGAGGTCGGGCAGTGGATCAGGCAACGCGCCGAGTACCGCCAGCGCCACAAACAGAATCAAGCGGAGCGCAAGGGAATTGCAGAGGCTGTGGCTCGTTGCCGTTCGCACATTGAGCCTGCCTCCCGGCTCCCCAACCTTGAAAAGGAGTATCAGTCAGTCCAGGAGAAGATTAGCGCCTATCAAGCGCAGCGGCGCTTCAACGAGCAATCGCAACGCATGGCCAAGGACGGCCGCTGTCCTTTCTTTCAAGAACAGTGCCCGAAGGTTGAAGACGGGCAAAGCCTCACCCCCGTTATCGCCACCCTAATCCGGGACTACGCGGACCATACCGTGGCGGCACAAGCGGAAAGAGAAAAACTTGAGAGCGCGGTTGCGCATGCGCGAGCGGCGCAACAAGAAGCCAACCGCCTCACAGACTTGGAACCGCGCTTGCAGCAGCTCGAACAGGAGAGCCGGGACCTCGACCAGGAAGAGCAACGCTTGACCCAGGGCATTGCCGCACGGCTAAAGAACGCCTGGCGCCCGCAGGCCATTGCCGAAAGGCTGGCCTTGCTCGCAGAGAGCGAAGAGAGACTAGGACAGGAGCTGGAAGCCCTGGGCGATCCCCGCCGGCAAGCCGAACGACTGTACAGCGCCGCCAATGAGTTTGAACAGCGTGCGCGCAGGCTTGTCGCCGTATCTGAAGAAAAAGAGGACATTGGCAAGCAACTGGCCCAGATTGACGTACGACTGGAACCATATGCGGACCTAGATTCGCGCATAACCGCGCAACGCCAGCGATTAGTTGAGCACGACAGCGACCACGACACGTACCTGCGCTTTCAGGAAACTGCCGCCGACCTGCCCCGCCGTGAGCAAGGCGTAACTGCACTCAACACCGATGTGCAAGAGGCGGCACGGGCCGTTGCAGAGTCACAGCGTCTCCTTGAAGAGCGCGAAGCCGACTGGGATCCGGCGGCGCTCTTGAAAGTTCAAGCAGACTTGAGCGCAGCGCAAAGCCAGTTGGGAGCGGCAAACGAACGTATCCGTCAATTGCGCGCGCAGATCGCTCAGTCTCAGCAGGAAGTCGCCAAGTTAGCGCAAGCGGCGGCGGAACTGGGCAAGGCCAAGCTAGCCTTAGTCGCGGCACAGGAAGTGCGTACGGTCACGAGCTTCTTGCGCAACGTCATTCGCGATGCCGGGCCCCATATAACGCGACACCTCATCCAGCAAGTTTCGGCAGAAGCCAATACGCTCTTCAGCGAAATCTTGGGGGACGCTTCCGCCGAACTCTCGCTCACGGAAGAGTACGAAATTCAATTGGAGCAACACGGCCACCGGCGCGCGTTTGCGCAACTCTCGGGGGGCGAGCAGATGAGCGCGGCGCTGGCCGTACGCTTGGGCTTGCTGCGGCAGATTTCCGATCTCGATATTGCGTTCTTCGATGAACCGACCCAGAATATGGATGCGGAGCGGCGCCACAATCTCGCCGAGCAACTTGAGCGCGTGACCGGATTCCATCAACTCTTCGTCATCAGCCATGACGATACGTTCGAGCCGATGGTCTCCACCGTACTGCGCGTGCGCAAGGAAAACGGCGTGAGTACTGTAGAAGTTGAGTAGCGTGGGCATTCAGGACATTGCACACGGTCATTGGCCCAAACTTGAGATGGTCCTGCACAGTCTTCCTGAATTCTCTGGCGACTTAGACCTTGGCTTTTTCATTTAGCTCATACAGGAATAATGGTGTTTTATCGAGACAAGACAATCCATGCACTTAATGAAAAACGCGCGGCGCTGACCCAACTTGATCAGGAACAGCGTCTCCGCCTGCAGGAGATGTACGCTGCTCGGGATGCACTTGTAGGAATGACCGCCGCCGATATACGCGAGCGGCTTGGCCCGGAGAAAGCTCCGGGCGCGCTGCCCACCGACGAGTTGGATGATCACCCAGGCTTCCGCATTCCTTTTGCGGAGTCTTGGGACAATGTAGCCGCGATGCGCCACTGGGCGGCCGCAACACTTGCAGACGTGACAACGTGCGCGGTTGACGGCAGCCAGTTGCCGGCCACGAAAGACTTCCCTTTGCCGGTTGCTGTCGTGCAAGTTGCCTGGTTTGCAAATCCACACTCAGGCAACGGCAACTACGAGAAAGACGCACACGTTGAAGTGCTGACACCGAGCGATCTTGGCAACGATGATAGCGATGCGAATATGTGGGTTGCCCTGCGTCGCTACGAACTTGAAGTGGCGCGCATCAACACCTTTATGCGAGAACAGCGCCCGCGCGGCGCGCGTGCGGTAGCGCTGTTCGATGGCTCGCTCACCGTCTCGTTCGCGGGCCCGCAGCCAAGAGTGCGCGAC
Organism: Chloroflexota bacterium; assembly: GCA_965220015.1. GTDB lineage: Bacteria > Chloroflexota > UBA11872 > VXOZ01 > VXOZ01 > VXOZ01. Next base: position 2,111,948 of record OZ244798.1, read on the forward strand.
CGCTACCGCGCGGCGGCGGTGAGCATGCTGCGCACGTCAGAGGAAGCTCAGATACCGCTCATCGCCTATATCGATCGGTCGCGCGCCCGCGACTTCACGCGCATGCTCTGCTATCTCCAAGGCACAAGTCTCGCCAACACTGCGCTCATCAGTGACGCAATGCTGCTTGATGATCCGGGTGTAGACCCGCAGTCGTGGCGCCTGGCGGCGTTCCTATGCCAGCGGCAAGACGTGGTGCAAGAGGGTAACTACACCGACAGCGAGACCTGTAAGAGCTATAGCGAGGAGATTTGCTTTACGTACCTAAAGATCAACAGCGGGCCGCCGGCGCGGCTCGAGTTTCCGGCCTGGCTGCTGCGGGCCGGAATGCTCGACAGCGTGATAGACTGGGTGCGAGCCGAGGCTATCGTGGGCGGCGGGTATCCGTATGCGATACAAGCGGCGGATGCGGCGGCAGTGATCACCTTTGAGGACCGGCAGCGGTACCAGCGTGCACTTGAGGAATTTGGACGACACCACGACATCCGCACCATGCATTCTTCGGCAAAGCAGGCAAGCAAGGAACGGCGACGATCCTAGGGGTTTGGAGAAATGACCGAGCAAGCAATTGGACGCATCGTTAAGTCCAACTCCCACATTGACTACGTCTGCCAGGTCTACGCTCCTCTGGAAACGGAATACAACCCGCAACCCGAAGATTACGCCTTCGGCCGCTTTGTGAAAGCCCCCATCGACGCAGCGGGAGAGCGGATGGCAGTTGGCATTGTCTATGACACAATTCTGCTCAATCCTGACTACGGCAGTGTCGGCCCCCGCTTGAATCCACCCGGCGATCAAGTGACACTGGCCCCGGACTACCTGGTAGAAAAGGCGACCGCCGTTGGCATCATGATCGTCGGCCTGCTCGCTGAAGACGCCAGCGAGCATGGGGTCATATCCTTCTCACTGCCCGTTGATGCGGAAGTGGTTGGCATGAGCCCGGCAGAGACCCGGCGGTTCCATCTCGTAGGTGAGAGCCTTTCGCTCGGATATCTCCCGCAACTTGTCTCCCACCAGAGCCCTCTAGTCACAGAACTGGGACTAACCGTAATTCGCCATCTCTTGAGCCTCTTCTCCGACCCCGGCGAACAGCGCCTCTTGCGCACACTCGCCGCCCATTTCACTTGGCAGGCCAGGGTTGCCCCACTCGGCTAGATGTCCCCTGTCCTTGCCCGCCACGAAACCTGGCAATCCCCGAAAAGTCGGAGTCGCAAACGGATCATCCCGCCTGGACCCGGTTTCGGCCACGGGTCTATAGTGAATCTCTGGTTAGCACTTTGGGCGCGGCAACAGGTGCAGCCGCCGTGCCGGAGGTCTGCTCATAGTGCGCGAGACAGTCTTTCACTTGCCAGTTAACTCTTGGGTCAGCTAGCCTCCGACCGGCCACCTGCCTGGGACGGGATGGGCCTCGTCCTCGCCCGGCCAGGGGGGCATGGTAACGATCACAAAGCACAGGGGACGGTCTCCAATGGTCCTAAACTGAAAGTGAGCGCCAACGGGTATCGCGAGGCTCACGCCCGGTGACACGTCAACAGTGCGTTCGAGCTCACCCAGGCGCCGCCACACTTGTCCCGTGCCCTCCAGGAAAAACCAGACCTCCTCGACTGACTTGTGCGCAACTGCCAGGGAGACTTCTCCAGGATTCAGGGTGCAATGCACCATGCTGCCACGGCTCGTTGCCGCCAACAGCCGGATTTCCGAGCTATCCGGCGCAAGCGTGTCGTAGTCCTGGGAGAGTTGCCGATAGTCCAGGTTATCACTCATACAGGTGACTCCTTTGGCCCTTCCGGCAGGGCTCGTATCCCCATTCAAGAGGGCCACGCCAAGTCGACTTACTACAGGTATAGCGGTTGGAAATCGAGTTCACCTTCTTGATTGCAATTTTTGTTCTGCCAGATTCGCCCCGCGATGTGGTCCCAGAAGACGAATTACCCGAGAGAGAGAGAGCGGATGCGCTCGCAGCAAACCAAACAGATTAGGGAAGCGCACAGACGGTCATTTGTGTTCAATAGTTGATTAGCGCGCCTTGCATTATACTATTCGTAAGGATTTCACGTGCCTTGATGAAGTCAGTATGATGTCGAGCGAATCCGCACAGGGATAGCGTACGGATTGGTTCAGGGTGGTGCCTGACTCAGCGAGCCGGCTTTCACTTAAATGCCTGTCTCTAGACCTGGAAGTGAGCAAACGCGACCAGCGCATCCATGCTTTGGCCGGTGTTCGCTCAGATACAGGTCAATTCTTCGTCTTCCCCTCAAGAGGCGAGAGCTTGGCGGCCGCGTTGGCGAAACTGGACGATCTCGCTGAGGGCGCGGACTTTGTATTGGGGCACAACCTGATTGCTTTCGACTTGCCACATTTGAAAGCTGCTAGTCCTCGCTTGCGGTTGCTGCGATTACCGGCCGTAGACACGCTGCGACTCAATCCTCTCGCCTTCCCCCGCAATCCATATCACCACTTGGTCAAGCACTACCAAGACGGGCAACTCAGGCGTGGGCGAATCAATGATCCGGAGCTAGATGCACGACTTACGCTTGATGTCCTCAGGAATCAGCTAAATGAATTTCGTAATGCACCGGCCGACCTGCTCACGGCTTGGCACTGGCTAACCTCGGCTGAAGCCGGCTCAGGCTTTGATAAGGTGTTCACTCACCTGCGTCGCGCAAGAAAGCCGTCCGACTCCGAGGCAAGTGACGCCATTCATGCGCAACTGGCCGGCAACTCATGCACAACGGTTGCACGGGAGATTGAGACAGACACGGCCCGAAAATGCTGGGCGTTGGCCTATGCGCTCGCGTGGCTCTCGGTAGCCGGTGGCAATTCGGTCATGCCGCCTTGGGTACGACACCAATTTCCCGAAGCGGGACACTTGGTGCGCCGCCTGCGCGACACCCCGTGTACCGACAGTGCGTGCGGTTGGTGCCGGGAGCGACACGACGCCCGCAAGGAAATGGCCCGCTGGTTTGGCTTCACCGCATTCCGCCCGGAGCCAACGGACGAGTCCGGCCGGCCGATGCAGCAATCAATCATCGAAGCAGCTATGGCCGGGGAGCATGTACTTGGGATCCTCCCTACCGGCGCCGGCAAGTCGCTTTGCTACCAGATTCCCGCCCTCTCGCGTTACGACAAGACCGGCGCGTTGACGGTAGTAATCTCGCCCTTAGTCGCGCTGATGGCCGACCAAGTAGCAGGACTTGAAGCGAAGGGCATAGGTTCCTGCGTAACTATCAACGGTTTGCTGTCTATGCCGGAGCGGTCCGATGCGCTCGACCGGGTGCGGCTCGGGGACGCCGGCATCCTGGTTATCTCGCCCGAGCAGCTTCGCAGCGTCAGCGTACGACGCGTCTTGCAGCAGCGTGAAATAGGAGCCTGGGTGCTGGATGAGGCCCACTGCCTCTCGAAGTGGGGCCATGACTTCCGGCCCGACTATCGCTACATTGGGCGCTACATTCGTGAGAGAGCGGCGGAGGAACCGGTACCGCCGCTGCTCTGCCTAACCGCGACCGCAAAGCCCGATGTCATTGTGGAGCTCGTGGACTATTTCAGTAATGAACTCGGAATTAGCTTGAAGATATTCGATGGCGGCGCTCGGCGCACAAACTTAGAGTTCGTGGTGGTGCAAACCAGTATTGGGGAAAAGTTCGCGCACATCCACCAGATCTTGACGAGCGATCTTCCTGACGAGGAACCGGGAGGCGCAATTGTCTACTGCGCCACACGGCGACAGGCTGAAGAAATCGTAGAATTCTTACAGGTCAAAGAGGTCAAGGCAGACTACTTCCACGCGGGACTGCCGCCGGAGACCAAGAAGCAAGTCCAGCAGACTTTCATCCATGGCGAATTGGATGTCATCGTCGCTACCAATGCTTTTGGCATGGGAATTGACAAACCGGACGTACGCCTTGTCATCCATGCGGACATGCCGGGATCCTTGGAGAACTACCTACAGGAAGCAGGCCGAGCCGGTCGGGACCAACAGACCGCGCGCTGCGTGCTGCTCTACACGTTAGATGACGTAGAGCGCCAGTTCGGTATGTCCGCCCGCTCTCGGCTCACGCAACGCGAAATCCATGGCGTTCTCAAGGCGCTGCGCAATCTCGACCGCAAGCGGCGCTTGGCAGGCGAGGTGGTCGCCACCTCCGGTGAGATTCTGGGTGAAGACGACGAGAAGTCATTCAACCGAGATACCGCGACCGACGATACCCGCACGCGGACCGCGGTTGCCTGGCTGGAGGAGGCGGAACTACTAAGTCGAGAAGAGAACCGCGTTCAGGTGTTTCCCTCCTCGCTCCGGGTCAATTCAATGCATGAGGCTAGAGCCAAGCTCACAAAGGCCGTAGCGAATGAAACCTACCGCAAGCGACTGCTGACCATTGCCGAGGCATTAATCCAAGCTGACGCAGACGATGGAATCTCTACAGACGAATTGATGGCTGCATCGGGTCTGAACTCCGAAGGCGTGCGAGCTGCGTTGTACGACCTAGAGAGACTGGGAATCGCAAGCAACGATACCGTCCTGACTGCCTTCGTGCACACTGGTGTGCAGCGAACTTCCCGTCAGCGCTTCGACCAAGCAGCGAACCTGGAATTAGCCCTGATCGACCTCCTGCAAGAAGCTGCTCCGGAAATGGAAAAGGGAGACTCATGGCCTCTCCATCTCCGCCGCGCGACCCAACGACTTAAGGACGAGGGTCACACCTATGCGCTGCCCGAACTGGTACGCAGGATCGTCCGTAGTATTGCCGCCGATGGGAGGGGTGAAGGAGGCGGTGGTGGCAGCCTTGGCGTGCGCGGCCGCGATGGGGAGACGATTCAGGTGACGTTGCAACGCGACTGGACTTCTTTGGAAAGAACCGCTGAGCTGCGCCGCGCGGCCGCCAAACACCTATTGGAACATCTGCTTGCAAGTCTGCCGCCCGGTAGCCGTGGGACCGATCTGCTGGCCGAGACAACGTTGGGCGACTTGCTGGCTGCAGTGAACTCTGACTTGACCCTCACAAGCCAGGTCAAGGATCCCCGCAAGCTCATGGAGCGTGCCTTGCTGTGGCTGCACGAGCAGGAAGTCATCCGGCTGAACAAGGGTCTTACGGTCTTTCGCCCGGCAATGACCATTCGCCTTAAACCGGAAAGACGGAGCTTTGCCCAGGCCGACTATGCCTCCCTCAAGCTCCATTACGACGAACAAGTGTTGCAGATTCACGTCATGGCGGAGTACGTACAGCAAGGCCTGCAAGCCATGGCGGATGCACTGCGCCTTGCCATGGACTACTTCACGTTGCCGCGGGAAGAGTTTCTCCGGCGTTGGTTGCCAAATCGTGAGAGGGAGATTGCGCGTCAAACCACTCCTGAATCGTGGCAGACCATAGTCGAGAGCCTCAGAAATTCGACTCAACGGCAAATCGTCGCAGACGATCGGGAGCAGACGAATGTCTTGGTGCTTGCCGGGCCCGGATCGGGCAAAACGCGCGTGTTGGTACATCGCATTGCTTACCTAATACGGGCGCGGCGCGAAAACCCTCGGGGCATTCTGGCGCTGGCCTACAATCGACATGCTGCAGTTGAAATACGACGCCGCCTCTACGAGCTCATCGGCGATGATGCCCGTAGGGTCATGGTGCTCACCTGCCACGCACTTGCGATGCGACTCGTCGGCGCCAGCTTCACAGGGCGGGCGCATCATCTGGAAGGAGAAGACTTTGCGGTTATCCTCCATGATGCCGTGGCTCTGCTGCGCGGTGAGGGACTGCCGCCCGAGGAGGCAGACGAGTATCGCACGCGACTGCTGGCGGGGTTTCGCTGGATTTTGGTTGACGAGTACCAGGACATTGGCCCGGATCAGTATGCGCTTATTTCCGCCCTTGCCGGCAGAACTCTATCCGACGAAGATGACAAACTCAGCTTGTTTGCAGTTGGCGATGACGATCAGAACATCTATGCGTTCAATGGTTCGTCAGTTGAGTTTATTCGCCGCTTCGAGGCTGACTATGCGGCCAGACCCACTTTCCTTACCGACAATTACCGCTCTACGGCCAACATCATCGAGGCGGCAAATTGGGCGATAGAGCCGGCCCGGCAGCGTATGAAGTCCGAGCATGCCATCCACGTAGACCGGGCACGAGCCAAAGATCCGCCGGGCGGCGCATGGGCGGGAAATGATCCGGTCGCCCGTGGTCGGGTTCAGATCTTATATGTTGGGGACAGTCCCATATCGCAAGCCCAGGCAGTTATTGCGGAACTCAAACGCTTATCCGGACTTACTGCGGACTGGAATTGGTCCACTTGTGCTGTTATTGCCCGTGAATGGAGCTACCTGGATCCAGTGCGCAGCCTCTGCGAGCTGGAAGGCATTCCGGTACAAATGGGAAACGAAGAGTTTACCGGGATCTGGTTCCTGCGGGAAACGCAAGCCCTCCTGAATTGGTTGCGCGGCAGTGGCTCCCAATTGGTGACAAGTACGGTATTAAGCGATTGGATTGGCAAGCAGGGACCAAGCTCTTGGAACGAATTGTTGCAGGAAGCCCTCGATGAGTTTTCGTTGGAAACAAGTGACGCTGAAACTTCCGTGGAACACTTCATCGAATGGCTGGCAGAGTGGGCGCGAAACGTACGCCGCCGCCAACAAGGGTTGCTTCTGCTCACTGCGCACCGCGCCAAGGGTCTAGAGTTTGACCACGTGGTTGTTTTGGACGGCGGTTGGGACCGCGTCGGCCGTGATGAAGATGCCGACGCCCCGAGACGTCTCTACTATGTGGTTATGACCCGCGCGCGGCAGACCCTCGCCCTTGCCCGTCTCTCCGGGCCGCAGCAACTCCAGCGAGACTTGTCACAACTTTCAACGCTCCTGCAACGCAATCTTCCGATGGAAATCTCACAAGATGCGCCGGAACTTGCGCGTCGCTACCGGCGGCTCAGTCTCCGTGACGTTTTCCTCAGCTATGCCGGATACAGTCACCAGAGCCGTCCGGTGCACAGCGCCATCGCTGCGCTCGCGCCCGGCGATCGACTGCAGGTACGTGTAGGGGCGAACGGTTGGGAACTCTTGAATCGCGACGGGACAGTTGTTGGGCGGCTCGCCCAGAGTTTTGTGCCGCCTAGAGCCATGGTCTGTTCGTTTGCCGTGGTGTTGGCCGTCGCCGTTTGGGGCAAAGAGCAATCCGATCCGGAATTTCATGGCAGACTTCGCTGCGACAGGTGGGAAGTAGTGGTGCCGGAGCTGGTATTTGAGCCGGAATAGAAACTCTACATGCTCAATGCTCGAATTTAAACTTTCAAGGCTTCTTGGTTCAGTCACCGGCAACTAACTAGCAGAAATGTGCCCATGGAGTGCGGCATGCAGCGAGAGCAGGCGCAAACTTCCTTTTGCCATCGGCCTGTAGTGATCTTGCACTATACTGTCGTCACAGGGTGCGATGCATCTTAAGGATTGTGGCATGACGGATAGGGAGCCGGAATTCGCAGAAACGCTTGAACTGGGCCTCGACGACGGCAGTGGGCTGCGGGTGGCACACGTCCGCTTTGAGTCTGAAGCTAAGTTCGACTGGTCGCTGTTCGACGGCTACGACCGCATTCGCATCCTCACGTATTCGGCAGGCGTGAGCGCCATAGTCCGGTTGCTCGAAAGGCACGGCTTTAGCGAATTCGAATGTGTGCTTGGGTGTGAGAGCACGCTGCGCACGCTCAAGGACATCATGGCGTTCCAGCAGGTTGCCAGCGGTGACACTCGGGCCGCCATCAAGAACCTGCCCGATGAACGCCACGCCTTCATCCTCAGCCGCGTCAGGGAGGGACAGGCGCGCTTTCGGGTGCTGCGCAAGCAGATTGCCCACGCCAAACTCTACTTGCTTGAGAACACGGAGTCCGGTAGCACGCGCGCCCTCATTGGCTCCGCCAACTTGTCTGAGACGGCCTTTGGGGGACGCCAATCCGAAACGCTCGTGTGCTTCGACAACGATGAAGCTGCCTGGGACCACTACCTACGCATGTATGCGGCCATTCGCGACCGGGCTTCGGATGAAATACCCCTGCCACCCGCACGGATTGAAAAGACGGAGATCACGCTGCAGGAAGTACCGGCGCTCGATCCTGAAAATATCTCGACGCTGGTGATTGACACTCCAGAGAGCGAGCAGGGACCAGGCGGCGGCGCCCACATCGCCGTTCCCGCGCAAATAGAGCGCATTGAGAAGATGAAAGCGGCGATCCCGCCGGTGGTAGCGAACCTCATGCCGCCGCTGCGTAACGGCAGACAGCTCGTGACCCCCGATGTCAGGCGCAAGATCGTGCGGGAGTCGAGCCGCATTCGCACTGTGCAAAACGAGGAAGACGCCGACCATCGGGAACTGTCCATCGACAGGGACACAAAGAGCGTCCTGCTCCTCGGCGAACCGTATTCACTCGCAGCCGATCTCACCGCCGCAAAGCAAGACGCAGCCCTGCTGGTGGAGTTCTTCAGCAACTACGAGGGTACGTTCGAGGGCGGCATGGGAGTAGAACGGCTCCAGCGTGACTACTTTATCCTCTGGTCGTGGCTCTACTTCTCGCCCTTCATGTGCGACATGCGCACGCTGGCCGGCCACCAGGGGGACATCTTCCGGTTCCCGTCGTTCGCCATCGTCTACGGCAAGCCGTCGTGCGGCAAGTCCAGCCTGATCGAGACTCTCATGACTTCGATGTTCGGCAAGGCCTATAGCGTCGATAAGCGGGAGTTTACCCGGGCCAGACTGAGAGACATCCAGCACGCCTACAAGCGGTTCCCCGCCGTGTTCGACGACATCGGCAGGTCGGCCATACGGAGCCACGGCGAGGACGTAATCAAGGACGAGAACCCGCCGCTGGTACCGGAGTATCCCTGTTTCGTGCTCTCGATGAACCAGGAACTCAAGGCCTTTACCGACCAGATCGTCAAGCGCAGCCTCATGATCTACACCACCACGGCGCTGCCCTCCTACAAGGACAAGCTGCGCCACGACTTACACTTGAAAATACAAGAGGTGCGCCGCAGCCTCTCCACGCATTTCTACCGGGAATACCTGCGTCGGGCGCTCGGCAAGCTGGATGAAGAACCCCAACCCGATGACTGGCTTGCGTTTTCATCCACCATCCTCGCCGAGCTGATCGGCGAATTGCGGGACGAAAGCCCGCCAAAGTGGTGCGCGCCCATTACGTGGGATGAATACGCGGACAAACGCCACGAGCGGGTCAAGTCTCAGCTCGAACACCTGCTGCGGCCCGCCACCCGCATGAAGAAGGAGGGCCACCGGCCCACCGGCTGGATTCTGGAGGCGGAAAAGGTCATCGTCATCGAGCAGAAAGACACCTTCGGAAGGCGCGAGTTCGACTGGGAAAACGTGCCCTCCACCCTCATCGACGACAACGCCAGCGTCGGCGGCCGCACCGTGCTCAACCGCAAAGAACTGGAAGAATTCCTAGACAGGAAGCTTACCGGGGGAGGAATTCGATTCCTGGATAAGCTGTTTGGTCGGAGTTGAAGATGAATCAGACTGAGCCCAATTCATTGCGCCCTGGAGATGCGACGCATCTGGCTCATGCTCCCTTGAAAACAACCAGCCTGCCGGCCGAGTGGGGCGCCGCGAGGAACTGCATAGCCCTGAATTCAGATTGTTTGGTGGGCCAAGGCGTACCGATTTGCGAACTTTTCGCTGGGAAGTTCGATTGTAGCATCGTGGGCGACTATTCACCACATTTTTTCATGCGATGAGTCACTCAGCCACCGACTCGTCGTTGTGCCAAACGGAGCCGAGCACCAGTCCACCGTGCTCGACTGACGACTACGGAACGCCCGTCTGTTGGCAACCCGCGCATCGGAATGCCGACACACCATGAGCGCAATCCGTTTCGTCCGCTTACGGAGCTTGCTCTTTGACCTGAACCTTCCTCACTGCTACCTTAGACTTGGATGTTTGCGGGTGGGTCACTGTGGACCGAAGGGTCGGAAACGCGCCTAGAGCAAACCGAAAAATTGTCCCTCACCCTGTTCATGACTCTCAGCTACGACTCCGAATTCGCAGTATAGCGCGCTACTTCCCCATGGATGAGGCACATTGCTATGAACTGCGACACAGAGTTTGGACGGGAAACTTCCGTCAGGCCAGTAATTCATTGGTGCAATAGGGCCATCTCGTATAGGCAATTTACCTTGAGGAGACGATATTAGATGGAGAACGCCATTCACACCGCAGAGGGCTACACGGATCGAATACGACAAGAGCTCGAAAACTGCCTTATTGAGACGAATCTTTCTCAAGGTGAGAAGTTCGAAGCCAAAGTACGGGATCGATACGATCTTGGGGATCGTTTGGTACTCATCACCACCGACCGACAGAGTGCCTTCGACCGGGTGCTGGCCGCTATCCCCTTCAAGGGGCAGGTCCTCAACATGACGAGCGCATGGTGGTTCGAACAGACCCGCCATATTGTGCCAAATCAGGTTTTGTCCATCCCCGATCCAAACGTCACAATTGCTAAGAAATGTACTGTCTTCCCGATTGAGTTCGTGGTGCGTGGATACATCACCGGAACCACGAGCACCTCCCTCTGGACGGTCTACCAGAGTGGTCAGCGTCACTACTGTGGCATTGATTTGCCCGACGGCCTGGTGAAAAACCAGAAGCTCCCGACGAATTACCTCACACCGACCATCAAGGACGAGGACCACGACCTTCCGATCAGCCCTGACGAGATCGTGTCCGAGAACTGGATGACGGCCGAGGATTGGGAACAATGTAGCCGCATCGCACAGGAACTTTTCGCTTTCGGTCAAGCCAAGGCCGCCGAGTATGGCCTGATTCTCGTCGATACCAAATATGAGATGGGCCGTGACGAGAACGGTGAGATCCTTCTGATCGATGAGATCCATACCCCTGACTCCAGTCGCTACTGGATCGCCGACACTTATCAACAGCGCATGCGGGAGGGACAGGAACCCGACAACGTCGACAAAGAATTCCTCCGGCTCTGGTTCACGGAGAACTGCAACCCCTACGAAGATGACGTCCTGCCACCGGCGCCGGATGACCTTGTAATCGAACTCTCAAGACGCTACATCTACCTTTACGAGACGATCACCGGTCGCTCTTTCGAGTTTCCGGAGGCGGACCAACCGATCGAGACACGTTTGGAAAACAACCTTGAAGGAATCGCTTGAAGATATGCGGAGGACAATAGGGCCGATGTGATTCTCCTTCCACTTCAATTGACGGAAAGCCCTATCCAACAAGCAAGAAGTGTAGGCTGATCAGGCGCTCAACTTAACCGAGCCGGCATTTTTTCTTAGAAGGTGTCCAATAGGTCGCCTGATCCGTTCGTGGTGAGCTTGTCGAACCAAGAACGACCCTTCGACAGGCTCAGGGTGAACGGAGTTCTTACACACCATTGGAGTTTTAGCGTCGCAAACACCGTTACCTCTTCTCTGACGGTTCGTCGCCGGGGCTCGTCAAGTTGGCTTGATAGTTAAGCCGAAATTGAATCGAGCGAAAAAGTGAAGAGATTTATCCTCTTTGACCATGATGGCGTTCTGGTGGATACCGAATTCTGGTATTACAAGGCCGGAGAGCGCGCCCTGGCTGACATTGGATTTATTTTGGATAGAGATCAATACGTCCGAGACATGACCCAGGGATTGGCCACCTGGGGCCAAGCTAGAGCGGCAGGTATTGATGAACAGACTATCAGCAGGCAGCGTGAAGTCCGTAATGTCTATTATCAGAAATATCTTAGAACAGAAGACATCGAAATCAAGGGTGTCTTGGAAACGCTGGACGCACTCGCAGCTGAGCACAGGATGGCCGTAATTACTACCTCCAAACCACCTGATTTCGCCTTAATACACGATAGGCGATCCATTCTGGATCATATGGAATTCTATTTTACTCGGGAGGATTACGAGCGAGCTAAACCACATCCCGAACCCTATCTGAGAGGGCTCCAACGCTTTGGTGCTACTGCCGCTGAAACGGTTGTTGTTGAAGACTCGGCGAGAGGGATGAACTCGGCAATTGCGGCGGGTATTGACTGCATCGTGGTCGCGAACGAGTTCACTGCAGCTCACGATTTATCCAAAGCGACTGCCAAGGTTGCTACGTTTAGGGAACTGCCATCTGCAATAAGGGGCTTGGACAATTTACCCGCGCGACGCTGAAGAGCGCGCGCCTGCCAAAAGCGTTTGGCCTTAGAAATCGAGAGTCATGAATCAGCAAACGCAGAAGCAACCCGCCGAATCGCCGGCCGAAAGCTATGAATATCAGATGGTACCGGCCATATTTGCCCCTTGGGTGCCGGCCCAACTGGGCTTTGCAGCGCCACAGATTGGCGGAATTTTCCTGGATGTCGCGTGTGGTACTGGCGTTTTCACGCGAAGTTGCCGAGGCTTTGGACCTCATCGTGGAGTTCCGTGAGCGTAAGGAGAAGCTGGAGATTGCCGCAGAAGAAGCGAGGAGCTTGCCCAGGAAGCGGTGGCAACTCCTGGATAGCGCCGATGCCTTCGCCACTTTCGCCGAGGAGATGGACGAGATTCTCAAGGACAACGCCTACGGAATTCTCTTGCGCTTCAAGAGAAAGTGACCTGGGCAGATGGTTGAGGGGCAGATCAACTGGGCCTATCTAGTTGGGTACCGAGCGTTCGGGCCTTCAAGGATGGCGCGCTGGGAATCGGTCAGGTCTGCATAGTCATTGGGGTCCAGGTAGCTGGCCGACCATGAGAGCGGGTGCGGGCTGTACTTGAAGAAGATGGTGCGGCGCTCGTCAGCGCCGTTCCAGGGAAGGGTGCCGTGGGTAAGGGACTCGGTGAAGATGATGGCGGTGCCGGCGGGTCCGGTTACCCGCTCCACGAAAGGGCCCGGCTCGTCCATCACTTTCCACTCTTCGGGGAACTTGTAGTTGCTCTTGTGAGAGCCTGGCACGCAGCCGAAGCCGCCGTCCATGGGGCCAACATCCTTCAGATTGTAGGCAACCACGGATAGGCCGTTATGCATCATCCCGTTCTGGAAGCGGTAGTAGAACATGGGCTTGAAGGGGGCACCACCGCCGTGGAGGCTTGTCCCGATCGGGCCCTTGCCCGACCTGATGACATCGAGATAAACGTGGTCGACCCTGAACTGATCGCCAAGCAGTTCGGCCAGGTAGGGTGTGATGGCCGGATTGTCGATTAGGTCGCGGTAGTCCTTGGACCAGTCGAGCAGGGGCTCAAACCTGTGGGTGCGCATGTCCGTTGGGCACTCAGTTGCGATGTGCTCGTCGAGCACGCTGTTGAGCTGGGCGATCTTCTCAGGTGACAATGCTCCCGGCACAACAAGGTAGCCTTGAAGGTCGAACATGTAGCGCTCGTGGTCGTTCATGAGTTGTCTCCCTGTTACATGTTATCTGGAATCAATGCCAAGAGCCTTTATGCCATGTTCCTTCCAGGCCCTGTTTCTAGCCTACGTCGACCGCCTCGATGGTCCACCAAGAGTCGGCAACTCAATACCTACCTTGCCACTCTGGAGGACCAATCGCAATAACCTGGTTTCGATCTCTGTAACCGAGGTCATGCCAAGACAGCAGACATGCACTTGAGTGGCGTCCAAGATTTGCTTGCGAGCGGGCGCCCCTCTAACTTCCCTTACACGGTTCCGTTCTTACCCTCCGTATTGTCACATCCCTGGGAAACTATCTCAAAATGGTCAGCCGCCACTGTCGGCGGAACCACAGGTCAAGTCTGGTCAAATGCAACCGTGGAATAGTTCGAGTCCCTTCAGGTCTTAGCTATGAACTGGTGGGCAAGAGAGGACTCGAACCTCCGACCTCCACGATGTCAACGTGGCGCTCTAACCGGCTGAGCTACTTGCCCTTTTTCTATGGCGGAGTATAGCATGGGACTAGCGCCTGGGCAATCGGGAAACATGCGGGAGAACACGGCATTGGGCGCAATTCCGGGTGTCCCGGAGCAGTGGATTTTGCGCGTTACTGCGTGGGTTAGATGAAGCAGGACCGTAAACAATACCTACTATCTAGCAACAAGCCAATGACCAATTCTCTCGCGCTATCGGCAAAGGGGGAACTAAGGTGAGCGTAACATTGCAGCGACCCGAGGTGGGCGTGGCAGCGCCGGACTTCAGTTTGCCGGACGTGTACGGCAAACGCTGGTCGTGGAGCCAGTTTCGGGGCAAGCGCGTCCTGTTGTACATGTGGGCCTCGTGGTGAGGCTGCCGCGATCAGTTGCCAGGTTGGCAGCAATTTGCGGAGAAGCACGCGGGCGACAACTTCCAGATGCTCTCTGTAGCCATGGATGGCGGCGGCGTGGAAAAGCCGCGCGCATTCGTGGAAGCTTCCGGTGTCACGTTTCCCACGTTCGTGGACGCCAGCGGCCTTCTATTCCGCCTCTACGGCTTCACGGCGGTGCCGAACGGTGTCTACGTGGATGAAACGGGTGTCATTCGCTTCCAACTCTTCACCGGCTTCAGCGTTGACCGCGAGGACGTAGTGGGGCAGCTTGAGACGCTGCTCGCTACGCCTGCCGGCGACATACCGGCCGCGCCGACGGTGGCGCAGCAGTCACTTGAAATCGAAGTCATGCTGGAGCAAGCGGCGGCGCACGGTGACGACCCGCTCATGCAACTGGGCTTCGCGGAGTCCCTGCTGCAAGAGGGCAGCAACGAGCACGCGGCAGAAGCGTTCAGGCGGGCGTTTGAGTTGGACAGCGAATCCGCCAATGCCGCCTTTGGGCTGGGCACTGCGCTGCACCAACTTGGGCAAACTCCCGCGGCGCTGGCCTCATGGCGGCGCGCCCTGAAAATCGAGCCGGATAACTTCATCATTCGCAAGCAGATCTGGCGCATCGAATATCCGGAAAAGTTCTACCCTGTCATTGACTATGACTGGCAAAAGGTCAAGCTTGCCCAGGAGAAGGCTGCAGAAGGCAGGGCGTGACCGGTCCGGGGCAGGCTCTTCACCTGAAATCCGTCACTGCCACGGAAGCGGGAGCCTAGGGGTATGAGAAGATGGATTCCGCGCCCCCGCAGGGGGCGAGCTTGCGCGGAAGTGACGGCATGCGAGATGCCTCTCTTCTGGGACCCTTGCCTTTCGGGACCTTTAGTTTTTGTGACGGATCGCTGCGACAAGCTGCTCTGCGTGCAGTGAGGCTATAATGCATGGCTTGGGGATTCTTGGATAGATTTCTACGGCCTAAATGGTTGCTAGACCGCATCTTGCTTGTGGCAGAGCACGTTGCCGAGCACGAGAGCGCCGCGCTGCCCGCACTTTTCATCGACACCCTGCAAGAACACCTTGGCGCGCAGCATGTGTGCATTCATTTTGTGGATCCCGGCATGCTGCGTCTGGAGACGAGAGAGGCGGTACTTGCAGGCTGTCCTGCCACAATTGCCAAAGCTGCGGGAGTATCGGAAACCGGCATTAAAGAGTCACTACTCTGGCAGCTCGCACTGTCATCGCGGCAAATAGTCATCGCTTCAACCACGCCTGCCGCCGTGCGGGAAGAACTCCGCCCGTTGCTCAACGCCGTTGGTGCACGGGACGGCATGGCAATTCCCTTGATCTATCAGGGCGCGGTCTATGCCGTGGTGAACCTCTACTTCAAGCGAACGGTGCCCTCCAAGCTCGCGACTGCGGAAAACGTCCTGCGGAGCATCCGCTTGTTGGGCAATCTTGTCTACGGCGTGCTGCTCCAGGAATTCCAGGCGGGCAAACTCCAAGAGAGCGATAGACTTGCGCTCGCCCTCGCGCAGGCTGTCGCTACCAGGGACGGCTACGCCGACGGCCACGTCGCGTCGGTCTGCAGGCTGGCGCAAGGTCTAGGTGTTGCCGCAGGTCTGAGCCGTGTTGAACTGGATGCGCTGCGTTTGGGCGCTATGCTGCGCGACGTCGGCAAGCTCCATGTCCCCGATTACATATTGCAGAAGCCGGGCGCACTCGACGCGGAGGAACGGGCAGCCGTGCACGAGCACCCGCTTACGGGCGAGCGCATTCTCTTGGCTCGCAGCAATAAGACTGGGGCGCCGCCCGGCGAAACACTCAGGCTGGCTGCGGCCGCTATTCGCAGTCACCATGAGCGCCTGGACGGCTCCGGCTACCCTGATAGTCTGGAGAGTTCTGCTATACCGGTGCTGGCGCGCATCGTTGCCATCGTCGATGTCTATGCCGCGCTGACTGCCGACCGTCCGTACCGCGCGGCTTTGTCAGCGCCGCGCGGTACGGACGTGCTGCAGGAGATGGCCGGTTCGACCCTTGATCCGGAACTGGTCTCGCTGTTCCTCTCGCGCGAAAATCCCGAAGCCGTTTCTTCCGAACCCTCAGAACAGCCTGCGCCGGCTACGACGTCAAACACTGTTGCCTAGATTCACGGCCGGTTGCGTGCTCACGGGCCTACTCTCTGGACCACCGACGCAACAAACGCGCTTCACGCAGCGTCTGTCCCCTGCTGCGCGCGCCGAAAGGCTAAGTGCGTCAGGAACGGCAAGAGCATTGCGATGGGCACAAGGCTCAGCATTGCAACCCGAAATGAGAGAGTCTCCGCCACAATACCTATCACATAGGGCGGGAGTATGCCGCCTGCGGCCGCTCCCAGCAGGAGCAAAATGGCAACCGTACCCGGCCGGCGGGGAAACCGCTGCAGGGCCAAGGCAAACATGGTTGGGAATATGGGAGCCACACACAGGCCGAGTAAAAAGACTACCACATAGACGACTAGCGCAGACGGCGCCAAACCAAGGAGGAGAAACAACGGCACGCTGGCGATCAAGGGAATCTGCAGCGTCTGCTCAGCCGAGAAGCGTCGAGATAGCCACATCGCTGCCAACCTGCCGAGAAAGATCGCTCCCCAAAACAACGAAACAACCACGGTGCTGCGACCGTAGGGCTCCTGAAACTCATCGGTAAGATACGTCACACCCCAGCCGATCATCGAGATTTCCACCCAAATGTAGAGGACGAGCACTATCGTCACTGTCAATACGACGCCGTTGCGCGCCAAAGGGAGAACATTGGCACGGCTCAGCCGTTCGAGACTGGTTGCCTGCGGGAGTTGCACCCGCACCGCCAGCGGCAGGCACGCTAAGCCGAGCACGCCTATGGCAAGCATGGGCAGACGCCAATTGACATCAAGCGACAGACCTATCAGCAACGGACTGAGCACGGCGCTTAGTCCAAAGAACATGTGCAAGCGGTTGAGATCGGCGACGCGATTGCCGGAACTGGCGTCAGACGCCGTCACATTTGTGATTATGTCAACGCACCCGAGGCTGGCGCCGGTAAAGAGCATGAATACGGCCAACATACCCCAGTGCGGGGCGAGACCCCAGCCCAAGAATCCAATGCCCAGCATGAGAGTTGCAGCAATTACCGCCGGCCGCCGCCCGTAGCCATCGACCACATAGCCGGCAATCGTGACCGCGAGGGCAAAGCCCAAAGTGGTCAGGGGAAATACTATCCCTACGCTCGCGAGACTAAGGGAAAACTCATTCCGCATTGCCGGCAAGGACGGACCGATGAGGTTCCAGCCCAGCCCCATGAGAATGACGAGCGCGTAGTTCAGGAAACTCAAGAGGCGGTAGCTGGGAACCTCCTCTTGGGCGACCCTTGCTTGAAGTGTTGACGACGCTGGCTTTAGCATTGGCTAGTAAATCGCTGCCTTGAATCTTGGCAACAGCCGAATACTTTGGCCACCCCAGCAACCGACCGCGCTTACCGGCACTCCCTGCCAAACGATCACTTGATGCCACATGTTGGATTGATGACGACGCAGCACTAATTCACTCCCGCAATGCCGCCGCTACCTTGCGGATGGCATTCAGCACGTCATCCAAGTCATCCTCTTGTAGCGTTGGAAAAACCTCCAACCGAAACGCGCGCGCGCCAATGTCTCTTGCATGCGGACATTCAACTTGGGAATAGTCAAGAGAATCGAATGGGTGCTCCGTATCGCCGTAGCCTACCTTTTCTTGGTAGACGGGTTCCAGGTATAGTTCGCTGCTCGTGCCGCGGGCCGCGCGGACGCCTTCTGCCTGCAACGCTTGTACAAACTCGTCGCGCGTGCAGACGAGTTCCTTCAAATTCAGAGTCACGTAATAGCAATAGAACGCATGCTCTGATTCCGGAGTTTCAGGCGCTGGGCTTAGCACCGCATCCAAGTCTCTGAGACCTGCAGTGAGGTAGTGTGCATTCTCACGACGGCGTTGGAGATGCCAGTCCAGTCGCCCGAGCGCCTTAAGGCCGATCGCGCTTTGCATCTCAGTCATACGGTAGTTGTAGCCGACGCGGTAGTGCGTGTATTGGTTGAGGGCGCCCCGCGCCAAAGCGCTGCGGCGCTCAGCTTCACGAAAGCCGTGGTCGCGAAAGCTGCGGGCGACCTCAGCGGCCGCCGCGTCATTGGTGCCCACCATGCCGCCCTCGCCGCCAGTGGTGAAGATCTTGTCCTGGCAAAAGCTCCAAGCATTCACCGTGCCAAAGCTGCCAACCTTCTTGCCGCGATAGGTCGCACCGTGGGCCTGGGCGCAGTCCTCGATAACCGCCAAGCCGCGTTCTTGCGCGAGGGCGAGCAGTGCGTCCATGTCTACTGGAAGCCCAGCAAGATGGACTGGAATTATGGCGGTGGTGCGAGGCGTGATTCTTTCTGCTACGGATGCAACGGAGAGCGAATGCGTGTTTGGATCGATGTCCGCGAAGACCGGCACTGCGTATTGATTCGTTACACATGAAGCGCTTGCAATGAAGCTGCGCGCGGGCACAATTACTTCATCGCCGGGTCCAATCCCTGCTGCCGCCAAGGCAACATGCAGCGCACTTGTGCCGCTGTTCACGGCAACGGCGTCCCCAACGCCCATGTATGCCGCAAACTCGGATTGGAACTGACGGCCACACGCTCCGGTCCAATAGTTGACGTGGCCGGATTCCAATACCGCTTGCACAGCCTGCTTTTCATCATCCCAAAACACCGGCCACCGCGGAAAAGGCCGCCGCTTCGTGTCCCGCACTGGCGTACCGCCATTGAGCGCGAGTTCTCGTACAACTGTCTGTTGTGCCACGCCTTCTACTCCTTCTGTTGAATGCCTATGTCCTTACGTACATCTGCCAAGCGTCACGCAAGACTGGGTTAGGTATGGGTCCAAGTAACCCCAAAACCGCTCATGCTGCGTCTTCTGAGACACATAATCGAATTTCAAACGACAATCGAGAACAGCAAGGTTCGCCGCGCTCATCATGAATTTCTAAGTGCACAGTGTACGCCAATGCCGCAACACCTCTGCGACACTCCAGGCCTGGGCATAGCAGCCTCGCGGGGTATGCGGGTAATCGCCATCGAATACCTCACTGATTGTACCTAGCCCTCCGCTTGTCATTTGGTCGGCAAAGCCGCTTAGCACGTCCCGTGCCGCAGTTTTGTCGCCGCCAAAGTGCAGAACGGCGTCTAGATACGGGCCAATGAGCCATCCCCACACCGTACCGTTATGATAGCTGCCTTCCCGTTCCCAAAGAGTCCCACCGTAGTGCCCGCGGTACTGCGATTCGCCAGGAGCGAGAGAGCGCAACCCCGCTGGCGTAAGCAGGGCGTTTTTTACTAGGTCCAAGATTGCTTGTGCAGCCTTTGTGGGTACGAGCGTATACACGAGACTCAAGGCAATAAGCTGGTTTGGTCGCAGCGCGGCATCATTGCCGTCCGGGCCATCGACCACGTCGTAGCAATAGCCTCCCTCTTCAAACCAGAAGCGGTTCATGAAGCTTTGCTCAATGGTCTCTCGCCACTGGGGTAGACCGTCCACGGGCTCGCCCAACGCAATGCACCACTTCTCAAGTAAGCACAGCGCGTTATACCAGAGCGCCTGAATCTCCACCGGTTTGCCGATGCGCGGTGTGGGCAACCAATCCCCCACTTTGACATCCATCCACGTGAGTTGCACGCCGGATTCACCCGCCCATACCAGTCCGTCCACAGGATCGACTTGAATATTGTAGCGCGTGCCGTTGTAGTAGTGATTGGCGATCTCCTTTAGTGTAGGCAGAAGTTCAGCGAGCAACGCCTCATCGTACGTTTCTTCAAGGTACGCGTGCAGTGCCTGAAAGTACCAAAGGGTTGCATCCACGGTGTTATATTCGGGTTCCTCGCCTATGTCGGGAAAGCGATTGGGGATCATGCCGGCGCTGACATAGGCGCCAAATGTGCGCAGTAGCCCCCTGGCGGCATCGGAGCGGCCTGTGGCAAGGGTAAGTCCCGGCAGACTGATCATAGCGTCTCGTCCCCAGTCACCGAACCATGGGTACCCGGCGATGACGGATAGTGACTGTTGGCCCTCCGCCAGCGAACGCTCAACTAAGAACTGGTCGGCTGCAATGACCAATTGCGCTCCCATCGAATCGGAGTGCCTACTTACGCCGGCGCGTTTCAGTAATGCTGCCACGCGTCTCTTTTCACTGTTCCAAGCCTTCAACCCGTCGCGCTCTACATTTTCGGGCGGCTCCACACTCGCTACCAGGCACACGCTCTCACCGGGTGCAAGTTCTACCGTGCAGTCCAAAGGATGGTAGAGGTCCTCCTTGAAATCGAGGGCCCGTTCGCGCTCAACGCGGTACACGTAATTCCAATACCACTCTTCCTTTAGCGCAAAGTCGGCGTTTTCGCTGCAATAGAGATACAGCGGGGTTGCGACCTGCTGCGAGTTTACCGTCGCATAGTCCTCATCATTGATGGCAACGACAGGGCACAATTCATCGGAGCCCTGTGTGAGCGCATGGAAGTCACGCTGGGCCGTAAAGAGCCTGATAGACAGAGCAAGAGGCTGATTGCCCGAGCGGTGAGAATATCTCACATAGGAGGTGTTTTGGCCGTGGGCCAGCCAAATCCTTTTCTCAAGAACCGTCTGTTCCACCCGGTAGCGGAATACGGGTGTCTGCCCTTCAAGGCGCACGGTGTCCAGCAACGTGAAACCCTGCGGATGGATTACATCCGGATCGAATTCATTGGCGCCCAACTCGAAGGTTTGACCGTCGATGGAAACCACTTCATCCACTTTTGCCAGCATCACGGTGCGCCCCAGCGGGGGAGCTAGCGCAGCTACTAATAGGCCATGATACCGTCGCGTATTGATGCCCGCGGCCGTGCCGCTCGCGTAGCCGCCAATACCATTCGTGACCAACCATTCGCGCTGAATCGCAGCGTCGAGGTCATGGAGGATGACGCTGTCGAGCATGGTAATCGGCTTGGACACAAGTGAAAGCCCCGGTCTTCAAGTAGAGTTTTGCCGCCCATCTACATGGCACGCAGTATACCAGCAGACCGGTGAAGAGCGTGCCAGAAGGGCGCGAGGCGCAAGAATCTTGCATTGGGTTGGAACAATTCTGCAGAGACACGGTTCCAAATAGCAACGATCCTCACTGTCTCTCATTTGCCAGTAGCCTCTTGAGCGAGAGGCGAAGGCTATTAGCAAACGTAGCGGTCCCTGGCTATACTTTAAAAGCGTCGCAGACTTCTACGATTGCGCCAAGACTCTGACAAAGTACGCTACGCCCTGCTTGCCAACGCACTGTTTTTGAAGTCCAACAGCTCAACGTGGGCAGCTGGAGCAAGATTGTAAATGCCGACTGAGAAGCATGGAAATGTAGCAAAGGGGCTAAATCTAACCTTTTGTGTCATCGCTTCCCTGTTAGTGCTTATGTTCTTGCCTGCCTGCGGCAACGGTGACGAGGATGCCGAAGCGCCTACCGTCACACCATCCACGCCAACACCTACTGCGGCGCCAATACCTACTCCGACCCCAACTCTGCCATATCAAACGCTCTTGCCTTGCCATGTCGATCTGGCTGCAGCGCAAGAGGCTAATCTCGCGGCAAGCCCGACTCCTGAAACGATCAGAATCCAAATGCTTGAGCAGCCGTTCCGCATAGTCCCAAACGACATCGTGCTGCAACAGAATCGGCATTACCGATTGGTCATCCAAGCGGACAATGAGTGGCGTAATTTCACGGTAAGTGGATTGGGCGTGGAAGTAGACATACCGCCCAATGGTGAGGCGATCGTCGACGTGCAACCCGAATCAACGGGAGTTTTCCCGATAGCCGATCAACGCAAGGTTCGTGCAAGCCATCTCTTCAGGACAATTACAGTAGTTCCCTCGAATATGTCGGCTTCGTCTTGGAATCAATGGTGTGCCGAACTCCAGGTCCACTTTCCACCGTCCGGCGCAGAACTAAGTATGCCATTCGTGATTGAAGGCTCCATTGGGGCCGTGGAAATTCGGCCCTATGGCGGTCTGTTCCATGTTACGCAGATAGAGGTTTGGAGCGGCAACGAGGTGGTGGGCGAGACTACACCTGAGCAGTTCACATTTCGTAATCCTTATAGCGACTTCTTTGTCGTTGTCCCAACAATACCGCCGGGTAGTCACTCTCTGATGCTTCGTGCGTTCTTGCAGAATGGAGTGTTGGTTGCCACGGCTACTTACCAGATCACCGTCCTGCCTGATACGCAGGTATTCGGCGCAACCGCGGCATCACAAGGGAGCATCGACTTTCCAGCCGAGGATTCCCTTATTGAACTGCCGCTTACGGTTCGCGGCTGGGCCGCTGTCTTTGGGAGTGGCAAGGGTACGGGCGTGGGCGCAGTAGAAGTCTGGGACGGCCCGCGCGAGAGCGGCCGCTTCCTCGCCAAAGCAGTACATGGCACATATCGTGCCGACGTCGCTCAAGTCTATGGCGAACCCCGCTTGGCCACGAGCGGCTGGTTCGCACGACTTGAGGACCTTCCGGTGGGACCACTAGATCTTCACCTCTACGTGCGCGACCAAGAGTCCGGAGCGTACGTAGCGCCATTCGAAAACGAGCCGCCCCCCAAGCGCGATCTTACGCTAGCGGAAGGAAAGTTGACCGAGGCACAGTGGCCTGTAGCTTTAGCCGCCGCGCCAGATGGGAGGCTGTTCTTTGCAGAATTATTTACCGGGCAAATCCGCATTTGGCAGGACGGGAATACTTCCCCATTTCCTTTTGCCACTCTCGGCGATGTCTCCGCACATCGTGAATCCGGTCTACTCGGCCTCACCCTTCATCCTGACTTTCCGCAAGAGCCATTCGTCTATGCGATGTACGTGGTAGACAATCCAGATACCGGCTATCCCTTAATGCAGAGAGTAGTGCGTTATCGGGACGTCGACGGTATCGGTAAGGACTACGCAGTAATCCTCAACGACCTCCCAGCCACCACGGGCACACGGCACAATGGCGGGCGAATCTCATTTGGTCCAGACGGAAAGCTCTATGTTGTTATCGGTGATATCGACATTCCAGAGATTTCCCAGGACCTTACAAACGTAGCCGGCTCAATCCTCCGATACAATCCCGATGGCAGTGTGCCGGACGATAACCCACTGCCCGGCTCGCCAATCTATGCGTCCGGCTTGCGCAACACTTTCGGCCTAGCCTTTCAACCCAATACCGGCGCCCTCTACGCTACTGAAAACGGACCGGGAGGCTATGACGAAATCAACATAATCGAAGCCGGTGCCAATTACGGCTGGCCGCTCCACACGGGATTCGCCAATGCAGAAGGATTCAACGATCCAATCGCTGAGTTCGGAATATGGCCGGACAGCCCCACGTATGCCCCCACCGGTGCCACCTTTGCATTAGGGAGACCCGACCTCTTCCTGTTTTGCGCGTTTCACGTTCAGGCGCTCCACGCCTTAGAACTGAGCGGCCCTGATTTCACTGCGGTTAAGCGTCAAATGGCCTTGTCAAGGAATTGTGTACTGGACGTAACCGCCAGCGATGATGGTTGGCTCTACTACAGCACAATCTCAGCAATCTACCGGGCCCGCTTAGACGACCTCCTGCGGCTTTACGAACAGAAAACTCAGTGATGGGCCGTTCCCTGTACTGGCGGAGAATCTTCCTAGTGTGCAAGCAGTATACTGATGAGATATCTAGAGTTGCGGAAGTATTCTGAGCCTCTTCTTTTGCTTTCGTCGCTTGCGGAGCGAAGCTCCCTAAA
Organism: Chloroflexota bacterium; assembly: GCA_965220015.1. GTDB lineage: Bacteria > Chloroflexota > UBA11872 > VXOZ01 > VXOZ01 > VXOZ01. The sequence continues at coordinate 2,135,970 of OZ244798.1, forward strand.
TCTGAGTCTTACCACAATGTGCGCGCATTGACTCACGGCGCCCACACTTACACGAACAGTTACTAAGAGCCATTGCATTTCGTATACTTGGTGATGGGATTGAGACCTAGAAATAGCTGAGGAGTTAATTGCGCATTGCCGATAGGAGAGCGCTGCATATTACGTCGGGGAAATCGGCCAAGTACTAGGTTGCTACTCCTCGTTGTGATTGGCTTCATCCTGTTGACCTCTTGCGGCAATGGTGAAGATGAGGCTGAGACTCCGACGCCACTGCGTCCTTCGCCTCTGCCTAGCCAAACACCGGAAGTAACCCTCGCACCACCTCCGCCCGATCAGCCGCTCCTGCCGTGTTACACCGACATTGCCGCCGTGCACGCCGCTACTCCCGTGGCGAGCCCGACACCGGAAGTCATCCGGGTGCAATTGCTTGACCGTCCCTACCGAATGATTCCGAGAGACATTGTTCTGAGACAGAATCGCTGGTATCGCTTCATTGTTTCTGCGGAAGGAAAGTGGCAGACCTTTAGGGTCAACGATTTGGGCATGAGTATTGTTCATGAAATACCCCCGGGAGGGGAAGTTGAGTTTGTTTTTCAGGCTACGAGAGCGGGGGTGTTCATTGTTGAGAACTGGCGCCGCATACAAGAGAGTAGATTCTCCAATTCAATCACCGTAGTGCCTGAAGGCAATACGGCTCTTACTTGGCATCCGGCATCGTGCGGAACTCTAGTGGTGCGCGCGCCCACTCCGGGCGCCCAACTGGGCCCACCGTTCGTCGTGCAGGGCACATTTGAAGAGCCGTATGGCAGCCCCCTTCACGTTGATCGTATCGAAGCCTGGAGCAAAGGCGAGCTGGTGGGTGTGGCAACGAGCGAACACTTCATACCTCGTGGACCGCAGACTGACTTCCTTCTCGCCATTCCCAGCTTGGCATCCGGTAGACACAACGTGCGCGTGCAAGTCTTCCTCCAAAACGGCACGGTCGTTGCCACAGCAATCTTGCCTGTTAAAGTGCTGGATGACCCTGTTTCTGAAACTCCCCCAGCAGGCTATCGCGGCAGTGTCGACAGGCCTGTTGCGAGTGAATTGCTTAGCCTCCCCGTTACTGTAGAGGGATGGGTAGTAATCCCCGGCAGCAAGCTGGGTACCGGCGTCGGTACGGTCGAGATTTGGAATGGGCCGCGCGGTTCCGGTCGATTTCTCACCGAGGCTGCCTACGGCACCTATCGACCGGACGTGGCCCAGGTTCTCGGCGACCCACGATTCGCCTCCAGCGGCTTCATCGCTCACCTCTCCGATCTTCCCGCCGGACCTGTTGACCTTAACATCTACGTTCGCGACCGCGAGTCCCAAGGCTATGTGGCACGGCTGAGCCTGGAAGCACCGCTATCTCGTAGATTCATGCTCGCGGAAGGTAAAGTCACAGACGCGGCGTGGCCGGTCGCTCTCGCCGCAGCCCCAGATGGCAGGTTGTTCTATGCCGAACTCTTTACGGGCAACATCCGCATTTGGCAGAACGGACAACTCGATCCCAGACCTTTTGCTACCCTCGAAAACGTCTCAAATCATAGGGAATCCGGTTTCCTCGGGCTCGCGCTCCATCCAGACTTTCCCCAGACTCCTTACGTCTACGCCATGTATGTCGTTGATGATCCTGAAACCGGACTTCCCAGCGGCCAGCGCGTCGTCCGCTTCCGCGATGTCAATAACGTCGGTCAGGACTACACCGTTGTACTCGACAATCTCCCTGCTACCACTGTGATTTTCCACAACGGAGGACGCATCGCCTTCGGCCCTGACGGCAAACTTTACGTCACGATAGGCGATACAGACGTGCCGGCACTCGCTCAAGACCCCACGAGGCTTGAGGGTTCAATCCTGCGTTACAATCCCGACGGCAGTATTCCTGATGACAATCCTATTCCCGGCTCTCCCGTCTACGCCACCGGTTTGCGCAATGTCTTCGGCCTCGCTTTCCATCCCGGAACCGGCGATCTGTACGCCACCGAAAACGGCCCCGGCGGCTTCGACGAAGTAAACAAGATCGAAGCCGGCCACAACTACGGCTGGCCGACGCGCATGGGGGCTGCCAACAGGGAGGGCTTCAGCGATCCCATCGCCGTGTTCGGCATTTGGCCGTATCCTCCCATTGGCCCTACCGGTGTGGCGTTCGCGCCCGACCATCCCGACCTCTTGCTCTTCTGCGCTTACCACGGCTTCTCTCTCCGCGCATTGCCGTTGAGCGGCCAAGAAGTCAACTCAGCCGAAAGCACACCCATAATATCCAACAACTGCGCCCTGGACATCACCTACAGCACCGATGGCTGGCTCTACTACAGCAGTATCTCCGCCATCTATCGCGCTCGGCTCGATGACCTCTTGCGCCTCCATGAGCAGAGAGCCCATTAGAGAGCCGCTGATTGCCTCGTTTAAGATGAGCATTCGGCATCTGGCCGGCAGAGCGCTTTCGCAAGCACCGGTCCCAACTTTGATAGCCTGTCCTTGTGGACTGCCTACCCGCAGGTTTGGCGCACACTCAAGGCTCTGAGTCTCTGCGGGCGAGAAAGTGACTGCATTTATGTCATCGCCATCACGATTGGTTTTCCCCCATGCCGAGTGCCGTCTTTGAGATGGCGACGCCAGGGCTTTTGGTCCTGGGCTCCTGAGGCAGAGTTTTCTCTGCAGCCTCTTAAATGGCAATACGGAACTCTGGGCCGCGACCCCAAGATGCAAAGAGTCGCAGCCCTATAAGGCTCACGATATACTTGAGCCAGATTCCCCTATGTGCAGAAAGTCGAGTTCTTAGTGCGTTCCGCCATCTCTACCCCCGACGCTCTTCGCTGGCAATTCAAGTGCAACTCTCGGGCGCGTCTTAACCTTGCAGACTTTCGTAGTTCCCTCGGGCAATTAAGAAACATCCCGAGAGTGGCTCGCCTGGCCATCGGGCTCATCTTACTGGTAAGCATTGTGTCTTTGGCGTCGTGCGGGAATGGGGACAAGGACGACGCGACACCAACTTCAGTCCCGCGCACTCCTACACCAGTTCCGTCACCGGAGCCTACTCAGGAACCGCCACCAGCAGTTCAGCCCATCTTGCCTTGTCACGCCGACCTTAGTACCGCAAACAATGGCGGTCCTTTAGAGAAATTAACCCCAGAGATCATTAGAATCCAGATGCTCGAACGCCCCTACCGCATCCTGCCGGGCAATATCGTCCTCAAGCAATATCAGCCCTACCGGATCATCATAGAAGCAGGCGACGAATGGCATCACTTTGCCGTAGGCCGTCTGGGACTTGACCTTGTCATACCGCCTGGCGGTCAAGGGATCATTGACGTAGAGCCCGAAGTAACCGGAGTCTTTCCTATTGCTAATTCGCGCAAGCTACCAGAGAGCTACCTGAGTAACACCGTGACAGTCATACCAGCGAATATGTCTATAGACACATGGCATCAATTTTGCGCGGAGTTCAATGTCCATGCCCCGCCGCCTGCCGCAAACCTGGCAGCGCCGTTTGTGGTGGAGGGTTCAATCGGGCCGGTCATAGTCCAAACTCTTGGAGGAGCCCTCCACGTCACGCGAATCGAAGCCTGGAGCAACAACCTGCTCGTAGGTGTGTCAACCACTGAGCAGATCACGTTCGGCGGTCGCCACAGCGACTTCTATCTGAGAGTTCCAACGCTGGGCCCAGGAAACCACACACTTGTGCTCAAGGCTTACTTGCAGAATGGAATGCTGGTTGCCACGGCCTTCTTACCCCTCACTGTCCAACCGGACGCTCCGCCTTCCAACGAGGTTCTGGCGTCCCGTGGGAACATTGACGAACCTGCCGACGGCGCTCTGCTTGAACTGCCGGTCAGAATTCATGGTTGGGCGGCTGTGCTTGGAAGCAGCATGGGAACGGGCGTCAAGACTGTGGAAATTTGGAATGGGCCGCGCGCGAGCGGTCGCCGGCTGACGGAGGCTGTCTATGGCACGTATCGGCCGGATGTCGCCCAAGTTTATGGCGAACCCCGCTTTGCCTCCAGCGGCTGGTTCGCCCAACTTGACAATCTCCAGGCCGGCCCGCTTGATCTCTATCTTTATGTCCGCGATATTAGGTCCGGCGCCTACGTTGCGGTAATCGAAAATGAGGCGCCCCTTTCGCGCCGCTACACACTAGTTGAAGGAAAGATCGCGGCAGCGCCATGGCCCGTGGCCTTGGCTGCAGCGCCGGATGGGAAGCTCTTCTTCGCGGAACTCCTCACCGGCCAAATCCGAATCTGGCAAGACGGCCGGATCCGACCGGAAGCCTTTGCGCGGTTGGAAGATGTGTCAACCCACGGAGAATCGGGGCTCCTTGGCCTTGCCCTCCATCCAGACTATCCTAATACGCCGTTCGTATATGCCATGTATGTTGTGGACACGCCCGACACTGGGTTGCCGCTTATGCAAAGGATTGTTCGCTTCCGGGATGTTGATGGCGTTGGCCGGGACTTTAGCATCATCGTTGACAACTTGCCGGCCACCAAGACGGCACGACACAATGGCGGGCGCATTGACTTCGGCCATGACGGTATGCTCTACGCCGTGGTGGGAGATATCGATATCTCTGAAGTCTCTCAGGACCTTAAGCATGTTGCGGGATCCATCCTTCGTTACAATCCCGATGGCAGTGTGCCTGACGACAACCCATTTCCCGGTTCGCCAATCTATGCCTATGGCTTGCGCAGCCCGTTCGGCCTTGCATTCCAACCGAATACCGGGGTGCTCTATGCCACTGAAAACGGCCCGGGTGGTTTCGATGAAGTTAACAGGGTTGAATCCGGCCACAATTACGGCTGGCCTCTGCACATGGGGGTGGCCGATGCAGAGGGCTTTAGCGACCCGATTGCCGTGTTTGGGCTGTGGCCGGAAACTCCAACGTATGGGCCCACAGGAGCAACCTTTCCTTTGGAGAGGCCGGACCTCTTCCTATTCTGCGGCTACCACCAACCAGGGCTTCATGCATTAAGATTGAGTGGCCCCGATTACACCATCGTGGCACAGCAGATGAAGTTGTCCAAGAACTGCATTTTGGATGTAACCGCAAGCAGCGACGGGTGGCTCTACTACAGCACAGTTGCCGCCATCTACCGCGCCCGGCTCGACGACCTCTTGCGCTTGCATGAGCAGGACGACTCATGACCGGGCATTATGTCCTGTGCCCGCTTTTTCTTTGCAATTGAAATTCAATTCGGCCTATGGAACAATGGGGTACCGGACATTCACATTGTGCTCATTTAATCCAAGGACTTTCCAAAGCCCAGAGAGCAATAGCATACATCCCTGTCTATAGCTACGGTACATAGGTAGTTCCAGGATAGTTGTGTCAATTCTATGATCTTACCCTTCTTCCGCCAATCAAGAGCGTTGCGGGCAGCCGGCACGAAGAGCGTGACAATGTACGGAGGTTTAAAGGGGGCGTCCAAACGTCAAGTGGGCCAAGATTGGGGAGGGGGTTGGCTGGCCCCTCTTGCAGTCCTCATGGCCGCGGTTGGAATTGTCCTGCTAGCCGCATGCGGTGGCGACGACAAGTCGACTGAAACGCCCACAGCGACACCTGAAGTGTCTACAGCCGCGCCTGGTGTGGGGGAGCCTGAGACTTCATCTCTGCCCAAACCGGCCCTTCAATTTCTATCCCAGCCACTTCTTCCCTGCCACATTGATCTAGCGGCTGCCGCCGAGCAGCGACCTCCGGCAGAGGCAACGCCGGAAGTCGTCAGGATTCAACTGCTGGAGCGACCGTATCGCATAGTTCCCGGTGACATTGTGCTGGAGCAGAATCGGTGGTACCAGTTCGTGCTGACAACCGGGAGTGAGTGGCACTCCTTCGCCGTGGAAGGTGTAGGCCCAAGGAGAGTGGTAGGTGTGGGCGCGAGAATAGACTATATAATTCCTCCAGGTGGCAAAGTAGAAACACTCGTACATACGACCAATATTGGTGAATTCACCATGTTGGATTGGCGCCATAGGCGCATTATGCTTGAGAAACACACGCTTACGGTGATTCCTCAAGGTGCATCTGTCTCCACTTGGAATTCAGCATCCTGTAGCAGCGTAACAGTTCATTCGCCGACCGTTGGCGCAAGTGTAAGCGCTCCGCTGGTAATTCAGGGAACGATAGTGCAACCCAACGATGCTCAACTCAACGTGCATCGTATCGTAGCTTGGAGCAATGGCGAGCAGGTGGGTCTAGCGAGTAGAGACCAATTCTTATCTCAAGGCTCACACATCGACTTCAATCTCTCCATACCAGAACTCGCCCAAGGTTCACACTTGCTGCGACTCATTGGCTATGAACAAAGCGGCAGAATTGCAGCGGCCGCGAGCTTCCCACTCACGATACTCGCCGATCCCGCGAATACCAACCCTTCCCGGAGCTACCAAGGCAGCATCGACGTCCCTACCGGCGAAGGGCTGCATAGCATTCCGCTTACAATCCAAGGCTGGGCAGTTATCCCAGGTAGTTCAATTGGCACCGGCGTCGGTTCCGTTGAAGTTTGGATCGGACCCAGGGAAAGCGGCCGGTTCCTTACTGAAGCTACTTACGGCATGTATCGGCCTGATGTCGCTCGAGTACACGGCGACCCCCGGTTCGCCTCCAGTGGCTTCATAGCTCAGCTCTCCAACCTCCCTGCCGGCCCCGTAGACTTATTCGTCTATGTGCGTGAACGAGAGTCCGGCGAGTACGTCTCGCCCCCAATCCTGAAGCAGCCACTCTCGCGGCGTGTTTCTCTTGTCGAGGGTAAAGTTACCGACGCGGCGTGGCCGGTCGCATTGGCGGCCGCCTCGGACGGCAGGCTTTTCTTCGCTGAACTCCTTACCGGCAACATTCGTGTCCTGCAGAATGGTCAAGTCTTGCCTAAACCGTTTGCAGCGATCGACGACGTAACGAATTTCGGCGAATCCGGCTTCCTCGGTCTCGCCCTCCATCCGGATTTTCCCCAGACACCTTATGTCTATGCCATGTATGTCGTGGACGACCCCGCAACAGGCTTCCCCAGCGGCCAACGCGTCGTTCGCTTCCGCGATGTCAACAATGTCGGTCAGGACTACACCGTTATTCTCGACAATCTTCCTGCAACTAAAGTATATTCTCACAACGGTGGGCGCATCGTCTTCGGCCCTGACGGCAAACTCTATCTCACAGTTGGCGATACGGACGTGCCTGAACTCGCTCAGGATCCGACGAGGCTTGAGGGTTCAATCCTGCGTTACAATCCCGACGGCAGTATTCCTGATGACAATCCCATTCCCGGCTCTCCCGTCTACGCCACCGGTTTGCGTAATGTCTTCGGCCTCGCCTTCCAACCCGAAACCGGCTTCCTCTACGCCACAGACAACGGCCCCGGCGGCTTCGACGAAGTAAACAAGATCGAACCCGGCCGCAACTACGGCTGGCCGACCCACATGGGCGTTGCCGCCACGGAGGGCATTGTGGACCCTATCGCCGTCTTCGGCAATTACCCTGAGCTACCCATTGGCCCTACCGGTGTGGCGTTTGCTCCCGAACGGCCGGACCTCTTGCTTTTCTGCGCCTACCACGGCTTCTCTCTCCGCGCGTTGCAGTTGAGCGGACCAAACTACGACACTGTCGAAAGCACAACGGTCCTATCCAACAACTGTGCACTGGACATCACTTATAGCACCGATGGCTGGCTCTATTACAGCAGTGTCTTCGCCATCTACCGTGCGCGTCTAGACGACCTCTTGCGCCTCCGTGAGCAGAATGCCCAATGAGAAGCGCTGCAATGAAGCTGTTTTCGCTTCGTCCAAGAACAATGTAGTCATGCACACAGACCATGATTACAATAGTTCGCGTGTGTCTAACACGTTGTCCAAGTTGAATTCCGTGAATTCGGAGAATTCACCCATAACCGCTGACGACCTTTCCAGGTAGCCATCACCAACTGGGCACTTAGTCAGCACGGTGTCATTGCTAGCGGACTTTGCACACGGTACCCTATTGTTGAAGTCAGCTTTGGCTAACTATTCGGGATATTCGATGACCGGTAAGTGTGCTTTGAATTTCAAGTTTCGTCGTCTCACGCCAAATGGGTCTAGGCCGACCCTTACCCTATTCTTCGCACTGCTCATTGGCTTCACTCTCTTGAATTCTTGCGGTGATAACGATGAAGAAGATCAATTGCCTACGGCTGTTCCCACTGCGCCAACGGCCGTCACTGCTGCTGCGCCCAGTCCGGACCTACAACCTCCCGATGTACCGTTGCTCCCCTGCCACATCGATTTGGCAGTTGCACATCGGCCCAGTCCCGCAGTGGAGCCGACTCCCGAAGTTATTAGAATTGAACTCTTAGAGCGCCCCTATCGCATTGTGCCCAGTAACATTGTGCTGCGCCAGAATAGGTGGTACAGGTTCGTCATTACCGCTGGGAATCAGTGGCACGCCTTCCGGGTAGTTAATATGGGAGTGAGAGTGGAATATGAGATACCGCCCGGTGGTGAAGTAGATGCACTCGTTCATACCACCAATGCGGGTGTGTTTCCAATTCAGAATTATCGCCACACTGTTTTCATTTACCCAAAAGGTACAGTTACCGTAATACCCGAAGGCGCTATCAGCTCCACTTGGTATCCATCAGTCTGCCACCAACTGGACATTCAAGCCCCTCCTCTCCACGCAAGTCTAAGCACACCGTTTGTTATTCAGGGTTCGATCGAAGCACTCACAAATACTGATCTCCGCGTCACTCGCATCGTGGCATGGAACAATGGAAAGATAGTAGGTCAATCCACCAGTGAGCAATTCACAACCGCTGGCTTGCGCAGCGATTTCTTGCTCACAATCTTCGACTTGCCTCCAGGGCCGCAGGCTCTGCTCCTACAGGCTTATCTGCAGAACGGTACACTCGTGGCAAACGCAACGATGTACGTGGAGATTCTCCCCAATCCATCTGATGCCTCTCCATCTGGAAGGTATAGAGGCAGTATTGATCTCCCTTCAGGCGAAGGGCTGCATAGCATTCCGCTTACAGTCCAGGGCTGGGCAATTATCCCAGGCAGCGCGCAAGGCACCGGTGTCGGTTCCGTTGAAATCTGGCACGGCCCCCGGGAGAACGGCCGGTTCCTCACTGAGGCTACTTACGGCCTATATCGCCCTGATGTCGCTCAAGAATTTGACGACCCCCGTTTCGCGTCCAGCGGCTTCGTTGCTCAGCTCTTCGATCTCCCCGACGGCCCCTTAGAACTATTCGCCTACATTCGCGACCGACAGTCCGGTGAATACGTCTCACCACCTTTTCTGAGGGCGCCGATTTCACGTCGTGTCTCCCTTGCCGAGGGTAAAGTTACCGACGCGGCATGGCCGGTGGCTCTAGCTGCCGCCCCAGACGGCAGACTCTTCTTCGCGGAGCTTCTTTCCGGCAACATCCGGGTCCTGCAGGATGGTCAAGTTTTCACAAGACCATTCGCTACACTCGAAGACGTATCGAATCACGGGGAGTCCGGTCTGCTCGGCCTCGTACTCCATCCGGACTTTCCCCAGACACCTTACGTCTACGCCATGTATGTCGTGGACGACCCCGCAACAGGCTTCCCCAGCGGCCAACGCGTCATTCGCTTTCGCGATGTCGACAACGTCGGTCAGGACTATACCGTCATTCTCGACAACCTTCCCGCTACCAAAGTGGTCTTCCACAACGGTGGGCGCATCGCCTTCGGCCCGGACGGTAAGCTTTACATCTCCATCGGCGACACCGACGTGCCTGACCTCGCTCAGGACCCAACGAGGCTTGAGGGTTCAATCCAGCGTTACAATCCTGACGGCAGTATTCCTGATGACAATCCCATTCCCGGCTCTCCCGTCTACGCCACCGGTCTGCGCAATGTCTTCGGCCTCGCCTTCCAACCCGAAACCGGCGATCTGTACGCCACCGAAAACGGCCCCGGCGGCTTCGACGAAGTGAACAAGATCGAACCGGGCCGCAATTACGGCTGGCCTACCCACATGGGCATGACCGAGACAGAGGGCTTCGCCAATCCCATTGCCGTCTTCGGCCTTTACCCTGAGCCTCCCATTGGCCCTACCGGCGTGACGATTGTTCCCGATCGTCCTGACCTCTTGCTATTCTGCGCTTACCACGGTTTCGCGCTCCGCGCCCTGCAATTGAGTGGGCCGGACTACACCTCCGTCGAGAGTACCGCAGTCCTATCCAACAATTGCGCTCTGGACATCACATACACCGATGATGGCTGGCTCTACTACACCAGCGTCTCCGCTATCTACCGCGCCCGGCTCGATGATCTCTTGCGCGTCCATGAGCAGAATGCACAATGAGCCATCCTCATCGTTGAGGCAACGGCGTGGGGGCCGTCAAATCCTTGCCATCGCGAGAATGATCAATCCAAGACTTAGGTTTTGAAGCCCGCACCATTAGAGGCATGCTTGCGTGAGGCTCCCGCCATTCAGGAGCCCCCCGTCAGGAATCAAGAAACCCAGGCGTGATGTACAATTCATCGTCACACCTGGATTTGCTGGGTGCCGAGAGCCGGAATCGAACCGGCGACACCAGGATTTTCAGTCCTGTGCTCTACCAACTGAGCTATCTCGGCAGCTATTTGGTGGGCGATGCAGGACTCGAACCTGCGGCCTCTACTTTGTAAGAGTAGCGCTCTAACCAGCTGAGCTAATCACCCACGCAAGTCGATTGTATCACCGCAAATGCCAGGATTCAATGAGACTCGTTGTCAAGCGCATTCACTGCCCAGGTAGAGGCTCTTTGTGATTCTTCCACGGCGAGGAACAACTATGTGTGCTACTCTCTTGACGTGCGATCTACCATCAACTATGATAGCTTTGACTTGCCGCAGAGACACAGGGTGGAACACGTCACTGGGCTTTGAGGAACTCCAGCGTGGAGTCCCTCATTTCATATTTAAGGGACATGCGTAAGGCGTATCATTTCTGCGGTCTAGTTCCATGACTCTCATGAATCCACACACTGCAATGAGAACTATCTATGAGCGTTTCGAGTAAAGCAGACGACGATATTCCTCCTAGTACTTCGCCTCGCTTTGGCCTATACCGCCCCGAATTTGAGTTTGACTCTTGTGGCGTTGGGTTGGTGGCTAGCATTGCCGGCGTCGCTAACCACAAGATTCTACAGACGGCAATTCAGTCGGTGGTCGGGCTTAGCCATCGCGGCGCCGTCTCCGCTGACGGCCGTACCGGAGACGGTGCGGGAATCCTGACACAGATTCCTCTGCGACTCGTGCAGCGAGAATTGGCTGCGAGAAACATCGAACATGTAGCCCCAACCGACGTTGGCGTGGGCATGGTATTTCTCCCGAGAGCCGATACCACAACCAATAAGCAAGCAATAGAGATAGTCAACAAAGTCCTTGATGAGCAAGGACTCCGGTTGCTTGCATGGCGGTCTGTGCCGGTGGATATGGCTGCGCTTGGCGCCATTGCCGCGCAGAGTGCTCCTGACTTCAAGCAGATTCTGGTTGAGCGTCCGGAAGGCATAGTCGACGATGCGTTCGAACGTGCGCTCTATGTGGCGCGCAGGACCATTCAAGGAGCCGCACATCGTGCGGGACTAAACGAACTCTATCTTCCTTCGTTCTCATGCCGCACCGTGGTCTATAAGGCGCTTATTATTGCGGCGCAGCTTGCCGAATTCTACCAGGACTTGAAAGATCCCGAGTATGAGACCGCGCTTGCTCTGTTCCATCAGCGCTATAGCAGCAACACGTTCCCGACATGGCAGTTGGCACAGCCGTTCCGGCTAATTGCCCACAACGGGGAGATCAATACGTTGTGGGGCAACCGCAATTGGACACGCGCTCGTGAGCACAGCATGATTGCAACGGCCTGGGACGAGCGCGTTGGCGCAGGAATTCCGTTCATCGAGCCCGATGGCAGTGACTCTGCCTCCCTGGACAATCTCGCGGAACTCATTCACCTTTCCGGACGCGGCATCCTTCACACGCTCGCCATGATGATGCCGGAGGCGTGGGAAAACCAGGAGGACATGGATCCGGATCTCCGCGCATTCCATGCCTACAATGCCGGCATTGCGGAACCATGGGAAGGACCCGCGGCGCTCGCATTTACCGATGGGCGGATTGCTGCCGCCTGCTTGGACCGCAATGGTCTGCGGCCGGCCCGGTATAAGGTTACCCGCAACGGTATGGTCGTCGTAGCCTCTGAAGCAAGCGCTTCAATTGTCCCCGATGCGGAGGTGATAGAGAAAGGACGACTCGGCCCCGGCCAAATGCTGGCGGTTGATACGGAAAACCGGCGACTGTTGACCAATAGTGACATCAAGTCGGACTTGGCCAAGCGACGTCCGTACCGTACCTGGTTGCAAGAGCGGCGCGTAAAGGCCAAGGCCACCGAGCCTACACTCGAGCAAAGTTTGGAATTCGACCCGGATGCCATTGGCACTTTGCACCGTGCGTTTGGCTATGGCAACGAAGAACTGCGCATGGTCTTGGACTCAATGGGTAAAGAGGGAAAAGACGCCGTCTGGTCCATGGGCAATGACATACCCTTAGCTGCACTTTCTTCCCACCCGCGCTCGTTCTTCAATTTCTTCAAGCAACGCTTTGCGCAGGTCACGAATCCCCCCATAGATTCCCACCGCGAAGCGCTTGTAATGTCGCTTAAGAGCTACATTGGCGGCCGCGGCAACATCCTTACCGAGGCGCCTGAACACGCGCACCTGCTGGAGTACGAGAGTCCTTTGCTGGATCACGGCCAATTCAGGGAGCTGGTGCACCAATTTGACTCCTCTTTCTCTTCCATCATGCTTTCTACGCTCTATCCCGTGAACCAAGGGCAGACAGGTATGGAAGAGGCGCTGCGCAGACTATGCATGCACGCTGAAAAGAGCATTGACAGTGGGCGAACCGTCTTGATCCTCAGCGATCTGGGCGTGGGGCCCGATCATGCGCCAATTCCAATTCTCCTCGCAGCGTCGGCAGTGCATCAGCACCTTGCTCGGGCACGCAAGCGCATGCGAGCGAGCATAGTTGTTGAAAGCGGCGAGGTGTGGGACATCCACCACTTCGCTTGCCTGCTTGGACATGGTGTCGGTTTCATTTATCCGTATCTTGCGCTCGAATCTATCCGCCACCTCGCGGAGACTGACCGTCGGCAAACGGTAGACCCGCTCACGGCCTGGCAAAACTACCGTTCAGCCGTTGACGAGGGCTTGTTGAAGATCATGTCGAAGATGGGCATCTGTACCCTAAGCGGCTATCGCGGCGCGCAGATTTTTGAAATCGTCGGCCTGAATAGCCGAGTTTCGAGCTACTACTTCAACGGCACGCCCTCCCGCATCGAGGGTCTCGGCCTCAAGGAGATTGCAACCGAAATAGCTGACCGCCACACGGAAGCCTATGCCGAGAAGAAGAACGGCAGGCTGCCGGATTACGGCCTCTATCGGTTTAGGCGCAATGGGGAATATCATGCATATAGTCCTGCCACCGTGCAGGCGCTGCAACAGGCTGCCCTTTCCGGAGAAATGGAGGACTATAGGCGCTACACCGAGACGGTCTATTCTAGGCCGCCAACGTGCCTGCGCGATCTGCTTGAATTCACGCCCAGTGGCCCAATCCCTCTGGAAGAAGTAGAGCCGGTCGAGTCAATTCGGCAGCGCTTTACTACGCAAGCCATGTCGCTTGGCGCGCTCTCACCGGAAGCACACAAAGCCATTGCAATAGCTTTGAACCACATCGGGGGAAGAAGCAATACCGGCGAGGGAGGTGAGGATCCCCAGTGGTACAATCCGCTCCCGAATGGCCAGTCAGCCAACTGTGCCGTGAAGCAAGTAGCCAGTGCCCGCTTTGGCGTAACCACAGAATACCTGGTGCGAGCGAAAGAACTTGAGATCAAGATGGCTCAGGGTTCGAAGCCGGGAGAAGGCGGACAATTGCCCGGCTTCAAGGTCACGCCATTCATCGCTAGGATTCGGCACGCCATACCCGGCATTCCGCTGATCTCACCGCCACCGCACCACGATATCTACTCGATTGAAGACATCGCCCAGTTAATCTACGACCTAAAACAAGTGAATCCACGTGCCCGCGTAGGGGTCAAGCTGGTCTCAGAGGCCGGTGTCGGTACCGTCGCAGTGGGCGTTGCCAAAGCGTACGCTGACTATGTGCTCATTTCAGGTCAAGACGGTGGTACGGGAGCATCGCCGTTGAGCTCCATCAAGAACGGCGGGCTGCCCTGGGAACTAGGTCTGGCAGAAACACAGCAGACTCTCATGCTAAACAACCTGCGCTCGCGCATCCGGGTTCGCGTAGACGGCGGCTTCAAGACCGGTCGCGATGTTGTAGTCGGGGCGATGCTCGGTGGCGAAGAGTTTGGCTTCGGCACCGGAAGCCTCGTGGCGATTGGCTGCGACATGGCTCGCCAGTGCCACCTAAACACCTGTCCCACCGGCGTTGCCACACAGCGCGAGGACCTGCGCAAGAAATTCACCGGCACTCCGGAAATGCTCGTCAATTTTCTTACACTCATCGCCACAGAAGTGCGCGAAATCCTGGCGAGTCTGGGTGTTCGCTCTCTTGAAGAAATCATCGGTCGCACTGAAATGCTGCGCCAGAAGGACCTTGACGGCGACGGCAAAGCCAACACGATCGACCTACTTCCGCTCCTGGCCAATGGCGATCCCAGTGGATCGCTACCGAGATTCTCGCAACAGGAATGGAACAATCCTGAAGGCTCATCACTCGACGACAGAATTCTGCAAGATGCCGCTGCCGGCATTGCAGGCGACAGCCGCATTAGCCTCGAGTATGACGTCCGCAACCACATGCGCAGCATTGGCGCCCGGGTTGCCGGGGCAGTCGCCGACAAGCACAGCGACGCAGGACTGAGTGCGGGAACGATTGACTTGACGTTCAGAGGCAGTGCCGGTCAGTCCTTTGGCGCTTTCTCCGTGCCCGGCCTGGCGCTCACGTTGCACGGCGAGGCGCAAGACTATGTGGGCAAGTGCATGACGGGTGGCGAGATTGCCGTTCTGCCGTCGCCGGAGGCGCCTCTTCCATCTGAAAAGAACGTCCTCATTGGCAACACGTGCCTCTATGGCGCAACCGGCGGTTCACTCTTCGTAGCCGGTCAGGCGGGAGAGCGATTTGCCGTGCGCAACAGCGGCGCGGAAGCGGTGGTGGAGGGCGCAGGCGACCATTGCTGTGAATATATGACCCGCGGCGTTGTGGCTGTCCTGGGTGAGGTGGGCTACAACTTTGGCGCCGGCATGGCGGCTGGAATTGCTTTCGTGCTCGATGAACACAATACGTTCTCTCGGCGTTACAATCCCGCGATGGTTGACATTGAACCACTGACGGACGGAGAAGACATCAATACGCTCCGGGACCTGCTTGAACGGCATGTGGCCTATACGCAGAGTCCGCGCGGCAGAGAGATCTTGAACGAGTTTGAAAGATACCTGCCGATGTTCTGGAAGGTCTATCCCAAGCCTCTCCGAGAATTGACAGAGCAGGGCGCCGATATAGAGTCTCAGGTGGAAGCCGGGGCATCACGCTGAGATCTTCCTTCTGAACGAGCACACGTCTTTGCCGCACGCACGCCTCGCTATCGTGGCGCACTGCCCACGGGCAGATTGGACGCGCTTCTTTCCTTAGCCTCAAGAAATGCCTTCAGCCATGTAAACGCACTACGGTTTGCTGTGGCGCTAAATCTTCGCGCATTGCGGAGTCGTGCAATGAGTGCGCGACTGGTCTACCGCACACGCTCGTTCTTTCGCACGTTAAACGGTTCTATGCTACAATACGGGCGGCATATGCGCGTCTGTCGGCATACCTGAAGTGACCGCGTAACTTATTTGACAACAAACCAAATGGAAACGTGAGGCTGTGCCCCGATGGAAGGACTCGAATTTCGTGAGATGCAGCCGGATGATGTCTTCAGCGCGTTAACACTCCGCAACGAGGTGTTTTCAGACGCGCTAGTTTCGCAGGAAGACTGGGAAAGAGATGGGATGTTGGCATCCATTGCCGTGCTTGACGGCGAAGTGGTGGGTGCGATCCCGCTTATACTGCGTGAGACCACTATCGCGCCGGGAGTTACGATTACTGCGGCGTTTGAAAATTCCGTGGGCACGCGCGAGGAGCTTCGCAGCCAAGGCATCGGTAGAGGCATGATTGCTGAGGCCCGCCAGTTTTTGGCTGGACGTGCCGATGCACTCTTCGTTTACCGGGGCGATGAAAGCAGTGACGGCTATCGCTTCTACACGACCACCAGCCACTACGATCTGGCATATTCACGTCACTACCGTTACGGCTCTCCGGAAACCAGCTACTTGCCCCCCGGGGTCACGCTGGCAGGCAAGGAATCCGTTTTCCTCAATGGTGAACGCCTTGAAGCCATTTTCAATAGCACGTATGGACGCTTTGGCGGTTATCCGGCTCGGCGTGGAGAGTACTGGCAACGAGCATTAGCATCTACAATCTATACTGAGTTCCCGACTGACTTCTCTTTCGTGCACATCATTCAAAGTGATGAGCTCTTAGGCTACGCGATCTGCGGCGTGCGCACCACGCGGCACAACGGCATGGCGGACGTGCTTGAGATGGCCACTCTAGGTGCGGACCTCAGCATTGCACAGCGAGTCCTTACCGGCGTGGCTTCTGTCGCCGGCGAGCGCAAGCTCGGCGTAGACATTCAGGCCTCTGACGCAGACCCCTTCGTGCCCTTGTACCAGTCCAACGGCTACTTGGCTGATCCACGCGGCACCATAATTATGGGTCAGGTTATTGACGTGCCTGAGTTCTTCGCCAAGCATTGGGCGCCAAGATTCGATCTTCACAATACCGCTCTCAATGTCTCCACGCCAAGTGAAGATTATCTCCTCATAGAGCCTGAAACCCGCCAGAGTACGCTAACTCTGGAAATGAAGGAGGAGACGTTGCATCGCTGGTTGCTCGGCAGGCTTGACCTGCGCGAACGCCTTTCTGAAGGCAGTGTGACCGCCTACGGCACGAACTCCCAGGTGATTGAGCGGGTTTGCGATGCGATTCCTTTCACACCGTGGGCGTACCATTTCATCGACTGGATCTAGTACGAAGGCGAACCCTCCTGCCTTGCGCAACCAGCACGCTCCGCCGCTCGCGAGGATCGCTGAAACACCCCACCAGCCATGACCGCGTGTATGGCAGCTTTGGCGACAACGACTGAAGAACCTACGCGGACCGTATCCCTGCAGGTGGCAGTTGGGAGACTGCCCGCGCTCTGCGACTTAGGCTTTGATCCGCTCTCATGTTCATGGAGGATTCGACGCGAACAGGCCGCCAGGAATAGTAGCAGCGCAAAACCGCTGACAGGGAAGCAGAGGCTCGACTCATGAGTTCGAAGGTGAATTGGCAGGAGCATCCTGCCGTAGTCGTCTGGAGTGACGACTGGGGCATGAATGCGTGGGCGCCGACCGAAGACGCGTACCACGCCACCCGCGACGAAGAACTGATGCATACACGTTGGTCGTCGGGGAGCTTGGAAACCCCAGATGACCTGGAGCGTACGTACGCGCTCCTGGAGGCCCACCAGAGCGGCGACGGTCTACCCATCGTCTTCGAGCCCTATTACATCGTAGGCAGCCCCGACTACGACGCCATACGGTCGGGGGAGTTTCGCTACTACGTGGACATTGGCCTCGACCAAGGCGTCTCCCAAAGCTGGCAGCGTGGCGACATCGTTGCTAAAGCGCGCGAAGGCATCGAACGCGGCGTGTGGGCGCCCCAGTACCACGGCAGGACGCATCACTTCAGCCATCATCGCTGGCTCCAGCGGCTGCGCGCAGGCGAAGCACGGGCACAGCGCATGTTTGCTCACCACATGTACGTCTGTGAGACGGTGAGAGAACGCGTACCGGAGCATGAAGACATGGCGGAGCCGGAGCGCAAGGAGTGGGTACGCGGAGCCATGAGCTACTTCATTCGCACATTCGGCTATCCGCCCACCAGCGTGCGAAACTCCGACGAGGCTGAGATTGCGTGGGCAGATCACGGCTTAGGAATCAGGGTGGGAGTCTCCGACTCGTCGGGTGAGAACCTCACCGGCAAGAATTCTCCGATCACGGACCTGTGGTACGCCGGCCGTGCCATTGAATTTGAGCCGTTCAATACGGCCGATAAAGAGGACATCCTCGCCCGCGTGCAGGCAGAGACCGAGGCGGCTTGGCAAGCCAATCGACCGGCATTCATTAGCAGTCACCGCCGCAATTTCACTGCCTTCACGGATGACGTGGACAACAACTTCGCGGTTTGGGATGCATACCTCTCTTGGCTTGAAACGCAGCATCCCACAAACGTGTTCCTCACTATGCCGGAGGTACGCCAACTCTGGGATAGCGGCGTATCGTCCCGCCGCTTTGGCAACACCATCGTCTTTCGCAATTGGACGGAAAAGCAACAAACAATTACATGTCCGGCAGGTCCGTTTGAGGCCGTGGAAGATATTACAAGCGCCGCTGATGAGACATCAGTGTCCGTTTCAAGCGGCGCGGGCAAGCATGTCCTGGACGCCCCTCAGGGAAATTACTGCGTCACCGTAGGCACACGCTGACGCCGGCCCGTACGAGGGCATCGTGGTTGCAACTAGCGCCGGCTCGCTATGCAAATGGGAGGTTCGTAAGTAGTGCAGAAGATAACCCGCTCCGAACGGCTTTGGCAACGCGCTCGCAAACATCTTGCCGCCGGAGTGAGCAGCAATATCCGCTTGCAGGAGCGGCCCGCGCCCCTCTATTTCAGCCACGGCCAGGGATCCCGCCTCTTCGACGTGGATGGCAATGAATACATCGACTACGTTGCTGCCTATGGGCCCCTCATCCTAGGACATAGCCACCCTGAGCTTGTCGCAGCCGTGCAGCGGCAGGTTGCCTTGGGACAAACCTACGGCGGGCAGCATGAAATTGAGGTTGAGGTCGCCGAAAAGATAAGTGCACTAATGCCGGCTATGGACGTGGTGCGCTTCTGCGGCAGCGGCTCCGAGGCCAACCACGCCCTCTTCCGCCTGGCCCGCGCCTACACTGGCCGCACCAAGATCGTACGCTTCGAGGGCCATTATCACGGCTGGCTGGACGACCAACTCATCAGCGATCACCCTCACTCCGAGGAAGAAGCGGGCGAATTGCCGTTTCCGCGTTCGGTGCTCGGCAGCAGGGGGCAACTTCCCCACGCCGCCGGTGAGACCCTGGTGCTCCCTTGGAACGACTTGGACGCCTTCTCAAACCTGATGGACCGCGAGGGACAGCATGTCGCCGTCGTGATAACTGAACCCATCATGTGCAATGGCGGCTTCATTTTGCCCAAGTCAGGATTCTTGGAGGGTTTGCGGGACATTTGCACACGCGCAGGCAGCTTACTCATTTTCGACGAGGTCATAACGGGCTTTCGTGCCGATCTCCACGGCGCCCAAGGCTTGCTTGGTGTTACCCCTGACCTGGTTACCCTGGGCAAGGCGGTTGCGAACGGCTTTCCGTTGAGTGTCTTTGGTGGCCGCCGCGACATCATGGAGCTTGTCGGCAACGGCGTCATGCACGGCGGCACGTACAACGGCAATCCCATCACCCTCGCGGCCGCCAATGCCACCCTGGACGTGCTCTCCCGCGACAATGGCGCTGTATACGATCAGATTCGCGCCATCGGCCTCAGCCTGATGGCTGGCATCCGGCAAGCCGCGCAGGCAGCCGGTCAGTCAGTGCTGGTGCAAGGGATTGGCCCGGTCCTCTTTGCTTGGTTTACGGAACAGCGGGAACTGACGACGTTTCGCGACAACTGGGCCTGCGATGAGGACAAGTATGCGACATTCCAAGGCAAACTCATTAGTCACGGCGTGCGCACGATTCCTTCAGGCCGCTGGTACGTTTCCGCGGCACACACTGAGGAAGATATTCGTCTGACCGTAGATGCGGTTGCCCGGGCGTTGGAGGCAACATAGCAAGTCACAGTCAGAGTTTGGCCTTGTGAAGCAATTGGACGATAACCCTGTCCTTGCGCGGTTGGGGATGTTTTCTGGGGACTCGTTCTTCACACTAACCTTGATCCAAGACCAATCCCCCATCTTCCAATGGCACAATTAGACTTATGTAAACTAGCACATGCGGGGAGTAAACCATCATGCCGGACCTTCTTGTCGGTAAGTCTGCAATCGTTACCGGCGCCGCGAGCGGCATTGGCCAAGCCATTGCCCTCGCCTTCTTGCGCGAAGGGGCAAACGTCCTCGGCGCCGACCTGAACCTGGACGGGCTAGAAGAAACCGCAGCGCGTGCAATCGACTACAGCGCTGCGTTTGTGACCCATCGCTGTGACGTGACACAGCGCGCCGAAGTGGAAGCAACCGTGGCGCGCGCCGTCGCGGAATTCGGCAAGCTCGACATTATGGCCGCGATTGCCGGCATCGCTATGGAGCACGACTTTGTGGACATCAAAGACGACGACTGGCATCGGGTCGCCGCGGTCAACATGCACGGAGTCTACATCTGCGATCAGGTAGCTGCCCGTCAGATGGTGGAACAAGGCAACGGCGGCCGCATCATCAACATGTCTTCCGTAAACGGCCTCATGGGTGAGGAAGAGTTGGCCGCCTACAATACCTCAAAGGGCGCGGTCACGCTGCTCACCAAGAGTGCTGCCATTGACTTGGCAAAGCATGAAATTACCGTGAATTGCCTTGCGCCGGGCTATATTCGCACACCGCTTACGATCGAAAGCATCGACGACGAGGCGTGGATCACCGAGTACTTGAAGCGTGTGCCTTTCCGCCGCGTGGGTGAACCTGAAGAGGTGGCCGACTGCGCGGTTTTCCTCGCGAGCGACCTGAGCCGCTATGTGACCGGTCACGCGCTGGTTGTTGACGGCGGACAGATTGCGGTGATTTAATCAGCCGGTCTCGGACAAAGCCGGGCTCCAATTGACAAAGCATTCCTCGGCAACCACCCCGGTTGGGGAATGTCGGCCTCCCTTTTGCACATCTCAAGGCCGCAAGTGACACGCGGTCAAGTCCCCCAGTCCGTTCACCCTTCGACACGCTCAGGGCGAACGGATTAGTCCGCCAATAGAAACACCCGTTCATGCTTTGACAAGCCTGTACAGAGCCTGTCGATGTGCTCAGAACGAACGGAGAGTGCGGCCCACTGCCAGAGGTTTTCTCAGGCAGTCTGACCAAACCCTCAGTTACGGTTGGCTGGCCAGTGTCCTTTTGTGCGTGGCGCAAGTAGGCGGCCCGCGAGCCCCTCCCAAGCCGCGTTCCAACGGGCCGCAGGATTCCTCCCTAACCTGAAGGCTTGGGGTGAAAGTCACGCTGCGGACGAATCTCGCGGGAGCGAAATTCCACCAAGAAGTCAGCCGTTCGTTTCACTGCCGCCTTGTAGAGAACCTCGCCCTTTGCAGCGCTGGCGCCGGTGGGGTCGCCCTGAATGCCGGTGGACGTGTTGCGGCTAAAGAATTCCTGGTAGTGAATGCGGGTATTCGCCGGCCAGGCGCCCCAGATGTGCTCGCTCTGCTGGACCTCTTCGACAGTGCGCACGGCCTTGTCCATGTCTACCAGGTCAGGATTGAGGTAGAGCATGAGGGAAGTTTCATCTTCATCCGCATGGTGGCTTACGCCGTGCGACTCGCGGTCCCACGTCAAGTCTTCAGCCCGAATAAGCGCCCAGTAATTCGCCAAGACACTTATCGCTGAGCTCTCGTTGTTGATGCGGCGCATGGCAAGATCCATCACCGGCACGTTGCTGCCATGGCCGTTGAGGAGCACGATGTGCCGAAAGCCATGGTGCGCGAGACTAAAGCCAATCTGCGCGACGTAGTCAATAATCGTGTACATATTGATGGCGATCGTGCCCGGAAAGTCCATGTGGTGCTCGTTGAATGAGTACACCACCGGCGGCATCACAATGACGTTGGGCGTCAACTGTTCGGCAACGTCATTGGCAATGCGCTGCGGAATGATGTAGTCCACCATCAGCGGCATGTGCGGGCCGTGCTGCTCCATGGTGCCTACCGGCAACACGACCACCGGGTCCTGCAACGCGGCTTCACCTACCTCCGGTGACTTGAGCTCTTCATAGCGAAAGTTCTGCATAGGTTGTGTCGTCCTCTCTTAATGCGCTACGCATTGAATTGTGTCAATCACTTCAGCTTGGCGCGTCCCACGCCCAGGCCGTATACAGCGGGCGTCAGCCAACGCGCCGCACCTCAACCCAGGAACGACTCTTCGAAGACTCAACCACCGCGTGGAGTACTTCCTGGGTCTTCAGTCCCTCAGTGAAGGTTGGCAAGATCTCACGGTCTTCGCGCACGGACTGCACAAATGTTTCCATTTGACGCGTCCCGCCCGCTAAGAGCTGCCCGCCATGGCCCTTGTCCACTTTGGGGGGCTCACCCGGTAGCGGCTCGCCCTCCTGCCCGGGCATGAAGAGCCAGCCCTGACCGTTCTCGTAGAGGATGCCGCCCTTGCGCCCGTTGATCATGGCGTGGCGTCGACCCACAGGGTAATTTGAGTGCACAGAACCGAGCCTGCTCAGCCCGAGCGTCCCATGCGCGCCATTCGCGATTTGCATGAGTACAATCGTATCGTCATCGAGGTCATGGGCATGGGGTGTGCCATCGTCGTCAAAGACCTGCGGCGTAAACGTCTTCATATTGGCGCAAACGTCAGTAATGTCACCGATCAGAAAGTGCACCAGATCGATGTGGTGCGAGCCCAGGTCTCCTAGAATGCCGGTGCCGGTGCGCTTCGCGTCGGTGCGCCACGTAAAGCGCGGCTTGTCGGAGCGCACAAGCGCAGTATTGAGGCTTTGCGAATGTACATGCACGACCTCGCCAATCACGTCGTCTTCGATTAGCTTGCGGATGTTATTTGCGGCCGTATTCCAGCGATTTGAAAACCCCACAACCGTGCGGAGATTCGCCGCTTGCGCCTCCTCGTACATTTCCCGCGCCTCTTCAACCGTAACCGCCAAGGGCTTCTCACAGAAGATGTGCTTGCCCGCGCGAGCCGAGCGCATGACCAAGTCATGGTGAAAAACATCGGGCGTATCCACCAGCACGCCGTCGAGTCCGTCCAGCGCGAGCAGGTGGTCGGGGTTAGTAAATACATTTTCGATTCCGAATTTATCGGCAAATTCCCGTACGCCGGCTTCCCGCGGCCCGCAGACCGCAACAACCTCCACACCCTCGATGTGGGCCAGCCCTTCTACATGCACGTCTGCGATCATGCCGTAGCCAAAAACACCGAATTTCAGCATCCAATCGTGCCTTTCCGGGTGTGCCACCCTGTTGTGTCAATGGTAAATCTAAGAGCGAAGTGCCAGAATTTCAGACACTATATGTCACTCACGAATGCTCTGTATGTAGCTGTGCCAGGGAAGTTGCAGACTTTGGCGCAGCACATTAATTTCACAGAGCAAGCCTTACGACTGCGTATCCGTCGGTCTCGCCCACTCAGTATTCTTTGCGCTTGCCTGCGCTCCTGTCTTAGTGAAACAGACCCAATTGAAACGCGCAACTAACTTTAGAAGGTGAATTGTTCGTCCGCCGCCAGTACGCGACAATGTCTTCTTCACTCTCCCCCCGAAAGCCACGATCCGCCGGAACGCAGTGAGCGCTCAGTCGCATTGCGCACGCCATCCGGAGTCTGTTCCCGCACGAACTGAGCTCAGCGTTGTTGGGAAGTCGCGCGTGCTTCCGAGCCTTCATGGGGTGCAAGCGGATAGCCTGACTGCGCCAAGGCAGCCGCCATGCGACCCATGGCTTCGTCCACGGTGTAGTCCTCTGTGAAAATAGAAGAGCCGGCGACCAGCACGTCGGCCCCCGCTGCGACCGACTCAATTGCTGTCTCCGTATTGATGCCGCCGTCGACCTGAAGCCTTACGTCAAGGCCTTGACGATCAATTTCGCGGCGGAGCGCTCGGACCTTTTCCAGCATATCCGGCATAAACGCTTGCCCTCCCCAACCGGGCGCCACTGTCATGACTAAAGCCAGATCGAGCTCGGGCAGATAGGGAATGAGCGATTCCACCGACGTACCGGGCTTTATTGCCAGTCCAACACGCTTCTTGGCGCGGCGAAATGCCTGGATTGTTCCCCTTACATCCGCGCAAGCTTCGACGTGCAAAGTAAAAAGGTCTCCATCGCTGCCAAGAAAGAGGTCGAGATGACGGAGCGGCTCGGAAACCATGAGGTGTACGTCAAAGATTCGTGACGATGCCCGCCGCACGCTGTGAATCACCGCCGGTCCAAAGCTGAGGTTGGGCACGAAGTGGGCATCCATGACATCGAAATGGAGATAGTGCGCACCGGCGGCATGAGCAGCCGTCACATTCTGTGCCAAGTTGCCAAAGTCCGCGGCAAGCACGGAAGGAGCGATCTTGACGGGGTGCGGCTGGGTATACGTCTGACCACTCGTCATTGCATTGGAGAGAAGATACTGCTACAGCAGCGGCGATTCAACCGCGGCAGGCAAGGAAGCACGTGTTGCACAAGTCGTCTCAACGCCATCGTTCAATTGAGAACGCTCAACGGGTCCCTGAATCGGTTAGCATAGAGCACCTCAAAGTGCAGGTGAGGGCCGCTAGAGTACCCTGTGTTGCCCATGCCGCCGATCGTCTCACCGGCTTTCACGAAGTCGCCAACTGTCACGGAGAACGTGCTCAAATGGTTGTATGTGGTAACCCAGCCGTTGCCGTGGTTGATTACGATGCGATTCCCATAGCCTAGTGGGCTCCAACCCGCGGCTACCACCTGCCCGGCGTCAGCGGCGACAATTCCGGTTCCTGTTCGGTTCCCAATGTCTAATCCAAGATGTCGTCCATGGTAGTACTGCGTAATGGTGCCGTGTGTGGGCCAGCGAAACTCCCCAAACGCCGCGACCGGCTGCTCTCGCTGGGAAAGCTGTGTATCCGCACTCGTCTTGCGCAGCGCCTCCGGCAGAACGCCGAATGGGATAATCAACTCCATGCCCTCTACCAGCGTTGTCGACAGACCTATACGGTTATATTCCGCAATGGCGACCGGATTGCTCTTATGCGTTTCTGCAATTTCGTGCAACAGGTCGTTCTTTGCCACCGTGTAAATGACACCGTCAATGGGAGGTATACGCAACTTTGTTCCAAGGTACAGAAGCTGATCCGGAGCAATGTCATTTGCCCATAGCAGCGAATCCAATGAAATGCCATTGCGAGCGGCAATATCCACTAACGTATCATTGCCGCGCACCTCATATGCGAGAATGTCGTCGCGCGGACGCCGGACGACTCTCGTTTCCAGAAGAAGCGGGCGCTCAATTACTTCTGGGAACAGCGTAGAGGCCGAGCCAACCCGCAGTGACGGTGGCGGGCTGTAGTAGTCATGCTCCTCAACCAGCGCCCGGCTGGACAGTTGTTCAGCGAAAAGGGGGGTAGCCCAGAGTGCGATAAGCCCTAGCCCCACTACAACCACGTGACCAATGGCCTGGCTAATTGCTGTCTTCTGCCAAGGAGAAGCGGCAGACTTGCGCAGTGCCGCTACGGTGAGGCGCGGGGCCTGCACAATGCTGAATCCTAGGTAGAAAATCAGGCCGAGTAGCTGCAAAGCAAGAGATCGTCGCGGAGCCTTGGTAGACTCTGCTAACCGAGATACTTGCTCATCTGATCGCGGCGCGACGTTCTTATCGCTGAGCGCTTCAAGCGCCATCGTTGATCTTTCCTACCCTACCTCAAGCGGGTGAACCATTCCCTAAGGAACTATGCAGCCAACCCAAGCCCACCTCAGGCCTTCATAGCGGTGCCCGCGTCCTCGTCCGTGTGCTAGCACAGTATCAGTTGCCCTTATTGCCTGTCAACAGACCAAGCCTAACGCCAGGCAGCCCGGAAGGCGCTGTCAATGGGGCAGCGTTGACTCGCCCAATTGCAGTGCAGATTTAGGCTCAATTTGGGGAACAATCGCGCCAGAGGCTATGGTAAGAGCGAGCGGCAGGATTTCGCTGCAGACAAGGATACGCCGCGCAGCAGTCCTTGCTCGGCAAAAGTGCGGCAGGCATAATGCACTAGCAACACCCACAATAGTAGAAGAACACGTCGCGAAGAGGAGGATGATCCATGGTTGAGCACTTGGTGCTATTCAAAGTCAAAGCCGGTGCCAGCGAGGAAGCAATTCAGGCAATGCAAGCTGCCTTGAAAGGGCTGCAGCAGGCAATTCCCGGCATCTTAGAGATTACGGTGGGCGCAAACTTCAGCGAGCGAAGTCAGGGCTTTACTCACGGCTTGCTGGTGCGCTTTGAAGACCGAACCGCGCTGGATACCTACATTCCCCACCCAGCACATGAAGCTGCCCGCAACAACTACATCCTACCGATAGTAGATGACGTGCTTGTCGTGGACTACGAGCGGTAAGCGCAGCTCGTGTAGAGAAATCGTCCGCCAGTTGCGTGCTCGCCCGGCAGTTTCCGGCGGCACTTGGGAGATGCCGTCAGACTCTCCGTACACTGTCAAGAAACTCAGCTTTCCGCAGGGCCAAGCACCGGCCAGGCGCCAAGCACCCGTACCAGCACACACTCCTTGGCGAGCGCCTTAAGGGCCGTGTGCACCGGCTCTCGCTCCGGATGCCCGATGAGGATCGCAAAGAAGTAGTAATCCCAGGTCCGCCGACGCGACGGGCGGGAGAGAATGAAGGTCAAATTTACATCGTGTCTGGCGAAAATACCCAGACCATTGTAGAGGGACCCGGGCTGGTCAACCACGCTAAAGAGCAGGGCAGTGCGGTCGTTGTCCGTTGCCGCAGGCAACTGCTTGCCCAAAATGGCGAAGCGTGTGACATTGTCGACGCGATCTTGAATATTGCGCGCAATGATCGGCACACCTTCAGCTTGCGCTGCAAGCTCGCTTGCAATCGCCGCCGCCGCCGCCTCGTCCTTGATTCTGGCTACGGCTGCAGCAGTACTCACCATTTCCACCATTTCCGCATGAGGCAACTCCTCGGCCAGCCAGCCGCGGCATTGCGCAAGCGCCTGCGGATGCGAGTACACAACCCGGATATTCTCGCGGGGCGCATTGGAAATCAGGTGATGCCCGATTGGGAGCACTACCTCCCCACATATCTGGATGGCGGTGTCCAAGTACTGCACAAAGGAATCGAGCGTTGGTGTGACGCCGCCCTCGGTGGAGTTCTCAAGCGGAACAACCCCGTACTCGGCCGCACCCCGCTCCACGAGC
The DNA here is from genome assembly GCA_965220015.1 of Chloroflexota bacterium. Taxonomy (GTDB): domain Bacteria; phylum Chloroflexota; class UBA11872; order VXOZ01; family VXOZ01; genus VXOZ01. The sequence continues at coordinate 2,163,173 of OZ244798.1, forward strand.
AAGAACACATGATTCACGGACGCCGCCGCCTGCAAACTGGCAGATTTGCCGAATGACTCGAGGGCAGCTTGATGCGTAAAGGTGTTCTCTGGGCCCAGGTACGCCACGCTCGTAGGTTTTTCCAATGCGCGGCAGGCGGAAAGTACTTCGCGGTATATGTTTTCTAAGGCCGCGGCATCCAGCAGCCCGTCCCGTGCGCCGGCGGCAACGTGCGCCAGCACCTGGCGCTCACGCTCCGGCACATATATGGGAACGTTCTCGCCCTTCTCGGCGCCTACACGTTTAGCCAGGGCTGCGCGACGCTGGAGGCACTCGACAATCTCACGGTCGAGGGTGTCTATTTGCTGGCGCAATTCCGCCAGAACGTCTTCCTGTTCACCCATCGTGACTACCTATTGAGAACACAGCCGACCACCCAACCATGCGCAGCCGGCGAGGAGATTCAGACGATTGCCCTGCCAGGGATTCAGTCACTTCCGTTCCAAGTCTTGTCGGCCAGTATTGTAGCAGGTTCCAGGGCCAGGCGCATAAGCAGTTACGTCAAGAATCGAATGGTGTGCCAGGTATCGGTTTCGCAGCGCGACGCCTCGCCGATTTCTTGACGACCTGTGCGGTAAATCCTAGAATGAAGGCGAGAGGGACTTGATTGTTTGGTTACCAGGCATGCCCTGGGACGGTCTAAAAGTTAAGCCCTCAGTTGGCGCCGGCGAGACGAACGGACCCTTAGTTGCGCGTTTGCAGCGGTTCAACGGCATCGATGAAGGAGTGAACTTACCGCAATGACGTACGTGATCGCAGAACCTTGTATTGACATCAAAGACAACTCGTGCGTGGATGTCTGTCCGGTAGACTGTATCCATTCTGATGATGATGCCGTGCAGTTCTTCATTGATCCGGATGAATGCATCGAGTGCGGCGCCTGCGAGCCGGTCTGCCCGGTCACGGCAATCTTCTTTGAAGACGATCTGCCGGATGAATGGCGGAATTATATCCAGCTCAACGCCGACTTCTTTGTTGAACAGTAAGACTGACCCACGTTCGCGGGCTCACTCCACGTATCAAGGCGGTCAGTTCAGCACTTCTTTGCCCCGGCAAATGCTTCGGCAAACGCCGAAGACCCGTCGTCGTTTGCTATTTCCATCCTTGACCCCCGCACGAAGCGCGGGTCATTGCCAAGGTCGAAGCCCCGCTGTAGGTCATGCTCGTAGCCCGCATACGTGCTGCGCGCGTCCTTCCCATAGTGCTCTGGCCAGTGGATTTGGAAGACTTGCCGCGGTCGTGTTGGCTTCTCGTTCACTCGGTATCGATCTACCGCCTCCTCATTTAGGCTCACGCCAAGCCCGGGCCCCTCAGGCACACGCATGTAGCCGCGCTCGATGGTGAAGGATTCCGACAGCAAGTCGTGCTCCCAAATGTGCATGCACGAAATTGCCGGCCACTGCGCGTGGGAAAGCACCGCGCCAAGCTGAGCGGACCACGCCGTCGTAAGCCCTAACCCAACAAGCTGCAGCCAAAACGGCTTATTGGCAACTGCCGCTATCGTGCCCGATTCCAGAACGCTTGCCGCACTCCCGCCAACGACAAAGCCGTCACAGACATCGTCGCGCAGGGTCGTCATGATAGGTGGCGTACCGTAGTGCATCGCCAACGGGCGCGGGACGTGCCTCCGAATCTGCTGATTGCCTATCACGTCACCCTGTGGGATTGGCGTCTCGAAAATCGAAACGTTCACATAAGAGAGCAACTCCTGCAGGAGCGGAATTGCGGTGCCTGCATCCACCAGCATGCTATTGAAGTCAATATCCAGATGCATGGATGGCGGAATGACAGACTCAAGCGCCGCTAGCTGTGCGTGAATATCGCGCCACGGTCGGCCTTTGAGCTTCATAGAGACGTAACCCCTATCCAGCGCCTTCTGTGCCTCCGCGGCCCACTCTGCCGGCGCCATGTCCAAGCACCACCAGGAGATGGGTACATGTGCGCGAACCTGCTCGCCAAGGAGTTGATGCGTCGGGACCTCGGCAATCTTTCCCGCCAAGTCCCAGAGCGCCATTTCAGGTCCTGCTCCCAGCGTACCGCCCCAAAGATGCCGGTACGGGTCGGTGCCAACCAGCCGTTCTTTGAGATCACCCGGCGATCGGCCCCAGGTATACTCCACAACGGTCTCGCCAATGCCGCAGTGACCGGAACTCGTGTGAATTCGACAGACCTCGACCAAGCGCCAATCCCCGCTCAGGCGGGTCATGTGCAGGTCGTGGTGCTCGGTGAACGGCACCATCAGTAGGACTTGTTCGACGTCAGTGATCGTCACAGCCACGATTTCTCCTCCTCTGCTCCATGGGTTTCAAGTTTTCAGATGGTCGTTAGGCACAAACCGATTGGATGCTCACTGTGAAGTGTTCAATACGCAGCACTCACAAGAACCCAAAGTGAAGATACCGGCCTTGGTCGTTATTATTCGGCGTCGCCATTGCCTTGGGTGGTAGCTCGCTTTGGATAGTCGAAATCGATGAGTACTCCGCACATTCTACCCACCTCATCCCACGACGAAACTTCAAGTCGCAGTCGGACAACGGCACAGGTGGGAAGATCGCCAATGCGCTCTTTGGAAAGAAAACTACTCAGCTCCGTGAATCCGGGATTGTGACCCACCAGCGCCGCATGCTGGATAGAATCGTCAAGAGATTGCACAACCTGGAGTAGTTGCTCTCGTGTCGCGTGATAGATGTGCCTCTCCAGCTCAATGCGCGCCTTTGCGTACCCAAACTCTCTTGCCATGCGCTTGGACGTGCTCTGCGCACGCTTGGCCGGACTTGAAATCATTGCGTCAGGCATGAATCCTATTGCTGCCAGGCGCTTGCCCATGTCCGTAGCGTCACGCTTACCGCGCTGATTCAATGGGCGCGCGAAGTCGTCAAGCCCCACCTGCTTCCAACTTGACTTGGCGTGGCGAATCATTGTCAGCGATTTCATCTCAAACTCCCTAGAGAGACCTTTGCGTAACTTCAGCCAGCGGCGCAAGAACTACTCCCTCTCCCGGCGGGAGAGGGCCGGAGTGAGGGGATTACTGCTTGTACTGTCCTTATCTACCTCTAAGACCTATACGAAAGTGTGCAAAATCGGTGAAAACGGCCCAGACTGCGGGGATTCCCCCTCACCCCCGTATCACGTTCGGGGCAGGCTCTAACCCTCTCCCGCCAGGAGAGGGGACTTTCTCGCCCCGGCAAGGGTCATTCAAAGGTCTCCTAGAGCAGTAAGTCGAAGATTCGCTTGCTGTCGTCGTCCAATTCACGAAAATTCGGAATATGGAATCGATTCCCGTCAATGTCAATGATGAGCACTTCGTTGTCCGATGGCAAGAGCACGGAGTCTAGCTCCCAGCGCATGACAAACTCACGTATGCCGTGATCGGTCTCCACGGTCCAAAACGAGGTTCGCCACTCGTTACGGTAAGCCTGTACGGAGCGAATGCGGTATACGCGATAGTAACTCTCCAAGGACGCATGGAGGATATTCCGTGATCCTGCATCTAGCTCATCGGGATTCTCGATGAGGCAAAACTCCTTGTCCTTGGTGTCGAGAATTGAAACGAATTGCTTTAGCGATAGCGGAAACGCCCATACCGCCTTGCCCCGCAGGAGGCAGCGGTCACCCGCTAACTCCACCCGCATTTCGCCGCCCGGTCCATGCTGTAGCCGAATCTTTGCGGGATCGGTCGTCCCGGCGCCGATGTCGGCGATGCGGACGGCTTCTACTGTCTCTAACGCGAAGTCTTTCAATACAAGCCTTTATCACTGTTGCTCTATCGATGTAGTCCAACATCGAATTGCCAAGGAGAATCAAGTGCCAAGTACGAACCGATGTCGACAAGACCTGCCGACTGCGTTGGCCAAGCACACTTCCATGGGGTCAAGCTCACTATCAGTTTCTAATTGAGACCTATCGTTCGACTGCCCTGAGTCGGGAGACTGTGCGCTGCATTTCAACCAATTTGTAGTATATCCCGCGCTTGGCCAAGAGCTCTTCGTGAGTCCCAACTTCCACAACGGCGCCTTCATCCATCACCACCAACCGATCGGCATTGCGGAGGGTGGAAAGCCGATGGGCGATGGCAAACGTTGTACGTCCCTTGATCAAGCGAGCGATGGCCTGCTGAATTTCGAACTCCGTCTCGGTGTCCACCGATGCTGTGGCTTCATCGAGAATAAGGATGCGCGGGTCCTTGAGGACTGCCCGTGCTATCGAAACGCGCTGCTTTTCGCCCACTGAAAGACGATTGCCGCGCTCGCCGACAAGTGTATCGTATCCCTCCGGCTTGGCCACGATGAAGTTGTGGGCATTCGCCGCTCGCGCGGCTGCAATTACTTCCGCTAATTCTGCCGTCGGCTTAGAGTAGCGAATGTTCTCCAAGATGGTGCCACTAAAAAGAAACGGTTCCTGCAAAACCACACCGATTTGGTCGCGCAGGCAGGTCAACTCGATGTCGCGAATGTCGTAGCCGTCGATGAGCACCTCACCGTGGTCGACCTCGTAAAAGCGACACACCAGATGCGCCGTCGTGCTCTTGCCCGCCCCCGACTTGCCCACCAGCCCGACCATTTCGCCGGGTTGAACGTGCAGGTCTACTTTCTTGAGCACGGGTTTCGTCTTGTCGTAGCCAAACGTCACCTCACGAAATTCCACTTCGCCCCGCAGCGGGCGGGGCGTCAGCTTGCCCGGCTCGGCATAGGGTTCCGTTGGCGTGTCCATGACGTCAAATATGCGGTCGGCGCCCACCAGAGCCCGGGACATCCAGTTGTAGATCCGGTTGAACCACTGCAAGGGACCGTAGAGCATCCAAAGCAATTGAATGAAGGCCACAAGGTCGCCTAGCGACATAGCGTCGCCAATTACCGCACGGCCACCGGCGAACCAGGCGATGAAGACGCCGGCGCCGGTGATAAAGTTAAGAATTGCGAAGGAGCTGTCCCAAAATCGTGCTTCGCGGACTGTTGCTCGTGCAACTGCTTCATTGCGACGGTCAAAGCGGTCAATCTCGGCCTCTTCCTGCGCAAAAGCCTTAGCAACGCGAATACCGAGGAGCGATTCGTTCAGTTGGCCGTGCAAGAGCGCCCAATTCTGCGAAACTCGCGACCAGAGCAAACGCATGCGCTTTACCAGCGCTGTACCTCCCAGCACGACAAGAGGCAAGGGAATCAAGACTAGCAGGGTAACTTGCCAGCTCAACAGCAGCAGCAGAGTGAGGATAAACAGGAGCATTGCACTATTGACGACCAGATAGGGCGCGCCGTCAATGAGAAAGTAGTTGAGACTCTCCGTATCCCGCGTGACAAGTGATAGTAAGTTGCCTTGCCCTTTGCGGTTGTGAAACGACAATGACATCCGCTCCAGCACCTGATAGAGTTGGGCGCGCATGTTGGCAATCACGCGTGTACTCAGCCACGCGCCAACCCAACTCCCAGCGACTTCAAGGCCGCCGGTGGCAAGGTTGACTGCTACGAGCGCAGCCACCAGCCAGGCGAGCAGGGCATAGCTTTCACTTGACAACAGCACACCATCTTTAGGGACCAATACATCATCGAAAATGGCTCTCGAGATCATCGGGACAACTGGCTGAAGCAGTGCCCTTCCCAGGGTGGAAACGATCAGCACAGCCGCCAAAGGCTTGTACGGCTTTAGGTAGCTGGCAATGCGCAGCATCACCGCCATTTTACGCACGCAGCGGGGACAGTTGCGCTCCCTATCCGGCAAGAGCGCCTGGCACTTCTGGCAGCGCGCGCGGGGAATATCCGTCGTGACGGCGAACGGCTCGTCTTTCGCAAGCTGTTGGATGCCGCGGGCTATTTCCGTGAATTTGGCGCCAAGCGAGCTTGAGTACTCCATGATGGGCGTGAAATTGCCCTGCACGTTGACTTCAAGTCGACCGCCGCCAACCAGTGGTTCCGCCCGAGCGTCTGAGACTTCGGCGAGGCTTATGTCCACGGCGCCATTGGCCCCTGGCGCCATATGCGGCAGCACGACAACGCGCCTATCGGTCAAGACCAGCCAACGCACGCCAAAGCGACCGTCATGCCGGATATCCGACGTGGCGGCCAGCAGCGTCTCCTCGTTGGGAGACCTCAACTCGCGCCACTGCGCTTCTATCTCCGGCGGCAGTGGGTCAAATGCGATCATGGAGGAATTCACTCACACTGAAGTCTATGAAGCACGCCGGCCCTTCTCGCCACTTTTCTTAGCAAGAGTGAAGGGGCGACAACAATCTCGCCCGCCTAATAGCAAAATAGTGGTAAGTGCTTTACGTTACACGAACTATTGGCCTGAAGCAACTTTTACGGTGCAGTCAAGTTCCTTTTCGGTCTAGCCAGACCAGGGGCTATTAAGACCGGTACTTACGAACGTTTGCATTGTGCTCTTCAAGCGTACGACTGAAGACATGAGATCCGTCGCCAACCGCAACAAAGAAATAATAATCTGTGTCGGCGGGCGCCGCTACGGCTTGCAGTGACGCAAGGCCGGGATTGCAGATCGGACCGGGCGGCAGACCCACGTTCACATAGGTATTGTACGGCGAGGCAATCTTAAGGTCGTCATAGGTGAGGGCCCTTTTCCACCATCGCCCCTCAGATTCCTGATAGCCGAGCGCATACTGAATTGTTGGGTCTGCGCCCAGCGGCATGTATATCCGCAGGCGATTGTAGAAGACGCTCGCAATAACGGGACGCTCGGCAGAGACCTGCGCCTCACGCTCGATGATGGAGGCCAGAGTTACGGCTTGGTGTACGGACAGGCCGTTGCTTTGAAAACCCTCGCCTACCGTTCCGCTGACTTTGCTCGCAAACTGATTTAAGAGACTTTCAATGAATTGGCTTGTCGTAGTTTCAGGTTCAATTCGATATGTATCCGGAAATAAATAGCCTTCCAGGGAGGCTGACTCCGGCCGCTCGGCCGGGAAGTCACGCCTAAATGATTCTCCCTCCGTTAAGGCGAGGAACTCGCTTGAATTGAGAACAACTTGCGATTGCAGATAGGCGGCGACTTCCTCGCGACGCCAGCCTTCAATGAGCGTAAGAATCCTTTCGTACATTTCGGCCGTTTGCAAAGCCTCGATGGCTTCGTCAACCGTCATGTTCTTACGCAGCACGTGCTGTCCGGCCTGAAATGAACCGTCTAGGCCGCTCTGCTGCGCCCTCAGACTAAAGGCCAACGCGCTCCGAATTACCCCAGCTTCTCGCAATTGGTCCGCAATCTGATCGGTAGTACTCCCTGGAAGAATGGTCAGCACGACTTCGCTATAATCCTCTTCCTCCGGGCCAAGCAGGACCTCAGCAACACGTTCTCGAAAGCCACAGCCTGCGGCTAGAGGTGTGAGCGCTGCGACAGCGAGTGCGCGTACCAGCGCACGTCTCGTCATTTCACTTCTCATCTACCCGTGATTCGTTTCGCTAGCTACCCTCGGTGAAAGCAGGATTGGCTGAATCCTGTTGCCCCGCAAAGTAGGATTCAAGTATTACTGCGGCCGCGGCGGCATCGAGTGATGTTTTGCGCCGGACTGCCGTCGGACTTTCCCGCAGGCGCTCCTCCGCAATCACCGTCGAGAAACGCTCATCCCAGAAAATTACCGACATGCCCAGCGCTTCTCCCAGCCGTTCGCCCTCTTGCTGAATGCGCTGGCCCTGGTGGTGCAACTCCCCATCGAGACTTACCGGCAAGCCCACAACCAGCGCTTCCGCTTCCTGTTCCGCAAACAATCGCTGTATGGCAGCACAGTCTTGCGGCAGCGTGCGCCGGTGTATTGTCTTAAGCGGCGTCGCAATGCCAAGGCAGGATTCGCCGCAGGCAACCCCAATGCGCCGTTCACCGATGTCAAGACAGAGAATTCGCATCGTCACCGAACCTGCGCACTAGGCCGCAATCTGCAGCGGCTCCACAACCTCGATGGCGATACGAAACCACAACCGCGGCAATCGGTCATACCAGTCAGGTCCCATTTCGAGGGCAAACTCGCTCACGCCTTCCAAGCCGGCAAGGTAGTTCTCCGCCTCCGCCCGCGATTTATTCGCCAATTCTCGGCGAACTTCGCCAAGATTCCACGTCGAGACCAGGTCTACCTCAGCTTGTAGTGTAAGGAGCACAACACCTTCACTTATGCCTTCTACATTAGGAGTGGCGATCCTCAACGAATCTTCCTGCAATTCAAAAGAACCAAGCTGGTTTTCCACAATACGCTGCAGAATGGCAGGGGCTGCTTCTTCAAGGTACTCGGCGGAAAAGGCCGTGCCGCGCCACTTCACTTTCATGATCAACGTTACCTCATTGCCATCTTCCCCCGCAGCCCGGTCATAGTCTGCCTGCTCTACTATTATGTCATCATCCCACTGCACAAAGATGCTATCGGATGCGTCCTTCCTCTCTCCAAGTCTGTACAAGACTCGTTGCTTGAGCTTTTGGCGTAAGGTGTCAAAGAGCTGCAACCTGTCCTCTTCGGTGACAAAGTCTACAATGTTCAACCTGCCACCGTGTATCGGCAAATCGTTTATCACCGTCAGCCGCTGATTCAGCGATTGGTCTTCGATGTGCGATATACCGCCCGAATCTACGTTGCCAATAGGCCCGAGTTCATCCGAAACCACGGCCACCCGCTTGGCGCCAAAACTATCGCTGGCGCCGGAAGTGGGAGGTACCGTCACTTCCACCGATGTCTTGAATCGCCGGTTATCATTTGTCATTACTACGGTGCCTCTGCGCACGACAACCGGTTGGGAAATCTGGTTGCGGAAGATGACCGTGCCCTCTGCTCTGCCAACCGGCACTTCCTTAGTGCCGGTAGCTGCCACTGTCAATTCCTCAGATTCTTCGATGACGATCCGCTGGGCAGGTATCTTGCCGGCAGATGCGTCCAAACGGTTCGTCTGGGGATCTGCCATTAACTGCAACACCGTAGTATACCGGCGTTGCACGGGCATAAGCGTTACCTCGGCGCTCGGAACTACCATGTAGACCACGCCCCACAAAATAAACAGGACCACAACAACAAGCGTTGCGAGAGCGAGGACGGTAGAGAATGTCCGGTCGACTGTCAACGGGGCACGACTCTTGCCCTCTGTCGGTTGTCTGCCGCTGCCTCGGGTCCTGAGAGACGCAGTCGGCTCGCCCTTCCCTGCACCACCCCTTGATTCAGATCGAAGGCGCGCTGCCTTGCCACTACGTGCATCTCTGCTCGACGATGCGGTTCGCGGCGAGGAATACTCAGGTTGTGCCGACTGCGCCGCAAACGCCTCAGCGGACCGTTTCTTGTCCGCCCCGGACTTAATCCCGGTTGCAGCCTCCGCGGCCGCCTCTGAGTGCGCCGACGGGTGGATCGCTCCCAGCGAGCTGACCGCCTTGATGCCAAAGCCACTCGCAATATCCCGCACACCACGATTTCCGCAAACGAATGTGAGGTCAAGCTCCAGGTCCACGGCTTGACGCTGCAGTAATGCTAAGTTTTCGCGCGAGTGCAGTGCCGGGCAATTGTTCGCCACCAGCACAACAGCCGTGCCTTGCCTGCGTGGGAGCTTTACGAATATCGCCGGGAGCTCATCATCGTCAGAGGCATAGACAATGCGGCTACTTGAGAAAGAACTAGCCATACCGTGTAAGAACTACTGCCAGGAAGAGGGTAGGGAGATCAAGCAATATGCCCAGTTGGCATACATGTATACTATACCCGAACCGCTAGCGTGAGTGGAACATGCGGCAGCGTCAGTCAACGAATCCGATTGCTGCTCGCCAAATAGCGCGCAGGGGACAATCGCTAGCCTTGACAGGGCATCGGCGCCTACCTATAATCCCATATGTGTGAAAAGCAACTGCAAGGGGCACTGCCCCGCAAGCTGGAGGTATTAAATGGAATCTTTGGATACACCCAAAGGGATTAGCAGGCGACGCTTGCTTGCGGGTGTCGGACTTGGCACTGCAGGCGCTTTGCTAGCTGCGGCGTGCGGCGGCACGGCAGCGCCGGCAATGGAAGACGCAGCCGAGGAAGCAGAGGCGCCCAAGGCCGAAGAAGAGACGAAGATGGCCGAGGAAGCCCCGGCGGTGCAGTTCCTGCATTGGTGGATTCCTCGCATCGACCCAGGCGGACTGGTACCGTGGGCCTTGGAAGAGTTCACGAACCGCACCGGCATCCCGGTGGAGGACGTGGGCAGGGATCCTATCGAGCCCCTGCGCCAGCACTTCCGCACCACCATCGCGGCCGGTACGCCGGTAGACGTGGCCTTCAACTCCATCATCTGGGCTCGCGACCACTGGGACCTGGGCATGTTGATGGACTACGGCCCCTACCTGACCCAGTATCCGCACATTCAGGACGACCAGTACTTTGAAGCTTCGCACCAGTTCCGCAAGGCTGAAGGCGCAACCTTCGGTATTCCCGTGATGGGGCCGGAGTCGACGTCGATCGTCATCAACGGCCAGTTGCTCATCAACGAGGGCTTTGACGAGAATGGCGGGGACATCAATAACTGGGACGACTTGGTGGCCGCTGCCCGCGCTATGACCAAGAAGGAAGGAAACCAGATCGCCGTCTCCGGATTCTTGTTGCATGCCGGTGTCGCCGGCTTGTCGCGCTGGGCAGGCTGGGTGCTTTCGACGGGCACCGGCGCCTACGACGCCGAGCAATTCAAGGCGCAGTACAACACCGAGCAGGCGCGAGACACGTTGCAGTTCCTCTTTGATCTCTGGAATAAAGAGGAAATCAGCGCCAGGAACCCTGAGGGCGGCTCCGTGCCCGACCACTACAAGCTGCTGCAGGCCAATCAAGCCGGCATGCACCACGACATTAGCTCGACGCCGACGCTGCGGTACTTTGATGTGCCCCGCGACTTCAAGTATTGGCAGATCGGTTACCCGGCCTCTGGCGGAGATGGCAGCCAGTTCGCCACCTCGACGTGGATGAACCCGGTCGTCACGCCGTTGGGCGCGGGCAACCCGGACGGCGCGGTTGAGTTCATCAACTGGTTCTGCGGTCTTGAGGTAGCCTTGCATAAGATCGAGGTCAATAAGGCCGTCTCCCCGCGTCTCGATCTCTTTGCCCATGAAGCGTGGACCGCTGGCGTTGCGGACCTTCCCGTGCTCCAAACACGCGAAGATCTCGCTAATCTGCCGGGCGTCTACCCCTACCGCCGCTTCCTGAAGCAGAACGCCGAGATTCGACCGATGCTTGATGATGCGATCTTGGGCAAGGCAGATATCGCCACCACGCTGGCGCAAGCCCACGAGCGCGTCAACCAGATCTTGAACGAGCCGGCAGAGTAAGCATTTGCCTACACTGTGAGCGCATAGCTGAAAAAGCGAGTAAGGAGGCGCACAATAGTGCGCCTCCTTTCGTTTGCGGTGTCAACGCAGCCATCGCCGTAAGTTGATCGGCGCAACCCGCGAGAATAGTCGCCGTGCCTGAGACCGTAGATAAAATTCGCGCCGAAAAGTAAGGGATAGACCTCTGTGCCACGGCCTGTGAGCAAGCGCCCGTCGAACCGTTTGTGTCGAGCTTGCTTTTCCTGAGCGAGACGAAGGTGCGCTGGACAATTCTGCGCAGAGCAATGTCATTTTGAGCTGAGTTTCGTTGCAATTCTTGACAGAGCTGAGGCGCCAAGTTAAAGTCAATACAGTGTAACAAGTAGCCGTCTCAGCCACGGCACCCCAAAGGGAGAGTTACCCATGGACTCGTTGGATGAACGAAAAGGGCTTAGCAGGCGAAGCCTGCTCGCCGGCATAGGTCTTGGCACCGCCGGTGCTTTGCTCGCCGCGGCCTGTGGCGGAGCGGCTGCGCCGGCCATGGAAGATACGGCCGAGGAAGCGGAAGCTCCCAAGGCTGAAGAGGAGATGAAGCAGGCCGAGGAAGCCGCTCCGGTCCAGTTCCTGCACTGGTGGATACCGCGCATTGACCAGAATGGTTTTACGCCCTGGGCCTTGGAAGAGTTCACGGAGCGCACCGGCATTCCGGTGGAGGACGTGGGCAGGGATCCCATCGAGCCCGTACGCCAGCACTTCCGCACCACCATCGCGGCCGGCACGCCGGTGGACGTGTCCTTCAACTCCATCATCTGGGCCCGCGACCATTGGGATTTGGGCATCTTGATGGATTACTCGCCGTACCTGACGCAGTACCCGGAACTGCAGGACGATAAGTTCTTCGAGGCTTCACACCAGTTCCGCCAGGCTGAAGGCGCGACGTTCGGTATTCCCGTGATGGGGCCGGAGTCGACTTCTATCGTCGTCAACGGCCAGTTGCTGATCGACGCCGGTCTTGACGAGAATGGCGGGGACATCAACAACTGGACCGAGTTGGTCGCTGCCGCTCGCGCCATGACCAAGAAGGAAGGCAATGATGTCTCCGTTTCCGGATTCTTGCTGAGTCCCGGTGTCGGCGGCTTGGCGCGCTGGGCGGGCTGGGTGCTTACGACGGGCACCGGCGCCTACGACGCTGAGCAGTTCAAGGCGCAGTACAACACCGAGCAGGCGCGGGATACGCTGCAATTCCTTTTTGACCTCTGGAATAAAGAGGAAATCAGCGCCAAAAATCCTGAAGGCGGCGCCGTGCCCGACCACTACAAATTGCTGCAAGCCAATCAGGCCGGCATGCACCACGACATTAGCTCGACACCGACACTACGCTACTTCACCGTGCCGCGCGACTTCAAGTATTGGCAAATCGGTTTCCCGGCCCATGATGGCGCGGACGGCCAATTTGCCACTTCGTCGTGGATGAACCCGGTGGTAACGCCTCTCGGCGCCGGCAACCCGGACGGTGCGGTTGAGTTCATCAACTGGTTCTGCGGGCTTGAGGTTGCAATCGTCAGGCTCGAGCTCATCAAAACGGTCGCGCCGCGACATGACTTCTTTGCCGATCCGGCATGGACCCAGGGTTACACCGACCAGCCGGTGCTGAAGACGATCGAAGATCTTGCCAATCTGCCCGGGGTGTACCCCTACCGCCGCTTCTTGAAGCAGAATGCCGAGATTCGACCGATGCTTGACGATGCGGCCATGGGTAAGACCGACATCGCCACCGCGCTGGCGCAAGCCGACGAACGCGCCAATCAGATCCTCAATGAGGATGCGGAGTAAGTACCACTTACGCTGCTACACCTTTGGGTGAAAGCTTGCCAATAGGTGAAGGAAGAAGGAGGCGCACAAGAGTGCGCCTCCTTCTTCCTATTCCTCGTCGTAAGCGCGTACATTGGCGCAGATTCTATGTGAGGAATTCCCCGCGCAGTCCCAATCTCTTGCTCGCCATTAGAGAGAGCCAGTTTCTTTTCCCTCCTTGACCGCTCAAGCACAGCAAGTTACACTCCACAGCGAGTCATAAGAGCGCTGTATGAGTCACAGCAACAGGGAGGGGTTATCCATGGAGAGCTCGGAAGAACGCAAAGGTCTGAGTAGGAGAAGTCTGCTTGCAGGCCTTGGACTAGGCACGGCCGGGGTGTTCCTGGCAGCGGCCTGCGGTGTCACGGCCACGCCGGCCATGGAAGACAAGGCCAAAGAAGCTGAGGCTCCCAAGGCCGAAGAGGAAATGAAGCAGGCTGAGGAAGCCGAACCCGTGCAGTTCCTGCACTGGTGGATTCAACGCGTCGACCCAGGTGGACTGACACCGTGGGCGTTGGAAGAGTTCACGAATCGCACCGGCATTCCGGTGGAGGAAGTGGCCAGGGATCCCATCGAGCCGCTGCGCCAGCACTTCCGCACCACTATCGCGGCCGGCACGCCGGTGGATGTGGCCTTCAACTCCATCATCTGGGCGCGCGACCACTGGGACCTGGGCTTGCTGATGGACTATGAGCCCTACCTATCGCAGTATCCGCACATCCAGGACGACCAGTACTTCGAGGCCTCGAACCAGTTCCGCAAAACTGAAGGCGCGACGTTCGGTATTCCGGTAATGGGGCCCCAATCGCAGTCCATCGTCGTCAACGGCCAACTGCTCATCGACATTGGCCTTGATGAAAATGGTGGGGACATCAACAACTGGGACGACTTGACGGCCGCTGCCCGCGCCATGACGAAGAAGGATGGGGACAACTTTAACGTATCCGGCTTCCTCTTGCCAGACAACGTCCACCTGGCGCGCTGGGCAGGCTGGATGCTGACGACGGGTACCGGCGCCTACGACGCGGAGCAATACAAGGCTTTCTATAACACCGAGCAGGCGCGCGATACGATGCAATTCCTGTTCAATCTTTGGAACAGAGAGGATGTCAGCGCTAAGTCGCCCGAAGGCGGGACTCTGACGGATCCACCACATCACGCCCTGCTGCAAGCCAACCAAGCCGGCATGCACTACGACCACACTTCAGCCCCAAAGAACCGATACTTTGAGGTGCCTCGCGACTTCAAGTATTGGTTGATGGGGTATCCATCGCATCCGGACGGTGGTCAGTTTGCCACGGCGTCCTGGATGAATCCGGTCGTCACGCCGGTGGGCGCAGGCAATCCGGACGGCGCGGTCGAGTTCATCAACTGGTTCTGCGGGCTTGAGGTAGCCTTGCGTAAGCTCGAGGTCAATAAAGATGCCTCCCCGCGGCTTGATCTCTTTGCCCATGAAGCGTGGACCGCTGGCGTTGCAGACCATCCCGTGCTCCAGACACAGGAAGATATTGCTAAGCTGCCGGGCGTCTACCCCTATAGACGCTATCTGAAGCAGAATGCCGAAGTAAAGCCGATTCTCAACGACGCCTACCAGGGCAAGATTGAAATCGCTTCGGCGCTGGCGCAGGCCGACACACTCGCCAACCAGATCCTGAACGAGCCGGCAGAGTAGAGCAATTGCTCAGACTCTTCGGCCAATAGGTGAAGATTAAGGGAGGCGCACGATTGTGCGCCTCCTTTGCATTAGTGGTGTAGATTCCTCTTCGCTACGCTCATCGGAATGACAATCAATCACTATGTAACCCAGCATATTCAAGTCAGGACTTATTAGGCCAGGACCCTTAGAGATTTACCCAGTTCCCTTCTTGTACCACCACGCTGCCATTACGCATCACCGCCCGCACGTCCGTTAAGGCCTCGATGCGTTCCGCCACGTCACCGTTGAGCAACACCAGGTCTGCTACCTTGCCGGCCTCGATTGTCCCGATCTCATCCTGCAGCCAAATCCCATCTGCCGCCCGGCCGGTAACTCGGAAGATGACCTCTACGGGATCGAGCTTGAGCATGTGCCGCGCCTGTACAAGCCTCTGCGGCCAATTCGCGATGTTGCGGCCCATGTGATCGCTGGAGAAGTACGACTTGCACCCACGTCGCTCCATGTCGCGAATGAGGTCAAAGCGATATTCCACCTCTCCGGGGCCATCCCAGCCGGACACGATGCCGTCTCTTCCAGCAATGGGAACCAGGGTGGCAAACACGTTCAAGTCTACGAAGATACCTTTTTCTCCCGCTTCCTGGGCGACCTCGGGCACGTATTCAACTGTTCCTTCTTCAGATCCCAGCCAATTGCAATGTGCCAAGGCGTCGACGCCGGCACGCACTGAGTTAATGATGCCCTCGGTAGGATTGACGTGGGCGACAATGCGCTTGCGCAGCCGGTGAGCGTCCTCCACTGCCACACGCATTTCCTCCTCCGAGTATTGGGCGCGATAGCGGTTGCTAGGGGGATCGGAGGCGCCTCCCGTGGCCATGATCTTGATGAAGTCAACGCCGCGGAAGACGAGCTTGCGTATCGCCACTTTGATTTGGTCGGCGTTGTCGGCCAATTCTTCAATTCCCAGATAATGGCCGTGACCCGCTGTGGTGGTAACACTTGGACCGGCGGCAAGGATTCGCGGACCTACCGTCAATCCCTGGTTGATCGTGTCGCGCACATACAGCAGTGTATCCCCGATGCTGCCACAGTCGGCAAGTGTGGTGAGACCGGCTGCCATTGCCTCGCGCGCCGCCTGCAACGTGTAGAGCACAATTGCCTCGCGCGGCGCGTCGATGCCCGGATATGACGTGTCATCTATGTTCTCAATCGTAAGATGGACATGTCCGTCAATCATGCCCGGAATAAGTGAAGCCCCCGCGCCATCGATCTCGTCCCAGCCCGATCGATCCGGAAACGCGGCATCAAGTTCTTGCAGTGTGCCCACAAAGGCAAGGCGCTCATCTTCAATGACGACACAGGCGTTGCGACGAGCCTCGCCGCCGGTACCATCCACCAACACATCCGGGCAAATTAGCGTCGGCATACTGTTCTCTCCTCAATTGGGCTGACTCTTGAGACTGTCAATCGAATAAGATCGTCAAGGGTGAATTACCTGCGTCTACCCCGCAGGAGCCAACTTGAATATATGGGAACTGGCAGCGCTCACGGCGTGTACAGTGCGCCTCATCTCACCGTACACGGCAAATGCTACTCTAGTGTATGGTATCTCCAGGATTTGCACACTTAGCCCTGGGCCGGTACTCACCTAAAGGAGTTAGTTTCAGGTAACGAGAGGCTTGTGATTGAAACTCTCTGCAAAACTAAGTCGCTAAGACCACAGCGAACTTTGAGTTGTCTACCAGGTTCAGTGATCCGTGAAGCAGAGCCACAGCATCGACAGAAGGGATTCTACTGCAATGGCCGATGAAAACTTGACCGATCCTGCAGCCGTTGGCATGGATGCGACACAGCTTGAGCGCGCCTACGCGCTCATCGCGGGCTGGACGGAGAGCGGCTTCATGCCTGCCGCCGTTCTGCATGTGGCCCGGCACGGCAAGACCGTCGCGCATCGGGCCTGCGGCCGCATAACTGTGGAACCGGGCGGATCGCCTGCACAGCGGGACAGCATCTTCATCATTGCTTCCATCTCGAAACCGGTGACCTACACGGCGCTGCTGCGGCTGGTGGATGAAGGCACTGTCAGTCTCAGCGATCCGGTCACGCGGTACATTCCGGAGTTTGCCGGCCGGTCCGCGACGACTACACCAGACCGCAATGCAGTACAGATTCGCCACATTTGCACCCATTCGTCGGGGCTGCCTGACATGGTGCCCAATAACGTGTTGTTGCGCCGCCAACATGCGCCTTTTGCGACGTTCATAGATCACATTTGCAGGGTACCGCTGCTCTTCGCGCCGGGCACAAATATCTCCTATCAAAGTGCCGGTACGGCACTGGCCGCGGAGATCGTGCAGCGCGTGCGCGGGAAGCCGCTGCGCCAGGTGCTCGCCGCTGAAGTCTTCGACCCTCTGGGCATGAACGACACGTCGCTCGGCTGGAATCCGGAAAAGGAGCCGCGCATAGTTGAAGCAACCCAGCCATCGCATCTTGGGGGCTCTGACTACGATCACAACAGTTTGTACTGGCGCGAGTTCGGCGCGCCGTGGGGCGGTCTGTTCTCCACCGTCGGCGACATCAACCGGCTGTTGGAGATGTACCGTAATGGCGGAGCACTGGACGGAGAGCGCATTTTGAGCCCCGCGCTGGCGAGCGCCATGCTCAGCGAGCAGACCGACGCCATGCCCGGAATACCCGATGCCACAAAGCTTCAGGAGGGCTGGGGCCTGGGTTTCCGGCTCTTCCGGCGGGCTAATCCCATGTACTTTGGCGACCTGCTCTCCCCGGGTTCGTTCGGCCACACCGGCTCCACCGGCACATTTGCATGGAGCGACCCGAGCAAAGGGCTCACCGCCGTTTTCTTCTGCAACCAACTCCACGAGCGCGTGCAGCACAAGTTTCAAGTGCTCAGCAATACCATCGCTGCCGCCGTGCGCGAGTAGCCTATCTGACGTTGAAATGCTTTGCACGTGACAGCAATACGAAGAGTGCAATGCCTCCATAGAGTGGTTTCAATCCTCCATTTGACCAAATCCGAACTGCCCCAAAGTGGTCGAAGCTAGAGGTCAACTATATCTTTAGCTAGGCAGTTAGATGGGGGACCGCCCATCGGGTACAATGATGTTTGCAAGGATTACACTCTTGTCAGTAGGCTGGGAACAACTAGGGGATTGCCGTGAAGTTGGAAGTGAATGGCAGCAGCTGGTTTGATGACCCCAGCGAATTGGAAGTGGAAAATGGCCTTGGGGTCATTGACTATGATCTGAGCGTAATCCCCAATGACTTCAATGTCTCCACTCTCTTTAGCTTTATTGAAGCGGGCACAATAATTATCCCAGGCTTTCAGCGGCATTATGTATGGAGCATCAAGCAGGCCTCCGAGCTAATTGAGTCTCTTGTTCTTGGTCTTCCTGTTCCGCAGTTGTTTCTGTACGAAAAAGCGCGCAACAGTTTCCTTGTCATTGACGGGCATCAACGCCTGATGTCAATTTACTTCTTCGTGAAGCAACGGTTTCCGCGCGTCGAAGTTCGGGCTGAGCTTCGTCGGATATTTGCGGAGAAGCAGTCCCTTCCGGCGGACATCCTTGGCGATGACAGCTATTTTACTGACTTTCGTCTTCAACTCCCAGCACCCTTGCCCGGTCGATCCAATCCACTATCAGGACTGAGCTATGAGACTCTAGGGGATTTTCAATTCCAGTTTAATCTAAGGCCGCTCCGAAACGTTGTGATAAGGCAGAATGCACCGCCTGAGGAGAATGACTCTTCGATCTACGAGATTTTTGGTCGTTTGAATTCAGGCGAGGCTAAGTTGAAGCCGCAGGAAATTCGCCTTAGCCTCTACCATTCCGCATTCTACGACATGCTTATGCGGGCGAACTTGGATGAGCGATGGCGCAGAATTCTTGGCAACAATGTACCTGATCTTCACCTAAAGGACGTTGAAGTCCTGCTTAGAATCTTCGCAATGTTGGTTGATGAAAAGAGCTACTCTCCTTCGATGGTGAGATTCTTGAATGAATTCTCGCGTAGGTGCAAGAAGCACGACAAGACTAGGAATTTGTACCTGGAGCGACTTTTCTATTCCTTTCTGGATGCTGCTAGCCAACTACCATCTGATGCATTCTTGGTAAAAGAGACCAACAGATTTAGCATTGCGCTAATTGAAGCTGTTTTTAACGCTGCATGTGGTGCTGCTTTTGCAGAGCATCGTCTAGTCAAGGGTAATCTGGATTCGAAGGCTTTGCGTGAGCTGAAAGAAGATGAGAGTTTCTTAAACGCTTCTTCCCTGAGAACGACGGACACATCGAATGTTCGAGTGCGTCTCGACCGCGCTAAACACTATATAGAAGCACTGTAGCAATGTACCAGTCCTCAGTTGATAGGCTGTATAGTGACTTTCGGGCGATCCTTGACCTACTTGACAAATCAGAGGTCTCATTGCGACTTACCGCAGAAGAGGCCTTCAGAAAGAACCTTTTGGTTGCTGCGGCTAGCTATTTTGAAAAGGAGATAAAGAATCAAGTCTTGATGTTTGTGGAGAAGACCAGCGAGGGCAATGAAATGTTAGTGGCCTTCGTACGCAACAAGGCAATTGAGCGACAGTTTCACAGCTACTTTCAATGGGACAGACACAACGCAAACTCCTTCTTTGGATTGTTTGGAGAGGGATTCAAGTCTTTTGTTTCCAAGCAAGTAAGCGCTGACGAGACCATTCAAGAAGCTATTGAGGCCTTTCTAGAGCTCGGTAACGAGAGGAACAGGCTCGTTCATCAAGACTTTACTACCTTCTCATTAGAAAAGAACAGCAAAGAGATACTTGCCCTCTACAAAGCAGCACGCCCCTTCTTGGGCTTCTTGCAGACCTCCTTTGAAGCCTATCTTCAAAGTGCCTCCACTGATTCTTGAAAGTCACTTGTATGCAGATTGGTTTAGGTGTCCATTTCCACTTTCTTGGGGTGATCGAGTGATTTCCCTACAGAACTGGGGGCAGCCTAACTCTAGATCGCTATGTCTTGACTGAATCCAATGAATCCGTCGCTAACGAAATTTATCGAAGGGACTGAGACCCGGCTTACACTTCTCTCCGGCGTCTTGCTGCTTGCCGGCATCATATCCAGTCTCGTAGCCGCCCCATCTTTGGCACAGGTGGCGCTGTACTTAACTGCCATCGTGATTGGCGGCGTGCCTATCGTGCGCGAGGCGGGGGAGGCTCTCATAGAAGAGCGGCGGCTCACCATAGACACGCTCGTGGTCGTTGCCGTCATCGGCGCCGCTCTGCTGGGACAGTGGTGGGAAGCAGCGGCAGTGGTCTTTCTCTTTTCCTTTAGCGAAATGTTGGAGGACCTTACCCTTGACCGGGCCCACAATGCCATTCACGCCCTCATGGAACTCTCACCGGAAGAAGCCCGCATCAAGGTTGACGGCCGGGAGTCAACGGTCCCTGTGGAAAGCGTTGCCGTAGGCGCAATCGTCGCGGTGCGCCCCGGCGAGCGCGTGCCCGTGGACGGTGAGGTCATTGCAGGAAGCTCGACCATAGACCAGTCAGCCATTACGGGCGAGAGCGCTTCGGTAGCCAAGGCCGGCGGCGACAGTGTCTTTGCCGGCGCCATCAACCAACAGGGATACCTTGAAATTGTAGCAACACGACCGGCCGCGGAGAACGCCATCGCCCGCATTGTGCGCTTGGTTGAGCAAGCGCAGCAGGAGAAAGCGCCGACTGCGCAGTTCATCGACCGTTTTGCCTCCTACTACACACCGGGGGTTGTCGTCTTTGCCGCGCTCGTCGCGATCGTGCCGTGGCTGGCATTCGGTCAGCCGCTGCAAGAGTGGGTGTATCGCGGCCTCGTATTGCTGCTCGTCGGCTGTCCGTGCGCGCTCGTTATATCAACGCCGATCTCCATCGTGGCCGCCATCGCCCGTTCCGCTCGCTCCGGCGTGCTGGTCAAGAGCGGCGCCGTGATGGAACTACTTGGTCAGGCGAACGCGATGGCCTTCGACAAGACCGGCACCCTTACCCAAGGGCAGCCTGAAGTAACCGATGTCATCGCAGCCGAGGGCTATAGCGAATCAGACGTAATCCAAATGGCGGATAGGCTAGAACACCGCTCTGAACATCAACTCGCTGCCGCGATATTACAGCGGGCGGGGCACACAGAATCAGGCGAAGGCAGCGACCATCTCCATACGGAGGAAGTTGAAGAGTTTGAAGCGGTCGCGGGCAGAGGTGTGCGCGCGCGAGTCGACGGCACGGTATACGTCTGCGGCAGCCCGGACTATCTTTATTCGCTCGGCTATGACGTCACAATGCACCAAGCGGCAATCGCTAGTCTCCAAGACGCAGGCAAGACCGTGCTCATGGTTGCGGAGGACAAGCAAGTCTCAGGCTTGGTCGCAGTCATGGATACCTTGCGACCGAACGCGGCGCCCACACTGCACGCAATTGGCGACATGGGGATCGCGCACGTGGTAATGCTCACGGGCGACAGTCAGCCGACGGCGGCGGCAATCGGCCAGCAATTGCCGATTGATGAGGTGTTCGCTGAGTTGCTGCCGGAGCAGAAAGTCGCAGTGGTGCAAGACCTAGTAGAAAAACGCGGTAAGGTGCTCATGGTGGGCGACGGCGTCAACGATGCGCCCGCCCTTGCCAGCGCGACCGCCGGGATCACGTTGGGCGCCGCCGGTACTGACGTGGCCTTGGAAACTGCCGACGTTGTGCTAATGGCCGATGACCTCAGCAAGATACCGTTCGCGCTGCAACTCAGCCGCAACACAATGGCAGTGATCAAGCAGAACATCACCTTTTCGCTGGGTATCAAGCTGGTGGTATTGTTGCTTACGCTCTTTGGCCTCGCGTATCTTTGGATGGCAATCTTGGCAGACGTCGGCGCGACAATTCTGGTAGCGGCAAACGGTTTGCGCTTGCTGCGCGCATCCGACGACAACTAGCCGGATAGCACTCGTACATCTCAGTAACCAAGACATGGGCTGGAGAGAGTCCTAGCCTGCGTCGGCGTTGCATCACAATCGTGGCGAGATGATCGGCGTGTGCGGACGGCCCTTACACGGAAGCGCCGTGCAAGCTTCTCTCGCGATTGAAGAAACACTGAGCAAGGAAACGGGAGTACCATGAGTTCGCAGGCAGAGGGACATCTCGGACAGGCAGACCAAGAACTAAAGCGGGCCAGCAAGGGGCGCATCGAAGCAGTGCTCAGCCTGCTCGACACAGGCGAGCAACAGCTCTACGTGCTGCACGTGCGCCTGCTGCCGCAGGCCCGCACCTTGCGCCGCCGCTTCCGAGAAGTGGATGCCCTGCGCCTCATGGGCTTCACACCGCGGCCAGAGTGCCACTACTTTCCCTATCAGTGCTTCTACGCCGGGTGCTACTACCGTGAACTCGGCGAGGCTCCGGACGAAGCTACCCGGCAGCGTTATGAGGGAATCTTCGATAAGACGCTGGACTCACTTGGCGAGGCGATTGAACACATCCTGGCCGGCGCCTGGCTCGCCGAGGACATTGGCTTGCCGCTAAAATAAGCCGAAATCCCCCTGCTGAATCTTGCTACAATGAGCCTTGCCTGGAATACTGGAGCGCTTCTAACCAACACAAGCAACCACACTTGTGGCGGGCTGGGAGCTTGAACGTCAGTTCAGAGAGAGCGATTACATGGAAAACTTGAGCACTACGCTCACTCTATGGATTCTCTCAGTTGTAGCCGCCATCATCGGCGCTATTCTTGGAGTTATCTGGGTGGTGAAGCCCAAGTCTTCTATTCTCAAACGCTCAATCGGATTTGCAGTTTTCGTTGCGGCGGCTGTGGCCTTCTTCTATTTGGTTGAGACCTTCCCGATCGAAATCAACAGCATAGAGATACGTCCCGAGTAGAGAAGTGCGCTCCCAGGGAAGACACCGTGACATGCAGCGCAGGCCAGGTTCAATAACTTCACAAATGTGAAGCAGTGACAGCGAGAGGCCCAATAACAGTCGCCTGCATTCACCACACGTATCGCGTCGACTAAAACACGTAGGTATTCGCAGTACTTCTTTGTCAGGAACACCTAAGTACTGGACCAAGGTCACTCTCGCACCCGCAGACGACTCTAGTATTCGAGCTGCGGCTCCCAGTCGCCGGGGCCTTCCGGCAGGAGATCGAAGAGGTGCCAGACCCCGCAATAGAGGTCGCCGGGGCCGAAGTAGTCCCGGGATACGCGCACGATCGAGCCGTCCGCGTGCTTGTGGAGGGCAGAGACACCGGGCATGGCGTGTGAATCGTAGTGCTCTTCCTCCGAACCAAACCCCATGTCCTCGATGAAGGTGGTGCCTGCGGCGGAAAACATGTGGAACCGCCAACCCCGTCTCTTTGCAAGACTCTGTTGAATATCGGGGTCGTCCGGTGATACGACCACGAAAGCTGCGCGGCTCTCCAGATGCTGAAGCGCGCCGTTGAAGCCATCGGCCCACATCGTGCAGTAGGGGCAACCCGATCCCATGTTGTGGATCAGGATCAGGTCAGACTTCTCGCCAAACATCGCGGAGAGCTGCACCCCGCCGTCCGGGCCCTTAAGCTCATAGTCCGCCACCGGCTCCGGGGGCAACTGGCGGCGCAGTTCGACCAGTTTTTGCTTCGCCTGCTCCAAGTCTGCCAATGCCGCGGCAAGCCGGGTCTCCAAGTCTGTTTCAACTGTCATTGGGTAAACTCCCTGTTGGCGCGCTGCCTAGAAACTCTCTCCAACACCGTTGAGTACATTCATTATTCGTGATCTACTGCATGTTTCCCTAAGGAACAATGGGGGACTGTGCGAATAAGGCGCACATGCTTGCCTAGTGTCCCCACACTTGTCAGTAGCCCGCTTTCCAGGAACAAAGCGCAGGTTACCAATAGCCAAACTGCCACGTTCGCAGACCCCTACCACAGCACCCGTGGCGTGCTCTTTGCTGTTCCTACTTACTTCCCTTCTCCGCCTGCACCGTATAGAGCCTGATCACTTCCTGCACCGAAGTCGCATCCTCAGGGCCGCGGTCTTCACGGACAAAACCAATGACCCTTGGGAAACGCAACGCGTAGCCCATCCCGTCGCCGCCTTGCTTGCCACACGTATGCGTGGGACTACGCGTAATCTCGTCGGCCTGAATCTCCACCACGTACGTGGGCGTGCTCCATACGTCCGGCTTGATCTCGGCTTCCACCCGGGCCGGCATCTCTTCCGCCCGTTCCTTGTCGAGCAATTCACGCATCTGCACCCATTCCTCCTCCGAGAAACCTGTGCCAAGACGCGAAATCGTTACAAAGAGGTCCCGTTCCTTGTCATACACACCGAGGAGCAACGCGCCGATGCCAAACTTCGAGCGCGCACCCTTCCCGTACCAGTACCCCAAAACAACGCAATCGACGGTATCGGACAACTCGCCCTGGTACGAGCGTTTCATCTTTATCCAATCGAAACTGCGGCGCCCGGCCTGGTAGAGCGAATCCAGCTTCTTCGCCATCACGCCTTCCAAACCGTGCTCCACTTTGTCGGCAAAGAAGGCCTCGATCTCAGCGACGCTCTCAGTCTCTATGTTTTCCGTAACCTGCAATACCGAGCCTTCTTTAAGGAATCCCAGCATTTCTTCCCGCCGTTCTGTGTAGGGCTGGCGGGTCAGGTCGTTCCCGTCGAGATAAAGCAGGTCGAAGAGGACCAGCCGGAGCGGCAGTTTCTCCGCCATCTCGTCCACGTTGTGTTTGCGCCGCCGTTGAGTCGTCATCTGGAATGGCAAGAAAGCGCCGGTCTCTACGTCAAACGCCAGCGCTTCGGAATCGGCAATGAACGTGTGGCCGGCCGCCTGTTCCCGCACGGCGGCAGCGACGTCCGGAAACATGTCACTGAAGTCTTCCAGATGGCGCGAGTACATGGTCACCTTTTCGCCGTCAAAGTGCACCTGACACCGAATCCCATCATACTTGGGTTCTACCGCACAGCGGCCGAGACGCACGATCAGGTCTTCCATCGACTTTTCGCGTTCGGATGCTGCCGGAATTACCGGCGTGCCGACGGTGACCTGGATTTGCTGCAAGCCGTCCACGCCCGCACGCCAATAGACCTTGGCAACCGTCGCCAAGTCGGAGCAAATACTGTAGGCTCGTTCAATCGGCGGACGATGGTCTTTCGTGCCCGTGCGGGCAAACGAGAGCGCGTCCATGACGGTAGGATCGCCCACGCCCAACCGCAAGCGGCCCAAGGGTATGCGCAAGAGGTAGCGCACCTCTTGCTGGCCCACTTGACGCACCAAGTCGGCCAGCAGCGAAACCTTCTTGGCTACGGACCCTTCACCTTCGGTTAATGCGACCTCAGTGAGGCAGTCGAAGACCTGCACCACCGTCAGCGAGCTCTGCTCCCACGAAATATGTTCCTCCGCTACGGACCCGTAGTCGCCAATCTCCTCAAAGCGGCGATGCGCATCCTCCAGAGCGACTCCTGTACCCTCTGCCACAACTTCTGCCGTAAGCTGCTCACCCACACCGAATTCAATAGGCGCGTAGAGCGGCGCGACTCGCCCCTGCAAGAGATAGATCACCTTGTCCACCTCTTCCGGGCGCGTCTTGGTAAAGAGGTCCGCCAGCAACTCCATCATACGGATGCGGCTGCGTGTCTCATCGAGGGCTGCAAAGTAGCCGGTCAACTGGTGGAACGTAAGCGAGGCAAGTTCTTGTCCGGACTCAGCGGGCTCAGCAAGCGGTGCCATAGAATTGTCGGTCTCCAGTCATAGCTCAAGGCAATCTACACTACGTAAGGTAACTGAAATCGCGAGTGAAGAATAGCCGAAGCGGGTATGAGAAGGGCAGGCGGACTCTACGCGGATGCAGCGCGCTACCGTGAGCGGCGGGCCGGAACTCTCTTGCTCTCAAAGTAGCCTAGATGCATTGGTCGGGGAAGCTGATTCACTGATTATTCTCCACCGCCCGCTCCGGCCAAATCGCTTTGCAAAGCCACTTGGAAAGAATTGTAAGGGCACCTGTTCACTTGAGCGGACAGCCTTGGAAGGATAATCGCATACGGTTGCCGGCATTGTATCACAGCTCGATTCGTCTCTTCCGTTGCTGTGGGGTT
Source organism: Chloroflexota bacterium (assembly GCA_965220015.1). Taxonomy (GTDB): domain Bacteria; phylum Chloroflexota; class UBA11872; order VXOZ01; family VXOZ01; genus VXOZ01. Next base: position 2,189,040 of record OZ244798.1, read on the forward strand.
GCCCTCCGGTTGGTAAATCTGAGCGCGTCATTTGCCTTGTACCTACAAGTGAGAACGCTTACATGAAGCTCACATAGAATTGCGTGATGCGCCTGCAATCTTGGCGCATCCCAGCAAACTACGGTATCTTATTATCCGCAGGGGCAGAGCACAGCTATGTAAGGCAAAGTATGACCGGGTCGTTTCGCTTGGGGCATCTGTTTGGCATCCCGCTCGCGATTCACTACACTTGGCTCATTGCGGCCGGATTGGCCACCGCCGCTCTTTCCCTCGCCATTTTTCCCTTTGAGCGTCCCGGTCTCGCGGCCCCGGCGTATTGGCTGGTGGGCGCTGTGGCCAGCGGACTGTTCTTTAGCTCCGTGGTTGCCCACGAGCTCTGCCACGCGCTCGTTGCACGCTCTCTTGGCATCCCGGTGCGGGGCATCACCCTCTTCATCTTTGGTGGTATTTCCACTCTCGCACGCGACGCCCGGAAACCGGCGCATGAATTCCTCATAGCCACTGCAGGACCGGCGTGCAGCCTTGCCTTGTTCATCACGTTCTTTGCGCTATTTCGTGTGCTACAACCCCATTGGGGTCTTGGTGGGCGCGTAGTCTTCTATCTGAGCTTTGCCAACCTCTTTCTCACCTCCTTCAACCTCATTCCCGCGCTGCCGCTGGACGGCGGCAGGGCGCTGCGGGCTGCTATCTGGCAGTTTACGGGCAACTTCCAGCTAGCCACCAAAGTTGCAGTCTTCATGGGTCATTTACTAGGCTTTGCGCTGATTGGGTTCGCTCTCTATACGCTGGCAATCCAAACGGAGTGGATACGCGGTGCGCTGCTCATTCTGTTGGGCCTGTTCGTCCACAACGCGGCAGGGATGGCGCAGCAAGATGCCCAGGATGGCGCCTTACTTGCCGGCGTCACCGTCGAGGATGTTCCCAAGAGCAATGTTGCCTTTGTTGCTCCCGAGACGACGCTGCAAACGCTCGTCTACGACTACCTCTTGGCAGACGACCCCAACCCAAGCATTCTCGCTGTCATGCGCGATCACATGCTGCTTGGCACTGTCACCGCGCGTGAAATCCGCCCCGTTGCGCGGGTACATTGGTCGCACACGCAAGCCCAGGACATCATGAGAGAATGTGCACCCGACGACATCTTGGCGCCAACAACACCATTGGAAGACGCGTTGGAGCAACTTGAAGCAAGTCGCTTGGGCCACGTCGTAGTTATGAACGGCGAAATGAGCGGCATAGACGTGGTCAGCTACAATGACATCGTTCACTTCCTACACCGTAGGCGGGAAGAACTCCGTAAGGGTATGGCGGTTGAGCGGTCGTGAGACCCGCGCCGATGTAGCAGATGTTCTTAACGCTATCTGCTCCTCCAAACGTGGTTGGACGAGAATCTCGGTGGATGCCTTTCTTCTCTCTTGCAACAGCGCTAGAGTTCTCCATCATGCAACTAGGCGGCCCTACGTTCCATTCACGTTGGGCCGCCCGCTTTCTTCCGGTCAGGAGTTCTCTATCCGTGCCAGGTGGGCGTACTACTGGCATTGATGTCATTGAGTAGACGCTTGGTGACTAGAACCGGAATGGAGTAGGTCAGTGGCTATTGTTTCACTCTTCACCTTGAGTCAAGACGCCAGGCGGCAAGACGTGAATCTCTACATCCCCGACTGTCTTGGCCAATTCCGCTCGGATTTGGCTAATCCCTGTGTTGATGGTGTCCGTGTCGCTTTCGCCCGCGTCAAAGACCGAGAACCACGTGTACTCATAGCCAATTTCCTGCCAACCTGGGAGGATCACATCGATGTACGTCTCTTCTGGCACCATGAGGCCCTCGTTGAAGTACGGTGGTTCGTAGAACCAAAAAATCTCCTTGGAGTCTTGCGGGGACCAACTTCCCACGATCTTCACTTCGATTGGTTCAAGTTCCCCACCGGGCATGCGATAGATCAGGATGAGGTGGTCGCCGACTTTCGCGCCGATCTCAGCCAGCTTCTCCGTCATCATGACGGCTTCGATAAAGGGATCACCCGTTTTGGCTGGATTGGCAAGGCGCCCTTCCAAGATGCGGACGTGCTTGTCGAAGTCTTTCACAAAGGAGATAAAGCCCCAATTGGCGAATCGGCGTGTTGACAGATTCGCGTCATCATCCTTCAAGAGAATAGGCATGTACTCAGTTTGCGCGTAGCGGGTGGAAAGCAGTACGGGAACGCCAATTTCACTAAGCGCCCTTAACCGCAAGTACTCATCTGCTTGCTGGTATTGCAGGAGTGAGATGTTGGTCTCGTATCTCTGCTCGAACTTGCGCACGAGCAAACTGGCAGGTGGCCGCGCCTGGCGGGATTGCGATTCGTCGGAGTTAGACTCCGCTGCAGAGCCTTGCGAAGCTGGGTCGATCAACCCGTTGGGGTAGAGAGTCCCGCAGGAAACAAGCGTCATCATTGCTACCAGTCCGATCACGGTAGCTAGAAGGGTATTACTGTTTCGCAGCCGCTTGCTGATGAAGGCGAGAATGGAGTAGATCATGAGGTAGCGCCTCATTCGCTTGACTCTAGATTTAAGCTCATAAATGCCTGAGCAAGATGACAATACATTCGCTGAGAACAAAGCCGATGTGGCCTTTGGCAATGGGCCTTGCATGCGTATTCATGACCAAGCCTCCTTGTAGCGTTCAGGGAACACATCATGCCCTCTACTTTCAAGCTACCAGAGACTGGCGCGTTTCTAGCCAATTAGCGGCGAATTCTTAGAAAACGTTAAGGGAGGAGTTAGGAGACGATTAGAGAGGCGTAGGCAATGTTAAGGTCGTGCAGGTTTGCAGCCTGCGTCCGCGGGCATCATGAAAACCGGGGATGGGGAACACGTTGCATCTGGCGCATTCACTCCCGCGGCTGTGCAAGCGCCGCACGCAGCCGCTCCCGCTCCGACGCTAGTGCTGCGCTCAGCGCAACTGGGTAAGGCGGCGCGGCTGAGGTTAAGGCATGCAGGCGTGAGGGCAGTGCTTCCCGTTGCTGCCGCGCTCGTTCCCGCGCGGCTGATAGCGTCTCTAATCCGGCCGGCAGACACTTCCCGTCACGCATGACGGGAACCAGCAGTGGCTCGCTTTCAGCTATGTGCTCGTCTGCCAAGGCAATGACGTCGCGCGTGTACATGCCGTTCTCCTGCAGGCGAAATACCTGCTTGCGGCCGGGAAGCGAGGACTTGCCCGCAGAGAGTTTCATGCGCCCGCGCCCGCGATACGCAACGAGCTTATAAGCGCAGTCCAGTGTGGGCGCATCGCTGGCAACACTCATGCGCGTGCCCACGCCAAACCCATCGATCGGCGCGCCTTGGCTCTTCAATGCGGCAATTGCATACTCATCAAGGCTGTTGCTGGCAAAGATCTCTATGCGGTGAAGACCCGCGTCGTCCAGCATGCGCCGGGCAGCGTGCGCTAGCGTCGCCAAATCGCCGGAATCCAGGCGAATTGCACGCACACTAAAATCTTCGCCCAGCATCCCGGCTAAGGTGACGACCTTCTTCACGCCTGCCAATGTCTCATAGGTATCAACCAGCAAGACCGTCTCCGGATAGAGCGACGTGAACTGCCGCAACGCCTCCAATTCATCATCGTGCGCTTGAATGTAACTGTGTGCCATCGTGCCTGTGACCGGAATCCCGTAGGTCTTCCCCGCAAGCACGTTTGAGGTCGCCGCCACGCCCGCCACGTGGAAGGCGCGCGCCCCCTTTATTGCCGAGTCGATGCCGTGGGCCCGGCGCGTCCCGAAGTCCACCACCGTTGCCCCTTGCGCCGCGTGCACTACGCGCGCCGCCTTTGCTGCCATGAGGGTTTGGAAGTGAACCTGGTTGATGAGAAAGGTCTCCACCAACTGCGCCTGCGGCAGAGGCGCAACCACCTCGACCAACGGCTCCAGCGGGAAGGCAACGGTGCCCTCGGGCATTGCGAACACATCGCCAGTGAAGCGAAATCCCGCTAGGTAATCGAGAAACTCCGGGGAAAAGTCGCCCAATTCCGCCAAGAATCCCAGCTCGTCCGCAGAGAAACTCAAGTTTTCCACGTAGCGGAGCACATCGGCGAGGCCGCACGCGATGACGTAGTACCAACGGTGCGGCAAGCGGCGCACGAAGAAGTCGAAGACAGCCGTCTCTTCCATACCCTCACGCACGTAAGCCTGGAGCATGGTGAGGGCATAGAGATCGGTGAATAAGGCAGAGAAAGGGCGCTCTTCCCAGTGGCGCGGCGGCATGGGCGCACTCCCTAGTAGATGGTGCTGACAGCCGGTATGCTGCTGAGGTGAAAAGTGTCACTCCACGCAATCAGGGTTGGAACCGTATCCTGCCAGTCGACGACGGAAAGGCTGCCGTGTGCTACGGACACTTGCCAGTAATGCTCGAGACCAAGGCCGAAGATCTGGCAGAAATACATCCGCAAGCCGCCGCCGTGCATGACGACGACAACGGTCTGCCCGTCGTGCCGATGCACGATACGCCGCAGCGCGGCTTGCGTTCGCTGGAATAGCTCGAGACCGTTTTCAGCGCCTGCGGGAGCCCAATCGGGATTGTGCCGGTGTTGTTCCCAATCGGCGGTGTTTGCCATGAGATCGACAAGCCGCCGGCCTTCCCAGTCCCCGTAGGCACGCTCGCGTAAATCACTGTCCCGCACCACAAGTACGTCATGGGAATTCGCGATTGCCTGCGCGGTGTCATAGCTCCGCGCCAGGTCGCTCGCGTAAATGCCGCCAAACGCTTCCCCGTGCAGACGTTGTCCAATCGCCTGCGCCTGCGCTTGACCTGCCACGGAGAGCGGTGGGTCTTGTTGGCCTTGAATCAGGCCCTGGCTGTTCCAGGTTGATTGGCAGTGACGGACCAGAAGTAGACGCACCATACGCTTATGTAGTCTTCCCATCGTTTACGCGAGATTCCCTTGAGATTCCATCGGCGGGTCGATGGATGCAGCCAGGCCAAGCGCCTCCCGTGCCTCCGCCGCGACAAACAGCGATCCGGTCGCGCATAGGATTCCATCGCTTGCCATACTGTCCAGTCCACACGAGATTGCCTGCGCAACACTCGCTGCAATGACCGTCGGCACCCTACCTGCAGCGACCGCCGCAACTTTCTGCGGATCTTGGGCACGGGGATGGCGGGATCTTGTCATGATGAGGCCATCGATTGACGGAAGCAGCGCATCCAACAGGGGACCAAGGTCCTTGTCTCGGTTCACCCCCAAGACACAGCTAATGCTACGCCCGGGAAAGTGCTCCGCCAGGGTCTCGCGCAAACAGACCATCGCATCCGGAGTGTGCGCGCCGTCGGCAATTATTAGCGGTGACGCGGACAATTGTTCAAAGCGGCCGGGCCATACCACAGATTCTACACCCCTGCAGACCTCATCGTTAGAAAGGGGTATTCCCTGCGCGGCAAGCTCATCGATGACCGCGAGCGCCACACGGAGATTGAGCCGCTGGTGCCGGCCAAGCAGAGGAAAGCGCACCGTTCGCTCCTCGCCCAGCGCCCGGATTCTGCACTTCTGTGCAGGCTGCACGCAGCTTGAGGTCTGAAGGCGGTCGCTAGGGACTTCTTGACTATTGTGATGTACCAAGCGCTCTGACGTTGGCGGGTTTGCCGCACCGCTCTCGGTGGGCGCTGCAATAAGATTGCCGGTAACGTAGGCACCGGCGACGGCCGCAGAATCGGAATGCATGTCAGCAGCCAGTAATTCACACCGGTCCGTGTCCGCGGCAATGATCCGGGCGCGGCGCTCGGCGCACACTTCCTGAAACACGGCTTCTACATCCTGCGGATTCGGCGCGTGCACCAGCAGCCCGTCTTCCTTGACGATGCCCGCTTTCTCGCGAGCGATCGCGTTGAGGGTATTGCCAAGAATGGCGGTATGTTCAAGGCTGATCGAGGTGATGACCGACACACACGGCACGAGCACATTTGTAGCGTCCAGCCGCCCGCCCAAGCCGACTTCAACGACCGCCATCTCCACGGCAGCTTCCGCAAAACACAAGAATCCCAGGCATGTGGCCAACTCGTATGTCGTTGGTTGACCCAAATGCGGCTGTTCGGACTGCAGAATACCCGCTGCCGCCGCTACCCGTTCCACAAGGCGCGTGAAGGCCTCTATTGCAACCGGAACATTGTTAATGCGGACGCGCTCGCGGAAGGTATGGAGGTGCGGTTGTGTGTAGAGGCCGGTACGCATGCCGGCAGCACGGAGAATCGACTCGACAGTGGCAGCAGTAGACCCTTTGCCTTTGCTGCCGGCGATATGAACACTGGGAAAGCGTTGGTGTGGATTATCCAAGACCCGCAGGAGCGACGTAATTCGGTCCAGGGTAAAACGGGGTGGGGCGCCGACGCCATACCCAATGCCACGCTCCCAATCTGCAAAGGAATAAAGATAGCGAAGCGACTCCACGTACTCCATCGCGATTCAACGCTGACCCGTTGCAATCGCCATGAATTCATTGCGCGTGCGCGGGTCCGAGAGGAACGAGCCGCGCATGGCGCTCGTAATCATGCGGGAGCCGGGCTTTTGAATGCCACGCATCGCGATACACATGTGCTCGGCCTCAACCACAACAGCCACGCCTCGCGGCTTGATCACTTTGGCAATTGTCGCCGCAGCGTCGTCCGTGAGGCGTTCTTGCAACTGCGGTCTCTTTGCCAGACTGTCGATTACGCGGGCGAGTTTGCTCGCGCCCACAATCTCTCCGCTGGGCAGATACCCGACGTGCGCCATGCCCCAGAAGGGTAGGAGGTGATGCTCGCACATCGAGAAGAACTGAATGTCCTTCAAGACCACCATACCATCGTATTCTTCGTGAAAGCTCGCGTCGATTGCGGCAGCCGGATCGCAGGAGAGTCCCGAAAAGAGATACGCATAGGCTTGGGCTATCCGGCGGGGCGTCTCTTGCAAGCCCTCGCGCGTAGGATCCTCGCCTATTGCAAGCAATATCTCCGTTACAGCGCGTTCGATGCGATCGGTATCTATCTGAGCCTGTTCGCTATCCGTTGCTATCGGAATCCGATCTACGCGCACGATTCGCTTCTTTCTTTCCTAATGACCTTCGGCTGGAAACCGTCACACAACCTGCTGTGACTGCAGTGCGCGGCTGAGACTTTGGTAGACGGCCTTACCCACCGTGTGACCGAAAAGCGTGGTCGGGCCGGCTCTGCGAATGCGTTCGCCTTTGCTCAGGCAGCCAATGACAAGACTGTCAGCCGGCGCGCCGGTAGCCACGTCGCCATCGCGAGTGGCAATGCCGCTTTCCACCAGTGCCCGCACTTTCGCCTCCGTAGCGGTTACCATCGCGCTTACCATGGCGCCCATAGACAGGCTGGCATCGGTGAGGACAATTATGTCAATACCGCTTACTGCATCCTCTGCTTTGGGCCCGGTCTTACCAGCGGAACAAAGGGTCAAGAAGTCTGCCAAGAACAGCACGGCCACTTTCCACTTCGCTGTCGTTTCCAACACTACGATGAGGTCCTCGCTAGGCGCCGACGTGAGCAGACCTACATAGGGCTCATGGATGCCGGCCTGAATCGCCCAATTGTTTAGCTTTTGTTCAAGGTCCGACGCCCCGTGCCCTCTTGCCACTGACATAGCCACGATGTTCCGCGTGAGGGCAAGGTCGTCACCAAGGTTTGCGCACGCCAAGACTCGCAAAGGCGCGCCGCTGGTGACACGAAGCACGTCCGTAGATTGTGATAGCGTGACGCCTTCGAGCAAAGCATCGCTTTCAGACATAGGAGTCATGACTCTTCACTCATTTGGTGCCTCCACACGCGAATCTAAAGGGACTCTTGCTCTCTTACGGGCGCGCAGGGGACGTAGCATCTTCTTCAGTATTCAATGGGGCCTCTACCTTGTCAACTTTGCCAAACCATGTCAGATGGTTACCCGTTCGTGAAAGGTCGCACCCTGGTCGAATTGTGAATTGAGCAAGAAAGACATTCTCGATTGCAGAGCAGGCACATTGGGGTAATTCGCTTTCTAAACCCTACTGTCCAGAACATGCCTGAGAGGATGTAGGCCCAGGCCCATTCATAGCCGTAACTCTAGGTCTCGACGGAGAGCACCTCATTTCCACGCATTGCCAGTCTGTTCTTGCAACTCCGTTGCAGTCGTCGTGAAGCTGCAATGGCATTAATTCGGCCTGCAACGTATCATGATGGCAGGACATTCTTCTCGTTTAACCGTGGGAGCCCCAAGAGAAATGCAACGCACCCTATACTCTGTCGCCGAGTTGCGCCAAGCCATTGACCGGCTGCCCCGCGTCCACTTGGCGGCGGCGCTGCCCACACCCTTGGAAGAGGCGCCGCGCCTCTCCGCTGCGCTGGCGGGCCCACCGATTTTCTTCAAGCGCGACGATCTCACCGGGTTGGCCTTTGGGGGCAACAAGACGCGTCACCTTGAATTTATCTTGGGCGACGTGCTGCAAAAGGGCGCCGACACGGTAATTACCGGAGCATCGGTGCAGTCAAACTTTTGTCGACAGACCGCCGCTGCGTGCGCCAAGCTCGGCTTGCGCTGCATTCTGTACCTGAATGGCGCAGCCGATAGTGAACGCCAAGGCAATCTGCTGCTCGATCACTTGTCCGGCGCGGACGTGCGCCTGGTTCAGGTACGCCAATTGCCAGATCTCACCGCCCTTTGCGACCAAGCCGCAGAAGAAGAACGAAAGGCCGGGTACAACCCAGTCGCCGTAGACCTGTGGCGCGGTATCGCCAGCTTGGGCTCTGTGTCTTATGTCGACTGCGCTTTGGAGCTACAGGCGCAGTTGCAGGAACTCGGTTTCTTGCGTGCTTCCATTTACCTCTCTTCGGCAACCGCCACCCAAGGCGGTCTCGCGCTGGCAGCGCGTGCCCTTGGCCTGGATTGGGACATCATTGGCATTAGCCCTATTCGGACTGATCTCGTTCCGGCGGAAGTCGTGGCAGACCTTGCGAATGAAGCCGCACAGTACCTCAAGCTCGATCTCCAGTTAACCGCAGCCGACATAGTAAATGAAGAAGATTACATTGGCCCCGGATACGCCCTTCCAACCGCGGAGTCCCGCGAAGCGCTGGAACTCACAGCGAACACGGAAGGGATCTTCCTCGACCCCGTCTATACCGCCAAGGCGATGGCCGGTCTCATCGACCACATTCGCGCGGGCAAGCTCGATCCTACCCAGCCCGTAGTCTTCCTGCACACGGGCGGAACGCCGGCCCTTTTTGCATTCAACCAGTGGTTCGCACAGTCCCAATAGAGCTGCAAGTAATTGAGAAAGGGGGGCGCGAATGTCAGCGAGTAGAGGTGAGACGATACCCGGCAAGCAGATCGCCGGTCTGCCCCTTGCGCCCTTGGAAAAGCGCATAAAGGCGGCGTTGTGGGATTCTTTCTTCTTCATTTTTGGCCTTGCTGCTGCGGCCATGCTGTCAGTAGCCGCGGTCATTACGGGTGTCCTCATCCTTGGTGTCTCCGTAGGCGAGGTCACAGAGGATACGGTTTATCCCGATGCGGCTATCATCGTGCCCTTTGGCTTGGCAATCCTCATTATCGTGTTAGCGCCGTACATCTACTTCATTCAAGTTCCCGCGGAGTATAGCGGCACGGCGGGCATGCGCCTTGTTGGGCTCCGCGCAGTTTCCATTGAAGGCGAGCCGATGAATTGGAGGCAGGCCGCAACCCGCGCGCTTGCTATGGTTGCTTCGATCGCGGCACTTTGCGCCGGGGCAATTTGGATGTTCACTGAACCCAACCGCCGCACGTGGCACGATATGGCTGCAGGGACATTCGTCATTGAAGACGTGCACATTCCGCGGCGGCTGAATCTCGACCCTTGGGACCCAATCGAAGAGGAAGAAGATACGCATTCGCCATCGATCTGACCCAACGGCGCGGCCAAGATTCTAACATTACTGAGAAACTGCAGGGATCGTGTTACTTTTCTTGAAAAGAGGAAAACAACATGTATGACGTGGTCTTTGAGAGCTGTACGGTAGTCGATGGCAGCGGCGGACGAAGCTTCGTTTCGGATGTCGCCGTTCAAGACGGCAGGATTGCTGCCGTCGGCGCGCTCCAACACGCGGAATCCCAGCGGCGAGTGCCAGGCAAGGGAAAAGTCCTGGCCCCGGGTTTCATCGACATTCACACGCATTCGGACCTGCCGCTGCTCGTCAATCCTCGTGCCGAGAGTAAAATTCGACAGGGCGTTACTACAGAGGTGATTGGCAACTGCGGCCTTGGTCCCGCGCCGCTCACTGCGGCAACCAAGAAGGAAATTCGCGAAATGAGCACGTTCCTTGCCAAGGGGAGCGAAGCGCTTGGTTGGGACTGGAGCACCTTCGGCGAATACTTGCGCGCCATCGAGCAGAACAAAGTGGCTTTGAACGTTGTGCCGCTCGTTGGTCACGTGCCGCTGCGCATGGCCGCGATGGCAAGCGATCGCCGACCGGCCGAGCCGGAGGAAATCAAAGTGCAGCAGCAGCACCTCCGCCAGTCGCTGGACGACGGCGCCTTCGGCATGTCCAGCGGCCTTATCTACCCACCCAGTTCCTATGCGGATACGGAAGAGCTTGTCAGCCTTGCCAATATCCTGCACGAGTACGGCGCCCTCTACTTCAGCCACATTCGCGGCGAGGGCGATACGCTCTTGCGCGCCGTCGCTGAAGCCATCGAGATTGGGGAGCGCGCTGACGTATCCGTAGAGATTGCACACCACAAAGCTACCGGCAAGAACAACTGGGGCAAAGTGCGTGACGCAACCATGCAAAGCGAACGCGCCCAAGACCGCAATGTGAACGTCAACTACGACGTCTATCCCTACACAGCCGGCAGCGGCGGGTTGGATCAAGTAGTGCCCAATTGGGCGAAAGAGGGCGGCACATCAGCCATGCTGGCACGCCTCAATGATCCTGGCACGAACGCCCAATTGCGGGAAGAGGCCGCGTCGGGGTTCCGCATGTGGGAGCAGTTCTACTTAGTTTGGATTGACAGTGAAGCCTACAAGCATTACGAAGGGCAAGAATTCACCGCCATTGGGGAAAGCCTCAAGATGAATCCCCTCGACGCCGCCTTTCATCTCATTGTCGAAAGCCAGAACAGAGCATCCATGCTGGCATTCTCTTTGAGCGAGGATGACGTTGAGTATATGCTGGCGCACCCACTCGGCATGGTGGGGTCCGATGGGTCTAGCCTCGCACCCTACGGCACCCTTAGCCAGGGTGTGCCCCATCCGCGCAACTACGGCACATTCCCGCGCGTGCTGCAGGTCTACGTGCGCGAGCGCAACGTGCTCACACTGGAGCAAGCAGTCCACAAGATGTCGGGGGCCTGCGCCACCAAACTCGGGCTGGCGCACAAGGGCTTCATCCACAGCGGGCTGGATGCCGATCTTGTGCTCTTTGATCCGGAAACCATAACTGACAATGCCACATTCGGAGACCCGCATCAGTATCCTTCAGGCATTGATCTCGTGATGGTGAACGGCGAAGTTGTCGTCGACAACGGCGCGCACACCGGCAAACTACCTGGAAGAGTCTTGCGCCGCAACTAGCAACCTGCCCTCGGCATCACACGCCGAGAGCTAATCGCTCAATCAGTGGTTGCGGCAAGCTAGCTTCACGCATCTTCTGCTGGGTAATGGTGAAGTCGTAGGCTACTCGGTGTAGTTGGAACTCGCGGCTATTGGAATCATATATCCCAAACGCGGCTGCCGGGTTGTTGTCACGCGGTTGACCGACGCTACCGGGGTTTATGATCATGCGCACCCTGCCATCCAGTGGCAGCGGCTCTTCCGGTCCTAACCTGATTCCATAGACGTCTCGCACTGACTTGCCTGTGGCGGCAATGAACGCGCATGGCACGTGGGTATGGCCTACCAGGCAGTACGGCGTGCCGAAGTGCGGTAAGTTTGCCCGCGCCTCGGAAGCGCGGAAGAGATACTCCTCCGTGGGCGCGCGCGGGCTGCCGTGGACGAGGGTAAAGTCTGACTCTACAACGGTTTCGGCTAGCGCACGCAAGAATTGCTGCGTCTCCGGGTGCAACTGCGCCGCCGTCCATTCCGCCGCAAACGCGGCATTGGGATTGAATCCGGCCGCAGAACGCCTTCCGGCGGCCACCCAATCGTGATTCCCCGCTACTGTCGCGTGGTCAAAGCTGCGGATCACGTCCACGCATGCGTTTGGATCCGGCCCATAGCCAACGAGATCGCCCAAGCACCAAATTCGCTGGAATGGCGCGGCAGCCGCAATCACGGCATTGAGGGCTTCCAAGTTAGCGTGAACGTCAGCAACGATGAGATAGCGCGAGACAGCGTGCTCCTGCTATTAGAATTACCCTGTTTAATCCGGCTCGAACCACTTGCTTCTATCCAGTGCCGCGTTATGGGCCGTCATTCCCACGCCAGTGTCGCGTAGCAGGCCGTCATTCCCGCGCAAGCTCGCGCCCTGCAGGGGCGCGGAATCCATCTGCTCTGTACCATAGTAGGACTCACCTACGGTCAACATGCAACGCTTGGTCGTCTTTGCCCAATTCTCCCACCAAGCTGTTCTCACGCAAAAATTGAGCCATCGCGCGCTGGAACTTCCAATTTTCCACTAGGAAAACGGTATGAATTCCATCTCACGATCGATGATGTCCATCTCCAGGGCTAGGCCGGTGATGAAACTCGTCACCTTGTCGAGCATAGAGTTCGCATGGCGCGTATCGGTGCTGACGCAGGTGATACCGATGACGCACGATTCCCAGGTGTCCTGATCGGCGACTTCGGCAACCGCCACGTTGAAGCGCGCCCGCGTGCGGTCGATGATGGCACGAACCACACGCCGCTTGTCCTTGAGCGAATCGCTTGCGTAGAGCTGAAAAGTAAGTTGACAGACTCCAATAATCATGCGATAGAGGTGTCCAATTCAAGCTCTCGCACGTGAAGCACGAACTGCCAAATCACTGAATGAGAGCGGGGGTCGGGGTGCCCGGATTTGAACCGGGGGCCTCATGGACCCAAACCATGCGCGCTACCAGGCTGCGCCACACCCCGAAGAGACAATCTCAGAACTATTGGTGAAGCGGACTACAGAGCAGCGCACCTCGTGGGCCGCTCTATGCGAATTGACCAGTGAATAACGCCAGCAGGAAACCCAGGATCGCCACCACCAGCGCGGACGCAATCGCTACGTACGCACCCACGAACAGCCGCAGACGCAACTCTAGTTCCCGTAGTTCAGCCTTGGTCGCCACGTCAGCTACGTCGGCCTTGGTCGCCAATGCGCCGTAGCCCTCGCTGCCGACGTCTATCAGCGCCTGCGCTTGGCGCTCCGTGAAGCCCGCCGCCGTAAGCGCCTGAAACGCACTGTGGGTGTCAAATACTGCCATCGTCCACTTCCTTCTTGCTCCATTGTACGCAGGCGAAAAGCCACTGGTCAACCATGATGATCTCTGATGGCGGGCTAGGCGCTACCTACACGGTGTGCCCGGCCCATGCCGCAATTCACTGCGTAAACGGCATACACTTAGCGCAATGCTGAGTAGCCCCGCTATGCACGCCATGGGGATAGAAGCCCGCTACACGAGCGGCAAAAGAAGAGGCGCAGACATACCGCCTGCGCCTCTTTGCCCCTTATGGAATGTACCTAGGAACTCATTGCACTGTCGAGGTGGGCCTGCTGGGTCGTCGCGAGCGTCTTCATTGCCTCTTCGGCAGTGATCGACTCTTCAAGGACCTGCGTGGACGCCTCCATGAACGCACTGCGATAGTCACTCGCCGTCGCAATCGGCGGCCAGTAGGTCTCACCGTACTGAGCCAATTCCAGGAAGACATCAACATACGGCACGATGCGGTTGTCCGCGCCTACCTTCGCGATATAGCCTTCCTTAAACTCGTCCAACTGGGCAATCACGCACGGGCCGTTCAGAGTCTCGTAGCCCATCTTGCCGGAGTTATCGATGAACATCCACTTATCAAATGCCCACGCCTCATCCGGATTTGCGGCATTGACCGGAATGGCGTACATCCAGCCCTGCACCGAGTTGAAGCGAATGCCCGCTTCAGCGCCCTCGACCGTGGGCGGCAGGCCGATGCCATACGGCAGGCCGGGAGCATTGTCGTCAATACGCCTCTGGGCCCAGAAACCGGAAGCAAAGTACGCAAGGTTTCCCGTGTACCACGGGAAACCGGTGGCGCCATAGCCGCCGCGATCTTTGAAGAACTCATCGATGGCCACTTTACCGCCCTGCTTCTTGGTCAGGCTGACCAGCCAGTTGAGCGACTCGATAATCGCGGGATCATCCGGCGTCACTTTGCCAGCATCGTAATCGAAGAACTGCCCACCAAAGAGGAAACCAAGACGCGTGCGGCCAAAGCTCCGGTAGTTCCAACCCAAGTCGCTGATGTCTTCACCACTGGTCTGATGGAACTTGAGCGAGACTTCCTCGGTGTTATTGAAGTCAGTCAGCGGGACTTCCGGATCTTCACCAAATTTGATGTACATGTCCTTGTTCCAGAAATAGACGATCCAGTCCGCGCCGCCCGGCACCGCATAGAGCTGGCCGTTGAGGGAGCTATCGTCCCACATGGCCTTGGTGAACTCTTCGCGAGTGTGACCCGCTGCCTTCATGTACTCATCGAGAGGGCGGATGATCTGGTTGAACATGAACGGCCCCTGGAACACCCAGTTCGTGTAGTGGGTGTCCGGCGGCGAACCGGCAGCGATCGAGGCAATCAGCTTCGCCTCGATGTCTTTAATGAACTGCCAGTCCAGCTTGATGCCGGTGTCGGCTTCAAAGGCCGGTCCATAGGCGCCCATAATTGTGGAGTAGGGCTCGCCCCACGCTGCGTTCCAAGCCACAACCGTGACCTGTTCCTTCTTCATCTCTTCAGCAGCCTTGGGCTCTTCTTTCGGAGCCTCCTCCATCTTTTCCTCTGCTACCGGCGTTGCAGCCGTGCCACACGCCGCCAGCACGACGGCGGCAGTGCCGCCCGCAGCCATGGCAAGGAAACTTCGACGAGAAACTTCTAGATCTAGTTTCGGCATTAGTCTCTCTCCTTATCGAGATGCTACGCTCCTGAAACCACTCACTACCGAGAGCGAGCCGAAGGCACAGGCCCGCCTGGTTGGCGCTAGACTAGCACTTGATACGAATTGTGTCAAATCTACCAGCTACTTTCTAACTCATTGGGAAACCCCATATTGGCTTCACACTTGCTATTGGCCGTGCCCATACCAATGCCACCTCAGCGGGGAGCCCCACCGTCAACACCGGCTCCTCGCGAGTCCGATTGGCGGTCCAATGCGGCGCTCACCCAGCCCAAGAGTACAGTGCACCGACCACTTCGGATTCATAACCTGGCGCTAGTCTCTCTGAACATCTCAATGACGGCTGCTATGATATAACAATGCCGCGATCACTACGTTTGGAGGTATGAACGTGCCTCGTGCGCTCACTATTGGAAATGGCAGAATGCTCATCAATTTCGATGAGCACTATCGGATTCGCGATCTCTACTATCCCAATGTCGGCGCCGACAATCATCTCTCAGCGAGACCCTCCCGCGTCGGCGTATGGGTTGCCGATCAGTTTGCCTGGCTTGGAGACACAGAGTGGGAAGTCACTCCGGGCTACCAGGACTTCTCTCTGGTTACCCGCGCGCAAGCGGCCCATCCTTATCTAAACATTGACATTCAATTCACAGACTGTCTCGACTTCGTGCGTGACCTGCTGTTGCGCAAACTCGTTGTAAAGAACACGGCCGATCATGCCCGGGAGATTCGCATCTACTTTCACTATGAGTGGGAACTCTGGGGAGCCGACATCGGCGACACCGTCTTCTATCACCCGCCCACACAGGCCCTAATCGCCTATAAGGGCCAGCGCTTCTTTCTGATGAACGCCATGGCCGGGGACAAAGCCGGACTCAGCGATTGGGCGACAGGCGTCTACTCTGCCGAGGGGGCGCAGGGTTCGTGGCAAGACGCTGAAGACGGCTGGCTGTCGCAAAACGCAGTCTCTCATGGCGACGTCGACTGCGTGGGCATGCTTTCTCTCGGCGAGGTTCCGGCGGGAGAATCGCGCATAGGCTACCACTGGGTGGCGGCAAATACGAGCCTGGGCGCCGTCCTTGCCGACAACCGTCTTGTCCGCTTCCGCACGCCGGACAGCTTCATCGACCGCACGCAGGAGTACTGGTCGTTTTGGGTGCGCAAGCACCGCACGCCGAAGCCGGACATTCCGCAGGACATCTGGGACCTCTACCATCGCAGTCTGCTTACCCTGCGGACGCAAGTGGACAGTTCCGGCGCCATCATCGCGGGCAATGACCCGGATATCGCCCGTGAGACAGGGGACACATATAGCTATCTGTTTCCACGGGTGGGAGCCATCGCCGCGGTGGCCCTCGATCGGGCCGGATACACAGACCTCACGCGCCAATTCTACACATTCTGCCGCCAACTTCCTTCGCCGGATGGGTTCCTCTTCTCGAAGTACACCTCTTTCGGCGCGGTAGGCAGCCTCAGCCATCCTTGGATAGAGCCTGATGGGAATGAGGCGCTGCCCGTTGCCGCTGACAACACGGCAATCTTGCTCTGGGCGCTTGGCGAACACTTTGGTCTGGACCGAGACTTCGACTTCGTGCGGTCGCTCTACACAGATCTCGTGCAGCCGGCGCTTGATTTCTTGCTAAGCCATCGCGATCCGAAAACCGGTCTGCCGCTGCCGTCGTACGATCTGTGGGAAGACACCTACGGCCTGCACGCGTATACGCTCGCAGCCACGTGGGCAGGACTGCGTTCAGCCTGCACGTTTACGGCAGCGTTCGGACAGCCGGAACTCACGGGGGCGGCACAGGAAGCGGCCACACAGATCCGGCAGCTTTTCGATTCTATGTTCTACGATGAAGAAACCGGCCGTTTTGTCACCCGCTTACGCATCTATGGCAAGCGCGAGCCCATTCCGGATCCCACCATAGATGCGAGCATTGCCGGTCTCTTCCTCTTTGGCATGATCCCTCCCGAAGATGAGCGCATGCAGCGCACGATGGCTGCCGTCCGCCAGCAACTATGGTGTCACACAGAGGTGGGGGGCCTTGCCAGGACCGAGAACGATAGGCTCCACCAGGTGAGCACAGACATCGGCAACGTGCCCGGCAACCCGTGGGTGGTGACGACTATGTGGCTCTGCCGCTGGTATGTCGCCCGCGCCGAATCGATAGCCGATCTAAAGCCCGCGGAAGAGCTCCTCCGGTGGGCGCATCGTCACGCCCTTGCAACCGGCATGTTGGCTGAGCAGTTTCATCCCTACTCACACGCTCCTCTCTCCGTAAATCCATTTGCATGGAGTCACGCGGAGTTTCTGCTGGCGGTACAAGCATATATCCAGCGTCGCAGCGAGATCGCGGGAGGCGCCTAGGCAATTGCGCCGGTTGCGCTGCCTAGTATCTCCGAGAGGGAGTCACTCGCCGTTCGCCGGTATCAGACGAACGTTGAATTGAGCGACTTCGGTTGTGACCGGCGTGGCGCCACTCACGATGAGCGCGGCACGCTGCAATTCTTGGCCGTAGCGGTCCAGCAGGAATGACACGTCTATGTCTTCCTGTCCCCGGAGCATGACGCGCTCCACTGAAGCCAGGCCGTCCACATAGCGCACAAGTTGCACTATGAAGAACTGCGGCAGGATGCCGTCCGTGCGGAAGAAGCCTTGCGCCTCCCAGTCGCCGTCGGTCTCGGCATCATCAGTAAAGTCGATCCCGCTGATCGATAGGTCGTCCACCAAGAAGCCCACGCTATTGATGGCGTCATCAGTGACGTACTCGAAACGGAGTAGAATCTCCTTGCCTATATAATCGGCGAGGCTTACTTCATCATCGATCCAGCGTGCGGTTTCGTCTCCCCCGCTCTTGCCGGTAAAGCCATGGCCGAGATTGTTCCCGTTTGGATTGTCACTGGTTGTGGCGGTGGCAGGCAAAGTTGTCCAGGTTTCCCCGCCGTCGTTGGAAGCCGCAACATAGGCGTAATCAAAGTCAGATTCGATGTCGAACCACACCCTAAAGCGAAACACGGGAGCCACAGCATTCCGCAGATCAACCGCGCGGGTCAGGGACGTCGCTGCCATGTCAGAACGATTGCTCCACCACACGTGAGTGCCGCTAGGGGCGGATGTAGGAAAGAGCCGCACTTGCCGCGCACCATCGAACTCCAGCGTGTAGTTGCCTTGCGGTAGGCGCAGGTCTATGTGTTTCGCTCCGAATTGCCGAACCGACAGGTCTTCTGCGAAGTTTCGACCTCGCACAACGTGTTGCGGGCGTATGCGGGGTAGGCGCACGTCATAGTAGTAGACACCGTTCTCAGGACGCTCATCGTCTATGTAATTCGCTGCCACCCAGTCCGCAAATACATCGTAGAAACTCTGCGAGTGCCCTTCGCTCGACAGGAATTCATCGATGGAATCTTGGCCCCGCGCAGGCAAGGCGATGAGGGTCTTCAGCGCTCCATAGCCGCCGTAGTGCTGGGCAAAATACTCCATGAACAAATACGCCCCCGCATAGTGGGGCAGCGCACCCTCCGAATCATCGGACCAAGAGGTAAGCTGTACGTCGGCATTCCTCGTATAGAACTCCGCAATTCTCCCCAAACTGTAGCCGCACAGGGTTGACGCGACCATGGAAGAACCTTCATTGAGCCACGTCTCCTGGGTCGCGTTTTGGTTCCAATGCACCATGTGCTGCAGCTCATGACACAGCGTTGCCAAGTAGAATTCAGTTCCGGGACCGAACTCACGCCTCTCAACATTTATGTAAAACATTTCGCGTTCGTTACTAAACGGATTTACGGCACTTGGAAACTCGTCAGCAGAGGAATAATAACCTCCGACGCCCGGGATACGCGCATTGAGGATCGTAATCCTTGGATCATTGTCAACACCCGGATTCCACTCTTCGCCGTAAAATCTTCGCACGGTGGGATAGATAGTCTCTTCAAACTCGCGGATGGTCCTGTCGATGCCGCTCTGGGATAAGTTCAGACCCGCTTCAACGTACATGTAGAGATTGTCCGATTTTCCTCGCAACTCGGCACTGATCTGGTAGTAGCTCTTATTCTCATCGTCAGCCACCCAAAAGCTGTGCACTGTTCCCAGCGCATAGTCGGGCTGAATGGTGTTTACTACGCGGTCGACAGTGCCACCGATGCCCTTGTAGCGCCTGCCAAGATCGAAAAGATCGCGTTGCGGTTTCTTCGTTGCGAGCAAGCGCTGCAGTGTTTGCTCTGCCTGATCAGAGGGCGTTAAAGGTGGGAAGGGTTCCGCAGTCCGTTCAATGGCGGCAGGCTGTTCATCTTTGGGGGGCAGTTCCACTGGGCGAGGAACCGCCAGGGAACATGACGCTGCCAGCAATGCCGCCAAGAGCGCCAGGAAGAGAACTGGCGCCGCCAATAGGCGGCGGTTCATCCAACCCTGTATGGCTTTAGTCCTGGGCATCGTCCGTCTCAGGCTGCGCCTCAGTGGGTGTCTCGGCTAACTGGGCATACCGCTGCGTAGAGCTCATGCTCGCGTGCCCAAGCATCGAGCGCACGCGCTGCAACGGCACACTTCCTTCCAGCGCATGGGCGGCAAATGTATGGCGCAAGGTCTGTGGAGTAACTTCCGGCAATCGCGCTGCGCGTGCATAGCCCTTGAGAATCAGCCAGAAGCCCTGCCGCGTGAGTCGTTGGCCGCGATGGTTGAGGAAGAGCGCTTCGCCGGAACGCGAAGTTTGCAACTGCGGTCGACTGTCGGCGACGTAGCGCTCAAGTGCGGAGAGACACACCTCATCTATAGGAACCACAGATTCTTTGTTGCGTGAGCGCAGAAGAACATGCAGGCTTTCTTGGTCCACGTCCGCCAGATCGATCCCCAGCGCTTCGGTAATGCGAATGCCGGTGCTATAGAGAAGCCGCAGGATGCTCTGATCACGCAGAGCTTCCGGAGAAGCTTTCTCTTCCGCCGCAGCAAAGAGCGTGTCAACCTGAGCACGCGTAAGCACCGTAGGCGCCACCCGCTCGACGTGCGCGCTTCCCAGATCTTGTGTTGGATCTTCAGCTACAACACCTTGCTCGCAGAGATATCGGTAGAATGACCGCACCGCCGCAACCTTGCGGGCGCGAGTTGAGGCACTGTAGCCCCGGTCGAGGAGGTCCCGAGCATACGCACTCACCCAAGCGCGATCTGCTTTCCAGTCCTCAACGCCTTGGTCACGAAAGAATCGCGTCAACTGGCTCAAGTCGTTTTGATATGCAGCTCGTGTATTTGCCGATAGTTGCCGCTGATGCGTTATGTGATCAAGGAATGCACTAACAGACTCTTCCATCGCTAACCTCTTGACAAACGAGAATTGAAAGTTAGTTCCGTAAAGCTGCATCCTTGAGTCCAAGATGCCGACCGAAGGATCACACGCACCCCCCTTCAATTCAACCCAAGTGCCGCTAGCCGAAGAGCACACACAAAAAAGAAGGACCGAGCACCACCACTAGGAATTGGTTCCTTGCCGCATTATACATGCCGCAAACTCTGCGGGCTACTCCACATTTTCAGGCCAGCCATAGCAGCCTACCAGCGGAACGAACCGCACGGCGCCAAGATCGCTCTCCTGCCACTCGTCATCTCGCCGTTGATAAAGGAGGAGCGATTGTCGGTCGCGATCTCCGACAGGGATTACACAGCGGCCGCCTACAGCAAGTTGATCGATGAGCGGGTCCGGAATTCTGGGCGCCGCCGCAGAAACTATTATGGCGTCGTACGGCGCATTCTCGGCCCAACCCTCGGTGCCGTCCGCCACGTATACTGAGCAGTTCTGGCATGCGAGGGCACACAATCGCTCCCTTGCAACTCGCGCCAAATCCGCAAAGCGCTCCACTGATATGACGAGCCGGGACAAAGCACAGAGTATCGCCGTTT
The DNA here is from genome assembly GCA_965220015.1 of Chloroflexota bacterium. Taxonomy (GTDB): domain Bacteria; phylum Chloroflexota; class UBA11872; order VXOZ01; family VXOZ01; genus VXOZ01. The sequence goes on from OZ244798.1 coordinate 2,209,951, forward strand.
GATAGCCCGAACCCGTACCGATCTCAAGCACGCTTTCCCTGCCGGTGAGCGACAGCGCCTCAGTCATTAGCGCTACTACGTATGGCTGGGAAATTGTTTGTCCCTCGCCAATTGGGAGCGGGTTATCACAATACGCATCAGCACGCAGACTCTCGTCTACGAATTGCTCACGGGGTATTTCTCCAATCGCATTGAGAACGCGGGTATCGCGAATACCTTTCCTGCGCAATGAGGAGGTCAGGCGGACTCTTTGCAGAGCGGAGGAGTTGGACGTGTTCTCTTTTCCATCCACTGCTAGCCCTTCTTGTACGTTACCTCTTCCCCTGTCCCAACAGGCACCAAAACGCTCACACAGTTTGGATGGTTTCGCACTTTGTCAAAGTAGTCCGCCATGTCGTCACCATGGGAGACGGCGTTGTCCGCAACGATGACGCCCCTTGGCGACAAGCGAGGATAGATCAGATCAAAGTAGGCCGCATAGTCTTCCTTGGCCGCATCGAGGAAGACAAGATCATAGGGGCCGGCGAGGGCGGCGAGTGTCTGCTTGCCGTCGCCTTGAATAACAGTGATAACGTCCGCCAAGCCGGCTCTCGCGAAATTCGCCTCCGCCACGGCAACCTTTTCGGCTTCGAGTTCCAGGGCCGTGACGCGAGCGCCAACTTCCTGCGCAGCCAGCCCAATCCAAAGAGTCGAATAGCCGTGAAACATGCCGATTTCGAGAATTCGCTTAGGCTTTGCGACTTGCACAAGAATGTGGAGAAACTTCCCCGTATCCGGCGGCACGCTGATTCTTACCTGGCCCCAAGCTTCCGGCCGCTCCGTCAATTCCCGCAGAAGGTCAGCATCTGCCTTCGTGCCCACGGTTCCCTCCTAAGACTAAACCTGGAATCTCTTTGAACAGCTTTACTTGTCCGCAGCAGCCTGGTTGGCAAGCGTTACTTGCGCCGCGGCGATGCGCGCCACGGGCACCCGGTACGGGGAGCATGAAACATAGTCCAGACCGACGCCATGACAGAAGTGGATCGAACTGGGGTCGCCCCCATGCTCTCCGCAGATGCCTACTTCGAGGTCGGGGCGCGTCTTTCTGCCCTCCGCAACCGCGAGCGAAACCAGGCGGCCCACTCCATCCCGGTCCAGCACCTGGAATGGATTCTCCGGGAGAATTGCATTCTCTACATAGTTAAGAAGAAACTTGCCTTCGGCATCATCACGGGAGTAGCCATACGTGGTTTGCGTCAAGTCGTTGGTGCCGAAACTGAAGAACTCCGCATGTTCCGCCACCTCGGCAGCCGTAAGCGCAGCGCGCGGGACTTCGATCATCGTGCCAAATTTGTAGGCCACACTATCGCCATTTTCCTCTTCCACCATCCTTGCGATGCGCTCGAGGTCCTTTTGCAAGACGCCGAGTTCGTTCGCATGGCTGACCAGCGGAATCATGATCTCGGGATGAGGGTCGCCGCCCTGTTGCTTGATGGCGAGCGCCGCCTCCAGAATGGCGCGCACCTGCATCTCGTAGATTTCGGGATACTCTAGTCCCAGGCGGCACCCACGCAGGCCGAGCATCGGATTCGCTTCCCGCAACGACGCCACGTTGTTCAGCAGCGCCTGCCGTTCCTCGAGGCGTTTCGGATTCTCCCCGGTGGCGCGCAACGTGGCAACTTCCTCCAGGAGTTCCGCGTAGTCCGGCAAGAATTCGTGGAGCGGCGGGTCCAATAAACGGATGACAACCGGCAGACCGTCCATCGCGCGCAGAATGCCTGCGAAATCATCCCGCTGAATAGGAAGCAGCTTATCTAAGGCCGCTTGACGCTCGGTAGAACTGCTCGCCAAGATCATCTGTTGCACAACAGGCAATCGCTCTTCTTCGAAGAACATGTGCTCGGTGCGGCATAGGCCAATGCCCTGCGCGCCGTAACTGCGTGCCAGTGCGGCGTCACGGGGATAATCCGCGTTGGCCCATACCTCAAGGCGGCGGATGGCATCCGCCCAGCGCAGCAATTCGCTCATCTCTGCCGTAATCTCTGGTTGAATCAGCGACACCTCGCCCAATATGACCTCGCCGGTGCTGCCGTTTAAAGAAATGTAATCCCGCTTCTTGATAGTCACGTTACCAGCCGTGAAGGACTCATCTTCCATATCGATCCGAATCTCATCGCATCCGGTGACACACGGCTTGCCCAAACCGCGCGCAACGACTGCCGCATGGCTGGTCGCGCCGCCGCGCGCAGTCAAAATTCCCTGCGACGCAATCATGCCGTGCACGTCATCAGGACTCGTCTCCGGTCGCACCAGGATGACGTTGCTCCCCTGTCGGGCCTCCGCTTCGGCCTCATCCGGATCGAAGAAGGCCATGCCAACCGCAGCCCCAGGCGAAGCATTGAGGCCCTTGGCGATCACGCTTATCTCAGCATCAGGATCAATCCGCGGATGGAGAAGCTGATCGATCTGCTCGGGCTCTACGCGAGAAATAGCTTCATCTTTGCTGATGAGCCCCTCATTGAACATGTCAACGGCAATCCTCACGGCAGCGCCGGCAGTGCGCTTGCCTGTGCGCGTCTGGAGCATATAGAGTTTGCCCCGCTCAATGGTGAATTCCATATCCTGCATTTCGCGATAGTGGTTCTCCAGCCGTTGGGCAATCTCCGCAAACTCGTCATAGATTTTCGGCCACACTTCCTGAAGTTTGGCAATTGGCAAGGGCGTGCGCACGCCGGCCACCACGTCCTCGCCTTGGGCGTCTTCGAGAAACTCGCCAAAGAGCGCCGGCTCTCCGGTTGAAGGATTGCGCGTGAACGCAACACCGGTCCCGGAGTCGCTGCCCATGTTGCCAAATACCATCGCCTGCACGTTTACGGCGGTGCCAAGCGAATGGGGGATCCTGTGAAAGTTGCGGTAATCGATGGCACGCCGGTTGTTCCAAGAGGCAAAGACTGCCTCAATTGCGCCGCGCAGTTGGTCCAATGGCGTCGTGGGGAAAACTCTGTCACTCTCGCTCTCGACGATGGTCTTGAAACGCCGGACCGCTTCTTGCAGGTGGGAGACGGTAAGGTCCACGTCCTGTTCGATACCCGCCTCTTGCTTGATGCTGTCCAGCGCGTGCTCGAAGCGTTCTTTCTCAATTTCCAGCACGACGTTGCCGTACATTTGCACAAAGCGGCGGTAAGAATCCCAGGCAAAGCGCTCGTTCTGCGTCTGCGCGATGAGGCCGTTGATTGTCTCGTCGTTGAGACCTAGGTTGAGAATTGTATCCATCATGCCCGGCATGCTGAACTTCGCCCCGGACCGCACAGACACTAACAGCGGGTCTTCGATATTCCCGAGCTGCTTGCCGGTTTTCTCTTCTAAATCCACCAGCGCCTCAAGTGCCTGGTCCCACATGCCGATGGGGAACTGCTCATTCGACTCGTAGAAAGCGTTGCAAGCTGCCGTCGTGACCACGAAGCCGGGCGGCACCGGCAGTCCGGCGCGCATCATCTCCGCGCAATTGGCGCCTTTGCCGCCGAGAAGGTCGCGCATGGTGGCGTCACCTTCTTCAAAGCGATAAACCCACTTCTGTTGTGTGTCCACTATATCTGCCGCAACTGCCTCTTTTGCCATGCTCGCGCATACCTCCGTACTGCGATAATCCGAACTGCGTAGCCGTTCAACCAGGTGCAAAACTGATGGGAAGTCCAGAGGCATTATAGCATGCCTGAAGCCCCACCCCTTGGCATGCCTGTCCCGTGAATTGCCTGCTTGTGTCACCGGCCCGCATTACATGGTAGGATGGGATCGTTGGAGCACTATACAGGGATGCCCGCCCCGTCACCGATCTAACTCGGCCCGTCAGTCCCTAAGCAGGTATACACCACATACTGGGAACCTTCGTGAGCGATTTTCTTCTTCAGCTTAAGAGCAAATACATCATCTGGCCGCTGCTCCTTACTATTGCAATCATCGTCTGCGACCAGATTATCAAAGCCTTTATCGTAGATTGGTTGAAGCCGCAAGGCTCAGTCTCGATCATTGGCGACCTGTTGCGCCTTACCTTTGTGACGAACACCGGCGTCGCCTTTGGCATGCTCACGGGAATCCCCTACGTGCTTACTATTCCCATCGTGATTCTGATCGGCGTCATAGCCTTCTACCTAGTCAAGACTCTCGGCCAATCGTTCTTGCTTACGTTGGCCCTATCATTGGAGTTGGGCGGTGCGTTGGGCAACTTGATCGATCGCCTCCGCTTTGGGTATGTGGTTGACTTTGTGAAGGTGCCCTATTGGCCGGCCTTCAATCTCGCCGATAGTTGCGTCGTGATCGGCGCTCTCGGTCTGGCTTTTGTCCTCCTCTGGCAAGACCGCAATACCTCCGCATCAAATCCAGAGTCGGTAATCCAAGAAACGAAGTCGACACCCTCGTGAAGCGCTCGCTCGTGTTCCCACGTCGATGCCTACTATTCTGCTAACGCCAACCTGCACTGAAGCAGGACAACGGCTAGATGTCTACATCGCCGGGGCCACACCTGATCTTTCCCGCTCACAAGTAAAGCGGCTCATCGCTGAAAACCGTGTACGCGTCGCAGGACAGCCGGCCGGGGCCTCAACCAAGGTGCTCGCAGGAGCGGCAATTTCAGTCACTCTGCCCGAACCCGCTGATCCCGCTCTGCAGGCGGAACCACTTGTCGTGCCGTTGCTCTATTGCGACGATCACATCGTGGTCGTCGACAAACCGCACGGACTGGTAATGCATCCTGGAGCCGGGCAGTCGGTCCGGACTCTTGCCAACCAGCTTATAGGCCGTTTCCCCGAGCTTGCGTCAGTTGGAGAGTCAGACCGACCGGGCGTCGTGCACCGGCTGGACAAGGACACGTCCGGTGTGCTGGTAGTTGCCCGCACACCGGCGGCCTATAAATGGCTTGTAGCCCAATTTGCCGCGCGCGCGGTGGAAAAGTCGTACCTTGCGCTTGTCGAGGGCACGCCGACAGTCGAGCGCGGGCTGATCGACGCGCCGGTCGGCCGTCATCCAACCCGGCGGACTTCAATGGGTGTGGTACGGAATGGCAGACCCGCAACCACGCATTTCACCGTTCTCGAGACTCTTGGCAGATACACGCTCCTCAACGTAGCTCCGGGTACGGGGCGAACACACCAAATTCGTGTGCACCTTGCCGCGGCGGGCCTGCCCGTCGCCGGTGATACCCAGTATGGGAGAAGTACGCGCGATACCGGTCTCCGCCGCATGTTCTTACATGCTTTCACCCTTGGATTTTTGCATCCTGCTTCGCGAGAGCCCGTGCACTTCTGCGCGCCCCTTGCAGACGACCTTGTCCAAGCGCTGCACTATTGTGGCAGCGCTTGGGTTGAGAACCGGCAGGTTGACCCTGGATCAGAAAGACCCTAGGATAAGATATCGCTAAACGGAATTTCGCTACGCACCTCACTGACTGGCAGGACATGTTCGCGCACATTACAGGCTGGGGAAAAGCGCTGCCTGAACGGCGCCTCACAAATACCGACCTCGAAAGAATGGTGGAAACCGCAGACGATTGGATCGTCAGCCGGACGGGCATCCGCGAACGCCGCATTGTCTCGGAAGGAGAAACGACGGATTCGCTCGGCGCCGAGGCAGCGCAAGGGGCGCTCGCAAAGGCCGGCGTGACTGCGGAGCGCGTGGACATGGTGATTGCCGCCAGTTGCACGCCCGAATCCCTGTTTCCCAGCATCGCCAACCGCATTCAACAGCGGCTACACCTCAAGGGAGCCGCTGCGCTCGATCTCAATCAGGCGTGCACGGGATTCATCCATGCGCTCGCCGTCGCCCGGGGGTTCATCGCCTCCGGCCAGTATCGGACGATTCTCGTCGTTGGCACTGAAGTGCTCACGCGCCACGTCGATTGGAGTGATCGCTCGACCTGCGTGCTCTTTGGCGACGCCGCCGGCGCCGTCGTAGTGCAGGCGTCAGAAGAACCGGGAGGGCCGCTGGCATTCGATCTCGGCTCGGACGGCGACGGGGGCGATCTACTGATGCTGCCAGTTGCTGGAAAACTGTGCATGAACGGCCGCGAGGTCTACCGTTTTGCCGTAACCGCCATGACCGCGTCACTCATCGCCGCAGTCAAGAGTGCCAACATCACGTTGGATCAAATGAGTCTCCTCATTCCCCATCAAGCAAACATTCGCATCATCCATTCCGCCGCCCAGACCCTCGAACTCCCGCTTGAGAGAGTATTCACCAACGTGGAAAAATATGGCAATACGTCTGCCGCGTCAATCCCCGTAGCGCTGTGTGAAGCCATTGAAGAAGGGCGAATCAAGCCTGGTGACATCGTCGGCATGGTTGCATTCGGCGCCGGCCTGGCTTGGGGAGCAACTGTCGTGCAGTGGACCAGTCAGGTCACGTAGACCGCCGGCGCAAAGGGACGGCTAGGGCGGACCGCCTGCGTAAGCCTGCACCCACGCCCGCTGTCAGTGCCTGCGCGGTTTCGTCTCACCGTTAGCCGGGACGAATCTCCCAGAATTCCTTGCCTAGGGCGTCATAGGGCAAGCGGCGCTCATCAGGGTCTTGCGCATCGAATTGCTGATTGACGAAATAGAAGAGAAAGGCGTCCGTCCCACCCAGGTTTGCCGCGCCGTGGGCAACGCCGCGAGGAATGAGGAGGAGTTGGCTGCGGCCGCGACCCAAAGCGAAGCGCATGGTGTTGCCGGCAGTTGGCGAGTTGCCGCGCACGTCCCATAGACCCACTACCAGACTCTGCGAAGGCGGCACGAACCAGAGGTCTTCCTGATTGAAGTGAAGGTGCCACGCCTTGATCGCCCCGGCCGCCATCAGAGAAGAGTTGACCTGCCGCACCTCGAATTCCTCGAGCCCCGCCAATGCCCCCTCCGCCAAGCGGCCAAGTTCGGTGAACGTCCCACCATCCTCTACGAACGTCTGCAACGGCAGCAACTGCACACCATCAATCTGTGAGTTCGCGCCGTACTCCTGACGAGAGATACTGCTCCGGACGCTCTCCTGGATGTCACCCAAGCGCAAAGGCGCTTTTTCTGCCATTCTTGTCTCTCTTGCGTGTAGAGATGATCACAATCGACGAGAAATCCATTGTCGCGACTGAACAAGCTCTACCAACCTGCAACGAGCCACTATCGCCTCGCCTCAGTCTGAAACTTCGCCCAAACCAACCTGTCAGTCCGATTGGCCCCGGACACTGTGAATGATACGATGCCGTCTGGACGTACCGCAACCTAGCGTATCGACGTTACCACGCAGACGCGGCGGTAGCGACGCCCCAACTCTCGACAGTTTTTACGGATGCCAAACAGCAGAGCGCCAGCCAATCACACATATAGGCCGGCAATCTGCCCAAACTTCCTAATCTTGACTACCGATCAGCACAATCCGACGTGCCTTGGCTAAGCGGGCCATCCCGTGGTAAAGACGCCGCACATAGATTCGCTGGCGGCACGCGGTACGGTTTTTGACCGCGCCTATGTGTCGAATCCACTCTGCACGCCGTCGCGGGCGACGCTGTTTACAGGGCTTACGACGCGCGGACATCGTGTGCGCAACAATGGCATTCCGCTCAGTTACGACGTTCCCACCATGCCCGAAGCGCTCCGGCAGGCCGGTTACCAGACGCACTATGCCGGCAAGCCCCACCTGCGCACGAGCCTCACCCCACTTGGACTGCCATTTGACCAGGTGGACCCAGCCGAGTTTCCTGAGGCGCGAGAATTATGGCGCACCGGGCGCATCAAACACCTGCCAACGCCCTACTATGGATTTGAAGAGGTCAAATTCGTAAACGGTCACGGGCATGGTTCGTGGGGGGAGTACGTCAACTGGCTCGAGCGCGAGCACCCGGACCAAGCCCACCTCTTCCACGATCGCGTGCCGCTTGAGCCGCCAAGCCCTGCCGCAGAGTTCTACACGGCCTCTTACAAGTGGGCGCTACCCTTTGCGCTGCATCCAATGACGTGGACGTGCACGCGAACAATTGAATACCTCAATCGCTATGGGCGAGAAAAGCGCGATGCGGCAGCGCGCGACCGCAATCCCAAACCCTTCATGCTATGGTGCTCGATCGCTGATCCCCATGTACCACTCGCGCCGACCGCTCCCTATTGCTACAGGTATGATCCCAATGAAGCCCCACCGCCAAAACGGCGTGACGGCGAATTTCACGACTTACCGCCTCACATAGGCCGCATCCACGCGAGACCTTTCAAGGGCAGCGACATCGACCCCTACCGCAATGAGTGCGCAGCCCACTACTACGGTCTCATCGAAATGAATGACGACAACCTGGGCGCCGTCCTAAAGACGCTGCGGGAGAGCGGATTGGAGCAAGATACGGTTGTGGTGTTCACTGCGGACCATGGCGAGGCGCTGGGCGATCACGGCATGTGGGGCAAGGGGCCCTACCACTACGATGGCGTCATCCGCGTCCCATTTGTCGTAAGTTGGCCTGGGCGTTTTGGCGCAGACGCAAGAAACGGCGGCGTCGTAAGCCTCCTCGACTTCGCGCCGACCATTCTCGAAATTGCGGGCGTAGCAATTCCGGAGGGCAAGAAGCCTCCGCGCGCGGTGGGCGCAGCGGAGTTGCCGCCTTGGCCCGGCCACAGCCTCTTGCCAATCTTGGCAGGTAAGGGAGAGCGCGCTTCCGGCATGGCCCTCGTCGAGGACGACCAAGACGACCTCGGTTTTCGGTTGCGCACGCTCGTCACCCAGCGCTACCGGCTGAACGCCTAGTCAGGTCAGGAGTATGGCGAGCTCTTCGATTTGCAGGAAGATCCCGATGAAGTTCGCAACCTCTGGGATAACCCACACCGCAAAGACCTGCGGGACAAACTGCGCATCGCCCTCCTCGATAAGATCATCGCTACGGACCATGCGCTCCCGCGTCGGATGGGTGCTTCGTAGTAGGCATTCGCCGCTTTAGGACCACATAGCCTGCGTAGTTCCCTGTACTCCTATGGAGCTATTGTTGGGGAATCCACGGCGGCAGCGAGAGTTCATTTCGTTGCGCCTGCCTTTCCTTAAGAGGGATCCTGGCAGAGTGCTACAACGTTCCGTACACGGTCCTATCCCTCTCCGTCTTTCCCATTGGAATCTTCGACAAAGCATCGCCATATCTGCGACCACAGATCCCCACTGGAAAACGCCCAATTGCGCCCAAGCGCAAGTAGCAACGTGCGCAAGCACGATGGCGTCCCGCGGGATGCCGGTCACTCTTATCCGCAGATCGCGGCAATTGACTACCGAGTCCGCATTGAGACCTTGTGCGCGGCTATGGCCGACACCAGCGAACCCTACCAATTCGCTCGCACGCTCAGTTGACAGAGTCATACGCAAGTGGTAAAGTACATTTTTGCGTGTAAAGTGGTTTTGGAACTCATGAATTGGTAGGTTCGAACAGTGCCAACAACCAATCAGCTTGTGCGGCGAGGACGGAAATCCAAGTCGTTTAAGGGCAAGTCTCCTGATTTGCACTGGAATTTCAACGCCCTTAAGAATCGCTCTGTTCGCACAGACGGGTCTCCGCAGAAGCGCGGTGTCTGCATCTCGGTGCGCACGCTTACGCCAAGAAAGCCGAATTCCGCTCTGCGGAAGGTAGCGCGTGTGCGGCTGACGAACGGCAGAGAGGTTACGGCATACATTCCCGGTGAGGGCCATAATCTGCAGGAGCACTCTGTGGTCCTTATCCGTGGCGGTCGTGTCAAGGACGTGCCCGGGGTTCGTTACCATATTGTTCGGGGCACGTTGGACGCTGAAGGTGTGTACACGCATGCGGGAGCGCCGCAGGATCGATCCAAGAGTCGATCAAAGTATGGGACCAGACGCTCGCGACCGGTAACCGGCGTGGTAGCCTCCTAGGCAAGAGCCCGTCCCGCTAGCGGCGCAATGTATTGATATCGGGCAGTTTTTCGCAGCAGTTGTTGGCCTCGACTTCGAAGCTGACAACGCTGCTGTGCGTAAGGGGCAATTGAGAATGCCACGGCGAGAAAGAGTCGTAAAGCGGAAAATTCCGCCGGATCCGAAGTATCGCAGCGTCACGCTGCAGCAGTTCATAAACAAGCTGATGCTCCGTGGCAAGAAGAGTACTACGGAACGATTCGTCTATGGTGCGTTCGATATTATCGAATCCCGTACCGGACGCTCCGGTCTGGATATATTCGATTTAGCAGTACGGAACGTTACGCCTCTCGTCGAAGTGCGGCCCCGCCGCGTTGGCGGCGCAACCTACCAAGTGCCGATGGAGATTCCCAGTGGGAGGCGCTTGTCCTTAGCGCTGCGCTGGCTTGTTCGCTACACCCGTGAAAGGCGCGGGCCAAGCATGGCGATAAAGCTCGCAGAGGAACTCATCGACGCTGCGGACGGCCAAGGCGCATCCATTCGGCGGCGTGATGAGACGCACCGCATGGCAGAAGCAAACAAGGCTTTCTCACACTACCGCTGGTAGGGGAGAGACAAAGAGCGATTTCTAAGTAGGTATATTCAAGAGTTAGACGCAAACGAGGCACCAAGAATTTAGCGCATGGAACGTCAATTCCCGATAGAGAGTTACCGCAATATTGGCATTATTGCCCATATTGACGCCGGCAAGACCACCACTACGGAGCGGGTGCTCTTCTATTCCGGTCGCATTCACCGTATGGGCGAAGTGCATGAAGGCACTACGGCCATGGACTTTATGGTCCAGGAGCGCGAGCGGGGTATCACCATTACGGCGGCCGCCACGACCTCGATGTGGCGAGAGCACCGCATCAACATTATTGACACTCCCGGTCACGTGGATTTCACCGCCGAGGTTGAACGCTCGCTGCGCGTGCTCGATGGTGGTGTGGTGGTTTTTGATGCAGTTTCCGGCGTGGAGGCGCAATCAGAGACGGTATGGCGCCAGGCGGACCGTTACCGCGTGCCGCGTATCTGCTTCGTGAACAAGATGGACCGCATCGGCGCTGACTTTTGGAACTGCGTCGAGATGATCCGCGATCGCTTACAGGCGCAGCCGGTTCCGATACAGATACCCATCGGCGCTGAAGACTCCTACATCGGCATGATAGATCTCTTCTCCATGCAAGCCGTCACTTTTTCGGACGAACTCGGCGCGAATCCAACGATCAAGGAAATACCGGAGGAGTTGCAGGCAGAGGCCGAGAAGCGCCGCCATGAAATGGTAGAGGCAATTGCCGAACATGACGAAGACCTTCTCCTGAAATATCTCAATGACGATGAAATCTCAGTTGAGGAACTCAAGGCAGCTCTCCGCCGGTCAACCTGCCGTGTAGCGCTTGTGCCCGTCCTTTGCGGCGCTGCGCTCCGCAACAAAGGCGTGCAACCGCTGCTTGATGCGGTGGTAGATTTCCTGCCTTCGCCTACTGAAGTACCGGCGATAATGGGCACGGTGCCCGTATCCGGCTTGGAGGAGTCTCGGCCTTCGAACGACGACACTCCGTTTGCCGCGCTCGCATTCAAGGTAGTTACAGACCCCTTCAGCGGCCGGCTGGTGTATCTGCGCGTCTATTCGGGAACGGCAAATGCCGGCATGCAGATGTTGAACGCGAGTCGCAACCGACGTGAACGTCTCGGCCGCATTCTCTTTATGCATGCCGACAAACGTGAGGAAGTTTCCAGTATCTTTGCCGGGGAAATCGTGGCCGCAGTCGGCCTTAAGGACACGGTTACGGGTGATACGCTTAGCGATGTCAACCATCCCATAGCGTTAGAGTCAATTCGATTTCCGGATCCCGTGCTTCACATGGCCATTGAACCCAGTAGCCGCTTGGAAGAGGACAGATTGACCACGGCGTTGCGTCGCCTGTCTGAAGAGGATCCCACGTTTCGCGCCACCCAGGACCTGCAAACCGGCGAAACCATCATTGGGGGCATGGGCGAATTGCATCTGGAGGTGATTGCCGACCGACTGTTGCGGGAATTCAATGTGGAAGCATCGCTCGGCGCTCCCCAAGTCGCCTACAAAGAGACCATCCAGCGCTCCGTGGAGCAGGAAGGCCGGTTCATTAGACAGACCGGCGGTAGAGGACAATACGGCCATGTATGGCTGCGGCTTGAACCGCTGGATAGCGGCTCCGGAATTCAAATCCAGAACAAAATAATAGGCGGCTCCATTCCGAAAGAGTACGTCTCTGCGGTGCAGGCAGGAATTAGAGATAGCTTTCTTGCCGGCCCGCTCGGTTATCCGGTAGTTGACGTGGGCGTTACTATATTTGATGGGTCATATCATCCTGTGGATTCTTCAGAACTGGCGTTCCACAACGCGGCAGTAATTGCGATGCGCGACGGCCTCGTAAAGGCGAGTCCGGTGACGCTGGAACCGATCATGCAGGTTGAGGTGATGATCCCAGAGGAATTCCTCGGTGAAATTTCGGGGGCGCTCAATGCCCGGCGCGGGAGCATCGACGAAATTCAAACGCGGCTTGGCACTAAAGTCATTCAAGCTAAGGTGCCCTTGGCCACGATGTTCGGTTATGTAAATACGCTGCGCTCTAATACACAGGGCCGAGGTACGTATTCGATGCAGTTCTCCCATTACCAAGAGTTAGTTCAGAGCGCGCGGGAGATGGTAGCAAGAGTTGGCAGAAGTTAGCACTCTGTCTGGATTAAGATAAGGAGAGAGCGATAGGATGGCGAAGGAGCGATTTGAACGAACCAAGCCGCACGTGAACATTGGCACGATTGGGCATATCGATCACGGCAAGACCACTCTCACCGCAGCGATCACCAAGGTGCTCTCGCTCCAGGGCGGCGCCGACTTTGCCCCCTTCGATAGCATCGATAACGCTCCCGAAGAACGCGAGCGCGGTATCACTATCGCTATCGCGCACGTCGAGTACGAGACCGGCAACCGCCATTATGCCCACGTCGACTGCCCCGGCCACGCCGACTACATCAAGAACATGATCACCGGCGCCGCCCAAATGGACGGCGCGATCCTCGTCGTCTCCGCTCCCGACGGCCCCATGCCCCAGACCCGCGAGCACGTCCTCCTCGCCCGTCAGGTCGAAGTCCCCGCCATGGTCGTCTATCTCAATAAGTGCGACATGCTCGACGATGAGGAACTCCTGGAACTCGTCGAACTTGAGGTCCGCGAGCTCCTCGAAAAGTATGAATTCCCCGGCGACGATATCCCCATCATCCGCGGCAGCGCTCTCCAGGCCCTCGAATCCAACAGCGACGATACCGCCGACGACGACTACGCCTCCATCCTCGAACTTATGGAAGCCGTCGACGACTACATCCCCACACCCACTCGCGCTATCGACCAGCCCTTCTTGATGCCTATCGAAGACGTCTTCAACATCAAGGGCCGCGGCACCGTCGTCACCGGCCGTATCGAGCGCGGTCAGGTCAATACCGGCGAGGAAATCGAAATCGTCGGCATCCAGCGCGATACCCAAACCTCCGTCGTCACCGGCGTCGAAATGTTTCGCAAAATCCTGGACTCCGGCCAGGCCGGCGATAACGTCGGCTGCCTCCTGCGCGGTATCGAAAAAGACAACGTCGAACGCGGCCAGGTCCTCGCCGCGCCTAGATCCATCACGCCACATACCCGCTTCGAGGCCGAAGTCTACGTCCTCGGCCGCGATGAGGGCGGCAGACATACCCCCTTCTTCCCAGGCTATCGCCCTCAGTTCTACGTCCGCACTACCGACGTCACCGGCGCTATCGCCCTGCCCGACGGTGTGGAAATGGTCATGCCAGGCGATAATATCACCATGACTATCCACCTCATCAACCCCGTCGCCCTCGAAGAAGGCGTCCGCTTCGCCATCCGCGAAGGCGGCCGCACCGTCGGCGCCGGCGTCGTTACTAAAGTCTTGGAGTAGCCATGGCGCAGCAGACAATCCGCATTCGTCTCAAAGCATTTGACCACAGGGTCCTTGATCAATCGGCGAGCCAGATAGTGAGCGCGGCTCAAGGTACCGGTGCGCGCATTGCGGGCCCGATCCCGCTTCCCACCGAGATCAACAAGTTCACGGTGATACGCTCGGCTTTTATTGACAAGGACTCGCGCGAGCAGTTTGAGGTGCGTACCCATAAGCGCCTCATCGATGTGCTCGAGCCCAATGCGAAGACGATGGACGCACTCCTGCGCTTGGAGTTGCCTGCTGGTGTAGACATTGAAATGAAGTCGATGTAAAGGTGTCCGCAGCATGTCAGTCGGCCTGATCGGTAAGAAAATTGGAATGACACAAGTCTTCGACGACGAGGGCGCGGCTGTACCGGTTACAGTGGTACAAGCAGGCCCCTGCACGGTTGTACAGGTCAAGGCCGCTGCGGGCGCGGACGGCTATGATGCGGTGCAACTTGGCTTCGGCGAGAGGCAGAAGAACATCAGAGGCCCTCAACGCGGGCATATTGGGAAGCACCTGGGAGACGATGCAGCGATCCCGCGTGATCTTCGGGAGTTTCGTGTAGAGGATGCGAGCGCGTACGAGGCCGGTCAGACTTTCGACGTGGACCACTTTGCCGTGGGTCAGGCGGTGGATGTTACCGGCATTTCAAAAGGCAAAGGATTTGCCGGTGTGATGCGCCGACACAACTTCAGCGGCCAGCAAAAGACGCACGGTCAGTCAGACCGTTGGCGCGCGCCGGGCGCAGTCGGCATGGGCACGACCCCAGGTCGTGTTTGGAAAGGCCAAAAGATGGCCGGCAGAATGGGACAGGACCGCGTAACGATTCAGAGTTTGAAGATCGTGGACATTGTGACTGAGCAGAGCATTCTGCTGATAAAGGGCGCAATTCCCGGTGGGCCGGGTACTCTCGTTACGGTCAGTCCCGCGGTTAAGTCACCTGGGTCTTCCAGCGCTAGTGAGTAAGACGTGATGGATATGAAGATTGTCGATACACAAGGAAACGCCGCCGGGAACACATCGCTTCCAGATGGCGTTTTCGGAGTAGAGCCGCACATGGACTTGGTGCACCAGGCGGTAGTCCGCGACGAGGCGGGCTTGCGCCTTGGTACCGCCAGCACAAAGACGCGCAGCGAAGTGCGCGGCGGCGGCCGTAAACCCTGGCGCCAAAAGCACACAGGCCGCGCTCGCCACGGCAGCCGACGCTCGCCCATTTGGCGCACCGGCGGCATAACGTTTGGCCCCCGGCCGCGAGACTACCACCTTGCGATGCCGCGTAAGATGTGGCGTAAGGCGATGATCTCGGCTTTGTCGGCCAAGGCACAGTCCAGCCGCGTAGTGGTCGTTGCAGGTTTTCCAAATGAGAGAATCAGCACCAAGGAGCAAGTAGCCTTCTTAAGTTCCCTGGGTGTTGCGACGAGTGCGCTCTACGTAACCGAGTCACCAACACCAGAACTGCTGCTCTCAATTCGCAACTTGCCCGACGTTGCGCTTTCCACGCCGAGCACGTTGAGTGTCCGAGACGTGATCGTCTATGAGCAGCTCATTTTCGATACCGACGCTGTCGCCGCATGCGAGAGTCTCTGGGGGCAGTCATGAAAACAGCGCAAGAGATTCTCATCAGGCCGCTCATTACCGAAAAGGGCACCCTGCTTTCGGACCAGAGCAAGTTCCTCTTTGCAGTCGCCCTCGATGCAACCAAGATCGATGTGCGGCGCGCGGTCGAACAGACCTTCGGCGTTACGGTCCTTTCTGTAAATGTCGTCAATGTCCCCGGCAAGGAGAAGCGATTCGGCAGGCACCGCTACCGGAAGGCGCGGTGGCGCAAAGCAATCGTGACGTTGCAGGCCGGTCAAACCATTGACCTATTCAGCGGCGTATAGGGAAGGATTATTCGATGCCAGTAAAAACCTATAAGCCCACGTCTCCCGGCCGGCGCGGCATGAGCACCGTTGCGACCGACGACATTACCAAGACAAAGCCGGAGCGGCGGCTAACCAAGGGCAAGAAGCAACAAGCCGGCCGTAACGCCACTGGGAAGCTCACTGTGCGTCACCGCGGCGGCGGACACAAACGGCGCTATAGAACGATAGACTTCAAACGTGATAAGATAGGGATTCCTGGCACGGTAAAGGCAATCGAATACGATCCGAATCGAAGTGCTCGGATTGCACTGATCGCCTATCAGGATGGAGAGAAACGGTACATCCTTGCCGCAGCGAGGTTGAATGTAGGCGATACTGTGCTCGCGGGCCCAGATGCGCCAATTCGGCCCGGTAATTGCCTGCCATTGGGCAGCATTCCTGCCGGCACGGCAATTCACAATGTGGAACTGCAGGTGGGACGCGGCGGTCAACTGGCGCGGAGTGCGGGGTCGTCTGTGCAACTGATGACAAAAGAGAGTGAGTTCGCCGTCATCAGGTTGCCATCGGGAGAGATCCGGCGCGTGCACTTGGGCTGCACGGCTACCGTCGGCCAGGCGAGCAATGTCGACCATAGCGGCACTGACACCGGTAAAGCAGGTCGAGCCAGATGGCGGGGGCGGCGGCCCACGGTGCGTGGCTCAGCCATGAACCCACGGGACCATCCGCATGGCGGCGGCGAGGGCAAAGCGCCCATCGGCATGCCAGGGCCAAAAACGCCTTGGGGAAAGCCCGCCCTTGGTTTGCGTACGCGCAAGCGAAAGCCATCGGACAAGTTTATCTTACGGCGCAGGTATGCGCGCTAGGGAGAGTTTCAAAGTATGTCGCGGTCACTGAAAAAAGGGCCATTCGTCGACCAGAAGCTGTTGAAACGCATTCAGGATATGAATGATACCGGGCAGAAACGCGTTTTGCGTACGTGGTCGCGCGCCTCCACCATATTTCCGGATATGGTAGGGCACACCATTGCCGTGCACGATGGCAGGCGGCATGTGCCGGTGTACGTTACTGAGAATATGGTTGGACACAAGCTGGGTGAATTTGCGCCAACGCGGCACTTTCGCGGCCATTCCCGCGAAGATCGTGCCACCCAGGTTCGCTAGGAGCTGAGGACAGCCCGCATGCAAGTACAAGCCACAGCAAAATATCTGCGTGTGTCACCGCGTAAGGCCCGTCGTGTCGCAGCCACGGTGACAGGAAGGTCGGCCGGGGAAGCATTGGCGATATTGCGCTTCTTGCCAAGTCCGACCGCGCGTACGCTCGCCAAAGTGGTGCGCTCCGCCATGGCAAACGCGGAGAACACCTACAACCTAGATCCGGCTGAGCTAACCGTAAGGAACGTGCTCGTAGACAAGGGGCCCGCGTTCAAACGCATAGATCCAAAATCGCGCGGTCAATGGGGTCTGCGCAAGAAGCGAACCAGCCATGTAACCGTAATTGTCGAAGACGGCGTAATCGTTGCAAACGAGGAGAACCTGAGCAGTGGGGCGTAAAGTTCACCCGATCGGCTTCCGCTTAGGCTTCAATCGAACGTGGAGCAGCCGGTGGTATGCTGGCAAAGAGTACGCGACGCTTGTTGAAGAGGATAGCAAGATTCGCAAGATGGTCCTTGCGCAGTTTGAGCAGCCAAGATCCGGGCCTACCTTCGGCAGGCGGTCGAACATGGGCGCGGGTATTTCCCGGGTCGACATCGAACGCGCCGGTACGACCATCAAAGTGGATATCCATACAGCCCGACCTGGAATTGTCATTGGGCGTGGTGGCGCAGCGCAAGCGCAGTTGCGCAAAGACTTGCGCGAACTCACCGGCAAGAACGTGCGCACCAACATCATCGAAATCAAGCAGCCGGAAACAAACGCCTACCTGGTCGCACAGGCAGTTGCCGAACAATTAGAGCGGCGCGTATCGCCGCGACGAGCCATAAAGATGGCGGCAGACCGTGTCGTGCGCTCCGGCGCAATTGGCGTGAAACTCATGGTAGGCGGACGCCTTGGCGGGGCGGAAATGTCGCGGAGTGAAAAGGAAATCCGAGGCACGGTGCCGCTGCAAACATTACGGGCCAATATTGATTACGGCTTTACGCAAGCGACGACGACCTATGGGATCTTAGGCGTGAAGGTGTGGATCTATACGGGTGAGGTAACCCCTGAGGAATTCTATGCGCGGCAAGAGACCGCAACAGCGGAAGACACCCCGGCGCCGCCGCCGCGCCGCCGCCGCCGCCGCACTCGACGCGTTTCAGAACGTGCCGCAGAAGGAAGCCGCGATCGCGGTAGGGACCAAAGGTCTGGCCCAGACAGTGGCGCTGCACGTGCCGGATCGACAAAAGAGTAAGACCAATCATGTTGATGCCTAGACGCACAAAGCACCGCAAGATGCATCGCGGACATCGCCGCGGTAAGGCCCGACGCGGTTCTACCATTGCCTTCGGGGACTTCGCTCTCCAGGCGCTTGAAGGCGGGTGGGTCGACAACCGGCAGATCGAGGCGGCGCGGCGTGCGGTCACGCACCACATTCGCCGTGGCGGTCAAATGTGGATTCGCATTTTCCCTGACAAGGGCTTGAGTAAGAAACCGGTCGAGGTGCGGATGGGCGGCGGTAAAGGTCCGCCGGAAGAGTGGGTCGCCATCGTCAAGCCCGGTCGCATCCTCTTCGAACTTACCGGCGTTCCGGAAGAGATTGCGCAGGAAGCGATGTTGCGTGCAAGTCACAAGCTTTCGGTGAAAACACGGTTTATTTCCCGGGAAACGCCGGAAATCATTTAGAAAGTACGCACTAGGAATCTAGGTAATGACCAAACCAGCGGAATTGCGTGGGCTTAGCACTGAAGACTTAGAGGAGCGGCTGAATGAGGCGGAGTCGGAACTCTTCGGCCTGCGGTCGCAGCAGGCAACAGTGCAAATGGAAAATCCCGCCCGGTTCGGCATCTTGTACAGTGAAATAGCGCGCATCAAGACGATCCTGCATGAAAGAGCTTTTGGCATCAGCAGCTAAGCAAGAACAGAGAAATAGCTAATGACAGAAATAGTGAAAGCAACCGGCCGCCGGAAACAGAGAAAAGGAACTGTCGTCAGCGACAAGATGGATAAGTCTGTCGTTGTGGCTGTAATACGTGTGCGCAGGCATCCGTTGTACAAAAAAACTGTCCGCAGCACCAAGAAGTATCTTGCGCATAGTCCGCAAAACGATGTACACATTGGTGACCGCGTGCTAATAGAGGAAACACGACCCCTCTCCAAGCAAAAACACTGGCGGGTCTTGCAGGTGCTGGAACGGGGTGAGCAAGTGCCGCAATTGTCCTCAGCGCAAACAGAGGCGCCCGTAGAGGCTGTCGAATGATCCGAGAAACAACTCGTCTGAAAGTTGCAGACAATTCCGGTGCACGTGAAATCATGTGCATTCGTGTGCTGGGAGGGTCGCACCCGAAGTACGGAGGTATCGGCAGCGTCGTGGTGGCTTCTGTGAAGGAGGCGGTACCCCTGGGCCAAGTGCGCGAAGGTGAAGTTGTGCGTGCACTCATCATACGCACAGCCAAAGAGTATCGACGGACGGATGGCTCGAGCATACGCTTCGACGATAACGCCGCTGTTATCCTGGGTCCGCAGAATATGCCCCAGGGCACGCGCATTTTCGGTCCCGTGGCCAGAGAACTGCGTGACTTGGGCTTCATGCGCATTATCTCCCAGGCGCCGGAGGTACTCTAGACAATGCAGCGCATTCAATCAGGCGATCAGATAGAAGTAACTACCGGCAAGGACCGTGGGAAACGCGGTCGTGTATTGCGCGTGATCAATGCCGATCATAAAGTTGTCGTGGATGGTATCAATGTCGTCAAGCGGCACCAGCGGCCGATGCCGCCGCTCCAGCCGGGAGGCATCATCGAGATGCCGGCGCCGCTCGCAGATTCGAACGTAAAGATTGTGTGTCCGCATTGTGATCAAGCAACGCGCGTTGGCTATCGCATCCTGGACGATGGTAGCAAGGGACGCGTCTGTAAGCGTTGCCAAGAGATCATCGGCCAAGAGTAAGGACTTACTTGATGTCGGCAAAACCGCAAATCCAGCAACTCTATGAGGATGAAGTGCTGCCTGCCATGGTCAGTGAATTTGACTATGCAAGCGTCATGCAAGTGCCAAAGATTACCAAAGTCATAATCAACATCGGTCTTGGCGAAGCGCTGCAAGACGCCCGGGCGCTCGATAACGCTGTTGGCGATCTCACTGTCATTTCAGGGCAGAAGCCGATAGTCACGCGGTCCAAAAAGAGCATCGCCAACTTCAAGCTTCGTGAAGACCAGGCAATCGGCGCGAAAGTAACGCTGCGGCGCACTCGCATGTACTACTTCCTTGAAAAGCTCTTCAACGTTGTCTTTCCACGCATCCGCGATTTTCGCGGGATATCACCCAATGCATTCGATGGCAGGGGAAACTACTCCGTTGGGTTACGCGAACAGCTCGTGTTTCCTGAGATCGACTACGACAAGGTGGATCGCGTCCGCGGGCTGGGGGTTACCATTGTGACCTCGGCGCAGACCGACGAAGAAGCACGCTTCCTACTTAGGGCGCTCGGCATGCCGCTGGCCCAGGAAGCCTCACAACTAGCAAGCTAGGAGACGCAATTCCGTGGCAAAGCAGTCTAAGGTTGCCAAGTGGCGAAAGCAGCGACTCTTGATGGAACAGGGCCGCATGAAGCATCCCGTAAAGTTTCGCAATCGCTGCTACCAATGCGGCCGTCCCCGTGCCTTCATGCGCAAGTTCGGGCTTTGTCGCATCTGTTTTCGAGGGGCTGCATTGCAGGGCTTGCTGCCTGGTGTCACGAAGTCAAGCTGGTAATACACAGGCGAAAGAAATCTGACCATGACCATGACCGACCCTATTGCCGACATGTTGACGCGGATCCGCAATGCCACGCAAGCGCGCCATACGCACGTGACTATACCGGCTTCCAAAATGAAAACTGCAATCCTTTCAATTCTCGAAAAGGAAGGGTACGTCGGTGGTGTTGATGTCGTAGAACAGCAGAATCCCCAAGCCATGCTGAAAGTTAGTCTCAAGTATTCGGATGAGCGTACACCTGTGCTTCTCGGTCTGCGACGCGTGAGCAAACCCGGTTTGCGCGTCTACGCGGGTAAGGATGAAATTCCCCGCGTCATGGGGGGCATCGGTACTGTCATTCTCTCAACTTCCTCCGGCGTCATGACCGGCCGCGAGGCCTGGCAGCGCAAGATTGGCGGGGAAGTTCTCTGTTACGTCTGGTAAGGTAGGTCCCATGTCTCGAGTTGGAATTCAGCCAATCCCAATCCCAAATGGCGTCGAAGTGAACGTTCGGACCTCTGCCGTTCATGTGAAGGGGCCAAAGGGCGAGCTTGAGATTGAGCCAGCGCCATTTATCAGTGTGTCGGTGCAGGACGGCGCCGTACAAGTGGACCGGTCATCAGAGAGCAGGGAGGTCCGTGCGTTGCACGGTCTTACCCGTGCGTTGATAGCGAATATGGTGGAGGGAGTCACACAAGGATATCGCAAGACTCTTGAGCTGCATGGCACCGGCTACCGGGCGCAATTCACCGGCAACAAGCTCGTAATGCAGCTCGGCCATTCGCATCCTGACGAGTTTTCGCCCCCGCCGGGCATTCAGATCGAGGTCGAGAATCCCACCACAATTCACATTGCCGGCATAGACAAGCGGCTCGTCGGCCAAGTAGCAGCGGACATCCGTGCCGCGCGACCTGTAGAGGTTTACCTTGGTAAAGGCGTCCGCTACCGGGGCGAGTATGTGCGGCGGAAGGCCGGCAAAGCCGGTAAAGTGGGAACAGGCATTTAGTCGCCTTAGCTAGTAGCCGATTAGCAACGTGTCAGAACTTTAGAGTTACGTATGGATAGGTTTGCAACATGCGGTTGATGCGGGGAAGAAAATCGCTAAGCCCGCGGGCAATACGGCAACGCCGGGTGCGCGCCAAGATAAGCGGCGTGGCGGAACGGCCGCGTCTGAATGTGTTTCGGAGCAACCAGCACATCTACGCCCAAGTGATCGATGACGCTTCCCATCAGACACTTGCTGCGGCATCCTCTTTGGATTCAGTAGTGCGAGAGCATCTTGTTGAGAAAAAGGCGAAGCAGGCACAAGCCTCAGTTGTCGGCCGGATAGTGGCCGAACGTGCGCGAGAAAAGGGCATTGAGACCGTAGTCTTCGATCGCGGCGGCTACCAGTACCATGGCCGGGTGCGCGCGCTCGCAGAGGCGGCCCGCGAGGCAGGATTGAAATTCTAATTGAATGAGGCGATGACTATTATGCCAGAACGCGTTTCCATCGATCCGGCAGTATTGAACCTTGAAGAGCGCTTGGTCAACGTCAACCGAGTTGCAAAGGTTGTACGGGGCGGACGCACCTTCAGTTTCAATGCAGTGGTCGTGGTTGGCGACGGTGACGGTCACGTTGGGATCGGCATCGGCAAGGCACGTGAAGTAGCAGAGGCGATTCGCAAAGGCGGTGAAAAGGCCCGCAGAGCCTTGGTGCGCGTGCCCCTGGCGGGAACGACAATCCCGCATGAGATTACTGCGAAGTATGGCGCCGCGCAGGTGATGCTCAAGCCCGCATCCCCCGGGACCGGCGTGATTGCCGGCGGCCCGGTGCGCGCCGTTGTCGAGTCGGCAGGCGTGCACGACATCCTCACCAAATCGCTTGGTTCGAACAACGCCATCAACGTGGTGAAAGCAACGATGACGGCGCTTGAGCGGCTTCAGAGCCCGGACCAGGCGTACTCTCGCCTCGGTCGCATGAGACCTGGCCGCAAGCAGACCGCTGCAGAGGCCGCCGCCGCCGCAACCGCGGCAACGGCGCAGGCCGAAGGCAAGGAAGAAGCAAATGGCGGCTAAGCTGCGCATCACGTTACGCAAGAGCCCTATCGGATTCTCAAAGGACCAGAAACAGACCGTCACGGCGCTTGGGCTAAGAAAACGCGAACAAACCGTTGAACACGACGAGTCACCGGCAATGCGCGGGATGATTAGGAAAGTTGCGCATCTCATACACGTTGAGGAAGTAGAATAGGACAGGATCCGGATGGAACGACATGCGCTAAGCGCGCCGGCAGGCGCTAACCGCCGCCGCAAGCGTGTAGCACGCGGCCACGGTGGCAGGGGACACAAGACCGCCGGGCGCGGCACTAAAGGGCAAAAGTCACGCGCAAACGCCGGCATACCCGCTTGGTTTGAAGGCGGTCAGACACCGTTCGTGCGGCGTTTGCCGCATCGCCGCGGCTTCAGCAATGCTCGTTTCCGGGTTGTGTACCAACCCGTCAATATTGGTGACCTCGCCAAGTGTTTCGAGGCCGGCGCCACCGTAGCCGCGGCCGACATTGTGGCGAAGGGTCTGGCTCGTTCAGCGCAAATTAAGATTCTTGGCGACGGTGAGATCGCTCATCCACTTAACGTGCAGGCGCCCAAGTTCTCGCAAGCCGCACGCGCTAAGATTGAGGCGGCCGGCGGCTCTGTAGTGGAAGAGTAGCGCCGCGTGGCTGTATCTACCCCTTCACAGAAGTCGCCTACGCTGATACAGGCCGCCTATAACGCGTTTAAGCTCCCCGATATCCGGCGCAAGCTGATCTTTACGCTGGGCCTGCTTACTGTCTTCCGGTTTGCCGCCCATATCCCCGTGCCAGGCGTAGACCGGCAAGCCCTGCGGGAGCTCTTCCAGCAACAACAGTTCCTCGGCCTCCTCGACATGTTTTCCGGCGGCGCCTTGGCGAACTTCTCCATTGTGGCAATGGGGGTATACCCGTACATTACCGCCACGATCATTGTGCAGCTCATGACACCGGTCATTCCCGCGTTGCAGGCAATGTCTCGCGAGGGCGGTGACAGCGCGCGGGCGCGCATGAATCAGTACATGCGCATTGGCACGGTACCGCTCGCCATCCTGTCTGCGTTCGGACAAGCAACGATCTTCACGCAGATGGGTGTAATTCGCGGCTTCAATCTCTTCAATAGCGCTACGTTCCTTAGCAGCCTCGCGCTGATCATAAGCATGACCGCCGGCACGATGTTCCTCGTGTGGCTCGGCGAGCTCATCACAGAGAATGGTATCGGACAGGGTATTTCACTCATCATCTTTGCCGGCATCGTCGCGCGGCTGCCCACCACAATTGGGCAGGCAGTGCTCGGCCAGACGGGCGGAACTGCTACGTTAAGTCTATTCATCATTGGCGCGCTAGCCATCCTTATCGTTGTCGGCATCGTAGTAATGTACGAGGCCCAGCGGCGAATTCCCGTACACTATGCCAAGCGCATGCACGGACGACGCCAGTATGGGGGTCAGACCACCCATATTCCACTCAAGATCAACTCTGCCGGCATGATCCCACTGATCTTTGCCATCTCATTTCTTATCTTTCCCAGCACGGTTGCGAGCTATTTTCAAGCAGCGAATGCCGGCTGGATTCGCAGCGTTGCCACCTTCATAATTGGCGCATTCGATCCGCAAGGGCCGCTCTATTGGTCGCTATACTTCCTGCTCGTTGTCGCCTTTACGTACTTCTACACCGCAATAATCTTCCAGCAGCAGAATATCCCGGAGGTCCTCCAGAAAAATGGCGGCTTTATACCGGGTATTCGACCCGGACGACCGACAGCGCAGTACCTCAATAGTGTAATTTTTCGCATAACATTGGCGGGGGCCCTGTTCCTGGGTCTCATCGCGGTATCGCCCTTTATTATCCAAGGCATCACGGGCGTACAGGCGCTGATGCTCAGCAGTACGGGCATGCTCATTGTTGTCGGTGTGGTCCAAGACACCATGAAGAATCTTGAGGCTCAGTTACTCATGCGGCAGTACGAAGGGTTCTTGCGCTAGCCTATGTTGAACCTCATCTTGCTCGGGCCTCCCGGGGCGGGTAAAGGCACGCAAGCCCGCGCGCTCGCGAGCAATCTCGGTTTGCGTCATCTTTCTACCGGCGATCTTCTGCGTCGACACATCCAGAGAGAAACGCAACTGGGAGTGCAAGCAAAGGTCTATTACGACAAAGGCGAATACGTGCCCGATAGACTCGTTGTCGCAATGGTGAAGGAAGAAATAACCTCGTTCCACCCGGAAGACGGTATGGTGCTCGATGGATTTCCAAGGACCGTGGCACAGGCCGAAGCCTTGGAACGGATGTTGACGGAGATCGGAAAACGGATTGACGCCGTTATTGGGATTGACAGCGACACAGAAGAGATCGTACGAAGGGCTGAAGGCCGCCGCGTCTGCCCGGAGGGACACACCTACCATATGGTCAAGAATCTCCCTCATATTGGCGGACGCTGCGATGTGGACGGTCTGCCCCTGCAGCAGCGTGTTGACGACCAGCCGGACACGGTACGCAGGCGTATCACGGTCTATCATGAGCAGACGAAGCCGCTCCTGACGTATTACGCTGCGAAAGGCCTAATACAGAGCGTTGACGGCACCCAGTCAATTGAGCAAGTGACGGAGAGCATACAGAACGTGTTGAGCAACGTAGGCGTGCGTTGAAGGCAAGAATCACTGTTGGACGAGCCTGGTGCAAATGACACAAGCGATACAACTCAAGACCCCGCGCCAGTTGCGCTACATGCGCCAGGCGGGTAAGATAGTAGCTGAAGTCCTTGCGCTCCTCGGCGAGCATGTGATGCCTGGCGCGACAACGGCAGAGTTGGATGCACTGGCAGAAGCCGAGGTAAAGAAGCGCGGGGCTGTGCCGTCTTTCAAAGGGTATCACGGCTATCCGTGTACGATTTGCGCTTCGGTTAACGAACAGATCGTCCACGGTATTCCGAATGAATACCGATTGAAGGATGGAGACATCTTGAGCATTGACGTGGGTGCCATCTATCAGGGATGGCACGGCGACGCGGCGGTGACGTACGCGGTTGGCAGCGCAAGCGCGGAAGCCGACCGTGTGATGCATGCCACACAGGAAGCGTTGCGCCGTGGAATTGCGGCCGCTGTGCCGAATAACCACCTCGGTGACATTGGATATGCCATACAATCGTGGGTGGAAGCGCAGGGGCTGGCCGTGATTCGCGATTTTGTCGGACATGGTATAGGCAAGGTATTGCATGAGGCCCCGCAAGTGCCGAACTTCGGTGAGGCCGGTGCGGGGGTCAGGCTACGTCCCGGCATGACTATTGCAATTGAGCCAATGGTCTCAGTCGGGGATTGGCGGGTTAAGGTGCTTGACGACGGGTGGACCGCAGTGACTGCGGACGGCAGTCTTTCCGCCCATTACGAGCACTCAATCGTAATTACCAAGGATGGACCGGAAGTCCTCACCAGAGTAGCGTAGGGCGATACAGCACGGAGATTGCGGTGTCCAAGAAGAAAGACACGATTGAGATCGAGGGCGTAGTGCAAGACGTGCTCCCAAACGCGGTCTTTCGTGTTGAACTGGATAATGGGCATGAGGTTACGGCACACTTGTCAGGCAAGTTGCGGCTCAACTTTATCCGGGTAGGTGCAGGCGATCGCGTTACCGTTGAGCTTTCACCCTACGACTTGACCCGGGGTAGGATCACCTGGCGAGGGAGGAGGTAAGCCTCATGAAGGTGCAAGCTTCAGTAAGACGGCGCTGTGAGCAGTGCAAAGTAGTCCGGCGCAGGAGGGTTGTGCGCATCATCTGCACGAATCCTCGCCATAAACAGCGACAAGGATAACGAGACTACTGCAGACCGAAGTGGGCTGGATGACGTTCGCAGGAGGAGCAGCATGGCACGAATAGTAGGCGTCGATGTCCCGCGTGAAAAGCACGTCTGGGTCGGGCTGACGTACATTTACGGCATTGGGCGTTCAACCTCTTACAAGATCTTGGAGAGGGCCCAAGTAATGCCGGATACGAAGGTGCAAGACCTCACGGAAGATGAGGTGAATCGAATTCGCGAAGTTATCACCGCCAGCCACATAGTGGAAGGCGATCTCCGCCGCGAAGTGCAGCAGAATATCGGTCGGCTCATCGAAATTGGCTGCTACCGCGGCATGCGCCATCGCCGCGGCCTTCCTGCACACGGTCAGCGTACGCGGACCAATGCGCGCACACGCAAGGGACGTCCGAAGACTGTTGCCGGCCGCAAACGGGCAGTAATGAAGAAGTAGTGTATCGCTAGGGGAATAGGCAATGCCGGAAACACGCTCACGCCCACGTCGGCGCGAAAGACGAACTGTTGCCCGTGGGAAGGCGTTCATTCAGTCCACGTTCAACAATACGCTCATCACAATTACCGATATGAACGGCAACACGCTGTGCTGGGCAAGCTCCGGGTCGGCCGGCTTCAAGGGGTCCCGCAAGGGCACACCCTATGCCGCTCAAGTCGCGGCGGAGACAGTTGCCCGCAAAGCAACCGACTATGGCATGGGCCAGGTGGAAGTCTCTGTCAAAGGACCGGGCTCCGGGCGTGAATCCGCGGTTCGCTCGCTCCAGGCCGGTGGCTTGAACGTAGTGAGCATCACCGACGTAACCCCTATACCGCACAATGGTCCCCGCCCGCCTCGACGGCGGCGCGTGTAGTAAGTAAGCGAGTTTCGAGGAGAGTTTATGGGACGATATGTTGGCCCAGTGTGTCGAATGTGCCGCCGGGAAGGGCAGAAGCTTTTCCTAAAAGGCGACAAGTGCTTCACACCAAAATGCCCAATCGAAAAGCGAAGGAATCCGCCGGGTATGCATGGTGGAGGTGGAATGCGACGTCGGTTATCAGACTACGGTCTGCGCCTGCGTGAGAAGCAAAAAGCACGACGCATGTATGGCATATTCGAACGCCAGTTCCGCAAGTACTTTGCGCTTGCCACGTCACGCCCCGGAGTGACGGGTGCAACTCTCCTCCAATTGCTGGAGAGTCGGCTCGACAATGTGGTCTATCGCCTCGGCTTCGCTTCGTCGCGGGCGGCAGCACGGCAGATTGTGCGCCACGGTCACTTTACCCTCAATGGCCGGAAGTGCGACATTCCTTCGGCACTTCTTGCTGAAGGCGACGTGGTCTGCGTCAGTTCAAATAGCCGAAGTAACGAATACTTTAAGATCGTCGCCGAACGGCTGGATGCGGTTTCTGTGCCAAATTGGCTCACCGTTGACCGGGAGAAATTCGAAGGCAAAGTGCTTACTTTGCCAACACGTCAAGAGATTGACGCCGATCTCAACGAACAGTTGATCGTTGAGTACTACTCTCGTCGCTAGGTTGACCGCGCCCACGTAGGATATAACCACGTATAGCCGCATTTCGCAGTGTAATTAGCGTATCTGTGTATTGGGAGGTAATTCCCATTGGAATTGCAGGAAGTTCAACCAGAAGTTAGAGTCCTTGAAAATGAAAACAACTACGGCCACTTCCGCATCGAGCCGCTAAAGCGAGGTTACGGTCACACGCTGGGCAACGCGATGCGGCGCGTACTCCTATCATCGCTTCCCGGCGCCGCCATATCGTCAATTCGCATTACCGGCGTGCTTCATGAATTTGCCGACATACCCGGTGTAACTGAAGACGTCACGCAAATCATCCTGAACATCAAGCGCATCCGCCTCACGTGCACCGCTGAGAATCCGGTCGAGCTCTATCTCTCTGTGAATCGCGAAGGTGTTGCGACCGCTGCAGATATTCAGTGTCCTCCTGAGGTGAGTGTCGTCAATCCGGATCAGCCTATTGCAACCCTGGATTCCGACAAAGCGGAATTGGAGATGTTCTTGACGGTAGAGCAAGGAATCGGTTTCACGCTCTCCGATACGAAAGAAGACGCGCCCATCGGTGTGGTCCCCGTGGACGCGATTTTCACACCAATTCGTCGTGTGGAGTACCGCGTAGAGCATGCGCGCGTCGGCCAGGTAACGGACTTGGATGCGCTCATTCTGCGCGTTTGGACCGACGGGACTCTGACACCGGAGACTGCATTGAGTCAGAGCGGGCAGATCCTGTGTGATTATTTCTCGCTCATTCATAACTTCCATCCCCTTGCGCAACGGATCGAAGTGGGGATCGCACGTTCGGATCCCATTACGTCGACACCGCTGGAGTCTCTGCAACTGCAGAACCGCGCCTACAACGCCCTGCGCCGGGGTGGCATCAGCACCGTCGAGCAGTTGCTGGCCATGGATGAAGACAACCTGCTGAAGATTCAGGGGCTGGGCGCAAAGACACTGTCTGAGGTCAAGGAAAGACTGGCCCAGAGCGACCTCTTCCTGACGGAATCGAACGGTGCGGGCGGCGTTGAGGAAGTAGAGGAGGTGCCCGTGTGAGAAAACGCATGTATGTGCGAAGACTGAACCGCGATAAAGGAAAACGCGAGTCGCTATGCCGCAACTTGCTCAGCACGCTCGTGCTCAACGGTGAAGTGAACACCACCTCGGCTCGTGCGAAGGAAGTGCGTTCACGTGTGGAGCGGCTCATCACACTGGCAAAACGCGGCGATCTGCACGCTCGCAGAATCGCGCTCTCCCGTCTTCCTCATCAGGAGGCAGTGCACCATCTCTTCGATGAACTGGGGCCACGCTATGCCGACAGGCCGGGGGGATACACGCGTACCCTGAGACTCGGCACCCGGCGCGGCGACGGCGCGCCACTGATGCTGGTCCAATTGGTAGAGTAATCCGCATTTGTCCAATTGAACCTGCCATCGTGTAGAATAGGCAGGCGGCGAACGAAAGGGAGTGTTACCAACAATTCAAGATAGCGCTCGCAAAGCGGCTGGGGGCAACCGGAAATTCCGCTGCCTCGTGGCGTACGACGGCACACCCTACAGTGGCTTTCAAGCGCAGGTCAGCCGGCCCACGGTTCAGCAGGAACTGGAGAAAGCAATCGGGCGTATTACGCAGCAGCCGACGCGCGTGGTTCCTGCGGGACGGACGGACGCAGGTGTGCACGCAACCGGGCAAGTCGTTCATTTTTTCTCCGGTTGGGCCCATGCATGTGCCGATCTCGAACGCGCCATGAACGCGGTGCTGCCGGATACCATTGCGGTCGCCAAAGTGGCGCATGCGGAGCAGGCATTCCATGCGCGCTACAGCGCAATGAGCAGGCGCTATCGCTACGATATCTTGAACAGCGCAAATCGGTCCCCGCTACGGCACCGGTTTGCACTGCATCGCAGCCACGCGCTGGACGCTGTTGCGATACATAGAGCGCTGCAAGACTTGGTTGGCAGTCACGATTTTCGCGCGTTCGCTGCAGGGGAAGAACCGACTGCGACCGCGATGCGAAATGTGAAGATGGCTTCGTGCCGCCGAACTGGAGACATGGTGCGCATCGTAGTAGAAGCAAACGCATTCTTGCGTCACATGATGCGGCGGATCGTTGGCACTGTGCTGGAAATTGGTGAAGGACGCAAACCGATAGAACATCTGGACAGAGTTTTGAGGGCGAAAGACAAGGCGCTGGCAGGGCCAACTGCCCCAGCCAAAGGGCTTTTCTTAATTCGGGTCACATACCCCGGGACGTTTGTCCTCACGCAGACACAAGAGGACCAAGAAGTATGAAAACAATGGCAACTTTCGTGACGCGAACCGTTGACGTCGAGCGTCGTTGGTTCGTCGTAGATGCCACAGATCAAACGCTCGGGCGACTTGCGACCCGCATCGCAAGCGTGCTCCGCGGCAAGCACAAGCCGCACTATGCCCCCAACATTGACACCGGCGACTATGTGGTGGTAGTCAACGCCGCCAAGGTTGCCGTAACCGGGCGTAAGCGCGAGCAGAAAGTGTACTACCGCCACTCAGGCTATCCCAGCGGCATTCGTGCAGTGCTTCTCGAAGACCAATTGGAGCGGCGCCCGATTCGCGTGATCGAGCATGCGGTTCGCGGGATGCTTCCCCATAATCGCTTGGGACGCGCAATGCTCAAGAAGCTGAAAGTCTACGGCGGGCCGGACCATCCGCATCAGGCTCAACAGCCTGTGCCATTTCAAGAGAGCGTAACAGGAGCAAGTGCTGATGAGTAGTGATGGCAATGCCCCCTACTACGTAGGTGTAGGGCGGCGCAAGGAAGCAGTGGCTCGTATCCGTCTCTATGGCGGAGAGCGCGGCATCGTGGTAAATGGCCGACCCTGTGAAGACTACTTTCCCCGTATCCTGCACCAGAATGTGATACAGGAACCCCTGGACCTTATCGGCGAAAACTTTCGCGTATCGGCGAAGGTAGTTGGCGGCGGCATCAGCGGGCAAGCTGACGCAATTCGCCATGGCGTCGCGCGGGCTTTGGTCAACGCGAATGATCAGTATCGCATGACCTTGCGCAAGGCGGGTCTCCTCACACGCGATGCTCGTGTTAAGGAACGAAAGAAGTACGGGCTCAAACGCGCACGCAAGGCGCCCCAGTACACGAAGCGTTAGGCCGTACCCTCGCCAGCGACTCTATTGCTCTCCCCCTCGCTGGGGCCTGTCAATTCTGCCAAGAAGCGCTCTCTTTCCGGCAGATCTTCCAGACTGGCGAGTCCGAAGTACTTTAGGAATTCAAAGGTAGTTCGGTATTCTATCGGACGTCCGGGCGTGAGCCGTCTCTCCCCGGCAGCGACCAATTCGCGGTTGAGCAACACTGCCAACGTGTGATCGGAATTCACGCCGCGAAATCGCTCAATGTCGGCGCGCGTGGCCGGTTGGTAGTAGGCAATGACCGCCAGGGTCTCCAAAGTCGCACGCGATAGCCGTTCCCTGCGGCTCACACCCAACAACGTACGCACGTATGGCGCTACGTCCGGGTGCGAAACCAGCAAGTAAGCGCCATCTTGCTCCTGCAGCAGGATGCCTCTCCCATGCCACGCCGCCTTCAACTCTTCTAGCCCGGCAGCAACGGCCCGCGCAGGCTCTCGCGTTATCTGCGCCAGTTCCTGGATGGTGAGGGGTCGCTCGGAAACAAACAGGAGTCCCTCGAGCAGCGCGGTAAGTGGCAGAAGCATACGCTCGCTATCCCTCTCATCGTACTTCCGTGACCGCATCACGGACATAGCTCGCATCCGCCGCATCCTGGGGTATTGGAGCTTTTTCAGTTTCTAGGGGAAGGATGAGAATGTCCGCGTAAAGACTGGCCTGACGCACTTGTGCTTTGCGCGACCTTAGGAACTCAAGCACTGCCAAGAAAGCCACCACGATTTCTTCCAACGACTGGGCCGGCTCGATCAACTCCCGGAACCCGGTTTGCCCCTGAAGCAGCAGGAGTGTGCCAATGCGGTCGAGGTAGGTCTCAACGTGCACCGTTCGGCGCGCGACAGCAGGAAGATCCTCTTCCTTCTCTTCCAAGACTGCCGCCAGCGCACTCACCAGGTCTTCGGGCGCGTAATTCACCAGGTCCGGTTGGGGTAAAGCCACAGGTAACGGCGCGGGGGCCATGCGTTGGTACGCAACGTCGCAGTCCTCCTGCCATGCCGCGACCGCAGTCATGAGCTGCTTGAACCGCTCGTAACCCCGCAGTTGGTCTTCCAAGGACTCTTCTCTCTCGTCCAAGAAGTCCTGCGGCTCGTGCAGCAAAGCTTGGGACTTTCCGTGCATGAGTTGAGCCGCTACCCGCAGAAAAGCTGCCAGTAACGGTCCATCTTGCTTCTCCAAACTCCGGACGTATTCAAGAAATTGCCTTGTCACTGCCATTAACGAGAGTTCGGTTATGTCTAGTTTCTGTTCTTGGATGAGGCGCAGCAAGACATCAAGCGGACCTTCGAAAATGTCGAGGCGGACAGCAGGCAAAGGCGCGCTCATATCACAGTCCTAAGATCAACCGAAGGAGAAAGCTAACCGGCGGACCGAGAATTGCTTGGAAGATGCCAATCTTCAAGAACCACTGGTCCAGGAGCACGATGACTAAAAGCACGAACGGCCCCTGCAACTCGAGCCAAGAAATGGAGGGCACAATATGAGGAGGCAAGAAGCGCAGGAGAATGCGGTATCCGTCCAGCGGGGGAATCGGGATGATATTGAAGACGGCCAAGGCGATATTTATCTGAACCACGATGCCGAGCATAGTCACGATTGCCACGGTGGTGCTGTCAGCGGCCGTGTCGAGTGAAGAGACATAGCCTCTAATCAACAGACCGACGGCAGTGGCAGCCACGAGGTTGGCGGCAGGGCCGGCTGCTGCCACCATGGCGCCCCCTGAAATCGGCCCATTGCGCAAATTGGCCGGATTGTACGGCACCGGCTTACCCCAACCAAAGCCGACAATGAAGATCATGAGAGTGCCCAGAAGGTCGAGGTGGGAAAGCGGATTGAGTGTGAGCCTTCCCTGCGATCGCGCCGTGGGGTCGCCAAGTCGATTTGCCATCCAGGCGTGGCTGAATTCATGCACGGAGATTCCAACAATCAAGGCAAGCAGCAGGCCAAGGAAAACCGCCGGATTACCAAGCTGGGAAAGCAAGAATGACCTCGCGTCAGGTGGGTTGAGTAGCAGACGGGTAGTCCCACCCATCGTAGCACCGCATCTATGAAATGACAACCGGGATTAGCAGACCTGGACTTGACAGCTTCGCGGGGCTGCGTTGCTTGTCATCCCCAGGGCAGCGTCGAACAAGGTTCGTCGAACAAGGCTCGTCGAACAAGGTTCGTCGAGCAGGGCTCGTGGAGTCTAGAAATCCCCGCACTCTAGCTTCTTCGCCCCGGAGCTTATTCTGAGCTTGTCGAAGGACTCCTCAAATTGACAGATTGAGGAACTCCTTAGGGCGTGAGTACGTGGGATGTCTCGCGTATCAGCGCGGTGTAAGTCCAAACCCACTAATTCCGAATGACACCTATACTTGTCGTTACTACGCACTTTTGCTACGATTAAGCAGGTCGCTAAGAATTCGACCGTAATTCTCGTTGTTAATTGCTTGGCGCAATCGTGTGAGAAGAAGCTGATGCGCGTTAACGCTGCCCATGTTGATCCGGTAGAGATGTTTGCGGGAGTACACCGCAAGACATTGGCATACGGCGACAATGCCATGATCTGTCAGATCAGCTTTGCACCCGGCGGCGACGTGCCCATGCACGACCATCCCAATGAGCAGACGGGCTACGTGCTGGAAGGCACACTGCTGCTCACGATTGGTGAGGAACTGCTTGTGCTGAAGCCGGGTGAGACGTATGTAATTCCGGGCAATACGCCGCACGCTGCAACTGCGGACGAACCAACCAAAGTCTTGGACATTTTCTCACCGCCACGCGAGGACTATAAGGATCCTTAATCGCGCTGAAAGGTAGTGTTTGCGTTTGCCACCTAGCTGTTTTTTCTGTGAATGGCAGAGTAATCAAAGTGGGGGAGCGGCGCACAGCATTTTAGAACGGCCCAAGAGCTTGCTAGCCGTAGGCTTTGGATCGCGAAAGCTCTATAGTGGATGCGTACTAGTAGCGATTTTAGACACACGTAACCATGTCATCTGTTGAGGAGGAAGAGCACATTGCTAAGAATACGTCTGACCCGTATCGGCAAACGAAAGCAACCCCATTATCGGGTAGTCGTAGCCGAATCTACCACGGCGCGTAACGGGCGTCATGTGGAAATTCTGGGACACTACAATCCGCGAACCGAACCATCTACCGTGGAGATTAATACTGAGCGGGCCCAGGAGTGGCTGCAAAAGGGGGCGCAGCCTACAGATCGCGTGCGCAAGCTCCTTGCGATTGCCGGACTGGAGGCCTAGCCATGTATCAACAGCGATCTGGCAGGCCGCGTGACGGCGGTCGGCGCGGTCCGCGCCAATGGGGCGGTGGCCGCGAGTACCGCGGTGATAGCGGCACGGTGCCCGCCTTGACGGGTCTCGTGGAATTCGTTGCTTACGGCCTTGTCCGCAATGTAGATGATGTGCACGTGCGGGAACTCGTTCGTTCTCAAGCAGTTGTCTACGAGCTTCGCGTGGCCGACGAAGATAAGGGCCGTGTCATTGGCAAGGACGGCCGCATTGCCCAAGCAATTCGGACGGTAATGCGCGCGGCGGCAGGTGAATCGAGCCGTCGTGTTGCCCTCGACATCATCTAAGCCAGTCACGGTGAGTCCCAGCGATAAAGCAGCAGACAGGCCAATCCAGCCTGACGCATTCGCAGGCTGGATCATCATAGGACGCGTGAGAGCGCCTCATGGCGTGCGGGGCGAGTTGCGGGTAGACATCCTCACGGATTTTCCCGAGCGCTTCAATACCATCAAGCGCGTCTACATTGGGGAGGAACACGCCGCCTTCGCGATGAAGGGTGTGCGCTTTACCCCAAAGGGTGCACTGCTTCGATTGAATGGCGTCGAGACTCGCGAATCCGCTGCCAGACTGTCCCGTTTGTACATCGCCCTCCCTGAAGCAGAGATACCTCCCCTGCAAGCGGGCAGCTTCCATCATCACCAGATAGTGGGGCTGGAGGTATACGCGAGTGACGGCAGTTTTCTCGGTTGCGTCGCAGATATCCTCGTTACCGGCAGCAATGACGTCTACATCGTACGCGGCGCTGAACCCAAAGAGATATTGCTGCCAGCCACTTCCGAGGTTGTGCAAGCGATCGACCTGGAAGGACGACGCATTTCTGTTCGGCTCATGCCGGGCCTGCTGCCTGAATAGGAGTATCAGTAAGACCTGCAACCGCCGGCTGCCAATCAACCGCAATCCCCACCTCTGCACTCCACGAGAAAGACATCAGACAGGCGCAAGTCAGAATGTGGAGGTGCCTCTGCAATTAGGAGAGCATCAACGGTGC
Organism: Chloroflexota bacterium; assembly: GCA_965220015.1. Classification (GTDB taxonomy): domain Bacteria; phylum Chloroflexota; class UBA11872; order VXOZ01; family VXOZ01; genus VXOZ01. The sequence goes on from OZ244798.1 coordinate 2,245,350, forward strand.
GCTTCCTACTCGAGCCTCTCCACAAATTAATGCTCCCGCAATCATTTTGCTGAGAAGCCTCGTCACCCGGACTGAGACTGCCCTCTGTTCTTCTACGAATGTCTCGAGGGTGAGTGAGGACATCGGTACATTCCAGATCTAGATACGGCACGCCACATGCTTCGAGTTGACATTCTCACACTCTTTCCGGAGTATTTCCGAGGGCCGCTTGACCACGGCACGCTGCGACGCGCCGTGGCAGGCGGACAGCTTACAGTTGCCGTGCACAATTTGCGCAACTGGGCAGAAGGAAAGCACAGAGTGACAGATGACTACACTTTTGGCGGCGGCACCGGCATGGTAATGAAGCCGGAGCCATTCTTTCGCGCTGTTGCGGACCTCCGCACGCCGAGAGCGCGCGTCGTGCTCCTCAGCCCTTCAGGACGCCTACTCTCGCAACAGGGCGCCGTTGAGTTTGCGGCGCAAGAGCATTTAATATTACTCTGTGGCCGCTACGAGGGAGTAGACGAGCGGGTGGCTGAATTTCTGGCGCATGATGAAATCTCAATTGGCGACTACGTCGTAAGCGGCGGTGAATTGCCGAGCCTAGTGCTGCTGGATTCAATGGCGCGTCAACTGCCTGGTGTGCTGGGCGGGGGACACTCCGCAGTCAGCGAGGAGTCGCACTCAGCGGGACTACTAGAATATCCGCAGTACACGCGACCCGCCATCTATGAAGGAATGCAAGTGCCGGACATCTTGCTCTCCGGCAATCACCTGCAGATCGAAAGGTGGCGGCGCAGGCAGTCGCTCTCGCGCACGCATGAACGCCGTCCCGACTTGCTCGCGGGCGCCGATTTGAGCGAAGCAGAGCGAGCATCTCTCAATGCAACGTCAGATTGCGGATCATCATAATTGTATGCTACTGTAGCAAGAGTAAGTGTTGCCCGGTTGAATAACGAGAAGCGAAAATGACGACGATCATTGACGAAATAGTGCAGGCGCAGCTAAAGACGGACGTGCCCGAGTTTGCACCTGGCGATACCGTGCGAGTGAACGTACGGGTTGTGGAAAGCGGTCGCGAACGCACACAGGCCTTTGAGGGCGTTGTGCTTTCACGGCGTGCCGCAGGCATCAACGAGAACTTCACCGTACGTCGCACCGCCCACGGAATCGGTGTCGAACGCACGTTCTTGCTCCATTCCCCCCGTATCGAGAGCCTTAGTGTAGTGCGGCGGGGCAAAGTTCGCCGCGCAAAGTTGTATTATCTCCGTAAGCGTGTCGGTAAAGCCGCGCGCATCAAAGAACGCCGGTAGACTGCACATCATTGGAAGGAATGCCCGCTCGCTTCAAGCCCGGCGGGCATTGTTGCGCAATGCGTACCTCCGCTCGCATGGAAAGCCTCGCAATTGAATGGTCTTGGCTTGACCGTGGCGCCAAGTTGATTGCCGGCGCCGATGAAGTCGGACGCGGCGCCTGGGCCGGTCCCGTTGTGGCCGGCATGGTGGCGGTGCCTCCGCGAATTTATCAATCGCTGCCTCCCGATCTGCGGGAAATCGACGATTCCAAACTCCTTAGCTCGAAACAGCGTGCGGCGCTTGCGCCGCGCATTATGGCGCACGCAACTGCCTGGGGGCTGGGCGCGACAACTTCCCGTGAGATTGCACGCTCAGGCTTTGGCATGGCCGTGCGACTGGCGATCCGACGTGCCTATGTCGACCTTTCAACAAAGCTCGCCTGTGCGCCGGATATTCTCATAACCGACGCCGTAACCTTGCGCAACGCGCCGGTGCCGGTTGAATCGCACGCCAAGGCCGATCAGCGTTGTCTTTCAGTGGCCATGGCCTCGATCTTGGCCAAAGTGCATCGAGATCGTCTGATGTGCCGATTCGATCCGGTATATCCCCACTATGACTTTGCCAACAACAAGGGATATGGCACCCGCAGACACCAGCAAGCTCTGACAAGCTTCGGCCCGTGCGCCATCCATCGCGCATCCTTTCGTCCCGTAATGCGTGCCGCGTCTCAACTTCTGCCTCCCAACACTCCAACTGGTACGTTTCTCAGAAATTCCGCCGCAGATGGTGAAAGCGGTGAGTCATTGCGTGGTGTCGCCCCGCCGACAGCCTGCAACATTCTGTTGGACTCAGATGCTTGGATTAAAGGGGCAAATCAGTGAAACCCAGCCGGCATCGCCAAGCCCTTGGATACTGGGGAGAGGAAGTTGCCGCCCGTTACCTTGCGGTGCTTGGCTACACTATCTTGTCCCGCAATTACCGGACACCTGCCGGGGAATTGGATATCGTCGCGCGTGAAGGTGAGTCGATTGTCTTTGTGGAAGTCAAGACGCGGCGTACTACCAGTTTCGGTCTCCCACAAGAGGCAGTAACGGCCGCAAAAGCCGCGCACATCATCGCGGCTGCCCAGCACTACCTCCAGGACACCGAACATGCCGGCGGTGACTGGCGCATTGACGTAGTCGCTGTCAGTGGAGGTCCCGGGACTTCACCTCGGATTAACCTAATTCGCAGTGCAGTTGAGGCCAACTAACGCCCATGCCCACTCTATGGAATTCAACCTATTCCCGTGAAGAATTGCTCAGCCGTGTTGGCAGCATGGATCAACTTGGTGGAGCAAAGCGCTTCCGGCTGGAAGAGGGACCCGAAGACGCCATGCTGGCCGCAGAGATGCGCACTGGGTCGGGCCTCAATCTCTGGGTATCGCCGACGCGCGGCATGGATGTGACTCACGCCGAGTACAACGGAATCCCGCTTGCGTGGCGTTCTCGCACCGGCGACGTGCACAGTGCCTACTTCGAACCTCCCGGGATGGGCTGGCTGCGCGGCTTCTTTGGCGGTCTCATTACTACCTGCGGCTTGACCTACCTCGGTGCGGCCGGCCCCGATGGCGACGAGGACCTCGGCATCCACGGCCGCATCTCATACACCGCGGCGCGCAACGTATTGGTAGACAATGACTGGGACGGCGATGACTACGTAATGCGCGTGCAAGGACGCATGACCGAGAGCACCGTCTTCGGAGACACATTAGTGCTCACGCGTTGCATCTGGGCGCGCTTGGGCGAACCGCGCTTCTTCATCCACGACCGGGTTGAAAACCGGGGACGCAATCCCAGCCCGTTCATGTTGCTCTATCACGTAAATGTTGGCTTTCCACTGGTGCACCCTGATGCGCGGCTGCTCCTGCCGACAGAGCATGTTGAACCGCGCGACGATGCCGCCCAGGTGGGGCGGGGTCGTTTTGACCGGTTTGAGGACCCTGCACCGGACTATGCCGAACGCGTCTACTTTCACACCATGAAGCCCTGTGCTGACGGCAGAGTGAATGCCGCCATCGTGAATCCTACGATAGGCGGCGGCATTGGCATGTACCTGCGCTATGACCCTCTGGAGCTTCCTTGCTTTACAGAGTGGAAGATGATGAACAGCGATGAATATGTCGTCGGCTTGGAACCCGGTAACTGCCTGCCGCTTGGGCGTGCCGTAGAGCGCGCGGAAGGCAGGCTAAGGCATTTGGAACCGGGTGAAGTCCAGGACGTTCATTTGGAGTTTGGCGTGCTGGATGGTCTGCAAGCGATCCAATCTTTCGAACAGGCCGCACAACCATGAAACCAATCACCATTCTCTGGTCCGATGGTGTGAGCGAAGCGGAGGCCAAAGAGTGTATTGGCGCCATGCGCGACTTTCTGCGTTTCCTGCAAAGGGTCGCATTTGAGCAGGACATCGGCCTCGCCCCAATCATGTTGCGTCCATATGGCAATTGGGCCCTGCAGAATTCCACGGGGAAAGAGGCCTATCATTCGTTTCGTTGGTATTGGGAGTCAAGCCTCAACCAAGACTCCGGTAAGGTTTCAGCCGCGACCTTTATTGACATCGTACGCTACGAACCCTGGCAGCATGCCGATCCGCACCTAGACCTTGTCCTCTTACATACGGAGTTGCATGACGACATCGCAAACCAGGATGATGACTTTCCCTCGGTATTCGCTTGCACTGAGCCTGACTTGGTCACGATCATCTCTCTGCGCCACTTGTCGCAGATTGCGGACTCGGCTCTACGTCTCCGGTGCTTGCGGCATCTCGTAATGCATAACTTTGGACATCTCGTGGGTCTCCCTAACGGCTTGCCGAGCATAAGCCGGGCCCAACCAGAGGAATCTGCCCCGGCCAAGCAAGCGCGCGCGCGCTCGTGCGTGGCGCCCTGTATCATGTTTGAAGCACAGTCCATCGATGAGTTGATGATTGCGGCGGCGGCAGAGCAAGAAGAAGGGCTTGTTCTCTGCCAATCGTGCCACGAAGTAACGCGATCGATTGTCTTTAGCCTACACTTCTCCATGAACTAACCACAGAAACCGTGGCTTGCCTACTCTAGGCTAACTACCTACACAGAGTAATCGGAAAAATGAAACAACTCGACCACTTTCGGGGCACTCTCATAGGACTTGCCATAGGCGAATGTCTCGGTGTTGCCACCGAAGGCATGGCGCGCTCCGAGGTTCGGACCCGCTTTGGAGTCCTACGCGAACTTCGGGGGTCAACTGCTACGCACGCTGGCGAGATCGCCAATCAAGCGCGTTGCCTAGCCGAGAGCTTGGTTGCCTGCGGAGAGTATGATCCCGACGATGCGCTCCAACGCCTGGTCGCATGGTCGTTTAGCTCCCAAGGAGTTATGTCGCAAGACGTGACCAACCGCACACTGGCCAAGGTTGCCAGCGGCATGATGTGGGAGCACGCATCGTCCCTTACCTACTGGGAATCCGGCGGCAAGACTACGGGAATCCACGTCGTGGGCCGCTGTGCGCCGCTGGCCCTGCTATATGCGCAGCATCCCGATCAGAATATCGCCGCAACCTACAGTAGCGCTCGGCTTACGCACTACGATCGCATGTGGAGTTGGGCAGCCGTGACCCTAAATCTGATCATTTCAGCGCTAATTGCCGGTAACAATGTCAATGACTCGCTCAAGCTAATAGTCAATCACATGGAAGAATATGACGTTCCTGTGCCTGTGCTTGAGCGTCTCTCACAGTTGGAGGCTTCCACGTATATTCAGCCTTCCACGATGGCATTCGACGCCTTAGAAGCCGCGATCGTCTGCTTGTTGCGCACTGATTCCGCCGAGTCCGCTCTCGTCGAAGCCATAAACCTGGGGGGCGCGAGCAAAGCCACGGGCGCTGTCTGCGGGGCACTCGCAGGCGCCGCGCACGGCCTCTCCGGCCTGCCAGACCGCTGGTGGCAACGCTTTGAAGAGGTCGAAGCGTTCGTGGACTTGGCCGACCGACTCTGCAGCCTTGCTAGCGACGCCTCTTGAAGCTTCCCGCTCCACTGCAAGAAGCAACATTCCTTTCTCGCCCAAACCGATTCACGTGCCTCGCGCAGGTCCCGGGCCGCAGCGAGCCGGCAAGAGCGCACCTTCCCGATCCGGGCCGGCTGCGCGAACTCCTGCGGCCCGGCGTCCGTTTGTGGCTGGAACCAAGACCAGGGGAACAGCGGAAGACTCAGTATCAGGTGTGGCTGGTGGAGAGTGACCGGACACTGGTCTCACTTAACACGCAACTCCCGAATGATCTCGTTCAGGAAGCCTTAGACCAAGGCAGCCTGCCGGAGCTCGCACAATACTCTGCATGGGAAAGAGAGCGCCGCAGCGGGCACAGTAGGCTTGATTTCTATCTCAAGGGCTCCAGTGAAACCTGCTGGCTGGAAGTCAAGTCGGTTACCCTCGTGGAAAACGGACGCGGCCTGTTCCCCGATGCGCCCACAGAACGCGGCCGTAAGCACATCGAAGAGCTCATCAGACTCCGTCGCACCGGCGCCCGCGCAGTTGTTTTCTTCGTTGTGCAGCGCGCCGACGCGCACAGCGTTGCCGCCAACGACCGCACTGATCCTGAGTTTGCCCAGGCGCTGCAGTCGGCCTGCCGCTGCGGTGTAGACCTGGTCGCCTACACCTGCCGGATTACTACGGACCACGCCGAGCTCAGCCGCCCGATACCCGTAATTTCGGAATGAGCGCAGGCGCCTGTCATAGGCATGATTAAGTGTATTTTGCAAATTGCAGATATTGACCGGACGGTATGCGCGTTGCGAGTCCCCGCAACTGTGACACTTCTCCCGCTATGCAGGAATAGTTGCGCAGTTGCCAAAAGGCAACAGCCGAACCGGTTGAGAATTCCCCACACAATCGGAACGCCCCTGTGTAGGAATCGCCAGTTCGGCTGCTTTACGTTAGGGCGGGCCAACAATCAAGCCCGCGAAGGCAATCTTATTTTACTCCGGCGCCACAATCGGATTGGACAGCGTGCCAATGCCCTGGATGATGACTTCCACGCGGTCGCCGACCTGCATTGGGCCTATGCCACTCGGCGTACCCGTAATAATGACATCGCCGGGGAACAACGTGAATGCCTGCGAGACATAGTGGATGATGAAATCCGGCTTGAACACCATATCGGCGGTATTGCTATCCTGCTTGACTTCACCGTTCAGCTTCGTCTGAATCCACAGGCCGACCGGGTCAATCTCGTTTACGAGCACCGGCCCCAACGGGCAGAACGTGTCCATGCCCTTTGCTCGCGCCCATTGCCCGTCTGCGCGCTGCAGATCGCGCGCGCTGACGTCATTCGCGCACGTATATCCGGCCACAACGCCTGGTGCGTCATCCACCGAAACGCGATGCGCCGTCTTGCCGATGACTATTGCCAGTTCGCACTCATAGTCTAACTGCGTCGTGAGATGCGAATAGACAACACCTTCTTCCGGGCCGATCACGGCAGTTGGGGGCTTGAGAAACAGCATCGGCTCCTTCGGGACCTCCATCCCGCTCTCCTCGGCGTGGAGCTTATAGTTTAGGCCGACGCAAATAACCTTCGTCGGAGATGCAGGGGGCAAAACGTGTAAGTCCCACGGTGCGACCGTACGGTTGGTCCTCGTCCAACCCGTAAATGGGTCTCCCAGCACCGGCGTTACACTATCTCCCTCGATTATTCCCCACGCCGCGCTAGAGCCATCCTGATAGCGAACAAACTTCACGTGTTACACTCCTTCATGTACTCAATACTTTTATCTAGAATAGTCATTCTCGCTGGCACTTGCAAAACACTCTACTTAGAACAGTATGTCCAGTCATCCAAGTGCTTGCCTTTGCCAAGACCAACTTCTGCTTAGTGTACCGCCCAACCCGAAACAAAAGAGCCGCGCTGATGCAATCGAAACGTGTGCGATCGCGGCCGCGGTCACCGCGATTCTTGCAGGGAGGGTTCCTCCCGAAAATACGCAATTGTCTTACTCAAGCCCTCTTCCAAAGATATCGCCGGAGTCCAGCCTAACCGGGATTGCGCTTTTGCAATGTCCGGGCGCCGCCGTTTGGGATCGTCGGCAGGCAACGGCTTGTGCACCACAGGAACATCTGTGCCGGTAAGGCGTACGACAATGTCTGCAAACTCGCGGATGGTGCGCTCGTCAGGGTTGCCGAGATTGAACACCTCTCCTTGCGTATCCGCAGAGAACATCGCAGCCGTCATTCCTCGTACCAAATCTTCTACGTAGCAGAACGAGCGGGTCTGCGAGCCGTCACCGTAAATTGTAATGGGCTTTCCCGTAACCGCCTGTGCAATGAAGTTTGGCACCACACGACCGTCACCTGGGTCATTTCGCGGGCCATACGTGTTAAAGATGCGAATGATGCGGGCATCAACCCCATATTGACGCACATACTCCATAGTCACTGCTTCGCCGAAGCGCTTCCCCTCGTCGTAACACGCTCGCGGGCCAATAGGATTGACATTTCCCCAATACGTCTCAGGCTGCGGATGTACAAGCGGGTCGCCGTACACTTCTGATGTCGATGCAAAGAGAAACTTCGCACTGTTTTCACGCGCGAGCGCCAGCAACGCTTCTGTGCCGATGGAGTTGACGCGAAGAGTCACGAATGGGTGCCGCAGATACCCCTCGGGGCTTGCAGGACTTGCCAGGTGAAACACCGCGTCCCCCTGCCAAGCCAGCGGTTCGGTGACATCATGTTCCACGAGAGAGAACCTCTCGAGTCCCGCATGATGGGCGACATTCTTGGCCCGTCCGGTTATGCCGCTATCGACGGCAGTGACAGAGTGCCCCCGCGCAAGCAGGAAATCACAGAGATGCGAGCCGATAAAGCCCGCCCCGCCCGCGACCAAGATCCTCACAATTCACAGTACCTTGTTGACATCCAGGAACATGCGCGCTCATTGTATCATGCGTCGTAGCGTGCCGTATGGACTGCTGAGCCGCCACGCCGCCAGCGAAGTCTGCTGCAAACGCAACGGCAAGTGCCGCAATTTGCCACCAATACCCTCTTTGAAAATTCCGCGCAGTTTAGACTAGGCGCGCGGCATTGTCCTGCCATGCTGTCTCTTCCGAACCATGCTCCCGCAAACTATACACACTCAATGTGATTCAATCGATAGTTGACAAATTAGCGGTGTCGATGTTAGACTGACCTTTACCTGCCTTTGTGCAGGGGGCTCCTTAACAGGTGAAGAGTGATGAAGGTTTTGGGCGTTTTATTTGGAGAGCTAGGGCTTAGGCTGTTCCGGGGTGACGGAGTTCTCTTACTTTCGTTTTCCCTTTTGTTATGGAGAGTTTGATCCTGGCTCAGGATGAACGCTGGCGGCGTGCTTGATCAATGCGAGTCGTGCGCGTCCCTTCAGGTGCTTGCACCTGAGGGTGACGAGCGGCGTGCGGGTGCGTAACACGTAGATAACCTACCCTCGCGTGGGGAATAACCTGGGGAAACCCGGACTAATACCGCATAGCGCCTCCAGTCTCTGTGACTGGCGGTGAAAGCCTTTCGAGGCGCACAAGGAGGGGTCTGCGGTCTATCAGCTCGTTGGTGAGGTAACGGCTCACCAAGGCAATGACGGATAGCCGGTCTGAGAGGATGGTCGGCCACACTGGGACTTGAACATGGTCCAGAGCCCTACGGGGTTTAGCATGAAGGAATCTTGCGCAATGGGCGAAAGCCTGACGCAGCGACGCCGCGTGGAGGATGACGCCGTTCGCGGTGTAAACTCCTTTTCTCGGGGAAGAATTTAGACGGTACCCAAGGAATAAGCCCCGGCTAACTCCGTGCCAGCAGCCGCGGTAATACGGAGGGGGCAAGCGTTATCCGGATTTACTGGGCGTAAAGGGCGCGTAGGCGGCGGAGCTAGCCGTTTGTGGAAGCTCCTGGCTCAACCAGGAGATGCCAAGCGGGACGGCTCCGCTTGAGGCAGGGAGAGGGTCGCAGAACTGGCGGTGGAGTGGTGAAATACGTAGATATCGCCAGGAATACCCGTGGCGAAGGCGGCGACCTGGCCCTGTCCTGACGCTCAGGCGCGAAAGCGAGGGGAGCGAACGGGATTAGATACCCCGGTAGTCCTCGCTGTAAACGATGGGTGCTGGGTGTTGGGGTCGGATATTTTTTTCCGCCCTCAGTGCCCAAGGTAACCCGCTAAGCACCCCGCCTGGGGAGTACGGCCGCAAGGCTGAAACTCAAAGGAATTGACGGGGGCCCGCACAAGCAGCGGAGCGTGTGGTTCAATTCGAGGCTACGCGAAAAACCTTACCAGGATTTGACATGAACGGCTACCTCTCCGAAAGGAGAGTTACTCCAGGGGAGACCCTGGAAACCGTCCACCGGTGCTGCATGGCTGTCGTCAGCTCGTGCCGTGAGGTGTTGGGTTAAGTCCCGCAACGAGCGCAACCCCTGCGACTAGTTATACCTCTAGTCGGACTGCCGCGAGCAACGCGGAGGAAGGTGGGGATGACGTCAAGTCAGCATGGCCTTTATGTCCTGGGCTACACACACGCTACAATGGGCGGTACAACGGGAAGCAAGCGCGCGAGCGTGAGCGGATCCCCTAAAACCGTCCGGTAGTACGGATGAGAGGCTGCAACTCGCCTCTCTGAAGACGGAGTTGCTAGTAACCGTGGGTCAGCATACCGCGGTGAATACGTTCTCGGGCCTTGTACACACCGCCCGTCACACCACCAAAGTCGGCAACACCTGAAGCGGCCTCCGCAAACCCGCAAGGGACGCACGTCGTGAGGGTGGGGCTGATGATGGGGGTGAAGTCGTAACAAGGTAGCCGTAGCGGAAGCTGCGGCTGGATCACCTCCTTTCTAGGGTTCTTACCCAATACTCCTATCCCCCCAACCTCCCTACCTCTCCTATTCCATTCTCCCTCTCCCTTCATCACCCTTCACCTGCTAAACCAGCCACCCTCGGGCATTGCTAATACCGCCTATGTGATTGTCCCTCTCCGTGAGAGGGACTTTCCTTTTGTGGCCCTAATTCAATGCTCTTGCAACGGCCAACCGTTCAGATCCAGAACCTGCGATCCGTTCGTTCCCATATGGGTGGCGTCCTTTCTTTACCCGCAGACTTGGCCTCGATATACTCATCACTCTGTGCGCGGATTTTGAAAGCAGATTCACCGATGCACGGCCAGACCCATGGCATCGAATGGCCACCCTTACAGCGGCTTGGCAGAGTTGCACGCCGGCGTTCGCTGCGCTATATTCCTCCTGTGAGAAATTTGGTGTGCTGCCGCCAGACTGGTGACGTACAGGCCAAATCAAGGATGGTACAATAGACGAAGAACCTTCGCTACAGCTTGTTATTCGGGCCACTAGCTCAGTTGGTTAGAGCGCGCCCCTGATAAGGGCGAGGTCTGTGGTTCAAATCCACAGTGGCCCACCATGAAGAGCAATGCCAGTGCCTAACCGGTGTTGCGCCCACGACAGTTCGCCACACGGGGATGTAGCTCAGTTGGGAGAGCACCTCCTTTGCAAGGAGGGGGTCAGGAGTTCGAGTCTCCTCATCTCCACCATTTTCCGATCCAACGAGACTGAATCCATGACTCTTGGGCCTAGCAGGGGCTATCCTGCTGGGCGGAAGTGCTTGCACCAAGAGCCGCCGAGCATGTCTTGGCTTTAGGAGTTGTTTGTGGGATATCGGGTATCACCAGCCCTTACCCAAGGACAGAAATCGCTCGCGAGATGCCGCACCCCGCAAGGGGTGTATTGGGAGGGAACTGGTGATTAAGGATAGAACGGAGATATTGAGTTCGATGGAACGGCACGGCGCGGAAAGGGTGCCGATTCAAGAATTAGTCGAAAGATCAATAGTAATCTGGCGAATCAAGCCCCACGAAGAGATTTTAGAGTCGTGCGTTCGATTGGAGGAGTTTACGGCTAGCGCAGCGCGCGATGCACGGAGTGCCCTCAGGGTCATAGATCGCATTAGGAATCTTGGCAATAGGGACGACCAAGACCTTTTTGCAGCGTTGAAGAAGTATGTGGAGGATGCTTGTCAGGCCGTTAAGGAAGTAGACAACGTCCTCAAGGTACACGGGTCGAGTCTCGGCGTCTTGCTCCATGAGATCCCCTACGAAACAAAAGGCGGTGCTGGATCTTGGCGTAATCTCATTGGCAGACGGGACATCATAGCGCACCAGCTATTGACCGTTGATAGCGGCAGAATATACCGAGAAGCAGTACGAGATTTCGGCTCCTTGCATAAGCTTCTGGCCAAGATTTGCTTCGTGCCTGTCAAGACGAACTGGGCATCCAACAAGGGCTTTCCAGATTTGACCATTCGCGCAGATGCCTTTAGACGACTAACCCCTTCACAAGCAGGTGATACTCCCAGCCTTGGTGAATCCCTCATATTCGTGTGCCTAGATGAGCAAGAAGGGTTTATGGCTATGAGGTTAGGAAGAACCCAAGACAACAAGATGCTTTGGGCTTCTTCTCATGCTCCACTAAGCATCCATATGTCAGTTCACGCACTGATGCATGAAAGGAGCAACCAGCCTAATGCTGGAGGCTCGAGAGGCTAAATCGGACGCCTGATCGATTCCTCAGCAATGGACCTCCCACCGAAAAGTTCGCAATTCAGTCTTACACGGCCCACCATCCCGATACAAGAAAGGTTCGGCGGAGTCCATACATGTCGGCAGACGCAGGATTCCGCATTGGCGTCGCCGTCACTCCCTTGAAGTCGGGCCCTTGGCTGCTATGAGCCGCTTGGAGTCAGTCATTGCACACTCGCGTGGCAGCGCTTGCCCGGTTGCTGCTGTTGGTCTTGCCGCAGGCGAGCCCCGGAGTTGGACGGAGCGCCGCGTTGCCGCTGCCCAGATCGTTTTGAATATCCGCCGACTCGGCAGGCCCGACTTGTCAGTTACAAACCGCCAAGATATGCGGGGCTATGCGCCATGCTGAATCTCCCTCATGCCGATGTCGTTGGGAGCCTAATTAGACCACCGGAGCTACTCGCCGCGCGCGAGGAAATTGCGGCCGGGCGCATCTCGCCCTCGGAATTCAAGCGCGCCGAGGACGCCGCAGTCGATAGCGCCGTAGCTGCCCAGGAGGAGGCCGGACTTGAGATCCTCACCGATGGCGAAATGCGCAGGCTCTCGTTCCAGAGTCAGATGCCCGAGGCAGTCGCAGGCTTTGGCGAGTTCGATATCGACGCGTTCCTCTGGGGCGATTGGCAGGGCGGCGAACGGGTAGGAGACTTGCGCAAGGAACGTCCTGCGACGCTGGGTGTCGTCGGTCGCCTCCAGCGGAAGCGCCACCTGTCGGCGGAGGAGTTCACCTACCTGCGCGGCCGCACCACGCGCATAGCAAAGGTGACATTGCCGAGCCCCAGCCTGTTCGCCAACTTCTGGTCGCCGGTGAAGTCCGCTGCAGCCTACCCCACGCTGGATGCGTTCTTGGCCGATGTCGCGCGGATAGTTCGGGGAGAGATCGAAGAACTGATCAGGCTTGGGGCGAACTACATCCAACTCGACGCGCCGCACTACCCACTCGTGCTCGATCCGGCGTGGGCGGCCTTCTACGAGGCCCAGGGTAGGTCTGCGGAGGACTGGATCGCCCAGGGCGTCGAGCTGGATAACGCCGTGATGGACGGTTTCTCGGAAGTAGTGTTCGCGTTCCACCTCTGACGAGGGAACCAGGGCGGCCGTTGGCTGGTCGAAGGCAGTTACGACCGGATTGTCGGGCCGGTTCTGCAGCGCGTGAACGCGCAGCGGCTGATGCTGGAATACGACAATCCACGCTCAGGCTCGTTCGAGCCTCTGCGCGGCGTGCCCGACGACAAGCTCGTGGCGCTGGGTCTGGTCACGACCAAGTCGCCGCGCGCGGAGAACGTATCCGAACTTGAGTCTCGGATCGCCGAGGCTGCCCGCCACTTCCCCCTCGAGCAACTCGCCATCAGTCCGCAGTGCGGGTTCGGCTCATCCATCGTCGGCAATCCGCTCTCGATCGAGCAGCAGAACGCAAAGCTCCGCATCGTCGCCGAGACCGCCCGCAATGTTTGGGAGTAAACTTTCCCGTCATGTTTGCCACCGGCCCACAGAGGGTCCCTTCTTCAGTGCCGTATAGCGGCCTCGTTAACGACCACCCACACCGTGACCCATAGTTTCTTGTAATACCTACCGGAGCGGAGCAATGACATATACTCGTTGAGATTCGTTCTGGACCTCTAAGCCGCTATTCTGCCCCGATAGGTTCCAATGAGCGTGGCAGTAAACTCCGAGAGGAAGTGGCCGCGCAGGAAGAAGCGAGCGGCAATGAACATTGGAACGTCTCCCACAGGGTGGAGATTATTGGCAACCCTCCGCCAGCTCTCGGCTTGGCGAAGGTCGGACCGCTAGTTCAGCGACAAGGAATAGCTATTGCTTCTGTATAACGTGCACGATCACAGGTTGTGGGTGTATGAATGAACGCGTGCCGATTGAGGCTGTCAAGAACAAAGCCTACTGGCTAATCAAGCGCGTCGATGCAGCCCTAGAGGCTGGTGAGATTGACGAATCCGAATGGCAACGGCGTATCAGTGAATTCATCACGCACGCATATCTCTCTGCGGATACCCCCTGGGGTCAGTCCGGCAAAAGCGGGGACGAGCGGTCATGGGACTACGCACGGAGCCTCATCTGCGACGCTATCCACAAGGACGGCTCGTTCCTAGACGTCGGCTGCGCCAACGGATTCCTGATGGAGTGCGTCAAAAGGTGGGCGGCATTGAGGGGCCGCATAGTCGACCCGTACGGTCTTGACGTCTCGGCGGAGTTGGCCGACTTCGCCCGTAGTCGGCTGCCCGCTTGGGCCGCAAGAATACATACGGGCAACGTCCTGACGTGGCAACCTCCTCGGAGGTTCGACTTTGTGCGGACGGGGTTAGAGTACGTACTGCCCCAACGGCGGCGCGAACTCCTGCAACGGCTCCTCGACAAGTTTCTCGTTGAAGACGGACGTCTCATTGTCGGAACCTACCACGGAGAGAGCCATGGGCCTGACTTGCTTGAAAAGGAACTCTCGGATTGGGGATTCACAGTGGGCGGGTCTACGAGCCGCCCTCATCGCGACGATCGCCTCGTCTACCGCGTCCTGTGGATCGACAACTGATCTCCTCCCATTTGGGGACGAGCCCAGCGGTCCTCGCTTCTTGACCTCAACGCCCTGGTCGCCGCCCAGCCCATGAGGACCTTCGGCGGCCTCACAGCCCCATCCTCATCTCGAACATGGTTCTGCCTACAGTCAACTCTAGCCCACAAATTCAGCGCACCGACTCTCGTGGGTCGCCAGGCCAGAGAAGCACCCGCCGCCATCACGCCACCAACCTTCATCGCTAGCGTGCCCTTTGACCGCCAAGGCGCAGACCTGCCATTGCCAGGGCAACGAATGTACTTCGTATGAGGATGGTGTAAGGTAATGGTTGAGGATTTCTGGACACTCTCGGAGCGGCGCCATTAGCCAGGTCTGGCTCCGAGTCGCAGACACAGAATAGCTCCAATTGGACGAATCTCCGGAGGGCAGTGTGGCGAAGTTCAAGATCGTGTCCTGGGGCCGCCCCAATGCGCCTCGCGACTACACGTTCGAAATGGAATCATTGCAGGGCGTAGCTGCCGAAATTGTGGAAGTCACGGCAGCATCAGACGATGCGTTTCTGGAGAGAGCCCAGGACGCCGACGCTCTTATCCTGAGTGGGCATGCGCTTTCAAAGAAGGTGATCAATGGCCTCAAGCAGTGCAAAATCATCGCATTGGATAGCGTAGGCACTAATCATGTCGATGTTCCGGCGGCTACGGCCAAAGGCATCCCGGTAACCAATTGCCCCGATATTAATGTCCAGGAGGTTGCGGAGCACACGGCGGCGCTCATCCTGGCCGCTCACCGCCGGCTGCTGCGCATGGACAAGATGGTCCGGGATGGGTACTGGTGGGAGGGGCATGCACCTATGCGTCAGTTGCCTAGGCTGTACGGGCAGACCCTCGGAATAATCTCCTTTGGCAACATTCCACGGGCCGTTGTGCCCTTGATGAAACCCTTCGGCCTCCGCCTCCTCGCCCACGATCCCTTCGTCAAGGAGACAACGATAATCCAGTACGGGGTGGAACCGGTCGGATTGACAGAACTCTTGCAGCGTTCGGATATCGTTGCAAATCATCTGCCTAAGACCGGCGGCACGACCAAGCTGATTGGGGAAGAGCAATTCAGGCTAATGAAGTCCGAGGCGATATTCGTGAACACCGGCAGGGGCGGGACTGTGGACGAGGCTGCTATGATAAGGGCGCTGGACGAAGGGTGGATTGCCCACGCCGCGCTGGACGTGCTGGAAAAAGAACCGCCTGATCCCGGCAATCCCCTGTTCGCAATGGAGAACGTCACACTCACGCCCCACGCAGCCTCCGCATCATCCAGAGTCTTGGAGGTGAGCAGACGTCGTATGGGCATGGAAATCGCCTTGGTGTTGGGAGGCCGCCGGCCAATGTCCTGCGTCAATCCGTCGGCGCTAGACAATTCCGGCCTACTGAAGTGGCAGACCTAGCCGCAGCTGGGCCACAAGTGCAGCCAGATAGTATTGCCCGTCTGGGCGTTGCCCACACGAGAAGGCCCTTGCAGCCCTGAAGGAGAATAGACATGAATGTGCTGGAGGCAATCGCAAGAATCCTGAAGTTGGAAGGCGTGGGGTGGGTCTCATGCTATCCTTCCAACGAGCTCATCGAAGCGGTCGCGAAAGAAGGCATCCGCACCATCATGTTCAGGCAAGAACGTGGCGCGATCATGGCCGCCGATGGCTTCAGCCGCGTTAATAACCGGCAGAAATTCGGCGTGGTCATCACCCAAGGGGGCCCTGGAGCGGAAAACTCAATGGGCGGAATCGCGCAGGCGTTCGCGGATAACGTACCCATCTTGTACCTCACTGCCGGCCCGGCGCTGGGCCGATACGCCGTGCGACCGGACTTTTCGCCTGTTCGCACCTATCAAAGCGTCTCCAAACATGGCGAAGTCATCATGCAACCCGGTCAGGTTGCCGGCGCGCTGCGCCGGGCGTTTCATGCCCTCCGTAACGGAACTCCCGGCCCGGTGATAATCGAGGTCCCCATTGACATGGATGATCAGGAAGTCCCCGAGGGGACGGCGAACTATCAATCGCCCCGCAGGTCCCCGCAACGTCCGTCAAACAACGATGTCAAAGATGCGGTGGGACTGCTCTTGAATGCCAAGAAGCCGGTCATATGGTCGGGTAAGGGAGTACTGTTCTCGGATGCAACCGGAGAACTGAAAGAGCTGGCCGAGCTTACTCAGATACCGGTGTTTAGCACCATGCCCGGTAAGTCATCCTTTGATGAACGCCATCCCCTTGCTCTCGGCTCAGGCGGCGCGACCACTACCCTGCCTGCCCGGCGCTGGCTAGATGAGTCCGACATCCTCTTTGCCGTCGGTTCAAGTTTGACCAGATCACATTACGGGCAGCCCATTCCCGACGGCAAGACCATCATCCAAAATGTCGAAGGCATTGAAGACATCAACAAGGACTATGCGGTTTCCGTTGGACTCCCGGGGGATGCCAAGCTCACCCTGCAGATGATGATCGAGGAAGTGAAGGGCTTGCTTGGCGAGACCGGCCGAAAGGGACAGAATGGGGTTTCGGAAACAGTAGCTGAAATCAAGCAGCAGTGGCTAGGAGAGTGGCAGCCGCTACTGGAGTCCGACGAGGTTCCCATCAACACCTACAGGATAATCGGCGAGATGGACAAGAATCTTGACCGGGAAAACAGCATCGTTACCCATGATGCCGGCGCGCCCCGGGACTCGATTCTGCCCTTCTACACCGCAACGGTACCCCACAGTTACATTGGCTGGGGCAAGACGACCCACCTCGGTTTCGGCATTCCGTTGATGATTGGGGCCAAACTGGCAAAGCCCGACAAATTCTGCATCAACTTCATGGGAGACGGCGCGTTCGGTATGTCGGGCCTTGACATAGAGACCTCGGTGCGGGCTAATGCCCCTATCACGACGGTTGTCTTGAATAACGGCGGCATGGCTACCTATCCAGGAGGCTATCCAGTGTCGAGAAAGCAGTTTGGCGCCACCGAGGTAACCGGTGATTACGCCAAGATAGCCGAGGGCTTGGGCGCAGTGGGTATCACCGTCACAGACCCCTCGGAAATTGCCCCCGCCCTCATGCGGGCACGACAACTGAACGCAGACGGCGCCACCGTATTGCTGGACATCCATTCCAACATGGAAGGCCGCAGGTCGCGCTTCGAGTAGCCAACGCCGAACCGATCATTCTACGCATCTCAATGGCTGAATTAAGTAGGCGTAACAGGCTTCCCTATTGACGGGTTCATATTGCTCAATAGCAAGCCGTCGGCGTACCCGTCGCCGCACTGTATTCTCAACCAGTGTCACCTAGAGATCACCCCTGGCGTCCCAACCAGGCTTGCGCCCAACACCAACCTGCCCGCCAACGGACTGATTTGATACAGCTAAGGTAAACTACACAATAGCTTTGTTGCCATTGGGCTAGACACTGGGACCGCAGCCAGACATGTCCGGCTGCAATCTTTAGAGTCATTCACGCAATCCCCGGCGCCCGACCGGAGCGGAGGAAACATGGCCGACGGAAAGTTGAGAGTGGCGATCATTGGCTGCGGTCGTATGGGCCAGCAATACACGGAGGTGTACAACACGTTCGAGAATACCGAGGTCGTGGCCATTGCCGAGTTCAATGACGACAGGCGGAAAGTCGTTGGCGAACGTTTCGGTGTCAATGCGCTTTACAAGGATGCCGAGAGCATGTACCGGAAGATGGACGAGATCCCCGACCTCGCCGTTGTCGTCCTCCCCGGCAAGTTCATCAAGGACGCGGTAATAGCTTCCGCCCAAGCAGGTGTGCGGGGCATCTCCACCGAGAAGCCCATCGGCGCGAAACTCTCAGACGTGGACGAGATGATCGACATATGCGAGGATCGTGGTGTTGTCTTTCACGGCGGCAACCTCCAGCGCGCTCGCGCCGACGTTCAGGAGGCCGCGAACTGGCTTCGTCGCGGTGACTTTGGCACGATCAAAGGCGCAACGGTACACTCGTGGGGCGGCGAGATATCCGGCGGCGGCTGCCAGCACATCGCCGTACTCCGGCTCCTTACAAATGCCGAGATCACCGAGGTGATCGCTTGGGGGAAACCGCAAGACGTCCTGGAGTCGAACGAGGACAGCGGACTCATCATCAACGGAAAGTTCAAGCTGAGCTCTGGAATCGAGACGGCCGTCTACGGCGAGGCGACTCCGTTCGGCGGCGTCCACGTCTGGACCGACAATTCACTCCTGTGCTGGGACTGGGATGGAGTCGTGGACATCTACGAGGGCTTCGACGACAACGGCGCGCGCGTCAGGTCCGACCGCACGTTCACTCCGTTCGCTTGGCCAAAGTACGGCTACCTTGCAAGCTCGATCCTGTCCTTCATCTCGTCCGTAGAGAACGGCACCGAGATGGCGGTATCCGGCCACGACCTGCGACAGTCGCTCGAAGCTGCGATCGCAGCCAAGTATTCGGCCCTGTGGGGCTCGGTCCCGCTCTCTCTGCCGCTGGAGGACCGCTCGCTGGCACTCTACCCAACCCCTTACCGCTGGCTTGGCGGCGACCACACCGCAACACCTTAAGCGTATGTTGCTCGCATTAGACGTCTATTGGTGAATACGGGATCTAAAACTCTCAATGCGCAGAACTGCCGACGTGAATCCAACGGGGTCGACCATTGCAGTGCATGACCATCGATAATTCCACCAAGCCACGTCTCGAAGTCGCTACTTTCTACAGAACACTTTTGCCCACCAAGGATTGACACTTATTCCTTCTTTAGATTCACCTGCCCGAGGCGCTGCCTGGAGTGAGGGTAATTGCCGGCAAGCCATCAAAGTAGCCAACAAAGGTTGTAAAGAAAACCGCAGCCAAACGGGCCGGCGCGGAGCCGGTCTTTATCCCTGGCGACAACCCACAGATTGGGGAGGCCGACGAAGCCGCACACGCAGCAAAGTGGGGTCTGACCGTTACCGACGCCGACTAGAGCAACTCCCTACTGAACGACTCGACCCAGCGGCGTTGGTGGTGCGGCAGCCCGTTCACGCGGACGTCCAGCGCTATTGAGACGTGAATGGCGTCCAGAGTGCTGCGCACATTCGCGGACGTGTCCACATTGATCACGCCGTCGGTGCGGGTGATGGTCCTGAAGTGCCGGCCTATCGCAGTAGTGTCCGCGGGATCGCGGTTGTTGGCCCAAACCTCCAGCTTGGACTCCAGTCTAATGGTCATATCGGCACTGGCCCTGCTCTCGTTCACGAGATGTAATTTGAGACCGGTGCGGTCCCTCAGCAGGTCGTGTGAAATCTCCCAGGGCACTATACGGGGCGACGCTTCCGGGTACTTGCGTGGCGCGGCGGCAGGCTCGTAGTGCATCTCGTCCGGCGGCAGTTCCCCAGCAGGAGCGGGCCGGGTGGGAACTACCGGCAGTTCCAGATATGACTCGTGTTCCTCGTCCCGATACACGCGGTTGGCGCCGGGGTACGGGGTGGGCCACAGATTGGGAAAATCCGCGCTGCTGATGGAAAGCCGGATTCTGTGCCCGCGCTCGAATCTCCAGGCGGTGGCGTCCAAGTCCACGTGGAGTTCGTAGACCTCTCCAGGCTGCATGGGCTCCGGCTCTGCAAGCGAGTTGCAGCGCGTGCCATTTAAGACGCCAATCGTGACCTGCGCACTGGCGCCGTCCGGCGCGACATCCGAGAGCCGGGCTACGAACGCCATCACGGGCGCAGTGGAGCTAACGTGGATCACGGCTCTGCCCATGCCGATGACCTCTAGCGGCGCGCTCAGTGGTGCCGAGGTGTAATTCGCCGCGTACATCTCGTCCACACGCTGGTCGCCGGGCAGGCCGAAGGGCACGCCCGCACTCCAAAGCCCGCCCGCTATGCCCACGGATGGCCTGTACTCGTACTCTTCGTAGCCGTCGTGGGTCCTGTCCGGATTGTCGGGCGTGAGGTCGCTGCCGAGGGCAAGCCGGTGCGCGCGACTGCCGGGTATGGGGAACTTAGGCTCCGTGCGCCAGTAGCCGGAAGTGTGGGTGCGGTAGGGGTCAGGCACATCAAACGATTGGACGTACACGTTGATGTCCGGCTCATCCATGACGCCGTTGTCTATTCCTTTGAGCCAAGAGTCGCACCACCGCACAGTGAGATGCTCACGCGCCAGTGACGGACCGGGCGTTTCGCAGTCCGGTCCGGAGTGATTCCACGGGCCGATGAGCACCTTGCGCGGCGCCGTCATGTGCTGTGACGTCCGGAGCGGCGCATTGCAGTAGCCGTCCCGCCAGCCGCCAATCAGCAATGCCGGGGCCTTGATTTCGTGATAGCGGCCCCGGATGCTGCCGGGTCGCCAGTAATCCCCGTCCGACTGATTGGCCAGCCAGGTGAGCAGGTAAGGACTATTTTGCTCCAGGCGCTCCTCCCAAAGGTCGGCCCAACGCCGGCCGCTGTATTCAGGATATGGGGGCATGGCGTTCATGCCAACCATGGAGCAACCGTAGGAGCCTATGTCGTAGTAGCAGCGCCAGGCCCCGCCACGGAAGTGACAATCGTCCGTGTACCTATCGTCGGTATAGTTCCAGGGAATGATGGTCACCAGGTGAGGAGGCGCCAAGGCTGCAACCTGCACGCTGGTAAAACCGCCGTACGAGCCGCCGGTCATGGCGACTTTGCCGTTGCACCAGTCCTGCGCGGCGATCCACTCCACCACGTCGTAGCCGTCGCGCTGTTCTACGGGGCGGTACTCATCGTCATTCGCGCCTTCACTGGAGCCGGTGCCGCGGCAGTCAACGCGCGCGCCGACGTAACCGTGCTGCGCCCAATGGTGCTGCATCCCTGTCATAGGCTCCTGATCGTCTTTGCGATAGGGGATGTAGGTGAGGATCACAGGCCATGGGCCTTCACCTGCCGGCACGTGAACGTCCAGCGCGAGCTTCGTGCCATCGCGGGTAGGCGCCATGATGTTTTTTACAAAGCTAATACCTTCCAAGCTGACGGCCAGCGCCGGGACACCAGAGTAGGCCTTCTCTGCCATGAGCGTGTCTCCATTCTCAGTCCGTGCCAGAACTATAGGCTTGAGGTCTGCCTAACATGTCCGTGAATACGGGATTTTCACGCTAACAGGATACCCAATTCCCGGCACGCCAGTTCTAATGATAGTCCGTTAGTCTAGGCTTAGTCTCCGGACTGTTTCCGACAGCAGTTCGGGCTCTTGGTCCGCAACACCCATTCTCCAATAGGATTCCGTATTCAGGCTCATTTGGCGCTACTGACCGGAGCGCGCACCACTGGCACGTCGCGGCGAAGTAGGGCTAGAATGAGGCAACGGGCATGGCGTGGGCTGGGCGCCGGCCTGACAAGGGACTTTGGTTCAGGGTCTGCTGGTCTCCAGGGAGCAGGACGCCCTACCTTACGCGGTGTACTGCAAGAGTCGCGAAGCAAAATCCATAGACGGCGGCAGGGCAATTGCGTTGTTTGGCCACTGAGAGCCCTGCTCAGACCGACTTTCGCGGCCCCGCCCCAACTGATTCCACTCCGTTGCATTCGGTGAAGCAAAGAAGGTTCAACCGTTGCAGATTCTTAGTTCACATGCGCTTTCTATCGGCAAGAGTATTTTGCTGGCCGTTTGCGTTGGCCTTTTCGTGATTGCCTTACTCGATACTTCCGCGGTTCATGGTCAACAAGAGACACCTACACCCACGCCCTCTCCGACACCCACGCCTACGCCCACGCCACTACCCGTTGTGCGCATCTTGAGCCCAGGGAATGGATCAACTGTGCGGCAAGGAGAAACGATATCGATCACATTGGGTATCAACCCATCTCTATCAAGTAGATCTCCACAAGGCGGAGTGATAGTAGTGGACTCGGCGATGAATGACCCCGGCCTCAATGCATTCGTATTCCAGGCTGGCAGCGGATCCACCGGGGCCGTTGGATATAGACCGGAGAATCCACCTGGTGAGGGTGAGAATTGGACCGTTACAATCTCAATAAACGGGGCATTTCGCTGGTATAGCGTAGGCAGTCCGTCCTCGGTCACAGTGAGGGTGCTGAGGGATGAACCAGAGCCAACGCCAATTCCCACGCCCACACCGACGCCGACACCCGAGCCCACACCCGAGCCCACACCCGAGCCCACACCCGAGCCCACACCCGAGCCCACACCGACACCCACACCGACACCCACTCCCACGCCAACACCCACACCGCTTGTCCCACCAACAGCGGTTCCGCCCACACCGGCGCCGCCGCCTTCACCTGAGCCCACACCGGTGCCCACGCCAAGGCCAACAGCCGTTCCGCCACCTCCACCCACACCCTTACCTCCACCTACTCCAACGCCCTTACCTGCACCTTCTCCGTCGCCGATCCCGCCACCTCCGCCTCCGCCAACACCCACACCGACTCCAACGCCAACCCCAACACCCACTCCGGCGTTAAAGCCCGCGCCAACTATCGCCGCAGTGCTGCCAACTCCTACGCCGGTCCCTGTTACTGCCGCAACGACCTCCGCTACACAAACTGTCGTTCCGCTTGCAACCATCGAACCGGAAATTCAGATTTCTCGTCGCAGTTTGGAGCAACCGGCAGTTCCCGTGGTTGGTGACGCCCTGCCGCGCATCCGCAATACCTTGGGCGGCATTGCGTCCACGCCCAGGAGACGTATCACGCTGATGGCCATCCAGGGCTTGACTTTCGTCTTCGCCTTTAGCGTCTTCGGCTACCTCATCTTCCGCAGGCGCTAAGCGTGCCCGGATTACCCGAACCGGATCATCGGGCCGTTTGCGGAGTGTCGGTCACATTGCTCTAGACCGCTTGCCCGATCTCCACCGGAGCGGCTACGCTAACCGGTAGGATCATAATGAACTCAGCATACTCCCCATATACTGAATCCACCGACAAATCCCCACCTAAGCGCCGGGCAACGTCCGCGGCAATGGGCAGGCCCAGGCCGGCTCCCGCTACGCCTTCCCGTGTCGAGAAGAAGGGGTTGAAAACCCGATCCAGGACGCTATCTTCGATCCCAGTACCGTTGTCGCGGATGCGAACTTCTGCCATGTCGTCGACCTTGCGTGTCGCTACGGATAGTGTCGGCTCGTAATCATCCTGTGACGCTTCTTGCCTGAGCTGCATCGCATAGCAGGCGTTTCTTACCAGGTTTAGCAATGCCTCGCCAAAGTCCCCTTCAACCAACGGCACCTTGCCTACCGCCGGGTCCAAATCAAAGACAATTCCTACCGAAAAGTCCGGTACTTCGGCGCTGTAGCTATTGATGCCAACCTGTACCGAATCCCGCAGCAAGTCGTTCAATTCCGTCAATTCCGGATCACCGCCCACCACGCCCAAACCGCGCATTCGCTCCACAATTGCCAGGGCGCGACCGCCGTTGGAAAGGACGCGGTTGAGGCTCGAAGTCATCTCTTCGCTAATGTCATCGAGCAGTGCTGTATCGTCCTCCGACATTTTGTCTCGGTACGACTCCAACATCTCCGATAGTTCCTTGTAGAGCTCAAGGGTTCCTTCAGAGAAGTTATTGACAAAATTCAACGGGTTTCTAATCTCGTGCGCCACACCTGAAACGAGCTCACCTAAGGCGGCTAGTTTCTCCTGCGCAACCAAACGGGCCTGCGCCTTCTTCAACTCTGCGTTGGCCTGGCGCAACTCCTCATAGAGCTTTTCAACCAGATTCAACCGTTGGACTTCCAGCGCTTGTTCCCGAAAGACCTCCAACGCACTGGCCAACTCGCCGATCTCATCTTGTCCAACCTCGGGCACCGGCGTTTCCAAGTCTCCATCCGCCATTCTTCGCATCCGCTCCGACATGCGCGAGAGCCGCCGCACCATACCGTTGCCAACCCACAACCAGGCTGCCAGTGTAGCCACGATCACACTAATCACGCTGATGGCCGTTAACAGGGTCCGTCCCTCATCGAAACTGCTCACCGCCTGCCCCAGTGACTCCGCAGATTCGATGCGGGCAACGGCGAGCAATCGCGCCACCGCATTCTCTAGGGCCGCACTCGACGCGCCGAAATTCGCTGCCAAATTCCTGACATTGGCTTCCAGAACCAGTTGTTGACCGCGAACGAAGAATACGCCTTCACCCTCTCCCAGAGCCGCTACACTCCGGTCAATGCCGACCGAGTATAGCCGGACAAATTCGTCCCACAGTCTCTGGAGTTCGTCTTCACTCCCAGCATCCAGTGCCTGACGCAACACCACCAGCGCTGCCTCCGATTCACCAACGTCCGCTATGGTCGTCGCTAGGACTTGCCGATACTCGGCGGCAGTCTCGTTAACTCGCAACAGCGCATCTTGGTTTAAGGCCAAATTGTCGATAACCTCGGCTACTTCATAGGCTGCATCGCTTACTTCTTGCGCATACGGTGAGAGCTCCGGTACGCCGTGAACTTCATTCAAAATGGCGTCGAGCCGTTGTAGGGTATCGGCCACCGTGCCACCTGCTAAGCCTTGAAACCCGGTTTCAGGCGCTACTGCCAATTCCAATCCCAGATTCCGCAATCGCTCTGCCTCGCGCGCGACCACCCACGACGCCTCTAGCGCCGGCACGGTCTCAGACCGAACTTGGAAATTCAGGTCGCCGCTTTGTTCAAAGTAGAACACTGCTACCGCGCCGGAAACCAGTGTCAGGATCACGGCAATACCCAACGCCAGGTACAACCGGGTACCAATGCGCCGCCATTTATCAATGAGAAATCTCATAGCAGCAACAACCCCTGAATATGCGACAATCCAGAAGTCGCTTCCAAGGGGCCTTCACGAGAGGTTACTTTGGTACGTAGGATATCACAGCCATAGAGCATTTGGGGTACTGACGACCGTGCCAAAGGGGCGTCTGCATTGCAATGCCTACTGTGGTGAGAACAGGTAGTCGGATTAGTCTCGCAGCCTACTCCTTCCACATGAAATTGCACTTATTCCAGGTGCGAATGAGGCCGAAGCCACATTAGCGCCGCTTTCCGAGACCTTCAAAGAGGGCCACGCTCGATTGTCTTCTTGAAGTGTGGCTTCCCCAAGCGGTGGCGCGCCGCTGTCCGTGGGAGTAGTAGCCAAGTACCGGGGGAGAGTTCGATTGTGGGATCAAGAAGCACCTGACTCTATATTGCTCCCAATCCGCTAGTTGCACGATTTCAAGAAAGGAGCATTGTGGGTTAGCGCTCTAGGGTTGCAGATTGGGACAGCCCTCACGCTCGCAAGCATGTGCCGCGAGAGCACTTGAGGGCTGATCTTGCGTCGTTGTCGCAGGTTGCGGCCGCTCCGGCCGCGCAAACTATGCAAAGAGCACTGGCACAGCGGTTGCTCACGGCCGTGGATTATCTCCCATGTGATCGAAGCGCAATATGGACTTTCAACGAAATTGGAGTAACCAGTATGTCCACTTGTCAGGACTCCCGCTGGTACAATTGATAAAACATCGTTTTGGAGTCAAGATGTACTACAGGTGAACCGCAAAAGAGGGGCAATTCATGCGGACTGTTGCTGCAAAGCGTCAAGGGATCGTATTTAGAGTGCCAACCGCATATGTAGTTTTCATCGCGCTTATGTTAAGTTTCCTTTGGTTCCTGGGAAGCGCGGGGCAGGTGTTTGCCTGTAAATGTGCGGCGCCCGGTTCTCCTACTGAAGAGCTTGAGAAGTTCGAGGCAGTCTTCGCGGGCAAGGTCTTCCTGGTCCGGCATTCTTATGGCCCTGATGCGAAGACTGTCACTCCTGCCGACCGCACCACAGTTGGCATCAACGTCAGCACCGTTTGGAAGGGCGCCGTCCATGAGGTGATGTATATCACCACACCGCCAACCGGCGGGAGTTGCGGGTTTACTTTCGTGGAAGGTGAGGAGTACGTCGTCTATGCTTCCGACAGCGCTTACGGCGACGACAGCTATACGGCGAGCATTTGCAGCAGAACTGCCCTCCTCAGCGCAGCGCAAGCTGACCTCGACGCGCTGGGAGAGGGTGAGGCTCCACAAACCGGGACGAAGGGTCCAGCGCCTGAAAAGCCTGAAGATGCAGAGAACGGTATTAATGGTGGATGGGTATTTGCCCTGGTGCTAGCCGCAGCAATTCTCATAGTGGGACTTGGCGGACTCGTGGCGTATGTCAACACCAGCCGCCAATAGGCCGCGCCTCAATCCATTCCAAATGAAGCGTTTCCTTCAAGGCTCCCTGCAGGGTCCAACTTTCAACAGGTGAGAAGTGAACGATTCACGTGAGGCACTGTACCTTGGGCTCGATGTAGGAGGATCCAGCGTAAAGGCCGGTCTCATCGCCGATTCCGGGCAAGTGATCGCTGCCAACACAGTCAAGAGCCATGCGAGTGGCACTCGGGAACAGGTTCTGGCGGATATCGACCGCGCTCTGGGTCCCTTTCGCGACAGGTCTGTGCTTGGCCTGGGGGCCTGCTTCCCTTCCTTTGGGGACTACGAACGGGGAGTGCTCTATAGCAAGCAGTCGGCGTACCCGTCGCTGCACTGCTTTCCCCTCCGCCAGCATCTGGAAGACACTTACGGCGTCCCCACCAAGCTCGTGACCGATGCCAATTTGTTCGCCTACGGAATGCTTCGATTTGGTGAAGGGAGGTGTTTGGACGGCTTTCTGGCCATCGGACTAGGTACGGGAACCGCTGTTGGCCTGGTACGCCACGGCAAAATGCTCACAAGTCCCAGAGGATTCCCGGACGCAATAATGTGATTCTACACGGAATGGGGCTGGCCGGGGGCTTGGAAGCACTCAGGTTACCAGTTCGCCGACCACTAACGGACCCCTTGACTGCGCACAGACGGGCGTTCCAAGGCGACCCAGTCGCCCTCGGCACTTGGCAGCAAGTCGGCAAGGCACTTGGGGACACACCCTGCTCAGGCTGGCCTCAGATACCGGAATATCTACCGCAGTAATCGCCGGGGGGCTAGCAAACGCTTGGCGGTTTATACAACCATCGGTTTGCTCGCAAGTAAAGGCCAAGGACATCCAAGTGAACAAAACCCGTCTTCCTCACCCTGCGCTTTCGGGCGCTGCCGGTCTCTTTGTCGGAGCGGAGAGTAAGTGACCTGATCGACTTGGTGGTATCCTATCACTCAAATTCCTCCTTTAGAGTCTACGAGAAGCCGAGCCGTGCGGGTCTTTTGCAGAGCGCACGACTTCTTCAGGACAACCCCCTGGGACAAGGAGTCACCAAATGAGAATTCGTTCGAATGACCCGGATTGGGAAGGCCCGCGTGCTGACTTGGAAGTGGCTGCTTCGGCGCCCAAGGGCAAGTATCGTGCCGCCGTCGTAGGCTGCGGCCGCATGGGCAGCACCATTGACGACGAGCACGTCGGCAAGCCGCACTATCCCTGGCCGTGGGCACACGCCCCCGCGATCATGGAAGCGCGCAATGTGGACCTCGTAGCCGGTGTCGACTTCGATCAGAGGCGGCTGACCTACTTTGGCGAACGGTGGGGCGTAAAGGCGCTCTACACCGACCTGCGGGAGATGGTAGCCAAAGAGCAACCCGACATTGTCTGCGTCACTACCGGGCCTGTGGAACGCGCAGAAGCAGTCATGGCTTTGGCAGAGGCCGGGGTCAAGGCCATTTACGCCACGAAGCCCATGTGCCGCACTCCCGCCGAGGCCGACGAAATGATTAAAGTCTGCCGCCGCACCGGCACCATTCTCGCCATTGCCGCCCACCTCAATTGGTACGCGCCATACACCAACGCCAAAGCCCTCATCGACAGCGGCGAACTAGGGGCTTTGCGTTCGATGGTCTGCCAGAGCCCGCTCCCGCTCTCAAACATCCACAGCCACACCCTGTGCCTCTTTTCATTGTTTGTCGGTTCCCCCGCAAAGTGGGTGCAAGGACACATGGACGACGACGCCAAGGCGCAAACTAATGAAGACCAGAGCGGCTCAGGCATGATTGGCTACGAAAACGGCGTGCTCGGCTTCCTGAACTCCCACGCGCCCTGGCGGAGTTGGACGATGGAGTTCAATTGCGAGCACGGCCGCGTCTACACGCGCAACCACCACGCCTGGTTCGAGCTCTGGGGTCGAGGGGAAGAAGAACTGGACGGTGAATTCCAGCGGCAATTTCCCTTTCCGTGGCATCCGCGCAGTTCCATGACTGACGCCATCGAGGGCGTCGCCCGCTCCATAGAATCCGGCGTGGAAGAATCATGTCCCGGCGAGTTCGGACGCGAGGCCCTGGAGATTGGCATTGCCATTCGAGAATCGTATCGCAGCGGCACGCGCATGGCTCTGCCGCTGCAAGACCGCAGCCTCCGCCTCGGCGGCTACTAGTTGGATAGGCGCTCCCCGCGCGCGACGTTTGGGACGTCACGCTATGCTACAATTGAGTGGTAACGCTCTTGCAATCGAGATGGATTAACTCCGACCAGCTTGGGCGGCTATTAGCCCGGCACCAATTGGGATAGTGCGAGTTCGCGGCGTTGCAAAACTAGACGCTGCCCGGCTATTGAGTTCACTGTCACTCCTTAAAGTCGTCTCTTGCAAGAGTGAGTCTTGCCAAGTAAGTGCCGAATTGTGGATGAACACAGCACGTCACGCGGTCTTGGTACGGCAGAAAACCGCGCCATCACCCAGGTAGCAGTATCGGCTTGAGGTGGTCACAGTAAGGAGACAACGGTGTCTAAGTATTTGAAGTCAACGCTCTTTGGCGGGTTGCTCGTATTGTTTGCGGTGGTGCTTGTCGCGTGCAGCGTGCAACCTCCGCCCAAACCGCCGGTACCCGAGCCCCCGGCAACCCCCGCGCCGGCGCCCACGGAAGTTCCCGCACCTACTCCTGCCCCTGAGCCTGTAGCCCCCACGCCGGTGCCGGTTGCGGAGCTTGCGCCCGATTCTGTCTTGCCGCTTGATCCTGTAGTGACGCATGGCACGCTCAGTAACGGCATGACCTACTACATCAGGCACAACGAAGAGCCCAGGAACCGCGTGCAATTGATGATGGTCGTGCGGGCCGGATCCGTGCTCGAGGAAGAATCGGAGCGCGGGTTGGCGCACTTCGCTGAACACATGGCCTTCAACGGCACCGAACGCTTTGCAAAGCAGCAAATCGTGGAGTACCTCGAGTCCCTCGGAGTCAATTTTGGGCCGGACCTCAATGCCTCCACCGGTTTTGACACCACTACATACGAGCTTGAGGTACCCACTGAAGACCCCGAAGTCTTGGAAACCGCATTCCAGATTCTCAGCGACTGGGCCTTTGCCATCTCCTTCGATCCGGAGGAAGTCGACAAGGAACGCGGGGTGGTAATTGAAGAGTGGCGCACGAGGCTCGGCTACGGCGACCGCTTCCTCAACCATTGGATACCCTTGGTGTTTGGCTCTTCCCGTTATACGGACCGCTTGCCCATCGGCCTCCTCGAAGTCTTGGAGACCGCGCAAGCTGAAGACCTGCGCGCCTTCTATGAGCGCTGGTACCGACCCAACCTGATGGCTGTGGTAGTCGTCGGTGACATCGACATAGCCGAAATGGAAACGCTCGTGCGCCGCCACTTCGCGCCGCCGCCGGAAGGGGAAGCGATGCAAGAGCGCGCCGTAGTGCAACCGCCTACGGAGCGGCCCCGCTATGAGGTGCCGAGCCACGCAGAGCCCCGTGTGACAGTGTTTACCGATCCCGAAGCTACTGGCACGAGTACGTTCTTAGTGCGCACGATTCCTTCGGGTTACGGCGTGACGCTGGCAGCCTACCGGGACATTCTGATCGAGCGGCTGTCTTTCATGATGTTCAATGCGCGGCTGTTCGAGCTTAGCCGCACGCCGAACCCTCCGTACTTTGGCGCGAGTGCGGGACGCGGGGGACTTTCGGACACCGCGGACATGTTCGTCTTCTCGCTCGCCATTGAAAAAGACGGTGTCGAAACCGGTCTAAACGCCATGCTGGAAGAGATGCAGCGTGTGCGCCAGCATGGCTTTACTACTTCGGAACTAGACCGTGAAAAGGCCAATCTACTCAGCTTCATGGAAAGCTACTACGAGAGGCGCGGCCAACTGGAATCCAGATCGCTCGCCGAGGAGTACATAGAACACTTCTTGAGCAGCACGGTCGCACCGGGCATAGAGATGGAGTGGGAATTGACCCAGCATCTCTTGCCGCAGATCACCCTAGCTGAAGTTGACGCGTTTGCTCACTTCTGGAGCGAGCCCGGCAACACCGTCCTGCTGGTAACCGGGCCCGAAGACATTGGACCCGGAACAAAAGACGAGCTGAAAGAGGCAGTTACGCAGCAGCTTGCAGCCGCACACACACTTGAGGTGGCAGGCTACGAAGATGAAGCCGCCGACCAAACCCTCTTGGCGACAATTCCAACCGCCGGCTCCATCACAGAAGAACAGGCAATTGAATCCATCGATGCCGTGCAATGGACACTCTCCAACGGCATCACCGTCGTGGCCAAGCAGACTGACTTCAACAACGACCAAGTGTTGATGAGGTCTTTCAGCCCAGGCGGAAACTCGCTCGTAGCAGATGAGGACTTCTTCTCCGCGCTGCACGCCGCAGCGCTGGTTGCCGGGAGCGGCGCCGGCCCGCATGACAGTGTTGCCTTGGATAAACTCTTGGCCGGCAAGCGGGTTTCAGTTTCTCCGTACATCGGTTCCCAGTTTGAAGGTTTCAGCGGCAGCGCTTCGCCGCAGGACCTGGAGACGTTGTTCCAACTGATTACCCTGTATGCCACTGATCCGAATATTGACCCCGTGTACTTTGAGACCTACGTTACCAGGCTGCGCGACGCGGCTGAGAACCGACTCATGGACCCGGATACGTTGTTTTTCGATGAGGTCCGTAGAATTCTCTTCCAAGATCACTACCGGCGGCGCCCGCTCACTGTCGAACTTCTCGATGAACTAGACATGGAGCGTGCCCTGGCAATATATACTGACCGCTTTGCGGACGTGGGAGACTCTGCATTCGTATTCGTGGGCGCCTTCGATTGGGATGCGTTGCGCTCACTGACCGAAACCTACTTGGCTAGTTTGCCGGTTTCCGGTCGCACCGAACAGTGGCAAGATCCCAACATAGACCCGCCGCCCGGGCTTGAAGACAAGGCAGTCTATTTCGGTATCGAGCCTCGGAGCACGACAATTCTGATTTTTGCCGGGGACTTGGAGTGGAATCGAGAGGAAGCGCTGACTATTGCGCTTATGGGTGAGATTCTCCAGATTCGCCTGCGCGAGGAGATTCGCGAAGAACTCGGCGGTACGTATGGCGTTAGTGTCAGCGCTACGACTTCGTCAGTCCCAGACTCCGAATACCAGGTATACGCGTACTTTGGCAGCGATCCCGATCGCGTTGAAGAGCTTTTTGCAGCTATTCAACGGGAGCTAACGTGGTTGATCGATGGCGGCGAGCAGAAGTACCTCGACACCGCCAAAGAGATTTTCCGTTCCTCTAGAGAAGAGCAGGTGGAGGAGAATTCCTTCTGGCTCGGCCAGATCAGAGCTGCGCTGCAGCGTGGTGAGGGCTTTGACATTATCAATCAGTACAATGACCGCCTGGATGTGGTGACGCTAGAGCAGGTTTCGGCAGCAGCCGAACGCTACCTCACGCTCGACCGCTACATCCGAGTTGTCCTGTTCCCCAAAGAAGAGGAATAGGCCGGAAGTCTGAACAAGAGCGGGTAGTGGTATTCACTTCCCGTTCTTGTCTTGGTGATGCGTCAATGTTCGTGGACTGATCTCACTCTTTAGTGGGTGTAGACCCTTGTCCAGGAATTTAAGGGCGCCAAAGCGCAGTGCCGACGGCAGTTCCTTCGCAACGGTCATGGTAACGCTTGTAACTTTCAGATTTCTCAGTTGTAAGCGCAGATGCATCGGAGCATCCTGAGTTCAAGCAGGATCGTTGGGTCTGACGCCTAGACTGATTGGGATCGCCTCTGCTGCGGGCACCCCTCGTGCCGATCTCCCGCAACTCTCCATCAACGCACTCTCCCATGCCCCCTTTAGGACTCGCCCTATGACTTCTCCCGTCTCTTCACTTCTCTGGCAAGATTGCAGTCAATTCCTGGATTATTGCGGGTATCTCAATCGTTCGCCGCAGACTGTGCGCACCTACAAGCAGATGCTCACAGACCTCGTAAGCTACTGTGAAAAGACAAAGCGGCCGGTGGCGCGTGTTGAAGACCTCACGTTGCCAGTGATTACGGCCTTTCTTGCCTGGAAGCGCACCCACACGAGCGCATCGACACTGGCAAAATATGCCTCATGTGTACGTAGTATGCTCCGCTATTTCAGCTTGCATGAGGACCGCGACGTTCTTGTCTACGACAAGGTGCAACTGCCCAAGCTGCAGCGCCACGCGCCCCGCAACGTCCCTACCGCCGAAGACATCGTGCATCTCTTTCGCTCCATTCCACAGGATTCGCCGCAGGGCAGGCGTGACCGCGCGCTCGTGATGCTCTTCTTCTCCACGGGCCTGCGCTTGGCGGAACTCTGCGCGCTCAACCGCGCCGATCTACCCATCGAGCGCCTCGGTTCCGATCAACTCTTGCAGATCATCATCAGAGGTAAAGGCGACAAAGACCGGCCGGTTTTCTTACAACAGGGAGCACAACTGGCAGTCCGCGAGTACCTTGCGATACGTGAGGACGAGTTTCCCCCGCTCTTCATACGCTACCGGCCCGGTATGACGGCAGACGACGACGCCCAAGACAAGGAGAAGCGACTCTCGCCGCGCATGGTGCGCAAGATCATCACGCAGCATGCGCGGAGATCGGGCGTAGGGCATCTAGCGCCTCATGCGCTGCGGCACGGCTTTGCCGTTGACTTGCTGCGCAATGACGTAAACCTGCGCGTAATTCAAGAGCTTCTCGGCCATTCTAGCCTGTCTACAACCCAAATTTACACCCACCTAGTAAACCGGGCCTTGGCTGATGCCGTCCGTCATCGGGTTGATCCCGTGGGGTAGTCCGCCCTAGCGCAGGAGCTACGAACGTCGATAGCGGCTCGTCCACTCAGGCTACTATTAGGTAAACGCGGTAGGGTGTCTCGCAATACACGGTCTTCTCATGCCCCGGAGGTTTGCAATGAACGTGCGTGAATTGGCAGATGCAGGGAAGAATGGCGCCGGCCAGGATACCAGCCTGCGTGATTACATTCTCGAGGAGTTCATAGAAGACTATCAAGAGGGTGAGATCAATCGGCGCGAAGCGCTCCAGCGCATCGCCGCGATCACGGGCAGCGTTGCTATTGCCAATACCATCTTGGCCGCTTGCGGAACGCCGGACGAGCAAGCAGCCTCGCAGGAGTCCGCCAGCGATTCCTCCGATCCACCGGCTTCGCCTACTGCCGAGGTGCAGGCCGCCACTGAGAGCACGCCGGGGATGACCGTTTCCCCTGATGACCCTGACATCGAGGCGAACGAAGTCGAAGTGCCCGGAGACGGCGTGGCGCTGATGGGCTACTTAGCCAGGCCAAGCGGAGACGGACAGTTCCCCGCAGTGTTGGTCTGTCACGAGAATCGCGGCTTGAACGAACATATCCGGGACGTTGCGCGGCGCTTTGCCAAGGCGGGGTACGTGGGATTGGCGCTCGACATGCTATCCCGGCAAGGCGGCACGGATGCGGCGGGCGGCGCCTCCAGCGCTCCAGGTCTGCTCAGCAACATTCCACCGCAGCAGTTCGTGGATGACTTTAAAGCCGGTCTGCTCTTTCTTCAGTCCCAGTCATTTGTGGCGCCGGACCGCTTCGGCATGACGGGCTTCTGTTTCGGCGGCGGCGTGACCTGGCGCTGCGCTACGCAAATCCCGGAGCTGAAAGCGGCCGTGCCCTTCTACGGGCCAAATCCGCCTTTGGCTGACGTTCCGAAGATTGAGGCCGCCGTCCTCGCCATCTATGCGGAGCAAGACCGGCGCATCAACGCGGGCATCTCGGCAATCGAGACAGCCATGCAAGAAAACAACAAGACGTTCGAGAAGATCATCTACCCCAATGCCAACCACGCGTTTCACAACGACACCGGGTCACGGTACGTCGAGGAAGCCGCGAAAGACGCCTGGCAGCAGACCTTGTCTTGGTTCGCGGAGCATCTTTAGCTCTAGTCGTCCGATTAACAACACAAGAATATCCGTTGCCGCAGACGCTGACTTGGCGTTGCCGCTAAAGCAAGAAGAGCCGCCCCAATTGGGGCGGCTCCTACATTGTCAGCCAGTTGCGAAATGCAAGGCTGGATCGGGAAGAAACTGCGGCTACTTCGCCGATTCTTCCGCCAAGATGTTCTCCAAAATGGGCTTGACGTTCTTCAAGCCGTCGGCCGGGGCCACCGTGCCGGCGATCATGTCGCCCCACAGCGGTCTGACCGCTTCTTCCATCATGCGCGGCCACGCTGAGGTGACGAGCGCGGGGTCGCCGCCGTTGCCACCGAGGGGAAGCGAGTTGACGAAGGTATCAACACGCACGCCAGGCCGTTCCTGATACAAGTCACGCAGGAACTTCTCCGCGCCCTCGAGCCGTGCCGGGATATTGCTGGTAAGCAGCGCCCAGCGGTCTTCCGGAATATGGAACTTGACGAATTCCCAGGCTAGATCAGTTGCCTTCGACTGGGTGCCAACTCCATAGCCCCAAATCTTGAACTCAGGCAGAGAAACTGCGGCATTCGGGAATGGCGTAAATGCCCAGTCGATATCCGTCGTGTCTCGGTACCCGCCAAGCTGCCAGGAACCCATCTTGATCACGCCGGTCTTGCCGAGCGTGAAATGGGTGAAACCACGCTGCGGCTCGCCAAGATTCTCGTTGGCCTGATCGCGCGAGGGCCAGGACCTATCCTGGAGTTGGAGAGCAATATAGGACTCGTACGCTTCTATCACTTCCGGCGAATCACAGGTGATTGACTGGAAGTCATCCGAAATCCAGGCGCCTTCCCAGAGCATCGGTGTATTGGGATAGTAGTTGATGCCAACCCGGTCCAGGCCGTATTGGGTGTACTTGCCGCCGGACTCCTTGGTGAGCGCCTGCATCGTGTCGCGGAACTCGTCCCACGTCCACGAGTTCGCCCAGTCCTCAGAGGGTTCATCGACACCGGCATCGGTAAAGAGCGTGCGGTTATAGAGCAGCGCAATCGCCTCACCATGATGGTACGTGGTCAGACCGTAGACATTGCCTTCAAATGAGGAAAACGTCGTGCGGCCGTCCCTGGCGAACTGCGTCATGTCGTAATTGTCGCGCTTGATAAGATCGTCAAGCGGCTGGACGAGACCGTTGCGCACGTACAAGGGGGGCGCAAGGCACATAAAGCAATCGACCAAGACACCGCCGGCCAGCATCGTCGTCAACTCGATGCCCTGCCCTACCAGGCTTCCCGGTGCGACGACAAGCTCTACGGTCGCGCCCGGATTGGCCTCGGCAAATGGGTTCAGCATGACGGTTTCTACGTTCCCCATGTCCCGTTCCGAGAACCAGGAGTAGTACTGTATCGTAACTTCCTCTGCCACGGGGGCCTCGTCCGCCGGTTTCTCCTCCGCCATCTCCTTCTTGGCTTCGGGTTCCGCCATGGTCGTTGCGGTCCCAGTGCCACAGGCCGCCAAAATAGTGACTCCCAGGCCGCCAATTCCAGCACTTGCCAGCAGTCGCCGACGTGTTACTCCTGTCAAGATTCCTTCATCATGCTCAGTCTGCATTTCCACTGCCTCCTTGAAAGCAGATACTTACCAATACACCACCTAGGCCACTATGGTAACCCTAGTGTCATTCACATTACTCTCTCTGCCCAATACCGTCAAGTAGAATCATTACGGCTGATCCCCCATGACTGCACGCACATATTCTTATTGACAGTCTGGAAGTGTGAGGTCTTAGCCCCTGTAATTTAGAGTGAGGCAGAGCTGCGCTCGTATTGCGCCCTTTGCACCGAATTTGCTGGAATTCCACACGCGCTTCTACAGAGCCAGATGTATCGCCGAGCTGTGCCCCTTGGGCTGCTCGCGGTGTGCCTGTCGAAACGCTGACGCCGAAACCAATGTGCCGTCCGCGTTGAGACTGTCGAATCGATGATGCATAGCCTGAAATGACGTTCGGCCTCACCCTATCTTACCGTTCACGCTGAACCAGTCTTACCGTTCGCGCTGAGCCTGTCTCACTGTTCGCGCTGAGCCTGTCCACCGTTCGCGCTGAGCCTGTCGAAGCGCAGAGAGTAGACTTCGCCCACAAAGTAATCGAGAGAAGCGCCGGCTTTCGGTCCGTCATTCCAGCGAAATCTGGCATCCAGACACTGAAGGCTCCGCATTTCTGCCAAGAGGATTGCCTTATCCTTGACGCCGCAGACGGAGGCCAAGCACGTAAGCCCAGCGCAAGTGGGTCCGCAGCGCGAACAATCCGCTCTAGTCGCCAGCTTCTCGCGAGGTTTCCGCCTCATGCTCGTGCATCGCAATCATCAACCCAGCAAGTGAGATTATGTCGAGCACATTGTGGTGAAAGACCGCATTGAGGCTCGCCAAATCACCAGTCTTGAGATAGTCCAAGTAGAGGCCGGGGACTTCACTGGAAGGCACGTCGCCCTGACGCGCAAATTCAAGAATGTGTTTCTCGAGGGTCTGCAGGCGGCAATTGGGCAACTCCCGCCGCCACAGACGCCGCGCGCCGTAGAGGAGATCGCAATGCAGGACATTTTTCAAGTCGAGCTTGATGTCGTTGGCCCGCAAGCGGGACCGCAAGAGCGGCAGATCGAAGCTGGCGCCGTTGAACGTGGTCATTGTCGGCCATTGGGGAAGGGCCGCGGCAATCTCCCGCAGCATGGCGGGCTCTTCATCCGGAGTGCGGATGAAATGCTGCCGTACGACGAACGCGTCATCCTCAAGGTACCCCAACCCCACCAGAAAGACGTACGTCCCCGGCCCGCCCAGACCGGTCGTTTCCGTATCCCAAAAGACCATCCGCCGCACGTCCGGCGGGCTGCTTTCACCGTTCTCGCCCCTGACTCCTCGGCTCTGCGCCGCGCCAGCCTCAGAAGACTCGGTTTCGCCACGATGATAGGATCGCGGCCGCCGCGCACCCGCCGTCCGCGCCACCTGCGCCGCATCCACCTCCAACACCTGTCGCAGGACGTACTTCCCATGCCGATAGTCAACTGGATGCGCAACAGAACGTACCAAGTGAACACCAGGGAGAGTTTCACGTTCTTGCCACATTAGTCCAAGTTTCCTTGCATGACCTGGCGCCTGGCGGCGCTTGGTCTGGTCCTTACAATCCAACACGGAGAAGGCGAGTGATTCCCAACAGGTATGCCTAGCGCTCCAGTGAGGATCATGCCTCGACTGCAATGCGTAATGCCTTTCCTCCCGCAACTAGACCTCGACCAGCACCGTTGACGCTTCCGGCTCAGGGATTGGGATGCCTTCCTGCCGCATGCCCTCGAGGTGCAACGCAATCGCCCCTTGAATGTTCAGCGTGACTTCCTCTAGTGTCTCGCCGGTAGCCACGCATCCGGGCAGATCCAGCACATATGCAGAGTAATTCCGCGGCGTCTTTTCAATTACCGCCGTGTACTTCATCGTTCACCTCGGCTTTTCAATCCTGCTTGTTTCAGGATACTGCTCCATGTCCCAGCCGCCAAGTCATCACTCAACCGTCCCGCGACTGTTACCAGCCCCTTCTTCTCAAGATGCCTGTATTGTCGGTGGCTTCCGCGGGTCCGCACCAATTCCCACCCATCTCTCTATCGCTCTGATAGCATCGCGAACTTTAGGCAAGCTTGCTCTCCAAGACCACTCCGCTTGACTGCGGTAAGGGTATCAGACTCCTAAGATCGCTTCGTATGTTTTGCGGCTGTTCTTGCCAACCGCGCGCAATCGCCGCTGTCTTACCAGAGAGTCAATGGCTGCTTTCACCGCGGGTTCGCCGTGGCGGCGGAACTTGCCGGTGATCTTGCTTAGGGTGCGCGGGCGCACGCAGTAGGTCAACATCTCTCCTGCGAGCAAGTCGAAGGCAACAGGGAGGGGTGCGATCGGCCGCACCACCGTGTGGCCGAGATTGGCGTCCACGCGCTCGCCGGGGATGAATTCCAGGCGTCCCTGCAGTGCTTGCTCAGCCAGGAAGATCCGCAGCCGCTTGCGCAACACGCCGCCGGCCCCGCTCGAGCCGTAACCGTGGATGACGTCAATAGCAGCGGCCGGACCGACGCCGGCGCCTCTAAGCCAATCATTGTAGAATTCGATAAAGTTTTGCCGGGCTTCATGCCAGGTCTGCTCGTGGAGGTCTAACTCATGGGCAGACCCAGTCTCATGGGTAATCATTGGAGATCACGTACTCATCTAGAGGTGGAGGGTAGGCCCGCGCCCTCTATCCGGGAATACAAAAATCCTTGGGCAACGGCCTATTTTCCCACACAGTCGCCCGTGCAGTATCGTCGGTGCTGAGGGGCTTAACTACCGTGTTCGGGATGGGAACGGGTGTACCCCCCTCGCCTTGTCACCCAAGGAATTCTGACAGATTTATGCGTGCGCCGCTCGCGCTGCCGCCGACCGGTAGTGGCCGGGGGCATGAAACACTGAGACGACGCCTTATGTCAACGTGCCGCGGTGAACTATGCGCAGTCTATTGTTGGGCGCAAGCGGCACACCGAAAACGGCTGCCGCAGGCGATCTCAAGCACTCGTGCATCGAGGCTTGCCCGACATTCGCAGAACTGCAATTTTGCCAATTAGAAGCGCGGTTAAGTCCTCGACCATTAGTACCGCTCGGCTGAACGCGTTACCGCGCTTACACCTGCGGCCTATCAACCAGATAATCTCTCTGGGGTCTTACCTCTCGCCGCAATGCAGCGAGAGTGGGGAACCTAATCTTGAGGCTGGCTTCCCGCTTAGATGCTTTCAGCGGTTATCCATTCCGCACGTAGCTACCCAGCAATGCCTCTGGCGAGACAACTGGTACACCAGCGGTGCGTCCACCCCGGTCCTCTCGTACTAGGGGCAGCTCCTCGCAAGTTCCCTGCGCCTGCGGAGGATAGAGACCGAACTGTCTCACGACGTTCTGAACCCAGCTCGCGTAGCGGCTTTAATGGGCGAACAGCCCAACCCTTGGGACCTGCTCCAGCCCCAGGATGCGCTGAGCCGACATCGAGGTGCCAAGCCTCCCCGTCGCTATGAACGCTTGGGGGAGATAAGCCTGTTATCCCCGGGGTAACTTTTATCCGATAATCCACGGCCCTTCCACTCGGAACCGTAGGGTCACTAAGCCCGACTTTCGTCCCTGCTCGACGTGTATGTCTCGCAGTCAAGCTCCCTTGTGCCTTTACACGCTTAGGCTGATTTCCATCCAGCCTGAGGGAACCTTTGGGCGCCTCCGTTATCTTTTGGGAGGCGACCGCCCCAGTCAAACTGCCCGCCTGACAATGTCCCCCTCCCGGATTACGGCAAGGGGTTAGAATAAGGATCGTAGAAGGGTGGTATTTCACCATTGCCTCCCCATCCCCCAAAAGGAATGGTTCACAGGCTCCCACCTATCCTACGCATCGACGGCCCCGATCCAATGCCAAGGTGCAGTAAAGCTCCACGGGGTCTTTTTGTCCTTCCGCAGGTAACCAGCATCTTCACTGGTACTTCAATTTCGCCGGGTCCCCTGCTGAGACAGTGCCCAACTCGTTACGCCATTCGTGCGGGTCGGAACTTACCCGACAAGGAATTTCGCTCGGTTCAACGCGGCGTCTCCGCCGCGCGTCATCCCACTCTGTTTCCAGAGGGGCCGGACTTTCTCTTCACTCGTCCTATGTTCCTTTGCTCGGCGATGGCGCGGATCTCTGCAATACCCTCCGTTGTGAGGTGTGACCCTCGCTCCATGAGCAGCAATATACGTCGAAACTTGATGAAGTCCACACGCTTCTTGGAGCGCAGTTCGTGCTTCTCAAAGAACGGTAAGATCCGCTCCCTGAGGTGCTCTACACTGCGCACCCGATAGCACATGCGGTCCCCATGGTCCTGCCGTACAACTCCGCACCCGAAGAATTGCTTCAGTGCGTAGAGTAGTTGCACGTCACGTTCATGCTGCACCACAGTGAATTCAGGCAATACCTGAAATCCAGAGGTCATCTCTTGATGCGGATTGATATCGACGAAGAAGTAACCTTCTCCATCCACAAATCCGCAGATCCATTGCGCCGTCAACCGTTGGGACGAGGCCGGACGTAAAGTCTCTGAGGGTTCTCTCGTGTCTGTCATGTGAGAGTCTTCCCTGCGGATTGTCCCCATGTCCATCCGGCTTTTTACTGCCTACACCCAGTGCAAGACTGCACAGTGTGCAAACGAGTACCTGATGGCTGTGCGAGGAGTTTCCCGCATATGGTCCAGTTTTACTAAGGCTCGCGAATTGAACCTTAGGACGGTTATAGTTACCGCCGCCGTTCACCGGGGCTTCCCGTCAGGGCGTGAACCCCTCTAGTTAACCTTCCGGCACCGGGCAGGCGTCAGCCCCCATACATCAGCTTTCGCTTTCGCGGAGACCTGTGTTTTTGTTAAACAGTCGGTTGGGCCTCTTCAGTGCCACCGCGACTCGCTTCCCAGCGCAAGGCTGGTGCACGCGTCGCGGTACCCCTTCTCCCGAAGTTACGGGGTTAATTTGCCGAGTTCCTTAGCAGAGGGTCTCCCGCTCACCTTGGGACTTTTACCCCCGCCCACCAGTGTCGGTTTGCGGTACGGGCGCCCATATTCTGGCTAGAGGCTTTTCTTGCAGGCTGGGCTCAAAAGAATTGCCGTTGACTTGCGTCGCGGACTCTCCATCGCTTCTCGGCGTTTGGAATGGAGCAACGGATTTACCTATCGCTCCCGCCTACCAGCTTGGACGTGTATAGCCAAGAACACGCTCTTCCTACCCTGCCCGGTCCCCCCTTCGCTCATAACGAACCTGGGCGGTTCCGGAATATCAACCGGATGTCCATCGCCTACGCCATATTGGCCTCGGCTTAGGCCCGACTAACCCTCAGTGGACGAACCTTCCTGAGGAAACCTTGGGCTTACGGTGAGCCGGATTCTCACCGGCTAACGCTACTCATGCCGACATTCGCACTTCCCTGCGCTCCACCCGTCCTCACGGTCGAGCTTCACTGCACAGGGAACGCTCCCCTACCCAGCGGCCGCTCCACATGGGAGCGCCACTGCCCTAGCTTCGGTACCAGACTTGAGCCCCGTTAAATTTTCGGCGCCAGACGGCTTGACCAGTGAGCTGTTACGCACTCTTTAAAGGATGGCTGCTTCCAAGCCAACCTCCTGGCTGTCCGGGCTATCCGACATCCTTTCCCACTTAGTCTGAATTTAGGGACCTTAGCTGAGGGTCTGGGTTGTTTCCCTCTTGACGATGAAGATTATCCCCCACCGTCCCACTCCCAGGTAACATGTATACGGCATTCGGAGTTTGGTTGGGTTTGGTAACCGTTTTGGCCCCTAGCCCATCCAGTGCTCTACCTCCGCAACACTCTAACCTGAGGCTGCACCGCAATGCATTTCGGGGAGAACCAGCTATATCTGAGTTCGATTGGCATTTCACCTCTAACCACAGCTCATCCCCCAGTTTTGTAACACTGGTGGGTTCGGGCTTCCACGAGATATTACTCTCTCTTCACCCTGGCCATGGCTAGCTCACTCAGTTTCGGGTCTACTCCACGCGACTAAATCGCCCTGTTAGGACTCGCTTTCGCTACGGCTCCGGCCCTCCGACCTTAGCCTTGCCACGCATAGTAACTCGTCGGCTCATTCTCCAAAAGGCACGCCATCAGGCATTCCGTCTTATAATGCGGGCTTAGCGTTCCCGCGCGCCGCACCTTCCGAAGAAAGTACATTGCGCGGGCACGCCGTCCCAGCAAGACGGCATAGCCCTCTGACTGCTTGTAAGCGTACGATTTCAGGTTCTATTTCACTCCCCTCCCGGGGTTCTTTTCACCTTTCCCTCACGGTACTCGTTCACTATCGGTCGCCAAAGGTGTTTAGCCTTGGGAAGTGGGCTCCCCAGTTTCCCACAGGGTTACACGTGTCCCGTGGTACTCAGGCACAACAACGAGAGAGCTCTGGTTTTCGTGTACGGGGCTGTCACCCTCTCTGGCGGGCCATTCCAGGACCTTCTACTAACCACAGCTTTTCTCCAACTCTCTAAGCCCCTTGCAGAGGACTCTATTGCGGCCTACAACCCTCACACTGCAACGGCTGCAACCTATCACACAGCGTGAGTTTGGGCTGTTCCCCTTTCGCTCGCCACTACTCAGGGAATAATCTCTTCTCCTCGCCTTACTAAGATGATTCAGTTCAGGCGGTTCCCTCCACATGCCTATGAATTCAGCATGCGGTGACGAGGCATCACCCTCGCCGGGTTTCCCCATTCGGGTACCTGCGGATCAAAATCTGCTGACGACTCCCCGCAGCTTTTCGCAGTCAACCGCGCCCTTCTTCGGCCTTTGGCACCAAGGCATCCGTCGTACGCCCTTAGTAACTTAGCCTGCTTCTAATCGGCAAAATTGAAGTTCTGCTTGCGCATATTCACCTGTTAATGTACCGCCCCATCTCTAGGGCGCATCCACTAATGTACCAAACATCGCCTCACGATGTCAAGAGAGGGCGTTTCGAATATCC
This sequence comes from Chloroflexota bacterium, assembly GCA_965220015.1. Lineage (GTDB taxonomy): Bacteria > Chloroflexota > UBA11872 > VXOZ01 > VXOZ01 > VXOZ01. The sequence continues at coordinate 2,288,290 of OZ244798.1, forward strand.
GGGTCTTCCTTGGATAGAGAGTCGAGGAGGATTCCGGTCGCGTCGAATTCAAAGCCGCAGCAAGTGTGAATTGGCTCACTGCGACCTCGTCCTACTCACTGGGCGGTGTTGCCTGGCCGAAATTTATTAGGCTCCAGCAAATTGCGGCGCCGTCTGTGCGGAGACCGCAGGTATGGCCGGAGCCGATGCTGAGAGTAGTGAAGCGTTCGCCTGCCGGCGGCAGTCCAACTGCAATGCCCCAGCAGATAGGCGTGCCGTCCGGGCGGAGGGCGCACGAATGGCCTGTGCCGCTGTAAATGGCGGTAAAGCGTTCCCCTGCCGGCGGCGTGACATCGCCAAACTCCAAGTTGCCCCAGCAGGCGGGGGCGCCATCTTGACGTAGCGCGCAGGTATGCGTGAAGCCCGCACTCAGAGTTGTGAATTGCTCGCTTGCCGGTGGTGGCGTTCCCTCCACCAAGCCCCAGCACAGCGGCCTGCCATCTTCACGGAGCGCGCAAACGTGGAACGCACCATTGGCAATGGCCGTAAAGCGCTGACCTGCCGGCGGCGGGCCCAAGTCATCGGCATCGCTGCCCCAGCACAATGGCGTCCCGTCCGAAAGCAGTCCGCAAGTGTGAAACTGTCCGCTGCTGATGGCAGAAAATCGCTCGCCCTGCGGCGGCGGCACTCCGTCTTGGTTGCCCCAGCAGGAGAGCGTCCCATCCGCCCGCAGCCCGCAGGCCTGCAGCCAGTTAGTCGCGATCGCTGTGAAGCGCTCGTCCTCCGGCGGCGATGCCCGGCCGAACTCGTCACTACCCCAGCAGACAGGAGATCCGTTCTCACGCAGCGCGCACGTGTATCCGGCATTACTGCTTATGGTGGAGAAGCGTTCATCTGCCGGCGGCGATTCATCCAGGCCCCAGCAAACAGGAATGCCATCGGTGCTGAGCGCGCACGTGTGCCTGATGCCACTACTAATGGCGGTGAAGGTCTCGCCCGGTGGCGGCGATGCCACGCCACCGGCGTCCTCCCCCCAACAGACGGCGGTCCCGTCCGTGCGGATTGCGCACGTGTGCGTGGCGCCGCTGCTGATTGCGCTAAACGTCTCGCCCTGTGGCGGCGATGCCTTGCCTTCGGATTGGCCGCCCCAGCACACGGCTTTCCCGTCTGTGCGCAGCCCGCACGCGTGCGTAATGCCGGAACTAATGGAAGTGAAACGTTCGCCCTCCGGCGGAGTCGTCTGGTCGAACAGATCAAAGCCCCAGCACACGGCTTTCCCGTCCATACGGAGCGCGCAGGTAAGGAAACTGCCGCTGCTGATTGCGCTGAATCGCTCGCCTTCCGGGGGCGACGCTTGACCGGCATAGTCAACGCCCCAGCACACGGCTGAGCCGTTCTTACGCAGCGCACAGGTATGGTCATTGCCACTGCTGATTGAGACGAACATCTCGCCCGCCGGCGGTGAGGACTGGCCCAATTGGTTATCACCCCAGCATACGGCCGTCCCATCCGCGCGGAGCGCGCAGGTGTGGGAATTGCCACTGCTGATGGCGATGAAGGTTTCGCCAACCAGTGGCGTGGATTGGCCGTACTCGTCGTGACCCCAGCAGACAGGCGTGCCGTCGGCCCGCAGCGCACATGTGTGCAGATTGCCGCTGCTGATGGCAATGAAGCCTTGAAGTGCCGTCTTTGCGGGTTCAGCCGAGGGCGTTCGCGTACTTGTCGGCAGCGGCGCCGCGGTCGCTGTGGGAGCCGGTGTCGCTGTTGCTGCCTGCTCGGCACGAGGTGTGGGCGCATCGGTTGCTAGCGGCGGGCCGGTCGAAACTTGCCGCTCGGCGGCGCATGCCGTCAGCAAAGCCACAGCTAAAAAACAAAACAACCCTAACCACGTAGTCCGGCGTGCAGAATTTAGCGGGGCAAGCGCGGCGCTGCTTGCGATTCGCACTGCAAACACCTTGTACTTTCGTACCGAGACATTTCTACCTCCAATCGCAATATTAACACACTCTTGCACACACTAAACTCGCTTGTCCTGCTGCTGCCACGCGAATTGCAGTAGAGAATCCAGTCACCCCCTGGACGCCGGATTCAGCCGATGTCCAAGGGGTGATTCTGAACGCTTAGCCTATGTGCAAGCGCCTCTGGAATACAAAGGGCGGCCTAGCGGCTGTAGCCTGAAGACGGCCGCTCCTTCTGGGCAGTCTGCGTCAGGTAGTCCAGCAGGAAGCTGAAGTCTTTGTAGGACGCCAGATCGCCCAACTGCCGGTCAAGCGACCACAGCTCATCCAGCAAGAGCGCCAGGTCGCGGTCCACCGGAGACTCGGCAAAATCGAGATTGCTGTAGCGGTCCGCAGCCAACGCCACGATGCCGCCGAATCGCAAGAACGCCGCATCGCGGGCGTTATCCAGCGCATCGCTCTTGCTCAGCAGCGTCGCGTGCTGGCGGTTAGACTCGCCCGTCGCCGGCGTTACCCAGCGGATCTCTACCTCACCCAGCCGGGCCGTGTCTCGCCGTCCCGCATCGGTGAGCTGCAGCTCGAAGAAGACCGTGGTGGCGGCGCCGGCCGGAATCTCAGCGAATTCCTTGCGCGCCTCGGTGAAGGACGCATCTGACGTGGCGCGGTTCTCGTAGCCCACAATGCGCCACACCGACACCATGTCCGGGTCCCACGTCACCTGGGCGCGGGTCTGGTCCGCAAAGGGTATGGACAGCGCTAGCCAGTTCTCGCGGCTGAAGGTTGCCCGGGCCTGTTCAACCGTGCTGAGATAGCGGTACCAACCGTTGCCGTGCTGCGCCAATTGCTCCAGCAGGTAGTCGTTATAGTTCTCTATGCCGACGCCGATGGTGATCAAGCGCAGCGGATTGGTGTCGTCGCGGTCATCCGCCGACTCTAAGATGGAAAACGGGTCGGTGGCGTCCACGTTTGCGACACCGTCCGACATGAGGATGATGTAGTTGTATGAGTTGGGACGCTCGCGGCGGATGCGGTCGGCAAGCCGTACGCCCAGATCCAGACCGGCTTGCACATTTGTCGACCCGTGCGGCGCCAGCAGATCGATGGACCGCCTGACGGCGCGGTCATCCGGGTCGCGGTGATCCACCGTCAAGTTGTCGAGCACGCGGGTGGTAAAGTGGACCACGGCAATGCGGTCTTGGCCGCGCAGGCTGCGCCGGATACTCTCAGCCGCCTCGCGGGCAATGTCTACGCGATTGCCCTCACGCATCGAACCGGAAGCGTCGAGCACGAGCGTTACATTGAGCGGCGTATCGTCGTACGCCAAGTCGGCGGCCTGGAAGGCGACGCGCGCGAGATGCAGGCCGCTATCCAGGGGATGGAGAATTACGTCGGTGGCGATGGCAAAACTATCGTCACGCAGCGGCAACGTGTAGTCATAATTGAACGCGTTGATCCACTCTTCGGCGCGCACCGAATCCGGCTCCACCCTGTAGGCCGAGCGCGCCCAGTTCAATGCCAGGTGGAACGACGTGCGGTCGGTATCCAGGCTGAAGGTTGCGATTGCGTCGCGGACTGTATTGACAAATGTTGCTCGCGGGTAGTCCTTGAATGTGGTCGCGCCTGCGGTCTGCTGCGGCGGTCGCACTGCAGGTGGACGCGAAGTCGAGGGAGCCGGTTGGCTTCGTGATGCCGGGGCTTCGGCCTTGGCCTCAGGGACAGGAGCAGGCGTTGGTCGCATAGCCATTACGGTAGGTCTTGGCCGGGCGGGTTGCGCCGCCTTGGCTTCCTCTTCGGACCTTTCCATCATCATGGCTTCAGACTTAGGAGCACGCTCCTCAGCCGCGTCACCTGCAGGAGCCATCGCCGCTTGACCGCAGCTCGCAATCAACAGCACACCCACTAGTAGCAGTGAAATCGTCCTGAAATACCTCTTCATCGCACTATCCTCCGTGTTGAACGCCCAATCGGTAGAGCCCGGCGAACGCTCTGCCAGGCAATGAAAATTCATTTCGGAAATTGGGCCAACTACTTCTCAACTGAGTCGATTACAATTCTGTCTCGCTCCTCCTTTGTGAACTTGCTAACGCGATTCGATGGTTTCTCTACGGACCAATGGCCAATTCGATTAATTCCAGCACTGTCACCACCAACATGCCAATTCGCTGCCTAAGAGATGCTTGCGACAAGAACCCCTGCTGGAGCAGCGTTGCCCTGTCCATCCCCCGGACACCGCTTGCTCTTGGCATCCAGGGGTGACAGCAGGCTCTCAAAGTAGGCGCACACTCCCAGGTCACGCCAGCGCTTGCTAGCGGCTGTAGCCTGAAGACGGGTTCTCCTTCTCGGCAATTCCTGCGAGATAGTTCAGCAAAAAGGAGAAGTCACGGTAAGAGGTGAGTTCGCCCAACTGCCCGTCAAGCGTTTGCAGCTCATCCTGCAGGGCCAGCAGATCACGGTGCACCGGAGATTCAGCATAATCGAGATTGCTGTAGCGGTCTGCCGCCAGCGCCACGATTGCGCCGAAACGCAGCAGCGCCTCGGATTGGACTTCCTTGCTCGCGTCGCTCGCGCTCAACAGGGTGGCGTGCTGGCGGTTGGATTCGCCGGTAGCGGGCGTTACCCAGCGTATCTCCACCTGGCCAAGCTGGGAGGTGTCTTGCCGCCCGGCTTCCGTGAGTTGCAACTCAAAGAAGACTGTCGTGGCGGCGCCAGCCGGAATTTCCGCAAACTCCTTACGGGCCTCCGTGAACGACTCGTCGGACGTTAAGCGGTTCTCGTAGCCCACGATGCGCCACACTGCGACCATCTCCGGGTCCCAAGTCACTTGGGCGCGGGTCTGGTCCGCAAACGGAATGGAGAGCGCGAGCCAACTATCGCGGCTAAAGGTCGCCCGGGCCTGCTCGACGGTGCTGAGATAGCGGTACCAGCCGTTGCCGTTTTGCGCCAATTGCTCCAACAGGTAGTCATTAAAGTTCTCAATGCCGACGCCGATAGTGATAAGGCGCAGCGGATTAGACGAATCGTAGTCTTCCGCCGTTTCCAGTATTGCGAATGGGTCGGTGGCATCCACGTTCGCCACGCCGTCCGACATCAGGATGACGTAGTTGTAGGACTCGGGGCGCTCGTCGCGGATGCGGTCGGCAAGCCGCACGCCAAGATTAAGTCCGGCCTGCACGTTGGTGGAACCATGCGGCGCAAGGCGTTCAATTGACCATGCGACGGTACTTTCGCTTGGATCACTGTGTTCAACGGTGTACTGGCTGATAACGTTGTCGGTGAAATGAACTACAGCAATGCGGTCCTGGGGACGCAAGCTACGCCGGATGCTCTCCGCAGCCTCACGGGCGATCGCTACGCGATTGCCCCGTTCCATCGAACCCGAGGCATCAAGCACGAGAGTTACGTTCACCGGCGTATCGTCGTGGACCAGGTCGGCTGCCTGGAACGAAATGCGCGCGATGTGCAATTCGCTGTCCAAGGGATGTGCAACCACGTCGCTCGTAATCGCAAAGCTATCTTCCCGCAGCGGAAAGGCATAGTCATAGTTGAACGCGTTGACCCATTCTTCCGCACGCACGGAGTCCGGCTCTACTCGAAAACTGTTTCTCGCCCAATTCAGCGCCAGGTGGAACGACGTACGGTCCGTATCCAGGCTAAAGGTCGAGATTGCGTCGCGGGCCGTGCTCACAAACGTCGCGCGCGGATAGTCCTTGAACGTGGTCGCGCCCGCGATCTGGGGTTTTGGCTGTGCCTTTTCTGAGGTCGTTGGCTGTGAAGGCGCAGCTCGCGGAGGGGGCGCCGGCGCACGCGGCGCTTCTCTCCTTGCCTCCATGGCAGGGGCCGAACTTGTGGCGCTAGACATGGATCCACAAGCCCCAAGTAAGAGCATGCCTACAAGCAACAGTGAAATCGTCGTGAAGTATCTCTTCATTACGCTATCTTCCTTGTTACGCTATCCACCAATCAATGCCAGGCAAGGTCTTGCCAGGACTTGAGACTGTCATCTTAGGAGATGGGCCAACTCCTCCTCCACAAGGTTGACTACCAAGTCGTCCAAATTCTCTACGGTGTATTCGCCAACGTCATGCGACGTGCTGCCACCGTACAATATGAAAATAAACCTACCCATGGTATGCACCGCGATTTGCCGCAGGATGTACTCACCTTGCGTGTTCAGCCCGCTTGATGCGATTGGGAAGATCTTGATGCCCCGTTGGCTGGCACGAACCATCTCTTCGGCATAGTCATAGTCTTCTTGGTAATCCAAATGGGGTGGAGCGTCCGCGATCAGGAACACCAGGCGAATAGTCTCACCCAGTCTCCAATCCATTTGATTGACAGCCACGTGCAGTGCTTCGTTAAGCGATTCGGGCTCGTCGCCGCCACCGTCTGCCACAACGCCTTGGATCGACGTCACGAATTCCATGATGTTCTGCTCGAAGGGATATGTCCGCGTTATGAACTCATCGCCTCTATCGCGATAGGTCACCATGCCAAAGCGCAGATCGGGCTGAGACGGCAAGTCGCTAATCCGGTGCGAGATAGAGAGGAGCGTAGACTTGATCTGATTGATCTCGTCGGCCATGCTGCCCGTCGCGTCCAGCAAGAACAACACGTCCAATGGGACTTGCGCAAGTGGTTGGTCTTCTAACTCAAGCTGGATCGCCCAGTTTAAGTCTTCAGCCCGGTTGAACTCGACAGACTGACCTATGCCGTTCTTCTCAACGAGAACCGAGAATACTTTGGCGTCCGCGCTCTCCTTTACAATCTTTGGAAAGAAGAGTGCCTGCCCATTGGCATATGTAAGTCCTTCGAATAGGCTGATCCCATCGAATGACACACGTACTGCAGCATTTGGAACAGGGTGACCGGCCGCGTTAGTCACGGAGATTATGTAACGCTCGGTCACGTCCAGGTCATGAACAAGCGGTCCAATGTACTCGCTTCTGTACTGAAGGTACTCATCCCACTGTTCATTGTCATCGACTTTTCCCGCTTCTATTGAAGCCGTTCGGCTCTCGGTCCTGCTCGATTCAGATGCAGGAGCTGGTTCAGATTTCGCAGCAGATTCGCTAGCAGATTCAGATCTCGGCGCTTCCGCCGCCACAGATTCAGATCTCGGCGCTTCCGCCGCCACAGATTCAGACCTCGGCGCTTTCTTCGCCTCCGACACAGATCGAGGGGCGCTTGCCTCAGACTCTTCCGCCGCGGGCGCCGCCATTTGACCGCAGGCCGAAAATATAAGCAAGCAGGCAAGCGTCAGAATAGTTGCCTTTACGTATCTTGCCAATGTGATCTCCTCCTTGATTTCTCTTGACTCCACAGAACCGCATCGGCAAGACGCAAAAGGGAAAACGACTCAAGGGACACTCTGTGGAGAAAAGCACTTACACGAATGCTTCCCGCATTCACTGAAAAAGGAAAGGGAATGACCACAACTGGCTGGGAGGCAGACAGTTGTAACTATGGCATCACTCAGGCCTAAACGGCAATAACGCCAATGACCCGAAGTCAATCTCGCTTGTAAGTACTCAAACTATGCGGACATTCCACCTTATGAGGTACTTGCGGGAATTCAAGTCGTGCTTTAGGGAACAAAACGCGGTAACAAAGTGCGTTCAGGTCTCTAGGCCGCCCTCCTCTCTCGCATTACACCGACACAACACGGCGAGCACCACCCATCGCTCGCACGAGCCCCTACAACGCCCCCTTATCGTTCACTTACTCCACAGCCAAGCTACTTGACTGGAGTTTGTGGGTACAATGATTTCGGAGGGGTAGGTCTCGCTGTACCAATAATAATCGAGCCGGGAAAACTTGTCTAGCCTTTTACGCCTAAGCTTTTCGAGTAATACACCCTCCGCGTTGGTTTTGACTCTATATCTACCGCTAGGTAAGCGCACATGCGCATAGTTGAATTACTTATCGACATTTATTAGAAGGACCGCAATAAGAGACTTGCTCGAACAGGAAGGCTATTCCACCTTGATCTGGAGCGTCAGCAGGAATTCAAGCGGGGCTGCTTGAACTTCCTTGGAGAGTCCCTCAAAAGCATCCCGCTGCGCCTGAGCCTCACCGCCGTGGGCCAGAATTGCTTCCGAGATCAGCGTCGCCCGGCCGTGGTGCAGGAGCTGCGGCTCAGATGCGAAACCCCACAGCTTCCGGGTCAGCCACACCTCTTTCGGTATGTCGTTCTGCATCAAGTGGCCGGTGTTGAGGAACTCGCCCATGTAGTGCCATTTGAGGAGCGACGGCTACCAAAGGAGTCTGACAGATCGGGCATTCTTCTCACTAAGGTGTGCCGATGACTGGGAACGGTTCGCCGGTGGCAATGCGCTCGAAGAATTTATCATCCGCGGCGGTTACGTTACGCCATAGGAGACCCATCGCCAGGAACGTCGGCCAGTCCGGGATGTGCCGCCACTTGAGCTGGTTCGCATCGTAGGCATATATCCGGACACTACTGCCATCGAAGAGGCGCGCCAATTGGTTCGGTTCAGGGAAGCGATGGTCCAAAGGTATTGCCCTCACTACCTCTACCGGCACGGAGAAACGCGTATTGACGATCGCCCAGGGAATGGAGTAGACCAGCGAACTGTGGGGCGCGACCCAGCGGCGCACGATCTTGCCGGTGTCCTCGTACCGGACGATGTTGTAGGTCTGACCCAGCGTTACGTCGCGTATAAAGCCAACCACAACCTGGCTCGAACCATCTTTCGCAATCCAACCCACGCCGATTTCGAATGCGTTGCCGGCTTCATCGTGACGCGTGATTACGAGGCGGTCGCCCTTTACCTCGGTGGCCGTGGCTGCACTCGTTCGCCCTATCACCCGCGGCAAGCTGGAGTCGTCGGACTCAGTAGTGGTTTCTCCGGACTGGATCGCCCCCGGTATTAGCCGGACGGTTGTTTCCTCCGAGAACGGCCCAGCCCCGAGGCGGTTTGCCGCGGAAATCCTGAAGGAGTATGTTGACTCAGCGTGCAAGTCGCTAATTCGAATTGGCCTCACCTCATCTTCGCTGATGACTCTCGAAATACTAAAGTCGTCACCCATCCTATGGTATTCGAGCAAGTAACGCAGGATTTCTTCGCCACCGTCCGCAGGTTTGTTCCAATTGACCTCGATGGTGTCAAGATTCACCACGCGCAACGACGGCGCGCCGGGTTGCTCTGGAACCGTGGGGTCTGCCGCACTTGCCGTGCCGGTTAATAGCACGCTCAGCATGAAGAGCATGCCCGCGAGCCCCATGCCTCGCAAACCATTGCGCCAAGCGGTGCCCATTGTCGCTCCCCGCGATGAAGAGGAAGACCCCACCGCGGACTTCCTAACCCGAATTCTCGTGCTTGATACACCAATCATGAGACCTCATCTTTCCGCAGAGCTAGGCAAAGGCTAGCATGCTACATTCGTGGGCACATAACGACTATCTAATTCATCAATTCTAGAATCAGAGAATAGCGGTCAAGACTTCGTGGAATGCGTCTAAGCTAGGTTCAGTGGGGACTTCAGGAAGAGCGTTGCATTGATATATGTCATTGTCAACACGATTAGCGCAGAGGGAGCGAATACAGGGCGTGAGATGGGTCCATCCAAGAAATTCTTTACAAGAATCTCAGGGCACTTGCTGCCAGGCATTGCCGCCGGGCGTTCCAAGGAACAGACTTACCGGCATCACGCCAATGGCGCTAGACGCCCAAAGCGACTAAAGAAGGGACTTACGGTTGACCTGGAACAGCCTCAAACTGCACTGCATACAGCCATACCGCACTATGGTGGACCCGATCGGGGTCGAACCGACGACCTCGTGAATGCCATTCACGCGCTCTCCCAACTGAGCTACGGGCCCGCATTAGACTATAATTGTAGCATCGAACCAGGAGTCACGTAAACGCACCCTTAGCAAGCCAAGAGGCGCATGAGCAAAGGAGTCCTATGATGGCTACCTACCGTGTTGGTATCGTCGGCTGTACCGGCATTGCCAGTCAGCCTGCGCGAGCGTTGTCGCATCCCATTCTCGGCACTGTTGCACCGCATTCGCACGCGGCGGGCTATGATTGCGTCCCCGCGACGGAAGTCGTTGCGGTGTGCGACCTGGTGCCGGAGCGCACCCAGGATTTCGTCTCCACATGGCAGCACCGGTGGCCCGCAATAACCCAATACCAAGACTATCGCGAGATGCTGGCGCATGAGAACTTGGACATGGTGAGCGTGGTGACTTCCGATCACCGCCACGCCGACATTACCGTTGACGCCGCGGCAGCGGGGGCGCGCGCCATCTTCTGCGAGAAGCCGCTGGCCACCACGCTCGCCGACGCCGACCGTATGATCGCGGCCATAGAAAAGCACGGCGTCTTTCTTTCCGTAGATCACAGCCGTCGTTGGCAACCCCAGTGGTATGAAGCGCGTGCAGCGATCCGCAACGGCGAAATCGGCCCGGTGCGCGCCATCGTCGGCAAACTTGGCGGCGCGCGCGCCATGCTCTTTCGTAACGGCACGCACCTGATGGATGCGATTTGCTTCTTGGCTGACGGGGAGCCGGAGTGGCTGACGGCGCGATACGACAACCGCTTTGCGGACTACGGACCGCGCTACGCCGGCGACGGCGGACACGATCCCGCCACTGATCCCGGCGTGTGCGCCTTCTTTCTCTTTTCGAACGGCGTGCGCGCGCTCTATAGCGGCGGGCAAGACGTCTTTCCGCGCTTCGAATTAGAAGTCATGGGAGAAACAGGGCGGATCCGCTTGGGCAATTCCGGTCCCGACGAATTGGAAACCGACGACGGCGTACAAGCGCTGCCGGCGGCTGCGGCAACGGTCTCAGGCAGCGCCGCCGCAATTGAAGAACTCATCGCATTGGTAGAAGGACGAGGCGCCTTGCCCCAGATCTCAGGACCCTACGACGGACGGAGGGTGGTAGAAGTGCTCGTTGCCACGGTGCAATCGGCCTCCCAGAACGGCGCGCCGATCACGTTTCCGGTCAAAGAGTAGGGGCTCTCTATTCCCAACTACGTTGCTTAGACCCGCACGCCCACAATCGCCTCGGGGGTGGGCGTGCGGATCCCTACTTGCTATTGGAATACTCCGGCAAGACATCTGTGGGTCCAGTGGAACGGGGAGTCGAGTTTCTCGCTGTTGGCGGCAGACGCGAGGCGCGAGGCGGATGGATTCCCGCGCACGCGGGAATGACGGAGAGAGGTTCTGCCTCCCTCTTTCTCTTAGACTGCTTCACTCACAAGGAGAACTGCATCCCCAGTCCGCCGCCAATTCGGCTTATGTTCGCACACGCTGCTTCAGCCAAAAGTAGATGCGGAAAGGCAGCATTTGGTGGTAGCGCTGCAGCGTGGCCTCCAGACCGTTGATTGCCTCGTCCTTTGCTTGCACAACTTCGCGGATGTACTGGTCCTTCTGCATCACGGTATCTTCCATGAATTGCAGCCGGCCTTCCAAGGCTTCATGCTGCTCCAGGAGATCGCTCACCCAGCCGTGCATCCATTCCTCAAAGCGGCCGGCGTCTTGGCTACCGTCCGCCGCAAGTGGCGGCCGTTCTGCATCTGCCTCCCGCAGGGCATCCTCCACCCCCTGCACAAAAGCGTGGCGCAGTACTGTGGCATAGTATTCTTCCCTGAGTTGCGGGTTAGCGATTTCGGTGACGCCTATATCGTCCGCCAAGTGAGGGTACTTGCCCATCATCCGTACCGCTGACTTCCCAGCGGCGCGCTGGCGTTTAAGGAATTGCTCCAAGTCTACCGCCACGGCATGGTAGGCTACGGCGCGTTCGTTGAACACCAGACGTATGCCCCGCTGCTGTAAGCGATAAGCAAGGTCGGCGTCTTCGTAGAAGCGCAGCGTCTCGTCGAAACCTCCAATGGTAAGAAAGTCTTCCCGCCACAACGAGCAATTTGCCGTGTAGAAGCAAGTGAACGGCAGGTTTTCGGGATTGGTAATGCGGTTGAATGCAAAGAGCACGCCCCGCAAGGCCATCTCCATAAACGGCGAGACTTCCAGGTCCGGATGCCAAGGGGTATACCCGGCAACCGCGAAGCCCGCGCCCCTGCTGAGGTGTGTCTGCACATGCTCCTCGATGAAGCGCGAGTGCGGGACGCAGTCGTCGTCAAAGAACACCAGCAGATCGCCGGTCGCGGCGCCTATCGCCAAGTTACGCGCTGCCGCGGGACCTGCGTTTTCCTGTCGAATCATGCGCCAACTCTCGCGTTCGCCGCAGATGGCGCCAAGTATGGAAGGCGTGTCGTCGTCTGAACCATCATCGACAAAGAGCACTTCGCTAGGTGGATGGCTCTGCCCCGCAAGACCCTCCGCCAGTCGCGGCAAGAGATGCGCGCGATTGTAGGTTGGAATTATCACGCTTACGCTGGGGGCCGTCTCCGGCGGAATCGCCGCTGCAGACTCCTGATATGCCAACAGCCCTGCTCGTGGCGGAGGCAGTCTACCTGGGAAGACCGTCGCGGCGTCGGCGCGGCATTCCTGTTGCTCCTTTGCCATCACATCCATCTGCGCTTCCAATCCCAGCGCCCGTACAATTATCGGAAAGAGCTCCTGCATTGTTAGTGTAGCGTGGCCTGGCGCCCAATCGATAGTGTGCGCAATGTAGCGGCTCCAGTTGTCTTTCGCGTCAGGCAGGTAGCCGTGCATGCCCTGCACTGCTTCCGTTTGGAAGAAGTTGGGGCAAATCAGGACACCAGCTTCCGTCGCATACATTATCTCGCCGTACGGGCTGCTGTCGGCATACGCCACACCAAGCTCTTTTCGCTCAATCTCAGTAAGCCGCCGGATGCCGTCAAGCCCAGCGAGCGCCCGGCAGAGCGCGGTCTCTGCCGCTTTGTGCTCCGGCCACAGCCGGACGCCGGTAGAGTCGAGAAAGTACACATAGTCTTCCGGCATTGAGAGGCCGGTTTGGGCCAGCGCCGCCTGTACGTCCACCGTTCGCTCCACGGCAACCATGCCATGATCGCCAAACACGAGAGTGGCCGCGCTTCCATGCATTTCCTGCATCGAGGCGCAAATCCGCTCCACCGCATGGTCAATGCCTCGCAGCGCGGCGAGCACCTGACGACTGCCGGGACCATGCTCATGCCCAAGCCAGTCAAGTTCGCCGAAGTGCAAGTAGACCAGTCTGTGTTCCGGCCTTACGGCCGCACCAAACTGCGCCAGGAGGTTCTCTGTCCGTTGGTCGTCGCGGGGATGTCCGAGGGCGAGCCAGGACCTGCCGGCGCGACGCAACAGATCGTACACACTAGGCACGCCGAGCGCGCCATACTCCTGAGAATCGCGCTCCCAGCCAAACGCGAACTGCGGCAACAGCGCGGGAGGAATGCGCGCGGTCATGCCGTAACAGGCGGAGGCGCTGTGTCCATTCTCATTCTCGATCCTGTGCGTCTTACGATCCCAGAGCGGACGCAGCACCCTCTCCAATTGTGGATGCTTCTCTAGAACGTCATCCGTAGGAATATCAATCTCTTGGAAGGGAGAGGCAGCGGGGTTGCGCACAAACATGGTGTGGCCGACTGCAGTCTCATTGGGCAAGCAGCCGGTCAGGAAGCCGGGATGCTCTTGAAAGCCATACGTTGAAATGAGCGGGCCGGACTTGCCCTCTTGCATGAGCCCGTAGAGAAACGGCGCGCTCTGCGGTGTCACGTAGTCGTGACGCAGCGCGTCGATCAAGAGAAGGGTGAGAGGCGGGTGAAGAAGAGTTGACATATCAGTGACAGTAGCGAAACCATGCTGCTACAACCGTGCGGCGGACGAGCGGCCACGTTGTGCCAGGGCAGGCAATACCTACCCTCGCCAAAAGGTCCCGGGCCAAAGCCAGCAGTTCCCTGTCCGGTCGGGATTCGTCCCAGGCGGCGAGCGTCAAGTACTGTGCCGCTTCGATAGCGCCGCGTATCGTATTACTGGAAGCGTAATTTGCGATAAAGTGTGCAAGGTCCTGCGGAGTCGTAAAGGGTCGGTCGCGTGCATACATCCAGTTCATCAAGTAAGTGAACGTTGGCAGCAGCGCCGCGCGGGTTCGCCGCCAAAAGGCATCAGGCGGCATACCGAGACTTGCCGGTTCGAGCCCCTGCCGCAAGCGCCATGCCGCCGCCGCGAGCGCAACGCTCTCGCTAGCGGCGGGAACCAGTGAACGCAGGAGGTCGCGTTTGCCCTCATACCGAATGGCGTACATCCCGTGAAGCAGCGCAACGGCATCTGCAATCGCAAATGCCGCCTTGCTGGATTGGTATGCGAGGAAGATGCCGGTCTCTTCGTCGGCTTGCGGTGTTTCCGGGCCGTCTTCAACGCACTCCAGCAAGCAAATCATCCGGTTGAGCAGCAAGACCTGCGCCTCGATAAGAGGGATGTCTGACGGCTGCCAGTCAAGCAACGTGTCCAGGAGTGTCGCATCTCCATGTACCACGTAGCCCGCATGCCGCAGATCAAAGTTGAAGATGCTTGGCGGTAACCACGCAAACCGATGGAGGCCGACGCCGAGCAGGTCTACGCCGCGCATGCCAAGCATGCGCGCGACCTGACGCGCCAGATCTTTGAGAAACCGAGGGTCGGGCTCAATCTTGGCAACCACCACCACGTCGTAATCATTGAACGGCTGCAGTCCCCCGGCAGAATTCTGGAACGCACCCTCACCGTGGGCGAAACTGCCGGTAAGAATGAGCGTCTCAACATCGGGTATGCTGTGACAGACCGCCTGCCGGAGGCGTTCCATGTCCTGCGCGACGCGAGGATGGATGCGCTTGTCTGTTTCCGCCACCATGTACTCCATTATATTGCTACTCGCGGCAGGCTGCGCAGGTCGTATTGTGTTGCGCTTTTTGACCTTGCGCCGGTGTCACCGTACAATGCAGAACGAGTGTTCACGCTTAGGCACACCCAACCACGCACGCCATGGTTGAAGGAGAAGGAAACTATGACACCGGAAGAGAAACTCAAAGAACTTGGATTCGAACTTCAGACGCCGAACGCGCCGATCGCAAACTATGTGCCCTGGGTGCGCACAGGGAACCTCGTCTACTTATCGGGCCAGGGCCCCAATCGCGCCGGCGACCCCAACTCCCCTAACTACGACGGCAAGGTGGGCGAGACGTACAGTATTGAGGAAGGCTACAAGGCCGCGCAGCTCACCGCCTTCAATCTTCTCTGCGCCCTCAAGGATGCTACCGGCGACCTCAGCAAGGTCAGCCGCATTGTCAAGGTGCTGGGCATGGTCAACGGCACGCCGGACTTTGCCGACCAACCCAAGGTAATGAATGGCTGCTCCGATCTCTTGGTGGAGGTCTTTGGCGACAAGGGCAAGCACGCCCGTTCAGCAGTCGGCATGGGTGCGCTGCCAAATAACATACCGGTCGAAATCGAAATCATCGTCGAAGTTGAAGACTAGCACAACCAGCGAATGATCCGGCATCCTCGTGAACGCGCGCATTGAGCGAATTGCGAAGATGCTCTTGGCAAGGTAGCAGGAGACCGCATTCGCCTGAGTTCAGCACGTGCTGGCTGCTCAAGACGTTGGCGCCTGTCAGGGAGTGGCTAGTAGCCCTGTTCGCAGGCGTTGTGCCAGGTGGTTTTCCCAAGCTTGGGTCTCGCAGCAAGTACACGTTGCTCGGTAGCGCAGGTTAGAAACCCGCGCTACCGGACAGTTCCTCTTTGCGTGATCTTCACTGTTTCCGCAGCACCAAAGTATGCGGCCCTCTTGCAAGTAGCCAGTAGTAGCTGCGTTTTCAACGCACCCCGGCGCAAAGGCCAGTGTTGGAACGAAATTCCCTAGTGTCATTGTGAGCGTTTAGGCGTCGGCATGGCCGGATCACAAGAACACGGCGCAACAAGAACACCCCTCGATCGGCTGCTCGTTACGCGCAGCCTCTTCCCAAGCCGCGAAAAGGCCGCATTTTCCATTCGTACCGGTGGGGTACAGGTCAACGGCAGGACGATTACCAAACCGGCAGCTCAGGTTGACCCAGACGCGCAGATTTTCGTCGACGTGCAGGGCGCGCTGCGCATCGGCCGTGGTGAGCGCAAACTGGCGGGGGTGCTAGAGCGCTTCGGCATAGACTGCAGCGGCAGAGTGGCCCTCGACGTCGGCAGCGGCGCCGGCGGCTTCACATGGCTCTTGCTCCGGCAAGGCGTCCGGCGGGTCTTCGCCGTAGACGTGGGGAGCGATCAACTGAGCGAGAAACTGAGGGCAGACCCAAGAGTCGCGGTCTACGAACAGACCGACGTGCGCGACCTCACTTCACTGCCCGACCTGCCGCACGTCGCCCTAGTTGACGTTTCCTTCATCTCATTGCGGGCCGTCTTGCCACATGTGTGCACACTGATACGAGCTGACGCAGACCTCGTTGTTCTTCTCAAACCGCAGTTTGAATTAGGCTCGGTCGCCCTGCAGAAAGGCGAGACAGTGCGCAAAGCACATACGCAAGGCCGCATTCGCGATGCCTTCATTGCGTGGTGTCCGGCGCACAATCTCGCGGTGAGGGGCGTCGTCGAGAGTCCGCTGCCCGGCAAGCACGGCGATCGCGAGCTTTTCCTCCACCTCAAGCCCGTGTAGGGGATCGACCGCTCTCTAGACTCTGCAACGGGCGAGCAACCAACCGGCCCCGCACATCGAGTTCAAGTTGTCGGCGAACTGGACGGCTCGGGGTCTTGCACCCCGGAGCTCGACATTAGCGCGCTGAATGGGTGGAGCTTGTGAACGCAGTGATTGCCGGTATCCGCCACATAGACGTGATCTCCCTCATCCACAGCGATCCCGCATGGATCCGAAAACAGTCCCTGCTTACCGGCAGCCATTGGGCCCCATTCGAAGAGCGGCTCGCCGTCAGCGGACAACTCCTGTACGCGGTTGTTCCACGTGTCCACTACATAGATTCTGCCGCTCCGGTCCAGGGCAATGCCGCTGGGATTGCGAAATTGACCCGGTTCGGATCCTTCTTCGCCCCATTGCTGCGTTGGTTCACCCTCCGCTGAGAGTTTCTGGACACGATGATTACCCGAATCCGTCACGTAGACCCAGCCCTCGTGATCAACCGCAATGCCAGTCGGCGCGCGGAATTCACCCGGCTCATCGCCGGACGACCCCCACAATTCTAGCAATTCACCGCTCGCAGACAGCTTCTGGATGCGGTTATTGCCGGTGTCTGCGACAAAGATTTCACCGGCGGAATTCACCGCGACCCCACCGGGCGAACGGAATTGTCCGGGCTTGGAGCCCTGCTCACCCCACTGACGCAGGGGTTGGCCTTCGGCGGATAGCTTCTGGATGCGGTGATTGAGTGTGTCCGACACAAACATCTGACCGTCCACGTCAATCGTCAAGCCGCGGGGGGAGCGAAACTCGCCCGGCTTCTGCCCGGTATTTCCCCATTGCGCAGCCGCTTCCCCATCAGTAGAAAGCTTCTGGACACGGTTATTGAGTGTGTCGGCCAGGTACATGTTTCCCTGTGGGTCCAGCGCTACATCGTGTGGAGAGCTAAACTGCCCCTCTCTTGATCCAAGCTCTCCCCAGATCGAAATGCTGCGGCGCCGCTGACTAGATTGCACGCGGCGGATTATCCTCACAGCCCAGACTATCATGACGACAAGCGCAACCAGGGAAAGCGGCAGTAACCACAGCTCGCCGAGCAACAATGGGAAATCATACAGAATGTGGAGAATCACCGGAATCACCCAGGCCAAACGCAAGGATCGTCCCCGGCGCGCTTCACCAAACGTGCCCTGTGCAAGGTAGTACCCCATGATGGCGCCGAGCGCGGCGTGCGCGGGAACCGAGGTAGAAGCTCGTAGCGCCGCTCCCAGCACATCTCCCTCTATGACAAAGGCGATGCTTTCAAAAGTTGCAAATCCGAGGGAAGCGACGACACCGTAGACCACCCCATCGAACGGCTCAGCCAGCCGCTTGCGCTGGCACGAGTAGCCAACGAGTATCCAATACTTGAATGATTCTTCGAGAATTGCGGTGCCGAGAATTGCTCTTGCCAATGCAACGAAGAAGTAGCTGGGCATGAGGACATAGATAAGCGATATGGGAAATCCCAAAATGATCACCGGCAACGTGATGAGGATACCGAAGCCAAACGTAGCCCAGAGGATAGTTCGCGGCTGCGGATATTGTGGCCGGCTGTGCAGGTACCACATGAGAATGAGGCCCGGCACCACCGCGGAAGAAAACAAGACTAGTGGTTGCAACGCAGCCTCCCTGCTACACCTATCGCCATCTTTGTACTTATGTTCAGTTGAATGATCTCAAACTCGCGCATTTCGCCCGTACTTCCCCGCCGAATTGGATACTCCGCGAGAGTCTTGGGGGTAGACATTCGGCAGCTCAATCCCTTGCCTGCTTTTTCACACGGCGAAACAGTCCCCATCTAAGGGTCGAGGATTTGGAAAACGAGCGTTCACCGCCGCAGAGGACGTTCCTCTCCCCGCTAAGCGTGACACGAAGCAATCGAAGTGTGCAAGCCCGTTCACCTCCAATGAGAAGGCTAAGAGCTTGCTTCCCAGTGAATGGATGGCAGGGCCAACAGCCCCTCTATGGGACAAAATCAATCCACGTGGGACTCGACCATGCCCGCGGTCCCCAGGCTGGGGCAACGTTGGAAAGGTGGTTGCGCCAAGCCATTGATTGTTCGACCCAAAGGTAGTAGAAGTGCGGGCCGGGTGACGCATCAGTATCGGTATAGACGCCCGACGCATGCTCGTCAACAGCTTCACAAGCGCTAATCACCTGGCCGTCACGCACCAGCTTGATGGTCGCCGGTTGATTTCGTAGCTGCACCTTCCAACTGATTTCCGGCGGCGCCTCAGTCCTGCCCTCGCCTCCCATGAAGACGTCGGAAACCCAGACTTGCACGGCAATACGGGAACCGTCGGTAGCGAAACAACGGTGCTGCCGCAGCGCATCGAGAATCGCCGGGCGCGTCAACTCTTCGGCGTAAATTCCCGTCAGCCCGCCACCGGTACCCGCCGTGCGGCGGTGGCCGTCGCTGCAACCGATGAAGCCCAGCTTGCGGCCACTCTTGAGCACATCGTGGATCTTCCGCCGATACTCCCGGTCGAGCATATGCACGCGCCAGCCGGAGCAAACCTCCATGTTCGTCTCCGTCCCTGAGTCGGATAAGTATTGCCAGTGTTCGTGGTGCGGGTGCAAGATCGCGCCATGCTGCTCAGCGTGCGCGGCAAGCGCCGAGAGCGGCGCTCCTTCCACTTCCGTATAACGCAGGAGCGGCAAGTCTTTGTCTCCGGCAATCACCGTGCGGTGATTAGAGGTCCTGGCGCCGGTTGCGCGACTCATCTGCGACCACTCGAACGCAGGAAGTAAGACCAGATCGTCCAAGTGCTGAAAGTGACGCGCAAAGTGGTAGTCCAGGTCGTATTCCGACGTCGTGAGGCTGAGGAGGTGCTTATCGTTATCGGAAATAGCCATGCAATCCAGGTGAGCTTTGTCGCGCGCGTAGGCGATCAGTTCGTCAACGTAGCCCTCCGCATCGGCAGAATGCGTTGAATGCACGTGCAGGTCCGCCCAATAGAGTGAAAGCTCAGTTTCTCTCTGCTCTTTCGTCTCCGCTCTTGCAACATTCTCCTGGACTTGCACACGCGGCCTGGGCTCCAGGCGGGGTTCATCCACCGTTACGGGAAAGCATCCGTGCCAAGCTCCCTCATCGCGCAAGACCGGCAAGTCAGCCACGCCATACGCCGCCACACAAACGTCTTCCACCGAAATCTCCGGCGCAACCCGCGCAGTCACCCAAAGGCCTTCCTTCCCAGCGGCGTTCGCAACCGGTGTGTAGTAACGGGGTCCGTCAGCAATGAAGCGGGTATCGTGGACGTTGGGCAGAGATTGGTCGGCAGTCGTTTCGAGACGCCGCCCGCAGAGCACGCCCGGCGTAATGGTCGTGTTGCCGTTCGCATACTTCTTGCGTTCCCAGAGCAACCAGACGCCCCCATCAGAGTCTGGAACCACCAGCGGCTTGCGCCGCCTGCCAAGATAGCCCCAGACTCCCAAGCCCTGCCACTCCAACATGCCCCAAGCCAGGATTCCGAGGTCCGGCGAGCCGCTGGTGTCACGCACCAGCTCCCAGTGCCCGCCGACTCGCCGCGCGACCCGAGCCACGGGCCACTGGTCGAGCACCCTCGTGTCGCTCACGACTTCCTGGCGACAGAGCCACGCAATCCAGGGATTGCCCTCGCTGTCAACAGTGAGTGACGGCACGAGTTGCCACGCTTCTGGCGTAACCATGGCCGTCTCAACAGCGCGGTCGGATACTGTCTCTCTGAGAGTCACAGCGCCGCTATTGTCCACAAAGGCGGCGTGAATGCCAAAGGTGCTGCCATCATAGGCATCCCAAGCCACCCAACAGCCGTCTGGCGTCACAGCCACCTCCGGGCGTTGCACCCACCCGGCCGCGGGCGTTACGTCTATCGGTACCGACCAGTCTGCGCCTTCATTGACGACGAGTCGGATGACGTATTCGCCGGGAGACTCAGCCTCGCACCACACCGCTGCCATGCGTTCATCCGTAGAGTCAGCGTGGAGCGAGACTACGAAACCCCTGCTGCCAAGTGGTTTGGGGGCTTCCCAACCGGATTCAGAGCGCGTGGAGCCAACGGCAGCATAGGTTTGACTTGAATCCTGGCTGATCCAGGCGCTTACCGGCACGCCCCGGACAATTCCAACGCAGGGCGAGTGATTTCTGCCCCCTTCTGGAGTCAGCGTCTCAATTTGCGCAGGCGCGTCACCGTGCATTGCTCTCGCGTAGATTTTCTCGTCGTCCCGCTGATAGCCCTGCCACACGGTCCATAGCGTGTCACCACTGCAGACCGCATGCGGCGTGTGGCATTCGATGCCCTGTAATTCCGCTGACAGAACCGCGTGCTTGATTGTATCCGTCATAGTCGGCTACACCTCCGCCGTCCTCCTATGGAATGCTGACCCTATACCTGTTTCTTGGGAAATCCGGGTTCAATTTGCCAGAAAGCCATTAATTCGGACTTGCGCAAGAGTTGTAGGCCCTGAGCGAGAACTGCTCCGCGGGGCTTGACTCTCGCTTTCAAACTCTCACCGCTGCTTTGAAGTCCGCTGTTGTAGCGGCAACCGAATTCATCCCTCTGCGTGTCCGAGAAACAGTAGCGCAGGTTTTAATCCTGCGCCTTCTGCCCGCCACCGCAATCCATGTTGCTAGCTGCCACTGTGTTTAGATAATCAACCTTCGCGCATACCCTCAAACTTGGCCGAGATCCTTCAGAATCTCGTGGGCAGCATTGTGGCCGGGAACGCCACTAATCTCACCACCCGGATGCTGGCCCGCTCCGCAAAGATAGAGCCCTTTCAATGGTGCCCGGTAGTGCGAAATCTCCGGCAGCGGACGGTTCCACACAAGATGTTCGCCAATGTGCTGGATGTGCCAGATACAACCGTCGGTCAACCCGTTTTCGCGTTCCAAATCGAGCGGTGTGCGCAGCTTGTAGTCGCGAATTGAGCGGCGGAAGTTCGGCGCGTGTTCGGTGATCTGATCGATGAGCCCCTCCGCCACCTGCTCGCGGACTTCATCCCAGGAGCCATTACGTAACTTCCCTGGCGCCGCGTATATCCAAATTGAGGCTGTGTGGTACCCAGGCTGAGTGAGGCTGTCATCGACCGCGGACGGTATCGAAAAGCTTATCAAGGGCTTGCGGGGCGGGAGGCCGGCCTCCAAGTCGTCGTAACAAGCGGACATCTCGGCGCGATTGAGGCTAATTACCACTGCGCCTCTACTCGGCACGTCCGGGTCGCCGTCCCAGGCGGTCCATTGCGGCAGCTCGGAAATCACTGCCAGGAATTTGTAGCAACTGACGTGAGTGATGAGTCCCGCAATGCGCTTGCGAAAGCCGCTATCCAAGTGTGCCTCGGGCATGAGGCGCAGGAACGTCCGCTTGGGATCGAGATTGGATGCCACGACGCGGCTCCGCACTTCCCCGCCATTTGCAAGCCGGATGCCGGTCACGTTGCTGTCCTCGACCAAAAATTCCTGAACCTCATGGTCGGTGTGAATCGTGACACCGGCCTCTTCCGCCGATTCTCTAAAGAGGCGGCTAATCACGCCAACGCCGCCGCGCACGTAGCCGTTCGGCGGCTTGATGCCCGTTTCTTCATCAACCGCGTTCAAGGAGGCGTAGGCAAACTGAAATGCCAGCGGATTCCTGCCTGCGGCGCCCGCCTCATATGCCAGGCGGTCCTTGAGCGGCCCATCCGGCAGAAACTCATCCTGGAGGTCGTAGATCCGTGTGGTCAGCGCTTTCTCAAGCACAGCGGCGGCCGGTGTCCCGGCGATTTTCGCGCGCACCTCAGCGAGCGAGGGCGGCGGTTGGAGCCGGTACGGTGAAATCGCCCCCTGCAATGTGTTCTTGAACTCCCCATAGCGGCGCTGTCCTTCCCGCTCTTCCTGTGTCAAGTGCAGGGCGCGATTGCGGGGCGAATCATGGGTTTTTGGCCCAAAGTACGTCCCATCCGGGAACACCTGAATTCCCTGGCGAGGAATGACCTCCATCCCCCGTTCGAGCAGGCGAAAGTCGCGATAGATCTTCGGTTGAATGCCGTGGACCATATGGGCGCAGGTCGAGAACTTGAAGCCCGGCCACAGTTCCTCCGTAATCGCCGCCCCGCCCGTGAAAGAGCGGCGTTCAAAGACATGCACGGAAAGTCCGGCGCGCGCCAGATAAGTCGCGGCCACCAGTCCGTTGTGCCCGCCGCCGACAATTGCTACGTCAATGTCACCCGCCACAGAATGCTCCTTCAGGTTCAGATTACGACGTGTTCGTGCCAGTGCTTACTGTCTCGTTCTAAGGTGAGAGTCAGCCAGATCTAGGTTGCGCATGGGGAATCCCACGCGCACGCGTGTCATTCAGAGCGAAGCGAGGAGTCCAAGAAATCTCGCAGGAGACGCCTTCCTCGCTTCGCTCTCAGAGTCTACCGACCAGTCAACCAACTTCGGTATTGGCCTTAAGCAAGGCTAAGCGAAGCCAGCCGCCTAGATCCCAAGCTCTTTGCGCCAGTCCTCAGCGATGATGTTCATCTGCGCTTCAGCCGTGGCGAGGGCTTCCTGAATGCCGATCTCGCCGTTCCAGAGCGATCCTACCCATTTCCCCGTGAGTACTTCAATGCGCATCTGGTCGGAACCGGGCACGCCAAAGCCAAGGGTAGACGTGCGATACTGCATGTTCTCCGACATATGGAGAATAAACGGATCGTTCTCATGGAACTCCTCGGACAGCGTTGCCGACTTTCGCACCGGCACGCGGTCGAAGGTCTTGGTGAACGCCAGCGTATTCTCCGGCCGCGCAAGGTATTCCAGCCAGGCAAAGGACTCTTCCGCCACCTCTGTCCAACCGGAAACCATGTGGATCCAGGCGCCGCCGAGGCTCGCTTGACGCGCAGGATTAGCGGGCAAGGGGAATCCGGTATACCCAAACTCATAGTCCGGGTCAATCGGACGAATCTGCTGCTTGCGCTCGGCATACGTCATGTAGATGCTGGCGCACTTCGCATTGATGAGCGCCGCTCCCCGGTTTCTGCCGGAAGGCCGGGCCGCTGCCTGAAACTCTTTCACGGCGGCGTACCCATCCTGCAGGTCCCAAAGCCGCTTAACAAATGTAAAGGCCTCAATCGCCTCAGGTGTATTGAAGGTCATCTTGGTGCGGTCGTCGTTCGTACGACTGCCGCCAAGCTGCAACAGTGGGAGCATGAAGAGCCACGTGCCGTTTGAGCCCCAGTCCGGCGGGAAGCCCGCAACCGTCAGGTTGCCCGCAGCGTCCTTCTGCGTCGTCTTCTGAATTGCTTCCTCAAACTCGTCCCACGTCTGCGGCCCTGTAGCCGGGTCCAGACCGCCCTTGATGTAGAGGTCGATGTTCATATAGAGCACGCGCATGTCCGGGCCGTAGGGCATGCCGAACACACGCCCGTCCCGCCACACGACGGGCTCCATCAGTCCTTCCCACATGTCGTTCATATCCAGGCCCGTAGCCTTGATGTGGTCATTCAGGTGCAAGACGGTGCCCTGTAATCCCCGATCGATGGGCGTACCTTCGCCGCCGGTCACCACGTCATAGGGAATGTTCGCGGCGGCTGCGGCCGCAAAAGCCTCGTTGCGGTTGCCGGAGTAGGGTTCCACGAGCAGATTAACATTAGGAAACTCTTCGCCGAACGCCGCAACTAAGCCGCCGGAAACATGGCCTTCCTCTTGAAACTTGAAGGAGCCATTCGGCACGAAGACCACGTCCACGGGTTCAGGCGCTTTGGGCGGCGCTGCTTCAGCCTTCTGTTCCGCGGGCTTTTCAGCGGCCATCTCGGGCTGCGCCGTTGCCGTGCCGCAGGCCGCTAGCGCGGCTCCAAGCGGGATACTACTCATTCCAATCAACAGTTGTCGCCGGCTCAGATTTGCTTTGCTGTCTGCCATGTCTTTCTCCTACTCTCTTGACGCCATCAAACTTAACGCTATGAATTCGACGAACTAGATTCTCTATGCCTCCTTTCCAGATAACACCCGAATGCCTCTCTTGCCAACAAAAAGGCCTTTCCGCAGAAAAGATTACTACCATACGGCGCTCTTGTAAAGCTGATAGAGTTGCTCGCTGCAAACACCTCACTGCTGCTCATTGCTTTCGCCCGGAAGAAATCACTGCCGCCATGGGCAAGCAAATCCTTCCCTCCTCGGCGAACGCCACCACGCCGTCTCGCACTGCCCGGCGAATGTCAGCCTGTGCTTGCGGTGTCTGCGCCTGCAACAGCGCGCCGGTACGCACCGCTCCGTGCAAGAACGTCTCAAACAGCGCATCCTCGTGCGGCAATTCCCACGTGATACGAACTTCCTCCACCGACGGCGCGGCAAAACCGGCATTAATCAAGGCCCGCGTGCTCTCTGCAGGGTCGCTGAAGCGAAAGAAAGCCGGCCCATCGGGCAGCGGGATCGCCATGTTCCCGTGCTCGGCAATGGCGTCGAGAATGATCTTGAAACCCACCCCTGCCTGGGGGTCGCTCCACACAGAAAAGGCAACCCGACCGCCGGCCTTCAATACGCGGTTCGCTTCCGCGAGGGCCACTTCCGGCCGGGCCACATGCAGTAGACCGAAGTTCATGACAACCGCAGCGAATTGAGAGTCGGGAAAGGGCAGTTCTTCAGCGCTGCCGGTTTGAAACAAAATAGCGGGGTACTGCCGCCGCGCTACCGCCACCGCAGCCTCCGCGAAGTCAATCCCGACAACGTCGGCCCCCCGCTGCGCCGCTGCCGCCGCAACGTACCCGGGTCCCGACGCCACATCGAGGACGCGCTGCCCTGCCTTCACATCTGCTGCGTCAAGGAGCGGCTCGATGAAACGCGTCGTGAGATTGGCAAAGAAGCGATGATAGTCTGCGGCAACTCTTTCCCATCCCGCTCTTTCGAATTCATAGAATTCGTTGGCGTTATCTTTACTGGTAGTCGTCATACAAGTCTCCCCAAGAGTGGCTACGCTCTCGCCCTATTGTACTGGGAGAGCCGGTGTTAGACTCGTACGGAAGCTTAGACTTGGACATGTTCCTTTGTCCGCTAAGGCAATTTCCGTGATGTGCGCATCCCATTCCAAGTCTTGCAGCCAATATCAAGAATGCAAGAGGGGACACACGGACCGCGCAAACCTGAGGAAAAATACTGCGGGAGCCGGCGCCTGAGCGACCGACTGCATCCGTGTACGGCACGCCTCTAAGAATGCTATAGTATGGGATGGTCACATTGGCTAGAGACACGGGCTAATTCATCGCAAGAATCGCCATGGCAGTTTGCCCCGCTGTCTCCACGGTACTCAGCATATCCAAGAACCACTGGCAAGGATCGTCGCATGTGCGGCATCATCGGTTTTCTCGATAAGACGAACAATGATAAGGCCCCGGTTGGAGAGACGGTGCTGACAATGCTCAATGCCTTGGCGTGTCGGGGTCCCGATTCCGCCGGTGTCGCCCTCTTTACGGGTCCTGGCAACGATCGGACTGTCTTGCGCATCAAGCTGGGCGAGAACGGCGTCTTTGCCGAGCGCCAAGATAACATCACCAAGCGCGTGCAGACACTTGGTAGAGTCCTTAATGCAACGACAACCGAAGAGTACCTGCGCCTTGAAGTCGACTATCAAGGCGACCCCCAGCAACTCAGCGCCCTCATCGAGTCGGAGGCAGACAACGTTGAAGTGGTAAGCATGGGCAATGCCCTGGAAATTGTCAAGCAGGTAGGTTCTCCGGACAACCTCGAACAGAGCCACGGGGTTTCCCGCATTACCGGCACCCATGGCATCGGTCATACCCGCCTCTCGACAGAATCTAAGGTGGACCTGAGCCACTCGCAGCCATTCTGGGCACACGGCAGGCCGGACCTTGCCGTTGTGCACAATGGGCACATCACGAATTACCACAACCTGCGCCGCCGCTACGAGCAGAACGGGGTCCGGTTCTACACTGACAATGACTCTGAGGTCATCGGCGTATATCTCGCGGACCGGCTGTCACAAGGCATGACCTTGACAGAGGCCCTCACCGCTTCCTTGTACGACTTGGACGGCTCCTTCAGTTACTTGGCGGCCACGCAGAATGAGTTGGGCTTTGCCAAAGACCGCTTTGCCCTCAAGCCGCTGCTCTTTACCGAGACAGACTCTGAAGTTGTGGTTGCTACCGAGGAAATTGCCATTGAGAATGCATTTCCGGGCATTGGCGGTGTGCGTGAGGCACAAGCGAAGGAAGTGCAGGTATGGCAGCTGAACTAGATTGCAGCGGTAAGACCATCCGCGAGATCAATACTGCCATAAAGGGCCACATCGCTCGCGGCGAAGATGCAGTCATCGTTCGCAATCCGGGCGCACGGCACAATCTGGGCGTGGCCTTGCTGCAACCTTCAACAGTGCAATTTGACGGCAGTGTGGGCTACTTCTGTGGCGGCTTGATGGACGGCGCCACTGTGGAAGTCAACGGCAGCACCGGCTGGGGTCTCGCAGAATCGATGCTCTCGGGCACGGTCATCGTCCGTGGCAGCGCCGGTAACGGCGCGGCAGCCACCATTCGCGGCGGCACGGTGGTCATTCACAAGCACGCCGCCGCGCGCGCCGGTGTGGCGATGAAGGGCGGCCTCCTGCTCATTGGCGGAAATTGCGGTTACATGGCCGGCTTCATGGGTCAGCGAGGCACGATCGTCGTCTGCGGTGACGTGGGCGAAGCATTTGCCGATTCTATGTATGAGACCGTCTGCTACGTGGGCGGCAACGTCGGCGAACTGGGTAACGATGCGGTCATTGAAGAACTCACCGCTGAAGATCTCGCATTCCTTGAGGCGACCTTCGCGGAGCACCTGCCCGAGCGTTTGGCTGAGCTAGAGCCGCGCATTGCCGGCTTCAAGAAAATTGTGTCGGGCCGCCGCTTGTGGAATTTCGATAAGACGGATTGGGACGTTTGGCAGCAGGTGGTATAACAGGTGAGACCTTCTATGAGCGCCCGCGAGTTCTCCCTGTAAATGGGCCCCTCCGTAAAGTGTGACACGGGTAAGGGCAAGCACAACGCACCTGCATTGAATTCGGTGTTTCCGTATCGGTGCCTGGTAGTCCTGCGCTGCAGCGCAACCACACCGATTTCACACGACTAGGGCGGACAAGAGAAGAGTTCTTGCTGAAGCGGTGAGGTGAAACCGGGACCATGAATCTCACCGCTGCCCCAACTGCGACCAAATAAGCCTGGTAAGAGGAGTAAGGGAAAATGTCAGACGGCGAGAACGGCCGCCTGCGACCGAGCGGAACGTACACCCCTGAAGTGATTGCCGAAATCCAAGAGAAGGCCCAACTGGGGCGCTACCTCATGCGCGGATTCGGCACGCTGCGGGAAAGGAATTGGGCAACGTTCGACGACCTCACGTTTATCCCTTGCACATTGACCCGTATTCCCCTGGAGGGCTACCGCGAGCACTGCTCAACGAAAACCGTAATCGGCAGACGCCATGCGGAGCAGCCGATTGCGCTTGACATTCCCATTATGATTACGGGCATGAGTTGGGGCGCGCTTTCGTACAACGCGAAAGTAGCGCTGGCCCAGGGCGCGGCTGCGGTGGGTTCGTCTAACACGACCGGCGACGGCGGTATGCTGCAGGCCGAACGCGAACATAGCAAGACCCTGATTTACGAGGTTTTGCCGTCACGCTACGGCGTAAGCATCCATGACGCGCGCGCCGCTGACGCCATCGAGCTCACCATCGGCCAGGGGGCGAAACCGGGTACCGGCGGCCTGCTACTCGGCTCTAAAGTATCGAATGTGATTGCCGAGCAACGGGATCTCCCAATCGGCGTCGACCAACGCAGCCCCGCCCGCCATCCGGACTTTCTGGGTCCCGATGACATGATCATAAAGGTCGAAGAACTGCGCGAAGCAACAGATTGGAAAGTGCCGATCTTCATCAAGATGGGAGCCACGCGCGTTTTCGACGACGTACGGCTGGCAGCGAAAGCGGGAGCCGATGCGGTGGTGGTGGACGGCATGGAAGGCGGCACCGGCGCCTCGCCGGAGATGCTGCAGGAACACACGGGAATTCCCACCCTCGCCGCCGTGTGCGAGGCGCGCGCGGCCCTGGAGGACTTGGGCCTGTACGGCGAGGTGCAACTCATCATCGCCGGCGGCATCCGGCACGGCGTGGACGCGGCGAAAGCGCTCGCCCTCGGCGCTGATGCCGTCTATATCGGCACCTCGGCCCTGATTGCGCTCAACTGCAACCGGTCGCTCTATGTAGAAGACTACGAAGAATTAGGCACGAAACCGGGCTTTTGTCACCACTGCCACACCGGACGCTGCCCGGTGGGCATCACGACTCAAGACCCTGAACTGATGAAACGCCTGCCGATTGACGAAGCCGCCGAACGCGTAACCAGCTACCTGCGCTCGATGGTCTCGGAAATGCAGATGCTGGCCCGCGCCTGCGGCAAGGCCGACGTGCACGACCTCGACCCGGACGACCTCCGCGCCCTGACCAGCGAAGCCTCGATGATTTGCGGCATCCCTTTGGTGGGCACCAACCGCATCGTCGGCGGCGGCCCCGGTTGGGAAGATCGGGGTCACTAAGACGCGAGCGTTGCAAGAGGCGTTGCGAAATTGGCGATGAGCCGCCTCACCCTCGTCAGCACATCTTTCGTGAAGGATCATTTACTATCGCTGTCCGAGTGAATGGGTCTAGCTCTTGCTTTTGCAAAGTCCACCATCAGGTGATATAAGCGTAGCGACCGTTTCGCCCGCGGTTTGTCCGTGTACCTTGTAAGAAGCCACCAAGGCACAATTGAAGTGAGCTTCTCATTGGAGTTGGCATGTCGTTCCTGATCCTCTGTCCCAATTGCGGCCAGCGCAGCGTCTATGAATTTCGCTTTGGCGGCGAAGTGAAAACGCGCCCGGAGGCAGGAGCGAGCGACGAGGCGTGGCTGGGCTACAGCTATGCCACGGCCAACCGTGATCGCTCCCAGAAGGAATGGTGGTTCCACACCTACGGCTGCCGCCAGTGGCTCTTTGCCGTGCGCGATACGGTGACGAACGAAGTTGCGGAGACTAGCCTACCCGAGGACGCGCCGTGAGCGGCCAGATGGATTCCCGCTTTCGCGGGAATGACGGACCCTCGGGTTCTGACGCGCCCAATGGTGATGGGCAATCCGCCGTCACCTTCTATTTCAACGGCAATCCCATCGAGGCCCTGCCGCAGGATACGGTGGCATCCGCGCTCTATCGGACGGGTCGGCGCATCTTCAGCCGCGGCTTCAAGTATCATCGGCCCCGCGGCCTGCTCTGCGTTGCGGGACGCTGCCCCAACTGTCTGATGAACGTGGACGGCACGCCCAACGTGCGCGCCTGCACACAGCCGGTCCAAGACGGCATGCAGGTCACCCACCAGAACGCCAAACCGTCACTGGACATCGACTTCATGGCCGTCGCCGAACGGTTTTCGTGGGCCATGCCGGTGGGATTCTATTACAAGACCTTCACGCATCCGTGGATGTGGCACATTGCCGAGCCCTTCATCCGCCGTGCCGCCGGCCTGGGCAAGATTGACCGCGCGCCGGACCCGGCTGCCGACCATCCCTACGAGCACGTATACCTGTACACCGCCACGGCTGTTGTCGGCGGCGGGCCCCACGGCCTGCGCGCCGCGCTGGCTGCGGCGGCCCAGGGCGGCGAAGTGGTCCTGATTGACGATCAGCCGGAACTGGGCGGGCACTTGCGCTATTCGAGCTGCGACACCGAGGCTTCGCGCACAGATTCGGGCTCAAACGGAGGATCCAACGGGGAAGAGTCAGAAAGCCTCGAAGACCTCGTGAAGCGCATTCGCGAAACTTCCAGCATTACTGTCTTTACAAACGCCACCTGCTTTGGACTCTACGAAGGCAATCTCCTGGGCATTATGCATCGGAGTCCTGAGTCTCCCGTAGCGCAACGCCTCACACAACTGCGTACCGAGCGTATCGTCGTCGCCACAGGCGCGCATGAAGTCCCGCTGCTGTTCGAGAACAACGACATTCCCGGCGTTATGTTAAGCAGTGGCGCCTTGCGCCTCATCGGTTTCCATGGCGTCAGGCCCGGCGAACGGGCCGTCGTCGTTGGCGATGGAGAATCAGCGGCGTCCACCGCGGGAGAATTAGAGGCTGCCGGTATAACGGTTGCAGGCATCGTTTCGCCCGATCAGGTTGTCAGAGCCACGGGCCGCAAGCGTGTTTCCGGCCTCCAGACCCACGAGCAACGCTTTGCCTGCGACCTGGTCGTCATGTGCGGCGACTGGGTACCGGACGCGGGGCTCGTCGCGCAAGCGGGAGGCAACGTGGCATGGGACGCAGAGCGGGCCGTGTTTGTCACAAGTGCACTGCCGGACGGGGTCTCGGCAGTGGGAGCGGTTACCGGAGAGTCGCTGCCCCCGGCCGTTGGGCTCGCGCTCAGCACTGATTCGAACCCAAAGAAGGTAATTGTCTGCCCCTGCGAAGACGTTACCCTGCATGACTTGCGTACGGCCGTGGACGAGGGCTTCGACCACATTGAAACGCTCAAGCGCTACACCACCACCACGATGGGTCCCTGCCAAGGCAAGATGTGCCAGCAGGCGGCAATCGATATTTGCGCCCAACAAACGGGGCGCACGCTGCAGGAGACCGGCAGAACTACCTCACGGCCTCCCACCTCGCCGGTGCCGTTGGGGGCGCTTGCCGGGCCGCACTTGCATCCGGTCAAGCGCACGCCCATGCACGCCAAGCACGACGAAATCGGCTGTGTTTGGATGGATATGGGCGAGTGGAAACGGCCGCTCTACTACGGCACGCGAGAGAGCAAACGCGAGTCCGTGGAGCAAGAATACTGGGCGGTGCGGCAACGCGTGGGACTCATTGACTTGAGCACCCTCGGCAAGCTCGACGTCAGAGGCAGCGACGCCGGGAAGCTCCTGGAAAAGGTCTACACCGGTCGCTTTTCCGATTTACGCGTGGGCCGCGCGCGCTACGGCGTCATCTGCGATGAGGCGGGCATCATTCTGGACGACGGCACTGTTTCCCGCATCGCCGCAGACCACTACTTCATCACCACCACCACCGGCAACATCGAATTCGTGCAGGAGTGGCTGGAGTGGTGGCTCGCCGGTTCCGGCTGGTGTGTACACATCACCAATGTCACCGGCGGCATGGGCGCAGTAAACGTCGCTGGACCCAAAGCCCGCGCTACGCTTGCCAAACTCACGGAGCGGGATCTCGGTAACAAGCGTTTCGGCTACATGCGCTGCCGCCAGGCGGACGTGGCAGGTGTGCCCAGTCTCATGCTGCGCATTGGCTTTGTGGGCGAAACCGGCTGGGAAATCCACTTTCCGTCAGAATACGGCGAACATGTGTGGGACTCAATCATGGAAGCCGGCAAAGAGTTTGACATTCGTCCCTTTGGCGTTGAAACGCAACGCGTGCTCCGCCTGGAAAAGAAGCATGTCATAGTTAGTGTAGATACCGACGCAACCAGCAATCCCATCGAATCCGACATGGCCTGGGTGGCGAAGCTCGCCAAGGACGACTTCATCGGCAAAGCCGCCATCAGCCGCGCCCAAGACCGCGCTCCCCGTGAAAAGCTGGTCGGGTTCGTAATGGATGAGGATGTCTTGCCACCGGACGGCGCCGTAATCATAGCCGACGACCAACCGGCAGGAAGAGTGACGAGTGTGCGTCATTCACCGGTGAATGAGAAAGTCATTGGCCTCGCCTGGGTTGCGGCCGAGCTTGCTGTCGCAGGTCAAACCATAAAGATGAATGCCGATGGACGTCCGGTCACCGCCCACATTGTTGACGAACCCTTTTACGATCCGACGCAGTCACGGTTGCGCCAGTAGTTATGTCAATGAGCACACCCCACCGACAGTCTCGACTCAATCACGCCCTCGGCGAACTTGGCGCTACGTTCGGCGTTTACCATGATTGGAGTGTCGCGACGTCGTTCAGCACACCAGAAGCGGAAGCAGAGGTGCTCAAGACCGGCGTGGGACTTGCCGACGTTAGTTGGCTGGGCAAGCTGGAAGTAAAAGGCCGGGAGGAGGAGTTGGTAACCCTCAGTGTGAATGAGGGAGAGATTTGGCACCTCGCGCGCGGGCACCTCTTGGTAACCTGCGAACCGGACCGCAAAGAAGAGCTATCCCAGTCACTTGCGGAGCAGATTGCCCGACACGAGACGCCAAACTCCGCTCACGACGACGGCAACGTTCGCCCTGAGCCTGTCGCAGGGCAGACCGTCCATGGTTCGACAAGCTCACCACAAACGGAAGATGTGGTAGATGCAAGCAATGTAGAAGCAGACAGCGGAGATGTAGGCAGTGTAGGAGTAGGCAGTGGAGATGCAGGCAGTGGAAATGCAGACAGTGTAGATGCAGGCAGTGTGGGCGCAGGCAGTGGAAACGCAGGCAGTGGGAAGATCATTGAGACCGCGCCATGTCTCCACGTCGTAGACGTGACCTCGGCCTTTGCCGGACTGCTGCTGGCAGGTCCCCACAGCCGCGAGGTCTTGCGACGGCTGGCAGCGCCCGATGTGTCTGATTCCGCCCTAGCCAACAGACAGTGCATCAGCGCCAAAGTGGCGGGGATCCACACGCGCTTGTTGCGAGAAGACCTGCATGGAATACTCGCCTACACACTACTCGTTGGCACCGAATACGCCGAATACGCTTGGGATACGATCCTGCATGCCGGTCGTCAATTCGGCATAATGCCTGTAGGCAGCCAGGCCGTGCATTTGGCGCGCAAAGGTGACCGATGATGCCGACTTTGTCGAAGAAAATGCCGACTTTGTCGAAGATCCAATTGTTTCGCAAGGAGCGCATGTGGCATTCGCATGAGCTCAAGCGGAGCTACGACGTCGTGATAATTGGCGCCGGCATCCATGGCCTTGCCACGGCGTACTACCTAGGCAAGGACCACGGCATCACGAATGTGGCGGTGTTGGAGAAACGCTACCTCGGTTCCGGCAACTCGGGACGCAACACGGCCATCATCCGCGCAAACTACCGCACACCCGAAGGCGTGCCCTTCTTTGCCCGCTCGTTAGAGCTCTATGAAGACCTGTCGCGCGAACTTGAGTGGAATCTACTTTTCAACCAATGCGGCCACCTGACGCTGGCCCACACGGACTCATCAGTTGACGGTCTGCGCGTGCGGGCAGAGACCAATCAGATAATGGGCGTGGACAGCCGCGTCATCTATCCCGAAGAAATCCAGAAACTCGTGCCCGCCCTCGACATGAGCGACCGTCCCCGGTTGCCGGTACTGGCGGCGCTCTATCACCCGCCGGGGGGGATTATTCGCCACGACGCCGTGGTTTGGGGGTATGCCCGCGCGTGCGACCGCATGGGAATTGAAATTCATCCGCACACGGAAGCAACAGCGATCGGCATCAACGGCTCAACGTCATACGATTACTCTGACACTCCGCAAGGAATCGACCACCCTGACGGCAAGATCACCAGTGTAGAAACATCCGCCGGCAGCATCGCCACCGGCACTGTGGTGAATTGTGCGGCAGGCTGGGCAACGACGGTCTCCCGCATGGCCGGCGTCTCCTTGCCTATAATTACTCAGCCCTTGCAGGCATGTGTATCAGAACCGCTCAAGCCCTTCCTTGACAAGGTGATCGTCTCCGCAAATCTGCACGTCTACATCAGTCAAACTGATCGGGGCGATTGCGTCATGGGCGCTGAAGTTGACCCGCTGCAGTCATATAGCATGCTGGGCACGTTACCTACGCTCGAACAGATGGCCACCTACACCCTGGAACTCTTCCCACAATTGCACAATGTCAACGTACTGCGGCAGTGGGCGGGAATTTGCGATATGACTCCTGACTTTTCGCCTATCATTGGAGCAGTTGCGGGGTTGGAGGGGTACCACCTTGACGTCGGCTGGGGAACGTACGGTTTCAAGGCCGGTCCGGTCGCCGGAAAATACCTGGCCGAGCGTATCGCTACCGGTCAAACTCCACAACTCATCGAGCCGTTTAGGCTCTCGCGCTTCCGCGATGAGGCGCTTGTGGGCGAAAAAGCAGCAGCAGCAGTGTCACATTAGCGTAAAGGGGAGGACCACCCATGACACTCGACGAAGTAAAATCACTGGTTGCAGAGCGCGGCATCAAGTTCTTTCTCTGTTCCTACGTAGAGATGAGCGGCGCGCCCAAGGCAAAGTTGATACCCGCAACGCACGTAGAAGACATGGCGGACGGCAGCGCAGGGTTTGCCGGGTTTGCCGCTGGCGACATGGGCCAGAGTCCCCACGATCCCGATATGCTGTGTCACCCCGACCTTAATTCGCTGCTTGTTCTGCCTTGGCGGCCGGACATTGCCTGGGTATCAGGCAACATCTACGTAAACGACGTGCCGTGGCACTATGGCCCCCGCACGATCTTGCAACAGCAGTTGGCGAAAGCGGAGCAGGCGGGCTATCGCATGAATGTGGGCACCGAAGCCGAGTTCATGCTGCTCAAGCAAGACGAGCACGGCGGCTATGCGCCGTGGGACGCGCTCGACACCCTCGACAAGCCCTGCTACGACGTGCGCGCGCTGTACCGGAATCTAGACGTCATTACAACGCTGGTGGGCTACATGCAAGATTTAGGGTGGGAGCCGTATGCCTCCGACCATGAGGATGCCACCTGCCAATTCGAACTCAACTGGCTCTATTCGGATGGGCTCACGACCGCCGACCGCCACACCTTCTTCCGCTGGATGGTCAAGACGGTCGCCGAGGAGCACGGCCTCACCGCCACGTTCATGCCGAAGCCGTTCCAAAACCTAACCGGCAACGGCGCCCACTGCCACGTCAGCCTCTGGGACCCCGCCAACACCACCAACCTCTTTCTCGATGAAGACGACGAGAATGGTCTTTCACAGCTTGCGTACTGGTTTACGGGGGGCGTCTTGCATCACGCCCGCGCGCTTACTGCGGTGACGTGCCCAATTGTAAATAGCTACAAGCGACTGATTCGCGGTCAGCCACGTTCCGGCGCCACTTGGGCGCCGGTCTACGGCACCTATGGCGGCTCTAACCGCACCCAGATGATCCGCATCCCCGATCCGGGACGCATCGAGAACCGCATTGTGGACGGCGCTACCAATCCCTATCTCGCTTACACGGTACTTCTGGCCGCCGGCCTGGACGGCATCGCCAACCAGATAGACCCCGGCGTGCGCAACGACGATAATCTCTACGAGCTATCGGAAGAGGAACTCCACCGCCGCGGTATCACCTTCCTGCCCACCAGCCTCCCCGAGGCGCTGGACGAACTCGACAAGGACGATGTTCTCAAGGAAGCCCTGGGACGCGAGTATGCCGACTACTTCATCGCCGTCAAGCGCGACGAATGGAACCGCTACCACCTGAGTGTGAGCCAATGGGAGCTGGATAACTATATCGGCGTATTCTAGTCGGCAACTCCCGTTTTTGCGCCGGTTATTCGCAGTCAGGTTCAGGCCACGTTCTTAGGACGAAATTGGAGCGCGAATTTACATGCCGCACTTCGGCTAGACCCGGGGTGCGGCTCTTTGCACCACTATTGTATGACAAGTCAATTCAAATAGAGTATACTCTAGTAACTTCTGGAGTCTTATTCACACCTATATATCCAACTGAGAACTGGAGGACATGATGGCGCGATACCACGACGCAGAATCCGGCATTACGTTGGACAACGAATTCGAATGTGCCAGCGCGCGGGGATTTAGCAAGATCGGCCCCGGGCACTACCAGGTAGACTTGCTCATCGAAAACTACAACCCTGCATACCCAGTGGTATGGGAGTACATGTTCTGCTTCCGGGTGCGGTCGCAGTCAGACCAAGCGCAAACGGTGACGTTTCGCATCATGAAGGGGCGCGGCGGCATTAGCTATCTCGATGGGCCGCACTTCGCGAAACGCAACGGCAGCTGGGAACTGATTCCCCGTTCCCAGACGCAGATGAGCGAAGACTGCGTTGAGGTCACACTCGACGTGGCGGCAGGTGATGAGTTTCTGCTGGGCAATCACCCGTTCCCCACACCGGCCGAGGTGGAGTCCGCAGTGCACGCCACCGCCGCGGCGTTGGACAACTTCTCCGTGCGCGAATACGGTCGCACACCGGAAAATCGTCCGCTCCTGGCGCTGGAGAGCCAGCCACGAGAGAAGACCGTCATCGTCTTCACCACCATGCAGCCGGCCGAGCCGGGTGACGTCCCTATTCTCTTCCTCGCTCACTGGCTCAGCAGCGGTTCTGCCGAATCGGAGAGGCTGCTGGAAGAGTATCAATTCTGCCTGATGCCCATGACGAATCCGGACGGCGCCGTACACGGTCACTCGGTGACGAATGCTGCCGGCGAGGTGCCGCGCTGTCACTTCGAGGACGCAAAATTAGGCAAGCCTGCCCCCGCCGAGGCCGCCGTGATTTGGAATTACCTGGCGGAAATGAAACCCACCGCGTTCGTCGAGTTTCACATTCACTACCTGGTGCACGCCCCGCATAAGCTGGTTGGCATCACAGTCAACGAACCCTCAGACGAACGAGGCGTCGTTGCGCTGCCCGCCGCAACCGTTCTATGGGGCGAAATGCTCAAGCTCAACAGCCAGTGGCGGGCGCGTCTCATCGAAGCCGAGAGCGAGACCTTCCGCAATAGCCTCGATTCAACACTGGCGCGCGACTTTGGCACCCTGGGTTATGTCTACCAAATTTACGCTCCCAGTGTGGAGGCTGCCTGCGCCCACGCCGTAGACGTGGTACGCGCAACTATACAAGGTGTGGCCGCAGCCTCTGCTCTTACACTACGCAACGCCTAAACCATCTTTGTATCGAAGTTTTATTTGCTAACACGCAGCATCGCAGCCTTATACAGATAGACAAATGGGTTTTTCTGATGTAGCCTACAGGCAGGCAGGGAGAGCAATGATAGTAGTGCGGGGAAGCGGTGGCAATCCCGCGGCATGCGGACTGAGCTTGGAGGCAGTACGAAGAAGGAGGTGCAAGTAGCAACGACATCGCGCCGTTATCCCCAAACGCAAGAGTGACAGTGGTACGACGGAGAAAGGACGAAAAGAATGGCAATTCACAATCGTCATCTCACACGCAGGAGTGTCCTAGCCGGTATCGGAGGATCAATTGGCATTGTGGCATTCGCCGCGTGCGCCCAAGGGGCTGCAACGCAGATGCCTGCAGAAGAGCCAAAGGCCGAAGCTGAGGAGCCTAAGCAGGCTGAAGAAGCGCCGGTAATGGAGACAGTTACGGTGCGCGCCGGTTGGATTTCCAACGATGCCTCGGTGATCGAACCCTTCTACGGCGATCTGCTCGTCGCCAGTTTCGAAGAGGCGCATCCGAACATCAAGGTGGATTGGGAAGGCGCGCCCGCCAGAGAACACCATGCTAAGCTCCACACCCAGTTGGCCGCAAACGAAGCGCCGGACGTGTTCCATAGCGACGGCGTCCGCTACGCGCTCTTCCGTGACTCCGGCTACATCAACGATCTCGCGCCTTTCTTGCAGCGCGACGCCGGGGCGCTGCAAGGCGTAATCGGCCCCGACTTCTTCCGCGATCCCGACGGCAGTACGTGGGGCATCTCCAGCAGCATCGGCGGCGTCGCCACGGCGTACAACACGGCGCATTTCGATAAGTTCGGTGTCAACCGGCTCCCCGAGGGCGGACTGAACTGGAACCCGACCAACGGCGGTGAATTCTTGGAGATCGCGCAAGAGCTCACCAAGCGCGGCAGCATCGAGGCGGACCCGGTCTGGGGATTCTTCAACAACAAACAAATCACGGGCGACGTCCTGAGCCTGCTCGTGCAAAACGGCACGAATTTCCTCAGCGATGACTACCGCCGCTCGCGCATCCATGAACCGGAATTCATGGAAGTGGTGGAGTTCCTGCACAACCTGGAGTTCAAGTGGCAGGTGTCACCGAATCCTGAAGATGTCGCGCTGTTGCGGGAGGCCATACCCGAGGGGCAGACCTACCACGCGCCGTTTGCTTTCCAGCGGACGGCGATGATGAATCTGCTCATGGGTCAGTCCGGCAGTTGGGGCGGACCCGATCCGGAGAGTTTGCCGGTGGTGGCGGTGAAGTTCCTGAACGGCCCGCAGAACGACAAGGTGCCGAGCGGAGGCCGGGTCATGGAGCATTGGGGCAGCACGCAGCAACCCGACGAGGCCTGGGACCTGATGCGCTTCTTCCTAACCGACCAGGAAGTGAACATCGCGACCTTCACCGTGCTGAAGTCCGGCTTGCCGCCCAACACCACCTTCTGGGACGACGAGCGCCTCTATGTGAAAGCCGGTCGCCCGCCCCGTGAAATCGAGGCGTACATGGCAACGTTGCGCGAGGGCAAGGGCTATTACTGGCAAGTAAACGGCGTGTGGCGCGATTGGATCGTTGCCTACCGCACCGGACAGGCAGCGATTTGGGCCGGCGAGGTCACGGTAGAGGAGGCTATGCAGCAAGCCAGCAAGGAGGCGCAGGCTGCGTTGGACGAGTATTACGGCTAAACGGTCTTACGTACTCGCCCCGCTGGTTTAGAGACACAAGACAGAGATTGCGCCGCTTCTCGCGATGAGAGAAGCGGCGCGTCACTTTCTGGCGTCCTTGTGTCGGCAGTGAGTATAGATCGCCAACAACCCTCAATTGCCACTCGATCTGAGCCGGAACGAGACCGGCACCTACACGGGAGCCCCTAAGGCCAATCGGACCTCTGTCTGGAGATAGAGCGTCCCCTGCTGCCGCTGTTGCGCAGAGAGTTGGCTTCGAGGATCACAGACGACTACCAAGCTATCCTTGCCCTCTGGGATCCGGAAGGGCACCTCGCAAATCGCTTCTTCCCGTCCTACCACAGTTTGCACGAGCGCATGGCCGAGTTGCACGCCGCCTCCCTCGTCGATCGGCCCATCGAAGACCATCACCGCAACGTCACGCGCGTCCAATACTCCCCTGTTCGCTAGGGTCACCTGTACACGACCGAGCTCCCGCTTCAGTTCGGAAACTTTAACCGCAGCGATATCGAGTTCGCATTCCGCGCGGTCGACGGACACGGCGGCATGCGCATCAATTAGTCCGTGACCGAGGAACGGATTCCAGCCTGAACCGGTGGGCTGATACGCCGTATTGCGGATCACCATCCGCACCTGCTCAGCCGTTAGACCGGGATGCCGCGACCAAGTCAGCGCCGCGAGGCCGGATACATGGGGGATTGCCATGCACCCACCCGACCACTCCACGTAACCTCCATGCTCGCTTGAAATCGTGCTCAGAACGCCATACTCCTGTTGTGGGTGCGCCCCGAGCGCCGTTTTCATAACGTCCTCCCCCGCCAGCGGCAATATGCGCCGCGAGGGATCATTGACGAGGTCGTAGCTGCGCCAGCCGGAAGGGGCCGCGACCTCTGTCAGGTCGCCATAGTCGCTGAAGTCTGCCATGCGGCCGCTCTTGTCGGCGGACGCCACGTTGACTACGCCCGGGCAGAGCGCGGGGTACTTGGCAACGTTGTGCGCTTGATTGCCGCCGGTTGCATTCACGATGATAACCTCATGCTGCTGTGCGTAGAGACAAGCCTCCAGCAGCGCTTCAGAGTGGGGCGGTGTCCAAGCGCTGTAAATCGTCGGCAGGTCATGCTTGATGTTGTACATGTAGCCCACGTTGCTCAGGTTTACGACCCGCGCGCCGTTGTCCACCGCAAACCGGATGCCCCGCGCGATCTCGGCATCGTCATATGCATTTATCCGGATAGGAAGAATGCGGCACTCCGGCGCAACACCGGCTATGCCAATACCATTGTCCGCCCGCGCGGCAATGATGCCGGAGACGTGCGTGCCGTGATCGGTGCAGTCTTTGTGCTTGCGGGGCTGGGAGGTATCCTCAACGCTGTCGTCATCATCCCAGAGGTCCCAACCCGGGAGAAACTGTCCCTCCAGGTCCGGGTGACCCACGTCAAAGCCCTTTTCGATTATGGCCACGACCACGTCGGGACTTCCGCGGGTAATCTCCCACGCGGAGGGAGCGTTGATAAGATGTAATCCCCACTGCTGTGCAAACAGTGGGTCATTTACCGGCATCATGGTGGTATTCCTTTTGGTGCTGCGACCAGACCTCTATACCCTTGGCATTCGCAATCCAAATGTCACTTGACGTACGTTCACTCTGGCTTGTTTGAGTGAGAATGTCAATCTTTGCGCTAGAAGCCTAGCGACTCCACTTGACGACAACAGCCCGAATAGTACACTATCTGTATGAGAAACAGAGTTCTGCAGAGTGCCAATTTCGAACGACACGAAAGGAGAGACAACACAGACGATCCAGGCAGTTCTGCACCGGACTCGGTACATCATCGGCGCTCTAAACGCAATGGTGTTCCGATCAACTGTAAACAGACTTTCATGAGGGGGTAATCAATGCCATTTACGCGTAGTCGTATGTCACGACGACACATGCTAGCCGGCACCGGCGGGGTGCTCGGCGCAATTGCCTTGGCAGCCTGCGGCCAAGCTATGCCGGCCGAATCCGGCGAAATGCCGGAGA
This sequence comes from Chloroflexota bacterium, assembly GCA_965220015.1. Lineage (GTDB taxonomy): Bacteria > Chloroflexota > UBA11872 > VXOZ01 > VXOZ01 > VXOZ01. The sequence goes on from OZ244798.1 coordinate 2,329,261, forward strand.
AGGCAGAAGAGACAGCTAAAGCCGAAGAACCGGCGCCAGCGGAGAAGGTTACTGTATCGGTTAGGTGGATCTCTAACGACCTTACCTTGGTTGAGCCATTCTACGAGAATCTCGTTGTGGCGCGATTCTACGAGAACTACGACAACATCGAGCTTGATTGGGTAGGCGACACCTACCGCGACACCATGAGCCAGCTAAATACACAGCTCGCCGCCGGTGACGCTCCCGATGTTTTCCACAACGACGGCGTCTTCTTTGCTCGCAACCGTGACGCGGGGTTCGCTCGGTCACTCACCGAATACACTAAGCGTGATGCCGGGCAGCTTGAGGGCATCCGTGGTCCGGAGTTCTTCAGCGATGAGAAGCAGGACGTCTACGGCGTCTGCATGGGCGTCGGTTGCTCGGCGTTTGCCTACAACACCGACATCTTCGACCGCATGGGCATCAACCGTCTGCCCGCCGAGGGCATCGACTGGAATCCGGGCGACGGCGGCACGTTGTTGGAAATCGCTTCCGACATTACCGCAAAGGGTGAGAATGAAGATCCCAAACTCTGGGGATTCTTCAATAACAAGCAGATCACCTTTGACGTGCTGGGCATGTTGATCCAGAACGGCACGAACTTCCTGACCGACGACTACCGCCGTTCGCGCATACACGAGCCGGAATTTGTCGCGGTCATCCAGTTCCTTTGGGACTTGGAGTTCAAGTATCGGGTCTCGCCAAATCCCGATGATATTGCAGAATTCAATGCTAGCATTCCCGAAGGGTCCGGTTACCACGGACCTTTTGCCTGGCAACGGGCAGCCATGATGAATCTCGGCCTCGGCCAGTCCGGTTCCTGGGGTTCGCCGGAACCGGAAAAACTACCCATCGAAGCGGTGCAGTTCATCAACGGCCCGGCAAACAGCAAAGTGCCTGGCGGCGGACGTGTGGTAGAGATGTGGGGCAGCACCGAAGTGCCCGACGAAGCCTGGGAAGTGATGAAGTTCCCGTTGGTCGATCATGAGGTCCAGGTAGCGGTCTTCACGATCCTGCGTGACGGCCTGCCGGCCAATACCAATACCTGGGATGACCCACGTCTGCTGGAGAAGAGCGGTCGACCGCCACGTGAGGTTGAAGCGTATATGGCGCCGCTTAGGGAAGGCCTCGGCCAGTACTGGCAGGTCAATGGCGTATGGCTGCAATGGATCCGCGCATTCCGCGGCCAGCAGTCCCGTGCTTGGAAACAGGAAGTCACCGTCGAGGAAGCCATGCGTGAGGCAAGTAGTATAGCGCAAGCTCACCTGGACGAGTACTACGCCGACCAGGGCTAAGTTCCCTGCTAGATCGCATTTTGAACGAGGAGGGCATCCAGCGGCCCTCCTCGTTTCGCATTCAGCGCCAGTCACGACTTGGGTCTACCGCTCACTCTTGCCGGGGATAACTCGACAGGATTACCCTTTAGTGGAGGCCGATTGTACACTAAAAACGTTTGGCAGCATACAAACTATTGTGGAAACCTGCGCTATCGTAGAAGCAGAGTAGAGTAAGGCGTACTGAGCGGTGCAATTACTGAAAGCAAGCAGCTTGGCGAGTTTTCAAATAGCTTGCATGTTGCTTCAAGAATGCCATTCCGAGCGTAGCGACGAATCTAATCTGCACAGTATGAGTCCTAGTGTCGCTTCGCTCCATCGAACAACTGGCCGGGTGATATTGCTTTCACGGCTCCAATTGCAGTTCAGCCAAAGTTAGCTAGAGTAGATGCTCAGGCTGCTCTATTGTCCTCGAACTTGACTAGAAGGAAGCTAGCGGGATGACACCATTCCTCACCGCCCTCATTGCATTCGGTGCCGGAATAGCCTCTTTCCTGTCACCGTGCGTCCTGCCGCTTGTGCCGGCCTACATTGGTCATTTGGCGGGAACGAGCGTATCCGAAAGGCAAGATTCTGAAGCAACGTTGCGCACTGTCGCCCACGCCGCCTTCTTTGTGCTCGGTTTCTCCGCCGTGTTCGTGCTGCTCTGGGCTTCAATTGGCCTTGTCGGCTGGGCAATACAAGGCTACACTTTCTATCTGCGCTACATCGGCGGCGCGATTCTCATAATCTTGGGTCTCCACGTTGCCGGTATATTTCGGCTACGTTGGCTAAATCAAGAACGGCGCGTCTACGTCGACCGCAGCCGCCCCCGCAACTTTCTCACATCTTGGCTCGTGGGCATCACGTTCGCCGCAGGGTGGACGCCCTGTGTCGGCCCAATCCTCGCCGGCATCATCGGCCTTGCTTCAACACGTGATACTGTCGGTCAGGGTTCGCTGCTCCTTGCCCTGTATTCCGCCGGCCTCGGCATTCCCTTCCTGCTGACGGCAGTCGGACTCTCGCGCGCGGTCCCAATCTTGCGTTGGATGAATCGCCATGCCCACACCGTGGAAGTGGCAAGCGGCGGACTGCTCATATTCATAGGTGTGCTCATGTTTACGAACACCTTCGCCCAACTCGCGCGCTACTTCACCTGGATTCCAATATTCTAAGCAAGTCCAATCCGACGAGGACATTGCGGCAAGTGCGTTGCAACAATATCGGTAGCGCAGGTTTGAAACCTGCGCCTGCTTGCAGTGCAGAAAGCCCCCGGTTCACCCTTCAACCCTTCGACAAGCTCAGGACAGGCACGCTAAGGGCGAACGGAAGCGAACCTCTGTGACAGAGAACGCTTCCACAATCTCCCTAGCCCCTTAAATGCACGAACGTGGAGTTTTCGCTCCACGCTCTCAGGTGTGCTCATTCTCGTGACTGCGTCTCCAGCAACGGTATCACGGCACGCGATAGACCTCCGCCGCCGGTTTGACCGGGCGCGGAATCCACAGTGGACGCCGCAACGCATTCGAGCCCTCAGCGGGCCGGGTCTTCTTGAGCCATTCCAAGTAGACTTCGTGCGACTTGTTGGTATCCACGAAAACGTCACCGTAGCGGTCATCGGCTGACGCGGTTCCTACCGTGACCTTCTGATGCCAGCAATGCATGCCGCTTACTGGATCGGGATGGACCGGAAACGTCAAATTCTGATGCACCCCAGAGTCTTTCCACCAGACGCGGTCTGAATCGGGGTCCGAGCTCTTGAATGGTCCCACGCCTTCAATCTGACGCATGAACCATTGCCCGTCCTTCACTTGCTGCAAGTCCACGTGAGCCGTCGACCAGCGCTCGCCGCCGCTCTCCTTGGAGAGACGCCAACGTCCCAAATGGTGCGAACAGGCCACAATACCGGGGCGGATGCCTTCGGTAACCCACACCCGAATCACAAAGTATCCAACTTCAGTATTCACCCTTGCCAAGTCGCCGGTTTCAAAGCTGAGCCGCTCGGCATCTACCGGGTGCACCCACAGCGGATTGGTGTGAGAAATCTCATACAGCCACTTGGCGTTGCCGGCGCGCGTGTGAATGAGCGTGGGCAAGCGGAACGTCGGCAGCAGAACGTACTCACCCTTGCCGTGGTCGATGTTGTCTCGGTGCACGTGACTCTTGATGTACGTGGGCACGGCGTATTCCGACCACTTGAACTCGCACATCGTATCGGAAAAGAACTCCAGCTTGCGGGACGGCGTGGCAAAGCCTTCTACGGCTTTGCCGTCAACCTCCACGCCGAGCACCTCGCCGTTCTTGCGCACCTGGTGCGAAACCGGATCAACCTCCGCACCCTCAAGTTGCTCTTCAGTCAAGGGGTTTTCATGCAATGCATACGTGTCGCGCTTTACTTCGAACGCGCCGTACTTGCGCATGAACGCCAAGGGTGTAAGTTCCTCTTTCGCCGCGGCTTTGGGTAGACCAGGCACGCTATTCTCGAAAATCCACTGGTAGTATTCGCTGATGGTGAGTTTCTCGCCGGGACGGTATGGTGACTCGAAGAATTCACGCACGCCCAAGCTGCCATCGGGGTCGATGCGCCAGGATAACTCGATCCAGAACTCGTCCTCTTCCCATACCTCACCGGGATTTGCCTCGTAAGTAAACTCGACGGCATCACCGTTCTTCTCACGCGCCACCCGCAGCACCGGTTGCCGGAACGCGATCCACGCGCCTGCCTGCGTCTCCTGGCTCATCAGGTCGTGCCGTTCAGCGCCGTTGCCCATGGGCAATACGTAGTCCGCAAACCACGCCGTCTCGCTCCAGACCGGTGTCAGCGCGGCGTGCACACCGATCTTCTCTTCGTCGCTGAGCATCTCGATCCACGAGGCGCCATCCGGGTTCGTCCAGACCGGATTGTAGACGCGGGTAAAATACGTATCTACTTTGCCGCGTCCCTCTTTGAGGAAGTGCGGCAGCAGAATGCTCATCTCGTGGTGCGCCAGCGGATACTCGCGGGGCCACAGGAGTTCGCTCCACACTTGTTGCGGCGGCGGCTTGATGTAGGGCGCGGGCGCGAACTTATTCCAACTGTTGGGGGACGTGCCGCCGCGCGTGCCGATGCTTCCGGTCAGCACGCCGAGAAACGTCAGGCAGCGTGACACCTGCCAGCCGCCCTCGTTGCCGGAAGCCGCACTGCGCCAGACGTGGCTGGCAAAGGCTGTGCCCGCTGCGGCGATCTCGCGCGCCACCGCGACGATCTGGCTAGCATCTACTCCACTCTCCTGCTCTGCAAATTCCGCTGTGTACGAGGCGTAGAACTCTTTGATGGCGGCGATAAAATTGTCGAACGTTGCATCTACGTCAGGCTGTTCAGTGCGCATGTACTCATGCCAATTCAGCCACTTCTCCATGAAGTCACGATTGTAAAGGTCTTCCTGCAAAATGACATTCGCCATGGCAAGCAGCATTGCCGCCTCAGAACCCGGCCACGACGAAAGCCAGTAGTCTGCCCGCGAGGCCGTGTTGGAGAGCCGCGTGTCGATAACGCAAATCTTGGCGCCGGACAGTTTGCCCTCGATGATGCGCTGAGCATGGGGATTGAAGTAGTGGCCGGTCTCCAGATGAGCGCTGATCAGCAGCATGAACCGCGAGTTTGCGTGGTCGGGCGAGGGTCGGTCCGCCCCTTGCCAGAGCGTGTATCCCAAGCGCGCGCCGGAGGAGCATACGTTTGTATGGCTGTTGTGCCCGTCCACACCCCAGGCCTGGAGCACACGGTCCATGTAGCCGTCGTGTCCGGGACGACCGACGTGGTACATCACCTCAGTGCGGCGGTCTTCCTGCAGGGCCTTGCGAATGCGCGCCGCCAGGGAATCGAGTACTTCATCCCACGTGGTACGCTCCCACTCGCCGGAGCCGCGGGGACCGGTGCGCTTCATAGGGTAGAGGATGCGCTCCGGATCATGCACTTGATTGATGGTCGCCGGACCCTTGGCACAATTCCGGCCACGGCTGCCGGGATGCGCCGGATTGCCCTCGAACTTGCGGATGCGCATGTCTTCTTTATCGACATATGCCAGCAATCCGCAAGCAGCCTCGCAGTTGAAGCACACCGTCGGGACCAACATGTAGTTCTTGGTGACCTTCTTGGGCCAGACGTCGGGATCGTACTCTGTCCAGTCATCCCATTGCTCAACCGGTGGGTAGTTTTTAAGTTGGCCTGACTCCGGAAACTGCGGATCGAAAACTGACATTGCGCAGTGGCTCCTCTCGCTAGCTCAGCGGCAGCGCTTGACCGGCCTTTACCCAAACATCTTCGAAAGCCAGAAGTCCCGCGAGCGCGCAAACACCGGCCGCAGCGGCCACGAGCTCATACCCGCCAATTGCATTCGCTAAGAGCAGTGCCACCGGCACTATGTGCCCTACAAGAACAACACCGACCCAGAAGCGCTGCGAGTATTGACCGCGCAGAATCATTTGCGCGGCCTTGGATGCATCTTTCGTACCATGCGGCAGCCATAGCTCACCCACCAGGATGACGAAGAGATTGGCGACTAAACTCCAAAGAAGCACAGTATGTAGGAAACCTTCTGTCTGCTCCGTGGTTTCAACCACGAGCCCCAAAATCCCAAGGGATGCTGCACCCGCCATCGCTGCCTGCACCAGCAGGTGCACGGGCAATGCGGGGCTCAACCAGAGGTCGCGCGCTTTCGATTGGGCAAAGATAAAGCCCGTATAGATCGCGGCCAGAATAGCCAATACGCCGCCAGGCCACCAAAGCACCTGCATCAGACCGCCAGCACCGGCGAAAGCAGCAAGAATGCTCAGACCGACGATCACGCCGAAGAACAGCAGAATAAACGTACCGATGGCAACCCATGAACGCCATTGGGGGCGAATGAGAATGGTAAAGAAGCGGTCGGGACGCTGGAGGTCCCAAACCAATAAGCCGGCCGTAATCGCCAAGAAGATCAGAGCAATAATGGGGCCTCCCCACGCCAGGAGCGGGTTATCGGTTACCAGGCCCAACGCAAGACCCGCCGCGGGCAACAGGAATGCACCAGCAGCAATAGACTTCGTCCAAATGTACGCGCTAACTTTCCAGCCCCAGGGCGACGGGTGCTCCACGTCGTACACCGTTTGCGCAGACTTGGCTACCAAGTCCTGCAATAGGTTGGTCTCTTCGATGGGGATGGCAGCGCCATTGCCATTAGCATTCGGCATTTCATTCCAGATGCCGTAATCCTTGATGGGGGTCGCCGCCGACGGAGTGAGGGTGCTCTGGTCGGCATCGATATAGAAGAGTTTCGGTACCGTGCCTTTTTCCGGTTTACGCACTTGCACCGGCTCACGGGAGATAAGCTTTGTAATGTAGCTCGTGGGGTCGTCCAAGTCTCCCGATACGATCGCCTGGGTCGGACAAACAACCTGGCACGATGGTTCCAATCCAACTTCCACGCGATGGGCGCAGAAGTTGCATTTTGCGGCGGTATGCGTATTGGGATCGATGTGCAGCGCATCATACGGACATGCCTGCAGGCACGCCTTGCAGCCTATGCACTTCTCAGGGTCGAAATCCACGATGCCGTCGTGGCGCCGGTACAATGCCGTCACCGGACAAGACGGGATGCAGGGAGCATCATCGCAGTGATTGCAGCGGAGTACCGTGAAGTGGCGGCGGTTATCGGGAAACTGGCCTGTCTCGACGTACTTCACCCACGTGCGGTAAACCCCCAAGGGCACGTCATGCTCTGACTTGCACGCAACAGTGCACGCATGGCAACCGATGCACTTACGATTATCGATGAGAAAGCCAAATCTCATAGCTGTACCTGATCACGCTGGGGTGTCATTCTGCTGACCAATTATACAACAGTGCTTGCGGCGCTACCACCCTGAAGCCTACGCCCGGCGCCGCCAATCGGCCCGGACCGTATCCCATTCGTGCGCGGAACGCCGAGCACCCAACCGGCCGCGGTTCCGCCCTGCCCTTGACGCCTGCTATAGCTTTGCCGCAATCGCACTCGGACTCGCTCCAGCGGCTTCAGTCTTCCCGCTCGCAGAAGACGCGCGCGCCCGGATAGGTTTGGTCGAGCAGCGCGCGGTGAACGTGGTCGTTGACGCAACTGTTATCGGGATAGACGACGTGCCTGTGGTGAGAGGTCTCTACCAAATAGCCGTTGCTCAGCGTCTCGGTCACCAGTTCCTCGGATTCACTGAAAGGCGTGGCCGGGTCGGTGTGGTTGCCAATCACCAGGATGGGCACGCCGCCGCCGTCCAGAGGCACAGCGAGCGGCTCAGGCGCGAACTGGTCGTAGAACGGGCAGGCGCTTGGGATCGACTGATTCGCCGCCGCAATCAGAGGCAGTCTTGTTGCGACGAGGGCGTCGAAGAGCGTCGCGTCCGCCAAATGCGTCGCGCGGTCCAATTCCGGTTGCAGCGACAGGCCGTCCAGGCAATTGACGTGTTCGGTGAAGCTCGCCGCGGTAGGATCTTCGCCCAGTTGCACCTCGGCGAGGGCGAGCAGAATGCTCGGGTCGTCGTTCTCATTTAGTTCGAACAAGCTTGCCCAGAGAATAGGCCAGTAATCTTCGCTATACAGCGGCGTTACCACGCCGACGAAGCCGGCCGCGGCATTACCCCCCGCCGCCTCATTCACCAGGGGCAGCTTCTCGACTGCGCGCTTATAGTAGCCAATCGGGTCGCCATCGTTGTATATCGGACACTCGGCATCGTCACACGCCAAGAGCGCCTGTTCGAGCAGCGTCTCGAACGTCGAGATTTCCTCGATGCTCTGGTTCACGCGTTCCTCCTGGCTAGCGGCTTCGTCAACCGGATTGTCGGCGCCGTCAACCACCATCGCCCGTACCGAATCCGGGAAGAGCGTGGCGTACCAGACACCTAGCGTCGAGCCATAAGAAAAGCCCAGATAGGAGATTTGCGCCGCGCCCAGCGCCTTGCGTATCTCATCCATGTCCCTGGCTACGTATTCGCTGTGCAGCAGGCCGCCGACCGGCCCCATCGTCTCGATGCACAGCAGGGCTGCCGCTTCGCCAGCCGCTACCTCCTCCGGGGTATCCACCTCGTCCTTGATTGCGTTCAGCAGCGCCAGCCGTTCGCCGGGAGCGCCGCAGGCGAAGACCGGCTCCGACGCGCCGACCCCGCGCGGGTCGAACCCCACAATGTCGAAGCGCGCGGCCACTTCATCTGAGAATTGGGTTGCAGCACTCTGAACGAACTCCACGCCGCTCACGCCGGGTCCGCCGGGGTTCACCAGCAAATAGCCGATCCGCTCGCCCTGAGAAGCCACGCGGCGCACGGTGATGGCTATCTGTATGGTACCCGCGCCGGGATCCCGATAGTCGGCAGGAACTTGCACAAAGCCGCACTCCAGCCCTTCCGCGCACGGACTCCACGCTACCGTCTCAACCGCGGTCGGCGCCTCCGCGTCGGCCGCACTCGACGTCCTCGCCTCGTCCGGCGGCTGTGCGGGTGTAACGGCCTCTTCTCCGAGCGTGGCGCATCCAACCAGAGCGAACATACCCGCTAGCAACGTCAATCCAATGCAAAAACCAATCGTGAACCGGATCCTTGCGCGGAGCATTTCTTCTGCCTTCCTAGTGTGACTTCAATCTATTGCGCAACACTTTAGCACACGAAAGAGGTGCGCGCATGCTTGGCAGACGTCTTAGGAGGAGACCTGTCAATGATACGCAAGTCGCGTCTTGCTCTAGCAGCGTCGGTGGCGAACCATCCGCCACTTCATCGCTACCGCCGCGTGGCAGGCGTGAAAGCAGGCCCATCCAGTTCGTCGCGGGGCGCGCGCTCCAGCAACTCAATCGTCGCTTGCGCCACCGTGGTACCGCCGGAGAGTACGTCGTGCAGCAACTCGGTGATCGGCAGTTCCACATCGAGTCGTTTCGCCAGGCGTACTGCGGCACGCGTCGTGGGCACACCCTCTGCCACGTTGTCCATATTCGCGAGAATGGCATCCAGGCTCTTGTCCTGCGCCAGTTGCTCGCCAACGTGGCGATTCCGGCTCTGTTTGCTGGCGCACGTTGCCATGAGATCGCCGAGACCCGCCAGCCCGGCAAAGGTGAGCGGTTGTGCACCCATCGCCACCCCAAGGCGTGTCATTTCAGCCACGCCGCGTGTCAGCAGGGCCGCCTTTGCGTTATCGCCAATCCGCAAACCGTCGCAGATGCCGGCCACAATCGCCATGACATTCTTAAGGGCCCCACCCAATTCGACGCCAAAGACATCGGCGCTCGTATAAATGCGAAAACGCGGTAGCATTAGGAGCTCCCGCGCCTGCCGCGTAAGGCTGGCATCAGTACCCGCGAGCACCGCAGCCGCGGGCTGGCCTCTGGCGATTTCCCGCGCGAGATTAGGGCCGGAGAGCGCCATTACGTGGCCGGGCGCAAGTGTCGGCAGTTCCTCTCTTATGAGCGTTGACATCGTCTTGCCCGCTTCAGCATCAAGGCCTTTGGTAGCGGAGACAAGAATCGCATCAGCCGTCAGGCCCGGCGCAATCCACCGGACATTTCGGCGCATCGCTTCTGAAGGCACCACGAGCAATACAAGGTCGCACTTCTTAAGCGCTGCTACGGGATCGCTCGTTATGTGCACATCAGACGGGATTGGAATGCCCGGCAAGAATCGACTATTCTCACCCGATTCACGCAGCCGGTTCGCTTCCCCATCTGTGCGCGCGAGCCAGCGAACCGGATGATTCGCTTGCGCAAGTTGCACCGCCAGCGTGGTACCCCACGTGCCTGTTCCGACGATTGCAATCACGTTCTCAACTCGCCATCAAGCTACCTGAATTGACCGAGAGCGCTCAGAAGCATGGTCAATAGCCCCGCGCTGTGGCAAGAAAGCGGCCACGGCCTCCGCCAGACCCTCGGGGTCAAAGCATTTAACCATGAGCAGCCTACTTATGTGCAGTACGCTTGGCTCCATTGCCCTGTTGCAGGACTCTTCGGACTCCCATAGGCTACCGAATTGCTATACAGCAACTAGTACCCTGCCTCCTTGTCCACAACATTCAAGAGCGGTTTTCCTTTGAGAAAGCGGCGAAAATTCTGAACCAGCAAGTCAAAGTAATTGTCACCGTTGTGTGGAGAGGTCCCCGATGTGTGTTGGGTAACGATAACGTTGGGCATGTCCCATAGCTCCGCGTCGGGCGGCAGGGGCTCGGGGTCGGTTACGTCAAGACCGGCCCCCCCAATCCAGCCGTCCTGCAGCGCTTGCAGCAGCGGCGCCGCCTGAATGATCTTGCCGCGTCCAATGTTGTAAATGTAGGCGGAAGGCTTCATCGCTCTCAGTTCCTCTGCCCCGATAAGTCCTCTGGTTTCCGCTGTGAGCGGGCAGCACACGGCAACATGATCTGACTGCCGCAAGAGATCGTGGAGGCCGTCTGTGCCCACGAGCGCATCGACATATGGCGGCGGTTGCTGCGGATTGCGGCGCAGACCGATAACGCGCATGCCCAAGTGGTGGGCCTTGCGGGCCAGCGCTGCGCCAATGCCTCCCATGCCAACCACTCCGAGCGTCTGACCTTCCAAACAGAAGGGGTGGAACACGGGCGGACGCCAGACATGTTCGCGCTGCGCCAAGAAGACTTGCTTGAACTCACGTGCGAACGCCAGCATCATGGCGAGCAGATGCTCGGAGATTTGCACCGCGTGCAAACTCTGAGAGTTCGTGACAACGACGTCCGCTGCAACTACCGCCGGTGTCAGCAGCCGATCAACACCGGCGCCCTCACTCTGAATCCACTGCAAATTGCGTGCTTCCGCAAGCAGCTTCTGAGGAAATCCCCCCACGATGACGTTGGCGCTGGGCATAGCCCGCGCATACTCAGCATCGTCACTTGGCAGGATGAACTCAATCTGCGAGAATTCATGCCGTAACCGGTCAATCTGTTCTTCGCGCAGACTCCAGCTAGCTATGACAACCGTTATCGCCGCCATTAGGAGATTATTGTCCTATGCACTTCGCGTTTAACCACTATGGGGAATTGCCCACCTCATGATAGCAGAGGACTCATGATCCGACTTGAAGACCTCGATTACGCACTGCCGCCGCGGTATATCGCGCAACATCCCTGTGAGCCGCGCGATGCGGCCCGGCTGCTCGTGTACCAGCGGCGCACAGGTCAGATAGCGCACAGCCGCGTGGCGCAACTCAGTGATTATCTGCAGCCTGGAGACCTGCTGGTTGCGAACGACTCCCGCGTCATTCCCGCGCGCCTTCTGGGCAAGCGGGAACATACCGGAGGCCAAGTAGAACTGCTCTTGCTGCGCCCTCGCGAGCAGCACTGCTGGGAGGCGCTTGTGCGGCCTTCTCAGCGTCTCAAGCCCGGCGCCCGCGTGCTCCTAGAAAGTGATACTGAAAACGGCTCTGATGTCGTAGAGGTCGGTGACAGCCTGCCGCATGGCAAGCGCCTCGTTTATTTTGAGCGCGACCCAACCGGCGTGCTCGCACGCCACGGCGCGCTCCCGCTGCCGCCGTACATCCACGAACCGCTGGCAGAGCCAAGCCGCTACCAGACGACCTATGCGCGAGTGCGAGGTTCCGCTGCCGCGCCTACGGCGGGTCTGCACTTTACCCCGCAACTCGTGCGTAGCCTCGAGGAATATGGGGTGCGCTTCGCCTTCATTACCCTCCACATTGGCTTGGACACGTTTCAGCCCATTCGTGAGGCGGATCCGCTGCAGCACCCCATCCACAGCGAGTATCTCGAAGTGCCTGGGAAGACGGCGCAGCTCATTCAGGAGACCAAAGCACGCAAGGGAAGAGTGGTGGCTATAGGAACAACGAGTGTGCGGGCCCTGGAAAGCGCTGCTGACACCCAGGGGGTGGTCTGTCCTTATGCAGGCGAGACGCGGCTGTATATCTATCCCGGCTATCGCATGCGGGTGGTGGACGCCATCATGACGAATTTCCACCTGCCGCGTTCGACGCTGCTGCTACTCGTGGCTGCGTACACAGGCTTGGAGGAACTGAAGAGGATTTACCGGACCGCCATCGAAGAAGACTACCGATTCTACAGCTTTGGTGACGCCAGCTTACTGCTCTAGACGCCAGCGTGCTCCTACAAATGCAACTACGGCAGCTTCTCAAGCGGCGCGAACGAGGCGGAAAGACGCTTGATGCCGATGTCGGGGAATGCGATCGTGACTTCTTCATCCGAATCGGTCAGCTTGCTGGTCACTACTCTGCCTTCGCCGAAAATTGTGTGCCGCACGCGGTCACCGTCGCGGTACTTCAGTTCCTGTGCCGGTTGACTGCGTGGGGGGCGGGACGCTGCCTGCAACCCCTGCCAAGCGGCATCAATTGGCGGCCGCGCCTGCATCATGGGCCCGGTGACAAGCTCCGGCGGCAATTCGGTAAGAAAGCGGGAAGGCAGACGCGCGAGCGAGTTGCTGCTGTAGCGGCGCGCGGCATAGAGCAGGTAAAGCCGTTCTTTGGCTCGGGTCAAAGCCACGTAGCAGAGCCGCCGCTCCTCCGCCAACTGCTCCGGATCGTCCAGCGAACGAATGTGCGGAAATAGCTCTTCCTCCATACCTGTCACAAACACCGCTGGGAATTCCAAGCCCTTGGCGTTGTGCATGGTCATGAGGGTCAAGCCCCCCTCGGCATCCATGCGGTCCACGTCCGCAGCGAGCGTGGCTTCATGGAGAAACAGGCTCAACCCCTGAGGGGGTTCCACGTCGTCAAAGCGCACGGCGGCAACCACCAACTCGTCCAAGTTCTCCTCACGGTCAACCGCCTCTTCAACGTTATCACCCTTACGGACGTGCTCTAAGTAGCCGCTCTCTCGGACCACCATGTTCACGAGCGCGCTCAGCGGCACGCGCGCCGCTTCCTCGCGAAACTTACTCAACAAGAAACCCAAGTTCTCAAGTGCGGCACGCGCGCGCGCCGTAATCGGCAAGGGATCCGTGAAGGAACCGCCGGCGAGGCGCAACACCGCCTCTGCCGGGGAAATGTCCTGCATCTCAGACCACAAAGTGAGGGCTGCAAGAGTCTTGACGCCGATGCCGCGCGGCGGCACGTTCGCGACGCGCGTAAAGCTCACGGTATCGCCCAAATTCTGGATCACCCGCAAGTAGGCGATCGTGTCCTTTACCTCTCGTCGTTGGTAGAAGGCGACGCCGCCTACCAATTGATACGGAATTCCATGTGTGACCAGCGCGTCCTCTAGTGCGCGCGACTGGGCATTGGTGCGGTACATGACAACGCAGTCGCTCAGGCTAAGGCCCTCATCCTGCACGCGGCGCACGGTGTTGACGACAAGACGCGCTTCATCTTCCTCGTCGTGCGCAGGCAATACGACCAACGGCGCCCCACTGCCCTGAGTGGTCCACAGCTTCTTGCCGCGCCGGCGCGGCAAGCGGTTGATGATGCTATGGGCAGCATCCAGAATGTTTTGCGTTGAGCGATAGTTTTGCTCCAGCTTTACGACGGTGGCGTCCGGATACTGCCGCTCGAAGTCTAGAATGTTGCGAATGTCAGCGCCGCGCCAGCTATAAATCCCTTGGTCATCGTCACCAACGACGCAGATGTTGCGGTACTTTGCCGCAAGTAATCGCACAAGCTCATACTGGGCGTGGTTCGTGTCCTGGTACTCGTCTACCATTACGTAGCGGTAGCGGTCTTGATAGTGGTTGAGGACTTCCGGCGACTCGCGAAACAACTGCACGACGAACATGATGAGGTCGTTGAAGTCAAGGGCATTGGCATCGCGCAAGACCGCTTGGTAGCGTCGGTAGACTCTTGCCGCAGCCTCTTCGAAGGGCCCTTGCGCGTGCTCGGCGAACACATGTGGGGTAATGAGTTCATCCTTGGCACGGGAAATTACATTCAAGACGGCCCGGGGACTCAGGCTCTTATCGCTAATGCTGAGCGCCTTTAGCACGTCCTTTATCACTGTCAACTGGTCGGCATCATCATAAATGGTGAAGCCCTCCTCCCAGCCAAGTTTCGGAAGCTCACGACGCAGAATGCGCGAGCAGAACGAGTGGAATGTGCTCAGGAGCACATTTTCGCCAATGGGACCCACAAGCTCCTTAATCCGTTGCCGCATCTCCTGGGCGGCTTTGTTGGTGAAAGTGACGCCCAATATCCGCCAGGCCGGCACCCGCTTGGCAAGCATCAGATAGGCTATGCGGTGGACGATTACGCGCGTCTTGCCGGAACCCGCGCCCGCCAGAATTAGCACTGGACCGTCCGCGGTCTCAACCGCATGCCGCTGCGGTTCGTTGAGGTTTTCCAACAAAGATTCCGGGTTGATAACCACAGAGCACAATCCCAAGCAACGATATTGCGAAAACTGGTGTGGAAGGGGAAACTGAGCACAAACCGGAGTAAACGCTCACCATGCTCCCTCCCACAGCGATTCTAACACCATGCCCATAGCCCCGCACCCCGGCTTAACGATTCCTAAGGCGCAAGAAATACCTACTTAAGCCCTGGGTTATTATCCGTGTACAAATTCGCTCACACCGTGGCGGGACATTACTCGTCTTCACCCTGAAGACTAAAGCCGTGTCCAAAGAACAGACTTACTCCATAAGCGGCTTATGATACAGTCTCATTGACCTATGTGAAGTGCCATTAATTTAATCCCTAGTCCCATTCTAGGAATTAACGCCGGACTCGCTTGACTCATATGAGAAGTTAGGGTACCCTAACTTAGACGATTAGGTATCCCTTTGGTGTCGTCTTGCCGGTGCTGGGAGTTGCTCCATAAGCACCGGCAGGTCTCGCTTGCGGGAGGCCTGGTTAGTCATGCACGTGCTCAGAGGCCTTGAAGCGCACGACAAGAATACTAGATACGCAATGAAGTGGCACGAAAAGGAGCCATTAATCGTGTATGTGAATCGTCGTACTCTGCTTAAGGCGTCGCTCGCGTTGCTGCCCGTGGCAGTCGGGGCGGCATGCGGCAGAGTCGTTGTTACTCCCAGCGAGACGGCAGCGACCTCTGAGAGCGAACCATCCTCACTTACCGTGTATTCCGGTCGCAACGAGAAGCTCGTGGGGCCGCTGTTAGAACAATTCGGGAAAGACACCGGCATCGGCATTCAGGTTAAGTACGGTGGCACTGCCGAAATAGCCGCGACCATATTGGAAGAGGGCGCGAATAGCCCTGCGGACGTATTCTACGCCCAGGATGCCGGCGCACTGGGCGCGCTTCAGGCCGAGAATCGCCTCGGTGCGCTGCCCGATGCAATCCTCAATGCGGTGGAACCGCGCTTTCGCTCGCCGCAGGGGCAGTGGGTCGGTACTTCCGGCCGCGCCCGCGTGGTGGTGTACAACACGGACAGCGTAAAGCCGGCAGACCTGCCGCCCTCAATCCTAGATTTCGTCGCTCCTGAGTGGAAGGGCCGCATCGGTTGGGCGCCGACGAATGGCTCATTCCAAGCGTTCGTCACCGCCATGCGCGTGACTCTGGGCGAAGACCGGACCCGCGCGTGGCTGAATGGCATTAAGGCAAATGAGCCGAAAGTGTATCCCAAGAACACGCCCACGGTGCAAGCCGCGGTTGATGGGGAAATCGCCGTTGGTTTCGTCAACCACTACTATCTCTTCCGCATTCGCGCCGAGCAGGGCAACGTGCCGGCAGAAAACTACTTCCCGCCCAACGGCGATCTTGGCTCGCTCATAAACGTGGCCGGCGCCGGTGTCATTGCGGGGTCGCAGAACCAAGCCGCCGCGGAGCAGTTTGTTGCCTACCTGCTCTCGCAGCACGCGCAAGAGTATTTTGCCACGGAAACCTACGAGTACCCGCTGGCGCCGGGCGTCGCTGCGCATCCCGACCTGCCGGAGCTCTCTGCCATTCAGACGCCGGATATCGATTTGAGCGACCTCGCCGACCTGCGCGGCACGCTCCAACTCTTGCAAGAGGTGGAACTGATCTAACAACCAAAGGAGACTATGGCGACTTCGTCGAAGACGGCGTATTCTACAACGCTGCGTGAGACAATTCTGGGCGGCCGGCGGACCCGTTGGTCTGCCGGTCCGCCGCTGCCTCTCGTGGCCGCAAGCGTTGTCGTCGCTATCGGCATCCTATTGCCGCTCGTGTACCTGATTCTGCGCGCTGCAGGCGCGGGAGATGAACTCTGGCGGCTATTGTTGCGGACGCGTACTGCCGTCATCCTCTTCAATAGTGTCGCCCTGGCCTCCACCGTCACGCTAGGCACTATCGTCATCGCCGTCCCATTGGCCTGGCTGGTCGTACGCAGCGACTTGCCCTGGCGGCGCCTCTGGACCGGCTTACTGATCGTTCCGCTCGCCGTGCCCAGCTATGTCGGTGGCTTTGTGCTCATCGGGGCGCTTGGCCCACGCGGTATGCTGCAGAGCGTCTTGGAACCGCTTGGCGTTGACCGCTTGCCGGCGATCTATGGCTTTCCCGGCGCTTGGCTGGCGCTCACGCTTTTCACGTATCCGTACGTTTTCCTGGTCGTGCGCGCCGCCTTGCAGGGCATGGACTACACGCTTGAAGAGGCCTCACGCAGCCTCGGTCACAACAACTGGTCGACATTCCGGCGCGTAACGCTGCCGCAACTCCGACCGGCAATTGCAGCGGGCGGGCTTCTTGTTGCGCTTTACACCCTGAGTGACTTTGGCGCGGTGTCGCTGTTGCAGTTCGATTCGTTTACACGCGTCATTTATGTCCACTACCAAGGGTCGTTCGACCGGCACCTCGCCGCAGGACTGGCACTCGTGCTTGTTTTCATTACGCTGCTGATTCTCGTTCTCGAGCACTGGAGCCGCGGGCGCGCAAACTACCATAGCGGCAACAGCCCTGGCATGCGGCCGCCGCGGCGCATGGCGCTTGGCAAATGGCGCGTGCCGGCCATCACACTCTGCGGGAGCGTTGCACTCCTCGCCCTTGTAATGCCCGCTGCCACTGTTGGTTACTGGCTATTCCGCAGCGTCTCGCACACCGCGAGCTTCACCGCACTGCCGGGTTTAGCGTGGAATTCGCTTTGGGTCTCTGCCGCCGCCGGATTCGCCGCAGTCGTCCTTGCCTTGCCGGTGGCATATCTTACCGTGCGTTTTCCGCGCCGCCTCATCAAACCATTTGAGTACGTCATCTATTTGGGCTACGGCCTGCCGGGCATTGTCATCGCGCTTTCCCTCGTCTTCTTTGGCGCAAACATCGCCCCCATCATCTATCAGACATTCTTCATCTTGATAGCCGCGTATCTGATTCGCTTCTTGCCGCAAGCGTACGGCAACGTTCGGACCTCGCTGCTGCAGGTGGATCCTGCGCTCGAGGATGCCTCGCGCAGCCTCGGCCGCTCTTGGCACGCAACCCTCCGCGCAATCACGCTGCCCCTGGTGCGGGGAGGGGCTACCGCGGGCGGCATTCTGGTATTCGTTACGACGCTCAAGGAACTCCCCATCACGCTGCTCCTTGGTCCCATTGGCTTCAAGACTCTGGCCACCGAGGTGTGGACGGCAACTGCGGAAGGATTCTTTGCGGAAGCTGCGCCCACGATCTTTGTGTTGCTGGCCGTCTCGATGCTGCCTACGTTGCTTTTTGCGGGTAAGGAGCCTTAAAATACTTTCATGAGTATTAGCCTCTTTGCTATAAGCTGCAAGAACGTCACCAAGCGCTTTGGTTCGGTCCTTGCCGTTGACCAGATAGAACTAACCGTAGCTCCCGGCGAATTTCTCAGCCTCTTGGGTCCGAGCGGCTGCGGGAAGACGACGTTCCTGCGACTTATCGCCGGATTCGAGGTGCCGGATACCGGAACAATCGAGATTGGCGATGTCTGTGTCGTCGGCCCCAAGCGCTGGATTCTCCCGGAACGGCGGCGCGTGGGCATGGTCTTCCAAGACTACGCGCTCTTCCCCCACATGACGGTTGCAGAGAATGTGGCCTTTGGCGTGCGCAAGTGGCCGGATCAGCGCGAGCGGGTCGGTGGCGCGCTCCGGCTTGTCGGACTGGATAGCCTCCGAGACCGCATGCCGAATGAGATCTCCGGCGGACAGCAGCAGCGCGTGGCGCTTGCCCGCGCGCTAGCCCCGGAACCCGACGTAATCCTCATGGACGAACCCTTTTCCAATTTGGACGTAGCCCTGCGCGCGCGCATTCGCGCTGAGACGCGCGAGATTCTCGCCCGCGCCGGCGCAACGGTGATTTTCGTAACCCACGACCAGGAGGTGGCACTGAGCCTTGCCGATCGGGTTGCCGTCATGTGGGGCGGTCGTATCGCTCAGGTCGACGCACCGGAAGAACTCTACCGCAATCCGACTTCTCGAGAAGTGGCGGAGTTTGTGGGAGGCGCGAACTTCCTTTACGCCCATGCCGCCGACGGCCATGCCCAGTGTGCGCTTGGCAGCTTTGCGCTCAACGGCGCCGCCCACAGCGGCGAACTCGATCTCATGTTTCGTCCCGAGGACATCGCCCTAACTGTTTCCCCGGATGGCGCGTCACGTGTGGTCGACGCCAATTTCTACGGCCACGATAGCACGGTCACAATCCGCCTTGATACCGGAGAACACGTCCAGGCACGTCTGCTGGGCGCGCCGCTCGCGCCGGGTACCCGCGTTCACTGCCAGGTTACGGCGGAACCGCGCACCTTCCTGCGGGAGCCGCAAGCCGCGCCTTCCTAGTTCTGTCGATCGTGGTATATTCATTGAGTCCCAAGCTACCCGTTGCGACATTCAGGAAGCCCCTGCCGTCTCATGGCAACCTATGATGTAGCCGCAGTGCGCTATGACATTTCCCTGCTCCAGGACCAGGTCTATCTCAATACCGGCACGGAAGGCATTTTGGCCGAGCCGGTCCTCGCGGACTACCTCGCAGCCCTCGCGCGGCAAGAGCGGGAAGGGCACACGGCGCTCGCATGGCGCTATGCAGAACTTGAACGCGCGCGCGCGGCAGTTGCCCGACTCCTGCACACCCATCCGGATACGATCGCCTTTACGCGCAACGCCACCGACGGACACAACCTTGTGCTCCAGGGCATTCAGTGGCAGCCGGGCGACGAACTCCTGATCTCCAACGAGGAGCATCCGGCGCTCAGCCATCCGGCAGCGTATCTGCAAGACCACACGGGGCCAAGCGTACGTGTCTTTGACGTCGACGCCGATCCGCAGGTCACTTTGCAGAACATTCGCGAGGCCCTGAGTCCCAGGACTCGTCTCGTCGCATTCAGCCACGTGAGCTGCGAGAGCGGGGTCCGACTGCCCGCAAAGGAAATCGCCCAACTGGCTCACACGCAAGGCGCGTGGTCGCTCCTGGACGGGGCGCAATCGTTGGGCGCGGTCCCCGTGGACGTCGCGGACTTGGAGTGCGACTTCTTTGTCAGCAATGGGCATAAGTGGCTGTGCGGTCCTAAGGGAACAGGCATCTTCTACAGTCATCCGGACCGGCTCGCAGACCTGACTTTACGCGCGGTTGGGGCCGGCGCCTTCGAGCGCTTTTGCTGGAGCGATGAGGGTTTCTCCTACAGCCTGCATCCCAGCGCCCGCCGTTTCGAGTTCGGCACGCGCAATCAAGCCGCGTTCTCCGGTCTGCGCGCCGCGATTACGTGGCTGGAACAAGTGGGCTTTCCCAATGTCTTCGCACACATTCGGGACGTGGCTGCGCAGGCGCGCGACTTGCTCGCTGAGATTCCAGGTGTACGCGTGCTTACTCCACTATCAAGTAACCAGTCAGCGGGGCTCATAACCTTTCACCTGCAGGGGAAGGAACAGTCGAAAGTAGCGGAGGCGCTCTGGGATAAGGGCATTGTCACGCGTCACACAACAACGCCGCCCGGAGTGCGGGCCTCAGCCGCCTACTTCAACACCCGGCATGACTTCGAGCGGCTGGCAGCGGCTTTGCGTTCGCTTGCGTGAGCTGCCTTGAAACGCGCGCACCGTACGCCGTATCCCCTTGAAACTCCAGCCGTGTTGTGACACTGTGGAAACGCGTGCAAGGTGAATGGTTGCGTTATCCGCATTCCTGATAACGTGAGGCCCCAACGAGAAAGTAACCCGCTGCCCATGACGAGAAGTCAACGCCAACTCCGCATCCTCGTTACCGGCGGCGGCTCCGGCGGCCATGCGACGCCTGCGCTCGCGACGGTAGCGGCTATCAAGACCATTGCAGACCAGGATGGCACGTGGCAGCCCACGTTCCTCTACGTCGGCAGTTACACGGGAGTCGAGCGTCAATTAGCGCGGGGCGCCGCAATACCCTTCACTGCCATCGCTACCGGCAAGCTCCGCCGCTCGCATAATCTGCTCGGCCACTTTTCGTGGCGCAACCTGCTCGACGCGCTGCGGTTGCCGTGGGGCGTAGTGCAGGCGCTGCGCGCAGTAGTTCGCTTTCGACCCCACGTTGTCCTCAGCACCGGGGGATTCGTATGCGTACCGTCCGTGATTGCCGCGTGGTTCTTGCGCGTCCCGGTGATTACGCACGAGCAAACGGTGCAGATGGGATTGGCGAATCGCATTGCCTCCCGCTTTGCGCGCCGCATTGCGCTCACATTCGATTCCGCCCGTCACGACCTCCCGGCGCGTTTTCGGTCCAAAGCCTTCGTTACCGGCAATCCGGTGCGGCCCATCATCTTCAATGGTGAGCGAGCAGCGGCAATCGCACTTGCCGGACTTGAAGGTGACGATGACCTGCCAACCCTGTACATTACCGGCGGCGCCCTAGGCGCGCGGCACATCAACCGCGCCGTTGCAGAGGCCTTGCCCGACCTGCTCAGCTTGTGTCGGGTTATCCATCAGTGCGGCCGTCAGACCGTGGATCACGTCCCACTAGTTGAACGCCTACGGCAAGATCGCGCCGCGCTGCCCAGCAATCTGCAGAATCGTTACTACGTGGTCGACTTCGTTGCTGATGAAATTGGGGACATCTACGCGCTTGCCGACGCCGTGGTGAGCCGGTCGGGCGCGGGCACGCTAGCGGAGCTCTTCGCATTGGGCAAGCCGTCGCTGCTCATCCCCTTAGTGCCGACGGGCGGCGACGAGCAGCGGCGCAATGCCCAGCACGCGCAACAAGCAGGAGCGGCCGTGATCATCGAGCAGGCAGACCTAACCGGTGATCGCCTAGTTGGCGCCGTGCGCGAACTCCTCACGAATGGGGAAATGAGGAATGCAATGTCGCGCGCCGCCACAGGGCTCGCCAAGCCCAATGCGGCTCGGGAGCTGGCGCAGGCTGCTATTGACCTGGCAACTCATGCAGATTGAGCGTTGACGCGTTTGCGCTACTCGCTGTCCACGGCATAAATGCTGAACATCGAGTCGCCGTGCTGACGCCGGCGCAGCAGGTACAGATTTCCCCACCGTTCGTCCGGCAGCTTCTTCTTCCAATGACCCACCACGACAATCGTCTCTGCGTCGATAGCGCACGAGTCGGCAAGTGCAGGGAGCCAGTCCTCGTGGTCGACGGTGTGATAGGGCGGGTCGGCCAAGATCAAGTCGTAAGGCTCGTGCAGGCGTTTGAACACGCCCGGCACACGCGCCTGGATCACACGCGCCCGCTCTCTCAGAGTCGCGGTGCGCAGGTTTTCGCGGATTGCGCGGCACGACGCCGGCAGTACGTCGACAAAGTCGCACCGCTCTGCTCCCCGGCTCAAGGCTTCGATCCCCAGCGCCCCCGTGCCCGCAAAGAGTTCCAACACCCGACCGTTTTCGCCACTCGCGCCGAGCGAGTTGAAGATGGCATGCTTTACTTTGTCGAGCGTCGGCCGCACCAAATCCGTCTTTGGCGCGCGCAGCCTTCTGCCCGCGGCGGTCCCACCAATGATGCGCATATTAATCTTTTACTTGCACTCGTTGCGGGCTCTGACTTCAGATGAAGGGTGAGCCAAACTATGAAAAACAGACTGTTTTTACCCGGTTACTCCGTAGGAAGTCTATGAGGAACTGATTTCTCCCTGCGCCGCACTGCCTATGCAGCAATTGTCTCATCAAATCAAAATGTGGGAAAAGTCCCTGTACATTAAGTCGGTCTGCACGCACAAGCGGTAGAAGTAGCGATCTGCCTGCAATACGAAATCGTCTGTGCAAATTCTCTGCTCGGCGAGCCACGCTTCATTGGGGTGGCAGCGCTGGTTGCACAACGCCTTGACCACAATTTCATTACGCTTGCCCGTAAACAGATTCAGCGCGTCGGGAACCGGTATCTCCACCAAGGCTGACACCTCGGCAGGATTCGGCACGAATGCGTTGAGCGGCAGGTTGGTCCGATGCAGGAAGACATACTGCACCTCATAGTCGCGCACACCGGGCTCCACATCGCTTGCGGCCTGACGTACCCCTAGCGGCAAGAGATCGTCCATAGCAAGTGAGAGCCCTATCTCCTCTTGAGCCTCGCGCAGGGCCTCTTCCACGGACTCGCCGGCAGCCAGGTGACCGCCCACGGTCGCATCGAGTTTTCCCGGAGATGTGTCCTTTGCCTCAGAGCGACGCTGAAAGACCACGTATGGCGTGCCGTCGCCCTGCTGACCCACGACCCAGCAGTGCAGCGACCTATGCCAGTCACCGTCCCGGTGCACGTCCGCGCGGCGTTTACGCAGTCCGAGCGGACGCCCTAATGAATCGCAGACATCAAATAGCTCGTTGGGATCTGTGTAAGGATCGCTCACGAAAGTTCGCTTTCTACGTGCCAGAATTCGGCTACGCGCTTGGCTAGACCTGCATGCTGCGGCGCCTGCAACCTGGGGTCGCCGGCAAAGAGCTGCTTGGCTTCCGTTCTGGCGAGTTCCAGGGTTGAGAGATCCGAGAGCTGCGCCACCTTGAGGGCGGGCAGCCCCGCTTGGCGCGTGCCAAAGAATTCACCCGGCCCGCGCAGCTCCAAGTCCTTCTCTGCCAAGGCAAAGCCGTCGCGTTGCTCCTGCAGAATGCCCAGGCGTTCGTTCTCCGCCGCGTTCGCCGAATCCGAAAGGAGTAAACAGTATGACTTATGTTCGCCGCGACCCACGCGGCCCCGGAATTGATGAAGCTGGGCCAGGCCGAAGCGCTCGGCGCTCTCAATCATCATCACCGTTGCATTGGGCACGTCAATGCCCACCTCAACAACCGGCGTACTCACTAAGATGTCGGTCTCTCCCTCAGCAAAGGCCCGCATGGCCTTCTCTTTCTGCCTGCTCGTCAGCCTGCCGTGGAGCAACCCCAGCGTGAACTGCGGGAATACCTCTTTCTGCAGACGATCAAACTCCGTCTTGGCGGCGCGCACTTGCAGCGATTCAGATTCTTCGATCAAAGGAAATATAATGAACGCCTGACGCCCCTGCTCAATTTGCTTGGCTACAAATCCATGCGCCTGCAGGCGCTTCTCCGCCGGCACCCAGCGGGTCGCAATCGGCAAACGACCCTTAGGCATTTCACGAATCACTGATACGTCCAAATCGCCATAGAGGGTCAGAGCCAACGAGCGCGGAATTGGCGTCGCCGTCATCACCAGCACGTGAGGATTGCGCCCTTTGCGCCGCAGCACCGCGCGCTGCCGCACGCCAAAGCGGTGCTGTTCGTCTACAACCGCCAGACCAAGGTCGTCGAACACCACTTCATCCTGGATGACGGCGTGCGTGCCCACCAACAGGTTGATCGCGCCGGCCTCGAGATCAGCCAAGATAGCCCTGCGCTCGCGCTTGCGCGTACTACCAGTCAAGAGGGCACAGCGCACGTTGAATGGTTCGAGGAAGCGCGTGAAAGTGATGATGTGCTGTTCTGCCAGCACCTCAGTCGGCGCCATGACCACTGTCTGCAGGCCGTGTTTCGCCATTTGCAAGGTGACGGCTGCCGCAACCACGGTCTTCCCTGCGCCTACGTCGCCTTGCAAGAGCCGGTTCATCGCCGCCGGCTTGCGCACGTCGCCAAGTATCTCATCCAGTGCTGTGCATTGGTCGTTGGTAGGCGTAAAGGGAAGGGAGCTGAGAAACGACTTCGTGACATCCGGTGCGACGGCGACCGGAATGCCGGGTTGATCGAGTTGCCACTCCCGCCGTCGCAATAACGTGCCGAGGTGAATGAAAAAGAATTCGTCGAACGCTAACCGGTGAACAGCGCGGTGATATTGCGCTTTACTTTCAGGAAAGTGCATCTGGCTCAGCGCTTCCTGGACACCCAATAGGTTATTTCGGACCAGGATGTCTTCCGGCACCACCTCCTTCACCGCGTGCAGCGCCAAATCCAACGCCGAGCGAACCCAGCGCCGCATCCATTTGCCCGAGAGTTTGGCCGTCAGAGGATAGACGGGCACCAGGCGCCCCACGTGCAGCCCTTGCTCGGGGCTCTCGGCAAACTCATGCTCAGGGGAGCGTAATTCCAGCCCGGAGCGGCTGATGGAGACCATCCCAGCCACCGTCACGCGTCGCTTATTCGTCAAGCTCCGCAGCAGATAGGGTTGGTTGAACCAAACTGCTTTGATATAGCCCGTGCTGTCCGCCAAGGCCGCCTCGGTGATCACCATGCGACCTTGGGTGACCCGCCGATTCTCCACCTGCATTACATTTGCTACGATCGTGGCTTCTTCACCGGGCTTGAGATCGACAATCGTCTTAATGCTGCTGCGGTCGATGTGCCGGTGCGGGAAATGGTGAATTAGGCCGCCCAATGTGGAGAGGTCGAGCTTCTCTAAGCGCTTGGCGTCCTCGGCCTTCAACATCGGCACCACAGTGAGGGGCGAATCCAGATTGGCGCGCGGCCCGGCACGGACCTTGCGGGAACGCTTCTTCTGCGTAGCAGCCTTGGTCGAGGGTGTACGCGCTACCACGGCTTTCTGAGAGTCTTGTCCGGTGGCCGCAGGGCCCGCATTGCGGTCGAGGATCTCAAGCGCGTGCATTACACGCGACTTTCGCTCCGGCGGAGTTAGTCCCTGGTAGCCCTGCAATGCTTGCCCAATTGCACCGAGTGCCGGGGGGCTGTTCGCACTTCTGTGGGCGCTCGCCGCCTCCCAGTTGGCAAGAAATCGCTCCAGGCCTCCAATGACCGCGCCATCGTCGTACCCTCGCTGCGTCTCTTGCTTGAGTATACGGCGCAGGGTCTCACTGCGGTCGCGCGGTTCGGAACGGAGCATAGCACCTCATTCGAGTGTCAGCAGGTAAGGATAGTGCGGCTGGCCGCCGTAAATGACTTCAACTTCAAGCGAGGGGTACTGTGACTGAATTCGATCGCTGAGGGCATTTGCTTCTTCTGCGGATACGTCGTCGCCGTAATAACAGGTGAGCAGTTCCGCAGAATCAGGTGCCATGCCCTCGATGGCCGCCAGCATTGAATTCAGAATCTCGTCATCTGCGGCACACACGTGATTATTCGCCAAAGCCAGCCACTGGCCTTGTACTACACGCACGCCATCCACGGTCGCATCGCGTGTGGCGCGCGTGACCGAACCGAACTGCGTGCTCTCTGCCATGTCTCTCATGGCATCATGATTCTCTCTGGGATCGCGGCCATCTTGAAAGCCAAGGAGCGCCGCAATGCCCTGCGCCATTGAATAGGTCGGCAGCACGTGCACAACACATTCCGCCAAGTCGCGTGTTTGCTCGGCCGACAGAATGACATTCTTGTCGTTCGGCAGCACGAAGACGTGACGCGCGTTCGCAGCCGCGATCGCCTCAAAGATATCCTGCGTACTGGGATTCATGGTAGGGCCGCCGCTGACCACCAATGCCCCCATCTGCTCGTAGATCTCCGTGAGTCCCGCACCGTCTGCCACGGCAACCGCACACTGCTCGCGCGGTTCCTTTACATCTTCAACTGCCACCGCTTCAATGCCGGGCAGATCACCGTCCGCCAGCGCCGATTGCAGCCGCTCGTACTGGTCGTCCATATTGAATATCTCGATGCGGTGGAGGTTACCCGCACGGCGCGCAAGATCGAGCACATTGCCTGGATTCTCGGTGTGCAGGTGGACCCGCACCAGGTCCTCGTCGCCGACGACGACAACAGAATTGCCGCGCTCGGCAACAGCTTGGCGCATCTCCATGACGTCGAGATTGCTGCCGCTCACTAAGAATCCCGTGCAGTAGCCGTAAAGGACCTCGGAAACCACCGCGATTTCGGGGAGAAGCGCGCGCTCGCCGGTAGGGAGTTCCACCTGTTCAACCGATTCACCGGTGACATAGCGCCGCGCGCCTTCCAGCAAGAGCCATAGCGCTTGGCCGCCGGCGTCGACCACGCCGGCATCCCGCAAGACATCCAGCAACTGCGGCGTGCGCGCGACGGACCGCTCTGCCGCGGCCACTGCAGTCGCCAGTGTTTCTTCAATCCCAGCATCCGAGGGCTGCAATTCACATGCCTCTGCCGTGTCACGAGAGACCGTCAGCATCGTGCCTTCTTGCGGTTCCTGCAAGGCGGCATAGGAGGAGTCCGAAGCTGAACGAAGCGCCTGTACTACTCCCGCAACGGTGATCTCCGCCGAACCTGCGAGAGCGTCTGCAATCCCACGCAAGCACTGCGAGAATATGACACCGGAATTGCCGCGCGCGCCCATCAGAGCGCCGCGATACACTGCCTGGGATACCAGGTCTGCCCGCGTGCTGGTCTCCTGCCTTCCCGCCTGCAAAGCGGCTTCCAAGGTGAGGAGCATGTTCGTGCCGGTATCGCCATCCGGGACCGGGAAAACATTCAGCCGGTTGATCTCTTCCTTGTTGGCTGCGAGCAGGTGATACCCGAATTCCAAGGCACCGATCAGACTACGCCCGTCGCAATTTGCCTTTGTCTCTTCGTGCGCCTCTTGATTAGACTGTGTGTCATCCACAGGATCCGCTAACCTCTCTGTGCTATGCGGTGTCGACCGTCTTCATTGGCTGGATCGAAGGTAGGAAACTCTTGGCAATTGATCAGAACTCCAATCACTTTCGAGTCTGTTCGCAAGCTCTACCGGCGAGAACGTCAAGGGATCAAAGTGCGCCCCTAGGCCGAACGAATTGAGCGCACGGCTACTTCTATGCTAACATTGAGGCTTGGTGACAGAATCATCATAGCGACACAATGAATGCACGGTCAACATTGGCCCTGACGAGCACGTAGACTGAGGATTGGCTCATGGCTGTTTGCGAAATGTGCGGCAAGGGCGCCCAAGTAGGCCACAACATACAGCACCAGGCATCCGGTCAGTGGCGCTATCGAGCGCCAAAGACACGCCGGGTCTGGAAAGCAAACGTACAAAAAGTGCGCCTGCTTGTGGAAGGGCAGCTCAAGAAGATCAACATCTGCACGCGCTGCCTGCGCACACAGGCTAAGGCTGCGGTGGAGTGATCGAAATCTAGCCTACGCTGTGTATACATGGAATGAATCAAAGGAGAAGACTCGCGGTCTTCTCCTTTGCTTTTGCTTTGTGAACCACACATGGAGACACTGTTCGACAAAATCTCGCCCAATCGTGCTCTTCCACAAGTGAGATCTGCATGCAACACATAGATACGTCGCTTTCCAATCGAGAAGGTCGTAGGAGGCTAAGTCCAGGCCGACATCCAAGGCGCATGCCTGCCGGAGCTATGGTGTGAAAGACCCGCGCAGCCCAGTCATCGTTAGTACCATGCACTGTCCGGAGCGGATAGTTGCGCAAAACCTCAACCGCTTCACGGTGATACAGGGCCCGCGGCAGTCGGTGTGGGGCAAAGCCGACATACTGGCGCGCGCGTCGCAGGCGGCAGCGATCATTGCGCGGGGCGGGGCGCACGAGTGCGTCGACGAAGAGTTGATTCTGCAGATGCCAAATCTGCGCATTGTTGCAAATGCCGCGCTCGGCTATGACAACTTTGACATTTCGGCGCTGGAAAAGCACGGGGTTTGGGGCACGAATGAACCCGATGCGTTTACTGTCCCAACTGCCGAAATCACGCTGGGCCTCATCTTGGATGTGCTCCGACGCCTCCCTGAGAGCGATCGCTTTGTACGCGCGGGAAAGTGGCACGCGTACGCCCCGGGTCTCTTTGACGGCGAGACTACCGTCGGCAAGACAATTGGCTTGGTCGGCTTTGGCAACATTGGGCAAGCCGTTGCCAAACGGCTACAGGGCTTCGACGTAGAAATCCTATACCACACACGCAACCGGCGGCCTGCGGACGTAGAGGCCAGGCTGCGCGCGCGCTTCACGCCGCTGGACAAATTGCTCGCACAATCACACATCGTGAGTCTGCACGTGCCGTTGACCGGAGAGACACGGGGCATGGTAGATCGGGAATTCCTGGCGCAGATGCGTCCCGGGGCCTTTCTCATCAACACGACACGGGGCGCGGTAGTGGACGAATTCGCGCTTGTCCAAGCGTTGCAATCAGGCCACCTCAGGGGCGCGGGTCTGGATGTCTTTGCTGACGAACCGCACGTACCCCCAGAACTCCTGGAGATGGAGAACGTCGTGCTGCTCCCGCACATCGGCGGCGGAACTCTCCAAGCACGTTCCGCCTCGATGGCAAACGCCGCGGAGAATGTCCGTCTCGTGCTCGCCGGTAAACGCCCCAAGACACCGGTTGCTATTCCGCCTCACCCTCGATAGTTTACAGTCCGTTGAGAATCCAATTGGTGAGCTAACTGACTTTGCCCTTTACAAAGTCATTTACGATGTCGTTGTAAACTTCATCGGGCGGCTGAAAAAAATCAAAGAGCAAGAATAGAGGTTCGGCTAATTCCTTTACTCTGGCAACCAACGTGGACCTAATCTGGGACAGGGGTACGCTGATAGTACTTTCAGCGTAATCCTCACTCGTAGATTGCCTGCCTAGCATCCCAGAATCTCTTGCAGGGCTAGCGGCGCGAATGACCCGATTCTGCAACCCTCCATGGGAAATCGCAATATTCACCTCAACATTTCCTGGGACACCCAGTTCTTCGCATTGCTGGGCACAATAGAGAAGGGTCTCCGTAATTCCATTTATCCGCGAATCAGCGAAAATACTTCCAGGTCTATTTGAATCCTCAAATAAGTCTCTAAGAAGATAGAAGTCACCGTTTTTTCTCAAATACCAGTAGTCGAAGGTTAAGTGATTGTGATTTTCCGTATGATTGACAACTGCCCGAGTAGCAATACCATCTCTTCTTGGTTGAGGCTTCCACTCATTCTTCGTTAGCACTATTCCGATTGGCCAACCAGTCGTACGTACCTGAGAGGATTGCGCAGCTTCAAGTAGTACCTTGTGGGGGAAGTCTGGTTTTGGGCCAGACAAAGCAAAGCGAATTTCCATATATCCTGATAGACCAACTGCCTCCAGATCCTCATGCGCTTGTTTGCGTCGCTCTGCAATCCAGTCTAAGTCCCAGAGAGATGGAGGAGTCAGATCAGACGTGGGCAAAGTCGATTGGCGTTGACGTATCTTTGCTTCCAGCTGTATGCGAAAGCCATCCAGGTCTTTGGGGTCCCAGAAGAGAATGTCGTAGCCAGCTAGGTCGAAATGAACTTTGGGACCACCTTGGCGATAGTTGGAGCTATCTGAGTTATGGTCTTCTTGAGCAGTCAAAATTAGGGCGTGATACTTATTCACGCCCATTGCATAGCCGACTTCCAGGTAGCAGTTAGGGCGTTCATTGGTCAGATCAGCAACGATAATGTCCGAATTCTGAATGAACGAAACGATCTCGCTCTTGAGCAGACCTCCTTGATTGTGCCTATCTACTCTCTTTGGCTCCAGACCTCAAGCTTTCAAAGCAGGCACAATAGCTCGCTCACACACCTGATCAAGTTCAGGATTGCCGATCTGCATACTGATAAACGCTTGGCTTACGGCACCCTCCTTGGGTAGTTGCTGAGATTCAACTAGGGAAACACCTGCGACAGCGTAAAGAGCACACCGACAGCGGCAGTAACTATCAGCCCTAGTTTGATGGTCATTCCCTGCTCAAGAATCTTGAGCTCTTTCTTAAGGTCATCTTTGGTGACAAACTGCTGTAAATCGTCCTTCGTCGCAAGTTTTTTGAGGTCGTTCTTAGTTGCAAACTTCTGCACATTATCGCCAACTATTCCCTCAACAAGCAATGCCAGCCTGGCAGCTTGCTTAGGATTGAAGTCTCCATCTGCAAGGAATTCTCGCAGTGCATCAGAACTATGTACGGCCACTATTGTATTCCCAGCGCTCTTTCCGTGCTCCGTCTGCCCCAAAGGCAAGCACTTATTCCAGTCTTAGTATTGCAAACCGGCGCATACGAATACATGGAATTGGGTGTCGTCCTTACACTGAGGCGCTATCCTCAGATCGCCTTGCCACATCGCGTTCGTAAATGGTGCCGAGCACGCCGTTGATGAAGCGGGGGGAGCTGTCGGAGGCGTAGACCTTGGCGAGCTCTACCGCTTCGTTTATGACTACCTTTGGGGGAATCTCCGGAACGTAGAGCAGTTCATACACGGCGAGGCGCATGATAGCCTTATCGACGAGGGCCATCTGGTCTATGGGCCACAGCGATGCGGCGTGCTTAATCTTCTCATCGATCTGTGCCTGGTGGGCGCGGACGCCCTGGATGAGTTCCGACAAGAGCTCATGCGCTTGCGCCTTGGTCTCACCCATCCGCTCCACCTTGTCCCGCACGACATCCGGCAGGTCGTCAGACATTTCAAGGGCAAATAAGACCTGAACGGCGGCTACACGCGCGTGATGGCGTGGGTGAATGCGTCGCGTGGATACTTCCGCGGAGCCTGCCGTCATTGGTTTTTCCTCGTTCCCGTCGTGCCTCTGTAATGTGCTGCAACGCTACTTGCCACAGCACCCGCAGGTAGGTTGTTTGACCGTGAACAGGCCCCGGCGTTGGAGCCTTACGTACACACGCTAGCCGAAATTAAGCAAATTCGCGTCAAAGCTCCCCTCGCGGAAACTCTGAGTGCGGAGGATTTTCCGGTGGAAGTCCGTGTTCGTCTTCACCCCGTCGATCACACACTCGTCGAGGGCTCTCAGCATGCGCTCTATGGCTTCCGCGCGGCTGGGCGCCCAGGCAATGACCTTGGCAATGAGTGAGTCATAATGGGGCGGGATTGTGTAGCCCGTATAAAGGTGAGAGTCAATGCGGATGCCCGGCCCGCCCGGGGCGAGAAAGTTCGTCACCTCGCCGCTCTCCGGTCGAAAGTCATGCTCCGGGTCCTCAGATGTGATGCGGCATTCGATGGCGTGACCCCGAAAAGCAATGTCATCCTGTCCAAAGGCCAAAGACTCGCCCGCCGCAATTCGAATCTGCTCCTGCACCAAGTCAATGCCTGTTCTACACTCCGACACAGTGTGCTCTACTTGCAAGCGGCAGTTGATCTCCATGAAATAGAAATTCAGGTCCGAATCCACCAGAAACTCGACCGTGCCGGCAGAAGTATAGTCAACAGCGTCGACCCCTTGCAGCGCAGCCTCACCAATAGCACTCTGAACCGCGGCATCGAGCACGGGAGACGGCGACTCTTCAATGAGCTTTTGGTACCGTCGTTGAATGGTGCAGTCCCGTTCACCGAGCTGGATCGCGCTGCCATCGCCGTCGCGAAGTATCTGGACTTCGATGTGGCGTGCAGGTGAGATGTACTTTTCCACGTAGAGCCGTGGATTGCCAAAGGACGCCTGGGCTTCTGCCTGGGCCACCGGAAACGCCGCCACCATCTCTTCCTCGTCACCCACAAAGCGAATCCCTCGTCCGCCGCCGCCGCCAGCGGCCTTGAGGACCACCGGGAATCCTATCGACTCCGCAACCTCCAAGGCATCTGCCACGTTTCTTACCGGGGTATCTCGCCCCGGAATTACCGGCAGACCCGCTTTGCGCATCTCCGCCTTGGCATTTGTCTTATCGCCCATGGCATGGATGACGTCCGGTCCAGGACCGATGAAGGTGATCCCATACTTATCGCAAATTTCGGCAAAGTACGTATCCTCAGCCAGGAAACCAATGCCGGGGTGGATCGCCTCCGCACCGGTTATGTAGGCAGCGCTGATGATATTCGGTACGTTGAGGTAGGACTTGCTCGCAGGCGCGGGGCCGATGCACACGGCTTCATCCGCTATATGTACCGGCAGTGAATCCCGGTCGGCATCGGAATATGCCACAACCGTCGCGATTCCCATTTCGCGGCAGGCACGAATGACCCGTAGCGCCGTCTCGCCGCGATTGGCAATGAGGATCTTCTGAAACACAAAAATCTACCTCGCGTTAAGCCATGACCCTTACTGTGCGCATGCTGCTCCCCCAATTGGCTCACGCTGGCAGGGAACAGCGAAACCCACACGCAAGAGGTCCATCGAGGTCAGGCAGCCAATTCATTGCAAGGCGCCGCGACCTCTAGTACATCATAATGCCGCCGTCAATGATGAGGATTTGACCGGTAATGTACGAAGCGTCTTCAGACGCCAGAAACGCCACAGTAGCCGCGAGCTCGTGGGGTTCGCCGTAGCGTCCGATGGGGATGATTTTGAGAATAGTCTCGACCAGGTCCTCCGGAATGTTCTCCGTCATGGGGCCGCCGAAATACCCTGGCGCAACACAGTTCGCAGTAACATTCCTGGTCGCCACCTCACGTGCGAGTGAGCGGGTAAGTCCCCATAGTCCTGCTTTCGAGGCGGAGTAATTGGCCTGACCCGGCGCTCCAATAAAGCCCCCGATCGAGGAGACATTTATGATGCGGCCGTACCGGGCGCGGAGCATGTTGCGCACCACGGCCTTGCTGCACAAGAACGCCGATTTTAGATTGGTCTCCATCACGGCATCCCAGTCGGTCTCCGTCATGCGCACAAAGAGTGTATCCCGCGTGATGCCCGCGTTATTCACGAGAATGTCTATCTTCTCGTGCTCTTGGTGTATGGCTTTGACCATCTGTTCGATTTCATCGGCATCCGTCACGTTGGCCTGAATTGAGCCGGCGCTGCCGCCTGCCGCGGCAATGTCGGCAACTACACGTTCAGCCGCTTCCGCTCCGCGGTTGTAGTGCACCACAACATGCGCGCCCTCACTTGCAAGCCGCTGGCAAATCGCCGCGCCCAGGTGACCTGATCCGCCGGTGACGAGCGCAATCCGCCCTTTCATATTTCATCCTTCGTGTGGGTTATTTTCGCATGCTGGCACTAATCACAAGAACTACGGGTATCTCGCCGCAAAGTCTGACACTGCAACGCTACATTCGAGTAAGCGGTTTCTAAGCCCGAGGCTTCCACGGTCTACCCCGGACGAGGCCCCCCACGTCTAAGCTAAGAGGCTTGCTGCTGCCTCCTGACGCGCACCTGCAAATGAGTCGATCGACACTGCCCGAGTGTCGGTGGCAACAGTGCCTATCATTCGTGTAAGCACGGCGCCTGGACCAAACTCGAATATGGGATCAAGGTTTCTTCGCAAGAGAATATCGATAGTCGCCGCCCAACGCACCGGTGAAGTGAGCTGCAGCGCCAACTCCTGCCGCAACGCGTCCGCCTCGGTAACGATGTTGGCCGTTGCATTCGCCACTACAGGTATGTTTGCCGGTCGCAGGGGTGCGTCATTCACTACCGCGTGCCACTCTTCTTGGACCGATGCCATTGCCTGCGTGTGAAACGCGCCACTCACTTTCAGCGGAACGACGCGCCGTGCGCCGCGCTCCTTGAGTAACGCAGCCGCCCTGTCCACTCCCGCAACGTCACCCGCGATAACGACCTGCTGCGGCGTATTGAAGGTGGCAATGCTTACTATACTTTCCGCGTCCGCGCTGCGCGCTCGCGCGCAGAGTTGCATGACAACTTGGGGTGATACGCCGATGACTGCCACCATTCTACCGGGCAGGTCCGCGACGGCGCGCTGCATGAGTTCGCCGCGGGACCGGACTAAGCGCAGCCCATCCTCCAGCGAAATGGCGCCCGCCGCATACAACGCGGCAAATTCGCCAATACTGTGTCCTGCGACTAGCGCCGGCTGTGATGCTTCCGGCAGGTCCGCAACGGACTCTACACCACAGGCCTCGAGATAAGCCGCCAAACAAGCCGCACTAGCCGTGAAAATAGCCGGCTGTGCGTTGCGTGTTTCAGTCAGAGTCTGCTGGGGGCCCTCAAAGCTGAGAGCGCTCAATTGCGTATCGAGAACAGCATCCGCAGTAGCGTACACTCGCTGCGCTGCGGCCGAGTGCTCCATCACATCAGCACCCATCCCTATTCGTTGCACGCCCTGTCCCGGAAAGATAAATGCTCGATTTCCCATTGCACTGCTACCTTGGAGAGCCGAGCGACTGAGCAAAGCACCTGGGCCCGCTCAATGCCTGACCAAACTAATCTCGCTGTAAGATTATGATCGTATGCACAATCTCACGACTGCTTTCATCACACAGGTATCGCAAGCAATCGTAGTTACTCTGAATGCCCGCTATCGTGGCTTAGTCCGTGTTCCCTCTAGCTTACCAAGTGCACGGAGACGTAGCTACTTACGGCTAACCTGCACTGAAGAGAAAGCTCTCACTCAAAGGGCTGGGTGCACCCTTTGGGGAGAATAGAATGAGGAGGGAGGCAGGCGGACACAGGTGTCCTCGCAGCGAGCACAAGGAATTTCGTTCATGCAGCCGCAAGCCATGCGCGAGCGCGAGGGCGGACAATTGCGGTTACTGCCGGCAGACACCCCTAGGTGCTAGGGGTCTCGATCTCCAGGACTTCCTGCCCACGATAGTACCCGCAGAACGAGCATACCGTATGCGACGGCACAGGTTGGCGGCAGCGCGGGCACGCTACCAAGTGTACGCTCAAGTTGTTGAGATGCGAGCGTCGCTTGCCCTGTCGCGACCGCGAAATCTTCTTCTTCGGTTGTGCGCCCATTGTTACCTCTTGTTTTCAATGTATCACGATCATGCCGATTTGTTCTGTCCCAATTGCTGGAGCATTTCCTGAATTGGAGCCATCCGTATGTCCACAGCTTGCTCTTCGCAGTTGCAAAGCAAGCTATTGCGGTCGGCTCCGCATTCCGAGCATATGCCTAAGCAATCCGGTTGGCAGCGCGGCATGAGCGGTTGACTGATTTCAATGTGTTGTCTCACCGCTTCGGTGAGATCTAAGCGATCGACATTCTCGATGAGGAACTCAGAGTCAATGTCGTCGTACTCCAGTCGCAGCGCTCTTCCCGTAGCCAAATCGAAGAGCGGATAGTACATTTCGTCGAAGTTTACGGGAATTCTTTGATCGTAAGGTTCAAGACACCGGCAGCATGTGAGTTCAAGCGTTGTAAGTAAACTGCTTCTGACAACGATGCCTTTTCCGGCTCGGCATAATTCTAAATTGCCCGCAATTGGCGTGACGAGCGATATCTCGTCCCAATGCGGGTTGAAGCCATCGATTTCAAGGCGGCGCGCTGTACCTGAAGCCTCTTGGAGCAATCCCGCCACGTTGATAGTTAAGCGTTCCATACTTGATTCTACTCTAGCGGTCCCTGAGAAGCACGTTCGCCCCGCCCGCGACCGGAAGGGACGTCCTCAGGTTCAGTATCTGCCATCGCCTCTAGGAAGATCTGCACGCGTTCGTGCAACTGCTCAAGACGTGTCCGCAAGTCGGTCAGAGAGCGGACGGCATAGTCGTCTGATTCTCGTTGGACTTCACCGGCCTGCTCCTCGGCTTCTTCCAACATTCTCCGGGCATTGTCTTCCGCTGCCCGCACTAGGCCGTGTTCAGAAAGGATTTCCTCTGCCTGTTCGTGGGCGATTGCCACAATGCGCTCCGCCTCTAAGCGCGCCTGCTCGGGGATGCGGCTGCGCTCTTGGAGCATGCGCCGCGCCTGTCGCACTTCATCGGGGACCGACATGCGCATTTGCGCGATGACATCGAGGCACTCCTGTTCATCCAGCATGATCTTGTTTACAAAGGGTACTCGCTGGCCTGTGTTGACGAGCGCCTCTAGCCGTTCAATCAGAGCAAATATGTCCATGCGGGCAACCCCCTTTTGTCATCCACCCATCCTATGCATTCATACCAGACGGGCCGCATCTGCATGAAAACACGCCACAGGCGTTCACGCAGTTTGTATTTCACGCAGCCGTGCCGCTACCGCCGCCGGCACAAATGCATCAACATTGCCACCCAATTTTGCCACCTCTTTAACGAGGCTTGCGCTTAAGAACGAATACTTGACAGACGTCATGAGGCAGACAACCTCAAGCTCTGGGCGAAGCTGCTGATACATTGCGGCGAGCTGAAACTCATACTCAAAATCAGTTACCGCCCGCAGGCCGCGTACCAGCGCCTGCGCCCCAAGCTCGCGCGCGCACTCCACCGTGAGATTAGCAAAGCTCTTGACCTCAACATTCGGCCACCGCTCCACGGCTGTGGTCAGCATCCTCACACGGTCTTCCAATGAAAAGACTATGTCTTTCCTGGGATTGGCATACACCCCAACAAAGAGTGTATCGAAGAGTTGGGACGCCCTGGCAATGATGTCCAAATGCCCATTAGTGACCGGATCGAAACTACCAGGATAGAGCGCCGTGCGCACGTTCTCCTCTGCCTTCTCCGCGTTAGATGTACCACATTATATAGTAATCACCACATGGCGTCACACAATCGCCCAACTTCGGTTGCGACTCATGCTGACGCGTGGGCATACTACAACTCACATTTCCCTGCGGTATTTTACCAACGACTGGCGTCTAAGACAACTCCGTGAGAATTCGCTAGCTTGCCCGCATTGGAAATTTGCAGGCATGCGCCGAACGAATTGCATGTCCACTGGATGTCTGCTATCTTAAGTGAAGAATTGCTTCTCTTTAAACCAGTCCCGCGAGGCAGGTAAGAGAGGTCCAGATATACTTGGATGCTTCTTGCCTGCGGGCAGGAAGTTTTTTTGTGCTCTTGGCGCCTTTGGTGAGACCGGTGATGAGCTGCTGTGCAGAGCGAGGGGCTTGTGATGGCTTTGGGTAAGGTGCTTCTCCAAACGGAAGACATTCGTCGGGCCCTGCTGCGCATAGCTCACGAAATCGTGGAGCACAACCGCGGCGGTGAGGACATTGTCCTGGTCGGCATCCAGGCCCGCGGCGCGCCGCTGGCGCGGCGGCTCGCCAAGAGCATCGAGGACTTGGAAGGTGTGACGGTACCTGTCGGCAGATTAGACATTACACTCTACCGCGATGACTTGGAACGCGAGCACTTTCGGCCCAACATTCGTGAGACACAGATCCCCGTTGATCTATCGGAAAAGCACGTGGTGCTTGTCGATGACGTGCTCTATACCGGGCGCACCATTCGCGCCGCGATGGACGCCGTTATGGACTTCGGCCGACCGCGCACAATCCAACTTGCCGTCCTCATAGATCGCGGCCACCGCGAGTTGCCAATTCGCGCGGACTATGTCGGCAAGAACATTCCCACGTCGCGCCTCGAGGAGATCGAATTGCATTTGCGTGAGACCGATGGCACAGACGAGACTATCCTGTTGCCGCCGCAGGAGGATGCCTAAATGCCATTGGACCGCAAGGATCTCCTCGATCTCGATGACTTTTCGACTGACGAAATCATGCTCCTCTTGGAAACCACTTCCGCGATGGCGGAGATTCTTTCGCGACCGATTCGGCGTGTTCCTACGCTGCGCGGCAAGACCATCGTGAATATGTTCTATGAGGCCAGTACCCGCACGCGGTCGTCCTTTGAGCTTGCGGCAAAGAATCTCTCCGCAGACCTGGTGAACGTCTCAGCCAGCCAGAGCAGTGTCGATAAAGGCGAATCACTTATCGACACCATGCGGACACTCCAAGCGCTCGGCGCTGACATGATAGTAATGCGCCATTGGGAAGCCGGCGCTCCCTACCTCGCCGCGTCATGGCTGGACGCAGCGATAATCAACGCTGGGGACGGCTGGCACGCGCATCCCAGCCAAGCGCTACTCGACCTCTTTACGGTACAAGAGCGGATCGGCACAATCGAAGAGCTAAAGATCGTAATCGTGGGAGACATCCTGCACAGCCGTGTGGCGAGATCAAACCTCTGGGGTTTCGGCAAACTGGGCGCCCACGTCGTGCTCTGCGGGCCGCCTACCCTCCTGCCGCAAGCTGTCGCGGATATTGTCGAAAGTGTGGCCGGTATCTCAATCTCTTACGATCTCGATGAAGCAATTGTGGACGCCGACGTGGTAATGATGCTGCGCCTGCAGCGCGAACGCATGGCAAGCGGCTTGCTGCCCTCGACGCGGGAGTATTGCGCCCGTTACGGCCTCACGCGACAGAGAATGCAGCGCGCACGCCCTAATGCCCTCATCATGCACCCGGGTCCAATGAATCAAGGCGTGGAAATTACGCCTGAACTCGCTTACAGCGAACAGGCAGTGATCGAGGAGCAGGTCACCAATGGCGTTGCAGTCAGGATGGCAATCTTCTACTTGCTTGCGAGTACGCCGGAGCGGCTAGCATGAAGAACAACTGGCTCATCAAGGGAGCGCGCGTGCTCGATCCGGCCAACAGTTTCGATGCCGTGCGTGACCTCTCTGTACAAAATGGCACAATTTCGGACATTGGCGAGGCGCTTGCTCTTGATAATGTGCCGGTCATTGACGCCCGCGGGCTTGTGCTTGCGCCGGGCTTCGTAGACCTGCATTGCCATCTGCGCGAACCGGGCTTCGAGTACAAGGAGACCATTGCCACGGGCACTCGTGCCGCCGTGTGCGGGGGGTTCACGACCGTGTGCAGTATGGCCAATACAGACCCCGTTGTGGATACGCCGGCTACTGTGGAGTTTATTTTGGATCAGGCGCGAAACGCCGCAGCCGCGCGTGTCTATCCTCTGGCCGCAGTAACCCAGGGATTCGGCGGCACGCAACTCGTGGAGATGGCAGCGTTGGCAGAAGCCGGCGCCGTAGCCTTCTCCGACGATGGCTTGCCGGTCGCCGATGCCCGCATCATGCGGCACGCGCTGGAATACAGCCTGCTCGTGGATAAGCCGATCGTCAATCACTGCGAAGACCCCGCTCTCGCTCAGGGAGGAGTCATGAACGAGGGGCTAACCTCACTGCGACTGGGGTTGCGCGGGATGCCGGCGGAAGCCGAGGAGACGATGATTGCACGCGACGCGCTCCTGGCGCGCCGCACCGGCGCACACATTCATATCGCGCACGTTTCGACGCAGGGCAGCGTTGAGATCATCCGTGGGGCAAAGCAGGCCGGCATTCGCATCACTGCGGAAGTAACACCCCATCACCTCACACTCTCGGAGGCGCTCGTTGCGGAAAGACGGCAGGCGGAAGCCGGCGCATCCCTCGCCTATGACACCCACGCCAAAGTCAAGCCGCCGCTGCGTACCCAGACTGACATCGATGCGCTGATCGAGGGGTTGAACGACGGCACGCTCGACGCTATTGCCACCGACCACGCGCCGCATAGCACTACTGACAAACTCTGTGAGTATAGCGAAGCGGCATCAGGTATCTCGTGCCTGGAAACGGCCTTTTCGCAGGTCTATCAGTTGGTCCAAGACGGCCGCGTGCCGCTGCAAACAATCGTGAGCAAACTTACGACAGAGCCGGCAAGAGTTTTCGGCTTGCCGCGAGGAACGCTCTCCGTGGGAGCGCCGGCTGACATTACGCTCCTTGACTTGGAGGCTACGTGGCAAGTCAATCCGGCAGAGTTCGCTTCAAAAGGCAAGAATACGCCTATCGCAGGTTGGAAACTGCCGGGACGGGTGGCAATGACCTTCGTCGACGGCAAGCTCGTCCATGCCGCTGACGGCTATGAACAGAGAGGTGCTCGATAGACGTGCCGGACTCAAACCCCCATCCCCAGGCCCTTCTCGCACTGGAAGACGGCAACGTCTTCTTCGGCCGGGCCTTTGGTTCCGCCAAGGATGCCGCGGGAGAATTGTGCTTCAACACCAGCATGACCGGTTATCAGGAAATTTGCACCGATCCGTCCTACCGCGGACAGATCGTTACTCTGACGTATCCTCTCATCAATAACTACGGCGTCACCACCGTAGACATGGAATCGGTGCAACCGTGGCTTTCCGGGCTTGTGGTACGGGAACTCTGTTCGCATCCCAGCAACTGGCGCGCCACGAGCGAGCTGGATGAATTCCTGAAACAGCACAACATACCGGGCGTATACGGCCTTGACACGCGCGCCATCACCCGACACCTCCGCACACACGGCTTCAAACGCGCAGTCCTTGCGGTGGCGCCAACGGGGCTCCTCCCCGCAGCGGCCCGCGACTCATTCCTGTGGGCGAGCGGCCGCGCCGCCGGCATTGAAGCGTTCGTGGACGAATGTATCGCTCGAGCCAAACGCGTCACGCCGCTTTCAGACCATAACGTGGTGGGCGAGGTCTCTGTGAACACGGGCGCATACACGGCCCCCGCGCCGTGGCAGCCATGGGCGGCGCCTCCGCAGCACGCGGCACGCAAGCGCCTCGTCCTCATCGACACCGGGGCGAAACACAATATCGCGCATTCCCTCACTAGTCGCGGCGCAGAAGTCATTTGGGCCCCGTACGGCACGAAGTATGAAGCACTTCGCGATCTCGAGCCCGATGGCATAGTGGTCTGCAATGGACCGGGCGATCCCGATTTTGACGCGGTAGCCGCGACTGTCGAGACGACGGCTGCGCTCATGAAACGGTACCCCATGCTGGGCATCTGTCTGGGGCATCAGATCATCGCACTCGCTGCGGGCGCCCGCACGAGCCGGCTCAAGTTCGGTCACCGCGGCGCCAACCACCCCGTGCAAGACCTCGCGAGCGGCAAGGCGCACATCACGACGCAGAATCACGGGTTTCAAGTTGACGCAGGCAGCATCCCAACGAACAGCGGCTTCCGTGTCAGCCACGTGAGCCTCAACGATGGTTCGGTGGAAGGCCTCCGCCACCAGGACTTGCCGGTTTTCAGCGTGCAGTATCACCCCGAAGCGTGTCCCGGCCCACAAGACAACCAGTATGTATTCGACGAATTCTTGAAGCAATTGGCATGAACAGTAAACCGGCTAAAGTGCTCATTGTCGGCTCCGGTCCCATTATTATCGGCCAGGCCGCGGAATTTGACTATGCCGGCACGCAGGCGTGCAAAGCCATGCGCGAGGAGGGCGTCACGTCCATTCTCGTGAACTCCAATCCCGCCACCATCATGACGGATGAGGACATTGCCGACGTTGTGTACATTGAGCCGCTCACCGTACCTGTTATCGAGCGCATCATCGCGCACGAACGACCCGATGGACTCATTCCCACCCTCGGCGGGCAGACCGGCCTAAATCTCGCCGTGGCCCTCGCAGAGGCCGGCGTACTCGAAAAGTATGCTGTGCGGCTGTTGGGCACGCCGCTTTCAGCGATACAAAAGGCGGAAGATCGGGAACTCTTCCGGCAGACCATGACCCAGATTGGCGAACCGATCCCCGCGAGTAGGACCGTTCGCTCTGCCCGAGAGGCGGAAGCGTTTGTGGCGGAGATTGACCTGCCCGTCGTAATCAGGCCTGCCTATACGCTCGGCGGCACCGGCGGTGGCATCGCGCGCACCCTCGACGAAGTACGCATGGTGGTTGCCAGCGGTCTTGCCGCCAGCCCGATCGGGCAGGTGCTTGTGGAAGAGTATCTGCAAGGCTGGAAAGAGATTGAATACGAAGTCATGCGGGATAGCGCCGATAACTGCATCACCGTGTGCAACATGGAAAACTTCGACCCCATGGGCGTACACACCGGTGACTCTATTGTTATCGCCCCCAGCCAGACGCTCAGCGACCGGGAATACCAGATGCTCCGCACGGCGTCGCTCAACATTATTCGGTCTCTGGGCATCGAGGGCGGCTGCAACGTGCAACTCGCTCTGGACCCTCACTCTTTCGCGTATCGCGTAATCGAAGTCAATCCCCGCGTAAGTCGCTCTTCTGCCCTGGCCTCCAAGGCCACCGGCTATCCGATTGCCCGCATGGCAGCAAAAATTGCGATTGGCCGCACCCTCGACAAGCTACCCAATCCCATCACGGAACGAACTACCGCAGCCTTCGAACCGGCCCTCGATTACGTCGTCGTCAAAATTCCCCGCTGGCCGTTCGATAAGTTTCCCTCAGGCGACCGCGTGCTTGGCACGCAGATGAAGTCCACCGGCGAGGTTATGGCGATTGACCGAACCTTGGAAGCAGCGCTGCAAAAGGCGGTGCGCGGACTTGAAATCGGCGACCGCAGCCTCATGTGGGAAGATGAGCAGTGGCAGAATGACCCGGCGGCGATTTGGCAGCACATTACCGAGGCGAGTGACGTGCGGCTATGGGCGATCATGAGTGCGCTGCGTCGCGGGACCAGTGTAGAGGCAATCTCACACCGCTCCCACATAGATCCGTTCTTCGTACAAAAGCTCGCCAATGTCCGCGACATGGAACAGCGCCTCCTGTCGGAAACCCTCACCCCGGGGCTGCTGTGGGAAGCAAAGCGTCTGGGCTTTGCAGATTCTCAGATCGGCAACCTCGCCGACGTCCTTCCCACGCGCGTGCGCGAAATGCGCAAGCAATGGGGCATCGTGCCGGTTTATAAGATGGTGGACACCTGCGCCGCGGAATTCGAAGCGCAGACTCCGTACTTCTACAGCACGTATGAAATCGAGAACGATGCGCCTCCATTGACCGCAAAGAGAGCCGCCGTCGTTGGGTCCGGTCCAATCCGCATCGGCCAGGGCATCGAGTTCGACTATTGCTCTGTGCACGCGGCGTGGGCGCTGGCTAGCGCAGGCGTGCAGAGCATCATGGTCAATAGCAATCCTGAAACCGTTTCCACCGACTTCGATACTTCCGATCGCCTCTATTTCGAGCCGCTGGACACCGAAAGCGTCCTCAACGTCCTCGACAACGAAGGCGTGCCGCCAACCATTGTCCAATTTGGCGGACAGACAGCCATAAACCTCGCCGAACCGCTCACTTTGGAGAATGTCGCACTCGCGGGGAGCGGCGTCGCGGCCATCGACCTTGCCGAAGATCGACGCAAGTTCGAGGCGTTCCTGGACAGACTCGGCATCCCGCAACCACCTGGCGCGGCCGTGACCAACGTTGACGATGCTCTTTCAATTGCGTCCAACATCGGCTATCCGGTGCTCGTGCGGCCCTCATACGTGCTTGGGGGGCGGGCAATGGAAATCGTCAATATTGCGGATGACTTGAAGCGCTATGTGGCGAATGCCGTGCAACTCTCTCCGCGTCACCCTGTCTTGATCGACAAGTATCTCCAGGGCAAGGAAGTAGAGGTAGACGCCATCTGCGATGGGGCTAGTGTGCTTATTCCAGGCATCATGGAGCATATTGAGCGCGCCGGCGTGCATTCCGGCGACAGTTTTGCCGTCTATCCGCCCCGCGACCTGCACACGCGTCTCGAACAGACCATCGTAGATTACTCCACGCGGATATGCTTGGAGTTGGGCGTATTGGGGCTGGTAAACATTCAATACGTGATCTTCCAGGATGAGGTGTTCGTGCTTGAGGTAAACCCGCGCTCAAGCCGCACGGTGCCCTTCCTGAGCAAGGTCACGGACGTACCCATGGTGCGCCTCGCCACGCTAGCTATGCTTGGCAAGTCACTCGAAGAGATGGGCTATGCAGGCGGCCTGCGGCCGAAGCAACCCCTGGTTGCGGTGAAGGCGCCGGTCTTCAGCATGGCAAAACTGCGCGGTGTGGAAACGTCTGTGGGGCCGGAGATGAAGTCCACCGGCGAGGTGATGGGCGTGGACGTTACGTTCGAGGCGGCGTTATACAAGGCAATGGTCGCATCCGGGCTTAGTATGGAGGCCGGGAGCACGCTGCTCCTCTCAATCTCCGATGCGGACAAGGACGCCATTCGTCCCATCGTCCGCCAACTTGCCGCTGCCGGGTACAATTTCATGGCAACGGAAGGAACTGCGGCAATGCTTGAATCGATGGGTATTCCGGTGCGCATGATCAGCAAGCGCTTGCAGGGCACGCCGAACGTGGTCTCGGTGATTCAAGACGGCGAAGTACAGGCGGTGATCAATACACTCACCGGCGGTCGCGCGGTCCTGCAGGACGGATTCTTCATCCGGCGGGCGGCGGTAGAGCGGCAGATCCCTTGCTTAACGTCGCTGGATACCTCGCGCGCCCTGGCTACTGCGCTTTCGTTGCAGCAGGATGCCTACCAGGTGCGGCCGCTCTGCGAATACCGCGATCAGCGCTAAACGTGATGTAAGGCTTGCGACAGCCATGAGCGTCATCCAAGAACACGCCAGGATAGTGTCAAATGAGCCTGTGGCCGACGGGCTCTTCGTCGTCCGCTTGCACTCACCGCAAATTGCGTCCCGCTGCCAACCCGCGCAGTTTGTCCACGTGCGCTGCGGCGACGGCATCGATCCGCTGCTGCTCCGTCCCTTCAGCATGCTGACCGTCAATCGCGAAGCCGGCACCTTCGATATCCTCTATCAGGTGGTCGGACGGGGCACAGACATCCTGAAGAACCGGCGGGCAGGCGACGAGATTATGCAGCTAGGGCCGTTGGGCAAGACCTTCACCGTCCCGCCCAATCAAGCCAACTTGCTCATGGTTGGCGGCGGCATTGGCATTGCCCCGCTGGTCTTCTTGGCA
Source organism: Chloroflexota bacterium (assembly GCA_965220015.1). Lineage (GTDB taxonomy): Bacteria > Chloroflexota > UBA11872 > VXOZ01 > VXOZ01 > VXOZ01. The sequence continues at coordinate 2,373,973 of OZ244798.1, forward strand.
GAATTGATGATTCCCAAAGGATATACGGTGACCTTGCTGGCCGGGGCACGCACGGCGGCGCGGCACTTACCGGCAGAGTATGTGCCGCCGGCAGTAGAGTACGTGTTGGCTACCGATGACGGCTCCGCAGGATACCACGGACCGGTGACCGCCCTCATTGCGGACTACTATCTCTGGAGTGACGCCGTCTACGCCTGCGGTCCTTGGCCTATGCTCACCGCAATTGACGCCGCCTACCAAGCGCGAATCTGGGGCTGGAACAGCAAGAAACCAATTCAGGTTTCCTTGGAGAACCAGATGGGATGTGCCATGGGCGTCTGTCTCGGGTGCGTAGTAACCACACCGCAGGGTTATCAGCGCGTCTGCCGCGACGGCCCGGTCTTCTCCTTAGGGGATATCCACCAAGAAATCGTCTCCCGTCCCGGAGTGGGCTCGCACTGAGTTGCGCGTGCCGGCGCAAGCGCCCCCACCCGAACGCCCGCCGCGCGCCGCCTACCGAAGAGCTACCTGAAGGCCGCGTTATGTAAATTTGCTTGCGCTGCGCGACTCTGTGTCTTCAGATTCGTCCTATGGTGAGAACTTCAAGCAAACGGGAGTCGGCACCGTGGCAACGTGTCCGGTAGGCTCGAGACTCCCGGAATCCTGGTTGATGCGGAACGTCACGACGTTGTCGGTGTCTTGGTTTGCGGTGAGCAAGAACGTGCCGGAGGGATCGATCACGAAGTTGCGAGGCGCCTCGCCTCCGGATGACTGATAGCCAACCAAACTCAGCGTGCCGTCAGCCTCATTCACTGCGTAAATGACGATGCTGTCATGGCCGCGATTGGAGCCGTACACGAACTTCCCTGAGGGGTGCACGTGCACGTCCGCGGTATGGCTGGTCCCATTGAATTCCGGCGGCAATGTGGGGATCGTCTGCAATTCTGCCATCGCGCCGCGCTCCTGGTCGTAGGCAAAGACCGTCATAGTATTGCCAATCTCATTGATCACGTAGACAATCCGCCCGTTGGGGTGAAAGTCGAGGTGGCGCGGGCCCGCGCCGGGATGGACCGTCGCAAAGGCCGGATTGTTTGGCGGCAGCGTGCCCCGCTCGAGGTCTAGCCCGTACACAAGCACCTGATCGAGACCGAGATCGCACGCCAAGGCAAACCTGTTTGCCGGATCGGGCGTGAAAGAATGGGCGTGGGGTTCCCCTTGCCGGTCCGGATTGACGCTGGAGCCGACATGTTGCACCCAATCAGTTGGCGGCCCCAGGCTCCCATCATCGGCAATTGGCAGCATGGCCACGCTGCCGCCCGTATAGTTCGCCGTTATGACGTAGTTGCCTGTCTGCTCCACGCTCACGTGGCAGGGGCCCGCGCCCTGCGAAGGCTGCCGATTGATGAATTCAAGCGCGCCGGTTGCGGGATCGACCGCAAGTGCGCTCACCGCCCCGCCCGCATGGCCGTCGATCTCCGGTACGGCGTTCACGGCATAGAGGAACGGGCGCTCCGGATGCAAATTGAGGAATGAAGGATTCGGCACGTCCGGCACCGAGTGAACCAAGGATACGGCCCCGGTGGTCATATCCATTTGGCAAACGTAGATGCCATCGGCGCCACCGCCGAGTTCAGTCTCCCCAGTAAACGTGCCAACATAGATGAATCTCTTATCCGTTGCTGAAACACTCATCATTTCCTCCTCTATTCCCACTCTTGCGGCAAGCTTTTCTTCTCTCGTTAGTATGTAAGTACTGCATGACGCATCCGACACTGGCAGTCAAAGTCAACTCTTAGACGTTGGATTTCCCATGCAGAATGTCATTCAACGCATCCTGCACCGTATGGTATCTGAATTCGAAGCCCGCATCAGAAAGCCGGCCAGGCAGCGCGCGTTGTCCGTGCAAGACAATGTCGGCCATCTCACCCATGCCGAGACGCAACGCCCACGGAGGCACGCGCAAGAATGCCGGCCGTCGTAACGCGCGGCCGACCGCGTGAGCAAACGCGCCAAATTGCACCGGCTCGGGACCGCATACGTTAACGGGACCGGATATCTTGTCATGCGTCAAGAGAAACTCTAGCGCCCGCACCGTGTCTTCAATGTGAATCCAGGGTACCCACTGCCGGCCGCTGCCCAAGGCGCCGCCCGCGAAGAAGCGGAACGGCAAAGCGACGCGTGGCAACACGCCGCCGTCTGCACTCAGCGAAAGTCCCAAACGCAAGAGCACCCGGCGTGTCGACGTGTCCTCCAACGCTCCCGTAGCGAGTTCCCATTCCTGACACAAGTCGGCGAGAAAGTCCGACCCCGGCCCGTGCTGCTCGTCCGCTTCCGTGTCGTCAGTGTCACCGTAGTAGCCGACTGCAGAGGCCTGCAGGAGCACTGCCGGCTTACGCGCAGCGGCTCTGATGGCGGTAACAATGCCGCTCGTAGATTGAATCCGACTGTCACGCAGTCGTCGCTTTTGGGGATACGACCAACGTCTGCTGGCGATATTTTCTCCCGCCAGGTTTACCACTGCTTGGGAGTCCTCTACCAGTTCTTCCCAGCCTTCGCTACTGCTGCCGTCCCAGTACGCAACATTGGCGCCAGCGGGCAACTCCGGCGCCTTCATTGGCTGCCGGGACAGGATAACGACGGTGTGGCCTAGAGCGCACAGGTGATGAGTCAGCGCGCGACCGATCAAGCCGCTGCCACCCGCGATGATCACCTGCATCTATCTATCTCCCCCTGTTTCCATCCCCAAGCGCATACAGGTGTGACAGAGGCCGATTCTTCGCGCCGTTGCTGGCATGTAAACACTTGACGCATTGAGATTATCGCCCAAAACTGCTATAATAATACAGTGAATGACCTACGCACACTCAGACCCATTGACGCCCTGGCCGAATCCGGTTCTCTCCTCAATCGGCGCCTATGGCTTGTACTCTTGCCGATCGGAATCGACCTGTTAATTTGGCTTGCGCCGCGCATCATGCTAGGAGCGGAACTCGTTCCATTGGCGGAGGGATCCTCCGCAACTTTGGAAGAGGGCGCGGACCCCGAAGGCGCAAGCATCTTCACAATTGTCCGTCAGTCGAACTTGCTCTCGCTAATTCTTGGGATTTGGGTGCCTTCGCTTGGCGTTGCCGTATCCGGGGAAGGGCCGGGCGCGACGGTTGTCTTGAATTCGTTCCAGGAACTCCTGTTAGCCCTCGTACTCCTACTTCCTGTGAGTTTCTTGCTGGGTGGTACCTACCTTGCCCTGATTGCAGCGGAAGTGCAACAACGTGCCTTGCCGTGGGAAATCCTCCTGCCCCGTGTCCTGCGGTTGGCTAAGCGACTAGGGGGGCTTGTCGGTATTATGCTGGTCGTCACGGTGGTGCCTTTCGCCGTCGCCAGTCTCATGCTCTCGTTGATACCGTTAATTGGAGGATTGCTGCTCTTGCTGGCGGTGGCCCTGCTACTCTGGGTCGCGTTCTATGTCTTCTTCATCGTGGATAGCATTGCGCTAGTGCGCCAGAGTCTGCCAAAGGTGATTCGGCTGACGCTGGACGTAATCCACGCAAACCTATGGTCCTCAATCGGTTTCTTCTTCCTCTACTGGCTCATCGTCTTTGGGACCGGCATTCTTTGGAGCCCAATCCTGAGCTGGGAAATCCTGAGTGTCAGTGTAGGAAGAATCATCGCAACTATTGGCAACGCATATGTGGGGACCTGGGTGACGATCGCTCTGTTCATGTACGTATGGAATCGACTTCTCATACATCGTGGGGAACCTAGTTCTGTATAGCAGTCCAAGATACTCTTTCGCGAAGGGAAATCTATGGCAGAGAACACAATAGAAGCCAGTACTAGTGCAGCGACGCTAGAACCCAACAACGAACCTACCGCAGAGGCCTTGAACGACTATTCTGCTGCCGACATTCAGGTGCTGGAAGGGCTGGAACCGGTCCGAACTCGTCCCGGTATGTTCATTGGCAGCACAGACGCCCGTGGGCTTCATCATCTCGTCTATGAAGTTGTGGATAACAGTGTCGATGAAGCTCTCGCGGGTCTTTGTGACCGCATTTGCGTCACTATACATGAAGATGGCAGCGTAACTATCGAAGACAATGGCCGCGGCATTCCGGTTGACGTTCACGAGAAGACCGGTGTTTCGGCGCTGGAGACGGTGCTGACGCGACTGCACGCCGGGGGCAAGTTTGGGGGCAAGAGCTACAAGGTTTCCGGTGGACTTCACGGAGTCGGCGTCTCCATTGTGAACGCGCTTTCCCAGCGGCTCGTTGCCACGGTCCACCAAGCGCCCCACGCCTACCGGCAAGAGTACCGCCACGGCGCCCCCCTGGGCAAAGTGGAGCAAATTGGCAAGACCGATAAGAGCGGCACTACCATCCACTTTCTCCCGGACACGGAGATTATGGAAACCCTCGACTATGAGTTCAATACCCTCGCGCAGCGATTCCGCGAGGTTGCCTATCTCTGTCCCGCGCTGCGCATCGAGTTTCGCGACGAGCGGACGAGCCGCGAACTTACTTTTTACTTCGAGAGAGGAATACGCGCCTTCGTCCACCAGATGAATCGCCGCAAGACCGTTATCAACACAGAAGAAATCTTCTTGTCGGGCGCTGTAGATTCGCTGCAGTTGGAAGCGGCATTGCAGTACACGCAGAGTTTTGACGAACGCATTTTTGCTTTTGCAAATACCATCAACAACGTGGATGGCGGGACTCACCTCACCGGTTTTCGCTCTGCCTTGACGCGCACTCTGAACGATTACGCCCGCAAGCAAAACCTCATCAAAGAGAAAGACCTTTCCCTCACTGGCGACGACGTCCGTACTGGGCTGACCGCAGTGATTAGCGTGCGGCTTACGAATCCACAGTTTGAGGGGCAGACCAAAGCAAAATTGGGCAACTCCGAAGTCCGCGGTTTCGTTGAAGCGACAGTCAATGAAAAGCTCGGCCAATACCTTGAAGAGCATCCCAGCGAAGGCAAAGCCATCATTGAAAAGTGCCTGAACGCTGCTCGGGCGCGCGTTGCGGCGCAAAAGGCGCGGGATATGGTGGCCCGCAAGGGCTACCTGGACGTCTCCACGCTACCGGGCAAGCTCGCGGACTGCACTGAACGCAGTATGGAAAACGCCGAGATCTTCATCGTGGAGGGCGATTCGGCCGGCGGCAACGCCAAGCAAGGACGTGAACGACGCTTCCAGGCAATTCTCCCTCTGCGCGGGAAGATTCTCAACGCGGAACGCACAAATCTCGACCGCATGCTTTCTAATACTGAGATTCGCGCAATGGTAACCGCGATGGGCACCAGCATCGGTGAGACCTTCGACATTACGAAGCTGCGCTACGGCAAGGTCATCATCATGACTGATGCCGATGTTGACGGCGCCCACATCCGCACGCTGCTGCTCACATTCTTCTTCCGCTATATGCGTGAAATCATCACGAACCAGCGCCTCTACATCGCGCAGGCGCCGCTCTATCGCTTGGCCCGCAACCGCGACGTCCATTACGCCTGGAACGACGAAGAACGCGACCGCGTTCTCAAGCAATTCAACCGCACAAATGTGGCAATTCAACGCTACAAGGGTCTGGGCGAAATGAACGCCGACCAGTTGTGGGAAACGACCATGGACCCGGCGCGCCGCAAGCTCCTGCAGGTGATACTCGAAGACGAGGCTGCCGTAAGTGGCGTGTTCGATCGGCTCATGGGCGATGATCCCCAAGCCCGCAAGCGTTTCATTCAAGCACACGCCAAGGAAGTCCAGCATCTCGACGTATAGGTGTTCTTGACTTATACTGAGGCACAAACGCCGACTAAGTAGCGTCGAGGTCCATTGAGGCCCGCTGAGTTGAAGCTGTTGAGGTCCATCCTTGCTCGGCACTCGACCGCAAGGATTCAAAGAAGCATCCTTAGGTAATGGAGCCGGCGTGGCAATGGGCATCGCCCCCAACAACGCTCAGTTTGTCTTGCTCAGCTTTGAAGGTCCCGATCGCTACTCGCAAGCCGGTGGACTGGGAACACGGGTTACCGAGCTTGCGCGGGCCTTGGCGCATGCGGGATTTACCACTCACCTGATCTTCATCGGCGACCCAGGCCTGCCTGCTGTAGAGACCGTCGAGAACGGCAATCTGCACCTCTATCGCTGGTGCCAGTGGATTAGCCATTCTCACCCCACCGGCGCTTACGAGGCAGAGTGGGACAAGATCATCGACTTCGGCAACAGCGTTCCCTGGTTCGTCACGGACCGGCTCGTCCGTCCCGCAGCCGATGCCGGCCAACTCACTGTCATCATGGCGGAAGAGTGGCACACAACAAACACTCTGGCCCGGCTGAGCGATTCTCTTCACTTCAACGGCTTGCGAGAACAGTGCGTGCTGCTGTGGAACGCGAACAATGAATTCGGGTTCGGCCACATTGACCTCCCACGCCTCGGGTTTATCGCCACGGTAACTACCGTCAGCCGGTTCATGAAACATCGGCTCTGGGATTGGGGCTTGAATCCGCTCGTCTTGCCTAATGGCATTCCCCGTCGCTTGCTTGAGAAAGTACCCCAGAGACCGGTGACGAAGCTCCGCAAGGGCATGGCAGCCGACTTCTTGCTCCTCAAGATTGGGCGGTTCGATCCGGATAAGCGTTGGTTCCAAGCCATAGAAGCCGCGGCACAACTAAAACACGCCGGTCACCGTGTACGATTCATTGCTCGCGGCGGACTAGAACCGCACGGTGGTGACGTGCTGCATCGCGCCAGAGAGTTGGGTCTTGTTATCCAGGACGTCCACAGCGACAATTCGAACCTCGATGAGACACTGAGCACCATCCTGGCGGCCACCGACGCGGATGTCGTGAATCTCTGCAAGTTCGTCCCTGAAGACTTGCTGCGGGTCTTCTATTCGGCCGCCGACGCGGTGCTGGCCAATAGCGGATATGAGCCGTTCGGCTTGGTTGGACTGGAAGCAATGGCATGCGGCGCCGTGGTGGTTACGGGGACTACTGGCGAGGATTATGCCGTGCAACTCCACAATGCGCTTTCCGTCGAAACCGATGATCCGGCGGAGCTCGCCAGCTACCTCCAGTTCATCCATAGTCAGCCGGAGGTAATTCGACAGATTCAGCGTCACGCGCGCCAGACTGCGGCTCTATTCACGTGGGAATCGACCATTCGGGACCTGCTGAGCAAGGTCGAGTATCTGGCGGAGAAGCAGGGCATTCACCTGCAGAGCAACGGAGATGGCTGACAATCTCGTTATCTACGTAGTTGCCCACCAGCCCCGGCGCGTGCGACTGCCCGCAAACGCAATCCCCCCCGGCGCCGCCCCGCAGGATATGGCGCCGTTGCTTTTCGATGAAGGGATGAACGAGCGGTATTTTCGCAAGGTGGCCCGCTACTGCTATGAGCCCGCTACCAAGCTCTGGTTGCGACTTCTCGATGACGGGCTGAAACTCTGCTTCGGCATTTCACTCTCTTTGATTGAGCAGGCAAGACGCTGGGATCCGTCCGTGCTCGAGGGCTTCAAGCGCATCGTCGCCCACCCCAACACTGAACTGATTGGCGTCGACCCTTACCACTCATTCCTCTTGCTCATCGATTTACCCGCCTTTGCCGCGCGCATGAGCGCGATGGCGGATGAACTTGAGGAACTCTTCGGCAAGCGGCCCAGAGTAACGGATACGACTGAAATGCTTATGTCTGAGTCAATTGTCGGTGCGCTCGAAAAAGCCGGCTTCAGCGGCGCACTGATGGATGGGCGAGAATGGATTCTGGGCTGGCGGGAGCCAACGCATCTCTACTATCATCGACCGAGGGTGAAGTTGCTGGCACGCCACTACGAGCTCAGCGACGACGTTGGCTATCGCTTTTCTCAGCGCCAGTGGGCCGGCTGGCCGCTCATGGCGGATGAGTATGCGCACTGGGTACGCAAAGCCACCGGTCCGCTTGTTTTTGTGGGCTGGGATTTTGAGACCTTCGGCGAGCACCAATACTACGATAGCGGCGTCTTTGAGTTCATGGAGGCGTTGCCGCACTATCTCAAACGCGAGCGGGTGACACCGGCCACGGCCACTGAAGTAATCGATGCGTACGGCGGCCAAGCGCATCAACTCTTGCTGCCGCCCTTCCCCGCAACGTGGGCAGGCTCAGGCGGCGCCGAGTTCTTCTTGGGAAATGAGCCGCAGCGCGCGCTCTTCCAACTTATGACAGCCTGCTACCACAAGGCGCGGCTCACTGAAAATGAAGAACTCATCGACCTCGCCCTCTGGCTGACTCAATCCGACAACCTGCACCTCATCAACTGGTGGGGCCGCTGGGGCTCGGAGGCAGAGGTATCCGTCTACTTCATGCCCGATGAGTGGTGGCGCTTGGGCGTGGATGGGATTATCTGGGAGCAACAGTGCGTGTACAAAAACTTTCTGAGCGCACTTGACAGCTATCTCTAACCAAACTCATTTGCGCCGTCACGAAGAAGCCGGAGCGAATCGCAGATATAATGCTGGGGTTCAATGCCGAAGTCTGTGTGAGTGGCGGTATTTGAAACCGCCTGAAATGCCACAGCTTCTACAAGCTCATGCGTTCGTCCGCGCGGGCCTTCCACTTGGCGTAATTCGGTGACTGTAGGAGAGCGCCATCGGTCTGGACCACCAACTTACCGTTCATTCCACGGGGATCGCCGCGTTCCTCGTTGACCCGGGCAAGCACTGAGCGCAACTCCTCAATGCGCCCATTGGCTTCGGGTTTTCCGGCCAGATTGCGGCACTCCTGCGGATCCTCGACCAGGTTGAAGTAGCGTTCCCTGTCCGTATGGTGAAACCAGGTGTACTTGTCTCGCTTCGTCGCGATGAACTGCATGCCTTGGTCCCACCCGTGGATTCTGGTCTGTTCCCCTTGCAGGTATTCGCGCCATTCAGTTGCTTCGCCTCGGGCGAGCGGAAGAAGGCTCTTACCGTCAACGGAATCTGGGATCTCCACCCGTGCGGCTTCGAGCACCGTCGGCATGAGATCGCGAAGTTCAATTATCTCGTCGCATGACCCACCACGCTCCTCATCCCACGTGTCCGGATACTTGATGAAGAACGGGATACGCGCGGAGCCGTCGTTGGAGTAGCCCTTGCGCCACAGACAGTGGTCGCCGAGCATATCGCCATGGTCTGAGGTAAAGATGAAGAGTGTGTTGCGCAAGGCATCACGATCTCGCCAGCTACACTCGTAGAGGAAACGGCCCACCTGATGGTCGATGAATGAGATGCTGCCGTAGTAAGCCGTTCGTGTGCGGTGCACCTGCGCTTCAGGAGCCCGGCCGCGCCAAGCAGTGGTGCTAGCAATCGGCTCGTCGTATTCCGCAGCCCAGTCGCCCATGGGCGGCATTGGGATATCGGGGTTGTCCTTGTACATATCGAAATAGACCGGCGGAGGATCGTAGGGGGCATGGGGACGCGTGAACGACAGCCATAGAAAGTACGGACAGGTAGGATCGCGCCGATCGATGAACTTGACCGCTTCGCTCACGGTCCAATGGGTGGCGTGCAGGTGTTCCGGCAAATGGCTTGGCCGACCCATCAAGCTATTCCACTCGAGACCATGGTCGAGGTCACCGATCTTCCCGGCTGTTTCTTCGCGCAGCCAAGCCATATAGTCTGTCCAGAGACCACGGCCCGTGCTATCCTGCACGGCTTCGTAGAACCCGTAAAGCGCGCGGCGGGGGAATTGGTCCGACTTCCCTATGCTGGCGGTGTGGTACCCAGCCTTCATCAGCTCGCCCGCCAACGTCGCCGGGAAGTCCAAGGCATCTTGGCCTGCGCCACTGCCGAGCCGTCCGTGATTCCACTGGTCCATGCCCGTCATCATGGCGGCCCGCGACGGCAGGCAGGACGGTGAACTGGTGTAGCACCGCGTAAACTTCACGCCCCGCCCGGCAAGCTCATCGAGATACGGTGTTTCCAGGACCGGATTTGCGTACCCAATGCAGTCCGAGCGCTGCTGATCGGTAATGATTACGACGATATTTGGGCGATTTGGCACGATCTATCCTCCCTAGAATTGCAATCAGACTGCCACGACTATCGAATTGAGTGCGATTGGAGTATCTCTCTGCTCCTTCGTAGCAGCCCATTCTGCAAGAGAGAACTCATCGCTTTGAAACAATACACAGCGAGCGTCCGGTCGGTAACAGACTCAGGCTGTAGAATTCTGCTATTCAGGAATTGTGCGTTATCCCGTTCGTGCTGAGCTTGTCGAAGCACACTTCAGCAACCCACACCCAACCACTACCCGTTCGTGCTGAGCCTGTCGAAGCACGGTCCGCCGGGGCCAATGCATCAATTTCCGTTAGACCGAAGCCGCTGCAAGCTCCCGCCCCACAAACTCTTTGATGCTGACCCACTCACCCTCGCGCCGGATCGATTCCTCCGCCGCCAAGCAGATCACCGTGCTCTCCATACCGGCCTCAGGAGTTGCCGGCGTCGGTTTGTCGTGGGCGACGCAGTCCAAGAAGCGAAACGCCTGCGTCAGGTCGCCGGAATGCCCCGGCATGTTGCTGTCGCGGCTGACGTGATACTCGGCGCGGTCGTTGAGGGGCCTACGCCCAAAGACCTCTACAGACCCGCCCTTGACTATGACCCTTCCGTTGGCGCCGATCAGATCCAACACCGCGCCTGGGCCGGTTGAGGGCGGTGAAAACAGACAGAGCTGGAGGCAGCCCCGGGCGCCGTTCTCATACTCCACCAGCACCCACGCGTGGTCGATGATGTCGTTGTTTTCCGTTAGCACGTGCTGGCCGCCAATGCCCATAACGCGTTCGGGCTTCGAATCGACAAACCAGTTGAAAAGATCAAAGCTGTGGCAGTCTTTTTCATTGAGGGCACCGCCGCTTTGGGACTGGCTGTAGCGCCACGGCGTCGGCGCAAACGGTGGGCGTATTGTCCGAGCCAGGACCATCTGAGGCTGGCCGATCTGGCCGCTTGCCACAATCTCGCGGCCTTTGGTCACCGCCGGATTGGAACGCTCGTTGAAGCCCATGAAGCACTTGCCGCCGCTGCGGTGAGCGGCATCCACAATGGCTTGGCAGTCCGCTACCGTGGTCGCCAGCGGCTTGTCGCAGAGCACCCAAGCCCCCGTTTCCAGCGCTGCGACAGCAATCTCCCGATGGGTGAAATTGGCGCTGACCACGATGACGGCATCTAGATCGGCTTCGTCCAGCATGCGGCGATAGTCGGTATAGGACACTGGTGCATCCCGCCCGAATTCTTCAGTGAGTATCTCATTGGCTGTCGCCAGGTGGTCTTCCTGTACGTCACACACGGCCACGATGTCGGCCTTGAGGTCCCGGGTCTCCACAATCCCGAATTCCTCGAGGCTCCGCGCATACTGCTTGTACATCTCTTCGGGAAAGGCAATGTCGCGGGACTCCCGCAGCACCGTACCCCAATACGAGGTCCGCTTGGTATGACTCCAATGCCGGTCTGCGCCCAAGTACGCGCGGCGATCGACCTCACTAAGCCACCGCAGGTAGTTCTGCCCGCGGCCGCCAATTCCTACTACGCCTACCCGAATTGCGCTCATACTTTAGAATCCTTAAATCCATGCTATCGTGTTGCGGACAAGTGGACGATCCCATCTGAGAGGATAGCTACAATGAACTGCCGCGAGGCTCAACCGTTCGCCCTGAGCTTGTCGGAGGGTCGATGGGCAGCACGAAATGTGATACTCCCATCGCGAGTCGCCTCAACCAATGGGGGAAACACGCTCTAAGGAACATCTCCGCAGGATTGTTCCCTGCGGAGATGTCTCTCATTGATCAGCTATTGCAGGAGATGCCGGTTTGGCGACTATCCCTGGAGTCTGCCGGTCTCCTCCAGCCGCGCGATCCACATCGCATCCAGCTCGCGCGCTACCTCTTCTACCGACTTCGTGCCTTCCCAAATTTGCGGCAGCGCCTTGCGCGCGCTTTGGTCGAAGAATCTGCCGTCCCAACTGCCGCCGAAGGGCACTACGGCGAACTCGGGGTTCTGCAAGAAGCGCGTGCGATTTTCCGGCTTGGTGAGATACTCATTCCAGAAGTACTCATTGGCCGCGATCAACGCGGACGGCGAGCCGGCCGGGAATGAAATTGCCCGCGCCATCCCCCACTCGCCGCCGTCGAAGTTTGTAAACCACTTCAGCACCTCCCAGGACGCATCCTGGGCATCGGACGTGCTGAACATAGAGGCGCCGCCGGAGCCGAAGAACGTGAACCTGCCTTCGGGGCCCTGGGGCATGAGTCCGACGTCAAAGTCAAGCCCCTCTACGCTCGCTAAACGCACAGCCGCCCACTCGGGCAGGAAAGAGATTGCTATCTTGCCTTGGGAAAAACCATTTTTCCAGCCCAGCGCCGGGAAGGGATGGGTGCGGTCTTTGATCATCAGATCGGCAATGAACTGCAGCGCGGCGATCGACTTGGGGTCGGTAATGATTGATCGCGTATTGTCATCGGCAAGAAATCCACCGCCAAACGACCGCAGCACGTGATCGATGCGCACCAAGCGAAACTCCACGCCCCACGATTCCGGTTCGTTGTCATTATTGGCGTCCTTCGTCAGGATACGGGCCGCATCGCGGAGGTCGTCCCACGTCCAGTTCTCGTCCGGTTCGTCTACGCCGGCCTCCGCGAGCAGTGTCTTGTTGTAGTAGACGCCCTCGGTGGCATGGTTCCACGGCAGCGCCCACTGCCCGCCTTCAGGAACGCGATAGAACTCGGTGACACGCGGGTAGTAGGCCGAGATGTCGAAGTCCGCGTCTGCCTTGATAAGATCATCCAGATTGACCAAGACACCTTCGGCAGCATAGGTAAAGTGACCGCCGGACATGTGCAGCACGTCGGCGTTTGCGCCCGCGGCGACAAACGTGGCGATTTGCTGCTGATAGTTTGTGCCCGCCTCCGCGACGATCAGCTTGATTCGGATGCTCGGATTCTTTTCATGGAAGTTCGCCAGCCACGCTTCTATGGCGTCGGCGCTGCGCCCGGCAAAGGGGCCGATTAAGAACTCGACCTCGGTCGGCTCAGCCGGTGCGGGCGCCTGCTGCTCCTCTTTCGGCGCCATCGCTTCCTCTTCCGGATCCGGGGCTGAAGTCGTAGCCACCGAACCGCACGCCGCCAGACCCAACACGCCTAGCGTTCCGCCCATGCCCTGCAAGAGCCGGCGTCGGCTTAGACCAACAAAACTCGCCTTCATGTTCGTACCCTCCTGTACTTTTCAATCTTCATTCGAACTGCAGACGTTCATTGCCAAGCAGAATATCATATAACCTGCTATGCTTCAATTCGCTATAGTTGGTCGAGATCTTAGCACCATTTACCCCTTCCAACTGTATGGCCACCAAGTATGCAAGACTGCACCGCGCAAATCAGGTCAGCGCTCGCCGAAGCAGCTCCTGGCGTCTCCTCGTTTTGTACAGAGATTGACCCAGCCGCGGATAGCCCAAATCCGGCTGGCCCTCGAGAACCAGGTGAGCGTCGCATCAACTCTCTATGTTTCATGCTATGTTTCATGCGAAATCTCCACTCAATACACGCCCTGACTGCCGCGCTATACTGGGATGAACCCTTTTCCCCCTTGAACAGACTGTAAGACCGTAACTCGGTCACGTGTGGAGATGCAGACGGGACACTATGTGCATGCCCGTGAAACGTGAGACCGACAGATTGGATTATTCACCATACTAGCTCAGGCCTCAATTCTCTTGTGCACCAGTAAGCGAAAACCTTCACGAGTACGCGGTGCAGAGCCGTCAGAGAGTGCCAGTTATCCCAACGTTGGCAAGGCGCGAGCATGACCCTGCTCGCATTGCTGCTCGTGCTGGCAGCGGCCTTGGCCCACGCCACGTGGAATCTGCTCCTCAAGCGCAGCGGCAGACCGCTCATCTACACGTGGAACATCTGCGTTGCCGGCACCATTGCCACGCTGCCCGTGGCTCTCTACGTGCTCTCTGGGTCGACGATTTCGCTCACGGGCTGGGGGTTTTTCCTCGGTACCGCCGTTATCCACGCGTTCTACTTTACGCTGCTCGCGCAGGCCTACGAGCACGGCGACATGTCGCTCGTCTATCCGCTCGCCCGAGGCATGGGCGTCGCGCTCACACCCATCGGGGCGGTGCTGATCCTTGGCGAGCACATCAGCCTGCCGCAAGGGCTCGGCATTGCCGGCATTGTCATGGGGCTGCTCATCCTCCAGATTCCACCAGACCTTTCGAAGCAAACCCTGGCCGCGCACTTCCGCCCGGCGGCCGGACTCATCTTCGCCGTTGTCACCGGCATGACCATCGCCACGTACTCACTGTGGGACAAAGTAGGTGTATCCCACGTGCCGCCGTTGTTATACGTGACCGGGGCGTTTCTCGGTCCGGCCATCACGATGTCGTGGCTGCTCCGCCGCCGCGTGAAAGAGCTGATCGGCACGTGGCGGGTGCATCCGGTCACCATGGGCGCGGGCGCAGTGCTCTCGCCGCTGGCCTACAGTCTCGCGCTCGTGGCCCTCTCGATTGCGCAGGTGAGTCAAGTGGCGCCGCTGCGCGAAGTAGGAGTAGTCATCGGCACGGTGTTGGGCATCATAGTTCTGCGCGAGCAATCGCCGGTGCCGCGCATCGGCGGGGCAACAGTGATCGCCTTGGGCGCTATCGTGCTCGCGTATAGCAGCGTGACGGTATGAAGGCGGCCGGTTCTCGTAGTACGACACCATTGCACTAACGGGAAGTTGCGCGGGGATTGGTTGCCTCTCATCACAGGTCAACGGCGCAGGTTACACGCACGACCCGTGCGAACCTACGCTACCGGCGCTCGTACCCATCAATAACAGCTTGTTGAACCATTAGGCCGTCCGCTCTAACACAGCGTCGAGCGCCTGCTTGGCAATGCGCACCGCAACTTCTCGGTCCTGATTGCGGAATTCGTCGTCAAAGATCTCGATGGCGACGTAGCCGTCGAAGCCGATCTCGGCAATGGCCTTGAACCAACCGGTCAAGTCGATGACGCCCTTACCCGGCAGCACGCGGTCCGTGTCTTCCAGGGTCATCACGTCGGCATGGGGCGCGTCGTTCACGTGCAGGTGCACGATGTCCTCCGCCCGCAAAGCGCGGATCTGCCCGAGATCGCCGCCGCTCGTGAAGTAGTGGAACGAATCGAGAATCAAGCCGACATTGGGCCGGCCGGTCTCGCGCAGCATAGTCATGGTGTCCGGCACGTTGTTGATGAAGGCGTGCGGTTCGTCCAGCCGAAACGTGCGCACGCCCAGAAACTCCAGCCCGATGGCAATGCCATGGGGTTCCGCCCGCTCAGCCAGGATTTTCGTGCGGTCTCTCAGTATGCGGCGCGCCTCGTTCGGTGGCAATGACATGCGGTTGGGAAAGTAGGATCCCGTGCGCTGGCAGCCCACCGACGCCGCAATTGCGCAGTTCTCCGAAAACTGATCGAGTGACTGCATGAACTCGGCCTCCGGCGCAAAGATCCCTGCCGGAATGAAACCCATGTAGGCCGGCGACGTATCGTGGGCTGCGAAGAGATCGCGCGCGGCCGCGGCGGACGTTTCCTCCACCAACGCCCGCACTGCGCCAAAAGAGGCATCTACCCCGGGAATCCCAAAGCGCTGCGCAAGGTCGAGCATCTCCTCCAGTGAAAAGCCGGGTTTCAAAATGGATGCGTGAAGTGACGGTTGCGGTAGAGACATGGTCGCGTTCTCCAGAATTATTGGGTTGCCGTGCAAGGTTCAATGTCATGCAATTTACGTGTCAACAGCATAAGTGAACTGCCAAAACTGCTCTTCCACCAACAGAGAAGACGGGATGTTGGGCCAGCTCTCAATGCCAATCCGCGCCGCGAACATGTCGAGCGCATGCTGCTTGTCATCCGCCTTAACAACATCCACTTCATGCAGCACAATTGGAGCGGCTGCGGTCGAACGGCCGTACGCAAATGCTTGCGCCCCAGGTGGCGCAACTTCCCGCAACGACTGTGCGACGAGTTTTCCCGCCGCTGCCGCCGTCTCATCCGCACTGGCCGGTGAAGGCAAGTATATCTGCCTGGGGTTCAGCTCGACAAGCACGTCGTTGAGGTCGCGTAATACCGCATTGTACGAGTACGGATTGCCATGCCCGGACCGCAGAATGCGATACGGGGTGATGTTGGGGTCATGGACCCCATCCTTCTCGGTATACGGCGAGCGTATGACGAGATCCGGCCTCGCCGGCGTCAATTCATGCAACACGCCGTCCGGATACGAAAGGAAGATGACGTCCTCCCGCCTCAAGCCTAGCGCATTCACCGCTACTATTACTGCTATTTCTTGGAGCACGGCCGCTCCATGTAGGTATTGCCGTGGGGTCGGCGTTGCGGTGGCGGGTTGATCGGCAAGACCTTGCGCGACCGCAGTCTGGGCATCGCCGTCGGTGACAAAAACGATCACCACGCGTTTGCCCTGCTCCACCGCACGCCTAATCGTGGCATATGCATACACAACCGCATCTCCGGGGCGTGTGGCAAACACGACCACGTCAGCCTTTGCGATTGGATCCGCCCCAACCGCGGCACGGGTGGACGGTACGTAATCTGCAGGGGGCTGGATTTGCGGCTGAGCGCGGACAGCGTTATAGAAACGCCCAAGTCGTCGCGTTTCGGTCGCTACCGAGCAGCCGGCGAGCAGGGAGAAGAGCGACAGGCAGAGGAGCCACCGAGAGGCACGGCCTGCCATCACATTCTTCCTACCAACGCAATGAGGTTATTGCCTTGAAAGCAGATGGTTGTACCGTCCCGCCGCACGCAACTCACCCCATCGCAGGCATGCGCGTCGGCGTATTCCGGCGAGGTGTACTGCAAGCACAATTCATACGGGGGCGCAATGACGAGAGGTGAGAATGCCTCCACCCGGCGCACGGCCCGCTTCGCGGCTGCGCGAATGCCGGCATGTTGCTCGGCAACCGGCAAGAGCTTAGCAGCATGCCGGCCCAATCCCGTCTTGACCGCCACCACCTCGACGTCCTCTCCCAGCAACGCACGTGCTTCCGCGCACACCTTGTCGTCACCGACCACCAAGCCCACCGGAACGCCGTACACGCCCGCGCACGCTGCGCTCAGTCCCAGTTCGCCAATCGCCAAGCCATTTAGCCAGACATCGCTCCAGCGTGACGAACTCACGGTGTGATCCCGAAATGCGTGCATTGTGCCCTGCGCGGCATGATAGCCCAAGCAGAAAAAGAGGTCTACATCGGGTTCCAAGATCGCGTGCCGGGGATAGGGCAAGTTACCCATGTACACGTGGACCCGGGGATCAAGCTGCTCGATTTGCATGTTCATGCTGCTGCCGTGGTTGTCGTGCACGATGACACCAGTTGCGCCGCCATCAAACGCCCCCGCCACCGCGGCATTTACTTCCGCCATCAAGAGTCTGCGACCGTCATGGTACTGCCGCGCTCCGAGGTGGCGTGAGACCTGCTCCCGCAATGCCACGCCGGCAAGCCCTTCCATGTCTACGCTGATGTACACCCGCACAGACTGCTCCCTCTCAGGACTCTGTATACAAGGTTAGTATCGCCTACACAGCCAATCTGCGCTACAATATGGTTACGGGAGGACGGTGCGCCAGTCTAGGGGTCGAAACGACCCTACCCGCGAGCACCGTGCTCCGTCCAAGTTTCAGAGCGAGACTTGGCCTTTCCCCACCTTCTTTCCGGTTTCAGGACCATGATTACACCAGTCAGCCGCGTGCGCACGTGCATCATTGGCGCCGGCGACAGCGCGCGCAAGCACATCGTGGGCTG
Source organism: Chloroflexota bacterium (assembly GCA_965220015.1). GTDB lineage: Bacteria > Chloroflexota > UBA11872 > VXOZ01 > VXOZ01 > VXOZ01. Next base: position 2,391,719 of record OZ244798.1, read on the forward strand.
GCAGGCCGTCAACGATGCCAAGGTGGTTGCCGTTGTTGACGTGGACGAGTCCCGCGCCTTTGACCTTGCCCAAGAGTTCGGCATTGAAGCCGTCAGCACCGACTACCGCGAAGTCTTGGCACGCCCTGACATCAACATTGTCTCAGTCTGCACCCCATCGGTAATGCATGGGCCTATCGGCCTTGACGCCGTAGACCATCACAAGCACGTTTTCTGCGAACGCAGCATTGCACACATGCTGGATGAGTGCGACGCGCTATTGGCGGCAGCGCGGCGCAACCGCGTGGCGGTGGGCATGTGTTTTCCCCGTCGCTTTACGCCAAGCCTCGTGCGCATCCGCGACATGTTGAACGAATCTGTCTTGGGCAGACCTGTAGTATACCGCGTACATAGTCTTAGGCCGGCCTTTGGCAGCACACGCGACCGCAACGAGCGGAAAGGCGTGAAGCTCTTTCTCGATCAGTTTGCAGATTACTACGACCTATGGACGTGGCTGTTCCGCAGCGAAGTAACGAGGGTAACGGCCCGCGGTTTCAATTGGACGAAGCAACAGCCCAACCAGCGCACCGAGCTTGCCGCCGCGCCGGACACCGGCGTCGCACTCATTGAGTTCGCAAGCGGCGACCTCGCTGCCATCACTGCCTTCTGCGGCATGCCCACCGAGCTCAACGACTTCAGCGTGCATGAGGAAGAGCTCGTCGGGCCTCAGGGCGTGATTACGGACATCAGAGTCAACCGGTTTACGCACAGAGACCACCTCGGCAGCACCCAGGAATACACTTTTTCACCCCAGCATGCATATACGGAAGCAATTCACGACTTTGCCAGTCGCATTCGCCGCGGCGAACCGCCGCGGGTCAGCGGCGACGACGGCAGGCGCGCGCTCCGCATGGGTCTCGCAATCTGCGAATCAATGGAATTGGGCGAAACGATCGCAGTTTGAGTATCGACCTGTCGACAGTGCCACGAGAGGCGGGCACTTACCGGATACAATAGTCTTTCTGCAAGTACCCATACCGACTGCGCTTCGACAAGCTCAGCGCGAACGGCTGCTCATCATGTGCGCATATGGTGTCGAAAAACGTGGTGCCAATGAACGCAGTCGCCCGTAGTCTTCGTGTAATTTCAATCTTCCAAGAATATGCCAACGAAGAGTAAGGGACACTTATGTCAATAAATGGATCCCGGCCTCATGTAACGCACGCGATGCTTGTTGACGGTTTGCGCAGCCTCGGGCTTACGGACGGCGATACGGTAATAGTACACTCGTCTCTTTCGCGCTTTGGATATGTTGATGGCGGCGCTGACACCGTGGTTGACGCCATGCTCGCAGCGGTCGGCGCGGATGGGACGGTCGCAGTCCCAACCAGCCCGGTGATTTGGCAAGGGGGATCGCACTTCCATTACATCAAACACAACCCCATTCTCGATCTCCGGGTCACGCCCTCAAAGCTCGGCGCCATTACGAATGCGCTGCGCCAGCGGCCGGAAGCGCGGCCGTCGCTGTCCGCCTGCCATACCTTGCACGCCATTGGCGCTCGCCGCGACTGGCTCCTCGCCGGCGCGGAAACCGCCGTCTATCCCACCGGACCCGGAACGCCTTGGCATAGGAATTGCATTGGCGGCGGCAAAGTCCTCTTGATCGGCATCGGTCAGAACAGCAACACGACAATTCACACCATTGAAGAGACCGGCGGCGCGCCGATCTTGAGCAAGGAAGTCTTCTATCCCATGGTGATCGACCTGGAAGGCCGCATCATTACCGTGCCGACGCGCGCCCATCTGCCAAACCATCCACGCGCGTACGAGAAGATGGATGCCGTCTGCCTAGAGCACGACATCATGCGCATGGGAGAGATTGGCAACGCCACCCTGCGCCTCATCAAGGCGAGACCATTCCTGGAAATCGGCGTCAAGCTTCTTGAGAAAGACCCGCTCTTCTTGCTCGCGTGACCGTGAATCAACCACGCTCTTGGAACTGCTGAAAATTTACCGGTCAGTCCAGTGCCTAAGGACTGCAAAAGCTCGCTGCGCCGCGCGTATCGAAGCCCAATCCGCGGCCAACCCGGCCCCAAGCGAGTGGCACACGTGCGCGGCAAATGGGTCAGACTCCATGCCGCACCCAGTCTCCTCCTGCCACCGTTTGTGCTATGATGAAAAGACTAGTGCTGGGGTAGGAATTAGATTTCTTGTCCCCGGCTGTACGTGAAATGCAACACACGCCCCCGCCTCAAGAGGGAAAGACATTGGCTGCAGCCCGTTCGCAACTTGCAACCTCAAATGCAAAGCGACTCTTACGGTCGTCGGGCCGCCGCTTTACGCGGCAACGCGAGGCCATATTAAAGATCATTCGCGAGCAACCCGGCCACCTGGGTGCGGATGAAGTCTTTCAGATTGCACGTCAACGCGGGCATCGCGTCAGTCTTTCCACGGTGTACCGCACACTGGATCTCCTTCGCGAGCAGGGCCTCGTGGAGGCCGCAAACCTGCAGCAAGACCATCGCCACTTCAAGGCCGCCGGCGATGAGGAACATCACCATCTCGTCTGCATTTCCTGCGAGGAAGTAATCGAGTTCAGCAGCCCCCACGTCGACCGCCTCAAGCAAGCCCTGCAAGAAGAGCACGAATTTACGATCAGGAATATAGAGCTCGAGGTCGGCGGGCTCTGCGCGCAGTGCGCCGCAACCGCAAGCACGTAACAGACACGCTTGCCTTGCCTACAGGAAACGAAGACGCGCACCCTGCCAGTTCCTACTACGTCACAGCCTGCTCGCAACGATAGTAGGCTTCATGCCGGAATTGGGTGCCCTTTGGATTCCGCAGAACGCTTGGGGCAGGCGGCAATTTGGCCGACATGCGCTGTGAGCAACTGTTTTCGGCTGTTACCCCCCGGAGATTTGAATCGCCCGCTTATGCGCGGTCTCCTCCAGGTCATCATCAAGTGGGAGGAGCGCTGAAACCCCAAAGCGACGCTCGAGGGCGGTCTGAATCAAGTGATCCGCAAAGGCCGGGTTCTTTGGCAACAACGACCCGTGAAGGTATGTGCCATAGACGTTCTTCAACCGCGCGCCTTCAGTCCGGTCTTCACCATTATTCCCAAACCCCCTTGCAACCGTAGCCAGCGCGGCTGCTGGATCGCTCAAAAAGGTGCGGCCGCCGTGGTTCTCAAATCCGACAAGCTGCTGGTCATTCCACGTGGTGACGATATTGCCGATGCAGCGTTGACTGCCCGCACCGGGATGGATGGTGTGAGCCGGCAGCACCTCAAGGCCGCGCAATTCGACTCCTGAGTGGTCGCGATAATACTCGCCGAAGAGTTGATAGCCACCGCACACTGCGAGTACGACGAGTCCATCATCGATTGCGTCCCGCAGCGCAGGACCCTTCGCCGCCACAAGGTCTTGTGAAGCGAGCCACTGTTCGCGATCCTGGCCGCCGCCGACCAGCAGCACGTCGAGCTCAGCTACTTTGGGCAGCGGTCCCGGATCTAGGCTGCGGACTTCGACATCGATGTTACGCCACCGGCAGCGCTGCTCCAGACAGATCACATTGCCGCGATCCGCGTACATGTTCATGAGGTGCGGATAGAGATGCCCTATCACGAGCTTCATGCCGGGTCCTCCCAGTAGCGGCGCACATAGCCTCTCTCAGCCAGTATCTTGCGCATGGCGAGCATGCCGGTGTACGTCGCCAGGACGAATAGAGTCTCTCCCGCCGGCGCCCCGCCAAGCGCTTGATCGAATGCTCGCTCGATGTCGCGGACGACCGATATTCGCTCTACCCCAGCATACTTCATGCGCACTGCCATATCCTCGGCGCGGCGGCCGCCGGCAGTAACCGCAGCGGCGGCCAGACACTCAAAGTCCACATCCCAAATCCAAGAAACATCGTGGCCGTCTGCTGCTCGGTCTTGCAGGATTGCGAGCACGTGCAGAGGCCCCGCTTCAGCAGTGAGCAGTTGCAGCACCTGGTCTGCGCCGATGGGATTCTTAATGAGGAGCAGTCGCGTTTTGTTTTCACCGACATCTATGAGCTCGGCCCGACCGAAGGCCGAAATCGTTGCTTTGAGACCTGCGGCTATCGCCCCTGCGCTTAAATCGAGGAACCACGCCGCTGCAACGGCAGCCAGGGCATTGTATACATTGTAGAGTCCCGGCACGTGCAGACGGAGAGAAACCTCTTCTTCTGTGAGCGAGACGGTTAGGTCCGCCCCTGCAAAGCCGCGCAAGGCTACCCTTGCAGCAAGCACGTCGCATTTGGGCCGCTGCCAGCCGCAGGCAGGGCAGCTATAGTCCCCAAGATGGCCGTAGTAGGCAGTCGCATACGTGAGCGGGGTCGAATCATGGGGGCAATAGTGAGAATCAGCCGCGAGCTCAATCGTCGCGCGCGCGAGCCTGGGATCTTCAAGTCCGAAGTAACGCACTGGACCGCGGTAGTTTTCACCCAGACTTGCCACCAGCGGATCGTCTCCATTCAGGAGCAGTCCCGTGGAAGCGTCCAACTCTGCGAAGGCAGTGCGCAAGCGTGCCGCGATAGTTTGCACTTCGCCATAGCGGTCCAATTGATCGCGGAAGAGATTGGTAACGACGATGCACGACGGCTGGTGCTGCCGGAGCGCCTGCACGATGGCCGCCTCGTCCAGCTCCAAGACGGCGACCGTGTCCGGCGCGACACCCAGTCTGCCGTGCCAAGTGGTGTGGGCAAGCAGCATGCTCAACACGCCGCGCGTGAGGTTCGACCCGGTGGCATTGTGCAGAACTGAGCGGCCCTCTGCGGCAACGATGTTGCGCAGCAACGCAGCCGTCGTGGTCTTGCCATTGGTGCCGGTGACAAAGACCGTGCCCGCAGGCGCCTGACCAAGGAGGTAGCCCAGCAAGTCAGGAGACACGTTCTCCGCCAAGAGACCGGGGAGCGCCGTGCCCCCGCCGCGCTGCAAGCGGCGCGAGACTACGCCAGAGACCCTTGCGAGCAGAATCGCGAGGATTCGCCGCAAGCCGGAGAAAGGGACTCGTCCGACATCTAAGATTTCGTTGCTCATCGCCGGCAGCAAGTGGCCTGGAGGGATTGTTGCTAATGCGCCACGAGTACGTCCTTCGACCTCACCGCAGGAATTCCGCGCGAAATGGACTGGCGCACGCGAAAGGAAATTGGTGGACAATTCGGACCTGGAGCACTCACAAACCAGTGGGAAGAAAGACTACCTCATACGAGGTCAAAGCCGTTCGAACCGCTCCACGTCCAGCACGAAGATGACAGCGCCACCGACCTGCACTTCAACCGGATAAGGCATGTAGAATTCACCGGGCTCCATAGCGGGCGGCATTGGATTGATGTACTGCATGCGCGTTGTGCAGTTCCGCCGGACGACGACAAGCACCTCGCTGACTCGCTCTTCCTCCACACCTACAAGCACCGTCGCATTGCCATGCCGCAGAAAGCCGCCGGCCGTGTTGATGCGCGTTGCGCCAAAGCCGGCCTCCACGAGGCTGTCAGTGAGGTTGCCCGCGTCTTCGTCCTGAACAATCGCAACGACAAGCTTCATGCCATCATTCACGGTTTGAAACTCCTTGCACAGGAACTCCTCCACTCAAACTGCTGAAGCGGTCGAGTGCGCTCTGTCTGCGCCCACCCACCACCGCGTCCTTGACGCTGTGGAGTTTCAGAAAGCCCCTTCGCATTCCCTACCGACTTATTCACCACGGTTTCTATATCACACCCTGCGTAGACTATTGGGTCGGGCGCAGCCTAGCAACAGGACTTTGGCCTCTCCGTGCTAGCTTAACCGCTCAATTATGGCATCCGCCACGCCGGATGTGCTCGCAGCGGTGGGGTCATTGCGGTCCGGCTTCAAATCGTACGTGACGTGCTTACCCTCAGCGATGACTTCCGCAAGTGCCGTCTCCATGCGGTTCGCGGCCTCACGCTCGCCGAGGTGGCGCAGCATCATCACGGCGGAGAACATCTGGGCCATCGGATTGACTTTGTTTTGGCCCGTATACTTTGGCGCACTGCCATGGATGGGCTCAAACAGCGACATCTGATCGCCGATGTTCGCGCCAGGGGCCACGCCAAGACCTCCTACCAGCCCGGCACACAGATCGGACAGAATATCCCCATAGAGATTTGGCATGACCATCACGTCGAACTGTTCCGGTCTACGCACGAGTTGCATGCACGTCGCATCCACGATCATGTCCCAGAACTCGATGTCGGGATAGTCTTCCGCAACCTCGCGGGCGACCCGCAGGAACAGTCCGTCAGAGTGCTTCTGAATATTCGCCTTATGTATGGCCGTGACGGTCTTGCGGCCGTTCGCGCGCGCGTATTCAAAGGCAAACTTCACAATGCGGCGGGAGCCTTCCACCGTAATTGGTTTGATGGTTATCCCGGCGTCCATGGGGATGTGACTACCGTGATTAGCGCGAATGAAGTGAATGAGCTCCAGCGCGTTCCCCGCGCCTTCTTCAAACTCGATGCCGGCGTACAAGTCTTCCAAGTTTTCACGGACCACAACAATGTCTATTTCGTCAAAGCGCGTTTGCACGCCCGGATAACTCTTGCAGGGCCGCAAATTAGCGTAGCACTTCAGTTCCTTGCGCAAGGTGACGTTTAGGCTGCGAAATCCCGTGCCCACCGGCGTCGTAATCGGGCCCTTGATCCCCACTTTGTTCCGGCGCAATGAGTCGACTACGGACTGCGGCAATAGCTCGCCCGTCTTCTCAAAGACGTGGAGGCCCGCTTCTTGGACATCCCACGTTATTCCGACATCTAACGCCTCAACCACGCGACAGGTTGCGTCCGTAATCTCAGGACCGACGCCATCGCCCGGAATAAGTGTGATTGTATACCCCACAAGGTGTTCTCCTGTCTAATGTCTTTTGCTTCCCCTGCGCAGTGCACGCTAAGACGGCGCCAAAAAGCACAAAGTGGTCTCTTCACTGCAAGGGGCATCGCTTAGTCATTGCTGCGGCAATTTAAGGAGTAGCAACTGTGCTGTCATCTCGTTAGCGCATTGGTCGAGGGCCGAAGGAAGAAAATGGAGGTCTCTTAATCTTCACAATAACCTGTAGTTGAAACCAATGCTCACTCTATTCCCAAGAGTCCTTAGATTGCTAATCCTATCTCGCATTATATACTGTGAATACGTGGTTCGCCATTGATTGCAGCGACGGCAGCCACGCGCGTGGATTGACATTCAAATTCAGGCGATCCGTACATTCCATAAAAATGCTCTAGGCGCGCCTACCATGAAGAAGAAGCTCACATGGGTCTTTGTCCTCGCATTCTCCGGGTTGCTGGGACTGGGCATGCTCACCCTGACAGCCCCGCGTAACCACGTCTACGATCCGCGCATCGATGAGAGAAACACGGCGATCGTAACCAAGCGACCGCAAGAAATATTGGACGCGATCGTTGCCCAAGCCGAAGGGTTGCCTAAGCAAGACATCGAGGTCGTTGAAACCGTCGGCTCTTTGCCCACACGGGTGCGCTACTACTCAATTCGGCGCTACACGATCATACAAGTAAGAATTCGTGCCAACGAGCCGCTCTGGCTCGACGCCTTCATCGTGCAGCCGACCTACGATTACATCATTACTGCGGACGTGGAATACGCCGACCGGGACCTGCGGCAAATAAGAGTTCGTGTGACGCGTCCGGGGATGTTCACGGGCTTCTCGATTCGGACCTCTCTATTCACTCCATAGATGTCGTGGCTTGGGTAATGTTCTTCAGCCGCTGCTGCCGCCGCAGCACGGTCAAGGGATGTGGTACCGGATCGAGACGGTCAAGCATTTGCGCCGGTGAAATGCGCCGCAACGACTCGTGCTGCCTGCGGTCGCCAAGAACCTTGGACATGTGCGTAAGGGCCGCTATGCGCCCCGCCAACGGAGCGGCAGTGCGAGCGCCAACGATCGTCAAGGGCATTCCGGCAAGGTCGAAGAAGAGAATTGCGGGCAAGTACCGCAGGAGCGCGGGCCTGGGGTAGTTCTTGGCCAGAAGCCAGACCTTATTGCGTCCCAAATGACGCAGCTTGAAGGCCGATCCCTCTTTGGACGTGCCGGAGTACGCATGGAGCACTTCAGCCTTCGGCACATAGCGCGCGCGCCAACCGGCCCATTGCGCACGCCACGCAAGATCGACGTCTTCAAGATAGGCAAAGAACCGCTCGTCGAAGAGTCCGATGTCATCCAGCATTTCCCGCCGGTAGAGCGCGGCTCCGGCTGAAGCGCCAAAGACTTCCGCCTCCGCGTACGCCTCTCCCACCGGTGCCCCGCAGTTCCGATCCCAGGCGAGTCCGGCACGGTCAACCTGGATGCCGGCTGAATTCACCACGTGCGGCTGCTGCCAGAAGCACATCTTGGAGGCAAACGCGCCGTATTCAGGATACGCGTCAGCCGCCGCCACGAGAGACTCGAGCCAACCGCGTTGCGGCAAGGTGTCGTTGTTGAGGGTTACCACAAATTCGGTATTCCCCTTGCGCATGGCAGCGTTGTTTGCCGCAGCAAATCCCAGGTTGTGCGCGAAGCGCAAGACCTGCACGCCAGGGTAATGCTGGCGCAAGAAGTCCGTAGTGCCGTCGCTGGAACCGTTATCGACGACAACGACCGCAAAAGCAATGCCCTCCTGCGCCATCAGTGCGGGCAAACACTGACGCAAGTGAGCCAAGCCGTTCCATGTGGGAATTACAACTACAACTCGAGGCAAGATACCCTCTGCACTAGGTTTCGCTTTGCGAGCTATATTCATTCTCTATACAATTGAGACCGAACATCAAGCAACTCAGCATGTATGCGCCTGTTTTGAGTTCGTATAATGCAATCATAGTGCTCACTTGCCAGTGCTCACTTGCCGCCAGGGCAGCATGCAGCGGGCGCAAGTTCCGTCCGTATCAGCCGGAGACTGTGAGTTCCTCGTGAATCTAGCTCTGGCGCTTTGTCGCATCGCCGGCTTGAGGTTTCTTGGCAGGGACTCCCGCCGGCCCATAGCATCATGATACAGGGAGCGTAAGGACAACCGATGCAAGCGATAATTCTCGCGGGGGGACTGGGAGAGCGGCTCAGACCGTTTACGTCCGACCGCCCCAAGACCATGGTTGAGGTCGGTGGTGCTCCAATTCTCGCCTATCAGCTTGCCTGGCTAAGGGCGAGCGGCGTAGATCGCTTCGTCATTTCCTGCGGGTACCGGCATGATGTTATCGAAGACCGATTTGGCAATGGCGAAGCACTTGGGGTACAAATCGAGTATGCGATCGAGCGTGAGAAGCTGGGCACCGGGGGCGGATTGAAGCTCGCACTCGGCGCGGCAGACCTGAACGAGCCCTTCATACTTGCCACGAATGGCGACATTCTCACTGACATGGACGTTGCATCAATTATTGACTTGCATGTCTCTGCCGACAACATTGCCACAATTTCGCTAACGCAACTGCAGAGCCCCTACGGCATAGTCGATTCAGATGAAGCGCACAGGGTAACCGCATTTCACGAGAAACCCCTCTTGCCCTTTTGGCTGAGTGCCGGCGTGTATGCGCTGTCGCCCGCAATCCGCGCGCTGCTGCCGGACAAAGGCGATCACGAGCGCAGCACGTTTCCCCAGATCGCGCAAGACGGCAGACTCGGGGCCTATAAGTCGCTGGCGCACTGGCGTGCGATTGACACGGCCAAGGACCTTTCCGAAGCAGAGACTGAACTGGCGGAGCACCCTCTACCCCATGTCTGAGCCACCACTGACAGGAAAGAGCACGGGCTTCGACTATCCGGCTTGGGACGAAGAGCTTGACGGCGAGACCCTCAAGCAGTCCATGCAGGTGTACTATGACGAGCGCGCCAACGAATACGTGGACTGGTTTCTCCGTACCGGACTCTATGACCGCCCGGAAACAAATGAGGCGTTTCTTGCCGGTATACGCCAACTTGAACAAGAGCTTGGCGCATTTGGCGAGGGCCGCATCCTGGAAGTCGCCTGCGGCATTGGGTGGTGGACTTCACTCCTGGCCCAAGCCGGTCTTGACGTGGTAGCGCTCGATTACGGGCCGCGCATGCTGACGGAGTGCCGCAAGCGCCTGACCCTAAACAATGTCCAGGCAGGGCTGGTGCGGGCCAGCGCGTACTCGTTGCCGTTCGCCGCTAATTCTGTCGATTGCTGTTTCTTTGGGTTTTTCTTCAGTCACGTGCCGCACGAGGATGTGGTTCCTTTTCTACGCGAGGTAGAGCGCGTAGTTCGTCCCGGCGGGCACGTGTGCATCTTTGATTCGACCCTGCCCCCCTTGGATTTGGTGGAAACCGAGATTCAACGCCGGCCGTTGCGGGACGGTTCGATACATCCCGCCCTGAAGGTCTACTATGGCGAGAGCGGACTTTCTCAGGTCTTGGAGCCTTTCGCGGAGAACCTTACAATCCGAAAGATCGAGGGCCTATTCATTGCAGCCCGCTATCGGACTAAAGCGTAGTTCTGGGAAAAGGGCTTCGGAAACTCGCGCGCTCTCAGTGAGATCGAGAGGGACAGGCGGTCACTACTCGGAAGGCGGCGGCAAACGCCACGCTGAAAGGTTATTCTCTTCATCCAGCACGACCAAGAGATCGCCATCCGTTGCCACGGCATAGTCGCGAATTGGCACCAGCGGGCTCACGGTGCCTAGGATGCTGCCGTCGTAACGCACTACAACCAGCCGGATGTTACTAGATAGACCGATAAGATAGTCGCGATTTGCCACAATGTGTGACACCGGCATCGCATCCTGCACCCAAAGCTCGCGGCCGTCGTGGTAGTACGCCGCAATGCCGCGGACCCCGCCCACATAGATTATGTCCCCAGGTTTGGAAATGGCAAGCGCCCGCCCACGAGCGGACGCTTGCCATTCAATCCGCTGCGCTTCAATGTCAAATCGGCTGACGTGCCGTTCGGTAAGCACAACGACCTTCCGATACTCGTCACCGGCAAGCGCCACGGCAACAACCGGTTCCCAGAAATCCGAACCCATTATCTTTTCGCCGCGTTTGTTGACCACCATCACCTGATACCGGCCCTCGCCAACTCCCCCCAACGCAACTCGATCACCGTCCGGTGAGAGATGGAAACTGTTGAGGCCCGGTATACTGTGGTATTCAAGAGACGTAAACCATGCCAATCCGTCCTCATCGAATCCGAACGCCCGACCCAATCCCTCTGCATTCGACGTGGCCGCAACCATAAGCTGGCCGTCATTGCTAATCGCAGCCTGTTCTAAGATAACCGGAAACGTCTCGAGCGCATCGTGCCAGCGGACGGCCCCATCGCCGTTCAATGCTTGCGCCCCAACGCCCGCCGCGAAAATGCCCTGACCTTCACGTGTGACTGCTAACGCATATGTAGGCAGCGTAAACGTCTGTGTCCATTCATGTTCTCCTTGACCGGAACGACGCTGGACCGTGCCTCCGGTATCACCGGCAAGTACGACACTCCCATCCGGTGAGACAGCGATGAATTGGGTAGGTTGCGGCATCTCGTGAAACCACACCAATTCTCGCCACGTTCGTCCCTGCACTGGTGAGACTTCCGTCGCGCGAAACTCGTACACCGTGTCTTCATGAACGGCTGCATCAACACTCTTATCCCGCCACTCTGCGGCGACCGCCCGCGCTTGTGCCGCAACACGAAACGGCCCAAGCCAAACGGTAGGAGACCCCTCTTGTCCGACCACGGCATTGTATGCCGCGGCCGCTCGGCTAACCTCCTGGGCGACTTCAAAACTTGAAAACGGCCCCAGCGCCACACGAGAAACGGCAGTTGGTTCCGCTACCAACTCTATGCGCCCCGCCTGCCGAAAGAGATCTGAAAGGGCCGGACCTTCCGCCAAAGTGGTGCCGGCAAGAAAGCTTTCCAGTTGGACGTTCGTGTGGTCGAGCAGGGAATAAGCTTCAGCGAGGGCCTCGTCCCGGCCCGTGTCCACATAGCGCGAAAATTCCCGTGCCGCGCGCGCGAGAGGATCGACTACGTCGAGCAGGTTTGAGACGTCTTGCTCAGGCCTACTTACCGAAACGTCTACTACTTGCTGAGACAGTTCCTGAATCTCTGGTATGAGAAAACTGAGGGCTACGCGATACTTGTCCGGGGAAAGCGATTGGCGCGCAAAAGCCAAATTGTTGATATTCAGGTGTCGGACAACAAGAATGACGTCTTGCGCGATGCGCTCGACACGGTCATCTGTCCGGCCTGGGAATTCTTCAGGCGCCGCAACGGGGGGAGTTGGCGAGAATAGAAACCCACAACCTGGGGCAATGACTAGGATAACCATGCACAGAGCTAAAGCTCTCGTAATTCGCTCTGCTCCGGTCATGAGAAAACCCTACACCCCAGTCTCAACCAATCGAACAAAGTCTAGTAGCCATCCTCCATTGTCATCAATTCTTCACTGACATTCTCATTTGATTCGAGGTCATCCCAACCGTCAAGTTCACCAAAACCTTCGAATGACTTGCTTTCCGCGATCACAGTAGACTGCCGGGCGTATGCATACTTGCCCCGTTGGCTGCGACTCTGACTTGGAAACGAGTGTTGACCGGCGAGGCTGGCGTGCTGGTACGTCTCCTTGATCACAATGTAGATATCGCTGCTTTGAATGCCTACCACCGCGGCAGCATAGCAATTGCCGGAGTTGATCAAGTACATCAGCCGCTGTGAAAGCGCCGCGCTCAGTTGCCCCAGCGGTTGCCCGCCGCGATTGAGCACGCGCACTACATTGCCATACTGCTCCAATCGGAGCGGATCTCCAGGCAGCGGCAGCACGTTTCTCGTTTTACCGGGAAGCGGCAGCACTTTGACGATGGTAGTCTTGCCCGACTCCGCGATGAAAATGTCCGCAGGAACGTGCGGAATCTCGTCGGCGCTCCCCGCCTCTTGGGTTGTCTGCAGCGAAGACTCGAGACGCTGTGAGTTGCGACCGGCTATCGCATTCACGGGATCGAGATCCAACGCCCGGCGATAGCTCTCCTTCGCTTCCTGTAGCAATCCAAGTTCCCAAAGCGCCTTGCCCAAGCGATTGTGCGCATCAACGTCTTCCGGACAAAGTTTTACGATGGACCGATTGATCTTTTCGGCCTCTGACCAGCGGTGATGAGCCGCACACTGGATCGCTTGCTGTTCCCAGTATCGCTTGAAGCGGCTAAGGTCGGTACCAATTACCTGCGACATGTCTCATTGCCTCACACACAAAGTAGTACGATCAACACGCAAACAACGTAAACCGGCATGGCAGTCCATACTCGGGAAAATAGAGGTTTCGCCGCAAACGTACGTATCCCGTGGAAATTCGAGTGGGAGCTTGCGGCAATTCCGGCAGTGCTATAATTGACGTGAACTAGGGGGTAGTTACATGCCAAATTACCCGTATACTATACCATACGATTCCAAGAATTCACTACCCTTTGAAATGAAATTCGCGAAATTCCCGGGGAATCTTACTTAATCCCCGTGAATATGTGCCGATTGCTGGCAATCGCGCCATAGAACAGTCTCGATTTCAATAACGTACATGAAGAATCTCTCTAGAGCGGGAGGACTCGCGGCGCTCGGTGGGCGAGCACAGACAATGAGTCGCCTGCGATCTCAGTGCCTGTCCCGGAGCACTCACGCGCCCTGAATGTAACCCCCTCACTGCTCCCAATTGGCTGAAGACTTGCCTCGCCACCTAGGTTCGGCGCACGATACGGTCTTTGCGCGAATGCTTGAGACACATCTCGGTTTGCTGCATAGAAGCTTAAAGGATTCCGCGACGTGAGTGAAAACGTGAGCGTGCTCATTCCAACGTGGAATGGCAGAGAGTTGCTGCGTGCCTGCCTGGATTCGCTAACCCAACAGAGTTTCCGCGATTTCGAAGTGATTGTGGCGGAGAACGGTTCTACCGACGGCACGCGCGAGATGCTGCGGCTGGAGTATCCCTGGGTACGCGTGGTGGCGCTTGAAAGGAATCTCGGATTCGCCCGAGGTGTGCAGGCTGCGTACGACGTCGCTGCCGGAAACCTTATCGTGCTGCTAAACAATGACACGGAAGCGGAGCCCGCGTGGCTTGCAGAGCTTGTGGGTGCGGCGAACGAATTTCCCCAGGCAGATTCCTTTGCCTGCAAGCTTCTTCTGCATCAAGACCGGAGCCGCTTGCACTCCGCGGGTGACTACTACGGACGTGACGGCGTACCGGGAAACCGCGGGATCGGGGAGAAAGACGGCCCTGCCTTTAGCGAACGCGGCTGGGTGTTTGGCGCCCAGGGAGCTGCCTGTGCATTCCGCCGTACCCTCTTGGAGGATATCGGCTTCTTCGACGCAGACCTCGTCTCCTATTGTGAAGACGTCGACCTAAACTGGCGCGCAAACCTTCGCGGCTATCGCTGCCTCTATGTTCCTGAAGCGAGAGTCTATCACCATGTGTCTGCCACCGGCGGCGGGGCCATCGCAAGTTACTATTGCGGCAGAAACTTCATAGCGGTCGCGGTCAAGGATGTCCCCGGCCCTCTATGGCAGCGGTACTGGCTGCAAATGGTCGCGCAGCAATTCAAAATCGCATTCGCCGCCCTCCGTAGCTTTCGCGGTGAGGCGGCCCGCGCCCGCTTGCGCGGTCAGATCGCAGGTCTCGCCCTCATCCCGTCAGCGCTGCGGAAACGCGGCGCGATACAAGGTCGGATAACAGCCGATCTGGCGGAAATTGAAGAATTGATGGGCCCGTGGATACGGCCGCTCGCTAGGTGAATGACACGAGCAACGCTATTGGCGTTGCGCCTCGTTCCCTTGCGGTCCAACCAAGAACCTATCGCTGACATATCAACAGACCATCCTGCTCTGCGACGAATGATCATGCGCATCGCAAGAATCAGCGCAGTTGCGGACAGCGCACCAATCCTTTCAAAGTGAAAGAGTCTTGAGAGTGCGTTGCAGCTCTGTGGACGCAACCGGAGTCTTGCCTCGAATGCGTGCCTCGGAGGAACAATGCAGACTTTCCCCTGGCAAAGCTCGTACAATAGGGGTGTGGACACAATCCTATGCAATTGGCCGCTCAGTTCCGCTATATCTAAGGAGTGAATTCGCCGATGAGTTTCCTCAAGCGCTTTCTATTCGGCTCTGACGGCGGCTCCGAGTCTGAGTCCGATCCCAACTTGCTTTGGTACTACGTACGCTGTAACAAGTGCGGCGAGGCTGTTGCCGTGATGGCACGCAAAGGGTACGACCTGGTGGAGGAATTTGAGGAGTCGGGTAACAGTGATGCCCCCACTGGATACAGCCTATTCAAAGACGTAATGGGCCGCAGCGACACGTGCTTCCAGCAGATGCGAATTGAGATTCATTACAACTTGAACTATGTAGAGCAGAGCCGGCACATTCAGGGCGGGACGTTCATCACGGCGGAGGAATATCGGGGTGGTGAGAATGGCGACGAACAGCCCTAGCCAGAGGTTGTGCGCCCAGGTCTATTCCGCAACCAGCGCTGTTGGGACTGCGCTGCGCTCAAGGTTAGCGCAGGCATGAAGCCTGCGACGAACCGCTGATGGGCCAATGCAGAAGTGCGCATTCAACTCCGCCGCGGCAGTTCAACGGCTCTCGCCTGCTGTGGCGTTCCAGGTGTGGTTTGGATGGCAAGCAGAGGCCAAAATGCGCATTCGCAGCAAGGAAATTGCCAGAGAATGCCCGTAACGTGATCCGAAGGTGATTAGAGAGCCGGCAATGAGTGCGGATAGACTGGTTGGTTTTCTGCGGCGCGACGCGGTGGCCCAAGCTCTTTGGACGATACTCTTTCTCATAGCCGCGGTGACGCTTGGCATTGTCGTTGGCTGGAGCGCAGCTAGTCTCTCTCCATTCATGACTATATTCTTACTTGCGGGCCTAGCTGGCAGTATCGCGGTCGCCTTCTCCCCGGGAATTGCCGTCATCGGCTTGATGGCAGTTGTTTGGCTCATTCCTTTCGGCACTCTGCCCTTTCGCATTGGCTTTCGCTTTAGCTTTCTCGATCTGGCAACCGGCGCGCTGCTCTTGCTCTTCGCTTGGCAGGTCTGCACCCACCGGCTCCGGCTGCCGCCGCGTGCGGTAATTGTCGCCGTGACACTCTATGCCCTCTTTCTCGTAGTAGCTGCCGGCAATGGTCTGCGATTTGGCATTACCGAAGATGCAATTACATATTCGATCAAGTTAGCCTCGAGCGCATTCTTGTTCGTAATGCTCGCCACCTGGCTGCAGACTCCCAGCGCTATTCGGCGCGCTGCCACATGGATTCTCGTATTCGCCGCCGGGCAGGCCCTCATTGGGGTAGCACTTTACTTTCTTTCTCCAGGCATATCCATTGGCATACTTTCGCGGCTGGGTCGCTTCGGCTATCCGGTGGACGGCAACGTATTGCGCTATATCGCCGACACGCCCTTACTGCGCGCCACCGGAACGAGCATTGATCCAAATTTGCTTGGCGGCGCCTTGGTCTTCGCCATAGCCTTTGGCGTTGCGCTTTGGGCCAGTCAACCGCGGCGCTGGTGGCTCCTGGGCGTAATTGGTCTCTTCCTACTCTGCCTTCTCCTTACGCGGTCGCGTGCGGCGCTGCTTGGCAGCGGGGCGGCGGTAATTGTGCTCACGATGCTCCGGTACCGAGCGCTGCTATGGCTTTACCCCGTGGGCGGCATTGCCTTAGTCGCCTTGCCCCAAACTCGTGGCATGCTCTTTCATCTGATTTCCGGGTTTCAGGCGCAAGATCGCGCGGCGGCGATGCGCTTGGACGAATACGCCAAGTCCTTCAAACTCATCCAAGAGCATCCCTGGCTGGGCGTGGGCTTTGGCCCACCGCCTACAATGGACACGTTCGTAGGCGTTTCCAGCACATACTTGCAAGTTGCCGAATATGGGGGGCTGCTTACCCTCGCTGCGTTCGGCTTGGCAGTCGGGGCTGCCCTTTGGAGCATGTGGCGAGGCTGGCGCAGTGGCGTGCCGCCTGAAATAGAGTGGGTGGTTCTTGGTGCCCTCGCGGGGTTAACCGGCGCGCTTGTCACCGGCGTATTCGACCACTACTATGTCCGCATTGCGCACATGGCGACGTTATTCTGGCTGGTAGCCGCGCTTGGCGTTGCTTCCGCGTGGGCGCGACAGGTCCCAGCTACCGCTACCGCCGATTCTTCATGATGATATGATTGATTTAGGGTCCTGCCACCCACGGCAGTCTCCCAGCAACTTGGAGCAAGTGGAATCGCAGCCGCATCCAGCACCATCGCATGAAGATTGGCATCGATTGCCGCATTCACTACTACAATCGTACGGGCATTGGCCGCTATATTCGCAATCTCATTCGAGAGTTTCCCGAATGCGCTTCGGCCGACCTGGAGCTTGTCCTCTTTCAGAGTAGACGGGAACGGGAGCCTCTCTTACGGGATGCGAAGGTCCGCTGTCGCAGTGCCGTAACACCGGCGCATCACCGGTGGGAGCGGTGGCTGTTGGCTGCCGAAGTTGCGCCGAAGAGGGTAGACGTGCTCCACAGCCCCGACCACGTCGCACCGTCTCCAATTGGCTGGCAGAGTGTTGTGACAGTTCTTGACCTTGCCTTCCTGGCGCACCCGGAGGCCTATGACTCCCAGAGCCTGCTCTACTACTCACAGGTTTTTCGCACGCTTGCTCGCGCGGCAAAGGTGATTACGATATCGGACTTCACTCGGCGCGAAGTCCTGACCCGCACTTCCATTCCGCCGGAAAAGGTGGTTACAACCCACTTGGCCGTAGATCCGGGCTACTATCCACGCGCGGATGCAGCGTGTGCGGACGTTAGGATTCGGCTTGAAGTCCCAGACTCCTACTTCCTCGTTGTCGGCACTATCGAAGAGCGAAAGAACCTTGAACGCCTGCTGGCGGCATACGCCATGCTGCCGCGGCGAGACCGACCCCATCTCGTCTTCGCAGGTAGCGGGGGGTACCACTCCGATAGGGTCGTTGACGCAGTTCAAGAACATCGTCTCGGCCACCAGGTGCACTTTCTCGGCCACGTGAGCGATGCTGACTTGCCCATGCTCTACACTGGGGCAGCTTGCTTGCTCTTTCCTTCCCGCTACGAGGGATTCGGATTGCCCATTCTTGAAGCCATGGCGTGCGGCTGTCCTGTGATCACATCCGACTGCGGCAGCATGGCGGAAGTCGCGGGCGATGCCGCGGTGCTTGTTGATCCAAACTCGGCGGAAGCGATCGCGGCTGGCATCGCAACTATCCTGGAGGATACGGCGCTGCGTAAGAGCCTGATCGCCAGGGGACACGCGCGCGTGAGACAATTCTCATGGCGCTCCGCGGCGGAGAAGACGCTCGCCGTCTACCGGGAGGCAGCGGAGTACCACTGATGCGCGTACTCTTTCTCACACCGCAGCCGCCCTGGCCCCCGCATGCCGGCCCGGCCATCCGCAACTATCAGCTCATTGCAGGAGCCGCCACTGAGCACCAGGTTTTCGTGCTGTGTTTTGGCGATACGGACACGGATTTGAGCGCCCTCGACAAGATTTGTAGCTGGGCGGGCTGGGTTGCGCGGCCCAATCCCAAGATTCACCACCGTATTCTGCATCTGCTTCGCAGCCGAGAACCGGATCTTGCGCTGCGCCTCAAGAGCGAGGCATTCGCCGAGCGCCTGCGCTTCATCGTGGGTCATCAGCGGTTCGACGTTATCCAGTTCGAAGGACTGGAAATGGCCCCGTACATACCCGTGGCAAAGGCGGAGAGTCCGAGCAGCCAGCTCATTCTCGACGAGCACAACGTGGAATTCTTGTTGCAAGAGCGTATAGCAGCAGTTTCCCATGGGTTTGGACGCTGGTACTCACGAGGTCAAGCCAAGAAGCTGCGCAGATACGAAGCAGACGCGTTCGCAAAGAGCGACGGCTGGATTGCGGTGTCCGACGTTGACGCAGCCTTTCTCAAGCCGCTCGCAGCGGCTAGGCCGCACACCGTAGTCCCTATCGGCGTCACTCTTGAGGCTGACATTCCCCAGGGTTTGCCGCTCGCGCCAGCGCCGCGCATCTTCTTTGCCGGCAAGCTGGACTACCGGCCCAATCAGGATGGCTTGCGCTGGTTCTGTACACGAGTCTGGCCGCTCATTCGTGCGGAAGTGCCGTCTACGGAATTCATAATTGCCGGTTCCGGTGTGGACAAACAGCAGGGCTGGCTGCGCCAACCGGGAATTCAAGCGCTGGGCTACCTGGATGAAAGAGAGTTTGCGCAGGCGCTGGGAAGTGCCTGGATCTCGGTGGTACCAATTCGGGCAGGAAGCGGCATGCGCGTCAAAATACTTGAAGCATTTCTGTGGGCGAAACCGGTAGTAACTACAAGTCTTGGTCTTGAGGGCATTGCGGCGACACCCAATGAACACGTGCGCATTGGCGACACGCCTGAAGAGTTTGCCGCCCATGCGGTTGAACTACTGCGCGACCGTCTCTTGGCGCAAGAGCAAGGAAGAGCAGCCAAGCGGCTTGCGGAGGAACTCTACGATTGGCGCCGTTTCACGCCGCGATTGCTGGAATTCTACGCCCGCTTGACGGAGTCTCGCCATGCCTAGTCCTCATGTGTCCCTGATAATGACGGTGCGGAATGAGGAAGCCGCCCTGCCCGAACTCCTGGCTTCGCTTGAGAGTCAGGAGCGCCCGCCGGACGAGATTGTCGTCGCGGACGGGGGCTCAACCGATGGCACGATTCCTTTGCTGAAAGCGTTTGCGGCTGAGCGACCGCACGTCACGCTGCTGGAGTTGCCGGGCGCCAACATCGCGGCAGGGCGCAATGCCGCCATCCATGCTGCGACCGGAGACATAATTGCCGCCACCGATGCCGGCGTCTCTTTGCCCGGCTACTGGCTGGCCGAGTTGGTGCGTCCGCTGGAGAACCGGCTTGAAGTCGATATGGTAAGCGGGTTTTCGCGCGCGGATTCCCGGACGCGCTTCGAGGAGCTCTTGGCCGCAACCACGCTGCCTCTGGTCAGTGAAGTGCGTGAGGCTACTTACCTCGCGTCGAGCAGGACTGTGGCATTTCGCCGTGATCTTTGGGAGCAGGCGGGCGGCTACCCGGAGTGGCTCGATTACAGTGAAGATGTCGTATTCGACCTGAATTGCAAGACAATCGGGGCACACATTGTCTTTCAGCCGGGCGCAAGCGTGCGCTTTCGGCCACGATCCGACGTGCGGTCGTTCTTCTTGCAGTATTATCGCTACGCCCGGGGTGACGGCAAGACGAATCTGTGGCCGGGCCGCCACGCCCTCCGTTACGCCGCATATGTCGTCAGTGCTGCTTTGCTGTGGCAAGGCCGGCACAATCCTATCTGGTGGACAATACTCGCCGCCGCGGCAATCGCAGCCACGCGCAAACCCCTCATGCGGGCGGTCACCGGCCCCGCACCGCAGCGCGGCCTCGCACTCATTCCCGCTCTGGGTAGTATTCTATGCTTAAGGGTAGTGGGCGACGTTGCAAAGATGATTGGCTACCTGGTTGGCGTATGGTGGAGATGGCGCAATAGATGAATTCGGATTCAATGGGGCTGTCCATCATCGTCGTTACGCACAACGTCTTGGCGCTGCTGCGCAATTGCCTCAAATCAATTTACGCAAGCGACTTCGCGCATGACTACGAGGTATTCGTTGTGGACAACGGCACCGACGATTCACTTGCAATGGTCGCGGCCGAATTTCCCAAGGCAAAGTGCATTATAGGATCACCGCACATCGGTTTCGCGGCGGGCAACAACTTGGCGCTGCCTCAAGCGCGCGGCCGCTACCTGCTCTTGCTCAACCCGGATACGGAACTTCCGCCCACCGCGCTTTCTCAACTGTACGCGGTCATGGAAGCGCATCGGCAATGGGGGATCGTAGGGCCGAAGCTGCTGCGCGCCGACGGCAGCTTGGACCTTGCCTGCCGCCGTTCTTTCCCCACGCCTTGGAACGCGTTGATGCGGGCGTGCGGCCTAGCGAAACGGTTCCCGCAATCGCGTATCATGGCGAGCTACAACCTCACCTATATCGATCCGGAGGAATGCCATCCCCTCGATTCAGTTGTCGGCGCCTGCATGTTTATTCGCCGTGAAGCGCTCGCTGCAGCGGGGCCGCTGGATGATACCTTCTTCATGTACGGTGAAGATCTTGACCTGTGTTACCGAATGAAGCAAGCTGGATGGCAAGTATGGTATTGGCCGGAAGTGGCGGTTCGCCACCTCAAGGGGGAAAGCAGCCGTCAAAGACCGGCTCGCATGACATTTGAGTTCTTCCGCTCCATGCACCTTTTCTATTCCAAGCACCAGGCATCTCGCAATCCCGCCGTTTTGAACTTCCTCGTAGTCTTGGCAATCTGGATGTTCTTCGTCCCGGCCATTCTCCGCGTCTGGACGCAGCGCGGTTCCCAAGACGCTCCGCGGCTCTGAGCCTGCTCGCAAGGGAGAAAACATGACGCTTAAGAGAGATCTGAACCTCATCTTCGTGCCACTGTGGCTCCTATGCGACGCGCTGGCGATCACTCTTGCCGTATTCTCTTCCTATCACATCCGCTTCACGTTAGGTTGGCCCCCGCCGGAAGAATTCCAGGCCCTTGAGGTGTACTACCGCCTGTGGTTCCTCTTCACCGTGGTCTACATGGGCATGATGATGATAAACGGCCTCTATCGTCCTCAACGCCATGTGCCTTCAGAGGAATACCTTCTAAGGATAATCACCGCCATCGCGCTGGGCACAATTGTTGCCGTCGGCATCTCTGCCTTCTTCTGGCGGGAAGGGTTCATATACTCCCGCTTGCTCGTCGGCTATGCGGCGATCCTCAGCATCTTCTTCCTTACCTTCGAGCGCGTCATCCTTTCGCTGACACGAAGCATTTTGCATCAACGCAACACAGGCACAGTTCGCACTGTGATCGTAGGGCATGGCGCCGGCAGCGGGTTTGTGCACGACCATCTTCAGCGCCTGCCGCAACTTGGCTATGAGATAGTCGGTATCTTGGATGACGATCCGGACGAGAACGTGCTCCGCCTGAACTACTCGCTGCTGGGCAGAGTGGACCTGCTCCCCAATGTCATTGCGGAGTATGACGTGAGAGAGGTCATCATCACGTTGCCGGAACTCAATACCAAGGAGTTGCTGCGCATCCTTGACCTCTGCCCCACCGAGAATGTGCACATACGGGTGCACCCGGACCTCTTTCAATTCTTGGTCAGTACAGTGCAAGTTGACGAAATCTCCGGCTTGCCGCTCCTTACGGTCAAGGAGCCCCGCCTTGCCGGATGGCACCGTGTTGCCAAGCGCACGATGGATCTCATGATAGCGGTCATCACCTTGGTGTTTCTCTCCGGCCCCCTCCTCATCGTTGCCCTATTAATCCGAATCGATTCCGCCGGTCCGACGTTCTTCGTACAGGACCGAGTGGGGCGCGACGGCAAGGCCTTCCCTATCATCAAGTTCCGCACGATGGTTGCCGATAGCGGCAAACACGAAGAACGCGACTGGACGGTGCCAAACGATCCGCGGCGCACACGCCTAGGAAAGTTTCTGCGGCGATTCTCCATAGATGAATTGCCAAACCTGATCAATGTTCTTGTGGGTCACATGAGTCTCGTGGGGCCCCGCGCCGAGCAGCCGCAGTATGTCAGACAATTCAGCGCCGAAATCCCGCGCTACATGGAACGACACCGGGAGAAGTCCGGCATGACCGGCTGGGCGCAGGTCAACGGTTTGCGTGGCGACGTGCCCATCGATCAGCGTACGCAATACGACCTCTACTACATCGAGAATTGGTCGATCTTCTTCGACATTCGCATCCTCCTGCGGACATTGATTGCGGTCTTCAAGCAACCGGCCTATTGATTGCGCCGCAGAACCGGACAGCAATGAAGATTCGGCTATGGAATACTCAAAAGCAGAAGGCCAAAGGAGCAGAATGTAACAGGATGGAATCATGAAGATTGTTGACATTACGCATCGTCTCTACCGCTGGCCGCGACGCAAGCCCATCCGTAACGGCATGTTCACCTATACGGACGTCACACTCTCTGTGGTAGAAATCCAGACCGACTCCGGCCTCGTTGGCCTCGGCCTGGGCGGCGTGAACACTGCTCTCTTGGAGCAATTCAAGCCGCTGCTCATTGGGGAAGACCCGTTCAACGTAGAACGGCTCTGGCATGCGCTGTGGGTGCCGAAACTCGTGGGGAGACGCGGCACGGAAACGCGCACTATTTCAACCCTCGACATCGCCCTGTGGGACATTGTCGGCCAAGCCGTAGGGAAGTCGGTGCATCAGCTTCTTGGCGGATACGCGGAGCGCATTCCGGTATATATCGCCGGAGGCTATTACGAAGAGGGCAAGGGCCTGAAAGAACTGGCGGAGGAAATGTTGGAAAACATGCGCTTGGGCGCCCGGGCCGTCAAGATGAAAATTGGCGGCGTGCCAATTCCTGAAGACGTGGAGCGAGTGCGCGTGGTGCGTGACACTGTCGGCCCGAACGTGGACGTGATGGTGGACGCCAACAATGCGTATCCCGCCCATGAAGCCATCCGTGTCGCGGCGCAAATCGAAAAGTTCGATATTTACTGGTTTGAGGAACCCGTGGGAGCAGACGACTACGCGGGCTGCGCCCGCGTGGCCCAAGCGACCAGCATTCCTATCGCTACGGGAGAAAACGAATACACGCGCTATGGCTTTCGCGATCTCATTCAACATCAGGCGGCGAGCATCCTCAACGCCGACGCCAACATCTGTGGCGGCGTTACCGAATTCCGGCGCATCGCGGCCTTAGCTGCGTCCCACGACCTGGTAATCGCGCCGCACGGTTCGCAGGACATTCACATCCACCTCGTTACCGGCATTCCCAACGGACTAGTCCTCGAATACTACCGCGATACCGTGGATCCCATGTGGGGTAAGACGTTCGCGGATCCGCTCATGTTGGACGCCGATGGGATGCTCGCGCCACCGGAAAGACCGGGCTTTGGCATCACGCTCAACGAAGAAGCCTTGGCGCCGTATCGCGTGGCCTAGATGCTGCAAACATCCACTAACAGTTGCCAACGACACTACAGAAAGACAAATGGACCTCTTAGCTCCCATAGGACTGCGAGCACGCCCTAACTTCTTGGCGCCGTCGCCAGTGCGCTAGAATGAGAGGTGTGCGGTACAGCGTCAGCAATTCCCATCCCCAAGAAAGTGAGTGACATGGCACGGAACGTCTTTGAACAACCCGGAAACTGGTACAAAGGGAACCTGCACACCCACTCCACCAATTCGGACGGCCTATACGCCCCGGAGATGGTGGCGTTGTGGTATTGGACCATGGGTTATGACTTCCTATCAATAACCGACCATCGCACGCTTACGCTCTTCGATGCGCCGCCTCAGCGCAGCCCGGTATTGATTCCCGGCATGGAGCTCAATGGCGATGATGCGCGGGCCGGCGGCGGCTACCACATTGTCGGCCTCGGCCTGTCCGACATGCACGTCCAACCGCCGGACCTCGATGCCCAGGGCGCGATAGACGCGATACGAGCGGATGGGGGTCTGGCAGTGTTGGCGCACCCCTACTGGCTGGGACACGTGACCGGCGACCTCGCGCATCTTGAAGGCGCCACCGGCCTGGAAGTATTCAACTATGGCACCGAAGTCAGCATCAACAAAGGGAATAGCACCTATCTCTGGGATGGACTGCTCGACCGCAAGCGTCCGCTCTTCGGCCTCGCCGTTGACGACACGCACTGGAAGCTGCCTGATGCCGGCGGCGGCTGGATAATGGCCAAGGCCGCCGCGTGCACGCCGGACGCCATTCTCAATGCGGTTGCCAAGGGTGACTTCTACGCCTCCCAAGGTCCGGAAATCTACGACTTTCGCATCGAGGACGGGGTAGCATCGGCCAAGACCTCGCCTGTGCGCACAATCGCCTTCATGTCCGAACGCTCGCATGGGCAGGCAATTCGCTCGGCACAGGGCGATCCCATCACTTCCGCCCAATATTCTCTAAGGAATGAGCACACATACGTGCGTTTGGAGTGTGTCGACATGCAAGGGCGGCGGGCGTGGAGCAATCCTATTTGGCTTGAAGGGTAGAGAATAGTTCAAGGAGAGAATTGCGTGAAGATCGTAGACCTGAGAATCCATCCCGTTGCCGTTTCCCGGCAGTACGCCACGCTGACCTCGGGCGGCCAAGTAGGCCGGAAGAATCCTGACGCCGTACCCGTGGAACTGTCCTATTTCTACATCCTCGAAGTAGAAACCGACGCCGGCATTGTAGGCATTGGTGAAATCTCCGACATCGATCCAAAGATGCGTATGGTTGACGGGTCTCCAATGGAAATAGATAACGTTGCCGGTAAGCTGCGTTCACTGCTCGTCGGTCGGGACCCAAGCGACATGGAGCGGCTTTCATTGGAGGTGCGCACCGGCGGCCTTGTGGACTGTGCTATTGACACTGCCTGCTATGACATTATGGGGAAGTCCTACGGTACTTCCGCCACCTCCCTGGCCGGCGGGCGCTTGCGTAAGAGCGTTTGGGTGTCCTGGGTTGCCTATATCCGTGAACCCGAGGCCATGGTACCCGAGATTCAGGAGAAGTTAGAGCAAGGCTTCGACGCCTTCAAGTTTAAGGTCGGCCGGGACATTGATCTAGACGAAGCGCGCATCAAGCTGTTTCGCGAGATTGGCGGCAACGACTTGAACCTAAAGCTCGACGCCAACGCGGCCTGGGACGTTGATGAGGCCATTACCTTCATGCGCCGCCTGGAGAAATACAATATCTCCGGCGTGGAGACGCCCATCGACAAAGAAAACGTTACCGGCATGGCGCGTGTACGCAAGGCGGTCGACACGCCGATCCTGGAGCACGTGAGCACGCAGGAGTACGCCCTCGAACTCGTCCGCCATGAAGCGGTGGATGTCTTCAACGTTTCCACTGTGGGTTGCGGAGGTATCTATCGCGCGAAAAAAGTAATCGCAATCGCCGAGGCTGCCGGACTGAACGCGCTGCTCGGCAGCACCGTAGAGCTGGGCGTGGGCACGGCTGCGCAACTGGCGCTGGCCTCTTCATCGTGGCGCGTTGACTGGCCCTCGGACCTCATCGGCCCGCTCATGTACACCGACGATGTGCTCATGGAGCCCTGGGAGTGGGACAACGGCTACTTACGCGTTCCATCCGGTCCCGGTCTCGGCGTAACACTCGACCCCGCCAAGCTGCAGTCGCTGCACAATCCGCTACCACTGCCGCGGCAATAAAGACGTATGGGATTGCACTGCCGGCCGTGCGGGCGCATTGCACCGAATCTCGCGCAACAGTCTGAATCTGTTCACGGTCAGCCCGATTTACCGTTCGTAGTGAGTTGCCTTTCCTGAACTCGCCGAAGGGTCGAACCATGAACTGCCTGAATACAGCGAGTCCCCTTCGCTGTTGACACTTCCGCCTCGCCATTGCTATCCTAAGCAATGCAGGGCAGCACGGACCCTTGGGTACGTGTGCATTGGACCCTGTCTTTTGAATTCTCGCAAAGTCGTGAAAAAACGAGGAATACCGTGTTCGCAGTCGTTGAAATTGCCGGGAAGCAATACCGCGTAAGCCCCGGAGACCGCATCTCAGTGGAGAGATTGGAAGCAGAGCCAGGCAGCGACATCACGCTGGACTCGGTGCTGCTCATGTCCACCGATGGTGGCGTCACGGTGGGTACGCCCGTCATCGCTGGGGCCAAGGTGAGCGCTCAGGTGGTAGGGGAAGAGAAAGACAGCAAAGTGCTTGTGTTCAAGTACAAGCGCAAGAATCGTTATCGGACCCTCTCCGGCCACCGCCACACCTATACCGTTCTCGATATTGATTCAATCAACACCTAGAATACCGAGGAATCGCATGCGCGTGCAGGCCTATGGCACGCAGGCGCATGAGAGCCAAGGAGCAATTGCACAGTGGCACAAAAGAAAGCCGGCGGCAGCAGCCGCAACGGACGTGATAGCGCAGGCAGGCGCCTTGGCGTCAAGCGCACCGACGGGCAATTCGTGCGCGCCGGCAACATCCTGGTGCGTCAGCGCGGCACGCCAATTCGCCCCGGTGAAAATGTCGGCATCGGCAAAGACCACACCCTCTTTGCCAAAGTGGACGGCGTCGTCCGGTTCGAGACCTTCGGCAACGAATCCAAACGCGCCATCGTCGAACCGCTAAGCTAACACTCCACCTTCTCAGACCGCACTCGGGCCGGTAGCTCAGTGGGAGAGCGCTGCGTTCGCATCGCAGAAGTCGGGGGTTCGAATCCCCCTCGGTCCACCACCTCGGCAAGCCTTCCTATCTCAACGGCATTTACATCGAAACGTCAAATTCGCTCAGTTTCATGCATCGTATTGCAGCCAGAATGCTCTTGGGATCCAATTCTTCGTTAGTTAGACGATCAGCAATGAACTGCCTGAAATCCTCGTTACTGTTACTCGAGGCTTGGGCCCTCAGGGACCGCATCGTGGATGTCACTTTGTGAGCGAGTTCGCGTAAGCAAGGCAGGTTTACAACATACAGTTCGTTTGCATTTGGCAGTGCCTCGCTCGCCACATGCTCCCGATCCGAGACTATGACTGTTGAGATGGATGTAGAACTGGTAGTCTCCATGTTACTTTCAACCCATCTCATGTGCCCCTGAGCCTCTCTTGCCGTACTCAATGAGATGGGACCCGTAGACCGCTCATTGCTCTTTGCCTCAAACGCCACTATTATTTCGTCAGCAAATGACCACACTCCATCTGGCACCCCCGCACCCGTTGGACGAAGAGCATCGAGTCCTAGCCAAAGTCCCAAGAATTCCAAACCTTGTTCGAACTTTTTCGCGTCGCTGTTTTCTAATTGACTAATCATGGTTTGGACTTCACTTTCGAACCCGGCCCCCGCGACACCAACCTGCTGGATCCTTCTTTCAATGGCCTCGGCTGATCTGACCAACAATTGGTCATCAACCAATTGACTCGGTTCCACAAAGTCGACAATTCGAGAGACTTCCCTAAACCAAGTTGACCTGGGTGAAGCGAAGCAAGCTCTGTCAAACAGTTGGCGGGCAGTTTCCCGTAGATGCACTGTTTTCTCATTTGTAGCCGAAATTGCGGCGGCACTTCCTGCGAGGTAATACCACCACGCCCTATAGTCAGCGAGAGTGTCGCCGCATAGTCGGTCGGCGCATGCCCGCGCCTTTTCAAGTGCAGTCTGAAAGTCGCCTACCCAAAGAGCATCGGAATAGTCTATTTCGTCCCTAACACCGGCCATTAGGGTTTGGACCGTTTCGTCACTCGACCGTTGATAAGAATCTCTCTCTTCCTGAATCCACTGGTCGACCTCTTCCCATCCGGCTCTTTGTTCTAAGAAGGCGCGTGCTAGATTTATAAAATCGTTTGGCCCATCAACTTTGGATGCGTCAAGGCCGTACTGAATTTCAGCCTGGATTTCTGGATGAAAACCTGTCCTGTTCTCGTTCTTGATGCAGAAGTCTAATGGCCTCGATCCAGACATGATCACTACTGCGTGGTCCGTTGAATTACGGGTGCATCTCCCTAGTGCCTGTGTGAGTCTTGTTCTAATGCGGTCCCTCAGCAGTGAATGAAGTCCAAGTCGATTCAGCAAGAATGTCTCTTGAGCGTTCGTAGCCCCAGGGAGATCGCAAATCCACTCCAAGTGACAGGCATCGCCAGGCAAGTCTAGCCCATCGTATCGATTGTGCAGAACTAATGCCGCATGTTCTTCGTTCATGAACGGCTCAAGTGAATTCTCGATATCCGTTGCCTTGAATAGTGTAGGGCTCGAGGACATGCTGTTTAGTTGCTCCCCCACCCACCCCGCAGTGACTCTGTTGGGCGTCAGAATTAGCGAACGTGTGGCCTCTCCCACCAAAGTAAGGGCAGCATCTGTCGCGGCTTCAGCCGGTAGACTCCGGTCTGTGAACATAATGAATCGTCTACCTGCTCCCTCTCGCTCCCAGCCTCCTGGAACAGGCAACCTCTCAATATTTCGAACACCGGTAATCCGCTCCAGCTCTCCCCCTTCACCAAGGGTAGCCGACATGTAGATTCTTTGGCGAGATGAACTAAATGGTGCATGGCCATGAGTGGGAGGATATATGGGCCTAATTGAAATCGAATACCAAGTTACAAATGTGTGGCATGCATGTAGGTGGCCACGGATCATACTCCAAGAAAACCGTAAGTCTGTATCTTCAAGGACTGAATCAAGGAAATCTCGGATTCTTGCCTCTCGACTCTGGGCGATGGGAGAGGGTATTTTGGTGCACTCGGTTCGCGCTCTAGTAGATGAATATTCCTTGAGATACCAATATTGCGCACTAGGAATTACGTCTTTGAAGAGGTCAAGTAGTGCGAAATATATGTCGCAGTGATCGTTACGGTTCACCTCTACGTTCCAAAGAGACACGATGAAGTCCTCGCTTGCGTGGGCGTCGTCGAGGATCAGAAGATTAGCCGAATCAATCCTGGGGTTAGTGTTGAATATCGCTGAATACGTAGTAATTGCAATAGAAGAGGATTCTGCAAACGCGTTAAAATCTTCAGGGTCATAGAGATTTTGGGATCCTACCAAGACCCTTGCGTCGATGGAGTAATCACGTGCCAGCTTTCCAACTTGGTGTGAGAGCTGACGATTCGGGCACAAGTAAGCTACTCTTTCTTCTCTCGTCTTCCTGACGAATTCCCCGATTAGCAGTCCTATGAGAGTCTTTCCAGTGCCAGTTGGGAGTTCTAATGCCAAGTCGGAGGTATCAACGTGATTGGAATGCCAAATCCTTAGCAAGTCAGCTTGATGCGCCCAAAGATGCTGTACCTGAGGTGATCGTTGGCTGAGGTTCCTAAAGAGACTCTCAGGATCTGAAGGCTTGCTTCCGCGTTTATCTGGAATTCGAAATGGGTACGATTCTGATTGGGTCATCACTCAAAGGCACCAAGAAACGACGGATGGTTAAGGAGAATACTCGTGTACAGGAGGTGAGGGATTGACCACATTGTAACGGAGAAGGACGAGTCCAGCAAACTCTTCCCTCATCGGTGAGTGGCTCTGAAACTCAACGCCGGAGGAGTCAGAGGTATGGCAATTGATGCTAGATTGCTACACTTTTAATCCAAGTACACATTTTAGTTTGCACCAACACGCTTGGACCGTTATTGGGGACAATTGGATCCGCTGGAATGATGAGTTGCTAACTGAGCAAATAGGCCAGCAGTCACCATAATGACGGAACTGAGAGTCAATGACCCAATACTTCACAACATCTGACCATTCAACAGCAATACCTAGAGAGTGTGAGAATCCTACCGAGCCAAGCTCATTTCAAGTAAGGTAGGTAGCAATGTTGAGTTAGGCCTACCCGTTGCTGTCTGCATATCTTGTAGTACATATGACTCCGGCATAGGCTATGTGGCAAACTGCACTATTGATCGTCTCCCAAATTCAAAAACCGTCCCTTTGAGCTTTCCTTCGGGTTGCAAAGGCTAGGATTCCCTTTCTTCCTGGCTACCTCCACTCTCCTGGCATGTAGTGACGGTCCTAGACTGTCGGCCGTATTAAAAGAAATTTCAGCCCGTCGCCGCTATTTGCTCCATGGTTAACAACGGCAATGCTCAAGCGCTCGGTCTGAGTGTGGATCGTTTAGACGCTTGTTGGGGCAATAGCGGTCAGGGCCAAGCATCCCCGCCACCAGGCGAGGCATTCGCAGCCGTAAATCGGTGGAGATGACTTATCCTGCACCGTGCGGGAATGAGAGGTCTCCCGTCTGCTAAGGCGACCATGGCCAATACCTAGCGTCGCCGCCTGAGGAATCTCGATTGACCACCCTTAGCAGTAATCGCAAGCACTTTGCGCTCTATGCAAGGGCCTCGCGCCGTAGCCTCAGGGCCCTTCCACAATCTACCCAGCGAACAGCCAAACTCATCCGCGGAAATGTCCGCAGCGCCGCCACCCATAGTCCCCGCACTTGCCGCCGATACACGGCCTCGATCTCCTGGTCGAGATCAACTGCCATGCTCCTCAAGCTCGAGCGAAGACGCACGTTTTGGTACGCGCCCCAGATCATCATCGCGGTTGGCGCCACCAGGATGGAGACTTTCAGCGAGTACGCAATTGTGATTGCCGCCGTGATGGCGAACTGCTGGGAGGCGGGCAGCGGAGAAGATATCAGCACGCCGATGCCGAGCGCCGTCGTCAGCGCGGAACCCAGCAACGCCGGGATCAGCAGGAAGGCCAGCCCTATCAGCGGCAGCGCCCAGTATCTGTGGCCACCCTAGATTCGTCTTCAATCATTACAAACAATATACCGCTTACGAGCAGTGACCCAGCGGCACTCAGGCCCCTATGGGGTGGGATGGAGCAGGCAATAGCGATAGGGGAGTCGCGCTGAGACCTATCTATGGTTGCGGAAGACTTCCATCCCAATGCTTTACCTCAGACGCTATTGAGTGTACGTCCGTTCAAGCGAGAAATCATCAAGCAGAGCAAGACCCCGCGCCGGGTGGTGCTTTGGCGCGGGGTCTTGGGGATAGTGAAACAGGAAAGAGTCTAGTTGAGTGATAGGCGCATGTTCATGATACTTTTGTGCTACCAGTTAGATAGTATAAACAACTATCCGAATTCTTACAATAGTCTCTATGACCAAATAATTACTTTAGGTGAGGATTATTGCAATAGTTAGTCAGAAACGACGAGATGCCTTATTTGCGTTTTCACGCGCTAGTATTATAAATATTGCCTGCGCCCAAGCGCCTCATAATACAGATGTAGCATGGGCATGTTACTGCGATGTGCCGATGCTATCTTTCGCTTGAATTGGTTGCGCCGCTTGCAGAGCAGCCGCACTCGCGACTCCCAAGCGCCCGGTTTCATTCGCTGTACGCGCTGGTGAGTAGTACAACTTTATCATAGACGAATCGAGCCGTTGCTACTACCATTGAACGTGAAATGATCTCAAACACTAAGCGAGTCCATTAAGGTTGTCTCAAGCCCAAACCGAGGCCGACTGGAAGTCCTCAGCCCACAGCACTATTCTCGACCATAGCGGTAGCTCGGGGCCAACGCACGCGATTGCAAATGGGTTGCTCGCGTCGCTGGCCGCAGCATCTTGTGGCGCCTATGCCGTAGCGGTGGATCAGACTATCGTGTTCTGGAACCCCGCCGCGGAGCGCATTCTCGGCTTTGTGCCCCAAGAAGTGTTGGGCCGCCGGTGCTACGACGTATTGCAAGGGACCGCACCCGGTGGCTTGACGGCGCACTGTCTGGAAGGGTGCCCCTCGATCCGTTACTTGCGGGCCGGCTTGGTGCCGGCAGCGGCCCGACTTGAATTGCTTTGCTCTTCCGGTGAGCGTAAGTGGGTCTCCGTTTCACCGATGGTTGTTACGGGAATCCTGAAGGACGCGCCGCTCTTGGTGCACCTTTTCGACGACGCTTCTGAGGCAGAGCACTTTTCCTCGGCCAAGGAATCGGTTTGTGATGCTCTGGTTGAGGGCGGGGCCGACATTTTGTCAGACCGGCCTGCCGATCCACCGTCCCACACTGAAGCACAGAGGTTGACGCGACGGGAATTGGAGATTCTTCGTCTGGTGGCGCTTGGGAGAGATGCGCCAAGCATCGCCGCAGAACTGGGCATCAGCCGACATACGGTGCGCAACCACATTCGCAATCTGCGTCACAAACTCAACGCGACTACAAAGTTGGACGCCGTCGTCAAGGGCATCCGCCTGGGAATATTAAAGATTAGCCGCTAGACATTAGCCGCGAGGCGTCACGCGCAATTTCACAGGCCTTCTGAGGCTGGCTTTCACTTCTCGTGCGCTCCTGCCAGCTTAGCCCCCGGTCTTGCCAGGGCCTCAATCTGACGAATGCCGCGTTCCGACTGTGAGCTGTTCCGTCCCTCCGATCCCATCGAGGATGTTTCTTACTAGCCGCTCGACTCCTTCATGCAACGCAAGCCAATCCCAGGCAATCCGTGCGCAGATTCCGGTACCTTTACCGGCTAGGATGTGTCATAATGCTGGCGCAGACGAATGAGGAGGAAAACATCGGTCTCACGGTAGAGCGTCGACAAACTCGGACGAGAAAATGACCGCGCACCACTTAAATTGCAGGGCCGCGTCTACACTCGTTCCTTCGCACTGACTTTGACGCCTCTTCTCTCTCACCGTTTGCTTTGCGATGTGGTGCGCGCCACTCACGTGATAGAGCCATGTTTCCTCGGGGTACGTTAGCCAGGTAGTTTGGACATGGGTCATCCAAGACTGGTGCGCTGATTGGGACGAATTGAAGGGCTTTCGCCGGCCGTGGTTGGCTTGGGGCTTGATCTCGCAAAGTGGAATCGCTAAGACTGAATTGAGTAAAGAGACTCGAAAATGAACAGAATTACACAGTTTGCGCAGCGCATTACGAATACCCGTGCATTCGAAATCACCATCATTGCCATCATCATCTTGAATGCCGTGCTGCTCGGTCTCGGCACCTCACCCGCCATAGAAGAGCAATACGGCACCTGGATTCAGGTCTTATATGAAGTGGCCCTGGCCATCTTTGTTTTGGAGGCGCTATTGAAAATGGTGGCGTCGTCACCCAGGTTCGCTGGCTATTTTCGCGATGGCTGGAACGTCTTCGACTTCCTGGTAATCGTGGTGGCCCTGATTCCGTTTGCCGGACAGTTCGCTACTATCGCCCGGCTGGCGCGCCTGCTGCGCGTGATGCGCCTCGTGACGACGATCAGAGATCTGCGCGTCATCGTTACTGCGCTTGTCAACTCTATTCCAAGCGTGGGACACGTCATTGTGCTGATGGGCATCATCGTATATATCTACGCCATCATTGGCTTTCACCTCTTCAGTGAGCATGATCCGGAACACTGGCGCAACGTCGGCTATGCCGTCCTTACCCTCTTCAATATCATTACCTTCGATGGCTGGACCGATGTCATGTTCACCGCAATGGACCTCAATCCTCTCGCATGGGTCTACTTCGTCAGTTTCGTCGTGGTCGGTACCTTCGTGGTAATCAACCTCTTCATCGCCATCCTCATCGATAAGATGGGTGACGCCAAGCTGGAGCGCCTTCTTGAGCAAGAGGATCCTGTGACGAGGGAAGAGCTTCTACAGGAACTCCGGGCCACCAAGGAAACGCTGCAAAAGCTAGAAGAGCGAATGCGGGACAATTAGACCAACGCCGCGGGCCTCCAACCGCATTAGAATCGAAATTGCGTCGGCTTTTTGGCTGGCATCCCACCGCGCGCCTCCACTCTGATTCTGTGGCTTACCTCTGGCTACTGCCGAGAACTTGCTTGCTTCTCAGAATCCGCGCTTTCTGGATGAGAATGCCGCCCGCGTGGGGTTGGACATTCACTTGCCGGCAGCTATCTACTGCAGGGCAGCGAGTAACCTGTCGGTAGTTGACGTTGTCTTTCACACTCGAGGCCTGTCGGTGGATTATCTGCCAATGCACAACGATCTCAGTTGCGCGCACAGACACTCTTCTTATGCCATGTTAGATGACTGAAGCCATGCTAGATGAGGCACAGCGGCACTTTAATCTTCATGGCAGCCCCCATCGCAATCGAACTTGAATGCAAGCGCGCTTCTCTTCCCCGGGGCTCTGCGCCGCTATGGCCGAGTACACGCACCGCAGCGAGAATTTGTGATTTTCTTCGCGAACACTATAATGGAATTGCCAACTCAAGGGATTCACAATACAGTCAAGTTGCGTTCACTCCACAAACGACTCTAAGGGGTATTTCCCATAGCGTCACAGCCCTCTCAAAATCCACGTTACGAGGCGCATGAAAACCCGCCTTTCTTGGCAAGTTTGGGTTATGGGTTTCAATTCAGTTTGCTTGCTTCCGCCACCCTCCTGGTTACGCCGGTAATTGTAGCGAAAGCATCG
Organism: Chloroflexota bacterium; assembly: GCA_965220015.1. GTDB lineage: Bacteria > Chloroflexota > UBA11872 > VXOZ01 > VXOZ01 > VXOZ01. Next base: position 2,426,559 of record OZ244798.1, read on the forward strand.
GGCAGAGACGACTCCTACCTTATCTGGATGGTCTTTGCCTCCCTCATAGTGGTGGGCATTACCACGCTCTTGCAGGTGCGGTGCATCGGACCTGTCGGCGGCGGCGCCGTGCTGCCCATGTTCACGGCGGCTTTTTCCATACCGTTCTGTATCACGGCGGTGGTGGACGGCGGACCTGCGACCCTGGCAATGTTGGTTGTCGTATCCGGCGTCTGCCAGCTCATCATTGCCAAATGGCTCTTCATCCTGAGGCGCCTGGTCACGCCAACCGTTGGCGGCACGGTGATGATGATTCTTTCCATCACGCTGGCTTCCGTAGTTTTCGCGCTCCTGGACGAGGCGTCCACCGTGGAACCCACGTCGGCGACCGTAACCGCGCTGGCAACGCTCCTCGTGGTTGCCGTGCTCACCTTTCGCGGTACGCCGCTGCTGCGCCTTTGGGCGGCGCCAATCAGTATCGTCGTCGGCTGTCTGGTTGCGGCAAGTCTAGGCATATACGAGTTCGAGAGGGTGACTCAAGCGCCGTGGGTGGGACTGCCCTCTGAATGGCCGGACCTGACGCCCGACTTTGGCATCCCATTTTGGACCATTTTGCCGTCGTTCATATTCCTCGGCATCATCATTTCCATTCAGGCCAATGGCGAGTCGATTGCGCTCCAGCGCGTCTCGAGCCGCGCGGCCAAAGCGATAGACTTCCGGCAGGTGCAGGGCACGCTCGCAGGCGGCGGTATCGGCAATATCCTGAGCGGCATTGCCGGCTCCGTGCCCATAATCATCCATCCGGGCACGGTCGCCTTCACGCAAGTCACCGGGGTGGCATCCCGCCGGGTCGGCTACCTCATCGGCGGCCTTTTCATTGTCATGGCCTTTGTGCCCAAGCTCTCCGGACTGCTCAGCACCATTCCCGGCCCCGTCATGGCAGGCTACCTTACCTTGGTAACGGGCACGCTGTTCGTTGACGGCGCGCAACTCGTAATCCAGAGCGAACAGAACCGTCAGAAGGTCGTGGTGGCGGGGGTCTCATTTTGGATTGGCGCTGCCTTCCAATTCAAGCTCTTCGCGCTGCCGGCCCTTGGCCCTGTGTGGGATACGCTCCTCAAGAGCGGCATTTCCACCGGGGGATTTGCCGCCATCCTTATGCTGCTCTTCTTAGAGTTCACGTCCCACCGGAGCATGCGTTTCCAGTCGCAACTCCACATCGATGCGCTGCCGGACCTCAATGAGTTCATTGCCAAGTTCTCTGCCAACAGAGGCTGGAACCAAGCGATGACCGACCGGCTCATGGCAGTAGGCGAGGAAACTCTCCTTACGCTCGCGCCACTCGACCTGGAAGCCGATGAAGAGGAGCACGACGATCGCAAACTGGTCGTGCTAGCCGCCAGCGAGGGCCCCGTAGCGGACCTGGAGTTCATCGGCGGCGGCGATGAAGAAAACCTGGAAGACCGCATCCGCCAGCTCCAACAACACGACTCGGAAACGCCGGTCGAACAAGAACTCTCCCTCCGCCTCCTCCGCAGCTTCGCCGATTCCGTCCAACACAAGCAATACCAAAACAACGACGTCATCACCGTCCGTGTCACCGCGCCGGATTCTTAGCTTGTCGCTTTGCGAGGCTCCACACCTACACCGCGCGTCCGCCTCTCGCTTTCGGCTCCGCGACCCCGCCGCGGCGGGTCGTCAGCAGTTGGCAGCGGCCTTGAGAGGTACCTTGATGGCCTCTCGCCCAGCATCCAAGGCATTTTAGGAGAGGTCGGTTTTCGCAACCAGACCCCCAGAGTCATGGAAGCGGATGGCTCTGCGCCCATTGCGGCCGTTGCGGAATCTCTGTGTTCTGGAGAGAACAAACATTGTGTTGCCAAAATGCACATGTCGTTTGATAATTGACGCATGAGCGTCAGCTTCGACGGAAGCACGGAGAAGAACCAATGGCTCATCGAGCAGCGGGGTCTCTCGTTCGAGCGCGTGGTCCCCGCCATTGAGCAGAGCGGCCTGGTAGACGTGCTGGAGCACCCAAACCAGGATCGCTACCCGGGGCAGATGATCTACTTCGTGGAGATAGACGAGAACCTTCATCTCGTGCCATTTGTCGCGCAGACCGACGGTACGCGCTTTCTGATGACGGCTATTCCCAGCCGGAATTCGATGAGAGATTATCGGAGGAGGTTACCGTGAACGACAAGATAAGCGCGGAAGAGCGTGACATTCTCGCTCGCTTCGAGCGGGGCGAGTTGCGTCCCGCGCCTGACGCGGAACGCGAGGTCGAGACCGCCCGTCAGGCGGCGCGCAATACCTTTAACAAGACCAAGCGGGTAAATTTGCGCGTAACCGAGCGCGACTTCAACCTCGCCCATTCCCGCGCCAGAGAAGAGGGCATACCCTATCAGACCCTGCTTTCCAGCGTGATTCATAGATACCTCTCCGGCAGGCTAACCGAGAAACGATAGCCCGCCGCCGCGTTGGGCGCAGCGCATTGGAGCGAATCGTGCCCAATCTCAGCATTTTCGTGAGTTTCGAGTTCGACAAAGACAACGACCTGAAAGAAAACTTCTACATGCAGGCCAAGGATGAGTCCCCACATCGTGTGGACAACTGTTCGCTCCACGAGGCATATCCCAACGAAAAGTGGAAGAAGAAGGCTAAGCAGGCCATTGCCGGGTGTGATGTTGTCATAGTTCTTATCGGTAAAGACACCCATAACGCGCCCGGCGTGAGAGTAGAAACAGACATGGCGCGCAGCCTGAAGAAGCCCGTCATTCAGATCAGGCCGCAGGGTAGGCCATATAAGGGGCTAACACATTTAGGAGAGCAGATTGCGTGGCGGTGGAAAACCATCAATGCCAAGCTGGATGAAATTGTACAACGGTGACACGGCGCAGTCCCGTGATTCTGCGCCACCGCACGGAGAGAGGATTAGGTAATGCGAGAGGAAAACCCGAACGCCGAGTCTTCCGCCGTTCAGACTCACTTGACCATCATGCAAGGCGTGATTCGACGCATGGCGGAGAACAGTCGCTCGTGCAAGGTGTGGTGCGTCACGTTGGTTTCTGCCACTCTGGTCTTGGTGACGAGCACTGAAAGCCCGCAGCATGCCTTGATCGCTCTAGTTCCCGCTCTCCTCTTTTATATTCTCGACTCCTACTATCTGGCCTTAGAGCGGTCCTTTATCAAATCATACGACACGTTCGTGGCTAGCTTGCATGAGGGCAGTTTGGCTTCATCGGCCGTCTACGCGGTCAAGCCAACCGGTATGGGGTGGCGAGCAGTCGTCTGGTGCTTCCGGTCTTTCGCGACGCTGCCATTCTATTCTCTATTGATCATCACAATTCTGCTTGCCTGGTTGGTGATCTTTCCGTCAAGCACAGTTGGAGGGTGAGGCGAGACTTGGCAAAGCAACGAACTCCAAGGCACCGAGTTTTTATCAGTTATCATGACGAGGATCGAGATTGGAAAGCCAAGTTCTCTCGGCAGATGGGCGAGCACATCATCGATAGATCAGTCAAGATCGGGAACATAGACGATACTAATATCAAGACAGAGACCATACGACAGAGGATACGGGACAACTTCCTCAGGGACTCCAGTGTAACGGTCGTTCTGATAGGCCCGTGCACATGGCGGCGAATGCACGTAGATTGGGAGATAGGTTCCAGTTTGAGAGATACCAAGAGAAACCCAAGGAGTGGTTTGCTGGGCATTCTGCTTCCCAATCATCCAGACTATTACAAGAAAGGGCACAGGTCCCGGCTAATGCCGCCCAGACTGGCGGATAACTTGGAAGGGGAAGACCCCTACTCGGTCATTTACAAATGGCCCACCAACTGGGCGCCCGTCCGGATAAAGGGGTGGGTTCACCGAGCCTTTACGCGAAGGAAAGGCACTCCTCCCAATAACGGCAGGCCGCAATTTGTGCGCAACAGACGACGAAAGTGCTCAGAGGGCTGGAAGAGCTAGTTAGGGCCTATGCAAGCAGACATGCTGGCATTGAAAATGGAGACGAAGGGAGTGTAAGCAGAGATAGTGGAATACTCGAGCGAGTCTTGTCTATGGGGCACTGTTCTGTGATCGCTCCCAAGTTATTGAAACGTAAGTGGCGAGCAGGTAGGGCTGAGGAAACAGATGGAATCAATAACACAGGGAGCCGTTGCTGGGTTGATTGCAGCTTTGGCGGCTACAGTTGTTTTGGGCCTGACGGGATATGTTCGCCAGCGGTTGGCTAAGCGTCGAGACGTGAGATACATTCGTGATCTATTGATTCAAGGAAGAAAACGTGTCATAGAAGCCAAAGACACATTCCACTCAGGTATGTGTGTAATGATGCCGGCCGATGCTTTGCGTGCCGCACAATTTAACCACATGATAAGGGAAGTTGGCGTAGCCCTAGAGAAATGGACATTGAATTTGTCGCATGCTCAAAGGAAGGACATATACGATGCCTTAGCTTGGTATCACACAGATGGATTATACGCCACCAAAAAGGATGAGGAAGTGGTATTTGTGGAACTTCCTGAAGGTAGATGGCCCACGACAACAATGTCGAAAGAAGCGGCTAGAGAGAAGTTTGAGAAACTTCAATCCATCAAGTGGCTGAAGCTAAAGGCAGACTAACTTACGATGCTATGCGCTTGCAGCGTGTTTTTCCCGCATGATTGGTGCCTTCTACCCCTACCCCAACTACAAGCCCTCCGGCGTAGAGTGGCTTGACCATGTACCTAAACACTGGGGACTTGCGGCAGTCAAGCGAAGCTACACAATTCAACTTGGGAAAGTGCTTCAAAATGGACCAAAGGCTCCAGGTAACATCGAATTTCAAGAACTCCATGCTGTTTGGGATCAGCACTCTGGCATTGCTGGTGCTGACCGTTGCGTGTGAGATTGGGCCGGGGGCGTCGCAGCGGGCGCTGGAGATCCCATCGGGGCGGGAGGCGGATGCGGCGGTGAGCGGGACGGTTACCTATCGGGAGCGGATTGCGCTCACGCCGGGGGCGACCCTGGTGGTAGATTTGTGGGACGTATCGCTGGCCGATGCGGCTGCGCCGCTCATTGCGCGGCAGACGATCGCCAGTCCGGGTCAGGCGCCGATCGCTTTCAAGGTGGAGTACAGCCGCGACGACATCAATCCGCGGAACACCTATGCCATTCTGGCCAGAATCATCGAATCCGACGGTCGTCTGGCCTTTACGAACGATACGGCATATGAGGTGATCACTCGCGGCAATCCCAACACGGTGGATATGCTCCTGGTATTGGTGCAGCCGCCGCCCGATCAGGTTGAGGAAGGCGTGGACTGGCGCAAGTGGGTGGAGGCGCCGGTACCGGTCGTCTGGGCGAACCTGATTCCAAACGAGAAAGAACCGCTGCTGCGGATTGCCTACTATCAGTCGACCATTGAAGGCTGTGCCCGCCCCGGTAGCAAGGAACTACGGATTGAGGGATTCGACATCATTGCCACGGTTACTTTGATGCAACCGCCGCCAACCTCGTGGGCCATTCCGTGCCACGAGAAGGTGGTCGAGCTGGACACCGTACTGCCGCTTGAGGCGGCGCTAGAGCCTGGGCAAACCTACCGGGTGATCGTCAACGATCGGATTACTACGACGTTCTCCTTGCCTAGATCCGGCTTTCCCGACTCCGCCATCCGAGAGTCGCCGATTGAACTTGTGGAGATTGAGGTGCTGGGAGGTACGCCAACGGAATATCAACTGCGGGTCATTTCCGGCATGCCCTCAGGCAGTTGCTCGCACTTCAACGGCTACGAGATCCGGCGGGACAATTCAAATGCGCTAGAGGTCCGCATCACCCACCATTACGTCGTGGACAATGACGTCGTCTGTACCACAGACTATCCCATTGTCGAGACCATCGTCCCCCTGGGTTCTGACTTCGAAGCAGGAGTGGAGTACACTATTACCGTCAACGGTCAAAACCCCTTGTCACTGGTCGCTCGCTAGCCTGGCACTCTTCTAATTCAGATCGCGCCCGTCTCTTTGCATTTCGCAAAGTCAAGGGAGTCCCTGCGGCTTGCGGCCGCTGGTGGTGACGGCAAGCCTGACAATCAAGCGGCAATCCGACCTGAATCCAGAAAAATGACAGCAGAAATCATCCTGGTACACGCAGGCATGATTACGGGTTCAGTTGGGATAGAGGAGTTGGTGGCGCAGCGAGCTATGGAGCGGCCATTGAGCAGTTCTATGCGGTCCTACAGATTACATGCAGCGCCGTTCAGCAGATTGACCGCACCTTTCTCTGCAGAGACCGTCTCTCGCAAAGTACGTATTCATATAGTGCAGTCATTGAGATAGGGAAAAGTTGCAGCCGCTCCGCTAGGAAGGGGCAAGGGAGGCCACATGATAGATCTCGCGCAGTATCCGGAACTCTACGTGAGGCAGGAGGTTGAACATCTCGAGGTCTTCACAAACTTCGAGACCAAGAATCGGTATAGTGTCAGAACGCCGGAAGGCCGGCAGATCTTGTACGCCTTTGAAGAATCCGGTGTGCTGGGCCGTGTTTTCCTTAGGTCTCACCGGCCAATGAATATTCACGTTGTCGACGAGAATAACGCCAATCTGCTCACTGCCAGCCGCAGCTTCTTTTGGTTCTATTCTCACTTGCACGTGACCGATGCTTCGGGGCAGCGTGTCGGCTCCATGCAGCGGCGCTTTTCACTCTTTACCCGCCGTTTCGACCTGATGGACGCCAGCGGCCGCCTGGTCGCTGAAATGCGCGGCCCGATATTTCGGCCCTTTACCTTCATGGTCTACCAACAGGGACAGGAGGTCGGCCGCGTGACAAAACAGTGGAGCGGCGTCGGCAGGGAATTGTTCACCGACGCCGACACGTTCAAAGTCGAAGTAGACACCAGCCGGACAGACGAGGACTTCTCAACGCTCATGCTCGCCAGCGCGATCGCGATAGATCTGGACTTTTTCGAGAAGTAAACGAGTACGCCGCTGCCTCGACGTGCATGCGCGCCAAACTTCCGCCGATTTGACTGCGGGGAAGGTTGCCATTCACGTCCCAATCGAACGACGTCGAGACGCCGGCATACGTAGATTTCAGCCCCATTTTTCAGGAATTCATGCGCGCAGCCAACCCCATCCCGTCCGGCAATCCTCATCTCGCCTGCGCCGCCGGTCACCGCGCGTAGGTGATCGCGAATCGCGCCGTCCGTGCTGCCGGGACCAGGGCAGCGTTCGCGCCATGAAACTCTATTGCGTACGTGAGAACGGAGAGGTTGCCGTACTCAGCAGATTCCTCTACCCATGCAAGCGAGGGTGCCGACACCTGATCGGTGACTGTCGCGATGTCGTCCAGGCCGCCAAGATGCCCGCTGTCAAAAGGTGTCCACAGACTAGTCTTGCCAATGGGCTCACCCCACAAGCCGGTCAGGAGCGTAGGCCCGGGCAAATTATGGCTTTGTGCCCATGCACTCGCCAAAAGCGAAAGTTCCAAACGCTCCCGGATCGTCTCTCCATTCGTCGAGGTCTTGGCGCCATTCTGAAAATTGCTCGCGCGTGGCCACCCCGTATTTCGTCGCCACTTCCACTACTTCGGGCGCATGGAACCAATCCAAGATGAATTGGAAGAGGAACGCGATATCCTGTGGTGTGCCGAAGTAATCGAAGGATGCGCTCGCCCGCACATTGGCGAATCCGGCATCAAGGAAGTGCGCCCTCAGTTCTTTGCCCATTTCAGGATGGCCGCCGTTGCCTTTGAGAAGCTTTGCGAAGGTATTCCACGCCTGTCGCGTCTTCTCTTCGCGCGGCTCGAGAAACGAAGATGCGACGATGAGTTCGCGGCTGCACAGAAGCCCGCCAGGCTTTAGAACGCGTTTTGCTTCGTGCAGCGCGGCGGCGGTATCGGGCACGTGCGTGAGCACCGTGTGGCAGAAGGCTACGTCGAAATAGCCGTCTGCAAAGGGTAGTTTGGTTACGTCGCCCACGTGGAATGTGGCATTGTCGTGTCCGCCGGCACGCGCGGCAGCTCTGGCAATGGCAATCTGTGACTCTTCCATGTCGATGCCATGGAACTCACCGGGCTCTACCGCCCTCGCAAGACCCACCGAAATGGTCCCAGGGCCGCAGCCGAAGTCGAGAAGCCGTTGGCTGTGCTCAAGGTGGGGAAGCAGCATGGCCGCGTTGGTCTGGGCGCTGCGCCGGTTGAGAAGCTGTAGAAAATCCTCTCCATAGCCCATCGTGTAGGAGGATTCGTCAGTTGTCTGCTCTGACATGCGTCCTGCTCCTTTGCAGCTACGTTTGAGATACGGGAAAGTACATCGAATTCAGGGAATTGATACATGCATGATAGGTAACAATTCGTGGACTGTCTATACATTCAATTGAAAAACTCTCAGATAGGTGTCGGAGGCGCACTCTCCAAAAGACATCCACCACGATTCGCAGAACGGCCAATGTTATCGTCGCTTGAAGGGCCTGGGTGATGAGAACGCCGTGGCACACCCAAGGAACGAACTCTTTGCGCGCGGCGGACATGATTGCGGTACACTGAATCTTAAGCGCTGCCCACTTTCTTATTCTTGGAAGACCTGCGGTTCCGTTATCTAGGAAGTGCTAGGCCTGCCTAGAGTACGAGAGAAGTGGACTGCGTTGTATCCGGTTCCCCCACGCAGATCGGCAGAGTTGCTCGTCCTGCGAACGGGAGCAAGGGTTCACTCACACTACTACCCGCGACACCGATAGCCGTTGCTTGGAGGAAACCATGCCACTGAACGTCTACCTGACATTCACAGACAACTGCCGCGAGGTCTTTGACTTCTACCGCTCCGTCTTTGGCGGCGAGTATCTTATATTTCAGACTTTTGGTGACGGCCCCGCCGACATGGAGATTCCGGAATCGGAGCGAGACAGAGTCATGCACGTGACCTTGTCGATTGGGGATGCCATCCTTATGGGGAGTGATAGTTCCGCCGCCTTCGGCCCTCCGCCTACTCCTGGCAACAACTTTTCGCTTTCCTATACGCCGTCAAGCAAAGAGGAGACGGATGAGCTATTCGCCAAGCTGTCCGCAGGCGGTAATGTGACCATGCCGCTGCAGGTGACGTTCTGGGGTGCGTACTTTGGCTCTTGCACTGACAAGTTCGGCATAAATTGGCAGCTCGATTTCGAGCTCTCCACGGAGTGACGCTGATAGCCCGTATGTCCTGGGCCGTTGTGTCATTCGTCAGTCGGTGGCAAGCGCCCACATCCAGACCGACCTTGGCCTGTGCGCAAGAGTGCAACGCACCTACTGCGCTCGGACTCTTCATTGATTCAGCAGGCAGTAGCGGAATCCGCAAGAGCGATCAAGACAATATCTTTAGACTGCTTGGGCAAGACCCGTTGGAAGCCAGACATGCGGGTCTCCAGGTTTACCGTCTCTGCGCCATCCTGAAAGGTATGAGACTCATGCGAAGTCTCTTGAGAGCGCTTATTGTGCTAAGCATTGTCTTGGCGCCGGCCCTTGCCGGTTGCAGTAGCGGCGGCGAGTCTGATGAGCACTCGGGTGGCACAGAGTCTCGCGAAGGCGGCGAGGAATCCGGTGTGCAACTTGAACCGACCGACACCTACGACGAGGTACGGGCCGGCGCGAGGCTGGTCCTATCCTATGACTCGGCCGCCAACGCCTTCACCGGTACGGTTACGAATACCACTGATGCCACGCTGCGGCAGGTGCGCGTCGAGGTGCATCTTTCAAACGGCACGGAACTCGGGCCGACTACGCCGGTAGACCTGGCTCCGGGTCAGTCAGTCGCCATCACCCTCCCAGCCACTGAGAATGCCTTCACGTCATGGAGCGCCCACCCCGAAGTTGGCTGAAACTTGACCGACGTGTAGGTTTCTTGCCCTAGGTTTTGGGCTCGCACACTTCGTCACTGGGCAGTGTTCCGCGTCTATAGGGTCTGCGGTGGTGCACAATCACCCGATTTCTCTGTATGCTGAAGAGAGAGACGAAGACAATGTTGACGCAGAGCAGGTTGACCGCTCTTAGAACTGAATCCTCACGCGTGTGAATGTGCTTTCCAACCTGCCGCTGCGCAACATAGCTGCAATTCGCCGGGACTGCCCTGAGTCTGGGAATGCTATTCCCCTGCACCATTCATGACTAGCGATTACGGTGATCCACGATGATAGAGAATGCATCCTCTCTTAGCAGACGGGCACTGCTTGTCGGCGGGGCCGCCCTTGGAGTGGCTGCCTGCGGCGGCCCGGCTCGAGGTCTAGATCCTCTGGAATCTATCCACCAGGGCTTGGGGACCACACCGCTCCCACGTCCTTGGAAGCCGCTCGTCGTGCGCGGCACAGCGGTGGAAGTAGCAGGTCATCGCTACCGGTTTGACGCCGGCCCGCTTCCCACCAGTTTGGAAGTCAATGGTACCGAATTCCTCTTCGATGCGATCAAGTTAGATGTCCGCACCCAAGATGAACTGTTGGTCTGGCAGCGGGCCCGGGCGATATCGATCGATGCCGCCGAAGTGGAACTACTCGCACGGGGCAACGCAGGTGATCTCATCGCCCAAACCCGCGTCATCATAAGCTACGACGGCACCTGCCGGATTCGGGTTAGCCTCATTCCCCAAGGCTTGATCACGATAGACTCGATCCTTCTTGACATACCAATTGTTCGGTCTGAGACAACCCACTACGTGCACCACCTCTTGGGTGCGGAAACTACCCTCCTTTCCTCGCAGGAACTCGCCGGTGTGCCGCAGGACCAGTGGGGTGGCGGCCGCCTCCCCGACAGTGGCTGGTCGGGAGACATTACGCCCTTCGTTTGGGTAGGAAACCCCAATCGAGGCATCACTTGGTTTTCGGACACGGTCATCGGCCCGCAACGGCCGGGACCGGCCGCCCAAGTGCAGGTGCGACCGGTGGAAGGCGCAATGCGGCTCCTCGTAGAACTCATCACGGACCCACTTGACATGCCCAACACGGTGCACCTCGACTTCGGCATTCAACCAACGCCGGTGCGACCGGCCGCCGAAACACGCACTGCCGAAACGCCAACCGGCGTCAATTGGTCGGTGAATTCTCAAGCGTCCTCTGCAACCGCGTCACAGCGTTCTACCCTTGACTCCAAGAGCGATCTCGAGTCCCTGCGCAACCGGGGAATCACGGCGCTCGTTCTGCCCCTAGACTGGTCGGACGTTTGGGGCTTCCCCCACTTGGCGCAGGCGGAACAGAGGCGCGCGTTTCAAGACTTGGTTGACCGCGCGCACGACGCCGGACTGAAGATTCTTCCCGCTGTCTCGGCGGCCAGGCTCTCGAACAGAGCCCCGGGCGCGGCAGAAATCTTGGAGGATACAGGGCTAGGGGGAGAACCGATTACGGTAAGTACAGCGCCCCCGGAACAAGCCTATCCCCTCTTTCACTCCGCTGCCTCTGCCGTTTACTTTGAAGAAGCCGTGCGCGCATTGGCCACAGACTTTCCAATAGACGGCGTGTTCGTAGATATCGGCGAACCGGCAGTGCGACCCGTTGACCTCAACGAGGGACTGCCGGGCGCAGCCGGCGCATACGACCTGCATGCGCGCCGCGATCTCTTGAGGCGACTCTACGCGCTCTTTCACGGCGGGCTGCGTGAGAACGATGAGGAAGGCATCGTCATCGCACAGTCGCCAGTGCCCTGGTCGATGATCAATTGCTTTGCGGACCTGTCTGTGACGGGGTTCAATCTCTATCAGTCCATCGCTTCGCGTCGCCTCAGCGGCGAGGCATTGGCTGATCGCTGGCAGCCCGATCTCGTGCCTTTTCTCTACGGCGACGTTCTCCACCGGGTGCCGACACTCTGGCACGTGCCTACGGCCGCATCTCAGTTCCCGAGTATCATCGAAACCTATGCGCGGGCAGACCTGTTGAACGACCGGGAACTCTTTGGACTAGCGGCCGTGCACAACACGTTGCTGTGGCCGGAAGACTTCAGTGCCACCGCCGGGACTGACGGCCTCGAGCGTTTACGAGAATTGCGGGAAAGTCTGGGCTTTGGCAATGCCTCGTGGCATCCGTACTGGCGACAGCAAGACGAGCTAGTCATTGAGCCGCCAAGTACGCTGTACGGCTTCTGGCACCGGGGTTCCGGTTCAATTCTGCTCCTCTTGCTGAACGGCGCCAATACTGAACAGGACATCTTGGTTGAAGTATCCTCAGCGGCATCCGATAGCAATGCAACGCTCTCAGTGAAAGACGTCTGGGACAACCTTCCCGTGCACGCGCGCGACCACCTTGCCATCACAACTTTGGCTCCCTCCCAATTTGCGGTCTTGCATATCGAAACAAGCTAGTTTGGGCACATGGAACCCTTGCACAGCCTGTCTCCGTCTCGCCCAAACTTAGACTGGAACCATCAAGCCGTTGCGGAACTTTCGGTCAGGTCCTGCCTTTGCCGCAATTAGGATTCTTCTCGCCAATGCAATGCCTCGCTGCTTATCAATGTCAGCGTTGATGTAGGATTTTGGCGGTTCGATGCAGTTTATGCACCCACGTCTGCACTTACATGTGTTGGCGATTTCAATCCCCTTTTCCAATGCAGTCTGCCAAACCTCGAATAGCTTCTTAGCAACACCAATCCCTCCGGTATAGTTTTCATAGTAGAAGACGGTGGGGTCTTCGCCACTCCTAGAAAAGGTGCTGGCATCAAAGCGGTCTGCCGGGATTACAAACATTGCTCCCACACGCAACATGTGCTCAAGGGCACCAACTCCAACTAAAGCATCGTCATCAGATGGTACTTTTATCCGAAAAGCGTGGAGGTTATGTTGTGACAGCGTCTCCGGTGATCCCCCCTCTCCCTTTACCTGATTGGAGTGCTCATCCACTAACCTATAGCCTGTAAAGTTCGTAAAGATATCCATGCGACCATAGTATGTCTCAACTTGCCCATAGCAGAGACCACTAAGAATATCTTTCTCATTCGGTACCGTAAAGAATCCTGGTTCGGTCTTCAGATTTGGTTCTACGTCAGTCAAGACTACGGCACCCTCCTCGTGGGAATGTACCCGATATCGTTTTCCCATAAACGTAAAGACCGCACCGATGTATGCCTCACGGAAGCGTCGTACAGCAGAGATTTGACCAAGATCTTCGCCGCCTATCTTAAGCGTAAAGGAAGGGCCTATGCTCCCTCGAATGTTTAAACCCTTATGCGGCTTATATCCCTTTGGGAGTGTTCCGCGCTCCTTCTTCACCTCACGATAGAACGCGTTGCCTAAAGTGGGCTTGTCCTCATTTGACAGTTGGCTGCCCGTCTCCGACATCAATGATGGAATATGGTTCCTAATCAACTCTTCATTCTCCGGGTCAGCAGTAAGCGCATCATAAGGCTTGTTCAAGAATGCGGGTAAGTTTCCGACGAAGAACTGGTCAATTGGGTCATTCAAAGCATAGAACAATACAAATGAGTCCTTGTCCCAGCCTCGACCAGCACGTCCGATCTGCTGCCATGCGGACATTATGTTTATCGGGAATCCAGCAAGAATGACACCATCCAACCCGCCTATATCCAGGCCTAATTCTAGGGCGTTTGTCGTGAACACTACCCGTACATCACCCGACTTTATGAGTCTCTGTAATTCTTGACGGACATCGGATTTCAAGTCCGCGTGAAAGGGTGCCAGCTTATCAGCATCCAACCCTCGTTCCGCAGCCCTTTGTTTGCAGCGTCGCAATGTTTCCTCCAAGAATCTCTTAGTCGGACAAAACACGAGAACTTGGAGGCCATTGGCAAGCATAGCTAGCGCGGCTTGCTCAATCCGTAGTTGCAGAATGTCCCGGTAAGTGAAGTCAGGAATGTCTGGGTTTACAAATAAAAAGTGTCGTTGAGGACGAAGAACTTCCCTTGCTGATATAAGGCTCATATCTCGTCCCGTTAGGTTCTTGGCATGCTCCTGTGGATTCGCGCAAGTTGCCGTCGCCAAGAAGACTCTAGGAGAGACTCCGATATGGCTCAATTTTAGAAAGAAGCGACGCAAAAGAAGAGCCATATTGCTACCGAAGAAGCCACGGTATTCGTGCATTTCATCTATGACAACATAGCGCAGGTTCTTGAGAAAGCCTTCCCACAGCTCACTCCATTGGAGGAACGACAGATGCAGATACTCGGGGTTTGTTAGAAGAATTTGAGGAGGTGAACTCCTGATAGCACTCTTTTCCTCGTCTGGTGTATCCCCATCATATGGCCATGATTCAACTTGATGATTAACAGGGAGATTTTGGCAAAACTGGCGTACCTGCTCCCGCTGATCAAGGGCCAAAGCCTTCATTGGGTAGATCATGAGAGCATGAGAATCAGGGTCTCGAACTAATGTGTCAAGCATTGGTGCCGCGAACGCCAAGGTTTTGCCGCTGGCGGTAGGCGACTCCATTACCACATCTACACCATCCAGCGACTTCTGGATGGCTTCGGCTTGGTGTTGGTATAGACAGGAAATACCCATCTGTTTCAGAGCGCTCTGAACAGCAGTGTGAAGTTGGGCAGGCCACCTATCTGCATACTGTGGCTGAATACGGTCTAAATTATCTTGGGCAATGTCATCACCATCCCGCAAAGCATCGAACTCTCTTAGTTGCGTGATTAATTGCTCCGCGTTAATCATCTATGTTGCCTCCAAGTCGGAGAAACCAACTGACTAGAGTAGTTAAGTAAAGAAGGAAAAACCTCGGATGAGGAAACATGAGAGTCAAACTGCCTATCTCCCTGGTAGTGTAAAGCAAATAGTGGATTTGCCTGGAATACTATTTTGCCTGAAGGCCAAATAGAATGATCTAGCCTGGAAATTCTCTCACACTTTAGGCACATCCACCCAAATCGTAGCTCATTCATCCTGCATCTCATTAGATGTATGCGGCTCGTGTCTGGGCGGCCAGGGCGACAAAGTCTGCCGCCGACAGACTCGCCCCGCCCACTAGTCCGCCGTCCACTTCCGGCTGTGCGATGATTTCGGGCCACACCTTGGGATTGATGCTGCCGCCGTAGAGGATGCGGATAGCCTCCGCTGGAGAAGCGCCGTGCTCGCGCCGCACGACCTTGCGCACGAGGCCGATAGTAGCGTTTGCTTCCTCCGGCGCGGGGGTGCGCCCGGTGCCAATCGCCCAAACCGGCTCGTACGCCAAGATGACGGCCGCGGCCTGCTGCGCGGACAAGCCTGCGAGCGCGTGTGTCGTCTGCCGGTCAAGCACCTCCCGAGTCCCGCCCGCGCGGTTTTCAGCGTCAGTTTCGCCGATACACACGATAGGCGTGAGCCCGTGCAGGACTGCCGCGACCAGCTTGCGATTCACAATTTCGTCGGTTTCGCCAAAGTGGCCGCGTCGCTCTGAATGGCCGACAATCACGTGAGAACACATTGACGTGAGCATCTGTGGGGAAACTTCCCCCGTATATGCGCCTTCGGTCTCCCAATGCATGTTCTGCGCGCCTACGGCGATTGCGGCGCCCTGCACTACGTCTCGCACCGTAGCAAGCGCTACAAACGGTGGGCATATTATTATGTCAATATCTAGCAGCGCGTTCAACCCCTCCTTCATGCCGTCAGCGAGCGCTGCCGCTTGGGCGAGATTCTTGTTCATCTTCCAGTTACCCGCAATGACAAGCTTCCGCATGTGCCTATCCGTCCTTCACCCAGATTAGCCCAAAGGGGCTCAAGTCAAAGTACTCTCACACACACTCAATGAGACTATTCATGGTATAGTATGACCGTATTCGGCCGAAGCGTACTTTATTGTACGTGAAGCGCACACACTTCGCTGTAAGCAAGCCTCTACTCTGGAATTCTGCCCGTTCTATAGAGCGATTCGCTGGGTCACGGCCCAGGATTTGCAACTCTTAGACTTCATCGATCTGCAAGCGATGCCAAAGCACAGAATCTATCTCGACTACGCTGCCACCACTCCGGTTGACCCTCGCGTAGTGGCAGCAATGCTTCCTTACCTTGGCGAAAACTTTGGCAACCCTTCCAGCTTGCACGCCACCGGTCGGCGGGCCCGTCGCGCAATTGAAGACGCCCGCGAACAGATCGCCCAGATTGTCGGGTGTGAACCGACGGAGATTCTCTTTACCAGCGGCGGCACTGAGAGTGACAACAGCGCCGTCCTGGGCATCGCCCGGGCATCACGCGCTGCCGGCCGCGGCAACCACGTGGTCACCAGCCAAGTCGAGCACCACGCCGTGCTCCACGCGTGTGAAAAACTCGAGGAAGAGGGATTTCGTGTCTCGTACGTACCGGTGGCTGAGTCGGGGTTGGTAGATCCTGTCGCAGTAGCAGCCGCCCTGGGCGACGATACGGTCCTCGTCTCGATCATGGCCGTGAACAACGAAATCGGCGCCATCCAGCCAATTGAAGAGATCGCTACAATCTGCCGGGGTCAGTGCATTCCGCTGCACACGGATGCAGTCCAAGCATGCGGTAGTCTTCCCGTGAACTTCACCGATTGGGGCGTAGCCGCGCTCTCGCTCGCGGCGCATAAGTGCTACGGGCCGAAGGGCATTGGGGTGCTGATCCTGCGCCAAGGTTTGTCAATCCAACCCTTGCTGACCGGGGGCGGCCAGGAGCGGGAGCAACGTCCCGGCACCGAAAACGTTGCCGCAATCGTGGGCATGGCGCTCGCGTTGCGCCTCGCTCATGAAGAGCGCAGCGAACGCGTCACGCACACGCAAGCCCTGCGGCAGCGCTTTGAGCGCGGTGTTGAAGACCGCATCCGGTGGGCCCGCCGCAACGGACACCCGACCCTGCGCGTCGCTGGTATTTCCAACTTCTCGTTTCCGGGCACGTCGAATGAGATGCTCCTCTTGCGTTTGGATCTCGCAGGAGTGGATGTATCCAACGGGGCCGCATGCACCTCCGGCACGGTCGAACCGTCTCACGTGCTGCGCGCGATGGGTTTGTCCGAGGAACTCACGACGAGCGCGCTCCGCTTCAGCTTTGGCAAAGATACGACCATTGCGGAAATCGATGAAGCGCTAGCTATCTTGGACCGCACCGCACACACATTGCGGTCGGACACAACACCACTAATTCCAAGCAAGAGCCACTCTTGAGTGACGGCCCAAGAGACCACGTTGTGTGGTAGCTAACGCTCAGCTCTCGTACTGCGCTTTTCACCTCAACTGCTCGCTAGATGAATATCCTCGAACTTGAGCTCTTTTCCCATACGCTGGGCGACTACCTCGCTCTCGTACCGCCCGTGGTCGTGCTGGGTTTTCTTCTGGCAAGTCTGGAATCGGCTGCCTTCCATGTGCTGTTTGGACGGGGCGACCGCTCGACGCTGTGGTATCTGGGCGTCGGACTCGTAGGATTCTGGATCGGGCATTTTGTTGCCGAGTACATTGGCGCCGTCTTTCCACCACTAGGGCTTCTACATGCCGGAGAAGCCTCGATGGCGTGCATTACACTGATATATATTGCGGATTACGTACGCAGTTGATACAATTTTAATATAGAAATGTCGCGACAGAACATCTTACTTTAGCGTTGGTGCAGGAAGGCACAGAATGCCCAAGAACACGGGAAGTTTTCTCTTCGGACTGATATTTGGAGCGCTTTGCGGTATGACGATGGCGTTGCTCCTGACGCCCCAAAGCGGGGAGGAGACTCGCGATCTACTCGGTAGGAAGACAGGAGACCTCCGCAAAGGCGCTGAAGACGCTGTTGAGCGTGCGCGCGAGAGCACTACGGGCTTGGTGGAGCGCGGCCGCAGCATGGCAGAGGAAGCGCAGACTCGTCTCCATAGCAAGCATGGAGCCGAGTCTCCTACAGTCGAAGAGCAGCCGGCTGAAGCGCAGAGCAAAGTCTAGAAACAGTGGTTCTCAAGTTGGCAAGCGTCACGCCGAGCAGAAATTCGGGCAGTTTTCCAGCGGCGCGCCTTCAGTCGAGCCATGGATTTCGTCAGTATGTCGCGGTAAACCCAACCTACGCGGCCGATTCTCGCTGCTAACTCCGGCGTTGTCTTTAGGGTCGCGGCCCTTAGTAGAAGTCCTTTTCTAGACTAGGGAGCGACATATTGTCAGAGTTAGCTGGGGAGAAGTCGTATCCCTAGACAGAGAACCGCAACTTTGCCTTCCCATGCTCGCATGGGAAGGCATTCAATTTAACCTGACCCTGGGTCCAACGTGCACTCCTGCAGAATGCCCGCGCAAGGAAGCTCTTCCGTAATGATTACGTTACTTCGTTTGCGAATGGTAAGCTAGAGGTACTATGCGTACAGTCGAATGGTCGCCTCAAGGCATCCGTCTCATCGATCAGCGGCAATTGCCACAGAAAGTGGAGATTACCGTTTGTCGTACTGTGGCAGACGTGGCGACGGCGATCCGCACGATGCAGGTCCGCGGCGCGCCCGCAATCGGCGCCAGCGCCGCCTACGGCATGGCCCTTGGCGCACAGCTTAGCGCAGAGACTTCCTCGACAGCGCTCTTGGCTGTGCTGGAAGACCATGCAAAGGTATTGGCCGCGACCCGTCCCACGGCAGTAAACCTGACGTGGGCCCTTACGCGCGTCAAGAAGGCCGTGCAAGCAGCAGCAGTACTGGGAGCGGATGCCATCCGCAGCGCCGCTCTTGCCGAGGCGCATGCGATCGCGGCAGCCGACGTGCGCGCAAATCGCATGATTGGCGCCCATGGTGCGCCGCTCTTGGCCGACGGCGACTCTATTCTCACGCATTGCAACGCGGGCGGTCTGGCCTGCGTTGATTTTGGGACAGCATTGGGCGTGATCCGCGCTGCACATGACCTAGGCAGAAAGATCCACGTGCTGGTGGATGAGACCCGGCCCTTCCTCCAAGGGGCTCGGCTAACCGCCTGGGAACTCTCTCAGCTTAGCATTCCGCATACGCTGATCACGGATAGCATGGCGGGGCATTTCATGCAACGTGGGAACGTACAGAAAGTCATTGTCGGCGCAGACCGCATCGCCGCGAACGGGGACGTTGCGAATAAGATTGGCACGTACTCACTCGCCATCTTGGCGCAGCACCATGGCATTCCCTTCTACGTGGCCGCTCCCACCTCAACCGTCGACCTCAATATAGAAACTGGCAGAGACATTCCCATTGAAGAGCGCAGCGCTGACGAAGTCCGGCGCATCGGCGGAACCATGATAGCGCCAACAGACACGCCCGCCGCGCACCCTGCATTCGACGTCACGCCCCACCGGCTGGTTACGGCAATTGTCACAGAGACGGGCGTGTTGGCAGCGCCGTATGGTCCCGCTCTGAGTGAAGCCGTCGCGTCCGCCCAACAAGCGCAAGCAAACGAGGAAAGGCAACCGTCAGAAATCTCGGCCACACCAAGAGAGAGGGTCGAAGTCTGATGGGGATGCCAGCAGCCGCGAGCGTCGGCATTATCGGAGGCACTGGATTCGCGGAGGTCGAGGGGCTGCAAGACCGCCGGGACGTGCACATCGCAACGCCCTTCGGCCCGCCCAGCGACGCCTTTACACTGGGGACTTTGCACGGCATCCCTCTCGCCTTCTTGCCTAGGCACGGCCGGGGCCATCGCATCCAACCCAGCGACCTCAATGCCCGCGCCAATGTCTTCGGGTTTAAGCGGCTCGGGGTCGAGTACCTCATTTCGATCTCCGCCTGCGGCTCGTTGCGCGAAGAACTCGCGCCCCAGCACATTCTGGTGCCGGACCAACTCTATGATCATACGAAGCAGCGCGTGAGCACGTTCTTTGGCAACGGCATTGTTGCCCACGTCGGTTTCGCCCAACCATTCTGCCCGACACTGAGCGGTATTCTCTATGAGACCGGTCGGAGTGTCGGCGTATCGATGCACGACGGCGGCACGTACATCTGCATGGAGGGCCCGCAGTTCTCCACTAAGGCTGAATCTGAGGTCTACCGCGGTTGGGGCATGGATGTCATTGGCATGACGGCCGTGCCGGAAGCCAAACTGGCCCGGGAAGCTGAGATTTGCTACGCCACCCTGGCCTGTGTCACGGACTACGACGTCTGGCACGACACTGCAGGAGAAGTGACGGTAGAAATGGTCATTGAGAACCTCCAGCAGAACGTCGATCACGCCAAGAATATTGTCCGGCGCGCCATTGCCGCGCTGCCTGGCGAACGAGATGGCTGCCCCTGCCCTGATGCGCTTGCCAACGCCATCATCACCGCCCCGGAGACCATTCCGCCCGAGCAGCGCGCTACGCTGGATCTCTTAGTTGGGAAGTACATCTAGGCGAGGAGAGAGAAACGCATGCACAGTTGCGCAAACACAGGGGTCTCCGCACGTTCGCGGCGTGCCTCCCCGGCAATTTGGGGGTGCATACCGGCGCTATGAGCATGCTGATTGTAGGCACCGTTGCCACCGACGACATTGCGACGCCTTTTGCTTCAGTTGAAGGTGTGCTGGGCGGTTCTGCCGTGTACGCCGCCACTGCTGGGAGTCTCTACACGCCGGTGCAGATCGTCGGCGTGATCGGCGCCGACTTTCCCGCTGCCTACATGGAGTTTCTCAAGGAGCGGCAATTCGACCTGGCAGGTCTCGAAGTGCAGGCAGGCAAGACGTTCCATTGGGCCGGCAAGTATCATTACGACATGATCACGCGGGATACACTGGCTACGGAACTCAATGTCCTCGCGACGTTCAATCCTACGTTGCCGTCGAGCTACCGCAATACGCCGTTTGTCTTCCTTGCCAACGTTGACCCCAAAATTCAGTTGAGCGCGCTCGACCAGGTCGCGGAGCCGTCTCTGACAATTTTGGATACGATGAATTACTGGATCGAGACGCAGCGCGACGATCTGACCGCGGTCATACGCCGCGCCGACCTGGTCATGATCAATGACGAAGAGTTGCGTCAATATACGGAGGAGCACAGTCTGCTGCGGGCCGCCCGCGCTGTATTGGCGCTGGGACCGCGCGCGCTCATCGTCAAGAAGGGCGAACACGGCGCAGCCTTGGTAACGAGCGACGGCTATTATTACGCGCCCGGATACCCGCTGGAGGACGTCGTAGATCCAACCGGCGCAGGCGATTCCTTTGCCGGCGGTTTTCTGGGCTACATTGCAACGCATGCGCAGATAACGGAGCGGGAACTCCACCGCGCGCTCATTCACGGCAGCGTTGTAGCCTCATTTACCGTGGAGGACTTTAGTGTTGATCGCTTGAAGAGCGTGACGCCGGAGGACATTCAGCGGCGCTACCGCGAATTCGCTTCGTTTACTCATTTCGAACGCCTCGACTAAGAGCAATTGCCAAAGGAGAATGTGCATGGCAACAGCAGCAGTCCACAGTGATGTAAAAGACAAGGGCCTCGCCGCCAACGGAAAAATGCGCATCGAATGGGCCGACCGCATGATGCCGGTGCTTCAATTAATCCGGGAGCGCCTTGCCGGCGAGAAGCCGTTCACAGGCGTTCGCATTGCGGCTTGCCTGCATGTGACCAGTGAGACCGCAAATCTCATGCGCACCCTCAAAGACGGGGGCGCTGACATTGTGCTCTGCGCCTCTAATCCGCTCTCCACGCAGGATGAGGTCGCCGCGTCACTCGTGGTGGACTTTGGTATTCCGGTCTATGCCATCAAAGGTGAAGACGAAGACACCTACTATCGGCACATCTTTACCACCTTGGATCACAAGCCGCACGTATCCATGGATGACGGGTGCGACCTGGTTTCGGCGGTGCACAAGGAGCGGCCGGAGCTCATCGACGACATGTTGGGCGGCACGGAAGAGACGACAACCGGCGTAATCCGTCTGCGCAGCATGGAAGAGAATGATGTGCTGCGCTATCCCATCATTGCCGTCAACGAGGCCAATACGAAGCACCTCTTCGACAACCGCTACGGCACGGGCCAGAGCAGCCTGGACGGAATACTGCGCCTGACGAACATTCTGCTTGCCGGGCACACCGTGGTTGTCTGTGGATACGGCTGGTGCGGACGCGGCATTGCGGCGCGCGCGGAGGGCGCCGGTGCTCAAGTCATCGTGACTGAAATCAATCCTCTCTTTGCCCTTGAGGCTGCCATGGACGGGCACCAAGTAATGCCGCTCGTCGAGGCCGCGGCAGTCGGAGACCTTTTCATTACTGTGACGGGCAATGCGCACGTAATCGATGCCGAGCACTTTGCCGCCATGAAGGACGGCGCGATCGTGGCCAACGCCGGCCACTTCAACGTGGAAATCAATATTCCGGCGCTCCGCGAGCTAGCCGCCGCAACGACCATGGCGCGCGAACAAGTGGAAGAGTTCACGCTGGCTAACGGAAACCGGATCTCCTTGCTCAGCGATGGGCGCCTGGTCAATTTATCCGGCGCCGAGGGTCATCCCGCCAGCGTGATGGACATGAGTTTCGCCAATCAGGCGCTAAGCACTGAATACCTTGTGGCAAACCATGCGGAACTTGAGAATCGTGTCTATACTGTACCTGCGGAGCTTGATGCCAGCGTGGCGCGCCTCAAGCTCGATTCAATGGGCCTTACCATTGACACTCTGACACCCGAACAAGAAAAGTACCTTTCGTCATGGGAAGAAGGTACCTAGTCAATCGCGATACGACATTGGCGCCGCATTGGGACGCGGCCAACTGGATCACAAGGAGGAGAAGGAGTCAAAAATGAGCTTGGGTATTGCCTCATCCGCCAAAGTGTTGTTCACATCTGAGTCAGTGACAGAAGGACATCCTGACAAGATGTGCGATGCCGTCTCGGATGCGGTTCTGGACGCTTTCATTAGCCAAGACCCTGAAGCCCGAGTCGCCTGTGAAACGGCAACCACCACAGGGCTAATCATGGTCCTAGGAGAAATCACGGCATGCGCCAACGTGGACATTGCCAAGGTGGCCCGCAACGTTGCCGGAGAGATCGGCTACACGTCGAGCGACACCGGCTTTGACAGCGAGACGTGTGCCGTGGCCGTTTCTGTCAAGGAACAATCGTCCGACATCGCCCAAGGCGTCAACCGCGCGCTCGAGTCGCGGGAGGGCAGCAGCGACGACCTTCTTACTACCGGCGCCGGTGACCAAGGCATGATGATTGGGTATGCCTGCAATGAGACTACGGAGCTCATGCCCGCGCCCATCATGCTCGCGCATCAGCTTGCGCAGCAACTCGCTGCGCTGCGCCACTCGCAAGCCCTCACGTATTTGCGCCCAGACGGCAAGTCGCAAGTTACTGTTGAATACAGCTATGGCAAGCCGGTGCGCGTAGACACCGTGGTACTCTCTACGCAGCACCACCCGGACGTTGACCAAGACACAATTCGTGCCGATCTTATCGAACAATGCGCGCGGGCCGTCATTCCAGCAAAGTGGTTGGATGAAAACACGCGTTACCTTGTCAATCCCACCGGCAGGTTTGTCACCGGCGGCCCCATGGGCGATGCCGGTCTGACGGGCCGCAAAATCATCGTGGACACGTATGGCGGCATGGCCCGCCACGGCGGCGGCGCGTTCTCAGGCAAAGACCCGACGAAGGTGGACCGTTCTGCCGCGTATGCGACGCGCTACGTCGCGAAGAACATCGTGGCAGCGGGTCTGGCCGAACGGTGTGAAATTCAGATCGCCTATGCCATCGGCACGGCAAATCCCGTCTCCATCATGGTGGATACGTTTGGGACAGGAAAAGTCTCGGAAGATGAACTCGTTTCCCTGATCCACGACCATTTCGACCTGCGGCCCGCGGCCATCATCCGTGATCTCGACCTACGTCGTCCCATCTATCGCAAGACCGCAGCCTACGGCCACTTTGGGCGCACCGATATCGATGCCCCTTGGGAAGCAACCGACAAAGCGGAACTGCTGCGCAATGCTGTCGGACGACTATCGGGCGCAACTACATGACTTGCCTTGCCGTCAAGTCACTCCCATTCGCGGCAGGATCTTGAGATCTCGAGCAGCATCAGTGAGTCCATAACACCTGGAAAATGCAGTGACTGACACGGTACCGAGTGCGGCAAAGTCGCGGGTCAAGAGGCTTCTACGCGCTGTTATCGGCATTATCATAACGGTAGTAACCCTGTATGTCGTATACCGCGACACTGACCCCCAAGAGATGCTTGATGCTCTTGGGGGTTTCAATCTCTTCATGCTGGCGCCGTTCACAATTCTTTATGCGGTGCAGCTTTGGGCCAAGACCGAGCGGTGGGCGCAACTCCTCGAACGAGGGAGAGTAGAGCTCCGCGTCGTATTCTCCACCATGATGGTGGGATACACGATCAACACGCTGCTGCCGGCTCGTCTTGGCGAAGTCGCGCGCGTGTATCTTCTGCACAGGCGCGCCGGTATTCCCGCCGGGCGCACGCTCTCGACCATTATCGTGGAACGGCTGCTGGACGTTGCCGTTGTCGTACTGATCCTTGGAATCGCGCTCCTTTCGGTTGACCTGCCGGAATGGGTGCGCTCCCTGGTGCTTTCAGGTACCGTACTTCTCGTCTTCGGGACCGCAGTGCTGGTTGTTGTCGCATACTTGCCTCGAAAGTTGTTCAACAAAATCAAGGACACGATACCTGCGCTGGAGCGATTGCCGTTCAAGGGAACCATCGAAGCGGGACTCACGCTCTTCGTGGAAGTGATTAGGACGCCGCGCGGCCTCTGGGCTCTTGGCTGGTCGATTCCGGCGTGGCTGACTTTGGTAATAGGCACACACCTGGTACTGCTTGGTTTCGGCCTCGACGTGCCGATCTGGGCGAGTATGGTGGTTGTCGGCGCAACCGCGCTTGGAATGATCGTGCCCTCTTCCCCCGGGTACGTTGGCGTGTATCACTGGCTGGCCGCCAACTCGCTGGCGCTTTTTGGCGTAGCCGAAACTCCGGCGGAGACTGCTGCCCTTGTACTTCACATCCTAGGTTTCGGCCCCGTCACGCTCCTCGGGCTCTACTACGTGTGGGCGGACGGACTTGGATCTATTGGCGGGTTGGCCGAGGAGAGCAAACAGCTTCGCAGCTAGCACTCGGCAATATGCCTCGGTTTCACTCAGTGTGACAGTCTCTGGCTCTCGCGAGTTTGGTACCGAACGTGGAGAATCCGCTGCAATGTGGTGAGCATCGTCAAGACCGCCAACAGCCAGATAACAGCCTTCAGTACAATGATCATAGAGACGGGAAACAACAGAGCAACGCCCAGCGCAATTACACGCTCAGGTCGTTGAAACCAACCCACAGAGCAGGAAAGGCCTAGCCCCTCCGCGCGGGCGCGCGTATAGCTCACCATCTGTGCCCCCACAAGCATGATCGCCGTGCCGATGACGCTGATGTCGTCCTGTTGATTGAGGAAATACCCGATAAGGCCCAACCCAATCGCCCCTTCAGACAACCTATCGAGAGTCGAGTCAAAGAACGCGCCAAAGGTAGTGCCTCGGTGGCTGACACGCGCCAATGCGCCGTCCAGCATGTCGAACACGCTCGCTAAGAGCATGAGAAGGGCGGCCCACGGCCACGCCCCCTGCCATACCGCCGCTGCTGCCACAAGACTAAGCATGAAGCCAATAGTCGTGACCGTATTTGGCTGAACGCCAAGACGGGCAAGTGGGCGAACCAAGGCCTCCATCGCTGTTTGAGCCCACGCGCGCACTCCGGGATGAATCATGATATGGCCGTCTCCATAGGCATGTACTCTTGCCTCATGAGCCAAGCAAAAACCAACATCACCTCGCCCTCTCTTTCCTGCGCCGTCGTATATTCGCCCAGTCGTAGCGGCGGCTGCGCGGCACCGCGCCGGCTATACTTTCCTCGTAGAACGCAAGTAACTGAACTGCAATCTTCTCCCAGGAGTAGTCCTGTGCAGCTTGCGCCCCCCGCGCGCCTGCCTCCTCGCGCAACGCGGAGTTATCGAGGAAGTGCGTCAACGCTCCCGCCAATGCCCCATCATCTTCGGGTGGCACGAGGACGCCGGCGCCTGTGCCTGCCAAGACCCCGCGGTAGCCTTCAATACTCGATGCCACAACCGGCTTGCCGGCCGCCATGGCCTCAAGCAGGACTATGCCTTGGCTCTCACCGCCCGTAGACGGCGCGCAAAAGATGTGGCATGACTTGTAATAGCGCACTTTATCTTCTCTGCTCACAAAGCCGACAAAGAGCACATCGGAAAGTCGCAATTGCGCCACTTTCTTCTCGTACTCCGCGCGTTGGGCCTCCGTAAAGGCTCCCACGACGATCAAGCGTACTCTATGGTCGCCGCGCTCTTGCACCACGCGCAGCGCATCCAATAGATATGTCAGTCCCTTGCGCTTCTCAAGCCTACCTACAAACAGCACGTTGAGCATGCCATCGTCTAAATGGGCAAAGGGCGGCGCCCCGCTTTGAAAGAGCCGTACATCGATACCATTAGGAATGATGCGGTACTGCGACGGAAAGTAGCGCTCAATCAACTCACGGGCTGCCTCCGAAACGGCTATTCGGCCCTGCAAGCGGTTGAAGTACCGCTTCAACAGGGGCTTGCCGTAGAGATACGCGAAATGCGAGCGTCGATAGGTATGAAATGTACCGACGTTGACCGTGCGTGAGTGGCGCAACACCGTAATGGGCAGCACCGGCGCGAGCGGCTCGTGCAAATGGACCACATCGAACCGTTCGTTGCCGAGAATCTCCTTCACCTGACGCGAGAGCGTGAGCGAGAGTGAAATGCGGGCGACGGAAGCATTCGTCGGAACTCCGACGATAGTCTTCCCCACCCGATAGAGATTATCGTAGGGCAACTCTTCTTCCGATTGCGATGAAGGAGCGAGAATCCGCACCTCGTGCCCCATGCTGCGAAACTGGGCATTGAGGTGGCTGATATGCTCAGTCACGCCGCCAGGATATGCATAGTCGTAGGGCGAAACGAGGGCAATCTTCACTCTTCGCCTCACTTCCCGGGGACAAACGCCTGTCCCAGCCAATCCGCATAACGCCGCATTTTGCGCCGAAAATAGAGCATAGATTCATCAAAGTCAAAGTAGCTGCCACGCGCCAGCGTTGTTCTGTTCATGATGGCGCGGTGCACATCCGCGGCCGTTCTTCCCGGGAAGAGGGTGTGCGACTTGCCAATCCCCTCAAGGATGTGCGAGTCACTTCCCCCAACCTGCGCGACGCCTAACCGTTGCTGAATCGCGAGAGCCTTCTCGTAGCTCATCTTGCCGGCAGGGCTCGCGTTCATGACCTCGATCGCGTCAAAGTGGTATCCTTTTCGCTCCAGCCGCTTGAACGTGTAGGGCATAAAGCTCAGGGTCAACCAAGACATAGGATGGGGAATTATCACGAGTCCCCCTTGCTCACGAATGCCGTCTATCGTCCATTCCGCGCTGCGGAGCACCGGAAACGCCCTTTCCACCCACAGACCGACTAAGTGGCCGTCGAAGGTCGAGACCTCGATGCCCGGGATGACCTCCAGGCCGGGAAATTGATCGGCAAGCGCCGCAGCTTCCAACGCACCGTCGATTTCGTCATGGTCCGTGACAGCCAGGACCGCGATATCTGTCTCCCGGCTGACATACTCCAGCATTTGATAGGGCGAGAAGGTGCCGTCACTCGCATTCGTATGAATGTGCAAGTCGGCCTTGCTCATCGCTGTTGGGGCCTGCGAATCTTCCATAGAGGGTCGCATGCGTCTACCCCTTTTTCCCAGGCGCTCCTGATTCCGGAAGTCTCGGATTACATCCGCTGCGGCCACATGGGTCGGAACATGTACCATTGCTCAGGACATGAGCGGATAATGTCTTCCAGCATTGCCGCAAGTTGCTGCATAATGTGCTGGATGTCCCTTTTCTCATCGTCGCTACGCTCGGTATACAACGGCGGGTACACGGTGACCGCCAGCCCGTTGTCCTCACTGCGCCGGCACTGGCACATCACAAGCGGCGCGCCGGTACGCAACGATAGCGCGGCCGGCCCGGCAGGCAGAAACGCTTGCCCGCCAAAGAAGCTTACGGGCACGCCTCGCGCAGCCATCGGTCGATCGAACAACAGACCCACAACACGATTGGACTGCAACTGGCGCAGCATTGCACGCAGCCCACTCTCCACAGGGACAGTACCGAAACCCAAACGCTCGCGCACTCTGCGCACGATCCAATCCAGTGTCCCGCTACTCATTTGATCCACCGGAATCAGCACCGGAAACCGTTGCGCGAGCATGGCGCCGCCCAAGTCCCAGAGTCCAAAGTGCCCGGAAACAAATATCACGCCCTTTCCCGCTTTCAGCGCTTCGGTAATGTGCTCTTCGCCCTGAATCTCCCGCACTCTCTTCTGCAACCGCTCCGGAGTCATGCGCATCCAGCTCAAGAAGTCTGCCATGTACCAGCCATAGTTCTCCATGGACTTTCTGGCGAGCTGTTGTGTTTCGGGATGCAGCACCGGCTTCCCCAAGACTTGGGACATGTTGGCAAAGACATTCTCACGGCCCGTCCGCCAGACGGCAAACACCAATCGTGCTAAGAAGCTCGCGGCACGATACTTGAATGACTGCGGCAACGCACTGTCAAGTGCGGCGCCCGCTATCAACAAGAGCCGTCCTGTGAGGCCGCCGAATGTCATGACCCTCGCACTAACCTGGATTAGTCCGCGCCCTGCAGGACGTGGCCTGCGTCATCGCCGGAACCGGCGATGAATTCTTCAAGCATTGTCCGCGCCCGTTCATCGGTGATTTGTTTTGGCGGCGACTTCATCAAGTACGCCGAAGGCGCAACCAAGGTGCCGCTTAGGTTCCGGTCCAAGCCGATCCTCGCGAGCCGCACGGCATCGATTACAACCCCCGCCGAATTTGGCGAATCCCACACTTCGAGCTTGATCTCAGCGCGCAGCGGGACATCACCAAACGATCGACCGTTCATATAGATATATGCCCACTTGCGGTCTTGCAAGAAAGGCACGTGATCGCTGGGCCCGATGTAGACGTTATCCGCGCCGGGATCGTAGTCCAACAGCGAGGTAACTGCGTTTGTCTTGGATTCCTTCTTTGAGCGCAGACGGGAGCGTTCCAGCATATTGAGAAAATCTGTATTGCCGCCCACGTTGAGTTGGCTGGTTTCCTCCAGACGCACGCCTCGATCTCGGAACAGCCGCGCCAGGGCGCGGTGGACAATCGTAGCCCCCACCTGCGACTTGATGTCGTCGCCGACAA
This sequence comes from Chloroflexota bacterium, assembly GCA_965220015.1. Classification (GTDB taxonomy): domain Bacteria; phylum Chloroflexota; class UBA11872; order VXOZ01; family VXOZ01; genus VXOZ01. The sequence goes on from OZ244798.1 coordinate 2,455,576, forward strand.
TTGGCACGCCCGCTTCATGGAAGCGCCGCTGCCAATACGGCTCCCGACCGATAAAGACCGGTATGCAGTTGACAAAGGCGCAGCCGGCGCGCAAGACCTGCTCCACGTACCACTTTGTCGCCTCTTCACTGCCGACCGGCAAGTAACTTACAACTACGTCCGTGCCGGTTTCTTTCAAGATGTCAACGATGTTGTCAGTGGCGCCCGGCGCCTTATGAATGACCTCACTAAGGTACTGGCCGATACCGTCGTGGGTCATGCCGCGCCGTACCGCTACGCCAAGCGGCTCGACGTCTGCGAACTTGATCGTGTTATTCGGCGCTTCCCAGATGGCCTCGCCAAGGTCCTTGCCTACTTTATTCTCATCAACATCGAATGCGGCAGAGAACTCGATATCGCCCACGTGATACTCACCGAGACGCACGTGCATGAGACCGGGAACGAATTCCGAATCCGCGGCATCTCTGTAATACTGCACCCCTTGAATCAAGGATGACGCACAGTTTCCCACGCCGACAATTGCAACTCGTACCTTGCTACTCACCGGTTCAATTCTCCCTAGCGCTCTTTCTAAACTCTTTGGCTTCCTCACTTGGTGTGCCGTTCCTGCAACACCGGACTCGCCCTGTATCTGCTGTGCTCACCATTCTCAAGGCTAACCCGCTGCTTGTTTCGCCAACGACGCCTCCGTATCCTCATCGGCAGCCAGCAGTTCATCCAACCCTTGGCTTACCTGCCTAAAACCGGTTGGATTGATTGCGTAGCGAACAAGCCGCCCATCCCTCGTCGCAGCCACCAACTCGGCACGACGGAGGATGCTCAAGTGCCATGAGAGCAACGGCTGGCTAATCGGCACTTTCTCCCGCAATTCGGTCACCGTCATAGTATCTTCAGCCACTAAGACCTGAAGGATTTCCAGGCGGGAACGACTGGCAAGTGCGCGTAGCTGTCTACTGAATTCGCGTAACGCTTGCCCCTGCAAAGACATCTTCTCTCCTAGCCGGAACCTACCTACCCGACACCTTGCGTATATATCAATTATAGTTGAAGTGATTTTTCTTTATATTATCGCCTTCAAAAGGCTGCGTCAAGTGACTAAAGCAGTTGGTGTTGACTTTCTTGGCCTAGCGCCAGAGAAGACTAGTAATCTGTACTACGGGCGGCGAATGCCATTATGCAAGAGGCCCATTCACAGAGAGCAACATGTCGATCGAAGTCTCTAACGTGAGACTTCAGCACCTGAGACAATGCATTTGAACCACAATCAGTGACACGCTCACTTTCAGTCGGTCCTACGCTTCTTTATCCAACTGCTAGAGACGATCTTGTCCCACAGCGTAAAGCACCTACCTCGTACTGAGTGGTCAAACCATCCCCTCGGATTCACGCTTACACTATGGGAAAAGTCCTTAAACTCTTCCCGTCGCGAAGATTCGAGGTCGAAGACTTCAATTCTCTGGCAGGACAAGATTCCCTCAGAGATCTGGGCATTCAAGAAGTCTTCCAGGGCCTGTTTAGATTCGATGGACTCAGGAGTCAATTGGAAGCATCGAAACTTCCTTAAATCGTGGTCTCCTGTGTAGACTGGGACTACCTCTTCCTCACCGTCTTCATTCGTAAAGGTGATGGCATACTTGGCTTCCGAACCATAGCAGCGGCCCTTATATATTCCTCGCATGGGTTGCACTACTGAAGTTGCATAGTTCTTTAGTATTGACTCGAGAATAGGGTCATTTGATTCTCTTAAGTTTGATTTTGGATAATGTCGTCCTTGAGAGGTGATAAGCATAATTCGACGCCGAACTCCTCGATGTCCCAGAACGCCGGTCACCCGGGACAATCCAAAGGCGTAGAATTCCACAGGATCATATTGCCTTTGAAAGACACCATAGGCATCCAAGACCAACGGACTGTCGGAATAGTCCTCTATTTCAATGTAAAGACCGTAACCTATCTCAAAGTAGACTTTGTAAATTACTGCCGACCTATCCTTCGTGTTCTCTAGAGTTATCTCAGAAAGCCAATCTTCCTTACTTGATATTGAACTGCTTATGGCATATTGACAGCGAATGTCAATTCCAGCCTTACGTTGGTCACTTCGAATAGAGTAAACCAACACAAATAAAGCTATAACAAACGAGGCTACCGCCAAGGTCAATGAGAATATTGCAATGTAAGTTTCGAGTCCAAATATCTGCACTCCCACCCTTATCCTTCCTGCAGATGAAGGTAATACGGCACCCACTAAACTATCTAATGCAGCTTTGTCTTGAAGTGAGCCAGAGCCTGCAAATGATGAACGGGATTCATGAGTCCTCTAGGTATACACTCCAATTCTAATTGAGTCTTAGCCTCGGTACTACCATTTCTGACCTTTTACACTTGGTGAGAGGCAGTTAAGACTCCCCCTAGTTGGATAAGTCTTACTTGGCCTATCATGTCCGGCCTCTCCCCGAAAACTAGTCGGATCCAAATCGAAGAGACATCAAAACGCACAAGAATCCAAGCCCTTAAGTGTGTCCCTCACGGCGGTACTTTTGCTAGCATAGACTCAACATGCAAGTGGCTCTAGCGCACGATTACTTCTATACCCTGGGGGGCGCCGAGCAGACCGTTGCAGTCATGCACGGCCTCTGGCCGGAAGCGCCGGTATTCTCCTCATTCGTAGATCGAGCCACGCTCCCGCTGGACCTCGCCTCCTGGGACATGCGCACCTCGTTTCTGCAGCGCATTCCCCGCCCCGCCCGCGTACAGAAGTTGCTCACACCGCTCTACCCGCTTGCCTTCCGCAGCTTCGACGTGAAACCGTTTGACGTTGTTGTTTCGTCCGCCAGTTTTGCGGCAAAAGGCATTCCGCGGCATCCCACAACGCTGCACGTCTGCTATTGCTACACGCCGCCGCGGTTCCTCTGGGGCATGACGCCGGCCACGGACCGCCGGCAGCTCTCCTGGCCGCTTCGCGGCCTCGACGCGTTGCTCCGACCCCACTTGCGTCGGTGGGACCGCTGGGCCGCAGCGCAACCGCATCATCTCGTCGCAATCTCCCGCACGGTGGCAGCGCGTATCCGCAGCATCTACGGCATCGAGCCAACCGTCATCTATCCACCGGTGGCCACGCACCGCTTTCACTCGCAGCCCACCAGTGATGAAGGGTACTATGTATGTGTGGGGAGGTTGGAAGCGCACAAGCGCGTCGACCTGGCAATCGCGGCTGCCCGCGCAGCGCACGTACCGCTCCATGTCATCGGGGACGGACCCCTTCGCGACCGCCTCGCGCACGCTGCACCTCCCAATGTTCGTGTCCTAGGTTGGCTTTCCGATTCGGAACTGATCGAGCAAATTGCCGGGTGCCGCGCGTTGATCTTCCCGGGCGAGGAAGACTTCGGCATCGTTATGGTGGAAGCGCTCAGCGCAGGCAAGCCCGTAATAGCCTACGGGGCCGGCGGCGCAACTGAAATCGTGCAGCCAGGGGTTAACGGCGTGCTGGCGCCGGAACAGACCGTAGACGCCTTCGCTCGAGCGTTGCGCGCCTTCGACCCCGATCGTTACTCACCTGAGAATTGCCGCAAGAGTGCTGCGCAGTATGACGAGGCAGTCTTTGCCGTCCAATTTAAAGCATTCGTGGAACAAAAGTGGACAGAATTCGCGCGGAATCTTCACAACGGCTAATTGAAATGAATGCCGGAAAACCGTCCAGCGCCGAGGTTCTTGGCGTGCGTGTAGATTGTGTGACCATGGGCCAGGCGCTTGGCCGCTGCGCACAGTTCTTCGACACCGCCGGTCACCATCAGGTGGTAACGCTCAATCCTGAGTTCGTGATGCTTGCCCAGCAGGACACTCCGTTTAGGAGACTCGTGCGTGAGGCGAGTCTCGTTGTGCCCGATGGCTCAGGCATCGTCTGGGCTCTGCGCCGCCAAGGCAGTGCTGACGTTGAACGCGTCACCGGCATCGACATGATGCTGCAACTCTGCGCCCTGGCCGCGCGCCGGCAGGTAGCAGTATTCTTGCTCGGCGCCGCGCCGGGCGTTGCGGTCCAAGCCGCTGCGGTCTTGCAGCAACAGTACCCGGGGCTTGTAATCGCCGGTATCGCCGTCGGCGCGCCTGACGCCGAGCAAGCGCCGGCGCTGTGCGCACTGATACGTGACTCAGGCGCAGAGCTGCTCTTCGTCGCTTTTGGCTGTCCCGCACAGGACTTCTGGATCCAAGAATACCAGCAGAAAACCGGCGCCCGCCTGGCAATTGGCGTTGGCGGCAGCTTTGACTACATTTCCGGCAAGGTTGCCCGCGCGCCGCGATGGCTGCAGCAGATGAACCTTGAGTGGTTCTACCGCCTGCTGCGCCAGCCGTGGCGCTGGCGGCGCCAGCAAGTACTCATCTCTTACCTATGGAGAGTCTTGCGAGAGAACTAATAACAGTGTGCATACGCAGTGCGAGGGCCAAATCTTCATTGGCGAGACGCGCAAAGTTGCCCGACATACACCCGCACTGAGAGGAATCTTTGACGAACACTCGCGAGCAGCCACAAAACGGCATGCCACCGGCGGCGGGCAGTGGTCTGCGCTGTGAAGTCCTGGTAGTAGGCAGCATTAACACAGACCTCGTTGTAACCGTTTCCTCACTGCCCCAGGCCGGCGAGACCGTGCTGGGCGACGACTTGCGGCGCATTGGCGGCGGCAAAGGCGCCAACCAAGCGGTAGCGGCGGCCCGCTTAGGCGCGCGCACCGCGCTCCTCGGCTGCGTCGGCGCTGACGCATTTGGCAAGACCCGCGTCGCGGAGCTAGAATCTTACGGTATAGCGGTTGGCGCGATCGTAACCGATCCCCAGCGACCGTCCGGCGCGGCGCTCATTCTGGTTGACACGGGAGGTGACAACGTCATTGCCGTGTCCCCAGGCGCCAACGCCATGCTCGCGCCCGCGCACGTGATGGCAGCGAATACGCTCTTTGCGCAAGCCAACGTGCTCATCTGTCAACTGGAAGTATCTCTCGAAACGGTTGCAGCCGCCTTGACTCACGCCCGCAGGCACAACATGACCTCCATCTTGAACGCTGCGCCCGGCACCCCTGCGGCGGCCTCACTGCTCCCATCAACCGACATCCTGATCGTCAATCGCGCGGAAGCGGCCAACCTTGTCGGACATCCTGTTGAGTCATTAGCCGCAGCGCGTAAGACCGCCACACAGCTACGTGAACAGGTCCGCCGGGCAGCCATAATTACGCTCGGGGTTGAAGGCAGCATTATCGCCTCCGACGAGAGAATTGAGCACCTTCCCGCATGGCAAGTACCTGCCGTTGACGGCACCGCTGCCGGTGACGCCTACGTCGGCGTGATGGCAGCGGCGCTCGCCCGCGGCGACTCGCTGTTGGCTGCCGCGCGCCTGGGGACCGCAGCCGCTGCGATCACGGTCGGACGTATGGGCGCGCAACCGTCGCTGCCGACGCAGGAGGAAGTCGCCGCTTTTCTGCACAACCCACCAGCAGTTGCGTCCACTGTAGGCGGCAACACATGACCGGCAACTTGGAGCAAGACTGATGAGTACTCCTACTTGGCAGGACGCTCTGGCACGCTTTGCAACGCAAAAGATACTCGTTATTGGCGACATGGTTGCCGACGAGCACATCTTTACCCGCGCCAGCGGCATGTCGCGTGAAGCGCCGCTGCCGGTCTTACAGTTCATAGACCGCAAACTCGTGCCTGGAGGCGCTACCAATGTAGCGCGCAATGCCCGCGCGCTCGGGGCGGAGGTTTGGGTGACAGGCGTAATTGGGCAAGACCAAGTCGGCAGTGACTTGCGGCAACTGCTCGAAGCAGACCGCGTCCACTGCAGCGAACTCTTCGCTGCCGACGATCGCAAGACTTCCACCAAGACCCGTATCTGGGCGGGAGGCGACCAGCAGCCCGTGCAGCAGCAAGTATGCCGCCTCGATCACGTAGAGCGCTTGGCAGTGTCACCAGAACTGTGCCGGCAGGTGATAGCGGGGCTGGAGAGCCGCATTCCGCAGATTGACGCCATCATCGTCGCGGACTACGAAATCAGCATGATCGATGCCGCCATCATCGATACCGTCTTGCGTCACGCCCAAGCGGAAGACAAGACGGTAACTGTAGACTCCCACGGCAATCTCACGCGCTTCCCGGCCGCGGACATTTTCACCCCGAATCAGCCCGAAATAGAGTTTACGCTGGGTCGCGCCCTGCACTCGCGTGAGGAACTTGAGGAAGCGGGGAACGCCCTGCTCGATCTCCTGGCAACGAAAGTACTCCTGGTCACACGCGGCAGCGAGGGCATGTCGCTCTTTGCTGCCGGGTCCGCGCCGTACCATATACCGACGCTGGGAACGGGCCGCGTGATCGATCCCACGGGAGCCGGAGACACCGTGTCCGCGGTGCTCACATTGGCATTGCTGGTTGGTGTACCGCCCCCATGCGCTGCTATGATGGCAGCGGCGGCGGCCGGCATTGTGGTACGCAAGCTCGGCGCCGCGGTAGCCTCTCCCGCTGAGATCCTGGCTGTGCTGGCAACTGCAGAAGGCCTAGAGCGTGACCGCAACTAAGATTCTGACTGAAGAGGCGCTCATCGACCGCTGCAGCGCGTCGAGAAAACAGAGCCAAGTCATCGTATGCACCAATGGCTGTTTCGATTTATTGCATCCGGGACACGTGGCCTATCTGGAAGCGGCGCGAGCGCTTGGCGACGTCCTTGTCGTTGCCGTCAATAGCGATCGTTCCGTGCGCGCGCTGAAGGGGCCGACGCGGCCCATCACCCCGGAAGACGACCGCGCCCGCGTCCTGGCAGCGCTGGCATGCGTGGACTGCGTCACGGTGTTCGACGACGACACCGCGGAGAGATTGTTATGTAAACTCAAGCCCGACGTGTTCGTCAAGGGCGGCGACTACACACAAACCGAACCGGTGGAAGCCCACGCCGTGAGAACGTACGGAGGGAGCGTGCGGATTCTGCCCTTTGCTTCCGGCTACAGCACGTCTGACCTTGTGCGCCGCATTGTTGCCGGTAATCATTCACAGTAACTAGAACAAGCTTCAATACAGGAGAAGAATTTACAGTGGCGCAACGCACCCTCATCATTGTGAAGCCCGATGGCGTCCAACGCAGACTCGTCGGCGAAGTCTTGGGCCGTTTAGAGCGGCGGGGCCTCAAGCTCGTCGGCCTCAAGCTCATGGCGGTCGACAGGTCTCTCGCCGAAACGCACTATGCCGTGCACAGAGAGAAGCCGTTCTTTGCTGACTTGATCGAGTTCATTACCGCCGCGCCTGTCGTCTGCGCCGTTGTAGAAGGCCCGGAGGCGATTGCCGTAGTGCGGGCGTTGGTTGGCGCCACCAAGTTCACGGAGGCAGCATCCGGCTCGATTCGAGGCGACTACGCGCTGGACCTCACAATGAATCTCATCCATGCTTCCGACGCCCCGGATACCGCGCAAAAAGAAATCAACCTCTTCTTTCAGCCCGCAGAATTACTGGACTATGCCCGGGAAAGTGATCGTTGGATAACGAGCGAGTAGCTTCTTGCGGACGCTTTCGCCATGGCGTCGCTGTCGTCCCGATGACGCCTTTGTCACTTTTGCTTGAATGGAAAAGTGGCCGATTCGGCGGCGGCAGGGGCACACCTCCAACTGGACAGTTCAGCGCATCACGTGCACCATACTACTCACAGTGCAATTCAAGTCGAGCACCGAAGCTGGAGTGCGCTGAAGCAGAACGGCGCCCGCGCAGCGTGGGCGCGCGAGCATTGACTGCTCTACTGTGAGCAAATAGAGTCGCATCTGCGGCGATCACGCTACGGATAATTCGTCGAAGGAGGGCAACTGACTAGCATGGCTGATCAGCGTCCAAACGTCATACTGTTTACCACCGACCAACATCGCGGCGATCATCTGGGCATCGCCGGACACCCGGTGGTTGAAACACCAAACGTGGACTCGTTTGTGCAACATGGCGCCTTCTTTCCCAACGCCTATACCGAGATTCCCTCTACTACCGGCGCGCGGCGGTGCCTCCACGGCGGTCAACGCAGCTACGACTGCGGCCTGATCGGTTATTCCGCAACTGAATGGCATGAGCCGAACACGCTCGCGGCAGTGCTTGCCGATGCCGGGTATCACTGTATCAACGTCGGTTGGCGCAACATGCATCCGCGCCGCAAGCTCTACGGATTTCACACCGTCATCCCCCATGATCTACGCGAGGGCGTTGACGACTACTGGGACTGGCTGCGCCAAGAGCTCGGCCCGCTCGCCCATGAGCGCACCCACGGGTCCGATGCCAACGGTTGGCTGGGTCGTCCCTGGGCTTACGAAGAGCGCTACCACTCTACAAATTGGACCGTAGACGTGACTATCGAACAGATCAAGAGGCGCGACCCCACCCGTCCCGTCTTTGTATGGTGCTCGCACCTGCGTCCGCATTCGCCCTACGACCCGCCGCAGTTCTTCTGGGACATGTACATCAACCGGCAATTGCCGGAGGTCCCGGTTGGAGACTGGGCCGAGCGGTACAACGTGCCGCAACCCGGGCTGGCCCGTCAAGCTTGGTACGGTCGCCTGACCGACGAACAATTGCAGCGCATGCGGGCGGCGTATATGGGTTGCATCAGTCACATCGACTATCAGCTCGGCTACCTGCTGGAAATGGTACAGGGCGGGCTTGATCGCAATCTCATGATGGTGTTCACCGCGGACCACGGCGATATGATGGGCGACCACAACCTGATGCGCAAAACGTATGCGTACGAGGGCTCCGCCCGCATTCCGTTCGTCATCAAGTATCCGAATAACCTAGACGCACCGTCAGGTACGTTCGAGCAGCCGGTCGGTCTACAGGACGTGATGCCCACGATTCTCGAGGCGACCGGCACGCCCATTCCTGATTCCGTTACCGGCACGAGCGTCCTAAAGGCGGCACGCGGCGAGCGGTGGCGTGAGTACGTCCACGGCGAACACTCTCCTACCTACAGCCGCGACAATGCCGTCCAATACCTCACCGACGGTAGAGAAAAATACCTCTGGTATCCGGTACGCGGTGAGGAGCAGTTTTTCGATCTTGCCAACGACAGGCAGGAATTACACGATAGGGCCAACGATCCGGCATATGCCGGCCGTGTTGCGCTCTGGCGCGACCGCCTCATAGCCTACCTTGGCAAGCGCGGCGACGGCTTCTCCGATGGAGAGAAGTTGCTTGTGCGTCCAGAGGGTTACGGGCCGGCGGCAGAGCGGCCTGCGATTAGCTGAGGGCAATAGCGTATTCCCTCGAAACCTCGCTTGGCATTGTTCGCTCGAGAGCGCGGCGGGAACCGATTCGCGCTATATTTGGCTTGGTGATAGTACGCGCATGTGGTAGTGCGCCGTCCGCAATTAATTCACATGGGGGATGGAACAGATGCCCGACACCGGCAACTTTGATCCCATCACGTTCGAAGTCGTGCGCCATGCATTGACCGAGGCCACCGAGGAGATGGCCGTCGCCCTCCGCCGCAGCGCCTATTCCACCAACATCAAGACCCGCGCCGATTTCTCCTGCGCCTTCTTCGACCGCGACTTGAACGTGGTGGCCCAAGCGTTTTGCCAAGCGGTGCACCTGGGTTCTCTCGTGCACCTGGTGCCGATCGCCGTGCGCGCCTACGGACCGGAAAATCTCGGCCCCGGCGATGCCATTCTTTGCAACGATCCCTATCTTGGCGGCGTGCATTTAAACGATATTAGCCTCATTTCCCCGGTCTACTGCGACGGTGAGCTTTTCGGCTACGTGGCAAATATGGCGCACCACGTTGACGTGGGCGGGGGCGCTCCCGCCAGCGTAGGTGCGTTTCGCGAGGTCTATCAGGAAGGCATCATCATTCCGCCGGTCAAGCTGGTGGCTTCCGGCGAGATAGTCGCAGACGTTTTTAGACTCATCCTGGGACAGATCCGCTCCAAACGAGAAACTGCCGGTGACTTTCGCGCCCAGATGGCGGCAAACGCTACTGGCGCGCGCCGCTTGTCCGAGCTCACACAACAGACCGGAATAGACACCGTCAATCGGTATATCAAGGAACTCATGACCTATGCCGAGCGGCGCACCCGCGCCGAGATTGCAAAGCTCCCACAGGGTGAATTCACCGCCGATGGCTACGTGGACAACGACGGCTATACCGACCAACCCGTACATCTGGTAGCCAAGATACGCATTGACGATGACGGCGTTTTCTTCGATCTCAACGGCTGCGATCCGCAGCGGCGCGCGCCGGTGAACTCAACCTTTGCGCAGACCTTTTCCGCCTGCGCCTACAATCTCAAGTGCCTGATCGATCCCGACATCCCGCCGAACCAGGGGTTCTACCGCATGGTGCGCATAGATGCTCCCAGAGGGACCGTCGTTAACTGCGTACCGCCTGCGCCGGTGGTGGGAGGTTGGGAAACCCACGCGCGGCTGAATGACGTCATCTTCAAGGCGCTCGCACCCGCGCTGCCGGAACGCACGCCCGCCGGCGGCAAAGCGATGCAGTGCCACGCCGGGTTCGGCGGCATCGATCCGCGCAATGGCGAATACTATTGCTTCTTGGAAACGCTCGCGGGCGGCTACGGGGGGCGGGCTCACAGTGACGGCCCCGACGCCGTGCAGACCCACGGTCAAAACACCGAGAATGCGCCGATCGAAGAGACTGAACGGTACTATCCGGTGCGCATCCTACGCTATGAATTGGTGGACGATTCTGAAGGGCCGGGTACGTTTCGCGGCGGATTGGGACTGCGGCGCGACTACGTCTTCCTCGACCATGAAGTTACCTTTACCGTGCTTGCCGATAGAGACAAAGCGGGACCCTGGGGTCTCTTTGGCGGAGAGTCCGGCCGTCCGGCCTTCTATCTTTACACACACGACGGTGAAACGGAAAAATTGAGTTCGAAAACCACGATTGACGTGCGTCCCGGCGAGGTCATCCGCTACGAGACGTGCGGCGGCGGCGGCTACGGCCCGCCGGTGCTCCGCGACCCGCAGCGTGTGCTCGCTGACGTGCGTCAAGGGAAAGTCAGTTTGGAGCGCGCGCGCTCGGCTTACGGGGTAGCTATAGACCTCGAGCAATGGAAAGTCGATAGCAGCGCCACCGACGCACTACGCACAGCGATGCAAGCTGAAGAGACTCACGTTGACAGAAATGGAGCGGGATGAGCGTAGTGGGCAAGTCAAGATTCCGGCTCGGCGTAGACATCGGCGGCACTTTCACCGACGCCACGCTCGTGGACGAGGACACGGGACAGCTTTGGAACGCCAAAGTCTCTTCGACGCCGGACGACCCGGCGCAAGGCTTTCTTACGGTTAGCCGTCAAATCCTCGACCAAGCCGAATTGGCGCCGGAATCATTGCGCTACGTCGTCCACGCCACCACCGTGGCGACGAATGCCATTATCGAAGGCAAAGTGGCGCCCACGGTACTCATCACCACGGAAGGCTTTCGCGACATCCTGGAGATTGCCCGCCAGATTCGCCCCTCGTTGTACGACACGCTCTTTGAGAAGCCGAAACCCCTCGTGCCGCGCGACCGGTGCTTCGGCGTGCGCGAGCGCTTGGACGCCACCGGCGCGGTGATTGTTCCCCTAGACGAAGACGCCATTCCTCAGATTGCAGCCATCGTACGGGAGGCGGATATCGAATCCGTCGCCATCTGTTTTCTGCACTCGTACTTGAATCCGCAGCACGAGCAACAGGCCGGGGAGATTCTGCGCGCACATGCTCCGGACATTGCCATCTCACTTTCGTCTGAGGTTGCGCCGGAAATTCGCGAGTACTTTCGCGCGAGCACCACGGTCATCAATGCCGCGTTGCGGCCGATAGTTTCCAGGTACCTTGAAAATATTGAGACGCGCCTGCACGCGCAGGGCATTCGCTCCGAGCTTCTGGTGATGCAAAGCAGCGGCGGCCTCATGACGTTTGCCGACGCTCGTTCCAGACCCGTCTTCATGGTAGAGTCCGGCCCTGCTGCGGGTGTGATCACCGCAGCGCACTTGGGCGACGCGCTGGGCTACGCAAACGTCATCTCTTTCGACATGGGCGGCACCACGGCGAAAGTTGGCCTTGTGCAAGACGGCACGCCGCGCATCACCAAAGACTACGAGGTCGGCTCCGTGGCCCAGCCGGGGAGCGGCGGCTTTCGTGCGGGCGGCTACCCCATTCGCACCCCCGTTATCGATCTGGTGGAGATTGGCGCGGGTGGCGGCTCAATCGCTTGGGTTGACCCCGGTGGCATCCTGCGCGTCGGCCCCCAAAGCGCGGGCGCCGACCCCGGCCCGGCTTGCTACGGTCAAGGGGGCACTGAGCCGACCGTCACCGACGCCAATCTGGTCTTGGGCCGCCTCAACCCGGGCTACCTGCTTGGCGGCGACCTGAAGCTGGATGGCAAGCTCGCCCACGCAGCGATCGAGCGCAACATTGCCAAGCCCTTGGGTTTGGACGTGGTGAGAGCCGCCCACAGCATTGTAGAAATCGCTAACGTCGCGATGATCAACGCGCTGCGTCTCGTTTCCGTGCAACGCGGTCACGATCCCCGCGACTTTGCGCTTACCGCCTTTGGCGGGGCCGGGCCGCTCCACGCCAACCGCCTGGCCCACGAGATGAACATTCCCGTCACCGTCATTCCCACCAGCCCCGGCACGGCCTCGGCGCTGGGTCTCCTGGTCACAGACATCACCTATGAATACGCGACCACACTAATCGAGAGAGTCGACAAAATTCATCCGGAGGATGTAGCAACAGTATTCGCGGACCTGCGGCAGCAAGGCACGGGAGCCCTTACCGCTGCGGGAGTAGCTCCAGCCGACATGGCTTTCGTTCAGCAAGTGGAATTGCGCTACGTCGGCCAGAGCTATGAGCTTACCTTGCCACTTCCGGGCGGCGAGACGGCCGCCTTTGACCTGAATGACCTCTTGGCTCAATTCCATAGAGAGCACAATCGGGTGTACGGCCATAGTGTTCCCGGTGAGCCGGTGGAAACCGTAAATCTGCGGCTGACCGCATTCGGCACCATCGTCAAACCTCCGCTGATCGAAAAGGACGTTACGCAAGTAAGTCTGCAACAAGCCCGGCGCACTTCCCGTCCGGTGTTCTTCGGAGAAGTGGACGCATACGTTGATTGCCCCATTTTCGATCGCTACCTGCTCAGCGCAGGCTCGGAGATTCCCGGCCCCGCGATCGTGGAAGAGTACGATTCTACGACGGTAATACATCCTGAGTACTACGCAACCGTCGATCAATACGGTACACTGCTTATAGCCCGTACTGACGTGACTTGATGGGAGAAGGAAACCGCCCTGGGGAGACCCTGAGAATTCACCACTCCGATGAAGAGGAAGAGCCCAATGGCCGAGACCGCTGATGTTGTCGTGATTGGCGGCGGGAGCACCGGTACCAGCATTGCCTGGCAATTGGCAAAGATGGGCGCCGGCCGGGTAATCTTGCTCGAGAGGCGCGGTCTCGCGGCGCAAGCCACGGGCATTACCGCGGGGATCGTGCGCACGCACTATACCCACGAAACGCTGGCGCGGATGGCGCTGCGCGCACGCCAGGTATTCGAGAACTTTGACGACGAAGTCGGCGGCGCTGCCGGTTTCCGGCAGACCGGCTTCCTGGCGCTGCTGGGACCGGACGATGTAGAAACGGTAGCAGCCAATGTGGCCATGCACCGGGAACTAGGCATCAACACCTACATCCTCTCATCTGACGAAATTCGGGAAGTAGAGCCGCGGCTGGCGTTGTTTGGCATTGGCGCCGCCGCGTGGGAGCCGGAATCGGGGTACGCCGATCCGGTGCGCACCGCCCATAGCTTTGCGAGTGCAGCCCGACGGCACGGTGCGGAACTCCGCATTGGCGTTGGCGCAGACCGGCTGGACGTTGACGCGAGCGGCATTGTTGGCATCGAGACAAACGCCGGCTACATATCCACCCGCGCCGTTGTCGTCGCCAATGGTTACTCTTCACGCCACTTGGTAGCACCGCTCGGATTAGAGCTTCCGCTCACACCGGTACGGCATGCGGTAGCCTTCATGCAACGCGCCGAGCACTTTGGCAAACCTCACCCCATCATCTCCGACCGCGTAGCAGGCAGCTACTACCGACCCCGTGAGGACGGCCAAACTATGGTGGGTAAGACCGCGCCCTACGATGGTGATGAAGATGGGGACGCCGACGCTTGGCCGGCGCCACGGCCGGAAATGCTCCAGACCCTCGCCAATCGGTATCGGCGGCGTTTTCCCAACCAAGGAGCGCCCGCCGTGAACAGTGCGACATCCGGTCTCTACGACTGTTCGCCCGACCTTCAGCCGCTCATTGGGCCTGTGCCGACCGTGGCGGGGCTCCATCTGGCCGTGGGCCTGAGCGGTCACGGTTTCAAACTCAGTCCTGTCTTCAGCCAAATGCTGGCAGAGCAGATGCTGACGGGCAGCAGCAAGGTCTTTGATATCACGATGTTCAGTCCGGCGCGCTTCATTGAAGAGCGCCCCATCGTGCCCCACCACGCTTACTCTATCTCTACATTGTAGTTCAGTAGTCATGAAGCTTAGGGAGGCGTTAAGTAAAGCGTATTCTCAATCGGAGCAATGAGCGGGCAGGCGAGTGAGAAAGGAGGGCTTTGGATTGAAGTACCAAGCGCCCGCGAGAAACCAAATGTGATGTAGTCTGAGTGTGTCGCGCAGCAAGTCGGCACACGTTAAAGGAGACCACGGGAGGTCACGAGCAATGTCTATGGGCAATGGATTTACCACACGACGTCGTTTCCTGGGTGGAGTAGCAGGCCTAACCGGCGCCGCTATCGCCGCAGCCTGCGGGGCCGTGCCGGTCGCTGATAGCGGCGAGATGATGGAAGAGAAGGAAGCGCCCAAGGAAGCCGAAGCGCCGCAAGCCGAAGTCGTTGAGGTGGTGTGGGCCTGCTACGACCTGCAGGAGCACCGCAACAAGACCCTGCGGGAGATGGCGGAAGTTTGCAATAACGCCTTGGACAACCGCACCACCAGGCTCGAAATCGTCACCGAGAACTTCCTGGAGAAGATCCGCACTGAGTTTGTCGCCGGGACAACGACCTACGACATCGTCGTGAACCAGATCAACTGGGTGCAAGCCGGCGCGCGGCAGGGCTTGTTCCTGCCTATCAGCGATTATATGAAGCGCGACGGTGTATCGCGCGATGACTACCTTGACTCCTCTTCCTGGGACGTCAACGGTATCATGTACGGCTTGGCCTTCCTCGGCGGCGGCGACGCCATTTACTTTAACAAGGAAATCTTCGACAACGAGGGCGTTCCGTATCCGGAGATGGGCACGACGTTAGATCAGTTGCTCGATGGCGCGACCAAGATGACGAAGCGCACCGGCGATCAAACCACCCAATGGGGCTATAACTTTGGCTATGCTTCCTTGGAGGTCAACCTGGGCAGTTTCGTGCTCGACCATGGCGGCCAGGTGCTCAACGAGGCCCGCGATATGGCCGTCTATGGTGAGGACCAGAAAGCCATCGAAGGCGCGCAGATGTATGTGGACATGATCCTCAAGCACCGTGTGGTGCCGTGGGGCGAGGAGAGGTCTGAGTTGCGCAAGGAAGGTGGCGGCGGCCGTCACATCGGCACCGGCAAATTCGCCATGTCCCAGATCACGCTGATCCCGCTCAAGGGCGCTTACGAGGTGCTCGGCGACCGGCTGGGCATCGCCCCGCTCGGCACTGGGCCCGCGGGTACCCGCAGTCCTGCCACCGGCAGTAATGCTTGGAGCATTATGTCGCTCACTGAAGTGCCCGACGCGGCCTGGGACGTCTTCAACGTCCTGTGCCAAAAAGAGGCGCAAGACCTCTACGCCGTGCACGCTTTTCCAGGGCTCTTTGCATCGGCCGACGTGTTCCTGGGTAACTACCCGGGCATGGACTGGGACATCGTCCTAGATCACTGGCGGGACGATGGACGCGACTTCTTCCTCACGCCGGAAACCGGCGAGTTCTGGACGACCGCGAACCAGAACCTCCAGCCGATGTATACCGGTGAGAGTACCGTCCAGGAGGCCATGAAGACGTCTGCCGACGCTGTGAATGTTCTCTTCTCACAGCGCCCGGACGACTGGAACTAGCCTTGTCGGTAGCGGGGTGCGCCTCGGCGCGCCCCGCTACTCCTTTTCGTCATTCGCATGACGTTGGTATGTGTTTACAGATCATGTCATGCCGAGCGCAGCGTCGAACAGGGTTCGCGGAATTTAGAGCGTAGCGGGAGGCACACTCTTCGCTTGTGAAAGCGTGGGTGAGCGCATCGCGGATGGACTCCCGCTTTCGCGGGAGTGACGAGACAGATTGCTTCCTACTATCTTTGCAATCTCGAACGAATTCTTGAATATTCAATGAAACCCATTCCTCCACAAAAACACCACACTGGTAGCAACTTGAGAGCCACTTGCTCTCCTAACTCTCTGAGGCTAATCAATGACAGTTCGCGACCTTTACGAAGCCGCCATAGAGCTTGGCATAGCCCTCGATCCGCGCAGCCGCGAGACGCTTGACGCTGAACTCGCGCGGCGCAAGCAAGAGTTCAATTCGCTACCCGACTGGAAAAAGCCCTACTTCGACCACGAACGGCTGCGGAATCCTTACGGTGACGTGCGCATTGTCAACGGCCCGGAGGATGCCGAGGTGTACACCGCGCTTGCCGGCATCAACATCGGTACAGACGAATTCCTCATTGCCGATCGGCTCAAAGACAAGGGTGTGCCCTTAGACGCAATTATTGCCCACCACACCAGCGGCACCGGCATCGGCCGGTCGCACATCGACGACATCACGCTCATCAATATCGACATATTTGTGCGCGAGGGCGTACCGCGCAAGGACGCGGAAAAGGTGCTGTTGCCCTGGATCGATGAGTGGCGCACCGGCTACGACGACATGCCCCACCGGATGGGGCCCGACATGGCGCGGCTCTTTGAAATCCCGTTCGTCCAGATCCACACGCCGCAAGACCTTTATATCGGCGTGGGCATCAAGCAGGTATTCGCTGAACTGCAGCCGCAGACGCTGGCCGATGCCGAAGCAGCGCTCATGACTATTCCCGAATTCCAAGGCGCTGCCCGTCATGGGGCGTATTCAATGGTTCTCGCAGGCGAACCGGATTCCCCGCTCGGACGCTACTTAATTCAGGACGCCGGCGGGTGGCTCTGGCCGCCGGAAGCGCAACCGCTCTTCGCCAAAGCCGGCATCAATACCGTCCTTCAGATCGGCGCCTCGGCAGCAGTTGCCAAGGCGGGTGCGAAAGTGGGAGTCTCGGTTGTACGTTTACCCCACGCCGCCGCGGATAACCTGGGCATAAACCTCTTCTATGACGAGATAGAACGCCGCTTTGGGCCGCTCAACATAATTCCCTGCAACTACTTCGAGCGAATCAGACACGCTTAGGGGCGAGCTCTAGCGTCTCGCTGCCCTAGCTCACAAAGGAGAATTTCCGTGCGTCGCGTAGAGCTATCCGGCACTCCCTACGAGATGGGACTTCAGCACGGCGCCGCCTGTGCGGAGGCGGTGACTACGGCAATCGAGAAGGTGGTATTTGGATCTAGAGTTGAAGCCAACCACCGCGAACGCGTCGTCCGGCAGATGGAGCGCACCGTTGACCGGGTCT
Organism: Chloroflexota bacterium; assembly: GCA_965220015.1. Lineage (GTDB taxonomy): Bacteria > Chloroflexota > UBA11872 > VXOZ01 > VXOZ01 > VXOZ01. Next base: position 2,473,200 of record OZ244798.1, read on the forward strand.
TCCCGGAGGCGCTTGCGGAGATGCAAGGCATCGCCGACGGCGCGGGACTCAAGCGGGACGATATCCTAGCCTACGCGTCGTGCATGGAAGTCGGCCGCAGTGCGGTCGGCTGCACGAACGTAGCTCTGCGCACAGCCGAACACGGTGTCGTGCATTACAAGTCCAATGACGTCGGCAAGGATTCTATCGGTTCATATGTTTTCTGGGACATTCGTCCCGATAAGGGCCACCCGTTCATCTGCGTTTCCGGGCCGGGAGCGCCCTGGATGGGACCGGGTGTAAATGACACCGGTCTCACCTTTGGCGGCAGCAGCATCATGAATACCGACCGGGACTGGGAAAGCGGCATCCCCACAAACTTGCTCCAACGCTACCTCTTGCAGTATTGCGCAGACGTTGACGAGGGCATCGCGCTCTGCGAAAGTACGCCGGTCATGAGCCATGGCATGAACATCATGCTCACCGACCCGGCTGAGAATGCCGTTGTGGTAGAGCGTTCCGCAACGCGTATGGCGGTGCGGCGCATGGCAGACAACGCTATCTGGTGCGCGAACCACTACGTATCCGCTGAAATGCTGCCAGTGGACAACCGGTCAAACGCCGACTTTCGCGCGAATAGCGAGGGCCGCGCGGCGTTGCTGGCGCAACTCACTGCGGAAGAACCGCACACCCTCGAACAAGTGACGCGCATCGCGCGCACCCATGCCGATCCGGTCTCGCTCTGCCAGCATGGGCCGATGCACAGCGCCTTTGGCCTCACAATGGTCTCTCGCGACCGCATGCTACTTGCAAGTGACGGTTATCCCTGTCAGAACGACCTTGAGGTGTTCACTATGAACGTTTCCGCTACAGCAGTTGGGGGTTGAGGGAATACTATGAATCAGCCAATTCTACTCCTCTATGCCGATAATTCCCTCACGACGCCCGTGAGCGCGGAAATCTTGCGCTGCGAGGGCTTCCCCTGGTTTCAGGCCAAGCCGGCAGCATCCTTCGTCGATGTGCCGCCGGACGTAGAGCTGCTTGTGGTAGCAGGCAGCGGCATGAGCCAGGAGACTGCTGAGCGCTTGGCTGCCGCCGTGGCAGGCGGCACATCGCTCGTTGCCTTGGCGCCGGATCCCGCTCTGCTAAGCGCACTTGGCGTCGCGGCGGGCGAGCAAGTGACAGATGCGTGGCTTACGGTGCGGCAGCTACCCCGCTGGGAGCACGGCAGCCTCCCTCTGCTTTGCCCCGATAGCATCTCGCAACCGCTGGCGGGCGGCGAGACGGTTGCCGAACTGCGGGACGTAGATGGTGCGCTCGTTGGAGCAGGCATCGTAGCTGCACGGCTTGGGGAAGGCAAAGCCTGGCTCTATGGCTACGACCTGTGCCAGGCTGTCGTCACCTTTCGGCACGGTGATGGCGACCTGCATGAGCGACCCCTGCAAGATATGGGGCCGCTGAAGGGTCCGCGTCACCTCTATAGCTTCTTTGCGCTTTCCGAGAAGACCACGCGCGATGTCCCAGTGGCAGACGTCCATCAGGACATTCTGCGGACGCTGGTTGCCGAAGCGCTGAACGAGACCGCACTGCCGCGGCTGTGGTACTTCCCTGACGCAGCACCGGCACTGTGGTTCATCAAGGGCGACGGCTGCGGAGAAAGTGGCGCGCCCGTGTTGGTAGACATCGTGGAGTCGTATGGCGCGTTGCTCACCTTCTACCGGGCGCCCTTCAGCCGCTACGAGGGTGACTTGATGAAAGAGTGGCACGCACGCGGGCACGCCGTCTCCATCGAGGTGGATCTGACCAGCATAACGCAGCACACGGTACAGGAGAACGGCACGCAGGTGCGCTACGGCCGCACGCCTGAGGACCTGAATGAGAACCACCTGGACGCGCTGCGTGCGAATCTGCAGGAGTCATGGGACGTCTTCCGGCGGGAAACCGGCCTCGACGTTGAGACCATTTGCAGTCACGGCTGCCAGTGGACCGGCCACCCGCTGCTGCAGATCATGCTGGACTTTGGTTGGTACACGCCCACACACTTCGCCTCTCATGATCCCCGCATGCGGCGCGACAAGAATTACGGGCCGTATATGATCGGCACCGGTCTGTGCATGCCGTACTTCCAACACGGCGTGGGCATTACGGAAATGTGGCATATGCCCGCGCAATGGGACGAAAGCCAGACCATTGGGCGCCACGAGGACCTGCTGGCCGGCCCTATGGCGGCAACACCCGACCGGGTCGAGGGCATGGTAGGTCTAACTTCAGAAGAATATGGCGTGGAACTCGCGCGCTTTGCCGAATCCGCCGCCACGCGGTGGCACGCCATGCAGATCGCGAATTTCCACCCTGTGTACGCTGCTGGCCCCCAAGACCATGTGCGCGCATCAAGGCATGCGCTTGAGCTGGGCATGGAAGGCGCGATTGCGGCCGGTTGCCGCTTTGAGAACCAAGAAGAGTATTCAAGCTTTTCGCGGGCAAGAGCGGGCGTGCGCTTGACCGAGGCTCATTCGCAAGGCGAGAACCACTTCATTACGCTCGAGGCAGGCGCAAACATTAGCGGCCTCTCGTTGCTACTACCGGAAACCGTCGCAGGGGTAAAGGAAGCAAGCACTGGCGCTGCACAGCCCATCCAGCAGGCAATGCTTGAGGGCAGGCGGCAGCGTGCGGTCACTATCGACCTAGCGGCAGCAACGCCGCTGACCTTTTGCCTCCAGTCAGTTTCGTAGCGTACCCATTCTTGGCCTTGCGCTCGGCGACTGCCTGCTGCGAAGTGCGTAGAGACGGTTTATGGCAGACCCCTTGCAAGGTTCAGCGGTCCATGGTCGCAAGAACGTAGTCTCATACAACAGTAGGTATCCGTGCTCTTGTTGATAGGGCTTGACTGGCAGGCGCACAATGCCTAAAATGACAAGTGAGATCAAAGCTGATCGTCCCAATTGCTACTACATGAACAATTGCGAAGCCAGCAGAGGTTGCAACGTTAGCAATATTTCTGGTATATGAAAGTAATAGGTGTGGCTTCGCTTGCGATTGCAAACCAGTTTGCGTCTTTGATAACGTGCTAGCAATGCACAAGGCGGGACTGGGAATAGAGAGTAGCGTGTGGATTGGGATCCAATTGACCCTACGGAGCGCCAAATTGGGAGGAGAACACTATGAGTGGAGAAAAGTCTGTTACTAAGGAGCAGCCGGCGGCTGAGTCCGAGAGTGTGGAATCGGCAGGCGGCGAGATGACCGAAGACGAATTGGAAGAAGCCGTTGGGGGCGTCAGTTCGGCAGAAGAGCAGAGCCCGGAGAGCGCAGGAGAGAGTTCCTGCAGCCGCTGGTGGACCGATCCTGATCGGTAAACCGTTTATTCATAGGTAACCAGACAGGTACGATGCGCGCCTGCAATTACGCATCGTACCTGTTGTCTTTTTGCGGCCCTTTAGCTACCAGAGTCGGACACAATCGAATGAGTTTCTGCCCCCGGCAGCCAGCGGGGCATTGATACCGAACTCAGGGAACTGCTAGACTAGTCGCTCCGTGCCCTGCGAGTTGAAGCTCCTGTTGAATTTCCAGTCGAAGGGCGCGGCCGTAGTGCGCCATCCGGAATAGGGCCCTCCTCTAGACCTCCTCTAATTCGCACGGGTTTAGTGCAACAGCTTTCAGGTGACTCGTGAGAAATCCGCTATCCCGTCCGATCTTCGCCGTCCGCGCACGCGGCACTCACTTCGCCTGAGCCACACCATACCTCTCCATCACGGTGAATTCACTGACTGCGCTCAGAAGTGAATGGCGAGCCAACATACGTTGCAGTCTTAGTACATTCGTAGTGCCTTTACGGTAGAATAACCCTCAAACTAACTCTTCCCTTGCTGTGATTTTCTGGAGCAGCGACGTTGGCGAGCAATCGGCGTCTTTTTCGTGAGGAAGCCTTCGCCCGCAGAGGAAAGACTGAGCCCCTTAACGGCCTGTTGCGTGTGACGGCGCCGCATGAGTGGGTGATTCTGGTCTTCCTGGCGATTGCACTCTTGGGCTTGGCGGGGTGGGGGCTGTTTGGGAGCGTTGAACAGAGCGTAGCCGCGCAGTGCGTGTTGGCACATCCCGGCGACCGTTTTACCGTTGTCGCTGAGTCCTCAGGCAATGTGGTTGAACTCCTAGCGGAAGTTGGCGATACCGTGGCCGCGGGGCAGCCCATCGCCCGCATGCGGACTGCCGATCTCAGCCGGGAGATTGCCATCGCCCGTTCTCGCGTAGACTTACTCGAGAGCAAAGACGCAAAGATATCTGATGCCCTGGAAGTCGCGCGCTTGGAGTTGATAGAACTTGAAGCGCGCCAGGCGGCTGGCGAGTATGTCACCACTCCCTTTGCCGGCGTTATCACTTCTTACAATCTGTCCATCGGGCAAGTGGTTACGGTCGGCACGTCAGTTGCGCATGTCCGTGCTGGCGCTGGGAGTGAACTAGAGGCGGTTGCGCTGATTTCTCAGCAAGATGCGGCCGGTCTTGAGAAGGGCATGGCTGCGCAGGTCATGACCCCGGATCGAGATCGCAAGAGCATGAAGGCAATGAGCGCTGAATTACAATTTATCTCGGCCAAACCGGTCACACCGCCAGAGTGGCTCAGAGCAATGGGCCTCCCCGCCATCGTACGCGGCCACCTCGTCCAGTTGGCCTTGCGGGAGCCTGCGGCTTCAACGCTTGCAGACGGAGACGCGTGCGATTTGCGCATAGTCTTGCGTAGGGTCACACCGGTGCGACTACTGCTTTCTGCCGGTTCTCGCTGAGGCGGCTGGATACCATGCCGGCACGTCAAGCAGCACCACCGCATAAGAAACGTATGCGCACGCCTCTCTTCCCTCAGCTTGAAACGTCCGAGTGCGGTGCTGCCTGCCTTGGCATCTTGCTCGCTCACTTTGGACGTTGGGAGCCTATCGAAGAACTGCGAAACGCCTGCGGCGTCAGCCGCGACGGCACCAGCGCCGCAGACATTGTCAGAGCGGCGAAAAGGTACGATCTGCAACTGTCTGGCTGGCGTAGGCAAGTAAACCAACTGGGTGATGTGCCGCTACCCGCAATTCTGTTCTGGGAATTCAATCACTTTGTAGTTCTCGAAGGGATTGAACAGGAGCGCTACTACCTCAACGACCCTGCGAATGGCCGCCGCACCGTCAACGCAGAGACCTTCGATCGAGCTTACACCGGAGTGGTGCTTACGGCAAAGCCAGGAGAGAAGTTCCGCCCCGGCGGCTCGCCGCCCGGTGTCCTCCGCGAGCTCTGGCCCTGGTTCCGCGAGGTCAAGTCGCCGCTCGCATTTGTAGCGGCGTGCGGCCTCTTGCTCGCCTTGCCCGGGCTTGCCTTACCTGTTCTCTTGAGCCTATTTGTCGACTACGTTCTCGTCGAATCAGAGCGGTCGTGGGGCGCGGCTGTCGTTGCTGCGGCAGTTGTAGCAGGCGCCCTGTTGTACCTGCTTACGTGGTTGCAGCAGCGCGCGTTGCGCAAGCTCGGCATCCGGTTGTCGGTAGTCCACGCGGAACGCATGCTCTCTCGGCTTTTCCGTTTGCCCGTGGAATACTTTGCCCACCGTTACGCGGGCGACCTCACGTCCCGGATTCAACTGATCGGCGACGTTGCCAGCGGCTCATCACGCCAGCTCGTCAACATCATGATCGAGCTCGTCATGAGCGGGCTGTTCTTGCTGTTAATGGTCGTCTACGATCCGCTCCTTGCCGGTCTCATTGGGGCTGTGGGCATCGCAAACCTGGTGCTCATGCGCATACTGACACGATTACGCAACGATGAGAACCGCCAATTGCGCCGCGAGCAAGCCCTATTGTTCAGTACCGGATCGTCGGCACTTCGTGGCATGGATACGTTACGCGCGACAGCGGCCGAAGATGACTTCTTTTCCCGTTGGACGGGTTATCAAGCGCGGGAGCTTGTAGCCAGACAGAAGTTTGCCGAACTTGGTTACGTCGTTTCCTCGCTCCCGAGGTTCTTTCTATTGCTTGGCGGCCTCACAGTGTTGGGGTTTGGCGGTTGGCGAGTCATCTCGGGCGAAATGACGATTGGCATGCTAGTGGGTTTCTATGTCGTGGCAGGACTCTTCCTGCAGCCGATAGGACGTTTCGTGCAGTTTGCAGATGCCTTTCAATTCCTAGAAGCGGACCTTCAGCGCATTAACGATATGCTCAACGCCCCGGAAGATCCCGCGCTGGTCCTATCGAACAATTCTGCGCCGAACAGAGTTGCCACCTTGGACGGACGGCTGCGCTTGGCGGGCCGTATTGAACTGCGCAACGTCACGTTTGGCTACCGGCCCAATCATCCGCCTCTCCTTGACAACATAAGCATTGTCATCGAGCCCGGTCAGCGCGTCGCTCTTGTCGGCCCTACCGGATCGGGAAAGACAACCCTTCTGAAATTGGTAAGCGGTGAGTACACGCCGTGGTCGGGCGAGATTCTCTTCGATGGGGTGGCGCGCAATGAGATCCCTCGTGAGATTCTTACACGTTCGCTGTCTATCGTAGACCAGCAGATTTTCTTATTCGCCGCTTCCGTGCGCGACAACCTGACCATGTGGAACCCCACTGCGCCGGATGAACAGTTGGTGGCCGCCGCCGAAGACGCCCTTATCCACAATGAGATTATGAGCCGTGTATCGGGCTACGACTCGAGAGTTGAAGAAGGGGGCACAAACTTTAGCGGGGGCCAGCGCCAGCGCTTGGAAATTGCCCGCGCTCTTGTCGATAATCCCTCGGTGCTCTTCCTCGATGAAGCCACCAGCACGCTCGACGCGGTGAGCGAAATGCGGATAGACGATAGCCTGCGGCGCCGGGGCTGCACTTGCATGATCGTTGCCCATCGCCTCAGCACAATCCGTGATTGCGATCAGATCATTGTGCTGGATGGCGGGCGCCAGATCCAAGGCGGCACGCATGAGGAACTCATCGCCGCTGAGCAAGGCTTGTACTATCAGCTAATCAAGTCGCAATGACAGTCTGTGCCCTGCAAGGGAAATAGACGCTATGACACAAGAGCGAACTAACTTCCTGAGGGAATTCGCAACCACATGCGGCGAACCGGTTGCCGGCGCCGGCAACCGGCCGATTCGCTTAGACGATGCTACGATTGCCTGGTTCGTCGAGCGTGGCGCGCTGGACGTCTTTCTCATCGAGTACCAAGAGGACAAACCGTCTTCTCAGGCAAAGCACCTGCTGCGCGCTGAAGCAGGACGTCTGGTCTTTGGGGCTGGTGGGAACGGAGCATTGGTCACGCTGGCCAAAGGCACTCCCGGCAGTCAACTTCGCCGCCTCCACCTCGACCGCCTTTTGCAGAGTAAAATTGGCAACGCACTAGCAGACCAAGTCGATGCGTGGATTACTGCATTCGCCGGGACCGTGGCAGCGCAGATAGAACTTCGTCCTCGGACTAACCTCTTGCTTGACCCAGGCGGCGCCACAGAGCCGCGAGATGCTGCCACAGGCGACGTTCTTTCGGCGCGGCCGGGCGGCGTGGTCTGGGTCGATGTTGGCGACTCTGACGCAGCCTACTTGGGCACCGAAGAGCGAGACAAAGCGGGCACCGGCCTGGTCCCACTCACTCCCGATACCTGGCTTACGCTCCAGACTCCGGCCCGTGTCACCGGCACTTCAACTCGAAAGTTGCTCGATGAAGGTACGCTGCTTGCAGCCTTGGCGGAGTTTCACCAACTCGCGCTCGGCGCAGAGAACATCAACAGGCTGCTGCTATTGGCAGACGAAGCAAATGAACAGACCGCCCGCACAGTCCACCGTCGCCTCGATGAGGAACGTGCGAGACAAAGCCTATTTCGCGTTCTAGGATCACGGTATCCGACCGTTGCCGATAGCGGCTCCTCGGTTCTCGCAGCGTTGACGGTGATTGGCAAAGAGGAAGGAATCGACTTTCGCCCCCCGTCGCGGCGACGCCCATTCGTCGGTGCGGAATTCTCACTGCAGGACATCCTGAACGCATCGGGAGTGCGTAGTCGCAAGGTGCGGCTCAGTGTCGAGGACCGTTGGTGGGTTGGCGACAGTGGCCCCCTGCTAGGCTATAGACAAGAAGACGGTCAACCGGTAGCGCTGCTACCAAGCATTACAGGACGCTACCGTGTGGAGGACCCGGTATCCGGTCGTTCGGCCCGTCTCAATGCGGAACGGGCAGCCACATTCCATGAAGATGCGTGGTCGTTCTACCGGCCTCTGCCAGCCGACCGAACGCTGGATTTCAGGGACATTTTCCGTCTTGCCACGAAGGGCATGGCCGCCGACTTTGGGCAATTCGCAGGAGCCGGCTTGTTAGCCAGCCTCCTTACACTTGTCCCTGCAGTAGCAATAGGTCTGCTGGCAGATTGGGTGCTCCCGGCTGCAGTAGGAGGTATGGTTGTCCAAATCACCATAGCCCTGGCCGCATTTGCCATCGTGGGAACGCTGCTGCAGGTCCTACGAGGCACGGCAATGATGAGGCTGGAAGGCCGGGCCTCTACGCGCATCGGTGCAGCGCTTTGGGACCGTCTGCTCGGCCTACCGCCCAGCTTCTTCCGAAACTTTACCGCCGGTGATCTCCTAGTCCGCATGTCGGCATTACAGCTCCTCCGCGATCGCGTGTCGGGTGTGGTCGCCAATGCCCTCATTACACTGGGCTTCTTTCTGCCCATGCTCGGACTGCTCTTTGTCTATGACACTACGCTGGCGTGGCTCAGCATCGGACTAGGACTCTTCTCACTAGCCGTCACCTGCGTATTCGGCCTCTTACAAATAGGCCCTCAGCGCCGTCTGTACGCCATTTCTCGAAGTCTGGCGGGCGAGCTCCTGCAATTCATCAACGGCATGAGCAAACTGCGGTCCGCCGGCGCGGAAGCATCGGCATTCGCTTCTTGGGCGCGCGGCTATCGCGGGCAGCAGCAAGCAAGTTTGCAGATAGGCAGGTTGAACGATCACCTTGTTGCATTTAGCGCCGCCATGCCGGCCTTTATGGGCGCAGCCCTCTTTGGCGTAACACTCTGGCTCGGCCCGGACCAACTTTCACTAGGCAACTTCCTTGCCGTCTATGCGGTCTCAATCACGTTCTACGGAGCGATCATTGTGATGGGACAGTCTTTTGAGACCATCGCCTCAATAATTCCGGGCTATGAGCAAGTGAGGCCGATCTTGGAAGCGGTGCCGGAGAGCAGGCAGTCGGGCGCCGCGCCAGCCGTTCTCAGCGGCGAGGTGCGCTTCGACCACGTGAGTTTCCAATACAGCAATGCTGGGCCCCAAACTATCAATGATGTCTACATTCACGCCCGCCCCGGAGAGTTCATTGCCATAGTGGGCGAATCGGGCGCCGGCAAGAGCACGCTCATGCGCCTGGCGCTTGGCCTTGAAAAACCCTCAGTTGGCGGCATTTACTATGGTGGACGTGATCTTGCGCACCTTGACCGGCGCTCCGTACGTCGCCAGATTGGCGTCGTGACTCAAGGCGGCGCCCTCATGCCCGGCAACCTTTTGGACAACATTATCGGCATGGGGGATGAGCTATCGATTGAGGATGCGTGGCGCGCAGCCAAACTGGCTGCCGTAGACAAGGAAATCGAAGCCATGCCCATGCAGATGTTTACGCCAGTCGGCGACTCCGCCTCGAACTTCTCCGGCGGCCAGATTCAACGCATTAGAATCGCCGCCGCCCTCGTGCGGGACCCGCGCATTGTGTTCCTCGACGAGGCTACCAGTTGGCTCGACGCCAAGAGTCAGGCCCAGGTTATGGAGGGCATCGAGCGACTCGCCGCCACGCGAATCGTAATCGCCCACCGGCTCTCAACCATCAGCAAAGCAGAACGCATTTACGTGCTGCATCAGGGACGCATCGTCCAAGCGGGCAGCTTTGGCGAGCTATACGACGCCGAAGGCATGTTTCGCACGCTGGTACAGCGTCAAATGACGTAGGAAAGCGGGCTTCGCGGCACCACTGCAAGAGCCTTGACAGCCTGTCTATCGCGAAGGCTTGCGCAGCGTGTAGATGATGAAGTTGGGTACGCGAACTTCGTCGGCGAACCCTGGATTGGCGGCAAGCTGTGCGTCCGAGGGGGTCGGCTCCTGAATGCCGTCTATGACAAACCCCGCTTCCAAGAAGGCCGAGACGTAACTGGAGAGGGTCCGGTGCATGTTGAAGAACGACTCGCCCCACCATTCGAATTCGCGAGGACCTTCGTCCGCATAGTCATCAACGGCGTAGAAGAGCTTGCGGTCGCCCTGTTTGATCCAGCCGTTGGGCTGTGCCATGCGCATTGGGTGTACGTTGCACACCACGAAGCGCCCGCCGGGCCTCAGCACGCGGAATGCCGTCTGAATCGACCGCCGATAGTCGAGCACGTCCACCAGCACGATGTAAGAGACGGCGAGATCGAAGCTTGCGTCGCCTATGCCCGCTAGGTCTTCCGCATTGCCGACGAGATAGGTTTCACCGTCGCTCGCAAGATTGCGTGCTTGCTCGACCAAAGGCTCAGTGAGGTCAATACCGGTGACTTGCGCGCCAAAGCCGGCGAGGACGCGAGCGAAGCGTCCGTCGCCACATCCTATGTCCAGCACGCGACGTCCGGCGACGTCTCCCAGCGCTTCAAGCATCCACGCGTCGAGCATGCCGGTGCGGATCGATTGGTCTTGTTGAATCCAGTCTTGGACGTGTTCAACCCACTGCGTACGCAGTTGTTGTTCAAGATTCATCTACCCAAAGCACCACGTAAGCTGGGATTAGTCTGTGATCGAGAGTCTGGCTCCGCGGCGAGGACTCGAACCTCGAACCAGACGGTTAACAGCCGCCTGCTCTACCATTGAGCTACCGCGGAAAGTCGACGATTCCAGTGTACCAACGCACCCCACAGACGGTCAACGAGAGCCGCAGTATATTCCCGTGCAAAGCCTGAAGCGCTTCCGGATCAAGGAATCGCTGCGGCGTCTTGCTCCAGCCGCGCAAGCGCCGTCGCGATGGCGGCTTTGACTTGTGCAGGCGCGGTGCCACCGAGTACGTCGCGGGCTGCAATTGACCCTTCCACCGAAATCACTTCGAACACATCAGCGCCTATGCGGTCGCAGACCTCTCTAAAGTCTGCGAGCGAAAGGTCCTTCAGGTCGCAACCGCGATCGAGGCAAATGCGCACGATGCGTCCGACCACAGCGTGCGCCTCGCGGAACGGCAAGCCTTGCCGCACCAGATAGTCGGCAAGATCGGTAGCCGTCGTGAAGCCGCCGCCGGCAGCCTCAGCCATGCGTACGGCATTGACGCGGAGCGATCCAATCACGGCGGTCATTATGTCAAGGCAAGCCGCCGTCGTATCTACGCCATCGAACAGCGCTTCCTTGTCTTCCTGCAGGTCGCGGTTGTAGGTCAGCGGCAGCCCTTCCATGAGCGTGAGGAGTGCAAACAGATCGCCGAACACACGCCCGGCCTTGCCGCGTGTCAGCTCCGCTGAATCGGGATTCTTCTTTTGCGGCATGATGCTGGAGCCGGTCGCGTACGCGTCGTCGAGCTCCACAAAGCCAAATTCGGCAGACGACCAGAGGATCACCTCCGAGGCCAGCCGCGAAAGGTGCACCATAATCAGGCTGCAGATGTGCAGCGCCTCGATCACGAAGTCGCGGTCGCTCACGGCGTCCATGCTATTGGCCGCGACGGCGTTGAAGCCGAGCTCCTGGGCGACAAAGTCGCGGTCTAGCGGATACGGCGCGCCCGCGAGCGCCGCCGCGCCTAGCGGCAGGACATTCACCCGCGCCCGGCATTCCCGTGACCGCGCAAAGTCACGCGCGAGCATCTCCACGTACGCCAGCAGGTGATGGCCGAACGTCACCGGCTGCGCGCGCTGCAGGTGCGTGTAGCCGGGCATACTGGTCGCAGCGTGCGCTGCGGCTTGTACGAGCAAAGTCTCTTGAAACCGGCAGAGCTGCAAACCGAGTGAGTCGAGCGCGCCCCGGCACCACAAACGAACGTCAGTCGCAACCTGATCGTTGCGGCTCCGCGCCGTGTGCAGTTTGCCTGCCACAGCTCCTATCCGCTCCTGCAAGAGATCTTCGACGGCGGAATGCACGTCTTCCCAGCGCTCGGCATCCGGCGTGATCGCTCCGCTTTCGATCCATTCTAAGACCGCAGAAAGGCCCATGCAGATTGCGTCGGCTTCATCCTGAGCGATGATGCCCTGCTTCGCGAGCATGCGGCAATGCGCCTGCGAGCCGACAATGTCCTCGCGATAGAGCCGCCAGTCCACCGGCAGCGAAGTCGAAAATGCCAGCATGTCGCCACTCAGCGCATTCGCAAAGCGGCCGCCCCACAGGGTGGTTGGTTGTTTAGTGCGATCCATATGCAGCTATGCTCAATTCATTGCGTGAGTAACGCCCCGTTCTTCTCCCCCTTCGCGCCTGCGCACGTCAATACAGGGCAGGTGGTTCCGAATGCAGCGAGAACATCGAGTTTGGATTTATCGCCAGACTAAGGAAACGTACATCCGGTGAATCGAAGATGGATTCCCGCTTGCGCGGGAATGACGGTCACTTAACTGTGAACATCCATGACAGTCTTGCCCAGAACCCAACCTCACACGGCAAACCCTGGCACGCGGCGGTTTACATTTCCGTCAGCATGTGACGCAGAAACTCGTGTCCTGCTGTCCCTCCACCTTGGTCATGGCAAGCATGCCCTTCTCGGTAAGCCCTCCAAGCAATGCTGCAACCAGTTTTCTTTCCCATCCAAAGAGTAGCGCAATCTCTCGCGCCGTGCAGTAAGGCGCATTCGCGACGGCCTGAAGCGTGAGCTGAGCGCGTGCCTCGTCTTCAAGGAGCGTCGCTGCCAGAGCTCCAAGCGGGGCATGCCGCTCCACCAAGTCCCAATCGTGCATGGTGAAACCCTCCACACTGCCCCCGGCGACAGTGATCAGAAAACGCTCTTGAAGCGTGCGCAAGGCGGCTTGGTAGTGCCGTTTGCTCGCACCGGAAAGCCCCTGTACTTCACGGCGCAGGTCCCGCGACCGGATTGGGCCCTGGATAGCAACCACCTGCAGCACGTGACGTTCTATTGGATTGAGCCGGTCACTTTCCAACACCTGGTCCACCGGACCATGCAACCCCCAAAGCTGGCGAAATGCCGGAAAGAGCCGCCAAGAAATGAAGACGCCCCGCCGGCGGAGATGGTGCCCGTATGCGCAACGCTTCACAGCGGGCAGGGAATTCTTCCACCGCCACGCCGCCAGCGAGAAGGTTTCAAGACTGCCGCGTGCGCGCAATTCAGCAGCGCTCACGTTGGGCCAGGGCAGCCTTCCCGGCGAGAAAAGGTGAACGAAGCCCCGTTCTTCCACATACGCCGCCGCATCAGCCTCATTCAGCACCCCGCGACCGTCAGCCAAGAATAGCTTGCGGTGACGATCTTCCCAGAGCACATCAGCAGAGACCGCAACCCCGACATCTGCCATGCCACCCCTTAACCATTAAAAGCGTGCAGAGAGCCCAACAACGCAAATAGACATTGGCAATCTCTGTCAGTCCGGGTCGGCAAACGGTTACGCATCTTCGGCCTCTTTGGCTTCCAGCCGTTTGGCTTGGGGTAGAAGCGGAGCGTCATTCGCGTGCAATTGTTGGCGCGCCTGTACCTGGGTGCTCAGTCCCCATATCTTTACAAAGCCCTCGGCTGCACGATGATCGAAGGCATCGCCGCTCAGGTAGGTCGCCAGGTCTTCACGGTAGAGCGAGTGCGGCGACTGTCGCCCAACCACCGTGGCTTGACCCCGGTACAGCTTCACCCGCACGGTGCCGCTCACCGAGCGTTGAGTGCTGTCCACAAAGGCCATCAGGTCGCGATTGAGCGCTGAGAACCAGAGACCGCCGTACACCAGCCGTGAAATCTCTTCCGCAACGACGCGCTTGAAGTGCGATTGGTCGCCGGAGAGCGTGAGCTGCTCCAGGGACTCGTGCGCTTTGAAGAGGATCGTGCCCGCGGGACATTCGTAAATCTCCCGCGACTTGATGCCGACCACCCGGTTTTCCACGTGGTCCACACGGCCCACGCCATGCGCGCCTCCCAGGTCGTTTAGCTCTTGGATGAGGTCGACTCCGCTCATTTCCCGGCCGTCGATGGCAGTAGGAATGCCTTCTTCAAAGCCTATTTCGACATAGGCAGGCGTATCCGGCGCGTTCTCCGGCGCGACGGTCCATTCGTACGCATTTTCCGGCGGTTCCACCCAGGGGTCTTCCAACGGCCCTGATTCGATGCTGCGGCCCCAAAGGTTTTGGTCTAAGCTATACGGCTGACGCGACCCATCCGGCACCGGAATGCCATGTTCCTTGGCGTACGCTTCCTCTTGGTCGCGAGTCAGACCCCACTCGCGCACCGGCGCGATTACTTGCAGTTCCGGCGCGAGCGCATGCACTGACACGTCGAAGCGCACCTGGTCGTTGCCCTTGCCGGTGGAGCCGTGCGCCACGGCCTGCGCGCCCTCTTCACGTGCGACGTCCACGAGCAGCTTTGCGATCAATGGGCGTCCCAATGCCGTCGCCAGATAATAGGCATTCTCGTACACCGCGCCGGCCTTGAGGCCGGGCCAGATGAAGTGCGCGATGAACAGGTCCCGCGCGTCGACTACGTACGCCTTGCGCGCGCCGGTCTGAATCGCCTTGTCGCGAATTGCCGACAGGTCCGGTTCGTGGCCGAGGTCAATGGTCAGCGTGACCACGTCCATCTTATATTCTTCTTGTAGCCAGCGTATGCAGACGCTGGTGTCCAGGCCGCCAGAGTAGGCCAGGACTACGCGCCCTTGGCGAGTAGCCATATTAATATTCTCCTATTCACAATCGTCAGGTTGCTTGAATGCACGAAAGCGCATACCACTGCTGTCCACAGGCTGAGGGGGCCTGGGGTACACAGCAAATGCGGCATGTAGAATGCCCTAAAGGATTCCGCTCAGCGTCTTCTCAATCCGCGCCAGGCCCTCGTCCGCTTCCGCATCGGTCAGGTTCAGAGCAGGCGCCATGCGAATGCTGGGCGGCGCGACGCGATTTACGATGAGGCCGCACTCCAAGGCATGCGCATTGAATTTTTCGGCTCGCTCTTCACCCAAGTCAAATGCCAGGAGCAGCCCCTTGCCGCGAATGTTCGCAATTGCATTGCCGTGGCGGGCGCTGATTTCGGCAAGTCCGGCCTTGATGCGCTCGCCTTGGTGCGCGGCATTCTTCCATAGCTCGTTCTCAATCACATGACCCACCACGGCGGCAGCGCCCGCGCAAACAAAGGGATTGCCGCCAAACGTGGAGCCGTGATCGCCGGGCACAAAGACGGCGGCGCGTTCATTGACCATACAGGCGCCAATGGGTAGTCCGCCGCCGAGGGCCTTTGCCAAGGCCATGACGTCAGGCTTGATGCCGTAGTGCTCATAGGCGAATAAGCGTCCTGTGCGGCCGATGCCGGTCTGCACTTCATCGAGCGCCAGCAGTAAATCATGCTCGTCGCACAACGCGCGCAGTCCCTGTACGTACTCCTGGTCGGCCTCGTACACGCCGCCTTCGCCTTGGATGAGTTCCACCAGGATGCCGGCAGTCTTTGGGCCCACCGCCGCCTGTGCCGCCGCCAGGTCGTTGAACGGCACACGAATAAAACCCGCCGGCATGGGGACGAAGTCCTCTTGATAGTGCGGATTTGCCGTCGCCGCCACAGCAGCTATCGTCCGCCCGTGAAAGGCGTTGCTCATCACGATGATTTCATGCGCCCCGTCACGGTTCAGCTTGCCGTACTTCCTTACGATCTTAATGGTGGTTTCCAGCGCTTCCGAGCCGCTATTCACAAAGAAGACCCGGTCTAACGCGGAGTTCTCCACCAATAGTTCCGCCAGTTCATACTGCCGGGGCACGTGAAAGAGCGACGACGTATGGAGCAAGGTAGTCGCTTGCTTTGCGATTGCTTTCACCTGCACAGGATGGGCGTGGCCCAACACATTGACCGCGATGCCTTGCAAGAAGTCCAGGTAACGCCTGCCTCGATCATCCCACACCCAGGAGCCATCGCCGGATACCAACGTAACCGGCAGGCGGTTGAATGTGTTCATGTAGTACTGTTTTTCTTTGGCAGGCCAGTCGGTCATTTCAATCCCCTTCTTCCTGCAATGCTGAAAAAACGTCCATTGCCTAGTATAACCCAGAGTTAGGCGGTTTTGAACCGCGCAGTTAGAGGAAAGGGGCGGCTCGACTGTCTAAGGCAATATCGATAGACAGCGTCTTGAAAAACCGCTACACTAGCGCGCAACAGTCTTTTTCCCTCAATTTGCCAAGGAGTCTCCGCCTTATGAGATTCATATTGTTCTCCAAGCATCTCGAGCATCTCAGCTACGAGGAGCTTGCGGATACGATAGCCGGCATCGGCCTGGACGGGGTTGATTTGACGGTGCGCAGCCCCGGCCACGTGCTACCCGAAAACGTCAAGACCGATCTCCCCAAAGCTGCCAAAGCCATCCGCGACCGGGGCCTGGAGGTCGGCTGGATTACGACGAACATCTACAGCGCCGACGCGCCCCACGCCGAGGACATTCTGGCGACTGCGAGCGACCTGGGCATCACGCAATTCAAGCTGGGCTACCACAAGTATGACGGCTTCGGCAATATCAAGCGTCAGCTTGCCGAGGTGCGGGAAGCCATGCAAGGTATCGAACGCCTCTGCCACAAATACGACGTGTGCGGGGGCATGCACGTTCACTCCGGCCCAAACTTGGCTGCGGTGGCTCCCATCATCGGCCTGCAGATCGAGGGCTTCGACCCACAGGCGATAGGTCTCTACGCAGATCTGGGCCACATGGGCATAGAGGGCAGCTTTGGCGGCTGGATTCAAGGACTTGACCTGCTCTCCGATAGGCTGATCATGCTCGCGCTGAAGAACATGGGACAATTCTGGGAAGCGGATGCCAAGACCGGCGAGTTCAAGTGGCACCGGAGGTTGGTGCCGGTCGAACGCGGCTTCACGCCGTATCCTGAGGCGTTCGGCTACCTCAAGCAGATCGGCTACGACGGTTACGCTTCATTCCACAGCGAATACCAAGGCGCGGCTTCGTGGAAGAGCCTGAACCACGAAGAATTGATCGAGCAGACGAAAGCAGACTTTGGTTACGTGAAAGGCATCTGCGCGGAATTGGGTATCCCCCACGGAGACTGAACACAAGGCACATTTGAACCTGCGCTCCTGAGTGCTCGGTTAGAGAAGTCCTAAGGTGAAGTGTCGACTGAACATTTAGCGAGGAGAGACCATGTCAACACTACCCGCAATCCTGGACGGCGAGCCGGCCGTCACGCTGGACCACAGTCATTACATGCAATGGCCGATCTACACCGAGGAGGAAGTGGACGCAGTCTCAGACCTCATCCGCAACCATGCCCTCGCCAGCCAGTTTGGCGGGCCGGGCCCGATCACGGAATTGGAGCGGATGGTAGCGGAAGTCTGGGGCGTCAAGCACGCCCTGGCGCACTCATCGGGTACGGCATCGCTGCGGTCGGCGCTCTTCGGTGTTGGCGTCGGACCGGGTGACGAGGTGATCTCGCAGTCGGCCATCCATCCGTTTAATTGCCTGCCCATCGTCGGCAGCGGCGCGGCGCCGGTGTTTGCCGACATCGATCCGGTGACGCTCACCCTCGATCCGGCTGACGTGGAGCGCAAGATTACGCCCCGCACGAAAGCGATCATGGTCGTGCACTGGCCCGGTTGTCCGGCGGACATGGACGCCATTATGGACATCGCCGCACGTCACTCATTGCGCGTAATCGAAGATAACTGCATCTCACAGGGCACAACCCACCGTGGGCGCATGGCGGGTAGCATTGGCGACGCTTCCGCCATCAGCTTCCAGCACGGCAAGAGCACTTCTGCCGGTGAGGGCGGCGTTTTCATGACGGATGACACCGAGGTGTACCAACGCGCCGCTTCGCTGGGCCACTACGAACGCCTGCGGAATTTGCCGGATCCCAAATGGCGCGCCGTGTCCGGCTTCAGCTTTGGCGAGAAATACCGCATGGCGACCCTTTCGGCGGCCATCGGCGTCGTCCAGATGAAATATTGGAAGGAACGTCTTGCCGTGCGGCACGAGAACACGGACAGGTTGGGAGCAGCGGTCACTGCTGTCGAGGGCTTCTCTGCGCCCGACTTTCCCGACTACTTTCCTTCGCCCTACCAAAGCGGTCGCATCATGTTCGATCCCGCTGTGCTTGGCGGCATCTCACGCGCACGGCTGCTTGAAGTTTTGCAGGCCGAGGGCGCGCAAGTCTCTTCTCCCGCGCAGAAGGACACGCACACGCCCCACGCCGGCAGACTCACGCATATGCTCCACAAACATCCGGTATTTGCGGGTAACGAGCACGGGACTGGGGACGTTCTGTGGGAGGTGCTGGGGCCGAATGTGACGAAGATCGACTACAGTAGTGTCGTGCTCCCGGTCACCGAAGATCCCGAAATCCCCTACAACTCAATTCGCCTGCCTAGCTTCACCCGTCCGGCTGATGAGTTAATCGACCAGTACGCCGCTGCCTTCGCCAAAGTCGCCGCCCATGCCGGCAAGCTGAGCGGCGCCTTGGTCGAAGCCCGATAGGACTTTCATCGCCTCTATGTAGATGTGAGGTCCCTCTAGCGTAGTCGTGGCCCGGCTGGGGCGTTGCGCTGCGGAGAGTAGTGGTCTTTTGGCCTTGAATACTTAGCCGCTTCGTTCCCAAGACTCGCAGGCAGAATGTAGCGCGGGGGCTTGTCGCAAATGCCGCCGCATTAGACAACGCGGCGCTCACGAGAGTGTTTCTACACGGTTTGTCAAGCGCAGTAGGGGCACGACATGTCGTGCCCCTACGTTAGTGTGATGGAGTTTCGTTTCTCCCATAGCAGCTCTCAGCCCTACGGTTTGCCCAAGGCAGAAGCTTGTGCGACAGCCCTAGGGCTTGTCCCCTGCTCCTCAACAGCATGACTGGGACTAAGTCGAGTGAGATCTCAATAGTCCTTCGCTACCTGGCTAGCGTGGGTCTTATGCAGAACGCTCACTACCGGCGACTGGGTCTCTGACCCTGCTACAAACCTACGCCGACGCCTGACTGCGCCGCCCTCTTTCCCGTTTCCCATTGAGCATCGTGCCAATGGGCGTATAGCGCACGCCAAGCTGATACGTCGCGAGCAGCACGGCAGTAACAGCCACTTAAATGAGCACGAACTTCAGATGGGCGTTCATGGGCCACGCCAGCACCAGCCGCTGGGCAAAAACAATCAACGGCAGGTGCCACAGATAGAGCCAGTAGGATGAGTCCGACATGTAGCGCACCCAGTGCCGCTCCCGTGACGCAATCCAGCGAAATAGCCCGATTAGGCCAAAGCACATCAACCACGCGTACGCAACCTGAGCCACCCCGGAGACCGGTAGCGCCCACGCCACTTCCACGGTAGGAAACAGCAAGACAAATGCGGCCGGAAATGCCAGCAGCAGCGCCAGCGCCCACTGGCGGCGCATTGTGATTCTTCGCCGGAAAAAGAAAGCGCCAAAGAAGAAGAAACACGCGTAGTAGGCCAGCACCAGCGGCTGCGGAATGAGTGTATCTGACGTATCGGGACCAACAATCTGTTCTTGCATAAGCAACTGTGGCGCGAGCGTGAGCGGGATCAACGCCCACCACAGTATTGGATTCGTGAACTGCACACCCAACCGCGCCAACACCAGAAATGCGGCACACAGCCAGAGGAGTATCCAAAGAAACCACAGGTGATGGAAGCCGTACAGCCAATAGAACGGCCAATACGCAAATTGAAAGTCGCCGACGGAAAACGCCCACACATTCACCGGGATGACCGTTATGCAGCCCAATGCCAGCGGCAACGCGATCCGCTGGGCGCGGTGGCTCACTAATTTTCGCAATCCGCGTCGTTCCCACAGCATTGCGGTGAAAAATCCGCTGAGCAAAAAGAAGACCGGCATGCGAAAGCCATGTATAACGTTCAGTCCTACCCAATACACTAATGCCGGCGGATCGGGATGCTGTATCGGCCATGCCTCGGGGATGAGAAAGAGGAAGGCATGCAACACAATGCCCAAGAACATCGCCACCGCGCGCAGCGCGTCCAACTCATGAAAGCGAGGGCTCGCCGGCTTCGCATCGCTCGATTGGGCGCCAGCGTCAGGCATGGCTGTAGCAAGGTCAACAGGCATGTTCCCCTCTGCACCTTTAGGCAGATACACTGCGGCAAAGAACAAGCTTGGATGGAGTGACCGGCGTCACGCTAAGTGAATTCGCGGTGAAAGAGCAGAGGCCGCAATGCGAGCCGTGGCATACCGGTCACTTATCGCTCACGCCAATCCCAACAGGCGCGCTCCATTCTCCCACAGCAACGCCTTGCGTTCCTCGGGATTCAGTTGCGCCTTGTCCAGGTGCGCTAAGGCGCGGCGCGGCCGCATGAGCGGATAATCGCTGCCAAAGAGCACCCGCGAACCGGCTAGCTGTGTACCAATTCGATAGATATGCGGCGCATAGAGATAGGGCGTGGCGGCAGCATCGTAGTATGCACTACGCGCGAGCGATTCTATCTCAGGCATCAGTTCATAGAAGAGCAGTCCGCCGCCCCAATGCGCAAACACGATTGGCACGTCTTGTGCCATTGCCAGCAAGCGCAGCAGTTTTTCCGGTGTCGTCTTGCCCTTGCCTGGATACGCGTGGCCAAGCGGCTCGCTGGCGTGCAAGAGCAGCACCATGCCGTGCGCGCGGCATGCGTCGATGACGGGCTGCATCGTGCGCTCATTAGTTATGTCAAATTGCTGGCCGTCGGCATTTAGCTCGCCCACGCCGCGAAAGCCCATAGCCGCGCAGCGCGCGACTTCATCTGCAGCGCCCGAATCACCCGGCACAACCGCACAGAAGGGCACAATCTGGCGATGTGGCCGCAGAGCTTCTAAAATAGAATCGTTCGTTTCGCGACAGAGTCCCGGATCGGACCAGCCAAAGTTGAGCGCCACCGCGGCCGCAATATTGTCACGATCCATTGCTTGCGCAAGGTCTGTTGCGGTGGCGAGGCGGCTTTGCGGAGCGGCATAGAGTGATTCAAACCAGGGCTCGCCGGCAAAATAGCGCTCACGCGCCTTCACGATCTCTGCGGGAAAGACATGGGTGTGGAAGTCAAGAACGCGCTCGCCGTCTATTTGCACATTCCCTTCTGCCGCGTGCGGTGTCCTTACTGCGATTTTAACACGTACTCCGGCTTACAGTCGCTCGTGCCGGCGTACGTTGAGGCACTGCGTCGGGTAATCTCATGCCGGGCGAGGGCAAGTGGATTCGACGCCGCGCGTACGGTGTACTTTGGCGGCGGCACGCCATCGCTTCTGGAACCGGCACACGTTGCTCAACTGATTCGTGCGGTGGATGACGTCTTGCCACTAGAGGCCGACTGTGAGATTACGCTCGAGGCGAATCCCGTCACGGCGGACGCCGCCCGCTTTGCCGGTTTTCGCGCCGCCGGAGTCAACCGCCTCTCGTTCGGCGTACAGAGCTTCACCGGCCGTCTCCTCAAGGTGCTGGGACGCGACCATAGCGCCGAGCAAGCGCAGCGCGGCCTACGGCTCGCGCGACAAGCCGGCTTTCAAAATGTCAGTCTCGACCTGATGTACGCGGTGCCCGACCAGTCCCTTGCCGATTGGCGGCATGACGTGGAGGCTGCCCTTGCGCTCGCGCCGGAACACCTATCGCTCTACTGTCTCACCGTGGAACCCACCACGCCCTTCGCGCGCTGGGTGGGGAGCGGCCGCATACGGCTCCCGCCCGATGACACCGCCGCCGATATGTACGCACTTGCCTCGGATAGCTTGGCAGACGCCGGCTACGCACACTACGAGATCTCAAATTGGGCGCTACCGGGCAGGGAGGGCGAGCACAACCAGATCTACTGGCGCTGCGAGCCCTACTTGGGCTTGGGAGCGGGCGCGCACGGCTACGTGCACGGCACACGCACTGAGGAAATGCGCCCGCCCCGCGCGTATATCGAGCGGGCGCTCCAAGGAGAATCGACAACCCTGCGCTCAGAGACTATTACGCCCGCTATGGCTGCGGAAGAGAGCATCTTTCTCAATCTGCGACTCTTGCAGCGGGGCATCGTGCGCCGAGAGTTCGCGGCGCGCTTTGGCACAGACCCTGTGACATTGCTCGGGCCTGAACTCGCAGAATTGACCCGCGCTAACCTGGTAGCGGTGGACGAGGACTCTATTCGACTCACCCGTGACGGCTACTTCCTCGCAAACGAAGTCTGCGTAAGGCTCATCACTGCTTTGGAGTCCGAGAAACCAGCTACAGGTTTCACAACGACTCGTTGACAAATGGCGTCGCCGCCGCTCCTGCGCGAGAAAACTGGTCGCGGCAGATGTATCTTCGCAACTCACAGCAACCGCAGACCACAGGCAGTAACGTGTGTAACCTAGCTCCCTGTACAACTGTCGCCGTTGCAGGCGAGGCACTTGAGCTACGCATGCAGCCAATGGCTATCTAGCTACAGTCTTGGTCAAGAGGCCGTGGTGGGGCTGGATTGGCCTGTGGCTTCTGCGTTGTCCGCCGGCGGGTTGCCGGTGTTCCGCTTTCTATGGAATTGCTGCACGAGCAACAGTCCAATAGTCGCGATGGTCACCATGACGATTGCGCCGTGGACGAATCGGATTGCACCTGCAGGAAAAGTGTCCCACAATGACGCAACCGCAATCGTAAATCCGACCAGCCCCAGCACGAGGTACGCAATGAGCACGCTGGTCTGCCGCTTCTTGGATTTTGCTTGAGCCATGAAGAAGACAATGAAGGAGTACGCGACAGCGCAAGCAAATGCGGTTCCACCGGCTCTGAGGAAGTGCATCCCAATCTCTGCCCCGGACAAGTCTCGAGTCCCCCACCATAGCGCATCCAGGATTTCCAAGGCGACTATAGCTATGAGAACGTATAAGACCCAGCGCACCGCCTGGTAGATTCGATTTGGACCGACGACCACTAGAGACAAGTACCCGCCGTACATGCCACACACCCCAACGCCGATTAGTGAAAACATCGCCCGCCGCAGCTCGTTGGGGCCGCCGGCGAAATCAGTCCACACTTGCCAAATCATAATGGACAACCCCACGCACAAAGCAGCCGCCCATACCATCGGCAATTGCTTCAAGACCTGTCC
The DNA here is from genome assembly GCA_965220015.1 of Chloroflexota bacterium. Classification (GTDB taxonomy): domain Bacteria; phylum Chloroflexota; class UBA11872; order VXOZ01; family VXOZ01; genus VXOZ01. The sequence goes on from OZ244798.1 coordinate 2,496,336, forward strand.
AAGCGCCCCTGTCCGGTCGCGGTAGCTGAGGACAAGAAAGGCGTTGGCGGCAACGCTTAAGATTATTCCAACAATGATCAGCATGGTAAAGAACAAGTCCTGGAGATTCAAGAACGAGAGGTCAAAGCGAAGCGAAAGCAGTCCGAGGACGGACCAAGTCAATATGCCCACGGCGGCGGTCCAGATCAGTATCGGTGACATGATTCCTGAAAGTCCGCCGGACGGGTCAACGCGCAAGAAGCGCACAAATCCACTTCGTGCCGCGCCTACCGGAAGTGGAGCCCTTGCCATGCGGGGCGGTCTACTGACCTCGCGTGCCTCCACGGGAGCATCGCTTGACCGAGTTGGCGCGCCGCATTGCGTGCAAAATTTCGCTCCAGCATCCACTTCGCTGCCGCAGTGCGAGCAGTAGCTGCTCTCGCTTTCCATAACGACACCTGCCCTTCCCGCAGAATGGCTTGGAGTCTTGGACTCACTACCAAGAACTGGCTTACAGTGCTGACATCCGGTAATATCGTAACATACCATGTGGCAGGCACAGTGCCGGCTCGGCACTCGTCTCCCGTCAACGCTCGTACGTTCGGCAGTGTCCTGCCTCGCTAAGAACCTCCGCATTTGGAGAACTTGCCGTCGGCATTGACAACTCACATCGGGTCATTTACTGGTACCTGAGGTAGTAGCTATGTTCCGCTATGTATTAGTGTTCATACTTGCTGCCGTAGTAATCATCGCCGGCATTGTCGCAATAGTAGTCCTTTACGAGGAACCCACGCCCGCGCCGCGCCCTGCGGTCGCTCAGGAAACAGTGTCGCGCAGCACTGACACTGCGCCGACACCGACTCGCCCCTCGCCCAGACCCACGCGCCCAACCCAAGCGCCTACAGTCGTGCCTCAGCCTACGCTGCCGCCTTTGCCCAAAGCCACGCCCTATCCTCCTGGCGACCCCGAGCTCTACGGAGCGATATGGCGAGGCAGTGTCAGCAATGAAGAACTGAAAGCTCTCATTGACGAGGGCAGAGAGGTGAACGCCAGCAACGACCAAGGCGATCCGTTCCTGTACACCGCGATCTGGAGGGCTTCTCCGGAGAAAGTACAGATACTCGTGGACGCCGGGGCGGATGTGAACGCGCGCGACAGCGATAACGATCCGCTACTCTACACCGCGATTTGGCGCGACAGGAACGAGGCGCTGCGGATACTCATTGCCGCCGGTGCGGACGTGAACGCCCGCGACAGCGATAACGATCCACTGCTGGTCGCCGCGATTTGGTGGGATAGCACCGAAGCGCTGCGAATTCTCGTCGCCGCCGGTGCGGACGTGAACGCGCGGGACAGCAATAACGATCCGCTGCTGTACGCCGCGATTAGATGGGGAAACACCGAAGCGCTGCGGATTCTCATAGATGCCGGTGCGGACGTCAATACGAGATTAGCCGATGGCCGGTCGCTCCTGGCGGTGGCGAGCTTGCAGAGCACTCCTGAAATTGTACAGATTCTGATTGCTGGTGGGGCTGACGAATAACAGGAGACGGATCGACCAGCCGCCGAGAGCGGCACTGGTGGACGGTGTAAGGGAGACCCTAAACCGACTTCGCCCGGCTCAAAGGGGGGTTGCAGGCGAGCGCAGCGGCGCAAGTGATACAGGCCTGAGGATTGAGCACCTCATAAAGCCAACACACTCACCGACGGTTCTTGGCGGCCCTTCTTCATCAACCCAAAGCTGCCAGGGGCCTCAATTGACTAAGTGTGTAACCAATCTCCCCAATCACCTGTTACTCGTCTCCCCGATCTTTACAGTCCAATCGGAAAGAGGCAAAAAGAGGACAAAGTGCCAATTGCGTGTTCCCATAGGTGTCTTGACTACAGCCCTTAAGCTCTTCATCCATTCCTATGTCCACTGCATTGAGTTTGTTTCGATTCTTCTAGATTGTTACTATTGCCTGCAGGGACGCGCGATCCAGCGCTAATCAGATTTATCGTGGGGAGCTTTCCGTCGTGCGCGTAGCATTCGAGAGTGTTGTACCATTCGATTTTGACGGGCTATGCATCCGGGAACTTACGCCGGCGGAGTTGCAGTCAGCCCCGGTTGCCGCAATCGACGTGCCGCCTGGGGCAGGGCATCGGAGAGCGCGCTCAAGCAAGAGCGATAAACTCTACGTCTGTGTCCAGGGGCTTATTTCCTTCGCGGTCCAAGACCCCGAGATCACACTGAGGCCCATGGACGTACTTCATGTTCCAAAGAGTGAGTGGTTTAGGTACCGCAACCAGGGCGACGAGCCGTCCAGACTTCTGCTGATACATATCCCACCCTTCGATCTTGCGAGCGAAGAGTTCAAGGCAGGGCAAAAGGACGATACGTAATTGCGCGGGAGTCTTAGGAGGTGAGAGGCGGGGAGAGTCCTGTGAATTAGCGATTGACACGGTCCAATGGAGCAACAGCAACAGCTATGGAGGAGTGAAAGATGGCGGTTCTCTTACACACGCGCATACGCGTGAGCGACTTAGACAACTCGATCAATTTCTACTGCGACCACTTGGGCTTCAAAGTGATGAGCCGGAGCGAGCGCTCCCCTCACGGCAATCAGATTGCTCACCTGGAGTTGCCGGGCAACCTGCATACTTTAGAGCTCACCTACTCCGACGACTACGACTTGAACGTCCCCGAGGACCTGATGCACTTGGCTATCGGCGTGCCGGACTTGATTGCGTTTTGTGCCGAATTGGAAGCGAGTGGCATAGAAATCTGGCCGGACGGCTGGCGGGAAGTGTTCGCCGCGGGCCGCAAGATGGCGTTCATCGACGATCCCGACGGCTACGAAATCGAGTTGCTGGAAAGGGCAGACGCCTAAGGCGGCCGGCCGAATATCACGACATTGGGACAGTTTGAGCGCCCACCTGTGCGGTCTGTTGCGGGCTTCGTGCGGGTACGGTGTTGACGTGCATTGCGTTCACTGCCATCTTTTCCGCGGGTAATTGACTATCTGGCAGCAAGAAGTGGCGCTAATGTGTCGTGCACGACAAGAGAACGACCGGTTGAAAATTCCTAGCAAGAAGAAATTGTAGTTCTCTTCTTGCTGCACTAGCAGGATCGCCTTTTCTGGCGAAATTCATCCCTCCTTGCCGACCAAACCCGCTTCTGCCTTCAGCTAAGTATTTCCGGCGCTGCCTCGGCGTACCAGTTCTGATCGGCGTAGTGGCGGGTCTCCTCTAGACCTGTCGCCATTGCCAGAATACTCTCCATGGTTTGCCCACTAATTGGATGCTCCAAGAGCGGGGCGATCTCAGTCAGGGGGCACAAAGTAAAGCCGCGTTCAGTCAGACGCGGATGCGGAATGGTAAGAGCGGGAGTGACTACCTTCTCATTGCCATAGAGCAGAATGTCTATGTCAATTGTGCGGGGCGCATTGGGAAACGGCCGTACTCGACCCAAAGCACGCTCTATGCCTATGGCAAACTGCAAGAGTTCTGCAGGGCTCAGTTCTGTAAAGCCTTCGAGCACGGCGTTGAGAAACCACGGTTGCTCGGCGAAACCTACGGGTTCCGTCTCGTAGATCGAGGAAACCTGGGTAAACATAACCTCGGCGTGCAGTCGACGCGCCGCATCGCGCAGATTCTCGAGTCTGTTACCAACATTGCTGCCGAGGCCGAGATAGACTACCGCCATGAACGCAATTCCTATGCCTTGTCCTCGCCCTCGTGCGAATCGCGCTCTGCGGCGCCGTCATCATGCAGCCAGACCTTGTGGACCGCAACGCCCAGTTCTCGTGTGTCCGGCGAGCCCAGCACATCATGCGGATTCCAGGGCTCATCCCAATGAAACGCGATTTCAAGACGCTCATTGGCATTGGACGGCACCGGAAAGGACAAGTCTCGCCATTCACCCGGCGGCAAGGAAACGGGATACTTCACCTCATTCGTGTAGACGGCGCCGGTCACAGTCCTATTCAGTTCATTCGGACCGGAAAAGAGATGAATTGAAATAATCTGCTGTCCGCCATACTTCAAACGTACCAGCGCATCCCGGCTCGTCCACCGTACCTGGGGCGGCCAATCCTCCCGCGGGTACCACCCGCCTCCCAGCTGCGGGTCCTCGTTTTCACCCATCACAACTGTACCCTCTGTTACCCGCCGATAGGCATAGATATCGGTATACATGTCCGTTGGATAGCCATAGCGTGCATTGTCAACCGCACGGGCCCGCACCATTATCACGTCTTGCTGGCCGCGTAGCAGACCGACTCGCACCGCTCCCCGCACGAATCCATCAAGAATACGCGGGTGATCGTATGAGCAGTCGTGAATGGTGTAGAGTTCCTCGACCTCATAGTTGCAGGAGCGCAGCAGCCGCCGTAGCTCACCCGCGCTAAACTCACGATGATGGCGGGCATAGCTGTTATAGCCGGAAAAAGGCGGATAGATGTTCTTACCACTGAGGAACTTAAGGACATTCGTATATCGAAATGGATTTGGCGTTGAGAGTATCAACTGTCCGTCAGGCTTAAGTACCCGGTGGATCTCGTAGAGTGTCTGCGTCGGATCGTACGTGAGGTGCTCGATGACTTCACAATAGAGCACGAGGTCAAAGTGGTTGTCCGGGTAGGGGAATGGATCGTACTCGATATTCACTCCCTGATATTGGATAGTCTGCGCAAAGTCGTTTTCTGCGCTCTTCAAATTCACGGTGCCGCCATCAAGTTCCAGCCAATACGGTTCATTGATCGCGGACACGGCAAATTCTGTGTAGCGGAGCAGCAACGCCGTCATATAGTACGGCATAGCGCCGATTTCGAGGACTTTGGCTTGGGCGGGGAGATCGTTCGGAATGAGTGCAAACGTAGCCCCCAGACGGTCTAACGCCGTACTAAGGTAATCGCTCACTTCCTTTTGTTGTGCGTGCTCCAGCGAGCGCAGGAACTGGAGCGCCTCGTCATTGTCCAGCCTCATGCCTTCACCTCTTGCGAAGAAGCGAGTGAGTTGCCTCGAGCTGCAACAACCGATTCCACAAGTTCCAGCAGCCGGTCCGCAAACTGGTCCTCGCTAAACCGCTTCGCCCGTTCCAGCGCGCCGGTGCGCAGTCTTGCAGCCAGCGCCGGATCAGCAGCGACGGCGCAGGTGAATTGCTTGAGTTCCTCCAAGGTATTCCAGAGGAAACCGCTCTCGCCATGTGCAACAATCTCAGCCGGGCCTCCCTTGCCCAGCACGATAGGCACACAGCCTGCAGCCATCGCTTCCACCGGTGTGATCCCAAAGTGCTCGAAGCGTTCCGGATGGTGATCCTCACTCTCCCCATAGCCGGTCGCATGCCAGTAAAGGGTAGCTTGGCCGTAAAGTTGGCGCAGGTCCTCATATTCCACGTTCGGATGCAGCACTACGGGTAGCCCTTCGGCCAATTCCTGCACACGCCGAAAGTACCGCCGGCTCAGAACATCCTGCGCAACGCCTCCTGCGAGGTGAAGCTCCCAGCCTGCAAGCTCCTGACGCGATAACGCCGCAAACGCCTGTATCATTTCCGGGTATTTCTTTTCATGGCTGTGTGGGAAAAATCTCCCAACGCTAAGGATAACCGGGCGTTTCTCTCCTGGCTGAAAGTCGCTAACGTCAACCGGCGGGTAGAGGATTTCACCCTCTAGCTCCCAGGCCCGCTTGACCCAATCTGCAACGAACCGGGAAATCGGACAGAGCATATCGTACGTCCGGATGTACTCCAATGACGGATTCTCCTGTACGCCATGCAAGCGCAGGCCGAGCTCCGGGAAGAGCCTTTCGAATACCATCTCATACAAGTAGTAGCGCCAATTCCGAGAGCGCACTGCCGCCACGGCCACGCCCACTTCTCGATAGTCGTGCTCTTCCACGCCGGCAGCGTGTGCCGAGAACGTCTCACAAGTCAATTCAAGCCGGGCACTGCCATTCTCGATGCACTTCTTAGGGATAGCAAACTCAATGTCCTCGTAGTTGCCCATTGTCGTCTGCAATGTCGTCTCGCACAGCAATTGCTCGCCGCACGTCACACGAACCGAAACCGGGTCCCAGCCGTCAGGGCGAAATGAGCCTGCGACGATTTGCAGCGGCGTGTCGCGCCGCCAGCCTGGAACGGGCAGATCAATTGCGGCCTTACCCGCGGTCCAACGATACCAGCCCTGGCCAAGCTCCTGTAAGGCAAAGAAGCCTTCGCGAAAGTGGGGTACCCTAAGTTCGCGCAGGAGTTGTCGGCCTATCCACTGCCGCAAGCGCGCGGCCCAACTATGCAGCCCCAGGAATGGGAAGTAGACAAACATGATGCTGTGTTTGGCCCGGTTTGGCACGAATGAGAAGTGCGAGCCATTTATGAAGAGATCGTATTCCGCAGTCATTGGTGCGAGCAGATCAAATGGCAGGTCCTCAACACAGCGAAGCTGTACCTGCGAGAGGTCAACGTTCAGTCTCTTACCGATCTTGGCGAGGTCTACAGGCTGATGAGTGATCAGCGTGACATCGTGATGTGCGGCAAGCACTTCCGCCGCCACTCCCGTATACCGTTCCGCACCGCCCTGCGTCTGTAGCCACCGGTTGTAAATGCCTATTTTCATTCTTGTCATGTGCTGTCGCTATACCCACCTAAGGGTCTCTTGCCTCTTCTTCGCTGGACTGCAGCCAGAGACCTATTTCTTGCTGCGACACGGAGCGACTCGCTTGAATGACGTGTCTACTCCGAAGAATTCCGGGAGTAAGCAGCAACAAGCGAAACCAGACCTGCAAACGAATCCACAGACGGCTTAACTGTCCGCGGGTTCCCGCCGCCCGCAAGAGAAGCCCCCTAAGTGCTTGGGCCGCATTCCAGATTGTCTCCGCAGCATAGCGAGCCAATTGCTGACGTGCAAGCCACCAGGGCGCGTTCTTAATGAGCATCAGCAGCCGGTTGAGATCCACGTTGTAAGTGAATAGGGGAGACCACTCTCCGGCTGAACCGCTGTGCACGTGGCGCACAACCGCTTGGGGCACGTACCGGATTTTCCAGCCCTGGGCGCGGGCACGCCACGCCAAGTCCATGTCCTCATAGTACATGAAGAAGCGCTCATCAAAGAGCCCAACGGTAGCGAGCATGTCACGCCGCAAGAGGCACGCCGCGCCATTGAAGTGAAAGACCTCGGCAGCAACAGCGAACGCGCCGTCATCCCAAGGAGGATACACATGCCCGCGATTCACGATTGTGCCGCGGTCGCGTCCCGAGCCGTCCGGCAGAACGCACGAACCGGCACTTTGGAGCAACGGCTTGGCATGCATGCGCAACGACTCTGGAAGGTTTACCCGGATTCTTCGCGGCTCACCGGCGACCGCTCCCGCATAGAGCAAGCGGCCGGCACACAGTAGAGACACACGCACGGCCCTTCCGTCCGGTCTCCATGCGGCCAGTTCAAGCTCTAGATCACTGCTCGCTAACCCAGTTCTTGCTAGCGGAACGCCAAGTTCGGCAGAAGCGCCGGACCACTGCAATATGCGCCCCCGGTCATCGCGTTCGGGTGGAAAGAATCCGGCGAGCCGTCGCACCTCCTGCCTTTCTTCACAAATTCCACTGCCCACTTCCGCGCCATACACCTGGACTCCCAAAGTGCGTGTATCACCCGAATTCATCTCTTCATTCGGTGTAAACGAATCGCAGCGCAACTCTAGGGGCAGGAAGTCGTGCATATAGAGCAGCTTTGCGGTGGTGGCGGCTATCGATGGATCGGCCAGCAGCGGGCGCACGAGATGCAGCAGCCAATCGGGTCGAACTGCAGTGTCGGTATTGAGCAATGCGACGAATGGCGACGCATTGGCCTGGATTGCACGATTGTTACCGCCCCCAAACCCCAGGTTCCCGCCGGTTTCCAGTATCCGTACCTGGGGATAGTGCGCTCGTACCCAAGCGGGTGAACCGTCGGTAGACGCGTTGTCAGCGAGAATGACCGTAAAGCGGTCTTTGGGATACGTAGTTCGCAAGAGCGCAGTCAAGCACCGACCAAGAAGGCGCATCCCGTTCCAATTGAGCACAATGACGGCAACATCCGGCAACTCTTCGCTGTCAATCGATGGCATGGTTCGCATTCACTCCGCCAACTTTACCCACGCCACGGGTCGTGCTCCAGCACACTTTTCAAGCTCCAAGGCACTTGCCATGCCGTCACTCCAACCAAATCTCACGGACGGCCACGCCGAGTTCGCGATTGTCGCGCGTTTCTTCTGCTTTCGGCGAGCGCATCGTTTCATCGACCACAATCTCGATCTGCACAATTTGCCCATTTCCGTGCGACTGAAGAGGAAGAAGATACCGCTCAAAGTCCGGTGTTGTAATCAAGAAGTCTCCGATGCTTTCGCCCTCCACGAGAATTCGGCCGTTTATGGGATCACCGGTATGATGAGGTCGGCACATCGCAATCCCAAGCAGTTGGGCGGCGCCTTCCTTGCGCAGGTAGAGGCCGGCCCGCCTTGCCGTCCAGCGCACATGCGGAGGCCAGTTCTCAACCGGGTACCAGCCTTCCCCTAAGAACTCCTCTTCCTGATGACCCATCACAACGTGGTCCGGTACAGGATTCCACGGAACTGCCGCCGGCGCCGGATCGTTGGACGGAACAAGGGTGCCCGCTCCGTCAGTCTGCCAGGTCGGGTTAACCGAAAGCATACCGGTCTGAACAGCCTTGTTGGGGACAACCACAAAACGCGCGACCCCTTTCCACAGATCGAAGGGATTCCGCCAATCGTCAGCGGGCCAGAATCCTACACTAATATCAAAGTCGCCCGTATGCAGCGGCATTTTGGGGAGCGTGCAGACGATCTCACCCTCACCCTTCGTCAATGTGACGGTAGTCCCATCTGCCGCGCTGTGGCTGCCCGCTACGAACACGCCGTCGGCACGATGAACACCGATCCCTACGCTCGCCGCGGCAATGGCGTTGAACGCTGTATACGCGATCCGTATCTGCACGCTCGCGCCTGACGCGACCTCAATAACGGGTGTGCCGGCCTCGTCGGTTACAGTGACGGAATCAATAACCACCTCACCGTTGCCGCGCCGTTCCTGGCGCGTATCCTCTAGCGGCGGGAGGGCACGGGAAGACACAGCCACCTGCAGATCCCCTCGCTGGCGCGCCTCTGAAAGATACGCGTTGATCACAATATCTGGCGGGCCGTGCATGCGCACGCTCCCCGCATCAATCCAGAGCACTTCATCGCAAAAGCGACCGACAGACATCAAATCATGGGAAACGAAGACTATTGTCATACCTGCTTGCTTGAATTCGCTCAGCTTGGCAAAGCACTTTTGTCGAAACGGCATGTCGCCCACGGCCAAGACCTCGTCGATTACGAGTATTTCCGGATCGACGTGCACTGCGACCGCAAAGCCCAGCCGCATATACATACCTGACGAATAGTGCTTGACCGGCTCATCGATGAAACGCTCAAGTTCCGCAAACGCGACAATTTCATCGAATCGACTCTTCATTTGCGCCCGCGGCAGGCCGAGAAAGGCGCCATTGAGGAAGACATTCTCCCGACCCGTCAGATCGGGATGAAATCCCGCCCCTAGCTCAAGCAATGCCGAGATGCGTCCCCGCGCGGTTACTGTGCCGCTCGTAGGCTCGAGCACGCGGCTTAAGAGTTTCAGAATCGTGCTCTTGCCGGACCCATTGCGGCCGACGATGCCAAGGGTTCGCCCGGCCTCAAGATGAAACGAGACATCCCGCAAGGCCCAGAACTCTTGACTTGCCGACGACCTGCGCAGCCAGCCAATGACTGTTTCTTGAATTGTGCGGTGCTGGCGCACAATGAACCGTTTCGACACATCCTGGAATTGGATTGCCTGCATTTAGATCTCTTCCACAAATCTATTCGCATAGTGGCGGAAGAGCCAAAGCCCGATCCATACCAGCAAGAACGCGGTCGCCCCAGTCACGAGGAGATGCTTCAGCCGCCACAGCGGCCAACCGTAGAGCAACGCGTAGCGATAGCCGGTGATAAGGGTAGCCATCGGATTTAGCAGGTACACCCAACGCCACATGTCAAGACCGAAAACTTCCCGATTCGGAATTCGTTCAAGCAAGTAAACAATCGGTGTGAGGAAGAACCAGGCGATCAACGCCACGTTCATGATCGATTCGATGTCGCGAAAGTAGACGTTTAGGGCAGCCACAAGCAGCGCCAGGCCCGACATCAGGAATATTTGTAATAGCACAAGCACGGGCAGGAACCAAACGTGGTAGGTAAACGTGACGTCCACCACTACGGCAAATACAAAGAAGAGCGGCAGGGCGAGAACAAAGTGAATGACATTGGCCAGCACGACTGAGAGCGGCAGGATCTCCCGGGGAAAGTAGACTTTCGTCAGCAAGTCCCGGTTTCCCGTAATGCTCGTCATCGCGCGCGTAATCACGTCCGCAGTGAAATTCCAAACCAAGAGTCCGCTCAGGACATAAATCGGATAACTCTGCACAGTCGGCTCGATGCCCTCGGGGTCAGTTAGCACCGTGAACACCAGGGTAAAGACCAGCATCATAAGCAGGGGGTTGAGCAGCGACCAGGCGAAGCCGAGCACTGAATTGCGGTAGCGCACCTTTATGTCGCGCACCACCAGATTGGCCAGGAGTTCCCGATATTGCCACCACTCGCAAAGAATCGCCCACACGTGCAGCGGATTCGGAAAGAGAATGAAAGTCCGTATGGCATTCATCGTTGCTGCAACTCAAATCGCTCGCATACAGTGTATTCCGCCCCGCGCGGACTCAATTCACTCTTCATCAGAACGACTTCCTCCACCGGCAAGGGGATGGCCTTAAAACCGCGCTGCGCCTCGGCCCATTCCTCGAGCATGTTCTGCTCCTTCATGGCTATGCCGTTTCGCACACGCGCCACCGTGAGATGCGGAGAAAACGACCGTTCTTCGCGCGCAAAACAACTCTGTGCTAGCAAGCGCTCCGTCCTGCCCTGCAGCCGACGCAGTTGATTGTCACAGTCCTCCACTGTAGCCCAAACCATCTGCGGCCGCCTGCGTCTGCGCACAATTCTTACACCGGAGATCGAGACCGCAAATGGCTGCACTTTGGATACTACGCGCTCCATAGTGTGGGCAATAGCCGCCTTCTGTTCTGCTGACATTTCACCAAAGAACTTGAGGGTGACGTGTACGTTCTCCAAGGGTACCCAACGCACTTTCTCAGCGCGCTCAGATGCCGCACGCAATCTCTCCGCCAAGCGCTGCCGCACGCAAGCAGACAAGCCGACAGCGAGAAAGAGACGTTCAGTTTGCACCGCGCTCACTCATGTTATTGGGTTTTGCGATTGCCTCAGGTCAATCCAAGCATAACGAGAAACTGTGTTCACGTGCCTACCCGCACACCAGCCGCATCCACGTCAGAATCCACTTTCCTCGCATTTCCTCGGACTGCATCAAGATCGCGGACGCATTCTTGGCGCGCGCTTCTTATCCACAGATAGCTCTTGTCACGCGCCACCTAAGGCAAGTATAATCGCTGTGAAAATGGGTCGTCCAATGCCCCTGCAAATCGCACACTGAGCAATTCGTAGATGCGGACTTGCCGAACAGCGATTTGCCGTTGGGGCGCGCCAATTCCTCTCCCATTGACGCGCTAGGCGTTACTCATTGGTTGCGATCACCCTTGCATTCACTAGATTCTGCGCTAGGTTAGCCGCATGAAAGTACGCAAAGGCGTCTTCTTGGTTGCCGGACTGGGCACCCGAACGCTGCCCGCGGCCAAGTCCATCCCAAAGGTAATGCTACCCCTTGCCGACAAACCGGCCATCCAGTATGTGGTCGAAGAGGCGGTTGCGGCAGGGATCGAGCAGGTAATTCTCGTCACGGCCGCCGGTAACCAGGCCGTTGAGGACTACTTCGACACCGCGTACCGTCTTGAAGAGAGTCTTGCCGCACGTGGCAAGCAGCAGGAACTCGCGGAACTGCAAGCGCTCAAGGAATTGGCTACAGTAGTCGGCGTCCGCCAACACGCGCCGCTCGGCACCGGCGACGCCATACGCACCGCGCGCAGTGTGGTCGACGATGAGCCGTTTGCAGTCTTTCTTCCGGATGACGTAATTGACGGCGAGCCGCCCGCTATTCGCCAACTGATGGATGTCCACGAAGCGCATGGGGGTGAGGTTGTCGCCGTTATGTCCGTGCCCGATGCCCACGTCGACCGCTACGGCATTGTGGAAGGCACACCAGTAGCCGCGGGAATACAACGGCTGCAAAGCCTTATTGAAAAACCTCCGGTTGGCGAGGCGCCGTCGAACCTCGCCATCGTCGGCCGCTATGTCTTCACTCCGGCGATCTTCGACTACATCGACCGCACACCGGCCGGCGCCGGCGGCGAAATTCAAGTCACGGACGCAATCAATGCCCTGGCGCAAGAAGGCCACGTCTACTCCTGCGAATTTACCGGCCGGCGCTACGACATGGGCGACAAGGTGGGCTACCTGAGCGCCTCTATCGATCTTGCGCTCAAGCGTCCTGATCTGCGGCCCGGACTCGCAGCCTACTTGCGCGGCTTGGATTTAGACAATATGGACGCCACCCCGTGAGTCCTGAGAAAGCGCACGCTGAGTTGCTGGCCGCCCTCGCGCCACGCCGCAAGCGCGTGTACGACTACCTGCAGGAGGCAGTTGCCCGCATCTCACTGAGATCGCTTCACCTCGGCGAGGCGATTGCCAGCTACGTCCAGCAGCCGGGCAAAGGGCTGCGCTCAAGCATTCTCCTTCTTTCCTGCGGCGCTGCGGGCGGAAACGAAGCACGGGCCATTCCCGCTGCTGCCGCGGTTGAGCTCTTCCACGTATGGACATTGGTGCACGACGACCTTATTGACCAGGACAACTTGCGCCGCGGCCGGCCGACGGTTCACGCAGCATTTGGGGAGCGGGCACAGCGGGAGTTGGGTCTCACCGCCGCTGCCGCCGGTCACTACGGTCTCACGCAAGCGCTGCTGGCAGGAGACATTCAGCAGGGCTGGTCTGCGACGCTGCTCACGGAAACTGCCACCAGACAAGGTGTTGACGCCAACCTCGTGCTCCGGTTGGTTGCGGAGCTCTTCGGTTCCGTGGAGACCCATCTCGTGGATGGCGAAGCGCTTGACGTACAATTCAGTCTGCAGGATCTGGCAGCGATCACTGAGTCCGACATTCTGGACATGATGCGGAAGAAGACCGGTGTCCTATACGGGTTTGCCGCCACCGCCGGGGCTTGTATCGGCCTCAACGCGTGGCAACCTGAGGATCCTTTGGTTGCAGCGCTCACGACCTATGCCCGCAACTACGGCGTAGCCTTTCAGCTCCAAGATGACATTCTTGGCATTGTCGGTGATTCGGCGACAACGGGAAAGCCGGTTGGATCGGACATTCGCGAGGGCAAACGCACCCTCATCGTGTGGGCAGCCTTGCGCAACGCCACCGCCGACCAGCGTAAACACATCCTCAGCGCGTTGGGAGACCGCACCGCCACCGACGAGCAAGTAGCATACACTACGCAACTCTTAGCGGACTTGGGTGGCCTAGCGTACGCTCGCTCGCTCGCGCACGCGTACATCGATGAAGCGCACTCGCACCTGGCACACGTCTCGCGCAAGTCCTACCGCCAACTGCTCCATGTGCTCGCAGACTTCGTTTTGGAGCGAGATTCCTAACCCACGCGCCATTTGCAATCCGTGGTACAGTAGCGTAGGTAGCGCCAAGCAAAACCATCGGCAAGATCCTGCCGTACAATTGTCTTTGCGCTACGGCGGAATAACGGGCAATCTCTAAGACTCCCGCCGATTCTGCGGTAGCCTGAAACTAGTGTAAGCAAGCAGAAGATTCTTCTACGAGCAGCCCTTTGGTTGCGAACCGAGCGCCGCGCAGGGCGCAATCATGAACAGAGGAGGAATGAGCATGGCAGACGAAATGGGTGTCGGCCTGATTGGGCCCGGTTGGGTTGCGAGCGAGCACATGCGCTCGTTCAACAACAACCCGCATACGCGCATGGTCGCGGTCTGTAGTCGTGAAATGGAGCGGGCGCAAGGCGCTATCGACGAGTTCGAGCTGGACGCCAAGCCTTACACCGACTACGAAGCAATGCTTGCCGATCCAGACGTTGACATTGTCTCCATTTGCACACCCAATTTTGCCCATGCTGAGCAAGGCGCGCTGGCAGCGGAAGCTAACAAGCACCTCGTTATCGAAAAACCAATCGCGATTACTGTGGAGCAGCTAGAGCGCTTGGTCAGTGCGGTCAAGAAAGCAGGCGTGAAAAGCGTAGTGAGCTTCGTCCTCCGTTGGAACCCCCTGGTTGAGACATTGCATTATCGGCGGGAGGCTGGTGACTTTGGCCGCATCGTCTATGCCGAAGCCGACTACATGCATGAAGTGGGGTACATCCGTCCCCCCGGACACTGGGGCCGCTACCAGAAGAACGTTGGCAGCGCCATGCTCTCCGGCGGCAGCCATGCCATGGACTGCATCCGCTGGTTGACCGGCAAGAACGTAGAGTCGGTGTCAGCCTACGCGACACCGGTGCGCTTGGAAGAAAAAGGCTTCGATTTTCCGCTCACGACTGCGGCTGTCCTGCAAATGGAAGATGGCGTGGTTGGCCGCGTGACCGCCACCATGGAAGCCCGTATGCCTTACGTATTCCACATGTCGCTGCAAGGCGACGCAGGGTCGGCACGCAATAATCGCATCTATCCCGCATCTTTTCCCGGCATTACCGGATTCATGGACATTCCCACCGTCATGCCCGACTCCGGTGACGTAGCCCATCATCCGTTCCAAGGCGAGATCGATCATATCGTAGACTGCATTATGAACGATGAGGATTCTTACGCCGATATCTTCGATTCGATCAATACGCATGAAGCCTGCATAGCGGCAGACATCTCCGCCGCTGAAGGACGTCCGGTGTCATTACCTCTGATCGGCCAGGTCTAGAGCCTGCACAACGCTATCATGCCTATAGTCGAATCCCACGTTCACATTTGGACTCAAGACGACGCATATCCCTTCGCGCCTACGCTGCCGGACGTGCCGGTGCCTACAACCGACGCCACGGCCGAGATGCTGCTTGAGGTAACGGGAGAAGCCGGCGTCGACCACGTGGTCATGGTGCAACCGAGCACCTACGGCTGGGACAACCGCTATCTCGCAGATAGCATTGCCCGCTATCCAGATCGGCTTGTCGGCGTGTGTCTCGTCGATCCCCTCGACGAGCAGGCGCCGGAGCAGCTTGAATTCTGGGTCAAGGAGCGCAAGTTTCACGGGGTGCGGCTGCATGCGGTCCGCGCCGACAGCGCAGAATGGTTCACGACGCCCCAAACCAACCGCATTTGGCGGAAAGCTGCCGACTTGGGCATCCCGATCTGTGTCCTCATGGACCTGGAACACGCGCCCATGCTCGCAGAGATGGTGCGGCGCTTTCCGCAGGTGGACGTGGTAGTCGATCACATGGGGCGTATCGACGTTGCTGAGGAACCGCCCTATCCTAAATTCAGCGGCCTCCTCAGGCTTGCGGACCATCCCCGCACCTACGCCAAAGTTTCGGGCATGCTCCACTACAGCAGCGAATCCTATCCCTACGCCGATACGCACCCTTTCTTCCGCATGGCAAAGGACGCATGGGGTCCCCAGCGGCTCATGTGGGGCACCGACTGGCCGATGCTGCTCGACAAGGCCGATTACTTGCCGCGCCTCACCGCCGTGCGCGACGAAATGTCCTTCTTCAATGCTGAAGACCTTGAGTGGGTGCTCGGTAAGACCGCACTGCAACTCTGGAAGTTTGCCTAGCGGACTAAGCTGAGAGCCGAGGCCGCGCTGCGGGCTTCTCTGCGCGTGCGAAGGAAACTCCTTAGGCGGCGGAGTGCCCTTTGTGGGTGCGGTTGAATAGGCGCCGCGGTCGCATGGCATGCTTGCGAAAAGTCCGATGGCTTTCGTCTAGCAGCCCCGACTTCAGATAAACGCCCTAGGAAAGCTCGGGCGCAGCTAGCCTACCCGCGACAATTTTCGCGGAAAGCGCCGATTTACCTCACTCTGCAATTGGCGGGCATCGAGTAAGCTCGACGCCCTCGGCATCCCAACTCTGCCTTCTCCTGCTACCCCGCGTTCCCTTTCAACCCGTTGTACTTGCACTCGTGGCGCAATAGTGTAGAATTAACCCTGACAGTTTGCTCCATCCAACCCAGCGGGATATTCATTGATGCCCGTGCGTCTTAGTCTCGGCAGACTGGCTGTTTGTTTTGTCTTAAGCTTTGCCTTCAGTCTGCTTTTTCCCTCCATACCTCTCTACGCTGCTGATTCTTTAGATAAACCAATCAGCGGCGGTCATTTCTTTAAGCAAGCCAACGGCTTTGGCGGCCGCGGCAACCGGGGCTTCTCGATTCGAGATGAACCCAACGGCATGGCCTTCTACACCAAGTTCCACCAGCTTGGCGGCGTGAGCACTCTCGGCTATCCGGCTTCTCGCTTCTATGAACGTGATGGATTCATATATCAGGTAACTCAGGGCGCGCTTCTCCAGTACCACCCGGTTCTGGACCAAGTCACTCTGGGCAACACTTTCGAGATACTTGAGCGAGCCGGTCTGAACGAGCTCCTGCTCTCGCGGGGTATTCCACTATCCATTAACGATGATGGTTCCAACGGAGACTTTCAGAAGGCCAAGGAAACGCGTCTCAGTTGGCTTACTAACGACGCCATCAAAGAGCGCTTCATGAGCGTAGGCGATGAGAACGCGGCAATCGAACTTTACGGTCTTCCTATGTCAAAGCCAGAGGTTTTCGGTCCTTTCATCACGCAGCGCTTCCAACGGATCGCGCTGCAATACTGGATAGAAGACGTTCCTGGGATCGCGGACAGCGGCGACATCACCGTCATCCTGGGCGGCGACCTCTTGAAGGAATTCAATCTTCTGCCGTTCGCAGCAAGAATCCCGCACATGAGCTATGAGCGGCCCCACCCCGTCGACGGCAGCATTTCTCTGGAGGCTAGTCCTTACAGCCACGTCATTGCCGAAGGCACATCAAAATTCACTGGCTCGCCCGCTCATCGCATTCACAACATTGCCGTGGCAGCGTCGATACTGCATGGCAACGTGATACAACCAAATGAGACTTTCTCATTCCTTGAGACGCTTGGCCCGATCGCATTTGGCAACGGCTATCGATCAAGTCTCGTGATTTTCGGCGATCGCACCATCTGGGGCGTTGGTGGGGGTGTCTGCCAAGTATCTACAACATTATTTCGCGCCGCCTTTTGGGCAGGGCTGCCGATTGCGGAACGGCATCAGCACTCGTATCGTGTCAGCTACTATGAGCAGGACGGGAGCCCGCCCGGCTTCGATGCCGCAATTTTCAACCCGGGTCTTGATCTCAAGTTCGTCAACGATACTCAGCATCCCATTCTGATCCAAGCCCACGTTGACGAACTGGCCATGGAACTCCAAGTCACCTTGCACAGCAAGAAACTCCATCGTGCTGTGGAAATGCTGCCGGTAATCGAGAGAAACGCCGTTACTCCCGGACCGCCACTGCCGGACAGACCGGATTCCAGTCTCGCGCGGGGCGTACGCCTGCAAGTGGAATGGGCAGCCGCAGGCATTGAAACCGGCATTCAGCGACTTGTGGTGGAGGGCGAGAACGTCCGCATCGATGAGTTTTGGAGCGATTTCACTCCGTGGCGGGAACGCTGGGTTGTGGGAACTGCATAGCTGCGAAACGATCGCAAGGATGCTGCAACGCCACCGAAATTGGCAGTCCGGCACATACACAGCGCGCCAAATGGCGTGACTCTACTCCTTGCACCGTCCGCATCCCCGCCCCTCAATCGGAATATTCCACAGCTCTGGGTTGTCGCATCTTTGGTTGTGGACCCACCATTCTTGTGGCAAGAAGCTTCGGAACCCATGGACTCGGCACTGCCCCGAGTTGCTTGCATCCATCTCTGTCTGCCTATAACCATGAATAGCGCGCCCAAGGCACGAAGTACATAGTTCAAATTCCAACATGGGAGTGGTCGATACCTCAGGCGAGTCTCAAGCATTCGCGATCATGGTGTCAATGCCGAGCAGCGATGTAACGCTAACTTTCTGCAAGAATGAGTGTGCCAATTCAAGCTCGGGCGCCTCAGTTTTGCAGACTCGCCGGAATGGTTTACGATAGAAGAAACACTGTCCTTTGACCAACTAGCACGACAAAAGAGGAAACACCCATGCGCCGACGCTATAGGCAGCTTGTAGGCTCACTACTTATCGCTACTATTCTCAGCCTGTTGCTCTCGGCCCTGCCGGTAGCTGCCCAAGAATCGATAGACCAGCCGGTAGCAGGCGGTCACTTCTATAAGCAAGCGAACGGCTTTGGCGGCAGGGGCAGCCAAGGCTTCACGGTATGGAACGAGCTCGGCGGTCCCGCGTTCTATAGCAAGTTTAGCCAGCTCGGCGGCGTAAATGCAATCGGCTATCCCGCCTCCCGGCGCTATGAACAAGATGGGTTCATCTATCAGGTCACCCAGGGCGCATTGCTGCAATACCATCCCGGTTTGAAGCAGGTTTTCCTGGGAAACACCTTTGAAATACTGGAGAAGGCTGGGCTAAACGCCATCCTGGCCTCACGGGGTATCCCTGAATCCATCGCTGACGACGGCTCCGGGGGAGACTTTCAAAGGGCCAAGCAGGCACGTCTCAGTTGGCTCACGAATCCCGAAATTCGGCAACGGTACTTGGCTGTTGGCGGTGAGAACGCAGCCATCGAACTCTACGGCCTGCCAATGTCACGCCCCCAAGCCTTTGGGCCGTTCATTGCGCAGCGCTTCCAGCGCATAGCGCTGCAACTCTGGACCGAGGACATTCCCGAGATTGGCATCAGCAAGGGTACGGTGACTACGATTCTTGGCGGCGATCTCTTGAAGGAATTCGATCTGCTGCCAGCCGAGGCCAAGCTCCCGCACAGCATCGATGAGCGACCATCGCCAATAACCGGTGCAGTGGGACAAGTGGCGCCGCCGCCGCCATTGACCGGGTCCACGGCGCGAACCTCTCAGGTATTCGGTAAGCTGCCGCAATACACCAATAATCTTGGCTACGGCATGCAGGCGGACCTCTTCTGGCTGTCCCCTGCCGACAAGAATCGTGCCTACCAACTCATCAAAGAAGCCGGCTTCACCTGGGTTAAGCAGCAGGTTCAGTGGTCGGCCATTGAGCCTGTGGAGAAGGGTGGTTTCGACTGGGCAGAACTCGACCGCGTTGTGAACTCAGCCCATGACTCCGGTCTCAATATTCTGCTCTCGGTGGCTAAGACCCCGAATTGGGCTTTGGCGCCGGGCGTTGACCACGGCCCTCCCGCGAATCCAAACGACTTTGCCGACTTTATGCGCACTTTAGCAATACGCTACCGCGGCAAGGTACAGGCGTACGAGCTTTGGAACGAGGCCAATCTTGCTATCGAATGGAAGCCGGTAACGCCTGCGCCATTCGTCGAGTTGCTCAGAGTAACGTACACGGCGCTCAAGCAGGCAGACCCCAATGCCGTCGCCATCATGGGTGCGCTTACGCCTACGGGTGTAATCGATCCGAACATCGCGATTGACGATGTTGAGTACATGCGGCAACTCGTGGCCTACAACAACGGTGAAGTGGCGAACTACTTCGACGTGCTCGGCGTCCACCCCGGAGGTTTCAACCACCCACCGACTGATACCCCGCAGATCATCACGAGGAATCAATTTGGCGGCTTCGGCAGCGATAGCCGGCACCCAAGCTTCTTCTTCACCCGCTACGCGGAGTTGCACAATATTCTGCTCGCTGCCGGCATCAATAAGGATGTGTGGTTCACCGAGTTTGGCTGGGCAGCAACCGATCAGCCGGCTCCGGGGTACGAATACGCCCTGCAGAACTCCGATCTAGACCAGGCCCACTACCTCACGAGCTCCTTCAACCTCGTCAAGCAGCAACATCCGTATGTTGGGGTCATGATCGTGTGGAACTTGAACTTCCGCGTTAACCAACCGAAGTCCCACGAGACCTGGGCGTTTGGCATACTCAATCCTGACTGGAGCCCACGACCGGCTTACAACGCCCTGAAGGCTATGCCTAAGTAGACCCGAATAAAGTGTTTGGCGCACGTCTGGCGCACGTCTGGCGCGCGCCCTGTGCCACAACAGTCACTAGAACAGACCCGCCACAGGCCTTTCGGCTCGTGGCGGGTCTAATTCACTTGAAGTTTCCGTGAGGGGCCGGCTAGGCGGCAATAGGCGCGCTCTTGGACGTGCGAGAATTCAACTAGCGTTTTACCACACGCTGCTCGAATGCGGTGACGACGGCCAGTAACTCATCATCAAGCCGCAACAGCACTGCTTCCCGCAGATCCTCCGGCACGCCGCCAAAGTAGGGTTCCGCGATGGAACCGGCTATGCACGCCAGCGTGTCGGCGTCTCCGCCCAGTGAGATTGCGTTGCGAATGGCGTCCTCGAAGTCCGTCGCCTCTAAGAAGGCCGTAATTGCTTGCGGCACCGTCTCTTGACACGACTCATTGAAGACATACGTGGGACGAATTTCGTCTATGGTCTTATGCAGATCGTATCCGAACGCGGTTTCTACAAAGCTCTTGATTTCACTCTTCTCGTGGCCGGTCCGCGCCAAGAAGATAGCGGCCGCAGTGGCCTGCGCTCCGCGAATGCCCTCCGGGTGGTTGTGCGTCACCGCGGCGCTCTGCTCTGCCAATGCCAATGTTTCGTCAAGGCTTTTCGCGACGTAGGCCGCCGGACTGACCCGCATTGCCGCCCCGTTGCCCCAACTGTTGTAGGGCTCCCATGAATCCGACAGTGCCCAGCCGTGGAATGCGCCGCCGTAACCGGCATCGGGATACCGCCGATAGTACAGTTTGAGAGTTACGGCGTAGTCAAGCTCATTGAGCAGCGCGTCAGCCAGAGCGATGGTCAGAATTGAGTCATCGGTAATGAAACACTTGGGATCTAGCAGCGGAAAGTCCTTCGTCTTGGTCCCAATGAATTCGTGAACGGAACCAATCAGGTCGCCGGCAATTGCTCCGAGCACTGCTTCCTCCAACTTCCTCAGTGCACACTAATTAGGACGATAGCAAACAGCGTAAGAACGATGCCGATAGCGGTGACTCGTCCAAACCGCTCGCCAAACAACACCATCCCACCTAAGAGAGTCGTCGCCAGGCCCACGGTAGCCGCCAGTGGAAAGACAATTGTACCGGGGAGGATTTCCAGCGCACGGAGCAGCATGGCGACTTGAAAGAGGTTTGAGGCGCCCATCATCACACCCAAGCCAACATTGTGGCGCATCGAGGCGGTGCGCCAGTCCGGCAAACGAAAGCGCTTGCGCATGGGCCAAATCAATCCGGCGCCAAGTGTGGCCGCGACAAATACCGAGGCTGTATACAGCGGCTGATAGTCCGGGGTGCTCCAGACGGAGAATGCCTTCGCCGCGGTCAGTCCTGCTCCCGACAGTAACACGGCCGTCAACAGCACGCTCCAAGTCCAAAGCGAATGCCCGCGCTTGCCGCGCGCTGCCTGGTGCGCATCCGCGCCCAGCAAAGGCAGCGCAACAAACGCAAGCGCCAGACCCATTACTTGGAGTACGGCCGGCTGCTCCCCCCACAGAAAGATGGATGCAAACGTGGGCAACGCCACCGAAAGACGTATGAAACCGAACGTAATGCCGATGCCAACGAGCTCCACCACCGTAAACAACACAACCAAGCTTAGCTGGTATTGGAGTCCGTTGATCGCACCCAAGAGAATAACAAGCGGATCGAAGCTGGGAATGTCGCTCAACATTGCCCACGTGACAGCCAGCGCCGCCGCTATCGCGTAGTTAATCGTCCCTACGGTGAGATAGTGGTACTGCCTACCCCGCGCCAGGCGCAACGTCATGGCAAACACAAAGTTGCCAAAAACCTGGCCGGCAATGTAGATCATGCCGGTCCAAAGTGCGCGGGCCGGACCGGCTTGCCGGTCTGCCAGGATTCAATCGCGGCAAGCGCAACAGCTACTGTGTTCGCTCCCTCCCACACGTTGGTGAGAGGCGTTGTGTTGTCCCTCACGCATTGGTACACATGGTCCGCCACGGAGGCAATCGGTTTGCCGCCCGGTGGCTGGAAGGGCACCGGCCACTCCTCTTCAGCGAATTCGTGACCGTTCGCGGGTCGGAACTGTTTATCCTGATCCTGCCTGCCCCGCGCCCGTTCGATTGTGCCGTTAGTGCCAAAGAGCACCAAGTTATGCATTGTCGCTCGCACGAGACCGTACGAAGTAGTGCACTTCCCTACTGCGCCATTTGCAAATTGCAGCGTGGCTACCATGCAGTCCGGGAACGGAAAGTCGCGCATCGCGCGTTGCGAGGCCTCGCAGTGCACGCGGTCAACCTCACCCACCAGCCACCGCAACATGTCGAGAGAGTGCGAACCGCCTCCCAGGATCGGGTAATGGGAGTGTTCGGCTGACCCCCGCCACACCGTGCGTTCGCGAATGAGCCGGGTGGTGTTATGGAGATAGTCTGCCTCCGCATAGTAGATCTCCCCTAAGCCCCCGCTCGCCACGTGCTCCTTTATCGACTGGTAGTACGGAAAGAACCGCAGCACCTGGTCGACTGCCAGTATCCTTCCCGTCTCCTCCACTGCCTGAATCATTGCTTCACACTCTTGGAGGGAGATGCACATTGGCTTCTCCACGATAACGTGCTTGCCGGCCCGCAAGGCCTGCACAGCCATGTCAGCATGCAGCGCGTGTGGCGTGGCAATCACCAGCAACTCCACGCGTTGGTCAGCCAATATGTCAGCAAATTCTGTATAGGCCTGTGGTATCGCATGTGCGCGGCAGGTTTCCGCGAGTGCATCCTGCTCCTTTGCACAGATAGCGCTGACCTCTGTATGGGGGTGCGCGGCGAATGCCTCCACGAATCTTCTGCCCACCCCAAGGCCGACAACTCCAACGTGTAGTTGAGAGGAACTGGCAGTCATAAATTCCGTTTTCTTGTTTGCTACTTTGCCACGCGTCCGCCGAACATGAAAACATGCGAAGCGTTTCTAATTGTAGCGTATCCCTTTGGAGAGCGCGTATTGTCGCCAATCGCTGAAGATACGTCAATGACCCATTTAAGTCCGCCGTACAGCGTGAATACACTGAAATCTGACACGTCTATGTAGTACTATATTGCATAATCAAGAAGAGTTTTCGAGAAGCAGAAACTTCCAAGCATGTCCTTTAATGTACTCCTCTCAATTGGACTGCTGATCGTCATTGCCAAGCTCTTGGAAGGCGTCCTACGCCGGTTTCGGCTTAATGCAATCGTGGCCTATACGGCTGCTGGTGTGGCGCTGGGTCCTGTCCTTGGCGTCATAGAGCCCACAGACGAATTGGAAGTACTGCTGGGCATTGGCATTTTCCTGTTCTTCTTTCTCATCGGTCTGGATGAGATCGACATCTCCGGCTTCATTGCTACAATTCGCGGTCGATTCTTTGTTGCTGCGACCCTTTCAGTCATCATCTCTTTGCTTCTGGCGCTGACCGTTACATCCGACTTGCTCTTCGATTTCGGGCTTGGCCTCGACTTTACAGAGGCGCTCGCGCTATCAGGAATTCTCTCCCTCTCCAGTCTCGGCCTTGTGAGCAAAGTCTTGGCTGACGAAGGCCACCTCCGCAAACCGATTGGCATCCAAATCTTTGTCACCGTGCTCATCGCAGAGTTGCTCGCCTTGTTGCTCGTAGGATTTACCATTGGCGAGCACGTCCCGGGCCTCGAATGGTCAAACATACTCCTGCTGTTGGCGAAGATCGTCGGCTTCACGTTGGTGACTTGGATCCTATCCAGATACGTGGTGCCTCCTCTCATTGTGCTCTTGCAGCGCTCCCTGCACGTCCCCCAACTGTCCTTCGGGCTGCTCATCGGTGGGCTATTCGTCGTGGTGGGCATTTCGGAAGCGGTGGGAACTCATGGCGCCCTGGGCGCCCTGCTCTTTGGCGCGGCCCTGTCGGGACTGCCCCATCAACTGCGCCGGGACATAGTACCGGGGATGAGAAGTACAGCCGAAGGGCTATTCGTGCCGCTCTTCTTCGCCTCAGCGGGTTTGCACTTAAGTTTCTCTTTCGCCGAATTGCCGCTGGCAACTATTGCGGCGCTTGTGGCAGTTCCCCTGTTAGGAAAGTTCGCCGGGTCGCTCATCGGCGCCTTCGTGTCCCGGCTGGAGATGCCGTTCGCCCTGGCCACAGGGCTGATGGCCAAAGGAGTTGCGGAAATCGCCCTCCTCTTGGTGATGTTGGAGACCGGCATTATTGGGGATGACATCTTTTCGCTGCTCGTGCTCATCATGTTCGCGTATATCCTGTTGGGGCCTCCAGTAATCAACTTTGCAGTTAACCGCGCCAAACCAACGGAGCGATCCACGCTGCCGGAATCGTTGCCGCCTTCTCTTGCCCGGTTTGCCCTGGACGATATCACCGTGAACGACATTCTTGACCGGACGCGCACCTATCCCGAACCGGCGGTGTCGGTACGGAGTTTCGTTGACCGGTGGATTTTACCCCACCAGCATGACTATGTAATCGTCAAGAACGGAAGCCTGTCTGGAATCGTGTCGTTAAGCATGCTGCGCTACCTGCCCAAGGAGAAGTGGTCCGCGACGAAATTGGATAACGTGGTGCGCCGCAAGACCCCGCACGCCTGGCCCGACGAACTGGTGGAAGACGTGCTCCAGCGGATGACGGAAAACGCCCTGACAATAATCCCGGTGCTGGACCGGGAATCTGAGCAGTTCTTGGGCACGGTGACCAGCGAGGATGTCCTAGACCTCATTACCGTGGAAGCCCGCGGTGAACACTGACAAGGCGTTGACCCCGGCGCCGCGTGCCGTCTCAATGCCCCTCGCATAGGCGGCGACGCCTGTCGCCTACACTCGGGGCGCCCACGGTTCTCTCTACTGCGACGCCTACCGGGGGTTTTGGAAATCTCTCACCATCTGCGAATCTGCTACCATGGAGCGAGACGTGGTAGTGAATCATGCACAAACCGACAGGAAACGGGCACTCAATGAGCGTTGTTGACGAAGACCGCATAAGAGAGACTGCAGAGTTACTTTCAAGCCTCGTAAGTATTCCCAGCATGAATCCGGCCTTCACGGCGGACGGCTCTGGGGGCGAAAGCGGGCTTGCCGATTTTGTTGAATCCCAGCTACAAGACCTCGGCCTGGAGACACAGCAACACGAAGTGCTGCCGGGTCGGTCAAACGTCTTTGGCCGTCTGCGCGTGCCAAACTCCAAAGGTCTCCTGCTTTTCGAGTGCCACATGGATACGGTGGGCGTGGACACGTGGGGTCCAGAGGCTTTAGAACCCCGTGTGGAGGGAACGACACTGCATGGCCGCGGCTCCTGCGACGCCAAGGGCTGCCTCGCCGGCATGCTGTTGGCGCTGCGCGAACTGGTGGGGGAACGCGATCAACTCGCTGTAGACATCGGGCTGCTGGGGGTGGTTGACGAGGAGTACCGCTTCCGCGGCATCCTCGGCTTCATAGAGCAAGAGATCCAAGCGACGGCGGCGGTAATTGGCGAACCGACCAAGCTGGGTCTGGTGACCGCCACGAAGGGGGCCGTGCGCTTTACGCTGCAAACCAAGGGCCGTCCCGCGCATAGCAGCCAGCCGCACATGGGCAACAACGCGATTTACCAGATGGTCGACGTCATTCAGCACCTGCGCGAGACGTTGGACCCGCGCTTCGCGGCGCGCTCGCATGCGCTCGTGGGGTATCCCACGTGGGCCATCGGCATCATCCACGGCGGCCACGCCGCCAACGTCATACCGGAGACCTGCCAGGTGGTGGTCGACCGCCGGATAATTCCGGGTGAAACCTCAGAGGGGGCAATTCGGGAGTTTGAAGAGGCTATGGCGCAAATTGCGGCGACCAAGCCCGACTTGCATCCCAGTGTCTCCTCGCGCGACCTCGGCGATTGGCCGCTAGATACCGCGAAAGACGAAGAGATCGTGCAAGCCGCCATGCGCGCGCTCCAGGCGCACAACCTTCCGCCGGAGCCGCAAGGCGTGACCTACGGCACGGACGCGAGCAAGCTCCAGGTTAAGGCCGGCGTGCCCTGCATCGTCTACGGCCCCGGCGACATCGGCTACGCCCACACCGACCACGAACGCGTCGACCTCACCGAGGTCGCCCAAAGCGCCGAAATCTACGCCCAAATCGCCCGTGAGTTCAGGCCGTAACCCTATCCGTCATTCCCGCGCAAGCGGGAATCCATCTTCTAATTGCCCAGTGCAGAATTACCGCGTGCCGTACGACATCGACGTGCGAACAGAACCTCACGTCCGCTAATTCTCGTAGAGTACGGAACAAGCTTCGTTTACCGCTGACGCTACCTCATCGCCGCGCACGAGCGCCTCTACCAAGTTGTACATGGCGCGAGACTGCGCCGCATCCTGCGGCAAGAGGCGCGCATGTTCCATAGAATTCTGTATCGCCGTGACTTCTTCCGATTCGAGGTCTGGCCGAATTTGCCCGAGCCGCGCCACCGCCTCTCGCTCGGTAGGTACTCTGACATACGGTTGCATAGTCTTCACAAGTCCCCTGAGCGCCATGTAGGCCGCCTCGGGATTGGCGGTCTGCGCGAGAATCGCGATGCCTATATGGCTATCGAACGGCACGCTGCGCGCTTTGCCGCGAGGGAGCTCGGCCCGACGATAGTTGAAACGTGAAGCACCGAGCGGGAGAGTGGTGTACACCATCGCCGGCGGCGAACCCGCTGGATCATCGATGATTCTCCATAGATCCATATCGAATGCCACTGGGGAAACGCCGTGGATATGCATCAGTCCGTGGAAGAACTCGAGCGCCGCGATGGCGGCCGGTTCCTGCAACCGACACTGCGCGGTGAGCGCGTCAGCCAACTCCGCTGCGTTCTGCCACAGCGCCCACCAGATAGAAGACTGACTGTGCGCTGCCAACCCCCAGCGCGCCACCGTACCGTCCTCTTCCCGCTGGGTCAGCCTGAGCGCGTTCTCCACCAGGATGTCCCAATCCCACGTAGAGTCCGGCGGCGCTACTCCCGCCTGCGCAAAATAGTCAACATCGTAGTAGAGCATGAGCGGAAAGGCGTCTGCCGGCAGGGCGTAGAGCGCGCCGTTCTCGCGAAAGAGGTCAAGCACAGGCGCGTAGAACTCCCGCTCGAAGTCTGAGCCAGCTACGCCGCCGAACCGGTCTAGCGGCAGCAAGACGCCCAACTCCCCCAACACGCGCGCCTCGTCAGGCCACAGGGTCACAAGGTCGGCGCCTTTTTCGTCTTCGCTCAACTCTTCCAGCCATGCCGCCAACTGCTGAGGTGTAGGGTATTGTTCCGCGTAGCCCTCCGCATAGCGTTCCACGTAGCGCAAAGTTAAGGTGTACCGTCCGTGCGTAGGGCTAAAGGGGCTTTCAGTGGACGCCGCCAATTCTCGCTCTATCCGTCGGAGCTTTTCCTCGAACGATGCGATACGGCTACCAGTGCTAAGCCCGGTAAACGGGCGCGAGAGCCAGGTCAATGGAGCGATCTGCGGAGCACCTAGCTCTGGGAACGGGATGTCCAACCCGCCGCAGCCGGCCGCGAGCACTGCCGTGCTTCCTATCAGCACTCGGCGAGTTAGCATGACGGTCCTCCTTGTCCGCTCTATATTTCAGCGCTCCAGTAGCAAGCCCCGGCGCGCCCTCAACAGCCAAGAAGTACGCAGAGCGCCCCTGAGAGAGTCTTCCCTACAAAGGCGCTCTGTACGCACTTCCTCTTTACTTAAGGTTCGTCACAAGGCCTAACCATTAAGCAAAACTACACCCACTGTCATGACGGGCATGTACCAGTGCAGCCAACATGGACTAGATACCAGTCACTGCAGGGTGTTCGCTCGTAGCAATCAACAACCCTGCATTCCTGCCACACATTTTTGCTTCTCATCGAACAGGGGTGACCACAGCTCCCGGTGTAAGGTGCCCTGCAAGTTACGCAGTGGTGGCTGCCCTCGCAGTGGTCGGCCTGCGCTGCAGTGGCAAAAGCCGCAGTCAGTACAGCAGCACCACCTGCCGCGCCAGCGAGCTTCCCCAGGAAGCCGCGGCGGTTCATGCCGGCTTTCGCTAGGCTCTCGCTCGCTTGCGCAATCAACTTATCCATGGGTTTTACCTCCCATGCTTTGCCTGCATTGCGTCTTGTGATGCGACTCTTGCGCGGGACGTCGCCACACTTTAGTGCGCGGACGTTACCCGCTCTTATTCTCTGGCAAGCTGCCGGTCGTCGCATCGGTAGCGAGCAGCTCGCCTAGCACATGCACATTGTTCACCACCCCCTTTCCAGCGACTTTGCCATCGGCATCGACCACGAAACCGTACGGCGTCCAACTACTGCCGTACAGGTCGGCTATCTCATGCTCCTGCTGGATCACCAGCGGACACGAGAGCTTGAATTCTGCAGTCATCTCTTGGTTCTGCTCGCGGCTGCCGCCGCTCACAAGCACCATCCTCACGCCTTGTCGTTCTATTTGCTCCGGCTCTCCGTTGAGGCTCGCGAATAGTTCCTTGCAAGGCGGGCAGGTGGGATGGACGAACAGCACCAGCAGCCGTTCGCCAACCAGGGTCTCCAGGTCAACCCTCCCATTGAGACCCTCTCCCTGGAAGAGCGGCGCCTTGCTTCCGACGGCGATGCCGACTTCCCGCTCTTCCCCAACGCGCAGGCGCAACTCCCCGATCTGCCGCATGAGGCCGATGACCACGAAGGCGAGCAGCCCGATGAGGACCCATTGCAATAGGTACGATGCCAGCCAGATGCCTTCCATGACTTCTGCCTCCTGGTCCACTTTGGCGACCGGTTGCCGTAGATGCTGAGTGTTCTGCGCCAAGTCCCTGTCGAACCATGAACGGAAGAGCAAATGCTCAATCCGACAAGCTGGACCTCCACCCCTCCTGGATTCCGGCTTTCGCCGGAATGACGGTCTCTTTCACTCCCTATAGAGTGCGTATCCGTAATTCAGTGTGACTGGGAAATAGTCCGCAGCCGCAGCAGTTCGGCGGCGACGAAGGCCACCGCCCACGCCCCGATCACGAACACCGCAGCCCCCGCCACGCCGCTGGCGTCCCCAGTGAGACCGACCTCCACTAGCCAAATTGCACCGGCAGTGGGCGCCAGGAGTACAAGCAATGTCAGGATGACGACCTGCTTGATGATGGTGGCTTTGCCCAGCGGCTGATAATCCGCGCCGAAGCAGTAGCAATCGATCCCGCCGCGGCCCTACGCTAACGCAACAGTCGAGGCTACGATGAAAGCTCCCACTAGGCTTACGCCCAACCACACACGCCATGCAACGGCAAAGCCCGTGATGAGCAAAGTGCCACAGAGGAGTTCCAATTCGGGGATCGCGCCACTCACCGGCTGGAACGCGCGCGCCGGCACGAGACCAAAGCCCCGCACCGCCGCTTTGAACTCAGACAGGTACAGCAACTTGGCGGCGGCAGCCAGGAGAAAAACGCCGCCTATCAGGAATTGAAGCACGAGCACGCCAGTTGCAAGCATTAGCCCGTTCCTTCCAGATCAGGAGGGACCTTTTGGCACATCCTCCACGATCTCTCTCCCAACCAATTTTCAGCGTCACTATTGACCAGACTGTTATATAGTACATTCCTGCTAGCACATAATGACAGTGTGTCAATGGTCAAATGAACCCATTCTCAAGATTCCGTGAGACACTGCACGTTCTCGGATGAAAACGCGGTTGTTCACCCTGCAAGAATGGCGGGCATGCGGGGATGCGGCGCCCAGGAGGTCAGCGAGGGGGTAACAATACTGTGAGCTAAGAGCTTGAGGCTATGTCTCTAGCTGCGGGGGAGGGAGAAGCTGAGTGATGTGCGCCATGGCGGCGTCTACGTGGCGCTTGCCGTCCTGCAGTGAAAAGCTCACGTGACCGGGGAAGAATTGCGTGAACTCTAGCTCCGCCAAGCGCTCGACAGTGGCAATGGACTCCTCGAGCGAACAGTCCCAGATGTTTTGCAGCAAGATGCGGCCGCCTGGGAAGAGGGCATCGCCGCTGAAGAGAGCCCGGCGTGTGCCATTATCAGGTTTTGCGCCATCTTCGTGTCCCGCGCCTTCTTCGCGTCTCGCGGAGTCTTCGCGTTTCGCATAGTCATTAACGAGAAAGGCCAGATGGCCTCGGCTGTGTCCGTCCGCCTTCACTACCGTCACGTTGAGCGAGCCGACATTGATTGCGTCGCCATCAACAACAGCGGTCGCGGACTGCACCGGACGCAAGCGGTTCTCCACCGGGTACATGCCGGTCAGACGCGCGGCGACCAGACTCGCCGCCTCCTCGTCACCACTCTCCAGCCAGCCCGCTACGTCCTGGGAGGCGACGATCTCGGCGCCGCACAGCTCCTGCAACTCCGCCGCGCCGCCGGCATGATCGAGGTGCAAGTGTGTGATAAATATCTTCGCAATGTTGCCAGGATCGAAACCGGCCGCCTCAATCTCCGCAACGATCGCCGGCACGTCCCGGCCCACACCGGTATCGATAAGTGCCAGTTCCGAGCCGCCGTCGAGCAGATAGACGTGGCAATCTAATGGGTGCGTGAGACTGAAGCCGTTGTCGCCGCTGCCCACCAGATGGACTGTATCCGTGAGTTGCATGTGTCTGCGCCCCCTCTGTAGAGATCCCTGCATAGCCCCATCCCAAACGCGCGGGATTGGACTGCACTAACTGGAATTCCCCCTCACCCTGGCCCTCTCCCTCAATGAGACCATTGCATAACTTCAGCCATCGGCGCAAGAATTACTCCCTCTCCCGGCGGGAGAGGGCCGGGGTGAGGGGATTACTGCTTGTGCTGTCCTTATCTACCTCTAAGACCTATACGAAAGTGTGCAACATCGGTGAAAACGGCCCAGATTGCGGGGATTCCCTCACCCTAACCCTCTCCCGCCGGGAGAGGGGACTTTCTCGCTCCGGCAAGAGTTACGCAAAGGTCTCCTCAATGGAGAGGGGATACTGACCACCGCCCCACGCTATGCAAGGAATTCCTATAGTAGTCAGCGGCGGATGAGGCGGAAGAGCACGTAACAGAGACCGATGACGAGGCCGCATATCGCCGCGCCGCGGGTATCAAGCAGAGTGTTCACGTTGCCGTTCACGCGGCCGCCCACCACCACCACGCTTGCCACCTGCTCCGCCTCGATCTGACCGCCTATAATCCATTGCGACACGGAGTAGTTCGTATCCACGCTGCCGCCGAGCACCAGCCACGTCGCCCCTTCGCTCACGCTCACTTCATGGCCGGCGGCAACGCCCGTCAGCCCCTGCTGCAGCGAAGCGGCCTCGGCCTGGACGACCCCGGCCGCGGTGTTCTGCATGTCGATGTCGTCTGCGACCACATGCCGCACCAGGCTATTCGTAATCTGAAAACGCTCGTCTACTTCCGATTTGTCTCCTGACGGGTCTTGTAGACTGTCTGCGACCGCATGCGATGCAACATCCTCCGAGCTGTTATCATTTGCGGATATCTGTTCCGGCTGCACCTCAGAAGACCCCATTATCGGCACCCCTTCTACTCGACGCTTGTTCGTGCTTTCGCACTCGCCAATTGCATTTGCACATCTCTTACAACTCTATGATAGCAGCCCAGCCCCATGGAAAAGTGGGCGCGTTACAAGGAAACCGTGCGCGCGTAATCCATCACTTGCTTCACCGGCACATTTGCCTCTGTTGCAACCCGCAGGCAGTCTTCGTACTCCGGACTGCGATTGACCACCTTTCCCCGCCGGAGCGCCACCTTTCTGCGCACTGTGCCCCACGGTGTCTCCACGTGCTCCACCTGCCGCTCCAGCTTGATACGCTCGACACGGTGCAGCCGCACGCCAATTGTGGTCGTCTCTGTGAAGATTATGTCCAGTAGCGGCTCGTGTGCCACAGTTTCCGTCAGCACACTAAGCACGTGCCCGGGTCTGCCCTTCTTCATTTGGATGGGCGTGAGAGTCACGTCCAGCGCTCCGGCCGCGAACAGTCGCGCCGCCACATGCCCGTACAATTGCGGGTTCATGTCATCGATGGTGGTTTCGATGACGGTTGCCAGGCCGTGGGTGTCCGCAGCGGAATCCTCGCCAATGATGACGCGCAATACGTTGGGAATGGCGCTGTCGCGCATGCCGGCGCCGTAACCCACTCGTTGCGCTTGCATGGCTGGAATGGGACCGAATTCGTCCGCAAGTTCGCTGAGCAGGAGCGCCCCCGTCGGGGTCAGGGTCTCGCCCATGTCCGCCATCGCGTAGATCGGTTTGTCCTGCATAAGATCGAGCGTCGCCGGGCCTGGTATCGGCCACCAGCCGTGGCGGGTTTGGATGGGCGCGCTGCCGCCAACGTTCACGGGAGAACAGATCACGCGTTCAATGCCAAGCGCTTTCAATCCGGCGACCACGCCCACTACATCCAGAATTGAGTCCACCGCGCCAACTTCATGGAAATGCACCGCCTCGGGGGCAACCCCGTGCATGCGGCCCTCTACTTCCGCCAGCCGCACGAAGAGCTGCTTGCTCTTCTCTACGATCTCCTCAGCCAAGGTGCTGGCGTCGAGCAAGCGTTCAATGTCGTTGAGATTGCGCTCAACGGTGTGTTCGTGTGCGTCAATGTCGATGTGCACCTGCAGGGCGCGGAGCAGACCCTTGCGTACCTCTTCCGCCCGAACCTGGTAGCCGCCCAGTGGAATCTTGGAAAACGTGGCTTTCAGGTCATCCAATGCCCAGCCGCTATCAACCAAAGCGCCGAGCAGCATATCGCCTGCTGCGCCTGCAAAGCAGTCGAAATAGGCGACTTTCATTGCGCCTCCTGTACGCTGCCGCTCTCGGCAACGCGGCAAATCAGCCCGGCCATGTAGCCGGCGCCAAACCCATTGTCGATGTTGACAACGGATAGGCCGGCGGCGCAGCTATTGAGCATGGTAAGAAGCGGGGTCAGACCACCAAGGGAGGCGCCGTAGCCAACACTCGTCGGCACAGCGATAACGGGGCGATCGATGAGACCGGCAAGCACACTCGGCAGTGCGCCTTCCATGCCGGCTACGGCCACGACGGCGCGGGCCTGCTGCACAGATTCTATGTTCAGCAAGAGCCTATGCAGCCCTGCCACGCCCACGTCCGCCAAGCGATCTACGCGGCAACCCATCAACTCCGCCGTGAGGCTCGCTTCGGCTGCCACCGGCAAGTCTGCCGTACCCGCCGCCACCACCGCGACCCGACCGTGGGCCAAGGCTTGCACGTTGCGGCGCACGACAATGGCGCGGGCAACTTCATCGTACTCGGCGGCCGGGAGCTGCGCTTGCACCTCCGTATAGAGCTCAGCCGTCGCGCGCGTCGCAAGGACCGTCTGATCCTGAGCCAGCAACTCCTGAGCAATGCCAATCACCTGCGCCGGTGTCTTGCCCGGACAGAAGATGACCTCCGGAAAGCCCACCCGCAGTTGCCGTTGCGCATCGACCTTAGCATAGTCCAAGTCCTCGTAAGGCGCCAGCCGCACGCGGCGGACTACCTGCTCTATGTCGATTTTTCCTTGCTGCAATTGTGTTAGCAGTGAACGTAGCGTGTTGGCATCCATTGGCTGGGAGCAGGTCTCCAATACCTGTGATTTCCACTCTGTCGGCTGGCGCGGAGCACCGCATCTCGCCGACCAATGCCACTATTGTAGCGCAGGTGGACACGGTCCAAGCGGGACAGCGCCTATGTGCCCTGCCTAAGCTGGGCGAGCATGCGTGACTCGACAGAACGAAGAGAGGCTATCACCACAAGCTGGCGACTATACACTATTTCAGATTTCTGCGGACGGGTGTCGGCGCATCCGACTCGAGCGGGGCAAGTCTGTTAGGCGAGAAAGGGAAAGGCAGCAGCACCGGCAAACACGGCAGACGCGCCAAGCTCATCCTCGATGCGCAGCAAGCGATTGTACTTGGCAACACGGTCGGTGCGGCAGGGCGCGCCGGTCTTTATCTGACCGACACCGGTGGCCACCGCAAGGTCGGCGATGGTCGTGTCCTCGGTCTCACCCGATCGGTGCGAAATCACCGCGCCCCAGCCGGCCTGACGCGCCATTTCCACTGCGTTGAGAGTCTCCGTCAGCGTGCCAATTTGATTTGGCTTAATGAGAATAGCATTCGCGGCCTGCCGTTCTATTGCAGCGTGCAGTCGCTGGGTATTGGTTACCAGCAGGTCATCGCCCACAAGCTGCACCTGCCCGCCAATATGCGACTGGAGCCCGATCCAGCCCTCCCAGTCGTCTTCGGCCAGCCCGTCTTCAATGCTAATGATCGGGTACTTACCGGCCCAATCCCCCCAGAATGCAATCAATTCTTCGCTCGTAAGCCTTCTGTTTTCGCGTTCCAATACATATGTATCGTCTTCGTAGAGCTCGGTGGTCGCGGGATCGAGCCCAATGTAGATATCTTTGCCGGGACGGAAGCCAGCCTGCTCGATGGCGATGAGGATGGTCTCTATGGCAGCTACGTTCGTAGGTAACGACGGCGCAAAGCCGCCTTCATCGCCCACGGTCGTGCTCAGCGAATTCTCTACAAGAATCTTGTGCAGCGCGTGGTACGTCTCCGTTCCCCAGCGCAACCCCTCGCGGAACGTCGGCGCGGCAACGGGCAAGATCATGAATTCCTGGAAGTCCGTGGAGTTGGCCGCATGCTTGCCGCCGTTGAGGATGTTCATCATTGGTACCGGCAACGTAGCGGCAAACGCGCCGCCGAGATAGCGGTAGAGCGGCAGGCCGACACACGCTGCCGCCGCCTTGGCAACCGCCAGCGAGACCGCGAGGAGCGCGTTCGCGCCGAGGTTCCCCTTATTGAGCGTGGCATCGAGGTCAATCAGTATCCGGTCCACGTGCGCTTGGTTCAGCGCATCTTCACCGACAAGCGCAGCAGAGATGCTATCGTTGATGTTGCCGACCGCGCGCAATACACCCTTGCCGCCGTAGCGCTCGGCGTCGCCGTCCCGCAACTCCACCGCCTCATGCATACCCGTTGACGCGCCTGAAGGCACACCGGCCCAGCCAAGCGCGCCGCACTCAAGCCGCACTTCGGCTTCTACCGTGGGACTACCCCGGGAATCAAGAATTTCACGCCCATGAATCTCGCTAATAGTGCTCGCGCTCACAGGTATTTCCCTCCGGTTGCAGAATTACGCCAAGGTAGATTGCAGGCGGGCAGCTCGAATTGTGTTCGCAACGAGCATGGCGTTCGTAACCGGCCCAATGCCACCCGGGACGGGCGTAATCGCACTTGCCACTTCGCTCACCTCATCGTACTGCACGTCGCCGACAAGGCCGTCCGGCGTCACGTTGATGCCAATATCCACCACTACTGCGCCGGGCTTCACCATGTCCGGGGTGACAAAATGGGGTCTTCCCATGGCCACCAGCAGAATGTCGGCTTGCCGGGTGTGTGCGGGAAGATCGACCGTGCGGCTGTGCGTGACGGTTACGGTGGCATCGTGCGCAATCATCAGGGCAGCTAAGGGTCGGCCCGCCACATTGCTGCGGCCGATAAGCACGGCATGCTTGCCACGCAGGGGTATTTCGTAGTTTCGCAGCAAATGGATCACACCGGCGGGCGTATTCGGCACGAACGCCTCCATACCCAGGAACTGGCCGCCCAAGAACAAGCGTCCTGCATTCAACGGGTGCAGGCCATCGATATCCTTGCGCGGATCAAGGGTCATCGCGATCAACTCCTGGTCCCACTCCGACGGCAGCGGCCAGCTCAGCATGATTCCCGTAACGCGTGGATCGACATTGAGGCTGCAAATGCGGCCGATGAACTGCTCCCGGTCGGTTGCGGAAAGCGGATGTTCCTGATATTCCATACCCACACGCTGACAGAGTTTTTCGATCTGGCGCAGGTAGCTCGCCGACGCCTTGTCTTTCCCGGCACGCACAACTGCCAGCGTTAGAGGATGTCCCAGACGTCTCTGAATGTCCGCGATTTCGTCGCGATGCCTCCAACTCAATGTACGAGCGATACGACGTCCATCAAGAACCAATGCCATTCCGCTTTATCCTCTTCAGTGCTTTGTACCTCAGTTCACACCTCGACCTATTTCAAACACACTGAGCCTCATCTTATTGACCGCACACCCGGTCAAGCATCCGCTTTGCCAGGCGCGAATTCGGCCTACTGTCCCAACGCCATGGCTTCCTTGCGCACGTTTGATATCTGCTCGTATGCGCCTAGCCGCTGCTGCATCGCCGCTACCACCCCCTCATCCTTGATGAAGCCCAAGCTCGACTTAATGGTTGTCACACTTCCCTGCAGGGCGGCCTCCGTCAGCAGCACCGCCATGACGGCATCCGCAATGAGATTCGTATTTCCATGCTCGGCCAGCCACAATGCATGGTCGCTTACGTCAACACATGCGTCTGCAATGGCAAATAGCACCTCCGTTGCCCGCACTGACGCCTGCTGGATATGGGCGGAACGTGCCGCACGCTCCTGATCGGTAGCGCGCGGCATGGCAAATCCCGCCCCCACCGCGCCGTAAGCATCGATGTCTTTCTGCACCAAGTCTTCCAAGGTGCCCAGGGATTGACCCAAGAGCGCGAGGCGTTCCTCAACTTGGGGGGCAATTGCCGCGTACTTCTTTCTGCCCCGCGTGAAGTTGGCCACCATGGCAGCGAGGCCGGCGGCGAGCGCTCCTACGAGCGCGGCTACGCTGCCGCCGCCGGGCGTAGGTTCACGCGCGGACAGCGCTTCCAAGTATGAGTGAATGCTCTTTTCAATAATCGCCACTCACTCCTCCTCTCTTGGGCCTCCAACTACGCGTCACTCCACCAACGCGACGGGATGGCCCCTTCTATTCGCACTCTATCATTCTCAATCTGCACCCTACACTCGGCAAACCATTGCACAACTTGGGGCAGCAGCCGGTGTTCTTGCGCCAAGATGCGGTTCGCCAACGTTGCAACGGTATCATCCATGAGTACGGGCACCGCAGCCTGCGCGATTATGGGGCCTGCGTCTACCTCATCGGTGGCAAAGTGCACGGTGCACCCGGCGATCTTTACGCCGGCCTTTAACGCATCCTGTTGCGGTTTCGGGTTCATCCCGCCGGCAAAGGCCGGCAGCAGTGAGGGGTGAATGTTAATGATCCTATTCGGATAAGCCTGGACCCAAGCAGATGAAAGGATTCGGTCGAACCCACCGAGCACAATCAACTCGGCCCCATGCCGTTGCGCGCACGCCAGCATGGCGGCGTGGTGATCCTCCCGCGTCCTATACTCCCGACGTACCACTTCATAGGTTGGGATGCCGGCTGCTCGTGCTCTCCTTACCCCTTGCATACCCCTATGGTTACAGATCACGGCAACAATTTCTGCATCTAGGTGTCCGGCATCTCTCGCATCAATCAGCGCCTGCAAGTTGGTGCCGCGCCCTGAAATTAGCATTGCCACGCGCAAGGCAGTCTTGTCAGCCACTGTCGACCGGTTGCCTCTCTGCTGCCGGCGCAATCACCGTTCAATGACCACGCACGGATCTCCAGCGGAGTATTCCACAACACCAATGCGGCAGAGCTCCGGCTCTAGACGTTGGGCCTCTGCCGCATCGTCTTCATCAAGCATAACAACGTAGCCGACACCCATGTTGAAGGTGTGGCACATCTCATAGAAGTCTACCTGCCCACGCTCTTGAATGAGCTGGAAAATCGGCGGCGCCGGCCACGATCCCCATTGCAAGCGCACCTGCGTATTTTGCGGCAAGACTCTCGGTATGTTGTCCCAGAGTCCGCCGCCAGTAATGTGCGCCATTCCCTTTATGTCGAGTTTCGAGAGCAGTCGCTGGATGGGATGCAAGTAGCTGGTGTGGACCGCCATCAAGGCATCAGCCACCGTCGTCGCGAGGGGCGGCACAGTTGCCTCGAGCGAATCCTCGGCAAAGATCCGGCGCGCCAGCGAATATCCGTTTGTATGCAATCCGTTGCTGGGAAATGCGAGTACCACGTCTCCCGGCACGATGCGCTCTCCGCCGACAATTTGGGAACGTTCCACAACTCCCACTATCGTGCCGGCAAAGTCGAAGTCATCCTCGGCATAGAGATCGGGCATTTCGGCCAATTCGCCGCCAAGCAAGGCGCACCCGGCCGCTTTGCACGCCAGTGCCGCGCCGGAAACGACATCGCGCATTACTTCAGGCACAAGCCTGCCCATACCGACATAGTCAAGAAAGAAGAGCGGCCGCGCGCCAAGCACGAGGATGTCGTTGACGCAGTGATTGACGATGTCTTGACCGACCGTATCGTAACGCTGTAGCAGCGACGCGAGCTTTACCTTGGTCCCTACACTGTCGGTGCTTGCCACCAACACCGGTTCGTCATAGTCCGTGGGAAACTGAAAGAGACCGCCAAAGCTGCCAATTCCGGTGAGCACTTCCGGACCGTGGGTAGCCTCTACCTGGGGCTTGAAGAGCGCGACGGCCTTGGCTCCGGCGTCAATGTCGACGCCGGCCTGTTTATACGTAGAGGGAGTGTAACGCGTGTCACGCATTGACCGAAGACTGCCTGTAGTCGAGGAACAAACCTGGATTCAGAACAAGGGATGGTACCTTGAGCGGCCGTCCAAACTCTCCAAGTCTTGCGCGGCGCACTGCCTTGGGAGACCTTTGCGTAACCTCAGCCAACGGCGCAAGAACTACTCCCTCTCCCGCGGGAGAGGGCCGGGGTGAGGGGATTACTGCTTGTACTGTCCTTATCTACCTCTAAGACCTATACGAAAGTGTGCAAAATCGGTGAAAACGGCCCGGATTGCGGGGATTCCCCCTCACCCTAACCCTCTCCCGCCGGGAGAGGGGACTTTCTCGCCTTGGCAAGGGTTATGCAAAGGTCTCCTTGGGTGGATAGTGAGCGCGCGCACCTGGAGAAATCTCCCGGCATTGCCTTGCGAGACGTGTCCTTGGCGGGGCAATGACCCTAGACCACCGACTGCGCAATAGTGCTGACTCCGCCTCTACCTCCTCCGTCGCCGTCATGACACTGGCGCTCGGAGTTGCTCGAGCGAGAGCTTATCGAATTCCATCTGCACCGGCACGGGGTAATCACCGTTGAAGCAAGCCAGGCAAAAGTCATCGTATGGCAAGCCAACGGCCTCCACAATTCCCTTGATACTTAGGTATCCCAGGCTGTCTGCCTGAATGACGGACCCGACAGCCGTCTCCGCTTCCTCCCGTGATTGGAAGGCAGACGCGATGATTTCGCCTCGAGTCGGCATGTCAACGCCCAAGAAGCACGGGTGTCGGATCGGCGGTGCGGCAATGCGTACATGCACCTCCACCGCGCCCGCCTGGCGCAGCATTTTCACAATGGGAAGAGTATTCGTGCCCCGCACAATAGAGTCGTCAACTACAACAACACGACGGCCCTCGATTACTTCCGGCATCGGGTTGTACTTCAAGTGCACGCCTTCGCGCCGCAATTCGTCAGTCGGCTGTATGAACGTGCGGTGGATGTAGCGGTTGCGCACCAAGCCGTCGCGCAGCGGCAACCCGCTTTCCTCGGCGTAGCCCTGTGCGGCCGCAATCGCGCACTCAGGCACGCCCATTACCAGGTCGGCACCTGGCGTTGGCCGCTCGCGCGCAAGCTGGCGTCCCATTTCACGCCGGGCGTGGTAAAGCAATTTGTCCTCAATGTACGAGTCCGGTCGGGCGAGATACATAAACTCGAACATGCAGACCGCCCGCTTCGTGACCGGCTGAATGCGATATGACCGTAGACCCTCCTCGCCAACCGAGATCAACTCTCCCGGCTCTATTTCACGCACGAATTCGGCGCCAACGGTATTCAAAGCGCAACTCTCGGAGGCTACCACCCAGTAGCCGTCAACCGTTCCCAAACAGAGCGGCCTGTTACCCAGTGGATCCCGTGCCGCTAAGAAGTGGTCGGCCGTTGCCATGACGAAACTGTAAGAACCCACCAAGCGGGGCAGCGTGTGCTGCAGCTTCTCGGGCCACGTGCTGCCCGGTGCGAGCGCAATCAGCCACGCGGCAATTTCGCTGTCGGTAGAGGAGGTGGGGCGGACGCCCAATTCTTCAAGATCGTCCCGCAATTGATCGGCATTCGAGAGATTGCCGTTATGCGCCAAGGCTAGCGGGCCGAGCGGTCCTTCGACGAATATGGGTTGAGAGTTGTCCTCGCTGCTTGAACCCTTAGTGGAGTAACGCGTATGCCCAATTGCCAGGATGCCGTCCAAATCTTCCAATATCTCTTCGGAAAAGACATGGGAGACAAGACCCATCTTGCGGTACACCTGCATTTGCTTGCCGTCGGCACTGGCAATGCCGGCGCTCTCTTGCCCGCGATGCTGAAGCGCATGCAAGCCAAAGTAGGTGAGTTTCGCCACGTCGAGATCGCGGCCGTAGATGCCAAAGACACCACACGCCTCACGCGGCGAATCAGTCTCGGCGGTAGCTGGTACGTCGTTCATAGCGTGCGCTGCCCCCCTCCGATGCGACGCGCTCATTAGCCTTCCGCAGCCAATGCCTCCGCCACTCCATTCTGCCACGCCTGACGTGCAGATGCCAGCGGCACGCGCACCCGGTCGCCGAGCGCCAATGCGTTGCCCTGTACGCGTCCTATGATCGTGAACGGCGCCCCATGCTCGTCGGCAACTGTGCGCGCGGCCTCCAGGTCCTTCTCCGGCAAACTGACGACAATCCGCGACTGACTCTCGCCAAACAGTAAGCCGTCCGCGCGCCCCGTGCCGGGCACCTCCACCTCGCAACCGGTCCCGCCGGCGATGGCGCTCTCGGCAAGAGCCACAGCGAGACCGCCATGGGAACAATCGTGCGCGCTACAGAGCAGGCCCGCGCGAATGAACTGGCGGCAAGCTGCCTGTACGCGGACCTCCATGTCAAGGTCAATGCCGGGGGTGCGGCCTGTAACCATGCCGTGAATTGAAGACAGGTATTCACTGCCGCCGCAATCATCACTTTGGGGGCCGAGCAGTGCAATGAAGTCTCCTGCGTGCTTGAACGCCAGAGAAACGCGCTGCTGCACGGCATCCAGTTTGCCCACCATGCCTATCATTGGCGTTGGATAGATCGCTTGGCCGCGTGTTTCGTTGTAGAGACTGACATTCCCGCTTACTACCGGCACGTTCAGCGCCTCACAAGCTGCGGCCATGCCGCGAATTACCTGCTCCAATTGGTAGTAGACATCGGGCTTTTCCGGATTGCCGAAGTTAAGGCAGTTCGTCAGGGCAAGCGGCTCTGCACCCACACAAGACAGGTTGCGCGCCGCCTCCGCGACCGCGATCGCGCCGCCCCTGAACGGGTCCAGATAGCAAAACTGCCCGTTGCCGTCAATCGTGACCGCAAGGCCGGACGAAGTCCCTTTGATTCGCAACACGGCCGCGTCGCCGCCCGGCCCCTCTACCGTGTTGACTTGGACGCTATAGTCGTACTGCTGGAAGACGCTCTCCTTGCTCGCGATATTGGGGCTGGCGAGCAGTTTGAGCAGCGCCTCATTGTAGTCCGGCGGCTCCGGCAGCGAACTAAGGTCGAAACTGTGCGCTTCCTGCAAATAGGCCGGCGCGGCCCCTTCCCGCACATATGTCGGCGCGTCCGCAAGCTGATGGGCGGGAATCTCCGCGACAATCTCAGAACCGTTGCGTACACGTACCATGCCGTCGGCAGTGACACTTCCGATTACGGTGGAATGCAGCCCCCAGCGCGAGAAGATTGCTTCCACCTCTTCCTCTGCGCCGCGACGCACAATTGCGAGCATGCGCTCCTGGCTCTCGCTCAGCATGATCTCATATGGGCTCATGCCCTCTTCCCGGCACGGGACGCGGCTTACGTCAATCTCTACGCCGCTCTCCCCCTTGTGCGCGGCTTCCACAGACGAGCTCGTCAGTCCGGCGGCGCCAAGGTCCTGCAAGCCCACGAGATAGTCGGTTTCCCCCAGCTCAAGACACGCCTCGATGAGCAGCTTCTCCATGAAGGGATCGCCCACCTGCACCACGCCGCGGTGCGATAGTTCGGGGTCATCCAGGGAAGCGAAAGAGGCGCCGTGAATGCCGTCGCGGCCGGTTGCCGCCCCGACCAGCATCAAGGTATTGCCTGCGCCGCGCGCGCGGGCGCGGATGAGCTTCTCTTGGCGGATGATTCCGACGCACATCGCGTTGACAAGGGGATTGCCGGCATAGCTTGACGAGAAAACCACCTCGCCGCCGACATCCGGTATGCCGACACAATTGCCGTAATGGCTGATGCCGCCGACGACACCATTGAAAAGGTAGCGGTTGCGCGCGTCGTCCAGAGGTCCGAAGCGCAACGAATTGAGCAGCGCAATCGGGCGCGCGCCCATCGTGAAGATGTCCCGCACGATGCCGCCAACGCCGGTCGCTGCGCCCTGAAACGGCTCTACGGCACTGGGATGATTGTGGCTCTCGACCTTGAAGACCACGGCGAGACCGTGGCCTATGTCGACCGCCCCGGCATTCTCCTCGCCGGCGCCGATCAAGACGTGCTCGCCCGCGGTGGGAAACAACTTCAGGAGCGGTCGCGAATTCTTATAGCCGCAATGCTCGCTCCACATTGCGCCAAACATGCCGAGTTCGACGGGACTTGGGGGCCGCCCCAACTGCGTGCAAATGCGATTGTACTCAT
Organism: Chloroflexota bacterium; assembly: GCA_965220015.1. Classification (GTDB taxonomy): domain Bacteria; phylum Chloroflexota; class UBA11872; order VXOZ01; family VXOZ01; genus VXOZ01. The sequence goes on from OZ244798.1 coordinate 2,538,974, forward strand.
CGCGACTTAGCGAGACTTCACGCAGCTCGGCATCAGTTACGGCAACATCTGTTTGCAACTCACTAGCCTTCACTCATGCAATCCCAGTGCAGTCCACGCTTTAAGCCCCGGCAATTGTCTCCGAGCGCGGCAAATCCGGCAAGGGGCAAACTCGCTCTGCGCGAGCCGAACACAGACTTGGTTCATCGCGGAGTTCACACGCGCGCTGGTTCAGCTTCAAGCACGGCTGCAAGCGCCTGCCACACGGCCAAGCCGTCCACACTGCCCAATTCCGGCTCGGCGCACCGCTCCGGGTGCGGCATCAAGCCAAAAACGTTGCCGGCTTCATTGCACACCCCCGCAATGTTATCCACGGAACCGTTGGGGTTCGCGGCCGGTGTTGTGTCACCATGCTCATCGCAGTAGCGCAGGACGATCTGGCCGTTGTCGCGCATGCGGTTGAGTTCCGCCGGATCGGCCACATAGTTGCCGTCTCCGTGGGCAATCGGCATGCGCAGCACCTGGCCTTGGTCGTAGCCGGCCACAAACGGGGACAACATACTCTCTACCCGCAGGTGCGCCCAACTGCAGCGGAATTCGAGGGCGCTGTTCTTGAGCAGCGCGCCGGGCAGCAGCCCGGCTTCGGTAAGGATTTGAAAGCCGTTGCATATGCCCAGCACAAGCCCACCGGCTGCGGCGAACTTGGTTACGGCGCCCATAACGGGGGAAAAACGCGCGATCGATCCCGAACGCAAGTAATCTCCGTACGAGAAACCGCCCGGCAGCACGAGCGCGTCGTAGCCTGAGACGCTGTGCTCCTGATGCCAAATAAGCGCTGCCTGCTGCTGGAGCACTGTGCGGGCCACGTGGAGACAGTCGTAGTCGCAATTGGAACCGGGGAACTGCACAATACCTATCTTCACTGCGACGTCTCCAGGTCGTAACGGTAGCTTTCGATGACGGGATTCGCCAGCAGTTGCTGGCACATCGCCTCTACATCCTGTTGGGCCTTGGCGGCATCGTCAGTACCCAACTCTACCTCAAGGTACTTACCCATACGCACGGAATCGACTTCCGCAAAGCCAAGGTGGTGTAACGCCGTGCGAATAGTATTCCCTTGCGGGTCAAGCACCGTCGGTTTGTACGTTACGTAGATGCGTGCTTTGGTCACCGCAGACCTAACCTCATCACAACAGTGAAATGATGCCTAAAGGCACTCATCAACGCGAAAATTCCCATTGCGACCGGCCTCATACGATCGGACCCAGATCTCTCCACTACGTCCGCTCATACGGCCGCCAACTACCGTTCGCACTGAGCTTGTTGAAGGTCCCTGCCCTCTCCTGCACAACAGGCCGAGTCGATCTTCTTCAAGAGAGTCACAAGACTGGCGAAGTACACCAACCTATCAAATGGTAACGCCAGCAAGCGCATGCGCTCAAATCCATTGACGATCTCGCATGCGCCTCCCGGCATTCCAATTGATCGACTACTCTTCGCTCTGATCATCCAATTCATCGAGAAGCTGCTGTATCAACTCGTTCTGTCGCTTGAGCGCATTGAGTAGATCCTGAATAGTCGCATCGGTACCCGGCGTCGGCGACGCCGGTGGTGTTAATTCACGTGCCGCGGGCGTGGCTCCTGCCTGGGGTGTGGTCTGTGGTTGCGCCGTCGGCTGCGCAGACGCCGTAGGCGTTGGCAACACTACCGGCGCAGGCGTAGGTGTCGCTGTAGTAGAAGTGCCTGAGCCGCTTTGAGTCCCACTGCCACTAGGTGTCGCGGCGGTCCCAGTGAAGATCCCCTCTACCCCCTCGCCAAACAACTCTTGCAGACCCAGCAACACGCTCTCCGCCATGACCACGTTCGACCCATTTGCAATGATCACACGTTTGAGCTCGGGCAACTGGCCCTGCTCGGACTGAAGATAGATCGGCTCCACGTACAGGTTTGACTGGCCGATGGGCACGACGAGGAGATTCCCGCGAATCACGCGTGAACCGCCCTGGCCCCAGAGGGTAAATTGCTGCGAAATCGTGGTATCTTGGTCGGCGCGCGCTTCAATCTGCATCGGCCCGAATATGAGCTTGTCCTTCGGATACTTGAAGGCAAAGAGCGATCCATAGCCCTCCGGATCCGACCGTGCCGCCAGCCAGGCTACCATGTTGTCTTTTTGTATCGGCGTATACGGCATGATGAGAATGAATTCTTCACGCGGGAAATCGGGGAGACGCATGATGACGTAGTAGGGCCGCACCGGCACTTGGCTGGCGCCATACAGTTCGCGTGGCCGCGAAAACGCATCTTCGCGATTGTAGAAGATGTCCGCTTTCTGCATGTGGTAGAGAGAGTACAACTCCACCTGCACCTGGAAGAGAAACGCCGGATAGCGAATGTGCTGGAGAATTGCCGGAGGCATCTCGCTCAACGGGTGGAATAGGTCTGGAAAAGCCTGTGAATACGCCTGCAAAATCGGTTCATTTTCCTCCACCGCGTACAGGCGCACGGTGCCGTCATAGGCGTTTACGGTGGCCTTCACGCTGTTACGGATATAGTTGAAGGCGCCGGCCAGGGGTTGCGAATAGGGGTAGCGGTTCGTAAACGTATAGGCATCCACGATCCAGAACAATTGGCCGTCAGCGACGACGATATAGGGATCCTGGTCGACGACAAGAAACGGCGCCACCGTCGCTACGCGCTCGCGCACGTGGCGGCGATAGAGAATCTGGCTCTGGGGTTCGAGTTCATCGGAGAGCAGGATGTTTACGTCTTTGAGATACCAAGCATACAGCAACTTGCGCAGGTACGTGCCAATGCCCACTCCTGTACGCGACTGGTAGAACGAACGGGCGTTATCATCTCCGCTCGGATAGTCAATCTCCTGAATTCGCGCATTGACAATGATGTAGTCGAACGTCTTTTCGCCATAGTAGATTTCCGGTCGTTCAATATCCATGATGCCCGTTGGCGGCACGTCTTTGAGGAAGAATGACGGCAATCCCTCTGGTGAGACCTCGTTAACGGGGCTCATCACCACGCCATAGCCATGGGTAAACTGCAGCCTGCGGTTGACCCACGTTTGTGCCGAGCTTGGCAACTTCTCCGGAGAGAGCTCGCGGGCGCCGACCATCACTTGACGATACTCGCCGTCTACGTAATAGCGGTCCACGTCCGCATCGAGAATGTCGTAGTAGAGGCGGATGCTCTGCACCTGGTTATACGTAATCAGCAGTGGTTCGGGGTCCCAGAGACGGAAGTTCCGCACCGTCAGGGGATTGCCCACCAATTCTTCTTGCGTTACCGCATGTTCGCCTGGGTGCTCCCTTTCCACAATGCGGTTGAGACCGTACGCCTCGCGCGTAAACGCGATGTTGTTCTCGATGAAGGGGCGCTCGCGCTCCAACTCATTCGGCTGCACCTCGAAACGATGCGCCAGACCGGGATACGCCCACGCTCCCACAACAAGCACTAGCAACCACAGCCCTATCCCACCGACGGGCAGCCAACTATTGTTTAAAACGGCGCCGAGCACCAGCCCAATAGCGGCCACTACGGCCAACACGATGAGCACCTGTTGCACGGGCTGCATGATGTTGACGTCAATGTAGCTCGCGCCGTAGGCCGCACCCCGTGTAGAGAACTCAAGCGTGTGCAGGCTCAACCAATGGGCCCAGGCTACCATGACCATTAACAGGAACCCCAGCAAGGAGAGATGTATGCGAATGGGGGCGCCGGCGATGATATTGCGGGGAATCTCGCGCCGCTCACCCTCATCGTCTTCCGGCGAGATCATGTACGGCAGCACTAGTCGAAACCCGTACGCAAAGACCGCCACAAGCAACACGACAATCGACGCGCGGAAGAGCCAGGCTTGAATGAATTCATATAGGGGCAGCGAAAAGACGAAGAACGAAAGGTCTCTGCCAAAAACAGGGTCCGTTTTTTCAAACGGTATGACGTTTTGGGCGCGCAGTACCGTATTCCACTGTCCGGAGGCAAGCAAGCCAAAGATAACAGAGGCAATTACGCCTACAACTCCGGAGATAATCCGTGACGCCTGCTCTGTCCGCCGCGCCGAATTCGAGAGGAAGTCCTCACCGGTATTGTACGCTTGCCGTGCGACGATCTTGCGCACTAACACCATGTTGCCAAAATACAGCACGCCAAAGCCGATGAGACCGGCAGCAAAGAGTCCTAACTGCAGTGTGATGATTCTGGAAAAGACATCGGTCCGTTCAAGGCTTTGGTACCAGAGCCAATCGGCGAGGATATTCGGCACCACCAGCACAAGCGCGATGAGCACGACGATAGTGACGAATACTGTACCAATTACGGTATTGCGCTGCATGGACATCCTCTCAATTTACATCGTGCGTCGTTGATACGATGTTCCACCAAACATGCGTAACGGAGCGGAGAAAAAGAGCGCACTATCCTCATGCTCCTCTCAGCACGCTGATAGTGCGCCATGAGCCAAACGTATTCAGCCTTTCCGGGCGCTACTATTAGGAATCAGATGGCTTATCCGCTTCCTCGCTAGATTCCGCTTGGCTATCGGGTGGAGCGGCGGGGTTCCCGTTTGGGCCGGGCGTATCCGATGGGCCGTTCGACTGTTGGCCCAGGGCCAGTCCGCCTGTGTATCCGGTCAGCGCGGCGACTCCCACGCCCGCAGGATCACGCTGCACTCCGCGTGACTCCAGGATTTCCTTGACATCCTCGCCGTGTAGCTCCAACTCTTCCAGCAACCGTTCTGAAATGATGTGCACTTCATCCGCATGCTCTGCCAGAAGTTGCTTTACCTCACGGTACTGCTCGTCGAGCAACGCCTCGATACGGCGCTTGGTATCCGGGTCAATGCCGCCCAAACCGCTGGGCATCGCAAGATACGAATAGAAGCTGTTGCCCATACCATAATAGCCGAAATAACCCATCGCCAGGCGTGTAGCCTGCTGCAAGTCGGAAGTCACGCCGGTAAGACCGGTACCCAGGAACAACTCCTCTGCGGCACGACTAGCAAGGGCAACCTTGATTTCCGAAAGTACCTCCTCGCGAGTCTGCGTATAGCGCTCTTCCAGCGGCGTACTGGCAGCGAGACCCAGCGCACGGCCGTAACGTATGATCGTGACCTTGTAGAGCTGATTCTCCGGTTGCAGCAAGGCCATCGCTAACGCGTGACCGGTTTCATGGTACGCAAGTCGCCGCCGTTCCTTTTGGCTCATGCTGCGGATTGGCTGGCGCAAGCCCCATTCGTTCGTCTCTCGCGCTTGGCTGAAGTCCTGATAGGAAATAAAGTCACGACCTTCAAAGTGCGCCACGACCGCTGCCTCGTTGATCAGATACTTGATGCTGACCGGCGTATAGCCCACCGTGTCAGCAGCAATCTTGTCAAGGTCGATGTTCGGGTCGTGACGTACCTTGTCCACATAGTATTGGATGACGTCTTTCCGGCCATCGAAATCGGGTGGGTCAATCGTAATCTTGCGGTCGAAACGTCCCGGTCGCAGCAGCGCCTGGTCCAGCACTTCAGAAATGTTCGTCGCGCCAATAGTTAACACCACGGGTTGCACCATTCGCCCTCTGCGCAGACCGAGGCGACGCAAGACGCGTGCCTTCCAACTCGTATCCACGTTTGGGGGATCCATCTCGAGGAGCAGCGTATTGAGCATACCCATCCCACCACCACCGAACATCCCGCCCATCATGCCCCCGCCCCCGCCCATTTGCGAGGTACGCGCAGTGCCGACGGCGTCAATCTCATCAATGAAGATAATGGCGGAACCATAGCGCCGCGCCAGCCGCCGCGCCTTTGCGTAAAGCATCGTGATACGCAGGTTGCCAACACCCATGAACATGTTCTGAAAGCCGGGCGCAGACGCATAGGCAAAGGGCACGCCTGCTTCGGTGGCAATAGCTTGCGCTAAATACGTCTTACCGGTACCGGGCGGTCCAATCAGCAGCAAGCCGCGTGAAACCTCGCCGCCCATACGCTTGAAGTCGCGTACACCACGCAGCAAGGTCACGACCCGCGCTGAAACTTCCAGCACTTGCTCGTTTCCGCGATAGTCTTTGAAGGAGATGCCGGTTTCACCCCCGGGCATGATCCAGTACACACGTCCGCGGCCGAGGAACCAGAATAGGGCAACGAATTGAATAAGTACGAATAGGATTGCGAAAGCAAGTTGAAAGAGCGTGGCGAAGATCAGGAATAGAATTTGCAGGACATTGCCTGCACCGAAGGTGGAAACAGACCACCAGAAACCGATTGCAACCAGCACCCAGAGCAAAATTCCGCGCCAGTGCCGACCGATGAACCCCAGGACTCCGCCTATCATAGCTTCACCGTGCCTTCCATATTTGTGGAGGATGAGCTACTGATACTCAAACCCTCTGCTCCATTCGCAATATCACAACGCTTCCGCATGTGGTGAACGAACCTGAACCCAACTGCAAACCATTATAGCACGGGGCAATAAGCCTATTGTCGTTACGCTCTAAACAAGCTTAAGAATTACATAAGAGTCTCACGTCTACGGTAAGAATCATTACATTACGTCTTTGAAGGCGCCCTTCTAAGGCGCTAGCAGACGCAAAAGGAAGGCGTTGAACGGCCGAATGAGCATACATTAACCGTCACCGCAGGGCATGTCTCCGGCAGATTACTTGACGACCTACCCTGGACGCGAGGGAGCCGCCGCGTGCGCTATCTCTCGCCCTGCACAGTTGCGCAGCGAGGCATATACTGTTGCCAGAACGAATGACTTCGACTCCGCGCCCATTCCAAAGAACCATAGGACACGCGTGTGGCTGTTTCTAAGGCCGATATTCGCTTTGGGCTCCAAGACATTGGCGTAGCGCCGGGCGACGCACTTCTCGTCCATAGCTCGCTGCGGAGCTTTGGGTACGTCCAAGGCGGCGCAGACGCGGTCATCGATGCGCTGATAGAAGCAGTGGGAGAGCAGGGGACCGTGGTCGTGCCCACGCTCACTTTTTCAATCCTCAAGGAGGTACCGTACCGTTTCTCCGCCACCAAGACCCGGTCCACAACCGGGCGCATAACTGAGGTGTTCCGCCAACGCCCGCAGGCGCGCCGCAGCCTCCACCCCGTCTCATCGGCCGCAGCCATCGGGCCCCACGCGGCGTACCTCACCGCCAATCATCTGGACACACCCTGCGGGCCGGGTTCTCCGTACTACCGAATCTATGAACTCGGCGGCAAAGTCGTTTTCTTTGGGGCAACGCTCGGGTCGAATTCGCTCTTTCACTGCGCAGAGGAGATCGTCTCTCCCAGCTATCTGGGGTACGCAAGCATCGAAAACGCCATCGTGGAGGACATGAGAGGCCGCGAGACCACTTTCACTGCCCGCCGCTATGACTGCTTCGACCGTGGCGTCATCCGCCACCTCGGCAACATGGAACCGGTGTTCGTTGCGCACAGGATACTGCGGCAGACGACGATCGGGGAGAGCAAGACGTTCGTCGTGGACGCGCAAGACAACGTGGGCGTGTCTTGCGATGTCCTGAGAATGGACCCGGACTACATCCTTAAGCCGCTGTAATAGCAACTTCTCGCGTTGGCTGTACTTTATGGAAACTACATATTGTGTTATTGTAATGTCAGCGTCACAGCCACTGTGCCCGCAGGTTGGGCGCCGAGAGACCAAGTCGCCGGGGCATGAATTGTCTGAGCCGACGGAGGTAGAGGCATGCGTTGCCCGCAATGCAATAAGCACGATACCCGAGTGGTTGACAGTCGACCGGAAGAGATAAGCATTCGCCGCCGGCGCGAATGCGGGAGTTGCGGACACCGGTTCACTACCTACGAGCGGCTGGAAGTTCTCGCCTGCCCCCACTGTGAATCAGTCGAATCGCGCGTTGCTTCCTATCAGCTACTCAAGGCCGGCTCGCGGCGATTTCGCGAATGCCTGCGCTGCGGTAGAGAGTTCACCACTACGGAACGCGTCGATCCAGTGCCGTTGACGGTATTGAAGCGGGACGGCCGGCGCGAGGAGTTCAATCGGGGCAAGCTGCGCGACAAGATCAGCACCGCGTGCTGGAAGCGCCCGGTCAGCTCGGAGGAAGTTGGGCGCATTGTGGAACGCATCGAGCGCGACTTGCTGGAACTCGGTGAACCCGAGGTAGAATCCACGGTCATTGGCGATAGAGTGATGCAGCGGCTGCGAGTCATTGATGAGGTTGCCTACGTGCGGTTTGCATCGGTCTATCGCCACTTTGAAGACATCGATAGCATTGCTGAGGAAATCGCAGACTACCAGGAGTGGAAACGCAGCCGCGCGCAGCCGGACCAGATCGCCTTGCTGCCTGAGGAGTCTTCTCTCTCCTAGGCGCAAGCAGACGAAGTGGTCGCCCTGCATCTTAGCTGCCAGCGGATGAGGAAGGCGTGAACGGAATTGCCCAGGGCATTCACCACTCTTACGCAGGATCCCTTCAACCTAAAGTCTCTTCTTGCATGCGCAATCTTCTTTTGTTCTGGGCGCCCCCACTTCTCTGGATGGGGCTCATCTTCTACGGTTCGGCGCAACCCACGTTGCCGTCGCTCTCGGACAGTTTCCTCGATTTGTTGGTGAAGAATGGCGCCCACTTTGTCGAATACGCCGTCCTGGCGTTGCTGTGGTACCGGGCAATCTACTCCCGCTTTCCTCATCCAATCATTCAACCGCTGGCGTTTGTCATTGTTGTCTTCTATGCCGTGAGCGACGAATTCCACCAGTCCTTCGTCCCGGGGCGGAGCGCCACCTGGCAGGACGTTGCCATCGACATAATCGGCGGCGCATGCGCCCTGCTGGCGTGGAATGTCCTACATCATTGGTGGACTCGGGGAAAACCTCTGACGGAAAAGCCTGGCAAGAAATCCTAAGCCACTCTTAATACTACTTGCCAATACAGAACTCGCCGAAGATGCGGTCGAGGAGGTCTTCAGTTGCGCTCTCGCCCGTCAACTCTCCCAAGGCATTGAGCGCAGCGCGCAGGCCGATGCAGACAAAGTCCGCCGGCAGGTCTTCTGTCGCCGCCTGCCGCGCTTCGCAGAGCGCATCCCGCGCTTCCTCGAGCACCGCCTGATGCCGCAGTGAGGTGACGACTGCACTATCGGCCGGTGGGGTTTGCCGGATGAGAGTCTTGCCGATGAGGCCGCGTAATTCTCGCAGACCATCGTCGGCAAGCGCGGAAGTCAGCGCCACCGGGCTTCCTTCCAGCAGCCCTTCCACATCTTCTTGCGAAAGCACACGCGGCCTATCGGCCTTGTTCAATGCGATGATTGCCCGTTGGTCGCCGTTCGCTCCCCGCAAGTGCTCTACTTCTGCGGCCACGCTGCGGTCCTCAGGTTGGAGCGGCATGCTGCTATCCAATACCAGGACAACCAAGCGGGCAGCCGCCAACGACGCGCGGCTGCGTTCCACGCCAATTTGCTCGACAGGGTCAGCGGTCGCCGCAATGCCGGCAGTATCCGCCAAGACCAGCGGTATGCCGTCCACGTCAACGGTCTCTTCCAGCACATCACGCGTCGTCCCGGGAATGTCCGTAACTATGGCCCGGTCTGCGGACAAGAACGCATTGAGCAGGCTCGATTTACCCACGTTCGGACGCCCCACCAACACGGCACGGACGCCCTCACGCACCAAAGCGCCGCTTTGCGCTGTTTCAAGCAGTCGCTCCAAGGCCGCAAGGGTGTCAGCAATGGCAGCTTCCACCTCGCGCGCAGGCACGGACGGCACGTCGTCTTCGCTGAAGTCTATGTTGGCTTCCAGGCGCGCAAGGAGACCAAGTACCTCTTCCCTTAGGTCTCGCACCTGACGCGAGAGGCGTCCCTCAAGTTGGTCGAGCGCCAATGACAGCCCCCTGCCCGTGCGCGCGCGCACCACGTCCATGACCGCTTCGGCTTGTGCCAGATCGAGCTTGCCGTTGAGAAAGGCGCGCAGCGTGAATTCCCCCGGCTGGGCCAAGCGCGCGCCCTGGCTGAGCAGCAATTCGAGAGCGCGCCGGAGCACTGCAGGACTGCCGTGGCAGGAAAACTCAACCACGTCCTCACCCGTGTAGGAATGCGGCGCTCGCATCTGCGTGCAGACCGCGCGGTCGACTTGGGTATTCGTCAGGGGGTCAACTACAAAACCGAGGTAGGCGCGGTGGCTTTGCCATTTGCCCGGTTTCTGCCGCCGGAAGCAGGCCTCGCCGATGGCCAGCGCGCGCGTGCCGCTCATGCGCACAATACCAATTGCGCCCTCTCCCGGCGCTGTCGCCACGGCAGCGATAGTTTCCTCAAGATTCACAAGTTCCAACCCTCAGTTCACCCCATCCACCCCCATGCCGGAGACCTTTGAATAACTCCGTCATTCCTGCGAAAGCCGGAATCCAGCGGGGGGTGTGGGTAGTTAGGGATCGCTAGCCGTGAAGCCGTTCTTCACCCTCCAGCCCAATCTTCCCCCAGCAAGGGGAAAGAGGTTTCGCAAAGGTCTCCATGCCGGGAACTCATTATGTCCTTGTCGAATACCTGATTCCAGCTCGTGCATCTCATCCGCGCCCAGCTTGCGCTCTTTCGTTGCACCGAGCTTACCCCTGTTGTTCGTGCTGAGCCTGTCTGTCCCCGTTCGTGCTGAGCCTGCCTGCCCCCGTTCGTGTTGAGCCTGTCTGTCCCAGTTCGTGCTGAGCCAGCCTGGCCCCGTTCGTGTTGAGCCAGCCTGTCCCGTTCGTGCTGAGCCAGCCTGTCCCGTTCGTGCTGAGCTTGCCTGTCCCCGTTCGTGCTGAGCCTGTCGAAGTATGAACGGGGCGAGCAATGTGCAGCGGAAATGCCCAACCACCGAAACCCCCAGGGTTAATGAATGCACTGACTCAACACCATCGCGGCCACATTTATCTCTCAAGGCAGGGATTAAGGCCAACGCCCAGAGCGCAAAGCCGACAATTCCAGAAGAAATCTCATACCGGCACTAACCCTCATGCTTAGCCGGATTCACACCCAGGTCTTCGACCGTGAAAACGTGCTGGTACGCGTAGCCGGCGGCTGAGATGGCGGCGGCGCCGCCCTGCAGGCGGTCGACCAGAGTCCAAATGCCGGTGACCACGCCTCCTGCCTCCGTGACCGCTGCGGCGGCGCGCAGCACCGAGCCGCCTGTGGTGACCGTATCTTCTACAATGGCCACCCGCATGCCCGGTTGCAGAGGGCCCTCCACCTGCTTGCCGGCGCCGTGTTCCTTCGCGCGGCTGCGCACGATCAGCGCCGAAATGGGCGTGCCTGCGGCGAAACTGGCAATCGCAATGGCAGTTACCACCGGGTCGGCGGCAACCGACATGCCAGCCACAGCGTCAGGCAGTTGCGTGCCAAGGGCCCGCAGCATTACGCGCCCTGTGAGAAATGCCCCTTCGGGCGAAAGCGTCACGAGGCGGCAATCGATGTAGTAGCTGGCCCGCTTGCCGGAGCTGAGGATGAAGTCTCCTTCCTCGACTGCTTCAGTCTGCAACAACGCGCGCAGCCGCTCTCGCTCAGCATCCACAGCATATTTCCTTCCAATTCATTTGAATCCTCAGGTCAACCAAGATTCTACCTAGCCGCGCGTGCCCTGACCAGCGGACTTACCGCGGGAGGAATCCTTTCCTCCAAGGCGCACTCCTTCCATTTGTAAGAATTGGGATGGAGCATGACCGAGCTCCATTGTTATAGAGAAAGTGCAAGAAAGCGACGAGCAACAGATACGGGATGCTGGGCTACGCGGTTGACACCTCCCGCCGCGGACGCGGACAATACAGCCAATCCCCGCAAGGCAGCAACGATTCCGGATGAGCACTCGCGAAACTGAGGAGCAATGGCAAGAAACGCATGCAGAGGCATCTTCTTCGACCTGGGCAGCACCCTGGTCACAGCGAATCCTGCGGTAGCTGAGCAGATTACGCAAACCCTCGCCGATCTTGGGCATCCGGTGCCCCATCGAGTCGTCGCCGGCGCTCTTGCCGAGGTCACACCGCAATTCGATGATCCGGGCAATAGCGGTTGGACGCTGACGCATGAACAATCTTACGCGTTCTGGACCCACTATTACGATACTGTGCTAACGGGAGTTGGCATTTCGTCCGCAGAGCGAAGGAATATCGTCCTGAACATCTATGCAAGATTGAGCAGACCGCAGGGATACGCACTCTATCCGGATGTGATTCCGGCGCTGGAGCGCCTGGCAGGCGAAGGTTATGCTTTGGGATTGATCTCCAACTGGGAAGCGTGGGGCGCGGAATTAGTCAAACACCTCGGCATTAGTCGGTACTTTCCTACCCAGGTGCTCTCCGGCTGCGTCGGCATTGAGAAACCGGATGCTGCAATCTTCAAGTTGGCCCTCAGTCGCGCCGACTTCTCACCCGAGCAGGTCCTCTATGTCGGCGACAGCGTTCGGTTTGACTTCAAACCGGCCAAAGCAATCGGCATGAGCGCGGTCCTAATCAACCGCCACGCCGAACGCAGCGAGCACGACGCCTCGACCATCCGCACGCTCCGCGAGTTGCACTGCCATGAATTCTTGCTGCGCAATTCCGCGAATGTTCGCGCCGACGGCTGAAGTGAAGGTGGCGCATCGATGGCAGGAGCACGCGGAAAGTCTGTACCGGCAGCCGATCTGAAAGACCTGCTGCAGTCGAAGTTTGGGCACAGTTGCTTCTTACCGTTGCAGGAGCAAGTCATTCAGCTGGTCCTGGACGGCAAGGATTGCTTCGTCTTGATGCCTACGGGCAGCGGCAAATCCCTGTGCTATCAATTGCCGGCCCTCTGTCTGAGCGGCCTGACGCTTGTGATTTCGCCGCTGATCGCGCTGATGAAGGACCAAGTCGACGCTTTGAGAGCGCGCGGCATTGCCGCAGACTGCATCAACAGTGCGATGGGCGCAGCGCACAATCAGCGTGCGCAAATGGCAGCTTACAAGGGCCAACTCGACATCCTGTACGTTGCCCCGGAGCGCGTGGCAACCCCGCAGTTTCGCGACTTCCTCCATGCCCTGAAACTCGGCCTGATCGCCATCGATGAAGCGCACTGCATCTCAGAGTGGGGTCACGACTTTCGGCCCGACTACCGAAACCTGCAAGTCTTGCGCGACAACTTTCCCACAGTGCCGGTGATCGCGCTCACGGCCAGCGCGACGGAGCGTGTGCGCGCGGACATCCTCACTCAACTGCGCATGCCGGACGCCGCTCAATTCGTTGCTAGTTTCAATCGACCGAATCTGACCTATCGCGTCAGACCCAAGCGGCGGAGCTTGGAGAGACTCATTGAATTGCTGGGCGGGATGCGGGACGGTTCTGCCATCATCTACCGTTTCTCGCGGCAGAATACCGAGGCGCTTGCTGGCGATCTACGCGATCACGGCTTCCAGGCGCTGCCCTACCACGCCGGACTGGAAGACGAGGTGCGCAAGGATACTCAAGAGCGATTTCTAAGGGATGAAGTGCCAATCATCGTAGCGACGATTGCGTTTGGCATGGGCGTGGACAAGCCGAACGTCCGCTTGGTCGTTCACTACGATCTGCCCAAAACCATCGAAGGCTACTACCAAGAGACCGGCCGCGCGGGACGCGACGGACAGCCCAGTGAGTGCGTCCTCTTCTACTCCTACGGCGACAAGATAAACCAGGAATACTTCATCGATCAGATCGAGGATGACGCGGAGCGCAGCAATGCCGAGGAAAAGCTCGCCCGGATGGTTGCCCTTGGTGAAGCGACCACGTGCCGCAGGGCGTACCTCCTCAACTACTTTGGCGAAGCGTGGACGCAAGAGAACTGCGGCGCTTGCGACGTTTGCCTTGCGAAGATTGAGCAGCCAGACGACGGGCACGCCTACGACGGCACGCAAATCGCGCAAAAGGTGCTGTCGGCCGTAATACGCACTAGCGAACGTTTTGGTGTAAACCACGTCGTTGACGTACTGCGGGGCAGCCGTTCGCAGCGAGTCCGGCAATTCAACCACGACGAACTGCCGGTCCACGGCATCGCGCGCGACTCTGCCAAGGAGGAGTTACAGGATGTCATCGACCAGCTCATTGAAAAGGGCCTGCTGGCGCGCAACACCCCCAGCGGCTTTCCAACCATTTACGTAACCGCAAAGGGTAGGGAATTCCTAAAGAATCGCGACTCCTTGACGCTTGTGGGACAGCCACCCATTACAGAATCAGATCTCGAGCCCGATACCAAGCTCTTCGAGAAGCTTCGCTTTCTGCGCAGAGACATCTCGGCTGGGTTGGGCGTCCCACCGTACTATGTCTTTTCAGATGAGACGCTGCGCCAGATGGCAGTTTTCTCGCCAATGGATCATGACGCCCTGCTCCAAATCAAGGGGGTTGGCCCAACCAAGGCCCAGCAGTTTGGCGAACATTTTTTGGCTGTGATCCTTGCCCACACAAGGCTGGATGGGAATGACGGCTCGACTCAGCGCCCACGGCAAGTTGGCGACGTATTAGACCAGCCATCCATACAGCGAGTGAAACAGTCCCACCCTCGCGCGTATGAAAAGTGGACACCGGAGGAAGAGAGAGAGCTTGCTCGCTTGCACGAAGTGGGTCGCTCAATCAATGAGATCGCAGCAGAATTAGGACGCCAGCCTGCTGCCATTTCATCCCGGTTGAGAAGGACTGGGGTCTCCGCCGATCACCGCATGTCGCTCAGCGAAACTGAAGAGCGCACTTTGGCTTTGGTTCGTCAGGGTCTGACCCTGGCAGAAGTGGCCAAGACACGCGGCATTTCGGCTGGCACAGTGGTCGCACACGTGGAGCGGATTACAAGAATTGAGGAGACTCTTGACATCACGCACTTGCTGCCTAAAGCAAATCGCTATGCTTCCATTGTGGTAGCCTTCCGCGCTGAAAACGACGATTCCAGATTGAAGCCCGTCCGAGAGCGGCTTGGTGAAGACTACTCGTACGAGGAATTGCGGCTCGTGCGCCTCCGCCTGCGCCAACTGTCTATCGGCATTGCATTGAGTTCCTCTAAGTTTGACGTACTTTCAAGAGAGCAAGACTAATGAGTAAAGATCGGCATCGCGATTCCCGTACGCCGCTAGGCTGGAAACTCGTCGAATCGAAAGTCGCCTATACAGGTCGCTTTCCAGTGCGTGAGGATGTCCTGGAAGCAGAGCTGGATGGCAGGCGCATGCTCTACACCTATCTGGACATTCGGCGCGATGCGGTAGCGGTCCTGGCGCTGAATGACGCAGGCGAGGCCGTGCTCGTGCGGCAATATCGGCACCCCTTGCGCCGCACTACGCTCGAAGTGCCCGCGGGGGCGCTTGATCCCGGTGAAGACCCCGCGGCCGGCGCATTGCGGGAACTGGAAGAAGAGACCGGCTATCGGGCAGGCAATATCCAACCCTTGGGTCTCTACCACCCCAGCGCGCCATTGCTGCCCCTAATGATGCGTCTTTACTTTGCGACCGATCTTCACTATCATGCACCAAAGCGTGACGAATTTGAGATCATGCAGGTTGAACGTGTCCCCGCAGCAAGACTGCTCAAGGAGGTTCTCGACGGCAAGCATCCGGAGGCGGCGTTGACAGTAAGCATGCTCTTTGCCGCCCAGCGCGGCTGGCTACCATCATAACTGTGCCGCGCAAGGCCCTGGTTTCCAAGCGAATGCCGGAGTGCAATCGAGATACATAGGTTTTTATGGGCGATCAATCTGTACTTCTCGTCGGAGCGGACAACCTCGCGGAACGCGTGGCGGCGTATAAGCGCTTGCTCCCAACGGACGCGATTGCGATTCTCAAGTCCGATAGCAGCAGCGAGAGCCGTAACACGTTTCTCGGCGTGCCGGTGGCGCATGGCTGGCCGGACGACAAAGAGGTGGTTGCAGACATCGCCGGCGACATTGCTTCCCGTTCGCTTTCTACGCGCTTTGCGCTTGAGAGAGGCGGTCGGGCCATTATTCACCCGCCTCTTGGCGATTCGCTGGCGAACGCGGAGGCTGTCCTCGCTGCCGCCGGCGGCGCGGCACGGGTAGCGCTGCCAATCCATTTCACCCACAAGTATGCGGCCGCTGCGCAGTCTGCGCGCTCCGGCATTGGCGACATCATCACCATCCGCGCAATTCGCATCTTCCCTCCCACGCAGGTTTGGCAACAAAGCCTCTTCCAATTGGTTGAGTCGCTCGCATTGCTTGGCGGCCCGCTCCAAAGGATTTACGCAAGATCCGCTGCGCTTAAGTCATCTGCCACGGATACCGTATTCTGCAATGGCCGCTATGCGAATGATGCCATCTTCTATGGCGAGATGAGCACCGCATACCCCAGCCAATATAGCAAGGAAGTGATCGAGATTACGGGGCGCGACGGCATGGTGGAGTACGACTCCAATGCGCGCAGCTTCTTGGTCGCGTCCGAGAACGGCATTACTCTCACGGAAGCGTACCACCGCACGCCGTACGAAAAGATGGCGGCGGCGTACTTGCAGGCGTGGGACGCAAGCGCTGAACTCTCGGCAAGCCTCCCCGATCCCTTACCGGCGCTCCGCGCCTACTGGGCGGCCCTGCAGAGCATTGAGAATAATGAAGTGGTGTCAACATGAGCGAGACTCGCGCATTGAACATCGGCGTTATTTCTTTTGACCATGGCCATCAAAACGGCTATGTTTCGGCAATGCTCGAACTGCCGTCCGCGCAACTCGTCGCCGCCGCGGACCCCATACCGGAGCAGCTTAAGCCCATGCAGGCCATGCTCGCCGCCCATCCCGCAGCCCCGGAAGTCAAGGTGTTTTCGGACTACCATGAACTTTTGGAGCTTGACGAGGTCGAGGCGGTCTCGATATGTTCCGCCAACGCCGACCACGCGCAGATGACAATCGACGCCGCGCAGGCCGGCAAACACGTGCTGTGTGAGAAGCCGCTCTGCATTACGTTGGAGGAAGCGGACGCAATGATTGCTGCCTGCCGTGATGCCGGCGTAATCTTGTGCACCGCCTACCCCTGTCGCTTTGCCCCCGTGGCCTGGCAGGCCAAGCAGCGCGTGGACGCCGGGGAGATAGGCGATATACTCGCCATGCACGGCACCAACCATCTCCGGCCGTTTACGGAGGGCTGGTTCATCGATCCCCAACGCTCCGGCGGCGGTACGATTCGCGACCACATCGTCCACGTTACCGACTTGATGCGCTGGTTTACGGGTAAAGAAGTGGTAGAGGTCTACGCGGAAGGCGATACGCTCAAGCGGCCGCACATCGCCGTGGACGACGTGGCTATCTTGGTAGAGACATTCGAAGGCGGCATAATGGCTTCCACCGACCCGTCGTGGAACCGGCCTGAGAATTGGTCCAAGTGGGGAAACGTGTATCTCCGCCTGCTTGGCACTCGCGGCATGATCGAATTTGAAATCACGGGACAAGCAATCATTCGCACTGAGACAAAGAGCGGTTCCATCTCGTCGATTGATACATCAGAGTCAATGAATTACTATTTGCTTAAGGATTTTTGCGAGACCATTATCGCTGGACGCTCTCCGTTGGTCACAGGGGAAGACGGTCGCGCTGGGGTGGAAGCCGTCCTGGCAGCATATCAGTCCATTGCAGAGGGACGACCGATTCGCATCGGCTAACGCCGATGATGTTTGGTGCGCGACGGGTAGGAGTATCGATCCTTGGGATTGAGAACTCGAAGTTAATGCTCCGGTAGGTGGAGGACAAAAATGCGAAGACGTATCTTCTTAGTACTGGCGGGAAGCAGCATTCTTAGCGCGTGTAAGTTAGGAATAGGCGAGGCGCCTCCTGAAGAAGCGCAATTCATTCCATTGCGCATACTTACATACTCCGAAATCGTCCACCGTGGAAGTCTCGCAATACTGCACGCCTCCACGAAGGAAGGCAGCGAAGTCACCCCCGTACTTATGCGCGGCGACGAGACCATTGCTATTGAGGAATTCACCCCACAGATGGCGGGGGAGGACGGCTTTGTGCGGTGGAGGTGGACGGTACCAGAATCGCTTGAGCCTGGCAAATACACCATTGAGGTCACGGCTGTGGCTCCCGAAGGCGAGATTTCGTGGTCTGAGGAATTCGAGATCAGGTAGCCGCACACCAGGGAGACCCTCATGGCAGGTGACCGCCTGAGTACCGCCGTTGTCGGTGTGGGCTTGATTGGCGAGCAACACGCCGACGTCTATGCTGCATACGACCGGGCCGACCTTGCGTATGTCTACGACGCAAGTCCCGAGCGCGCGCAAGCGGTGGCAGACCGCCTGGGCACTCAGGTCGCCCCTGACTTGGCGGCGCTTGCGGCCTCAGATGTTGCGCTGGTCAGTGTGGCGACGCCCGATTTCGCCCACCGCGACGCGGTCGTCACTATGCTTGAAGCGGGCAAGCACGTGCTCGTCGAGAAACCGCTGGCTACCAGCGTCGCTGACGCCGTAGCCATGGTGCAGGCCGCCGAACGCAACAACCGCCTCTTCAGCGTGAGCCTCGGCAATCGTTGGGTCACCGATATTCAAGAATTGCGCGACTGCGTGCAAAGCGGCGAAATCGGCGAGCCGGTCTTCGGGTTCTCACGTCTCTCCGACACGGTGTGGGTGCCCACGCAAATGCTTTCGTGGGGCAGCGGCTCC
Source organism: Chloroflexota bacterium (assembly GCA_965220015.1). Lineage (GTDB taxonomy): Bacteria > Chloroflexota > UBA11872 > VXOZ01 > VXOZ01 > VXOZ01. The sequence continues at coordinate 2,557,513 of OZ244798.1, forward strand.
GGCCCCCACTGGTTTCTCTTTCCCCATACTATGGACTACATGCGCTGGATTATCGGCCAGGAGGCGCTTAGCGTCTACGCGCGGGGTGAAAAGCGCCTGCTTCCCCAAAAAGGCGTAGATGCCTATGACTTCGTCCAAGCGATGGTAGAGTTCGAGAACTGCACCATAACCTTCGAAACATCCTGGATCGTGCCGGAAGGCTATCCCGCCATCGTCGAGCAATACCTCTCGCTCTACGGCACAGAAGGCAAGGTTGCGCTCGACCGCTCTAATCGCGGCTTTACCTTGGATACCGAGTCGCGCCAATTGACGATTAGACCCAAGATGTGGTCGTACTTCAAGACTGACCATTCCTGGGGAAATTCCATGCGGAACATGGTGGATTGCGTGCTTGACGGCGGGGAACCGGCGATACCGGCACGCGACGGCCTGGCCGTGGTGGCTATGATCGAGGCCGCCGAGCGGTCAATTGAGACCGGTCTGCCGGTTGTGCCCGCCGAGTTGATCGCGGAGCATATTTAGGACAAAGACCGACCGGCCCTGGACAGATGAGCGCGGTAGTACCCCCTCTCGCTTGAGGACTCCTTTTCATAATCCCGGTCAGCAGCACAAGAATTCTCCCTCTCCTTGGAAGTGTATAGACCGGGTTGATGGGTAACACTTGTTCGGGTTGATGGGTTACACCTATAGGCATGGAGTATCTTGCAGCAGGAGGATGACCATGCCGTGGAAGGTGGAAACGCGTATGTCTGCCCGGGAAGAGTTTGTTGCGCTGGCCGCTAGTGGTGCAGTGCGTATGAGCGAATTGTGTGGTCGGTTCACCATCAGCCGCAAGACCGGCTACAAGTGGTTGCGGCGGTACGCGTCGGGGGGAGCGCAGAGCCTGCGTGACCGTTCGCACCGCACGCACACCTGTCCGCACCGCACGCGCCCGGCGCTGGAGGAGCGCATCATCGCGCTGCGCCAGGTGCACCCCACCAAGGGCGCGCATGTGCTGGCCAGAATGCTGCAGGACCAGGGGGTCACCGACGTGCCGGCCAAGAGCACCATCAGCGCCATTCTCAAACGCCATGGGCTCATCGATCCCACAGAGAGCGCCAAGCACACCCCCCACGTGCGCTTCGAACGACCCCAGCCCAACGAGCTGTGGCAGCTGGACTTCAAGGGGCATTTCGTCATGCAGCACGACCGCTGCCATCCGCTTACCCTCCTGGACGATCATTCCCGCTTCAACCTCGCCCTGCAGGCCTGCGCCAACGAGCGGGGAGAGACGGTCCAAGACCGCCTCACCGCTGTCTTTCGCCGCTACGGCGTGCCGCAGGCCATGCTCATGGACAACGGCTCACCCTGGGGCAATGCCAGCGCCCAGCCCTTTACACCCCTCACCGTCTGGCTCATGCACCTGGGCATCAGCGTCCTGCACAGCCGACCCTACCATCCCCAGACACTGGGGAAACTCGAACGCTTCCACCGCTCGCTGAAGAGCGAACTGCTGCAGGGGCGCACCTTCACCGACTTGGACCACTGCCAGCTCGCCTTCGACACCTGGCGCGACTTTTACAACCTCGAACGTCCTCATCATGCCCTGGACCTCGACACTCCCATCACCAGATACACGCCTAGTCCGCGGCCTTTCCCTGAAACCTTGCCTGCCCTCGCCTACGCTCCCGACGACCTGGTGCGCAGCGTCGATGTCTCCGGCCGCATCTCCTTCCAGGGCAGCAGGCACCGTGTGGGTAGGGCCTTCACCCACAAACAGGTCGCCCTCAGACCCACCCAAACCGCTGGCGTGTGGGACGTGCACTTCTCAATACAACGCATCAAAACCATAGACCTCAGAGAACAAAATGTGTAACCTATCAACCCGAACACCTGTTACCTATCAGCCCAGTCTGTACAGGAAGAGGGTCGGGGTGAGGGGGAAATGCCTCAATCCGGCAGAGTCGCTAGCTTGTGGAAGGTAGTGGCAGTGCAGCTCGGTTGCTGATTGACGGCTTAATGTCGGAAAGTTGCCAATCATATGTTTACGATACTGAGAGCGATGCTGAAAGCAATTGAGAGTGTCGAGGGTTGGCAGATTGCACTCGTTGTTGTCGCAGGATTGAGCGCAATGTACTTCTATGCAAACTACAAGCGGGAAGAGAAGTTCGAGGATGAGCCAACAATTCTGCAACCAACTGCACGAGCGGGTCCAGACAAGCGGGAAAAGAAGCTTGAGGATGGGCCAACAACGCTCGTTGGCTTTTGCTTTTTTGAACTAGAGCACAAACGGCTCACAGGAGCGCAAGCGTGGAAGGCAACGCTTACTCTCTTAGGCATCATAAGTGCCATGCTCACTGATGCACGTGACCTATATTCCTTTAGTGAAAAAATCCATACTTTGCGCCTTGCCTGCTTGAGACATCACCAAACACTCTTGATGTTCCTGGAGTACGTCGAGAAGAACCAGATAACGGAGTTGTCCAAAGACCAAGAAGAGCACCTCAACACGATATTGGAAACCTATCGTGTGACAGCGCTTGCCTTGGAAAAAGAGATGCTGGCAGCTGGATGGGAACACCTGCGCAAAGAGGAGATAGGCTAAGGGAAAGCAGGCTTTGGGTCTTGTACAGTTCTCGGCAATACGCATCGCGCCTCACTCTAAAGTGGAGACACCAGCGCCGCCGACCCTCTTACAGAGCCGCGTGCCGCACGGATTGTATCTTGCCATGACCCGTGCACCCATCATTTGCGAATAGAAAGGAACAGGAGAGTGGACCAAATTGGCATTGGCGTGATTGCCGCCGGACAAATGGGGCAACGGCACGCGAACGTCTACCGGCAACTGCCCGAGGTGCAACTGCGGGCAGTGGCAGACCTGAATCCACAGGCCGCGCACGCTGCCGCTGATCCTGCGGGCGCCGACGTGTATTCAGACTGGCAAGACGTGCTTTCCCGCGACGATATTCAGGCGGTGAGCATCTGCCTGCCGGACTGGGACCACCGCGACGCCGTGATCGCGGCGGCAAAGGCGGGTAAACACATCTTGCTTGAAAAACCGCTCGCCATCGACGTTGCTGACGCAGACGACATGGTCGCCGCCGTCGAAAGTGCCGGAATCACCCTCCTGGTGGGGCACACGCTGCACTTCGACCCCCGCTACGCCATGCCTTTGGCAGACTACCGAAGCGGCGCAATCGGCGACATCATCCACGTCTACGCCCGGCGCAACAATCCCATCACCAGCGCCGAGAAGTTTGAGGGAAATACGACGGTGCTGCAATTTCTGGGCATCCACGACATCGAATACGTGCTTTCGATGGTGGACGAACCGGTGGTGCGCGTAACGGCGGAGTCACATCAGGTGTTAGCAACAGATCTCGGCATCGATGATGCAGTCTTCACGCTCGTGAAATTCGCCTCCGGCGCCGTTGCCAGCTTTGAGCATGCCTGGACTCTGCCCGTTCAAACGTACCGCGCGCTGGATGCCCGCCTCGACGCCGTCGGCACCAAGGGGATGATCCGCATCGATTGCGCCCCAGCCACCAGCATGACGATTTCCAAACAGCAGGTCGAAACCCACGATACGTGGTACGGCCCGACCTTCGGCGATGACTACGTGGGCGCCATCTTCCACGAGGTCAAGCACTTCGTGGACTGCGTGCGAACCGGTAAGGAACCGGCAGTGAAGCTGGCCCACGCGCATGAAGCAGTGCGCGTCGTGGCAGCAGCACAACAGTCAGCCGCAAGCGGCAAGCCGGTCTCCCTATCAAATGGTTGAGGACGGCAAGACTGCTTCCTTATAGGAGAACGCCAGCCTGCAGTCGAAACTCATTGCCTACCGTTCGTGCGGAGCCTGCCTGTCCTGAGCTTGCCGAAGAGTCGAAGCACATTCGGGTAGTGAGCACGGGATCCTACCTGATTACCGTTCGTGCTGAGCTTGCCCGTCCGGAGCTTGCCGAAGGGTCGAAGCACATTCGGGTAGTGAGCACGGGATCCAACCTGATTACCGTTCGTGCTGAGCTTGCCCGTCCGGAGCTTGCCGAAGAGTCGAAGCGCACTCGTGGTAAAGCGCTAAGATCGAATACCACATCCGTTCGTGCTGAGCTTGTCGAAGCACTCTTAAGCGGACGCCTACATTCCACCTATGCTCACGCCACCACCCGCTCAAGTTGACCGAACACTTTTTTAATCGCCCGCACGTACCCCGCCATCAGGTTTTCATCATTGGGCGGGGTCAAACCCATCAGCGGAATCACTCTATCCACCGCATTGGCAGCGTGTGGGTAGTCTTCCGGGCGATACTCAATCGAGCCGTCGTAGCAGCACGTCCAGGGACAACCGCGGCCGTAGCCTTCCTGCTCTTGGAACAGCGTCATGCGGGGCAGCAGGAACTCCGCGCGGCCCAGGCCGACGCCTTCCGCCCGCAGCGCTTCTCGCACTTTCTCGCTTGCCCGCCCCGGTTCAACATCCAAACCCACCTCTTCCGGCACGAACTCCGCCACGTAGCGGAAATAAACGTGGGTACGTTCGGGCGGCACCTTGGGTAACCGGAGACCTGGAATTCCTGCTAGGTGCTCGTCCAGATAGGCGGCGTTTGCTTGAATGTGCGACGTTGTGTCCGCGACGCGCGTCATTTGCGAGCGGATGAAGGCGTTGGTCATTTCCGTCCCGCGATACATCCAGCCCATGCCGTAGACGTTGTACTCGCGCTCGCCGTCGGTGCGCCGCCGTTCGCCGAATTGCTGCACCCGCGCCGCCATGTCCCACGCATCCTCATCGTCGGTCACCAGCGCCCCGCCTTCGCCACCGGGCAGATTCTTGTTGCCGTTGAAGCTAAAAGCCCCGACGTGGCCGAGCGTGCCGACCGATTGCCCCTTATACGTGGCCGCCTGGGCCTGGCAACAGTCCTCGATTACTTTCAGCCCATGCTTCTCCGCCACCGCCATGATGCCATCCATGTCGGCCGGCAAGCCGTAGAGATGCACCGGCAAGATGGCGCGCGTACGCGGCGTGATCTTGGCCTCGATCTGCTTGGGGTCCAGCGTGTAGGTTGCAGGATCGATGTCGGCAAAGACCGGAACCGCATTGTGGTGGAGGATGCTGGTCGCCGTGGACGACCAGGACATGGGCGTGGTGATAACCTCGTCGCCCGGCTGCACACCGGCCGCGGCCACGGCCATGTGCAAGGCCGCCGTGCCGCTGTTCGTCACCAAGCAGTGACGAGCGCCCACGTACGCCGCCCACTCCTCCTGCAGCGCCATGGCTTCCGGCGCCGCCGCACCCCAGAGCACGCCGCGCTCCAGCACGCCCATCACCGCATCTCTATCCGCCGCCGCCACCTGCGGCCACGGCTGCACAGCGCCCTCATCTACCGCCTGGGACCCGCCCAATACTGCCAGTTCTTCTTGCGTACCTAACATCAGCATCTCCCCTCTTCCCAAATCCAGCCAAATTGCAAGCGCCAGGCGATTATCTCACCCACGATTGTATACCTACCAGTGCACGCCTAGAATGCAACATAGAGACACTACCTGGCCAGCGGGAGGATCTCACGTTGCCGCAACCAGAAAACCACCTGATTCTCGTAAAACACTCCCTACCGGAGATCGTTCCAAGCATACCGGCGAAGCAGTGGCATCTGTCTGCAACAGGCCGTCAACGCTGTGAGCAACTCGCGGTCCAACTAGAAGTGTTTTCACCTGACGTATTTATAGCTAGCGATGAACCGAAAGCTCAAGAGACCGGACAGATTGTCGCCAAAATTCTCGGCAGGACTTGCACAACGGCGCCTAATTTACACGAGCATGACAGAAGCAATGAAGTGTACTTCCCCACTAAGGAGCAGTTCGAGAATCGCGTGGCGCGGTTCTTTTCGTACCCTAGATGCCTAGTCTTTGGGCAAGAGACAGCCGACGACGCTCACGCAAGATTCGCCAACGCCGTGTCCGCTGCAATCACGCAGCATCCGGGACTCACTATCGCAATTGTCGCACACGGCACCGTGATCTCGCTCTTCGTGGCCCGCGCGTGTAGACTCCAGCCGTTTCCCTTGTGGAAGCGCCTAGACTTACCGTCCTTCGTCGTGCTTTCGCTTCCTGCATTCCAGTTCCACCTGATCGTCGACAGCGTCTAAGGCCAGACCTAGTGGCAGCGCCCCCATAGACTCGCTCAAGTCGGAGACTGACGTGAGGGCAGTTATTCCTCGCTGAATAACACATACCCGAACCGGTTAGGCATGTGGAATTGGATTTCGCCGGTGGGGGACCAGGCGCTGTATTCGTCGGCGTCGTGGGCGCGATCGATGCGGTAGAAGTTGGCGCGCCAGCGGTCGCCGTGGCGGGGCGGAATGTGGGGCGCGGTCATGCACTGGTCGAAGGGGATCGCTATCTCAGTCGTCCAGGCGGTATCGGTGCCGTCGAAGGAGTTCACCTTGCCGTCCACCTGCACCGCCGTCTGCAAGTCCGGGCAGTCCCAGCACAAGAGCTCGTGGCTCTTGCCGCCGCGCCGGAAGACGGCGAGGTCCACGATGACGTTGTTCGGGCTGACCTCGAACTCGAGAAACGACCACTCGTCGCAGTCGTCGTCCAGAAATACCTCCACCACTTCCTCATCCCATAGTGGCTCATCCCGATTCTTGAGGGTGCCCCAAATATAGGGGTCTTCCGCCTCAAAGCCCACGTAGAGAAATCTATCGTCCCAGAGCGCGCGCACCACGGTGGGATAACGCGGGGCATCCCCGGTGACGGTTTCGACAAGCTGCATCTGCTCGGCGTGTTCCCACGCCGGTTCCTCAAGTGCACCGTCAATCGTGATCGGCGACGTGGCCCGGCGGCAGGTGTAGGAAGGAATTGGAGGAAGTATGGGGTTTGTCATTGGTCCTAAGTCCTTTTTGTACTTTGGCAGCCTAGGTCAGCCACTATTGCGGACAAGCGCAAGTTTGCACCGGGTTCCTTTCTTGACGGAGGAGACTTCTGCAAGACTTTTCCAAGCTAGCGAAATTCACTGCCTTGTCAAGGAATCCCCTCACCCTAACCCTCTCTCCCCCAGGAGAGGGAACCGAAGCCGCTCTACGTTCACTAGGCTGGGCCTCTGCCCCCTCTCTCCCCTAGGACACCTTTGCATAACTCCGTCATTCCGGCGAAAGCCGGAATCCAGAGGGGTGTGAGCAGTTTGGCATTACACGCCGTGAAGCCATTATTCACCCCCATCCCGACCTTCCTCCATCAAGGGGAAAGGGGTTTTGCAAAGGTCTCCCCTGGAGAGGGAACTGGAGACGGCGGAAAGGGCGCTCTGCCCCGATGCGCGATCTACGTGACGTTCTCCCAGTGAAGTGGCAGACAACCCGGTCTGACCTATTACGTCACATCTAACCACACCGGGCTCGACCATGCCATTTCTTCATCCTCTTGCGTCACGCGAATGTAGTAAAAATCTCCCGTGCTGACTGCGCTGGTGTCTTCCCACACCAGGTCCGCACCGTTTTCAGGGTCCTGCCACGTGTGGACGTCCTCGTTGTTCTTAACGACGTCGATAGTGCTGAGCGGCACGGTGCCGGTGGCGTTCACTACCAGGCGGCGGGGTTCATTTGCTGAAAGAGCAATATCCGATCCCATCCAGTGGCCGTTGACCTTAAACGAAAGCAGAATGCGCTGCCCGGACGTGGCGTACGTGCGCCGCGCCCGCCAGGCGTCGAATATCTCCTTGCGCGTGAGGCCCGTGGCCCACACCACGGCTAGCCCCGATGGCTTCCAAATAACATCAGCCACTGATTTGCTGAACTGCTCGCCAATGCCCGCGTAGCCGGGACGGGCGTCGTGGTTGTCGCTGCCGGCGATTACGCCCACGCGAGATCCCATAGCGAGCACTTCCTGCAGCGAGAGGCCGCGCTGCGCCTTCCACGGCTGGCGCGGATTGCCGCGTATCTCTGAGTTGCCCCAGCCGGAGTACATCTCCAGCAGCCGCTCGTATTTGGGATTGTGCTGGTGCCAGCGAAGCACCATCAAAGGATGGTGTCCAAACGCCAGCACGTCCTCGCGGCCTTCCAGGTGGTGCCACATACGTTCAAGATTTGCCGTGGCGACATCACTGCCGCGGAGAATCTGATGGTAGTCGTTTTCGCTGTACACGTTCCGGTGACCCAGGCCGTGTCCCTCGCCATCCGCATCCATATACGCCCACTCAAAGCCACTGATCGGCACGAATTCTCCGGGCTTGTGGTACCGCTGCACCAGGATCTGATTGGCGACCCACTGGTTGTCGGTCTCATACTCGGCGTGCTCGGAGGCGCACATGAAGTCGAGATTCGCAATATCGCGACCGTGCTCGTACTGGGCCTCGATCTCGCCCACAGCGTCGCCGGAATACAGGGAATGCGAGTGGATATCGCCAAAATACACGCGGTGCTCAGGTATTTCATAAGCGCTCACAACCGGGTTCGACGTACCGGCCAAGCCGTCATCCGTCTCAGCCGTAATCACGTACGTGCCCTCGCCCTTTGGCACCCACGTAAGCCGGCAACGACCACCGTCGCCCTCCCGCAAATGAAGGGGCGCGGGGAGTTCCACATCCTCCCGGTCGCACGAGAAGCGGACCCGTCCGGTGTACGCCGGCACAGCGAGTGCCTGGTACCGGTCCACCACCGCGACACTCAAGTCATGGGGCACACCGGCCTGGGCATGAGCTTTGGCCGTGACAGCGAGCTTGGCAGGCTTATCAGGATCTACCGTGAACGTGTGCGCGTGCGCGCGCTCCAGCGGCAGGAACGTCTCGTTGGCGCGGGCATCCACCCAAACAGTGAGCACCGGCATGCGGTGCCACCACGCGCGCTTGTAGTTGTGGGTATACGTCCAACAGACCACGTTTGCTTGCGCGCCGGGACCGCCCCCGCTTCGGTCGCCAAAGACAAGCGTGATGGTATCTCCCGGCTGCAACGGCGCCTCGGACACAGTAACGCGAATGCCAGTCTCCCGGTCGTGCAGACCGGTCACCGGCTCGATGATCTCCGTTATGTCAACATGTCCGCTGCCTTGATGGGTTACGGTCACATAGCCCTGTCCGGTCGGATCATCGGTCTGCGGGAAATGGTCGTCCCGCCAGAGCAAATCTTCCACAAACGCCACAATGCCGCCCCCCACCGCAATGCCTTCCCTGCCCACGGTATAGGTCATGCGAAACTCGTGACGAGAACACGAGACCACCCGATTCGGTGTCAATTCGCTAAAACCGCTGGGATCGCTGAAGAGCGCATGCAGATCAGACTCGGTGCGTACTGCCAGCGGCACCTCCAAAGCGAGATCGTCGCTGAGAATGACACCGTCAAAACCGCGCAGTGTCGCTTCCGGCGTGGAGACACGCATCTGCAGGAAATTTGCGCGCAATGTGACCGTCGCCACGCGTGTCCAGACGGTCTCGGGCCGCACCTGTGGGTCTAGGCGCACGCGGCCGCTCGCGCCGTCAAGCTCTACCTCCACGTACCGCTCTTCCGCCGAGTGCGGCGACACGCCCAGCCACAGACCATAGGACCGGTCCGTACGCCAACCCTTCGTCTGCAGGGTGAGGTCGGCGACGCTGCGTTGGTAATGCTGGCCGCGAAATGCGACTTTCTGTTCGCTGTAGGCGAATTCGGTCGGCTCGAACAACATGTAACGTCGGTCATTCATAGGAATCTCCTTTGGAGTGAATCGAGAACGCCGAATCTACACTGCGGGCAGATCCGGCGTTCCGGCTAAACACAATGTGACAGGCACATCTTCTTCAATCAAAGCATTCGCCCCATCACGACACGAACCGGAGTCTATTGCACGAATTCGACTGCCATGCTAGCACGAACGCAGATGATCGGCCATGAAAGTGAACTTTGGAGGGCTATGCCGTCCTAGGCGCTTACTTCTCTATGCCTAGCCGCGCCAGTTCCTCTTGCTCTTTTTCGAGGACAAGATTACCGGCCTTTACGGCGGTGCCAACCGCTTCCTCTATGCCAACTTCATTAGCCCAGCCCTTGTTCAATTCATTCCGCACCGCTGCTACCCATTCATTCGTAAAGTACGAGTACGGGTAGGCGTAGCCAATTTCCATAGCCTGCACAAACACCTTGGCGGCCTCGGGGTAGTCGCTCAGCTCTGCCCAATTGGCCGCGCCGCGCCAGGTGGCAGGCAAGTTCCACACAGCCGTAGACTGTTCACCCACCTCGGAAGTTGTGGAGTGCTTGATGAATTCCCAGGCGGCATCCGGGTGGGCGATTGGGTTCAGCACGGCCAAGGCGCCGGCATGGATCACGCTGGCCGGACGCACGCTGGCGGGCAGCATCTGCGCGTGCCAGTTGAATTCCCTCATTTGCGGGCGGCCGAAGAGGAATGAGCCGCTCGGATAGAGCGCGATCGCTCCCGAAGTGAACATCGTGAAGTGATTACCGAGATCCGTCATCTCTTGGTTGGTTGGCGCCACGCGGTACTTGTAGACCAAGTCGTGTACAAACTTGATTGCATCCAGACCTGCTTCCTCGCCAAACTTAAAAGCGGTCTTGTCTTCGTTGAGGATGTCGCCGCCATTAAGCACGATCCAGTTGTAGCCCTGAGTCTGGCCCCACGGACCCACCTGGGTGCCAAAGCGCTCAACTTTGTCCCCCTGACGGGTTGTTAGCTTCTCAGACAGATCAAGCCAGTCTTCCCAATTCCAGCCCGCTTGCGGTGCATCCAGACCCGCTTGCTGCAGCGCGTCAACATTGTAGAACATATTGACTGTCGCTTGATTCTTCGGCAATCCCCAGGACTTGCCGAATAGCGTATAGATGCTGAGCGCGTAAGGAGCGAAGAGGTCCGCCATGTCGACTCCATCGCGCGCGATGTAGGGGTCAAGCTCAGTCAGTAGACCGCCAGCGGCAAAGGACATGATGCCGTGGGCGTTGATCCACAAGAAATCGTAGGGGATTGATCCGGCGGCAGCCGCGATCTTGAGGTTATTCTGCATCTCGCCCTGATTGGGGCTAATGTCCGTGGTCACATTGATGCGGCCACCGTTTTGCGCCACAAAATCCGCATTAACCCGGTCATTATCGTCGGCAACCACCTGGGCGTGTGTAATCCCCTTGAGCTCGATCGTCTCCGGCTCGGGGGCAGGTTTCGACTCCGGTTTGGTTTCGGCCTGTTCAGCCTCTGGCGCAGTGGCGACCGTGGCAGTCCCGCAGGCGGCCAGAGGAACGGCAATGCTCGTTGCCCCGAACAGCGCGAGAAGCTGCCGACGTGTCGTAGCAATCATGAAGAACCTCCAAATGCTACTGTCCAGTTACTCCTATTGTCATGACACATCTACGCTTGCAGCATAGTGACGAAGCGCTTCGTCTGTCAAGCGCGACCACGTATCGAGTTCGCGCAGCGATCGAGCGTCCACTGCGGTGACCGGCTCACGCACGGTCGCATGCGCGATAGCGCCCGCACGCACGAGGAGATGCTTTGCAGACTGGATGAACATCTGCAGATTTCCTCCTTTCGCCACGAGCACCGGCAGAATCGCGGCATAGATGGCGCGCGCCCTGTCAATGTCGCCGGCCACATAGCGCTCGTAGACCTGAGCCATGGGACCGATGGCATCAGCGCCGGGCATGCAGCCGACGGCGCCGCGCTCCAGCGCCTCGATGAAGCCGATTCCGCCCCAGCCCACCAGCATGGCAAGACGTTCGCCGAGCTGCTCGCGGAGCGCTTCCATCAAGGGCCACGCGGGCTGCGCCTCCAGCTTCACGTATTGAATGTTCGGGCACTGCTCTGCCATCTGCGCGATCACGCCTGCGGAGAGTCCGTAGCCGACCACTTGCGGACAGTCTTGCACCATGATTGGGACGTCTACGGCGTTCGCAACTGACGTGTAGAACTGCACGACTCCGTCCGTGTCCACAGGACCGGGCGGCGGCAACACCATGAGGCCGACCACGCCTGCATCCGTGAGCCAGCGCGCCATACTTACAGCCTCAACCGTAGCTGCCGCTTGGAGACCGGATATGACAGGCACGCGGCCGTCCACCTGTGCCACGACGGTCTCCACGACGTGTTGCTTTTCCTCCTCGCTCAGGCGATTCGTCTCGCTGGCAAGACCGAGACACACCACGGCATGCGCGCCTTCCCCCAAGACGTAATCTGCCAACCGGCGCAGGCTGTCATAGTCCAGCGATTCATCCGGGAAGAACGGCGTGCAAAGCACTGCCAATACGCCGTGAAAACCGTTCATGTTACCGCTCTCCTTCCAAGGCGCTGTTCTTTCATGTTATTCAAAACGCGCGAAAGCCTCTGCCACACACAAGGGATTAAATCTAAAGTGTAGCGCGGGGGCTTCTCCCCCGCCTCTTGTTGGGAAACGCCCAAAGGACACAGTGAGAATGCACTTGCATCTCGTACTGCCTCGCAGTTAGTTGATGAACAAGTCATGCAGGTACATCTCTCGGGTATTCTCGGTCTCTCTAGTCTCAACTTCACCAGTGTTCTATTCAATTCCGTCAATTGACCGCGCCGTTCTCCTCTCGCCAAATTACCACGGACGATAGGCCGCTGGCATCTCTAGGCAGGCACGAAATTGAGCGAAAGTGCGATCGGTTGTCTACCGTTACACGACTCGCAAGGAGCGTTGCAGGAGCAAGCCGGACTCAGGCGCGGGGAGCTCGAAAGGCACGGTCTCCACCTCTTCGATCCGTTCGTCTGCCGTGAAGCGCCAGACGCCGATGTGACCCCGCCGCAGATCGCCGTGCTCATCCCAATCCAACGTCGTTGCCGCGCCTTCATAGTTGACTTCCCCGCATGCCGCCAAGATCTTTAGACCGTCAGCAATTATCTCCGCTTCTGCAATTACAGTCACGCCCGGCCCGCTGCCGATTGCGCGCAGGTGGTCGCGTATAGCGGCGCCATCCACGCTGCCGGCCGCCTGGGCCGCGAGCGCCAGTGCAATCGTGGCGTCATACGTCTCTTTGACGTACGCGTACTCCGGCAGTGCGCCATATTCAGCGGCATATGCCTCTTCCCAAGCGGCCGTGGAGGCGCTCTTGGGATCGGACCCGCCTGCCGTGCCGTACATGCCGCCCAGACGATCGCCGCCAATTGCGCGCACTAGCGCCGGACTCTTCGCAGCGTCGCCAAACAAGAACTCTTCATAAATCCCCTTGGCCAACGCTTCTCTCACAATACTCTCCGCCGCCTCTTCAAACGTAATGACGATGAGCGCCTGCGCGCCAACGCCGGCGCTTTGCCGCAACGCATCGAACACGGAGGTCCGGTCGGGGTCTAAAGGTACTACCGTGATTTCTCCATCCCAAGCGGCAACAAAGGCGGCAGCCAAACCCTGCCCCCATGCGTCATCAACGTAGATGACACCGACATTTGTAAATCCGCGTTCTCGCGTGATACGCGCCAGTACGGGACCTTGGGCGCTATCGGAAAGTACGGTGCGGAAGAGAAAGTCGTTGTCGGCCGCCGTAGTCAGCAGCGGCGAGGTGGCGGAGGGACTAATAAGCGGTATGCCCGCCGGCCCGGCCACGCGTTCAGCTACCTGCAAAGTGTTCGCGCTGGAACTGGGGCCGACGAATGCGTGCACTCCCTCATCCTCAATCAGGCGCCGCGCTGCCGCCACTGCAATCATCGGGTCGCGGGTTGTGTCTCCCACCGCCGCTGCCACCGGCACGCCGAACACGCCGCCGCCGGCATTGATGTGCTTGAGCGCCAAGTTGAAGGCGCGTTGGCGTTCAATTGCCCGCTCCGTCGCCCCCTCGCTGAAGTTCAGCAGCAGACCGATCTTCAAGGGAATAACGGTTTCCGCGCCTGGCGCAGATGGAGCCTGGGTGCGAAGTTCCGCCCTGCCGCACGCCGCGGCCCCAAGCAGCAAGAAGATGCAGAAAGCCGTACAAAGTACGCGGTTGATTCGGCGCCGGAGAAACGCCATTGTCGCTCTCCCATCATTGAAACATAACGAGAAGCTCACCGGCTCCCAAGCGCTGAGGCGCGCAATTGGAATGGCCGCGCCTACTGGGCCCCAGCGCCTTCGGCCTCTGCCGTCAGCGCTTCGCTGACCTCCCATAGCCGTCGCGCTGCCTCCGCGTCGTAGGATACCGGCGACGAATCCACGGCCTCGCGGCGCTCGAAAAAGCGACCCGAAACCTCGGCTACGTCCGGGGCAGCAGCCAAATAGACCACCGTATCGGCCCCTTGTGCGGGCGTAAGCAGCAGCGGGCGCGCTATCTTCACGGCAAGTCCCAGCAGCGGCGGCAAGTGGCGAAAGAGCGACGTTGAGACTACGCCGGGATGGAGACAGTTGGCAGTGACGCCCGTTCCCTCAAGGCGGCGGCTCAACTCATAGGTGAAGTACACGTTCGCAAGCTTAGACTGGCTATAGACATCAAAGGGGACGTAGCGCTGCTCGTTCTGCAGGTCGTCAAAGTTGAGCGCAACCCGCCGGTGCGCCCCGGAACTGACAGTCACGATCCGCGCCGGCGCGCTTGCTTTGAGACGGTCCAATAAGAGATTGGTGAGCAAGAACGGCGCAAGATGGTTAACCGCGAATATCAGTTCTAATCCGCTTTCGTCCGTCACCCGACGCTCCCACGGTGTCACGCCCGCATTGTTGACGAGCACGTCGAGGCGGTCGAATTGCTCCAAGATGGACGCAGCCAAGTCCCGTACCTGCTGCTGGGAACTGAAATCGGCCAAGAGCAGAGATACAGCATCGTTGCCGGTTTGTGACTTGATGTCGTCTAGCGCAGCGGTACCGCGAGACTCGCTGCGGCACACCAACACGACCGTCGCGCCCATGCGCGCCAGACTCAGCGCCGTCTCTTTGCCAATGCCGGAGTTCGCGCCGGTGACCACACAGACCTTGCCCTGCATTTCAAAGTTGATAGCTTCAAGCTTAGTCCTGCGGGTTCGGCTGATGGCTTTGAGGCCCACGCCAATGTTGGAAACGGCGGCCTGAATTCTTCTAATCAATCGTGACATAGTGAACGACAATGCACCCGCAATGGACGACAGCGAAGGTTCCGCATGTTGAACTACCCCTTCTCAAACCTTGAATTCGATCTATTGCATCAGACAAGAGGATGGAAAAACCCTGTCACTCCGGCGAAAGCCGGAATCCATCTTCTCTGTCTCCCTGGACTCCGGCTTCCGCCGGAGTGACAAATAACCTAGTGCCGCACGTCAATCTGCCAGTATTCCGTATGCGCACCGGGCTGCCCTTGGTTGCGCATTTCGGCATCGGGAACGTGCTGGACGGTACGCCTCGGTAGGTCCCCGTTCTCTAGAAATCCTCCGCCACGTGCTCGTTGCCGCCGGACAAGCTCACTCCGCAGCTCCTCTTTCTTGGCAGCGGCGCTTCGCTCGTAGGCGAGGTTGCGTGCTTCCTCGGGATCGGTTTCCAAGTCAAAGAGCAGTTCGGCGGGGCCTTCCGGATACCACATATACTTCCAACGACCGTCGGTGATCGCCAGATAGATACTGTCCAGGTGCAGGTCTTTGCCGGTCGGGCCCGGCCCGTTCATACCTTCCAAGTACTGCCGCGGCGACTCATGTTCGCCCCGCGCCACCGCGACCAGGTCTTGCCCGTCGGTATCTGCCGGCGGTTCGCCACCCGCCGCTTTCACTAGCGTGGGCAGGATGTCGGCATGCGTAACCGGCGTATGCACCTGCGTGCCGTGGCAGCGGCTGTCCCAGCTACTCGGCATGCGCAGCGCAAACGGCACGTGCGCCGAGGGTTCGTGGAAGTGACTCTTCCCACCGGCGCGGTGATCGCCCAGAAATTCGCCGTGGTCGGATGTGTAGACGATGAGCGTCTCGTGATATAACTTCAGGTCTTCGAGCGCGCTGTACACCCGCGCCAGGTTGTAGTCTATCTGCGTAATTAAGCCGTAATAGGCCGAGCGCGCCTCGCGAATCACTTCCGGCGGCAGGATGTCATAGGAGCGCCGCTTCTGTTGTTTCGCGAACGCGGGCGGGCAATCGTTGGTATCCCGCCAATCGCCAATGACTGGATTGGGAATCGACTCGTTGCGATACATCGCGTAATACGGCTCCGGCGGATCGAACGGCGGGTGCGGCTTGGTGAATGAGCACCACAGGAAGAACGGCACGGACGGATCGCGGCGGAAATGAATGTACTGCACACACTGCTCCGCAATCCAGGAAGTTAGCGTCAGGGCTTCCGGCACGGTGGCCATGCCGGGATAGAGTTCATTCTGGCCGAGGCCGTGCCGCATCGGCTGCAAGTCATTGCCCGAATGGCGCATCTCGCGGTAGTAGTCGTCGGGCAGGATCATTTC
Source organism: Chloroflexota bacterium (assembly GCA_965220015.1). Taxonomy (GTDB): domain Bacteria; phylum Chloroflexota; class UBA11872; order VXOZ01; family VXOZ01; genus VXOZ01. Next base: position 2,573,777 of record OZ244798.1, read on the forward strand.
ATCGAAGCCGTGCCGCGCGCGCTCCGGGCCGAAGTGCATCTTGCCGATAGCAATCGTCTGGTAGCCAAGCTCCCGCAGATGCCACGGCAAGGTGCCTTCTCTACCCAGAATCTTCGAGGTAATGCCGTTGCCGCTCATGCCGTGGGTGAAGACCTGCTTGCCCGTCATGATGCCCATGCGCGAGGGCACGCAGACCGGATCATCAGAATAGCCGCTGGTGAACTCGACGCCTTCGTAGCGCAGGCGGTCGTAGTGCGGCGTGCGGAGGAATGACGGGCCGGCGCCGCCGGAAGCATCGTAACGCTGTTGATCGGTGGTGATGAGGAGAATGTTTGGTTGCTCTGCAGCCATATAGCCTAACCCTTAGAGCTCCTGATAGGCCTCTATCACATTCTGCCAGGCCAGCGCCGGATCGCCGCCGCGGGCGTAGGCGGTGCCGCCCGGTTCGCCCAAGAAGGACCACACCGCCAGCATGTCCGCCCCCATCTCGGCCGCCGCCAGCAGGCTGCGCTTTACATCGGGCTCTCTATTGGGGGGAATCCAAATCGATTGCACCCAAATCTGGCAGGGCTTCTTGTACTTGTGCGACAAGTCTATTGCTTTCTGCGTATTCTGCTCGAAGTACTCCCAGTCGCCGCCGTGGCGGTGGATCCAATACGGGTCGGTGGAAAAGACGTCCACCTCCGGGAGCGCGACAAAGGGCTCCCAGTCGTCAACGCCGTACCAGCCCGGACCCGAAGCCGGGTCCCGGCCGCTCTCGTCCAGCGGCATCAGACAAAGCACATTCTCGCCGCCGTCCACCTCTCTGCCAACCCGCAGCAGCCGCGTCAGAAAGACTTGCAACGAATCCTGGCGGAACTGCCGCACGTCGTCGTCGAGCTGCGTCGGCATGGCCCGCTTGAAACGGCGCGAAAACGCCTCCTGGCACGAGGCGCACCGGCACGCCCAGACCTGGGGGAAATTGCTGTCGCTGGAAAAGTGCGGTTCGTCCCAGAAGACGCCGTCCGGCTGAAAGTGCGCAATGATCTCGCGGGCTCGTTCCTCCATCCAGGCGGCGTATTCCGGGTTGTTCGGACACGCCATCGCCTCGGCGGAACGGACACCGTTTGAAAAGTACTGCGCGGCTTCCGGGTGTTCCAAGAGGTAGCGCGTGGACTGTATGTAGGAGGCAAACGCGCCAAAGCCGTGCCAGTTGAGATAGAACTTGAGTCCCAAGTCACGGGCCTTCGATACAATCCGTTCGCGCGCCGCGCGGAACAGGTACCAATCGGTTTCGTTCACCGTCATGTTGATCGAGGTGCAGCCGGCGGCCTTGATCTCTTCCAGGTCTTGATCGTTATGATGCGGATACCACCCGCCCGCATAGGCCACGTTCTTATCTACGACCATTTGGCGTTACTTTCCTTCTTCAACCAAAGCGTTGTTCGCGTCTTGCGCAGAGCTTATTCGCCCTTCGTCTATCGGGTCTGTCATGCCTGTAAGTGTTGACTAATCCGTTTACAGAATCCTCTATATTGAGTGTGGTACAAACTCTTAGTGTCATTCCGAGCGCAGCGTCGAACCCTGTTCGCGGAATCTAGAGTCCATACCATTCGTAGTTCACTAGGTTTAGCACTCTAGATTCCTCACTGCGCTGCGCTCCGTTCGGAATGACATATTGCAAGGCGGACAAGGGGCTGTGACCCCGTACTCCTCACTTCAAGTCTGTAAGCGAATTACCTGGCATTTGCAATCCGGCGCAGGCGGGAATCCATCTCTTTTGCGTGCCCTGGACTCCGGCTTTCGCCGGAATGACGGATTCCGTTATCGAATCTTGCCCCGCGCCCAGATCGGCCAATTCGCTACCACCTCGCCATTGCGGTGCATTGCCACTTCATCGAAATTGTTCGTCGCGCCGCAGGCGTGATTTGCTATTACGGAGACGCGCTCGCCGATCTCCGGCGTGCGCTCGCACTGGCTCACGTCCACGTGGCCGTGCTCCTCGGACTGCGCGAACATGCGTGCCTCAGGATACTCGATGATGTGGCAAAATGTGCTGCGCGGATCGCCAATTTGCGGCATATCGCTCGTAAACGTCTTGGTGCCGCCGTCGAGAATCACGCGCTCCTGCGTGGTCTTGCTCACAACGGTGCAAATAATACGCTGTGCGCACTGCGCATACGTCATGACGCCGTTGCCGACCGTATTGCGGTCGCCGTAGTTGAAGGTCCCGACACGTACCTCGGTTGCGTGAGGAATCTTGTGCAGGTTGTGGAAGTCCACCGATCCGCCGCCGCTGACAATTTCCACCGGCATGCCCTGCTGCGTGAAGTAATCCCTCGCCGCCACGGTCGTCTCCTGCTGTTCCGGTTTCGTGGTGGGATACATCATGAGACCGCGAAAGTGCACCCCCGGCAGCTTGTCTATCGTCTTGGCCAGCGTCAGCGCGTCTTCTTTAGTCGGCACGCCCGTACGCTCGAAATTCGGCATAGCAAGCTCGACAACAAGGTTGATCGGATGATTGGGGTCGGCGTAGGCGGAGATGCCGCGGGCCGTGTATTCCGAGTCAACGGTGAGCGTAATGTCCGTAAGTTGCGAGACCGCGCGCAGGCGTTCGAGCTTCTGCGCGCCCATCACGTTGTAGCAGAGCATGATGTCGCCCGTAATGCCCGCCTCCACCATTACCTCCACTTCGCCCAGCTTTTGGCAGGCGATACCGGTCGCGCCGGCATCGAGCTGCATCTTGGCGATGTAGGTCACTTTGTGCGTCTTGATATGGGGCCGGTTGTTGAGGCCGTGGGCGTCGCAATACGCTTGCAGTTCGTCGATGTTTGCTTGCAAGCGGTCAAGGTCCACAACCATGGCCGGAGTGTCTAGATCTTCAATCGTGAGCGGTTTGCCGCGCGTCGGGGCCGGCGCCGCGCTCGTTGCCTGTGCCGCACTTGTCATATCTGCCTCACCTTCCGTCTTCGTTGACACGTAGTATGCATACGATACCATAGAACCACTTGCCTCTCCTTGCAGCGCTAGCCGGTTGAGAATGAAGCAATAAATGACCCAGCCATCACGCCGCGCCGCCCTCGCCGGCAACATCCCCACCATCGCCACACCCATGCGCGACGGCGCAGTCGACCACGCGAGCTTGCGGTGTCTGCTGGCGTACATCTACCCGCACGTCGACGGCTACCTCACGTGCGGCAGCGTGGGCGAAGGGGCGAGTCTCACGCTGGAAGAGCGTATTGCCGTTATGGAGACCGTAGCTGATTTCCGCCAATCCACGGATACACAGCGCACCTGGTTCTTCGGCACGTCGGGCACGGCCCTACCCGAAATTGCGCGCCTCGTTCAGGCCTGCATGGACCACGGCGTGGATGCGCTCCTCACCCCCCAGCCAGCATATTTCGCAATCTCGCCCCCAATGCCGCAGCAGTTCTTTGCCGCCGTCGCCGACATGAGCAACCTGCCAATTGTAATTTATGACAACCCATACCCCACGAGCTACTATCTGGGTACTGACGAAATCATCGCCTTGGTGTCTCACAATCCGACCATCGTCGGCGTGAAAGTAACTGATCCCAACGTGCAGAAGGTGAGCGCGCTCAAGTCGCGCAGCGAGATGCTGGTCTATACCGGCGATGACTTCATCTGCTGGCGCATGCTCTGCCGCGGCGCCGATGGCGCCATGCTCGCCTTTCCAATGATTCTGCCCGAGACCTTTGCGCGTATGTACCGCCTGCACAGAGCAGGCCGCCGTGAAGATGCCTTCGCGCTCTGGTCAAGCGACATCCTTCCCTTCGTCAATGAGTGCCTGCGCGATACGGACTACGTGCAGACCAGCAAAGCCGCCCTCCAGCGCCTGGGAGTGATCGCCTCCGCCGAGATGCGGCTGCCGCTGACACCCTTGGACGCCACCCGCTGGCAGGAAGTGAACGAGGCGCTCGCCATCATCCCTGAGGCACAATGTCGCATCAGCACGTGAAGCGGGCTTGCGACTTTCAAGTCGGCAGTCACAGCGGCGCAGACTGCAATCAAGACAAAGAAGCTCACGTACCGCCCCTAGTGGACAAGTCTCCCGCGCCCGGTCGAGCGCGCAGCAGCGCGAGAGCGAAACATCCACACTTGCGGGTTTTCTGCTTCAATTCGTTCCAGGAGTTGCCAGCGCGAGCGCAGGCAAGTCTGTGCGGTCTGGTTGTTCCATGTAGGAGACCCTTGCGAATCCCCTCTCCCCTTTGCTGGGGGAAGATCGGGCTGTGGGGTGAAGAACGGCTTTACGGCTAGCGATCCCTAGCTACCCACGTCCCCCCTGGATTCCGGCTTTCGCCGGAATGACGGAGTTATTCAAAGGTCTCCGTGTTGGGAGCAGTTTGCCTGCTATGTGTTTCCATCTCCATGCGCCGCCAGTCATGCAAATCCCGGCAATCCTCATGAAAGCCTGCTGAATCGGCTAAACTACCAAAGGGATTGCGCGAGAGTGCGCATCATTGCATCCTGGGAAGCTAAACACTAACCTTGCCTGCGGAATTTGGCGTGTGGTGCTCGCGTCACGTCAATTAAGGTGCCTTCCCTGCAGGCAGCGGTTGCGTTACCCGCCGATGTGGTTTGAGGCCGCGACTGTTGCCGCTCAGTGCGTGCACAAACACTGCAAATACCGAAAAGCTCCGAATAAAATACCGTTTGTCAACGACATAGCCTGGCGGAATTGCGATGGAGTGGATTCTCGACATAGTTCGCATCGCCTTACCGATCCATATCGGGCCTGAGATGTGGCCGAGCGTCCTGCGCTCGCTGGCGCTTTGCGGCTACTTCTTTGCCATTGGCTGGGTCTTCTCGCGAAGGCTGCTGGGCGCGCGGCAACTGGTCGAGCTTGTTCCTCTTTCAGGCGTAATTGGTCTCAGCGCCTTCATCTTCCTTGCCAATGCTCTCGCCTACGTAACCGGCGTCGCAAACGCGTTCCGCCTTACCGCGATCCTCCTAATTCTTGCTGCCGGACTTCTATGGCTGCGCCCCCTGCGCCTCCCCAAGCCCCTTGTCGCGGAGGGCTTGCTGGGTACCGCAATCTATGTCGTTGTTGCCGTTGCCTTCACCATCATTGTGATTTCCAACTACATAGTCTTGCCAACTCTTGACTATCAAATTCACTTTGATGCGGCGAACCGTTTGGCGCTAGGGCAATTCCCGCTCATGAACGTGGCTTCCCCTGACTTCTCCGCCAGGTACCACTACGGAACAAACTTACTCGCAGCGGCCTTCATACGCTTGGGCCATCTTCCCGTGGAAGGCGCATACCTGTTTGTCGGTGTCGGCATGCCCGTTCTCTTGTTCTTGCTGGTCTACGCCATCGCACGTGAGGTATCCGGCTCCCGCTACCTCGCCTTCGTGCCGGCGCTGCTCGCGGCGTTCACTGACGGACTGCAGTTCCTTACGCCATGGGTCCAGGACTGGCGCCTTGGACGTTGGGCGCGCGAATTAGGCGGCTTTACGCTGACGGAAAGAAGCCGCCTCGATGAGTTTCTGGGTGTCCTGCTCCCGAACGAATTCACTACCTATCCGCGCTTTCTCACCAACCCCCACGTGCTGCTTGGCCTCGCCCTCCTCTTTGGCGTGTTCTACATCCTCCTGGTGCGGAAGGACCAATCCTGGGCGGGCCTATTCATCGCCGGTATCCTGCTTGCCACCCTTGCCCTCGTCGAGGAAGTCCTCCTGGTCTTTGCGGTCGCCGGACTTACCGTCGCATTCCTAACCGCGTGGAAAAAGACACTCCACCGGCGCCGTCTATTTCTGGTTGGTTGCGTATCCGCCATAGCCATAATCTTCCAAGGCGGCGTCATTTCCGACATGTTGTTCCGCCGCGCCGGTGGCGAGGGTTTTTCCCACGCCTTTTCCTTCAATTGGCCCATCCTCATCTGGTTCAATAACCTCATTCCCGTGCAGCTCGGCATCTCCCCCTTCTGGCTTGAGCACTATATCCTCGTCCTTGGCATGCCTTTCTTGCTGCTGCCGCTTCTCGCACTTTGGACCGTCTGGCGCGGCGCGCCCTTTGACAGGGCAATTCTTGTCGTCGTCTTGCTCGCGTTCCTTATTCCCCATCTCATCGCCTATGCCTACTCGCCGGACATGTTTCGCTTGATTCGTTACGGCCATGTCGTTGCCAGCGTCGGGCTTGGCTTCATGCTCATTTCGCTCGCCCGCCGGCACATACTTCTTGTACCCGCCATCGTGATCAGTTTGCTCGTGGTGTTGACGCCCTTGCGGATTGCCGCCGGACATGTCAGCGACGATCGCCAGGCAACCCTTGGCTGGGACCGCCCCGCGCGACTCTCTCTCACTTCCGTCTTTCGCACCGCGCGCAGTCTCGACAATTTCGACTATCTCCGCGGCCGCCCGCGACCCTTTGTCTTGCCCGATCCACTCATCCTTGAACTCCGCCGGGCACTGCCCGCCGCGAGCCGCGTCCTCACCGATCAGCCGATGGAAGTCACACTCGCTACCGGCGCCTTGGTGCCGCACAAGCCCATTGACGCCATCTCTTACATACTTTCCAATAATCCGGGCCCAGAGTATGTGGACGCGCTCTTTTCTCTCAGCCCTCGTGCAATGGCAGCCATGAAAATATCTCATCTCGTGATGAGCGACTGGTGGTACGCGCAACTCCCTCCGCCCCTGCGAGCGCGCCTGGAAAACCGCGATTGGTTTCGTCTTACTTATTCCACGGAGTCTCAAGTCGATTCTTTCGGGGGCCGGTGGCATCGCGTCTACACAGTCCGGGCGGCATATTTCGGCCAGGAAGAAGCCATGCCCACGCTAGCCGAATTGGCAGCACTCATCCCTCGGAACGCCACCGTTTATATTTCACCGGGAATTCCCTACGATCTCCGCTGGCCCTTCGAGTATGCACTCCGGTCACGGCAGCTCTTTGCCGAAATGCCGCAGTATAACCATACAACTGCCACCATCCAGCGCCGCCCCATTCAGTTCGCCCAGGACTACGACGTGGCAATCCTCAACACCCAAAGTGACGCTGACCGCTGGCACTTCTGGGCGTTCGCCCGCCAAGACACACCGTTTGCCTGGAGTGCGAGTGGGCCGGAAATAATCTGGCAGAATTACGGCGTTGCTGCAATCGCACTCCCCCTTGCAACCCATCCCGATACCAAGCGTGCCGGCAGCACCATGCTCATGCCTGTCACGGTCGACCAACCCCTGCAGACGACACTTCGGCCCGCCGGTCCTTTCGCAGACCAACCCCACTCTCTCCGTGTCAGAATCTTCACTCCTCAGCCAGCAACAATTGGGCTAACCTACGGCGATCACAGCACGGAACTCAACCTTGCACCCGGCCTCAGCACCATATTCACCCCAGATGTTGCGCCGCCCCTCGCGGTTTCCGTTGACTTGCGGCAAGGAGCGTCGTTGTCCGCCAGTGTTGCCCTCATCCGCGCTGCCCCACCCTCCACTCACCTGCAAAACCCCTCAATCCACCTGCAACCACGTTTTGAGAACGAAGAATTCATCGTGGAGGTCACTTATATAAATCCTGACCGTTTTGACGCCGGCTTGCTGGAACCGAGATGGAGCGTCACTAGAGCCGACCTTGTGCACAATAAACCCTGGCATGCCAGTGGTTCCGCAGCATCCGGCGAATGGCAGAGCAACCTCGCACTGAGTTCAGACAATTCGCAATTACAGTTCTCCCTGAATCCCGCTACTATCACTGCAAGTGAAGCTACGGACGCCGGCACGGCGACTCTGCCCAGCTTAGGAGTAGTTGAACTCTCGCCGCGGCGCGCCTACGTCCTGTACTTTAACGTGCACGCTCCCGGGTTCGGCCGCCAAACTGCCCTGCCGCTGGCGAAGTTCTATCTAGATGGCGACAATGTTTCCAGTGTCGAGCTCTTCTCACACGCGGTTTCTCTGGGTTTTTGACCCTGGTGAAAACTACATGCATTTAGCTTGCTCCAATAAACTTCACTTCAGTTGCCTAGTCTGTGTAAACATCTAGCCTAATCTGCTTAAGCAGTTAGCCTACCCTGGGTAAGCTTTGTGGCGCTGTGGCACAATAGCTCCTACAGCAACCGACCATGAGAAGGAGACAGGCCATGGCCGAATCGGCGCAGCGCATCGATGATTGGATAGAAACGCACACAGACGAACTCGTGCAATTCCTGCAGCAACTCGTGCAAATTCCATCGGAGTCTCTCCCGCCGGAGGGGCACGAGGCGGCTGCCCAGGAGTTCGTTGCCGAGGCCTACCGGCAGGCCGGCGCCGAGGTGGACGTATTCGACCCCATCGACGTGCCCGGCCTCACCGAGCATCCCGTCTACCATCCGGTCTGGGGCGACATGCCCCGCGACCTAGAGGCTCGACCTTGTGTCGTCGGCGTCTTTCGCGGCTCGGGTAACGGCAAGTCATTGCTTATGTCGAGTCACATTGACACCGTTGGCGCGGATGATCCCTCCCTCTGGACGGAAGCCGCGCCCTTTAGCGCCGCCATCATCGACGGCAAGATGTATGGCCGCGGCACCTACGACACCAAGGCCGGCATCGCCACCAGCCTCTTTGCCATTCGCTGCCTGCGCGAGCTTGGATTGCAACTCAAGGGCGACGTGATCGTGGAGAGCGTTTCGGACGAGGAATTCGGCGGCTCCCACGGCACGTTGGCGTGCCGCCTCAAGGGCTACAACGCCGACATTGCCATCAATTGCGAACCGACGAACATGCACGTCGCTGCCGCGACCCGCGGCGGCGGTCAGTGGAAAATCACCGTGCAAGGTGAAGCGGGCATGGCGCTCGGCGGCGTGGAGCGCGTAAGTTCCTCCTATAAGATTGCCTGGGTAATCGAAGCGCTGCGGCAATACAATCTCAAGCGCAATCGCGACATTCCCACACCGCCGCTCTACGCCCATGAACCGGGACTGCCCCTCTACGTCTCTCAGATTGGCGGCGGCGGTAACACGTTCGCCGAAGACCAAGGCGCCGCGCCGCCCTCCTGCTACGCGAATATGTGGTGCGAGGTCTACGCCGGTACGACGGCGGAAGAGCACATGCAGGAGATCAAGACGTTCGTCAACGCCTACCTGGACGACATCGATGGCTTCGACGGCGAATACCCTGAGTACAAGCTGGAATTGCGTTTCTTGCCGGGCAGCGAAACCAGCACGGACCACCCCATCTTTGCTCATCTTGAAGACGCGTATCAATCGGCAGAGCGGGAGTATGGTGTCCAAGGCGCGCCTTTTGCCTCCGATGGCTACGTCTTCAACCTGCACAGCCCCACGCCGGTCATTACCGTCGGCGTAGGCGGCGACAACGCCCACGCGCCCAACGAATACATCCACGTCCAGGACCTGATCGACCTCACCCGTATCTTTGCACGCACCATGGTCTCGTGGTGCGGCTAGAGTGCTGTGCAAGAAGAGTATCCGTTCATCCTTCGACCCTTCGATATGCTCAGGACAGGCAGGCTCAGAGCCTGCCCCGTACTCGATACGGGGACGAACGGATACTGGCTGAGATCCTCACACACACCCAATAGAGAGTTTTTACCATGCGGCAACCCCACATCCTGCTGATAACTTCCGATCAGCATCGCGGCGACTGCTTGGGCATCAACGGGCATCCGGTGGTCAGCGCCCCCAATCTCGACTTCCTCGCCGCCTCCGGCACGAACTTCCCCCGCGCCTACGTGGAAGGCCCCTCCTGCATCGCGGCGCGGCGCACGCTTCTTTCCGGCCAGAAGCCGGTCACCCACGGCATGGTGACCTATTGGGACGGCGTGCCCTGGGAGATCGAGCACACGCTGCCGGGTGAGCTGGGCAAGGCCGGGTACCAGACCCAACTCGTAGGCAAGTTGCACATGCATCCGCCTCGCAAGCGCTACGGGTTCGACCACGTGATTTGGGCCGATTCGCCCTGGGGCGAGAACGACTACACGAACTGGCTGCACGAGAACGGCGTTCAGTCAGTTTCGCCCGGGGTTGCCCACGGCCAGGATATGAATTCCTGGGTCGCGCGGCCCTCCCATCTGCCGGAAGAACTGGAGCACACCACCTGGTGCACCGACCAGGCCATGCGTTTCCTCGACCGGCGCGACCCCTCGGCGCCCTTCTTTCTCTATGTATCGTATTTTGCGCCCCATCCACCGCTCACGCCGCCGCAATTCTACTATGACCGCTACCTGTCGCTGTCCACCCCTGAGCCGGTTGTCGGCGACTGGACGGATCAATATGACGGGCCCGTGCCGGGACTCGACCCCAACGCGCCGCGCGGTTCGTGGGAAGAAGAAGCCATGCACCGCTGCCGTGCGGCGTACTTCGGCTTGATCAACTTTGTCGACGACCAGGTAGCCCGTCTGCTGCAGCACGTGCGGAAGCTCGGTCTCCTGCAAGACACGGTAATTCTCTACACCTCCGACCACGGCGAGATGCTGGGCGATCACAACCTGTTCCGCAAGACGTTTGCCTACGAAGGCTCGGCTTGCATCCCGTTCATGATCAACGCGCCGCAATGGCTGGTGGCAGAGAACGGGACGACCAGCGCAAACGTGGTGGGGCTGCAAGATGTCATGCCGACGCTGCTCGACGCGGCAGGGGCAGAAATCCCCGATTCCGTCGACGGCGCAAGCCTGCTGCCGCTCATGCGGGGCGACGACGCGGCATGGCGCGACTACCTCCACGGCGAGCACCTGGGCACCTACCGGCCGGAAGACGCCATGCAGTACCTTACCGACGGCAAGGAAAAGTACATCTGGTACACAGTCACGGGCGAGGAGCAACTCTTCAACCTGGGAAACGATCCCAACGAGTGCCGGAACCTCGCACCTCTATCAAGCCATGAGGATCGTCTGCTGTTCTGGCGCGCACGCATGATCCAAGAGCTATCGAGCCGCACCGAAGGTTACACCGACGGCAGAACCCTCATCCCCGGCCGCCGACCCAACGCCTTCCAACCCGACGAGTGACCTAGCCTACGCAGTTCGCCACCACACGTTCGGCCTAGCAATCAGGTAGTCCGCAATGCCGTAGCGCGGGGGCTTGTCCCCCGCTCTTTGAATTCAACAGGTCCCACACAGCAAGGGATGGATGCCCGCTTTCGCGGACATTTGGCCTTGTGACCGCGCCCCCTTGAAGGCATCCGGACAAGAAGCACACAGAGGCGCTCCGTCTCGGAAACGCCTCTGTGTAAAATCCTTTAGGATAATCGCTGCTAGCTGATCACCCCCAGGCGTTTGAGCTCCACTTGCTCATCGGCCAGGATTCCGTTGCCGATGCCGACGGCGGTGGCGACGGCTTCATCCATCGTCACCTCGTTGTCGACGGCCTTGTTAAGCTCGGCCGGGATGGCGCTGTTCCACTCCAGGGTGGAGTACGACTGCGGGTAGTCGAAGCCCCAGTCCATGGAGTCGAGGAACTTCTGCGCCAATTCGGGGAAGTCGTTATTGGCGGTCCAATTGCGCGAACCCTTCCAACTGCCGGGCATGGTGAACTCGGCCGTGGAGTTTTCGCCGGTGTCCGACGTGGTGGCGTACTTGATGAACGTCCACGATTGGTCCGGCGTCTTCACCTCATCGCCGGCTGCGAATGACGAGCCGTGCACCACGTTGGCCTGGCGGGCGTTCATGGGCAGGTACTGCACGCCCCAGTTGATGTGCTCCAGCGGCGCCAGATGACCGAATTCCCACGGGCCGCTGGCGCGGAACGTAATCAAACCGTTGTGGAACATGTTTCGCTTGCCGCCGGCATCGGAGGCTTCAGGACGCGTGGGCGCAACGCCATGCTGGTGAATGAGGCCGTGCATGAAGTTGAAGGCTTCCAGACCCTCCGGCTGACCAAAGAGAAACTCCGTCTTCTCCTTGTTCAGGATTTCCCCGCCGTTCGCCAGGACGTAGTTGTAGCCTTCGGTCTGTCCCCAAACCGAGACGTAAGTACCCCAGCGCTCCGGCGTTTCGCCCCTGCGGACGGTGAGCTTTTGCGACATCTCCAACCAGTCATCAAACGTCCAGCCCACCGCGGGCTCGTCCAGACCTGCCTCGCCCAAATGCTCTCGGTTGTAGTACATGCCGATGGTGGCGTGGAAATTGGGCAGCCCCCAAACCTTGCCAAACAACGTATAGACGTTCACGAGATACCCTGGGAACGTCTCCAGCATGTCTATGTTGTCGGCCTTTACGTAGGGCGAAAGGTCGTAGAGAATATTGTTCGCCGCGTGGAACATGATATTCGGGCCGTTCATGATCATCACGTCGAAGGGCGTACCCGCCGCGGCGGATGTCTTGAGCTTCGGCCAATACTCTCCCCACGCCGTAATGTCGATGGAGAGGTCGAGATCTGCGCCGACCTCCTGCTTGTAGCCGTCAATACACCGCTGGTAATCGCCGCCCTGCGCCTCTGTGTAACAGATCGCATTGAGCATCACCGTCTCCGGCTCCACCGGTTTTGCTTCCGCAGCCGGTTTCTCAGCCATGTCCGCGTCCGGCTCGCTCGTCATTGTGGTTTGGCCGCACGCCGCGAGCAGCAGCGCGCCGCTTCCCCCAAGCATGCCAACCAAAACTCCACGTCGTGTAAACCCTGTCTGACGCATCGCTCTCCTCCTTGATTCGCTTTCAACGCGTCTACGCTACGGGGGCAGTATACCCCCCCCAATATCACGTCAGCAAGGCTGTAGGGCTGGGGCAAAGCGGACTCAAGGTCAATGAATTGAGCGGCGTGCCTATTCAAGGACGTTTGGGGGCCAAGAGAATTGAGAATTAGTCCCCGCGGTTGACGCCAAAATGAGCCGCATACGCGGCCTACAAGGATGTAGTGGTGAATTGCTCCAAGACCTCCATGATATTGCTATGCTGGAGTAGAGCGAAATTCCCAAGTTGGCGACGGAGAGTTAGAAGGCTTCACAAGAGAGTGGAGGTAGCAATGGCACCGCTAACTGCAGAGAAGTGCGTGGTCTGTCGCGCAGGCGCGCCGACGATGACCGCAGACGAGATTGCTGAGTTACAGCCCCAGATTCCCGATTGGAAGGTTGTTGAACGAGATGGCATTTCCCAGTTGGAGCGGTTCTACGCCTTTCGGAACTTCACCCAATCGCTCGCATTCACCAATGAGATCGCCGCCTTGGCGGAAGAGGCGGGGCATCATCCCGCTATTCTCACTGAGTGGGTGGGCGTCACTGTGTCGTGGTGGACGCATAAGATCAAGGGCCTGCATCGCAACGACTTCATCATGGCGGCCAAGACGGATGCGCTTTACAGGGGCGGCTAAATTTTCGGCGTTCGGTCTCTACTCGCCGTCCGATAGACTTCACCATACTTGTAATTGTGCTGCACCGTCGTTCACAAATTAGCTTGGGCCACCATAGTGTCGAGAAAGCAGCTCTCCGTTCGTGCTGAGCTTGTCGAAGTACGGACGGAGAGTGGGGCCCGCAATCCTGCCACCCTCCCCCCGGTTCACCCTTCGACCCTTCGACATGCTCAGGGCAGGCAAGCTCAGGGCGAACGGTTTTGGAGCCCGCCAACGGCCGTCCCGGATTGGGAATTCTCTATGAAATCCAGGCCTTATTTCTATTCTTCCTCGGCAGCGCGGCGCAGCAGTAGCGGGCTGAGCACGGCGTAGAGCACGAACGCTACGATAAATGACGGCAGCGAGCCGCCGTAGCCGGTCAACGCAGCCGGCGCCAAGCCCTGCACTCCCTCCACGAAGTTGCTCAGGAGGTTGGGGTTGACGATGTGATAGACGATGATGCCGGCCGCCCAGCAGAGCAGCGCCAGCCAGTTCACGCCGCCCAAGTACCAATACGCGCCATCGCGCTTTTGAAGTTCGTCGGCGTCGTACTCCTGCCGCCGCACGACAAAATAGTCTGCCGCCATCACGCCGAAGAGCGAAATGAAAATTGAGCCGATGAGCAGCATGAAGATCTCGTAGGTCACCATATTCAGGAACGACGCAAGTACCAGTCCGATCGCCGCGACAATCACTACGAACACGCGTTGCGGGATGCGTGAAAACACGTTTTGAGCCGTGACGGCTGCGGAGTAGATGTCGGCAAAAGCCTGATCGGTCTCCACGGCCAAAGTCGCCAGCAGCGCCAGCCAACCGGCGGTGAAGACAATAATCGCGCCCGCAATAGCCACCGCCGGATTGCTCAAGTCGCCAAGCGTCACCGTCGCTACCAGCAACACGCCAAGCGCGTAAAACCAGGTGTTAGCCAAAAGGTACCCCAACCCGGTGCCGGCAAACGCGCCGGATTCGCTGCGTCCAAAGCGGCTGTAGTCCGCAATGAGCGGAATCCAGGAAATGGGCATGGCGATGACGAGGTCAACACCCACCCAGAAGGGCGCGCCATCTGTGCTCGTCTGGGAGAGCACGTCGCCAAGGTTGAAACTGCTCACGATCGAGTAGGTCAACCAGAGCGATGCCGCCGTCATAACCCAAATGCCGAACTTCTCCATCCACTGGCGCACGACCACTATCGGGCCGCCCAGAGCAAACGAAGTGCAAATAATCGCAAAGATGACGAGCCAGAGCAGGTACGCGTCAAAGCCGAACACGGTCTTGGCAACGTGATTGGCCGCCCACGACATGGCCCATAGCTCGAACGCGGTCCACCCGACAAGCTGCAGAAAGTTGAGGACGCTGGGCACGTAGGAGCCCCGGATGCCCAGGACGGGGCGCAGCAGTACCATGGTTGGGACGTGCACACGGGCGCCGGCGTAGGCCATAAGCGATAGCAGGAAGACGCCGATGATGCTGCCGACGATCACCGCCAGCAGCGCCTGCCGTGGGGCCATGCCCAGTCCATGGTCTTCTGCGGGCAGCACCAGCAAAGCGCCGGTGAGGATTACCAGCAGGCCGATTCCGAGGTTGAACCAGAGCACAAAGTGCTGACGAAACGTCATTTGGCGTTCTGACGGCGGTACGGGGTCCACACCCCACTCCGGCGGTACCTCAACTCTTGGCAAGACCTTCGATAGTGACCCTAGCATCGGTGCAATCCTCCTTCTGGATTCTGGCCCCGTATCATGGCGATAAACAATATCGAGTACGGAGCAGGCTTCCCGCCACAGAGACGGTCGCTACGCGCCTGGAGCTACCAGGCCTATCTTTAACGAAAACAGGCGTGCTGCGGATTCAGCACGCCTAGAATATGCAAGGCCTAGCAGTGCATTCCCTCCGCAGGTATTACCCTGATCAGGTTCAAGGGTGTGAGGACGTATGCGCGTCCCTCGTCTCAGCCCGGGCTCCCAGGCACCCCTATCACGCCTCTCTTCACTTGTTCGACGCCGTCAACTCTACCACTATCGTGTCAAACGTGCAAGAGCCTCGGCCAAACACCCTACGCTTCAAGCAAACACTGAAGCAGGCGCAACGACTCTGCTGCAAACTGCCGCTGGTTTTCAGTCCGGCCGATGTCTGCCAATATCCGCGTGGTCGACCGCACGTGCTCCTGACCGGCATAGGCGTCAGCCGTCACTTGCTGGTTCCTCTCCGGTCCACACTCTAGATTTCCTTCGTCATCCGGCACTTCTGTGATGCCTGGGCTTGTCTCCCGCGCCTGCCCACTGGCTGCTTCCACACGCGGCCCGGCGACTGCAAGACACACCATGCCTACCGGTTTCGCCGAGCGGCGACCGGTCTGTGGTCCGGCGATGCCACTTTCAGCGATGGCCCAATCGCTTGCAAACGTACGCCGCGTGAATTGCGCCAGCGCCGACGCGTACTCTTCGCTTACTACCCCGCTGCATTCGGATACGTGCCGTATGCGCTGCACGAGCGGACTCTCACTGCCCGCATAGAGAATGAGCCCGCCGCGAAACCACTGCTCGCATGCCGGCGCCGCACTGATCAGCGTCGCGAGCGCGCCGCCCGCCGACGTTTCACAAATGGCTAGGGTCTCCCCTCGTCGAGCCAGCAGGGCGCCCACCGCGCTAACCAGCGAATGTGCGTCGAGAGCGGCGAGCGTGCTCTTCCCCTGCCCGGGGTAGCCGGCATCGCGTCCTACGTCCGCAGACGAGCACTCCTCGTTAGGGGGCAAGGGTGCGTTCATCGCCACTTCGCCGGGTTACGTTGTCACGGTCCATCTGCTCTAAGAGCGGCAGCACGTACTTACGGCTTGTGCCAAAGACGTCGCGTACCTGAGACACCGTAGCCCGCCCTTCTCGCGCCAAGAGCGCTCGCACCATTGCCACCGCCTGTTGATAGGCACTGCACGAGTAAAAGAGATCGGGCTCCACTTGGACGACCCGTCCTGCCGCCGCCAGCACTTGCAGCAAGTCGTCGTCAACTGCAAGCGTTTCACGGATCGCACTCAAACTTGGCGGCGCCAGCGGCGCTCTCTCCAGTAGATCGAGCAACTTCATTGCGGTATCTTCATGCACCGGGCTCAACGCAATCTTGAACTCAAACAGACGAAGCGCGCCTTCCTCTTCCGCTACAACTTCATCGGCGCAGAGTCGCTGCACAATCTGGCCGAATGTCCGACTATCCAACCCAAGGCTCCTGCGCACTTCCTCCTTGCCCCTGCCGTTGCGCAGCGGGAAGCTGCGGTGAAACTCTTGGAGCAGGGACGTGGTGCGTTCCGTGACCTCAACCCACCCAGCAGCGGAGTAGAAAAAGCGCCCCAGGTCTATTACTTGCTCGGCGCCGAGAAGTCTAGCCAGTATTTCGTCAATCTCCTCAGCGGTGTGCGGCAACACACTCGTGATCGCTTCTCTTGTGCATGGCTCCCGCTGACGAATGGCTTGCAGCACCACGTCGTCCGGCGAGCCGCGCTCCAATGTATCTAAGGCCGCAATGACATCTTGGGCAAAGCGCTTGTGGCGCGGCGGATAGGGATCCAAGACTTCGCCGCCGCCGAGCGTACACGACGGGCTGAGTTGCCGAATGATGAAGAGATCGCCCTTGATGAGGTTCACAGGCTTCACAAGGAGAAGTTGTACTAGCCCATCCTCGCCAGGTGCGATTGCCTCACTATCAAGCAAGCGGACACGCGCAAGGGTCTCCATAGTTCCACTATGCAGCGTTACCACCATCCCATGCTCCAGCGGCCGCGGCGCGGACGGCAAAAGACGGACGCGAACATCGGCAAAGCGAGTCGCATGGAGCAAGCCGGGCAGCGTGAGTACCTGCCCGCGATAAACTTCGTCGACGTCAATGCCGCCGATGTTGGCGGCTACACGGTTGCCGGGCAGCGCAGCCTCGATCTTCTGCTTGTGACTCTGCAGCCCGCGGATGCGGCCGTTCACGTTGCCGGGGACGACGTGGACCTCATCCCCCACACACAGTTGGCCGTCAAGCAGCGTACCGGTGACGACGGTGCCGAAACCCGCGAGCGAAAAGGCGCGGTCAATGGGCAGGCGGGGGCGGCCCACGTCCCGCTTTGCCTCCGTACCGGCAAGTAAACTGTCTAGAGCCACGCACAGCGCAGCGAGGCCTACGCCCTGCGTGGCGGAGACGCGCACGAGCGGACTTTGCGCCAGGACAGTCCCCGCTACCGTCTCACGCACCTCCTCTTCGACGAGACCCAACCAGTCCTCATCCTCTACAAGGTCGCACCGGGTCAGCACCAGTATCCCCGCCGGCACGCGCAGCAGATCGAGAATCTCAAGGTGCTCGCGCGTCTGCGGCATCACACCTTCATCTGCCGCAATTACAAGCAGCGCCGCATCGATCCCGCCAACTCCCGCCAGCATGTTCTTGATAAAGCGTTCGTGTCCCGGCACGTCGACGATGGAGATTTCCTTGCCGCTCGGCAACGAAAGCCACGCAAACCCCAGATCAATTGTCAGGCCGCGCTCTTTTTCCTCGCGCAATCGGTCCGGATCGATTCCTGTGAGCGCTTGGATCAACGTAGACTTGCCGTGGTCTACGTGTCCTGCGGTGCCGATGGTATACATGTGCCTATCTCACGTATTCTTCGTGCAGGTCTTTCCTGACAGCTTGATTATTGCCGTCCGGCTTGTGCGGTCCGACAACCGTCGCTCCATACTCTTTGCCATGTCCTTTGACCATTGCAAAGTTCACTCCATCCGGCTCGTGCGCGCAGCGTATCACATTGGCAGAAAGAGCAGAAGGTCTGCGGCCGCGGTCCCCGGCCTTGCCCTCTATGCGGACTTTTCCACCTTGTAGACACTTGCCTTCCTTCCTGAAACCAACACGTCATAGCGCTTCGCCACCTTTAGCGCACCGGCGAAGTCGCGCATGCAAGTCTCGAAGAGCTCCGGCTGCCCCACGAGCAGCACTAAGAGCCCGTTGGGGCGCAGGACTCTAAGAAATTCCTGCAGCATCCGTCGTTGAAACTGGCCCAGATCGGCGTGGGGCTTGCGATAGAAACCCCACGGGGGGTCGGTGATGATCTTGTCCACGGAATCCGGGGCAAACGTATGCAAGTCCAAGGCATCCCACCGACCGATGACGATTTTCCGTGACAGTTGGCGCGTTCTTGCGCGCAGGCCCTTTACGAGCTTTGCATCGATATCGCCGGCCAGCATGGTGCGATACGGAAATGCGCGCACACGCTCAAGCGGAATTGCGCCCGATCCACAAAACGGATCGAGCACGAGATCCGCTGTTGATGGTTCTGCGATCAAGCAGAGCATATGGCAAAGCTCCGGCCGCAACTCTCCCTGTGCCAGAGTCTTTTCATAGGCCGTGTGTTGAGTAATGCGCAAACCCACAAAACCAAACCCTTCCCGACGCGACAGCAGCCACAACTCCACGTCAGGATTGCTGTGGTTGGGTCGAAGCCGTTGATTGCCCGCGAGCAGCCGTTCCAGAGACGTACGCGTACGCTGCGGAATCGAGACAAACTGATTGGCGTGCGAAGCGACAAATCGGTAAGTAGACTTCTTGCGCGGCAAGTACGGCGCAAGGCGGCGCGAAAGTTGCCCATCCGCAAGCAGGGCACGACTCATGCTCGCTGCGGGATTCTGTCCCAACCCATCGAAGGACATGAGACAGATGAAGCTATTGTTGCAAAACCGCAGCGCCTGCACTTCCTCAATACTGGAGGTGGAGCGGTACACGACAAGGCCGTCCAGCAGCAATTGCAGCTTATAATTTTCAAGCGACTGCTTGAGGGCGGCCGTGACGACCTCTCCCAGACCGGGAATGAAGGTAGACGCGTATGTAGTCATATAGTTACAAAAGGAATCTAATGCGAATTACGCGGCACAACCTAGGTATTTTGCCAAACCACGGCCTATCCCGCCACAACGAATGTATGCTGCCCAGACAATGCGAGGAGGCCGACCGTGCGTCCCCTAGACTTCACACACCACCCCATCACCGTCGCCGTCACGCGGCGGATCAGCAATAATCTCTATTGGGAAGCCGCGGCCGCTGCCTGCGCTGCCTAGCACGCGTTCCACGCCGGCCGCTTCGGCTGCGGCACAGCTTGCATACTGTGGTGTGGGAGTCTGCGTTGGGGTGACTGTGGGCGTAGGAGCAGCCGTCGGCTCAGGAGTTGGCGTTGGAACAGGCGTAGGTGTCGGGCTTGGCGTTGGAGTTGGCGCGGGTGTGGGTGTGGGTGTCATCAACACTGTCGGCGTAGCTACCGGCGCAGGTGTAGGTGTGAGCGTCGCTCCCGGCGTCGGCGTGACGGTTGGCGTGGGTGCAGGTGTGGGTGTAGGCGTAGGCGTAGGAGTGGGGAGCACGATCACTGGATCTTCGCCACACTCTTCCAGCATTGTGCGCAGCGCGCTCACCTCGTCGACATCCGCGCTAAGCCCCCAGAATACTTTGACCGCGATCCAATCTTGCGCGTATTGGCACCATGCCGATTCCGCAGGCGGCTTCCATTCCGCGGGATCGCGCCCGCCTTTCGAGCGATTGCTCGCTGCCGATACCGCCGTCAAAGTCTGCGGTAGATTCAGGTCGTTTGCGTACGCGAAGCGCCGCTCATTGGGCCACCGCCATCCGCCCGAATCATGCACCTCCGCAAGCGGCACCATGTGGTCGATATCTACGCCCGACGCGCTCGTGATCGTCTTTTCATCGTACCAAGACAACCAAGTGCCGGGGGGAACGCACGAATCCTCGTCGCTGCCAAGTGTGTGCGCTTCCGCGACAAGCACTTCCTCACGGGTATTGCAGCCGTCGTCGTCAATATCACCCCAGCCGCCCTGCTCATACATCCAGCGTCCGTAGGTCACGCCGCCATCGGACTCCGGAGCGGTCTTGAGGAGCAGTCCCGCTATGGAAGTAGTTGCGGGGGCGGTCTGTTCCGGTAGGCAGTTTGCCGCATAGAACTCGTCTACACCATTCCAGCCCGCAAGCTTAAGGCTCTCTCGTGCCGCATCGAGTTGGGTGCAGAAATCCGATGATGGCCCGTCGTCAATGGTGATTGCCAACCACACCATCGCTAGGATCAATGCAAACATGCCTCATCCCCTCAGACACCAATTGAATCTCTAGGACAGCGCGGACAGCCTTACACCTGTGAAAAACCTACCCCAAGGCGCAGCGTACACACGTGTCGCTTCAAATTCAAGAATCGTTGCCGGTACAAGCCGCTTTATGGCCGTGCTCTGTTAACAATTCCAATATGCGCGGAGTACGCAACCCTCAGGCGCCACCAACATCAGGCACAGCCCACCGGTCAGCCAACTTGAAAAGGCCCATGCCGTGCGAACCCTTGATGAGCACTACGTCTTGCGGCTGAACTTCTCTTGACAAGAGCGCCTCGGCAGCCTGCAAGGCCGCATCGAGCACAGCGCCATCGCTGTGGCTTGCGGGAAATTCGGCAATCTGCGCCGGGGCAAGACCGGCTGCGCGGGCACCCGCCGCAATGCGCGCGCTGTCGCTGCCCACGGTCACCAAACGGTCGACATAGGGAGCGGCAGCTTCGCCTAGTTGGCGGTGTTCTTCAGCGGCATACTCGCCAAGCTCAAGCATGTCGCCGAGCACCGCAAACCGTTTGCCTCGACCGGACAACTGCGTGAGCAACTCCAAGGCAACTACGGCGGAAATGCGGTTGGCATTGTAGGCATCATCGATCAGCACCGAGTCATTGCGCCCCGGCCGCACGTGCAAACGGCCCGGCGCGGGACGAACTTTCGCCAACCCTGAAGCGATTTCGCTGAGCGTAAGACCGAACACACGCCCCACAGCCGTCGCCGCAAGCGCTGCGTAGACACCGGCCCGGCCGAGAATTCGTGTCTTCACGCTGCCCTGTTGCCGGCCGGCATCAACGTCAAAGCGCGTCCAACCGTCAGACTGCAATGCTATGTTGCGCGCAGCAACATCCGTTTCCCCCTCTACGCCGTAGGTTATCGCCGCCGCGCGCGTTTGCGTGTGCATCTGCGTGACTCGCAAGTCGTCCCCATTGAGGATGGCCGTACCGCGCGCAGGCAACGCCTGCACCAGTTCCGCTTTGGCTTGCTGCACCCGGTCCAGCGAACCGAATAGCTCAAGGTGCACCGGCCCCACCGCCGTGACCACGCCCACGTGCGGCCTGATCTTGCGGCAATAACCGGCTATCTCGCCGCGCCATTGGGCGCCCATCTCGAGGACAAGCACCTCATCTTCCGGCCCACAGCGCGCCACCGTGCGCGGAATACCGATCTCGTTGTTTTCAGTGCCCAGGGCCTTGCAGACCGCAAAGCGTTCCGCGAGCACGGCTGCTATCGCTTCTTTTGTGGTCGTCTTGCCGTAACTGCCCGTTACGGCGACGATTCGCAATTTGCTGCGTTGCCGTACCAGGTGAGCGGCAAGTTTCCACGCGGCGTCGTTAGGGTTCCTGACCCGGATCTGTGGGGTGCGGACATCTGGGCGAGGCCGTTGGCAGAGGATGGCAGCGGCGCCCTTTGCCACCGCGTCCGGCATGAACTCGTGGCCGTCGCGTTGCTCAGTGCGCAGTGCCAAAAAAACTTCGCCCGGCTGGAGGATACGAGAATCGTGGCACAAACCGGTGCATGCGATGTGTGCCTGCCCGGAGTCTGAGGGCGGGGCGCGCCGCAGCGCGCGGTACAGATCAGCGAGCAAGAACAACTGCGTACCTGCTCCTTACGTGCGCAAGAGAAGTGTCAAAGAACATGAACCAGCGTCGGCGTTTGGACTGCGACCATGTGTCCTAACCTCCACATAGCTCTTGGTCAATTCATGGTCGCAACGAGGCAGGGCCCGCGCTTGGGCGACGTTCCGGCTGGTGTTCTCCTGCTGCGCGGGACAATTCCTCGCATTGCAAGCGAACCCGCCTCAAGCCACCCTAATCTTGGTTCTCAGGCAGACCTCAAGACGCCGCCGGTCAGACCTCACCACAATAGGATAGCCCCTGCCAACCTGCTATAATGATGCCACCTCACGTCAGCATTGCATAGGGATATTAGGCTCCTGCAAATATGAGCGAAAAGCTCCGTGTCGGCCTGCTCTTTGGCGGCCGTTCAGCCGAACACGATGTTTCAGTTGTTTCCGCCCGTTCTGTATTGTCAGCGCTCGACTCGAAGAAGTATGAGGTGGTCCCAATCGGTATAACCCGCGACGGACAGTGGATCGTAGACGCGGACCCGCAACGCCTGCTGGCGGACCAGTTGGCAACCGCGGCCGGCGCCGGTTCAGTAGCGCTTGCCGCCAGTCCCCAGAGCGCCCTTGACCGGAGCGAGGTGCTGCAAAAGGTGGAGGGGGATTCCTGCCACACCGGACTGGACGTGGTCTTCCCCGTACTCCACGGGCCCAACGGTGAAGACGGCAGCATCCAAGGCTTCTTGCAAGTCGCCGGTGTGCCTTACGTGGGCTGCGACGTCCTGAGTTCAGCGTTGGGCATGGACAAAATCATGCAGAAGCGGCTCTTCGACCATGCCGGACTCCCCATTGTGAATTACCTCGCAGTGCAGCGCCAGAGGTGGCGCGCGGATCCCGCGGCACTATTGGCGGAGATTGAAGATAGATTGTCGTATCCGCTCTTTGTTAAACCGGCCGGCCTCGGTTCAAGCGTCGGTATTTCCAAAGCCAACAGCCGTGTGGCGCTCGAGCAAGCCTTGAGTCAGGCCGCGCGCTTCGGTCGCAGAATCATCGTTGAAGCCGCCGTGCCCCACGCGCGGGAAATCGAACTCTCCGTCCTCGGCAATGACGATCCGGCCGTCTCCGTGCCGGGCGAGATCGTGGCAGCGCATGAGTTCTACGACTATGCGGCGAAGTACGAGGCAGATTCGGCGTTGCACATACCTGCGCCCATTGATGAAGAGCTCACAATGGAACTGCAAGCACTCGCTATTCGCGCCTTCCTGGCGCTGGAGTGCTGCGGCATGGCGCGAGTGGACTTTCTTGTGGATGGCAAGACGAACAAAGTCTACCTTAATGAAGTCAACACGATCCCGGGCTTCACGCCGATCAGCATGTATCCCAAGTTGTGGGAAGCTTCGGGGCTACCGTATCCGGCACTCTTGGATGAACTCATCAAGCTCGCGCAAGAGCGCTTTCGGGATGTCACCGATCAGGAAACTGTGCGCTAACGCGCCATACTGGAGGCAAAATGCAGTCTAAGGGGAGCAACCGCAATGGTTAACGGCGACATCAAGATTTTCTCCGGCAAGGCAAACATTCCTTTGGCTGCCGAGATTGCCAACCTGCTTGGCACGGGTCTTGGTGACGTTAGCATTCATGAGGCTCCCGATACCGAGACAATGGTGCAGGTGAACGAGAGTGTGCGCGGCTGCGACGTCTTCGTCGTGCAGCCGACATCAGCTCCCGTGAACAACAACCTGATGCAGCTCCTGCTCCTCATCGACGCGCTCCGCCGCGCTTCCGCCAAACGCATAACCGCCGTAATCCCCTACTACGGTTATTCGCGCCAGGAGCGGATGGCGCACGGACGCGAGCCCATTAGCGCGAAAGTAGTCGCAGACATGCTCCAAGCCTTGGGGGCCGACCGCATCTTGCTCTCGGACGTACACGCGCCCGCCATGCAAGGCTTCTTCAACATTCCTGTTGACACACTCTCCGCGGTACCGTTGGTCACCGACTATTTGAAGCAACACGACCTGACCGATGCCGTGATCGTCGCTCCCGACGTTGGCCGCGCCAAGCTGGCGGAGAAGTACGCCGAAAACTTAGGCGTACCCCTGGCGCTGATTCACAAAGCTCGCGAAACCGCCACCACGTCGCGCATCGTCGGGATGATCGGCAACCTGCAGGGCAAGTCTCCTATCATCATTGACGACATCATTGCCACCGGCGGCACCATTGTGGAGACCGCGCACGCGGTCATCAATGCCGGAGCCAGACCGCATCTCCGTCTGGCAGCAGTTCACGGCGTCCTGGCAGGTTCTGCCACAGACCGCCTGAATCAGGACTTTATCGAAGAATTCATCCTCACCGATACCGTGCACGTTCCTGCCGAAAAGCGGACGCCCAACATGACCATTCTCTCGGTGGCACAGCTCTTTGCCGAGGCAATCCACCGTGTGCACAACGAGACCTCGGTGAGCGGGCTTTACCTGCTTACGTAAGGCCTCAAATTCGATAGTTCGAGCGTGTTCTTACTGAACATGCCAGGCTGGCGGCCGCATAATGCGCCAAATTGTAGGCGGGGTTACATATAGTGCCCATTCTTTCGGTATACTATGGAATATGTAGGCGAGCAACGTGTTGAGTGGCGACAGGTAATCCCATGTTAGTTGATGTTGGCATCGCTTTTGGCGCTGGCGTTCTTTCCTTTCTGTCTCCTTGCTTTCTACCCCTGGTACCGGCCTATCTCATCTATCTCGGCGGCCGCCATGTCAACGCAGTTCGCCATGATAAGCCTGCCCGACGCGCCGTCCTAATTAACGCGTTAGCCTTTATTCTGGGCTTCGGTACTATCTTCGTGGCGCTCGGCGTGGCCATCACATTCGTTGGGCTCGCCTTTCAGCAGGGCCTGCCCACAATGCGGCTGGTTGGGGGCGCATTGCTGGTAATCTTCGGTCTTAGTTTCTTGGGTTTTCTGCGCATACCGTGGCTGCAGCAAATCCTGCAGCGCGAAGTCTCTCTGCGCAATACGCCGCTGGGCCGCATCGACACGGAAAAGACCGGTCCTGTTACCTCTTTCCTGATCGGCCTCGTGTTTGGCACGGGCTGGACGCCATGTGTGGGTCCGATCCTCGGCGCCATCTTGCTCCAGGCGTCAGGCGCCGACACGGTTGGCCGCGGCGGCATCTTGCTGGCGATCTACGCGTTGGGTATGGGCATCCCGTTTCTTGCAATGGCTGCTGCCGTCGAGCGCGCCGCTTCCCTAATGAACTGGCTCAAGTCCCACATGCTCATCGTGGAACGCACAAGCGGCGTCTTCTTGATCTTGATGGGGATTGCCGTTGCCACGAACTTCCTTGCGATGATTTCCGGAGTTCTCGGATTCTTCTCATTGGAAATCTTGGCATTTGAGCGTTAGCATAGGGATTACTTGCGAGAACATAGCCACGGCTTGAGGCTATAGCTAACGAGAATCCTTAACGCGCTTGAATAGGCAACACCAATGCAACCGCCACAGAGCATTAGGAATTGTTCTTGGTAGGGTCGATATGCAAGTCATGTTCTTAGGCATCAGCGAATTGGGAACACCACAAACGTAAGAGTGTGGAGAATTCGGGATAGTGTAGCAAGGAGAGGGGAGCAATGCGACGACGTTCTGTATGTACGCTACTGCTCAGCGGCGCGTCCGTAGCCGCGCTCGCGGCGTGCGGCGGCGGCTCAACGCTGCTGGATACCGAGGAGCAGGAGCCAGCGACTACCACGGAAGAGGCCAAGGTGGAGCCAACCGCCGCACCGGCGGAAGCGCAACCGACGGCTGAGCCCGAAGCAAAGGCCGAGCCTGAGCCGACCGCAGCGCCCGCGCTCGACCTGCCTAATCTCGGCAAAGCGCCGGAGATTACACTTACGGAATGGCTCAACTCTGAGCCCATTACCTTGGCAAGCTTAGAGGGCAAGGCCTCTGCCTTAATCGTCTTTTGGACTTACACCTGACCGATCTGCCGCGGCGAAATCCCCAGTTGGGTGGATATCCAGAACAAGTACGTTGACGACAGCTTCAAGCTCATCAGCATCCACTTCCCGGCCTTGGGTGCTTCCACGGATATGAGCGTCATTACCGAAAAGGTCTCGGAACTCAACGCCGCTTTCCCGGTAGCGATTGACAACGACCTGTCAGCTTGGAACGCCTACGGCAACAATGCCTTTCCGGTAGCCTACGGTATCGATAGGCAAGGGAACATCCGCTTCAAGCAAGTTGGCCCCGGCATCGACTCCATCATTGAAGTGGTTGAGAAGCTCAAGGCGGCTGGCTAAAGCAGTGAAAAGTTAGCACAGCCTTGGTGAAAAGAAAGTCCGTTTGCGGTGTGGCGGTCGCACTGCAAACGGACTGTCATTTTGTGGCTACCGGCCGGTGAGCGAGACTAATGTCACTGCCGCCTCGCGAACGCTGCGTGAACAGGTTTGAGCCCGCTTTTTGGCTGGCGGCATTCTTCCTAAAACGAGCAATCAGTTCCCGGCGCAACGTCGCGAACTGACTACCCTTACTCTTGCGTTTGACCTAGTGTAATTGGCCCGCGCTCTTGCCTATTATCCAAGCTCCTTGAGCTTCTGAACGGCCTCCACCACGGTCTCAAAGTTGCCGCCGCCGAATTTCGCAAAGCGAATATTGCCCTGCCGATCGATGCCGTAGAATGCCGGCCACGTGCGGGTGCCAAAGGCATTCCAAAGCACCAGATCGTTGTCCACAACCACCGGATAGTTCACGCCAAGATCGTCGGCCCGCTCCTTGATCTTGCTGATGTCACCAGACGAACCGGCGTGCGGAAAGTGCACGGAGATCAGCTTGAAGCGGTCATCGTGGTAGGTATTAAAGAGATCCACCAAACTGGGGATTTCACTGCGGCAAACCGGTCAGGTGTAGGTCCAG
The DNA here is from genome assembly GCA_965220015.1 of Chloroflexota bacterium. Classification (GTDB taxonomy): domain Bacteria; phylum Chloroflexota; class UBA11872; order VXOZ01; family VXOZ01; genus VXOZ01. Next base: position 2,600,609 of record OZ244798.1, read on the forward strand.
AAAACCACCAAGGCGGAGGCTTTACCCTCCAGGCTTGCCATCGTGATGGGCTCTGAATTGAACCAACCGGTAAGGGTGATCTCCGGCGCCTTGCCGAGGTTCGGCAGGTCCAGCGTTGGCGCTGCCGTCGGTTCAGGTTCAGCCTGCTTGGCGGGCTCAGCCGTCGGTTGCGCTTCCGCCGGTGCGGCGGTTGGCTCCACCTTAGCCGCTTCCGTGGTGGTCGCCGGCTTCTGCTCTTCCGTTTCAAGCAGCGTTGAATCGCCGCCGCACGCTGCGAGCGCGGCTACAGATGCACCGCTGAACAATAGCGAACATACAGAACGTCGTTGCATCGGTTTCCTCTCCTTAGTCATTCGTATTGATTTGCTGCTTCTATCATACAATGCGCCGATGACCGCTGAACCGTCTTGCCGATAAAGCCGTGCTGGGCGTTGCGGTATGCGCGCGTTGCGCTTACTTCCATCCTAAACGAATGCAGTTCGATACTTCCACCCCTCTTAGGCCCCGCCGCTCACCACAGCGCAAACCTGTGATAGTCTTGTCCAAACGGCTAATGTGCATGCAAGGAGTCTTTCAAGATGGATAACTCCGTTCTCCCGCAACCGGAACCCACACCCGGCAATACCGCCTGGTGGACCCACGACCGATTCGGCCTCTTCATCCACTGGGGCATCTACGCAATGGCCGCCCGCCACGAATGGGTGAAGAAGTACGAGGAGATCAGCGACGAGGACTACCAACCATACTTCGACAACTTCGACCCAGATCTCTACGACCCTGCGGCTTGGGCGCGCACCGCGCGGGAAGCCGGCATGCGCTACGTTGTCCTGACCAGCAAGCACCACGACGGTTTCTGCCTGTGGGACAGCCGACTTACCGACTACAAAGCCACAAGCACTCCCGCCAACCGCGACCTCTTGAGGCCCTTTGTCGAGGCTTTCCGCGCCGAGGGGCTGAAGGTCGGCTTCTACTATTCGCTCATTGACTGGCATCATCCTGAGTTTCCCGTAGACGGCGTGCATCCGCAGGCGAACGACCTCGCGTTCCGGGAGGCCACCAAAGACCGCGACGTGCGCAAGTACGCCGAATACCTCCACGGCCAGGTGCGGGAAATCCTTACCATGTTCGGCACCATCGACTTGCTCTGGCTCGACTTCTCCTACTCGCAGCAAGACTATGGCTGGAGTAAGGGTAAGGGCAAGGACGATTGGCAGAGCGAGAAACTCATCCGCATGGTGCGCGAGATTAACCCCGATATCATCATCAACAACCGCAGCGAAATCGAGCAGGACTTCCACACGCCCGAGCAGTTCATCCCGCCGAGCTGGCTGCACGTGGACGGCAAGCCGGTAAACTGGGAAGCCTGTCAGACCCTCAACGGCTCCTGGGGCTATCACCGCGACAACCTGGACTGGAAGTCGCCGGAGTTGCTGATACAGATGCTCATCGACTGTGTTTCCAAGGGCGGCAACATGCTCCTGAACGTCGGCCCCACCGCCCGCGGGGAGTTCGATCCCCGTGCCCAAGCGGCCCTGGCGGATATCGGCGCGTGGATGCACGCGCACGGGCGCGCGATTTACGGCTGCACCCAAGCGCCGTTCACCCCGCCTGCCGACTGCCGCTACACCTACAACCCGAAGACTAATCGGCTGTATCTGCATGTCTTCGCCTGGCCGCTCAAGTATCTGCATCTGCCGGGTCTGCGCAGCCGCGTGGGCTACGCGCAACTCCTGAATGACGGCTCTGAAGTCAAGACTTTTGACTTCGCCCAACATCATCGCTATCCCAGCGGCGGTGAAGACCTGCTCACGCTGGAATTACCCATTCAGAAGCCGAGTGTACATACGCCGGTGGTTGAGCTTTTCCTTACTGTTTGATAGACTATGCGCATCGGCATATTAGGCGCCTTGACATGAGTTGTGTGCTCTTGCCAGTGCCAGACCAAGTTGCGTTGACAAGCTGCGGCGCTAGGAGTCTTATCCCCGCATCTTGGCTGTTGGCAGTGCGTAGCGCGGGGGCTTGCCCCCCGCTCCGTGGCGCTGTTGGCAGTGCGTAGCGCGGGGGCTTGTCCCCCGCTCCGTGGCGCAAAGCCCGGCACAAATTCACGCATGGTGCTTAGTGTCCCGACAAATGCCGGTAGTGTAAAGTTCGCTTCAGTTTGCGCTCTGCGCAACGAGGAGGTTTTTGCATGGACGCTCGAAACATACCCGCACTTGGCCTTCGTCGCCGCGACCTTCTGCAGTATTCTGTAGTAACCGCGGGGGCTATCGGCCTTGCCGCCTGCAGCACGGTGACTACGGCTCCCACGGCACAGCCTGAGCAAGAGGCCGAAGCAGAGGCGCCCGCCAAGACCGAAGCAGCGCCCGCGCCCGCGGAACGCGTCACGGTCAGTCACTACGTGGCCCTCAATGCGCGACATCTCGAACTCTATCCCACCCTCATCGAAGAACCCTTCGAGAATGACCATCCAAACATCGACCTCGAGACTATCCTCAGAGAAGGGCCATACTACGATAAATTCAACACCCTGGTGGCTGCCGGTGAACCGCCTGACGTGCTCTGGCTTTCGCAGACGGAAGTCTTCAACCAGGGCCACACCATCGATGTTGGGCCTCTTATCAAGCGCGACAACTTTGATCTCAGCATCTACCCGCAGCAACTCTTCCGCGACGGCGTCATGTACGAGGAAAACGTCTTGGGTCTGCCGAACCAATCCGGCGGCAACTGGCCGGTGATGCCCTACAACAAGGAAATCCTGGCCAACGCGGGTGTTTCAGATCCGCCCGTGGAGTGGGGCGACCCGAGCTGGAACGCGGAGACGTTCTTGGAAGCCCTGGTCAAAACAACCCAGCGCGAGGGCGAGAATCCGGTCCACTTCGGCATCGGCAACATCGGCCGCGGCGTGATTGCAGCGAACTGGGGGCCCTTTTGGGGCGCCCGCTGGGTAGCGGAAGACTTCAAGACCGTGGTCTGCGATTCACCGGAAATGATCGACGCCATCCGTTACCTTACCGATCTGTCGTCGAAGCACCGCGTGATGCCCGTGCCTGGCGAGCTTAATGACACCTTTGGCACCGGCAGCACGCGCAACAACTTCCTGAACGGCAAGCTCGCGTTCTTGCAGACCTCCGGCGGCGGCACGTTTGCCATTGCCAGAGGCGTGCAAGAAGGCAAACCCTTTGCCTATGCGCCCTTACCCACATTCATGCACACCGCTTCTGCACAGGCACTCGACTCTAACGGCCTGATTGGCGCGAGCAAGGTGCAGGACGAGGGTTGGGAGCTCATCAAGTGGCATGCCACGCATCCCAACTGGGCCATTGGCCGCGGCAATGCGCCGGCGCGGCTCGACCACTTTGAAGTGTGGGCGCGTGAACTCTACGGTGGCGACGTGGCCGAGAAGATCCGCGTGGAAGCCTACGCCAACTCGCTCGCGAACGCGAGCCGGTACGACGGCTTGCGGGTGCTGCCCAACTGGCGTAATCCCATATTCGACAAGATCATTACGCCCGCCTTGGATGCCCTGTACCGCGGCCAAGGCGACGTGGTGGAAACGATGAACGCCCTGAGGCAGCAGATTCAGGCTGAGATTCCCGAGTAGCCTATCTGCCCGATGTGTCGTGATACGTGGCGACTGCCGCGCAAGTTCCTGTGTATATCAGGGAGCTTAGTGGTCGTTTGTCGGCGGTTGTCTGTGAGCAAGTGGATTAGGGGGGCACGGGGCGCCGTGTCCCTCTAATTTTGAAAGGCGTTGGAGCATGTCCGTATCTGTGGATCAACTAGCCATCGCCGGTGGGCAGCCGGTGCGGGATACCAAAGCGCGACCGTGGCCCACGTGGCCCATCGCCACCGAGGATGACATCGCCGCCGTTGCCGACGTTTTGCGCAGCGGCAAGTGGAACCGCTGGCGCAGCGACCGTGTGACAGAGCTGGAAGCGGCGCTAAAGGACTTCACCGGCGCGGCCCACGTGGTGGCGCTGGCGAGCGGCACGGCGGGTCTGGAGGTCGCGCTCAAGGCCGCGGGCGTGCGGCCCGGCGACGAGGTGATTCTGCCCGCCTACACCTACGTCGCCACGGCCACGGCGGTGCTGCAAGTGGGCGGCGTACCGGTCTTCGCCGACATTATTCCCGAAACGGAAAATGTCGATCCCGCCTCGATGGAATCATTGATTACGGAGCGCACGCGCGCGCTCCTGCCTGTGCACGTGTCCGGCCTGCCCTGCGACTTGGCAGCCATCAAGGCCCTGGCGGCGCGCCACAATCTGCGCGTCATCGAAGACACCGCCCAAGGCATCGGCGGCAAGTGGCACGGACAGCGTCTCGGCACGATTGGGGACGCCGGCGCGTATTCATTCCAGGCCAGCAAGAACTTGCCGGGCGGCGAAGGCGGCGCGGTGGTTACCAATGACCCGGCAATCGCCGAGACCGCGTTTATGTTGATGCACATCAACTACGAGGCGCTGGGGTGGAATTATCGACTCACCGCCATGACCGCTGCGCTAATTCTTTCGCAGCTTGAGCGCTTTCCCGAGCAACAGGCCCGCCGCCAGGCGAATGCCAACTTCCTGCGCGACGCCTTAGCCGAGATTCCCGGTATAGCGCCCACGCGCGTAGACCCATTCGTGACCGCCGACGGCCTGCACGGCTTGGGCGTGCGCTTTATCAGCGACGAGTTTAGTTCCGGTGAGCCTGTGTCGCGTGAGACTTTTCTCAAAGCCCTGCACGCCGAAGGCATCCCCTGCGCTCTGGGCTACGGCGACCCCGTGCACAAGCTGCCGCTCTTCCAAGAGGCCCACCAGCGTATGCGGGACCACTGCCCTGTTGCCTGCAACCATCCCGCGATGGCGGACATGGACTTCACCAAGCTGCACCTGCCCAACGTGGAACGCCTCTGTGCCGAAGAGGCCATGCGCTTCAACCAGCCGCTCCTGCTCGGCTCACACGCAGACATGCAGGACATCGTCACCGCCGTCGGCAAGATCCACGCGAACCTGGAGGCGCTCGCAGCGCCGGCGGACTAGACACTGCCTCAAGGAGAAATCACTCGCTGCAACCTTGCCTTTCGCCCAGCTCAGAGCCTGCCCCGTACTCGATACGGGGGCGAACGGAAAGAGCCAATATCGCTAGTCCGCAAGTCGGACTATCCTTTCAATCGGAGCCTTGTCCGTCTTAGGACTGATAGAAGGTGGAAGCACGCAATAGCACAAGCGAACAAGCCGTTCGCGCTGGGCCTGTCGAAGCGCTCCTTAGCACTAGTCAACCGAGCCGTTTGTGCTAAGACTGTCGAAGCACGCTTTAGCACATGCAATCGAACCGTTCGCGCTGAGCCTGTCGATGCGCAGTTCGGTGCAACAATCCATTCGCGCTGAGCCTGCCTATTCTGAGCTTGACGAAGGATCGATGCACGGTCTTGCGCAAGCAATCGAACCGTTCGCGCTGAGCCTGCCTGTACTGAGAGTGTTAAAGGGTCGAAGCACCATATATGACAAGCAAACATTCCGTTCGCGCTGAGCCTGCCTGTTCCGAGCCTGTCGAAGGATCGATGCACAGTCTTGCGCAAGCAAAGGTGCCGTTCGCGCTGAGCCTGTCGAAGCGCAGTTCAGCGGGTCACGATGCAACTTGATTCTCTTTCAGATTTGGCCCCTTTCCCAGAATAAACAAACCAGAGAGAACATAGCCATGCTCCACGCCGGTGTCGGACGCACTACGCTCACGCCGCCGCTCGGCACGCCGCTCATTGGCTACGGTGGACGCAGGCGCGGCGCGGATGCCGTCCGCGACGACATCTACGCCACGTCGTTGGTGCTCTCTGATGGCGACACAACGGTTGCCCTCGTCACCTGCGACCTCTGCGCGCTGCCCATCCGGCAGGTACGGTACGTGCAACGACAGATAGAGGAGCGCACCGGTATCCCGCCGAGGCATGTGCTGATAAACACGTCACACGCCCACTCAGGGCCGCTCACAACATTTGACCAGGAAACCCCTGAAAGCGTGCGGCAAGTAGTGGTTGCGCTGCTTGATGCGATTGCGGAGTCGGTCGTCCAAGCGGCGGCTGCGCTCGTCCCGTGCCGCCTCAGCGCAGGGCGGGGGACGGTAGAGGCGAGCATCAACCGGCGTAAGCGCAACGGCTACCGCGATGCGATCACGCCGGAGTTTCCAGAGGGCACGGTGGACCCGGCCCTGGACGTGGTGCGGATCGATGGGATTGACAACACGCCACTGGCCGTTCTTGCAAGCTACGCCTGCCATCCGGTGGCGCTGCGACCGCCCAGCCACGCCATCTCAGCGGACTTCGTCTGTGCCCTGCGCCAGACCGTGGAGCCGCAGACCGGCGCGCCCCTGCTCTTCGCCCAAGGCGCGGCCGGCAACCTCGTGCCAATCGGCCCGGAGATGGAAATGGAAGAGCGGCTGGAGCTAACGGGGAAGACGCTCGGTACAGAAACACTGAGGGTATACAAATCGCTTGGCGCGAATGCCCCTCGCGATTACGAACCATCCGCATCGCCTAGCGCGAAAGGCCTGGGAGACTGCAGACCATCGGCATCGCGTGGCGCGGAATTCCATCAGGTCAACGAACTTTGTGACACGGATGCCCTCAGCGGTTACGAATCATTCGCATCCCCTAGCGGCGCAACACCTGCGCCGCCGCGTCCTTTGCTTGCCGCAGCATCCGAGACGCTCTTACTCGAATTCTGGGCCGATCAGCCGCCCATCCCTGACGCGGGGAAGTCGCATAAGACATTCCCCTACCTCACGCCACCACTCGTAGACGGCAAGGTTGAATGCGCCGTGCAGGTCCTGCGCCTGGGCGACGTGGCGCTCGTGGGCGTCGCCGGTGAAGCGTTCGTGGAGATCGGCCTGGCCGTGAAAGCGCGCTCGCCCATCCCCCACACCATCTTCCTGGGCTACACCAACGGCTGCCTGGGCTACCTCCCCACCGCCGCCGCCTACCCCGCCGGCGGCTACGAAGTCCACCGCGCCCACGCCGTCTACCGCCTCCCCCACACCATCGCCCCCGAAAGTGCAGACAGAATCATCGCAACGAGCCTGGCGCTCTTGGGCAATATCTGACTTAGTACCTGGCAAGACATTAACCAACCAGGCTTGCTCCCTACTTGTATCGGGGCCGGAGCAGGAGTATAGAATCAAGGAATTCCTTCATCATGGGAATGACGCCAATGGCGCAACCATAATTTGGAAAGAAGCCCATCCATCACGTCGAATACGTCTGTCCACGGCATGTGTTCGGCATGGGCCTCTAATCTAGTCAGATGGCTTCGACTGTTGAGGAGGATTAGACGGAGGTTTGGGCTTTCCCGTCCCAGGGGATTTGACTGGGGGCTCGCGCTTGGGAGAACCCTTTCTCGGCCCTCCTCCCTTTATGGCGACATCTCCCTTTCTGGTCTTATTGCCGTCTGGCATTGCAACCTCCCTCTGAATTGACTCTCACATTTTCACGAACATCCATGTCAAGGACCGTGGTTGCGCCCCAACCTTGAGGTACTTGCGGTATTTTAGAGTTATAGAAATATGAGTATATGATAGCCGACCCGACATCATTCGGCACAATGAATTCACAGGTTTCTTGATGCATTTCACCCGGCTCCACGATTACTACGTCTTTATCCCAAGTGAGGGGAATCTCATCAAGCGTCTCCCACTGTATGTTCTTGTACTCCCCTTTCTCAAATGCCTTGGCGTATTCAGCGTACAGTACTTCGACTAAATCGTCCGATACCGGGGCGATCTTCTGCAAGAGAAAGACCGCTTCGCGGATTTCCATTTTGACCTTTGAACTATTATGCAATGTTGCAGTTACAGCGACATGTACATAACTTTCGCCGATTGGCCTGTGCGAGACCTTGTTGGTGATCGTTAAGTGAGGTTCGAAAGTTCTGAAAATCTGCAATCGACGATAGGCAAGAAAACCGCCAACGACAATAGCAAGCGTTGTAACTGCCGCTTGCAAGCTCAACAATACTTCCTTGATCTGCCCTAGACTAGAACTGGCAAGATACATTAGCCCAGGTATGAGTAAGTACCCGCCAAAGACTAAAGTGACCACTAGAATGTCAATCTTGCTAACTTTGTCCATGCATCTCCCATAATCTAATCACAAGTCTGTATATGCCGCCTAGGCCAAGAGTTCACCCGGTTAGATCAACTTTAGCCCTTTTCCAAACTGAAGATCTGACCCCGACATTCAATCCAAACAACACAGCAACTTCTCCATACACCTACCGAAAAAAGATGAGTCTCTAGCAAATATACACTTAAATGACATATTCTAGAATGCTTGTATTGGACTTGGAGCGTGAAACGAACCCCCGCGCTTAGTCTTATTTGTGGTCTTCAAGTCACTCACTGGACCAACGTTGGATCTCCAAGATAGCTAGCTGCTCGCGCTAGAGTATTTGGTCAGCGCCAGTTTCCAGAAGAGGTGGGAGAGGATGAGGAGGGCTGCGGTCATAGCGAAGGCGGTGAGGGCGAAGCCGGGGCTGAGCAGGCCCATCAGGGCTTGGCTGGGAACCATGGCGATGAAGGCTACCGGCAGCACGAACGTGAGGCCCAGGCGGAGCGCGCCGCGAAAGACGTCGGTGGGCACGCGGGAGGCCTCGATGAGATTGTAGTAGAGGTGACCCACGTTATTGAGCCGCCCGGCAAAGAAGGTGGCTGAAATGATGATGAACCAGAGCGAATAGGCGATCAGGCATGCGCACGCTACCATCCCGAGGTAGAGCAAGGCGCCGAACCACGTCACCGGCTCCGCCAGCAGGCCAGCCGCGTACCACAGCACGCCGCTGCCAATCACCACCTGCACCAGCGGGTCCCAATCGAACTTGCGGGTGGAGACGTAGAAGCGCGTATTCACCGGCTTGCTCAGCACGAAGTCAAGCTCCCCGCGATTGATGAGCCCGGAGAGCGCGTTCATGTTCTCGCCGAAGATCGACTCCACGATGCCGTCCACAATCATCACCGTAGCCGCCAGCACGAGCATCTGCTCCACGCGCCAGCCGCCGATGGTCTGCACGTGACCGAAGATGATTTGGACGGAGGCCACGTACACGACGGCATAGCAAATGGTCGCGATGCTCCAAACCGCGAAACTCAGCCGGTATTCCAGCGCATTGAGGAAAGAGTTCTTGGCAAAGGCCAGGTAGAGCCGCCCGTAGCGTTGCATTGCCTAGCCTCCATACGCGCCGTAGCGGCGCACCCCGGCGGCAAACACCCACTGCACGAACAGATAGCACACCAGCAGCCACGCCGCCTGAATGGCAAGCCCACCAAGGGCAGCCGCAAAGTCGAGCCTCCCCTGCAGCAACTGCACTGGGAAGAAGTACAGGTAGCGAAACGGCAGGAAGTGCGTCACGCGCTCCACCGCCTCCGGCATCAAGTCCAGCGGAACAATGCTTCCGGCCAAGAACATCGTCACAACCGCATATGATTCGATTATGCCCGCCGTCTGGCCCACCCAAAACGCCAACAGCCCCAGGCATAGCTTGAGGCAGTAGTTCAGCAAGAACGACAAGAACATGCTTGCCAGCAGTATCGGCGCAATCTCCCACCTGAGCGCAAAGCCGCCGAGCATCTCCTGCCCAAACAGCAGAAAGAAGAGCAGCAGCATCGGCGCCAGAAAGACCACCCGCACGCCCTTATAAGCGACTTCAGCCGAAAGCTGCCACAGATGATAGGGGAATGGACGCACAAGGTGGATGGAGAAAGCGCCGCTGCGGATTGATTCACCCATGGCCCACTCCAGATGCGGTGTCAACAGCGTGTTCAGCACCAAGAACAAGATGTAGTAGTTCACCATGTCCGCGACCGCGTAGTCGCCGATGCGATCCACGGTGCGGTACGCCGCCAGCCAGAGCGCGATCATGACGAGTGGTATAATCGTCCCGCCGATGAACCAAACAAGACTTTCGGCGCGATATGTCAAAGCCTCTTGCCAGAAAGCGAGGAAAACCGCGCGTATTTTTGGATACAGTTTCTGCAATCCAAATTCGCCTAACTACTCGCGCTGGAGTATTTCGTCAGAGCCAGGCGCCAGAATAGGTGGGAGAGGATGAGGAGGGCGGCGGTCATTGCGAAGGCGGTGAGGGCGAAGGTGGGGCTGAGGAGGCCCATGAGGGCTTGGCTGGGGACCATGGCGATGAACGCTACCGGCAACACGAACGTCAGGCCGATGCGCAGGGGGCCGCGAAAGACGTCGGTGGGCACGCGGGCGATCTCGATGAAGTTGTAGTAGAGATTCGCCACGTTGTTGAGCCTACCGGCCCAGAACGTGACCGACACGACCATGAACCAGAGAGAATAGGCCATCAAGCTCGCGCACAATAGTAGCCCCGCGTAGAGCAGCGCGCCGTGCCATGCAATCGGCTGCGCGAGCATCCCAATCGCGTACCATAGTACGGCGCATCCAGTAACCACCTGTACTAACGGGTCCCAATCGAACCGCCGCGTTGAGACGTAGAAGCGTGAGCTTACCGGCTTGCTCAATACAAAATCGAGCTCCCCGCGATTTATAAGCCCGGAGAGCGCGTTCATGTTTTCGCCGAAGATTGACTCCACGATACCGTCTACGATCATCACGGTGGCCGCCAGCACCAGCATTTGCTCCATGCGCCAGCCAGCGACTGACTGCACGTGGGCAAAGATGAACTGGATCGAAAGCACGTAGACCACAGCTAGGAGGACCGTCGCAATGCTCCAGACCGTGAAACTCAGCCGATATTCCAGCGAGTCGAGGATGGAATTCTTGGCAAAGGCGAGGTAGAGCCGCACGTACCGTTGCATCATTCAGCCTCCATAGGCGCCGTAGCGGCGCACCCCGGCGGCGAACACCCACTGCATGAGCAGGTACGCCAGCACCAACCACATGCCCTGTATAGCAAGTCCACCGAGCGCAGACAGAAAGTCGAGCCGGCCCTGGAGCAACTGCACCGGGAAGAAGTAGAGGTAGCGAAACGGCAGGAAGAACGTCACGCGCTCCACTGCCGCCGGCATCAAATCCAAAGGGATGATGTTCCCGGCCAAGAAAATCATGACTATGGTATACACTTGGGCAATTCCATCCACGCGACCTATCCAAAACGCCAAAAGGCCCATGGCCAGCTTGAGGCAGTAGCTTAGCAAGAAAGAGAGCACCATGCTTGCCAGCAGGATGGGCGCAGTCGCCCATGTGAGCGCGAATGCATCCAGCAGGCCCCGCCCAAGAATGAGGACAATCAATAGAGTGAGCGGAATGAGAAAAAAAAGCCGGACGCCCCTTCCAGCGACTTCACCTGTGAGCAGCCACAGTTGGAACGGGAACGGCCGCACAAGGTGCAGAGAGATTGTGCCGTTTCGAATTAGGTAGCTCGAGTACCCTTCCGGATAGGGCGTCAGAATCGTGTTCAGGGCCAAGAACATGACGTAGTAGTGCACCATGTCCTCGACCGCATACCCTCCAACCCGATCTACGGTGCGGTACGCCGCCAGCCAGAACGCAATCATCACGAGCGGTATGACAGCGTCGTTGATAAACCACACAAAGCCTTCGGCGCGATACGTGAGGGCATCTTGCCAGGAAAAGAGTAGGCCCGCGCGTAGTTTACGAAACAGTTTCAGCATGCGCGGGCCGCCCACCGGAGAAGAACTGACGGATTACCTCGTCTACCTCGGGCTCGACGATGTTTAAGTCCAACACCGGATAGCCCTGCAGCAGTTGGGCGGAAACCTGTGGCACGCTGCTGCGGGCGATGCGCAAGGTGGTGGTGCGGGGCCTGTAGGAGACCACTGTGCCGTACGTTGCCAATTGAGGCTCCGCCACCGGGGTCGCGAACGTCACGGTCATGAATTTGTAGTCCGCGTAGCGGCGCACGACCGTATCCAGGTCGCCGTCAAAGACAAGGTGACCCTGGTCGATGATGAGCACGCGGTCGCAGAGCGCCTCCACGTCGCGCATGTAGTGGCTCGTGAGGATGACCGTCGCGCCGTAGCGGGCATTGTACTCGCGCACGAAGTTGCGGATGTTCTGCTGCATCACCACGTCAAGCCCGATTGTGGGTTCGTCCAGGAAAAGCACCTGCGGACGGTGCAGCAAGGCGGCCAGCAACTCGCACTTCATGCGCTCGCCCAGGGAAAGCTTGCGCGCCTGCACGTTGATGACCTGCTCAAGCTCGAGAATCTGCACCAGTTCATCCAGCGTTTCCCGGAATTGCGCGTCCGGCACCTCGTAGATTTCTTTGTTGATGAGAAAGGTTTCCATGGGCGGCAGGTCCCACCAGATCTGGCTTTTCTGTCCCATCACCAGGGCAAAGCGCCGCTGAAACGCCGCCTGGCGCTGCCACGGCGTGTACCCCAGCACTGAAACATCCCCGCCGGTGGGATAGAGCAACCCAGAGAGCACCTTGAGTGTTGTAGTCTTACCGGCGCCGTTGGGACCCAGGAAGCCGACCAACTCGCCGCTCTCAATCGAAAACGAGATGTCGTCTACCGCCTTTACGTCGTAGGTCTTGCGCCGCACGAACGACTTGAGCGACCCGACCAGTCCCGGTTCCTTCTGGTGGACCTCATAGTATTTGGAGAGATTATGTACGGAAATGGCGGTCATGATGGCATCAGTGACTGTTGCGGTTGCAGTGGGTAGAATGCTCTTTAGTCGGCGACGGTGGCCGCAAATGCTCCGGTCTTCTAACGTCGACAAGTGTGTAAAAAGGCTCCATGCCTTCAAGAAATCCGCCGTTCGACCACCTCCAGGCGGACTCACCTATGCTATTCTAGCACGTACCCTTAGGCCCTCTGGTAGAGAGTTGCTATTGCTAAACTCTAACGGACTAAAGATCAGCCAAGGGTCGGAAAACTACGTGGCGCCTCTGTATGATGTTGCGAAAGCACCCGACTGTACTTCAACAGGCTCAGTACGAACGGAAGATGCGCATCCCCATGTGGAGAGACAAGCCGGCACGTTGCCCGCGTGCAATGGGAGTTAGCAAGTAGTTCTCAAGTGGATACGAAACCGCAATCGGAAGCATTTGCAGCCACGCTGCCGCTCGTCAACATCGTTGGCGAGAAAGTTGCATTGGGCCCGCAGGGCAAGTACCTGGGCCCGCTCTTCGCGCGCTGGTTTAACGACTTTCGCACCCTGAGCAGGCTGGGAGATACGGTCCAACCGTGGACCACATATCAAGAAGAGCAGTGGAACGAGAGCGTGGCCACGCGCAAAGAATCCGAGATAGACTTTGCGATATACGAGCTGTCCAGCGGACGTCCCATCGGCGTTACCGGTATTGGCGTCGACTATCGCAACCGCACCGCCGAGTTCGGCATCATAATTGGCGAGCCGGATGCGCGCGGCAAGGGCTACGGCACGGAGACGACGCAATTGATGCTCGATTATGCGTTCACGGCACTCGGCTTACACAACGTGAAGCTAACCGTCCACGCGTACAACCTGGCCGGTATCCGAGCCTACACGAAAGCCGGCTTCAAGCAATATGGGCGCCGCCGCGAGAAGATACTCATGGGCGGCAAGCGCTGGGACGAGATTCACATGGAGTGCCTGTCAACAGAGTGGGGGCCAAGCCCCGTGCTGGCAGAGGTCTTCCAGCCGGACGAACCGCTCCCGATTTCATAGCGATGGTTTCCGTTCGCCCTAAGCCTGCCCGTCCTGAGCTTGTCGAAGGCTCGAAGGGCGAAACAAGGAAAGATCAAGCTCCTTGGGTTCATAGCTGATAGTAGTTCAACTTTCTGGCAAGCTTGAGACAGAAAGTCGAATCTCGGACGGGTTGATCAAGGTTCGTCGCACGAATATGAGACGCGCAACAGAGTTTGTCAGAATAAGCACGTAGGTAGGTCTCAAATGAATACGAAACCACATTCAGAACCTCCCGAAACCACTAAGCCGCTATTCAACATCGAGGGCAAGAAAGTGGCGCTCGGCCCGCTGCGCAAAGACCTGGTCCCACTGTACACGCGTTGGTTCAATGACTTTCGCACCCTGCGCACGCTGGGCGCCATGCCAGTGCCGCTTACGTTGGAACAGGAACAAAAATGGTACGAGCGCGCGATCACTCGCGGCAACACCGACATAGCCTTTACAATCTATGAAAAGGCCACCGCACTACCCATTGGCAACATCGGTCTCCACGACATCGACCGTCGCAACCGCACCGCCCTATTTGGCATCACCATCGGCGAACCGGACGCCCGCGGCAAGGGCTACGGCACGGAAGCAACGCAACTCATGCTCGACTTCGCGTTCACCGTGCAAGGTCTGCATAATGTGATGCTCCATGTCCACGTATACAACCTTGCCGGCATCCGCGCGTACACCAAAGCCGGTTTCAAAGAGTTCGGCCGCCGCCGCGAAAGCCACTTCATGGGCGGAAAGTATTGGGACGTGATTCACATGGAGTGCCTGGCCTCAGAGTGGGGCCCCAGCCCGGTGCTGGCGGAGATCTTCAAGCCTGACGAACCGCGGTAATCCACCGTACGACGGCATTTCGGCTGCCACCTAGTTCAAGATAGACAAGCAGCTAGATGAGGGGAAAACTCCCGGCCCTGCTCAGATAGAGTCTAAACTGTCCGCACCGTCACTCCGGCGGAAGCCGGAGTCCAGGGCGTACGGAGAAGATGGATTCCCGCTTTCGCGGGAATGACGGGTTAATTCTGCGATGCCAGGAATCCCTAGCCGACCAGTCCCCGCCTACTAAATGCCAAGACGATTGCTAAGCCTGTCGTAGTGCGCCTTATGCTTCAGCCGGATTCCACAACCACACTTCCGGGCTCACCAAGTACGACTTCTCAGTTCACCTGTTTAGGAAGCTACCCGCACTTCGCAATCAAGCCATACCCAGACGCTTTTCCAAGAATTCTCGATTATACACTGCTGAAGCGCGCGCATTCTCGCCGGTGGCGGTTTCCAGCACCAGCCAGCCGTCGTAGCTTATCGCCGCGATCGCCGCAAAGATGGCGTCCCAATCCAGCGGCCCGGTGCCCATGAGCGGAATCTGTTCCGGCTCCTTAGTGTGGATTTGGCTGACGAGCCCGCTAAGCTCTCGGAGATCAGCGGCCGGATCAAACCCCTGTGTATGCGCGTTGCCAACGTCAAAATAGACGCCGATTTGCGGCGAATCGATGGCGGCGACCAAGCGGCGGAAACGCTCCACCGACTGTGGGTGCGTGCGACCCACGCTCTCCGGCGCCATGGTGACGCCTGCGCGTTCCGCCGCGGGCATGATCTCGCTGAACCCATCAATCCAGCGGGCGAAAGATTCCTCATAGGGTTGCTCCGGCGGCGCGTCCATGGCGCAGAGGATCAGCCGGGCATCCAGTTCAGCAGCAGCCGCAATCACAGCGGTAGCAACGCGAATGCCCTGCGCCCGGGCATCATCATCGCCGGTCAGCATTACCCCTAAATTGCCGACACACAAGGAGCAAACCGCCACCCCCGTCTCCGCCGACTGGCGCTTGAGCAACTCCCAGCCGGCTTCTTCTGCCAGCACATTGTCGGACGGATCGCGCGCGCTGATAGAGAATTCCACCCCCGCGAAACCCAGCGACGCCGCCAGCGGCAGGGCATCCTCGGGGTCGCCTCCGATTGAGCCGGTGCGCGTGCCGATTCTCATTGCGCCACCACCTCAAGGTCATCGGTGATCCGTACCTCACGCCGCAGTTCCGCCGACTTCTGACCGGCGTACGTGAAGGCAAACGAGCGAATAGCGTCGTCGTAGGGAGAATGGATGCCTTCCTGCGTGTTGTTGGCGACCGCGTTCACAAACGCCTGGTTCAGCAAGAAGTTTGAATCTTGATCGGACGTAATGGTTTCCGCCTCTTCGCCGGGGCGCAAGACCGTCGTGCTGCTAAATCCCGCTGTCACGGTGAGGTCTTTGGCGAGAATGTGGAGAACATTGGTAACGTTGGGCGGCACGCCGGCATGTGCCGCCGGCGAGTTGCCGATCATGCCCACCGCGCGATTCTTGAAACGCACGGTAGCCGCATTGACGTCGAAGATGTTGAGGTTCGGCGTATCCGTAAGCAATACGGTGTCGCCGGCGGCGTATAAGGTGTCCGGCTCACCGACAAAGTAGCGCACCAAGTCTATGCTATGTGTATGCTGCTCTATGAGCATGCCGCCGGACTGCTCCTGTACGCGCCACCAGGGCGTGCCCGGCAATCCGCCCCAGCGCACGGCAATCACCATCCCGATCGGCACCCCTTCCAGCAATGCGCGGGTCTGCCCTACGGAAGGCGCATACCGCATTTGGTAGCCGACGGAGTTCACCACGCCCTTTTCGGCGATGTGGGCGGCAATCTCCTTGGCTACGGAAAGTTCGATGGCAATCGGCTTTTCGATTAAGACCGCCTTGCCGGCCGCAATCACGTCGTGGTCTATTTGGCCGTGTGCAAACGTGGGCAGCGAAATGTAAACCGCGTCCAACTCCACGGAGTCCAGCATCGCCCGGTGATCGGTAAAGATACCGGGTTGGATCGGATTCCTGCCGGGAGGCAAGACGCCGTTGATGGTCTCGACTGCTCCCGTGCAGCGCGACTCATCAATGTCGCAAAACGCCGCTAATTCGGCTTCGGGAATCTTTATCAAGTCCCGCATCTCGTGCACGGAACGTCCGCCAACCCCAATGAACCCAAGTTTGACTGTCACGATACATTGCTCCCTTCGTCACTGCGTTCGCCACAATAGTACGGATGCACCGACACTACCCGCGCCGGCCACTTATCTGCCTATTGTACGTCGCGCCGGAAGAAACACAAAACGGCTGTGCGCATCGCGGCCAATTTGCGCCTCTTCCACATTGAATACGTCACAAAGTTTCAAGATGAGCACAAACTTTGTCCGCCACGCATCAGCAGACTATACTGTGCCCTGTACGGCCCGTTTCTTCAGGAGACCGCACCATGCAATTGACCGGGATCTACCCGCCGCTGGCTACACCCTTTGTCAACCAAGAGCTCGCGCTTGATTACTTAGCTGAGAACGTCAGGAATCTCGCGCCCACGGGACTGGCCGGCTTTGTCGCGCTCGGTTCCAACGGAGAACTGCCCGCACTCACCGAATCGGAAAAATTGCAGGTTGTAGAGACTGTTGTTGCCAACGCGCCTGCGGACGCCCAAGTAATGACGGGTGTGGCTTATGAATCGACGAAGCAAGCTCTCGCCTTTATCCGGCAAGCGGCCGCATGCGGTGTGCAGGCTGCCCTGGTGCTGCCGCCTTCCTACTATAAATCCGCCCTCACGCCGGACGTCCTGCGCTCTTTCTACACAGCCCTGGCGGACGACGCAGCCCTGCCAATTCTGATTTATAACATGCCCGCCTACACCGGTATCAACCTGGGACCGGACGTGGCCGTGCCGCTGGCGCAGCACCCGCGCGTCATCGGCATGAAAGATAGCTCCGGCAACATCGTGCAGATCACCGACATTATCCGGCAGACCCGGAATGAGGACTTTGCGGTCCTGGCGGGATCCGCGAGCTTCCTCTTTGCTTCCCTGTGCGTGGGCGCCACCGGCGGCGTGGCCGCGCTGGCAAACCTCGCGCCCCGAGCATGCGTGGCACTCTTCGATCTCTACCAGCGGGGCGCTTTGGACGAGGCGCGATTGCTGCAATTCCGGCTCATGGCGCCTAACGCCGCCGTTACCAATCGCTTTGGCATTGCCGGCCTCAAGGCAGCCATGACCCTCTGCGGATTCCACGGCGGCGAGCCCCGCCATCCGCTTTCCCCTCTGTCGCCCGAACTTCATGAACTGGTGCGCACGCTCCTCGCGGAGGCGCAGTTGCTACCCGCGAACGCGAGCAAAACTGCTGTTACTTCCGAAATTTCTCCATAACGGAGATAGTGTTCGGCTACCGCAGCACGCGTGACTTCCTGCAGAACTGACGGGGGCACATCCCTATACCTCCTTCAGATGCCTCTACAACGCGTCCGGTCAGTTCAAGCTCAGCCATTTCCTGCGAATTGCGTAGTGCCGCTCAAGCTGCGGCGTGCAAGACAAACCTTATCTCGAGGTTAGTACAAATTGCCAAAATCACCAAAAATACCGGATTTTTGCTATTATGTTCTTTAAAATACTTGACGAATACCTACAATGAGTTTTATAATCCTAAAGAGTATGTTTAGATTTGATCCACGAGGAGGAGTGAGCGATGACAGAAACCGTAGAACCCGCCGTACGGCGCCTCATGCGGAGCCGGATCGATCGCACGTGCGCCGGCGTCTGTGGGGGCTTGGCAGCGTACATCGATTGGGACCCCACAATCGTTCGTCTGCTCTGGATTCTTGCACTCTTTCTCTCCGGTGGCATGGCAATCTTTGCCTATCTCGTCTTCTGGATCGTAATGCCTGAGGCGCCGGCATACACCAATGAGGACCTTGAATTCGCGCGCGGCAGACGCCTCACACGCAGCCGCGATGAACGCATGCTTGCCGGTGTTTGCGGTGGGCTTGCCGCATACCTCGGCATGGACACAACGCTGATGCGGGTGCTCTGGGTCGTTGCCACTCTCATTAGCGGCGGCGTAACGCTGATTGCCTATCCCATCTTCTGGCTGGTCATGCCGGAAAGCGGCCGGTTGACATCGGCTGCCGACGATACCTTCAGGGACGTGGCGGAGCGAGTCGACCCGGTGGTAGAGCGGATCGGCGACCGCGTGCGAGAGACGTTCAATAAAGAACCGCGCCCTGCGGATCCCGCTGCTGCCAAACGCGCCCAGGAACAGGAATTGGAGAATGAGATACTTGGCATCAGCGAGGAAGATCTACAGGGAGAGCGGCGCCAAGAGACGGTAGCGCCCAAAGTCAAGCAAAAGCACCGCTGGTTGCCTTTGCTCGGCGCGGGTCTCGTCACTGTCGGTCTCATTATCCTCGCTGAGAATGTGGACTTTCTGTGGTTCTCCCCTGAATCGCTGGTAATTCTCGTGATTGGCGCGCTCTTGCTCTTCTATCGTAAAGATGATACGCCGAGACCGGCCTGGCGCACGTGGGTCGGTGGGGGATTGATCGTCCTGAGCATCCTAACCCTGGCGGACAGTCTCAGCCTATTCTGGGTTTCCGAAGGGCTTGTCGGCTCCCTCTTCATTATGGGGATCGGCTTGGCGATGCTCATTCATAGAAATCGCGCTGTACCGCGGCCGGCGTGGCGCACCTGGATTGGGGGTGGCCTGGTCGCACTCGGCTCACTTATACTCATCGACCACTTTATGCCCTCGTTCGTATCCGATCTCACCTGGCCGTTTGCCCTGATCGGCTTCGGCGCGCTGCTTATATGGCAATGGAGCCGCCGTAAGGCAATACGCTAAATATGGAGTTATCGAAGACTCTCTCGGACGGGTAGAAAGAGGTGTGCGCTGGGCAAGCGCACACCTCTTATCATTCCATGCCTACACGTGTGGGCAAGAAGGTCTTGGACTTTGCATACAGCCGCACACGTAGAGAACTAACCAATGCCGGCAATTCGCATCAGAAAACTCCCTGCATCTACTCCACTCTAGCAAGAAACGCAGGGCACGAAAATTACTATGCCGCACTCTTAGTTCAGACTGCCAGCGCCAAGCCCGCGCTACCGCCACTCCTCCGGGCGACGGCTGTAGAGTTCGTTCAATTCCTGTGCGGAGAGGCGCATCGCCTCAGCAGCATCCATTTCACCCCTCAACGCCGCAAGAATATGCCCCCGGCGCAGAATCTGCCAGGCTTCGCTCGTCTCGGGTGTCACCAGGCGATCATGGCCGTCCGTTTCCCAGACGTTTGCCACTTCCAACACCTTCGTACCCTCAAATCGCGAAAGCCACTTGGGGTGTTTGCTTGCCCACACCGTCGGCGGCCATGCAATCGCACCGAACTGGGGCGAATCAACCAATCCCTCCTCCGAATGGAACCACATGAGAAAGTCCCAGGCCAGGTCCGGCACATCTGAAAAGGTGAGAATGGAATAGGCGTTGCCGCCAAGACTGGCCGTCTGCCGTACTCCGCGCGGTGGCGGTGCAAAGTCGAGCTTCTCCACCAAGGGTATGTGCGCCTTGATCGTATTGTGGCGGAAGATGCCGTTGAACTCCATTGCAACCATCTCCGCTTCCATGGGACGTATACCGGTGGGAAGCGCCTGCCGGGCTTCGGTCGTCGGTGTAACCCGATGCTTGATGTGCAAGTCCACGTCAAAGCGGAAGCCGCGGATCGCATTCTGGTCTTCCCCGAACACGGCCTTTGAACGGTCCTCGTTAACCAACTGACCGCCAAAGTTGTAGACAAACGTGCCTGCCATATAGTGCAGACCGTTTTGTCCGATGAACGCTGCCCATTTCTTGTCGTCAGCATTGGTGAGCTTGACGCAGGCGTCCAGGAACTCATCATAGGTCCAGTCTTTGTGCGGATAGGGTATACCCTTCTGGTCGAAGAGGTGCTTGTTGTACATCACCGCCTCGCCGCCCGACTGGAAGGGCAGCGCATAGAGCTTACCCCGCCACGACCAAGACTCGATGTCCGCCGCGAAGTAGGTCTCTACCGGCACGTTGCTGGACTTGAGCAGTTGGAACTTCTCAACGAACATGCCGTTGAGCCCGCCGGTCAGCGCCCAGTTGTTTTGGTTATAGGTAATGTCAACGGTCGTCGTGCCGGCAGCAAACTCAGTGGTGCGTTTCTGCCATACCTCCCGATACTCTTGCGGCGTTTCAATCGTAATACCCAGGGCCTCAGCTCCCTCCGCAAAGGTCTGGGAGAGCGCGGTCCAGCGCGCATCCTCCGGACTGTGATAGTTGGAGATGCGCAACACTTGAGGCTCAGCCTTGGGCGCCGTCTCAGCCTTGGATTCCGCCTCTTTCTCCGTCGCCGCCTCCCCGGCAGGTGCACTGGATACCGCGCCACATGCCGCGAGAAGCATGCCCGTACCACCGAACACCGCCCCGCCGAGCACTACCCGCCGCGTAAGGGCATACAACTCTCTACCTCGTCGTGCTTGGATCGCCATATCGGTCTTCCTTTCACGAGAAACCGTGACTACCACAAAGCTTCACACGCTTGACAACGATATTCTAATATGCATAATGATGTTAGTCAAGCATTTTAATCCATTGTGAAAGAGGGATTCTATGGCAAAGACACTGAGCGCCCCAACCGTATTAGCTCTCGACGGCGGGCCAAAGGCCGTGACCGCTCCAATTGACGACCGCTGGGAGCGCGTGACCGACTTGGAGAAAGAGTACGTGCTGCGGGTCATGGACGACTTCGGCGATGCCTACGCCGAGTTGGACCGGTTCGAGCAAGAGTGGCGCGAATTCATCGGCACCAAACACGCGCTCGTGATGTGCAACGGCACCGCCACCCTGCATTCCGCGATCTTTGCGGCAGGCGCCCACGCCGGCAAAGAGGTGATCGTGCCTTCCGTGACGTGGCACGCGTCCATCAGCCCAATTCTCCATTGCGGCGCCATGCCGGTGTTCTGCGATGCGGACCCGGAGACCTTCTGCGCCGATCCGGAAGACGCCAGGCGCAAGATCACCGACCGCACCTGCGCCATAGTCGTTACTCACGTTTACGGCAATCCGGCAGACCTCGACGCCTTCCGTGAAATCGTTGCCGGCACCGACATCACCCTTATCGAGGATGCCTCACACGCCCATGGCGCAACCTGGGACGGCCAGCCGGTCGGTTCGTTCGGTGACATCGGTTGCTTCAGTTTGCAGAAGGGCAAGGCCATGACGGGCATCGAAGCCGGCGTTGCCGTGACCGACGACGATGCGCTCTACGACCGCATGCTGGCGCTGGGACAGTACGGCCGCTGCGGCAAGCTCTGGTCAACCGCCGAATTCGCGGACTTGCGTAATATGGGTCTTGGCGTAAAGTACCGCGCCAATCCACTCGCCATCGGCATGGTGCGGGCTCAGTTTCGGCGGCTGCCGGAAATGAACGAGAAGCGCCGGGCGTGGTTCGACCGGCTCGACTCCCTGCTGAGCGCCATCCCGGGTGTGAATCCCCAAAGGGTCTATCCGCAAGCTGTGCGCGGCGGCTTGGTGCACTACGCCGGGACGCTCGACACTGAGGCAATCGGCGTGCCTGCAAATTCCATTCTTAAAGCGTTGGTCGCTGAAGGTGTACAGACAAAGTCGGAGATCACGCCGTTCGGCTACGGCGTGATGCACCTTGAGCCGCTCTTCAACGACTATGCGCTCGATGGCGTAGGCGGGCCCTGGAAAGACTTGCCGTCAGATTCGCGCGTGCGCAGGCACCGCGGCCATTTGCCCGTGAGTGAACGCATCCACGGCTCGGCCTTCTGGATCAAGACTCCCGTCGACCCGAATCCGGAGTGGGTGGAGCAAGTCGGCGACGCGTTCCGCAAGGTAATCGCCAATGCCGGCCGCCTTGCCGAGCTTGCGACCGCAGGCGCCTAGGTGAATTGCTCGCTAAAAATGCCCGCGTGGTTAGAGGTTTCGCGTGGCGTGGGGCCGAACGGAAGTAACTAAACCGGAAAGCATCAGAAAAAGAGCACTGCCTGCGCCCACCGGCGCAGGCAGCTTGCTTTTGCAAATTGGGATGCAGAGGAAAGAAGTGAATAACTACGCCAGTTGCGAATACCCCGCCACGCCGCCGCACAAAGACATTTTCGACGTTGTCGTGTACGGCGGGACATCGGCTGGGATCTCGGCTGCGGTCCAAGTCAGGCGGATGGGGAAGTCGGTCGTCGTCGTCGCTCCGGAGCATCATCTCGGCGGACTCTCCTCCAGCGGCCTGGGCTGGACTGACACAGGGGACAAGTCCGTGATCGGAGGTCTCGCGAGGGAGTTCTTTCACCGCATCTGGCTGCACTACGAGAAACCCGCGTCCTGGAAGTGGCAACGGCGCGAAGAGTATGGCAACCGCGGCCAAGGCACGCCTGCGATCGATGGAGAGTTCCGGACGATGTGGATATTCGAGCCGTATGCAGCCGAGCGCGTATTCGAGGACTTGGTCTCGGAGCACGATGTCGAGGTCCGACGGGGCCAGCGCCTCAATCGGAAGGATGGAGTAATCGTCGCAGGCGGGCGTATCCAGAGCATCGCGACGCTTGACGGATCGGTGTTCGCTGGCTCCGCGTTCATTGACGCTACCTACGAAGGGGATCTCATGGCGGCTGCAGGCGTGACATACAAGATCGGACGGGAAGGCGCGGACGTATTCGGCGAGGAATGGGCCGGAGTCCAGAAAGACGCGCGCCATCACGGCCATTTCTTTTCGGATGGAGTGGACCCGTTCGTCGTAGCTGGGGACCCAGCTTCCGGCCTCCTCCCTCGCGTCACCCCGGCCCTTCCGGGGGAAAACGGCCAAGGCGATCACCGCATCCAGGCCTATTGCTTCCGGACTTGCCTGACGAAGTTGCCGCAGAACCGGATTCCGTTTGCCGAGCCGGACGGATACGATGCTGAGGAGTACTTACTGCTCCTCCGCGTCTTGGCGACGGGCTGGAGAGGGGTGTTCCGCAAGTTTGACCAGATCCCAAACTCCAAGACCGACACCAACAACCACGGGCCCTTCAGCACCGACAATATCGGCAAGAACTACGGCTATCCCGATGGATCCTACGCGGAACGGGATCGAATTGTCAGCGAACACATCCGCTACCAGAAAGGGCTCATGTACTTCCTGGCAAATGATTGTCGCGTACCGAAGGACGTCCGCGACGAGTTCTCCCAATGGGGGCTGGCGCGAGACGAATTTGTCGACAACGGGAACTGGCCGTACCAGATATATGTCCGGGAGGCGCGGAGGCTCGTCGGCGAATTCGTAATGACCGAGCACGAGTGTTTGGCCAAGCGCGAGGCGCCGGAGCCCGTGGGGATGGGTTCTTACACGATGGACTCGCACAATGTGCAGCGGTACGTCACCGGCGAGGGGTTCGTGCAGAATGAGGGAGACATCGGCGTGAAGCCGCTCCGGCCGTATAGCATTGCTTACGGATCGCTTACCCCTAGGCGGGAAGAGGCCACGAATTTGCTCGTTCCTGTTTGCGTATCGGCCTCCCACATCGCATACGGATCGATCCGTATGGAACCCGTTTTCCTGATCCTAGGGCAGTCCGCGGCCACAGCGGCCGTTCTCTCAATCGACCGAGGGGTCGCCGTGCAAGACCTCGAATTCTCAGCGTTGCGCACCCGCTTGTTGGCCGACGGGCAGATCCTAGAGCTTCCACGATTCGGCCTTTTGGGTCATGATACCCGTGGACCCCAATCCGGAGTGGGTGGAACAGGTTGGGCCCGACTTTCGCAAGGTGACTGCTAACGCTGATCGCCTCGCCGAGCTTGCGCCCGCAGGCGCCTAGGAGAAGAGCTCGCTCAAGAATGCCCGTGTGGTCAATGGTTTTATGCGGCGTGAGGCCGAACGGAAGCAACTGAGCCGGAAAGCATTAGAAGCTATCTCATAAATCGACTCGATAAGCCGATTCGTGCTTCGACCCTTCGGCAAAGCCTGTACTGAGCTTGTCGAAGTACTCAGGACAGGCAAGGGCTTCGCGCAGCACTCAGCACGAACGGATTGTTATCTTTTTCGTTCGCCCCCGTATCGTGTCGATACGCTGTATCGAGTACGGGGCAGGCTCTGAGCCCGTCGAAGGGTAGGTTTACACAGAGCGATGTATTTGTAAGACGAGTTCCAGTAATTGGAGTGCTGCCTGCGCCGGTAGGCGCAGGCAGCACCATTTCTCGTATTAGAACGCAGGGGAAAGCAGTGAATTGCTACCTCAGCCGTCCTGACAACTGCGGTAACGCTCAGTTGCCTCAAAGTCCAGTTCGCCGTCAGACGTCACCACTACTCCATAGACCTCACGGGCCCGTTCGCAGGAAACCTTCTCATTGCGCACGTCATCCAAAACTAGCTGCGGATCGCGCTCCAGTGGGTTGCCCCAGCCGCCGGCCCCGGAGACCATGTGCCGGAACAGATCGTTCTCATAGATCGTCTCGGTCGCCTTGCTCGTGAGCACCCGCGCCTCCGTGTCCGGATTGAGAATGTTCCGCGAGGGCGCGCCGGGGTCACCGCCGGCCAGCCCATACGCGTGATTCTTATGTCGATCAGAACGAAGTTGCAGCGTGGCGCGCCGCTCGCGCAGGCGGTAGTCGCGCACCAATGCCAAGCCGCCGCGATACTTGCCGGCGCCTTCGGAGTCCGGCACGTAACCGTACCGCTCGATGCGCAAGGGGAGTTCGGCCTCCACCACCTCCACCGGATTATTCGAGAAATTCACCACGATGCTTGCCATGGCGTCGGTGCCGTCGCTCCAGGGCTTGCCGCCCCAAGAACCGAAGAGGAATTCCAAGTAGACGAAGGGGTTGCCATCGTCGTCGTAGCCGCCGATGCTCACACCGGTGTCGCCGCCTACCTCGCACGCGGGAATGCGCTCCGGCGCCAGCTTGGCGAGCGCGCCCATTACTGCGTTTGCGGTACGGTAGCCGGTCAGACCGCGCGCCGCCACCGGGGCGGGCATGCTGGGATTTATGACGGAGCTTTCCGGCGCTATCACCTCAATTGGGCGGAAATAGCCCTCATTGTTGGGGATTTCTTCCCCCATCAGGCTGCGCACACAGGCGTAGACCGCCGAACGCGTGAACGGTATCGGCGAGTTGATGCCGCCGCGCACCTGCGGCGACGTACCCGCAAAGTCAACCGTCATAGAGTCACCGTGCACTTTCACCGTGACGGCAATGGGGATCGGTCCCGGATCGAAACCATCATCGTCGATATAGTCGGTGAACCGGTATTCCCCGTCGGGGAAAGACGCGATTGCCTGCCGCGCCAGTCGTTCCGTGTAATCAAGGAGCGCGGAAAACCGCGCCTGCAGGTCCTCGTGTCCATACCGCGCAAAGAGCGTCTTCACCCGTCGCTCGCCCACGTGGCAAGCGGAGAGTTGGGCGCGGAGGTCACCAAGCACGAGCCGGGGAACGCGCACGTTCGCCCGCATCAGCTCAAAGACGGCTTCGTTGGGCTCACCGGCAGCATAGAGCTTGAGCGGCGGGATGCGAATGCCTTCTTGGAAGATTTCCGTTGCATCACAGCCGTTGCCTCCCGCCACCATGCCGCCCACATCGGCGTGGTGCGCAATGGACACCAAATGACAGGCAAGAACGCCATCCAAGAATACGGGCTTGAAGATGTAGATGTCCGGTAAGTGCGTGCCCCCGGCATAGGGATCGTTGAGCATGTACACGTCACCGGGTTGCATGTTATCGCCAAAGGTCGCGAAGATACTTTCCATCGCGTGGGGCACCGAACCGAGGTGCAGCGGCAGGGTCAGGCCTTGCGCGATCAGTTCGCCGCTGGGCTGGCACAGCGCGGTCGAGAAATCCATGCTGTTCTTGAGATTGTTCGAATACGCCGTACGCAGTACCGTCATCGCCATCTCATCCACCAGCGACTCCAGCGCGTTCTTGAGGATTTCCGTTTCAACCGGATCAAACTCTCGGCTCACGTCGTCTCCTCTCCCACAGTGATCACCACGTTGTCCCAGGCATCTCGTTTCACAGTGCAATTTGGAGGCACCAGGATGGTCGTGTCGTACTCTTCCACGATCAATGGACCGGGTTGATCCTCGTTGCCAATTTCGCTGCGCGGGCGCAAGGGTACTGTCCGCTCGCCAATTGCGGCGCCAAAGTACGCAGTCCGGTCTCTCGGACCGTCCACGGAGCCCCTACTCGTCGCTGTATTTCCCCACTGGTGCGCTCCATCGCGCGGCAGCGTCACCTCAACCCGTAGGTTTACAAGCTCCACGGGATCATCAGGCGCCTTGTGCCCATAGGTGCGCTCGTGCTCTCGCTCAAATGCCTCACGCATCAATGTCGGCTTAGACTCTTGAAAGGGGACCGTGAGTTCAAATGACTGACCGGCATAGCGCAGGTCGGCAAAGCGCTGCCATTCACCTTGGCGTCGGACCTCAACGTCAACACCAAGCTCGCCGGCCAAGCGAGATTCTAAGACTTGATACTGTTGATCAATCTCCTCTTCGCTCACTGTGTCAAGCGGCAGCAGCACGGTCTGGACAGCATGCTGGGAGACATCCACACATAGAAGGCCGAGCGAACTGAACAAACCTGGGAAAGGCGGGATTACCACCTGGTTTACGCCAAGCTCCTGCGCCATTTCGGCGGCATGCAACGGCCCACTGCCGCCAAAGGCAAACAAGACAAAGTCAGCGGGCGAACGACCGCGTTCCACCGTGACCGCCCGCACGGCCCGGCTCATGTGGGAAACCGCGATACGATGGATACCGTGGGCGGCGTCTGCCACATCCAGGCCCAGCGGCTCCGCGAGCCGACTCTTAAGTACCGAGCGCGCGTGCGTAGCGTCAATGGGCAATTCACCGCCCAGGAAGTGCGTCGGGTTCAAGAACCCGAGCGCTACATTGGCGTCAGTGAGCGTTGGCTCTTCTCCGCCAAGGGAGTAGCAGACGGGGCCGGGCTCGGCGCCTGCGCTATGCGGCCCCACGCGGAGGCCACCGGCGGGATCGATCCACGCGATGCTGCCGCCGCCGGCCCCGACCTCAGCGATATCGATGGCGGGCACCCGCAAGGCATAGCCTGCGCCCCGCTGCAGCCGCGCGCTCAGGCTGATGCCGCCCCCAACCTCATAGTCATTCGTGCGGGTGATGCGTCCGTCTTCAATTACTGACGCTTTGGCGGTCGTGCCGCCCATGTCGAGCGTAATCGCGTTTGCGAGATTCATGGCGTTCGCCAGCGAAAGCGCGCCCATGACACCGGCGGCGGGTCCGGATTCAATCACGTGGATGGGCTGCTCCGCCGCTTTGGCGGCGCCCATCATGCCGCCGGCGGACTGCATCATATACACCGGAGCGCCGATGCGCCGCTCTTCGAGGGACTCGTGCAGGCGAATGAGGTACGAGCGCATTACCGGCGCAATGTACGCGTTGATGACCGTCGTGCTGGTACGCTCGTATTCGCGAATCTCTGGGAGGACGTGGGACGAAAGGGAAATGAACGCGTCGGGACCCGCTGCCTGGAGCAGCGCGCCAATCCGTTCTTCATGCTCGGGATTGCGATAGGCGTTGATGAGGCACACGGCAATCGACCGCACGCCCGCGTCTAGCAAATGGGCTATCGCCGCGTGGACGCTGTCTTCATCGAGCTCGCGGACGACGTTGCCGTGCGTGTCGACGCGCTCGTCCACCTCGCGCCGCAACGCGCGCGGTACCAGCGGTTTCGGCGGCTCCCATTGCAGATCGTAAAGGCGCGGCATGCGCAGCCGCCGGATCTCCAGCACGTCGCGAAATCCCGCGGTGGTGATGAGACCCGTACGCGCTCCCTTGGCCTCGAGAATGGCATTGGTCGCCACTGTCGTGGCATGGATGACCTCATGTATGTCGGCGCTGGCGGCACTCGTATCGCGAATGAGCGCGTCGAGGCCCTGCACAATGCCTTGGGCAAAGTCTTCGGCGGTGGAAGATACCTTTGTCCACGCCCGCAGCCCTTGGGAGTCCATGAAGACAAGGTCGGTGAACGTGCCCCCAATGTCTACACCGACGCGCAGAGATGAATCCACTGGCATCGCCTAGACGGTCAGAGGCACGGGCTGCGCGACCGGCGACAGCTCGAACAGCCTGCCATAACCGGGTATCGCGGCCGTGTGGCCCAAGGCACGGAGACACTGCCAGTAGGTCGCTTGGTTGCTCGTGACGACCGGTATGCCCAGGTCCTCCTCAAGCGCTTGGATGACGTCCATGGTGCGCAGATTGGTGCAACTAATGAAGAGCGCGTCGGCGTCCGGGGCCACGTGCTGGCGGGCAAAGCGGTACGTCTCCTCCAGCGGTACCACGCCAATATCAAACGCGGTCAGAATGCCCATACCGGCTTGGCTTACCACGTCGAAGCCCCAGCCCTGCAAGAATCTCACTTCTAGGTCATTGAGTTCAGGAATGTACGGCGTGACCATGGCTACGCGCTGTGCCCCCAGCGCGCGCAAGCCTCCGGCAACCGCACCGGCAGTGGTCACTGCCTCGATCTGGCTGCCGCCTCTCAGCCGCGCACGCAAGGCTTCTTCGCCATCGGTGCCTTCGAAGAAACTGCCGGCCGTACAGGCAAAGGCGATGACATCGACATTTGCGCTGAGCAATTCGTCCACGCCGCGATCAACGTGTGCGCACATCTGGGCCATATCGTCCGCATCCGAGCGGGAGTTCCGCATACGGGTAGCATAGACGGCGTATCCGTCAGGTAGCAGCGCACAGCCTTCCGGCTCCACCACGGTATTTACCGAGGGTACCAGCAAACCGACGCGTCCGCGCCAACCAAACATGCTCACTCCTCCATATACTTGTAGATGCAAACCCACACAAAGTCGCCGTTCCAGTCACTATTCGGACATGGCAACCGAGTGATTACTTGAAAATTCCGTCCACTACACCATGGCACATTCCAAGCGCACAACCCTTGCGGCCGCTCTCAAAACGTTGGAACACACCACCGTTGCTACAGGAATGATAGCGCAGCGACCTTGCGAGAACAACCTCGGTTGTCGCTCAGGTTCTCGCGCCATACAATACGTTACGGATGCCAGGCTGCGGGCGTGTGCAAACAGGCCGCACGCCCACGTAAGAGTTCGGCCGCACTCTCCTGGCGTCCTCGGCGTTCTTGTGTGCTTTCCGAAGACGCTTGGAAAGGTCAGAGCGCGACAAGAGTTTACGCCTCTTGCGGCGATAGGAGGAGAATCCGGTGCAGATTGGCATTGTCGGGCTGCCGTTCGCTGGTAAGACCACGGTCTTCAACGCGATTGCCGGTAGCGCGGCTGCGCATCGCCAGCAGACCCACGGCCTGGAACCAACCCTTGCTACCGTGGCTCTCCACGATGCGCGCCTCGAAGCGCTCTGCACTCTGTTCGCGACCGAACAGTGCATACCCACGGAAGTGCAGTATCTTGACTTTCCAGGCGCGGGCTTTGGCAGGCAGGAGAAAGAAGCTGCCTGGGTAGCAACGCTCCGCACCGTGGATGCGTTGCTCATCGTCCTTGGGATGTTTAGTGAAGCCCAGGACCCCGCTGACGAGATTGAGAGCATCCATCTCGACCTCGTACTCCCGGACCTGCAAATCGTAGAGAATCGGTTGCAGCGCCTCATGCCTCAGTTGCGTACGGCCCCCGCTGCGGAACGGCAACACCTAGAGCGCGAACAGATTCTTTTGGAACGCTTACTGAGCGCCCTGGAACAGGGGATACCGGTGCGAGCGGCGGAGCTAACTGCTGACGAAGAGCAGGCGATTCGCGGCTTTCAACTTCTCACTATGAAGCCCACGCTCGTGGTCCTCAACCTCTCCGAGGACCAGTGGGGGCGCGCCACTGAATTGGTAGACCGGGTCCACAGCACATACGCGCACCCACGGACCACGGTCATAGGTCTTTGTGGACAACTTGAAATGGAGATCGCCCAACTCTCTCCGGAAGAGTCCGCGCTCTTTCGCGAGGAAATGAGCCTGGGCCAACCAGGCGCGGCGCGAGTCGTGCGCGAATCGCATGCGCTGCTGGGGCTCATTCACTTCTTCACCCTCAATGACAAAGAGGTGCGCGCGTGGGCGATTCCGCAGGGCACGCGGGCGCAGGACGCCGCGGGCAAGATCCACACCGACATGGCACGCGGGTTCGCGCGGGCGGAGGTGATTGCTTGGGAGCAATTGGTCGAATGTCACGGCTACGGCGACGCGCGCAAGCACGGACTCGTGCGCCAAGAGGGCCGTGACTACGTGGTGCAGGACGGCGACGTGCTTTACATCCTGTTCACGCGGTGATGGAGTTAACCAACTGACCTTTCGCGCAGAGCCTGTCGAGATGTGGCTGAATACTTGGCCGTTCGCGCTGAGCTTGCCTGTCCTGAGCTTGACGAAGGGTCGAGGCGTAGCTGAACATCTGACCGTTCGCGCTAAGCTTGCCTGTACTGAGCTTGACGAAGGGTCAAAGCGTGGGTCTCATTCCACACGCGTAAGTACGACACTTGGATCGATAGGTCGTTGTAGATGTTGACCGGTGTTTATATAATCACCAATGAATACTCTTCCTTCTGTGAGCTTCTGGAGGCATTCCGCTCGTGGCACCCCCTCGCACCGCGCAGGCAGTAGCCGACCGCATTCTGGCAATGACCCCTTCACCTACCATGGCAATGGATGCCAAGGCCAAAGCAATGATGCGGTCGGGCATCGACGTGATAAATCTCTCCGTCGGCGAGCCGGACTTCGATACGCCGGCGCACATCAAGGAAGCTGCCATTGCCGCGATACAGGACGGCTTCAACAAGTACACGCCGGCCGGGGGCATTCCCGAGCTCAAAGAAGCGATTGCCGAAAAGCTCTCCCGCGAGAACGACGTCGCCTACAGCCCGAATGAGGTCGTGGCGTGCGTCGGCGGTAAGCAGGCAGTTTGCAACGTGTTTCTTGCGATCTGCGACCCCGGAGATGAGGTCGTCGTTCATGCCCCGACGTGGCCGACGTTTCTCGAGCAGATCAAGCTGGCGCAGGGCGAGCCGGTCACCGTCCCGCTGGCATCGCCATTTGCGATTACGGCGGACCCGCTGCTGGAGCGCATTACCCCGCGCACGCGCGCCATTCTCCTAAACTCGCCCTGCAATCCCACGGGCGTGGTGGCCGAGCCGGCTGAAATTCGCAAACTGGCGAGGGCATGTGTGGAACGCGGCATCTACTTTATTGCGGATGAAACATATGAGCATTTTCTTTATGGCAACGCCGAGCATCTGTCGCCCGCAGCACTGGGACCGGACGAGAAGGCGCACGTCATCACGGTGAATACCGTGTCTAAGACCTATGCCATGACGGGCTGGCGTCTCGGCTACGTGGCCGGGCCGGAACCAGTGATCAAGGCCATCAACGACTTGATGACGCAGATAACCAGCAATCCGACGTCTGCGGCACAGAAGGCCGCCATTGCCGCGCTCACCGGGCCGCAAGATTGCGTGCGGGAGATGGTGGCGGAGTTCAGAGAGCGACGCACGCTCCTCGTCGAGGGGCTTCGGGAAGTGGGCTATGCCTGCGCGCTGCCGGGCGGCGCGTTCTACGCCTTCCCGCAGGTCAAGGGCGATGAACAGGACATGGCGGTTGCCGATTGCCTCCTGGAAGAAGCCCACATCGCTACGGTCCCAGGGTCATCCTTCCTCGCCGACGGCTACCTGCGCATGTCGTACGCAACCAGCCGCGAGGACCTGCAGGAAGCCCTCGAACGGCTGCGAAAGCTATTGTAAGCGAATGGCATAACGAGCAATGCTCCTGCGTCCCAAGGTTTGCGGTCGGTCGCTTGGACAGCTTCAAGATCAGGTGCTCCCGTGCTGATGGCGGCGCATCGGCCGAGTAGCGCACGAGCAAATGGAAGAGCGTCCAGGCGGATGTTGGCTCGGTAGACGAGACTGCGGACGTCGGTCATGTGGCCGTGAGGGAGCTGCCCACCTTGGAGGAGGACGCTAGTCAACCATTCAGGAGTGGTCTGCTCCGGGATGGTGAGTAGTTGGGAGATCGTAGCTGTTTCCCCCGGTAGGTCGTCGTAGCTCCTCAGTACATGAGGTGTCGCCCCACCTGGTGGCTCTCAGCAGAGCATTCGTCCTGGGGGCCGAGTTGCCACAGAGCGCACAGCGAGGGGATTGTCAGCATCAGAGATGCAGGATGGGAGGATGAGCAGTATAATGGAGATACCGTCACGGCGGCGGAAGCCGAAGTCCAGGGGGCCGGGGCACGCTTCACCACACCCCGACACAAAAACCTACCTCGTCATTCCCGCGCACGCAGGAATCCAGCGCCGTAGGGGTGTCTCTTGTGGGCACCCTGGCTGCGGCCGGGGTCTGGGTCAATCACCAGGGTTGCCCCTACAGCGGCGACACCTATCCGATGGAGGTGGCCGGGGAAGAGCACCGCTAGGCGAGAATGCACGTAGCACTTCAATTGACAGCAGAAAAGATGGTGCATACATTTTATGCCGCCCCGGAATGTGGTGTTTGCCAGGACATAGGGACATGTTTTCCGAGGAATGGAAGCAAGCCTTGATAGTAGGAGAGGAGCTCCGTCATCTGCTTGCTGTGGCGCAGAAACCCGCATGACTGATCCGGCAATCGTTCGTGCCGCTTTGACTGCATATGGCCTCGATGGTGCCTCAATCGAGGTGCTGCAAGACTTCGTCAATGCGTCCTTCCGCGTCGCGGTTGGTGACCAGGCTTACTCCCTGCGCGTCTACGCACCGGATCGCCGTGAGCTCCCGGAAGTGGAGTCGGAAATGCGTTGGCTGGCAGCGGTTGCCGCGGACAGCGTGATCCCATGCCCCCGGCCACTGCGTCTGGCGGATGGTCACTACGCTTGGGAAGCTCCCGGCGTATGCTTCGTGACCGTGGCCTCCTGGGTTGAAGGCGGCCTGATCCCCAATGCCGAGCGGACACCGGAACACTTCGGGCTTGTCGGAGCAATGCTTGCAAAGCTCCACCTCTTCTCCGAGCGGTGGCAGGCGCCGGTCGGATTCACGCGACCACGCTGTGACGCCGACGGTATCTTCGCCGGGGATCGTCAGGAGCTCGATGCCAAGCTGAGGTGTGATCTGGCGCGAGCCAAGCAAGAACTGCGGCAGGCGGAGGATGCAATCGGCCGAGACGCCGCAGCATACGGCCTCGTTCACGGCGATCCGAGCTTCAGCAACATCCTGTTCGACGGCAACCGGCCGGCCCTCATTGACTTTGACGACTGCGGTTTCGGACACTACGCCTTCGACCTCGCGGTGGTGCTGGCAGGGGCGTGGGGCAAGCCGAGGTACGCTGTAAATCGAGTCGCGCTTCTCGACGGTTACCAGGAGATCCGCAGACTTTCGGAAGTGGAGCGCGCGGCTCTCCCCGCTCTGATGGCCGCGCGTGCAGCGTCCCTCATCTTCTGGGCCGCCGCCCAGTCACCACCTGAACACAACTGGATATCCGCCCAGTGGGAGCGGCTACGGGAGTACTTGGAAGGCGCGGCTCCAATGCCGCTCAATCCCCATCAGGAGTAGCGCGGGGGCTTGTCCCCCGCCTCTTAGCATGTGACCCGATGTCCGAAACCGCCTGTTTCTTTATGCATAAACACGTTGGAAGTGGAGGTAAGCCATGAAAATCAGCGATGTCCAGACCCATACCGTGAACAACGGCACGCGCAACTACACCTTTGTCACCGTCACCGAGGAGAACGGCCTGTACGGCATTGGCGAATCCGGCTGTTCCGGCAAGGACAAGGCCGTAGCGGCGGCCGTGGAGCACTACCGTCCGTTGCTCATCGGCCAAGACCCCTCGCGCATCGAGCACATCTGGCAAGACCACTTTCGCGGCAACTTCTGGCGCGCGGGCCCGGTGCTGACGGCAACAATCTCCGCCCTCGACATTGCGCTTTGGGACCTCCTCGGCAAGGCACTGGAAGTCCCTACCTATCAATTGCTGGGCGGCAAAACCCGCGACAAAGTGCGTTGCTACGCCCACTTTGGGGGTGGGAACGGCAGTCCGGAATCGTTTGCCCAAGCCGCCAGAGCCCGCGTGGACGAAGGCTTTGAGGTTGTGCGGTTTGGGTTGCTCACGGACCCCAACGACATCCTCGAACCGGCCCGCGCGGTGTGCAATACGGAGGAAGCCTTTCAGGCGGTGCGTGACACCGTGGGGCATGAAATCGAAATCGCCCTCGACGTGCATACGCGCCTCAACCCGAATTGGGCCATACAGTTATGTAAACGGCTTGAACCGCTCCGTCCCTTCTTCATCGAAGACCCCATTCGCTCTGAGAACCCGCAGTCGTTCGCCAACCTGCGGCACCACACGAGCGTGCCCATCGCCACCGGCGAACAGCTCATCACCAAGTGGCAGTTCCGCGAGCTCATCGAGAACGAGTGGATTGACTATGCGCGGGCAGACCTCGGCCTAGTCGGCGGCATCACCGAGGGCAAGAAGATCGCCGCCATGTGCGAGGTGCACTACATCGACACCGCCCTGCACAACCCCTTGGGGCCCGTGAACACCGCCGCCAGCGTGCAACTCGACATGTGCATTCCCAATTTCGGCATTCAGGAACTTTCGATGGTGCCACCCGCCATGACGGATATCTTTCCCACGCAGTGCCGCGTTGAGGCCGGACATCTCATACCAGCCGACGTACCGGGAATTGGCATCGAATTTAACGCCGATGCAGCCAAGCAGTACCCGTACCAGTACTGGGAACACGCCCGCCTGCACCGGGATGATGGGTCGGTGACAGACTGGTAGTTGCTTCTATCGGGAGTTGCTCATTCTGTCGCCTGGGTCCCAGGAGCGGTAGCCCTGCCCACTACGAGCGGCTCTTAGGGTAGCGCAGGTTTGCAACCTGCGCCCATCCGATGTAGCCGATACCTACCCCCGCGCTTCTTCAGCCCTATAGCAGGGGTAGGGAGACTACCCTCACCCCGGCCCTTTCTCTGGAGACCCTTGCATAGCTCCCTGACCCTAAGATGGCGCAAAGCCGGGCCGAGGGTGAAAGGGTTTTGCGGCAAATCTTCGCACTCCAACCCTCTCCTAGATCCCGGCTTTCGCCGGAGTGACGAAGTTTTGCAACCTCATCCTTTGGAGAGGGAGTTTCTATTGCTTCTTATGGGCACAATAGAGCGCTCGCCTAGGGAGAGGGAACGATCGCGGACGAGGAATTGGGAAACAGCGCCGCCACAGCAATGTCAGGGAGAGCCCTTGCTATCGCATTCCAGTGCGCCTACGGTTGGGGACACGACAAGAGTTGCTCAGCGATCCTCTGCACGATGTCCCAATTCTGTTGGGTTGGTGAGAACTTGCCGTTGACCTGCACAGTCCAACCCTGAAACCCTGCGGCGTGGCTTTCGATCTCCACGTCGCCGGTCCATTTGACAAATGACTTCACCGCCGGATCGTTGGAAAGGACGTTAATCAATCGCGACGCATGGTCTTCGCCCTTCCAACTCACATCCACCACTTTTCCGAAAAGCGGAAATGACTTGCTTCGCATCGTCTTGATCTTGACCGCGCGTTGCTCCGAGAACGTTCGCTCATCCGGGATACCGAATACGGACCACCATTGCGGCGGACTGTACTGCGAGCCGTCTTGTTTCAGGCAATTCACCCAGCGGATCGGGCCTGCCGGTACATCAATGATTCCCTGCGAACGATTCATCCAAGTATCCTGGATCTTCTCCCCCCGGTCGTCCGCGTTCGGCCATTGTGGCTTCTATGCC
This sequence comes from Chloroflexota bacterium, assembly GCA_965220015.1. Lineage (GTDB taxonomy): Bacteria > Chloroflexota > UBA11872 > VXOZ01 > VXOZ01 > VXOZ01. The sequence goes on from OZ244798.1 coordinate 2,636,791, forward strand.
CAGCGCGTTCAAAGCAAGGGTCAACTCATCTCGCGTCTTGTCCCGCAAGCGTTCCTTCATCCGCTGTCTCCCGCGCAAGTCTTCTAATAGCTAGTTGGAAGTGGTGTTGACCACGGGCTGGATGGCGTTCTCGCTCGTGAGGACCACGAGCAGGTTGCTTACCAAGGCTGCCCGGCTCTTCTTGTCGAATTCGATGACTTCGCGGTCGGCGAGCATGCCGAGCGCGTTTTCCACCATGCCCACGGCCCCTTCAACGATCTTCTGGCGGGCGGCGATTACGGCGTCGGCCTGCTGACGACGCAGCATGGCGGCGGCGATCTCCGGCGCATACGCCAGGTGGCTGACTCTCGCCTCCTGCACCTCCACGCCGGCTTGCGCCAGACGCTCCTGAATTTCGGTCTTGAGCTGGTCTGAAACCTCCGCGGTGTGGGTGACGAGGCTAACCTCTTCTTCTTCGTGCGCGTCGTAGGCGTAGCCGGTGGCTAAACTGCGAACGGCGGCTTCGCTCTGCACATGCACGTAATTCTCGTAGTCATCCACCTGAAACGTGGCCTCGGCGGTATCCACCACCTGCCACACGACGACGGCCGCAATCTCAATCGGGTTGCCACGGCGGTCGTTCACCTTGACCCGACCAGTCTCGAAATTACGCACGCGCAGCGAAATGCGCGCTTTGCTATAGAACGGATTGGTATAGCGCAAGCCCGGCTTGCGGGCCGTACCCCGATACGCGCCAAAGAGCTGAAGTATCTTGCCCTCATTGGGCGCAACTTTGAAAAATCCGAATACGCCGATTTTGAGCGCGAAAAAAATGATGATCGGCAGGACGAGCAGCAACGATTCCGCTGCTATCAAGATGACAAAGCCTGCAATGGTTGCAAGCAACAGCACTATCCAGAGGACGAGCAGTCCTACGCCAGGCAGGCCGTCACGACGAGTCTCTTGCATCGTTCGATTACCCTTTCAGTGTAGTGAGTTCGGTTACGTAACAGTCTTACGGTTTTCCACGGTCAATCCAGACCGCCGCATAATATTCTAGCCGCGGGAGACGGACGCTTAGGTTACCGTCTGTGTAATTGGTCTCAAGCGCGTTGCCGTGTAAATCCCGTGCTGACGCCGTCCGGTCCTCCGGTAAAGGAAGATGCAGTGTGATGCCATGCACCGGCGCTACATGGCGAAAATAACCGCGACTGGTAGGTGTCGCGGATAGATTGACGAAGAAGAACACGCATTGGCCGGTGGGCGCTTCTCGTCCCATGACAAGGACAGTGGGCGGCGCGTTCTCAACAGTGAAGGGCGGGGCTCCACCCACGTGCCGAATACACGTGACGAGCAACTTATTCAATTCGTCACAGGATTCTCTTGCTGCTGCGCGCTCGACCGGCGCAGCGAAATAGACCACGTTGCCGTGTACCGTTGCTAGCGGCATCTGCGGAACACCCGCAAAGGGCATCCGGCGGTTGAAGAGCGCCGTGTTTATCAGCGCTTGGTCGAAATTCATCACGTCGGCAATTACTGTTGTGCCTGCACGCGGTTCCGCTTGCACGACCGGCGCTTCGAAGTCCAAACGCACGCCGGCCATTTCACGCACAAACGCGGGCACGTCATCCGAAACTCTGCCGTAGAAGAAGTCGCTCGCATGCTGACTCGGCACCGGGACATGCGGCGAGAGATCGGCAACCTCGCGGTGATGCGACAGGGTATCAAAGCGGGTCACGCCAAGGAGATCACTCAAGGGATCGATAGCCGTGCCATCTGAACTCGGCTCCGGCGGACTGCCCGTCCCCAGCCCGGTGCGATGGCTGGCCAATAGGCCGCCGCCCTGAGCGACGAATTGCTCCACCTGTGCCACCACCGTCGCAGGTAATACCTCCGCGTTGCCCAGGAGCAGGCACGAGTAGCCGTCTAGCGCGCCGCGAGCTATATCAACTTCGGTAACGATTGCGAAAGGAATGTGCTCTTCGCACAGTAAGCGGTACAGGCCGTAGAAGCTCGCATCATACGCTTCTCCACGGTGCGCTTGCGTGGTGCGGGAGTGCAGGAGCGCGGCATAGCGGATAGGCGCCGTGTCCACAGCAGAGGCATGGGCTTTGCTCAGCGCACGCAGCGCCGCGATCATGTGCCGGCGCTTGGGTTCCGGGTCGGTATCAAGCGCATCTTGATCGCGGAATACGATTGGGTTGCCGTTTGCCACTGCCGCCGCCGACTGCACAATGCCGTGCACGAGCGGGGCGGAGCGCGGGCTATAGTTATCGTACTTCACCTCCCCATAGGCGGGAGCGCCGCCGTACCGCTCGGTGAGCGTCCGGTCAGCCATGGCCCCAAGCGTGTCCCGTGAACCGTGACCACCTTCCGTGCGGGTCCCCGCGACCACTTCCGGCAGAAATCCGTCGACAATACCGTGCCCTAGACGTGCATAGGGCCCCACGAGATGGTTTGCGACGAGTGCGGCATCGGGATGTGTCTCATCGATGATATGGCGCACGTTGCGCAGAAAGGCCACGCGCTTGGCATTGGCGAATTCTTCCAACTCCCGCTCGTCAGGATTCCCCCAGTAGACGTGGCCGTAGCGATAGAGCGCGGGCGTGTCGTCTGAGGACGGAAGCTCCTTGCCATAGATCTCCGCGAATTGGTGACGACAGTACGCACAATAACAGCCGGTCATCAACTGATCGAAGTAGATGCCGTCTACCGCATAGTTGGTCAGCACTTCACGCACCTGTGCGAGGACGAATTCACGCAGCGGCCCGTTGTAACAGACCAGCGTAAACGGGCTGCCGTCCGGACCGCGCACAATCCAGTCGGGATGCTCGCGAGCCTGCAGGGCATTGCCGGGCAGCGTACCCAGCCAACACGCAATGAGTTGATTGCCGCGACTGTGGTTCTCCGCCACAAGAGCTTCGAGTAAGTCAAAGCCGAGCTGCGGAGAGCGCGGCGCCAGGTTGCTGTTGTAAATAACCGCGCCGCCGACCTGCACCATGTATTGGTGCACCCTCGCGCCCATCGCCACCACCTTCTCCGCCTGGTGTCGGGCGTAATCCGGCGCAACCGGTCGGTCCACGGTGAGCCAATCGAGATAGGCCGTTCCTGTCTTCAGCCATTGCATAGCGCCTACATCCTCAAGAGCACGTCTCATACGGATTTACAAGAAATCTCAATTGTGGCAGCACGCTTCACACGGCACGTAAAGCGAACACGCCTTTCACCGGTCGCCGCTACATTTACTTTGCCATCCGGCCCTTGTATGTGCACGGGTCCAGTTTCTTCGGCAAAGGAGACAAGAAACGTCAGTTCACCCTCCTTAATCTGCGGGGGAAGCTGTGGGAAATTCACTGTGATAGTGGCACGAGTGTCCGAGTTCTGGTTGACGGTTGGACTGCAGTGCCGCCGCAGATAGGAATAGCGCACCACGTCGTCGGGCGTGGCGGCCCACATGCGGTCACCGAAGATGGTGCGCATCTGATCAAATCGCCCTTCCAGCGCATGAGGCGAAATGCATTTGTGGCCCTGCGGCACCTTATACATCACTAAGTGGGTCACGTCAACCAGCCACTGTCCCTGCACCCGGTCCGGCTCGAACCCACGACGCGAGAGCCACTCAGGCAGGTACTCTATTTCGTCGTCCTCGGACAGGCGGTTGCGCCAAATGCTGAACGGATCGAAGTCGGGGGCATTCGTGTGTTCCGCGTCGTTGGAGGCACGTGTCAGACCAAGATAGCCCGGCACACGTGCCACCCACGCCCGCACTGTGTCGTAGACCTCGAAGCTGTTCCATGACGAAAAAATCGGCACAGGCTGACCGAGGGCCTGTTCCAGAATGTGGTACGACTCCACAATCTCCTGCGCATAGTTAATTCGGCTCGGATCATGCAGTGGCGGGTGGCAATAGCTGTGATTGCTAATGCTCCAGCCCTGCGACAAGAGGAACTTCAGATGCTCCGGCCCCATGTGGAAGTAGTCGTTCAGCGAACTGCGCTCGACGTGGCGTTTCTCCCCCAACTGTCCGGCCACCACCGCCACGTCGCCGGGAATGCCGTACTGCTGGCTGAGGGGAAACGCATTCGCCAAACAGTCGATGGTGCCTTCATCAAAGACCACCGAGTAGACGAACGCTGCGTCTTCTTGCCACGGTGCTACGTCAATGGATGTGATACGCATAATAACCCTTTCACCCCATAATCTACCTGTCCCCTACCGGCATTGCGTGAGAGGAAGCTACGCTGAGCATTTCTGTCATTACCATGAAAGTAGCCAAGAGAGGCGTTCCCGCTCCGGTAGCCTAGGTTTCCAACCTGCCTCTGCCGCCAAGTCCCCGCTCCGGTAGCCTAGGTTTCCAACCTGCCTCTGCCGCCAAGTCCCCGCTCCGGTAGCCTAGGTTTCCAACCTGCCTCTGCTGCCGCAATGCCGCGCAAGGACGGCCTCGTGCATGAAACGGGACAGAATTCCATTCAGTCCTCGCACCCGGGACTCCGGCTTTCGCGGGAGTGACGGTCAGGCGTACGTTCGATTGCAGGCTTACGCGTCCACCACTTCTTCCAATGTTAATGAATCCGCGCCGTGTCGTAGACGCCTGCCTTGCCAATCTCTAGCGCATTGACTTGCACCCAGACCTCATCCGGGATTGAGTCACCATCAAGTTCAAGCGAGACCGAAACTCGCTCAAGCCCTGGAACGGGCGCAATGCAATGTCCGATTTGACGCCGGATCAGTAAGGTCGATTCCTCGCGGTTAGCGCCGGGATCGGCAGCGGACTTTGGATCGCCATTAAATGCAACCGTAAGCATCTTCGCAACATCGAACGCGCCGGTGTTCTCCACAACAATATCGGCCACAAGCCGTCCGTTCACGTTGCGCACCTGCGATGTTTCGCTGTCAACGCGCAGTCCCGCCGCAAGCTCTTGCGGCGTCAATGAGACCGCCCGGTAGGCATCAAAGATGCCGTGTCCGAGCAAGGGGTCCCAGCCCGTGCCTTGTGACGTATTGCGCAGAATCTCTCGAATTTCGCGGTTTGAGAGATGCGGATAGCGCGAGAATGCCAGCGCCGCGACACCGCCGCCAAAGGCCGATGCCATGCAGCCGCCCTCAAAAGGAATGTAATCAAGGTCGCCGCCCGTACCCCACACGGACTCGGTAGGGTCATCTGTATTGCGTTCGCCGCCGGGCGTGGCCGCCTCCACGTAATCTGCCGAGGCCGCGATGTTCGCCGCCCGTCCGTGGCGGTTCGTTGAGCCGACGGCAAAGACGCTATCCACGCCGGCATTCACGGTCGCCACCCGGCGTCCGCGATTGTCGGCTGTACCCTTGATTACCAGGCAGCCGGACTGGTATGCGTAGTCAAGCGCCTCGATCAGGCCGATGTTGTCGTAGGGATAGCTGAAATCGGTCCCTTTATAGAACAGAGGGACGCCGTCCGTGTGGTCCATAGTGATGTAGCCGTGGGGCATCACGAGTACCTTGGCTCCGTGATCCACCGCATAGCGCACCGCGCGGGGCCAGCTCTTTTGGTGGTGCGGCTCGTAGCCCACACGCAGGATCATGATGGGGCACTTGGGAGCGGTTGCGGCGACCTCTCCTACCACGAATGCATGGTGCCCGCGATGGTACATGGTATCCGAGCGCGACCCTTCGTATTCGAGGGTGGCGTCTTCCTCGGCAAAATCCCAGCCGTGGACGTCACCCCGCGTCGGGCGGGGATTGACCCACAAGTGACCCTCGTGATCGGGATGAAACCGATATCCCAGGTCGATTATTGCCACCACCACGTCAGGGCTGCCCTTCGTGATGGCATGCGCTTCCGGCACCCGCATCTGATCGAGCGCCCAATCATACGGCTCACGCACGCCTTCCGGCAGTACGCCGCTCTGCTTCTCAGCGATAGCCATTATTCTCTCCTTTTGCAAACGTGATTACCACTAGAACTGGGAGTCGACCTCCGTCATTCCCGCGAAAGCGGGAATCCATCTTCTCCGCGCATACCCTAAACTCCCGCCCTCCATCATACTTGCGAAGCCAAGGTATTCGCGGGAATTGTATGTGTTGAGTATTTTGTTGACAAAATCCTTCCCTCACTTGACAGTATTGACAATTCATGTCATTCCGAGCGCAGCGTCGAACCCTGTTCGCGGAATCTGGAGTCCATACGGTATGTCGCCTTATAGGCTCAGCATCTTAGATTCCGCGCTCAGAGCGACACTTCGCTGCGCTCCGTTCGGAATGACATGTGTACCAGTCTTGTATAGTACTGCGTTCAGTTGCTCTTGTTTTCAATTCTGTCAACGAATTACCTGACATATACAGGAATGACGTATTGAGGTTATCTTTTCTTTGTAGCGCGGGGGCTTGTCCCCCGCTCTTAGGAGAGTGAGCACGCCAACGCATTGTTCGTTAGATAGCTGTCAAACTGTCAAGATGGATTCCCGCTTTCGCGGGAATGACGGATGACGCGCCCCTCTCGTTACCTTCTCATCTTTGCTTATCTGTAGGCCTTCTTCAACATACAATTGACGTATGATGAGACCCACTCGATATCTTCTCTCCCTCACTTGCAGCCCTCTTACAACACTCAAGTAACGGTTAGAGAGCCGACCACACTTCCCATTCCCGAATCTGCCCAAAGCAAAACTATGGTAATTCCGGCGCAAGCCGAAATCCATACTTCTTGATCACACGATCGCTACTTCTTGGGGAATCGTTCCTAAGCGCTCGAACCCGTTTTCCTTGAGCACGTACATGTCCTCCTCGAGCCACGAGGATTCCAGCGAGACCACGTTGTTCTCCGCAAACTTAATCTCCGGCCGCACGTCAACGGCGGCGGGGAGCAAACTGCCGATCAGCGGTTCCTCGTGTTTATCCATGCCGACGCCGTGTATCCACCACGCGTATTCATCAGTATCCTTGAATTCGCGCTGGCATGCCGCAAACACCTCCCGCTTGGTCTTGCCCGGACGGACGAAATCCTCCATGAAGAGTTGGCGCTCGCGGTGCTCCCGCCAAACTGCCAGGCTCTCTTTGCGCGGAGTGCCCACGCAGAAATTGAACTTCTGATCGGAAAAGTAGCCGGCGGCGATGGCGGCAAGATCAACGCGGTACACCAACCCGGCTTCCACAACTGCGGGGCCGCGGATGACCGCTGCGTCAGGTTGGTCGCGCAAACTCGTGCCGCCATGGGGCAGCATCCACGATACCGGCGACGTATTGATCGGCAAGGCCCCGTTGTCCAGCACCGCTTTCGCCCAAACCGTAACCAAGTCCTGAAAAGAGATACCTACACGCACTGCCTGTAGCATTTCCCGATACCCGGCTTCAGAGGCCTTTATCGCCTTGCGGAGCCACTTAATTTCCTGCGGCGTCTTGCACGCCCGGGCTTCTGCGAGCAATAGGTCGGCAGAGACAAATGTCGCCTCTGGCAACAGTTCTTCGAGCCTACCAAGATCGCTTACTGCGGCAAAATCCATATCCAAACCGATGCGCGCACGCGCCAGCCCCCGCTTGCACATCTCATCCGCCAGAACCGCTAGACGCGCCGCCCGCGTATGGTCAGGAGACAGGCCCTCCACCGGCAGGTCTCTTTCTCGGGGAAGACCGCCAAATGCAAACGAACGATCGGGCGGGACGAGGCACGTCATCCAGGGCGCCAAGCCCTGCGGCTCGTTGAGCCACGGCCCCTCGCTCACTGCCCCCGCCAAGTAAGCGCAATTCCGCATGCCCAGGGCTAGCAGCGCATCCAGCCGCTGCTCCGCCATGGACTGTGTTATACGCGCAAAGTCAGCCATGACTTAGAATCCAAGGCATCAATGTAACTCTTTTCATCGAAACAGAGAGGGATATCAACCAGGCAAAGTGGATCATATAACCCAGGTTGCCAATGTTCCGCCGACTAAAGACAATTAGGCAGTTTGTTAGTCAGCAGGCTACTGATTCTCCTCTTCCTCCATCCAAGCCGCAAACGCCGCTCGAGCCAGTTCGCCCAACTTAACTCTGCGATTCTCCCATTCGTCAAACGAATGCAACGGAAACAGTATCTCCCTATCCACTCGATCTGTTGTAGCGGCATTACGAGGAGTACGTCTTTCAAATGGGATTTCCTCCGCATTCAGTTGGTCAAAGCTCTCCTTGCACAAGTCAATTGCCCGTGGGTAAAACCGCACCTTGATTGCTTTCTGTCCCTTGTCAACCTCAATGGATGAGAAAGCAGGGTATGAATACGTCCCCGATTCCGTAGGCCTAGACAAGTAGTAGGTAATCCCAGTTTGTCTTGGTTCTGGATAGGGAGCAGGCGAGTATTTTCCCTGAATCACGTCGTCCCAGGCAGTAGTGAACATCTCCTGGGCAGCAGCCATCAGATCATTTAAACCCAGTTCCTTCGCAAGGACCCTTAGTGTACGCCATTGCTCCTCCCTGGACCTGCCAGGTGAAACCTCGTCTCTTGCAGCCACTTGCACCTGTTTAGCCAGCAAGGTCTTGTCCGCATATGAGAAGCCATAGAATGTCAGAAGGGATATGTCTACACCATGTCCTGCTAGGTAGTCCACCATGCGCCTAGTTGTCTCATCCGTTCCTAGGCCAACGAGGTACATTCGCAGTGGTCGAAGTACATCCAGAGATCCCCTAAACCCTTCCCGGTACCACTCAACAAAATCCTCAATCCTCTCAATTCCAGCCTTACCGGAGTTTTCGGAGATAAGTCCCGCCAAATCATTCTCGTTCATGGCTTCGAGTGCGGAACCATAGTCGATAACCTGGGCCACAGCGTCTCGTGATAGGGTGCCGCGCTTCAGTTCGAAGACTGCAAGCTTGCCTTCACCATCGACGCCAAGCAAATCCAGAAATCCATCCCCTACCGGCGTTTGGCGACCTATCAACTTTAGGTTTGGCTGCAGAATCTCTGGATGAGCGGCGAGTGTGTCCTCCAGACTGCTCTCCAAGTCCATCGCTGTACGCTCTAATCGCACTATCTGAGAGTCTTCAATTGCCCAGACTTCAATTTCATCCATTTACAGCCTCAATGATGATGGGAGTCGTACCCACAAAGACGTCAATCGTTACTAGACTCCGGCTTTCGCCGGAGTGACGGTCGGCTCTAGCCAGATTGGGCTCGTCCAGGCACGATTGCCGTCGCTCTGCCGCACGCGCAGGTAGCAGTAGTGGGCGTCCATAGGAGAAAACCGCAGCGGCACCTCGTCCTCCAATTGCACGTGCTGTTGCTGGGGCGCATAGGTCCTTGCCGTGTCGCCGTTCACCACCAGGTCAATTTGTTCGATTTCCGCTGTACCCACCACGTCCGCCGTAAACGTGAATTGGTCGCCTTGCACTGTGGACCCGATCCATTTGTCGTTCACGCGAAAGTCGACAATCATGCGCACGCCGCTTGTAGCGTAGCAGCGCCGGTTGAAGAGCGCATCGAAGATGGACGGTCTGTCCAGCCGTTCCGCCCAAACGCCGGTTAGCCCGGCCACACCGGTCAACGGTCCCGGTTCTTTGTAGGGATTGGCAGGCCGGCTGTCGTGGGTGTCGCTCCCGCTCACGAAGCCGAGCTTCACGCCTTGCATCAGGTACTGGTTGATCTTTTCTTCCTCCACCTCGCCGTCCGTTCTCTGCTTCTGATAGATCTCCGCCAGATGTTCTTGGACGTAGAAGTGCGTATGGAAGTGACCGTGCATTAGAGCGCCGCGGCGTTTCATTTCGCGGTAGAACTCTTGATAGTCGTTGCAGAAGACCGTGTCAGGGTGGAAGCGCGCTTGGAGTCTCGGATCGTGGGCCGCGGGCCGATCTTCGCAGAAAACCGGGGGCTGTCCCGCAATCTCTGGGAAGAAGGCATGCCGGTGACTGCCGTCGGGGGTGGTGCCGAATTCCGCTGAAGGCAGCGCGACGAATTCCCCAGGTAGGTCATACTGCTGCCACGCGTCCTGCAGCGCTTCCCAAGTTTCTTTGATAGAAATACTGTAGGAGAACAACTGGCCTCCGGCAAAGTCGAGGTCATTCACATCTTTGCCCCAGGCGAAGTGCTCGACGAAGGGGCGTTGGCTGAAGAGCATGCCGTGGGGATCGCCCCAATAGAGCGAGAAGGGCGGCGGCTCTTCTGCGACCCGCACCGGGTTGCTCTCGGCCTCGATGCCCCGATACGACGCGGTGACACGGTCTACCGGTCCCCGCACGGGTATCGTCCCTGCGGCGCTAAACGAATTAAGCGCGACCGTTGCCTTGCCACTGCCGGAACGCAAGGTCACCTCTCCCTCGGCATCGCGCACAGGATTGCCAAACCTATCGGTGACGACGACGCGCGTGGCCGCCTGCCCCGTGGTGTGAGAAGGCGTAGTTACTTGCAGCGCCGCCGGTTCAGCCTCCTTGATCGCGAGCGGATTGCTCTCCAGCAAGGATAGTTCCGAATTTCGTGGCAGAAAGTAGTGGTGCTTGTCGCGTTCCGGGTGGTAGAACGTAAGCTCGCCGGACGGGTCCTCGACCAGCCAGAATCGAAAGGCGTCGATGGCATTGCGGGGTAGCAGGAAGCCGTCAGGAGCAGTCCGCAGTTTCACCGTAACACTCTCTACAGCCGCCACTGCGCCCGCAACGCACGTCACGTGCACCACGTGGAGAAATTCAGGCGCCGGGGAATGAATATCAAACGTCCGCACCACGCCGCCACCAACGAGCGCCTCGGCCTCCCAGGCCGATCCCGCCGGCCCGTGCACCGTAATTGCTTCTGGCGACTCGAAGTCAAGCACCCACTCGTCAAGCTGGCGAATGTCGAAGAAGAACCAGAGATTCCCACCCGTCTGCAAGCCACCCGCCGGCGGCGTGTAGTGAAGCTGCAGCGTGACCGCTTCAGCAACTCGCAGCGGACCATCTACACTGACCCGAAATCGCCCATTCACCCCCAAAGACATCACCAATGCTCCTTGGGCTCTACCACTTGAAGTGACGTATACACAGTACACTTATGCTACGGCATCGTATCACAACCACACCTCTTGGCAGTGAGCAGACGAGAAGGCGCAGCGGGCGTCCTCACGCCAATTCGGTCTCGACCCCGGCGCCTGCCCGTCAGCCTGGGTCACGTGCACGCTGTGCCGGTCCGCGCAGTCTCGGGGAAACTTGATTTCGCCCAAAGTCAAGACGTTGCACCAGCCCGGGCTTCCCACCGCGTGCCGGTCTCGGCTGTTCTCTACCACGACCCCAATGGCAAGCAGTACTGGTTCATGCCGTCATGCCGGCGCGGGCCGGAATCCCAGCTAACTCTTGCTGCCACGCCGGTCCCGGCCGCAATCCTCCCTCTGCTACGCAATTCGCCGCCTGCCGCAAGACAACACCCAAGCCCTCAAGTGCATTTTTCTACGGCGCCTACGCCATGGTCTCCAGCCAAATTGGGCTCGTCCATGCGCGATTGCCATCGCGCTGGCGCACGCGCAGGTAGCAGTAGTTGGCATCGACCGGTGAAAATCGCAGCGGCACCTCATCTTCCAACTGCACGTGCTGCTGATTGGGAGTATAGCTTCTGGCCGTATCGCCATTCACAACCAGGTCAATCTGTTCGATATCCGCCGTGCCCAACACATCCGCCGCAAAGCCAAAGCGGTCCGCCTGCACCGTGGCGCCCACCCACGCGCCGTTCACGCGGAAGTCCACGATGATGCGCACGCCGGTTGTGGCGTAGCAGCGCCGGTTGAAGAGCGCGTCAAAGAGCGTGGGGCGGTCGAGCCGCTCCGCCCACACGCCAGTCAACCCGGCGGGACCGGACGGCCCTGGCTCTTTGTAGGGATTCGCGGGCCGATTATCGTGGGTATCGCTCCCGCTAACGATGCCGAGCTTCATGCCCCGCATCAGAAATTGGTTGATCTTTTCTTCTTCAGTAACCCCGTCGGTCTGCTGCTTCTGGTAGATTTCGGCCAGGTGTTCCTGCACATAGAAGTGGGTATGAAAGTGACCGTGAATCAGCGCTCCCCGGCGTTTCATCTCACGGTAGAATTCCTGATAGTCGCGACAATACACCGTGTCGGGGTGATAGCGCGCATGGAGCTTCGGATCGTTGGCGCCGGGACGGTCTTCACAGAAGACCGGCGGCTGACCGGCAATCCGCGGAAAGAAGCCGTGGCGGTGACTGCCGTCGGGGCCGGTGGCAAACTCCGCTGAAGGCAAGGCCACGAACTCCCCCGGCAGGTCGTACTGCGCCCATGCGTCCTGCAATTCATCCCAGATCTCACTAATACATATGCTGTATGAAAAAAGCTGCCCGCCGGCAAAGTCAAGATCGTTTACGTCTTTGCCCCAGGCGAAGTGCTCGACGATGGGGCGTTGGTTGAAGAGCATGCCGTGGGGATCGCCCCAATAGAGCGTATACGGAGACGTATCCGCATCAACTCGCACCGGATTGCTTGCACCTTCAATGCCCTCATACACAGCCGTCACACGATCGGCAGGGCCCTGAACCGGTAGCACCCCCTCTGTGCTTGACGAATTCAATGTAGCGATTGTCTCACCACTACTCGTGTGCAGGGTCACGTCACCCTCGGCATCGCGCACGGGATTGCCAAACCTATCGGTAACGACGACCCGTGTTGTTGCCTGAGCTAATGCATACGAAGGCGTAGTTACTTGGAGCGTAGACGCTGCGGCAGCGTTGATCGTGAGCGGGTTGCTCTCCAGCACCGAGAGCTCCGCCGCGCGCGGCAGGAAGTAGTAGTACTTGTCGCGCTCGGGATGATAGAGTGTGAGCTCACCTGACGGGTCTTCCACCAGCCAGAAGCGGAAGGCATCGATCGCGTTCTGCGGCAGCACAAAACCCTCGGGAGAGGTGTTGAGGTTTATGGCAATCCGGTCCTGCTCCGCCAACGCGCCCGCAACGCATTTCACGTGCACCGCGTGGAGGAACTCCGGCGCCGGCGGATGAATATCGAACGTGCGCACGGTGCCGCCGCTAACCAGCGCCTCTGCTTCCCACGCTGTGCCCGCGGGCCCACTTACGGATATGCCGCCCGTCGAATCATACCCATGCCTGCGCTCGCCAAATTGCCGGATGTCATAGAAAATCCAGAGATTGCCGCCGGTCTGCATGCCGCTGGCAGGGGGCGCGTAGAGCAACGCCAACGCGACCGTTTCCGCGACCTGCAGCCGCCCCTCTGCGCTGACCTGAAACCGACCGTTGGCACTCGCAGACATGGTTGACTGTTACCTTTCGTCTGACTGCTTGAATTGGAGCTTCTTAAGCACTATAGCTCTGCGGTATCGTATCACAGGATGCGGCAAGGTGCTCTTGCTCAGCGCCTGATGTCGGGGCGGTTCGCTTCCACGCTTGCCAACATGCAGTACCGCACACTACGGAGAACATGGATTCCGCGCCCTCGCGCGGGGGCGAGCGCCTGATGTAGGGGCGGTTCGCGAACCGCCCCTACGCAGAATTGCTCTCCCTCGTTTGCAAGCATTCTGGCACCGCACAACACGGAGAAGATGGATTCCGCGCCCCCGCGCGGGGCGAGCGCCTGATGTAGGGGCGGTTCGCGAACCGCCTCTACGCAGAATTGCATCGCCACGCCTAGAAGCGTGCAGGCATTGTGCATGACGGAGAAGATGGATTCCCGTTTTCACGGGAATGACGGACTGCGTTGCCACGACAATGCAGTCGTTGTGCTTGGAATCCTGATGATGAGGAAGGCCTAGAAAATCCGGCGCGCGTCCTCGATCCAAATGGGACTCGACCATGCCATCTCGCCGTCCTCCTGCGTCACCCGCACGTAATACCAGTCGGCGCGGTCTTGGGGCATCTCCAGCTCATCAAGCGACAAGACACACTCCCAGCCGGGCTTCTCCACCACGTGCCAGTCGCGGTTGTTCTTGACGACCACCACCTTGGCAAGCGGGCCGGCGCCGTGGACGCGCACATTCATCCGCTTTGGCGGCGTTTGCACGCTTATCGTCTCGCCCATGGGTTGGTTGTCCACGTCGAAGTCGAGGTAGATGCGCACGCCGGTCGTCCCAATGGCGCGACGCTGCCAGAGGGAGCTAAACATGGCATCGCGCTCGCGGCGGCGGGCCCAGATTCCCGTCATACCCGCGTGGTGGTTGAACGTCGTCAGTTTTATGGGCAGGTGGGCAATCTGCACGCTGCTGGTGGCGCGGCCGTCGTGGCTCTCGCTGCCGCCCACGAAACCAAAGCGGAATCCCTGGCGCAAACCGTCCTGCAGAAAGTGGCCGGTTGCTTCGTATGGTGGATACTCCGCTTGGGGTTCGTCCCACTGTGTGCGTTCATTCCGACCCTTCACCGCATACGGCTCACCCTCATGCTCGCTGCTGCCCCAATGGCTGAACACCTCCATGAGGCGTTCGAATTCGGGGTCCATGGACTCCCAGTTGTGCCAAATGCGGTTCCCCAAGCGCGCCGGATGATGGGGAATCGAAAGAATGTCCCGGCCGGTGCGGGAGATGCTGCGAAACATGTTGAAGAGGTCTTGCGGCGTGTTGGAGCCCTTCCAATTGCTGGAAATGAGCGGCATGTCACCGTGACGAAAGATGACGTTGCGGTGGCCGCAGTCGGCGTCCGGCCCCCGGTTCCAGGACCACTCATAACCAAGCAGCGTCACAAACCGCTCCGGCTGGTTGAAGTATTCTGCGCCCTCTTGAATCTCGCGCCACTCGTCCGTGCTGAGGGCATAGTCATGGTCGGTAAGCGCCGTGAAGTCCAAATGCACCACGTCGCGGGCAAAACGGTACACCTCATCGACCGTAGCGGGCCCATAGCTCCAAAGCAGGGGGTCGGTGCGCTTGCGGCCGGGGTTTTCCAAGCGGTGGCAGTGCAGGTCGCCCCAATAGAGCTTGTGATCGCCCCTGTATAGATATGCCGGCGCCCAACTGGGATTGCTAATGGCTTCAATGCCGGTCTCACGGTCGCGGGCCCGCACGCGAAAGACCCGGTCCTTCTCTGCAACATGTCCGCGCACGGCGTGGTGACTATCGTACTCCGGCAGCATGGGCACGACAGCCGGGACCTCACCACTGGCCCCTTCCAAAGTGAGTTCCAGGTGGGCGCTCTGTTTGGGCAGGTGAAATCCCCATTGGTCCCGCAATTCAATGCCGATCTTGAACTCGCCATTGCGCACGTCCGGCGGCACAATACTGGGCACGTTCACGCGGATCTCCGCCAAGGCGGGCGTGCCTTTGTAGTCCAACGGCAAGCGGATCAGGTTCGGATCGTATCTCTCTACAGCCATGAAATCGCTCCTAAGAAAATACGAGATCAAGTATTAGGAGATTTTGGCCTGCAGATGCGCAGCCAATAGCATGCGGTATGTTGTGATTAACCACCGTCAAATTAACGAAAGAGTCAACTATTCGCGCACATATATCCCAGTACTATTGTAAGAATACATCAATATCGCTATCATTGGCATGCGCAGACAAAGGGAGCCAAAGAAAGCATCAGAACACCGTCTTATGTCAACGGATTCTTTGTCTCCTTGCTAACTGCTAGAATCCTCCCTGCATCTCGACAAGGACTCACCTTTACAGTCATTAGGAGAACCACAATGCGCACACTGATTAGATCGTTACTAGCACTGCTAGCACTGTTCTTGGTAATCACACCGGTGGCGCTTTTCGCACAAAGCGAAACAGCAAGGCAAATTGTAGAGCTGGTATTTTCCGATGACAAGTCTTCAATCACACTTGATGATTCCGTCACAAGCACCGCAGTTGTATCTTTCACTCATGATGGCAAAGACTATCAAATGAAAGTGCCAGTCACGATCGAGATTGATGAAACCATTGCTCTTCAAGACAGCATGAGCACGACCGAAAGCGCGGCCCGCGTTGGAGTCTATGGGATTGAAGTAACGGCCTTGGCGGAGACGACTGATGAGATAGTGATAGATTACAGCAGCTTTGAGCCAAGCAGTGATGAGCACAAATTGGCGCTCGTTGGGTTTACTCTTACAAACCTCAGTGATTCTGCCAGAGAGTTTTCCTCATGGTTCAGTGCCGAGACCCTCATCGGGATTGATGATGCTGGGCGCAAGTTTGAGAGTGAACGAATACTAGGATGCGGCGAAGTTAACCCAGGGGACAAAGTCAATTGCATAGCCGTATTCAACCTAGTGAATGATGTGACACTAACAAAGATTGAGATTCATGCGCTTGATGAGAATACGGTTACTTTGCCTGAAGCTGAAGAGTACGAAGAGGTAGAAGATTAGTTATCGAAAAAGATAGGCGCCACATAGGAATTGAGAAGACTTCGCTAATTCATGTCTCTAGCGAAACGCGCTCGTTTGGCATTGCCACATTTGTAGTACCATCTGTGACTTGATGTCCACAGATT
Source organism: Chloroflexota bacterium (assembly GCA_965220015.1). Classification (GTDB taxonomy): domain Bacteria; phylum Chloroflexota; class UBA11872; order VXOZ01; family VXOZ01; genus VXOZ01. Next base: position 2,653,094 of record OZ244798.1, read on the forward strand.
GCCCGCAATGCGAAGAGGCACCCAACACCAACACCTAAAAGTGCAGAATCGGATGCCTCTCTTACATTCAAGCAGTCACCTACTTTGGCTATTGAGCTAGAAAGTACGCATTACCTTCGACGTAACTCAACTGGGTAAGCCTCTCACCTGTCGTAATTTCGGCTCTTGCCCAGCCGCTACTCGCGCGCAAGCCACTCGTCGAGCACGGTCTGCGCTTGTGCCTCAGTGTTGCGCAAGCCTTCCTCGATGGTGGTCTTGCCGGTAAGCATATCGGGTACGCCGCCGCTCATGATGCCCAGCATTTCGTTGGCGCCGGGCGCCGAAATCACAAAGCGCCGCCCTTCCATTACGTCAACCTGGTGAATGACGAACGGATCGCCGCCGTGGTAAGCCTCACCATACGACGTGTCGACACGAATTGGGAGACGGTCGAAGTGCTTGGCCCAGCGGATGTTGACGTCCTCGACGCCGAAGTATTCCATGAACGTCCAGCCAAGGTCTTTGTGCGTAGCGCCCACGGGCAGCACCCAGGTGTGGCAACCGCCGTACGTGCGGTTAAAGCCGTCAGCGGGCTTGGGCCAGTGACCCCAGTGATACTCCAGGTCCGGCGCTTCCTTGGCGATGCTCTCAAACCGGATGGAGCCGGTGTCATAGAGGTTTGCCAGGCGGCTGGCGTAGAAGTGTGCGCGGGCGTTCTCATCGCCCTTGAACTCCTGCAGCGCGTCGTAGCCGCCCTGCATGTCGTGCACCTTCTTCAGCCATGCCATGCCCTCACGGCCTTCCTCGGTGTTGAGAGTGATTTTCGTGCGGTCTTCGTTGATGTTCTCGCCGCCAAGCTGCCACATCGGCACCATCCACACGTGACGGTTGGCCCACAACGGACCCCACGCTACCTGCTCAATGGTATTGCCGCCCTTGAATGACTTGGATATCACATCCTCCACGTCCGTCCACGTCACCGGCGGGTTTTCCGGGTCTAAGCCTGCGTCAAGATAGAGATTGTCATGGATGTAGAAGAAACGCACGTCGGGTCCAAAGGGCATGCTCCACACCTGGCCCTTGTGGTCCATATCTATGCGCAGCGAGGGCCAAATGTCATCCTTATTGATCACCGGTGACTGCGCATAGTAACTTTCCAGGCTGTCAACGATACCGCCGGCCGCTACCTGCTGGTTCTGCCAGACGCCCACCTGACCGATGTCGGGAGACGCATTCGCTGCTTGCGCGGCAATCAAGATAGTGAAGCGATTGCCTTCCGGAATCAGGTCCTTGACGGTAAGGCCCTCCACCTTGGCCTCGATTTCTTGCTTGACCTCCAGGCCAAGGCCCTGTGAGAGGTCCCACCGCCTGGTTGTCCAAACTTCGAGCTCAACAGCCTCAGCCGGCGCAGGCTTCGCTTCCTCTGCTTTTGGCGCCTCTTCAGCCTTTGGCGCCTCTTCCGCGGATTCCATCGGGGCTGGCTGACCGCAGGCTACAAACAGTGCGCCTGCAGCGGTTGCGCCTACGCCACCAAGAAAAGTCCGTCTTAGAATCCTATCTCGCACTGTGCTCTCCTTATGCTTCACGAATCACGTCCCAGACTCTCACTCAAACTTTAGTCCCCAATTGGCTTAAGTGCAACCGCTCCTTACGGAGTTGCAAAGACCCCGCATGGTAGGGGCGGTTCGCGAACCGCCCCTACGGATGTCGCCATGTCACCGTTTGTCTATACTAAATGGACGGACGCAGTCCTCCACGGAACGCTGACAAGAAGGAAAGTCATGGCGGAATGGCGTTACGAAAAACTCACCTGGCCGGAAGTGCGGCGGGCGGCGCACGAGCAAAAGGCCGTCTTGTTGCCCGTGGCGGCTATCGAGCAGCACGGCCCGCATCTGCCGATAGACACGGACAACGTCGCGGCGCTCGCGGTCTGCGAGCGCGCGGCGAGCCGGGCCCCGGACAAAGTTCTCTGCGCGCCGCCGATCCACTACGGCTTCAATGAGCACAACATGGACTTTCCCGGCACTATTTCAGTTAAGGCGCAGCACTTCATCGACTACTGCTACGACGTCGCGGTGAGCTTTGCGCACCACCGCTTCCCCATCATTCTCTTCGTTAACGGACACGCCTCCAATGATCCGCTGCTGCAGGTGTCGGCCCGTCTTGCCACGCTGCATTCCGACGCGGCTTGCGCGCTCGTCTCGTATTGGGACTTGGCGAAAGAGGACGTTCAGCAATGGCGCGAATCCGAGTATCCCGGCGGCATGGACCACGCCGGCGAATTCGAGACTTCGATCTACCTGGCGCTCGATCCGGCGCGGGTGCAGATGGACAAAGCACAGGCGGACTACCGGATTCGCACCAAATGGCATTACCGCGACCTCATGGGCGGCTCGCCGGTGAAGTACGTGGACCACCTCAGCAAGATGTCGGCGGACGGCACCGGCGGCGACCCCACCCTCGGCGCTGCCTGGAAAGGCGAGCGAATTCTCGAGACGGTGAGCCAAGCCATCATTGAGGTTGTGGATGATCTCCGAGAGTTGCCCTACGGCCCAAGGGTTGACCACCACGAAGAGTAGCAATCAGGGCGCTGCGGGGAACTAGCTTTTGAGTCGTGCAGACGTTGATGGACGCAGCAGGGCCCAACCACGCTTTCTGGCAAGTGCCGGCTGGGAAGGCGTCTATTCGGTTCGGTGAGAACCGCGTGAGGCGAGGGAATAGAACCGTTCGTGCTCAGCCTGTCGATGCATGAACGGTTGCGCGCGCTAGGACTCGCCACAATATCCGTTCGTGCTCAGCCTGTCGAAGCATGAACGATTGCGCACGCTAGGACTCGCCACTGAATCCGTTCGTGCTGAGCCTGTCGATACATGAACGGTTGCGCGCGCTAGGACTCGCCACAAAATCCATTGGCCCTTCGACCCTTGGACAAGCTCAGGGCGAACGGGGGCGGCTGCTCCAGTGCGTTCGTTGCACGCTCTCAAAGTCTCCAACGCTCGCAGGGCTTCAAACGCTCTGGGGCGCGGCGTCCAAGTTTCACATTTCGAGATTTACCCGCGCCAAATGCCACATCACTGGCAAACGTCTGAGAGGGCATCGAATTGTCTAAACCGGCGCGGGAAACGCGTAGCACAGGTCGAGCACGTCCTGCTGTACCCGTTGCAGCGTCGCCGTGTCTTTCCGATTGTGTACCACCTCGGCCATGCCAGCCCCGATGCGCTGCATCTCGGCCGTCCCCATGCCGCGCGTAGTAACCGCGGGCGAGCCGACGCGAATGCCACTGGTCACGAACGCTGAGCGGGTCTCGCGCGGTACCGTGTTCTTGTTGACGGTAATGTTGGCCTTGGCCAAAGCCGCCTCCACCACCTTGCCGGAGGGTCCATCCTTGCCGAAATCCACCACCATGAGGTGATTGTCCGTGCCGCCCGAAACAACACGCAGACCGTTCTCCTTGAGGGTTGTTGCCAGCGTGTGGGCGTTACGCACGACCGAGTCGCCGTATGCCTTGAATTCCGGCGTCATCGCCTCCGCCAACGCCACCGCCTTGCCGGCCATGATGTGCATGAACGGGCCGCCCTGCAGGCCGGGGAAGATCGCGCTGTCCACCTGCTTGGCAAACTCTTCCTGGCACAGAATGAGCCCGCCGCGCGGCCCGCGCAGCGTCTTGTGCGTGGACGAGGTTACGAATTGCGCGTGCGGAACGGGGCTTGGATGCAGGCCCACGGCGACAAGGCCCGCAATGTGCGCCATGTCCACCATGAAGAGCGCCCCGACACTGTCGGCAATCTGCCGCAACCGCGCAAAGTCTATAATGCGCGAATACGCGGTGGCGCCGCCGACGATCAGGCGCGGCTTACACTCGTGCGCAATGCGCTCCACCTCGTCATAGTCGATTAGCTCAGTATCCAGGTTCACCCCATAGGGAACAAAATTGTAGACAAGGCCGGAGAAATTCCTAGGATGGCCGTGGGAGAGGTGCCCGCCCTGGGCCAGCGACATACCCATAACCGTGTCGCCGGGCTCGAGCATGGCGAGATACACCGCAGAATTTGGATTGGAACCGGAGTACGGCTGCAGGTTCACGTGTTCGGCGCCAAAGAGTGCCTTCGCCCGGTCAATCCCGAGTTGCTCGATTTCGTCGACGAATTCGCAACCGCCATAGTAGCGTCGTCCCGGGTAGCCTTCCGCATACTTGTTCGTGAGAATCGAGCCGCAGGCCTCACGCACTGCGGCGCTGGTGTAATTCTCGGAGGCGATAAGCTCCAGATGGTCTTCCTGGCGTTGGCGTTCCCTGCTGACCCACTGGTAGACGGCCGGGTCTTGCTTGGCGAGATTATCGAGTCCGGTTAGAACTTCGGGCACAGTGTCTGCGACGAAGTCGGCGTCTGCGACGAAGTCGGCCACGTTTTCGTGTCCTTTCTTGGGCTGCTTGTCTTATCTGCAGTGGGCCATGCAACTCACGGCAGCATGGCGACAGAGTAAGGCTCCTAATTAAATGGTAGCACAGCACTATTCCCAAAAGACCATCCTGCAGGCATCTTCGCCCTGGGCTCACTGGGCACTTTCGGCAACAGGGATTTAGCCGAAAGGCACCGCCGCAAGCGCCTGCGTCCATCGCTGGAAGGGCAATGCGGGTTGCCAATACTTTGGGGTATAGTGAGGTGAAGGGCGCGATACGCGACCACGCGTGAAGATCGAGGCAATGCCGCATGGTAGACTCTGAGCGTCAAGCGGACCAAGGGTCGGTTGAGGTCCAGTTAGAACGGCCGCTCATCTTTGTGCTCACCGCGAGCATACTGGTGCTCGCCTTGATCTCCGGCATAAACGTCCTCTACTCCTTTCTCTATGCCATGCTCGGGCTCATCGCCCTGAGTTACTTTTGGACGACCCGCAATATTCGCAACCTCTTCGTGGAACGGCACCTGCTCTCCAAGTGGGCCACGTTAGGCGATGAGGTTGTTGAAAGCTTCCGCGTGAGCAACTCCGGCGCGCTGCCGGTGCTCTGGGTAGAGGTAAACGATCACTCGGACGTGCCCGGCTACGAGGCCGGCATGGTCACTGGCCTGGGCCCGCGCGAGCACCGCGAATGGAAGTCCCGCGCCGTGTGCAATCGCCGCGGTCTCTACCGGCTTGGGCCCTTGCGCGTATATACGGGAGACCCGTTCGGTATCTTTCGCGCCACCAAAGTATTGCCTGACCAGGCGACGTTTCTCGTCTATCCTCCCATAACCGAAGTGCCGGGGCTCTCGCTGCCGACGGGCCGCCAGAGCGGCGAATCCCGCTCGCTGCGGCGAGCGCTGCACCTCACAACCGATGCCGCCAGCGTACGCGAGTATATTCCCGGCGACGCGCTGCACATCATTCATTGGCCCACCACTGCGCGGCGCGGCCGCTTGCAGACGAAAGAGTTCGACATGGAGCCGGGCGGCAGTACCTGGGTCATACTCGATCTCGACAGGGATGCGCAAGCGGGTGAAGGAGACGAGTCCACCGAGGAGTACGGCGTCAAGCTGGCTGCGGCATTGGTCTACCGACTGATTCGCGAGCAGAAATCGATCGGGCTCATCACGTATGGCGAAGAGCACCGCATACTGCGGGCAAACAAGGGCAGTCAGCACATGTGGCGCATCATGGAGATCCTCGCCGTCGTGCGCGCTCAGGGCACGGCGAACGTAGGGGAAGTATTGTCGGAGGTAACACCCCAAATTCGGGGAAGCATGAGCCTGCTCGTGATAACGCCGAACACCGACCCGGCATTAGTGCCGATCTTAGTGAATGTCTCCCGCAGAGGGATTCGACCTACGGTTCTTCATCTTGTCCCGCAGACATTTGGAAGCGACCGCAGCAGCGGCCCCTTGCAGCAGGCCCTGGGCGCTGCCGGGCTCTCGTACATCGAGATCGAACGCGGACAGGAGTTTCGCACAATTGCCCTCGAGAAAGGCGATGAGGACACGCGGCGGCGCGCGCAAACTGTTGAGACAACCGCAACCGGCCGCATTCATGATTTAAGCGCAGGGTAGCAGTATGGCGAGTCTTGCGTACACCGAAAACACCGAAGATGATGGTCCGAGCCTCTTCGATTCCTTGCTCCGCAACTGGCTGACCTTGCTGCTGCTTGCGGCGATGGTGTTGGTAAGCTCCTGGGCAATTCATCAGTCCGGCTGGGCTACGGGCACCGAGGCCATCTTCTCAACCGCAGTTCTGGGCATGGCGGTTGGATTCTTCACGGCGCATACCAAATGGCGAACGCGCACAGGCTGGATACTCGGCGCCGTAATCGGCATGGTCTACTGTTTCTTGCTCGTCGGTGAGGCCCTGCCAGGGGTTGACCGCATCCTCCAAGATGCCCTGGCACTTGTCCTCAATTCCCTCACGTGGCTCCTTGGCGCTCTAGGGGGACTCCTCAGTGGGAGCGGAGCGCCGCAGCCTATTCCGCCGCTGGACGCAGCCTCAACCTTCGTTACCAATGCCAGTGATTTTGGCTTTCGTCTATTCGATTGGACGCAGGCGGGCCTCGGCGGCACGTACTCTGAAGACAACGGCGTGTTTGTCTTCTGGATCACGCTCGTTGGGTGGGCGATTGGATTCATGGCGACATGGGGCTTCTTCCGCCACAACGACGTGCTGATAGCCGCACTGGTGCCCGGCGTAGCCATGGTCATCAATCTCGCCTACTCCGGCCAGGGACGCTGGCCTTTCGTGCTATTCCTCGCCGCAACCCTGTTGCTCATGGTTCGCCTCAATCTCCACGCTCTGCACAAACGGTGGGAGTCGCGCAAGCTGGACTACGCCACTGAAGTCGGCCTGGATGTCTTGATTGCGAGTGTCATCTTGACTACCGCGCTCACGTTCGTGGCGACAATGGCGCCGCGGGTCGGGAGCAATCCCATCTCGGAGACTTTCTGGACAATCTTTGGGGGCGAGTGGGCAGAGATCGACAATACCACGAAGCGCCTCTTCTCAGGAATTCAGAATCCCAGCGGCGTGGGGCTAATTCTCGGCTCCGACAACCGTCTCTTCAGCGGGCCGCGGCGGTTTAGCCAACCATACCGCATGTATGTCACCACCGATGAGAGAAATTTCAACGGCTACTGGCGCGGGGCCACCTTTGACGCCTATACCGGCTACACGTGGTACAACACGAGTGGGACGCTGCTCGACCGGAGAGCAAATGAGGAACCCATTCCGCCGCCGCCCGTGAGTTATCGGCGACCGGCAACATTTTCATTTCGCATTGTAGATAGCCCCAGCGACATCGTCTTTGCTCCGGACTTCCCAACGAGCATTAGTATTCCCTACCGCGTGCAGGTGGCGTCTACGGACTCTCCGGACGACTACGACCTCTTGCGCGCGCGTCGTGTCGCGGTGCCCGACCTGGAGTACACCATCGAGAGCTTGGTTACAACCGCAACTGAAGATCAGTTGCTCAATGCGCAGGGCGAGATACCCAACGATCTCCGTCGCTACTTGCAGGCGCCGAGAATACCTGATCGCGTACAGGACCTCACCAGAACGGTTGTGCGCGGCAAGGAAACGCAGTATGAGAAGGCATTGGCAATCGAGCTATTCCTGCGGCGCATCCCCTATTCAATCGCAGTTCCGCCGCCGCCTGCCGACAAGGATGCGGTTGACTACTTCCTCTTTGAGGCCAAGCGCGGCTATGCCGACTACTACGCCAGCACCATGGTTGTGATGCTGCGCACCGTAGGCATTCCGGCGCGCCTTGCCGTAGGCTTTGCCACCGGTCGCTATGACGTGGCGCAGCGGCGTTTCGTTGTGACCGAGAAGCAGGCGCACACGTGGCCCGAAGCATATTTTCCCGGCCTTGGCTGGATTCCCTTCGAGCCAAGTCCCAATCAGACGCCCATCGACCGCGGCATCCTGGCTTCAGAGATTAGCGGTTCGTCGAATCCTGAACTTGACGAGTTCTACGATGAGCTTGGCGAAGATGACTTCCTGGTCACAGGCGCGGTTGGCGCGGTCGGCGGTGTTGTGCCCGGGACCAGCATTCTGGGCGTTGACGTCCCCAACCTGCCTGACCTCCGCCCGGTATTGTTGGTTCTGATAGTGATAGGAGCGGGGTGGTTCGCCTATTCGATCTTTCAAGAATGGCGCATGAAGCCCCACCAGATGGTCCGGCACACTTATCGCAAGCTGGTTCGGGCAGGAAGACTTGCCGGAATTCCGGCTTCTGTTGCGCTCACTCCTCAAGAATACGGCCGTCTGCTGTTGGAAAACGTGCACTCGATCTCCAAGAAACGCTTCCCTGATAGCGCGGTTCGGGCGATATGCACGACGTATGCTGAATCGCTCTACAGTGCGCAAGGCATTTCGCCCCAACAAAAAAACACCGCAGTCAAGGCATGGGGGCGATTGCGTTGGCGCCTCTACCGCCGAGGGATGTTCCTGGGCCTCAAGCGCCTTATTCCCTTCGTGCGCAGGGCCCCTGCTGCCAGCGGGTCCACAAGCATTGCCGGCCAATAGGCGCATGCAGTCGTCATGCTTGGCCTATGTCTCGGCGACACATCTCGATGGCGCAAGCGTTTGCGCCCGCGATGTGCGTATATACTATAAGACAAGAGAACTTGCGTTTCGCGCTCGCTCATGCTGACGAGAAAGGAACTGAGCCTTGGGTCTTAGCGATATTCGCGATATAGCAGTCATCGTACTCGCCGTTGTTTCCATGCTCATGGCGTTTTCGCTGCTCTTCTTAGTGCTGGCCGTTGTACGACTTGCCGGAACGATCCAGCAAGAGATTCAACCGCTCTTGCAATCACTGACTGAGACAAGCAACACGATCAAGGGAACAACGCAATTTGTAAGCGAAGCTGTGGTGCGTCCCACAGCCAAGGCCGCCGGCAAGACCATTGGCATTTTGCGGTTCGCTCGCACAATTGCGCACAGTGTTGCGCGCGTGCAGAAAAAGTAAGACAAGGAGCGCAGTCGAGTGCTAGGGTTTACGGTTGGCTTTGCGATGGGAATCTCGCTTGGCGCAGTAATCGGCGGCTTGCTCGCTCCCAGTAGCGGTGAGACTTTCCGGGAGAGTGTCCGGCGCCAGATCGAAGTCGCCAGACTTGAGGCCGCTAAGGCCGCCGAGGCCACCGAACAGGAACTGCTCGCCCGCTTTGAGGAAGCCAAGCAGTGAGGCTGTCATGACGCTGGCGCATTGGCGGGACATCGCCATGCTGGTGCTCGTCATCGAGGCGCTGCTCGGCGCCATTCTCATATTGATCCTGACGCTCTTGCTCGCAAGCATCGTGCGACGCACGACCTCTGCCCTCAGCGACCTGCTGCGCCAAGGTCAAGTCCATGTGGCCAGTATTGCGACGCAAACAGATGAGGTCTCACGCGAACGCCTGGTCAGGCCGGTCGTCCGTCTACATGCGGCACACGCCGGCGCCCGGGCATTCTTACGAAGCCTAGCCAAGAGGGCACCCTTGCCGCCACGTTAAGCTATTCAGCTGCGCATGCAAAGCTCCCCACCTTCCTGGCTTCTTACACGCAAAGAAGAAACTCTAGGTATACATGCTAAGCATTACGGTTGATCCCGCGCTTACCTTCAATCTCCTTCGTGTTCTAGGCACCCTCTCCTTAATCGCCCTCAGCGGCTTCCTGTTTGTCTATTACACCTTTGGCCTCCGCTCACTTGCCACCTCTCTCGCCACTGCTCTTCCCATTGGCCTTGCCAGTACACTTCTGGTCTGCAATCTGCTCGCTTATCCCCTTGGCACTCCCCGCGCTTTTTCATGGGGCCTTCTCATCGTAATTGCCGTTGCCATTGTATCTGCCTGGCTTCGTCTGCGTTCCGATGCGCCTCGACAAGCATCCTCAAGGCATGACAGTGTCCTTTGCATCGCCGCCAGCATAGTGCTGCTGTTCCTGAGTGTCGTCAACTACGCAGTCTTTACAACTTGGGACTATCACATGCACTACTGGCTGGCAAACACCATTCGCTTTGGCAACTTCCCCGTCATGGCCCCGGGGTCACCCACACTGCTTGCCGAGTATCACTATGGTGCTGACCTGCTTGCGGCCATGCTGGCCCACATTGGGCAGTTGGACAGTGCAATAGTATTTTTTATCTTGACACCCCTTGCAGCTACCGCTGCCTACCTCGCCGCTTCCGCGCTGGCCGCTCGCATTCTTGGCAGTTTCCGCCGCGGTCTAATTGCTGGGCTCTTTTTCTCTTTCGCCGGCGGCATGCCCTATCTCATCGCGCCGGTTCGCATGATCCACCTCCGGTGGTTTTCTCCTCAAAACGCTGCCGCCCAAAATGAACTGCTAAATCAGTTTCAAAGAATTTCGCCTTGGGAGTTTGAGGCCTATCCTAACTTCATCGTCGTGCCTCACTACCTCATCGCTTGGGCAATTCTCTTCAGTTGTATCCTCTTAGTCTCGCACCTAGACTCCAACTCCAAGAGCATTAAGCCTGGGGCACGATGGTATCACTGGTCATTACTTGGCGCACTCTTCGCCAGCATCGCTCTGATAGAAACATCAATTTTCGTCCTCGGCTTGCTCGGATGGGCTGCCTTCGCACTATGGCGAGCAGCGACGCAGCGAGAAATCCTGTTCCTTCGAAACCATGTCCTCGCCGCCGTCCCTCTGGCCCTACTCGCATTGCTTCAGGGAGGAGTCTTTACGGCTGCACTTATCTCCGCTTCACCCGCGGATACCGGCTTGTTCGACACCTTCTCACTCCGTTTCGTTCCTGAGGCTACAGGCGGAGGAACGCCGAACCCGGAATCCAGATATTCGCTACTGGGGATAGTCATCTATCTCATCACTCTTGGCCTCCCCTTCCTCGCTGCGCCTGTACTCCTGGTCTGGGCACTAATGTCCAAACACCGTGGGCCGCTGACATGGCTGGCTGCTGTCGGCCTGGCCAGCATGTTGATCCCTCAATTCGTCATCTACAACTATTCCGCAGATATCCGGCGCTTCGTTGACTTCGGCCTCGCGTCTTTTGCATTCCTACTTGGGATTGCCATGATGACTCTTCTCTCACAGCTACGCAATCGCCCCCTGGCCTGGGCTATTTCTCTCGCCGTCGCCGGCCTGACCATTGCATCGCCACTCGCTGCTTCGATAGAAAACGTTACCAACCAACGACCAGTATCCCTCGGACACACCATTGAAAGTCTCTGGACCATATCACCGCCATTTCGACAGAGCGACAACATCGACTGGATCAGTGGGCGTGCGTACCCCTTCCGTATGGGCGGTGAAACCCAAGAATTTCTCCGATCTATCCCAGCCACGGCGCGAGTCTTGACGAACCAGTTCCCCGAAGTTCCCCTGCTTATCCGCGGAACCGCTCCACACAAGAGTGTCGATACTTTCTCCTACAATAACTTCCACTTTCCCAGTCCTACCTATTTTGATGCTCTCTACGCGCTCGACCCAATTGCCATGGAGCAATACGGCATCACTCACTTGATCATCAACCTAATGTGGTTCCGCAATACGTCTCCCGCAACCCACGCATTGTTGCGGAATCCCCGATACTTCTCCCTCATCTTTTCAAATGAAGAGACCCAAGAAGGATTTGCTTGGCACCACGTCTACCAAGTGCTCCCTGCCTTTTACTCCGAGCGCCCTGGTCCTACCGATGACCTCTTGCACGTCCTTCCCAATCTCATACCAGTCGACGCCACTGTTTATGTCTCCCCGGCTATTCCTGAAGAGGTTCGGTGGGCGCTACTATATACGTTGCGTGACAAGCAGCTAAGAAGCGATCCTACCGTGGATAGCCACATCAAGACCCGTGTAGTAATAGGCGAGCCGCACCCGGACGATAACTTCGACTTCGCCCTTCTCATCGACGAGCCACCCGGGGAACGCTGGCTCAACTGGCAATTCACTCCGAAAGATCTCCCATCTGTGTGGGGGCTCCATCCTTCCCAACAGATCTGGCATTCTCTTGGCGTAGGCCTTTACACTCTCGTACACCGCGAATGCCCCAACCGTGCGTACTTCAGCGTCCCGCCCTCTTGGCATCTGCCCGCCAACTCACGGACAACTCTTGACTTGGACTGCCTTGACCTGGTTGCCAACGAAAACAGCAGTGCCACATCAATGCTATTGACTGTCCTCGCACAAGTCTCCACTCACATTGAGATTACTGCCGCTGGCCTCACCCGGTCTTTCAGTCTCGATCCTGGCGCTACATTGATCCCTCTCGACATGCCTAGACCTCAAAGAATCACCTTGAACCCCGCAGACCAGGTTTGGGTACATGCCCAACGTGTTTCCCCCAATAGCAACAGACTTCAGTCCGGCATCGCCGCCTTACAGGTTCTCCCAAGCGTTGACAACGGCATACTCACCGCCAACGTCCGCTTTTTCGGAAACCGCTTCAACCCGCAGGACGACCAACTCTTTTGGGAACTCGTCAAACAACGACACATTCACGGTCATTCGCGAAGTGCGTTGTCATCGCATCGCGCGGGCTTATGGAAGCTTGTCTTAGAGGAACCGCCCGATCACGGCAGCCACTATGCCTTCGCCTTGGACTTCGCGACACTAAACGTCAGCCTCACCGTAAACGGTCAGACTGCAGAGGCACAAGAGAGTGCCGACTTACCTAGAAACCCTGGTGAACCGTACGTCTTGTACTTTACACTTGTCCGCAGGGCTGCTCGTGTACTCAGCCTGCCCGTGGCCTGGATCACCTATTCTGCCACGCAGGAACCGTCAGTGACGCCGGCGCCACGGTTCATTCTCGTTGACGCTGCAATTAGCCAAGACTAGAATTTGGCCGAGGCACAGACGTACAAAGCCAATCTCGTCAAATCCTGGAGCGACGTGCCATCCGTAGCGCAACAGAATTGAAGCCAAGAATTCACACCCTCACCCATGCTTAGCATCACGGTCGATCCCGCCCTCACCTTCAATCTCATCCGCGTTCTTGCCGCTCTCACCTGCATCGCCGTCAGTGGCTTCTTGCTCGTCTACTTCGCCTTCGGCCTCCGCTCTCTCACCGCCGCTGTCGCTACTGCGCTCCCTATCGGCCTTGCCGCCACTCTCCTAGTTGCAAACCTCTTCGCCTACGTAATCGGCACACCCCGCGCACTTACCTGGGGCTTGCTGGCCGTTCTCGCCGTCTCCGTCTCAATTGCGCTCGCCCGCCGCCATTATTACAAACCTCTGCAGCCACTCTCGCGGCGCGATGGCGGCCTCTTTTTCGGCGCCGCACTCTTGCTCTTCATCCTGAGCGCTGTGAATTACGCCGTTTACCCAGTTTGGGATTACTACCTCCACTTTTGGCTCGCCAATACCATACGCTTCGGCAACTTCCCCGTGATGGCGCCAGGCGCTCCCATGCTCGTCGCCGAGTACCACTACGGCGGCGCCTTTATCGCCGCCATCCTCTCCCACATTGGACAGTTGGACAGTGCCATCAGCTTCTTCATCCTGACACCCTTTGCCGCCATGACGGCCTACCTCACCGCTTCGGTGCTCGCCGCAAGGATCCTGAAGAACATCCGTTTTGGCTTGCTAGCCGGACTCTTTTTCTCATTCGGCGCAGGACTGACCTTCCTTATCGCCCCCGTTCGAAACATCCAACTCCGTTGGTTTGCCCCAACCTCCGCAGCGGCAGAAGAAATCCTTGTCGATTCGTTAGCAAGTATTACGCCAACAGGATTTGCCGCCTTCCCACTCTACCTCACTCAGCCACACTACCTTATCGCTTGGGCGGTTCTGCTGAGCGTCATAATCCTAGCCACGCACTTTACTTCCCCTGCACGCCACATGGAAGCACCTTTCATACGCCGGATACAATGGATCATGTTGGGTGTGCTCTTTGCGAGCGTTGCCTTGATTGAGTCATCAGTCTTTGCCCTAGGTTTAATTGGCTGGGGAGCGTTTGCCCTTTGGTGGACCGTTACAAAGCGGAAATTCTCCTACATTGGGAGCTATGTCCTCGCCGCAACTCCCGCTGCCCTGATCGCTGTCTTCCAGGGGGGGTTCCTTACGGCTGTTCTTCTACACTCCCCCGCAGGTGGCACAGGCCTTGGCACCGCATTCGATTTCACTTTCTTGCCCCTACCTTCTCGATTTGGCCCACCACACCTTCAGTCGGCCTTTCCGCCACCTTGGGCAACCATCTACCTTGTAATGTTCGGTCTTCCACTCCTCGCAGCGCCAGCCCTCCTCATCTGGGCACTACGTTCCAAACACTCAATTCCTCTCGTCTGGTTGGCCGCAATCGGCTCAGTCGGCATGCTCTTCCCACATTTCGTCGTCTACCATTACTCAAGCACCTTGCTGCGTTGGATTGACTTCGGGCATTCTTCGCTGGCTTTGCTTCTCGGTATCGGTGCGCTGACGCTTCTTTCTCACATGCGCCGCCGGTGGCTTGCTTGGTCTCTCTTTATCGCCTGCGCTGCGTTCACCATTGGCTGGCCGCTTGCCGCTTCCATGAAGAATGTTGCTGCCGAGAGGCATGTGACTCTGGGGCAGAGCACGGAAGATCACTGGACGGTATCACCGTCGCATCGCCAGAGTGATCACATTGATTGGATCACCGGGCGCGAATACATGTTCCTCATGGGGGCGGAGGCCCGACGGTTCCTCCGCACTCTCCCCCCCGATGCGCGTGTCCTGACCAACCACTTTCCCGAAGTGCCGCTGCTTATCCGGGGTCTCGCCCCGCACAAGAATGTTGATGTCTTCTCATTTACCTACTTTCGCTATCCCAGCCCAACATACTTCGATGCGCTCTATGCGCTCGACCCAACCGCCATGCAGCAATACGGCATCACGCACATCGTCGTAAACCAAAAGTGGTTCATCCACACCTCTCCTCAGACCCACGCCATCCTTCAAGATTACCGCTTCTTCTCCCTCATATTTTCTGACGAGGACCTTCACGAGGGGTTCGCCTGGCACCACGTCTATGAAGTGCGCCCCGAGTTTTACGCGGAGCGCCCGCGCACATTTCAAGACCTCGTACGCAGCCTCAATCAACTCGTACCTCAAGCAGCATCTGTATACGTCTCCCCCGGCATACCGCAAGACTTGCGCTGGGCGCTCCTGTATGCCCTGCGTGATAGTCAGATTGCCAGCGCTGTTTCCGCTGATAACCACATCAATGTCCGCCTCGCAGTCAATGAACCCCAACCAACCGACCGCTACGACTTCGCGCTCCTCATCGACGATCCTCCCGGAGAGCGCTGGCTCAACTGGGCCTTTATTCCGCAAGACTTCCCCGCTGCCTGGGGCATCCATCCCTCGCAACGCATCTGGCATGCCCTTGGCGTCGGTCTCTATGCCCTTGACCGCAGGGACTGCCCCAATCGCGCTATCGCCAGTGCCCCTTCCGCATGGCATATCCCCGCGCACACGGTGTCAACGCTGGACCTGTCGTGCTTACAAGCCGCAGGAGCAGAAGACCAGAGCTCCGAATCACTTCTCTTGACCATCCTCTCTCCAAATACTTCACGGGTGGAGATTGTTGCCAGCGGTCTTTCGAATTCCTACGATTTAGAGCCTGGCGCTACCCTCATCCCCTTGGCTGCGACTGTTCCACACCAGGTTACTCTCACTGCGACCGGCTCTATCTGGGTGCGCGCACAACGGGTGGCGCCAACGAGCGCTGTGCCGCGCACTGGAGTCCCCGCTCTGCACATCGTCCCAACCTTCAGCAACAACAAGCTTAGAGTCGACGTACGCTTCTACGGCAAACGCGCGAACCCTTTGGAGAACCAGGTAGTCTGGGATCTCATCAAACAGCGCCGTATCTACGGTCATTGGTGGCATTGGGATTCGCCGTTTCGCGTGGGTGTGTGGCGGCTCATGCAGTCGCAGCCCCCGGACCATGGCAGCTACTTCTCTTTCCTCTTGGACTTCACGACTCTGGAAAGCAGCCTCAGCGTAAACGGCCGGCCGGCGCATGCGCCAAGAGAAGTGTATCTCCCGGAGAATCCAGGTGAACCGTATGTCCTGTACTTCACACTGTTTCGCCCCGCCGCGCGCGTACAGAGCCTACCAGTGGCGTGGATTACCTATGCTCCGGGCCAAGACCCTACCGTGCTTCTCGCTCCACGCTTCATCTTGCTCGACCAAGCGCCTCTTCAGGAGTAGCACTCTGTGTCGTTGCGCCATCGGATTGATCCGGCTTCGCAGTGAGTCGCACCTCCCATAGGTCGATGAAAGGTGGAGTAACTGCGCACCAGTGCACTCGCAGACAGAGACAGACAAACAATTCAATTGCGGTTGCGTGGGCGCAGTCTGTATGTCCCTAAATCGGAAATGGCAGTTCAAGCAGGAGTCTGACAGTGCGCAGCTTCACAGTTTGCGGTACCCTTTGCCTGCCCGCACTTAGTGAATGGGCCTACCCAAGTGCAAAAGGGACAATGAGAAGAAAGGCACACTGCAATCCTATTGCTCAGCAAGCGTGGGCTGTGCCGTGATCTCAATCGAGGAAAGCAATGAGGAGCCAACAGCAAGCGATTCAACCACCCTCAACTCAAGCCTCCGCGCGAGTCAACGACTCCTCAAGCAAGCTTGTTGTACGCATCGAGCGCTGCAACTTTGTAGCACTCGGCCAGTGTCGGGTAGTTGAAGACGTTATCCACAAAGAAATCGAGTGTGCCGCCAAGCGCCATCGCCGTTTGACCAATGTGGACCAGCTCTGAAGCTCCGGTGCCGAGCAAGTGGACGCCAAGGATGGTTCTGTCGTCCGCGTGCACGAGCAGCTTCACCAGACCATTGGGATCACCGATGATCTGTCCCCGCGCTATTTCGCGGTAGCGTGCGACGCCAATTTCATAGGGGATCCCTGCCTCGCTTAGTTCCTTTTCCGTACGCCCCACCATCGACGTTTCAGGGATCGTATAGATGCCGTAAGGGAAGAGGTTTGAGTTAAACGAACCGCCTTCACCAAAAGCATGTCGCGCGGCCAGCCTGCCTTGCTCCATGGATGATGCGGCCAAGGCCGGAAAGCCGATCACGTCGCCGCACGCATAGATATGGGACACTTCGGTTTGGAAGCGCTCATTTACTTTGAGACGACCCCGCTTGTCAGCCTCAAGACCGGCAGCAGGAAGGTTTAGCATGTCGGTGTTGCCCTGGCGGCCACCGGCGTAGAGTAGATAATCAGCCATAATGGTCTTGCGGCTGCGTGTGCGAGCGACAATGCGACTGCCCTCGTCGGAGACTTCAGCCACTTCCTCTCGGAACCGAAACGTTATCCCCGCTTCGCGCATGTGGTAAGAGAGCGCCTCACGAATTTCTTCGTCAATGAACTCCAGCATCTCGTCGCGCTGCTCGATGAGGGTTATGTCTACCCCTAGCGCTGCAAAAATACACGCATACTCGACGCCGATAACGCCGGCGCCGACGATGGCGAGACGCTTAGGGATTTCTCGGAGCATATATACGCCATCGGTATCAATGATCGATCGTCCATTGAAGGGCACCATCGCGGAGTGGGCCGGACGACTTCCCGTCGCGACGATCACGAAGTCTGCTTCAATCTCCTCCACGCGTCCTTCCTCCAAGGTGACGGCTACCCGGTGGGGACTGATGAATTCCGCACTCCCATAGAGCGGCGTTACACCGTTGCGAGACAGTTGGACTTCAAGCACATCGGTTTCGTTCTTGATCACGTGCTCACAGCGAAACATCAAATCGGCGATGGTGATGTTCTCTTTAACTGTGTAAGTGATCCCATAGATGTTTCTCTCAAAGAAGCCGGTAAGGTAGAGCACCGCCTGACGCAATGTCTTGCTGGGAATTGAGCCGGCATTTACCAGATTGCCGCCAACGAAGCGGCGGCGCTCAATTGCCACAACCGACTTACCGAGCTTCGCTGCTTGAATGGCAGCGCGGTGACCGGCTGGACCGGTGCCGATGACGAGCAAGTCAACCTTCCGCATTTCACACTACTCTTTGGGCAATTGAACTCTTGTTACACTGATGGAGGCCGGAGCACGCCTTGTTGGCGCATGCTACGAAACAACGCCATCCATACCCCGCAGTCTTGTCCTGAACCCATGCGAGAGGCGCGCAATTGGACTTTGATTACGTCACCCGGGGTTCACTCCACAATCAGTATACTCTCTCTGCCTGTGCGCGCAGCCTCAAATGCATCCACGCGGGCAATATTTACTATTCGGTAAAGTGGCCCGGTTTCCGACCGCATGGAACTCCGCGGTTCTGTCCAAACGGCAATTGGCTTGTGTCTCTCGTGTGCCACGTAACTTGCGGTCCCCAGCCGCGCTCGCCAACGTAACTCGCTCGCCGGCCGCCTAAGAGTTCCAAGCACGGCGAAATGCCGGGAAAGTCAGTGCAGGACGGGGTTTGGGGAAAGCCCGGCACAGTAGCCGCCAATGCGCTCGTGTGCTAGACTAGATAAGACCCCACTAGCAAATGCCCGTTTCTTTTGCTATACTTCAATGAACTAGCATTTTCCCCGCTCAAGGATCCAGTCCTGTTTTACGTATCCCAAGCCGATTCCGGCGCCCCGTTCCCTCGCTGCAATGACCCCGCGCCTGCCATGCACAGACCTGCAATCGAAATTCCTCGTTACTCATGGAACGAGCATCCTGTCGACGGAAGACACCGCAAAGAGCTGTCGAGAGCGTGCCGGGCCAACGCCGCGAACAGTCCTATGTTTATCTGACTCCGCCTCTAGGGATCTCGACAGAGCGAGATTCCAACACTTTTTCAAACCTACTTTTCTTTTGTGCCCAATTAACCTTAGCTAGGCTTCCTCGCCTTCACCCAATGCTCGACTGCTCTCCTCCGCGCCTCTCGACTCCAATCCGCCCAAGAGAGACTGCTCTCCGTCTGTGCAATCCCTTCACAGTGCACGTCCCTGGCTCTCATTGGAAAAGACCACCCGAACAGATTCGTTGTAGTGCAAGGTGCTACCCATGAATGTAAGCCATCTCGATCGTCCTTCGCTTGAAACGGAACAGCTTGGGTTCCCACCCTACTTTGAGAAAGTAGCGCTCTTCATGGACCTGGGAAACCTCTATTTTGCGGCGCGCAAACTTAACATCCGAGTCGACTACACACGCATGGTAGAGGTCCTTACAAAGCGCCGGCGCCTGTTACGTTCATTTGCCTACGCCGGAGTGGACCCGCAAAACCCCGAATCCCAAGGCTACTTGACCTGGATGAAGCGGCACGGCTTCCGTGTTGTTACTAAGCACCTTCGTCGTTTTCCTGATGGAACCGTCAAAGCCAATCTCGATGTTGAACTTGCCATCGACATGCTGATGATCGCGCCGCACATCGATACGGCGGTCTTGGTTTCGGGAGACGGGGATTTCGTCCGGCTGGTAGAGGCGGTACAATTCAAAGGGGTGCGGGTAGAGGTTGTGGGACTAGCGGAGATGACGGCCATGGCGCTCATTGACGTAGCAGATACTTTTACAGAGCTCTCAGAGTTGGTTCCCATCATCCAAATGGCACAGCCGCCGAACGGCGCCCGCGATGCCGGTTCGAACAATGCCGCAGCTTCGCCTGTACCCAACGGGGGTTCGAACACAATCGTCGCCTACGACACGCCCGCTGACTCAGAAAATGGCGTTCAAGGCCAGCGCGACAATCAACGCTATCCCCGCCCAAACTACGAGGGGAAGTAGCAAGTGGGCCCGCCGCTCACCTGCGCTCCAGGGCTGTGGAAAGATGCCCTCCTCGAGGAGATTGCAGAGGCCTGCAGCGCCGCTCAATTCAGTGGTATCGAGCAACGCGGAGCAGCCCTGCCTTTCTTGCTGGCGCAACAGGACTTTCTCAACGAATCCGGACTGACACTTTCTGCACTCACACTGCACGAGCCCTGGTACGACCGCGCGGTAACGTCAACCCATCGCCCCACGCTACCGCAACTGCTCGATGGCATGGCGGCGCTGGATCCAAACCACTGCATTCTTTCCATCCCCGGGTCCAACGAACGCATGTCCACGGCCGGCTGGCCGAATGCAGTCCGCTACGATTCACTCACTGCGAGTGATCATGCCATCCTCGTCGACACCGTTCAGAGCGTCGCCGATATGATTCGCTCGATCGGTGTACAAGTGGCGTTTCGGCCGCGCCTCGCCTCATTCATCGAAACCGAAGAAGAGATGGAACGCTTCCTCGAAGAAACGGATCCGGAAATTGTCCATCTCGCACTTGATTTGGGGCATCTTGCCCTGATGGAAATAGACATCATGGCTTTGATCGAGCGTCATGGCGCGCGGATTAGCTATTGCTACGTGCGTGATATCGACGACCGGTTGGCAAGCCAACTCCACTTAGGGATGCTTGGATTGCCAAGCGCAGCGGGCGCGGGGCTCTTTCTGCCGCCGGGACAAGGGAGCGCACCAATTTGCAAACCGTTGACTCGCTTGCTTGATGCGGGACTCTGTAAATGGTACGCTCTTGACCTGCAACCAGACACTATTGACCCGCATGAGGCATTGCGAATGACACACGATTACATGCAAGAGAGTTAGGAGAATGAGATTCAATGCGACGTAGAGCACTGTTGACGGCGAGCGCCGCATCATTGGCTGCGGTCGCATGCGGCCCGTTCCGCGGCGACGATGAGCCGGATATCGAGCGCACTATTCCCGAAGCGAATGTCAACCCCTGGGGCGCAAACGCATTCCTCCATAAGGAAGTCGAATTCTGGAAGAAAGAGAAGACCTTCGAGATGGCCCGGGACGCCGGTATTGTGTGGCTCAAGCAACACTTTCCCTGGGAGCTCATCGAGCAGTCGCAAAAGGGCAATTTCTACGATCAAGTCTGGCAGAAGTCGGCGTGGCAAAGGTTTGACGAAATCGTAGACCTTGCGGAAGAATTCGATATCAAGTTGATCGCCCGCGTTGATCGCAGCCCGCAGTGGGCAAGAGACCCTGATACCCGGCCTGAAGAACCGCCTGCAGACTTCCAGGACTACGGCGATTTCATGGCCGAATTGGCAGAGCGCTACAAAGGGCGCGTATCCCATTACCAAATCTGGAATGAGCCCAATCTCGCGCACGAATGGGGAACGGCGCCTGATCCCGAAGGCTACGTGGACCTCTTGCGCGTCGGCTATGAGAGCGTAAAGGCAGTGGATCCCGACATCAAAGTGCTTTCGGCTCCCCTCGCCATCACCCTGGAGCGCTCCCCGCGGGCCCTGGTCGAATTGGAATATCTAGATCAGATGTATCAACATGGCGCCTTTGACTACTTCGACATCATGTCAGCGAATGCCTACGGGCTCGAGTTCCCACCTACCGCGGACCCTGATCCCGAAGTATTGAATTTTCGCCGCGTCGAACTGCTGCATGAGGTAATGGAACGCAACGGCGATACGGAAAAAGCAGTCTGGTTCAATGAATACGGCTGGAATGCTTCGCCTGCCGATATGCCGGCAGATAAGCTCATCTGGCGGCGGGTTACGGAAGAACAACAGGCAAAGTGGACGGTTGAGGGTGTGCGGTACGGTCGCTCCAACTGGCCCTGGGCCGGGGTCTTCTGCATCTGGTACCTGCGGCAGGTTGGCGACATCCCGGCCACGTCGTCAGAATACTACTTCCGCATGATAGACCCGGAATTCACCCCGCGGCTGGTCTACCAAGAGGTCAAGAAGAACTCTAAGAAGATCAAGTGAGCTCAAGCGGGTGCGCGCCCATCCTGGACCCGCCCAGAGCGCACGGGGTTGCCGGCAATCCGGTGCAGTTGGTTCGGCTAGGATCCACATGCAAAGGCGAACTCGTCTTTGCTCTTGCTACCCTGTCGATTTCGCGCAAAGTGCATAGCCTCAAGACATCGATTCGCGCGGGTGCGCTATACTGGCACCAGTTGTCAAATGCCTTAGACTGCGGGCCGGTCTTCCCTGAAGGATGGGATTGGAGACTATGGACACCAAACAAAAGTACGAAAAATATGTTGTAACCAGCCACGCGCCCCCGATGCCGCCGGTGGAGGTATCTCATGCGCAAGGCGCAACGATTACGGCTGCAGACGGAACCACGTACTTGGATGGATTTGCGGGCTATTCCGTGGTGAATGCCGGGCACAGCAATCCCGAGGTAATTGCGGCCGCCAAGTCCGCCATGGACCGCCATATTCACGTGGGGAGCTATCTCTACTACGCGCCGGCAGTGGGCGATCTGGCTGAAAAGCTCGCGGAGATTACGCCGGGACGCCTTGAGCAATCGTTTTTCGGCAACAGCGGCGCCGAGGCCGTTGAAGGCGCGCTGCGCATTGCAAAGACGTTTTCCAATCGCAACGAGTTCATTACCCTCCAATATTCTTTCCATGGACGCACGCTCGGCACCCTTAGCCTCGGCGGCAATGCGCGCCGCAAGCGCCGCGCCGGGCCGCTGGTCTCAGGTGTCGCAATGGCGCCGGCCCCGTATTGCTACCGCTGTCCGCTCCACCTTACCTACCCCTCCTGCAACGTGGCCTGTGCCGATGAAGTGGAACGCGTATTCGATACACAGACGAGCGGCAACGTGGCGGCAATGATTGCGGAGCCGGTTATGGGAGAAGGCGGCATCATTGTGCCGCCGCCGGAGTATTTTCCAAAAGTAAGTAGGATCTTGAAGAGAAACGATGCGCTCTTCATTTCCGATGAGGTGCAATCGAGCTTTGGACGCACCGGCACGATGTTCGCAAGCGAGGAAATCGGCGTTGAACCGGATATTCTCACGCTCGCCAAGGGGATTGCCAACGGCTTTCCGCTTAGCGCCTTTACCACGAGGTCGGAAATTGGCGAGTCCTTCCTGCCGGGCGACCACTTCAGCACGTTCGGCGGCAATCTTGTGTCGGCCGCGGCAGCAATTGCCACCATAAATTACCTGGAACGTGAAAACCTGGCACAGCATGCCCGCTACATTGGGCAACACGTTTTGGATGCGCTTGCGGGGATGCAGCGCGCCCAGCCCCTCATCGGCGACGTGCGCGGCAAGGGACTCATGATCGGTATCGAGCTTGTAAAGGACCGCGAGACCAAGAGTCCCGCCCCGGAGGAGGCGAAGCGCGTGCAGGAAGAGTGCCGGAAAGCGGGCCTGCTCGTAGGCTGCGGCGGCTTCTACGGGAATGTCATCCGCTTCCAACCGCCGCTCGTTATTACCATGGCACAGGCCGATCGCGCGTTAGAAATCCTCGACCGCGCCTTCTCGGCAGTGGCACGGCCCACCGCCGTACTCACTGCCTCCTGATGTAGCCGCTGTTCGGTACGGCGCCGCCATCCGCTGCTCGCCGGCTCAGGCAATTGCGGTCTCCGCAGGGCTTTCACTACGCTGCCGTTGCCCGGCTGAACTGTGCATTGCTGCGCTCCGCGCATCCACTTTGCCGCGCGCAGCGCCGCAAAACGGTATAAAATGGAAGAAGAAGCCTGCAAGGCTCTTTCCAACGGGGAAGTGATAAGCACAGATGAAGGACGTTCTGCTCCTAGGCGGTGCAAATCCGGCACACAATCCGAGGGACGTTGCCGCGTTTGTCGCCGACCACCTCGAAGCCTCCGGTGAAATCAGGGTTACGCTCACCGAGGACACAAGCATTCTCGAGACCTCTCGCGTCGATGCTTACGACGCCTTCTTGCTGTTTCTCAATACGAAAGACGAGCGCTGGCCGGGCAGCAGAGAGGCAGCATTTCACGACGCTGTTGCAGGCGGCAAAGGCCTGCTGGTGCTGCATGCGGGCGTATTGAGCTTTCGCGGCTGGGAGGCCTACACCCAGCTCATTGGCGGTTGGCCTACGCCGGAATTCTATCATCCCCCCTACGGCCCCTTTTCCGTTCACATAGACGACGCTGCGCATCCCGTCACGGCGCACATGGTAGACTTCGCGGTGCGCGACGAACTCTACGCGAACGTGCAACTGACTCCCCAAGCACATTTGCTCGCCCACGCCACGCTGAACGGCAGCATGCAGCCGCTGCTTTGGACTGTCGAACATCCGCAGACGCGCGTATGCACGCTACTTCTGGGTCACGATAGGGCTTCACTGCAGTATCCGGGCGCAGCCACGCTCTTGCGCCGCGGGGTAGCCTGGGTGGCTGGCGCGTTGTGAAGCAAGTTAGCCCCGTAATCCGTCTGCCGGGAGTGTAGCTGCCTTGGCGAATACCTTAGGCTACATCTTGCTGTGGTGGCTTGCCGTGCAAGTCGTCAGCCTTGTAACACTGCCGCTGACCTGGCTCCTATTTCGCAAGATGCCGCTCGGGGGCTATCCGTTCGCCAAGACCTTCGGCCTGCTCCTCTTTGGCTTTGTCGGCTGGTTCTTGATGTCGTTGCGGATCTTGCCGAATACCTTATGGGCCTTAATCGTGGTGCTGATACTCCTTGGCGCCCTTTCGGCCTATATTGCGCGGCGCTTTCATTGGCGAGTCCGCGACTGGCGAGAGGTGGTTGGGCATCAGGTAATTGTCATTGAAGCCCTGTTCTTGATCCTCCTCGGCGGCTATGCGCTGCTGCGCCAGTGGGCGCCGGAGATTCTCGGCACTGAGAAGTTCATGGACTTCATGATGGTGAACAGCATCCTCCAGTCATCATCCATGCCCCCGCACGACGCCTGGGCCGCAGGTCTCTCCATCAACTATTACTATTTCGGCTACCTCATCGTGGCATTTCTCACTCGCCTCACCGGCATTCCCTCAGCCATTACCTTCAATCTCGCACTGGCGCTGTTCTTCGCGCTGAGCGGCCTGGGCGCATATGGCATCGGCTACACGCTCGTCAAGCGCTTCCAAGCCGCTGGTGGGGTGACCGTGCCGCGGGCAGGGACGGTCACCGGCCTCTTTAGCATGTTCCTCCTCCTCTTCATCGGCAATCTCTTCACCATCTGGAAAGCCATTACCGAACCTGAAATCCTGCGGCAAGGCTTCTGGTTCGGCGTGGGCTGGAATGCAAGCCGGGTAATCAGCCGGGTCGATGGCGACACGCTGCTGGACTTTACGATCAACGAGTTTCCCGCATTCAGTTTCATCCTGGGTGACATGCATCCCCACGTAATGGCGCTGCCATTTGCGTTGTTGGCGATTTTCACCGCGCTCACCTGGTACGCCACGCTCGACTATCCGCCCCTGCCTCCGTCATTTGTGCGGAATTGGAAAGCTACCCTCGCGCTGCTCTCTATCTCGCGAGTCAGTCGTGTCGTGCTTAGCGCTATAATCTTTGGCGGGCTCTATTTCCTGAATTCGTGGGACTTCCCCACGTACTTCTTCCTGCTGGCGCTCTGTGTGCTGCTTTCGCTCAAAGTGCACGACAGGTTGGCACAATGGAAGGACGCGCTTGTGTGGCTGGGTGCCACGGGAGTCTTGGCGCTAATTCTCTTTGCGCCGTTCTATCTTGCGTTCGATCCGCCGGCGCAGGGCATCGGTCTTGTGCCCTATCGCACGGACCTCGGCCAGTTCTTCACTGTACACGGTATTTTCTTGGTGCCGCTCGGAGTCTTGCTGACGATTCTTGCCATACAGACAGCGCGGCGCCATGTAGCCCCCGAATTGGCCGACGAGGATTCTCAGACGCGAGGGCGCAAGGCACGACAACAACGACGCCGCGCCGACGGTGGCTTGGAGGCGCCCGCCGACGCCGGGCCGGCGCCCGCGGGCCGTTGGGCATTCTATCGCCCGTATGCAATCGGGATCGTGGCCTGGGTAGCGATAACGCTGCTCCTCGCACGCCTCATCGATACCGCGGCTTTGGCAATCATTGCGTTCAGCTTGGTTGCGGGTCTCGCCCTCCTACTGCGCTGGCGGAACTACGATGAACCGCTTCCCTTCGTCTGGGCTGTCGTTGGGCTCGTCGCGCTCATAATTTTGGCCTGCGAGCTTATTTATGTAAAGGACTTCTTCGGTCCACCGAACATGCGCATGAATACGGTGTTCAAACTCTATTTCCAGGTTTGGACGCTCCTCGCGCCGGTGACGGCCTTTGCAATCTACTACGCGAGAATTTGGCTGCGGGAAAGGAAACGCCCGTTGAGTTGGGTGTTTGGTATCGCCACCACTCTGCTTGTGCTCAGCGGCTTGTACTATAGTCTCCTCACGGCGCCTACCTTCGCGTCATTTCAACGCGAGCCGCCGACATTGGACGGCACCAAGTACTATGCACGCGACCATCCCGACGAAGTCGCGGCGATCGCATGGTTGCAGGAAAACGCGCCGTCAGATAGCGTGGTGGTCGAGGCCACCGGCCAGGAGTACAGTCAATATAGTCGTGTCGCGGCGTTTACGGGATTGCAGACCGTGTTGGGCTGGCGCCAGCATGAAAACCTGTGGCGTAACGACTTCGCACTGGTGCTCGAACGCGAGAACGACCTGCAACTGTTCTATGTGACCGCACCACGAGCAGTCGCTGAAGCATTCTTGCGCAAGTACGATGCTGACTATATCTTTGTAGGTGACTGGGAGCGCCAGCTCTTTGGCGAGGGCGTCGAACACCTCTTGGACTGGTTCCCCATCGTATTTCAGAGCGGCAACGTGTACGTACTGAGGGCAAATGTCAGCTAAAGAAGGAACAACTCGCGCAAGACCAAAGTCGCGCAAGACCCGGTCGCATCAACCGCCGTCTGCCCCTGAACCGCCGGTGACCGCCGATTGGCCGGCAATTGCGGACTGGCTGCGCGCGGAGACACCATTCGGGCTGACCCGCTGGCAGGCGCTTGTGTTCCTGGCCGTGATCGCGTTCGCGGTCTTTACTCGATTCTGGGACCTCGGCTCGCGCGCGCTGCACCACGACGAGAGCATGCATGCCCGGTACGCTTGGGACATTTATCGCTCGTTCAATTACCGGTACAACCCGATACTTCACGGACCGTTCCAATTTTATTTCACGGCCTTCATGTTCTTTCTCTTTGGCGTCAGTGACGCGGTTGCGCGCTTTGGACCGGCGCTCTTTGGCGTGCTTTCTGTATTGCTGGTTTATCCGCTGAAGCCCTATCTGGGACGCGGCGGCATGGTGCTTGCCGCTGTCCTGATGGCCATTTCACCGCCACTGCTCTACTTCTCGCGTTTCGCGCGCAATGACATATACGTCGTGGCATGGACGCTGCTCATTGTGCTGGCTCTCTTTGGCTGGTTGCATACGCGGCAGCGCTGGTACATCTACTTGGGCGCGATAGCGGTGGCGCTCTCCTTGGCAACGAAGGAGAACACTTACATTACCTTGGCGATAGTGGGTCTGTTCATTGTGCTGCGCTTTCTCCAGGAGCAGTTCACACCCGGGCTCGCCGGCCGCCTGCCCAACCATGAATCAGTGAAGAGCGCGCTCGCCGACCTCTGGCGCGAGCGGGCGCTGCTTCTCGCCGGCATCGTCACGTTTCTCTTGATTTTCGTCACTCTCTTTACCGCGTTCTTCTCGCATCCCCAGGACTTTGCAAGCGGCGTCGTGAAGGCGCTCGAATACTGGCTGGCGCAACAAGACGTTAACCGCGGAAATCAGCCGCTTTGGTATTACTTCATGCAGATACCGCTCTACGAATTGATAGTCGCCGTGTTCGCGCTGCCCGCGCTATGGCAGCTTGCGCGGCGCGGCAATTTGACCGATCGGTTTCTTTGCTTCTGGTTCGTAGGCGCGGTCATGCTCTATTCTGCGGCGGGCGAGCGCATGCCCTGGCTTGTGCTCCACCTCTCGCTGCCGGGCATTCTCTTAGTTTCGCGTTACCTGGGGCTGAAGTTTTCCGAACCCAGCGGCCTGCGGCGACACCGGATCGCCCTGACGCTCTGCCTCTTGATTGGCGTTTACGCGCTCCATACCGGCATGCCGTTGGCGTTCGCCCACGGCGACACGCCGCGCGACCTGCTCGTTTACGTCCAGACCACCCCCGACGTGCCCTACGTCGCAGCGCAAATTGAGCAAATGTCACGGAAGCTCACGGGCAACACGGAATTAATCGGGCTAATTGACAACGAGAACTCTTGGCCGTTTGCATGGTACCTGCGCGACTACACCATGGTCGGCTACATACCCACGATTGGCGATCCCGGCGAGGCGGCATTTGTAATTGTTGCGGCTAGCCAGGTTGACAACGCACGCGAGCACCTCAGCAACTATGTGCCGTTCCGCTACAAGCTGCGCTGGTGGTTCCCCGAAGCGCTCTATCGAGAGTTGCGCCCCACGTTCCTGCTGGATTTTGTTACCAACTCGACGACGCGCCGCAACTTTACGGCCTGGCTCGTAAGCCGCAAGATGCCGCTACCCATGGACTCGCAGGACTTCTACTTCTTTGTACGCGGCGATCTGGTGCAACTGCTCTAAGCGCAACCGGATAGTATCCCCATTAGTCCGGCTAATGTCGCAAACCGGGACTGGATTCTGGAAGGGCCCAGGATTCTATACTCCGTTGCGGCCCGAACACTGGGTTGAGAAACGACGCGCTGAGCCAACACTGGCCGCCTACTGCGCGCCCAGTGATCTCGAATCACTTACCCTTAGGATCCCCAGTGACACTCAAATTCCTCAGCAAAATTTCCCTGGAATTCCGGTAGCGCAGGTTTGCAACCTGCGCCTGACTCTTGCTGAGTTACAACCCTTGCATGTTGCTTGCACGCCAAAGGGACGACACTCGCAATTGCCCCAAGGGTGTGGGCCCTCCTGGCTAAGCAATCGCCGACTCTGGGTTTTCGCAGTCCTGCGAATTCCCGGGTCTAGCCGTTGGCTTCCCAATCTCCACCATCGCTCGGGGCGTCAAATGTGCGAAGAGGCAATACGGCCGCGCCGCCTAACACTACTGCGCCCAATACCGCGCCGGCGACTGGCACGAGGATTGCCAGTAGTCCGGTAATCAACGCGGCGCTGTCCAGCGTGAGGCTGACCAGAAAGTACCCCATCCCGGCCATGCTTGCGGCAAGCCGGCGGCGCAAGAGCAGGCGGAGAAAGTGGCTGCCAAGCGCGATCAGCAACGCGACCACCACCCACAGCCACACGGTTGCGCTATCCGCATCCAAGAGGCTCAGCACTATGATTACCGCGCAAAGCGGTCGCGCGACGACACTCACCAGCGCTTCCAGGCGGCCCCAGCGTGGATGCTTGTCGGCGAAGACCTGGACGCCGGCAAGCACGAAGAGCACGGCGATAGCAGCGGTGTTCGTGAGAAAGGAGAAAGGCGCTTGCAGCGAGAGCGCAACGTCATCCGAACGGCTGAGCACTGCCAGGAGAAACAGCGCCGCATACGGGTTCTGCCCGGCAGCAAAGGTAAGGCCGATTACGGTCCACGGCATTCTGCTACAACTCCTTCACATCACGCAACATTGCCTGCATGGTCTCCCAAGCAGCGTCTACGCTCGTTCGCAGTTCAGCGAGCAGTCCGGCATTCTCGATGGGAAATACCGGCACAGAATTGCCCCGTTTCCGCCGCAGGTGGGCAATCTTCTCCTGAGAAGACGGCTGCACCGCTATGCGCCGTTGGGCTTCGTCAATTGCCATCCCTTTGGCGTGCAAGCGCGCAAGTTGAATTTCTGGTGTTGCCTCCACGATCCAGACTGCATCGAGCAACGACACAAGCTCGCTCTCTATGAGCTTGATGGCCTCAATGGCGACAGGGGCTTGCGGCGATACCCTCACCAGCTCCTGTTCCACTACAGCCACCACTACTGGATGCACAAGAGTTTCCAGCCGGGTAAGCGCCGCGGCATCCCCGAAAACTATCCCTCCCAAGACAGCGCGGTCCAGCGTGCCGCGCGGCGTTACTACACGCGCACCGAATTCTATGGCAATGGCGCTGACGAGCGCACTGTTCGGTTCAGTGTAAAGATCGTGCACGACATGGTCGGCGTCGATTACGTGCACGCCGTGTGCGGCGAGCATGTTCGCCACGGTACTCTTACCGGTACCGATATTCCCCGTAATGCCGATAACGGGCGCTTGCCGTTGCCTGCCTATAGTTTGCAGGCTATTCGACATGGGGCAATCCTCCGAAATCACAGTGTCTGCAAGCGGTGGGTCAAGCTCCGCGACATTCGACCCGGTTAGCAACGACGGAAGAGCGCGAGGCTCTCAATATGATACGTCTGCGGGAAGAAATCAAGAAGCTCCAATCGTTGCACACGGTAGCCTACCTCTTTCAGGAGCGCGGCATCACGCGCGAGCGTTGACGGTTCGCACGACAAATAGGCGATTCGACGCGGCGCGCTACCGGCCACCGCGCGCAGCACACGCGGATCCATGCCGGTGCGGGGCGGATCGACGATGGCGACGTCAACCTGCGGCAAGTCCTCCGTGACCTTTTCGGCGGGCAAGTCCCAAAACTCAGTGTTTTGCAGTCCCCAGAGGGCCGCGGTCTGACGCGCCGCGTCGATTGCCTGCGCGTCCATCTCGATGCCGATCACGCGCCCTGCGTCCTCTGCCAGGAAGAGGCCGAATATGCCCACGCCGCAATAGAGATCGAGTACGGTCTCATCGGCCTGAACCTTCGCCAAAGCGCGCATGCGGGCAATGGCTGTAGGCAACATCTCCACACTTGCCTGAAAGAATGCGCCGGGCGGAAACCGGATGGCCTTGCCCAAAACCTCCACGTCGACCATAGCCGGCCCGGCAAAGGGTTCCACCGCACCGCTCGGCGTACGGTAGGAAACGCTAATGGCATCGGGAATGGTTGTGAGCGCAGCTAGTACCGCGCGTAATTCCGGCTGGGCCTCTAAGTCGACGTTGCGCACGCCCTCCAGCACAAGGGCGAGTTTCGCGGTTGCGCCCTGGGAAATCACCCGCGCCTCCACCCAATTCCTTCCCCAAAGATCGGGAGTGCGGCCGTCTTGAATCATGCTGTTCAGCGTTGCCAGCAACTTGGAGATGAGTGGATGGCTGATTGCGCAGTGTTCAACATCGACAACGCGGCGGCTGCCGCGCTGACGAAAGCCCGCTGCGCGGGAGAGCGCAATTTCACAGCCGTAGCGGTACTCCCACGGGGAGGAAGGTGTATGGACCTGGTCGACTGTGACCGATTGCTTTCCAATCCGCGCAAAGTGTTCCTCGATGACTTGTCGCTTTAGGCGCACCTGAGCCGAATAGCCTATGTGCTGCCACTGGCAGCCGCCGCACACGCCATAATAGGGGCACGTGGGCGCAACCCGGTCCGGCGAAGGCTCCAGCACCTCCACCACGTGGGCTTGCAGAAACTTCTTGCGGCGCAGCTCCAATTGCACGCGCACCTGCTCACCGGGTATGCCGTAAAAGGCAAAAACCACTTGGCCGTCAATGCGACCCACCGCCGGCCCGCGATGCGCCATGCCGGTGAGGGTTACTTCTACCGGCGCGCGTTCCCTTAGCTTGCGTCCGCGACTCAATGCTCCCCACCCTCGATGCGCAGTAACGCTTCGACCGTCCAACCAAGGAGCCAGGCCAAGTTCTCCGGTGGGTGCGGCGTCGTTCTGCCGGTTATCTTGCGGTACCCTCCCTGATCGATAAACTCTTCCGTGGCGTTGGCAAGCAGCCAATCCCTTGCCTTCGCCGCCCTTGGACCCACACGCTTCTCAAGGTCTGCGTCTACCCAGCCGACCGCGCGAATGTGGTCGTAGGCCATTATTGCCGCCGCAGTCATGCCGAGCCAGTGATCGTCTTGGGTGTGCATGCCGACGGCGCCATCCGGAAACTGACAGGAAAACTGCCACTCTACCGAGCGCGTGCAGCGGTCGCGCATCACTGCCTCCCGCGGATGCCCTGCCGGCAGCCACGTGTGCAACCGTGAAAGGAATTCCACCGCGCCCCGCGCCGAGAAGCCCCAGCCGGTCTCATCCATGCGCACGCTGGGAAAGTGCTCGGCGGCAATCTCTGTAGGCCACGGCCCAATGCACCACGTACCCAACGCATCGACAAATGCGCCATCCGGCGAGCCGGTTTCGTGGAGGCGCAGGTAGTAGTCCGCCAACCGCACCGCCGAAGCCAGTACGTCATCCCGCCGCGTCTGCTCAAAGTAGTGCACCAGCCCCATGCCGACCCACCGCAAGTCGTCGGTGAAGGCGCCGTCGGTAATGGATGGGTCTTGGCAATTGGAAGGCGGGTACCCAATGTTGTACGCGTGACCGCGATCAGTGCGGTGCTGTTGCAAGTAATCAAAGAGCGAGTCGGCACGGGCGTCAAAACAGTCCTCGTCCGGGTTATGGAGTCGGAATTCGCCATAGCACCAGAGACCAACGCCCTGCATCCAGGAGCGGCTGAGGAGGTTATTTACAGTCCGTGGATCGCCTACGCTGTTAGGGTCCCGCTCCATCCTCTGGCTCAGCCGCAGATTGCGTTGGCGGTCGGCCGCCGGCGGCACCGGGTCGCGGACGAAGCTGAACATAAAGACCGCGTAGCGATCCGCCGCCTCTTTGTAGCGTGGTTCGTTAGTGCGCTCATAGAGCCGGTACAATGCCTGTGCCAAGTACGGTGGCGAGTGGGCATGGGTAGGGCCGAATTTGCTACCGGTCGTAACAAACGGGCATTTCTCCGGATCGGGACGCCCGATGATGCCTTGCCAGGCAACAAAACGGTCACCGATCGAACGAGCAACTGTAAGCGGTTCGCGCATGATCACCTCATTCTCCTACGAATCTTGCCACAGAGCATATCTGCGGCTCCGTAATCTACTCTGTCCGGTAGCGCAGGTTTGTAACCTGCGTCCCACCCATTTAGCCACGATCCATGCCGCGCCAGCAACCTGCCACGCGTATCTGCAAATCGCCTCGTGAGGGCTGACCATTAGTGGTGACTCATACTTGCTGCAACTCTCACCACACCTCTCAATCGCTCTCCTGTCCTCCCGTATTGTAACGCAGGCGCGTCAGTCAAAGTTGGCTTCTCGTTTCAGACACAGCCCGATCCGGGACCATCCGTCACCCGTGTCAGAAAGGCGTCGCAGCGGACGTACGCCGGATAGACCTTGAAAGTCGGTATAATGAGGCTAATCTCAACTCCGTCTTCGAGGTAAAGAGCTTATAAAAATTGTAGACGTTCGCAGCTACGTGCTAAAAGTCCACTTGGCGATCAAGGCTTTTACGCCTCTCAAGAGTCTTACTCCGAGCGCAGCAGTTGCCTGGTGCGGATCGAGACGGATACCGGACTCGTCGGTTGGGGAGAAGCGGGCCTGTGGGGCGGCATGGGGAGCGCTATACTGTACCCCAAACCAGTAGGCTCGGAGGTGTGGGATGGCATGGAAGCAGAGCGAAGCGGCGGACGTGATGGACACGCCCGCAATCCACGAAGGGGAAGGTGTGATCACGCGCCGGAGGTTCTTCCGCGACACCACGCGGCTGCCCGTCCGCGTCGAGATATGGGAACTGCCGCCGGGCGCGAGTGAGGGATCCCATATCCACGACGGCGACGACGCGCTGGAGGAGTTTTACTACTTCATCGAGGGTCAGGGCGTCATGTGGATGAACGGACAAGAACTGCCGGTCCGGCCGGGAGACGCCGTCATGGCTCCTCCCGGGGCCGACCACGGTTTCCGCAACACCGGCGACGAGACGCTGAAGCTGCTCCTGATCTGGGGCGCGCCGGCAGGAGAGTTGTAGAACGCTGTAGCGCACCATCCCGGTGTGATGGTGCGCTACAGCAGAGAAGCCGTCTCGCATCGCAGGATGGACGTTGAGGGTGATTCCCCGCCCGCGCGCAAAACGGGCACTGGCCCGGCCAAAACAGCGCCCGCCGGGCGGCTGATTGCTCTGCCGCATGGCGCTCATGGCAAGTAAGGAGGAGGCCTGCGACCGCGTGCCCGACTGCGCCATCTTCGCCGGCGCCCGCTGGGAGCCGCCCAGCGTCTTCGAGCGCATCGAATGGCTCGCAGAGCAGTTCCGCTTCCTCTTGCACGTCGCGGCGGCTGTCGCGACGTGTAGGCCCTCATCACCTGCGTCGGCTCCAGCAGCGACGTGGATGTCACCGTCTACCAGCAGAGACCTTTGCGTAAACCGCAGCCAAAAGCAACGAATCACTGCTAACGACCTGAATGTTCCCTCTCCTTGAGGAGACCCTTGCGCAACTGTGCCGCATCGATGGAAGCGGGGTGAATCCCGGATACCGCTATAATGAGATTTGTCTTAAACACAATCTTCGAGGAAGCAGGTTCATGAAAATCGTAGACGTACGCAGCTACGTGCTGAAGTCTCCGCTAGGGGATCAGGGTTTTTACGCTTCGCAAGAGTCCTTCTCCGAGCGCAGCAGTTGCCTCGTGCGCATCGAGACCGACACCGGGCTGGTTGGCTGGGGAGAAGGCGGCCTCTGGGGCGCGCCCGAACCGGTAGCGGCCATGATCGATCACGTCCTGACGCCTCGCATCATCGGACAGAACCCATTGCATATGGACGTCATCTGGGAACGCCTCTACGCGCATATTCGCGATTGGGGTCGGCAGGGCACTGCCGTCGAGGCCATCAGCGGCGTTGACATTGCGTGTTGGGACATTGCGGGGCAGGCATTGCAGCAGCCAATCCACACGCTCTTGGGCGGCGCCTACCGCGACCGTGTGCTGTCGTACGCAACCGGAGGATACTACAAAGGCGGCCCGGAGCGGTGGGCCGATACTGGGCTCCTCAAGGAGGAAGTTGCGCGCCACTTAGACAACGGCTTTCGCGCCCTCAAGATCAAAGTCGGGTTGCTTTCCGTGGCTGAGGACCTCGCCCGGGTGAAAGCGGCGCGGCAAGTGCTGGACGATTGCGCGCCCAGCGGCACGCGCTTCCCCTACATGGTGGACGCCAACCACGCCTATCCGCCGCACATTGCCATTACGGTCGGTCGCGGCTTGGAAGAAGAGGGGGTGCTGTGGTTCGAGGAACCCGTGATTCCGGAAGACCGCAAGGGCTACCGTCAGGTTGCCGAAACCCTTGATGTCGCCATCGCGGCCGGCGAGTGCGAGCACACGCGCTATTGTTTCCGCGATCTGATCCTGGATGGGTGCATCGACATCGCACAGCCGGATATTTGCGGCACCGGCGGCATTTCAGAGGCGGTGAAGATCGCCACCCTCGCGCGCACCTTTGGCGTGCAGGTGATCCCGCACGTTTGGGGTTCCGGTATCGCGCTGGCCGCCGCGCTGCATTTTATTGCTTCGCTGCCGCCCAGCCCACACTCGGCAAATCCCTTGCCGGCCCTCAACGAGCCGATGCTGGAGTTCGACCGCAATCCCAACCCTTTGCGCGACACGCTGCTGCGGGACCCCATTGCTCTTGAGGATGACGGCACCGTGCTGATTCCTCAGGGGCCGGGCTTGGGCATATCGGTGGACGAAGACGTGGTGACGCAATTCGGCCCGCAATAGCCGCACAGGATAGCTTCAAGAACTTCGGTGCATCCATTAGGCTATGGAAACTGGTTGGGGAAGAGTCCGTTCGTGGCGAGGCGGCTATGCCAAGTCCCTGTCGAACCATGAACTGACTTCACGGCGAATTGCGTAATCCTGAGGGCATACCACGCAAACTCTACCGGCCAGCGAACCGGTCGAGCCGGAACATCTCAATGTCGTGCCGAGTCTTGCCATCCAGTGCCAACTCGGCGACCACTTCTCCAATCACGCTGCAGAACTTAAAACCGTGACCGGAGAATCCGGCCGCAATCACCACATTGGCGTGTTCGGGATGGCGGTCGATGATGAAATGACCGTCCGGTGTATTGGTGAACATGCATGGCTTCAGCGCCTGCGTCGGCCCCATTCCGCCCGTGAGGTACCGCTGCGTGAAGGCGCGCAGCGCTGCTTCATCCTGCGGGTGGCACGCGCGGTCCACATCATCCGCGGTCGTCTGTTCCCTCAGATGGTGGTATTTGCCTAGCTTGAATCCTGGAATACCCTGAATGGGGAAACCGTAGAAGTGACCTTCCGGCACAAGACAGTTGAACACCGGAAAGCGTCCCAGCGCGAACAGTTGCGGCTGCGCGGGTTGGAACCAACCCATAACCTGGCGCTCAGGCACGGCGTTCTCGCCCAGCGACTTTACGAGTGACTGGCTCCAGGCGCCGGCGGTGAAGACAAGCCGCTCGGCGCTGTAGGTAGCGCGGTTGGTGCGCACAGTGACGCTCCCTGGCGCTGCCTCCCAATCGATAACGTGCTCGCGCGCCCGCACCTCGCCGCCCAACGCCTGCGCCTGCAGCACATGGTGCACGATACACCGCTCCGACAAGAGAAAGCCGCCGTCCGGCTGCCACACAGCCATCATCTCCGGCGGGAGTTGAAATCCGGGGAAGCGGCTTGTCAACTCTGCGCTCGTGAGCACCTCGTGGGTGAGATCGTGCTCTGCGCAAGAGCTCAGTGAACCCTCAACAACAAATGAATCCGGCGCGCCGGCATCGAGCGAACCCGTAATATACAACAACTGCTCCCCGCCGGCTTGCTCCAGTTCACGCCAGAGCGCAAACGCGCGCGCCAGCAGGGGCACGTACGCAGGGTGCTCGAAGTAGGTAAGCCGAATGACCCGCGTTATGCCGTGGGAGGACCCCATTTCGTGTGGAATGTCATATTGCTCCAACCCAAGCGCGCGCTGGCCGCGTTGCGCAAGATGGTGAACGACGGCGCTGCCCATGCCGCCCACCCCCACCACGATCGTGTCAAAGTGCTCAGTCTTCATGGCTTCTCTACCTCACCCATGTTCTTCAGTTGCAAGCTTTCCCTTGATTTGATTGGAGTCCTTCTCATTGCCGGCCAATCCAAGTCAAACGCTATGTTCATCTACTGACGGTTGCTCCGTTTGGCGCTACCAAGTTTGTTTCTAGCCATTGTGCGCAAAGACTATGCAGTAGCAAGGACAAGCCTAAAGTATCGGTTCAGGCCGGATGTCGCCCAGCGGTATCTCCAGCAAGTCCTCTCCGAGAATTATCGTACCAGCAAAAACCTCTGCTGCCTCGGCCAGCATACGCTCGCGAATACCGGGACGTGCAATCTGCTCGGTAAGATGGATC
Organism: Chloroflexota bacterium; assembly: GCA_965220015.1. GTDB lineage: Bacteria > Chloroflexota > UBA11872 > VXOZ01 > VXOZ01 > VXOZ01. The sequence continues at coordinate 2,689,861 of OZ244798.1, forward strand.
AAGATCAGCTTCTCAACACCGGCCGCGGCCGCCGTGCGCGCGGCGTCCAAATGCCCGGAGCACGACGTCGTGATACGTGGGTCTGTTTCCACTTCATTGAGAAAGTGGCACATGTGCAAGAGGACGTTCGCGCCACGCGCTAAGTCCGCAAGCTGGCCATTGGGGGCGGTATCACCCGTCACAACGATACTGCCTTCCGGGCTGTTGAATCGATACGCTACCGACTTGAGGTACGGCTGACAGTGCACCATCGCAGCCACGCGCACCTGCCAACCCGCGCCATCGATCTCTGCCCCGGCGCCGACTTCCCGCACCTGCGGAGCCGGTCGCTGGCGCGGCAGCTTGCCGCCGCGATGTTCGTAGATCAGGTGGCTGCCGGGATGGAGAGTGCGGCCCGCCAAGTCGGCCTGAAACGCCCCTTCCTCGCTGAACAGCAAGTGAGTCATGCGCTCTGTGCCTTCCGGACCGTGTACCTTCAGATCGGGAATTTGACCCGCTCCTTGATCCCAGCGCGTGAGCGTGAGATATCCGTAATCCATGCAATGGTCGTAGTGCAAGTGGGTCAAGAAGACATGGCTGATCTGAGTCAATGCGACTCCTCTCGCCAGGAGACGCTGGACCGCCGCCGGTCCGCAATCGAACAGCATTAGATCATCATTGTGCCCCACCAGGAAGCTGCATCCACCCCGCTCGAGTGCAGGGGTTGGCGTACCCGTACCTAGAAGAGTCAATCGGAGTGACATACTGGCTGTGCCTCTCTGCGCCGGCGCCGGCGTTTCATTCGTTTTCCCGACTATTCATGCTCGCGTGGTCGTTCGACAGAATCATACCTCGACTCTGCGCTCTTGTGCCCGCAGCTATACGCAGTCACAACATCTGCCCTATAAAACTTGCTGCGCTCAGGTGGTGTCAAACTACACGCTCATACGGTACTGCTACAATTACTTGAAACGAAATCGCAAAGTTGTGTTGCGCAACTGCGGGAATCTGGGCGAAGAATGCATTCTTTGACTTGACTGCAAGTAGGGAAGGATTCTATAATTAAACGAACACCGCACCAAAGAACGCGGTGTAATTGGTGTAACACATTAAGAAGGAGAAAACTACGCCAATGGCAAAGCAGGTAGTACTGGATGAAGAAGCTCGGCGCGCGCTGATGGGCGGCATCGAGAAGGTGGCAGACGCCGTCGAGTCCACCCTCGGCCCCAAGGGGCGCAACGTTGCACTAGGCAAGAAGTACGGCGCACCGGTTGTGACCCACGACGGTGTCACAGTGGCCAAAGAGATCGAACTTGAGGATGGGCTCGAGAATGTCGGCGCCCAGCTCATCAAGGAAGCTGCCAGCAAGACAAACGACATTGCCGGTGACGGTACCACGACCGCTACCGTGCTCGCGCACACGCTCATCACCGAAGGGCACCGCAACGTGGTTGCCGGTGTCAACCCCATGATCATGAAGCGGGGACTGGAGCAAGCAACCCGCGTCGTGGTCGACGAGCTGCGGAGCATTGCCACGCCCGTAACCGGTAGGGCCCAAGTCGCTGAAGTCGCCTCGATTTCAGCGGCCGACAGCGAGATCGGCGATCTGATCGGCGACGTGATGGACAAGGTCGGTAAAGATGGCGTCATCACCGTGGAAGAGGGTCGCGGCATCGGCTTCTCGGTCGAGTTCGTTGAGGGCATGGAGTTCGACCGCGGCTATATCTCGCCTTACTTCGTAACTAACTCCGACCGTATGGAAGCCTCCATCGAAGACCCGTACATCTTTATCACCGACAAGAAGCTCAGCGCCGGAAACGATGTGCTGCCGCTGCTTGAGAAGTTCGTGCAAGGCGGCCAGAAGAACCTGGTCATCATCGCAGAGGACGTTGAGGGCGAGGCTCTGGCGATGTTGGTCGTAAATAAGATGCGCGGTGTCTTGAGTTGTGTGGCGATCAAGGCTCCCGGCTACGGCGATCGTCGCAAGGAAATGCTGCAGGACATTGCGGTCTTGACCGGTGGTCAGGTGATTTCCGAAGAGTTGGGCCGACGCCTCGACCAAGTGGCGCTCGAGGACCTCGGTCGTGCCCGCCGCGTCGTTTCCGATAAGGACAACACGACGTTCGTCGAGGGACACGGCGATTCCGAGGAAGTCAAGGGTCGCATTAACCAGATCAAGGCCCAGGTCGATGAAACCGCCAGTGACTACGACCGCGAGAAGCTGGAAGAGCGTGTTGCGAAGATGTCGGGTGGTGTGGCAGTTATCAACGTAGGCGCAGCCACCGAGGTCGAGCTGAAAGAGAAGAAGCATCGCGTCGAGGACGCGCTTTCGGCGACCCGCGCTGCGGTTGAGGAAGGCATCGTCCCCGGTGGCGGCATTGCACTGCTCAACGCACTGCCCGCTCTGGACGGCCTAAAGCTCGACGGCGATGAAGCCGTTGCGGTGAAAATCATGGCCCGAGCACTTGATGCGCCCATTCGCCGCATCGCGCAGAACGCCGGCCAGGACGGCTCGGTAATTGCGCAAGAGGTACGGCGCTTGGCCAAGAGCCGCCGCAACAAGAACGTTGGTTTCAACGTCCTCACCGCTGAGTATGTCGATATGATCGAGGCGGGCATCATCGACCCGCTGAAGGTTACCCGTTCTGCAGTAGAGAACGCGGCCTCGGTGGCAGCCATGGTGCTGACGACCGACGCGTTGGTGGTTGATATTCCTGAACCGCCCGCGCCCGCACCCGCCGAAGGCGAAGGGATGCCCTACTAAGGCAACCTGTTCTCAGTACCGAGAATCGAGAAGGGGCTCCCCGGCGGGGAGCCCCTTCATTTTGCGTTTATTGAGGAAAATTGGAATCCCGTGCCGCACTCTTATCTACGGCTCGCTCTCAGACCGCTAGCCTGCGACGACTCAGTTCACCAGTTGACATTCTCCATCGTAGACTTACCGAACACCAAGAAGGAGCATTGCACTCTGGTAATTCAACTATTTCGTATTGATAAGTGGAGTAAACGGTAGCACAGGTTTGTAACCTGTGCTCAACCCCTCGTATTGGCATGATCGCCCCATCACGGGAAGATAGCGCAGGTTGCGCGCACGTCTCGTGCGCACCTACGCTACCGGCGCTCTCGCCCATTGATACAGTTTTGTAGAACCACTAGCTGCGTAGCTTGGAATGGCTGGGGTCGAACAATGGTTCCTCTGCGACAGTAGCCTCATACCCCCTGCCGAAGTACTCGACCGTCACTGCGGTACCCGGCGTGGTATACGCGAGCGGCAAATAACCATATGCAATACTCTTGCCGACAGTGTACCCAAAGTTGGCGCTGGTCACGTACCCAAGCACACGCTCGCCGTGGAGAATTGGCTCTTTGCCCATGACGACATGGCCGGGATCCACAAATGTGAGACAGCAGAGCCGCCGCTCAATACCTGCTTCCATGCTGCGAGTGAGCGCCTCACGGCCAAGAAAGTCACCCTTGTTCAGCTTGACTGCCCAACCCAAGCCGGCCTCGTACGGGTTATATTCGGTATGGATGTCCGTGCCCCACAGCCGGTACCCTTTCTCCAGCCGCAAGGACTCGAACGCCCCACCGCCGCCGGCGATGATGCCAAACTGCTGTCCCGCCGCCCACAGCGCGTCCCAGACGCCAAGCCCGTATTCGGTAGGGACGTAAATCTCCCAGCCCAGTTCGCCAACGTAGGAGACGCGCAATGCACGAGCAGGCGCGGCGCCAATGGTGATTTGCTTGCTCGCAAAGTAGGGAAACGCGCGGTTGGACACGTCTTCGGCACACACATACTGCAGGACATCCCGCGCCCGCGGACCCCACAAGCCGATTCCACAAAGCTCAGAGGTGATGTCGTCAATTTGTACCGAGCCGTCATCAGGCGCGTGACTGCGCAGCCAGGCCAAGTCGCGCGTCCCGCTGGCGCCGCCGGTGAGCACGAGAAAGCGGTCTTGCGACACGCGCGTGATAGTAAGGTCGCAGTGTATGCCGCCATTCCGGTTCAGCATCGCCGTGTACACCACCTTACCCACTGGCCGGTCGATCTGATTCGCGGTGATAGATTGGAGAAATTCCAACGCGCCCGAGCCGCTGACTTCCAGCTTTGTGAATGCGGTCAGGTCATACACGGCCACGCGTTCGCGAGTCGCGCGGTGTTCGCCGGCCTGAATTGGGCTCCACTGCCGCGCCTCCCAGCCGGAGCGGGTCGGCGCCGCTTCCTCTGTAATGAGTTTCTTGTTGGAATTGAACCACTGGGGACGCTCCCAGCCCGCGCTCTCGAAGAATTCCGCCCCAAGCGCTTCCAAACGCGGCTGGAACGGACTGCACCGCACATTGCGGGGGTTCTCTAGCTGTTGTAACGGGTGGATGATGTCGTATACCTCGCGGTACTGCTGCGCGCCCCGCGCCTTCACGTAGGCCGGCGTATGGACATGGGTAGAGAAGCGGTTGTAATCGGCCTCCCGCAAATCAAGAGTCGGTGTGCCGTCGGACATCCACTCAGCCATCACCCTGCCCACACCGCCGCCATGCGTTATCCACACGGCCTCCGCGATCCAAAGGCCGCTCACCTGCGGCGCCTCACCCAATATGGGCAGTCCGTCCGGCGTGAAGGAGAACATGCCGTTGAATGCATCAGTAAACTCCAGGCCGCGCAGTGCCGGGAAGAGCTCATCTGCTGCGCGGCGCGCGACCGCGAAGTGCTCCGGAGTGAAATCCATCATAGCAGGCGCACGCTTGGCCTCGGCAGGGCTGAGAATGTCATCGGACTCTACAACCAGCGGTTCATGCTTGTATGACCCAATGCCGTAACCCTCACCCTCCTGCCGAAAGTACAGAGCGTAGTCCTGGTGCCGCACGATGGGATGCACGACTTCACGGGTCTCACCCCGCAAGGCAGGCAGCGGCGCGGTACGCGCGTATTGGTGTTGCACCGGCATCAGCGGAATGGAGATACCCGCCATGCGCCCAACACGCGGCCCCCAGATGCCCGCACAGATGAGCACCATGTCGGCGGCAATGCGGCCTGCCGTCGTTTCCACAGCGCGTACGCGTCCCGCCTCCACCACAATGTCCGTGACTGTCGTATTCCCATAGAACGTAGCGCCGTGGTCTTTTGAATAGCGGGACATCGCCTCGGCCGCGCGCACGGGCTTGGCAATGCCGTCGCTGGGCACGTGATACGCGCCGTGTATTATCCCGGGGTCGAGCAGCGGCACGAGGTCGCCAGTTTCTTGAGGGGAAATCAGGCGGGATTCCAAGCCATACGACTTGGCGAAGCCTGCCTTGCGGTGCAGGTCGCGCCAGCGTTCCTCGGTGTACGCCACCTCCAAGCTGCCAACGCCAAACCAGCATGGCTCGCGGTCCAATTCGAGCGCGCTGTAGAGCTCGACCGTAGCCATCGCCAGCGTGGTCATGAGCTTGGAAGCGTTAGTCTGGAACACCAGACCGGGCGCATGGGAGGAAGAACCGCCGGTATCGAACAGCGGCCCTTGATCCACCACCACAACGTCCCGCCAGCCGCGCTTGGTCAGGTGATAGGCAACGCTGCACCCCACAATACCTGCGCCGATGATGACGAGACGCGCATGCGACTGCACGGCAGAATCTCCTCAACTAGCCCTGCGCCAGATGCTTGCATGATCCATCTTGTCGTGGGGACTCGTAGGGGCACAAAATGTCGCGCCCCTACGCTGTTCATGCGTCATATGTCCTAATTCTCCTGTCGCCGCTCCCAATTGAATTCTGTCTCGCTCATAGGCTTATCGGGGTCCGGTTGCCAAATCTGCTCCTCTTTGAACTTGCCGAGCACTCTGGCCATCTCGCGCACGTGAATGGCGACCGCTCCACAGCAGGCGCCGATGAAGTTCACGCCCATGGCTTTCGATTTTTGCGCGTAGTCCGCCATCTCGTAACGAGTCAATTGTGTCGGCTCCAGCTTGTCCGGGAATGCCGAGGTGCCCGTAAACCACGGCACCTCGTCGCTGGTGCGGTGAGCAACCGGTTGAGCGGCAATGTACGCGTCGGTGGCGTCGCGCATCTCTTGAAGCAAGGGATACGTGTGCACTGGGTCCCGCATGCAGTTCACACCGACAATCTCCGCTCCCTTGTCGGCCAGCCTGCGCGCGCAGTCAGCGGCACTAAACCCATCATCCGTGACAGTCTCGCCCCGGAAAGACATGGTGATCATAGCAGGGAGGTTCGTCTTGGCCTTGATGCGCTCTAGGCAGAGAATCGCCTCGCCCAGGTGCCAGAAGGTCTCGCCAATGAAGAAGTCGACACCTTCCTGCGCTTCAATCTGCTCGTCAAATATGCCGGCAATTTCAGCGTTGCCGGATGGGTTATCCGCAACCCACTTCCACGTCGCGCTGAGGTCGCCTGCCACAAGCGCCTGATCACCGGCAACGTCCTTCGCTATTTGGGTCGTCTTCTGGTTGATTTCGAAAGTTTGATCAGCTTTACCTACGGTTTCGAGCTTGCTGCGGCTGCCATAGAACGCCATGACTTGCAGGACTTCCGAACCCGCGCGCAGAAACTCCCGGTGCAATTCCCGAATGGCATCAGGGTATTCCAGCGCCAATTCCGGCGTGAAGGCGCCCGCGATGACATAGCCGCGCTTTTCCAGTTCGACAATATAGCCGCCGTCGCCAAGGACAACGTCTTCCGCCAACATCTGCAAAATGCCCATGACTGAAAAAACCCCTCCTAATCCTACGCTATTGTGAACAAACTACATTCCATCGCTTGTCGGCTGCCCACGGGCGCACAGGAGTCGCACCCAACTTGCACCAGCCAATCAATCAATACCAGCACCTACTTTCAACTGGCGACACGGGCGCGCTACCAGCTAGCCCACAGGCGCCGTCGCAAGCAGTTCACTCGGTACTGCCTGCATGACTTTTCGCAACCCGCCGGCAATATCCCGCGCGTCCTGCTCCGTCCAATCCATGCTTAAATGATACTCGCACACACACGGCATCAGTTCCTCTGCGCGCGGACAGAGTCCCGGGCCGTAGTCCGCTTCCCCGGAGTAGACACGCGGATCCCACGGCGACGGGCCGTCATGCCACATGCGCTTATGCAATATCGCCGCATGCATATACACCGGTAAGCCGCTATAGGGGAACTTGATGGGTACGCCCTCTGCGGCCAGCGCCTTGCGTGCCCACGCGCAGAGTTCTGCGGATTCGAAGATAAGCCCCGGACTCACACCGGCATCACCCGCGGGATCTGCCAAAGGCCGCACACGGACGCCGGGCAAGCCGCGCACGCAGTCTTTGACTATGCCGCCCAGGTGGCGTACGTGGGCGCGCAGCCGCTCGAGCTTCTTCACCTGCTCCAGCAGCACCGCAGCCGTGAGCTCGCTCATGCGGTAGTTCTCGCCAAAGAACGGCGGCAGGTCCGCCCCTTCACTCTTGCGCGGTGTCCCTTGATCCTGGCAGGCGACGGCGCGCTGGTGGAGCGCGGGGTCATTGGTGACGACCATACCGCCCTCGCCTGCGGAGATTACTTTATTCATTTGAAAGCTAAAGATGTTGATGGCGCCCATTGATCCTACATATCGACCCTGGTACTCCGCGCCGAACGACTGTGCACAGTCCTCCAAAATAGGTACGCCGTGGCGTGCGCCAACCGCGAGCAGCGGCTGTAAGTCAGCGGCAGCTCCGCGCCAATGCACGACCATCACGGCCCGAGTGCGCGGAGAAATGACGCGCTCTACACCTTCGGCAGATATACTCACGCTGTCGTCCAGGTCGGCAAAGATCGGCACCGCCTGACATGCCACCACGGCATTCACGCAGCCGTAGAACGTCGCAGCCGGCACGATCACCTCATCGCCCGGGCCAACGCCGAGGGCGCGGAGCGCCACGATGAGCGCCGCCGTGCCGGAGGTCACACCCACGGCGTGCTCGATGCCGATAAGCGAAGCGACCGTCTGCTCAAGCTCGCTTACGGTATACGCCGGGTCGGGGCCGTAATAACGAAACGGCGAACGCCGTTCCAAGACGTTGTTTACTGCCCGCTTCTCTTCCTCACCGATAATGGTTGCGCCCGGATACGCGCCCGGCAGCGGCGCCGAGCGTACCGGCGCGCCGCCGTCAATTGCTAGCTGTCCAATCATAGGCCACTCTCTCTTATTGAGACAATTGCATAGCTCCTGTAAGGAGCAGAGAACCTCCCTCTCCCTTGAGGACACCTTTGCACAACCGCCGCCCAGGGGAGAAAGCTCCCTCTCCCTCGAGGACACCCTTGCGTAACCATTTGAAAGCTCCCTCTCCCTTCGAGGAGACCTTTGCATAACCCTTGCCGAGGCGAGAAAGTCCCCTCTCCCGGCGGGAGAGGGTTAGAGCCTGCCCCGTACTCGATACGGGGGTGAGGGGGAATCCCCGCAATCTGGGCCGTTTTCAACGATTTTGCACACTTTCGTATAGGTCTTAGAGGTAGATAAGGACAGTACAAGCAGTAATCCCCTCACCCCGGCCCTCTCCCGCGGGAGAGGGAGTATTTCTTGCGCCGCTGGCTGTAGTTACGCAAAGGTCTCCGTCAAGGGAGAGGGCCGAGGTGAGGGTGAATTTCCCTATCCAGCTCATTCCCACGAATTTGGCACAGTTATAAGCTAAGGTCTCTTAGTTCATGAGTTTGCTACCCAAATCGGGCTCGACCACGCGACCTGACCGTTCTCTTGCGTTACGCGGAGGTAGTAGAAGTCTTCCGCGCGATCTGTGCTGTGAGAGTCGCTGAAGGTATAGGACGCCCGGGCCAATTCGTCCGGCACGAGACGATGGATAAGAAAGGAGTCGGAAGGAAAGCCGGTGGTCAAGTCGGTCACGGCGTTCTTTGAGGCTTCCTCCAGAGTATACGTCTCGGTGCGCTGCATGGGCTTGGTGAAAGCCAGCGTTACCGTGGCGGAAGGCGGGCCTTCGACATCCAGCACCACCGAATTCTGCGGACAATCGTTCAAGCAATCAGCGAGCGACGTATACGTCTGAAATCTGCATTTGGCGGCCGTAGATTCAAGAATGCGGCTGCGGTTTTCCTCATGGAACGGCCCCGATTGAAAGCAGGGCATCGCCTGGTGGATGCGGGCGCCGTCCACCGAGACCGTAAGGTCCCACTCGGCGATACGCGGCTTGCCAAACGCAGACCACGGCCCCCAGCCCACCTCGACGCGGCAGCGATGCCGCCGCGACCACGGATACCCCTCTTCAGGCTCGGCGTCAGCCGGGAAGTGCCGGTGCATGACGCGGTTGTTCTTGATGACCTCAACTCTCTGGATTTCATCCCAGCCGCGCACGTTCACGGCTATCCGGCGCTCGTTGGCGGCTGAAAGCTGCGACCCCATCGGCTGACCGTTGATGCGGAAATCCACTTCGATCTTGTCGCCCGTCACGGCGTAGCAGCGGCGGCTCCAGAGCGCGTCCCAAATCGCCTCGCGCGTGAATTCCGGCACCAAGACCGCCACCGTGCCCTCGTTGTACGCGCCCGGATGCGCCTGATGGTCGTCGGAAGAGCCCGTCACGCCCACGTGATGGCCCAAGGCCAGCGCGTGCTGGAGTGTGTTAATGGTAACGCGCGGCCCCAGACCGTGCCGCGTGTACGCGAACGGGCCGCGGTCGCGTTCCGCGCCGCCGTGCTCGGAGATAATCTCCACTATCGGCGACACCGTTTCGTCTAAGTAGTCCCAGTTCGCGCCACGAAACCCGCGCATGTAACCGGGGTGATGCGGCACCAGCAGCGCGCCGCTGCGCCGCGCATGCTCCTGAATCTTGCGCACGTGATCGGCGAACTGCAGCGGGCCGTCCTCTTTATAGATGACACAGTGATCTCCAAACGCGGCGGAGTGCCACTCGTAGCCCAAGAAAGCCTCGAACCGACCTGGGTCAGTCGCATCCTTGATCAACTGCTTGGTCTTCGGCCAAATCTCCGCGTGCCGGTCGAAGCCCTCTTGCCATTGCTCGTGGACATTGTTGGGCATATCCGGAATGTCGTGCCACTGCGCGTGGCCGGTGAACGCAAAGAAGTCCAGGTGACTCTGCGCCATGTCTATGGCCCGTTCCAGCGTGCCTTTGGTGTAGTGGAACAAGCCCACGGTATTGTGGTTGTGAATGTCGCCCCAAAGGATCTTATAGTCCATACCTGCGCTCTTATCCTCTCTCGCTAAGTCGCATCATGTAGACAACGCTGCGGTTGAGGGGCTTGAAGCCCTGCCGCTCGTACATCCGGCGCGCGGGCTCGTAGCAATCTTCAAGCCCCGTCGACACCTGGGCGAATTCCATGCCTGCTTCCTCGATGAGTTCAAGCACCCGTGCGTCAAGCTGCCCGCCAATGCCGCGACCCCGAAACTCCGGCAGCACAGCATTATTGCCAACCGTGCCAATTCGCGTCTTTTCATTCACGTGAAAGGTGGCAAAGCCAACCGCCCTACCATCTATCTCAGCAATAACCACACTTGCAATGTCAATTGTGCGCATGTCGTCGGCTTTCCACTCATCCCACGTGCGCCCCCCAATGACGCCGTACCGCTCCTCGCGCCAGCGGTTGACGGTTACGTCCGCAAAGCCACGCACGATGAGTTCGACAAGGGTCTCGCGATCCGCTTCCACCGCCTGGCGGATTGTTGCCTTGGTTGCGTTCGTCGTCATGTGGCACGCTGCGCAAGCTTCTTCATGTAGTAGACACTACGGAAATACGGCGTGAAGCCTTGCCGCTCGTACATGCGGCGCGCGGGCGTATACGGGTCATCCGATCCGGTTGAGACCTGAGCAAACTCCATGCCCGCCTCCTCCATCAGCCTAAGAACTTGTGCGAGAAGCTGCGCCCCGATGCCGCGACTACGAAACTCCGGCAGCACGGCATTGTCGCTGACCGTGCCGATGCGCGTTGCGCCGTCCAGTTCATAGGTCGCAAAGCCTACCGCCCTATCTGCTACCTCGGCAATAACGACCAACTCAATGTCAACCGTGCGCATAATATCGGCTTCCCACTCGTCCCACGGGCGCCCGCCTATCACACCAAACTGCTGCTCAAGCAAGCGGTTGGTGGTCACGTCCCCAAAATGCCCGCGCGATGAGGGCCGCAAGGGTCTCACGATCAGCCTCGACTGCCTGGCGAATCTTTACTTCGGTTGCTGCCAGCGTCATGGAGCACTCTGCCCAAGCTCTCTAAAGTAAGTAACACTGCGGTTCAGCGGCGTGAAGCCTTGCCGCTCGTACATGCGGCGGGCGGGCGCGTAGGGTTCATCCAATCCGGTCGATACTTGGGCAAACTCCATGCCGGCTTCTTCGAAATGCTTGAGAACACATGCGAGTAACCGCGTACCTATGCCGCGGCCGCGATAATCCTGCAGCACGGCATTGTCATCAACCGTCCCAATACGAGTAGCGTCATTCAGTTGATATGTTGCGAACCCAACCGCCCTGCCTGCTATTTCGGCAATAATGACCTTCTTGATGTCAATCATGTGCGGGAGATCGGCTTTCCACTCGTCCCAGATGCGCTCGAGCATGTCACCAACCTGCTGCGCGCGCACGTCCTCATATGCGAGTACGAAGAGTTCTACGAGGATCTCTCGATCGGCCTCGACTGCCTGTCGGATTCTGACTTCGGAGTGCTGTCCAGCCACGTTGCTCACTATCTTACCACGCGCCTAAGCCATGCGCCGCCACAGCCGGTGGTCCAATTGGGACAGCCCTCTGACCCCTTGATTGTTGCGAATGCACTTCGTTCGCACACGCTTGAATCGTCTTGTACAACAGCCGGGACACTCCACGTACGGCTCCCACACCGGACGTATGACAGAAGGCGCCTGCCGCGAATGCGATGTGTAAACCGAGGTTGCAGAAAGGCGTTGCATGCGCCCGATTCTACCGCTGCAAAGATGTCACCCAAACCGGGCTCGACCAGGCCATGTGACCGTCGTTCTGCGTCGCGCGCAAGTAGAAGTAGGAGGTCTGACCTTCTGTCAGGGTCAGTGTCTCGGCGAGCGTGGCGACGCGGTCCGTGGCGGACTGACTCAAGACGGCACTGCCGTTGCAGACTACTTCCAGACGTTCAAGCGGAGCGGCGCCAAGCACCCGCGCTGTCACCGCCACCTCGCGCTTTGCTGCCGTGAATTCCTCACCCATGCCGTGGCCGTCAACCTGAAACGCAAGCACGATGCGCGCGCCGGTGGTCGCATAGCAGCGGCGTTCCCTAAGGGCCTCAATGATTGCCTCGCGGGTTAGTTCCGGCGCGATCACGGCGGTTAGGCCGCCGGTGACGTGGTCGTGGAAGTCAACGCCGGCCATCGAGCAGGTGTTCCTGCCGGGCTGGGCGTGATGGCTGTCGGTGCCGCCTACGAAGCCGAGGCGGTGTCCCATTGCCAGTGCATCCTGGGCAGACGCGCCGCCGCCGCCAATCACGGTAGCGCCGCCGGGCTCATCGGTCTCGAACGCGCCCCGATTCTGCGCTATCTCAAGTACAGTCTGGTATGCCGCATTGTGCCGGTGCCAGTCCTGCACCCGCCAGTTCTGATAGCCGCCCTCGGAAGTTACGTTGATGTGGTGCGGCACCACCACGGCGCCGGTACGCTCCAGCGCGGGCCAGATCTCCTCGATCTTGCTCGTCGTAACGCGCTTGCCTGCATCGGGATAGAGAATTACGCGGTGTCCTGCGGTCGGATCGCTTAACTCAACGGCCACCAGCGGTGCGAACCGTCCCGGTTCATGGAACTGCGCGATGACTTCTTGGTATTCCTCCCAATCGTCAGCCCGCGGCACAGACCACAGGGATTCAATGTTCTGCGGCGGGGGAAACCAGGCCACGCCCACGCAGTCGAGGCCGGAGACATCGCGTGCATAGCGAAAGGCTTCCGCATACGTCCCAACACCGTGTGCCATGAAGGGCCCGTGGGGCCGGTGACTGGGACTGAGCGCGCCGGGGGCGTGGGTGTGCAGGTCGCCAAAGAAGATGCGGTCGCTGCCTGCTTCTACGATGTCAATTGGATTGCTGACGCCGGACAGGCCGGCTTCCCACGCTACAGCCGTAACCGTGACCGGACCTACCGCATTCCTGGCAACGACAAACGGCCCAATCCGCGCCGTGCCGCCATCACTGGCCGTTAGGGCGAGAGGTGCAGGACCACTAATGCCGCCAGGCTTCGTACGGAGAGCGACTTCGCCTGCAAAATCCTTACAGACATTGCCAAATGCGTCTTCAACCCGTACCAGCACGGAGAATTCTTCACCAGCAGCAGCCGTGGCGGGGGCAACCACACCCAAACGCGCAGGCGGCCCTGCAACCACATCAACAACCGGCAGCTCCGGCAAGAGCCGATAGCCCTTCGGCTCGCCGCCGGGATAGCGCGGATTGCTGTAGCCCGCATTGCCCAGCACATCCACGAGCACCTGAAAGTGCATTTCAGACATGGCGACCTCTTGGGCACGCGCCCGTTCATGAAAGCCGGCTATGTAAGACCCGGCATCACCGATGGTCACCGCGATTTTTTCGCCCGGTTGCAGTGCTGCACCCTCCACGGTGACGAATATGCAAGGGAACTGCGAATGGTGATACTTCAGGGGGTAATCATTTCGGATACGGACGGAGACACCGCAACTGCCGTTCGTCGTCGCCGTAACGTGACCAAGACGCCACCGTACGCTATGCACACAGGGTGGCAAGACGGCAATGCCGCCACCGGGCACGATACCGGCGCTCCCCGCCGTATAGGTAACGGTCCACGTGCCGAATGCGCCCGCGACGACCGGGCCGACCGGGTCTAGCGCGCAGGCGCCCAATTCAGCCTGCAAGGAGATATCTGGCTCCTCCGCCGTGACTTGCACACTGTGGGTAACGCCCTGGTTCTGCGACACTGGCGGTAACACTCTCTTGTTATCACTCACTTGCGGGCTCTCCCCCAAACAATGCAGCGCGGGGGCTTGTCCCCCGCTCTATTGCAATCTACATATCCCAGACAATTGGCGTTCTACTCTGATGCAATCTCGTAATTGCAAATTCTTCTGGTGGGCGCAGGTTACAAACCTACGCTACCGGAACATCGCAATGGCTAACGTGCTTCCGTACCTCATCCCAATGCCATGCTGTCACACATTGAACAAGCGTGCCGCGTTGTCATGGAACAGCTTCAGTTTGACCGCATCCGCTATCTGCGTTTCGGTCTCGATGCTAAGCTGGGCGGACTCATGGTAATGCAACGGCGAGTTGGAACCAAAGAGCACGTGACCCGGACCAATGTTCTTACAGAGCTTTGCCACGTCGTGAATTGGCCCTTGCACGCGACTGTTTTCCACGTACAGATTCTCTCGCTTGTCCACACTGCGCCAGATGCTCGTGACTTCACCGAACCGCCCGCCGGTGACAAGAAAGCGCACTTGCGGAAACGCGTTCACCGTCTGGGCAATGTCACCGGCTGCGACATCCGGGACTCTAACCAGCTTGTGGTGATGCCGCGCGTCCTCCAAGCCAATCGCAATGAGCAGGAGCAATCCGTGCTCCCGCGCCGTCTCCAAGAGCCGCAAACACTCTTGACCCAGCAGTTCATACTGGTGGTAGTTGGGATGCAGACGCAGATGTTGCGCGCCAAGTTCCGCAAGGCAAATCCGCAAGTCTTCGTCCCAGCCCGGATAGGCCGGATTGACGGTGTAGGCAGGAATGAAGCGGTCGGGGTGCGCCTGCACAATCGTGTGCAATTCGCGGTTGCCGACAAGCAGGTCCTTGAAAAACACATTCTCCAGGCGTGATACCACCGCTTTCTCAATGCCAAGATCATCCATCTTGCGCAGCAAGTTCTCAGGTTGGGAGTGGGGTAGACGCCGAAACGGCCATTCGCCCACGTAGGCATTGCTATCGATCACGGGATGCGTTCCTTTGTCCAAGCCACTTATTGTGTTGTCTTGCACTCTGCCAGCACACGCGCCATGTTTCCATAGAGTATCTTCTCTTTGTCTGCCGCGGCAAGGCTTGTGCCAAGCACTTTCGCAAGCTGTGACGGAAACGACCGGCCCGGCATGTCGGTGCCAAAGATCACGCGTTCCGCGCCGACGTGGTCCACCAGAATGTGCACGCCAGCGGCATTGCACTCGTTACCGGCAATATCAAGCAAGACGTTTGGCGTGCTGCGAAACACTTTTGCGCCGTATTCGTAGTCGCCGCCGGCATGAGCCGCAATGATGGTGGCGTTGGGATGGCGGCGTGCCAGGTCGGCGACCATCTCCGGCGGCGATTCGCCATAGTCGAGACCCGCGCTCTTGAGCCACGTGTGCTGCAAGGCAGGCACGCGGTAGTGCGCACAGATTTCCACTAAACGATCGACACGTGGATCGTCACATGGCAACGCGTGCCACAGCTTGAGCCCCACGAAGCCCTGAGTCGCCAGTCGATTCTCCAACTCCGACGCCGCAGCGTCAGCGTGGTAGGGGTTCACATAGCAAAAGCCACGCACCCTTTCGGGATAGCGCTGCATCAGCAAATGCGTCTCATCGTTGCTGCGCTGACAAAACTCGGGCGTCGGGAATGAGTAGCGGGCGGCATCTCCCACCGGACGAATCGCGTACGTCACGAGCACAGCATCGAATTGCTCTGCAATCTCGATCTGCTCCGCAAAGTCCGACAACGACTTCCCAACGTCAGTGTGTACGTGAACATCGATGATCGGCAACAGAATTCCTTCAGAAGTAAGGTTTGGATCGCACTTGTTGTCACTCCGAGCACGCCGCAGCCCCGTGCTTGACACGAGGGAGGAAACTAGAGCGTCTGCTCTCAATTCTCTGCCAAATCGTCTCTCAGAATCACAGGCTAGAGGCTATCTTATGAATCGACTCGATAAGCCGAATTGTGCTTTGAGCCTTCGTCAAGCTCAGGACAGCCAAGCTCAGCACGAACGGGATTTGCCTTTTCCGTTCGCCCTGAGCTTGTCGAAGGGCAAGTCTACCCGGAGCGATGCATCTATGAGACTAGCTCTAGTCAACTACATTCCTATGGAAATGTTCCTAGTGCCATACGTCAACACTGGCCGGCAAAAATAGACGGATTCTCAATCGTCTTGGTTTCGGCAAGCACACGAGCCATGTTTTCGTAGAGGATCTTCTCCTTAGCCTCCACGGCTATGTCCGCGCCCAGCACTTTTGCTAGTTGCGACGGGAACGAGCGACCGGGCATATCGGTACCAAAGATTACGCGGTCCGCCCCGACGTGGTCAACGAGTATCTGCACGTAGCCGGCATTGCACTCATTGCCGCCAATGTCCAGCAACACGTTGTCGCACGAACGAAAGACCTTTGCGCCGTACTCGTAGTCGCCGCCCGCATGGGCCGCGATGATCGTGGTACGCGGATGGCGTTTTGCCAGCGTGGCGACCATCGCTGGCGGTGACTCACCCGACTTCTGTCCGGTGGCTTTAATCCACGTGTGCTGGAGCGCAGGCACGCGGTAGTGAGCGCAAATCTCCATGAGGGCATCGAGACGCGGATCAACGCACGGCACCGCCACCCAGAGCTTGAGACCGACGAAGTGCTGCTTTCCCAGGCGATAGTCTAGCTCAGCGCACGCCTCCCGCACATGGCCGGGATTGACGTAGGCGAAACCATGCACGCGGTCAGGGTAGCGTTCCATCAACACGAGCGTCTGATCGTTGCAAGCGCGAATGTTATCCGGCGTAGGGTACTGGTGGTTGTTGGCGGCCTCTACCGGGCGCACAGAGTAAGTGACGAGGTGCACGTCGAACTGCTCAGCAATTGCCACGAGTTCAGAAAAGTCTTCCAAACGGCGTGAAACGTGTGGATGCACGTGAACGTCTATGATCAATGTGGTGACACTCTGCTTCCGCTACATGGAGTTGGACGGGCAACTCATTGCTGCTTTAGACCAACGACCTCCAACGCATACACCGCCAATCACTGCGCCGCACATCCTCCGGCAACTGCGTAAGTTCCATGATTTTCCATGCGTAGAACACGCTGGCTTAGCCGCAAGAGAGCCGCTAAGCCAGCGCAGCACGTCTTCTACCAACCGCCCACAAGCTCCTGCCACTTCTCGATGATAATGTTCCACTCCTGCTCGACGTTTACGAGACCTTCTTGAATAGTAATATTTCCCGCCATGACGTCGGGGAGGAATTTACTCAACGATGTCCGCATCTCGTCCGCGCCGGGGATTGGCAGCGTATGCGAAGCGCGGAACGGAATCTGATAGCTCTGGTGCTCGAGGAAGGCATCACCCTCGGTGAAATCGGGCGAGTTGGCGACGGAAAGTCGAATGGGCACGCGGTCCCAGGCCTTTGCCCAGCGGAGGTTATTCTCCGGTCGCGACACGAACTCGATCCAGGCGAATGCCTCCTCGGGTACCGTTGTCCACGACGCCATGATCCAGATATGATGACCGCTCCAGCTCGCTTGGCGCACCGCATCCGGCGGCTGCGGGTGCTCGATGAAACCAAACTCGAAGCTTGGGTCGATGGGATAGATTTCCGCCTTGCGCGTGGAGTACGTCGCATACATCGTGGCGGTAAAGTCGTTGACAAGCGCAGCCCCACGCTTAGCCCCGGAAGGGCGCGCAGTCTTGTGCAGTGTAGCCAGCGCATCCCAGCCGCCCTGCATGTCGTTTAGCTTCTTAACCCACGTCAGGGCCTCAACAGCCTCGGGGCTATTGATGGCCGCTTTGGTCAGGTCGTCACTCACACGCTGCCCACCGAGTTGCAAGAATGGCGTAATCCACTGAAACCGGCCGCCGCTGCCCCATTCTGGCGGAAATCCGGCGACTACCACATTACCTGCAGAATCTTTGCGCATCGTCTTCTGAATGACCGCTTCAAGTTCATCCCATGTTGCGGGACCATTGTCAGGGTCCAATCCGTTCTCCAGAAAGATACCCTTGTGCAAGTAGAGAACACGTAGGTCGGGGCCGTAAGGAAAGCCATAGAGCTGACCGTCTTTGCTCCAGACCATGTTCTCGGTCAAGCTTTCCCAAATGTCCTCCATGTTGATATTGGAGCCCTTGACGAGGTCATTCAGGCCGCGCGCCTGTCCCAGCGCACCGTGCTCGATGGCGTGCCACTCGCCCCAGGAACTGATGTCGTGAGGTGTGCCGGCAGCGAATGCAGTACGGAATGCGGCATAGCGTTCGCCTGAATTACTGGACGGCGGATTGACATCAAAGTCGATATCGGGATGCTCTGCGCGAAACTCCGCCACAAGCTCCGCAGATATGCCCTCTTCATCCTGGAACTTGAAGTACGGATGCGTTGCAAACAGCACGTATACGGACTCTTTTTCGGGGGCGGCAGCCTCTGCTTGCGGTGCTTCCGCTTGCTCTTCTGTTGCCGCGGTCTGAGCAGGCACGGCGCCACAAGCTGCTAGCGCAAAGACGCCCAATGCGCCTCCTGAACCTACCAGAACGTTGCGGCGTGAAATTCGCTTTGCGTGCAAATCCATTGGTCTGCCTTTCTTCACACTTCTACTAAGCATTTTGGTCGCACAAACGCGCTACCTTGAGCGCTTTGCGCAGCCGCTCTAAGCCATCGTTCGGCAAAAGGGTTTACGTGCCCATACCTCCTTTCCACCTACTTCGACAGTGCACTTTCGCCTGAGAGTAGCGGATGCCGGCGGTATTCGGCTTGCTTGAGTTTCCGTTATTCTGCACTGAGTCCGAACGGCATCGCCCAGGGTTTCTCTGCTCGATATCCTGCCAGGTGCTGGATTTCCAAACCGATCGCAGGGCAGTCCCTAGAGTATCTGCGACAGGAAGCGCCGCACCCGCTCGTGACGCGGATTATTGAAGAACTCAGCAGGCGGCAGGTCTTCGACGATCTGGCCTTCGTCGAACATGACGATGCGGTCGGCCACTTCGCGGGCAAAGCCCAACTCGTGCGTGATGGCCACGATGGTCATCTGGTGCGAGGAAGCCAGTTCCTTCATTACCTCAAGAACTTCCTTGATCATCTCCGGGTCCAGCGCCGACGTGGGCTCGTCGAAGAGCATGATCTTGGGCTGCATCGCCAGCGCGCGGGCGATGGCGACGCGCTGCTGCTGACCACCCGAGAGTTCGCCCGGATACTTGTCGGCCTGCTCCGGTATGCCCACGCGCTCCAGTAGTTCCCGCGCACTATCTTCCGCTTTCGCCATCGGGGTCTTGCGCACCTTGATCGGAGCGAGCGTGATGTTTTGCAGCACTGTCAGGTGGGGAAAGAGGTTGAATGATTGAAACACCATGCCCACTTCCCGGCGAATGGCGTCGATATTGCGGACGTCGTCGGTCATCTCGACACCGTCAACGATGATGTCGCCGCGCTGATGCTGCTCCAAGCGGTTGATGGTGCGAATGAAGGTAGACTTACCGGAACCGGACGGCCCGATAACGACCACCACTTCACCGCGGCCTACGGTGGTGCTCACGCCACGCAGGGCATGGAAGTCGCCAAACCACTTATGCACGTCACGGGCCACTATGATGTTGTCCGCTTCAGGAGCTTGTTCCGCCGCTACTGCTGCTTCTGCTGTCACGATTACCTCCGAGTGTTTCGACGCCCCATTGCGACCGTTTGGTGGGACTTACCCTTTGAAACCACTGTGAACTACCGTTTGCCAACACCCAGATGCCGTTCCACCCGGCGGCTGACGTACGACATTGTATACGTAAAGACCCAGAATATTACTGCCACGAATATGAAGAGTTCCCGTCCGTTGTCGGCGAACTGCACGTTGCCCTGCACGATAGAGCGTCCCATCTCCAGGATATCCAGCATGCCGACGATGTAGACCAGGCTTGTGTCCTTGAACAGCGCAATGAATTGCCCCACGATTGCGGGTATCACGTTGCGGATTGCCTGAGGCAATTGTATCAGCATAGTGACCTGCCAGCCCGGCAGACCGAGCGCTCGCGCGGCCTCAGCCTGGCCTGGATGCAGCCCCTGCAAGCCTCCGCGTATATTCTCGGCGGTGTACGCCGCCGAGAAGAGCGTAATCACAATGGCCGCCCGCGTCACGGAATCGACGGGGAAGTTCGCCGGCAAGGCCAGCGGCACGAGCACTTGCGACATGAAGAGCAGGGTAATCAGCGGCACCCCGCGAAAGACCTCGATGAAGACTACGCAGAGAACCTTCACCACCGGCAGATAGCTCCGGCGCCCGAGTGCGAGCAGTACACCGATGGGAAAAGCAAAGAAGATACCCGATACTGCCAGAATCAGGTTCAGCATCAGGCCGCCCCACTTTCGCGGCGCCACCTCTTCCATGGCGGGAAAACCCGGTAATCCGGTGAGCAGCAGTAGCAGAAAAACGTAAATCGCGATTCCGCCCAAGAC
Source organism: Chloroflexota bacterium (assembly GCA_965220015.1). Taxonomy (GTDB): domain Bacteria; phylum Chloroflexota; class UBA11872; order VXOZ01; family VXOZ01; genus VXOZ01. Next base: position 2,710,136 of record OZ244798.1, read on the forward strand.
GAACGTGCGCGGCCGCGCGGTTCTCGGGTAACTTCCCAAGCCGTAGCCAATGCCGATGGTCAACAGGTTGGCCAGAATCAGCGCACGCACCCACCAGGGCATAACCACGCCCTCGTGGAACAGACCGTAGGGCAGCACGCCAAGCAATACCGTCACGGCGCCGTAGCCGATGGCGATGCGCCGCGCGGCTCCACCCCACATAGCGGCCGCCATGCCGAAGAGGATTGAGACCAGTAACCAGCCTGTCAACGGCCGCCACGCAAGCTCCGTTGGATACAGGCCGATGAGGTACTGCTGCGGTCGGCTCGCGACGAGTGTCCAATCGGCAGTGCCGAAGACCCAACTCACTATGCTCCAGGCTGCCCAGAGGACTATGGGTATGGTGACGACAGTCACAAGCCCGCTGAGCCAGTTGCCGAACAAATTGGCTCTGGCCCAACCAATCCAACCTGTTTCTGTACGCGGCGGGGGCAGTGAAGGCGCCGGTTGCCACGTTTCTGCAGTTGCCATGGAGCAGCTAGCCTCCGGTGAACTGGATATGCCGGTTGTAGAGATTGCCGATCAAGGAGTACGTGAGACTGTAGAGCAAGTAAATGCCCATGATAATGAGGAAGATGGTGACCGCCGGGGCGGTTTGAGTCATGGTCTTGGCCACGCTGGTCAAATCCGCGTATCCAATGGCCAAAGCCAAACTGCTGTTCTTCGTCAGGTTGAGATACTGACTGATCATGGGCGGGACGATCACGCGCAGTGCCTGTGGGAAGGTAACGAAGCGCAACGTCTGCATGGTACCCAAGCCCAAAGAGCGGGAAGCCTCGCTCTGACCCCGCGACACGGATTGCAACCCGCCGCGGACGATCTCTGCGATGAAGGCTGAAGTATAAACGACCAATCCCACCAGCAACGCCGTCAATTCGATTGAAATGGCGTAACCGCCTACTGGATGACCGAAGCGACCCTCAGGATGTGGGACACTCATAACAAGAGGCGCGTCACCTATGACTACCCACACGATCCATGCGAGAATGGCTCCCGCTACCGCCACGCCAATCGCCCCCAACCAGGGATAGGACGTGCGGCCCGTTCGCAGTTCGCGCCGATCCAGATACAGCCGTGCGACGAGCCCCAACGCAATAGCCGCCACAACACATAGCAGCCATAGCCCTGACCGCTGTTGACCCTCAGGCCATGGAAACGACAACCCCGCATTGTTGTTCAGGTAAATAGCATCGAACCAGACTAACCCCCCCTGTTGTATCGATGGCAGTCCCAGCAGCAAGATGTACCAGAAGAAGAGCTGTACCAGTAAGGGCACGTTGCGGAAGACTTCCACATAAACGGTGGCTACTTTGCTGATCACCCAGTTCCCGGATAATTGGACTGCGCCAACGATGATTCCCAAGGCAGTAGCGAGGATTACACCCACCACCGAGACCATCAGCGTGTTGGTTGCAGCTACGAGAAAGGCGTAAGCGAATTTATCGCTCTCTTCATAGGGCAGCAGGTGCTCGCTTATGGGAGTTGAGTATTCCCGATTCAAGAACGTCCAGCCGAAGGGAATGTCTCGTTGCTCAATTGCGGAGGAGACATTGGTAATGAAGAACGCCACCGCCGCCACTACCAGCACCCCCGATACTATCTGCCCGGTCCAACTCAACACCCGGGAGTGTCGCCAGATTGGAATTCCCTGGTAGGTTAGCGATAGTCGCATAGTCTTTTTACCCTAGCAATCGAGCTACCGGCATCCGCAGCTAGTAGCAAAACACACGATTCCCAGCGCATTCCAGCTAGCGCAATGGCGCCGCATAGATTTGCCCGCCCTTCGGGCAGTCGGAGCACGGCGCATTTGACCATAAAGCATTGCGGGAGCCTTCCCGCGGAAGATCGATGTCTGTCTCAGGTCCCAGGTTTCGCGCGTAGATCTCGCCGTAGTTTCCTACCATCTTGATGACGGTCTGTCCGACGATCTGATCGAGGCCCAATTCCTCTTGACCGAATGAGCCTTCCGTTCCCAGCAAACGCTTTGCCTTCACGTTGTCCCCAGCGGCAATCTCGTCAACGTTAGTCGAGTCAATGCCATACGCCTCAGCGTAAATCAGAATGCCCATGACGGTCTTCACAATGTCGAACCACTGCTCGTCGCCGTGAGGCACTAGCGGTCCCAGCGGCTCCTCGGAAATCGTCTCCGGCAGGATGATGTGTTCATCCGGATTGGTCAAAGAACTCCGCAGCGCCGTAAGCGCCGAGCGGTCGGTCGTGAACACTTCACACGCGCCGCTCTTATAGGCCTCAAAGGCCAACTGTGCCTCTTCGAATGTCTTTGGATTATATTCCATACTGTTCTGGCGGAAAAAATCGGCCATGTTTAGCTCAGAAGTGGTACCGGTATTCACGCAGACCGCCGTGCCGGCCAACTCGTACGCGCTCGTCACTCCCAGGCTCTCAGGCACCATAAAGCCCTGGCCGTCATAGAACATAGTTTGCACGAAATTGCCCCAAGCAGCGTCGCGGGACGTAGTCCAGGTTGTAACATATACGAGTAAGTCCACTTCCCCCGACTGCATCACAGGCCCGCGTTCAGCAGCCGTGATTAGACGAATCTCTACGGCATCGGGATCACCCAGCACGCCCGCAGCCACGGCACGGCAGAGATCGATGTCAAAACCGACACTATTACCGGCTTCGTCCACGTAGCCAAACCCCGGCGTGTCATTAAGGCTGGCGCAGATGAGGCGCCCGCGGGCGCGCACTGCCTCCAGTCGCGAACTCTTGGCAGGCGCAGCCATAGATTCACTCTTGCCCATTTCGGCAGTTTCTTTCGGGGCTGGCTCAGAATCAGTGGCGCAAGCCACGCCGAGAAGGAGGGCCAATGCCATTCCCAAACCGGCGATGAATAACCCGGATCGCTTCACAAAAGTACGCATTGCTATCCCCACCAACTCGCTAGTGGTTGCTGAACTAAGAGTTCGTTTAGAATTCACACCAGTTGTCGTAGTGGCAAATCCAATTGCTCTACTGAATGCTCCGTAGATCCGATTTGCGGATTGCCCCGCCAAAAGAACCCCCCACAACCCCGGCCGGGCAGTCTTTGCACGACGTGATAATACCAAGAGTCGCGTCGACCCGGAAAAGGTCCAGGCCGACGCGACTATTATCTGCGACTACGAACTAGCGCAGCGGCGCAGCATAGATCTGTCCGCCCTTCGGGCAGTCAGAGCACGGTGCATTCGACCACAAGGCATTGCGTGAGCCTTCACGCGGCAGTTGGACACCGTCGGGATTGTCCAAGTTGCGCGCATAGATCTCGCCGTAGTTGCCAACTGCATTGATCACGTTCTGTCCCACCATCTGGTCAAGTCCTAGCTCATCCTGACCAAAGGAACCTTCCGTGCCAAGCAGACGCTTCGCCTTAACGTTATCGCCATCAGCCATGGCGTCAACGTTACCAGAGTTGATGCCGTATGCCTCGGCGTAGATCAAGATGCTCATCACGGTCTTTACAATGTCAAACCACTGCTCGTCACCGTGCGGCACCACCGGTCCCAGCGGCTCCTCGGAAATGGTCTCCGGCAGAATGACATGGTTCTCTGGATCAGTTAGAGCGGTCCGCAGTGCCGCAAGCTGTGAGCGGTCGTTTGTGAACACTTCGCACGCGCCACTCTGGTAAGCCTCCAAGACCAAGTCAGTATCTTCATAGACCTTTGGATTGTATTCCAAGTTGTTCTGGCGGAAGAAGTCGGCCATGTTCAACTCGGTGGTAGTACCGCTGGTCACACACACCGCGGCGCCACCCAACTCGTAGGCGCTCGTCACGCCCAAACTAGCAGGCACCATGAAGCCCTGGCCGTCGTAGAACATCGTCTGGGCGTAGTTACCCCAAGCGGCGTCGCGAGAGGTCGTCCAGGTAACGGTGCGTACGAGCAAGTCCACCTCGCCCGACTGGACGGTAGGTCCGCGCTCGGCAGCCGTGATCAAGCGGATTTCAAATGCATCCGCGTCGTTCAGCACGGCCGCAGCTACGGCGCGGCAAAGGTCGATGTCGAAGCCCACGCTATTGCCGGCCTCGTCTATGGAACCGTAACCCGGCACATCGTTGCGGCTCGCGCAAATGACGTGTCCCCGATCACGCACGGTATCCAAGCGTGAAGCCATAGCCGGAGCTTCCATCATCTCGGTCTTGGCTTCGGCCTCTTTTTCCATCTCTCCCGAATCCGCCTCTTCACTAGCGCAAGCCACGCTGAAAAGTAGCGCGAACATCACGCTCAAGACGACTAGGAGCTTACATATTCTTCTCATCTTTATGCCTCCCCAAAAGCACAATACTTTGTTAACTTGTGCAGTCTATTATATTGACCGCACAATTCACTTGCAACTAGACTACTTGCCCTCTTGATTCCGTGTTTCCCGGCACTCAACCCCGTTGTCAAGCACAGTACGACTTACGGGCACTTCGCGATGCGTGCATTACCTCCTTTCGTGCAAGATCTACCTAAGTACAGTGCCAGAAAAATTCGATCCTAACGTCAACCGGTCACCATGGTCTGCTGTGCAAGCACGAGTTCCGCCTCATGGGTGGACCGATCATGGTATTCTTGCCAGTTTTCAAGGCCGTACTCGCTCTTGAGGCGAGACATCGGCCAGGCATCGTCGTTGGATTCCACCATGAATACGCCGTCATCTCGTGTACCGACGATAGTTACCCGGTGGCCGAGCTCCGTCTGCATCTGCCGGATCTGTTGGTATTGCTGGTCGTAGTGGAATACCTCGGCCTCGAGATCTACTGTACTGTGGGCCACGTGCACGCCCAAGCCGCTGGCGGCAGTCTCGTCTCCGAGTTTGTTTATAATGCGCGAGCGTCCGCCGCTCACCGAAGAGACGATGATGTAAGTGTGCAACCAGGCATACGCCCGCAACCGCAAGCCGCCGTCGCACATGCTTGGGAAGACTACAAGCTCGGCCCCTGCCGCGCCGAGCCGCGCCCACTCTTCCGGATAGTCAACGTCGAAGCAGATGAGCATTCCCACCCTGCCAAAGTCCGTCTCAAAAACCGGCATGTCGGCATAGACACCAGGCACCGTGCCTGCCTCGAGTTCTCCCAGCGTAGGGTGGATCTTGTCATATTGACCGACAATCTCGCCCTGGCGGCCGAAGAGCACGCTGGTGTTCAGGCGTGTGTTACCGCGCACTTCGCACATCCCCGCTGCCACATACATGCCGTGCTGGCGTGCCTTCTCAGCATAGAGATCGGAGGTTGGGCCGGGAATGGGTTCCCAAATCTTCTCACGCTCCTCTTTGTCCGGCGGCAGGCCCAGGAGCGTGAACTCTTCCGGCAAGCACGCAAGATCAGCGCCTAGGCCTCCCATCTGGTCCAGCAATTCAACTGCCAAGTCGTGGTTAGCGGCAATCGAAGCGCGGCTACTTATGTGGCCGACGCACGCAGTTGCAACCAGCGCCTTACGCGGCATAGTCTCCACTCCTCTTGAAAGATGAACGCACTCAAGGGAGAGCGTATTTACTTTCCCTTGAGTATACTCTATTACGGTAGCGTCAAACTAGTCACTAAAGCCGGAGTGTGCATCGCATGCAGGGCTCGATCTTTCTCCCGATTGCACCCGAATCCTAGCCAGAACGAGGCTGGCGCGAGTATGAAAAGTGGCAGAACAAGCAGGAGGGCTACGGCTGAACGGGACCGGATAGCTCTTCAACTGTCTACTATCGGCTTCAGACCGGGATCTACTCTGGAAAGCTCCACCGACAACTCCCACAGCCGCTTTGCAAGCGCGGGGTCTGTACTCAGTTCGCTTGAGCGACCTGCCTGGCCGTCCCGACCCACTCGAACCGCTTGCGCGGCCCAAAGTACTGTCCGCCTTCAACACCGGGGGCAGTGGCGCCGAGCAACGTCGACCATGCCCCCTCCGCGGGTACGCTGAACAAGAACGTCAACGGGGCAAGAAGAGCCCGGGCGAGTTTCGACATGTGGCTGCTGAGGTCGGTGCTCGAGATACCGGGATGCACGCCTACCGCGCTCGTACCCGCGCCTTTCGCCCTTAACCTCCGATCCAGCTCGTGCATGAACAGGAGGTTAGCGAGCTTGGTCATGTAGCAGCGATCCATGGCACGGTAACGCTCGGTCCCGTCGATGTCATCGAATGAAATCCTGCCCCGGCGATGACCGACGCTGCTGGCGACAACGATCCGCGATCCGACAGTCCCCCTCGAGTGTAGGCAGGAGAAGACCCGTAAGCGCGAAGTGACCAAGGTGATTGTCGCCGAACTGGGATTCGAAGCCGTCGTTAGTGAGCCGGAAGGGCACTCCCATTCCCCCGGCGTTGTTTAGGAGGCCGTCCAGGCGTGGTTCGGCGGCAGCGACCTGGGCAGCCTGTTGGACTGAGGCTAGGTCTCCAAGGTCTAAGGCGACAATGCCAAGGTCCGCGTCGGGATGCGCCGCGCGGATCTCCTCAACCGCCGTTTTTGCCCTGACCGGAGACCGGCATCCCAGCAGCACACGAGCGCCCCGTGCTGCCAGGACCCTCGCTGCTTCGTATCCGATACCGGTATTTGCTCCCGTGATGAAGAAGGTCTTTCCACGCTGGGCAGGGACATCGGCTTTCGTAACGTTGCTATTCAATGGTCGTTCCTTCAATCACCAAAATTCATGCTCAATTAGGGAAGTCTAGGAGTTCTTATTAATACTTGGCATAGGAATCCTCGCAGCAGTGGCATTGGAACAGTCCAGAAGCAGAGCGGCATGCCTTGGTACGCCTCGGTTACTCCGCCGCCCATCCCCATTGAGATGGGCATTGTTTAGCAGGTGCCCTCCACTTGCCGCTTCACTTAAGAAAACTCGGTGGAGAGCCTTAATAGCCAACCAACCGCCTTGGAATGCAATCCATGCATTACACCTGTGCCAAAGTGCAGTTGGTTAGCGAAACAGCAACGCATTGTGAATTGTGGCATCCGTCTAGTATGGTAAGAATAGAGGCGGGCAGCGCAGGCAATTCTCTGCAGAGCGAGCTTCTCAGCTTGGGAATGGCGCCAAACTCTTGGGCTTCACAATCTTACACACCAACGACCTGCACGGCTTTGTGCGCGCGACGCCTCGCATCGCGCAGCGTGTGGAAGATATAAGCGGCGATGACGAGAACGTGCTCCTTGTCGACGTTGGCGACTTCTTTCGACTAAAGCGCCACCGCCGGCCGCAAGAGGACGATCGCGTAACGGCCTGGACGCTGCGCACGCTAGGCTACGATCTCTTTACCCCCGGGAATGCGGAGCTCTCACGCTTCGACCCGTGGCATCTGGATTTCTTAATTGCTCAGAACTGCGGCACGATGCTCTGCACCAGCGGATTCAACGCGCGGTTGCCGGCATCGTGCCGTCCCTACCGAGTCATCACGTTAGATGACTGTCGAGTGCTGTTCATTGGAATCTGTACGGAAGACAATCACTGGGACCTCGCTGCCCCCGCCAAGAACTTCTACTCATCTGCGCGGCGGTCAGCGGCGAAGACCGCCAGCCTGGTCAACGCCTACCGGGACCGCGTAGATATGGTCGTCGTGCTCTCGCACTCCGGTATGGCGCAGGACATTCTGCTCGCTGAGGAGATACCGGAGATTGACCTGATACTCAGCGGCCATTGTCACCATCCCACGCTGCAACCGATGTGCGTCGGCAACACCAAGATTGTGCAGGCAGGTCTTAACGGCATGTTTGTCGGCCAGGTCGACATTACGCCCGCCGACCCGCATCCCCTCATCGAAACCAGCCTGCATACCATAGACTCGGAATCCCCCGAACATCCGGTTATGGAGCGCTTGCTCCGCCTGCAGGGACGGCGCAATGATCCCGAACTCCTGCGCACCATTGGTACGGCTGGGGAGAACGTGGGGCAAGACTACCTCACAGCCAATGGACTGGGCAATACGGTTACGGACATTTGGCGAAAGGCGACCGGGGCCGACATCGCGTGGACGAAGGCAACCTTCATCACGCCCCTCTTTGCTCCGGGACATGCGCTCACAAGCTGGGACATTCAACTCTGTATCCGAGGGTTTCCACTTTCGAAACTGCTAACCCTTACGGGGGCCCAGGTGCAGCAGGCTCTCGAACACAGCGTCACCGACCAATCCCATGCCTACCTGCCGCCCAATCGCCGTGACGAGCTTGTAAGACAGCTTGAATCAGCCTCAGCCTTGCCGGGGTGCAACTTCCTCCACCAGTCCGGCATGCAGATCGAGGTAGACCTCACTAAACCTGTCGGCGAGCGGGTGCAAGAAGTGCGCGTGGACGACAAGCCGCTACAACCTGATGCGACCTACCGCGTGGCGATGGATGCATTCCACGCGCGGGGCGGGTCGGCATTTACTATGCTGCAGGATGCCCGCAGTCGGGAAGACTTGAGCCTGGAAAATCCGATAGAAGCGCATGTGCGGGAGACCGGGCAACTTGAAGGAACACTCGACGAACGCTACAAGATCGTCGGAGCGACAGCCCTCGCTGCGCTAACGTGACCTATAGATGAACGCGCAAAGCACGTGATCCGCACCCTGCTAGCGCTTGCCGCATTTGGAGCCCTTGCCGTTGGCGCCTATGGGACCTTCGTGGAGCCCTATCGGCTGCGCATGCGAAAAATCCGTTTGCCGCTCTCCTCATTCCGCCAACCCGACACCGTGGTGCGTATCCTTCACATCACCGATCTGCACATGAGGTCAGGCGACCGGCGGCGCGTACGCATGCTGCGGCAACTTGCCGGCCTGAAACCGGATCTCGTCTTGCTCACCGGCGACCTTATCCATGGCGGCCACGACCCTGACGCCGAGTTGGACACCGTGCTCGAGGCGCTCGCGCCTGTCCAAGCCAGCCACGGCGTTTTCGCCGTGCTCGGCAACCACGATCACGTGCGCCGCCATCGCATCAAGAGCTGGCTGGGGCAACCGCTGCGATTCCACGATACCGGCAGTCTCGTGCGCACGCTCGCAGCGCATGGCATTCAGGTGCTCTCCAACACGCACACAAATGTATCTGTGCACGGGCAGCCTCTGACGCTCGTTGGGGTAGACGACCCCTTCTACTGGCTCGATGACATTCGACGCGCGACGGCCGGCGCGCCGCGCGACACCACGCGGCTCCTCCTCGCGCACTCGCCCGACATAATTCCTACTTTGGAAGACCGGCGCTTTGATCTCATTCTCTGCGGCCATACGCACGGCGGGCAAATCCGTTTAGCGGAGGACATTGTCTGGCATACGAATACGCGTATCGAGTTGCCGCGCAATGCGGGCTTGATGCAATTGGGAGACCACCTCGTCTACTGCTCCGCCGGAGTTGGTGTCTCGGTGCTGCCCATGCGCCTCAACTGTCCGCCGGAGGTGGGGTGGATCGAACTCGTAGCGGCTGAACGTTCAGGCGCGGAGAATCCGCCTAGAAATTAGAGGCGCATATGCGCGGCCCGCTCCTGCCGCTCCTCTTCAGCATCATTCTGCTGCCGCTGCTCCTGGTACTGCTCCAGATGCAGGCCGTCACGCTGGCGTTTGCGAACTTGGGACTCTCGCCCACGCTGGTGATCGTCATCTTCTACTTCTCACTCATCGGAAGCTTCATTAACATCCCGGTATCCCGCCGCAAGATTCGCGTGGAACGCAAGTCGTTGCTGCCCTTGCCCTCATTCTTGTCACTCTTCTACTTTCCGCCGCGCGTGCAAGAGCAAGTGCTTGCCGTAAATGTGGGCGGAGCGGTGATCCCGGTGCTGCTCGCGCTCTACTTGCTGCCCAACGCGCCCTTAACGCAAGCGTTTCTTGCCACCGCAGCCATGAGCGCCGTGTGCTTTGCGCTCGCCCGTCCGGTTAAAGGTGTGGGTATTACCTTGCCGGCCCTCATACCGCCCATCATTGCAGCCTTACTGGCCTACTTGCTGGTACCTGATCCCATTGGACGCACCGCAGTCGCATACACTTCCGGCGTGCTGGGCACGCTCATCGGCGCCGATATCCTCAACCTGCCGCGCATCCACCGGCTGGGCGCGCACGTGGTCAGCATTGGCGGGGCAGGGGTCTTTGATGGTATCTTCCTGGTGGGCATCTTGGCAGCAATACTCACGTGAGGAAGCAATGAGCACAGCAGAAGTACAGACCCGCGTTCGCGAGTTACAACCGGAACTCGTGGCCATACGGAGAGAAATCCACCAACACCCCGAGCTAACCTTCGAATTGGACAGAACTCCACGCATAGTCGCCGACCACCTGGCAGCCTCGGGCTGGGAGGTCGAGACCGACGTTGGCGGGCAGGGCGTGGTCGGTATTCTGCACGGTAGCCGTCCCGGCAAGGTACTGGCTATCCGCCCGGACATGGACGCGCTGCCGTTTCCCGATTGGAAGCAGGTACCCTACGCATCGCAAACGCCCGACGTGATGCATGCGTGCGGGCACGATGCTCATACAGCCATTGGCATTGGCATCGCCGCGATCCTCGCGAACATGCGCGATCAGTTCCAAGGAACCGTCAAGCTGCTCTTTGATCCGGCAGAGGAAGCCGGCGGTGCGTCAGAGGCGCTGGGCATGCCTCCCTGCGGTCCCAAAGCCTTGCGCGCAGCCGGGGTGCTGGAGAATCCAAAAGTGGACGCCTTGATGGGATTTCACAACCTGCCGGAGATTCCGGTCGGACAGGTGTGGGTGCGTCCCGGGGTAATCTTCACCGGATACGACATTATTTCAGTAGAAGTTATTGGCAAAGAGACTCACGCCGCGCGCCGCCACCAGGGCAAGGACGCGATCCTAGCGGCGAGCCATGTCATCCAAACCCTCTACGGGGCCGGATCCCGGGTGGCGCCGAACAACCAGGTGTTTTCACTCAACGTCGGCCTCCTCGAAGGCGGCAAGGACTACAACCTGATTCCATCGACAGTCAGAATGAAAGGCTCCGTACGCTGCGGCGATCTTAACACTCGCGCGGGACTGGGCGAGCGCTTGGCAGCCCTGGTAGAGTCCGCCGCTGAGAGTGCGGATTGTACTGCGGAATTCTCACTTACGCGGGGTAATCCGCCAGTGGTGAATGAACCCGCCCTGGCGTCGCTCGTGCACGCTACCGCGGCCGGAGCTCTCGGCACTGACAACGCCGTGATGATGGATGCCCCCCTGCTCATCGGCGACACGTTCTGCTTCCTCGCCGAGGGCGTGCCCAGCGTCTACTGGCTCTTTGGCTCGGGCAATGCCGACCGCGGCATCACGTACCCCTTGCACCACAGCCTCTACGACTTGGACGAGGCGTGCATAGGACACGCGCTCCAAGTGGCGGTGGAAGCAACGCTCGCGTATCTCGGCAGTGACTAGGTTTGGGGACAGGCAGGGCCTCTTCATCGCCGCGAACTGAGAGTTTACCCAATAGATGAGCAAACGAGAGACAGTAATAACTGCAACTGCGTAGAATCTTGCGCTGTCCCTCACGCTCTTGCTAATCCCGCGGTAGATGCGCAAGCAGTTCCGGTTCGATCTCTTCCAGCGGGAGCGCCTCATGGCAGATGACGATTTCGGGCGCCGCCGCCGCGGGGAGCCACGCAGCGCGGCCGACCACCAAATTGTCCGCGACGAAAAATACCAGTATGCGCGCGTGCGGGTAGCGGCCGCGGAGGAATTCGGCAAAGGGCAGTATCCTCTCACTGCGCTGATTGTCGTCGAGCCCATGCCACGTTGCCACTGACGGTTCATCGAGCGGCATCACGATTACGTTGGCAACGGTTACGCCGCTACGGTAAGCCTTATCGCTCCCGGCACTGCCCATACTCTCAGGAACGAGCGAAAGAAATGCGTCGCAGTTCCATTGCTCGCGCTTTTCCTGACGGGAAATCTGGTCCGCTGCAGCCCGCGCCTCTCGGTTATTGCCTGCCATGATCTGTTTTAGTGTGCTCCTGGAGTTGTAGGGTAGTCGTCTTTAGCGACTACTGGCATGTAACGTTCGAATCTTTAAAGAGCGGGACACCTGCCCCAATGCCGTCGCATTTACCACTGTGGCGAGCAACATAGCGCCCACGGCGCGTCACATCCCCGGTAGCGCAGGTTTGCAACCTGCGCCTGCTAGAGGGTCTATCCTTGAATGTCTTTCCTCTCAAACGGCAATGTTGCTGAACGCACCCTGGCCGTCTTTCCGGCGGGGAACAAGCCCCCGCGCTACTTCTTTTCATCTCGGCCAATAAACTGTCCAACCGGCCTCGCAAGTTGTGCCGTCTCTTAGCGATTATACCCGCCCGAATTCCCGCGCCAATTGCGCATGGGAGAGACGCACCATGGTGGGCCGACCGTGCGGGCAGGTGCGGGCGAGGTCGCAACGCTCCAAGGCGCCGAGCAACGCCTCGATTTGCGGAAGCGAGAGCACGTCGCCGGCCTTGACCGCCCCGTGGCAGGCAATCACCCAGCGGAGTCGTTCCAGCGGATCGCCGCGATAGTCAGGATTGTCCTCTTGTTCGATTACGGTCACTACAAAGCCGCCCCAGTCATGCCCCTTGTCTGCGAGAAACACCGGCACCGCGCGCAAGAGCCACGCAGCATTGCCAAACGGCTCAAGCGCAAATCCCATACGCTGCAGTTCCTCCACGTGCGTTTCCAACCATTGCACGTGCGTGGGACTGAGGCTAAGCGGCTGCGGCTGCAGCAGCGGTTGGCTTTCCGCTCCCGGCAACCGCTTGAGCACGGCTTCATAGAGCACACGCTCGTGGGCGGAATGTTGATCGATCAGGTACATACCGTCTACGCCCTCGGCGATGACGTACATATTGCCGAGTTGCCCGAGCACCCGAAGCTCCGAGGGTGCAGTCGGCGCGGCTTGAACCGCGCCACTATCCGGCGTGGTAGTCTCAGCGCCCGCAGGACGAAAGAGGTCTACCGCTTGCGCGGACTGCCCGGGTCTTGCAGCCGCGTCCGCGCTGCGCCAGGAGTCCATGGACTGAAAATGCTGGCGCATAGGCTGCACGGCCACGTGCTGCGCCAACACCGATCGCACGACGCTCCGCAACTGCCGCACCACCCGGCCGGAATCTTTTAGCCTAATATCTGACTTCTGCGGGTGGACATTTACATCGACCTCCTCCCAAGGCAGCGCGACATTGAGGGCGGCAAGCGGATAGCGCCCCTCGGGCATGAGTTCCGCGTACACGTCGGTGATGGCATAGGTCAGCGCACGTTGCAGCACCCAGCGGCTGTTCACAAAGAGAGAGATGCCCGTGCGATTGCCCCGGTTAACGGTCGGCTGCACCAAGACTCCGCGTACGAGCGGCTCGTCAATCGGTATCAACTGCTCAGCGATTTCATGGCCGTGCATGGCGATGAAGACGTCCTCCATGCGTCCGCTGCCGGTTGCTGCGAATACTTCCCGCCCATTGACTGTAAGTGAAAAACGCACCGCCGGGTGGCTTAGCGCAAGGTGTTGCACACATTGGACGATGCGTTGCGCTTCCGCCTGGGGGCTCTTGCAAAAGGCGAGCCGCGCCGGGACGTTGAAGAAGAGGTGCTCTACATCCACGGCAGTGCCGACCGGCCCAGCCGTCGGCTTTGCCGCTGTGCGCTCTCCTCCGACCGCTGTCAGAAGATGCGCGGCGCGTTCCGCGGCCGTACGCGAACGAACATGCAAATGCGAGACTGCCGCAATTGACGCGAGCGCTTCGCCCCGGAACCCCAAAGTTTGTATGGCCGCAAGATCAGCGACGCTGCTGATCTTGCTCGTGGCGTAACGGCGCACTGTGAGAGGAAGCTCGTCCGACGTTATACCCGTGCCATCATCTTCGACCACGATGCGGCGCAACCCGCCCTGCTCGATCCCAACAGCAACGGCAGCGGCCTGCGCGTCTAGCGCGTTCTCGCACAGTTCCTTCACCACCGACGCGGGACGTTCTACTACTTCACCGGCCGCGATCTTTGCGGCGAGCGCAGCCGGCAATATTTGGACGGCCATGCACGGGTCCTCTCCATGGACTTCCTAATAGCAGGATAGCAATGGCAGGCACAGCCGGTCAAAAGTACTGGACATAGGTGCGCGCACGTTTAAGAGGCAGACTTGCTCCAGTCACCAAGCGCTGGCCCGGCAACCAAGCCGTTGCCTACCGCCGCTCTCTCTCCAACGCTACGGACCGATTACAGCCAGCCAGCAAAGCCTAGTCGATCACACTCTGAGCAGCTCTTCACTTGGATTCAATAGAGATATTATAGAATATGCCTTGCTACACATTATATTCTCTAATATCTTTACCTCATACTACTTGACAGAGAGACACGCATCTATTAGAATACTAGCAGAGGCTTGGTTCAACAAAAGTACTATTGGAGGTAAAGAAATGGCTGAACTCAAGCGCTACGAGCCCCACACGTTTGCGACCGTCCAGGATGTCTTCGATCGACTCTTCGATCGATCTGTCTTTGGTCCACGCCCTTTCGCCAACGGGACCACGTCACAGGTGAGCCGCGGTCTCCCCTCTAACCTTTGGGAGACGGATGAGGCCTACGTCCTCGAGTTGGCGATCCCGGGCGTCAATCCCGATGACATCGAGATGACTCTGAGCAAGGGCAGCCTGATCGTCAAGGGCCGGTACGAGGGTCCTGAGACCAATGAGGGCACCAACATTTGGCGCAACTTGCCCGTAGGCGAGTTCGAGCTTGCCTACACGTTGCCCAGCGCAGTCTACGCCGACGATGCGGCGGTTACTTGGTCGAACGGCATCTTCAAGGTGCACCTGCCCAAGGAGGAAAAGGCTAAGTCGAAGCGGCTGAAGATCAACGTGGGGAGATAAACATCGAACCGCGGCGTCCACCGCAAGCTTCGACATAAGTTGCCGACGCCCACAGAGCTATTACAAGCTCTGTGGGCGTCGGCTATTCTCATCTATATTCAGGGGAAAACGCACTGTTGGCGTGGCTGCTTTCTCACCCCTCGACCAGAGCGCCGCCCTGCTGGAGCTTCCAGTCTTGGGCACGCGCGAGCAAGTCCCGTATGCTGCGTTCGGCCGCGGCTCCCGCAGCGCCGCTCATCGCTACCAATTCATCCACCTGCTGATCTGCTGCCAGCGCATCGATGTGTGTGATCGTGCGGCTGTCAGCCGATTCCTTATGGATAAAGTAGTGGTGATCGGCATACGCCGCCACCTGCGGCAGATGCGTCACGCAGATCACCTGGTGATTCTGGATGAGGCTCCACATCTTCTCTCCCAGCACCGCGCCGCTGCGGCCCCCCACGCCAATCTCGATTTCGTCGAAGACGAGCACCGGTGTTTCGTCGGCGTGGGCAAGAGCCGACTTGAGGGCAAGCAAGAGGCGGGATGCCTCGCCCCCGGATGCAATCGCGGCCAACGGCTTTGGCGGTTCGCCAGGATTGGGACTGATGAGAAACTCTACCGTATCGATGCCCGTTTGCCCGCACTGCAATGTCTGTGGCCCATCATCAGTCGCCACCAAGAGCCCCTGCGGCACCACCTCTTGTGTCACGGCCACGTCGAATGCCATGTGGGGCATACCGAGTAGCGCAAGTTCTCGGTGCGCGGCAGCAACGACATCCTGCACGCCGGCCTTGCGTCGCCGTGAGAGATCGGCGGCACACTCCGCGAGCTCTTCAGTAAGCCGCTGTTCTTGCGTAGCAAGGTCGTCCACGCGGTCTTCGCTGGATTGAATGCCTTCAAATTCTGCTGCAGCCTTATCCGCATATGCCAAGATTTCGCCAATACTGTCGCCGTATTTGCGTTCTAGAGTTTCGAATACGTCGAGCCGGGCCTCCACCTCTATCAGTCGATTCGGCTCTTGCTCCAGACTACCGGCATAGCGGCGCACGTCAGCGACTAGCTCCTCCAACTGCGCCGAAATTTCTTGTCCAACGCGGAGGTACGGCTCCGTTTCGGGATCGAGCTCGGTCAAGCGTTGGAGCGTTGCAACCGCTTCCCCCAGCAAGTCGCTTGCGGGCCGCGCGGGATCGAGAGCTTCACTCAGCGCCTCAAGAATCCTGCCTGTGAGATCGACTAATTCCACGCTATGACGCAACCGCCGGTATTCACTGCGCAGCGCTTCCTCCTCACCGGCGTGAAGACCCGCCTCCGCGATCTCTTGGATTTGGAAGGAGAGCAGGTCTGCGCGCTGCGCGAGTTCGCGCTTGTCCTGACGCAGATGCCGCAATTCTGACCGTACATTCTGCAGCGTGCGGTAAGCATGGCGTACCTGCTGCCGCAGTTCACCGAGACCGACGAAGCGATCGAGGAAGTCCAACTGCAATGGAGAGCGCAGCAGGGAGAGATTCTCGCCCTGGCCGTGAATGTCCACGATCAAGCCGGCCACTTGCTGCAAGGCGCCTACGGGCACGGCGCGACCTTGGATGCGCGCAGTCGTGCGGCCGGAAGCCGCAATCTCCCGTGCAAGCCGCAAGCGGCTGCCATCATCCAAGTGTACGCCCATCTCATGCAATGCTTCTGCGAGGGCCGGACGCACGGCACCCAGCACAAACGTCCCTGCAACCCGCGCCGCGCGCGCGCCGCTACGCACCTCGGCGGCGCCCACACGGTTACCGAGCAGCGCGCCGATGGCGTCGATGATAATAGACTTCCCGGCGCCGGTCTCGCCGGTCAGGACATTGAAGCCGGCGCCAAACTCGACCCGTATCTCGTCGATGAGGGCAAAGTCGTGGATCTCTAAGTGCTCCAGCATGGCGAGTCCTAGGAGCTATCGAGGGGTATCCTGAGCTTGCGCACCAGCGTCTCGTAGAAGTACGTGCGCTCCTGCACGCGGGCGAATTTGCAGGTCTGTGTCGCGGTGGTCAGATGCATCATTCCTTCATTGGCGAGATCGCCCACCGGCAGCCCGTCGATGGTAACCACTGCTTCATGCTGGTGGAACACCTGTATGCGCAGCCGCGCTGATTGCCGCAAGACGAATGGAGTCGTCGGTCCGCGCAATGCGCACATCGGCGTGATGAGCATATTCCGCACTTCAGGATGCAGGATCGGCCCGCCCGCCACCATCGAATATGCCGTAGACCCGGTTGCGGTGGAAATCATGAGACCGTCCGCAACGTAATCGGCGAGAAACGCATCGTCTATCCACACCTTTATGTCAAGAACACGGCGCACGTGCCCCTGACTGATTACGGCCTCGTTCAGGGCCACCGTCTTTCTCGTTTCACCTTCTATTTGGCAATCAAGCATGGAACGCTCTTCTATCCAGTAATCCTCGTTCAGAAAGCGCGGCAACGACTGGATGGTTTCCGTCGGCAACAATTCCGAAAGAAACCCTAGTCGTCCAAACTTGACGCCTACGATGGGAACGTCGCTCTCCGCGCACAGTGGCGCCGCCCGCAGGATGCTGCCGTCGCCACCCAGGGTAAAGAGCAGGTCGGTTTCCGGAATGCGTTCCTGCCAATCCGTTTCCGCTTCCACCGGAACGTGCCACGCGGCATGTCCGTCTTTTTCTACAAGAGAATGCAGAACTGTCGCCAAAGATTGCGCTTGCTCCCGACCGGGATGATAGAGCATTCCAATATTCACGGCTGCGTGCCTATTTCTCACTTTTTTCAGATTAGCTATCTGCCACGCAAGAACGTTGCGTTCTCACACGCACAACTTGCGATCCCAAACCGCAAGGAACTGCTGTGCCTACCAAGAACACAGCGCGAATCTTCAATTCAGAGCCTGCGCGCGGTTCGATTATACCGTAGTAAGCGGCAGCTAGAGTACGGTACGCCCACTGCGTGGCGGACAGCCACCCCATTTTTCGCCTGACACACGCGCCGCAAGATGCGTGGCGGGCAGCCTATTTCTTTCGTCGGCGCTCTCGTTCCGCACGAGAGGTAACAGTCGGCGCCTGCCTGCCGCGGCGTGCGGTCGTTTTGTCCCGGGACAAGTGCAAACAAGGTAGCCCCGGTCTCGTTTTCGATACCGCAGCGAGTAGTTAGAGGAGCGACTCCTACTGCTGCGCACTGTACTGCAAGCCGTGCGTGAGTTGGCGATACATGAGCACGGTCTTTGCCGCAATACGACTCTGCGTATACTCTCGGAGTACCCGCATTCGTCCCTGTGCGCCAAGTTTGCGGTGCAGCGCCGGCTCTTGGTGAAGCTGCTCCAGAATCTCTGCCAGCGCCTCTGTCTCCCCTTCAGGAAATGTCATGCCGCCGCGGTCGGTGTCACTGTCGCCGACAATCTCAGGGATTTCTCCCGATTCCGAGCCCACCACCGGCACCCCACACGCCATCGCCTCGATGAGCACGCGTCCAAACTGCTCTTTCCAGTTCGGCATCGTGAGAGAAGGCAGCACGCAGACGTGCATTGCACGATAGTGTGCCGGCATCGCGCTGCTGGCAACGTGGCCGAGAAACTCAACTCGGTCCTGAATGCGCAGTGACTCTGCGAGCGCCCGGAGCGATGATTCCGCTGGGCCTGTCCCAACGAGCCGAATGCGGTATGGGAAGGAGAGCCGGGAGGCGGCATTGAGCAGCACGTGAACGCCTTTTTCGCGAACCAATCGCCCCACGTATCCTATCGTGAAAACGTCATCGCGTTCGTGCGGATCGCTTCTCGGAGAGAAGAGGTCCGGGTCTACACCGAATTGCGGAAAGACCGCTGACGGATGTGAATAGCGCTTACGGCGGAGGACTTCCTGCGCTTCGCGGGAGCCCGCCTGCGCCGCATTTGCCTTGAGCAAGCAGTAGAGTTCGAAAAAGTAGAATGGCAGCGGGTAGATCCTGTAGATGTTCTGCCACGCAAAGAAAATCGTCTTGGCGCCCACGCGCCGCGCGTGCCAAATGGCGTGAGCCGTAGCAAAATTGTACGGCTCTTCATCGACGTGCACCACATCGGGCTGCCAATCCAAGAGATGGCGCCTGAGGTTGGGGTAGTAGTGAACATGATAGTGACCGTTGAAGCGCATGTGCTCCGGCGCCAGTTCGTACCCGCTCGTGAAGCGGGCATCCAACATCTGGCGGTGCTCGCCTTCTTGCCAGTAGCGAGGCACGATAGCGCGGAGGTCAACATCCGTATGCTTGGCGATTTCTTCCATCTTGCGCTGATAGGCGCCAACCACCAGTGCCTTGGAGATGTAGAGCACACGCATCAGATGACCTGTTCATAAACCGCTACGGTCTGTGCGGCCGTTTGCTCCCACGAGAACGTACGCGCTTGTGCGAGCGCTCGTTCGGCGTAGCGCCCCCGTTCCTGCTCGGATTCCCAAAGTCGCTCGATCGCCGCCGCCCACGCGTCGGCGTTGTCAGGCGGGACCAAGATGCCGCCCTCCCCCACTACCTCAGGCAAAGCAGCCGCGTCACTGCTCACGACCGGCGTGCCGCAAGCCATTGCCTCCAAGGGATCAAGGCCAAAGCCCTCATAGCGGGAGGGAAAGGCAAAAACGGTCGCGGCGCGGTACAAGAGCGGCTTATCTGCCTCCGGGACGCCGCCCAGAAAGCGCACGCGGGGCCCAATCTCCGTGGAGGTGGCTTCACGTACCCAATCGGGAAAGAGAGTTGCCTTCCCATGCCGGGTGCGGCCGGCGACGACAAGGGTAATGTCATTGGGCAATTTCCTCAGCGCGTCGAACAGCACGCCAATGTTCTTGCGCACGTCCAGACCGCCAAGGTAGAAGAGAAAGCGCTCCGGCAGATCGTAACGGCGCCGCACCGCCATGACATCCTCAGCAGGCGCATTGGGGGAAAAGCGGGAGTCGGCTGCAAGATGTACCACATGCACTTCATCTTCAGCAAGGCCGAGGCGCTCTGTGACGTCGCGCTTGGAGGCCTCTGAGTCCGTGATAATGGCATCTGCCTTGTGCGCTGCCGCCATGACAAGGCTGGTATAGAGCCGCACGAGGAAGTTGCCGCGATATTCGGGCAGCACTACCGGAATCAAATCGTGAATTGTGGCGACCAGCGGAAAGCCATGGTAATGCGGCGGCGCAAAGTACGGAACGTGGCCCACCACGCCTGTGCCCACTTTAGCGGCGAGGCGCGGCCACGTGAACTGCTCCCACCAGAGTTTCGCTAGTTTGCCGCTGCCGAGTGCCCCGCGCAATGGCGCCCGCGCCTGGATGCCGCCAACCGGCCGCATGGTATCGCGCGAGAAGTAAGGAATCTGCACCGCAAGCCGCACGTCGTCGCGCTTTTGCAGGGCCCGCAACAGGTGATACGAATATTGTGCGCTGCCGGTGTGGTGCACATTGAGGAAATACCCATTGATGGCAATTTCCATGGCAGTGCAGGCTATTTCGGAAGTGCCTGCAACGCCAGGAATGCGGGTCGCGGTTGTAGGTGTTTGTTCAAGAGTGAGAAGGAGTACGCGCTGTCTGTCGGCTCGATGTGGTTGGCAAAGTTCAAATTGAAGACCACCAATCCGGTGACATACGGGAATCGCTGTTTAACCAGTTGATAGGATTCAATGAGATATCTGGCTTGATCTTGATCGGATATTTCTGCGCCAAAGGCAAACTCGGGGTGAAGATTGTGTGTCGTCCATCCCATTTCCGTCAACCAAATCCCTTTACCCGTATCGCCGTATTTCTGTAGCACATCCCAGTGGTTCTCAAACCGGCGAAAGAAGAACGACCAATGGTGTTTGTAGGAGGTGCCGGTGGTCGTGTAGTGGTCGGGGGTGTCGCCTGGCGCATTGTTATAGCCGTAAGAGTGCAACCCCAGTACGTCGTAGAAATTGCGGACAATCCCGCCGCGGTACTGGTACATAGCCTCGAGGTAGCTGACGTCGTCCATGGCTATTCCTTCAAGATTGACCCCTGTGGGCGACAAGCCGCCGCTGACGACGATAGCGTTCGGGTTGCCACGTTTCACGCCGCGATAGCCGGCGGCAATGAGTTCGACGAATTCTCCGGGGGCAACCGTGCCATCCCAGTTTCCGGCCAGGTTGGGCTCATTCCAGAGCTCGTAGGACTGCACACGATCGCCGTACCGCGACGCGATAATGGCTAAGAAGTTCTCAAAGTCGCCGAAATTCGCCGGCGGGCCGTTGTGGAAATTTCCAAACTGCGCCCACCACTCCTGGATTGAGGCAGCATCGGTACCTTGCGGCACTCCGCTCTGGTTGCCTGTGGGCCGCACGCGGCGCATCCAAAAAGGCGACGCATAGATGCCCAGCATGACTTCCAAGCCGTGCCGGTTTGCCGCCTCGACAATGCGGTCTACCTGGTCCCACATATATCCGCCGGGATGAAGCTCTACGGCTTTCCACTCTACCTGTTGCTTAATGCCGGTAAAGCCCGCAGCCTTTGCCAAGGCAAGTACATGCTCGATGTTTGGATCATAAAATAGGGAAACTTGCGCGATGAGCTTTAGCTGCGAAGGACGCGACGGCTGGTCCACAAGCTGCTGCGCCGTGCCGCGTAGGGAGAGGAACCGCCGGCCCAATGGCGCTAGCTGCACTTCGCCGGGAGTGCCGGCCTTCGTCGGATCGTACCGGAATACTGCCCGCTCAAAATACTGCACGGCATGCTGCCAATCGTCATCGGCCGGTAGTTCCCCGGAAATGGGCAGCCCGAACACCGCTACACCGCCGTGTTCCTGGAAAAAACGGAGAAAAGCAAAGCGCACGGAGTGGCCCGTCTCAGGGAAATACCGTTGCGCGGAGGTCTCCTCTACCGGAGCTTCCTTGGCAAAGAAGCGCCAGTGGGGATACAGTAGCCGGCCCAGGGGACTAAGGCGGACCTGGCCGCGCTGCGGCCACCACTCCAGCCGCGCATTTTCAAAGTACTGGACGACGTTACCGTCTTCCTTTTGTTCGTTCGTCAGCGGCTCGCCAAGGACGCTTTCGCCCCCCATTTGCTCAAAAAACTGGAGCATCGCGCCGTGTACGATGGTATTCGTGCTCGCAAACTGCCTTGGCTCGGTATTCGCAAGGACCGGAGTCGGCAAGAGCATGACGCACAAGAGGACGAGTAAGAGACGAACACACCAATTTCGGGGGCCCTTGCCAATCATGATGCTCGATCTACCTCCTGTACACCGAATCCTGAACCCGCTGGACTTTCTGCCTACAACGGCGCTTCGGCAACCGCTTTACCTCGGCTACGCCCGCCGTCACAATCCAAAACAAGGCGAGGACACAGAGCGGATGCTTTGCCACATTATAGCAGATTCGCCCCGCCGCTCAACGCAGGTGAAGCATCTTTTTTCTTCGCCAGTTATTCATAAACTCCTCTGCGCTTGAGCCCGGCTACCGGCACCGCGCGCATCACTCATTCCCACTCTCAGCGGCCCGCGCCAAGTGCCCGCGCAGTTCGCTCGCCGCCCGCTCCCAAGTGAAGCCGGCGGCGCGTTTTCTGCCCGCTGCGACGAGCCGGTCGCGCGCGCTGTCCTCTGTGGCGAGATCCACGAGTGCTTTACCAATAGCTTCTACATCGGCAGGATCCACCAGAATCGCAGCTTCACCCGCAACTTCGGGCAGCGACGAGGTGTTGCTCGTGACAACCGGTGTCCCGCATGCCATGGCTTCGAGAACCGGCAAACCAAAGCCCTCGTAAAGGCTGGGAAAGACGAACGCAGTCGCGCCGGTATACAATGCCGCGAGATCATCATCGGAATCGACTGAAGTCAGGAAGTGCACGCGATCTGAGACGCCATACTCCTGCGGCGCATTGAAAATGTCCTCATTGAGCCAGCCTGGGCGCCCCACGTGCACGAGGTGATGCGGCAGCCCGGCCCCTACCACAGTGCGCAAAGCCGCAATAATCCGAGTGATGTTCTTCCGCGGTTGGATCGTGCCCACCGAAAGAAAATAGGGGTACGCGATGCCATGTCGCCTCAGCACTGCGCTCCGCGCATCTTGGTCGTCGCGGGGATGAAATGCGGCATCAACGCCACAGTGGAGCACGCGAATGCGTGCTGCCTCCGCATTGTACTCGGCTACCAAGTCCCGCTGTGTTGCTGCGGAATCTGCGAGTATCAATTGGGCGCGCGCGATGCTGCGGGGCACCACCGCGTCCAAGTATGCCCGCAGCGAAGCCGGGTACGAATCGGGAAAGTGTCGATACGAAAGGTCATGGACGGTGATGACCCCGGGCGCCCGCCATAGCGGCGGCAAGGCAAAGTCCGGCGCGTAGAAGACATCAACCCCGCCGGCGAGCAGATCGGCGTAGAGGGGCAGCCGCAAGCGATGCCAAATGCGCGTCAATGTGCGCTCTGAGAGCGGCACGATGCGATACTCGGAATTAAGAGTGTAGAGGCGTCGCCACAGACCTGCGGCAGGTCGCGGCGTTAAGAGTGTGAATTGGTCGGCAGGGCACTGCGCGATAAGCGCATTAACCAGCGACCACGTGTACCTGCCAATGCCGGCCGGTTGCGTTGCTGCCGTGAAGTCAATTCCGATTTTCATAGTGAAGAACTGCTAGGCCGCGCTCTGCTGATTACAAGTCACTTCCGGCATTTCCATCCCGCCGCTACGACACAAGGCCCGTATCACTTATGAGATGTGACGCCAGCGAAGTCGCGCGGCAGTTTTGTGATTACGTAGCCACAATGCGGTCTCTATAGGCGCAGCCGGGCATGCGTAAAGTAGTAGACTGCTCCGGGAATGAGCACCAGCCAGTAGCTGATGAGGCGGTCGACGATGGCCACCGCCGCCGCCATGTCCACCGGCACGTCGAGCAGCAGCATGACGCCCACCATCCCACCTTCAACGGCGCCAAGGCCCCCCGGCGTAGGCGCGGCAAGTAGGAGCGCTCCGGCGGCAAAGACGAAGAGCAGTTGCGGCATTGTCAGTGGGACTCCCATCGCATTCGCCACCAGGAAGAAGCGTCCGGCTTCCGCAGCCCACACGAGCACCGTAAGCATGATCATAAGCCAAAGGGGTTGCACCGACGCAAAGATACCGCGTTGGAAGCGTTCAAACCGTTCACCCAACCTATGCGGCAACCAAGACAGCAGGTTACTGTCCAAACGCCAGAAGAGAAACAAACCACCCGCAATGAGCACCACTAGGATGCCTGCGCTGAGCAGCACGCCCCGCATCTCGGTCAGTAGCTCCCCCCGTACAAAGAAAAACGCTGCGGTGATTGCAACGATGAGGATGGCGGACATGTCGATCACACGCTCCGCGAGCACGCTCCCTGTGGTCATAGAGAAAGAGATCTGTTCCCTGCGGCGCAGGACAAGCCCGCGATAGAGGTCGCCCATCTTGGCAGGAATCAAATGGTTAACGAACCAGGAGAGGAAAATGACCTCACCGAGCAAACGCAATGGCAGGACATGCCCAAGATTGCGCAGCATTTTGCGCCAACGCACCGCCCGCGGCAGCAGGGTCGTGTAGTAGACCAGCAGCGCGAGCAGGAAGAGTGAAAGGTTGATTTGGCGAATTTCGCTCCAGATCCCCCGCCAGTCCAGACCGACCAAGCGCCACAGCGCGACCAAGAGTGCCGCCGCGACGAGAAATGAGAAAATCGTCTGGGGACTTATGAGTCGTTGCCGAAATGACTGGGGGACACCGCCGCCTTCTTCCTTAGAATCAGGCGGGGAGGAAACTGGGGAATCGATGGCTTGTTCTCTCGTAGGGTTGCAGAGTCACTCCTACCTATCATACCGAAAGCCCCGTCGCCACTGCTAACCACGAGGATGTCTCTCTC
Organism: Chloroflexota bacterium; assembly: GCA_965220015.1. GTDB lineage: Bacteria > Chloroflexota > UBA11872 > VXOZ01 > VXOZ01 > VXOZ01. Next base: position 2,734,696 of record OZ244798.1, read on the forward strand.
CGTATTCCGTTCCCGCTCTTGCTGCGCCAAGACCTGCGGCAAGCTAACGGATTAGAATCCAACACGGCAAGGTAATCTCCGAACGACGCGTCTATGGGCGCCGGTCAGAGGGGCTCGACGTTACCTCCTTGCCAACTAATTTGGGGTTTACGTACTTAGCTTGGTTCCTAGACCGGAACGACCACAATCCTCGCGCCTGCGAGGGGCGTTTTGAATTTGACTGGTGAGGATGCCTTTGGTAACTTGGTTTCGGAAAGTTCCATTGAGGGCCGCCCGATGGTGGCGAAAGGGCATGCATGAAGCGAACGGTTCTGAATATTGGGCTGCTGCTGGCGCTGCTGCTAGCGCTGCCGGTCGGCGTTGCCGCGCAGTCGGCACCGGACTTGGTCGTGCTGGGGGCAAACGTGAGCAATAGCAGCCCGGAGGCGGGCGATACGTTCTGGTTCATTGCGACGGTGACCAACCAAGGTGATGGGCAGTCGGCGCCGACAACCGTACGGTACTACCGCTCGACGGACGCAACGTCCGACTTGGAGGAAGGGACGGACGCGGTGGGAGCGAAGGGCCGTCATCAAGGCTACGCGGCAACGATTCGTCTGACGGCGCCTTCGACAGCCGGCACGTACTACTACCGCGCGTGCGTGGACGCGGTGCTTGGGGAATCGGACACGACGAACAATTGCTCAAGTGCCGTGGCGGTCACTGTGTCGGCTGGCGGCGACGACGGAGGCGGCGGCGATGGAGGCGAGGGCGACGGAGGCAGCAGTCGTGGCGGCAGCAGCACTGCACTGCAATCCGACAATGTTGGCAGCACCGGTGCGGCAACCGCTACCGAACTCCCAGGCGATAAGCTCCGCATCGATATCCACAGCCAGCCCGATGCCACCTTTGAACTCGGTATCGGCTGGGTTTCCCGCGACGGCTCTCGCACCAATCTCGTCGGTATCATTCGTGACCAGTCCTTGGGCCAAACCTATTTGATCGTCCGCCATGAGGGCCATCCCCAGATCGTCCGCCGCTGGGTCCCGCCCTATAGTCCCCTCATCTACGCTATCGACTGGCCCCTCGTCATCGCCGAAAACTCCTACCCCGTTGAGATCATCACCGCCATCCCCTTAGACCACCGTCTCCCCGAACCGAACATGCTCGCCCGCCGCTTCGACGGCCTCGATGACCGCATCTTCGCGTTCGATGCCACTATTCAGCAGTGGCGACACATACCGGACTGGCCTACCTTCCAAGCGATGGGCTTCTATTGGTGCAACGTCACCGCCGCCGACCCAGGCTTCTTCAACCGCATCACCATCGGCCCTCCCTACCCATCCAGCAGTTCGCCCACTCTCAGTGACTATCCCAACTGCTCAACAGGGTGAGATCTGCAGGAGGGCCTAGTCAGACGAGTTGGAGTCTTACTCAATCGCAAGACCGACCAGACGACCATCCGGGCGCTGATACGGTCGGGTGATCGTCTACTTTCGTAGATAATTACCATTAATTTGAACGCCTAGCAGTCAGTCTTCAACACCGTTACACTACTAAGAGATGCTGAGATTGCGTATACGATAATTGTGAGCTATGGGAGAGGCAGTCCATGGAATTGTTGAAGCGGCTATGCGAGACCCCGGGCATTCCTAGCAGGGAAGATCCTATTCGCAGGGTCATTCGCGACGAACTGGAACCGCTGGTAACCGCAGTGCGGGTCGATGCCTTGGGTAATTTGATCGGATACCGCAAGGGCCGGGGCGGACCCAGAGTCATGATCTCCGCCCACATGGACCAGATTGGGTTCATGGCGAGGCATGTAGACGAAAACGGCTTCATTCGTCTCCAGCCCGTGGGCGGCTTTGACCCGCGCACGCTCGTGGCGCAGCGGGTGCGCGTGCACGGCAAGGAGGAACTCTCCGGCGTGCTTATGCCCGCGACCAAACCGACGCACCTGCTGGATGAGTCCGAAAAGGGCAAGTCACTGCAACTCGACGATCTATTCGTCGATGTCGGGCTGTCCGGCGAGCGCGCGAAAGAGCTAGTCCCACTGGGGACTCCCATTACGTTTGATCGTACCTGTAATGACCTGGGTGACGTGATGGTAGGGCCGGCCATGGACGACCGCGCCAGCGTCTATGTCATGATCGAGGCCCTGCGCGGTCTTGGCGAGCATGCAGCGGAGGTCTATGCCGTGGCATCTTCCCAGGAAGAGGTTGGCTTGCGCGGCGCAACGGTCGCGGCTTTTGGTGTAGAACCCGACATTGGCTTGGCTCTCGACTCCACGCTGGCCGTGGACATTCCCGGCGGTACCGAAGCGGACCGCGTTTCGAAGCTCGGCGACGGCACGGCAATCAAGATCATGGATTCCTCTCTCATCTGCGACCCACGCCTCGTGGCGCACAGCCGCAAGATCTGCGACGAGGCCGACATCTCCTACCAGATGGAGATCCTGCCGCGCGGCGGCACGGACGGCGGCGCCATCCAGCGCACGCGTGACGGCGTGCCCTCGATCACTATCTCCACGCCGACACGGTACGTGCACACTGTGAATGAGATGGTGAACAAGCAAGACGTAAACGCCACGGTCGATCTCGTGCGGCGCTTCATTGAGACCGCACACGAGATCGATCTCACTTGGGATTAGCGCTTCGCAGGCGATTCGCTGATTCTGCACCGTTCCACGCCGGTTCGGAGCCCGAAGTCAAAATGGATACGTGGGAATCTTTCTGAGAGGACGTGGGACTCCCATGCGAAGTCGTGCCGTCGCTCCAAACTCTCTTTCTGCGGCGGGCCGCCATTGGCGGGCGTTGACCGCCTCATTTCACGACAGCTTTGGAACAAAAGCGAAACGCCTGCGGTGTTCCCACCTGCAGGCGTTTCGCTTGGCGTCCTTGTGGAGTGCACGGCGAGAGACGTCGCACTCCACGGGGTTGTTAGCCTACTTCACGTCCACCGAAAAGAGGAAGTCGTTGTCCTGCACGTCTCCGTGACACTCCGTGCAGCCTTGGACTTTACCCTCGGCCTCGATCACGCCGTCGGGCCCATACTTCAGGAAGAACCAGCCGTTCGCATCCGCGTTCTCAAAGCCGGCAGGCTTGTACATCACCGTTATGGCAGCCAACGTGCCGTCGGGCATATAATTCTCTTTGACGACCATGCCGCCTGCGGGAATACTCCCCGCCTTGTCCTCAATCGCCTTCAGCGCAATTGCGTTGAAGTACGTGCTCAGCAAGGCGCCGTGGGGATCTTGCCCCGTATACAAGGGCTCAACACCGGGCAGATGCTGCCAAGTGTTCTGAAAGTCAGCCGACCCGAGAAACTCGACGACGGCGGCTCCGTCGGCGGCCGGCGCCTCGGCAGACATGTCCTCGGCTTCTTGGACGGCGCATCCCGCCACCAACACTACACCTATGAGTCCGGCAGTGAGCAGAGTGAAAACCCTGCCCAAGAACGACCAGCTACTGCGCATGCTCTCCTCCATATATGAACTAGTACCGGTACGAATTGTGTATGATAATATTGTACTTCATTTCGCGATACTGTTGTCTAGACGACATGCTCGCTAGGAAAATACCATGAGCGCGCTTAGCAAACTGTTGCCGTCCAAGAGTCGCAGCCCCATCGCGAGCAGAGATGAGCGCACGGCGCTGCTCATGCGCTATCTCATTCACGTTGACCTCTTTCGGGATCTCACCAAGTCTGAGATGGAACGCCTGTTTGGTCACTTGCCGATGTACTCCTTCCCCAAGGACACCCTGGTCTACACGCCCGACGACAGGAGCGAGAACCTCTATATCCTCAAGATGGGCGCCGTCGACATCTACCGGCTGAGCGAAGAGGGTAAACGCCTGAGCATCCGGCGCGTGTTCATGGGTAGCGTATTCGGCGAAATGGGCCTGCTCGGCCAGTCGATGCACGGCTGCTTTGCGGAGACGGTCGCGCCCAGCCTGGTGTGCGTGATGACGCGCGCTGAAATGGAGAGCCTTATGCGTCAACGTCCCGACGTCGGCCTGCGCTTCTTCAAGGTGATTGGAGACCGGCTCAAGTCGCTTGAGGACCAATTGGCGCGCCTTGCGTTCAGTCCGGTGCGCGCTCGCGTTGCCGCCTTCCTCCTCACCCACCTAGACCCGGCATCTAGCGAGGTCCGCGGCTTCACACATGAAGAGATCGGCGATAGTATTGGTGCGTTACGTTCCACAGTTACGCAGACCCTCGGGGAGTTGGCGCGCATCGGCCTGCTCGAGGTGAAGCATAAGCGTATCTATGTGCGTAACTTAAAAGAACTTTCAGTTATGGTCAGGGAGTAACGGCAATGTCTCAGTCAGTCCGCGTCACCGTATGGAACGAGTTTCGTCACGAGAAGACGGATGAGCACATCCGGCAGGTGTATCCAAAGGGTATCCACGGCGCCATTGCCGACTACTTGGAAGCACAGCCGGACATCTCCGCGCAAACGGCGACGCTGGACGAACCGGAACACGGCCTTACGGAAGCCGTGCTCGCGGCTACCGACGTGCTGATTTGGTGGGGACATCAGGCACATGCCGCGGTAGAGGATGCAATCGTGGACCGCGTGCACGCCCGCGTGCTGGAAGGCATGGGGTTGATCTGCCTGCACTCCAGCCACTTCTCAAAGATTTTCAAGAAGCTCATGGGCACGACGTGCAACCTGAAGTGGCGCGAAATCGGCGAGAACGAGCGCCTCTGGGTAGTCGATCCCAGCCATCCCATTGCGGCGGGCGTAGGGCAGTACATCGACATCCCGCACGAAGAGATGTACGGCGAGTTTTTTGACATTCCCCAACCGGACAGGTTGGTCTTCGTGAGTTGGTTCCCGGGAGGCGAAGTCTTCCGCAGCGGCTGCTGCTACCACCGCGGCCGCGGCAAAGTCTTCTACTTTCGCCCCGGGCACGAGACCTTTCCCACGTTCTACCAAGCAGAGGTGCGCCACGTGATTGGGAACGCCGTGCGCTGGGCAGCGCCTACGGCCGGCCCCGAACCGCTATTCGGCAACGTGCAGCCGTTGGAAGAGGTGAAGCTAACCGATTAACTGTTCGGTGGGCGCAGATTGGGCGCGCTTAAAGGAACTGCAGGGGCGGTTCGCTTGCATGCGCGTAGGGGCGGTTCGCGAACCGCCCCTACTTTTGTGCCGTAGTGAATAGTGCGCTTGACTCACCATTTCGACAAACATGTACTTACTGCCGCAGCAATTCCTGCATTGCGATGGATACGTGTTGAGCCGCATCGGCCACGGTACTTTGGCCGTTCAAGATCGGCCCCATGAGATGCTGCTGGAAGAGGGACTGTAGGTAGGGGGAAAGCAGAGGCGGCACGCCCCGACTGTAGCCGAGTGCATCGGAAATGATGTTCGCATCCTCAATTCTCAGGCTCGGCCGCACCTGTTTGATCCGTTCGCCGGTGACATTGTAGACCGGATAGCCGAAAAATGTAACGGGCAACTGGGAGAGTTCCCGCGCGAGCACGAACGCCGCCTGCGCTGCGAGGCCGGTATCTTTCGCCTGCGCGCCCACACCTAGGCCGGCCACCGGCGACACCCACGTTGCCTGGCCCGCATCGACCGGCATGGCCGCGGCATGAATTCGCTCCGCGCCAAGTCCTTGCCCGCCGCCTGAGCGCACCGCAGTAGCCAGGCGCGCGCGTTCGCTGGGCCGAATGGCGCTGCCGCCACCGCCTCTTTGGGGCAGTTGGTCGAAACTTACCACTTCCATGCCGTTGCGACCCGCGCGTAGAAACGCGAATGTGCCTTCCGGCGGATTTGGCGCAATTTGATGGAGCGTAATCATATCGCGCCAGAGCTCAATACCCTTTATTGCTTCCGGTTCGGCCAGGCGCACGTCGCCGCCTTGGGACCCGAACACCTCGCCACCGTGACTCCATATCAGGCTCAGCAGCATTGGCACGGAGGCATGGGCGTAGGTCCCCCACTGCGAACCGTCATCGTTGCTGAAAGTGAGGCGCTTCCCCGCTTCGATCATCTCCATCCAGGTCCACGCGCTACCGGGGGCAGCTACTCCAGCATCTGCGAGAAGGTCGGAATCATACGTGAGCGTATTGATGGAACTGGAGAGTGGCAAGACGAGCGCTTGCCCTTGCCAACTCACCGCCTCCAGCGCCCCAGGCGCAAAATCTGAGAGATCAATGCTGCCGTCCACACGGGTAGCTTGCTCGAAAGGCTCGATGATGCCCTCAGAATAGAGCAGTGGGAGTTCGTTGATATTGCTGATCATCAAAATGTCTGGCAGCGGATCGCCGCTAGCCAACTGTCCACTTGCCGCTGCCTCGTTCAGCGTGTCGGCAATCGGACTGAAAGGCGTTGGCGTAGGCTCAGGGTTAGCGCTGGTTGTGCCAAAGAAAGCAGCAAAATTGAAGGCAGGCCCCGGCGGCACGACGGTAAGGTTCACCTCCATCTGAAAGCCCAAGCTCTGATCGTTTATCTCGTTCGCGGCGGTCTGGAGGCTGGCCAGGATATTTCCGGCCTGCGCTGCTTGAAAATTAGCCCCCTGCCCCTGAGGAAGAAAGACCGCGACGTATACAGTCTTATCGCCGGAATCTCCACCGACCAAGTTTTCAAAGAAGCCACAACCGGACGCGAGACTTGCCGCCAGCGGCACGCCTCCAATCAGACCGAGAAAAGATCGACGCGTCATCGCCATCACACACCTCTCCTTGTGCGACTACCAGCACTGCTTCTGCCGCTTGCCAGCTTAGCCAATGCTCTCCAAGATGCGGCTGAACTTACCCCTGCCAAGCTGTACAACTGCGTTCACTTTACGCCTGCGTTAAGGTTCTCCCTGCAAATTATAGACTAAATGATGTTGACACTCTAGTCTGAGATGTCACTATTGCAACAATTTAAGCCTTGCCGCAGTGTCTTCTCAAGAGAAGCAAGTCGACGCTCTCCAACACTTGCCTATGCTACAAGCGAATTGTCAAGAGACTGTGAAGATGTGTAGAAAACGAAGAAGTGCTGGGGTCAAAGTGGGGCACAACTTGGACAAGAGAGCCACAATGAGCAGCGGAGCAGGCGATGAGGGGGAGGGGGCCACATCCCAAGTCCGCTGTGTCTTCGTTCTCAGCAGAGCACGTGCGTTGGCGCCGCCGCTGCTGTTCCGGCAAAACACAAAGAAACCGTTCATGGTTCGTCTGGGACTTGGCGTAGCCCCCCTCACCACGAACGGTCTCCTCGGTCGTCCAATCTTCTACTCGGTCTGCCGGCCAATTCCTAGAGAGGCAGCGTAATGTCTCCGCCTTGCTCAGCCGACATAAAGGTCGCCAGACACACCTCCAAGGCGCGGCGGCCGTCGTGACCGTCGGGCATGGGGGTCGTGCCGTTGCGTGCGCAATCATAGAAAGCGGCGAGTTGATTGCGCATCCCCACGCTATTGGGTTCGGATTCAATCTCCTCGCGTTTGCCGTCATGAGTAACCAATACCGGTCCGGAGTGTCGATTAAGATGAATTGCACCCTTCGTACCGGCGATGCCGAAGTTCGACGCGCCTGCCGGGTAGATCTGGCTGCTGTGCAGCGAACCGATCGCGCCGTTCGTATAGTTCAGGGTCGAAATGAACGTGTCCTCGAGGTCGGTGTTGGCAAACGTGCCGAACGTGGCGTTACCGTGCACTGATGCAACCGGACCACCCATCCAGAGCAATAGGTCGAGTTCATGCACCGACGACGACCACGTACCACCCACGGTCTCGCGCTTCAGCCGCCACTCACCCACGCCAACCGGGGCCCGTCCGCTCAGGCGCGTCGACCACGCCAATTTTAGGTCGCCGATGTCACCGTTCTCCAGCCGCTTGTGCACCTCGACGTAGACCGGCCAATACCGCATGACGAAGCCCAGCATCAGGGGCACACCATTCTTTGCGGTGGCGTCTATCATGGCATCACAGTCTGCGAGCTTGAGCGCCATCGGCTTTTCGCAAAAGACGGCAACGCCGGCGTTTGCCGCGTCAACGCAGATTTCACGATGCGTCCACGTGGGCGTTACGACCAAGACGGCATCCAGATTCTCGTTCAGAAGGTCTTTGTGGCTGGTAAACGCCTTAACGCCGTGCTCATCTGCCACCGCTTGGGCGGACTCGATGTTCACGTCTACCACTCCGACCAATTCGATGCCATCCATCTCATGTGAAATCTTGGCCTCGCTCGGTCCTAGGCCGCCGCACCCAATTACACCGGTTCGTAACGTGTCTGCCATAGCCGGACTCTCCTCATCACTTACTGGGATTGGACACATCCGATTGCCACGCTCGGATTTGGACACCATGATAGCAGGTAGCATCAACATTGGGAATAATGCAGCGGCACGTAGCGCCGCCGTCGCCTCGGCGCTGCCCCGGACAAACCAATGTCGTTACAATAGAGCCATCAGGAATTCGGCAGTCACGTAGGAGAAGACAATGGCGGACAAGTATCGCGTTGGCATAATCGGTTGCGGCTGGATGGGCAAGTCGCACGCACAGGCGTATGCGGAGTTGGACAGCGTGCAGATGGTGGCTGCGTCCGACACCCATCCCAAGGCCTTAGCGGAATTGCAGAGCGAGCATGACATTCCCGGCGGCTATACCGACTATCATGACATGCTGGCCAAAGAAGACCTGGACATCGTCAGCGTCTGTTCCTGGCCGGGGTTGCACGCGCCCATGACGATTGCCGCCGCGGAGGCGAAAGTACCGGGCATCATCTGTGAGAAGCCCATGGCCCGCACACTCGCCGAGGCCGACGCCATGATTGCGGCTGCCGAGCAGCACGGCTCCAAACTCGTGATCGGACACCAGGGCCGCTTTCGCAAGCAGACAAACGCCATACGCAACCTTATAGCCGATGGCGCTATCGGCCGCGTGGAGATGCTCTACATCCAGCAAAACGGGGGACTGACGAATAGCTCCATCCACAACGTGGACTACGCGCGCTACATTCTCGGCGATCCAAAAGTGGCGTGGGTGATGGGGTCGGTGGAACGCCGCACCGATCGCTATGAGCGCGCTCAACGCATTGAAGACCGCGCCCAAGCCTTGATCGGCTTTGCCGGCGGCGTGCGCGGAATCTTGGAGTCGGACATCGGCGACGACCGGCGCGTGCAGCCCTGCATCGTCTACGGGTCCCACGGCAGCATCTTCCCGGGAAGCAGCGGCATAAGGTTGCTAACTTCTAGCGGCAGCAAGGAAATCTCGTTCAACGAACCCAATGCCCAGGCGCTCCAAGTGCAAGAATTGATCGAATGGCTGCAGGGACGGCGTGAACATCGCGGCCACGCCCAGAACGGCCGCCAGGCGTTGGAAGTGCTGCTGGCCATTTCGGCTTCAACCTATACCCGTGGCATCGTCAATTTCCCCTTGGAAATTACCGATTATCCCCTGGGGCTTGCCGTCGATGAAGGCGTGCTGCCGGTAGAGCAGCCGGGCGCGTACGACATCCGCGGTTATCTGGTGCGGAAAGACTAAGCGGAGTACACTGTGACAGAGCACTGATGCCAATTGCCATTCCACCAATGCTGTCCCTTTGGGTAGAAGAGGATTGAGGATACACGTAGCGCAGGTTGCAAACTTGCGCCTCTTCGAACGGTTTCACACGATTGAAATGAGGCAAGGCATAACCAAAACGCATAGGTAACTTCTGAGATTCCCAAGCAAGAGGAAAAGGAGCAAAAGTCATGGCGGTACAGAGCGCGCAAGTCTTGTCACAGGACGAGTTGGCAGCGAAACTGGCAGAACAGCCCCGCGTCGAACTGGGCACGTTTCCTACGCCTTTGGATGCCTGTCCCCGTCTTTCTGAGGCCGTAGGCGGGCCGCCACTCTACATCAAGCGCGACGACCTCACGGGGCTTGCTCTCGGCGGCAACAAGACCCGCAACTTGGAATTTCAGATAGGCTCGGCAGTGGCGCAAGGCTGCGATAGCGTCGTCGCCGGCGCAGACACCCAGTCAAACCAGTGCCGGCAGGCCTCTGCGGCCTGCGCCAAGGTTGGTCTCGATTGCTTCCTCGTGCTCTCCGGCGGCTTGCATACGGAGCTCCAGGGCAACCTTCTCCTCGACCACATCTTTGGGGCAAACGTTACAGTGCTGGAAGACGCGACCATCGACAGCCTGCAGGAGCGGATCGATCCCATCGAGGCGGAGTTGCGCGCGCAGGGACGCAAGCCCTACCGCATCACCAGCATGTATCCGGAACCGGCGTTGCGGGCCATGTGCGGCTACTTGAGCTGTGCGCTCGAGCTTTCCACACAACTTTCGTCGCTCCCGCAGCCACCGAGCACCATCTTCATTACGTCCGGCTCGGGCACGACCCACGCGGGCTTTGCCGCCGGCATCAAGGTGTTGGGGTTGCCCATCAAGGTGGTTGGAATCTCGATTAAGGAACCCGCGGACGAGCAGCGCGAAAACGTGGCGGCGCGGTCGCAAAGGCTCGCCGCACAACTCGACATTCCCTGCGGCCTCTCTGAGGATGAGGTCCACGTATCCGGCGACTACATCGGTGAGAAGTACGGCCTGACGACACCGGCAGGACTGGAAGCTATTCGACTCACGGCGCAGCATGAGGGCATCCTGCTCGATCCGGTCTACACCGGCAAGACGATGGCCGGCATCATCGCTATGGCGCGCGCCGGCGAACTGCCTGCGGATCAGCCGGTTATCATGGTACACACTGGCGGCATTCCGGCAATCTTTGCCTACCACGAAGAGATCTTAGCCGCCCTGTAGCGGGTCTGTGTAGTAGGGTCTCGCGAAGTTCCCTCAGCTTCTCCCGCCAGTGCGTTGCTTGACAAAGATTCTTGCGCCCAGACAGAGAATTGGCAGTGCCTGTGCGTGCTTGCGCAGGGTTGGCCTCGTGGCTTCTTATTTGACCTCTATGTCTTTTGGATAGACATAGAGGTATTGTACGCGTACCATTGGGTCAGGCTCTTTGCCGAATAGCGCCAATCATCGAGTAATCTGTGGATCGACCACAGGTACTCGCTGCAGGCATGAATTAGCAGGAGGTATTCCGAAGTGAGTATTGTGCGTTCTATGAAAGTCACCCGTCGCACCGCGCTCGCGGGCGCGGGGGCTGGCGCGCTGAGCGTGCTAATTGCCGCTGCGTGCGGACAGGCAACTACGGCCACGCCGGAGGAAGCGCCCAAGGCTGAGATGAAGGAGGAGGCGCCCAAGGCCGAAGCAACGGCTATGCCTGAGGCCGAAACGGTAGCCATCTCCATGATCTCAGCAGAAAAGCCGACCACGCGGCCGGTGCTGGAGCCGATCCTCGCTGATTTCGCTGAGGAAATGCCGAACATCGCGGTTGACCTGGTGCCCTCCGGCGGCTGGGGGGAGGTGCGAACGAAGTTCTACGCGGCGCAAGCGGCCGGCGATCCCATCAACATCATGGAGAACGGCTGGAGCGCGGTTCTCACCACGTATGAGACGGGCGTGACGATCGACCTCGCGCCCCTCTTTGCCCGCGACAAGATCGATACTGCTGCCACTTTCGCTGCCCCGGCTATCAACATGTGGACGGTGGAAGGCAGAATTCTGGGCATGCCCATCACCATGTCGGTGGATTCAATGGCCTACAACGTGGAGATCTTTGAGGCGGCCGGCATCAATCCGCTGCCCGTAGACCTCAACGACACCGACTGGAATATGGAGACCCTCCTGGACTTGTCGACGCAGCTCACCAATGAGGACCGTACACAGTTCGGCCATGGCGGCGGCATCACGTGCTCCAATGGCGGCGGCATCGGCACCGGCACCTTCTGGGGCGTGGGACCGTGGGACTCGGAGGCCAAGCGCGCAACCATAGATACGCCTGAGTTCATCAGTGCACTGGAATGGTGGCGCGACTTTGGCGACAAGCACCGCGTGACACCGAACGCTGACGAGCGTGCAGCGGCCATGGGCGGCCAGAGCGGCAATGTCTTCATGTCCGGTAAAGTGGCAATGCAGCTTACGTGCACCTCATTCCGGGATGCGCCCTTCACGTGGGCGTTGGCGACCATGCCCTATTCCGGCGAGGGGCCGAGCCAGTCAGGCCGCACGTGGACTCACCCCCTCCAAATGGCGGATGACGGCGCCGACAACAACGATCTGGCATGGGAGCTCTTCAAGTGGCTCCTCAGGCCCGAAAACGGCGGACGCTATCCGCCGTCAGCGGGCCACGTCGTATCGCCTCTGCTGGATGACAACGCATCCACGCTGGCGCAAGAGGGCTACAAGAATAGTCTGGGCGTTGACCCCAGATCCTTCCTCCTCCACTCGCGCACAACGAAACCGGCAGGCTGGGGCCTCTGGACGTTTACGGAGTTTGGAGACATCTCCGGCGACATCAATGGTCAATACCGCGAGTTTCTCGCCGGCAATCTCACCGGTGCGGAATATGCTCGCTGGGCGGCCGACCTCATTAACGCCACGCTCGGCGATAAGTAATCAGTTGCGTCGGCAGCAAGGCGCTGAGGCACGTTCAGGCTTGGCGCCTTACTGCCGGAATTCGACAAGCATATTGCCGCCAGAGAATGAAAGGTTAATCCGTAGGGGCACGATATATCGTGCCCCTACCTGCGCAGTGCCCCACCGGGCTGCCGACGGGATTCGCTCTATCGTCATTCCCGCGCAACCGGAAAACTATCTCTGCGGCATCCAGTTGCCTTGCTGAGCGAAAAGGCGAGCAAACCACATGCGCATGTGCAATCTCCTGTACATACATCTCCCATTCAATTGAAGAGCAGGGCAGCAGCGAGACCATTTCAAACGCTTGGATTCATCGCTTCCGCACGGAATGACGGGCACGCAGAAAGAGTGCTGTTGTGGCAGATTTCCAACATGGTCAGTTACGGCTTGGAGTTGGCGCCGAGCGCATCAACCCGCCGCTGGGCGTGCCGCTGCCGTTGGCCTACAGCGGTGGCGGGGAGCCGGTGGTGGTCGAGGGCCGGTATGATGACTGCTGGGCCCGGGCATTGGTGTTGGAGCAGGACGAAACCCGCCTCGCAATCGTCTCGGTTGACCTGTGCACCATGCGGGACGATCAGTACCGGGCGATTGTCGGTCGCGTGAGCAGCCGCTGCCAAATCCCTGCCGACAACGTCATGATCGCGTGCACCCACAATCACTCTAATGCGCCGCTATTGGAACCGTTCGATGCGCCGCCCTCGCCTTGGCAGGAAACACTGAATGACCTGATCGTCTCCGCCGTCTATCGGGCGAGCCAACGTTTGGAGGCGGTAGCGCGCATTCGCTATGCCGCGGCTACGTATGGCAACGTCGCGTATAACCGCCGGGTCGTACTGCCTGAGGTCGTGTGCATGCTCATTGGCGCGGAACCGAATTGGGAGGCAATTGTCGAGCGACTGACTGGCACGCTGGGCGCCACGCGGCAGCAACTGGGACTAGCGCCTGATCCTGTTGCGCCCCACGGAGTTGTGGACGACCGGTTGCGCCTGTTGGTCTTTGAGGGCGCGGAGAACTCTACCCTGGCGAGCATTGTCAGCGCCGCGTGTCACCCAGTCACCCACAGCTTTGCCGACCGCCATACGTGCGCGGACTACCCCGGGTTTCTTGTAAGGCGAGCGGAGCACGAATTGGGTGGGATGGGGCTCTTTCTCCAGGGTTGCAGCGGCGACGTGCGCACGCGCTACCGCGAACCAACGTTCGAGGAAGTTGAACGGGTGGGCCAGCAGTTTGGCAGCGCAGTTTTGGAGGCGGCGGGCAAGTTGGCTGCAATTGGCGGCCCGAATGTCATTGGCATTGCCAAGCAAGAGGTCGAGCTGCCCCTCAAACCCCACGAACCGAGAGAGCGACAACGAACCAGGCTTGCTGATCTTGAACGGACGCTGAGCGAGAGGGCGCGGACTCCTGCCCAAAATTCCAGGGACATCCAGGAGCGCTGGGCAATTCACCAGGAAAGTGCTTTTCTACGCTACCAACTAAAGTGGGGCGATCTGGAGACACGCCAAACCGACTTAGCGCGCGAACGCGTGCCGGTAGTATTGCAGGCAATTCAACTTGGCGAGGTCCTGCTGCTAACTTCGCCCGCTGAGGTCTTTGCCGAAACCGGCATTCATCTTTCCGCTTGGGCGCAGGAACAGGGCTGGCAAGGCAGCATCATCTCGTCTTGTACGAATGGCTACATAAATTACATTCCGCCCCGGCGCGAGGCGGCGCGCGGCGGCTTCGAGCCAAGCTGTACCATGCTCGCTCCAGGCGCGTGCGAAGAAATGGTGGCGTCGCTAAAGGACTTGGCGCACGTGGCGTCGGCCTAAGCCAAACCTGGCGGTTTTGCTAGCCAACGACCAGCGGGGTGTAAAACCGCACCCATCAGGGCGGTAGCGTAGCGATTTGCTGCGTTCGTCTTGTAGTTTAAACAAAAGAGCGCCCATCTCGGCGCTCTCTGTTTCCAATCGATGCCTAGGACTAGCAGTTGACGCAGTCCCCAAGAACCGCGCTATGTCGCCATACCAGGATACGGGCGCGTGCGCGGTTTCTGAGTGCCGTCATCGCTATCTTGCGGTGGTGAGGATGGCTGTTGGTCTTCATTGTCCACGAGCGTGCTCGCAGCCTGGGTATCCAGATCGTCGGAGGGTTCGGGCTCCTCGAAGAATGCGCTAAAGGCCTTCCCGTCGAATGTCTCCACTTCCATCAACGTGTCGGCAATTTCCACGAGCTTGTTCTTGTGCGCGGTGAGCACGCTCGAAGCCCTATCGTGGGCCTCCTGGATCAAGCCTTCGACTTCACCGTCGATCTCTTGCGCCACGGCTTCACTGTAATTTCGCTGCTCTTGGATGTCGCGGCCCAAGAAGATCAACTCTTCCTTGCGGCCAAACGCCCGCGGGCCGAGCTTCTCGCTCATGCCGTACTCCATGACCATGCGCCGCGCCAGACTGGTTGCCATCTCGATGTCGTTCGAAGCGCCGGTGGTCATCTCGCCAAATACCAATACTTCCGCGGCATAGCCGCCGAGGGCAAAGGCCATCTGCTGCCTAAACTGCGAACGCGTCCAAAGGTGGCGGTCCTCCGGCGGGAGCACTCGCGTGTATCCCCCGGCGCGGCCTCGCGCCACAATGGAGATTTTGTGAACCGGGTCAACGTCCGGCAGGAGTTGCGCTACCAAGGCGTGGCCCACCTCGTGGTACGCCGTGACCTTCTTTTCGCGCGCGCTGATAATGCGGCTGCGCCGTTCCGGACCGGCGAGAACGCGTTCGACTGCTTCCTCAACCTCTTCCTGGCTGATAGCCTTCTTGTTGCGTCGCGCGGCCAGCAACGCCGCTTCATTGAGCAGGTTCTTCAGGTCGGCGCCGGAAAAGCCCGGTGTCTGGCGCGCGATAGTCTCCAAGTCCATGTCTTCCGCCAGCGGTTTGTCTTTCGCATAGAGGTTGAGAATATGCTCGCGGCCTTTGACGTCGGGGCGGTCGAGGACAACTTGCCGGTCGAAACGGCCCGGACGCAGGAGGGCGGGATCGAGCACGTCGGGGCGGTTGGTGGCCGCCAACACAATCACATTCGTATTGCTCTCAAAGCCGTCCATTTCCACCAAAATCTGGTTGAGCGTTTGCTCGCGTTCATCGTGGCTGCCGCCCAGCCCGGCGCCGCGCTGCCGCCCCACGGCGTCGATCTCGTCTATGAAGACGATGCACGGGGCATTGCGCTTCGCTTGGTCGAAGAGGTCGCGCACGCGCGAGGCGCCGACACCGACGAACATCTCAACAAACTCAGAGCCGCTGATGCTAAAGAAAGGCACGCCCGCCTCACCGGCGACGGCGCGCGAAATGTGGGTCTTGCCCGTTCCCGGCGGCCCGACCAACAGAACGCCCTTAGGAATCTGCGCGCCCAGGGCCTGGAACCGCTCAGGGTACTTGAGGAACGCCACAACTTCTTGCAGCTCTTCTTTGGCTTCCTCCACGCCGGCCACTTCGGCAAACGTGATGGTCGGATTATTGCTTTTGAATACCCTGGCTTTGCTCTTGCCAAATGAGAGGGCTTGGTTGTTCGTGCCCTGAGCTTGCCGCATCATGAGCAGCAAGATACCGCCAAATATGAGAATTGGGAGGAAGGTGCCGATAATGGGGAGAAAGTTGCTGAACTGGCTGGGCTCTTGGACGGACACATCCACTTGATCGTCGCCAACGCCGCGACTATGCAACGCCTCAAGAATATCAAACCGTTCCGTCTGGAGGGTGGTTATGCGCTTATCGTCGATCTCCGCGATAAGACGATTGTCCGCAATGATGACGCGCGGGCGCTCGCTGCTCGTCCACGCGGCATCCTGCACAATAGCAATGAATTCGGTTAGGGAGACCTTAGAGTTCTCACGGGCCGGCGGCACAAACAGGGTAAAGATTATGGCCAATATCGCGACCGTAATGACCAGATACACAAACCCGTTCTTCAACCACTTGCTATCCACTATGCTTATCCTAGTTTAGGCGTCCTAGGGGACGACATGCGCCACGGTCATTCACATAGCTACCACGGTTATTATACCATACGGCTCTGTGTGCCAAGTCACTTGGCTGTCTCCGAATTCTTTGCGCGCACGCTCATGCGAGCGCGCGTGGACACGACGCGTCCAAGCCAAATATCCGCGCCGGCTGCACTGGCAGCTCCCGCTTCAGCGCGCACTCTACTGTTCGCAGGCAGAACCTTGCTTGCTTGAAATCACTTGTCTTTCGGCACTGCCCCAAGCCAGACAAGCCGTCGGCAAGGCAAAGAAGTCCAATACTCAAGGGGGGAATCGAGGTAAGAGCATGACACTCCGCAATCACACCCACATTGCGTCAGTCAATTGACACATCCGCGCTTGCGCATGGCTACGTCGACGGCACCGCACTTGGCTTCTCGGCTGTTTCCTCGCCATCGATGCCCGCGGTTACGCCGGTGGTGTAGAGTTCCGCGTAGAATCCTTGCGCTGCCAGCAACGCATCGTGGGCGCCCCGCTCAACGATCTTGCCGTCTCGCAGTACGAGAATGTTGTCCGCGTTCTTGATTGTTGAGAGGCGGTGAGCAATAACGAAGGCGGTACGCCCTTGCAACAGGGTAGCCAGAGCACGCTGGATGAGCATTTCTGTGTGCGCATCAACGCTGCTCGTGGCTTCATCGAGAATGAGGATGTGCGGATCGATAAGCAAAGCGCGCGCAAAGCAGACCAACTGACGTTGTCCCACCGAAAGCCGTCCGCCGCGTTCCATAACGGCAGTTTCGTACCCATCCGGCAGGCGGTCAATGAAGCCATCGATGCCCACGGCTTGGGCGGCAGCCTTAACCTCCGCCATGCTGGCGTCCGGTTTGCCATAGCGAATGTTCTCTACGATTGTGCCGGAAAAGAGAAAACTATCCTGCAGCACCATGCCTACTTGTCGACGTAATGTGCGGATCTGGACGTCGCGCAGGTCCTGCCCGTCGATCGTAATGCGCCCTTCTTGCACGTCATAGAATCTCATGAGCAGATTGACGATAGACGTCTTGCCCGCGCCGGTCGGGCCCACCAGCGCGATGGTTTCGCCCGGCTTGGCTTCCAAGTCTATCTCGGTGAGCACCGGCTGCTCGGGGTCGTAGCCAAACGTCACATCCTCAAAACGCACGTGGCCGTCCACTTCCGGCAAGCCGAACGCGCCCGGCTTGTCCGTGATTTCGGGGTCGGTATCAAGCAGCGCGAAGATGCGCTCGCCGCCTGCCATTGCTTGCTGGAGGTTGGTGTACCAAGCCGAAATTTCGCGGATGGGCATGAAAAACTGCTGGACGTACGATAGGAATGCCACCAGGACACCCACGCTCATCGCCCCGTTCAGCACACGGTAGCCGCCATATACGATTACGAGTCCGATGGCCAACGCCGTGACAAGCTCAACCGCCGGCGGAAAGGCGGCCATGACTCGCGCCGCCCGCACTGACGCGTCCAAGTTCTCGCGGTTGGTGCCCTGAAACTGACGGTAGTTGAGGTCCTCCCGCGTGAAGGATTGGGCGACGCGGACGCCACTGATGTTTTCCTGCAGATTTGCATAGACTTTGCCAACGCGAAACCGCACCTCGCGGAACCGCTGCCGCGCTTGTCCGCTGAAGACGCGCGTAATTATGAACATTATCGGCAAGACTACAAACGTTACAAGGGAGAGAGCGGGGTCCAAAATCAGCATGACGCCGAGAATCAAGCCAAGGCCCAGCAAGTCGGCGACAAGTGTCATGGTGCCCTGGGAGAAGGCATTGTTGAGCGCGTTCACGTCGCTCGTGACGCGGGCGATGATTACGCCAATTTCGTTGCTGTCGAGGTAACGGAAAGAAAGCTTCTGCAAGTGGATTACTACTTTTACCCGCAGGGCGTGGAGCATGCGCTGCGAGATTGCCGCAATCATCGCGCCTTGCGTGTAGGATGAAACTCCCATAGTAATCAAGCTGAGCAGGAAGAAGATCGCTGCAAACGCCAGTATGCGTACGTCTTGTTTTGCGATGCCGTCGTCGATTGCCACCTTGATCAAGAAAGGCCCGGCCATGGTAGCGCATGACGTAACCAATACAAGAAAGGCGGCCACCAAGAGCTGTCCTCGATGAGGTGTCAGAAAGGGCAGCATGCGCCGCACGACATTCTGGTCGAAGCGCTTGGCGTCCGGATCGATTTCCGCAAACTCGTCGCTTCCGCGCCAACTGCTGCTGCCGCGCGACCCCATGCTGCCGTGGCGAAAGCCGCCGCCGCCCATGTCGAACCCGCCGCTTATCATCCGCCGTCACCTCCGGACCCACTGCTGCCGTCTGGAGCGAGTATCGTACTAACCATACCAGCGTCTTTGCTTTGCGCCGCTCGCTGGCGCTCCATGTGTTCTTCTTGTTCCTGCAATTGGTAGACGTACATGTCGTGATAGAGACCATCCTGAGTCACCAGGTCTCCATGCCTCCCCCGCTGGACGATCTGTCCCTGGTCGAGAACCACGATTTCGTTCGCTTCTCGCACGCTGGATATCCGCTGCGCAATGATGAAGGTCGTACGGCCGCGCATGAGTTCTTTCAGCGCATCCTGTAAGGCCGCTTCCGTACGCGTGTCCACGGCCGACGTGGACTCGTCGAGGACCAGGACGCGGGGGTCGAGCAAGAGCGCGCGCGCAATGGCGATGCGCTGTTTCTGGCCGCCGGAGAGCGTCACGCCGCGCTCGCCGACGTGCGTATCATAGCCATCCGGAATTTCCGAGATGAAGTCGTGGGCCTGTGCAGCCTTGGCAGCCGCAATTATTCCCTCTTCAGTCGCGTCCGGCCGGCCGTATGAGATGTTCTCTCGAATGGAAGCGGCAAAGAGGAAGGTCTCCTGCGCTACCAGGCCGATATGCTGCCGCAGGGCTCGAAAAGTCAGATCGCGAATGTCATAGCCGTCTAGTGTGATGCGCCCACTCGTCACGTCATAGAATCGGGGCAGCAGATTGATAATCGTGCTCTTGCCCGATCCGGTGCTGCCCACGATGCCGACTACCTCACCCGCCTTTGCCTCAATCGTGATGTTATCAAGCACGGGTAAGCCGCTCGCGTCGTACGACACCGACTCGAACTTGACGTTGCCCGCTACCGCGGCCATGTCAATGGCATCCGGCTTCTCTTCAATCTCCGACTGGGTATCGAGGATTTCGAATATTCGTTCGCCGGCGGCAATCGCGCGCGCGTATGTATTAATTGTCATGCCCAGCATGCGGATCGGCCGCTGCAACAACATTAGATAGCCGCTAAAGGCAACGAGCGTGCCGAGGCTCATGCCGCCGCCGATCACCTGGAGTCCGCCGTACCAAACTACGGCCGTGGTGCCGATTCCGGCGATGAACTGCAGCAGCGGGTTGCGCATGGCAAACAGCTCCATGGTTTTCGACGTAGCAACTGCCAGCCGGTCGGAGCTGTGCAGGAATTTGGCGTTTTCCTGTTCTTCTTGGGCAAACGCCCGCACCACGCGCATACCGGAGAGGTCTTCTTGTAGGACCGTACTGAGCTGCGCCGTTTCCTGCTGCACCAAGCTAAACATCGGCCGCAACTGGCGCGCAAAGAGAACGGCAATGACGAAGAGCACTGGCATCGTCGCCAGGGAGAGGAGCGCTAACCGCCAGTTCGTCAGCAGGAGAACGCCAAGCACCGCGACGAATGTCAAAAGCATCAATGCGCCGTTGATGAGGCCCTGCGAGACGAAGAAGCGAATCTGCTCCACGTCGCTCGTCGCCCGCGACATAAGCTGCCCGGTTTGGGAGCGGTCGTGGTACGCAAAGGAAAGACGCTGATACTGGTTGAAGATGCGGTTGCGCAGGTCGAAGCACACGCGCTGCGATAGATACTCGCCTACAAAGACCTGCGAGAAAGTGAACACGCCCTTAACTAGCGTAGATGCGAAGATTAAACCGGCGAAGAAGAAGAGCGGCTGTAGCTGTCCAAGCAAGGGTGTTTCGCCAGTGACATCAACAACTTCACCGGCGAAAATGTAGATGTCTTGCGTTTCAAGGGCTTCGTCAACGACACTGCCGATCAGACGCGGAATAACGAGGCTTAAGAGGGCACTGCCGAGGAGGGCGCCGTAGGCAAGAGAGGCCAGCTTGCGATAGCGCCACGTGTAGAAGAAGAGCCGCCTCAGCGTATCCATTTCGGCTGCCGTGCACCCCTTCAACTAATCGTCGGACTATCGCGGTGCGCTGTACTCCTAATTTGAGAGATACAACGAACTTTATACACTAACCCGCACGTTTACGTTAATGTAGATGCTAGCACGCGCTTTCGCGCCGGTCAAACAATCGACCCGCGAAGCGCATTGCGGCTTGGGCGCAATCTTGCGTGAGGTCCGATATGAAGTGGGCGTAGTGCTGCGCCGCAAGATGGCGGTTTGGGAAGGGGCCGTCCGTAGTAAGTACGCTTGCCATGCAGTGTACTTTCCGCTCAGTGCTGGCACTGCGGACAGATATGGGTGCCGCGTTGGGCAACAACGATGCGCTGGATGGGCGTGCCGCACGCGAGGCACGGTTCGCCGGCGCGGCCGTACACTGCGAGATGTTCCCGGTGGCGGCCGGGTTTCCCTTCAGCATCGCTGTAGACGGCGTCGAAGGTCGTGCCGCCATTCGCAATCGCATTGCGCAATATGCTCCTGATGGCGTCGAGCAAGCCGCTAGTTTCCCCGATTTCAAGAGAATCAGCCTGCCTGCGGGGATGCAGTTTACACGCGTAGAGCACTTCGTCCACGTAGATGTTGCCGAGGCCCGCCAAGAAGTGCTGGTTCAGCAGGAGCGACTTTAGCGGCGCGGTGCGCTGCTCCAGGCGTTTCTGCAGCAAGTCCGCGGTAAGGGCCGGGTCAAACGGCTCGGGGCCAAGCGGGGCAAAGAGCTCGGCAAGACGGGCGTCATCGGCCAACCAGATTCGCCCGAAGCGCCGCACGTCATAGAAACAAAGCACGTGGCCGGACTCAAAATTCCACTGGGCGCGCAAATAGCGGCTGTCCTCAACCGTTTGCACAAGCTTGAGCCGTCCGCTCATACGCAGGTGTACGACCAGGTTGAGCGTATCCAGCGCTAGGATCAGGAATTTCGCCCGGCGGTTTACCGCGATGACACGCCGACCGGGCAGCAGGGCAACGATCTCTGATGGGCTTGGCGCAGCCACGGCGTGCGGTTCTAAGAGCGGCACCGCACGAATCACGTCATCGCAAAGGAGCGGCGCCAGGCTGCGCCGAATAGTCTCGACTTCAGGTAATTCAGGCATGATAGACCCGTCTACGCTACACCCAAATAGAGCTTGCCTCTCAAATGCATCGCCGTGTGTGAATCTGCCCTTCGACAAGCTCAGGGCGAACGACAAAGGTGAAAATCCGTTCGTGCTGAGTGCTGCGCGAAGCCCTTGCCTGTCCTGACCATGACGAAGGATCGCAGCACGAGTCGGCTTATCGTGCCAACCCATGAGATAGTTGCTCGTGCGCCGCTAACCTCGCCAGGCGACGACATGCTGGCGCATGCGGCGCGGTGGCATGCTGCCTATTGTTGCTCGCGCAGGTTTTCGCCGGTAAGGCGTAGCGCTCCCGGCAGGATCTCGACGTCCGTCACCCGTATTCCGTACTCCGTCCTGAAATAGGTGTCGAGCTTTTCATTAACCTCAGCGGTGGCCTCCGCTATGTACCATTCCGGCACCGAAATGATGCCAATCTTCCCCTTCACCATCTCAGCCTCTATCCTGCCGTTGCGCACGACGAGGCGTCCGCTCACCTGGATCGTCGTACGGAAAGGACGCTGAAGCCTGCCCCGGATAACAAAGGCGTCCGGCTCGAACGTAAGGACGACGTTCGATACCCCCCCTTCATCGTCGCTTGCCGCGATGGCTGCTACGATCTTTGGGGTCAATTCGCGTTCGGTAAGCGTTAGCATGAATTGCCCCGGCGCTGGGGAGGGACACAGGTTTTCGGGCATTGCCAGAGAATCCCCCTGCGGAGGCAGGCAAGACACCCACGTCGTCTGTGCCTGCTGCTCGGTGCGAGACTCCTGGGGCGTTCCTCCGGGTACCGGAGCTCCTAATTCGCCGCCGCACTGCGCGAGCAACAGCATGCACGCGAGGACGGCTACCCTTCTTGCGTGTAAACACATCCGCCCCATAAACGTACCACCTCGGAACACGACATCACCTCGTCATAGACCCATGGTACAGAATTCACCGGTGATTGCGTGGGAAACGCAGCACCGGAGCGCGCCGCTTTGCCAGCGCTGGCGGGGTGGAAAGCCCCGTGCAGCAACTTCGCTCATGGCCCAGACGGCGCGGAGGCATGGGCCGTTCGTTTTCCGGTAGCGACGTAGAGCAAAGAGGTACATGTTTTGCGCAGTCGCACACCCATGCCAGGGCCAACGCGTGCGTAGTCGTTAACATTCTGCATGGCAATAAGGAACTGGGCGCAGCTACTGTTCGAGACGCTCGCCGGCAACAATGATCTTGCCGGGCATGATCTCGACACTGTCTATGCGGAGACCCTGCGCGGCGCCGACGTTGGCAGCAACAAACTCGTTCGCCTGTATCGCTAGCTGGTCGCGTAACGCTCTCGGCATGGCCAGCGCGCCCAATTTTGCCTCTGTGAATACAATCTCGACCGTTTCCTCACCCACTACGAAGTGGCCCCTGGCCTGAACTGATGCGCGAAACGGGGTCGTAATCGTGCCGCTGGCCACAAAGGCATCCTGCTCGAAGACCACGACCAGATTTGTCACAGGGGGATTATCCAGCGACGCAATGACCTCGCCCAATAGCGCGGTGAGGTCGCTATCGGTGACTTCTATGGTGAAGGGACCGGATTCATCAGCTTCGCGGATGGCATCTTCTGCCCGCTGGATCGCTGCTGTCTCGTCTCCCGCCGCCACTGCGGTTGGAGTCGCGCCAGGTTCAGGCGTTCCGGTCTCGCTAACCGCATCGTCAGTGGACTGGCTTGGCGCCTGCTTACTCGTTCTCGTCTCGGTTTGCGTAGGCGCAGGTGGGTCGCCGCTGCCAAACAATGCGCTCAGCCCCGGCACTTCCACAACGCCTATTCCAGCGAGCAAAATAACTCCGAATAGGAGCAGCACGAGGAAAAGCGTAAAGAACAGTACGGAAAGCGTCTTATAAAATTGCCACAGACATCCCATAGTCAACATCCGACTGCAAGAGTTACGTCCTTCTCCATGGTACAATACCGGCGGCTTTGACTAAGGATCTCGCATTCTTCGAGAGCTGGCCCACCCACAAAGCACCAAAGAATGGCGCCTCTTCCTTCCACTCACTAGAGCCATCATCGACTTTGTGAGTTGGCTTCAGTCGTCGCCTAATTTCATGAGGCGCCATGCGCGTAGAAACCAACCACCCGGAGACCGGCATGCCTTCCAAGCTAAGTGAAGGACAGCACGCCACCGCAGTCGCTGCACTGGCACGTAAGGGCATCGAATTCCTGAATCGACTAGAGCAAGCGCGCGCTCAGAGTCCTCAGAACCCAAACCTATCGACGCCGGAGTGGGAAGTGTTAGCGGCATTCGATCTCCTTAGCGTGGAAGCAATTTGCCGCCGGATGAACGAACGAGCGTTGCTTGCCGCTTACGACGGTGCGCCCGGCGCGCTCACGGAATTGCATGTCGAGCGCGCGGAAGCACCGCCGTCGGACGCGCAGATGCCAAACCGCCAACTCGGAGATTCTGAGAACTGTCAGAGTGTGCTTCTGGAAGCGAAGATTCACTATGATCCGGACGGGGACAGGGCTTATCTCCGTTTCATGGTAACCAGGTGGCTGATCGCGCATACCGAGAACCAGGAACTAATCGCAACACGCAAGAGTGGCTACTATTCCCTTGTCTACCATGCGCGCGCCGGTCGCGTCGTGCAACGTGAGTATGGCACGATTGGGCAGGCGCCGGGAAAAGCAACGGCGACGCATGAAGTTTCGCGAGAGGTAGTCCCGCTCTCCTCCCCATGAGATACTGGGCCGCACTGAGTGCCAAGCCTGCATCGCATATCCTATTGCCGGAACAGCAGGCTGTGGCGGCTTGTCCGGATTTCATGGATGGGCGGCGCGCGCTCATGAAGCTCCTTGAGTGCGAGCTACACTGCTTCAGGCGCCAATATGTGGAGTACGCTTGGGCAGGAGCATCGCGACATCGGAGAGGGTTTCCGCAGTCCCGCGCCAAGACGACGCGAAATGCTGGTAGTAAGCAATGTCGTTACTCGACTTGACTGACTTTCAAGTTCTTCTGCTCTTTGGCGGCGCAGTGACCTTCTTCGCGGCCACGGTCGCGGGCATTACGGGCTTTGGTTACGGGCTCGTCAGTGTGCCGTTGCTCATGCTCGCGCTGCCGCCGAAAGTGGTTGTGCCCGCCGTCACCACGCACATCTTTCTGGTCTCTCTGCTCATACTCTTGGAAGTCATCAAGAAGGTGGATCTACGGCGCATTTGGCCTCTGATGGTGACCGGCCTGATGGGGCTGCCGCTGGGTGTCTTTGTGCTGCTCGCCCTGAGCGAAGGAGTGCTGAGAACCATTGTCGGCGTCGTGATTGTGTTCTTCGCGCTCGCGCTGCTGCTGGGACTAAACCTTACAATCAAGAATGAGAAGCTCGCACTGCTGCCGGTGGGTGTCACTAGCGGGTTGCTTGCATCCGGGATCGCCATGGCCGGGCCGCCGGTAATCCTCTTCTTTTCCAACCAAGGGATGCAGAAGCAGGTCTTTCGGGCGAATCTCGCCGCTTACTTCGTCTTTCTCAACACGATTACCATTCCCGCCCATGCCGCGAGCGGGCTCTTTACCGGTGAGGTCGTACGCTTTGCGCTGCTCTTTCTGCCTACACTGGTGGCGGGTATGGTTTTTGGCAGCTTTCTTTCACGCAAGGTCCCCGAAGCGCAGTTTCACCGCGTGGTCTTGGTGGTCGTGCTCTGCTCGGGCCTGCTCTCGCTCACGTCCGGTCTGGGCCTCTTCTAATCAAGACCTGACTTACGGCGCGTCTCCATTATCGCTTCCCACCGACCGGGATAGCTGGGATGACTCATGTGCGGCTCAAAGCCCAGTTTCAGGTAGATGTGAATTGCCGGGAGACGCACGTCGTCGGTGAGCAGTTGCACGGAGCGAAAGCCGCGCTCGCGCAAACGATGCAAGACCGCGAGCGAGAGCCAGTACCCCAAGCCAAAGCCGCGATGTTCCGGGTGGACGCAGACCATGTGCACGGTGCCGCGATCCGGTGGGTTCTTCTCATCATGAAACGCGCAGGCGGTGCCGACGACCATCTCGTCCTTCACGGCAAAGAACAGTCCGCCCGGATCAAAACCCGGCGCGGCAATGATTCTCTCACGGCAGGCCTCAACGGTCCAAGATGAGTTCATCGCTACCCCCACAAGTTCCGTCCACAGTACCTCGTCGTTGGGCCGATAGGAACGGATTCGATAGGGCGCCGGCACTTGCAGCGGTGGGAGCTCGTCCAAGTGCGGGCGTACCATGATCAACTGCGGATTCGACGCGCTCACTGCGCTACTCCTTGCCGTGCGATGTAGTTGGATCGTTAAAGATTGTACCGCCCCAGGTATCCACGGTCGGCCTGCTCCAAGGGGTTGGAATGGGGCGGTATGGGTGTTTCAATAGTACCTCTTCATTCAGTTCTATTCCCAAGCCGGGCGCATCCGGAATGCACAGTGTGCCGTCCGGTTGGACGCATTCCAGCGAGTCGACGACGATGTCCTGTCGCCAAGGACAACCGAACAAGAAAGACTCCAGAATTAGCACGTTGGGAATGCAGCCAACTGCCTGCAAGGTTGCCGCCATCGCCACCGGGCCGTAGGGATTGTGCGGGGCCACGGGGATGTCGTAGGTCTCCGCCCACGCCGCGATTTTCTTGGCCTCCAGAATGCCGCCGGTGTGGCTGATATCGGGCTGGATGATGTCCAAGAGCTGCTGCTCGATGTATTCGCGAAACCCCCAGCGGGTGAAAAACCGCTCGCCGGCCGCAATCGGCATGCCGATTTGCGCCTGTGCCAACTTGGCGTAGGCGGCCGGATTGTCCGGCCGGAGCGGCTCTTCATAGAAGAACGGTCGGTAAGGACGCAGCGCCTCCGCCGCGGCAATCGCACTCGTAACGTTGAGACGACCGTGCACTTCTACACAAAGGTCAATGTCGTCGCCCACGGCCTCACGCACTGCCGCGACACTGGCTGCGGCTTCCTCGATTTCTTGGTTGGACGCCGTGATCCAGGAAGTAAACGGGTCCCACTTCAAGGCTGTGTACCCTTGCGCCACCACCGCTTGGGCGGCCCGGGCAAATTCATCCGGCGTGCTCGCGCCTTCAAACCAGCCGTTGGCATAGACGCGAATCCTATCGCGGCACGGTCCTCCAAGCAGCGCGTGCACCGGCAGCCCCACGTCCTTGCCCTTGATGTCCCAACACGCCTGCTCCAACGCACTGATAGCGGTGTTGTAGACCGGTCCCGTACCGCCGTACTCGCCGCGGTGCAGCAATTGCAGGTTGGCTTCAATGTGCCGCGGGTCCTCGCCAAGCAGCACTGCGCCGAGCTCGCTGATGGCGGTGGCCGCGGTGTGTTCTTTCCACGCCAGCGGCGCTTCGCCCCAGCCGTGGAGACCGGCATCCGTCGTGACCTTGGCGAAGACCCAATTCCACCACTGGCCGTCAACTATGAATGTCTGAATTCCCGTGATCTTCATGCGTCTATGGAATGTGTGTCTTGTGGAACGTGCGAATGAAGTCAGCAAGATTCTTCGTTATCACGTCCAAGAATGCTTTGCCCTTTTCAGCGGTAGCCAGGGTCGGATCGCCCGCCACACCGGTCGTGCCCGGATCGAAGACCGGCCAGAAGTAGACTGCTCCGCCCGTGGGCAAGCGTGTCGGCGGGATTCCCAGGTCCTTGACCGCGGTGCTCATGTCCACGAGCTCTTGCCGGAGGTACAGCATCATCGAGGTCTCAATCTCACACGCGTGGCCGACCTTCTTCCGCTCACCCTCGACCAATTCGGCAAGCTCGTCCGCTGCCAGATCCCAGTACGTCGCCGCGGCAACTTCAATGCCTTCGGCGCCGAGCTGGAGCGTCGCAGCCTTCATGGTCTGATCGTTGCCGCCGTGTCCGTTGAGCAGCAGAATGTGGCGGAAACCGTGCCGCCACATGCAGGTCACGATATCGCGCAGCACCTGAGTAAACGTGTCCACACTGAGGGTGAGCGTACCCGTGAAGTGCATGTGGTGCGGTGAAACTCCCGTCCACACCGGCGGCGCGACCAGCACGGGCACGTCCGGCGCAAGCGCTTGCGCCGCTGCCAGCGCGACCGTCTGCGCCATGAAGATGTCCACGTCCACCGGCAGGTGGGCGCCATGCTGCTCGATCGATCCTACCGGCACGATCACGACGGCGCCGTGGTCGCGCATTTCCGCGATTTCGTCCCGCCGCATGTGTTGCCAAACATACTTTTCCATGCTTCTCTCCTAATCTATCCGAGGCCTTTAACGTCTCTGGCTCGCGGCAATCTCTTTGGGTCCAATACCTTTGTAAGATGTCTATTCCCAACAAACTTGAATGGCATTCAAAATCTTGGCTACACTTCAAGCCCTTGGAGGGCGAAGCGCCTGTCCCTGTGTCCTAAATCTGCGCTATGCGCGGCCCATGCGAGGATCGTGCAACGACAGGATTCCCAAGACTCCTCTTGCAAGGTGTGCCGGCCAGGCCCTTGACAGCGCCCCACACACTTATGTCTAGTATCAGCTAGAAGTCGGCCTGCCCCGGTGCGGAATACGCTTGAATGAGACGAGCGGTACTGAGCGCGTTCAGCACTGTTTCCCCACGATACTCGACCGTTCTTGAGTCAATTTTGGTACAGGCACTGCCATCGAAGTACATGCGGTCGACGAGATCGGTGCTGTTGTAGCGAATGCGCACCCTGACCGGTGCGGTTACCGTGTAGGGCGTGAATTCGCGCACTCTTGCCACGGCACGGTGGGCTTTCGCCTGCAGCAGTTCACGCGCGCGCTGCGGC
Source organism: Chloroflexota bacterium (assembly GCA_965220015.1). Classification (GTDB taxonomy): domain Bacteria; phylum Chloroflexota; class UBA11872; order VXOZ01; family VXOZ01; genus VXOZ01. The sequence goes on from OZ244798.1 coordinate 2,763,130, forward strand.
GAGAGCATGCGCGCCGCGTGGCGTCCCAGTGCCCGCTTCACCTGCGCTGTTTCCAGATTGCCCAGGAGGCTGCGGGCCTCGGCGCACGCCTTGTCGTCGCCCGTTACCAGGCCCACCGGCACCCCGTGCGCGCCGGCAATTGCCGCATCGATCATGATCTCTCCCGCCGGCTCACCATTTATGGTGATGTCTTGGTAGGAGGCAGAACTCATCGTGTGGTCCCGCACCGCGTTCGCAGTGCCCGACATCGCATGGTAGCCCACCAGCATCATGACATCCGCGTCATCTAAGAAAGGGAAGCGCTGTTGGTGGGCCCCGCCCATGATGTATTCAGCGGCCGGATGCAATTCTTCGTAAATGAAATTGAAACCGGAAGCATGGGCGTCAACGACGAGCACCTCAGCGGCGCCCGCAGCCAGGGCGCCTTCAATTACCGCATTGGCATCCTTCACCAACTGTCGGCGCGCCTCTTGATAGAACAGCCTCCCGTGCAAGAGTTGCTCCGAAATGACAATGCCACTGATCCCTTCCATATCGACAGCAATATACGCTTTCATAGCCGCGCTTCCTTCTTTCGCTGGAGTCCCTCGCTTACTTTAGTGCACTTGGCAGCCTAAGTCTTTGTCCTCATGAGCGTTACACTGCACCACGCCATTTGGCGCAGACGTCCACTCTTGCACAAGCGGGGTATTCGCTGTGGTCTCAATTCGTCTCTGGAATAAACCGAGACTACCCCGGCAAGGTGCCGCCTTAAAGCAAGGGCAATGACCGTAAGGCGCTCCAAACCCTCTCTAGCTGCACAAAGATAGGTTATTATAGCCATGCGCAACTCTTTCAGTAAATGTGCGCCTAGCTCTTGCTGACACTAACCCAAATCTATGGTACCCTCAAGAGGTATGCGCATTCGGCAACGCGCCTTTGTGAGTCATGACTTTGGGATAGGGCTCTTGTCTTCGGCGGCTTGGGCAGACGTTCTCGGTGTCCAAGCAAACCAAAGCGAACTTTTCTAGCGGCCACGCTGACGGTGAGGAGGAGTATCAACCCACCATGCGATGTATTATCCAGTTGCGCCACATACCTAGGGCTCTCGCCCTAATGGTAGTGCTTTTCGTTCTGGCGGTGGCGCCAACGAACGCACAAGAGGCTACTACATTTACATCGGCGGTTGTTACAAATAACCACTACGATTCCACGCTTAGGCACAATATCCCAAATCTTCAAGTCACGCGGAGTGGTGCGACGCATAGCGTCAACTTCCTTGACCATTACAACTCTACTGGCGGCATAACACGTTGGGGATTTCCGACGTCTGAAGTAGTCGAAGAAGAAACCGGCAACCTCGCTCAGTACTATCAGCGAGGCGTGGTGGACTGGCACTGGCGCCCCGACCTTGGCCGCTACGTGATGGAGCGCCGCCTGGCTTGGGACTTCTTTGGCGGCGGCGCCGGTGGCAGTGTCGACCAAGGCGTGGAACCGGGACGCACCAATCCCAATCCTGGTATTACGCTCGGCCCGTGGGGACACAAGGTCTCTGATTTCTCAATCGAAGGGATTTTCACCGGATTTAGGGGCTTCTATGAGTCTCTTGGCGGCGTGCAGGCTTTCGGCTTCCCAAAGACGGACGCACGTATTGATAAGAATGCGCCCGGCACGCTCCATATTCAGACGGCAACCCCTGGATTCATCAGGCAGTACTTCCAAGCTGCCGTACTTGAATACCACCAAGGAGATTCTGAGCCGGTAAAGTTGCGTCTCCTCGGGGACGATCTTCGCAACCTCAATTACCCGAATAATAGCTGGCAGACGTATGCGGCCTTCAATGCCGCAATTGCGCTCACACCGGGTCAGCTTTACAGTATTTCGCGCGTGGTCCGGGGCCACACCGCCAGCGGGCAACCGGCAATAGCCGCGCCGCAACCTGTGCAACCGACTGCCGTGCCACAGCCTGTGCAACCGACTGCCGTGCCTACCGGTCCTACACCTACACCGATTCCGGCAGCGACGAGTGCCAGCGTTTGGTTCGGCGCCTATGGTGGAGGAGTCATTAACTACGACGGAGATACCTGGAGGACATATCGCAGCTTCCAGAGTCCGCTGCCGCATGATCGAGTGACCGATATTTTCGTTGCGGAAGATGGCTCAAAGTGGTTTGCGACGGAGGACGGTCTCGCACAGCTCCGCGGCACGACGTGGACCAATTTCGATACGGGCACGGACGGCTTTCCTGGTAACGACGTGACGTCAATCCATGCCGTTGGCAACTTGGTCTGGATCGGCACGAATGGACGCGGCGCCGGCTTTTATGACATCGCCAAAAACAGATGGGAGAGCTTCCGCACAGATAACTCAGAAATTCCCAACGATTTTGTGCGGGATGTGCTAATCATAAACGAAGAACGAAATCGTGTCTGGCTCGCCACTGAAAACGGCGCTGCACTCTACGACAATGGGCGGTGGCAGCTATTCAATGCCCCGGTGCTAGCGTCGGATGATGTCTTAAGTCTCGCCCTTGACACGTTGGGTAATGTTTGGGTGGGCACGAATGATGGGGGCCTCAGCGCCTTCAATGGAACGACGTGGACAGACTACAACACCGTAAACACAGTCCTCACGAACGACACCGTGCGCAGCATCACGGTTGCACCGGACGGGCAGGTCTGGTTTTCGACCAGTGGCGGCGTAAGTGTGTACGACTCCTCGAATAGGAAGTGGACTAGCTACAATATCTACAATTCCGGCCTTGCGCATAATGAGGTCTTCGACATTGCGATTGACTCGAGCGGCCGCGTTTGGATAGCCACCGCCGATGGAGCCTCGCTCTTAGAAGGTGGCAATATGAGGTCTTTCCAGACCGGCGGCGAGTCAGGCATAACGTACGATGCCCTGCGCGCGGTAGACGTGGAATAGTCGCATAGCCCTTGGTTCGTTGCACAGTGGATGGCGACCGCATCAGCGCCTAAGAACGCTGGTGCGGTTGTACGTTGCGAGAACTGCGGACGTTGTGCAACTCAAAACTTGCAGAAAACAGCTTGTCTTGCCGAGGCCGCTAGAACGCAGACAGTATCGGCTCTAGATTGGCGGCTCAATAGCCGTGACCACGGCGCGGCGCGAAGACTAACGCAAATACAAGCGAACTATCATCTATGCGCGATCCCATCAGACATCTCAAGGCCCTCGCATTTGCGTTGACGGTTTTCCTTGTCACGTCATTCGCCGGCGCCCAAGTCCGCCCCCAGCTCTTTCCCTTCATGCCGTATGTGTGGCCGTACATTGCGGGCGGCTCCCTGACCTATACCGGCACGGACCTCGCTAGCGCGCCCGCTCCGTCATTTGCGCTCCAGAACCAACGAGGAGAGCAAGTTTCCCTGGATGACCTGCGCGGGAAATTGGTCGTCCTCACGTTTTTCGACCCGCTGTGTACCGATGACTGCCCGCTCATGGTGCAGGAATTGGCCGCTGCCTATGCGCAACTGGGCGCGGATGCCCATGAGGTTGTGATAGTCGCCATTAATGTCAATCCCGATGCGCAGACCCAATTCGAAATGGACTCCTTCTTCCGGACCCAGGGTCTGGAGGAGAATTCAGCCTGGCACTTCTTGGGAGGAGAGTGGGCGGAAGTGGCTGAAATCGTTGCAGCGTACCATGTGTCAGCAGGCGACCCCAAACCCAGCAAGCCGGGCGAAGTAGCGCATCAGGATGTGGTATTTCTCATCGATCGGCAAGGAAACTATCGCGTGCTCATCACCTATCCAACGCCGGTGGGGGCTACTTTGCGGGACGTCATCGTGCGGCGGGTGCGGCAACTATTGTAGTTTCTCAACACGCTCCACCGCATACTGCGGCTGCGGCTCGACCTCCTTGCCGCAGGAGCTTGGGAAATGGAGCATCTGCTCAGGTGCTTCTCTGACGACTATTTCATATGACCCGGTGTACGCAGATTCAACTGAGGAGAATGAGAGACGCACCGTAACCGCGTCGTCGTCACCACCACCGGCGGCGACCTCGCTCTGCACCCGGTACGTCGTCCACCGCCAGCCCTCGGCCAGCAGCACTGCGTGTTCGGCTGCCTGCTCCAACGGCGAGAGCCTGCTCCAGCCGCGATACTGCCGCTCCATTTCCGAAAAAGTGCCCGCGCGTGCAATTAGATTGGGCAGATCATCTGCCGAAACATATGCATAGTAACGGCCCTCAGGAAAATCGAGCAGCGTCGGCGCCATACGGTGCCCGCCCAGGTGGCTGCAGCGCCAGACACGCAATGTGTCCGGTTGGGAACGCACGTAGGCCTCCCGCAGTTCGCGATAAATCTCAAAACCGAAGGTAGCGCAGCAGCGGTCCCGGCTGCCATGGTTGCATACCAACAGCTCGCGTATGTGAGCGGTCGCTTGCCGGTATTCCGCAAAACGCTGCATATCATTTGGCGTGTAGAGCAGTGCCTCTACCACTGCCGGCAGAGATTCCGCAGGCACGAGGTACTCTTGCTTGTCGTACGTCGGCGACTGTTCGTCCGTGTGCGTGAAATAGAATACACGGGTGAGTCCTGCGCGGGTATACTCAGCGTCCGGCATGAGACCCGTAACGCGCGGCGCGATGCCGTCCTCTAACGCGTGCTCAAGTACCGACCGAACTTCAGCCGGAAACGTCGCAGATTCACTCACTTCGCGGTCCCACGGCAACGCGCACTCCATGACCAGATGCTCAAGGTGCGTCGGCGCGGTTCCAACTGGGTGAAAGCCTGTCGCCCGCGCCACACGCGAACAGAATGCCATAGCTGCGTTGCTCGCCATCATCCACCCCTTTTCAGATGGAATTGCTAATGTTTGCCGCTCGTTTCAGACCGGTCCATGGTCCAAGTGGGCGCCAATCGCATGCGATCCGGCGCAGCGAGAGGGCGCGACACAGAGCCCGTCAACGATACAACCATCTAGCCGGCTCTTCCCGCTATCCAGGAATGTCGTCTCACGCACACTTTCCAGCGGTTTACCATGCTACACTAGCAAGGAAAATCGTGTAGGGCAACGCGGCATAGAGGAATGCGCCGAGTGTGAGCACGTTAGACCTTCTCCGTGTCGCGCTGCGTTGGGTGCACCTGACTGCGGCCGTGGTGTGGATAGGCGGCACGCTCTTCTACATCTTGGCGATACAACCGTCAGTAGACACTGCGGAGAAGGCTGCCGGGTGGCAGAGGATTCGCCAGGGCGTCGAGCGGCAGTTTCATGAGATTGTGCAGGTGTGCATTTGGACGTTCTTCATTTCCGGCGCCATCCTGACGTACGACCGCTTGACGTCCGTAAACCCGGGCTTGGACTACATAGCCGCCCTGGTAGTTAAGGTACTATTGGTACTGTGGATGGTATACATTTCCGGCGGCCTGCGACGATCCGGAGCCCGCAAGCCTATTAACTCAGCGAACAAGAGTGCATCCACCGCGCGGGGCGTATTTCGGCGGCTGCGCTCGCCGGTAGTCCAAGTCGCCTTGATCGGCATCGTGGTACTATTGCTAGCCGATCTCCTTAAAGTCTTGGCGGAGAATGCGTTGCGTGCCCTTTAGAGCAACGGAAGACGAATTAAATGGCAAATGACGTTGTGTTAGCACGCGCCGGCGGGAGTAGCCGTCGCGGGTTCGACCTAAAGATCATCGTGGGCGGGATTGTCATCCTGCTGGCGGTGGCCTATTTGGTCGTGGCCGCCTTGCCGTCGGGGACTGCGTACTATCTGACGGTGAGCGAATTGGCTGAAATGGGCGAACGCGCGCAAACCCAGCAAACACGTGTCTCCGGCAACGTAGTACCCGGTACCATCGTGCGCAGCGCCGATTCCCAAGATATTCGCTTTCAAATTGAGGATGAGAGCGGCCGGCTGACTGTCGTATACAGCAAGGTCGTCCCCGACATCTTTGGCGACCACACGCAGGTCGTCGTGGAAGGCACCCAAGGGGTGGATGGCGTATACCACGCCGAAATCCTCTTGGCCAAGTGCCCGTCGCGCTTTGAGGAAGCCGCCCCAACCGGCGGTGAGTACACGGAACCCGGGTAGGAGCAGGTGTGAATGCGTGTTCGCGGGCCGCTGCGCCGGACAGATAAAGGATAACAACCTGACCGCTCATCCTTGCAGACAGGATGGGCGGTAACTTTGTGAATGAGAAGGCTTGGTAAAGTTTTCGCAATATGCGACTTTGAGCGCAACGCAGTTGTCGAGAGCCGGCCATGAGCCAACTGGTTGTTGAGAGTCTCTCTTGGCCGCCAAGAGTACCAGAATTGTCTGCGTAGAAGTAAATGGAGGTAGCAATCGATGATCATTGCGACCACAGAACAGATTCCCGGCAAGCGCGTGACCGCCGTGAAGGGCCTCGTGCAAGGCAACACAATTCGTTCTCGGCACGTGGGACGGGACATCATGGCGGCATTCCGGAGTATAGTCGGCGGAGAAATCGCCGAGTACACGCGACTCATGACAGAATCTCGCAAGCAGGCCGCAGACCGCATGGTGGCCGAGGCAGAGGAATTGGGCGCAAACGCAGTGATCGGAGTCCGGTTCGTTACTTCAATGGTGATGGCAGGCGCATCGGAGTTGTTGGCCTACGGCACGGCGGTCGTCGTTGAGGATGATGTCTGATAGAGCGGGACTATCCGCAGGAGGAATACTGGATTTTCAAACTCCTGATTGGCGCGGATGCTCGACGCTACGTGGCTCACTTGCAATCCAAGGTGGGGCTTTACCCATCCTCCTAAACTATAAGTGGGGCACGGCATGCCGGTGATGCGTTATGTACAGCCCTTATCTAAGCCAAATAACAGGCATTGCGTGATGAAACCCATGGGTTGCCGAAACTCAGCAGAGAGTGCTCGGCCTACCGCACGCAAACACAGTGAGAATACGACACGATGACGGCTAACATCGGCACGGCCTTACTCTTCATCGCCTTCTTGGCAGCCCTCTACGGCGCGGTGGCGTCTGTGCTGGGAGCGCGGCTGCGGGTGCCGGAGTTGGTCGTGAGCGCGCGCAATGCCGTGATTGCCGTCGCCGCCCTCGTGACGCTGGCCGCGCTCACTCTTATGTATGCTTTCGTAACGCACGACTTCAGTCTTAAGTACGTCGTCGCCCAAACCACCCGATCTCAGCCGTGGCCGTACCTTTTCAGCGGATTCTACGGCGGTCAGGCGGGCTCCCTACTTTACTGGTCCCTCACGCTGGCGTTGCTTTCAACGGTGGTTGTGCTGGTTCACTTTCGCTCCGACCGGCAGCTCATTCCCTACGTCATTACCGTCCTCCTGACCATTGAATCGTTCTTTCTCGTCATGCTGAACTTCATCTCGTCGCCATTCGAGACGGTGTTCCCCGTGCCGCCCGACGGGCGCGGTCTCAACCCGCTGCTGCAAGATCCCGGCATGCTGATTCACCCGCCCATGCTGCTCGCCGGTTACATGAGCGTATCGATCCCGTTTGCCTTCGGCATAGCCGCGTTAGTTACGGGCCAGGTGAATAACCGCTGGCTCCAGGCGACGCGCCATTGGGCGCTGCTGGCCTGGCTCTTTCTCTCGCTTGGCAACCTGCTGGGGGCATGGTGGGCCTACCACGTCCTCGGCTGGGGGGGTTACTGGGGCTGGGACCCGGTGGAAAATGTCGCGATCTTGCCCTGGTTCGCCATGACCGCCTACGTGCACTCGGTGTTGGTGCAAGAGCGGCGCGGCATGCTCAAAGTTTGGAACATGGTCCTCATCATCGTGGCATTCAACCTGGCAGTTTTTGGGACTTTCGTGGTGCGGAGCGGTATCCTGGCTTCCGTGCATTCCTTTGCCGTATCCGAGATCGGGCCGTACTTCTTTGGGTTCCTGGCCGTCAGCCTGATCGTCTCACTCACGCTGCTCATGCTGCGCCTGCCCCAACTGCGCGACGAGCACAACTTCGACTCGATGTTATCCCGCGAGGCGACGTTTCTCTTCAACAATCTCCTTTTGGTGGCGGTTATTCTCGTCACCTTCCTCGGCGTGATCTTTCCGCTGCTCTCGGACGCTATCCAAGGACGGCAAATTAACGTCGGCCCTCCTTTCTACCAGCAGGTAAACGGGCCGCTGTTGCTCGCCCTGGTCGCGCTCATGGGCTTTGGCATGCTCGTTCCGTGGCGGCGGGGCGCGGCGCGGGCCCTCTTACGCGGACTACGCGTCACACTGCTTGGCACGGCCGTGATAACTATTGCCGCTATCGTGCTCGGCGCGCGCTCGCCCTGGACGATGCTCAGCATCACCGCCTGCTCATTTGCGTTCATCGTGGCCCTCAGGGAGTTTCACCGCACGGCCATTGCCCTCATGCGCGCCCGGCAGACGCTGTATCCCGCCGCATTGCTCGCGGTCTTTCGCTACAATCGCCGCCGCTACGGGGGCTATCTCGTCCACGTCGGGATCGCGATCATGGGCCTTGCCATAATTGGTTCCTCTTTCTTCCAAGCGGAGCGCTCCGTGAGCATGCGCCCCGGTCAGAGCGTGGAGGTCGGTCAATACACCGTGGCGTACCAAGGCCTCACCACGTGGAACGAACCGGGCAAGCAACGGACCATTGCGTCCCTGCTGGTGCGCAATGCCAACCAGTCCTTTGAAGTAGCGCCGCAGAAGGTGGTCTACCAAAACTGGGAAGATCAGCCGATCAGCGAAGTTGTAATCAAGACAGTCTATCCGCAATTCGACGACGTGTACATTGTGATGGCGGCTTTCGGCGAGGACGGCACCGCAAGTTTTCACATCTTCGTGAACCCGCTGGTCGCATTCCTCTGGCTGGGCGGCGCGCTCCTCGTGCTCGGGGGCCTCATTTCATGGTGGCCGTCGGCGGCGAAGTCGCCGCAGTCGGCGCCAGTGACCGTTGGTGCGCGTGCCGGGCGCCTGGCGCCGGGCACGGTCTCGTCCTAGGGGGCCAACGGATGGATTATCCTGCCACTCAAGAGAATAAAATGTTCGGACAGCGGACCGCTGTTGGGAACCAAACTCTCCGCACAGCAGCGGGTTTAGCTAAGGCTTACTCAATCTCCGCGACAGCCATGGCCGCGCTCTTGCTGGCCGCGCTGCTCCTCCACACCGGACTGACCGCGACCGGAGCCGCCACCATCGACGAACAGACCGTGGCAATCGCCAAACAGCTCAAGTGTCCGGTCTGCCAGAACGTGCCGGTCGCCTACTCCCAATCACAACTTGCGGGAGAGATGCGCCAGGTGATTCGCGAGAAGGTGGCACAGGGCGAGAGCGAGGACGCCATCATTCAGTACTTTGTAGACCGCTACGGCGAGGACGTGTTGTTGGAACCCCGGCGGGAAGGCTTCAGTCTCTTGCTGTGGGTGGCATCAGTCGGTGTGGTGGTGTTTGGCGCCCTCATCGTTGCCATCGTGCTCTGGAACTGGAATCAGGCCCGCCTGGTGTCAAGGCCCGTTGCCGCAACGCCGGCAGACTCGGACACGCCAGCGTCCGGCGAACTCGAGCAACTCTTTGAGGAAGAGTACGCGCGCTACAAGCAGGGCAAGCGGACATGAGCGCAGTAGTCATTGGCGGCGTGATCGGTGCGGCCGCGCTGCTCTGGATTCTCTGGCCGCTTGTGCGGCGCAAAGGCTTCTCCACGTCGGCCCGAGAAGAGAGCATCCGCGATGACCTTGCCGAACGCACGGTGTTGCTCTATCAAGAGCTCGAGGAAATAGACCTGGAGCACGAGCAAGGCGACCTCACCGCGGACGAATACGCGAGTCTGCGCGAGGCACAGAAGCAGCGGGTGCTTGCACTCCTCGAGTCCCGCCAACGGGAATCAGACGCGCTCAGCGGCGCCGCTGCCGTGGGCGATCCCGCTGCCATGAGCGACGCGATTGAACGGGAAATCCTGCGTATTCGCGCGCGGCGTCGAGGACAGCAGGAAGTCTCTGAGAGTTCGCAGTCCGCAGATCAGGTCCCGTCACCAATAGCGACTCGGAGGCTGCGTTGGCTGTGGATTGGCGTGCCTGCCGCCCTCGTGTTGATCGCGTTTGGCGCAATCTTCCAGCTCTACCGTTCCTCCGCCCGTATCCTTACCGAGCAAACCCCCATCGTTCAGATTGACGCGTCGGCGCTCGTGGGCTTTGCCTACGTCGGCCCCGACCACGTGCTGCTGGCGAACGCAAGCGGCCTACAGGAAAGCCGCGACGGCGGCCGGACGTGGGCTGAGACCGCTCCGGACGTCACGCCTGCCGCTATGGCTGTGTCGCCTGCAGGCGCCGGCTATGCGTACGTCTTCACTGAGAATAGCGTGCACGTTACTGCCGACGCCGGACAGACCTGGCAGGAAGTGCAGGGCACGCTGCCGGGCACGGACATCCTCGCTGCGGCGGTAGACCCATACGCGCCGACCCAACTGTATGCGAGCTTTGCCGAGACCGGGCTGCACCGCTCGCGCGATGGCGGCGCCACGTGGGCGCCGGTGCCTACTCCGGATGACGAGACGATTGTGGCTATCCTGGTTGGCGACGTGCCGCCGCTGGTCTTCATTGCGCGAGAATCCGGCAGAGTGCAAGTGAGCAGCGATGGGGGTGAAACATGGGCAGCCGCCAGCGGCGCCGTTACTATGGCGCTGCGGGGTCCGGTGCGCGCGCTGTCCGGCGCGCCGGACGGTAGCATGCTGTTCGCGGCGTCCCATACCGGCCTGTACCTGTCCACGTCGGCCGGGCAGACCTGGGTAGACTTGCCGTTGCGCAAGCCGCTGACCGCAGTTACAGTAGACCCAGCCACGCCGCGGACAGTACTGGCCGTGACGGAGTCAGGCGAAGTGTACCGCAGCACCGACGGCGGCATCGCTTGGAGAGACGAGTGATGGCGCGAGCCGCGCAGAGTAATTCAGTGAATCGCGCCGACGTTCTGTCACTCCAACCAGGGTGGTCATTTCTCAACACGCTTTTTCCGCCATTTCCGCGCGAGCGAATATCTGACAGGGCGTTCAATTCGTCATCCCCTCATATGGGGGCATCTCTCGACGTAATTAATCCGTCATTCCCGTATGCGCGGGAATCCGCTGGCGCACACAATTCATCATTCCCGCGCAAGCGGGAATCTGCTGGCACATTTGGTTCGTCATCCTCGCGCAGACGGAAATCTGCTGGCGCACATAGTTCGTCATCCTCGCGCAGACGGAAATCTGCTGGCGCACATAGTTCGTCATCCTCGCGCAGACGGAAATCTGCTGGCGCACATAGTTCGTCATCCTCGCGCAGACGGAAATCTGCTGGCACATTTAGTTCGTCATTCCCGCGCAAGCGGGAATCCATCTTTGCCGGCGCTGCAGCCGATGCGAGAACCAACAACCTCTCGTCCCTTCCACACTCCTTGTCTCTCATGCGCCGGGCAGCGTGCCTCTTATTCGGCATGCTGCTGTTTCTCTTGCTTTCGGCCACAGTCGGGGCGGCGGAGAACGGCGTCATCACCGGTACAGTCTTCAACGGCACTGCGGGCGGCAGCGCGCCCGCAGACGTAGCGGTGACCCTGTACTACCTGCGCAACGGCGAGATAGTGGAACAACGCACACATGTCACCGACGCTGTGGGCGCGTACCGCTTTACTGAGATTTCCACAGAGCCCGCGCTGACGTTCGTGGTTGTGGCTGCCTACGAGCAAGTGCCCTACAACACGCCGGAGCTGCAATTCGCGGAGACTACGGAGATCCAAGCGCCGCCACTCGCGGTGTACGAAGCCAGTCAGGATGCGAGCGTGGTGCGGGTGGTCACCGATGTGCTGTTTGTCGCCCCGGGGGAAGAAGGGAGCGGCATGCTTGGCGTTATCGAGGTTGTAAGGCTCGCGAATGACAGTGATCGCACCTACCTCGCAACCGGCGTTGCCGGCGGCGGCGCGCCGATGAACGTGCTCCGCTTCGCATTGCCAACCAACGCAGAGGACCTCACAATGCTCAGCGGCCTCAGTGCGCAGAATGTCGTACAGATCGATCGCGGCTTCGGCGTCTTTATGCCGCTGCTGCCGGGCGAACGTGAAGTAGCATTTGGCTATCAGCTACCTTACTCCGGCAGCACGCTGGAGCTCAATAAGCGAACGGTCTATCCTACCGACCATTTCGCCATCCTCGCGCTCGAAGAACATGCGCTGCAATTCAATTCAAGTCAACTTGAAGTGCACGCAACGCCAATCGGCGACCGCCGCTACCTGGTGGGCGCCACAAACTCTCTGGCAGCGCGCGCAGACGTAAGTGTGCAAGTCGCAGGCCTGCCTGCGCCATCCCTGCAAGTTCGGCTCGAGCGCCTCTTCGCTCGTGTCCGCGCTGCCCAAGCGACTTTCCTTGTCCTACTGGGCATTGTCCTGGTCTTGCCCGTTCTCTATGCCGTCTATCGCATGCGCGGCGGCCTGCGGCGGAAGGTTGCGCGGACTTCCGCGGCCGCTGCCGTCGCGCCGGACGCGCAAGAAGCCTTGCTCCTCGAAATAGCCCAGCTTGATGATGACTTTGCCGCAGGCGGGTTGGCGGAAGCAGAATACCGGCAATTGCGCGCGGACAAGAAGCAGCGTTTGCTTGAACTCTATGGCGAGCCGGGCGATGGGGCGAACAATGGGTGACTCTGACTGCGCTGCTGCGAATCTTGCGGTAGAGGCAAGCGGGCTGACCAAGAACTACGGTGCGCAAATTGCGTTGGATCAGGTAGACCTCTCTTTAGGCAAGAATGAGCGTTTGGCCGTTCTCGGCCCCAACGGCGCCGGAAAGACCACACTAATTTCGGTCCTGAGCACGGCCATGCGACCGTCGGCGGGCACGCTGCGCATCATGGGCCACGATAGCGTAGACGCTCCAAACGACGTGCGCCGGCACATCGGTGTCGTCGCGCATCAGACCTACCTTTACGAAGAGCTTTCGGCGCGGGAGAACCTCATCTTCTACGGTCGTCTCTTTGGCATTTCGGACCTTGCCGCGCGCGCTGATATGCTGCTAGACCTTGTGGACATCTACGCGCGTCGCCACGATCAGGTAGGGAGCCTATCCCGCGGTATGCAACAGCGCGTGACTCTTGCGCGGGCACTAGTCCACGATCCCGCCGTGCTCCTGCTCGACGAACCGGACACCGGCTTAGACCAGGAACACCTCGATCTGCTGGCCTCTCTGGTGACCGGCAGCAAGATGCCACCGCGTGCCGTAATCCTCACCACGCACAATCTGGATCGGGCGCTCGACCTCTGCCACCGGGTTGCGGTGCTGGCGCAGGGGCGGCTCGCATACCAAGCCGAAAGTGCGTCCCTCGATCGCGCGGCACTGCTTGACGCTTACAGCCGCCTTGCAGGAGCGGCGCAGTGAACCTTGCCGTAAGACAGGTATTGGCCGTGGTCCAAAAAGACCTCATGGTAGAGATGCGCGCGCGGGACCTGCTGAACGTGATGCTTACGTTTGCGGTGCTGTCACTCATAATCTTCAATCTTGCCTTGGACCTGCGGGGTCCGACAGTACAAGAAGTAGGTCCGGGATTGCTGTGGCTGACTATCGCCTTTGCCGCCATTTTGGGCATGGGTCGCACATTCGTGCGCGAGCATGATCGCGGTACGCTTGCCGGACTGCTGCTCGCGCCTATCGACCGGGGCACGCTCTTCATTGCGAAGCTGCTCGCCAACCTCATCTTCCTCTTCATCATGGAAGCGGTCGCCCTGCCCATGTTCGCGTTGCTGTTCAACCTGCCGGTGCTCCAGCCGTCCGTGATTCTTATTACCATGTTAGGCACCCTGGGGTTCGCAATTCTGGGCACGACCTTCTCTGCCATGGCGGCGCACAGCCGCGCGCGTGAAGCGTTGCTGCCGCTCTTGCTTTTGCCCACGACCGTACCCATAATCATCGGTGCGGTACAGGCCACCAGCAATGCGATTAACCGCACGGAAGGAGGACCGCCCTGGCTGGGACTGCTCATTGCCTTTGACGTGATATTCTTTACCCTCTCATATCTGCTCTTTGAATACGCCGTTGAAGGATGAATCTATTCCCTTGATTAGCATGGTACCGTTCGTGCTGCGCACTCTGAGCGCCCGTATGTGTACTGTTAACCGAACGGAACTGCGTATTCACTCTTGCGTCCCGCGGAAGGAAGAACCTATGTCAGGAGCTAGGAGCTATATGGTTTTCAGAACGCTATACTTTGTGCAGCCGGTGGTGACGTCCCCGCGGGCGCACAAGTTGGCGCGGATGGCGCTGGCGAAAGTCACAAAGCGATGCCCTGTCCTTGCAGGAAAGGAAGAAAACGGCGGTGAGCACAATTGAAAGCGGCGCGCGGCGATGGATAGATGACATTCTTGGCGTTGCGACGTTGGTCGGCATGGTGGCGGCGCTGTGGCTTGTCTTCATCTACACGCCCGTAGAGCTTGTGCAGGGCGCCGTGCAGAAGGTCTTCTACATCCACCTTGCCTCGATTTGGAACGCATACTTGAGTTTCTTCCTCGTCTTCGTGGCGAGCATACTCTACCTGCGGCGGGCGAGCGCGGCCACTGATCGCTTTGCGCGCGCTTGGGCGGAAATCGGCGTAGTCTTCACGACCATCACACTCATCAGCGGCGCGATTTGGGGCAAGCCAACCTGGGGCACATACTGGACGTGGGATCCCCGCCTTACGACCACGCTTCTCCTCTGGCTCATCTACGTGGTCTACCTCATGCTGCGCGGTTTCGTCGGCGATCCCGAGCGCGGCCGGCGCTACGCTGCCATCGTAGGCATCATCGGCTTCATCGACGTACCCATCGTGCACATGTCCGTACGCTGGTGGCGCACCCTGCATCCTGATCCCATCGTCGCCAGAGCGGACGGGCCGGACCTGCCTTTGAGCATGTGGTACACGGTGCTCTTTTGTATCGTGGTGTTTACGGTACTGGCGATCTTCTTGGTGCGGCAGCGCCTGCAGATCGACGAACTACGGGAGAGCCTCCTCGCGCTACGCATGTCCCCAAGACAATAAGGAACAGGAGCAATTGTATGGATTCGCTACAAAATCTCGACTACCTCTTCGCCGCGTTTGCCATTCTTTGGGTGGTGATCTTCGGCTATTTCTTCTACATCACGCGCCAACTGGGAGAGCTGCGGCGCGAGGTGAAGGCACTCCACGAGGATCGCGCGCGTGCTGCATCCGGGCCGGAGGCAGCATCGGACTCCTAGTTCATGGCGCTCGCAGACAACCCAGCAACCCTCTCAGAGCCAGGTAGGAGTCATGCGCGCCAGAGTGACGCGTGCTTTTGTTGGCACGTACTGGGGTGCATGGTATCCTATAAATACTGAAGTAATGGCACAAAACAGGGATTCAAGTGAACTGTGATACTGGAAGACGGGTCGTGTACGACGGCGCAGGCGGAGAGTCGGGAGAGCCAAGCGAATGCTGGTTCTGGGGGCTCCGCCGCCGTAACTACCCTTACGGAATCCGACGCGCGTGCAGGCAGTCTGGCGCTCAATGACCGCGTTCCTGCGAGCGGGTTATTTGGTGAGGCGAGCCGGCCCCTTGTGGAAGGCTCCCGCGCCTCATGGCGCATTGCGCCCGAGCCGTTCCTTATCACTCCCGAGAGCTACGCGCGTTTGCAGCAATTGGGTGACCGGCTGCTGGCCTTCTATAGCGCCGCAAACCGTCTTTACCGGCGCAGCGTGCGCGGCAAAATCCCCTCGTTCTTCCACGAATACCTCGATACCGGCAAGAGCGAGACCGTAGTCGACTACGGGCGCATGAACCGCTTCCGGCACGACCTGCCCGGCGTGATCCGGCCTGACCTCCTCCTGACGAGCGACGGCGTGAAGGCCGCTGAATTAGACTCAATCCCCGGCGGCATCGGCCTCACCGGGAGTATGCAGCAGCACTACAGCAGCCTGGGATTCACAATGGTAGGCGGCGCCAACGGCATGGTTGAAGGCTTTGCCGCTATGACTCGTCGCAGCTTCGCAACGGGCCGCGCCGCAAACGCTGACCCGCAGCTTGCAATTGCCGTCTCCGACGAGTCCGCGGATTACCGCCCTGAGATGCAATGGCTTTCCGATCAGTTGCGTGAGCTTGGCATGAACAGCGCCTGCGCCAAGCCGGAAGACATTGTCATGCGCGACAACGGGCTTTACCTGAACGACCGGCCGCTAGACACGCTGTATCGCTTCCTAGAGCTCTTCGACCTGAAGAATATCCCTAACTACGATCTGCTGCTCTATGCCGTGCGCAAGCAACTGGTCGTCATGACACCGCCGCTCAAAGCATATCTTGAGGAAAAGTTGCTCTTCGCACTCTTCCACCATCCGGTGTTAGCTGAATTTTGGGTGCAGGAGATGGGGAAAGAGACCGTTGCCGCCCTGCAACGCGTGATCCCGCAGACCTGGATTCTAGACCCGCGACCCTTGCCGCCCCATGCGGTTGTACCGGGTCTGGAAATCGCGAAGAAACCCGTATCGGACTGGCAGCAACTCTTGGGGTTGGGCCAGGCGGATCGGCGCTTGGTCATCAAGCCTTCCGGCTACTCTGCCACTGCCTGGGGCAGCCGGGGCGTCACCATCGGCCACGACCATCCTGAGGCGGAATGGGATGAAGCCGTGCAGACCGCGCTTGACGCTTTCGAGACGACACCCCACGTCTTACAGAAATTCCACCACGGCAACCGCTACGGCACCCGGTACTATGACTTTGCGCAGGACTCTGTACGCAAGATGAACGGCCGCGTGCGGTTGAGTCCGTATTACTTCGTTGCGAATGACGAGACAACCCTCGCCGGTATTCTCGTCACCGTCGTACCGGCGGATAAGAAACTCATCCATGGCATGGTCGACGCAGTGATGGTGCCTGCCGCCGTGAGTGAGAGCGGCGTGAGCTTAGAACTTTAGTGCGCGAGCCCAAGGGGAAACGGAGAATAAGGAACTGGAATGGCAATTTCACAAATTAAAGTGAAACGAGATAAAGAAGAGTGGCAGGAGCTCCTCGCGGCTGGCATCAACCGGCCTGAGAAGCTCATTGCCGAACTTGGCGAGCGGCTTGGTCTGGACGACGAGACCGCCGCCAGCCTGCACAAGAACTTCCCCGTGCGGATTAACCCCTACTACCTTGGCTTGATCAACGAGGTAAACGACCCCATCTGGCGTCAGGCCATTCCTGACGAGATGGAACTCGACCACAGCGATTCATTCACGACGATGGACCCGCTGGCCGAGGATATGGACTCGCCGGTGCCCTACCTGACGCACCGTTACCCGGACCGGGTGCTCATGGTCGTGCAGTTGCAGTGCGCCATGTATTGCCGCTTCTGCACGCGCCGCCGCGAAGTGGGCAGCCGCAATGCGGTCACCAAGGACGACTGGGACCGCCAGATCGAATATATCGCTGAGAACCCAGAAGTACGCGACGTTATCATTTCCGGCGGCGACCCTTTCATGCTGCTCGACCACCAGATCGACTACATTCTCAAGAATCTCCGTGCGATTCCGCACATGGAAATCATCCGCCTTGATTCCCGCATGCCCGTCACCCTGCCCCAACGCGTGACGGAAAACCTTTGCAAGATCATTCAGCGCTATCATCCGGTCTACTTGAATACCCACTTCAACCACCCGCGCGAAGTCACGCCTGAGTCCGCCCGTGCGTGCGAACTCATGAACGACCACGGGGTTCCAGTGGGCAATCAGAGCGTGTTGCTGCGCGGGGTGAATGACGATGCCGAGGTGATGAAGGAGCTCGTACAGAAGCTGCTCATGATACGGGTCAAGCCTTACTATCTTTACCAGGCCGACTTGGTGACCGGTACCAGTCACTTCCGCACCGCCGTTGAGAAAGGCCTGGAGATTATCAAGGCCATCCAGGGCCACACGAGCGGCATGGCCGTGCCTCACTATGTGATCGACGCGCCCCAGGGCGGCGGCAAGATTCCGGTAACGCCCGATTTCATCCAAGAAATCAACGACAATGAAATAGTGCTGAAGAATTACGAAGGCAACGTCTACCGCTATCCCATCAACTCGGAAGTGCCGAACGCTCAGGAAACGAAGCTGTCCCAGGCGCACACCAATGGCAAGGGCAACGGCGACCTCGTCGAAGACGGCAGCGCCGCAGCTGAAGACGGCAGCGCCGCAGCTACGGATGCAAGTTAGCGGTTGCCTGCGTGGCAGTAGTTGCCTGCGACAACTGCCCTGAATCCTCGACAGAGAAGCATCCCCTTTGAAGGCCCCACCCCGCATTGCCGCCGTCGGCTTGGAGCACGATGAAATCTACCGCGTGCTCGACCGGCTGCGCCATCACGAAAAAGCCGCCTTAGTGGCCATCGCCGAACGCAGCGGACGCCTGCGCATGGCTGCGGCAGGCCGTTATCGCGTTCCCGTCTTTCCGCGCTTGGCGCCGCTTTTGGAAAAGACCGACGTAGACGCCGTGCTCGTTGCCACGGGGAACGGCGACAAGGCGGCCGCAATCCAGGAAGCCTTGCTGGCGGGCAAGCACGTCATCGCCCATGCCCCGCTCGCGATTACTTTGGAACAGCTTGCTGCTGTGGAAGCAGCGCAGGGAGCCACCGGCGCCGCCCTGGTCTTACTGCTGCCGCTGCGCTTCACTCCCGCCTACGCGCGCCTGCGGGACGCGGCTGCACACGGAATGCTTGGCGCCATCTGCCAGGTGGTGATCATAAACTCGCAGAAGGTCGCGGCAACACCCCGCACCCAGGCGTTCTACGCCACAAAGACGCACGGCGGCGTGCTGACAAGTCTCGCAGTCCACGACATAGACATGTTGCGCTGGCTAGGTGGAGAAGTGACCGTCGCCTTCGCCGCGACCCAGCGCCACGGCCTCACCGAGCATCCGGACTTTGAAGACGCGGGCTTGGTGCGCTGTGCACTCACGGGCGGCGGCGAGGGCATAATCGCGTGCAATTGGCTCGCGCCGGACGGCGGCGCGCCATTTCACGAAGTCACCTTGATCGGCACGGAGGGCACAGCCTGGCTCCACGGCGGTAAGATGCACGCACTGAGCGGAGATTCAAGAGGCCTAGCACCTGAAAGCATCGGCTATGAAGGCTACATGACCACACACAGTGAAGCCGGACCTGCCTTCCCTCTAACCGCCGGTCAAACCGACCACGATATTGACGCAGAAATGCTGAATGCTGCGCTCACCACGCTCGGTGATGAAGGCAAACGAGCAGCGGCCACCACCGCTGCCCTCCGCACCACTCGCGCGGCGGTGCAAGCCCAGCACATTGCCTGGCAGGACGGCGCATAGCATGCGCGCGTGCGATTCTGCGACGCCGAAATTCCTCGCAATCGGCCATGCCGCGCGGGACCTGACCCCTGATGGTTGGCGCTGGGGCGGCACGGTCACCTATGCGGCGCTGCTTGCCCGCGCTTGGGGAGAGTCCGCCGCCGTGCTCACAGCCTTGGCAACAGCAGACGTGTCCCGCTACCAGAACTTTCTCGGTGGTGACGTCCTCTTGCACGCGCTCCGCTCGCCGACCACCACGAAGTTTGAGAACGTGTACACTGCCGCGGGCCGCCGGCAGCGGCTCCATGCCCAAGCAGCGCGGCTGGAACCGCGCCACGTGCCGCAATTCTGGCGTAGCGTGCCGATTGTGCTAGTAGGCCCGCTGTTGGGCGAGGTTTCCACCCAATTCAGCGGTTTCTTTGCCCGGGATTCCCTGGTTGGCATGGCCATCCAGGGGCGCTTGCGCAGTCACCGCAAGGGTAATGTCTATGCGCGCCGCTGGCACCGCGCCGCGCAGGAGTTCGCGGCCTATGACGTACTCTTCTTTTCGGAAGAAGACGTGCGGGGCAGCGCCGCGCTTGCCGAGAGCTATGCGGCGTTGGTCCCCTTGGCGGTGATGACACGGGGCAATGACGGCGCAACGCTCTTTGCGCACGGCCGCGTTACGCAACACGCTGCCTATGCGTCCCGACCCGTTGACATGACCGGCGCCGGTGATATATTCGCCGCCGCGTTCTTGCTTCACTACGCGGAGAATCGCGATCCGGCCGCAGCCTGCCGTTACGCCAATGCCGCCGCGGCCTGCAGCATCGAACACGTCGGCGCGAGCGGAATTCCCAATCGCTGGCAGGTGGATGCGCGGCTGCATTCCGCACAAAGATGAGTGGACGGGCAATGCCTAGCTGCTGACTGCCGTTCACTGCTGGGACTCTCCACGCGCTTTCCACCTTGATTTCCTGGAGATTGACGTCAACCTGACTCAATGTGAAAGCTTAGCTCCAGAGAGCGGGGGATAAGCCCCCGCCCTACCGCGTCTCTTTTCTCCTCTCTATTGAGGAGACCCCTGCATAAACCTTGCCGGAGTGAGAAAGTCCCCTCTCCCGTCGAGGGAGAGGGTTAGGGTGAGGGTGAATCAGAGTTGGGCATCAATGAGAGCAAGGTCAATTTAGGCACTGTTCTCTTGTTCATTGTTTTCTCACCACTCTTGCGCAGGTTGCAAACCTGCGCTACCGAGAATGGCAGTAGAATAGATATGTATGTGTGAAGACTCTCCATGTAGACCATTGAAGGACTCACCACTTGACCATCGACGTAGCCACTCTCACCGCGCTCCGCCGGGAAATCACCGAGAAAGTCCTTGGCGGCCGCATACAGCGCGTGCTGCATTCGGGCCAACTCGCCGTAGCCTTTGAGATCTACGCGCGCGGCGAGACGTGGTGGCTCATCATCAATGCCGCGCCGCAAGCGCCGCATCTCTATCTGACTCGCGAGCGGCCGGCGCGCGCTGACGACAACGTGACGCCGCTGCTGCTCCTGCTGCGCAAGTACGTGCGCAACGGCCGCCTCATCGCGGTAGACCAGCCGCCGTGGGAGCGGGTGTTGCAGTTCACCGTCCACGCCCGCGTGGACGACGACATTGTGGAGACCACGCTCGTCGCCGAAATCATGGGGCGCACGAGCAATCTCGTGCTGGTGGACGCCGATGGAGTCATTCTCGATAGCATGAAGCGCGTGGACTCATCCATCAATCGTTACCGCCAGGTGCTGCCGAAGTTGCCATACATGCCGCCGCCGCCCCTTGAACGTCCCGATCCTTTCACCGCGCAGGCTGCGAACTTGGAATCCGCTGCTGAAGCCGCGCCTACGCAACCCGCCTGGCGCGTGTTGATGGGGCAGACCACCGGTTGCGGACCCCTCCTCGCCCGTGAGGCTGTCTTTCGCGCGGCAGCGGCGGCTGAGGCATCTGCGGCAGACGTTGGGTGGCACGACGTACTGGCGGCGGCGCGACAGGTGTTTACACAGGTTGAGAACGGCGAACTCACGCCCAGTCTCGCCCACGGCGCGGACAACGCCCTCGCTGCCTATGCGCCCTACGCGCTGACCATGTTTCCCGGCTGCGAAAACCTGGAATCCATGAGCGCCGCCGTCGAGCGCTTCTACCGCGAACAGGGCAGAGCGCCGCAGCGCCGGACACGCGACCTGGGGCAAAAGCCGCTGGTCCAAGCGCTGCAGGAGCGCATGGACCAACTCCTACAACGCCGCCGCGCCCTACAGCGTCAGGAGCGTGACGCCGTCGACGCGGAGGAATGGCGGCGCAAAGGCGATTTGGTATTGGCCTTTGGGTACGGTGTCGCCCCGGGCAGCAGCGAAATCGAGGTTGATGGCGAAAGTATACGCATAGACCCGGAAACCTCGGTCGCAGCGAATGCCGATACATACTTTGCCGCGTACAAGCGCAAGAAACGGGCGCAGGAAGAAGTGCCGGGACTGCTGCGCAAGGTTGAGAACGAGTACGCCTACTGCGAGCAAGCGGAGGCTTTGCTGGAAGCGGCGGAGACGCCGCCCGACGTGCGCGCGCTGCGCGATGAGTTGCGCGAGCAGGGCATAGTGGGCGGCGGTCGGCCCCGTAAGGACAAGGGACGCAAGGGCAGGCGGGGCAAAGACGTGGAAGAGGGAGCGCGCCCGGTCTCGCTCTGGCTCGACGAAATTCAGGTGCTCGTGGGCCGCAGCGGCGCGCAGAACGACGCTGCCCTGCGCCTCGCCGACGCGGATGACGTGTGGCTGCACGCGCGCAACGTGCCCGGCGCGCATACCGTGTTGCGCTCCGGCGGCCGCGACGTGCCGGAGGCGACTATTCAACAGGCGGCGCAGATTGCCGCTTACTACAGCAAGCTACGCGATTCCACAAGCGCGGAAGTCGACGTCACCAAGCGTCGCTACGTCCGCCGCATCCCCGGCGGGCATCCCGGCCTCGTCACCTACCGCAACGAGTACACAATCCGCGTCAAGCCAATGCCGTTACCGCAGCCGGAACGGTGACACCCATTCCAGTAAAGTGAATGCTCATTCGTTCGATGCCGTGCCAACCGTTCGCCCTGAGCTTGTCGAAGGGCAAGTCGCGGAGTTGGAAAAACTAACTTTCCTGCACGTGTGACCGTTCATGCTTCGACAGGCTCAGCACGAACGGTGCCCCAATAGCTCTGTTGGATAAATCTCATCCGTTCGCCCTGAGCTTGTCGAAGGGTGAAAGACGGCATGAGAGAGTACTCGTAGACTCTCACACTCCCGTTCATTCTGTTGGGGTGGGATCTATCCCGTTCGCCCTGAGCTTGTCGAAGGGTGAAAGACGGCATGAGAGAAAACAAATAGACTGTCATTCTCCCGTTCACACTTCGACAGGCTCAGCACGAACGGGAGGAGATCAGCCTTGTTCTGTCGCTAGCTATCCCGCGGCGTCCAGTTCAGGTGCTTATCAAGAAACGGGAACGTACCCGTACCTTCGATCATGTGGCCGCCGTCGAAGTAGTAGATTTCCGCGCGGTCGGGAATCTTCAGGTCGGCGTAGCGGCGTTGGACTCTGGCGTATTCGTAGGCGCACCATTCGTCTGACGCCACGCCGTCGCGGTGGCCGCGCTCGACCATGAAGGCGCGCGGCGCCATCAGGTAGGCCATTTCGGCGTAGTTGAAGGTCTGTCCCAGGTTGAACTCCTGCATTTCCCACTCGTGGTTGAACATGTAGCCCGAGAAGTAGTCGGTGCTCGCGCACTTGCGCGCCCACTCGTTGAAGTCGCCCGCGCATATCGAAAGCGCGTACTGGGTGAGAACCGTCGGAATGCGCATTGCCGCCTTGCCACCGTAGGAGAGGCCGTAGAAGCCAATGCGGTCGGGGTCTACAAACGGCAGCGTGGCAAACCAGCGCAGCATCTGCTCGTGCTGCGCGATGGCGAACGTGAAGAGCGTCCAGCCCAACGGATTGGCCTTGCGCTGGAGGGTGCGAAATTCATGGAAGCCAATGTAAGGATTCTGCGGGGCATACGTTACGTAGCCGCGTTCGGCCAGACGCGCGGCAAACGCATTGTACGGGCCCTGCTCTTCGGTAATCACGTCCTCCGGGCGTCCTTCGAGGCCGTGCTGACAGACCACCACCGGCCGTCGCTCGCCAGGCGCAATGTCCTTGGGCACCAGCAGGATGCCGTGAGCGAAGATGTCGGGCAGCACGTCGAGTGTCACTTCGTAGCCGGTCCAGGCCTCGCTCTTGCCGTAGGGTTTGCTCTTCGCGTTGGACGGCAGGCTGGGATCGGGGCAACGGCCGATCAAGCCTTCCCAGAAGCGTATTCTATAAGCGGCGGCGGACTCTTCCCACGCTTCTAAGGAAGACGTATCCGCCTCCGACCAGAAGGCTTCACGTGTGCGCCATGCCACCTCCAGGCGTTGCTGGACATGGCCCACAATCTGATCGAACTGCCGCTGCATACGCGCAGCGGGGTCAAACTCGGTGCGGGCGTCACGCAAAGCGGCAGCCGCCGGTACTGCGCGCGACTGCACTCCCAGGCCCTCGAGCAAGGCGGTCAGGGCTTCATCCGAGCCGGGGCCTACCTCCGTAGCGGCGGGCTTCACGAGCACGAGCCGGTCAGTGGCGTTGTGCGCCGTGTAGGTCGGCTGCGCGCGGGCAACTTCGGCCTCAATTTCGGCCAGGGGCGCGGGTTCGATCTTGCCCGGGGCGGTCGTCTGCCCGCGGGCGTGCTCTTGCAGTCGAATCGGCGGCGCGCCGGGCACTGTGGGCGCGGGTGTTGCCTCTACGATCAACGGACGGGGGGCAATCATCGCAGCCAATTCGGCATCGCTGAAACCCCGCAAGAGCCGCCAGACATTGCGATAGAGCGGCTCCTGCCACAGTTGGCGCCGGTTACGGAAGTAGCCGCTTACACCGACGCCGGCAATGCGCTCGTCCAGCGCACCGCTGTACAGCGCCAACAGGCCGCCCTCGCCATAGCCAAACACGCCCACCGGCGCGTCTTCCGGACCCGCCTGGGCAGCAAAGAAATCTACCAGCGCCAGAATCTTCTGTACCTCATAGCCAATTACGTGCCGTCCCATCTCGTAGGCCATGCGATAGATAAACTCGCGATGGGGTTGGTCGGTCATGCGGATTGCCGGATTCCCCGAAAAGGCATGCGCGCGGTCGATGAGCACCGGTACTACCACTTGGCAGCCTCGTTCCACCAAGCGCCGCGCAAACTGCTGCGCAGGTTCCAGGCCGGGCGCGATGCCGGCTAACATCTCCGGCGAGCAGTCTGCATCCGGCAGCGCAATCACGTGCGCGCTCGGAGTCTGCTTGGGCCGCAAGAGCAGGCCCTCGCCTGCGACGCCATCCAGCACCGGCCAACGAATCGCGTGAACGTCATAGGCTTGGGAAGCAGCGACGCGGAAAGGGTCGAGCGTAGAACTTACAAACTCCAGCGCCGGCACCGGTTTGCGTTCGTCCACGACGCCGATGTTGTGGGCAAATTCCACTCTCTTCGCGGCAGCTTGAGCCGCCGCGGAAGCCAAGTCAGCAGCCGTTGACCGCAGGGCGCTCTCTGCGGCCCTATCGGCAGCGTCAATCTCAGAGTCCAGATAGCGATGGATGCCCGCAATCATCTGTGCGGCAACGTCGCCTTCAAGCGCAAGCGCCGCTGTTCCAGACAAGCGGGGAGCGTCGTGATCGAGATTACCCATAGTGGTGGTTATCCTTTACTACCCTCACACACCCAAAGGCACATTACCTTGCAGAAAGACTCAGCGCAAGCAGGTCCCATACTACCGTTCCATTCGTGCCGGGCTCTTATGTGAGACGTTTTCATGGGATTCTGCAACTCAGAGGCCCACGTGGTCTGAATAGGATCATGCCCACGTACGTAAATTGCTGCTATTCCACTGGCATCGAGCCATGGTTGCCAGATATCCCGGCCCTTTGGCGCCCGCGTTCATTCGGTACTGTGTGGCGCCGCGCGGCGGGCTACAGAACGATGGACAAGGCGAATCCACAGCAAGTCTCTGAAGGTAGGCAGCACCACGCCCGCCAAGTTTACGCGTGAGTCCGGCGAGTCAGTCCAATCCACCGGAATCTCGGCGATTTTGCAGCCCATGCGTGATGCCAAATAGAGGATTTCCACGTCGAACGCCCAGCCGCGGATCGTCTGACGACGGAAGAGCGGTGCGACCACGGCTTTGCGAAAGAGCTTGAACCCGCACGTCGCGTCTGCAACCCCAGGTACAGCCCAGACCCGCGCAATGAAGCTAAAAGCCTTTCCCATAGCCTCGCGCACGATCGGTTGGTGCTGTTGGATTTCGGAGCCCGCCACGTCGCGCGAACCAATCGCAACATCCGCGCCGGCATGTAGCGCTTGGGATAGCTCTTCGACCTCGGCGATGTCGGTAGAGCCATCCGCATCCATAAAGAGCACATGCTCACCATTAGCCGCGAGCATCCCCGTCCGCACTGCCCAGCCTTTGCCCGCATTCTCTTCGTGACTCAGGAGGCGAATGTACGGAGAACGCTCCTGCCAAGACTCGACAATGCTCTCCGTATTATCAGTTGAACCGTCGTCCACAACCAGCACTTCCACTTGGGTGTGCTGACGGTCCGCGAAGTAGGCAAGGGTTCGCTCTAGCGTAGGTCCAATGCGCTCTGCTTCGTTGTAGGCAGGAATGACGATTGAATAGCTTGTTTCCACTTCAGCCCCGTCTTGAAAGTCTGAGTATCCCAATGTCTCGACAGCTAGGACAACCAATTCAGGTGGTGGAATGTGTCCCGTTTCGCGAGAGTCGGCAGCAGCACGCACCGGCCAATTCTTGCCGCAACCACCTCACTTGGCGCAATCCAGGTCCACGACCCTAATAGCACAAGAACATGCTGCTTTGACTGTCGCTTTCTGTGTTCAAAGTCCACAGTCGCCGCTTCTCTCAGTCGCATCTGTAGTCTGAAGAATAGGACGTTGAGCGATGCGCCAATGAGCGATGGACGAAACGAAGTCTAACCACTTCCCACACGGTCTGAAGCGCATCACGTAGCGGCCTCACCTTAGATCCGGGGAAGTCTGCCCACTGAACGGGGACTTCCGCTATTTTGAATTGCAGCTTCTGCGCGAGGAACAATATCTCCACGTCGAACGCCCAACCGCGTACGGTCTGCCGGTTGAACAGCGGCGCGACGACAGACTTGCGAAAGAGCTTGAATCCGCATTGCGTGTCGCCGATTCCGGGCACAGCGAGTACCTGTACCACGCGGTTGAAGAGCTTTCCTATCGCCTCTCGCGCCATGGGTTGGTGCTTTTGGATGTCGGAGCCGGCAATGTCGCGCGAGCCAATGGCAATGTCCGCGCCGCCATCCAAGGCCGCGGCGAGCTTCTCGATCTCGGCAATGTCTGTTGAACCATCGGCGTCCATGAAGAGCACAAACTCCCCAGCGGCAGCCAGCATGCCGGTGCGCACCGCCCAGCCCTTGCCCATATTCTTGTCATGCTTCAGGACACGAATGTGTTGGGATCGCTCCTGCCAAGACTCGGTCAAGTCAGCCGTATCGTCATTTGAGCCATCGTCAACGACCAGCAATTCCACCGGGGATTCCTGCCGGTCGACAAAGTAGCCTAGGGTCCTTGCGAGAGTAGCGCCCAGCCGCGTCTCTTCGTTGTACGCAGGAATGACAATTGAGTAGGTGATTTCCAAACTTACCCCACTCGGGAAAACGGTCTCCCAGCAGTCGCCTGGCCCAAGATGACCTAATTGTGTAAAGCTAACGGTCAGGCTTCAGCAGATTCTGTATCCGCTTCTGCCGGTTTACCCAGGCTAAATCCGCCCTCTTCGGCGTAGCTCAATTCCACGCCGTTGAGTGTGCGCAGACTCAGCTTATCTACGAGCACCTTCAAGCCATGCTGTTCACTTTCTTCGTCGTTCTTGCCCGGCTGCTCCTCGCTGGACATCCCAAACTGCATGCCGTCTGCTCCGGGTCGTACAAATACGCGGAGATACATTTCGCCCTCGCTCTCCGCTTCCATCTGTCCCTTGATGAGACGTGCCGCTGCTTCCGTAATCGTGAACATTGTGCGCTCCTGGGTGTGGGACTCCTCAAGGTCTTTGAGTCCACGCTCAAGCGTATCACGCTCGCTATACCCAGTAAACAGAACCACCCGGTGCAGACCCCGCAAGGTCAACTCTAGTCCAAACCATTGTCTTTACCAGGCTCCAAAGACCAACCGCATTGGGCCGAAAGCGCCGATCTGTGTGTACGCGGTCTGTCCAAGGTCCCAGCCCTTAGACCAGCCAGGCTGGCGTAGTTCGGGCATTGCATTTCAGTTATCCGTCCTGCCCTCATCAATCGACCAAGCGGCGGACCCGCATGCGCCCCCAAACTAGCAGGCTGTCATGCGATTGGGTATCCTTGACAGGAGCGAACGCACGAGCGGCAAGATGCCTGCCTGGACTTAACGGGGCGCCCTGCTATATCAGGGTTAGCCTGCCAAGGCGCAGCGTGTTTGTCAGTGTATTAACCGCGGGAGAAATGCGATGGGCACAGCCAGGGAACCACGCTTCGACCCCTCCCAGATAACGGACGCCGACATTGCATACCAACGCAGCCACCGCAACAGGCGCAATTGGTTTTGGTACTTCATTGTCGGTGGTCTGATTCTGTTGCCGCTCTTTCATTTTTACGTCGGACTTCGCGTCATTGGGGCTGAGCGATGGCGGTCCGGACCACTCCTAGTCATTGGCAATCATCGGAGCAACCTCGATCCATTTGCCGTTGGCGTGGCTTGCCCGCGGCATGCGCTCACCTTCATGGCGAAAGTGGAGCTGTTTCGTAACTCGTTGCTGCGGTTCATTCTCCCGCGGTGGGGTGTGTATCCACTCATTCGCCAGAGCAACGACGTGCGCGGGGTGCGCTTCCTCATGCGGGCGATCAAAGAGAATGACGCGGTTGTCCTCTTCCCGGAAGGCACCCGCAGCCGCACCGGCCAGGTCGGCCCATTTAATTCAGCTTTCGTGCGCATTGCCGTGCGCGAGCAAGTTCCAATCTTGCTCGTAGCCGTCAAGAATACCAATAAGGCGCTGCCGTCAGGGAGCAAGTTTCCCCGCCCGCGTGTTGGCGTCAAAGTGATCGTTGACGGACCGATTGAACTCAATGAGTACTACGATAGGAAGCTAACGGGAGATGACGCCGACACAATCGCAGAATCGCTGCGACAGCGGATCATCACACTCCTTGACGAAGAAGATTCATCTAACCGAGCCTAGAGCAGAGTTTCAGGCGATTCTGCCAGCTCTTTCGGGTTGCTTGCGCTTTCCAGTGCACGACAGATCTTCGCTTCGAGATAGCTGCGCGTTGCATCCATACACACAGCAAATGCCTTTCGTCGCGGAATTGTGCATATGCGCTTGGTACGTCTCTAGCGCAGAGCGAGGATTGCATGCTAAAGAAGCAAAATCCGGCCTTCGACAGGGAAGCGCGTTCGCTCTGTACCGCCAAAGTGACAGTCACTGTTCGGTTGTTCCGATCGAGTTTTCTCCGGTACAATGAAAGCAGACCTGCGTAGACCCAAAGGCAATCGATGGAAATACTTCTGGCGAAGGAAATGGGGTTTTGCTACGGCGTTAAGCGTGCGATCGAGATGACCCAAGCCGTGGCGCAAGAGAAGGGGGAGATCCATACGTTGGGGCAGCTTGTGCACAACCCCTCTGTGATTGAGCGGTTGGAGCAGGACGGTATCAACGTCGTGGGTGACATGGAAGCGGTGCCCCAGGACGGCATTGCCACCATCACGGCCCATGGCACGGGCAAAGCCGTCACCGACCAGATTGCCGCACACAACCTCGAACTCTTGGATGCCACCTGCCCCATCGTCTCGAAAGTACATCGCATCGTGCAGGAGCATGCGGAACGCGGCTACCAAATCCTCATATTCGGGGACCCCACCCACAAAGAAGTGCGCGGCATACTTGGCTGGTCGGCAGGTCGCGGCGCCGCCGTGGCGAGCCCCGAAGAGCTTGACTCCGTGCGCCTGCGGCGCAAGATTTGCCTTGTCTCCCAGACTACGCAGACAGTAGACCGCTTTCAGGCTGTTGCCCGCCGGCTCATGGACTTGGCGCTGGCAGACGCTCTGGAAGTGCACGTCGTCAACACACTCTGCTTCGCGACCACCAAACAACAGGCTGCGGCGCGGGACATCCTTCCTGAGGTCGACGTGATGATCGTCGTGGGCGGGCGCAATAGCGCAAATACGACCCACCTCGCAGAAATCTCGCGCGACGCAGACACACCCACATATCACATAGAGACCGCTGCCGAACTCGATCCTGCCTGGTTTACCGACACGGAGAGCGTGGGCATTACGGCAGGCGCATCTACGCCGGACTGGTCGGTGCAAGAGGTCGTGACGTGGCTTAAGGAACTCGACGCAGTCGCGTCCTAGCAAGATCATCTCGCCCGCTATCTTGGCTGTTCCCTGCAACGCACTCTGCCCCAAGTATGACGCGACCTCTAACGGCAAGTTCTGGCGAACAGGAGCGCGAAAACGGCCTTGGCGCAGGGCCTGCCATGCAGCCTGTGTGGTCTCTCCTAAAACCGGTACCGTTCAAGCGGGTTCTTGCGAATTCAGAGAAGTTTTCTCCTGCGGTATACAATTGCCTAGCTTCTGAAGTACCTTATGGTCAGGAATCAGGCGCGCCCGGCGGCGACTTCTTCGAAACTGCAACTTTTCCGAGAGATAACTGCCACAAGAATTTAGTTTGACAAAGACAGAAAAACCTCATGAGCACAACCTCCGATCAGCCGGAAATTGAAGCGCCTACTGCGACCGTCGCCGCCACACCTAGCGGGATCGTTGCCCTCGTGGGACGGCCGAATGTAGGGAAGTCGAGCATCTTCAATCGTCTGCTTGGGCAACGCCAAGCCGTTGTGGAAGACGTACCCGGCACAACCCGCGACCGCATCTACGGTGTCGTGGAGTGGCAGGACCGGGCCTTCACTGTCACCGATACCGGCGGTATTGCCGATGAGCGCGATGGACTGGCGGAGTCCGTCTTCGGACAGGTGCAAACTGCCGTCGAAGAGGCCACCGTCATCGTATTCGTCCTCGACACGCCGGACGGTATCACCCCGCAAGACGAAGAAATCTCAGCGCTCTTGCGCAAGACAAAGAAGCCGGTAGTCATAGCGGCCAACAAAACCGATAACCAATACACGCACCTACAGTCATACGACTTCTACTCTTTGGGCTTCGCGGACGTAGTCTCGCTCTCGGCACTGCACGGCCTTGGCACAGGCGACCTCCTCGATGCCGTTTGCGCCCATCTCCCCCCTGTAGCAGCCACAGAATCCGAACTGGCGCTGCCTCAATTTGCGATTGTCGGCAGGCCAAACGTGGGGAAGTCGGCTTTGCTCAACGCGCTGCTCGGCCACGAGCGCACGATCGTGAGCGACATTCCCGGTACCACGAGGGATTCCATCGACACCGTCGTTACCTATGGCGATGACACGGCGCTACTGATCGACACTGCCGGCATCCGACGCCGCGGCAAAGTACAGCGCGGGGTAGAGTCTCATAGTGTCTTGCGCACGTTGCGCGCGCTCGAACGCTGCAACGTTGCCCTCCTCGTCGTCGACGCTGCCGAAGGATTGACCGCGCAAGACATACACATTGCGGGTTATGTCAACGAGGCCTACAAGGGCTTGGTCGTGCTCATCAACAAGTGGGACCTTGTCGCTGCCGATGCCGGGGAAGTAAAGCGCATGGTACAGGGACGGTTGCGCTGGATGCCGCACGCGCCGTCTGTGGTAATATCCGCCAAAACCGGCTACCACCTCGGCCACATACTCCCGGCGGCAATGCAGGTCTTTGCGGAGCGGGGCAGACGCATTACCACCGGCACTCTCAACCGCACGTTGCGCGAATGGCTGGCCAACCGCACCCTCTCATCGAAGCGACGGCGGCTCAGCATCTACTACGTGACTCAAGCGAGAACGCATCCGCCAACGTTCATATTCTCCGTGAACGATCCGGCTCGCGTGCACTTTTCGCACCGACGCTTCTTGGAGAACAACATCCGGCGGCGCTTCGGATTCGACGGGACTCCGATCCGGCTGCTCTTCCACGACCATCATGCCTGATCTCTTGTGGTTCGCGCTGTTCCTCGTCGTTGGCTATCTCGCGGGGTCCGTTCCCAGCGGGTGGTTGGTTGCCCGCCTCTTCCATGGGACCGACATCCGCGAGCACGGCAGCGGGCGCACGGGTTCAACCAATGTGTGGCGCACGTTTGGCATAGCCGCAGGGGCCGCAGCATTCATAGGCGATACGCTGAAGGTCGTCTTGCCGCTCGTCGCAATTCGTTTAGTATTCCCAGACAACCCTGCGGGCGAAGCCGTAACGGCCTTTGCGGCAATCATCGGTCACAATTGGCCCGTGTTCATCGGCTTTCGCGGCGGCAGGGGCATCGTGCCGGGCGCCGCCGGCCTGCTCTTCATGCTCCCGCTCGTGATCGCTGTGCTTTGGGCAGTCTTCCTTCCGGTCATACTCATTAGCCGGTACGTTTCCCTCGCCTCTCTAGCCACAGTCGCCGCCGCCCCTATCCTGGTTGCAATCGGCATGCTCTGGTTCCAAATTCCGGTGGAATATCTGATCTATGCTATTGTCGGCGGCGTGCTGATCATTGTGCAGCACCGTGACAACATCGCGCGGCTGCTTGCCGGCAACGAGCGCCGCATTTCGCTGCGGTAGCGCGACTAACAAGTAAGTGGACTCCGTGCCGGTCGGGGAGATGGACTGTGCTACCAGTTGACGATTCAACCGAAGCCCTTCAGCGCAGCGAAGTCGGTTCGTGCAAGCACGAGGCAGACACTGCGGTCGTCACGATCACTGCGCTCCACCCCCGGGGCGATAAGGGAGACTCCTTTGCTATTGAGCTTAGCAGCGGCGACGCCCTGCATTTGCGGGCGGGGACCGTAGCCGAGCGCGGACTAAATATTGGCGACACCATCGACGCCGCAACCATGCTTCGCTTGCAGCGCGACGATAGTAACCGGCGGGCGGTAGAAGCCGGCCTCAACTTCATCTCCTACCGCCCGCGCAGCGCCAAGGAGGTAGCCGACCACCTGCGCAAGAAATCTCTTGACGCCACAACCCGCGATCATGCAATCCGTCGTTTGGAAGAACTCGGTTACGTGGATGATGCGGCGTTTGCGCGTTTCTGGGTGGAGAGCCGGGACACGCATCGGCCTCGGGGAAGAAGGGCGCTCGCCTGGGAACTGCGACAGAAGGGCGTTGCCGACGCCATCATCGAAGATGTGCTTGCGCGCTTTGCCGGTGACGAGGCAGCGTTGGCAGGCCAGGCCGCCCGCAAGCGCGCGGCGACCCTCGACGCCTCCGATCCCTACAAGTTTCGCCGGCAGCTAGGCGCCTTCCTCGCCCGCCGCGGCTTCAGTTACGATGTGGTCGAGCAAGTGGTGGACGAACTCTGGGAAGAACTGGGTAGCGACGAATCTCATTGCTTCGAAAAGGACCAGTGACTGGCGCCAGGCAACCGATTATGGTTTTCGCATTTGAATGTGATACGGAAAGTCAAGCATGAGCAACTCTAGTTCCGCAGCTAGACTGACATTCGCGGACTATCGGAAGACTCCGGATGACGTTCATTACGAACTCTTGGCAGGACAGCTAGTAGCAAATCCAACGCCCAACGAAGTCCATCAACGCATTTCAATGGCTTTAGTCATTCTGTTGTGGCCATTCGTAAAGCGTCACAACCTTGGCCACGTCTATGCAGCTCCTTTCGACGTAGTGCTATCTAACACAGACGTCGTGCAGCCAGACTTGCTGTTCATCGCCAATGAGCGGGCGCACATCATCACTGACGAAAATGTCCGGGGCGCCCCTGACCTGATTATCGAAATCCTGTCTCCAGCCACCGCTACGCGGGACCAAACCTTCAAGCGCTCGCTCTATGCCAAGCACGGCGTCAAGGAGTATTGGTTGGTGGACGCCGCTGCCAAGACAGTGAAGGCCCTGCAGTGGAACGCACACCGTTACGGGGTTGTGGGCGTCTGCGGAGAAGGTGAGACTCTCAACTCACCTACGCTATCGGAGTTTGCGATCAAGCCGGACGAGATTTTCTAGCCTTAGCGCTAGCGTCTTGGTGTTTTCACGTCTGCACGCTGTCGAGAGAGTTGCTAGAGCGAACCTACTCTCACTTCTATTGCCCCGGCACGTCCAAGCAATCCCTTAATGCCGGATAGAGGTGAGAAAACATTTCGAACGCCCGCTCGTAGCGACCGGAATCGGCTGTATTTGGAACGTAGTTTTCTCGGACTCTCGGCTGCCACGCGGCGAGCCAACCAAGGTCCGCGCTGCCGGCGGCAACGAGCGCCAGCAAGGCAGCCCCCTGCGCCGCGCTTTCCCCGCCCTCGATTGCGGTGAGAGGACGCTGCAGCACATTCGCGAGGGTTTGTAGGACAACCGGGAATGCGGCGCCGCCGGTAACTGCGAGCGCGGCAACCGGCTCGCCAAGATGCGCTTCCATCTGCACGAGCACATTGCGCAGCGCAAAGGCAATGCCCTCCACGACCGCCCGCGCCATGTCCTCCCGGCCCGTGCCAAGCTGCAACCCGCAGAAGGCTCCCCGCGCTTCACGGTCCCAGAGCGGCGCGCGCTCGCCCATGAGATACGGCAGGAAGATCACGCCGCCCGCGCCCGGTTCACTTGCGCCGGCCAGCGCGACCAATTCTGCTACTGATGCAACCCCCAGTAGGGCCGCAGCCCAGCGCAAGGTAGTCCCGCCAAGCAACGTAGGCGCGACGTGTAGATAGCGCTCCGGCAAGACGTGCCGGCGCGTATAGAAGCGCGGATCGGTCGCGGCGCGCTCCGCGCAAACCGTGAGAACGCTCGTCGTCCCAAGTGATAGCACCCCGGCGCGCGGCGACACGAGACCCGCCCCTACTGCCGCAGCCTGCGCGTCGGCGCCCCCCATCGCCACAGGAATGCCGACCGGAACGCCCAGTTGTGCGGCGGCGCTCGGCAAAACTCCACCCACTTCTGCCTGCGATGGCATGTGCGGCGGTAGCTTTTCCACGGGTATGCCAAGCTGCCGACACCAATCGTCCAGCCAACGCGGCGGGTCGTACAGCGCAAAAAGACCGGTAAGCTGTGCGTTTGCCCAATCGATCCCAAAGTTGCCGGTGAGACGATTAGCGAGATACGTCGTCAGCGAGCCAAGATAGGCGCATGCCTCCACCAACTCTGGCCGCTCTTCCGCCAGCCACAGCATGCTGCTCAGCGTCGTGCTGCCACTCTCAATCCGTATCCCGGTGCGTTTGACAATACTTGATTGGTTTTCGTCCGCCAGAATTCGTTCTACTTGCTGAACACTGCGACTATCTTCATAGATGATGCCGGCGTGCAGCGGCGCGCCACTCTGCGCCAAAGGGGCGACGGTCGGGGCGAGCGACGTAAGACCAATGCCCGCGACACGCCTTGCAGCAAGTGCATCGGGAATCGCTGCAAGCGCCGCTTGGCAGGCGGAGATCACCCCTTCCCAGCAGCGAACAAAGTCAACTTCTGCCCAACCCGGTCTTGGACGGAGGATTTCTGTGGGCGCAGCGCCGCGACCCACAATGCGCCCCAGTTCGTCGCAGATGACAACCTTAGTCGCCGTGCTGCCTACGTCGATGCCAATTACATATTCTGCAGACATATACAGGTAGGTAAGAAGAATTACTCCGCAATTGCCACGGCAGGAGCGCTACTTGCTGCAGTTTCTTGTCCCTGCTTGTGTGGAAGTGCTAGCGTCTGATGCGCGCCGAACCACCGGCCGCAAAGGCGCGCACGTCAGCCACCGTTGCCATCGTCGTATCGCCGGGGAAGGTAGTAATCAGCGCGCCGTGCGCCCAGCCCAGCCTCACAGCGTCGGCGGGCTCCTCGCCCGTAATGGTCCCGTAGATTAACCCGGACGCGAATCCGTCGCCGCCGCCGACTCGATCATGGACGTCGAGTTCGGCGGTGGGCGCCACGTGGGTCTCGCCGTTGATCCACGCTACCGCGCTCCAACTATGCCGGTTCGTCGAGTGCACTTCGCGGAGGGTGGTAGCCACAATCTTGACCTGCGGAAACTGGCCGACAACCTGGTCGATCATCGCGGTAAAGGCGCTGGGATCGAGCTTTGAAGTCGCGGCTACCTCCGGTCCTGGAATGCCAAGGCCCGTCTGCAGGTCTTCCTCGTTCCCAACCAGCACATCCACATTCTCCACAATCCGCCGATTTACCTCGCTCGCGCGGTCTTCACCACCCCATATCTGCCAGAGCTTTGCACGGAAATTGAGGTCGTAGGAAACCACCGCGCCGGCCGCTTTGGCCGCCTGCATACCCTCGATGATTACTGCCGACGTAGTCGGTGAAAGCGCCGCAAAGATACCGCCGCTATGGAACCAGCGCACGCCGCCCGCAAAGATTGCGTCCCAATCGAAGTCACCGGGCTTGAGCTGCGCCGCCGCCTCGTTACAGCGGTTGTAGAAGACCACCGGCGCGCGCACGCCTTGGCCCCGGTCGCTATAGACCGTCGCCATGTTCGGCCCGCTTACGCCGTTGTGCTCAAAATGCTTATAGAACGGCGTGACTCCCATCGCGCGCACGCGCTCGGCAATCAGATCGCCAATAGGGTAGTCCACCATCGCCGAAACAACCCCAGTACTTAGACCAAAGCAATTGGCCAAGTTCGCAGCAGTATTAAACTCACCGCCGCTCACATGAATCTCGCACGTGTGCGCCTTGCGAAAAGGGATGATCCCGGGATCGAGGCGGTGCACAAGCGCCCCCAGCGAAACAAAGTCACGTGCTGCATCTGCGTTTATTCCCAGCCCGTTGCTCATAGTCCACTCCTTTTCGAATTAGGAACCGTCGTATTGCTGCTTGCATGCACTTCCGGAAACATCTATCTCCGCTGTCCGGCGTCCAGAGCGCCCACAATAGGAGCCCATGCCATTGCGCTACTGGGATTATATACTTGCAGCACGCCGAGGAGATAGCGGGTGAAACGAGCGGCCTGCCGTCGGCACACTTGAAACTCGGCATGGCTGGGTTAGCGGCCTATCCACACTCTACTAACACAACCATGATCTGCCGAGTCACGTTGTGGGCGCATGAGCAACGAGTGAAGGAAATGCGGCAATGGCTCTACCCGTGCCTTGGCATAGACACCTCGCCACGAACGCGGCTCGTGGCGAGCCCCCCCCCCCCCCCAGCAGAGTCCCTGAACAAGACGGGCGAAACGCAGCTAGTGGCTTTACATTCAGGCTATCCCAAGACACAAGGCGCCCTGCTAACCCATGCACAACCCGGCTCACTTGCCTGTAACTCTGAGGAGCCCTCCGGCAAGCTCTGGGTGAACGTATGCAACCGTCTTACCCTCCTTTGGAGACACTCTCTAAGGCATCGGCACGTTGCTTGCTCGTCAAGGTGTTGCGCGGCAGTCCAAAGTACCAGAAGAAGATCACAGCGCTGATGCCGGTGAGCGCGGCGCTGACCAAGAAGAAATTCTGGTAGCCGTAGACGCCAACCAGATAGCCGCCGGCGAATCCCATAGTTCCCCAGCCGATCCCCGCTACCATATTGGCGACGCCCGCGGCCGTTTCCCGCCAGCGCGCGGGCACCACTTCCATCGTATGGCGCAGGCTGCACGGGCGTTGAATGTACGTAAAACTGACCAATCCCGCGTACCCCACAGCCGCTCCGGCCCAATGGGGGAGCAGCGCGAATGCCACCGTACTCACCGCCATCCCAAGACTCGCCCAGACGATCACCGGCTCCAGGCCCCACCGCCGCGCAAAATAAGGGGACAGCAGGGCGGCAATTCCGCCCACAAGTTGACCGCACGCGGCCAGCATACCGATCTGCGCCGTTGGCATTGTGAGGACCTCGTCCAGATAGACGTTGAAGAAGGTGCGCTGCGCTCCCTCGGAAGCAATGCGCAGCATGATGACCAGTCCCATCACCGCGATGATGAGCACGGGCAGCCCCGACGACGATCTGGCAGAACGCACCGGCGGTTCTTGGTCCTCTTTGGGGGCTGTCGTCGCAGTTGTATTGAACAGCGCTACGACACCAATGAGCAACGCAACCGCGGCCACCAGCAGCGCCAACGCAAAGGAGGCCGTATCCGTGATTGGCAGCAGCCCGGCCAGCGTCCCCGGCAAGAATCCGCCTACTAACGCGCCGACAAAGGCCGCGATGGGACTCATGCCCACCCGCAGCGAATAGAGGTACATGCGTTCGCGGGGTGTCGTCGATTGCAGCATGAACGGATTGCTGTTCACGAAATAGGCATCGAGCCCCATGGAAGTGACAGTGTACGTGACCGCAATCCATGCCACTTGCAAGTTGCCGGAGAGGAATTGCGCGGCGGGCAACAGTCCTGTTCCCAAGGCCGCGAGCACGAAACCCACCTGCAGCATGCGCCGCGTGCCAAAGCGCGCGCCTAGGGCCCCCGCGGGCAAGCTGAACACGGCATACGCCACAAAGCCCGCGCCGTTGACCAAGCCGACGACCTCGGTCCCGTAGCCCAAACGCAAGAGGTAAAGATTTAGGAGTACGGCGTAGATACCGAAGTAGGCGAACCCAAGAAGCAATGCACTGAGAATGAAAATTCGCACGTTGCGGTTGAAGAGCCGCAACGCCTGGAAATAGCCGGTCACCGCCATCGTGTCGTGAGTCGTTTGCACGAAGGTCTATGCCCTCTACAAAACGAAATCGCGCCGCGTGAAACGGCGCGCAATTTCCTGCCGTGTGCAGGAAGTATGGTACCACGCCCGCAAAACACACCGCTCCGGCGATCAGGCAGCGAGGAACTCTAAGTCGCGAGGAACTTCAGGGCTTGGCGATCGGTAGCGCAGGTTTGAAACCTGCGCCCAATTGGCCGGAAAGAGAACATGGAGCGATAGAGACGCATGCTCAACGGCAAGGTAAGAATCAGGAATAACAGCAGCAGTAGTGATCAATCACCGAGTAGCGGAAACTATGCCCGATGGCCTCGCGCGCACGCCGCCGCTTACAGCGAGGCCATCACCTTCTTAACATGCGCCGCGGCCTCGGTCACGCACTCGACCGTGCGGCAGTGCTCGATGTGCATGGCGACGTCGAGTCCCCGGTCGAGGAGCGCGCGGAAGATCTCCGCGTACGGCACTTCGCCCTCGCCCACCGGGCGCTCGGCCTTCTCATCGGCGTGATAGACGGCGTCTTTCACGTGGCCGTTGATGATGCGGTCGGCGTGGCGTTCAATCACCAGCAGCGGGTCGCTGCCGACGACGTAGTAGTTGGTGGGATCGTAGTTCAGCCAGAAGTTCGGGTGATCGACCAGTTCCATCAGCCGCTCGACGCGTTCCAGCGTGTGCACGAAACACGGCGGGTCCGCTTCCAGCGCAAAGCGGATGCCGCGCTCGGCCGACCGCTCGCACACCGCGCGCGTGATCTCCGTGCACGCCTCCCACGTATCCGCCTGAGGCACGCCCGGCGCCGGCGACATGACGCGGGTGAAGAAAATGTCTACGTCCAACACCTCACACGCGTCGAGCGCGAACTCGAGCTGTTCCAGAATCTCTTCCCGGAGAGTCGGATCGCACAAGCCCATTCCACCGCCCATGGACGTCACCTCCACGCCCAATTCGGCGCACGCCTCGTTCAGTTCGCGGCAGTCGGCCAGTGTCTCAAACTCCGTCCGCGCCACCTCGATGGCGGGCAATCCCAAGTCCGCCGCAAGCTGCACCTTCTCCCGAAACGACAACTCCCGCAATCCGGGAGTTCGATACCCAAAGCGAATCACTTGTGCTCAGCCCTCCCTGAGTGCCAACGGCGGCCGTAAGAAGAGGCACACCGCCCCATCCATGACGCACCTCGAATCAACGATCTCTGGTCTAGTCATCATCCCTTGGCGCTACCGCTTGCGGGCCCCAGTTGCCGTAGACCTCGATGGTCTGATTTTCCAGCTTGGGGCGCACGCTGCGTACCATGACGCCGGGGCGGCCCATGGCCTGGCCGCTCAGTTGGAGATTGCGCGGGTTGCGGTAGCCGAAGCGCACCACGCGCCGCCAGCGGGGCTGCTCGTTGAGCGCGGAGCCGTGGATGGTCCAGATGCTGAAGAGCACCACGTCGCCCGGGTCTGCCGGCACGGACACGGCGTCTTGCAGGCGGTACACGTTCTGATCGAGGTGCGGCGAGCCCTCGCGGCTGTGCTCCAACGGTCCCAGCTTGTGGCTGCCTTCCAAGAACTTCAAGCAGCCGCTGGTATCGTCGGCGCCGTCGACGTGCACGATGGCATCGATGTAGCGCCCGTCCTGGTGGGGGTAGAAGGGGTAGTCCTGGTGCATGGGAAACGGCGTGCCGGTGTCGGGGCCTTTGGCGTGGAGCGTGCTATGGTGGAACTCCAGGTCCGGCCCGACGATGTCGGCGACTGACTGCACCAGCCGCTCTTGCACCAGCGCCCGCGCCCAGGCCTCACTGTAGCTCTGCAGTTCGTGGATGGTCACCAAGAGGCTCTTGGCATCCGCGTCCTCTTCCATCAGTTGCTTGCGCCACGGGCCGCTCCAGCCTTTGCCGTGGGTGGCGAAGTACTGAATGATGTGGTCGAGTTCCTCGCTAAGCGCCGCGACCTCTGCCGGATCGAAGACCTGCTTCAGCCGCAGGTAGCCGTGTTCATTGTAGAATTCCAGGTCGTCAACGGACAATTGCTTCGGTTCTGCTAATGTCACGCTCATCGCACTACACTCCTCTGAATTATTGCTACACGGATCATGTTCAACCTAGATATCTGCGCTGCATACACCAATGTACGTTAGTTGCTATGCTGCTGCGGCTGCGCGCTGTTGTCAAGGCGGGAGTGCGCTGCCTGCAACTATCGCATGCAAAGGGGTGCGCAAGCGCTCGCAGCGCAAGCACACAGAGAATTGACAAATAACTGGGGCCGCTTCAATATACAGCGCAGAAGCTGATCAACGGTGTTTGGTTTCTTGGCCTACTTGCAGGTGCGCAGACTGCTGACGCGGGGCCTGCTGTGTGATTGATGCAAGCATGGTGGCCCGGTAGGTGATGTCTGGGTCGTCACTCCGGTGCAGTCGCTGCGCTATTTCAGGCGCGTGACGGTGTTCGGGCGGGGGACAAGCCCCCGCGCTACTATGGCTCCGCTCAATGCGCGATAGTGTTGAAGGCGCCTAGAAACGCTCGCGGAGGCGTTAATTGCACCGCGCGAAGGAAAGGAGTTGCCATGGTCGCCGACCGCATGTTCCGCGCCGCCATGCTCGATTCTCTGGTCTTCGACGAGATCAAAGCAGACCGTTCTGCCACAATCCAGGCCGTACAGGCTGTCATCATCATCGGTGTCATCGGCATTATCAGCACTCTCGTGCAGACGCTCAACACCTCGGCAGAATCTGCGGTAGCAACAAGCGCTTTCACCAATGTCGCCACTTCGGCCGCCACTGCGGTTCTCGGTTGGCTGCTCTGGGCGTTCCTTGCCTATCTCTTGGGCACCGCGGTCTTTGGCGGGACTGCCAGTTACGTGGAGATGCTCCGCGCAATCGGTTTTGCGCAATCGCCGTCAGTTATTTCCATTCTCTCTGTCCCTCTGGTCTTTGTCCCAATCGCCGGGACGGTACTGGGCGGCCTCTTGGGAATTGCGGCGGCGCTTTGGGTCCTCATAGTCGACGTCATCGCCACGCGACAGACCCTGGGCATAAGCACCGGCAAGGCGACGATAATCACAGTCATAGTTACCATAGTGTTGGTCGTGACGTTCGTGGCGATAACGTATGCGCTGTTTCCCGAAAACTTCCAAGTCGAAGGCGTTTGATTGACCGCGCGCCGGACTTGCCTGGCAGCTATAGGCGTGACGCGGCCCGCAGCGGCAGCGCTATCGGGTGCTCTTAACTGCCCGCTGCCCGCAGCGTAAAGTGAAAGGACGGCTAGTTTTCAATATTCTGAATACTTAGATTGCATTTTCTAAACTATCCTGCTAGTATTTTGCTAGAAGCACAAGTGTTAAGTTTCACTTGTGGGTTGCGACAGAGTGAGGACGTTAGAGTACACAACAGAAAGGAAGACGCCATGCTCGT
Source organism: Chloroflexota bacterium (assembly GCA_965220015.1). Classification (GTDB taxonomy): domain Bacteria; phylum Chloroflexota; class UBA11872; order VXOZ01; family VXOZ01; genus VXOZ01. Next base: position 2,804,409 of record OZ244798.1, read on the forward strand.
CAACCGTATGATCCGAGCTGCGATGCTTGATCCTCGTCTCTATGAGGAGGTGGAGCACGACCGTTCCGCTACCAGCCAAGCGGTGCAGGTGGTCATCATCGTTGCCCTTGCCAGTGGCATCGGCGGCGCTCTGTGGAAGCTCTTAACTCTAAGCCCAATTGACGCGGTGACCGGTCTCATCGGCGGCATCCTTGCCGCAGTACTCGGCTGGCTGGTCTGGGCGTTTGTCACCTACATCATCGGCGCTAAAGTATTCGGCGGCACCGCCACCTACGGTGAGATGCTCCGCACGCTCGGCTTTGCCCAGTCGCCAAACGTGCTTCTCATCTTTACAGGCGTTCTTGGAGCCATTCCACTATTAGGCGGCTTGCTGCGGTTCGCCCTACTTATTTGGGTTCTCCTCGCAGGCCTCATCGCGATTCGTCAGGGGCTCGACGTGAGTACCGGCAAGGCTATCTTGACCGCCGTCATCGGCTGGATTTTGATGGCGATCGTCATCGCGATTGTCGCCTCTGTGTTTGGCATTGGTTTGCCGGCAGAAGAGACTGAGGCTGTGTTAGGGACACTTGCCATCGGCTAGGTATCACTGCCTGCAAGAGATAAAGAGCGAGGGAGCGCGCCGCTCGTTAGCTTGCGCCTGGCAGAACCAGATTGCGGCGTTCCCTACCTGACTGTTCTCGGTGCGTAGCAAAGGCCGTTCATGCTGCGACAAGGACTTGGCGCAGCCTACTCAGCACGAACGGATTGTTACTTTTTCCGTTCGCCCTGAGCCTGTCGAAGGGCAGGTTTACACAGAGCGAGGTATTTATGAGATGAGCTCTAGTTGGCACATCGTTGAGGACACTGTAGTGTGAATACATGCGGCAATGTGCTAGATAGTGATACGCCCGCACGAGAGCGAGGCTGCCATGTCAACCCAGCTCTCCAATGCGAGCAACTGCGCGGATTATCAACTATGAGAGTGTTCGAAGAGGTTTAAGGAGTCGCTGCTAACAGTGAACGCGATCCCATTCCATTTCCCTGAGGTCTATGGAGGGCTAGCAGATTCGGAAGGCCTGTTGAGCGTCTCGGCGGACGCTCTAATCTTGGAATTCCAAATCAAGGATAGTCTAATCGGCGCAATCAAATCGAGCGTCAAGCGAGTAGAACTTCCTTACGACAAGTTAGACGAAGTCCGCCTGCGCGCAAACTTCATTAGGGTAGACCTCACCATCGTGGCTAATTCATTGCAACTCGTTGAGGACATTCCCAATGCAAAGAACGGCCAAGTCCAGATAAAGTTTCGCCGCAGCCACAGAAGGGAAGCAGCAGCCTTAGCCCGCGAGGCGTCCATTAGGGTGTCGCAGAATAAGCTCGACAACCTCGATCGTGTCTTGGAATCCGAAGAGACGCACGAGGAAGACACTTAGCCAGTCAAGCGTCGCTCATTACCTTGACCACGAGCGGGTACTCGCGGTAGCTACTTCCTAATAGCTGCTTACAGACCGATTATGTGGTAACCCGCGTCCACGTGAATGGTCTCGCCGGTGACGCCGGACGAAAGCGACGATGCCAGGTAGAGCGCGGTGTCTCCCACCTCTGCCTGCGTGATGTTGCGCCGCAGGGGCGTGCGTTCCGGCAAGTCGAGGAGAAAGTTGCGGCCGCCGGGAATGCCGGCAAGCGAGAGCGTGCGCATGGCGCCCGCGGAGATCGCGTTCACCCGGACATTGTGCGGGCCAAGATTCTCGGCGAGGTAGCGTACGTTGGCGTCCAGCGTCGCTTTGGCCGGTCCCATGAGCTTGTAGCCCGCGACCACGCGCTCGCCGCCGAGGTACGTCAGCGCCATGATGCTGCCGCTCCCGGCTTTCTGCATGAGGGGCAGCGCCGCCCGCGAGAGCGAAATGAGGGAGAGTGCGCTGATCTCAATCGCCTGCAAGAAGCCTTCCCGCGACGTATCCACAAACTCCTTCGCGAATTCATCCCGATTGGCGAACGCGAGGCTATGCACCAGAATGTCCACCTTGCCGAATTCCCGCTCCACCAGGGAAAACAGCGAATCGACCTCTTCAGGATGGGTCACGTCGCACGGCGCGACCAGCGGGTTATCCAAGGTGGCGGCCAGATCGTGCACGCGCGTGGCCAAGCGCTCTGTTTGGAAATTCAAGGCAATGCGCGCCCCCGCGCCAGCCAACGCCTGCACGATTGCCCACGCCGCGCTCTCTTTGTTGGCAACGCCCATGACAAGCGCATGCTTGCCCTTTAGATCAATAGTGTACATGCGATTTCTCCTCAATTAGCGCCTATAGGAATTCAACTTCACACTAGCGAAATTCGCAGATTCACAGATGCCGCAGCCACGAACGCCTACCAAACAAAGTCTCAAGTGGGTACCGGCAGCATCTCGGTTGCAGGCCCCTGATAGAGTTTCATGATACCGCAAAGCAGTCTCAGGGACGCGTGGGACGAGGATGTGCAGGCTATTTGGCTCACCGCAATGTTGACAAGTTGGGAGATGCGCTTCGACAATTAAGTGAAGCAGGCTCAAGGAAAGGATTCGCAACATGGATACGGCGGATTGGCTCGCTACCGTGGAGGAAGCGTTAGATGCCGCGACAGAATGGCTGCGGAGCATTGGACCCCAGGAACTGGACCAGATACCCGATTGGGGGCTGTGGGCAATTCTTGGAGTCGGCGTCTTAGTTGTCTTCTCACTCGTTTCGCAAATCGCAAATGCCCTGCTGCGCCCAGTCCTCAAGTTGGTGCAAATAATCGCGTTTCTCGCACTTGCCGCCGCAGCCGGACTCTATATTTTGCGCTCATTGGGATACGTCAACGTTGGCATCGGTTAGCGGTTCTTGCTGTCTCTCGAATTCCATACAACTAGCGATACTACAAACATCTACAGTTTCCTTAGCACTTTCCGGTACACTCGCAGCAGTACCGCTATCGGCCTGAGCGCAGGCGCGCGCGCTCACCCCGCGCCTAACTGTAGTGGAGCTGGGGTTATGGCTGTGCAATTGAATGAGCCGCGCCAGGCGGCAAAACGCACGTAGAGGAAAATATTACATAAACCATCGGAGGAGAGCATGGCCGCGGAAACGCACTGGGAAGCCCACGTTAAGCCAGCAATAGCCTCGTCGGGTATGGTGGCGGCAAAACACCGTCTTGCCGCCGCAGCCGGTTTGGAAGTATTGCGAGAGGGCGGGAATGCCGTCGATGCCGCCGTGGCGACTGCCTTTGCCGTGGGTGTGGTTGAACCGCCCATGAGCGGCGTCGGCGGCGGCGGTTACATGTCCATCTTTCTCCAAGAAACGCAGCAACGTGTGGTCGTCGCTTTTCCCATGCAAGCGCCGCAGGCAGCAACACCGGACATGTGGGAATTAGATGAAGGCTACGACAACGAGCTCTTCGGTTGGCGCTTGGTCAAAGACAACGCCAACATCTACGGCTACTCGTCAATCGCCATTCCAGGCATGGTGGCGGGCATGGCGGCAGCGCTGGAGCAATTCGGCACGATCGGCCTCGACCGCGCCGTAGCTCCTGCAATTCGCCTGGCTGAAGAGGGCTATGCGCTCTCATGGTTCGATACCATGTGGCAGGCACAAGACTTAGACTTGCTCAACCGATTTCCCGCCACGCGAGCGACGTATCTCAGCAACGGCAATCCTCATCGCCTACCGTTTGCCACAACACCGGGAGCAGCCGGCACGCTGCGTCAGCCGGAGTTGGGCACGACGCTGCGCGCCATCGCGGAGCACGGCCCGTCGGTACTTTACGGTGGTGCGGTGGGTGAGCAAATCGCGCGCCACGTCCAGGACAACGGGGGCATCCTCTCCGCCGAGGACTTTGCCCAGTATGAAGCCACGGTACACGCACAGTCCGTCTTGGGCACGTACCGCGGCGCCAACGTCATCGGCATGCGCGGCGGCACCGGCGCGCCTACGGTGATGGCGATCCTCAACATCCTTGAGAACTTCGACGTACGCGGGTTCGGTCACAACTCGGCCGACTACCTCCACGCGTTCGTCGAAACATCCGGTCAGGCATTTGCCGACCGTTTCGCGTACATGGCCGATCCCACACGGGTGCCGGTACCCCTCGACGGTCTTCTTTCGCAAGAGTATGCCGCGGCAGTGGCTCAGACGATTGATCCCCAGCGGGCGCAAGCGCAGCGGACGCCCGGCGATCCATGGCAGTTTCAGGCAGGGAGCGGCCCGCCGGACCCGGGCGCTTCGCTCAACACTTCATCCGAGTCGACCACACACCTGGCTGCGATGGACGGCGCCGGCAACGCGGTGGCGCTCACGCAGACGTTGCTCTCGGGTTGGGGCTCGCGCGTCGTGGCGCCGGGCACCGGTGTGCTGCTCAATAACGGCATGATGTGGTACAACCCTGAGCCGGGCACCGGCAATTCAATTGAGGGCGGCAAGAAGCCGCTCAATAATATGTGCCCGGTTGTCCTCGAACGTGACGGTAAGGCGCTTGCCGCATTGGGCGCTTCCGGCGGGCGGCGCATCATCAACACCGTGGCGCAGCTTGCCATCAACCTGGTGGACTTCGATCAGGACATCCAGACCGCGATAAACGCCCCGCGCATAGATTGCAGCACGATAAACCCGATTCTGAGCGTCCGGATCGATCCCGCAGTGTGCGCAGAACTCAAGCGGCGCGGCCACGACGTTATTGTGGCGGAAGAAGCATTCTTGCCCCGCTACTTTGCGAGCCCGGTAGCCATTCAGCGGCAGGGCGGATCGCTGGTCGGCGCTGCCGATCCCTACTATCCAACCTCGGCGGCTATGGGGTATTAAAGACGAGCTCTTCCTGTAGGATTCGCCTATACCTAGGCGCGGTCTCCGCCTATTCCTGGGCGCGGTCTCCGCCTATTCTTGGGCGCGGTCATAGAGGAACCGATTGCGCAAACGCGTAAAGAGTGGAGTCGCGGACCCGCGGTCTTGGCGCAGTTCCGCAGTGAGACGGCGCAAGATGATGATCAGCGAGAGCGCCGAGAACGTGAGCACGATAACGGGCGGCTCGCCGAGCACGAAAGCCACGAAAGGCAGAATCACAACTGAGACCATCATCAGCAGGGGCACCATGCGGCTGTCTTTGCTGTCTCTTCCGAAAATTGCGGCAGTATCCTGCTGCTGACGGCGCATGGCAATAGTGTATGCCGCAAGGCCGGCGACCGCCGGAAGGTGTGCCCAAAAGAGCGTGAGTGGCGCAAGCGCAACCACTGCCCCGGCCACCACTGAGATGCCGCGGCCGCCGCGGAAGCGCAGGAAGACCGGCCAGCATTGTCCGATGACCGCCACAATTGCGGCCAGCCCCGCGACACCCTCACTGAAGCCGAGTGCCAGTGCCGCCAGCACTGGCAGCACGCCCTTGCCGATATCCAGCAGCGCGCCGAAGACGCCCGTGAGCGGACCGACCGTTCGAAACAGATTGGTGCCGCCAACATTCCGACTACCCTCGTCCCGCAGGTCTACCCCGGAGACCCGCCCCAGCAAATAAACAAATGGAATCGCACCCAGCACGTATGCAGCAAGCATCAAACCAAAAAATTGTGTGCTCATAGCCCGGCTCTCACTCCGCCTTCACATCTTGGACGTTTCTCGCCTACAGCGCCAAAGTATACCGCGTTAGCAACATCTTGCCCAACCATGCCACTTTCCTGCAACATGGCGGGCTTGGTATCCTGTTCATGTGGTCTCTAACTCCCCCTTGGAGCAACGGCGAGCGCAACATGCCATCATCGCTGCAACGAATTGTCATAAAAGTCGGCACGATCCTGCTCACGCATAGTGGCAAGGAACTCAATCGGGAACGCATGGCCGACCTTGTGCGCCAAATCGCCGCAATTCGCGAGCAGGGAATGCAAGTAGTGTTGGTCACCTCCGGCGCGGTAGCCGCGGGCGCAAACGCGGGCGTGCCCTTTCCCAGCGGGAAAGGCATTCCGGTACGTCAAATTCTGGCAGCCATCGGCCAACCTCTTCTCATGCGCACGTATGCGGAATTATTCGCTCCCTATGGCGTAGCCGTGGCCCAAGCCCTCTTTACGCGCACGGAATTGGAGCGAGACGGCTACCTGAATGCCCGCAATACGCTGCTTGGCCTTTTGGAAACCGGCGTTCTGCCCATTTGCAACGAGAATGACGTGGTTGCAGTGGCGGAACTCCAACAAATCGGCGACAACGACACTTTGTCCGCCCTCGTCGCGAATTTGGTGGATGCCGACCTTCTCGCGATCTTGACGGACATCAAGGGTCTCTATACGTCTGATCCGCGCAACAACGCCTCCGCAACCCACGTGCCGGTTGTTGAGCGCATCACCCGCAAAGTCGAAGACATGGCAGGCGGGGCCGGTTCGACCGCCAGTATCGGCGGCATGGCAACGAAGATCAAAGCCGCGCGCATGGCTACCGCCGCGGGCACTGACGTGGTCATATGTCAAGGCACTGTCCCCGATGTGATGCTCGCTATTGCCGCGGGCGAGCAGGTGGGCACGCGCTTTGCGAGCAAGATCAGCCGCACGAAAAGTCTCCGGGACGCCTGGATGGCCTCCGACCTTGCGCGCGGCCATCGCATCATTGTCGATGCCGGCGCGGCAAGCGCGCTCTTGAAGAACGGACGCAGTCTCCTGCCTACCGGCATTATCGCAGTAGAGGGCACGTTCAATCGGGGCGATACGGTTGAAATCCGTGCCGCTAACGGCGATGCCTTTGCCTGCGGTCTTGTGAACTATCCCTCCGATGACTTGAGGAAGATTATGGGCAAGAACTCAAGCGAAATCGCCATGCTGCTGCCCGAGTCGTTTGGCGATGAAGCCGTCCACCGTAACAACATGGTCTTTCTGTAGCCCCGCAGCACACACGCACCACTCGCCCACACCGCGTCGCAAAATGAAAAGGGAAAGACAGTCCGCGCCAACCTAGGCAGGCATGAACGCTGCGCAGTGACTTCTGGAGCACAACTCCGCTACCTGCCATGCGATAGTCTTCGCAGTCGGTAAGCGAGGCGCAGATCGTCACTTTCCTGCTGCCAAGATTCGCGAAGCAGCCATAGGAGCGCCCCCATGCAGACCGGCAAAGTCGTAGTATTTCCCCGCGCATTCGCGGCCACACTTGAAGACTTCCCCATACCGCGCCCTGGGCCTGGAAGAATCTTGGTGAAGTCCGAGTTTTCCTGCATCAGCGCGGGCACGGAACGCAAGCGCTACATGAATGTCTACGCAGACTCCGGTGTGCCGCAGCGACCGTTTCCCGTGCGGCCGGGCTACGCGAATGTCGGCACAATCGTGGAACTCGGCCCGGGCGTCGATTCTTTCCGGCAGGGCGAGCGTGTGCTTACCATGGCGAACCATACAAGCCACTACCTGCGCACCGTAGGCGAGGACGCCATCGATCGCATAGCCGCCGGTGTGCAATCCGATCACGCGGCGCTTGGCGTGCTCGCGCAGGTAGCGCTGGCCGGCGTGCGCCGCGCTCCGCCGGAAATCGGACAAGCGGCGTTGGTGGCGGGACAGGGCGTGGTCGGGCAAATGGTCGTGCAGTTCCTGAAGGCTGCCGGCTGCAAGCCGGTAATTGCGAGCGACATGGCGGACTTTCGCCTGGAGATGTCAAGGCGCAGCGGCGCAGACCTGACAATAAACGCCGCGCGTGAGGATGTGCACGCTGCCGTCATGGCGGCTACCGGCGGTAAGGGCGTCGAGCGCGTTTATGACGCCACACCGGTGCCCGATGCGCTGCCGACGAGCCTACGCGTGGCAGCGACACGCGGCATTATCGTCATGCTGGGCGGCCCCATGGGCAAGGCGGAACTGAACCTCTACGCGGACTTCTTTAGACGCGACCTCACGCTGATGGGCGTCTTTCAGCCGCTCACGCCCACGGAAGAAACTCCCCACACGCCGTGGACACAACAGCGCCACCGTCAACTCTACCTGGAAATGCTCGGGAGTGGGGCTGTAAACGCCGCGCACTTGATCACTCACGTCGCGCCCCCGCTGGAAGCGCCGGCAATCTACGCCATGCTTGCGGAGGGTGGGGAAGACTCCCTCGGAGTGTTGTTCGACTGGCGTTAGCGGCCTGGCGCGGGCATAAGTGGACCGGCCTACCACTCCAAGATCACGCCGAGATACGACGTGCGGTCCTGAAGGAGTTTTGGATAGATGTCCGGTGCGCTCTGGGCCGGTATGCGGTGGGTGATGAGATCGCAGACGTTTACTCGCTCCTGCGCCAGGAGGTCCATGAAGAGCGCCGCGTGCGCGCCGCGCGTCCAACGAACTTCCTTTGAATCTCCGCTGGGATGATTGCCGATGGCGCCGATAACGTTTAGCGGCTTTATGTGCACCTGTTGCATGTCCACAGGCGCCGGGTAACGCGGAGACCCAAGGCCAACCACCCTCCCATGCGGGCGTGTCAGTGCGAATGCCAAGTCATAGGTCTCCGTCAGGCCGGTGGCCTCGAATACGATGTCGGCGCCGCGTCCTGCCGTTAGATCCATGACGGCCTCAACCACGTCGTCAGACTTGGGACTAGCAAAGTGGGTCGCGGCCCCAATGCGCCGCGTCAGCGCCAGCCGCTTCGGATCCGGGTCAACTGCAATTACCGGGTTGCAGCCTCCTAGTCGCAACAACTGGACGGCAAGCTGGCCGAGCAGGCCCTGTCCTACAACCACCGCACTTTCGCCTAGCTGCGGCGCCCCGCGCCGGTAAGCGTTGAGTACGGTAGCGCCCAGAGTGCAAAACGTCGCCGCCTCATCGGTCACGGAAGTAACAATCTTTACCGGCCCATCGAGATTGCCCACGATCTGGCGCGTTGCATGCCTGGCGGAACTGGCGATGCGGTCGCCCTGCTGCCAAGGGCTAGTTTCGTCACCGCCTGCTACTACTGTTCCGGCATTCGAGTATCCGGGATACGCCGGGTATTTCGGCAAGGTCCCGGTGCCGGGGTTCGTCCACTGCCGACCCGCAAAGAATGCCAATTCGGTGCCGATACTAATCAGTGAACGACGAGTCTCAACCAGCAACTCGCCACGCTGCGGCGATGCTACCCGCGAATCTTCCCAGGCAACCTGCTGCGGAGCCGGAAATACCAGACGACGGCAAGCGGCGATCACGGTTGCACCTCGCAATCATTGCATTGCATTTTGCAGCTAAGAGCATGTTCTGAGGATTCGCACGCGTCTCCGGACGGCAATTGGTACAGCGAGGTAGCTGCAAGAGCTACGTCCGACACACGATTGCTTCGCCTTTACGCTGCATTTCCAACTACGCTGTGTGCTTCAGACGAATTTAGCCTCTCCGGAGTGAAGGCAACGCCAAGGGTGACAATGCTGCGCAGAGGATTTGCAAGGTATGCTCGCAAGCCTTTCTGCCGCAATCTAACAGAACTAGATAAAAAAGGAAAAGCCTAAGAGAACCCGGCGTGCGAACCCAAGAAAAGCAAGAAATAACAGCAGGCCAGAAAACCAGAGAGACAACTAGGGTTGGACAACGTACCAGCAAACGGCGAAGCGCGACCACGCTTCCTGTCGGTAACTACTCGCTATGAGATTGCCGCGCGCCCGTGCTCAGGGACCGTCGTACGGCTGCTGCTCATAGGGAGTCTCCGGCTTGTCCCAGTCGATCCAGAGCTTCTTCCGACGGAATTGAAACACCCAGAAGTCCAAGGTCGCCAACAAGATAGCCAGCGTGCCCAACATAACGGCGGCAAAGACCAAGTAGTTCGTAGAGATCGCCACTGCGCTCAAGAATGGCGAGGATTCGACTCCCCATTTGATGAACGGCGGCACTTGGAAGAATATGTCTAAACGCGGCATCGTATCCCTCTCATGGTATTCAATCGTCCCTATTATTGCATGGGGACTCGGTTCTCGCAACTGCCGCAGGGGTCAAATCGCGAGGCAAAAAAATGTCGGAGGTAAATGATGGGGGTACTTACCAAGCTGAGATTTTCCTTACTAAGGAGCCGCCTTCCTCAAACATCCACCATCGAGACTATCCGTCGCCGCGCTGAATGTATGCGCGAGAATCCGTGACATGTAAGCGGCCGGCCCTAAGCGCAGACGCGGGATCAGCGGATGTCTGGGCGAGAGGTGCGTATTGGGATCGTGTCGTCAATCCGCGCCTGCCAGAGGCCGTGTAACAGACTCGCGGCGCGGGTGTAGGTCAGACAACCAAGGCATGCAACCCAGAGTGAATCAGTCATCGCAGAACAGCGCCACGTACCTATCAATGACGCGGCAGTACAGCGATGCGAGGTCTATGCCACCTCCGGCCCACCGCCCAACGTCACTGTGGAGCGCCTCCCCCAGCTCGAAGCGCAGGTCGCCAAGCAACTCCACTGCTCCCGGCAGTTCGACTTGCAGTTCCGCCAGAAAGATATCGAGTTCAGGGCTGGCGCGGCCCATCTCCGCGGTTCGTTTGCCGAGAAGGAACCGCAAGACGAGTTCCTTCTCAGCAACAGTTGCCCGTTCCAGACGCTCGCGCAACGACGCTGGCTCCACACTCATGCTCGCACCTCAAATACTCCCGCGTGCATACGTGAGAGGCCCGGCAGCATAGACGATGCCCCGCACCTCCATCAGCGCGAGCAGGCTGCTTACTTGCTGCACCGGGATACTGGTTTGGGCGCTGATTTCGTCCACGTGCACCGGATCACCCGCGAGGAGCTCGAAAATCCGCTCTTCTTCAACACTCAAGGGGATAGCAGATGTAAGCTCCGGCTGCCGGCCGGCGAGATGAATGTTTAGTTCGCTAAGAATGTCGTCAACGCTCGCAACAAGCTTCGCGCCGTCCTGGATCAGCCGGTGCGGTCCCACGCTCGACTGTGTCAGAATGCTGCCCGGTACCGCAAACACGTCGCGCCCCTGTTGTCCCGCAAACTCAGCGGTGATCAGCGCGCCGCTGCGCTCTCGTGATTCCGTGATAACCACCCCTAACGAGAGGCCGCTGATTAGTCGATTGCGCACGGGAAACTGCTCCGCTGCCGGCTTTCTTCCTAGAGGGTACTCAGAAATAAGCGCTCCACTTTCCGTAACCGCATCGGCAAGCCGCCTATGCTCGGCCGGATAGACTATGTCCAGCCCACAACCAAAGACTGCCAAGGTGCGGCCTCCTGCCTCAAGCGCGGCGCGGTGCGCTTCAGCGTCAATGCCCCGCGCCAAGCCGCTCACCACGGTTACGCCATTGGCAGCGAGATCTGAAGCCAGTCGGCGCGTGACACTTCGTCCATAGGAAGTTGCATTGCGCGTACCCACAATCGCCACTGCGAGTTGATCGATCGTTTCGAGACTGCCGCGCACATAGAGGAGTATTGGCGGGCTTGGGATTTGACGCAAGAGCGGCGGGAATCCACTATCTCCCCACGTCAGCACCGAAACTTCGACCTTGGCAAGTTTCGCCAACTCCTGCCCGGGGTCAATATCGCTGCGCGCTCGTTCCAGCCCGGCGATAACGGTCGGCTCGAGACCGGCATCCCGCCAGGCGGCGGCAGTCCCGTGCCAGGCAGCCGCCATGGAGCCGAAGTGCCGCAACAAACGGTGCATGCGGCCCGGCCCCATAGCCGGAACTCTACTCAACGCCACGTAATATTCGCCTTCTTCTTGCTGTCTCATTGGCATAGTGCACAAAGGCTACTGGTGGGATTTGTCCAAGACTACGGGTTTCTGGCAATATGCGGGTACCGGACAAAGCGACCCGTCTATCGAACACTCGGTCCAAAGTCTTATCTTAATGCATGTAAACTCGGTAGAATAACGTGTATACTCTAAGCACGGCCGATAGTGTATTATAGGATTAAGGCTAATCGGATAAAAGGAGCAGTGATATGCGTCTACGTCCACTCATCATTTTAGGCTTCTTGTTATTGGCACTGTGGCCGGCGGCAACAGTGCACGCTGACGAAGTGTGGAGAGATGACATTGAAAAAGACACCGTTTGGACAGCCAAGAGATCTCCATACATCGTAACCAGAGACATAACGATCCACAGAGACTTCGGTCTTACTATTGATCCCGGTGTAACAGTGAAGGTTGCGCCTGGCATCATAATTGAAGTTCGTGGCCGCCTTCGGGCAGAAGGCAATTCAGAAAAACCCATTGTTTTCACGTGGGATAAAGCCGGTCAGCGCTGGGGCTCAATAACAGTTGAAGGCGGGCATGCCCGACTCAATCAAGTGACCATCAGCAACGCAAACGTCGGTCTCTTGACGACGGGGTGGGGCTTCGGCACAACCGTCTTTTCGAGTGTGTTCCGTGATAACGGAATCGGGATACACATCGATCAGATCAGCCCGGAGTTTGGGAAGGATGAAAGGGCAAAGTATGCCTTAGTTGCGACCAATAACCTAATAACAAAGAACACCATTGGTGCGCTCTTTACCAAAGGCAACAGCCGGCTGATCGGCAATAACATCAGCGAAAATGTCGAACAAGGCATTGGCGGGTTTGCCACGGTGGAGATTGCGGAGAATACCATCTGGGCCAACGGTACTGATGGTATTGAAACAGTAACCCGTGGCGGCGACCCCGATCTTGACATTCACGATAACACCATCAACTTCAACGGCTTTGGTGGGCTGAGCCTGCGCGAGGGTTCGTACAGGATCCAATTCAACAATATTTTCGGCAACGGCCGCTTTGACATCCGCTGGCTGGGTGAGGATGAACTGGATGCCCGCTGGAATTACTGGAATACGAGCGACCCTGCAGTACTCGCCACGCGCATTCTTGACGGCGACTATCAGTCCGCTTTGGGCACGGTGAAAGAAGAGCCCTTGCAGTTAGCGCTCGCTGAAAATGCCCCTGCGCCTATCGGGGCGCCAGGCGGAGCAGCACCGCCACCTGCGGCAGCTCCCGCCCCTGCGCCTGCACCGGCTCCCGCTCCCGCGCCAGTAATTGTACGCGGACCGCGCATCACCGATCCGGTAGCAGCCAAGTTTGGATCGCAATTCTTTGGAGAGACCGGTCATAACATAGAAGGCGTCTTCCTTGCGAACTTCCGGAATAACGGCGGTCTCGCCCGGTTCGGATATCCGCGCACCGAGGCCATCATTGAGAACGGTCTGTTGGTTCAGTGGTTCCAGCGCGGTCGCATGGAACATCACCCGCAACATGCCGGTACCCGGTACGAGGTGCAGCTTGCCCTGCTCGGCGACTTGCTGACGACGGTATTTCGTCCGTACCCGATTGCTCCGGTACCGTGCGAAACGTCTAGCGAGTGCCGTTACTTCCCCGAAACCCAGCATCTTGTGTACGGGGCGTTCTTGAAGTACTTCGAGGCGAACGGCGGTTTAGAAGCTTTTGGCTTCCCAATCTCTGAGCGCACGAGAGAACTCAATGACGACGGCACCGGTCGGGCCTACACCATGCAGTGGTTCCAGCGCGCGCGCTTTGAGCTCCATACTGAAATAGGCCCCAATGTTGTGCAGCACGGCCTGCTCGGTGATGAACAGTTGAAGAACCTAGGCTTGCTTGATAAGTAGGCTGTAGCCGTTTCCCCGGACACACCGACTCACTTATGCGTTGGTGTGTCCGGGAAATCAGTTCAATAGACCGGCGGTCGTTCTAGGCCTGATTCGCTACGTTGCCGTGCATCCGAAGGCCTTACTCTTGGAGCGCACGTTTACTTGCGTCTGCCAAGCTGGGGTCGGAGTATTTGCCCGCAGGAGAACTTTCTCCAAAGTCTTCACAGCCGCTCCTGGCGGCGATTCTTCAAACCAAACTGCCCAGACTATCGTACCGGACGCAAGAGGCCCAAAAACTCGCAATTGCCGTCAAGACTCAAGTAGCCCGCCTCGTCAAGCAATGCGCCATGAACACTGATCTCTCAAATGCATCGGTGTCTGAACACCACACTCAACACGCACGCATTCTCATCGTGGATGATGAGTCAATCATCCGCCTGGATCTAAGCGAGCGCCTGAGCGGTCTGGGGTATACGGTTGTTGGGGAAGCGGTAGATGGCGAAATGGCGGTATCGTTGGCGCGGCGCTTAGCTCCCGATCTTGTGCTGATGGATATCAAGATGCCGGAGATGGATGGCATTACTGCCGCGCGCATCTTGCTGCAAGAGCGAATTGCACCCGTAGTGTTGCTTACGGCTTTCAGCGACCGCGATCTCATCGAAGATGCCCGCGACGCCGGTGTCCTTGGCTACATTTCAAAGCCCTTTCGTGAAGCTGACTTAGTTCCCACGATTGAGGTCGCAATTGCGCGTTTCGAAGAGATGCGCGCCATTGAAAAGGAAAATGTCAGCCTCAAGGATGCGCTAGAAACTCGACGCTTGGTGGAGCGAGCAAAAGGGCTGTTGATGGACACGCACGGACTATCGGAAAGCGCCGCGTTCCGACGTATTCAGAAGCTTGCAATGGACCGTCGCAAGTCAATGAAGGAGATTGCGGAGGCGATTATTTTGGCGCGCGAGATCACTTGAGTATCTGGAGCGCCAGGCGGTTTCTCCGTGAGTGCTGCGTTGAACGTCAATCCTGTCATCATTCCGTGGTTTCACGGAGGCAGCGAGACTATTCGCACTTCCGCGCAGACGCTGGATTTGTCACTCTCCCAACTCGGCATCTCATTCCTTTGGCATGAGCTTCAGTGAAGCGGCCCATTTTACGGGCGCGTTAAGCGAAGTCCAGCCACTTGCCGCCGTTCAACGCATTTGCCTATCATCAACTGAGTAGTCAGCAAGCCATTCAAGCACATTCCTCACGCATGGCATCAGCCTCCCGATTTTCCTCCATCAACACACGATTGGGTCGTCACGGCCCGTGGCTAGGCGCTACGGTCTTGGTTGCGGCGCTTGTAACCACTTTCTTCTGGAAGGCGCTACTCACCGATCGGGTGCTGGCAGGCTATGACCTTTCCACGTACTTCTATCCCTATCGCCAGTATGCGGCAGCGGCCCTGCGGCAAGCCAACCTGCCACTCTGGAATCCCTATCTGTTCCAGGGAGTGCCGTTTCTCGCCAATCAGCAAACTGCAGTGCTCTATCCGCCAAACCTGCTCTATCTCCTCGTATCAACCGAGACGGGCTTGGCACTCTCCATCGCGCTGCATCTAATCTGGGGCGCGCTCGGCGTCTACGTATTCACCCGAAAGGCAACCAAACTCGTCTGGCCGGCGGCGGTTGGCGCAGCCATAACGTTCGGCCTCAGCGGGTACCTGGGAGCTCAGGTTGGACACGTCAAC
Source organism: Chloroflexota bacterium (assembly GCA_965220015.1). GTDB lineage: Bacteria > Chloroflexota > UBA11872 > VXOZ01 > VXOZ01 > VXOZ01. The sequence goes on from OZ244798.1 coordinate 2,819,580, forward strand.
CAAGTAAACGCCGCCGTCTGGTTGCCCTGGGCATTCGTCACCGCGCACTACCTCTACAGCGGACGCAGTTTGCGGTGGGCGGTAGTCCTCAGCCTCATCCTTGCAGTCCAGTTTCTTGCCGGACATGCGCAACCATCCTACATGACGCTCTTCGCCCTCATGCTCTATTGGCTGGGACACGCCGTCTGGGACTGGCTTGGCGTTACGAACTACCGACCTGCATTTCTCGCTGCAGCAAGTGCGCCGGTAACAGATCCCAGCCAAGCTTTGCCGTCAGCCGCCGTAGGACAATCGCCGGCGCCCGCCTTGTTCACCTATCTTAGGAACTGGTATTCACAATTGCTGTGGCGCCCCGTCGTAGGGTTTGTTTTGCTGGGCAGCGCATTCGCGGGAACGGCAGCCCTCACCGCGCCGCAGGTGCTGCCCATGCTCCAACTCACCCGTCATTCTATCCGCCAGGGCGGCTTGAGCTTTAATGAGGCAACCGCTTTCTCGCTCTCCCCGCGGGAACTGCTCGCCAGTATGCTGCCCACACCGGACGGATTCGTGAGCACCGCCGAATACTTCGGCTTCATCGGCATCCTGGCCATTTCCCTGGCGCTTCTCGCCTTAGTTACAACCTACCGGCGCCGCGCGACTTTGGGTTTTGCTAGCCTGGCATTGATTGCATTGTTCCTCGCGCTGGGCATAGCCAATCCGCTCTATCCGGTTCTCTTCGAGGTCTTGCCCGGGCTGGACCTTTTTCGCGTACCCGCTCGTTGGCTCTTGCTCTATACGTTCGCAGCCAGCGTACTCGTGGGCATTGGACTGGACTGGCTTGCCGGCTGTGCCGGGAGCGGCAGACAACTGCGGCTACCGTTGCTGCGGTTCGGCGTTGGAGTCCTGCTGGTGGCCTTTGTCGCCGCCGCCCTTGCGCCGCTGCAACAGACCGTTACCCCCGAACTTCCCATAATTTGGATTGGTCTCACGCTGGCGAGCGTCGCGCTGATACTGCTGGCGACACGGGTGCCTATGCTTGTTTGGATCTTGCCCCTCTTACTTGCGTTGGAGCTCTTCTGGGCGACGCGGCATCTGGAGTACAACCAAGCCCCTCCGCCCATTGCCTATTCGGACCCCGGACCCGTCACTGCCGCCCTGCGCGGCTCGTATCAAGGAGGGCGCATCCTCAGCCTTGCCGGCACTGCCTACGCGCCCGGCATCGAGCCGCAATTGCGCGCACAATTCGCCCACCTGGGAGATGGCAGCACCTACAACTTGCTCGTGACTCAGAAATACTTCGAAGTCATGACGCCAAATGTCCCGCAGAGTTTTCAGATAGCTACCGTTGACGGCTATGATGGTGGCGTGTTGCCCATGGACGGGTACGTGCGCATGAAGGAAGTGCTGCAGCCAGGCGCGTCCGCGCAACCGGACACGATTCTCCGCGACCAAGTGCGTTCCGTCCCCCCAGCGCGCGTCCTCGATCTCTTTGGCGTTGCCTACCTGCTCAAAGACAAGATTCGCGATCCATGGGTCGATGGCGTGTTCTACGACACCACATTCACTCAATCTGTCAGCCCCGAAAGCCCAACCGCCGCAATCCCTAACGTGCCGAATATCGCCACCGACCGCATCGGAATCATCTCGTATCTCACCAACGCGTCCACGCTCCCACAAGCACAGACCATCGCCGCGATTCGAGTCACAACCACAGACAACCGTGTTATTGAGTACATGATTCTAGCCGGCGTGCATACCGCTGAGGGGGAGTATGAGAAGTCTACGCCCGCCCACCAAGCAGTGACCGTTGTTGGCGCGTGGCCGGACAACCCCCAAGGCCGTCACTATCACGCCGTCATCGACCTCGGGGAGACAGTATCCCTGAAGGAAGTCGCCCTAGCTTACCAGGCTGCCGCCGGTGTGCTGCATGTGATCGCCATGAGCGCCATTGGGCCGGAGGGCCACGCGCCGGTCATCCTAACCACCGAGCCGGTATCCCTCCTCTTCAGTGGCGACATCAAGCTCTATCATCGCGATCAGGCGCTGGGGCTCGTGTATGCCGCGGGCACCGTACACATTGCCGATAGCACAGACCTCGCGCGCGCCGCCCTCATGGACCCAGGGTTTCGCGTGGGCGAGCAGGTCGTCCTCGAGCGAATGACCGAATTTCGCGAACTGCCGCCGCGCAACGCGTTGACGGGATTTGCGCGGCCCCTGAAGCACTGGCTCCAACAGAGAGACTTGTGGGGTGGCGGGACGCCGTTCGGTGTCGTCTCTCTGCAGGAGGAAGCCCGATTTGGCGAGAGTACCGGTCAAATCGAATCGAACCTGACTCAGTACGTGCTGACGCGCGACTCCGCAGCGGTCACCCTCCATACGGAACGCCCGCGGCCCGAGCACCTCATAGTGCGGTTGGAATCCTCCTCGCCCCAAATACTCGTCTTTGCCGAGACCTTCATCCCCGGATGGGAGGCTACTATTGACGGCCGGCCCACCGAGATCTGGCGTGCAAATGCGTACTACCAGGCAGTCTTTGTGCCTGCAGGGGCCCACGAAATCGTCTTCCGTTACCAGCCGGCAGCACTGCGCCTTGGCTTAGTTATCGCGCTCATTGCGCTGCCTGCTTTGGCGATACTCTGGTTGCTCCCCACTCTCGCAAGAAGGCTAAGGTGGACGTAAGGCGTACGCCTTGCTGGAGATAGGCAGGACAATCAGACATTCGTCAGAGGCAGACGGCCCTTGCACCGCCTGCCGTTGCCTCTAGGCCCACACTACGCGGACATGAATATCACGCTTCTCGCGCCCTTTGCTATGCAACCAAAAGGCACCACCCGCGTGCGGGTAATGCCCTTGGCACGCGCGCTGGTGCGGCGCGGGCACACGGCGACTGTACTCATCCCGCCGTACGACCATCCCCAGGACAGCGACGCTCAATGGAAAGACGAAGGGGTGCTGGTGCGCAACCTGCCGTCCGGCCCCAACCCCAGCAATGCCGGATTGGTGTTGCAGGGCCTCTCTCTGGCGCGCGCGGCGAGCCGCACCACTCCGGACATAGTTCACGTCTTCAAGCCGAAAGGCGTGACGGGCGTAGCGCAACTCGCCTTGTGGGGCCAAAGACAGCAACATCTGGTCCTCGACATTGACGATTGGGAAGGCCGCGGTGGCTGGAATGAGCGCGGGGAATACTCCGCTCTGCGGCAACGCGTATTCGCCTGGCAGGAGCAATGGGGCATCCGGCACGCTCGTGCAATCACAGCGGCCAGCCAAACACTTCTTGCGCAAGCCCGTGATTGTGGTGTGCCTGAACGGCATCTCGCCTATCTTCCCAACGGCGTGGACGAAGCGCTCTATGCGCCGTGGCGGGAAGCTAACGGTCAAGAAATCCGCGCCCGCTACAACCTAGCCGACCGGCCGGTCGTGCTGCTGTATTCCCGCTTCCTTGAGTTTGGCGCCGAGCGGGTCGCGGACGTTTTCGCACGCATTGCGCGCACAGTGCCAGCGAGCATGCTCTTAGTCGTAGGCTCCGGACCGCAAGGTGAGGAACATGAACTAGCCGCACTCTTGGCAATTAACGGTCTTGGCGACCGCATCGTACTTGCCGGCTGGCAGAAACCGGCAGACTTGCCTGCCCACGTGGCCGCGGCAGACGTAGCGCTGTATCCACTTGATGACACCCTACTCAACCGCGCTAAGTGCCCGGCAAAGCTTGTCGAACTCATGGCGGCTGGCCGCCCCGTGGCAGCAGAGGGCGTAGGCGAAGCCGCTACCTACATCGACCACGAAAAGACCGGCCTCCTCGTGGGACCGGGCGACACGGAGGCTTTCGCTGCAGCCGCCGTGCGTGTGCTCCAAGATTCGAAGTTGGCCCAGCAACTCGGCGCAGCCGCCCGGCGCCACGTCTGGACGCGCTACCACTGGGACGTCCTTGCGCAACAGGCGGAAAGAGCCTACGTGGCAGTGTTGGGATAGGGGCTTGCGCAACACTTGGAAACGCGTGGCGGCCTCTCACTCTCACGTCTATGCTGGTTGATAGAAGAGAGTCACTGCCAAAGACTTATGTAAGTAATCCTAGCCGCCATGCGCGCTCGCCTGCGCGCGCGTGCGCCAAATGTGATAGAGCAGCAGCGAGCCGGCCACGGCAGCATTAAGGGATGCCACCTTGCCTGTCATGGGAATATGCACGCGATAGTCGCACGCGCGTTTCACCAGCGGGCGCAGGCCCTTGTCCTCGCTTCCTACCACCACCGCCACCGGCCAATCGTAGTCCAGCGTATCGTACCTCGTCTCCCCGGCGGGATCGAGGCCGACCACCCAGACGCCACGCTCCTTATACTGTGCCAGCGCGCGCACAAGATTTGGCACAGCGCACACGGCCAGATGTTCCACCGCGCCGCTCGAGGCCCGCGCCACGGTGGTATTTACGGCGGCGCTGCGGTCTTTGGGCAGCGCCACCCCATGGACGCCGACCGCCTCTGCGGTGCGCAGCAACGAACCGAGGTTCTGTGGGTCCTGCAAGTGATCGAGCGCGAGCAGGAAGGGGGTCTCCGCGCGCTGTTCCGCGAGTGCGAGGGGATGGTCAAGCGAATGCAGTTCGCGGACGGGAAAACGCGCTGCGACATTCTGGTGGCGGCTACTGCCGCAGAGATCACCTAACTCCTGTCGCGAGACCGTCCGGACGTTCACCCCGCTCGCGCGCGCCACCGCCGAAATCTCACCCAGGCCCTTCGCACCCGCCACCACCCATACGGCTTCCGGCACACGCCCGGCGCGCAGTGCCTCCCGTACCGGATGAAATCCGAACAATAGTTCCATGTGGAGTCCTTAGACGCCTCTCATGCTTTCGCTACGGCATAGTATAGAATGAGGAGAAGGGACACGGCTATGCGGCCGCCGGTTGTCATTGGAAAGCCTGGCGGCAGACGTCCCCGCGCTGTCGGAGTTTCCTACTTGTCACAGTCTGCAAGCAACTCTGTTTGTGCTTCGACAAGCTCAGCACGAACGTTCATAGAGTCCACAAGCTTTACAAGAGTTTACAAGTTTATGCTAGTGCAGTCTCTCATTCGTTCGCTCTGAGCTTGTCCGTTCTGACCTGTCGAAAGGGTGAAGGGTGGGCGGAAGGTTCAGCAGAATAGAGCAAATCGGATTTTTTTATTGGGCGTGCATTTGCACACACACTTAGCCTAGCTGCGCAGAGAAGCATTCCTTGATTATCGACGTCCACGTACATATCCGCTCAATGCCGATGCTGGAGCGCGCGCTGCGCCAAGCCGAGCAACTCAACATGATTCTCTGCCTCAACAGCATCAACCTGGAAGGCAGCAGTTCACCGAATTACCCGTCCCGCGAGTTTGTAACGCGCTGCAACGACCGCACGGCGGAAGTCGCCACTGCCAACCCGCTCCGCGTCATACCCATGTGGTATCTCAATCCCGCCCACGGCCAGTACGCCGTTGATGAGTTGGAGCGGCGAGTCAAGCAACATCACGGCCCCCAGGGGGTGAAGCTTTGGACAGCGGTCAAGGCAGACGATGCGCGCGTCGATGCAGTCTTCGCGGTGTGCGCCGACTACCGGCTGCCCGTATTGCAGCATAGCTGGATGGAAGTTACGGGCAATCTACCCGGTGAAACCGATCCGTTTGACATGCGAGCCGCCGCCTTGCGTCACCCCGCCGTGAATTTCTTCTGGGGACATGCCAGCGGTGACATCGAATACACCGTGAAACTGGCAGGCGGCCTGCCCAACATATATCTGGACATCGGCGGCTGTGAAGCCACGAACGGCTACACGGAGACGCTGGTAAAGTACGTCGGCGCCAACCACGTTGTCCAGGGGAGCGACGGCACCGGTAGGTCGTTCGTATCGCAGCTTGCGAAAGTCTACGGCGCCGACATCTCGGCGGAGGAAAAGGCGCTGATCCTGTACAAGAACGCGTCGGCCTTATTCGCTCAGCAGAACCATAGCCACCCGCTCTTCGCATAACTATCACATCCCCCATGACCGATTTTGCAATCACCACCCACCAGCTACGCAAAGTTTACGGCGACACGCCTGCCGTCGCGAGCCTCGACCTCGCGGTGCCTCGTGGCGAGATCTTTGGCTTTCTCGGACCCAACGGCGCGGGCAAGAGCACGTGCGTGAAGATGCTCTTGGGCTTGGTCTTTCCGACCGAGGGCAGCGGCACGTTGCTGGGTTCCCCTTTGGGCGACCTCCGCATTAAGTCAAAGATCGGTTTCTTGCCGGAGCTATTCCGCTTTCACGAGTGGTTCACCGCTCGTGAGTTTCTTGATTTTCACGGCAAGCTCTACGGCATGAGCGCCAAGCAGCGCAAGCTGCGCATCTCGGAGGTGCTGGCGCTCGTCAATTTGGAACACACCGCCGGCCAACAACTGCGCACCTTCTCCAAAGGCATGCTCCAACGAATTGGCATTGCCCAGGCGCTGCTGCATGATCCGGAGTTGATTTTTCTCGACGAACCTACCAGCGCCCTGGACCCCATTGGCCGCCGTCTGGTGCGGGACATCATCCGCAAACTCAAAGCCGAGCAGAAAACCGTCTTCCTCAATTCTCACCTGCTCTCCGAGGTAGAGGCGGTGTGCGACCGTGTGGCAATCATCCAGCGCGGCGAAGTGGTGCGCGACGGCACGTTGGACGAACTTCTCGCTGCCCGCCGGCTGCTGGACGTACACGTAGAGGGAATGAATGACGAAATTCTGGCACGCGTGAAGACGCAGTGGACTGTTGCGGCGCGCGAGGGCAATCAGCTAACGCTGGCGCTGGAGGATCCCGCCGACGTACCGCAAATCGTGGAACTGCTCGTCACCGGCGGCGCCGCCATACACCACGTGGCGCTCCGCCATGAGAGCCTGGAAGACCTCTTTGTGCGCACCGTGGACGACACCGGGGCATGACCGCCGCAATTAATTCGCCCCATGCGAACACAGGAGCACTTTAGCTTGACCGGTCCCATTCTCATCATCGCCCACCTTACCCTGCAGGAAGGCGTGCGGAAGAAGGCCGTGCTCGGGGGCGTGTTGCTGGCAGCCGCCTTCCTCGCGCTCTATGGATTGGGCATGTACTTTGTTATGCGCGGCCTGCGGGTGCCAGAACGCTTCGTGGATCCGGAAGTCTTTCGCGACGCCGTGGCGGGGCAGCTCTTGGCCTCTGCGCTCAACGTCGCGGGCATGCTGACGGCGCTGGTGGCAATATTCACGTCTGCCGGCGCGATTGCCACCGAAGTCGAGCAGAACACGCTCCATGCCATCATTCCCAAACCGCTCATGCGGTGGCAGGTGCTGATCGGCAAGTGCTGCGGCTTGGGGGCGATGTCCGCTGCCTTCGCTATAAGCACAACCCTGGCCCTGCTCATCCTGACCTGGATATTCGCGGGGTTCTTCTCGTGGTCGAGCTGGCAGTCCGCGCTCTTGCTCGGTATGCTTGGCATTCTGCTCACGTGCGTAACCGTGTGCGCAAGCACGCTCCTTTCCAGCCTTACGGCGGGAGTGACCGTAATCATGCTGTACGGCTTGGCCTTGGTGGGTGGTATGGTGGAACAACTCGGCGTGCTTCTGCAAATCCAAGTGATGCAGAATATCGGTGTTATCTCCAGCCTCGTGCTGCCGTCCGATGCGTTGTGGCGCATGGCCGCGCAGCGGCTGGACGTGCAGAAATTCGCCGGCCTCGCGGGCGGTCCCTTTGAAGGCTTCAGTCAACCCTCTGTGTACATGCTCGCCTGGGCGCTCTTGTACATCATCTTTGCCGTGCTGCTCGGCGTGCGCGCGTTCGGCCGAAGAGACCTATAGCTTGCCCATAAGAGTCCCTGCAGTGGGTTGAAGTGAAAAGAGGCGAGCGGCAATGTGGCCCCAAGAAGGCTATTGTACTGGCTGTGCCCCTACACTTTCCGCGCGATCATCCGACTCATCGCGTGTTGGTGCGGTACGCCGCCGGACATGCAGTCGAAGATCTCTTCAGTGCAGTGCTCGATCTTCCAGTCATGGTAGAGCGTCAGGAGTTCGCCCGACAGCCAGGGCTCCGCGCCCGGATCGCCATCGGGCGCTTTGCCGATGAACGGCTTGCGCACGAAAACCGAGAAGCAATGCAAGCCCCCACTGTTGGTTCGCGCTTTGTAATGTCCGAAGATTTCCTGGCGCAACTTTTGGGGAATGATGTGGAATACGCCGGTAGAGAACAGAATATCGAAGCTCTTCTCTAGCCTGAATTCATTCATATCTGCTTGAAAGACCGAAATTGGTACGTCTGCTGTCGCGGCAAGGCGATCTGTCTTTGCCACGCCCGCCGCCGAGAGGTCGAACGCCGTAACCCCATACCCGCAGTGTGCAAAGTAGACGGCATTCCTGCCCTCCCCACAGCCAATATCGAGCAGCGACACCGTTCGGTCCGGCGGCAATAGCTCCAAGACTTGCTGGCAGATTGCGGACGGTTTCGTACCCCAGTAATAGTCCTCAGCGCCGTATCGCTGCTTGTATGAATCTTCTTGCATGGTGTATCTCATCTCACGGCTGCCCAGAGGGGCAGCTTTTTGCGTTGACCAAGTCCCAACCCCGTGCTCCGCATGGCTTCAAGAGTGCGATGCATGCTTACTCGTAGCGCAGCGCCTGAATGGGATCGAGACGGGCAGCGCGATTGGCGGGATAGATGCCGAAGAAGATGCCCACTGTGGCCGCCACGCTTACGGCAAGGAGGATGATGTCCAGCGTAACCGCGGTCTGCAAACTCTCGCCATCACCTCCGAACGGAATCTGCGCAATTCCGAACGAGATCAACGTGCCGAGCAGAATGCCCAGTACACCCCCTACCACACTCACGACCACGCTTTCCACGAGAAACTGAATGAGGATGTCGCGCCGCTTTGCGCCCACTGCCTTGCGGATACCGATCTCGCGGGTGCGTTCGGTCACGGAGACGAGCATGATATTCATGATGCCAATGCCGCCTACCAGCAAGGAGATACCCGCAATCGCGCCCAGGAAGAGCGTAAAGACGCCAAGGGCCGCGCTCACCGCCTCGATGAGGTCTTTGGGACTCATGATGATAAAGTCATCGTCCGCTTCTTCGGGAATTTCATGGCGTTCACGCAGAATCTGCCTGATCCCCGCCGCGCCGGCATCGATAGTCTCTTCCTGCTCATCCAGCAACTTTACGCTGATTGAATTGACGGGCCGTTCACCGCGCGCGGTAACCCACCTACTGAGGCGCGCTTGCGCTGTTGTAATTGGTATCAAAATCGCGTTGTCGCTGCTGTTGCCAAAGCCGGCGCTACCGCCCTGTTCCTCCAGCACCCCGACAACGCGCAAGCGCAAGTTTTCCGCGCGGACCGTCTGGTCGATTGGATCATCGTCCGGGAAGAGGTCTGCCGCGACTTTGGAGCCCAATACGGCCACGGAAGCGCGCGAGTCTACGTCTATTGCAGAGATCGGCTGTCCGTAGGCCAGCGTAAGATTGTTCACCGATAGGTAGTTGGCAGTAACGCCTTGCACTGATGCGCGCGTATCGCTGCTTTGCGCTACTACGCTGAGGCTGCGGCTACTTCCTTCCGCAGCCACGCCGACAACGGTTCCATCCCACGTCAACTCCTCTAGTGCCAGCGCATCTTCGTACGTGAGTTGCTGTACGGGTTCCTCGCTTGAAGAACCGCCCGGTCGGCCGCTGAAGATGAAGAGGACGTTCGTGCCTGCTGCCTGCAACTCCGTAGTAATCTGCCTCTCCACGCCGCGACCGATTGACATGAGCGCAGTGACCGAGGCCACGCCGATTATCATGCCCAGCAGAGTTAGACTCGTGCGCAGCTTGTTCGCAGTCAGGGCGCTGATGGCCACTTTCAGTGTCGCAAAATTCACGGGGTGACCTCGCCGGATTGTGCTGGTGTCGCTGGGGAAGGTTCTGCCTGCGAGAGAGTCTCCTCTCCATCGCCAATTGAGGAATTGAGTGGAGCCTGGCCTGCCGCTGCTCCGGATTCAGAGGGTGCGCCGCTGCCAGAGTTGCCGCGCTCTTCGGCCGCGATCAGACCATCGCGCATGCGGATGATACGGTTGGTGCGGCGCGCGATCTCCTCCTCATGCGTAATGAAGATAACCGTAATGCCCCGATCGGCATTAAGTCGCAATAGGAGCCCCATGAGCTCTTCGCTTGTGCGCGAATCCAAGTTGCCTGTAGGTTCGTCTGCCAAGATGATCGCGGGGTCGGTTACCAAGGCACGGGCAATGGCGACGCGCTGCTGCTGACCGCCGGACAACTCCGTTGGCTTATGAGACATGCGGTCTTCCAGGCCGACGGCTATCAAGGCCTCGCGCGCGCGGTCGCGCCAGCCGGAGCCGCCTTTCTGAAGCATGAGGTCTCTCGCCACACCGGCTCGTTGCTCCGCACCGGATAGTTCGGTCGGCGCCTTGCCCGCGCTCACTGCCGCGCCCGCAGCCGACGAGGCGCGCCGCGCAGCTCTTTTCCCTCTATTCCCGCCGCCGTACAGCAATGGCAACTCCACCTGCTCCAATGCGCTGACGCGCGGCAGCAGATTGAAAGACTGAAAGACGAACCCTATCTTGCGGTTGCGAATTTCCGCCAGGCGATTGTCATCGAGCGTGGCGACGTCTTCGCCGTCCAGCAAGTAGTCGCCGGCATCGGGACGATCCAGACACCCGAGGATATTCATAAGCGTGGACTTACCCGAGCCCGAAGGTCCCGTAATCGCCAACAGATCACCCCGCTCCACGAGCAGCGAAACCCCGTCGAGGGCATGAATCTCAGAGTCACCCATCACGTAGGTCTTTCTGATGTCGGCCGTTTCGATCACAGTATCCTGCATGGATATCCCCAATGTCTCACGTCATGCAAAGCAACGCAGCCAGGTCTTTAGACACCCTCTGTTTACCGTGTGCGAATGTCAATACCGCCGCCGCCGATACTGCCACCCACTCGTAACGAAATTGCGACCTCTTCCCCTTCGCTAACGCCGCTCAGGATTTCCGAGACTTCGCTGTCCCGCACGCCAATCTCAACGACACGCCGTTCCAGCTCGTCCCCTGCTTGCCGCACGTAGACTGCGCGCTCGTCACCTTCCCGCCGAATTGCCCTATTAGGCAGCAGCAGGACGTTTGCAAGGCTTGACACTTCGATCACGGCGTTTGCGGAGAGTCCTCCCCGCAGGCCATGGTTACCCGGTTCCAGCCGAATAGTTATGGGATAGAGCACCACGCCCTGTTGTTCAATAGCGGTTGGGGAGATAGTCTCTACTGTACCGGCAATCTTTTCATCGGGTGACGCATACGTGGTTACTACAACCGGCTGACCGACTTGAATGGACGAAACATCGGCCTCATCCACCCTTGCCTGCATCTCGATGCGGTCCGCGCGCACGAGTGTGACAACCTTGTTTCCTGCCTTCTGACCGACATAGCCCTCCACGGCAGCAACCACACCGGCAAACGGCGCGCGCAATATGGCTTGGCTAACATCGCGTTTCGCCTTCTCAAGATTCAACTGCGCGCGCTCGACCTGAAGCTGCTGCAGCTCCACCTCCTGCGCATTGGCGCCTGCGCGGACTGTGTCCAAGTCAAGGCGGGCACGTTCAATATCGTTATCCGCCTGCCGTTGCGCCTCTTCTCGCTCGGTTTGGGCAGTCTGTACCTTGTCTCTGGCTTCTTCCACTTTCTCTGTGCTCGGTTGTACCAGCGCATCTTGCTCGTCCACTGCAATTGCCAGCGCATCCCTCGCGCTCTGGATCTCTCGCTCGGCTGCCTGTAGATCACTGCCCGCCGACACACGCACGCTCTCCAGGTTGAGCTCCGCCTCTCTCACCTTGGCCGTAAGCTCGCCAACAATGGTGCCTGGAGGCGGATTGCCGGACAATTCGGCCTGTCGAATGCTAATCTCCGGGTCTACGCGTTCTTTTACTTCAGCGAAGTTCCTCTGCGCGTCATCGAAGTCGTTCTGGTTACCCTCACTGTCGTCCCTTTGCAATCTCTCCCGCACAGCTTCCAGGCGTTCACGCGCTCTTTCTAGCTCAGCCTTGAATTCTTCAATGTCCTCTCGTACGCGTACCTTTTCCATATCCACTCTGTTTTGCGCGGCCAAGAGTGCGTTTTTTGCCGCTTGGATTTTCGCAGCGCCACCACCGGCGCGCAGGGCAGCCAGCCTCTCTTCCGCTTGTAGCAGGGCGCTTCTGGCGTCGGCCACTTTCTTATCGGCTGCCTTTACGGCGCTCTCTTCAGGATTCAGTAAGTCCGCCAGCGCTTCTTCGGCATCGTCCAGTGTGGTGTCAGCTCTTCTCAGACTTGCTTCCGCCTCGGACTGCGCAGATTCCAAAGCGAGTTCCGCCTTGCGCACATCCTCCGAAGCGCTTGGCGCCAAGAGCTTTTCCAGATTTATCTCGGCCGTACGCAGATTTGACTCTTCCCGCAGCACTGCATCTCTTAACTCCAGGTCGTCCAGCGAGGCGAGCTGGGCATCTTTCGCCACGGCATCCCCTACGGCAACGAAAACCTCTAGTATTTCTCCCATCACGGGAAAGGCGAGCTCCACTTGCTCCGGATACACAATGTTCCCGGAGGCATTCACCGTGGTCATAATCGTTCCGCGAGTAACGGCAACAAATTCAGTTTCCGCAACCAATTGGGATTCGTCGTCACTGCCGCCGAGAAACTGCAAAACGGCATATCTTGCGCCAACAATAAAAGCTGCCAAGACAACAATCAGGATAAGGATTTTCTGCCATCTAACCACCGCTCTGACTCCAAACTATGCTGAATTGTTGTGATTCCGGCTCTTGCGGTATCTCGCCTGTTCCTGTGAACCCAACAGGCACGTCAAGCGGTAAAATAGAACAGTCTACAATAATTAAAGTATACCAGCCTAACCTGAAAGGCCGTTGGCAGGGCACTCCGTTTGGGTTCCTGCATCCAATTTGCCCGATCACGTTTACCGCGGAATTCATTTCAAGTCACTGCTATTGAAGATATTATAGTATATAGTTTCAAAACAAGCAAGTATACTTTTCATTTCATCATACATTTGCATTCTTTTGTCTATGATTATTAACTTGAGTATGGCGCAGCCATTTGAGCAGACCGCACAGATTCACCATGTCATGCAGGAGGAGCATTGCGATGGAATTACACAGCTTGGCAGGCCGCGCAGCCTTAGTCACCGGCGGTAGCCGCGGCATCGGCAAAGCAATCGGCCGGGCCCTGGCCGAACAGGGCGCAGACGTGGCCCTGGTGGCGCGTACGTCCAACGTCCTGAGCGAAACCGCACACACGATTGGGCAAGAAACAGGCAGCAGGGCCATTGGCATTGCCGCTGACGTCACGGAGCTTGGCGCCGTTCAAGGTGCGCTGCGCACAACCGACGCGGAATTCGGCCGGCTCGACATTTTGGTAGCATGTGCAGGCGGGGGCGTTGTCGGCGGCAATCTAGACGTGCCGGATTCAACCTGGGAAGAGCAAATTCGCCTCAAGCTGCTGGGCTACATTCGCTCAGCGCGGGAAGCTGCGCCGTACCTGCGGCAGAGCGGCGGCGGCGCAATCGTCTTGATTGGCGGCGGTTCTGCGCACGATCCTTCAACACGCCTGGCCATCGCGAGTGTGGTGAACGCCGGTCTGCTCGCATTCACCAAGACATTCGCCGACGAAGTAGCACAAGACCGCATCCGTATCGTCATGGTGAATCCCGGCCTCACGGAAACCGGCCTGATCGATGACATGGCCCAGCAGAACGAGCAACTGCGGGGCGAGCCGGCACGGCAAGCGGCAGAGGAGATGCGTGCTCCCAACCCGTTGGGACGCATGACGATGCCGGAGGACGTCGCCGAATTGGTAACCTTCCTGGTTTCGGAGCGCGCGGCCATGATTACGGGCACGTCTATCGATATCGATGCCGGTGCGCGCCGGGGGTTGGCATGACCGCTAAACGCTGCCGCATGCGACGCGGCGTGTCTACAGTATTGGCGCAGCGAGCAACAGACTAGTATCGATCAGTTCGCTCTTTAGTGGAGTGCCTATGGATACCGTTTCTCTAATCGTAGGCGGAATTGCGGGGCTGTTTCTCGGCCTTGTACTAGCTGCACTCTTTGGCATGCGGCGCAGGCAGACCGCCGAGACCATCGGCGAGCGCATCCGCGAACAGTCTGAACGGGCGCAGCAAGAACACGTGCAGACCCTGTTGCAGCACATGTCCGACCAATTCCGCAGCCTCTCCTTGCAGGCGCTCAACCAGAGCACGAGCCAACTGGTAGAGCTTGCCAAGAGCCAACTCGGCGCACAGCAGACCCAGAATTCCCAGGAACTTGAGAGCAAGAAGCGTCTCATCGATCAGCAACTCAATCAAATGGGCGCGACATTGGCGCAAGTGCGCACGCTCATGACGGACGTACAGGCGCAGAGCGGCGAGCGCTTGAGCGCGCTTACTACAGAAATCCGCAATACCGCCGACCAGACCCAACGCCTCACGGAAACAACCAATTCGCTGCGCGAGACCCTGGCCAACAGCCGCGCGCGCGGCGCCTGGGGCGAGCGCATGGCCGAGGATGTGCTGCGGGCGGCAGGCTTATTGCCCAATATTCACTACACGAAGCAGGAAACTACCGCGGCAGGCACACGTCCCGACTTCACCTTCAAGCTGCCCAAGGACCTGTTCCTAAACATGGACGTCAAGTTTCCGCTCGATAACTACCTGCGGGCGTTGGAAACCGAGTCCGATACCGAACAGGAACAGTTCGAGCAACAATTCTTTCGCGACGTGCGCGCGCACGTGAAAGCGGTCACGTCGCGGGAATACATCGACCCTGCCGCCAACACCGTGGACTGCGTACTGCTCTTCATCCCGCTTGAACAGGTGTACAGCTTCATCATGCAGCGTGACAGCACGCTCTTGGAGAATAGCCTCGAAAGCCGTGTCGTCCTCTGCTCGCCTTTCAGTCTCTTCGGCGTGCTTAGCGTGATTCGCCAAGCTGCCGAGTTCTTCTCACTCCAGCAAGCCGCGGGCGAGATGCTTACGCTCCTAGGCGCATTCTCTAAGGAATGGGGCCGCTACGTTGACGCGATCGACAGGGTTGAAGGTGACTTCCAAAAGCTCTCCAAGGACTTCGATTCGCTCACCGGCACCCGCCGTCGCGCGATGGAGCGGCAACTGCACAAACTTGACAACCTGCGCACGCAGCAAGCCGATGGCATTGCCGAGCTAGCGGATGGGGAGCAGCCTAAGCCTGAGACTGCCTAACCTGTGGCGGCAGCCGCCTCTGATCGAGAATCTCTTACCTTGTGTAATGCTGATTCGGTTTCGCGCTCGTCAAGCCAGAAAAGTGCAGCACACACGCCAGAGTTGGCAATCCATCCGGTGAGGCATCCGAGGCTGCGTTCTCTATTGCGAAACCGGCGGACACAGGGTCCGGTCTGAGGCTTAGTCTTTCACATGACACTTTGCCCCTGCGCGTCCGGTTCGATAGCGCCCGCTTCCGAACCCGGCGAGAACACAGAGATGACTATCTCGCTCCCAGTTTCTTGATTCTAAGGCACGAGAGGCGTGCGCAACGCCAGGAGACGAGTCCAGGTAGGGTGTACCAAGAAGCGGTCTCTTGCAGCGCCGGCGGCCGGCGCTGCCGATTCTAGCCATAATTGGAAAGAGGCTGCGAGGTGGGCGCACTTGGCAGCGCACCCAGCAATTTTGCGCGCTACCTGGGGCCAAGCCACAATCCGTGGGGGGCCGGCTAGTCGCCCGCTACTTCCGCCGGTTCCTTGGCAGGCGCTTTCTCAGCCGAGTCTTTGCGGGCAGCCGGGGGACGGGAACTCGCGTATTCGCAGTCGGGATACCGAGAGCAACTGTAGAAGACGTTGCGCCGCTTGTTGAGCTTCCGCACGATCTCCCCTTGACCGCACTGCGGGCAGTCGACGCCAATCGTATCTAAGTAAGGCTTGGTATTGCGGCATTGCGGAAAGCCGCTGCACCCGATGAATTTGCCAAAGCGACCGCTGCGGAGGAGCAGTGGCTTGCCGCACTCTTCGCACATCTCGCCGGTCTCTTCCACCGGCGCCTTGACACGTTCGGCTTCTTGGTCTGCCTTCGCCAATGCTTCGCTGAAGTCGCCATAGAATTCTTCGAGAACGGGTGTCCACCGCTTTTCCCCGCGGGAAATGGCATCCAGGTCTTCCTCCATTGCCGCCGTAAACTCCGGCTTGATGATGTCCGGGAAGTGTTTGACGAGCATGTCCCGCACCACCATCCCCAGTTCCGTAGGCTTGAGGGTGCGCCGTTCGCGCTCCACGTAGGTGCGCTCCTGGATGACCGACAAGATTGGCGCATAGGTGCTCGGCCTGCCGATTCCCTCCTCTTCCAGCGCGCGAATGAGGCTCGCCTCGGTAAAGCGCGGCGGCGGCTGGGTGAAATGCTGCTCCGGCCAGAGTTTCTTGAGATCCAACTCCTCGCGTTCCGCCAGTGGCGGCAGGGAATTCTTCTCGTCTGCTTGTTCTTCGTCTGCGCGGTAGACCCGATAGAAGCCGGGATTCTTGACTCTCGTTGCCGACGCTCTAAAGCGGTACTTCAGGTCGGCCCCGTCTCGTTGCGGGACGACGTCAACCGACGTTGTCTGCAGCACGGCCGGGCGCATCTGGCTGGAAACGAAACGCTGCCAAATCAGCGTATAGAGCTTGAGCTGACTGGCATCCAAGAACTCACGCATCTGTTCCGGCGTGTGCAAGACACTGGTAGGACGGATCGCCTCGTGGGCCTCCTGGGCATTCTTCACACGCGACGTATAGCGATTTGGCTTCTCGGGCACTTCAACCGAACCAAATGTCTGACCGATGAACTGCCGCACTTGCCCAATCGCCTCATTGCTGACCTGCACGGAGTCGGTGCGCATGTAGGTGATGAGACCCACTTGGCCTTCCCCGCCAATCTCAATGCCCTCATAGAGCTGTTGTGCCAAGCGCATGGTGCGGGCGGCGCCTAAGTTCAAGCGGCCGGAGGCGTCCTGCTGCATGGTGCTCGTGGTGTAGGGGGCGCTTGGCCGTCGGCGTCTGTCTCGCACTGAAATCTTCTGCACCGGCCAGGCGGCGCCGTCAAGCTCCGCAACGATGTTCTCCGCAGTCTCTCCATCGTTGATTTCAGGCTTCTTGCCGCTCACCTGCACAAGCTCAGCGTCGAATTGGTCCTGAGCGCGCTTGGCGGGCCGCTTGGCAAGACTAGCGTGAAGCGACCAATATTCCTGCGGCGCAAAGGCCTCGATCCCGCGTTCACGGTCCACGATGAGACGCAGGGCCACGGATTGCACCCGTCCGGCGGAAAGGCCCCGTTGGACTTTGCGCCAGAGAAACGGGCTCATCTTGTACCCGACCAGGCGATCGAGCACCCGCCGCGCTTGCTGCGCATCCACTAAGTCGGCGTTGATATCGCGTGGCTCGTCCAGAGCGTGTCTTACGGCATCTTCGGTTATCTCATGAAAGACGACACGCTTCGCGCTCAAGTCCTGGTTCTTCATCTTCCGCTTGAGGGCCTCGAGCAAATGCCACGCGATGGCTTCCCCTTCCCGGTCCGGGTCGGTGGCAAGCAAGACTTCACTCGCTTTCCGCGCATGCTCGGTGAGTTTCTTGACGGTAGCGCTCTTGTCGCGCGGAACGACGTAAGACGGCGCGAAGTCTTTCTCCACCTCCACCCCAAGTTTGCTCTTGGGAAGGTCTCGCACGTGACCCATAGATGACTCAACCGCGTAGTTGCGGCCAAGAAATTTCTTGATTGTCCGCGCCTTCGTAGGCGATTCAACGACGATCAGTTTCCGTTTTGCCAATGTCTAATTCCTACTTGGTTTGCTGTGAGCACGCCTTTACTACACTATGCACTACGGCAAGAGAATGAGAAAATCCCGCAAAAGGACCACGAACCCGGTTGCCGCCCATCCTGCATACCCGCCTCAGACAAACACACTACAACAAGAACCCACGATCTGTCACGCGGGCGGGCCGCCGGGGTGTGCTTGTTCCCAGGCATGCAGTTCAGCGACATTCTCCCTAATCTTGCGCACGGCGTCAAGAATCTGGTCCATGTTTTCACGAGGCCCCAAGAAAAGGGTGTGCGAGAAAGCCAGCGCTTCCGTGGCCGCGATGCGCTCGGTTTCAGGGCAGGTGTTGCGTGCATAGTCCAGCGCCTGCCCGTACACGCGCGCATTGAAGGGAAAGTTGGTGCGACCGCAGTCCATCCCCGTTAACGCGGCATGCTTGTAGAGTGGAGCAGTTTGGCCCGTACTCGTCGGCACGCCTTCCGCCTTGAGCGCCGCGAGGAAGGTGTCGCGCTGAATATTCTCGAATTCGGACGGCACGAAACGCCAGTGCCAGATATAGAAACTCCAGCGGGTCACTCGTGAATCCCAAACGAGACTGTCTACACCGGGAATCTCGGCAAGACCTTGCCTGAGATAGCGGGCGTTAGCTTCGCGCGCGGCGACCTGGTCCGGCAAGCGCTCCAGTCCGACCAGCCCCAACGCGCCAACCCATTCGGTCATGCGCAAATTCGTGGCGGGCAACGACCGCTCCGGTTTGGGACGCCCTACAATACCGTTCACGTGATGGTAGCCGAAGAGGCGCGCTTGGATTTCCTCCGAGTCGGTGAGCACCATGCCGCCCTCGCCCAACGGTAGCACTTTGCTTCCCTGAAAGCTAAAGACACCCGCGTCCTCGATGGCCCCCACGCCGCGGCCCTGCCACTGGCTGCCGTGCGCATGCGCGCAATCACCTACGAGGGCAACGCCATGCCGGTCGGCCAGCGCGCGCAGGGCATCCATGTCCGCCGGCATGCCGCCATTGTGAACGCAGAATACGGCGCGGGTCTTGGGCGTAATTGCTGCGGCCACCTTGCGAGCGTCTATGTTGTAGGCGCCGGGGTCGATATCCACAAATACCGGCGCAGCCCCAACGGTAATTACTGCGGTTGCCACGGTAATCCACGTTGCCGCCGGGATGATGACTTCATCGCCGGGCTCTACTCCTACCGCCTTCAGCACTAGCTCCATCCCACTTGACCCCGTGGCAACCGCTACGCCATGTCGCGCGTCTTGAAAGGCGGCAAATGCGTCTTCAAATTGCCAGACCCACGACTCGGCACCCTGCGATTTCGACCGAGTCCATGCGCCGCTCTTCAAGACCTCCGCCAGCGCCCGCTCATCCCGTTCATCATGCACGGGCCACGCACTACCCAATGGCCTGTTGACAATCGGTGTCCCGCCGGTTAGGGCTAGCTTTCCCATTCTTGCACGATCCTTCTGTCGTTTCTGCAATCCGAATAGAGATTTCAGCCCTTAATTAGAGGGCCGTCAACTCACGCTGTATCCAACCAACAACCAGTCATTCTATCGAGAACTCTTGCAAATCTACCCAGGCCAAAATTCCATCACTAATCAAGTGTAGACTACTACTCTGAATTCTTCTCCTGCACCAGCACGCGAAAGCCTCCCATGCCATCGGGCCACACAAGATCGGTAATCGCCCGTTTGGCGCGCTGCGTCGCCACTGTTGGAGGCTGCGCTGAGAGGGCAGTCAACTCCTCACCAATGCCGAGTCCAATCAGATATTCGGCCTGGGACTGATAGGCGGTCGTGCGCAGGCCGGCCCCCGCGCCAACGTTCATGAGCGCGGAAAAATTCACGTGGGCAGTGATGTCTTGGGCGCCGATTCGAGCATAGGGGTCCTTGCTCACCCGGTGCCGATAGTAACAGGCCAGCGTGCCGCCGGCATGCCGCGGGCCGCACAGTTCTTCCCACGTCGCGCCGTAGTCGATGGTGATTACTGTGCCCCGTGTCAGTTCTTGCGCTACGTGCTCAAGCCATGCCGTGGCCTGGAGACTTATTTCACCCCGCCAACCCGCCGGCGGCATGCCTAGCCGCTCCACGAACGCCACGAGATCCGCTGAGGATGGCCTGTCGACAAATTCACGCAGTCGGCCATCGCGCAATGTTATGTAAACTTCCTTCAACTCCTTATCCTCAACGCACACACGCTGCACCGGCAGCGCATCGAGCAGTTCATTGGATAGAACCACACCGCTCACAGGCGCGACGAGTTCGCGGTCGTTGTGCACGGGATGCGCTGCAACTTCAGCGAGGGCTTCCTGTTCTCTGACACTCGGTGCGGGGCCGCGATCCACCAAGCGGTAATGTGTGCGTTCCCAGCAGCGCGGGGCAGTGTCGCGCAGACCGCGAAGTATGTCCCATGCAAGCATGCCGCGCCCCGCACCCAGCTCCACTACGTCGAAGTGTTCCGGCGCGCCGAGTTCTCGCCATATCTGGGCTACGTGACGCGCAAGATATGCGCCAAAGACAGCGTGGAGTTGCGGCGCGGTGTAGTAGTCGTGCGGCGGGCCGGTTCGCGACTGGTGCTGTGGATTCCCGCTTTCGCGGGAATGACGGTCTGATTTGCGAGAGTGACGGTCTGAATCGCGGGAGTGACAGTCTAATTCGCGGGAGTGACAGTCTGACTCGCGGGAGTGGCGGTCCGTGTGCGTGCCGCTTTCATTGCATGAAGCAGGGGATGCCGTGTAGTACCCCACGCCCGGGGCATAGAGCGCGATCTCCATAAACTCAGCAAAGGTAATCCTACCCTTCTCCGCGATCGCCGCATGCACCAGCTCCGTAGGAGTTGGAAGACTCATGTGTTTCCCTTTGCTGCCGGGCTTTGCAGCCATCCAGCTTTCATCACTACCTTCACAGACTCTCTATAGCACGTGGAGAAGTGTCCACGGCCGCCGTCAACCTCACGCAACACTGGCGTAGGCAGAGTGGGGATGGAGCATTTTGTCGCAAGATACTTGCAAAGACGAGTGAATTTCCCGGCAAGCAGTCTGTCGACGCAGCCCTTCCTACAACTGGCAACCAACGCTTAACATCCCCCACGCGTTCACCCTGTACACTATTCTGTACAATAGAGTGCAAGACGGCAGCACACAACCCGAAAAATGACGGAGGGAGGCGAGGGGAATGGCGTTGCGGAGTCAGAAGTTGCGGGACCTCAACCGCCAAGGCGATGCCCTGCGTATGGGCATGGACTGGACGGTAGACGATCTGGGCAAGCCGCAGGTGCTGGTGGAGAGCGTGACAGGCTGCTCACACCCCTCCAGCGTACATCTCGGAGATCTGGTCGAGCAAGCCAAGTTCGGCGTCTACACGCGCGGCGGCAAGCCCGCTGAATTTTACTGCACCGACATCTGCGACGGCGTGGCCCAAGCCCATGCCGGCATGCGCTTTAGCCTGCCCTCGCGAGACATCATCAGTTATATGACTGAAATCCACGCGCTGGCCCATCCCCACGACGCCATGGTGTGCATTTCCACTGCCGATAAGGCCGTGCCCGGCCATCTGATGGCCATGGCGCGCGTAAACCTCCCAGCCATACATATTCCCGGCGGCACGCAGACTAACGGTCCCTGCAACATGTCGTCAGAACTTATGTATCCGCTCGGTATCATGCGGGACAAAGGGCAGATTACCGAGGAAGAGCTGATTGCCAAGCAGAAGCATGCGTGTCCCACGCCGGGTTCCTGCCAGTTCATGGGCACCGCCAGCACCAACCAGGTGATTGCGGAAGCGTTGGGGCTGACGTTGCCCGGCAGCGCACTCATCCCGGCGCCGCTGCGCGAACTCACCCGCATGGCCCGCGACGCCGGGGAGCAGGTAATGACGCTGCTGGAAAAGAACATCCGCCCCCGCGACATCCTAACCCCAGAGGCGTTCCACAATGCCCTCGTGCTCCATGCCGCAGTCGGCGGCTCTACCAACCTCCTGATCCACTTGCCCGCAATTGCCCAAGAGGTAGGCATCGAAGTCCGTCCGCAGCATTTCGACGAAATCGGCAGAAAGGTGCCGGTACTCACCGATGTGAAGACCTACGGCACGCATCCGGTGGAGTACGTGTGGTACTGCGGCGGCGTGCCGGCCCTGATGAATGAGGTAAAAGACTTTTTGTACCTTGACTGCCTCACGGTTACGGGCAAGACCATCGGTGAAAATCTGAAAGACCTGGAAGAGTCCGGCTGGTTCGACGAGATCGCAGGCTACCTGGATAACCACGGCCTGCGCAAGGAGGACGTGCTCTATCCGATCGAGCGTCCGTACAAGACGGGCGGCACGATTGCCGTGCTCACCGGCAACCTGGCGCCGGAGGGAGCGGTGATGAAGCACGTGGCTGCCGACCCCCGCACCCACCAGATGGTTGGCCGCGCGGTGCCCTACGACTGCGAGGACGACGCCATCGCAGGCGTGAAGAACGATGAGATCAAGCCGGGCGACGCCATGATCATTCGCTATGAAGGGCTGCGCTCCACCGGCATGCCGGAGATGTACTTTTGCACCACCGTCATCTCGGCGCGGCCCGACCTTGAAGCCAGCACCGCTATCATCACTGACGGCCGCTACTCCGGCGCCGCGAAGGGGCCCAACATCGGCCACGTGATGCCCGAAGCAGCGCTCGGCGGCCCGCTTGCCCTGGTGGAAAAGGATGACCTCATCGAGATTGACGTGCCTGCCCGCTCCCTGAACATCGTGGGCGTGCGCGGCGAGCGGCGGCCGCCTGAGGAGATTGAACAGATCCTCGCGGAGCGCCGCAGCCGCTGGCAGCCGCCCGCGCTCAAGCACGAGGGCGGAGTGCTCTCGCTCTACGCGCGCGAGGCCACCGCGTCCACAAACGGCCTGCCAGAAAACGTGACGGCGCGCTCGCTGCCGGAATCACTCCCACGTCCATGAGTGCGCGGTCGCCCTACCCGCTGTATGCCATTCTTACGCTTGCAGTGCATGCCCAGGGACTGGGCCAGTCGCTGGGCGGAGGCTCCCGACCGGGAATCGAGGACGTCTACGCAGCGGTAGCGCGCGTGGGCTGGGTGCAGATCGATACGCTGCAAGTAGTCAACAGAGCCCAGTACCTCACGCTCTGGAGCCGGCTGGGCGCCTACGATACCACATTGCTGGACAAGCTCCTGTTCGATGACGGCAATACTTCGCCCGAAAACGGTCGCCGACTTTTCGAGTACTGGGCGCATGCGGCCTGCATCATCCCGTTGACCCTCTACCCGTACCTGCTGCCGCGCATGCGCGGCCACAGGCAGGGCACGAACAAATGGTACAGGAATTGGGCTGCAAATCCCGAAAAACAGCAAATGGTGAAAGACATTTATGAAGCAGTACGGGAACGCGGGGGCTCCCGACCGGCGGACTTTCGCACCGGCGCGCGTGCGCCCGGCACATGGTGGAACTGGGATGACGCGAAGGTTGTCCTGGAACACCTCTACAACACGGGCGAACTCGCAATATCCAACCGCGTGAATTTCCAGCGCATCTACGACATCCGCGAGCGCGTGCTACCCTCATGGGTCGATAGAGAGGAGCCAACAGAGGAAGAAGCGCTGAAACATTTGCTGGAGATTTCTATGCGGGCGTTTGGGGTGTGCGCGCCAGAACAGGTCGGCAACTACCTCAAGCTAAAGTCCACCGAGGCAAGACCGCTGGTGGCGGCGCTGATCGCGGACGGCACGTTCGTCACAATTGAAGCCCAGCTTGCAGATGGGGAAACGCACGAACTCCTGGTGCATCGAGAATACCTGCCGCTGCTCGATGCTGCGGCGGATGGCGCCCTCCGCGTCCGCCGCACGACGTTTCTCAATCCCTTCGATAGCCTCTTCTGGGCCAGAGGACGCGACCGTGCCCTGTGGAACTTCAATCAAACGCTTGAGTGCTACAAACGAGCGCCGGACCGGATCTGGGGATACTTCTGCCTGCCTATCCTGGACAAGAGGCGATTGGTCGGCCGCTTTGATCCGAAGCTGGAACGAAAGACCGGCCTGCTCAGGCTTAAAGCGCTCTACCTCGAACCGGGCGTAAAACCGAGCGAGCGGCTGGCAGGTTCCGTTGCCCGCGCCATGCGTGACTTCATGCGGTTCCATGACGCAACCGACATGGTGATCGAACGCAGCGAACCGGCAGAATTCGGCACGAAGCTCATGTCCGCCTTATAGTCTGTTGCTAGAATCAGACTAACCTCGAAGTTTTAATTCTCTGAGAGACACTCGCCAACAGGGAGGACTTGCAGTGCAGACTGTTACGATCAAGAGTCACGAGCGGCTGCAGCACGTCGTCGTCACGGACACACACGCGCTGGTCGCAGACGAGCCGCCCCCTGAAGGAGAAGACCTCGGGCCCAATCCCTATGAACTCCTGCTGGCCGCGCTCGGCGCCTGAACGGCCATGACGCTGCGGCTGTATGCCGACAGGAAAGAGTGGGATCTCCGAGCGGTCAAGGTAGAACTCAGCCACGAGCGCGTGCACGCCCGCGACTGCGCAGAGTGCGAACAAGAGGGCAGTTCAAGGATCGACCTCATCCGGCGCTACATTGTGGTGACTGGCGGACTCGACGCGGCCCAGCGCGAGCGGCTCTTACAGATTGCCGAGCGCTGCCCGGTGCATCGCACGCTGGAAGGCGGCCCGACTATCCTTTCTGAGTTGGACGTGGTAGACAACTAGGACGTGCTGCAGTACTGGAGAGCCTTACGCAGCTTGAGGAACCGTGGTGAATTTCCAGGTCACCTATCCTCGCCAGAAAGCACGTATGTCCGGAGCGGGGGACAAGCCCCCGCGCTACACAATCGGACTTGCGAAAACTGCTGCGCGGTAAGAGCGCTCCCTTACCGTAATTCCCGCGCACGCGAGAATCCATCTTCACTCGATGCCACCTTGTGCGGACTCGCTGGGCACTGAGCGGCTAATAGCTTCGCCTTTCCCATGTCACACAGTTTGCACAATCATACCTGGGAACTGAGCAATTTTGAGTCGCCCCAAATAATGCTTGAGATTCCTCGCTCCACTTGGAATTGTAAGTGTTGAGTAATTCGTTGACAGATTTCGCAGTCTGATTCCCTTGCCAATACCTAGTGTTCCCCTGTCTCCGTCATTGAGTACGCCCGTCTCCGTCATTCCCGCGAACGCGGGAATCCATCTTCTCTGCGTGCCCTGGACTCCGGCTTCCGCCGGAGTGACGGCCCTAAGGTCGAATTCTTCCCTCGTACATGACCAGTGCCGTCTAACTCATTCGTACCCATACGCCTCCCTGTTGGCCTTCTCTGCCCATTCTAGTGCCAAGTCTGTCAACGAATTACCTGACATTTACAGGAATGACACCAAGTGTTCCCAAGGCCTACTCTGTGGGGAAAGAGCAAAGACTAGCGATTGCTGTTGAGCAACTCCAGCGCGGTATCTTGGACACTCTCCCCAGCGGCGGCGGTAAAGCGGCTCCAGCGGCCCATGTTTACTTCGTAGCCGCCTTCCTCGTAGGCAATCGGTGTGGGAAAGTATCCCTGGTAGCAGTTCGCGTAGCCAACTATGTACGTATTGGCAAAGGGCGACTGCCCCTTTATGTCTAGTCCGATCTGACAGAACAACTCGCCGGGCACGCCGACCCACGCGCTCTCCCCAATCTTCAGTACCTGAATCTCGCCCTCTTCCTGGCGCGCAACGTTGCGAGTGAGTTCGTACTGTTCCCGCACCAAGCGGTGCTTGTTTGCTTCAGTACGCACTTCCGCAGCCGACGCGCCGCTGCGCTGAAGGCGCTCCACCTGATCCTTCGCAGCAGCGTACGCGCGTTCAACCTCGTTCTTCGGGGGCAGGTCGGTACGGTAGGCCCAGTTCACGCACTTGGACGCCATCTCAACGCGACATTCTGTCGCAGGCATCTCATCCGGGAGCAGCGAGCCCACCGTGCGCAGCACTTCTCCGGCAAGCTGCAACCCAACTTCGCGGGCATCACGAGGATTGCGCCGCACCTGCGGCGGATTGACGTCGCCGCACGCGCCCTGGGTGAAGAGCGCCGTAACGCCGGGGCCTAGGGCCGCTTCCACAGCCACCGTTGCAAAGCCCGGATAGTCCGCCGAAACGAGTGACTGGCTCATGGCACAGATGGGGTGAGCCGTGAAATTGCAGAGCACCGCCAGGGGCGATCCATCAGGGCGCTGGGCGAGCAGCACACCCACTTCCGGATCAACCGGCCCGCGCCGCACCTCTTCGCTGGCAGCCGTGCGGTCCCAATTGCGATACACCTTGCCGTCGCCGCGGATCACCCGCCGATTCTCCGAGATTCCGTGGATTTCACCGGACGAAACTTTGACAACTGCCGGCTGACGCCGCTGCCACGCGGCAATGGCTGCGCCTGCCAGACTATGCATGAGTTCCTGCACCCAAGGCCAGTCCAGATCAAGGGTGGATAGGTCAATGGAGGCGTGGCTGCTGTGGGTGTGGCTGGCGCTGAGCATCACGTGCTCGCCCTGGATTGACGTATGCATCGCCACCTGCTCGCGCACCGCAGCGGCAAACGGCGCCGGGGGAAAGCCAATCATGTCGCAGGCGACGAGCGCAGCCGTCCGTTCACCGTCGTCGATCACAAGCGCTTTTGCCCACAGGTCGTCATTTACCCCCAAGAACGGGTCCTGGCGGTCCCAGCCGTAGCCAAGATACGGCATGCCTACCTCGGGTGTAATGCAGGCGCGCGCTACCCCTACCCGGAAGTATTGCAGACGGTCATGGACTGCTACGATCGTGAACCTCGCTTCTTGCGGTCATTCGTCTTGCCTACGCATTGGCTTCCTGGCGCTTGAAATCGGTCAGAGCTGCAACCAGGAGCACAAGCGCGGCTGGCAGATAAAACAGTCCGATGGAGAGTATCGCGACAAAACAGAACCCCAGAAGGAGAACAACGGGACCCCAAAGAAGCGCTGCGCGACGTGTTTGACTCTTGTTAGTGAGCCGGATAGCCAACACTGCAATACCGGTCAGTATGACGGGCACAAGCAGCAGCAAAGCTCCATACAGTCCATTCACTTCTAGGAGCGTAGCAGTAGACCGACTAACCTCTCCGGCAGGCTCACCAGGGATTGTCGCAGCTATTGACACACTCTGATACACCGGCCCCAACGCAAGCCAGGCCCCGGCAACCCAGGCCAAGGCATGGGCTGTCCATGTTAGCGCGGTTGTGGCGTCAACGAACCTCAATGCCCTCGACCTCGACGTACGCCGTCTCGTCCATAGTACCCTCAGGCATATAGTACACCAGCTATAGTGTAGCGGAATATGTATAGCTCTCTTCGATCCAAGACAACGGTTCACGCCCGTCACCTGAGGCACTCATTTTGGTGCCGTGCAGCAGCGGGACACGTAACGCAACTAGCGCATACCTCATCTTCTCTCCTGTATAATCAGGTCAATACAAACCTGGCACACATGGAGGAGCACAATGGATACGGACGCCGCTCTCCCGCACCTCTTCGACGCCAATGTCTTTCTCGGGCCCACATTTCTCCGGCACGACGACACGCCCGACGACGTCCCGCGCTTGCTGGACGTGCTGGATGCAAACGGCATCAGCCGCGCGCTCGTCACGCACGGCCTCGCCAAGTGGCAGCACCCCGCGATC
Source organism: Chloroflexota bacterium (assembly GCA_965220015.1). Classification (GTDB taxonomy): domain Bacteria; phylum Chloroflexota; class UBA11872; order VXOZ01; family VXOZ01; genus VXOZ01. Next base: position 2,846,994 of record OZ244798.1, read on the forward strand.
GGCAATCAGCACGTGATAGCAGAGACCAAGGGAATTGACCGGCTTGTGCCGTGTTGGGTCGTCATGCCGTCCATCACCGGGGAGATGCCGCCGGAGCGCGAGCAAGTTGCTCAGTTGCTGGAGTCCGGCGCGCGGGCAGCGCGTCTCTGCACGGGCATCAACCGGCTTACCCTGGAGCCCTGGGAAGTGGATACACTGCTCGAAGCCTTGGCCGAACGTCGGGTACCGCTGTTTCTAGACTCTAACATCCGTCATTGGAGCGATCCGCGTCCATGGGCTTTCATCGAGTGGGCCTGCCGCACGTATCCTACGCTGCCCCTCGTTCTCTTGCGTGAGCCGCCGGCGAACTTTCGCACGCTCTTTACGCTTATGGAGCGCTATCCCAACTTATATCTGGAGACCTCCTATATGCAGGGTCACGATGCCATCGCCCTCATTGCCGGTCGCTGGGGTGTGGAACGTTTAGTCTTTGGCACCGGCCTGCCGGTGTGGGACCCGGGCATGGCCATCACGGGGCTTACCTATGCCAGCTTCTCTGTTGAGGACCGCGATGCCGTTGCCAGCGGGAGCCTGCAGCGCTTGCTTGATAACTGTGATGTCTGACCGCAATACAATTAGCATCCGTTCGTCCTGAGCCTGTCGAAGGATGAGTGGATGCGCGAATCACGGCTGCAACAAGGCCCTGAATTTGTAACATGAAAGACTTGGTTACCTAACTCAACAGCTAGAAGGACGTAATGACATGGCACAGATAGCTTCAGCAACCGAGAGTAAAAACATGACACTGCGCGAGGCCGCCCTGCGCGGCGTACCGCTCACCGACACGTTCATAGTGAACAACCACAGCCACCTTGGCTTGTATTACGGATTCGCTCAGCCCAATCCGGATGCCGATTCCCTTGTGCGGACCATGGACCGTGTGGGTATCGATCAGTCATGCGTTTTTTCAAGCCTGGCGATTACGGCCGACATGCGCACCGGCAACGACAAGAACCTGGAAGCGGCGCGGCAGCACCCTGGCCGTCTGCTGGCCTACGCCGTTCCGGACCCTAACCTATCAAGCCAGGTGCGCGACGAAATGCAGCGCTGCGTCGACGCCGGTGTGCGCGGCATTAAGTTTCATACCGGGATACATGAGTATCCTTTTGCCGGGCCGGCGTATGTCCCGGCTTTTGAGCTAGCAGACAAGCACCGCCTCCCGCTAATCAGCCACGGCGTGGACTCTCCTGACGTGCTGCGCCGCACCGCGCGCGCGTATCCCAATGCCCACTTCATCGTGGCTCACGCCGGTGCGGGAGGCAGGCGCACGCGAGGAGATGCCATCAACCAAGTCGCGTTAGAAGAACCGAACGTCTACCTGGACACGGCCGGCTCAGTTGCGCCATATGGCGCGTTTACTCAGTTGGTGCATACAGTAGGGGCTGGTCGCATTCTTTTCGGAGACGACTTCCCCTGGATGTGTCCCACACACCAGATCGGACGCATCCTCCTGGCGCCCATCAGCGACGACGAGAAGAAGCAGATTCTCGGCGGCACCATGCAGCGCCTGCTTAGCACGCGGCAGTGATTGGTACTGTGGACTATTGTCTACATCACGTCAATTTCAGTTTAGAAGCCAGAGCCTGACTCTCGAATGCATTAACGATTAACCTCATTACTGACATACCTATGCGTGTCGGGGAATTCGCAGACAATCATTTGGAGAATGAGAAAGGAATCGGAGCGCCGTGCATGCCTTGCACACATGTCATAGCATTCGTGGTGGCGTGCATGCCTTGCACACATGTCATAGCTTTCGTGGTGGCGTACATGCTTTGTCCACATGTCATTCCGAACGGAGCGCAGCGTAGTGAGGAATCTAGAGCCTTTGCATAGAACCACATCGCTTGGTCGAAGGCATTGCAGGTTTCTAGGGCAGGTCAGGATGACATTTAGGTCAAGGAACGTAGCGCGGGGGCTTGTCCCCCGGTTTGGACTGAGCCTGATGTTGCATATGAGATAGATTCCCGCTTTCGCGGGAATGACGGAAAGCGTATCGCCCCTCAGCGAATCTGTTGCACGCATTTCAAAACACGCAAATCCATGCGTGTCAAGCCTCAGAGCCAATTAGGGAAGAATTATGAAGTATCTCATGCTCTCGAAGCCGCTAGAGAATCTCTCCTACGCGGAGCTTGCCGATACGGTCGCCGACCTTGGCATGGATGGCGTAGACCTCACCGTGCGTTCCCCTGGCCACGTCTTGCCGGAGCGGGTGAAGACCGATCTACCCAAGGCGGCAGAGGCAATGCGCACCCGGGGTCTGGAAATCGGCTGGTTGACGACGGCCGTCGATAGCGCAGCATCACCTCATGCCGAAAACATCCTCGCCACCGCCTCCGAACTGGGAATTAGGCAATTCAAGCTGGGCTACTACCGCTACGCCGGCTTTGGCACAATGCGCCGTCAGATTGCCGAAGTTCGCGCGCAGTTGCAAGGAATTGAGCGGCTTTGTCGGAAGTACAGTATCCAAGCCGGAATTCATGCACACTACGGCCCCACGCTCTCCGCCACCACTCACGTGGCCGCGCTGCTCTTGGATGGCTTCGATCCGGCTGCCATTTGCTACTATCCCGATCTCGGGCACATGGGAATCGAGGGCAGTCTCGGCGGCTGGATCCACGGCCTCGACTTGCTTGCAGATCGCGTTCACATGCTCGCTTTGGAGAACGTCGCCCAGTTTCGCGAGGTTGACCCGGAAACGGGCGCCGCACGTTGGCGGACCAAGGTCGTACCCTTCGACCAAGGTTTCATCCCCTTCCCCGAAGCCTTAAAGTATCTGAAGCAGATTGGCTACGCCGGCTACGCATCTTTTCAGGCTGAATACCGGGGCTCCAACAGCTTCAAAGACATGGACCAGGCCGAGCTGCTGGCTCAGGTAAAGCAGGACCTCCAGTACACAAGAAAGTTAGCAGTCGCAGTTGGGCTGTAGGCGCAGCCCAACTGCCCTTAGTTTCTCTTGTTGTATCTGCGACGGACTCCGCTCCTCGTTCGCTCTTCTTTGCAATGCTACAATATGCAAGCAGGAGCGCTCTTACAAGTCGCCACTGTGCCGAGCACCATACTGCATTGGAACCAACGGACAGCAATAGCCTACGCTCACGGAGAACAGGGGGCAACCGCACATGGATCGTCCAAACATAATCCTCATTACCACTGACGAACAACGTTGGGATACGCTTGGGTGCTACGGCAACCAGAAGGTCAAGACACCGACGCTGGATACCCTCGCGGCCAAGGGTACTCTCTTTGCCAAGGCCTACAACCAGAACCCCGTCTGCATTCCGGCGCGCGCCTGTTTGCAGACCGGACGCTACACCCATCAGCACGGCGTTTCTTATATGGAGGCTGCCGTAGACAGCACGCCCGGGCTCCCGCCTTGGGAACCAACCTTCATGGAGCATCTGCAGGACGCAGGCTATGTAACCGCGGCGTTTGGCAAGATCCACATGATGCCGCCGAAAGGCTTCAACGAGACGCAACTCACTGGCGGCAAGGGCTCGCGTTGGACGCAGTCATACGGCTCGCCACTGGGCCCCGGCCCATTAGGCCCCGTGTACGCCCGCTGGCTGGATTCCGTGCATCCCGGCGGCTATGAACTCATCTACGAACAACGCCGCGAACCCGATTACCGCAATTACATGACAGCAATCACGAACGTCCTGCCGTTGGAAGAATACATCGATACGTGGATTACGGAGAATACGCGGGAGTTTGTGGCCCGCGACCACGATCAACCCTTTTTCGCCTGGTGCGGCATCTGCGGTCCGCACGGCCCGTTTGATCCGCCGCGGCCCTACGACAGCATGTACCCGTCCGAATACGTAGACGTCTCGCCCACGTACTTGGCGGACGACAGTGACAAGCCCAAGCACCTGCAGAACGGTGGCGGACGCTTCGCCAAACAGCCGGACGATAGCCTGATCCGGCGCGTGACAGCATTCTACTGGGGTCTGTGCACGTACATCGACGACATGATGGAACGCCTCTTCCAGACACTCGAGGAGTGCGGCAAGGCGGACAACACCCTCATCATCTTTACCAGCGACCACGGCGACCACATGGGCGATTGGTCGCGGGGCGGCAAGGGCACGTTTTGGGAGGGCTCCGCGCGCGTGCCCTTTATCGTGGCGCCTCCGACAGACATGCCCCGTGTGCCGCACGTGGACGGAGTTATCGGTTCCTTCCAAGTTGCGCCGACCATTCTCGACTATGCAGGTGTTGAGATACCAAAAGAGATGCAGGCAACCAGCCTCAAGCCCGTGGTGGAAGGTTCAGAGGATGCGCCGGGCTTCGCGCTCTGCGAGTTTGAGGACAACAACCAGGTCGTGCGCGGCAAGTCCATCACCACAAACCGCTACAAGTACGCCTTCTGGAATACCGAGGACGGCCAGGAGCTTTACGACATGGAGGAAGATCCACTCGAAAAGCGCAATCTGGCCCGCGACCCAGGTTCACAAGACCTCGTTCGTCAGCACAAGGAAATGCTGCTCCAGCACCTACTCGATAGCGAACGGCCGGTACGCCGCTGGTAGGTGAAGGGTGCGCCAAGAATAGGTGCCACTGCAAGCTGGGCATCCAGCCAGCCGCAATGGATGCCGCAGCGGTCATACCAAAGTCGAGAATCCAAGAGGGGCGCACGATTGTGCGCCCCTCTTGCCTTTCGGCTATTGCCGAATCCTGCGTTCCGCCTAGAAGAATATTGTCCCTCTTAGCAGATAACGCTCCAGCCACATAGGCGATTATTCGGCTGCCAAGGCAGCGGCGATCTTCTCAGCGGCGTCGGCGGTTACCCACTCGCGCCACCCATCGTTGTTCTGCAGCCACCACACGGCGACTTCGGCGTACTCAGCGCCGGTCTCCGCGAAGTATGTCTCGGCTGAGCGCTGATTGCTGAAGTTCCAGTCCCACTTCCCGAGCATTTCGATTACATCGGGAGCGCTCTCTTTGATATCCGTGTGGACAGCGATGACAACTTCAGCCAGGGGGTATGCGCAAGCGTTGTTATTGGCCCAGCATTCCTCGTTGTACTCCGGCTCTTCGAGAAAGTAGTAGCCGCCGAGTTCGGTTTCCATCTGGAAGGAAAACGTCGTCGGACCCCAATAGTAGAAGAGCACCGGCTCTTTCTTGAGGAAAGCCGCGTGAACCTCGGCTTGCAGAGCCGAACCCGAGCCAGGATTGGTCAATTCAACCACGTCCGAAAGGCCGTAGGATTCTACCTGCCTTGTATTCACTCCCTCGCACGCCCAGCCGGGAGGGCAGTTAATGAGACGCGCTTTGCCATTCGATTCCGGCGTCACGAAGAGTTCCATGTGGTCCCTAAGGTCTTCCACCTTCCGCAAGTTCGGATTCTCGTCCGCTGTATACTGCGGAATGATGAATGCCGACTGCCAGTTATCCTCCAGGCTCTTGCCCACGACTTCAACTGTGCCTTCTTTTAACGCCAGCAAGAAGGGCTCTTCCTGATTTGGCAGCCAGATTTCCATGTTGACGTTGACGTCACCGGCGCGGAGAGCGACCAACAAGGGTAGGGTGTCGCCAAAGACCGCGTCGGTCTCGTAGCCGTATCCATTCTCAAGGATGTACCGCGCTACCGCGTTCTGAATCTGCGCGCTATCCCAACTTAGGTCGGCAAAGATGATGGTAGGCTTATCCATCATCTCTGCGTCATCGGCCTCTTCAACCATCTGCGCCGTGCTGCACGCGGTCAGGGTGAGCATAATGGCGAGCATAAACGCCATCATGCCGCCTAGTGTCTTCCAAGTACGAGTTTTCATTACGTTGGGAACCTCCCACTAAAGTATTAAACGCCTTGGCATAACGATGCCGCAAGTCTCCATCCACTATCAACTAATGCACACCTCCGCAATGCTCTACATCCGTAAGGCCTCTTGCCGGCTCTTGGCCCACGCTTGTGTAATGCGGTCGACAATGATCGCCAAGAAGACGATCCCCAGACCGCCAAGCAGCGCCTGTCCCGGCTGCGCGCGCGAGAGCGCTCGCTGCACGTCTTCACCCAGGCCGCCCGCGCCGACAAGCGAGGCAATGACCATCATCGCCAGTGCCATCATCGTCGTCTGGTTAATGCCGGCCATGATCGTCGGGAGCGCCATCGGCAACTGAACTTTCAACAGCAATTGCCGCGGCGTCGTGCCAAAGGAGCGTGCAGCTTCGACCACCTGCGGGCTGACTTCCCGGATACCAAGATTAGTAAACCGGATCGTCGGCGGCGCCGCATAGATGACCGTGGCAAAGACCGCCGGTACGTTGCCGATGCCAAAGAACATTACCACCGGCACCAGGTACACGAACGACGGCATCGTTTGCATACCATCGAGCAGCGGCCTCAGGACCGCATCGAAGGTTCTGCTGCGGGCAGCAACAACGCCGATAGGAATCCCCACGACGATGGAGAGAAAGACCGAGACGACGATCAGCGCCATCGTCTCCATCGCGCTCTCCCAGAGGCCGAATACGCCGGTTGTGAGCAGAGTAAGCACAGCAAAGACGGAAAACTTCCAGCCGACCGTGGCCCAGGCGATGATGGCCGCACCCACGATGACCACCGGCCAGGGCGTCCACAGAAATACCGTCTCGACCCTAAGCAAGAACCGCATTACTACGTCGGAAACAAGGTCGAGCACCGGCCCCCAAGAGACGGTGATGGTTTCTACCCCTTCATTGATCTGACGGCTAATGCCACGACTCCAGTCGAGGGGAAACTCGGTCCTGGGGCCCCACACCACCACCATCACGACGAAGAAGGCAAGAAAGCCACCTAGGACGAGAGCAACTCTGGAGGGCGCTGACGCACCGTTGCGTGTCGCCTCCCGAATGCCGTCCGATGTTTCCTTCAAGCGAGCAATAACAGCCATAACGCTCCCGGCTACACGCCGGCCTCCACGCGCTCTTCTGAGAAAACGGCCTGGGCAAGGGCATCGCGTTCCACGACCCCTACTAGTCGCCCCTCATCGTCAACTACGGGAATGCTGCCCGCATGAGACCACGCATCCGCGAGCGCATCCTCGATGCACTGCCGCGCACGCACCGGCTCGCACCGACGATTTATAGCCTGCTCAATGGTGGCATCGCCGCGTGCGGCAGCGTACTGTGCCTCTGCGCGGGAGAATTCGCCCCCAAAGGCGCCATCCGCCAAAACGACGAACGCCGTTTCGGCGCCGTCCGCCTCCAGCGCGGCAAGCGCCTCATGCGGTGCGGCTGCTGCGCTCACCTGGATTCCACAGGGCTCCATAACGTAACCCACCGTGACGACAGATGACGTGCGCACGTCGCGGGTGAAGTCAGCCACGTAGTCGTCGGCCGGATTCGCCATGATCTCCTCGGGGGTCCCAATTTGGACGATAGCGCCGTCCCGCATAATGGCGATGCGGCTGCCCAGCTTCGTTGCCTCAGTGAGATCGTGTGTGATGAAGATGATCGTCTTCTGCATCTGCTCCTGGAGACGGAGGAGCTCATCCTGCATATCTCGCCGAATGAGGGGGTCAAGGGCACTGAATGGCTCATCCATCAGCAAGATTTCCGGATCGCACACCAAGGCACGCGCCAAGCCGACACGCTGTTGCATGCCGCCGCTGAGGGCCGCAGCGTGGTACTCTTCCCAGCCATCCAGCCCGACAACGCGCAGCAGTTCTGCTGCCCGCAATCGTCGGTCCTCCCGGCGCACTCCTTGCACTTCCAAGCCCCAGGCCACGTTGTCGATCACCGTGCGGTGCGGCAACAGACCGAAGTACTGGAAGACCATCCCGGTCTTCTGACGCCGCGCCTGCGTGAGTTCTTCCTCAGAATAGCTGAGGATGTCCTCACCATCCACTAAGATTTCGCCCGCCGTCGGCTCGATGAGGCGAATCAGACAGCGCACCAGCGTGGACTTGCCGCTGCCGGAGAGGCCCATGACCACGAAGGTCTCACCCTGATGGACGTCGAAGCTAACGTCTTGCAACGCGAGCACCGAATCCAACTCGTCCTGCACCTCGTCCTTGGTCTTGCCCCTGAGAGTCACATCCACGTAAGGACTAGCGGCCGGACCGAACACTTTCCAAACGCCGCGCACGCTTACGCGCACCTGGCCGTCGACAGGCGCAGAGGTTTCCTGCGAATCAACATTCGCTTGGTTCATGACTACTTATCTACCTCCCTGAAGTTACCGGCAGCGCATTGCTGTGGATCGAAGCAGCCTAGCTTCAGGATCGCAACACCAACCCCGCAGTAGTCACAGTCAGGGTACCAAGCTGGTATGCCTCTTGCAAGCCTTTTGCGCGAGAAATTACCCACTAACGTTGTCGTCAATGGCTGAGGCAACGACTTCACCATTGACCAAGAGGCGCGAATAGAGTAATACTGATGATTACGAAGCGATACACTCATACGACATCAAAAGGAGCACACACATGGCCGAGAAGCAGCGGCTCAGCATCGAATACTGCACTTCGTGAGGCTACCTCCCGAAAGCCGTCAGTTTGGCGGAAAAAGTGCTAAGTGAATACGAATACAACCTGGCAAGCCTCGAGTTCCTCCCTTCCGGCGGCGGCGCCTTCGAGGTAACCCTCAACAACAACGTCATCTTCTCCAAACACCAAGAAGGCCGCTTCCCCGACCACGACGAGGTCTTAAGACACTTGGCATAGGAGCCACAGGAACCTAACGGAGTATCGCTATTACATGAATGGAAGCGTCGCGTCTCGGCGTAGGGTGAAGTGAACCTGCAACACGCCAGGCATTCTGCTGGCAGCGCGCTCTATGGCTGTTGATACATCTGAATGGATGTGTAATTCGTGAGTTGCGCATCTAACTCATTGTGACGCTTGTTAATCTTGTTCCCCTCTGATAAGAGTACTTGGCTGGATCTGCCAAATCGAAGGCCATCTCAGTCTCGGGACAGGAGGTTGGGAAATAGGACACATAATAAGGGAAACTAAGAGGCCTTCGCATTATGGACTAGGTTGCCAATGGCATACAGCAACAAAGACATCCAGGGTCAGCTGCAATTGGGTGAGGATAGCACCTGGGAATTCAAGTCCGTAGAATTCGCCGGCAATCATCCGAAAAGCCCCGCTCGCGACGACTGGGCAGACGAAATCGCAGCGTTCGCCAATGCGAACGGCGGAGTGTTGCTATGCGGTGTCACAGACGACGGCCAAGTGCAGGGCATGTCGCGAGAACAGATCGTCGCGTTGGATTCCCTCCTGGTCGAGGTTAGTTCGGACGCAATCAAGCCGGCTGTCCGAATCAGCACCTATCATAGACAACTCGCTGCAGGAAAGTCCTTCCTACTGGTCACCGTTCCGGAAGGAGATGCTCAACACGAGACTCGCGGAGAGAGTTATGTTCGTGTTGGCGGCTCTAAACGCAAGATGACGAGTGACGAGCGTCTGCGTTTGGCACAGCGCAGGGGACAGGCGCGGTTTCCGTCATTCGATGAACAGACCGTTCAGAATACAGGATTCAACACTCTGGATGAAACGCTTTGGAAACCCCTCTTGAGCGCGGAAGGCGCTGCAAGGCCTGAGTCTGCGCTCGAAAAATTGGCGCTCCTAGCCAACGACGAGACCGGGATCCTACGTGCCACTGTGGCTGGAGTGTTGCTGTGTACCCAGAATCCTGAGACTTGGCTCCCCAATGCTTGCATCACGGCGACCCGCTACAGAGGAAGCCACCGAGCTTCCGGGCAAATTGACGCGCAAGAGATTACTGGCCCGCTTAATTTACAAGTCGCCAATGCAATGGCTTTCGCGACCAGGAACATGCATGTCGCTGCCCGCAAGGTGCCAGCGCGCGTGGACATTCCACAGTACAGCCAGATGGCGTTGTTCGAGGCTCTAGTAAACGCTGTTGCACATCGCGACTACTCAATACGCGGAAGCAAGATTCGCTTTTCGATATTCGAGGACCGCCTAGAGATTCAATCGCCAGGCTCATTGCCTAACAACCTAACTGTGGAGAGCATGGCGGAGCGACAAGCGACTCGCAACGAAGCGCTGACCTCTGTGTTAGGGAAAATGCCGGTAGGCAGAGTTCGTGGTTCGGAGCAAAGACAATACTACATGGAACGGCGGGGAGACGGTGTCCCGATCATCCTGCGCGAGACAAGGGAGCTTACTGGAAAGCTCCCCGAATACCGATTGATCGATAACTCTGAAGTGTGCCTTACTATTCCTGCGGCAGTGCAAGAGCAAAGCCCCGCCATTTCTGTCATCACTGTGCGGTCTGCCGGACAGCCCTTACCTGGCGCAAACCTGCTAGCCCTCTATCCCAACAAGACCTGGAAGAATGCAACCACGGACGAAAACGGTGAAGCGAGTATTGACCTTCACACAACCCACCTTCCTATGACCGTTTTCGCCTCTGCTCCCGGCTTCGCCGCCCACTTGGAACACGAATGGCTGCCGTACCAAGGGGCGCTCGCAGTAGAACTTCAAGCCATCGAAGGTGGAAGTATCATCTTCTCCGAGGCCACAGGTTACATACCGGGGCTCAAGGGTAGGCTGAACCCTATTCGCGATACTCATGAACGGACGTATCTATACGCTTCCAATGTCTCCATCAACGAAGGGAAGCAGCAGCCGGTCAACTTTGTGCCAGGTGAAGACCTGCGACTAACGGATGCCGATGGAAGGGAAGCAATAGTACGAATCCTTGCTATCGTTGGCAGATCGGCGCTCTTGGAGTATCGCCCGTAGCCGGAGTATTACGAGGTAGGACAGCTTACAATCACTATTGTTGCCCAGAATTCCAAACTTCAGAATTCGGCGGCATCAGTCATGTCGCGTCGCGCCTGCGAAGGAATTGATGGCCACGTGGCTGCAGCGCAAGCACTTGGAGCAGTGGCTGGTAGAGAACATCCCGTCTGGGACGAACCTAGTTTTTCCCCGCAATTGCGAGTCCCGATGGGAGGTTCCGGGTTGGCCGCATTCAATCCAGCGACAATCTGAGTTAGGACAAATAGGTAAGCTCTTTCGGCCCGTCTCCAGACAGCCGGCGTCGCCGATCTATCCGCCTGCGGGATACGACTATGCGCAGGCAGGCGCGTATTTTGTGACCATCGTTGTCCAAGGACGGGCGTGCCTGTTCGGCGAGGTGGTGGATGGCGAAGTGCACCTGAACGACACCGGTCGATTGGTGTCCGCTTGTTGGCAATGGCTGGAGAGCCAATACCCTTTCGTGGAGTTGTACGAATTCGTTGTCATGCCGAATCATCTCCACGGCATCATTGTGATCTCCGATGGCACGCGTAGGGGCGGTTCGCGAACCGCCCCTACCGGCGCGGATTCACCCGCTATTAAACGCAAACCCTTGGGACGCTTGATTGGCGCATTCAAGACGGTTAGCACAAAACGGTTTAACCGGGAGCACGGCCTCTCCGGTACTCCTTTGTGGCAGCGGAATTACTTTGAGCACGTTATCCGGAGCGAGGAGTCGCTGGCGAAGATTCGCCGATATATCCACGACAACCCGGCGCGCTGGGAGTTCGATAGGGAGAACCCCGCGATGGCGCCGCAAGTTGCAGAGGGTCCATAGTCATTCTTGCGATAGCAATTTCCACACAGGGCTCGCTTGATTGACCCGCTCGCGTAAGCCGCATTTCACTCGCCTTTTCTACGTCTTCAGGACACATTTGCATTGCTTCTGCAAACTAGTCTATACTAGACTAGACTATTTTCAGGAGGGAATGCGTCGCTGTGAAAGACTCCGGTGACCGCCGTATCTGGACCGTGGCCGAGGCCAAAGCGCGACTCTCTGAGATTCTGCGGTTGGCCGAAGTTGAAGGTCCGCAGCAGATCGGACTGCAGCGTCCGTGCGTTGTCGTCTCTGCGGACGTGTGGAATGCAAAAAGCCCTCAACGCAAGCCCCTTGGGCAATGGCTAGTGGAGAACGTCCCACGCGGCGCGAACCTAGAGATTCCTCGCGACCGCGGCTCGCAACGCAAGATTCCCTTCGTTGACGGAGATATGGAGTGAGCGGCTTTCTCCTTGATACCAACGTGATCTCGGAGCTGACGAAAGAGACACCGCACCCGAGCGTGGTCGCATTCTTAGCCGAGCAAGAAAACCTCTGGCTACCGTCTTTGGTCATACACGAGTTGGAATACGGCGTGCAACTCCTCCCTCACGGACGGCGTCGCGACCAGTTACACGCCTTGCTAGCGAGCATCGTCAAAGCCTACGATGACCGGATTCTACCGTTGGACAGACCAGCGGCGGAGAGTGCCGCCCGTCTCCGAGCACAGGCCCGCCGCATGGGCAGACCGCTCGACCTCGGCGATGCCCTCATCGCAGGCATAGCACAAAGCAATGTCCTGACGATCGCAACGCGCAACGTCGGCGACTTCGACTACGTCGAAGTCGCCGTCACTAATCCCTGGGACCTAAAATAACTGCTTGAGTGTCCGTCGTAATCCAGCCGGTTTTCCTCTGACGTTGCGGTGTTGTCTCCGCAAGATTGCTCGGCCCATTTCCCTCCCAACGCCGCCGCATTTGGGGCCGTCGTCAACTCCAATTTGCACTCTTCATCACCATCTTAGGGGTGTGTGGAATGCTGCATGTATACCTGTAGTAGCGCACGCAAACGCCAAGGGAATGTTTAATTTCGGAAAGGCGAAAAAACTGCCGGAATTGCAAGTAATCCCTTGACACCCTATATATAGTTATCTATAATCAGCCCTACACCAACATGTACCATGCTCTTGCTACTTGAGCCCACTGTGTGCATGGTAAAACATTAGAGTACCGTTTCTGATCCCTCTCCACCCGCTACCGCATCTTCTAAGGAGCATCGTGCCATGGCAGTCATTCACACCAACGGCAGAAGCACCAATGGGCAGCCCGCACCGGAACCCGAATCCGGCACCATGCTGGACGGTATTCGGCAGAAGGTCTTTGCCGACCGGTATTCCTACAAGGACGAGACCGGCACTGCCCTGGAGCACTATCCGGAGCAGATGTGGCGCCGCGTCGCGCGCGGCATCGCCGCGGTAGAGACGGACGAGAAGCGCGGCGAATGGGAGGAGCGTTTTTACCAGGCGTTGCGGGACTTCAAGTTCGTTCCCGGCGGCCGCATCCTGGCCGGCGCGGGCACGGGCCATGAGGTCACGTTTTACAATTGCTATGTAATCCCGTCGCCCCAAGACAGCCGCGGCGGCATCCTGGAGAACCTCAGCGTCATGACGGAGATCATGGCGCGCGGCGGCGGCGTGGGCATTAATCTTTCCAGTCTACGGCCGCGCGGCTCTTACATTCGCTCAGTCAACGGCACGGCCAGCGGCCCGTGCTCTTGGGGCGAATTGTACTCGGTGGCAACCGGCGACGTCATTCAGCAGGGCGGCTCGCGCCGCGGCGCGCTCATGCTCATGCTGGACGATTGGCATCCCGATATTGAAGAATTCATCACGGTCAAGACCGACCTGTCCCGCATCAACCACGCCAACCTTTCCATCTGCGCTTCCGATTCCTTTATGGAAGCGGTCAAGGCGGATGGCGACTGGGACCTCGTCTTCCCGGACACGACCGATCCGGAATACGACGAAGTCTGGAACGGCGACCTACCCGCGTGGCGCGCCCTGGGTAAGAACGTCACCATCCACCGCACGGTCAAGGCCCGCGAAATCTGGCAGAAGATCTGCGAGGCGGCCTGGCGCTCGGCGGAGCCCGGCCTGGTCTTCATGGAGCGCTACCAGAAGCGCTCCAACACCTGGTACTTCGAGCAGATTCGCTGCGTGAACCCTTGCGGCGAGCAGGGACTGCCGGATTGGGGCGTGTGCAATCTCGGCGCGCTCAATCTCGCGGCCTTCGTGGAGAACGGCGAGATGGACTACACCCTCCTCACGAAGACATCGAAAATCGCCATTCGTTTTCTCGATAACGTGATCGACGCGACGCCGTACTTCATTGAGGATAACGAGCATCAGCAGCGCGAAGGCACACGACGCACGGGCTTGGGCACGATGGGCCTTGCCGATGCGCTCATCAAGATGAAAGTGCGCTACGGCAGTAGAGAATCCCTGCCGGAAATTGAACGCATCTACCGGACGATTCGCGATGCATCCTATAGCGCTTCGGTCGACATTGCCAAGGAGAAAGGCGCGTTTCCGCAATTCGAAGCCGAGAAGTACATGCAAGGCTCGTTCATCAAGCAACTGCCCGAAGCGCTGCAAGGACAGATTGCCGCCTACGGCGTCCGCAACGGTGTCCTCCTCACGCAGGCGCCTACCGGAACTACGTCGCTGCTCTCCGGCGTTTCCAGCGGCATCGAGCCCGTGTTCGACTTCGCTATGAAGCGCGTGGACCGCACCGGCGAGCACATCCTCTACCACCCGCTCTTCAAAGAGTGGAAAGATGCGCACGACAGCGAGCCCGTGCCCGACTATTTTGCCGCCAGCAACGACTTGGGGCCGGAGGACCACGTGCGCGTGCAGGCGGTTGTGCAGGAATATACCGACTCCAGCATTTCGAAAACCGTGAACGCGCCGAATTCCTATGAGGTAGCCGACGTCGAAGAGCTTTACACGCTGGCGTACGACCTGGGCTGCAAGGGCATCACCTTCTTCCGCGACGGCTCCCGCACACCGGTGCTCTCCCGCGTGGAGGAGAAGAAGGATGAGGACAGTAAGAAGAGTGCAGATGGTGAGCAAGCCAAAGGCGCGGCGGTACCGATAGAGATGCACCCCCGTAAACGTCCGGCGGTGGTTTCCGGCGTTACCGTAGAGAAGGTCACCGCCCGCGGCGACCTCTACGTGACCATCAATTCCACCGGCGAAGGCGAAGATCGCCGTCCCATTGAGATTTTCCTGACGCTTGGCAAAGCCGGTACGGCGGACCAGGCATACCTGGAGGCGTTAGCGCGCTCGATCACGCTCGGCCTGCGGAGCGGCGTGCCAATCAAACAGTATCACAAGCACCTGCGCGGCATCGGCTCGGTGGACGTGATGGGCATCGGCCCCAACCGCGTACTGTCGATACCCGACGCCATCGCGCAAGTAATCGCCGAAATCTACGACATCCCTACAGGCGCGAACGGCAGCACCGGCGCCACTGCCGCCGATGAGGCGTCGGTGGTACAGCTCGGCTTGGCGGGAACCAAGACTGAGCACCAGAAACACGAGTCCCGGCATGGCGAGATCTGCCCGGACTGCGGCGCGGCCGGCGTGGTCTACGAGGAGGGCTGCGAGAAGTGTCTCGTCTGCGGGTACTCACGCTGCTGACAGTTGTTTGAACGCAAGGCTCGGGAATCTGGACCAGTGTTATCCAAGATTCCAGCGCCGGTATAGTGCCGGGGATGGCTGCGCCCAAGCACAGATACGCAGTGTCTCTCGTCCTTGAAGGGAGTAGTCCCCGTGGACATGGTGAGGAAGTTGCTCGCGGTATTTTGCTTAGCAGTCGCGCTGCTGGTGGCAGTGCACTTTGTGTTCAATTCCTTCTACCGAGACTTGCTAGACACCGTTGACGTTTGGGGCATCTTGGATTGGCCGATTGCGCTTGCCATTGTAATTGCATTAATCGTCCACTTCCAGCGTAAACGCGCCCTGGACCGGCAGCGATCGGAACAGGCCATCACCCGCGAGTACGTGGAAGCCACTGTGGCGACGTACGTAACCGCAATCTTGGCCCTATGGTTCTTCTCGAATTGGTTCAACTTCCTCAACTTCGGCGCCGAAGGGGAGTCGACCGTCAATTCGATCATCTGGGCGCTGGTGGATGTACTTGTCGTCCTGGTTTCAAGCGCTACCGGCAGCTTTCTGTGGCGTCATGGCGGAGACCACTAGGCCCATGCCGGCCGCATTCCGGTCACAGGGTACAGCCAACGACGCAAACATGCGGGGCCTAGAGTGAAAGGCACTCAACAAATCTAGCAATCCCTTCTCAAGACAGCAGCGCGTTACCGCCACAGCACGCCAGCCTCCAGCACTGTGGCAGAGGTGCGCTGCCCCTCTCGCCGGCACGCCCTGTAAGCACTGTGGGGCGTGTTGGTTTCTGTGGGATCAGCTAATCATTGGTGGGTGGGTGCGCGGCACTAGCCGGTCCGTTGCACTACCCGGCGGCCAGTTCCGCCAGTGCGAACGATAGGGCAAGGTAGACGGAAAGGCCGGTGTAGCCAAGCGTGGCAGTATAGGCGGAATCGGCGCGCATTCTTACCACGGTCAGGTAGATGCCCATTGCGAGCAAAGCCACCGTCGGCTGCCAGTACACGCCCTGTATTGCAAGCTGCGGCAGTGTGAAGAAGACTGCGCAGACGAGCCCACCTACCCACACTCCCAAGCGCGCCACCAGTATTGGATAACTGAAGCCAAACACCAGCAACCCCGCCAGCAGCGCCGTGAGCGGCACGCTTACGCTATACAGGATGATGTCGCTAGGCGTAAAGAATCCTGCTGGCGGCTCTAAGAGCGGCAGCGGGTAGTTGGACCAACCAAGGGCAAGCCGCAGCAGAAATGTCAACAAGACCGCAGCAAGCACCACCACAGCCAGTACCCACACAGGATTCTGACGGGTGAAGGCGAGCGCCTCCAACGGTGCGCCGCGATAGCGCTTCGCCACCATGCGGAATGCAATTGCCGCGGCAATCAGTATGGGGAATAGCAGCGCAACTGCAACCATAGCGCCGGGGGCAAAACTTGTGCCGCGCAACGTCAGGGGGGTCCCCCCTCCTAGGAAACGGAGCGGGGAAATTGCCGTGTAGAGGTCGAGGAGCACCCGGCTGAAATGCGCCAAGACCAGCCAAACCAACCAAACCAGAACCACCGCCACGCTTCCCCAGGGAAGCTGAATTTCACCGCGATTTTGATCCTTCGGCCTCACCGCGTGCTCCTTGTTGCTTAGACACCGCGAATGCGGCGTTCGATTGTTGTTTGTATCATGCGGGGCAAGCGCGCCACGTCGGGCACCACTACCGTCTGCAAACAACGCAGAAACTTGCCGTCCGCTTCCACCACGTAGGACTCACTTAGCGCGTCCCCGGGCACACCGATCCCAAAGACTATTATGCCCAACGCGTCGCCGGCGCCGACCATGCCATTGCGTCGCTCGACTTGAAACAGCACTTCCTGCAGTTTGCGGCGATTGGACGAGATCCCGTCCGTCAAGACTACTACCGTCTTGAACCCCTTCTGCTGCTGTATGTCCTGCACCGCTTGGCGCATGGCGCCGGCGTCGTCCGTCTTCTTGTGCGGATACTCGTACATAGTGCGAAAGACGCCGCTCAGGTCCCTTGGTGTGTATGTGCGTTCGTTGGCGACTACTTGGGTCGTGAACGTACACTCCTCAAACGTGCGCAGCCGCCAGGCATCCTCCGAGAACGCCATCATCTGATATGGGATGCGCAACCGCTCGTGAACTTCCGCAAAGATCACGCCGGCATCCACCGTATGGTCGAACTTGCGGGTCGAATACCCCTTCGCAACCATACTTCCACTCACATCCATCAGGATAATAGCAGCAAAGTCCTTCTGATGGTCGGCGCGCGGCGTACGCACGCCCTTCAAGAAAGCTTGTTCGGGAGAGACAACCAGCCGCTCAACGTGGTCGGTGTCGATCTCGCCGCTATCGCCGCCGCGACGGCGGCGGGGACGCCGCCCCGGCTCCACGGTGCCAAAACGGCGGCGCATCATGATCTCCTTGAGGCCCTTGCTTCCGGCCTCGCCATTGAGCGACCGCAGGATCGCGGGTTCTAAGCGCCTCACAGCAGTGCGGTAATCGAAGGTTGTGTAATCCGTCTTGGGAGGCGCCGGCCGTTCGCCCAGGCCCTGCACAATCGTCCGGGGCATCGGGTTTAGCTCCCCCGGCCGCGGCTTGAACATGCGTGGATCGATCAACTGCGGCGGGCCCTGGCGATCCGGGTTTTGCCGCTTCGTTGGGTCTGCATCTTTGCGAAGCTCGGCACGCTCGTTTGGGCTGCTCTCCACCTTGGCTGGGCCGCCTTCTTCATTGGCGGGCGCCGGCAATGGTTCGTCGTCGTTCTGCTGGGTCGAAGAATCCCCCATCTCTGCGTCATCACGTGCGCTTGACGACGTGCCGGCCTCAGCATCGCCTTCCAATTCAATGTGCAAATCTCCCACGGCCTCCGCAACATCCTCCGGCGCAGCAGCTTCGTCTGCGACGGGGCGCTCGCTTTCCGGCCGATTCTGCGCGCGACGGCGGTCATCCTCGATCAGTTCGTTGAGAATTGGCAGCATCCGCCGCGCGAGCACGTCAAGCATTTGCGGCAAGGCGTCCCGCTGCAGCGCGTCCCGTACACCCGGCCACAGCACGTCAACGTAGCGGTTAGCCGTGCTCCCAATGTGCATGGGGCGCACGCCCTCCGGCCACGTCTCGTGGAGCCACCGCTCCATGAGGCCCTGCTGCACCTGTTCACGCAGAGGAGTGCTGCGCCGTCTAGCAGACGACCATTGCGGGTTATCCGCATACAAAGCCCGCAGAAATCGTGCGGAGCCCGGATGCCGCTGAAGATGCAAGCGGTTGACGCGCAATTCGTTTACTAGGCGCGCAAACGGCATCACGGCGGCAAACGCCACCGGAGCAATGCGCGAGAAACTCTGCAACGCGCGTTCTCCCATCACACCTGTGTGTTCTGCTTCCGCCATTTGCTGGCAAATTGCGCCAACCACGCTCGTACCGTTCCAAGAGTCCAGCACCCGCACGGGATAGGTCAGCGTGTGCGCGCGGGCAATGTACGCCCATTCACTGCCCGCAATCACATTCAGTCGTGAATCCCGAAGTATGAGCCGCGCCAGCGCCACAACTTCGCCTTGCGCGTAGCGCGTATTGCGCACGCGCGTCTCAAACTGGGTCGCCGAATTCGGTGTGATCGTGGTCGCCATAGCTAGTCTACTGTCACGTTGTACTGCAGAAGGAGGGCTTCCAGCACCCGCCGCGCGGTTGGCGTCGCTGCCGAGAGCACACCCTCTTGAAATCGTCCCACTAAGACCGCGCCATCATCTGCATTCTGCGCAATTGCCACAAGCTCCGCGGTGCTCCAGTTTCCCGCAGCCGCCACGGCTGCGATCAATTCGGGCGAGACGGCATCCTGCCAAATGGCTTCTTGTTCCAGGTCGGCGGGTACAGCGCCGGCCGCCCAGCGTCGACACTGACCGACGAAATCAACCACCGAGCGCAGCACCGGCACCGGCAGGCTGCGCCCGACACTGCGGAGAATGGCGAGTTCCTCTCCGGCAGCGGGATACGCAAGCTCGAGAATCGCGCCAAAGCGATTCTCGACGCCCTCATTGAGCGGCTTCACACCCGGCCCCTCGGGCTGGCCGGTTGCGACTAAGCGAAATTGCGGATGCGCGGTTACGGTCCTCCCGTCCGGCAGTGTGAGCCGCCGGCCCTTGTCGAAGAGGCTGTTCAGCAAGGAGTGAACGTCCGAGTAGGCGAGATTGTAGTCGTTAACCAGCACCATGTAACCTTTGATGATGGCTTCGAGAAAGGCCTGCACCGTCCATTGCGTCTCCCCCGTGCGCAAGCGGCGACTGACAAGCAGGTCGTGCTTTGAAGTCTCACCCGTAAACGAGAGTTCAACCAACGGCGCCTGCCGCAGGCGCGCGAGCGAACGCACGAGCGCGGACTTCCCGCTCCCCGGCGGGCCCTTGATGTATACCGGCCGATCGAGCACGAGCGCTGCCTCCAGCAGCCGCAATGCCGCCCAACTCGAGCGTGTAAAGCAGGGCAACGCCACTTCCGCCGCCGGCAGGCTGCCGATGGGTCGGGGTACCGTGATGCCGAATTCAGCGCCCAAGGTTGCCTCCAGCTCGTCCAAGCGCGCCGGATCAGTGATCTCGAATCCGTTGGCGTCCCAGGCGTGCAGGCGTAGGCCCAGCGCCATCGGGTTGCCCGCCCAGCTATAGAGCGGCTCACGCAGCAGCAGACGGGTGCCGTCCGGCAAGGTGCATTCGTAGCGCGCGAGCGCCGGCTGTGTGCCGGGCGCATCGTCCGCCAGCGGCTGATAGACCTCGTTCTCCAGACCACCCGCTCGACTCTCGGCCGCTCCCCCCTGCGCCAGCGGCAGGGAAGCGTGCGCAATACTCGCAAGGGGAACGACACTTTCCTCAGGCACCGTGATTTCAGGGAGCAACACGCCGCTCACGCGACGGCGAGTGCGCGCCGGCCAGAAAACATTGCGGAGCGACTTTTCGACGATTTCAGCAGCCTCCTGCCGCGCTTCCGGCGGCGCCAGCGTCAGGATGGCATCTCGCGCTACCGCGGCCAAGCTGAAACCGGTTAAGCTGCACACGCTGAGCCAGTGCACTAGCGAACGGGTGGATACCCGGTCGCGCATGATTCCGCCCACTTCCGGATGGCTCCGCAATTCCGCCGCTGCCGCCGCGACCGCCGCACACGCCTCCTGCGGCGGCATGGCGTCCACGTGCGCCAATACCGCAACCCGCTGCAACTCGTGAAACACCGCCTCAGCTTCTTCTGCCGGCGGCAGGAAGTCCATGGCCACGTTGCCAGTGCCGTGACCGAAACGCCGTTCCCACGTGACGCCGATCTCAAGCGTGCCGGTATAGTTGGGATTGGCGGTGGCAATGACGCCGAATTGTGGGTGCACGGGTACGGTCACGTTGCCCCACTCGCTCCCTGAGAGCACCACCTGGCGGGCGTCCAGCGCCTGGGTGAAGACGCTGAGCAGGTCTTGGGGGATGATGTTCACCTCATTCAACAGCAGCTTCTTACCGGTGAGCATGGCATCTACCGCCGGGCCGAGCAGCGTTGCCGTGCTGTGCGCCTGGCTGCCGGCCTGGGTGACCACCTCCACCGACTGATAGAAGTCGCTAAGTGCGGTATCGCCACTGAACGTAATCTCGACACACGGCTCGTTCGCAAGGAAACAGAAGGTCTTTGCGAGCGTCGTCTTGCCGCAGCCGGTGGGTCCGGTGAGCAGAATAGAAGGGTTGGTCTGCTTCGTTGAAGTCGCCTTCGACAAAGACGCGGAATCCGTGCTCATCACGTGTGCCATCTGCCTGAGCGTTGCCGTCATGCTCGCGGTGCAGTAGCGGAACACCTCATGTTGCCTGGGGACAGCGCTCGCAAAGCTGCGCGCGCCGTCCCACCCGTCAAATTGGCTGGGAATCTCGCCGTGGGCCGAGTCCTCGGTGCGCTCCAGGTCGAGAGCGCGCGGGGGCGTTCGGCGCCGGTACGTTTCGCTGCCCAGGACAAACGCGTCCTCGTAGAGCAAGACTCCACCGCCAAGATCATGCAGCGGCCTGCCAGAGTCGGCGGGGTCGCGCTGCGCCGAACGCACCGTGGGCGCAATCTCCTCTTCATCGCGACTGCCCAGGAGCCCGCTCAGAATGTTCCGCATGCGTCCGTACTTCTCTTCCGTCTACTTGACGCTCACACATTGGCGTGCCTGCCGCCTACGCCATCAGCAACTCGGACGGCCGTCTCTGCCCCGCCGTCACTCGCTTACGCGCCGTCAACGCGGGGACAAGCAAGACCATCATTCCACATTATAGCGTCATCACGGATGTCCTCGCGGCCTGGACAAGGCCCACTTCACCCGCGCCAAGCGGTACAGCCACGTGTATCTGGGTCGGGACGCTGTAGCGCACTAGCCTGATTGAGCCTGCCACCGCTGGAAGAAGCTGGGAGAAAAGGAGAAGGGACGCGGTTTATCGCGTCCCTTCCCATCCCTCTTGTGCTCGAAGAGCGAAGCCAAGCCAACGAGCGGGCATGAGGGCGGCCCTCTCTTAGCGGCGCTTAGGGCGCAGTCCGCTCGCTGGCTGGCGGCAGCCTGAACTGCGCCGGCACCGGCCCCACCTCTTCAAACTCAGATGACGACGGCAAGATCTGATGCGCTATTGCCGCGCGAAAGCGCTCTACCTCACGCGACCGCGTTTGCGCATCCTTGACCTGCACGTTCCCGTAACCTTCGGCAATGATGCTATACCAGCCACTATCTGAGTCATACCATGTGGCCAGCAAGTAGGTCTCGCCAACTTCGAGGAGTGAATCTCCTTCGAGTTCTACGTTAATACCGCCGTCGTCCGCGCCGCCCATCTGATCTACGATCACGGTCCCGGACAACTCGCCCTTGACGTTCTCCAGCACTTCCACGGAGAATTGCGTCCGCGGAATGGATTCATTTCCTGGCCCTGTCGTCGGTATCCCTTCATTGCCCGCCACTGCCACCACCCGACCGACGAAGATATGGGTAGATGCCCCTACCACCTTGCGTATGTCCTCGTGAACGAACGACCGCGCGCCAGTCATCTGCCCGCCGGCCGCGCCGCAACCCGCGACGACGAGAACGCAAAGGAGCGTCCCCACGGGCAGAAGTACCCTTCGTGTAGAGGCTTTCATCGCACATACTCCCTCCGTCTTACTGCACGCCGCCATCAGCCAGCGCGTGCGGCCGGCGCGGCGGCAAGAGCAAGTGAGGCCAGCGTCACCACGACTGCCAGCATGGCGCGCTGGCCTCGCCGAAACCGTTCCATCTCGCCTCTCCTTTCGCTGCCGGGAGTACGTTCTCCCACCTTAATTCCAGTGTCCTACTGCGTCTGCAATGTGTCAATAACTTTTTCAAAGAATAAGGTAAGTATTGCTTAGGCGGGGAGTAGGAAGCGCGCGGCACGCTTGGCAGCACGCGCACTGGCCGTTTGCTTTGCTATAATAGTCACAGTTCACTGCCTGACCGTACCCCTCCAGTAACGCTCACGAAGGGATCAACTCATGCAACTTGGCGCCCACGTGCGCACCACCGGCGGCATCGCCACCTCCTTTGCCCGGGCCGCAGACCTCGGGTGCGAATGCATGCAGATCTTCAGCGCCAATCCGCGCGGCTGGCAGCGCGCGCTGCCCAAAGATGAGCATATAACCGCCTTCACGGCCGCCCAAGCGGAGTCGCGCAAGCTACCGGTCTTCTGCCATACCCAGTACCTCATCAACACCGGCTCGCCCAAGCCGGAAAACTACGAAAAGTCGGTGATGACGCTGACGTTCCAACTGCAAACGGGCGACCTGCTCAACGCCGCCGGTGTCGTCACGCACGTGGGCAGTCATATGGGCGACGGTCTCGAACAGGCCTTACCCCGCATCGAGGCCGCCATCGGCGCGGCGCTGGACGCCTCCGACACCGTACCGCTCTTGCTGGAAAACAGCGCCGGCTCCGGCGGCAACATCGGGTCGAACTTCGCGGACCTGGGCACCATTCTCCGCGCCTGCGACAACCACGAACGCATCAAGCTCTGTGTCGATACAGCCCACGCTTTCGCTTCCGGCTATCACGTCGAGACCGCGGCGGGCTTTGACGCCATGCTGGCGGAGATCGACGAGCACGTCGGTCTGGACCGCCTCGCCGCCTTCCATCTCAATGACTCCAAAGTGCCGTTCGATTCTCACAAGGACCGCCACGAGAACATCGGCGAAGGCTATATCGGCCTGGAAGCGTTTCGCTACATCGTCAACCATGCGGCGCTTGCGGATACGTGCGCCGTGCTGGAAGTGCCCGGATTCGACGACAAGGGGCCCGATCAAGCCAACATGGACATTGTGCGAGGGCTGCACGCATGAGCCCTGAACGCGACTTTCGGCTCATTGCCATCGATCTGGACGGCACCCTCATCGACCATGATCTCACGATTGCGCCCCGCGTGAAGGAGGCCATCGCGGCCGCCCAAGCGCAAGGGGTCACCGTTACGCTCGCGAGCGGACGAATGTTCGCCGCTATGGTCCCGTTTGCGCAAGAGCTCAACATTGCAGCGCCGCTCATTTGCTACCAAGGCGGGTTGGTGCGCCATGCGGTATCGCGCGAGACGATCTTTCACCTGGCAGTGCCGACAGACATGGCGCAGGAGGTCGTCGCCTTGGCGCGGACGCGCGGCATTCAAGTAAATGCCTTCGCGGATGACCGTCTGCACGTGGAAACTATGACCGCAGAAGCCGAAGCGTATATGCGGCTGGCGCGCGTGGAGGCCACGGTCGTGAATGACCTGGTAGTCTTCTTGCAAGATAATCCGTCGACGAAGCTTGTGCTGGTCAACCTCGACGAGAATAAGACGAACCGCCTTGTCGAAGAATTCACTGCCCATTTCGGCAGCCGACTAGGCATTACGAAGTCCCACCCTTACTACACTGAGGCGATCCATCCGGAAGTCTCCAAGGGACGCGCGCTCACACAGCTCGCGAGCGTCCTCGACGTTTCGCTCGATCAGGTAGTGGGTATCGGCGACAATCTCAACGACCTGAGCCTTGTCGAGACGGCCGGCTTTGGGGTAGCCATGGGGAACGGCGACCCGCGTGTAAAGGCGGCCGCGGACTTTGTGACTACTACCTACGAGGAGGACGGCGTCGCCGTGGCGATCGAGCAGCACGTGCTGCCTGCGTGAGCGTGCGATTGTGCGGCATTCGCACACGTCCGCAACCTAGAGACCGTGTTGCCCTTGTCAATTGCCTCAGTTCCTTCGCCCATTCCGGCCGGCGTCCGGTTTCGACCGTCTGAACGAACTTATCTTTGAGAAAATGAACGAACGAATCCTATCTGCGTCCGATCCCGCCGCCGTCGCGCGGGCAGCGGCAGCGCTGCGCGCCGGCGGCATTGTCGCCTATCCTACAGATACGGTGTATGGGCTAGGCGCCAATGTCTTTCTGCCGCACGCACTTGAGAAGGTGATAAAGGCAAAGCGGCGGCCGGAAGAGAAGTCCCTGCCGGTCTTGATTGCCGCGCTTGACCAACTGCGGGAACTCGTGACGCA
This sequence comes from Chloroflexota bacterium, assembly GCA_965220015.1. Lineage (GTDB taxonomy): Bacteria > Chloroflexota > UBA11872 > VXOZ01 > VXOZ01 > VXOZ01. The sequence continues at coordinate 2,871,730 of OZ244798.1, forward strand.
CATTCCCGCAGACGCGCAAAGCCTCATCGCAGCATTCTGGCCGGGGGCGCTCACCATCGTTTTGCCGAAACGACTGGGCCTCTCGCCGCTCTTGGGAGAAACGACGCTGGCAGTGCGCCAGCCGAATAACCCGGCAATCATGGCTTTGCTGAAAGCGGCAGGCTGTCCGCTCACCGGCACGAGCGCCAACCGCAGCGGTCGGCCCGCTGCCACTACCGCGCAGGAGGCTTGGGCGCAACTGGGCGACTCAGTAGACTACATTCTGGATGGGGGGGCTGCGCCCGGCAACACGCCTTCCACCGTCATCGACTGCACGGTGCGGCCCAGTCGAATTCTCCGCGAGGGCGCGCTCACGCAGAACGCGCTAGCTGCTGTTCTAGAAGACCTTGCGCTTTAGCCCACAGACCGGCTTCATTAGCAAAGGTCAAGGTGCGCTTCACCTCGCCTTTCGGCACCCAGAGCACCGCCCGCACTTCAGGACTCTCGTCGTTGGTATTGCCGCCAGCATATTCCATCAGGTAGAAGAGCGCGGTCTTTGTCACCTGTCGGCCGCGCGCGCGAAAGACATAGCGAATCGTGCCGACACGCTCTACAATTCTTGCGTCTACGCCGGTTTCTTCCTTGACCTCGCGCAGCGCGGCGTCGCTTGAGGTCTCACCGTGCTCCAAATGGCCCTTAGGGAATATCCAGCCGTCATGGGCACTGCTCTGAGTTACAAGAATCGTCACCTGGCCGTTTTCTCTTCGGAACACGATACCGCCTGCAGAGTGCTCTTTCTGCGTGCGGCGTGCACGCTTCCGATTTGGGTTGGGTGGACTAGTCGCGCGGGAACGCTGCTTTTTGTGTTTGCGATTCATGACTTTTGCAGAGAGCCGCTCCATGTCACTATACTGAAACCACATGCTCAGTGCGCTGAGCGAATCACAACACGAATATTTGTGAAATGTGGAACAAGCATACCACGATTCAAACGCAGTTAGTGGAGAATTAACAATGAGTGTCACTATCGATGTGTTGGCAGAAAAGCTAATGCAGGCGCGCCTGGCATCCCGCCTCGTGGCGCAGCTCTCGACAAAAGCCAAGGATTCAGTGCTCGCGGCAGTTGCCGCTGCCCTTGAGACGGAAGCCGAGTATCTCATTTCGGAGAACGGTAGAGACGTTGCCAACGCGACCCAGGCGGGGATCGATGCGGCGACAATCGATCGGCTCACGCTTTCAGCGAAAGTGCTGGCAGGCATAGCCGGCGACGTGCGCAAGGTGGCTTCCCTGGAAGACCCGGTGGGCGAAGTGACAGAAATGCGCACGGTCGAGAGTGGGATTACGGTGGGGCGGATACAAGTGCCCTTCGGCGTGGTTGGCGCCATCTATGAATCGCGTCCCAACGTAACGGTGGACATTGCCTGCCTCTGCTTTAAGTCCGGCAACGCCGTCGTGCTGCGCGGTGGTTCGGAGGCGATATATTCCAATATCGCGCTGGCGCGGGTAATTCATGACGCCGGCGTAGCCGCCGGCGCGCCGGAACATTGGGTGCAACTCATCGAAGACACCGACCGCGCCCTCGTGCACCGCTTGCTCCAGGCAAAGGGAGAGATCGACCTGGTGATTCCGCGCGGCGGCGCCGGTTTGATCAACTTTGTCGTTGAGAACGCAACCGTGCCCGTCATCGAGACCGGCGCGGGCGTCTGCCATACCTACGTGGATGCGGATGCCGACATGGAGAAAGCGCACCGGATCGTTGTGAACGCGAAGACGCGACGGTATACGATTTGCAACGCACTGGATACGCTGCTCGTTCATGCAGCCGTTGCGTCCCGGTTTCTGCCGGCGGTCTTTCCCGACCTTGCCGCAGCCGGTGTGGAGATTCACGGCTGCCCCCGCACTCAAGACATCCTCGGGGAATCACCCCGCGTGTTACCGGCCATCGATGACGACTGGGGCCGGGAGTTTCTGTCGCTCACGCTGGCGGTGAAGGTGGTTGACGACTTCGATGCCGCCATGGAGCATCTGCACACCCACACGTCCGGTCACTCTGAAGCGATCGTGACGCAGGACTATTCCGTGGGTCAGCGCTTCATGCGCGAGGTTGATGCCGCCGCCGTCTACTGGAACGCCTCAACGCAGTTCACCGACGGGGCGCAGTTTGGACTTGGCGCCGAGGTGGGCATCAGCACGCAAAAGCTCCATGCCCGCGGTCCCATGGCCCTGCAGGAAATGACTACGTACAAGTGGATCGTCTACGGCGACGGCGCCATCCGACCCCTCTAGCGGCTAAGGTTTTGCCGGCTGCTAGCGCCTGAGGCGGCGCGTAGCCCTGCCGGCTGCTAGTTCTTTGGCACCGGCGTCTGCACCACCGTGGGACCGGCGGGCGTCGGCGTCGGCTCCTGGGCCGGCGGCGGCGGGATGATCAACTTTTGGCCGACAGAAAGAGGGTACGGGTCCTGCAGATTGTTCGCTTTGGCGATGTCTTGCCACGTTACACCGGGATACTTGTCGGCAATTGTGCTTAAGACATCTCCAGACTGAACCACGTAAATAGCCTCTTCCGCCGGAGGCGCCGTCGGCTCTGCCACCGCCGTAGGACTTGGCCGGATTATTGTGATTGTCGGTGTCGGCGTGGGGGAGACGCCATCATTCTCGTCATCCCCAAAGAAGGGTATGCACCCTCCTAGGAGCACGGCCATGGATACACCCAGTATCACTGAGCGAATGGCAAGAATACGTCCACGCTTCATGCTGTTCTTCTCCCCGGTGTAGCAGCGCCACACGCCGCACGACTACAGCCTCTGCCGATCAAAACTCCGTGGTCCGCATCGACGCACATTGTGGCTGCGCTGCCACGCGCTTGGCGATTAGAATACTGGGGACTATCCCCCAATCGCTGAAGCTCGGAGATGAGCCCAACCGGCAAGCGAGGATGCTTTAAAAACGCGTTGTGCGCCGCCTGCATCCCCCTGCTCTTGCCGATCAGCGGCAGCAATAGCCCACTGCCTCGATCGACATTGCCCGCTCACAAGCGCTCACGCTTAATGTAGTACACCTGTGAAGGTCATGACAAGTTCGCAAAGTTGGAGCGGCTAGGAGCGGATGGATCGGCAGATTGTATGGTGGCGTGAAGCGCTCGTCGCACGCGGCAGACACCACTCTTCGAGAATCCTTGATGCGGCCATCATCCCGTTAGCATGTCGTCCGGCAGGTGCTCCACACGGTTTTGGTAGCGAAGGGTTATCTCTCTTTCTCCAAGAGTCAGACTCGTAACGCCCGTGTGGGCGTGATTGAAATAAAGTCTCTCTTGCTCCTTGCTGCCCAACAAGGCGTGCAACAAGAAACTGGACGCTGTGCCGTGTGAAACAACTGCAATGTGCTCATCCGTATTCATTGCCATTGTACGCAAGGCCTGCGCCACACGCTCGAGGCGGGCAAGATACTGGTCTCCTTCAGGCGGAGGATTCCACCAACCGGCATCCGCAAAGTCCGCAGGTATGACGAACCCGGGAAAGTTTTGCTCCACCTCTGCACGGGAAAGCCCCGGAAAGTTGCGCGCACCCCGCCCGTCACCTTCGTCGTGTGTAATACCGGTCACCTCGTGGAGATCCAGCCATATCTTGGGGCGCAGACCGAGCGCGGTCGCTATGGGCTGCGCCGTCTGCAACGCGCGCCGCATGGGGCTGCAAAAGAGGCGCGTAATTGCAAAGCCCGAGCGATCGTTAGGCAAGGGCTCCGCTTGGCCGCCCGGCGCCGTTCTCCTTTGCATGTGCTCGCCAAGCAACGCGGCCTGTTTGCGGCCTAAGTCCGTAAGTGCAGGGTCAGGCAGGTAACTCCGTTCCGCCGGCGGCACACTGTCCAAGGGTATACCCCGGCGGTACGTTACGTGGCCATGCCTTATGATATAGATTCTCACGGCTGTTTCAATCCTTGTCTACGCGACAGTGGCGTTTTCTCACGTCGGCCTGGAGTCCTGACTCTAAAAAACCAAGCGCTCCAAAACTCGATTGAATCTTTACAGCATTTGCTGGCAGGACGGCACTCGTTTTCAAACGGTTTGCACGCGCTGCTTCACCTGTCGTCGCGCCGTCCGAAGTCCTCATGCACCTTGCTCTCGGTGGGTCTGTCTTGGTCCTGGTACTTGCTGCCGAGCCCAGGAGAACCGTAAGGCCGCTCCACCGGTGTCGTCATGGTGAGGAAAGAAATCTGGCCGATGAACATGCCCGGATAGAGTGGGATAGGGAGCTTGGCGACATTGGAAAGCTCCAGCGTGATCGTACCGGAGAAACCGGGATCGATGTAACCCGCCGTCGAGTGAATGATGAGGCCAAGGCGTCCCAATGAACTCTTGCCCTCCAAGCGACCCACCAGGTCATCCGGCAACCCCACGCGCTCCAGCGTCGTGCCGAGCGCGAACTCCCCCGGATGGAGCACAAACGGCTCATTTTCTTCTACTTCTATGCTCTGAGTCAGATCAGGCTGCGGCTCACGCACGTCAATATGCGTATAGCGGCTGTGTTGGAATATGCGAAAATGCCAGCCCAGGCGCACGTCGACACTGGACGGCTGCACGTGCTCCTCAGAAAACGGTTCAATGCGCAAGCGGCCGGCGGCTATCAACTTGGTAATTGTGCGGTCGCTCAAGACTGACATAAGTAGGTCGACGCCACCCTCGGCAAGTAATCTCTTCGGCTCCCCTGCAAGTATAGAGGAGTAGGCTTCTGTGTGCGAAAACTCGCCTCAGGCGCCTCGGTTAGGCGCCGCGGCGCTTACAAGGCAATGAGGTTCAATCCAGCTTGGACCTGGCTTGGCCTCGCCAACATGCTAACGGCTGCTTGTTCGTGCTATCCTACCGTGTAAGTGCATCCCAATATACACATTAGCTACACGTATTGAGAGACAGGAAAGGAAACGGTGGCATGCAAGTAAAGTCGAAGCTGGCCTTGTTGGGCGGTCCCAAGTCGGTGCAGAGCGATCCCGGCAACACTTTCACCTGGCCTATCGTCACGCCGGAACACGAAGAAGCCGTCTTGGAAGTATTGCGCCGCGGCGGCATGTCCGGCACGGACGTGACACGGCAGTTTGAAACAGAGTACGCGGACTGGGTCGGGACGACATTTGCGCTCGGCGCTAATACGGGCACTGAGGCGCTGCGCGCCGCCATGTACGGCTGTGGCGTGGGCGTCGGCGATGAACTCATCTCTCCCAGCGTCACGTATTGGGCATCCTGCCTGCAGGCGCTTTCCTTGGGCGCCAGCGTTGTCTTTGCCGATATCGACCCTGATTCCCTCTGCATCGACCCCAACGACATCGAGCACCGCATCACCGAACGCACGAAGGCCATCGTGGCCGTACACTACTGCGGCTATCCCGCCGATATGGATCCCATCATGGAGATCGCGCGCAAGCATAACATCAAGGTCATTGAGGACGTGTCCCACGCGCAGGGCGGGCGCTACAAGGGACAAACAGTAGGCGCAATCGGCGACGTTGGCGGCATGTCGCTCATGAGCGGCAAGTCTTTTGCTACCGGTGAAGCGGGCATCATGACCACCAATGACCGCGAAATCTACGACCGCGCCCTGGCCTTCGGCCATTACGACATGTACACAGAAGAGAACATCGAGACCGAGTACCTAAAACCCTGGGCCGGCCTGCCGCTCGGCGGGTACAAGTACCGCGTAAACCAGCTCAGTTCCGCTATGGGACGCGTGACGCTCAAGTACTACGACGGCTACATAGCGGAAATCCAGCAAGCGATGAACTACTTCTGGGATCTCTTGGATGGCGTCCCCGGCCTTGCGCCGCATCGGCCTGACAAAGATTCCGGCAGCACCATGGGCGGCTGGTACGCGGCCCGCGGTCTCTACCGTCCGGAAGAGGTCGGCGGTCTCTCGATATCCAGGTTTGCGCAGGCAGTTTCGGCCGAGGGCGCGCGCTGCGGGCCGGGCACCAATAAGCCCCTCCATCCGCATCCGCTCTTCCACGAGGCGGACGTTTACGGCCACGGCAAGCCCACCGCCATTGCCAACGCCAGCCGGGACGTGCGCCAACCTTTGGGCAGCCTGCCGGTTAGCGAAGGCATTGGCGCGCGGACCTACAGCATCCCGTGGTTCAAGAAATTCCGTCCGCATATTATCGAAGAGTATGCAGCCGCGTACCGTAAAGCTGCCGAGAGCTATGAAGAGCTACTCGAAGACGACGATGGTACGCCGGATAACATCGGCACGTGGCGGTTCTACTCACCGGCGTAGCGGCTCAAGCTATCGGGTGAGAGAAGTCCAACCGGCGAATCGCCGGTTGGTGAAGGTGGGGTTACACTATTCCGCTCGGTAGCTCCACCGGAGTTGCTTGGCTGCATGTTAATGAACGGCAACACACGCCTGTCGCACTCAAGTGCGACAGGCGTGGAATTTTCACCGCCCTCGTGCATCTGGCAGATGAAGAGTCCTACGGTCGCATAGAACCTTGGGCGGGGGCTTGTCCCCCACTTATGTATGTGCGCCATATGCAAGGCTACCGGCATTTAACCACCTGCCTTTGCGAGCCTGCGCTTTCGCGATGCCACTGCGTTTTCCTGGCGCTGGCGGCAACCATAACAGGCTGTAACCGACCTCTACTGTGGGAGTGTTCGCACGCTCCCACCCCGCTGTGCTCTTTCGGACAACCGCACTTTTGGCTTACACTGTGAGTAAGAGGGTGTTCCGGTACGCGGAGAGAGGTAGCAACAATGGACCAACTGGGAATAGTCTTAATCGTTGGTGTGCTTGTCATTAGCGCCTGGATTCTCATTCCCCGCATCTTTCCCCATCCGCAAATGGTCTGCACCCGGTGCGAGGGCACCGGCGCGGTAGATGAAAAGTGGCCGAATCCGGACGAACCGAGCGGCTGGCACGAACTCAAGGGTTCATGTCCCAAGTGCGACGGCAAGGGCAAGGTGAAAGCGGCGTAGTGGCGACAAACCGGATTGGGGTAGCCGTCCGGCACTGCGCGCCTCATGTTTGCGGAGAACCGAAAAGGACGACCCGCCATCGTCCCTAGGCTATAGCCGGCTCGCCAAGGCTAGAGAGGCCAAGTTTGCTCCTTATACCCATCGACGCCGCGCCTGAAGAGGAGCGAAAACGGCAGCCGCTCGTCACCATCGCGCTGGTGGCGATTAATATCGGCATGTTTGTGGCGGCGCACAGCCTGGGGTGGAGCGCGCAAGAGTACGGCCTGAAGCCTGCCGGGCTTTGGTCCGGCGAGACCGTCCAACTCCGCAACCTGCTGCTCTCTGCCTTTCTCCACTTCGGTATGCTCCACCTGGCAGGCAATATGCTCTTTCTCTGGGTCTTTGGCGCTAATGTCGAAGACCGGATGGGACATGTGGGATTTGCCGCCTTCTACGTCGCCTGCGGCCTTGGCGCGGGCATCATCGAGTCTGCCATTTTCGCCAGCGATACGATTCCTCGCATCGGCGCCAGTGGCGCGATTGCCGGTGTGCTCGGCGCCTATCTGGTACTCTTCCCGCTGTCGCCTATTGGCATCATGCCTATCCACCTACTCGGATTCTGGGTAATTGGCCGTCTCATCGGGGAAGCCGAGCAGCGTCCGCCGACGTTCGACGTATCGGCCCTGATCGTCATTGGCGTCTGGCTGATACTACAGATTGTCGGGTCGATAGGATCGGCGTCGGGGCAAGGCGGCGGCATCGCCTACACGGCCCACCTCGGCGGGTTTGCCGTGGGCTTCTTGATCGTCCAAGTGCTGCGGCGCGGGTTTGGCTTTGCGCCCGATGCAGTACAGAGCGATCTCAATGCGCCTAGGGAGGAAGGCGGACAGGTCGTAGTGGCAAAGCGTCCGCTGCCAGCCGGACATGCGCTTACAGCGGACGACGTGGAACCCTACATTTGGCGCCACGCCCTGCCTGAGGGTTATTTCAAACCGGATCAGATAGACCGCCTCTGCGGCAAACGCTTGCGGCGCACGCGCTATCGCTACCAAGCCATCCTTGCGGAGGACTTAGAAGAAGAGGATCCCTGTAGGAGAGAGTGAACGCAAATCGCCTCTACGCTCCGCGCATCTCCGGGTGGTGTGGCGATACGAGACGAAATTGCCATTCGTGCGACATTACAACAAGATTGACGCACGTTCACTCTCAAAGCCCCCATTGCTACATCTTCTGCAAGATATTCGCCTTGAGAGTCTCGTATTCAGCCTCAGAAATCAGCTCCTTGTCGAACATCTCTTTGGCTCTTGCCAGCTTTGTTACCGGATCTTCTGCCGAGCCCGCGGGTCCAACATCACCGCCTTCAGGTATCGTAATTTGGGTGCCGCCTGCCTTGGCGCGCTCCTCTTCCATCTTGCGGACACGCCGGCGCTCCCGCCATTCCTGTTCCTTCTGTTGGCAAATGGTATAGAGCGTCCGAGCCTGATCCTTTACGAGGCTGCTGGTCTGATACGTTTCCTCGTTGGTCAGCGTACACTTGAGAGAGGAAGACAGCATGTTCTGATTAATCTTCACATTTGCTACGTCTTCCCATAGAAAGTCATGAAAATCGAATCCCCTAAACCGGTGTCTCTTAAATATGATCATGCGATTGTTAGTAGCCGCTACTGCGTCATACTTCTGGCCCAGTACGGTCCAAGCCTGGTAGGCAATGTACGAAATGCTCTCATTGGCTGTGAGGACGGACCTAACCTCTTCGGCAATCGAACGCAGGACGCTTAAGTTCTGGCTTTCGTCAATTCGCTCTATGGCAAGCTCTTGGCGAACACTTTCGCTCGTGTCTGCCATGACAGTTTCTCCTTCTCTGGAGCAGGCAGGGATCACTTCGGTGGCAGTCTAACGATCGCGAACCAAAAGTCTTCCAGAGACTGCACCACAGTCGAAAACTGCTCTAAGCCGACCGGCTTGGTTATGTAGCAGTTTGCGTGCAACTCATAGCTCTTCAGGATGTCTTCATCCTGTGATGACGTCGTGAGCACCGCCACCGGAATTGTCTTCAGGTCCGGGTCCTCTTTTATGTCTGCGAGCACTTCGCGGCCGTCCTTGCGGGGCATGTTGAGATCGAGCAAGATGAGGTCGGGACGGGGCACTCCCTGATATGCACCCTCTTTCCGCAAGAACGCAAGCGCCTCCACCCCATCGCCCACCACGTGCAAGTTTGTGCGAATCTTGCTGCCGAGCAGCGTTTCCTCAGTGAGGAGCACGTCACCCGGGTCATCCTCAACGAGCAGAACGTCAACCGGCTTCGCCGTGGGTTGTACCTGCATTTGCGATTACTCCGGAACTTGGGGAAGACTGAAGCTGAAGGTTGCGCCAGCGCCTTCTGCAGACTCGACCCAGATGCGGCCACCGTGTCGCTCGACGATCTTCTTGCACACCGCCAAGCCAATGCCGGTTCCCCCGTATTCCTCACGGGTGTGCAGCCGCTGAAAAATAACAAAGATGCGCTCAGCGTATTCCGGGGCGATGCCGATGCCGTTATCGCGCACGGAAAAGACCCAATCGTCGCGCTCTTTGGCCACGGCGACGTGGACTTGCGGCGGCGCTTCGCTGCGATACTTGATGGCGTTGCCGACGAGATTTTGCAGCAAGCGCACTAGCTGTGTGGCATCTCCATTAACCGTTGGCAGCGGGTCGTAAGCGACGCGCGCGTCACTCTCTGCAACGGCCACGTCAAGATTTGCCAGGGCTTCCTGCAAGACGTCATTCATAATTGTGGGCGCGAACTCCTTGCCCCGCGTCGCTATCCGCGAATAGAGCAAGAGATCGTTGACTAGCGCCTGCATCCGCATTGCTCCATCCACAATGTAGTGGAGATAGGTATTCCCCCTATCGTCCAATTGGTCTGCGTAGCGCGTCTCGAGCAGATTGCAGAAACTGGCGATCTTACGCAGGGGTTCCTGAAGGTCGTGGGAGGCGACATAGGCGAATTGCTCGAGCTCTTGATTAGACCGGCGCAGCTCCGCAGCGGTCTTTTCAAGTTCGCCCTGGGCTGCTTCCAGCTTCTCGTAAGCGAACGCATTGGCGATCGTGCCGGCAATCTGGGCGCCAATCCGTTCCGCCTGTGCCAACTGGCTTTCAACGTACGCATACGGCTGTAGCGAACGGATATTCAAGGTACCGACCAACACGCTACGCGCGATGAGCGGCACGGCAATCCGGGTCTGAAAGTCGCCGCCGAGTTCGCGCGCCGGTTGCTGTCCCGCCTCTTCCTCTTCGGCCGGAGTCCTGAACAGGAGACCCCGGCGTTCGTGCGCAAGCAGGTCGACAATGCCGCCCGGCAAGACTTCGTGCACTACACCCCGTTCCCAACCCGGAATGTCACCGCCAACCGCGTAGACTGCCTGCACGGTAAGCGCTTCCATATCGACAGCCGCAATGGAGAGACGATCAAAGGGGATGAGCAACGCCACCTGGTGGGCAAACTGCTCGTATATTTCGTCGATATTGAGGGTGGAGCTGATAATGCGGCTGATCTCTGCCAAAACCGCATATTCGGCGACTTGCTGCTCGGGCGAACTCGGCCGCGGCGTACGGACCTGTCGTGTGGCATCACTCATCTGCTGCTCCCAGCGGCATTCGCGACTCTCGCATGAATTGAAGCGGTGCAATGCCCCCCTCAATTCGCCCCACAGGCACACTTGCAGCGCGAGTATGCTAGAGTGGAACATACATTTACGTGGCAAGTTTACCACACCAATCGATCAGAGGAGCCTACGACGGTATGGACACGAATATCTTCGAAATTCTCCTCGTGGAAGACGATAGCGGCGACGCCGAATTGCTCTACGAGTTGCTTGAACAGGTTCCGAACATGCAGTTCGACGTGACGCACGTGACACGACTGGCGGAAGCAAGTGAGCAAACGAAAATTGAGCCCTACGACATCATCTTGCTCGACCTGGCTTTGCCCGATAGCCAAGGCATGGATACCATTCGCACGATGGTCAGCGCCGCCCCCGCTATCCCCATCGTGGTACTTACAGGTAATAACGATGAAGAAACCGGCCTCGCAGCGCTCAGAAACGGTGCGCAAGACTACCTCGTGAAGGGTCAGGTGGACAGCGGCGCGGTCACGCGCGCCATGCGCTTCGCGATCCAGCGGCACAACGAGCCGCAAGCGTAACGAGGCCGGCGCGTCGAGCGAGAGACCGCCTGGGTCTATTTGGCGGGCGGCATTCGTCGCTGCAGCAACTTAGAGCTGCTTCTCTTCCATTATCTTTACGACGATCCGCACGGCCGTGTCACTGTCAGTGCGCGCGGTATTTATGATAATGTCATAGAGTGTCGGATCATCCCAGTCCACATTGAACATGCGGCGAATGTAACCGCGGCGTTCGCTATCGGTGCGCTGCACTTCTGCCTCAGCCTCGCCGAGGTTCATGCCAATAGTCCTGGCCTGATAACGGGCACGACTCTCCACTGGGGCAACCAGGCGCAGCTTGAGCACGCCGCGCATGTCGCCGAGGATGATGCCTGCGCCGCGTCCGACGATGATTGCGTCGTCGCGCCGGGCAATTTCGCGGACCACCGAGCGCAACGCGGTACGGACGATTTCGGGCCGCACGCCACCCTCTTCACGCCGCGTCGACGGCTGACGCCGTACACTTCCTCCCGTGATTCTGGCTAGAACACTTTGAATTGCGGTGGGCTCTAACCGTTCGTCGTAGGCCCGCACCACGCCGGTGTGCACTTCCAACTCCGCTGCAACTTGCTGGATGAGCCTATCATCGTAGAGGGGATAGCCGAGCGTGTAGGTTAGCTTGTCCGTGAATTCGACTTCACTGGTGCCAAGTTGCCGTGAGATGGTAATAATCGCCATACAAACCTCCTAAGCTACCGCGTACCCCACTGCGGCGAGCGTGTCTTCCAAGAAGTGTCGCGCGCGCGCGGCCTGGTGGTTCACCTCGTCAAGGGTCTCGCCGCTCAGGCACTCGACGACGCACGGGCCGGCAAAGCCCGCGTCCTTGAGCGCCGTGAACACGGCGGCAAAGTCAACCAAACCGTCGCCCGGCGTGACCATTACGTCACCCTTCTGGCCGCCCACCTCATCCTTGATGCACATACCCGCTACAATTGGCGCGATCTCGCGGATGTGCGCCATTGGGTCCTCACCGGCGTAGTAAAGCAAGTTGCCCGCATCATAGCAAATCTTGAAGTTCTGGTGATTCACCTGCTTCCAAGAGTCGATGGTTTCCCGGGTCGTATTGCTCAGGCCGCCGTGAGGCTTGAGCATGAGCGTGATGCCTTTGTGCAACGCGTATTCGGCGCTCTCACGCATGATGGCGTAATAGGTGTCATACTGAGCGGGATCGGATGCGCCGCCGGTCATGACGTGGTGGAAACCAAGCTGCTCCACATGATCGAGCTCACGATTGAGCGCAGCCACGCCCTCCTCCACGCTGGTCAGCGGGTACGTCGCCATCATGATAGCAAAATTGAGACCGGCGCCCTTCACCGTCTGCTCAATCGCCGCCACCTCTTCCGGGGTCGAGTCGTAGTCGACGAGCCGTGTCGGCCCCATGCTCATTGGGCCAAAGTACTTGAATCCGGCAGCCCGCATCCCGGTGGCGGCAGCCTCTATCCCAAACTCCCGCCACGGGCGGGTGAAACAACCAAGCTTTATCTCCATGAGAGGTACCTCTCCTCACTACGCTCGCTACGCTCCGCCAACACTCTGTGCAATTCCTCTACGACTCCGATGGCATCGAACCGGCCGGCCGCGCCGCGCTGGGCCGGAAGTCGGGCACTGTAAGCAGTTTTGAATTTTGCGCGATTGACTCTGCGGCCAGAATGGCCGGCGCAGCAGTATCCATGGCGCGGTAAACGTCAAACTCAAGCGGCCTCGTGCCCAGAACGGCATCCCGGAACGCCGCATGCACATAGAAGTCCGCGTCACCGTGACCGCTGCCCCGCGCTTCGGCCGGGGCATCCGTGCGCTGAAACTGCCAGTCCACCTCGGCCATATCGTGCATCTGCCCTTTTGCGAGCCACATCTTGGGGCGGTCGCGGGCCGAACGGCGCCACTCCACAGAACCGCGCGTGCCCATGATTTGGTACCAGTGGTAGTCGCGCGGCGGCTGCGGCTGCGCAAAACTCGCTGCCAACCGCAGAATGGCATCTTTCTCGGTCTTCATCAGGCTGACCTGCATGTCAGGTTGGGGAATCTCAGGGTGCGCATAGCTCGGGCCCTGCGTGCTCATGCCGGTCACCGACACCACCCGGTCGTCGAGCACGTAGAGGAGCGGACTGAGCTCATGGGGCAGATAGTGAAGAGACGGCATCAGCGCGCTCCAGGTAGGCTCAGCCTCCGGGTGATCTGCTAATTCAGTGGGACCGTAGAACGTGCCGGTCGCTTTCTCCCAGAAGAACTGGGAGACGTAGTAGTGGAAGTATTGCCCTTCAACGAACGTCACGCGACCGAGTTGCCCCTCGCCAACCATATTGTGCCACGCTTGCATCACACCCATGTAGCGCGTCTGCTCGGCCAATTGGTAGACCTTGCCGGTACGTTCGGCGGCAACGACAATGCGCCAGCAGTCTTCGATGAAGTGTGCCGCGGGCACCTCCTGATTGACATGCTTCCCTGCCTCCAGCGCCTGCGCCGCCAGCGCGCCTTGGCGCGGACTGCGCACGGTTAGGGCAACAGCCTCTACATTCGAGTCGGCAAGAAAGTCCTCATACGAAGCGTAGGTGGCGACACCCTCGTTATTTTCCAGCGCGGCAACGGCGCGATCGTGAATGGCAGTAATTGGATCGCAGAGCGCGACAATGCGGTAGCCCGGGACACGTTGCAACAAGCGCATCCAGCTCAGCCCGCGACTTCCCAGTCCTGCCACACCTATGCGAATTTCATCCATTCTCGTGTCCTTTACCAATGCCAGTTTCGCACTCGTACCGTCTTTCAAGGCACAGCAAGTCAACAATTAGCCGCTTCAGCGCCGCTCGCGCAGCGAGCAACTCTGCGTCACTGGCAAGACTGAATGTAGGCAATTACTCCGCTTCTGCACCAATTGCCGCACCTGCTCGCAGCGGCTGCGCGGCAGCCAAGAAATCGTCCGAGGTAATGGTTCCCGCGATGTCCCGCAACTCGTAGTCGTGGATCGCCACGGTGGTGCAGAGGAGCCCGTCAATCGTTGCGCTCGTCTCAATGCCGGTCGTACAATCGCGCAGCAGGATGAGGCCGTAGCCGCGGTCGCGCATGGCAAGCATGCCGTAATCCCGATGCGGCACGCACAAGTTGGTGGCAAAGCCCACATAGAACAAATAGAGAATCTTGCGGTGGGAGCAAAGGCGGTGGAGTTGCTGGCCGTTGGCGATCACAAAGTCGTCCGGCTGGGGAAAGACCGACTCGTCGATGTAGCGGTCCTGGTTGATTTGCTCGATCTCATCGGCCCACGTATCCGTACGATCCACGCGCAGGTTTGCCCACTGCCCTCGGCGTTTGGCAAAGTCCTCCGGCGGCCAAGACGGCGAGGCTTGCGGTTCGGACGCGAGCTCACTGTCGCCTGCATAGCGGAGCCATTGCGGAAACTTGTGTGCCACACCGGGCGAAGGCGCATGAATCACCGTTATGCCAAGGTCGCGGCAAGCGTCCAGCACCGGCCCAATGCGCTCACGGCAGATCCGGCCGGTCCGTTCCACGTGGCTTGCGGTAATGTGTATGTCCCAGCAATCGACGAGGACAATCCCGGCCTGCTCCGGCGGCACCGAGAGATCATTGAAGCGATAGCCGAAGTTCTCTTCACGGAAGGGAAGGCCCGGCGCGGTGGGTTCGTGGACGATATGCCGTGATGAAATCGCTAGTGCTGCCATTACGCTCCCTCTCTCTTTCAGCCAAGCCTTACAACAAGCGGCAGGTTAGCACTCAGCAAACCCACGCTTACCAAGACTATGGTGCAGCCGCCGCCACGTTGTCAAGAAAAGGCCGCTGCGGAATTAGTAGACTTAGGCTTGAAGCCTTTGCGAGGCAGCAGTTCTTGTCATTCCGAGCGTAGCGAGGAATCTAAAAAGCTCCCGACTCTAGATTCTTCGTCGCTGCGCTCCTCAGAATGACAGTTTGAGGATCTGGCTTGGGCCTGGGTACGGCCACATGTCTTGCATGTGACCCATGTAAGCCCAAAACCACTAATTCCGGGCCGCTGCGCCAACGGATAGCCCAATGTGCGCCGTTCTTGGTCGGACGCATTGCCCGTCATCGTCTTTGCTTTCGTACTGAAGGAAACACCCCACAGCAACGCGCCGGCCGGCGCAGGCCTGGATTCTTTCGTCTTGGATGGGAATTCGGTATACTAGAGAAGAACGCTTCAGGCGGCAAAATGCCTCCCTTTCTCCTCCTCACCCGACTCTCGCGGCCGCAATAAGCAAATTCCTCTCGCTCCGTTTGGATCAACCATCCCGTTTACCGGGGAGAGCACACCCCCATGAGTCTCCGACCCGCATCGCTTCCGCTTTCTGCGCAAGCCTCGCAGGATTTCCAGTTGTTGGCGTTGCATCGCCGCCTCCATCAATCCAATCGCAACTTCGAGCTCGGGCTTGGGCAGGGACAGGAGTTGATCAGGCTTGGCTTGACGGACCGTCCCGCGGCGGCAATGGCCTACCGGCTGACGCACCGCATAACCGTGAATCCCGGCATGCTCGGCCCCGATGGCTTCGTCACCGGCGCATTGGCCGCTGACACAACAGCCGGTACCTTCTTGGAGCGCAGGCGCGAAGGAAATCTCGAGGAACTCACTGACGCCAACCTTTACGGCCTGCGTCGGGAAGTTACCCAACTCGAACGCTGGCAGAAGCACCTCGTCGTGCCCATCCCTCAGGACATCGGCACGGACGCATTTGGACGCTACCTAGACAATCTTGCCCGCGAATTTGAGCCCAGCGCGATCATCATCGGTAACGAAGAAAACCTGCACGACATTTACGCCGAAGATCTGCAACGTATGCAGTGGTACGTAGATCAATTTGTGGCCGGCCATCGCGCCGTGAAACAACGCGATCCCCTGGTGAATGTCTATATGTATGGCGAGGCGTACCGCACCTGGCTTGACGCACGGTCGTTCCTCCAAGTGGTCTTGAGCATACTGGTGGGTCGTAATGTGCTGCCGGATGCGCTGTTGGTGCACTTCTACGACCACCCCGATCTCCTCCAACCATGGCTTGCGGAAATCAGTGTGGCTGTCAGCAACGTCACGCAGCACCATCTGCCGATCATCATTGGCGAACTGGGTCACTACGGCGACGTGACCGGAGATGGGACCATTCTGCGTCAGGGCGCTGAAGACGAACAACGCATAACGCCCGACGAACAGTCACGCTCCGTCACACAGCTCCTTGCCTCAGCAACCGCCAGCATTGCGAGACAAGCATTCTACTTTGGCGCCATCGACACCATTGGGGCCGGTGGCTTCGAAAGCAGGAAAGGGTTGACGGAGTACGTCGACCACATCGGCAGCATTCTCCCACGCCCGGCTCTGACAGCCTATCGTTTTGTTACTAACCTTCTGGCGGGAGCCAGCGCCTGGTCGAGCATCAACCGGGAGAGCGGGGTCACCTCCGTGCGCTTCGTCCGTCCGCCGCTCATCCCTGATGAGGAACAAGATCTGGAGGGCTGGATTATCTGGGCAAACGACCAGCGCGGGGAACCGCGCGAAATAACGCTACCCCCCGGATTCGTGGGTTACGATGTATACGGTAGATTGCAGTTCGATGCCCGGAACGAGCCGGTAGTCTTTCGCCTGCAAGAATCCTCAAATCCCCACCTCGGCGGCGAAACGGTCATCGTCTTTCGGGTAACCGGAAACGAGTGGTTTGCGCTAACCTAGCCGCACAGTCCAAATTCACCGCATGCAATCAGGTTGCTTCAGGGTTAGGCACTGCCGGCAAAGCGGCGGCGCAAGCGGTAAAACAGCCGTTTGCTCCCAGCTATTGAAGCCTGAGAATTGGCGCTTGCCGCACGTGGTCCCCCCCCCCCCCCCGTCTAGTCCTGCACCCGCCGCTTGAGTTCGTACAACGTACTGATTGCCTCCAGCGGAGTCATTGCATCCACGTCGAGGTCCTGCAATTGCGTTAGCACGGGGTGAGGGCCGCTAAAGAGCGGTAACTGATCGGCGCCATTCAAGCGCGGTGTTTGCGCCGACCCGCCCTGCAGATGCCGTTCTTCCAGTTCGTGCAGCACCTGCTCTGCCCGGCGCAGCACCGGACGCGGCAAACCGGCAAGTTTCGCCACGTTGACCCCGTACGAACGATCCGCGCCGCCCGGCACCACTTTGTGCAGGAAGACCACGTTGCCTTGCTCTTCCAACACGTCCACGCGCGAGTTCCTGACGCGGGGCAGCGTGCCCTCCAGTTCGGCCAACTCGTGAAAGTGCGTGGCAAAGAGCGTCTTTGACTGCAACCCTGAGTGATTGTGCAGGTATTCCAGCACGGCACGGGCAATTGCCAGCCCATCGTAGGTACTGGTGCCGCGCCCGACTTCGTCGAAGACCACGAGCGACCGCGGCGTGGCGTGGGTCAATATGTAGCTCGTCTCCGTCATTTCCACCATGAACGTACTCGCGCCGGACGCTATCTCATCCTGTGCCCCCACCCGCGTGAAAATGCGGTCCACCATGCCGACGTGCGCAGACCGCGCCGCCACGAAACTACCCACCTGCGCCATTAGCACGGTGAGCGCAGCTTGCCGGAGATAGGTGGACTTGCCGGCCATATTCGGCCCTGTGAGCACGATGATTTGTCGGTCGGCATCCAGCCGCACGTCGTTGGGGATGAAGGGCGCTCCCGCCAACGTCGCCTCCACTACCGGATGACGCCCCTCAACGATCTCGATACAATCACCCTCGTCTACGCGAGGACGCGTGTAGTTACGGCGCACAGCCACCCTGGCGAACCCGGCAAACACATCGATCGCGGCAAGGCCGTGCGCCAGCTTGCGGAGCCTGCGTTCCTCCGCCGCCACGCTTTGCACGATGCCCGCGAAAATCTGCTGCTCCAGCGCCTCCTGCGCCTCTTCGGCGTTCAGGATGAGCGATTCGGCGTCCTGCAACTCCGTCGTGCTGTAACGCTCCCCCGTTGTCAGCGTCTGCTTGCGCATGTAGCGTTCCGGCACGTCCGAGAGCGCGCCCTTACTCACTTCCAGGTAATACCCGTAAACCTTGTTGTGGCCTACTCTCAGAGACCTGATGCCGGTGGCGTGCCGCTCCTTGGCTTCAAGATTAGCAATATATGTCCGCGCCTCTTGGGCGCGCCGCACCAGTTCATCCAGTTCCGCGCTGTAGCCCTCTTTGATTGGCGTTTGCCCTGGTTCAGGGGCAATCGAAGACTCGATCAATGCCGCCACTTCCGGCGCGGGATCAAGGCTGGCGGCGCGCTCCCGAACCACAGCCGTAACCGAAGCTGAATCCATCAGCGCTCGAATCTGCGCTGCCGCTGCCAGCGACCGGCCCAGCCGCGTTAAGTCCGGCGGCGTTGCCAGCCGCTGCAAGGCCCGGTGCGCAAGCCGCTCGATGTCAGCGAGGTTCCCAAGCTGCTCGCGCAATCGCTCCAAGAGCACCGGATTTTCGGTAAGCGCTGCAACCATCGCCAGGCGCGCCTCAACAGCGCCCACGTCTATTAGGGGCTGGGTAAGCCACTGCCGGAGCAGGCGCCCTCCCATAGCGGAGCGCGTCTCGTCCAGGACGCCAATCAGCGAGCCGTCTTCCTGCTGCGTGCGGTTGCTGCGCAGGATTTCCAGATTGCGCAGTGTGGCGGGATCCAAGCCCATGAAAGAGTCGAGGGAGTACGTGCGCAGCCCGTCGAGACCGCCAAGGAACGACTTCTGAGTCTCTTCCAAGTACGCCAACAGCCCGCCGGCGGCGCGTGTCGCCAGGGGCAGATTCGCACAGCCAAATCCGTCAAGCGAGCCGACCGCAAGCACCCGCAACAGCGTGCTCGTCGCCTCCTGTAACTCAAAGTGCCAGGACTCATAGGGCGTGAGCGCGGTTGCGGGGAGCTGGAAGTTCCTTCCCTCGGGGAACACACATTCCGCCGGTTGTAGCCGACCCAATTCAGCAGCAAGCACCGCTTCCGTATCGTCCCGGATCTCAGTGGCGGCAAACTCTCCCGTGCTGACGTCCGCGTACGCCAGCCCCACGCCCAGCTTGTCCTGCACTAGCGCCGCGACGTACGTGTTCTCCTTCGCCGCGAGCAAATCGGGGTCCACTATCGTGCCCGGTGTCGCTACGCGCACCACTGCTCGCTCCACCAGTCCCCGTCCCGGCTCCGAGACCTGTTCGCAAATCGCGACGCGGTGTCCCGCCGCGAGCAGTCGCCCCAGATACCTTTCCGCCGCATGAGCGGGCACGCCGCACATGGGCATTTTCTGACTCTTGCCGAATTCTCGCGCCGTCAGCACGATTTGCAGAGTTTCAGAGGCTACCTTGGCATCGTCGCCAAAGAGCTCGTAGAAGTCGCCGAGGCGGAAGAAGAGCAGCGCGTCGGGGTAGTTCTGCTTGATGCGGTAGTACTGCTCTTGTATCGGCGTCAGGCGCCGTGGGGATGAGGTAGGCATGGGCACAGTGCTCTTAAGCGCGGGACTGTCGCGAAGCCCCGGCCGTGGGAAATGGGACGGCTTTGCCACCATTCTAGGTTGGGCGGGAGTCCCATTCAAGCGGCGCCGACCAAGGTGTCTGCCCGACAGTGCGGTTTGTTCAGGCGTCGGGCGACGCCTATTCTTCCTGAAGTATCGCCGGCCAGCGGTTGACGAACGTGAACATCAATGTCGTGAGGTTCGTCAGCGAGTCGAGATGGACTATCTCAAAGCCGTGGGTGTTCTCGCACGGAAAGGCGAGCGCCGCGATCCGGCCGATTGCGGCTACCTTGCGGGCTATGGATGCGTTCGTGCCATAGGACTCCAGCGCAGCGTACTGTATCTCAAGATCGAGCTCCCCGGCCAAGGCGGCGAAGCGACGGAGCATTGTCTCGTCATAGACGTTGTACGCATCTTTATACACCAACACAGGCGCGCCACCGGCCACAATGTCATATTCTTTCGCTACCGGAGCGACCTCCAAGGCTATGTACGTATCTCCGGGGAGGGTGCGCGCCGCAAACGGACCGCCGCCGCCGGCATTCTCTTCCGTGCTTGAAAACACCAGGTATACGTCCTGCGGCGGCGGGCTGCTGGCGAGCAGCGCGGCCAGTGAGACCAAGATCGCCACCGCGCCCTTGTCGTCCAGGGCATACGTGCCCACGTAGTCGCCAATGCGCAGGGGGTGTTTCCGTTCGCGAGCAACCACTGCCTTGGAGCCAGGGTGCACGCCGCGCGCCAGGAGTTCTTCCTTGCCAAGCTTTGCATCGAGGTAACAATCAGACCACTTGAGCGATCGACCTCCCTCCGAGCGAATAGCATGGATCGGGCTCTCCTCCGTCACGTGCATCGCGCCAAAACAGAGCACCGCTGGAACCGTGCCTTCGTCCGCCAGGATGTCCATGGGCCCTTCGCCGTATTTCCAAGGATACGTGCCGCCCAGGTTTGCGACGCGTATCTTGCCGTCGTCCTCGATGCGCTTGATGACAAGACCGAGTTCGTCCTTGTGGGCGTCCAAGATCAACGGGCAATCGCTCGCCGCGCCCGCTACCTTGACGATGAGGTTGCCGGCAGAATCTTGCCACACGTCGCACGGCAGCGGATCTAGATGCCTGCGCAGTACCGCGTCTATTTCCCGTTCATTGCCCACGGGAGAATGCGCTGTCGTGAGTTCGGCGATGAGGTCAAACATCAGGCAACTCGTGATGAATGATGAAATTCTGTGTACATTCTAGCTGACCGTTACCACCAAGGCTACCAAACACAGCAAAGTGCGGGTCTAAACCGCCCGACTGGATCGAAAGCGCAACCTGCTGCAAAGATGAAAGCGGTGAGAGCCATAGAGACCCGCTTCTGCCGCGCCCACGCAAATCGCGGCCGCCACAAGAACGGCCGTCGGGCCGGAAAAGAAAGCCAACTGCGTTTGCTGTGCGAAAGAACCGGGAGGAGCTACCGCAAGCGCCAAATGGAAGGGCAACTAGAATAGCGGCACCTTTACAGTGATAAAGCGGCGGTGGATACTTCCCAACGCATGCACGGGAATACGACTCTCCGCTCTGCTATTCGTGAGCGTACCGGCCACTTTCAAGCTTTGAAGCTTGTGCGTAAACGGGTCCACGCGCATTTCGTCCCAGTGCCCCACTTTGGCGTAGACATCTCGCACGAAGGTGTTGCCATCGAGTTCGGCGTCCGGCACAAACGTATCCGGGAGTGCGGCCGCCTCCGTATGCACGCTGCCGTCGGCGCGGCGCCGGAGTACGAGCGGCACACCGGCGATTGCGTCTACGTCAGGATACTCCGACAGCGCTTGCCGCAGGTCCGACCCGGTGAGCGTTAAGGCAATAGCTTGGCCGGTAACTCCGCGAACGAGCGCGAGCGGCGCCTGTACGCGCACAATGCCTTCCGCCGACGTTGCGGGTGTCGTTGCCCGCCCCTCGCGGACCGCGTTGACCTCCACCGGCGCCGGCACGACAAGGGACTGATCGAGGTGCAAGACGATTGCCTTTACGGTTCGCGACAGCGGATCGATGGTTATGCCGCCGAGTGTGCCAAGCGCTGCCCCATCTTCTGCAGAGACAGGCGCGCCAAGCGCTAGATCCATCAGTTTTCTCCATTCAAACACACGCCAAACTGAAGCCATTGTAGCGGATCGGCCCCTGGCTGGCTAGCAACGAGAGCGATGATCCCCACACGCGCACAGTTCCTGCGTTGGGCGCGTATCCGCTATCAGACCGGCACGGTGAGCGCCAAGCTCAATACAAATCCTGCGAGCAGCCCCCACCAGCGCCAGTCCGGCGGCTGCCAGCGGCCCTCGCTGCGTGTCTCGGTCCAAGCGAACGCGGCAAAGTGCGTGAAGCCCATCAGGAGCAGCGCCAGCCACGCCCACCAGTGGCCGTCCCGGATGCCCCAAAAGGTCAATCCCCACCACGCCACGCCCATGATGAAGACGTGCAGAGCAATGTGGCGCGAGAATGCACGCAATTCCGTGGCGTCACGCGCTCCCAGCCGTGGGACCAGGCACTTTCCGTACGGTCCAAAACCGGCTAGTGTCGCCAAGGTAAGCGCAAAGTGGATTGCCGCTCCCAAGAGAAGCAAGAGCCAACCAACGGTGAAGAGGTCAAGATTCAGTGGCATTTCCACCTACCGCAACTGAAGCTCGCGCATTCGACTTATGTCAATAGTAAGGGCGCTGGGGCTCGCCGGTCTCCCATTCCTCCCCTGCCCGGCGCGCCCCAGCGGTGCAATGTCAGGTCAAAGTGCGCCGCTCGCCCTGATTGCGGGTTTCCGGCACGAACCAGGCCAAGTTGCTTGCTGCCAGGGCGCCAACGCCTGCCAGGACGATTGCCGCAAGCCCGAGCCCCGTGAGGTCCGCTACTGCGCCTACGACCAGCGGCCCACCGGTATTCCCACCGTCGCCAATCAGACGCCACAATCCGAGGAATTCACCCATCGCGTCCCGGGGTGCGAGATCGCTGCCGAGAGTCATCATGGTGCCGGAGCCGAGACCGTTCCCGAGACCCATGATAGCAGCCGCCGCGAGCAACGAGGCGTAGCCGGCGGTGAGCGGCACCATTGCCATGCCCGTGCCGAGGATGATCATGGAGGGCACCGAAGCCCACTTGCGCCCCATGCGGTCTTGCAGCAACCCGGCAATGCCAAAGAGAGACATATCGATAGCGGCTGAGACCGTGAGAATGACACCTACCGCCGCCACGTCTAGCCCCAAGACCGTCGCACCGTACAGCGGCACGATGAGTTCGCGTCCCGCGCGAATCATCTGCGCGAGAATCTGGGCGCTCCCGGCCACAAACAAGTCACGGCGGTATGTTCTTACAATTTGCGCCATGGTCCGCCAGTGCGGGCGGCGATGCGCAGCTTGGGCCGGCGTGCGCGACTCCGGCACGTAGATGAGGGTGATGACGAGGGCAACGCCGGCCAAGACAGCCGCTAACAGGAAAGGCGTTTGCAACCCGAGGTTCG
Organism: Chloroflexota bacterium; assembly: GCA_965220015.1. Taxonomy (GTDB): domain Bacteria; phylum Chloroflexota; class UBA11872; order VXOZ01; family VXOZ01; genus VXOZ01. The sequence goes on from OZ244798.1 coordinate 2,894,742, forward strand.
CACCGACGAAACCGCCAATGGCGGGACTGGCAAACACGCCGATGCGGCTGACACCGCCGAAGGCCGATAAGGCCCGTCCCCGCACATCCAAGGGGATGACTTCTGAGATAAATGCCATGCGGGAGAGCATCCACATGGCCGTGCCCGCGCCGGAGACCAACCGCAGCAACACCAGTACGTAGTAGTCTTCTATGAGCCCCATCAGTAATAGCGAGAGGCACGCCACGCCCACGCCAAGCAGCATCACTTTGCGGCTCCCAAAGCGCTCGAGCATCACGCCGGAGGGGAGGTCCGTAACCAGAGTGCCGATGCCTTTTGCGGCAACCGCCAAGCTCACCAAACTGAACGAAACGCCAAAAGTGGTGGCATAGAGGGGCAGCGTGGGGATCAAGAGGCCCTGTGTAAATGCCATTAGGAAGCTCGGCACATACACCGGCAGCAAGAGCGCAAAGACGCGACGGCTCATGGGACGAACTGCACTGGAGGCGGCCCATCATGGCATGCGCCCCTACAGACAACTGGAGAAATACACTGGACCGGCCCGACTACAGCAGTCGTGCTGTCTGCGGCGCATGGCGCGCGCACGTGAAATCGACAGGGTGAATTAAACGTCGGCATCTCTCAGCAAAAGACACGTCAAGGAGGCAACAAACGGCGCTGGCGCATCTACTATAGCATATGCCGGTGGACAGATTGGCAGCCGGTTTGCCCTTGGGTCTTGCGGGTCTCCCGCTCACGCGGCTGCGCGCTCCAGAGCCAAATTACGGCAATCGTGCACCGATTCAGCTACGGTGCTTGCATCAATATGAATAGTCTCGTATACTTGGTCAATCAATGCACATCATGCGTGCCGTATGCATGAATGAGCAATATGCGACAGTGGCGCTGCATGCGCAAAATCGTAGTATCACGCGGTTGTGTTTGATGTGAGGTGCAGGCGGTGAGAACCAGCGCAAGGAGACGTTCATAGTGTCAGCCGAGGATCGCTCGATAATTTGTGTGGAATGCAACCAGCCATTTGCTTTTACTGCCGGAGAGCAAGCGTTCTATCAAGAAAAGGGCCTCATGCATGAGCCGCGCCGCTGTCCGGAGTGTCGCACGACACGACGGCGGGAACGACACGGCGAGCGGCAGATGCACGAAGGGGTATGCGCAGATTGCGGCAGCGTCGCTCGCGTACCGTTTGTTCCGCGCGACGACCGGCCTATCTACTGCAGCGATTGTTTCACGAACCGCCGCGACGAATAGCCTGGGCTGACATTGGGACCGCTTCGGGCTTGAAAGAATCGCTATTTCCCCTGCAAGTTTTCGGTCTATCTCAGTTTGCCTTTCTTTAGGGGTCCTTCGCGGAGGTCGTATCAAATCAGAAGAGCGCACCGGCCTCATCGCGGCGCGCTGCGGCACTCCGGAGATTTCGCCAGTTGGCTGGCGTTTCTTGTAAGAGAATGGTTGACAAGGATCGTTCCATTTGGTAGTCTTGACTATGAAGCGCGACCTCTATATAATCCTTCGATACAACCGCACGACCTTCTCAGAATAACTATAGAAGTATCTGCTTCGACACTCTGTTTTTTCCACAGGCCTACCAAGTTACCCTTCACTGCTTATCAGCGCCCAGACATTTCTAGTCCGCACTAGTTCTGAATCTTCCACTTTTCGATGCTCACTAGTTGGCGCAAAGCACGTAAACAACTCGCGGCAGGGTAGCTTACCAAGGGCGAAGGTCGTATCCAACACAATACGCCAAGTCTACCAAGCTCAATACAGCCTTGGTTTGTTGTATTGTGATCGTAAGGAGGACAAATCTGTCAACAGTTATACCCTCTCGCAAACGTGGCAATCGTCGTCGCAAACGTTCTACTCGTCATTGGATGCAACGCAACGGCACGGACCACGCATCCAAGCCAACCAAGCAAAGGAGTGACCCCGGCGTGCAATATGCAGATCTAGACGCGAAACCTCTGGCCGAGTTGCGAGAGCGCGCTAGAGAACTGGGAATCAGCGGCTATTCAGTTCTTAAAAAGCACGAGCTCGTCAATCGGCTTCTGCAGGCACAATCTGAAGAACAAGGCAACCTCTATCGCACCGGGCTCCTCGAGACCATTGACGATGGGTATGGCTTCTTGCGCCTCCACCGCTATTGGAATACCGGCTGGGCCGAGGACGTCTATGTTGCACCCACGCAGATTCGCCGCTTGAGTCTGCGCACCGGTGACATGATCGCGGGCCAAGTGCGTCCCCCGAAAGAGGGGGAGAAGTACTACGGCCTCTTGCGGGTCGAAACCGTCAATAACCTTGATCCCGAAGAAGCCAAGCGCCGCCCGCACTTCGAATCCTTTAATGCGGTATTCCCCAATAATCGCCTTGACCTCGAGACACCCACCCCCAGCATTACCGGCCGTCTGGTAAACCTCGTTTCGCCAATTGGCCGCGGTCAGCGTGGTATGATCGTTGCTCCGCCCATGACCGGTAAAACGATGCTCATGCAGAGCATTGCAAACTCCGTCATGACCAATTACCCCGATATTCACGTCATGGTGGTGCTTATCGGTGAGCGTCCTGAGGAAGTGACGGACTGGGAACGCAGCGTCGGCGCGGAGGTCGTTGCCTCTACGTTTGACGAGATGCCGGAGAACCAAACTCGTATCGCCGAACTGGCGCTGGAACGTGCCAAACGGATGGTAGAGGGCGGGCAAGACGTAATGTTGCTGCTCGATTCAATCACCCGTCTCACACGCGCGTACAATCAAGCTATTCCTCCGAGCGGACGCACCCTCTCAGGCGGTATCGATCCTGCTGCTATCTTCCCGCCAAAGCGCTTTTTCGGCGCGGCACGCAACGTCGACGACGGCGGCAGCCTGACGATGCTTGCGACATGTCTGGTCGAGACCGAAAGCCGCATGGACGACGTCATCTACGAGGAATTCAAGGGTACCGGCAATATGGAACTGCGGCTCGACCGCAAGTTCGCCGAGCGCCGCATCTACCCCGCGATCGACGTGGAACGTTCCGGCACCAGACGTGAGGAACTCCTGCTCGAGTCGGAGATTTTGCAGAAGGTGGTTACGCTCCGCCGCATGCTCGCCGCCCTCGGCAACACCGAAGGCTACGAAGCCATGCTCAAACGGCTGGAGCGCACAAAATCGAATGCAGACTTCCTCTCGCGCCTGAGCAGAGACGCAGTGTAGACGGGCGATCGCGTCGCGCGTTGTCCGCAATTCTCTAACCAATGAATGTCCGCGGCCCGTATAAGGCGCCTTCACGCACTGCACGGGCTTGGCTCGCAAGCTTCCTTTGGCTCTCCCTGTTCCTGTCTGCGTGTGCCTCGGCCGCTGCCCCGCGTTCGCACCTAGAACTCGACGTTCATCCGGCCACGCTGCATGCCGACGGCGCCGGCGCAGTTTCCATCCAGTATCGCCTTGCGCGCCAGTCACTCGTATCGGTCACATTGCGCTCCGCCGACGGTGGATCGCACGTCTTGCGCGACCGCGTCGCACGTGGACCGGGGACGTACTCTTTCAGCTTTCGCGGAGCCATTGCAGGCCGGATCCTGCCAAACGGCCACTATGAAGTAGTCGCCACGGCTCAAGGCTCAGCGGCTGACGAGCCCATTGAGCGGCGCCAACCGCTCACGATTGTGGATGCAGATACCGAGCCCCCTGTCATCGCGGACCTCCACGTCATTCCCGCAGTGGTCTCGCCCAACCAAGACGGTGTCGACGACCGCTTGGCGATACGCTTCACCGTGGCGGAGCCCGTTTCCGTGCATGTGCGCCTCCTGGCTGGCGATGAATCCCTCTGGCTGATTGAGGATGGCGCCGCGGCACCGGGCTTGGTGCAAGTGTCCTGGCCGCCTCCCCTGCGCCACGCGCCGCACCTCAATCAAGCGATAGAGCGCCTACCCGCAGGACCGGCGGACTTGGAAGTCGCGGTCACCGACCCCGCCGGCAATCGCAGTGTAGTGCACCAGCGCATTGTGCTTGGTGAGACCGGTACACCCCAGGCACAGTTGTCGGAGGTGGAAATTACGCCCGCGGTCGTTAAGACCGGCGGCACGATTTCGGTGTCTGCCACAATCACCAACAGCGGCGCGGTCACGCTCCGCGCGGCGCCGCTAGGCCCAACAGTCTACGCTTGGGGCGAAGATGCCCCTACCCGCGGCTACATTGCCGACACCGGTACGGTACGTTGGGGCGTGGAGTTTTCGCTCAATCGCAGCGGCATTGCCTATCCCTTTCGCTGGGGTCTGGGCCGCGACCTGGCCCCAGGCGAGAGCGTTGCGGTAACAGGAGAGATCCAGATTACTGACGAATTCCCCCTTGAGCCGGTGCAACTCTGGGTGGGCATCATCCACGAAAACAACCGTGTCCTTGCCGACAAACGCGGCATCACACGTATAGAACGCAACAGTGGCGCAGACTCGGACACGCGCTAAACGGGTGCAGGATCTTGCGCGAGTTCCATTGGGCTGCGTTGCCCCCCCAAAGGCGGATTGCGAGTCCATGATCTCACATGAGTGTTGACTGCTCCTATTACAAGTGCCTCATTGAAACCTGCTTCCCTGACATGAAGGTCGCGGACATTCGGTTTCTTGGCGGCGGCACCTGCCGCGTGTTTGCCGTTAACCATACGCTGATCTTTCGCTTTCCTCACGGCGAGAGCGGGCCCGTGGAACGCGAAAACTCAGATGAAAACGACAACCACGTTGAAGATGACAACCCTGTTGAAGAAGCTGGCGCGTTCCTTTGGCATGAGAAGCGCGTTTATGAAACCGTAGCGCCGCTGCTCCCGTTGCCGATTCCCCAATTCCGCTACTTTAGCGCAGGCTGCGCGCAGTTTCCCTATCCGATTGCGGGTTACGAAATGCTGCCCGGCCGCAGCCTGAGCGAGTGTGTTCTGAGTATGCAAGAGCGCCGCCATGCAGCCGCCCAGATCGGCGAATTCCTCGCGGCGCTGCATGCCATTCCGCTCGCCGCACTGCCTGCGGAGCTGCGGCCCCCGCCACCCGCGCTTATCGGGCAATCCAACGCGCAAAAACTGTTCCGCCAGATAGAGGCCCACGCCTTGCCATTCCTGAGCCCGGCGGAACGAGCCTGGACGAACCGCCTGTTCCAGGAAATTGATAACGACAATTCGCTGCAGGAACTCAAACCTGTCTTTACCCACGGCGACTTCGACGGCTCGAACATCCTCTACGACTCGGCGCAAGGCGCGGTCAGCGCAATTATAGACTTCGAGGAAGCGGGGCAGAACGGTGATCCGGCAGTTGACTTCTGCGCCCTGCTCGCGGGCTTTGGCAGGGAATTCCTGGAGGCAGCGCTCGCTGCCTACACCCATGATGTCTCTGAAGCCATGCGGCGCCGCATCGACCTCCTCGCCAAGCGTATCCTCTTCATCGAATTGCTCTACGGCATTCAAGTCAGCGACCGGCGTTTCATCGACAATGCGCTGCGACGCCTCCACCGCGCGCGGCATGACATCGACCCCATCGGTGATTGGCTTAACGTCTCCACCAGCGAGACGAGAGCATAGCAAGGAATCCGCCTCGTTTGCCGACAACGTTGCTGCCGTTACACAAGACCGACGCTTCTGGGGTAAGGTGGGATTAGGAGTACATAGTCGATCGTTGCCCCGGCGGAGAAGTGAGCCATCTTACAAAGGAGCGTTTGCAGAGCATGACAAGAAGAAGCCTATTCGGCCTTGGCTTGGCCTGCGTCAGCGCACATTTGATTGCGGCGTGCGGCGGGGAATCCGAAGTATACAAAGAAGCGGATCCCGGCGCCCCTCCGCCAACGCCGACGGCCGCGGCAACTCCGTCACCCAAATCGGAACCGGCGCAAATGCCTGCGGCGGAAGACGTGACGTTGCAGGAGTTTTCGGTTCCCGGTGGCGCGCATCCACACGACGTCGCGCCCGCGGCAGAGGCCAACGGCATCGTCTGGTATACCGCGCAACACCAAGAAGCGCTGGGAATTCTGGACCCGACCACAGGTCAGACGCGCCACATTCATCTCGGCAGCGGTGCGCGTCCCCACGGCGTGATCGTGGGACCGGACAACGCGCCGTGGATCACCGACGGCGGCCTGAATGCCATCGTGCACGTCGATCCGTCCACGGAAGCCGTTACGCCGTTCCCGCTGCCGGAGGACACCGGCTACGCCAACCTCAATACGGCCGCATTCGATCTCCAAGGCACCTGCTGGTTCACCGGTCAGAGCGGCATCTATGGGCGGGTGGACCCCCAGAGCGGAGAGGTGACCGTATTCGACGCCCCACGGGGCCGCGGTCCCTACGGCATCTGCACCACGCCCGACGGGAACGTGTACTACGCCTCGCTGGCGGGGAGCTACGTCGGCCATATCGACACAGCAACCGGCGCGGTGACGGAACTAAACCCACCCACAGCCCGCCAGGGAGCGCGGCGCGTGTGGTCGGACTCACAGAGCCGTATTTGGGTGGCGGAGTGGAACACCGGGCAGGTGAGTCTTTACGATCCCGCGAATCAGAGGTGGCGGGAGTGGCAGCTCCCAGGCACTGCCCGCACGTACGCCGTCTATGTCGACGAGTACGATCTGGTCTGGCTCACGGACTTTGGCGCGAATGCGTTGGTCCGTTTTGACCCAACTTCAGAGTCATTCACTGCCTATCCTTGGCCCAGTCCCGGCGCCTCCGTGCGCCAACTCCTGGGTAGACCCGGCGAAGTCTGGGGAGCGGAATCCAGTGTAGATGCCTTGGTCGTAGCCCGCACCGGCTAGCCACTTGCGTTGCATCCCATGGGATAGGTTGGCCAGTGGGACAACCCGCTCGCCTGTATGCTCCGCAACACTGCCCTCAAGCTCACTCCTCAGCGCCTTGCCCGCAGGCGCAACGATGCGCTATTGCGGCGCGAGGCCGTAGCGCAAATGGACTGGTGAAGTCCGCTTCAGCGTCGCTGCGAAAGCTTGCTGCATCCACCAATCCATTCGGCGCGCGTTCACAAGCCAATTCGCAGCGACGGTCAGTGGGATCACGCGGATTCGTCGCTCCGCCTACCTGACTTTCGTTGCGGCAGTCTTCTCATACTCTTCGTCTACCCGCAAGTCACTGCCCCGGGCCGCCGTGTTTGCCAGCGTATCGCAGCGCTCGTTTTCCGGAATGCCACTGTGGGCCGGCACCCATTTGAACGTGACATTGTGCGTGCAGGATAGGTCGAGCAGCCGCTCCCAAAGGTCTGGGTTCAGGGCCTTGCCGCGTTTCCCGCGCTGCCACCCCTGCGCTTGCCACTCTTTCGCCCAGCCCTTTTTCATCGCGTCCACGAGGTATTTCGAGTCGCTGTGCAAGATTACCTCGCAAGATTCCGTGAGCTTCTCCAGCGCCTTAATGGCTGCCTTGAGTTCCATACGATTGTTCGTCGTCGCGCGGTATCCGCCGGATATCTCTTTGCGAATCTGTTTGAAGAGAATCACGGCGCCGTAGCCGCCGGGGCCCGGGTTCCCGATGCAGGCGCCGTCGGTGTAGATCGTGACACGTTTCATATGCAAATCCCGTGGCAAGGCACGCAACTGCAGTAAATCAACCCGGCCCTCTCAATTTACGGGCCCACAATAAGGCGCATGAAACTACGCCCGGCGGAGCGGGCACTCTTGCCCCCTCTCCCGATACGGAGACCTTTGCATAACTCCGTCATTCCGGCGAAAGCCGGAATCCAGAGGGGTGTGAATAGCTAGGGATCGCTAGCCGTGAAGCCGTTCTTCACCCCCATCCCGACCTTCCCCCAGCAAGGGCGAAGGGGTTTCGCAAAGGTCTCCGATACGGGAGAAGGGCCGGGGTGAGGGTGAACCGCTTGGCAAACTGCAACTCACTCCCCGTGTACACGTGCAAAGTCCGCCCTGCAGGGATCGGACAGACGAGATCAGGCACAGAAGCTCGTGATACCGGCAGAAGTGTCCTCAGCGGTTGCATCTTTCGCGCGGGCAACCCAAACCCGCGCGAGCACCTACTTCACAATCAAAACTCATTCAAGAAACAAAACAAAAGGAGCGCTCTGCTTCCCGGTACCGTCAGGAAGAGCAGAATGCCCCTCTTTGTTCGTTGTTCACCTTGATGAAAGCCGACACGGGCTTTCTATTCGCCGCCGCCTCAGCCAGCGGTATCAACACCGCTTATCATAAACCCGCGCCGCGCGCCCTCGTTCACATACTCGACCGAAGCGCCGTCCAACGCTGCAAACGCTTGCTGGTCCATCACCAGGCCAACGCCGGCGGAATCCACCACCTGGTCGTTGTCTTCCACTTCCTGGTCGAAGCCCATGCCGAAATTCACCTTGCCGCAGCCGCACTCGTTCTGCACGAAGATGCGCAGCTTGGCATCCGCCAAGTCGTTATCCGTCATGAGCCGCTGCAGCTCTGCCGCCGCCGTATCCGTAACCGTAATCACGTTATCGCTCTCTTTCTTACAGTCAGCCGCGAAATGCCATCACATTAGCTCTTCGCAACGGCATTATAGCATAGATGCCTGCGGCCATTGTCTGACGCCGCCTCAAGTAGAACCAAGAGGATTGGCTTCGCATGCACTCAATCTCCTACGCCCCAAGAGGACAACAATCGTGTCAATCGTCCATGGCATGCGAAACTAAAATGCCTAGCACAAGGTAATTCTGCGCCGCCTTTTACATCGACGTCGTTTTGGTGGAGATGGGGGAGAGTCGAACTCCCCGTCCAAAGCTGTTCTTCCGGCAACCTCTACGAGCGTAGTCTGCTTTTGAGTTTCATTCCCAGAGCACGAGCGGACGAAAACCTCTAAGAACTAGCCTCCGTTTGTCTTTCGCAGTCCCCGAAGGCGGCGGATTTAATCCGCATGGACCGCGGCACCCCGGCTGATAGGTCGCCCAAGCTGCGCTCACCGGAGGAAGAGCAGGTGGACGTCACAGCTTTATTTAGGCTGCGAGAGCAAAATCGTGCTTGTTGGCACTTAAAAAAGTTGCTACCTGTTTAACGAGGGCGATAGCACCTCGGCTCGCAGTTACAAGCCTCCCAACCCTGTCGAATCCACTCATCCCCGTGTACGTTTCCAGTATATCACGCTTTGGGCCCGATTCTTCCGCCGGAGTCCGCGAAACTCTAGGCGATCTTCGGAGCGTCCAACGCCACGTCCGTCAAAATTAACGGGCTGCCCCAAGGAGCGACAAGAACTAGCGGACAGTGCGGCTAGCAAAGAAAGGCCGCGCAGCCGCAAGCTATTAAGCGACTAGAGCCATTGCCGCTCAGGCGCTTTGAGGTTGGTGGAGCAGCCCGCCGTCGACCAGGTTGCCTCTGGCGTCGAAGTCCCATGCGTAGGGCGCATCGAGGATTTCCAAGGCCGGATTCTCTCTTGCCGCCGGGATGAGCGCCTCGGAGAAGAGCAGGTACTCCAAGTGGAGCGTACTATAGATGCGTACTACCCTTGGCTCTGCCACATCAGTACAGGCAGACTTGAAGGCGGTCTCGATGGCAACTTTGTCAGTTTCCAGTGTAATGGGAATCTTGGCAACGGCCGGGTTGTTGGCCGTGAGGGCGTTCATGTAGAGGTCGTAGTAGTTGATCTTGTCTGCAAGCCGCTTCGTCACAAAGTCGGCGTGGCCGATGCCCACCGCGTTGCCGTGGGATTCAGGGGTCAGGTCGCACACCAATACGCGCTTGTAGTTGGGATGGCGGTCCAGCGTCATGCCCCGGTTGAGCCCAATGATATTCGGGTCCATCCCCGCGCCGGAGATGTTCTTGCCCATCACGTCCACAATGAGCAGATCGAGCTCATCGAACGGCACGCGTGGCAAGAGTGTCTTTGAGAGGGTTTGCAGTTCCCTATCGGTCTCGTAGATATCTCCCGCCAAGGCAGCTCTGATGGTGTGGGGTTGATCGTAGCCGTTTTCAACAACGCCAAGTCCCAGCACAATGTTCGAATTCTCGATTGCCACCGCGGCAGCCTGGGGAATAGTCTCAGCCAAGCCGTGGGCGTGCATCTGCTCCGCGCCCTTCTGTTTGCCGAGACCGACAGTAATCATCTTGCAGAGGCCGCTCTCCACCGGGCCGCGGAAGCTGGTGTGGGGTTTGACACGCGCAACCACAATGACCGCATCGGCAGTGTAGGCATTTTGATCGAAGTTGACCGTCGCCCCATTGGCCGTTGTGCCCACGTTCACCACATCCATCGTGGCTCGAATTGACGCGCCTGTAGACTCCTCGGTAATGCCGTAGTCGCGCAGCACGGAGGCTTGTCCCTCAGCAATGGCGCCGCCGTGACTGCCCATTGCGGGCACAATGAACGGGGTGGCGCCCGCCGCTTTCACGGCATCGGCTACTGTCCGGATTATCTCCGGAATACGGGTGATGCCGCGGCTGCCGGCCGTTATCGCGACCTCCATGCCGGGTCGAACGACCTCTTCAAGTCCTGCACGCGAGAGTTCGGCGTGGATGGCGCCCGGCAGGTCTTCAATCTGGTCCGTAGAGAAGCGTTGACGCACGTGCACCATACGGGGAAGCGCTGACATAAGCTCTCCTCAATGCGCCTGCGTGTTCATGCGGTATACGTCGATGCAGCCCAACCGCAAAACGCAGGTGATCGCTAGCGACTGCTGCAGCCCAAATCGCCCCGCCATGACTGTACGGCATGCCGCAGCAATCTCACCTGGCGCAATCGCTGTCGCTTGCGCGCCTAGATGGTCTCCCAGAACGGTATGTCGCTATCCAACCTGAAGATGACCAACTGATCGCTGGGGGACCTCACGTCCGTAAGGTTCTCTGCCGTAACCAGCAACCGATTGTACTGCCGCATGCCCTTAGTTTCGGGCGGGGCTGTCATGACTATTTGGGAATCGCCATTGGGAGTAACCGTAAGCCACGAACCGTTATAGGTGAGCGGTTCTTGGCTGAGGGTATCCAATACCCACAATAGCAAGAACTTGTCGCCGTATTCCTTAGGCTGCTTGAGCCCGGAAAACGTGATAGACAGTCCGCCATTGACACCTATTCGCACGATAGTATTAACGCCAACGCCAAGTTCTGTTGGCTGCAGTTGAAACGTCCTGCCAGGACGCATAATCATCGACCGGGCCAATGTGAGCCGCAACGGCGCATCTTCAATGGCGACGGACGGCTGCTCTACCATCGCATGCTCTTCGGCGGTCACGTAAATCGTCTTTACCGAGCCAAACGTCGTATACGTCCACAGGGTGGAGACACGTGAAATGTCGGAAATCAGTGCGCCGCCATTCTCGTACTCCATCGTGCCGTTTCGCTCGTTGCCAATCCAGACCACGAACGTATTGCCGCCAAATGTCGTGGGTGAAGGCATCCGGCGTCCGTTCACGAATATGGAGCCCTTGTAAGAATTCAGCGCAACACTGACCTCGGCATTGCCCACTTCTTCAGAATTTTCCATGCGCAGCGGCAAGTCGCGCCGGCTTTCTTCCGCCTCTGTAATTGCGCGGGCCTGCGCCGTAGCCACGAGTTCTGGTCTGATACTTGGGGTAGGAGTACTATCTATCCAAGCACTCTCTTGAGCGCCACAGGCTGCTGCCGTAATCAGCAAAATAAAACTGAGAATAGCAACTCGGTAAATGCATGGCACCTTCAGCCGTCTCATGGTTCCTCCTGTATTTCGGGTGCAGCGTTGCCGACACGGCACGCTCGATCGGGCGCGTATGAGTTCGTTTCCATTGAACAGTGTATACCAATGGTATGCCAACAATATGATTACTACAAGTCGCAAACCGACCTGCAAAGAAATCCGGTGTCAGCAACCACGCATTTCAGAGGAAACGCCGTCCGTGCCCTTTACCCCTTCCGTTGCTGATTATCAAACGGTATCCCGGTCACCTTGTCAGCCACTCTCCTCGTACTGTCGTTGATAACACGTCAGTCAATGGGACTGCTGTGCTCCCGTGAAAACAAAAAAAGCGTGGCCGGGCCGCATCTACTGCAAGAGAGCATAGCATACTCCACGTGGGATGAGAATTGTATAATGGCATGGAAGCCGACTATTCCACCGAGGACTGCCGCAATGCCTCCATTTGATATTGAGCGCTTGCAGGACCTGCAGGAGATCGACCTGCTGCTGGACGCGCTCCGATCCGAGTTTGCAGACATAGAGTCTGCGCTCGCCGATCATGCTGAAATCAAGGCGGCGCGGCAAGACTCGGCCGCTCTTACGAAAACCCAGGAGCAGGCGAGCGCTGCGCTATTAGATGCAGAACTCACCCTGGCGACCCTGACCGCTGAAGTCGAGGAGAAATCGAAGCGTCTCTACAGCGGAACCGTGGTGAGTTCCCGAGAACTAGAAGCGTTGCAGGCAGACATCGCGCAACTCATGCAACAGCGTTCCGTGAGGGAGGAGAGCGCGCTCCAAGCCATGCTTGCCTCTGAAGAAGCCGAGGCTGCGCGGGACACGCAGCAACAGCATCTCGCTGCTCTTGCAGCGACGTTCGCCACAAGAGAGAAAGAGTTCGGCGCGCGGCTTCAGGAACTTAAGAAGGAGATTCCGAAACGAGAAGTTGAACGCATGGCGCTTGCGGAGCAAAGCGACCGTGCGCTGCTAGTGCCTTACGAATCCATGCGCAAGCGCCTGGGCGGCCGGGTCCTCGTACTCGTTTCGCAAGGGCGCTGCACATTCTGCAACATCTCCCTCCCCGACACTCAATTGCGCCGTACCCAGCACAACCAGGAGATCATCTACTGCGACAATTGCGGCCGCTTGCTCTACTCAGCTTCGTAAGCCGGGGCGCGCGACTTTCCAATGCGTTCGCGGGCCACAGAATTCTCATGCGCCGCGCAAGCAGTAGTCCTGAAACTTCATCCTGCAGACCAATGGCGACGTTCCGATCAAGGTTGGCCGCACTTTCGCCCAGATACTTGCTCTCCATCCGCTCCAAGCTACTGAGCGCCTTCCACGGACATGTACTCGGATAGGACGCTGGAAAGCACGCCAGGGGGAGCGTTGGACGGACATGCCGCCGGCCGGATGAGGGCAACGCACACGAGTGCCAGAGTCCGTCAAAAGAGTAGAAGCCACGCAGGTGGCTTCTATCGCAATGACACTTGGTGCCGAAGAAGGGACTCGAACCCTTACGAGCATAATGCCCACTAGCCCCTCAAGCTAGCGCGTCTTCCAATTCCGCCACTTCGGCGTGTGGTGCTGCCTGACTCTGATTATAGGCAAGCGAGAAATGAGCCGTCAACGCACGATTCAGTTCCGGCCGCTGTCTCTGCTGCCCGATCGTTCTTACATGCTGCGGCAATTATCCGAGAATGTTCACGGCCTTGGTGAGATCATCCCACGTCTGCTGCCGCAATGACACGCAAAGACGCCTTACGGTGCAGCGATTTAGATCGACTGCACTGAAAAGCCGCCGTCAATTACGAGGGCGAGTCCCGTAGTGAAGGCACTGGCGCTGGAAGCGAGGTAGACGGCAGCGCCGCCAATCTCGGTGGGATTTCCGAAGCGCCCCATCGGTGTGTGCGCAACGATCTGTTCGCCGCGCTCGCTCAGCGCGCCGTCCGGATTGCGGAGCAGAGAGCGATTCTGGGTAGTCTCGAAGAATCCGGGGACGATCATGTTGACGCGCACAGTGCCCTGCCATTCCCGCGCCAAGAAGCTAGTAAGGGTTGCCACGCCGGACTTGGCGATGGCATACACTGGTACGCGAGAAAGAGGTCGCTCACCGCCCGCCATCGAACCGATGTTGATCACGCTCCCGCGTCCGTGGGCCAGCATTGCCGGCCCAAATTCCTGGCACGCGATCCACGCCGACGTAAGATTAAGGTCGAGGTTGTCGCGCACAGCTTCAATACTGATATCTTCGAAGGCTTGATCTGCGCTGACAACCGCCGTTGGCTGGTTGCCGCCCACCGCATTTACCGCCACGGTCACTGGGCCAAACGCATCCCGCACACGCGTATGGGCTTCTTTAACAGAATTTGCATCTGTCGCCACGTACGACACGAAGATCGCTTCGCCGCCGGCGTCGTTGATAGTCTCAACCCGGCGTTGGCCCTGTTCCTGGTTACGCCCGAGTACTGCGACCTTGGCTCCGGCTGCGCCGAGATACTCCGCAATCACACCGCCCAGGATTCCCGTACCGCCGCCTACAACTGCAACTTCACCGCCTAGGCCGAAGAGCTCTCGCAGGAATTCGCTGGGCCGCTTGTCGTCTGTTCCGCTTTCAACCATCCGTTGCAACTCCTAGATTGAATCATCATGCAAACTACAATGCTACTTGCAGACAGACGAACGTCCATCAGCCTAATGTCGCACTCTCAAACTTCTCTGCCAACCACGCGTTAAGACTCTTTCCTTCCGCCCGCGCCGCCGTCGTAGCTGCACGGTGAACTTCCGGCCTCAACCGCAGAGGAATTCGCCCTGAGAAGGGTCTGTCAGGCTTCCGGTCTCTCTCAGCGCAGACAACCAACTAATCATCTATAGAGATATGGAACTCTCTCTCCAGTCTTGCTACGGAGTCACCTTCAAAGACAATCACGTCACGCGTGTCCACCACCTCGCCATGGAACACACCTGCATCGTAATCGAAGCTAACCGCTGCGCTATATCCTTTGTACTTCATCATGGATCAGCCCGTACTTTCCCAAGAATCAATGCAGAAACTAACGGTTCAACACGTTTGTATCAATGGGCAAGAGCGTCAGTAGCGCAGGTTTGCAACCTGCGCCCACCTGCCGTTAGAGGCAATTCTTGTTGCTTGCCATCGTTTGACTGACAGCATTGAGACGGCCCACACGCTGCGAGGAACTGCGATCCCTGGATTCCGGCTTTCGCCGGAATGACCGAGCAAGTCGCCCGCGCTCCGGTGTCTTCCCGAAAGGTGGGAGAGCAACGGCAAACTGTGTTAACTACGTTCACACGCTCAGCCCTCGCGTGTGCTTACGCTCAAGTCGGCCACCAACAACGGCGGCGCGGAGAAGCCGCCGCCCACCCACTCCGGCTCGCTCCCAATTGCGGCAATGTCCTTGAGCGCCTCATAGACATTCCCTGCCACCATCGTATCCTTCACACGGCCGGCTAGCTTGCCGTTTTCGATCTTATAGCCCAAGTGCACGTTGCCGGAGAAGTCACCGGCAAAGAGATTGCCCATCCCCGCGCCCATCGTGTATTCAACCAAAATCCCCTCAGCGACGCTGCCGATGAGGTCCTGCAAACTGCCGCCGCTGCCAGGCGTGACGACTACATTGTGGTAACCGGGCGCCGGCAGGGAACTCGGCGAGCGTTCACCGTTGCCGGTCGGCTCGGCGCCGGCCAGACCCGCGGTCTGCAGATCGTAAATGAAGGTGCGCACGCAGCCGTCTTCCACCAGCGGCGTCCGCCGCAATGGCATACCTTCGTCGTCGGTAGGCGAGGAGCTAACGGCAAAGTCTATCGTACCGTCATCGTAGATGCTTAACTTCTCGTCAAACACCTGCTCTCCCAGCTTATCGCTCAAAGGCGACGCGCCTTCCAACACGGTCTTGCCACTGAATGCCTGCCGGAGCGGTTGCATGAGCGTATTGCCGAGACCCTGTGGTGTGAAAAGGACCGGCATGTGCTTGGTGGACACATCCGCATTATGGCGTGCGTCCTCAACCCGCTGGATGATGCGCTGCGCTACCGTCCGCGGGTCTATGTCCGCCCGGCAAGAAACCGCGTAGTGCCAAACATCCAAGAGATCCTCACCGCGCGTAAGGTTAACACTGCCGCTCAAGGACACCACTGACTTGACGTAGTCGGTGCCGCCGCCCAGCGAATTGAGCAGCCGCACGCGTGTGACCCGTTTCGCAGCGCCTACGTCGCACAAGAACTGATCGTCGTGATTGCGCAGCAGCTCCAAAGCTTCCGTGCCGAGAGACACAAGGTTTTCCAGGGAAAGGGCCTCAACCGCCGGATCGAACGTCGCGACACCATTCGTCGTGTAGGCGCCGGGGAGCGAAAACTGTGCCTGGGCGCCGAACTGCGCGGACTCAACCGCGCTGGCAACGAGGGCGTCCAGATCTCCGGGATCGCCGAGCTTGGACGAATAGCCCAGACCGATGCGGCCATTCTTGATGATGCGCAGCGCCATGCCGCTCGATTCGCGGGCGTTGATAGACTTCATCCGGTTGGCTTCAAAAGAGATAGGGAGTTCCGTCGACTCATAGAAGAAGGCTTCGGCCACCTCCGCCTCTTTCTTGGCTTTTTCCAGCAGCGGATCGAGCATATGACTACTGACCTCCCACCAAGCACTTGCTGATGAGTACGTGGGGGCTGCCGTCGCCAACCGGCGCCGACTGCCCGTTCTTGCCGCACGTGCCTCCCGCCGGGTCCCAGGCGAAGTCGTTGCCAACGGCGATGATGTTTTCCAGGGTAGTGAAGACGTTTCCGGAGAGATTTACCCCCCGCAGCGGCTCGGCCAGCTTGCCGTCGCGAATGGCAAAGGCTTCCATACAGGAGAACGTGAACATCTCCATGCTCGTCTGGCCGCCGTACCAATTCTTGCAGTAGACGCCGTCCTTCACCTCTGCCAACATTTCGTCAAAGGGCGTATCCCCCGGCTCGATGGCCGTGTTGCGCATACGCACCAAGGGCGGCACGCGGTAGCTCTCAGCGCGCGCATTGCCCGTGGGCGCTTCATTCATCTTGCCTGCCGTCTCCCGTGAGTGCAGCCGTCCCACCAGTTCGCCTTCCCGAATCAAGTACTGTTTGCCGGTGGGCACGCCCTCATCGTCATACGAAAAGGAACCGGTAAGGCCGCGCACTTCTCCGCTGTCTGTGATGTTGAGTTGCTTGCTGCCAAATGTGCGGCCTAAGACCATGATCTCCTTCAGTTTCTCATTCTCATAGACGTGGTCGGCTTCGGAGAGATGCCCGAACGCCTCATGGGCAAAGACCCCCGCCAACGTAGAGTCGAGTATTACCATGAATTCGCCGCCTTTGGGCGGTGTCGCGTCCAGCATGCCTACCGCTTTCGCGGCGGCCTCGCGCACCTCCGCATGGCGATCCTCCACCACGCTGTAGTCGTCGCTGCTGGCGAAGCCCGTCCGCGCCTGCTGCACGTTGCCGTTGTCGCGCGCCACGACGCCAAAGTGAGCGGTCAGCCTGCCGCGCTCTTGCTCGATATACGTGCCCGTCGAGTTGCCGTAGTACTGCTTGCGGTAGCCGTCACCGTAGCGCACGGTAGAGGTCTGAATCTTCGGCGTCCGCCAGATTTCCTCTACGTAAGAGTCCATGAGGCGCTTCTTGTCCGCCAGCGCAATCTCTCGGGGATCGCGCACCATCGCGACGCGCACGACGTCATCAACCGGCGGCACTTCCACCAATTCGGTCTTTTCGTTGCCTACCAAACGAGCCTGACTGACCGCCTGGGACACCTTTTCTTCTAGGTCGGACAATCGATTGAAAGAGACGAATCCCCAGCCGCCGTTCACCACCGCGCGCACACAACCGCCAAGTTGTGTGGTTGTGCCAACCTCCTCCAAGTCCTTGCCGCGGTAGGTGATGCTAGTAGATTTCGTTTCCTCGATGCGAATTTCTACGTAATCTGCCGTATGGTGCTTGAGCGCGTCTTCGATGCGTTCGCGCATAGAAACTACCTACTCCTTATAAAAAGATACGCCTACAGAGCCCGGCCCCGCGTGTGTGCCGATCGCCGGGCCGATTGATCCGATCATGATGGTCTCTGCGGAGACACGGCTCAAGATCGCCTCTTGCAACTCGGACGCGAACCCTGGTTCACTCGCGTGCATCACGCCCAAGTAGGCGAGTGTTCCTTCAGGGCCGGCAACGGATTCCACATAGCTAACGATGCGCTCGATAGCGCGTGAGCGTGTGCGCACCCGGTCGAGAATGTCGATGGCGCCATCCTTGAGGATCAAAACCGGCTTGATGCGGAGCAGCGATCCCACCAAGTGTGAAGCCGCGCCGAGGCGGCCGCCCCGCCGCAAGTAATCCAACGTTTCGGGCGTAAAGGCGACGTGCATGAGGTCTGCAACGTACTTAATATGATTCACGATGCGATCAACTTCTACGTCCTCAGCCGCCAGCCGCGCCGCTTCCCGCGCCATGTAGGCCACCCCCATTGAAGCTGAGCTGGTGTCAACGACATGAATCTTGCAGGAAGGCTCTCCCTGCAACTGTTGCGAAGCTGTCAGCGCTGACTGAACGGTGCCGCTCAGCTTGCCGGACATGTGGAGTGAGACGATGTGGTCGTGGTCCTGAGCCAGTCGTTGGTAGACTTCGACAAACTCCCCTGCCGAGGGCTGCGAGGTCTGTGGCAATTCCTGTCCTTCCGACAGCATGGCAAAGAATTGCTCGACCGTGATGTCTACGCCATCTCTATAGTCGGTGTCACCGAAACGAACGTGCGCCGGCACAACGGTGATGTGCTGCTCCGCGGCAATCGTGGGATCGAGGTCGCTCGTGCTATCAGTAACGATGGCTATCGTACTCATGCCGTTTCCTCTCTCTCTTCATTGAGCACTTCATCTCGGTTGCGCCTTCTACATGCTCTGCATGCCTGCGCAAACGGTGACTATCCACGTACCATACCACTCATACCACTGGAATTCGTCTCCCACGCTATACTAACGTGCACGTGGCAGTCAACCGCTTGTTTTGGACAGGAAGAGGGCGCCGGTAGCTAGAGATAGCGTAACACGATTCTTGCCCAAATTCCTGAAGATGAATTGAAGGGCTGGCGGCAATACCAAGCCAAAGGACGTTGAGCGAGCGCTCGATGTTTCGAGCGAACGCTCGGTGTGTCCAGCGCACGCTCGGTGTGTCCAGCGCACCCAAGTGCTGGAAGCGGCCATTGCCATAGGCCGCACACCGGCATGCCGCGAGAACGCTTAGAATAGTGGACAGGAACTGGGTGGTGGCGGCCACGCGCACGTGCTATGTCCCGGTCGACAAGCTATTGAGGAAACACCTTCACATTTTAGGAGAGAGTCCGCATGAAAGTGGTTGTAACGGGTGGCAGCGGTAATATCGGTCAGTACGTAGTAAGAGAGCTCTTGCGCTCCGGGCACGAGATCGTCTCCTTTGACCGCGTAGCGCCGCGGCAGCCGGAACCGGGTGTGCACTATCGCGTCGGCGACCATGAGGACGAGGGCACGATTTTCGAACTGCTTGCCCCTGCCGAGGCCGTGGTGCACCTCTCGGCCATCCCCTCGCCGGGTACCCACGCCAACGCGTTTGTCTTCCGCACGAACGTGATGGGAACGTACAACGTGTGCGAAGCCGCCGCCACCCTGGGATTAAAGAAAATCGTGGCTACGAGCAGCATCAACGTGCTCGGCATGAGCTTCCGCTACCGGGACTTCGCACCTCACTACCTGCCATTGGATGAAAACCACCCCGATCTGCCGCAAGACCCATATGGCCTCTCTAAGGTGGTTGGCGAGGACATCGTGGACATGGCCCATCGGCGCACCGGCATACCCGCGGTGTCCATCCGTCCGTCGCACGTCGTCTTGCCTGAGACGTGGCCCGAACGCCTGGCGGCAATGCATGCGGACTTCAACGCTTACTATGGCGGCATCTGGGGCTATGCGGACGTGCGCGACCTGGCCGTTGGGTTTCGGCTGGCCCTGGAAACGGAATCCGCCGTGCAGGGCGCATACTATATCGTTGCCGACGACGCCTTTTGTCCCATGCCCCTCGCGGAAGCCGCGCCGCTGGCCTTTCCCGGCATTGAGGACATGGCAGCCCACCTCACCGGCACGGAATCGGGTATCACCAACGCCAAGGCACAACACGACCTCGGCTTTCAGGCGCAGTACTCCTGGCGGGACTTTGCGTAAAGCAATCAAGGTGCTGCTGCATTGGCAACAATTCCAATGTACTAAATGCGCTGGTCGAAGGCTTCATAAACAGCTCGGTAACTTGCTAACGCAAGACTGCGACTGCGCCGTCTTCTCTTACCCGCGCCTTGGTTCCACGCGGAGTTGCTATACTGAGGGTGTGTGTGAAAACGCTCGAGAACAGTGTCCGTGCGAAGTCCGCCAGCAGCTCGTGCTGAGTCCGCCAGCCATTCGTGCTGAGCCTGCCAGCCGTTCGTGCTGAGCCTGTCGAAGTATGGATGGCGGAGCGTGCGTAACTGTTGCGACTATCCCGGCTCTCTGTGTCAGCCTTCGACAAGCTCAGGCCGCACGGGGACAGCGCTCCGTGCGAGGTGAAAGTTCCGCACCGAATCACTTTCACAGACAATCACATGCGGGTGTCCAATTTAGACATGAGGACCAATGTAGTGTCATCACCAATAAAGCTGACCAGCCTGGCAGCCTGCGCAGGCTGAGCGGGCAAACTCGGCCCCGCCGAGCTCGCGCAGGTGCTGCGCGCCTTCCCTTCACAAGCGAATAGCAATCTCCTGGTGGGTTTAGCCGCGCCGGATGACGCCGCCGTCTACCGCATGAACGACGAGCAGGCCATCATCAGCACGGCGGATTTTTTTCCTCCCGTCGTAGACGATCCGTATGCCTACGGGCAGATCGCCGCCGCCAACGCGTTGAGCGACGTCTATGCCATGGGTGGCGAGCCGCTCTTTGCCCTAAACCTTGCAGGCTTTCCGGACGACCTCGACCTGGACATCCTCACCCGCATTTTTCAAGGCGGCGCCGAAAAGGTCATAGAGGCGGGCGCCGTCATTGCCGGCGGACATACGGTGACCGACGAGGAGCCGAAATACGGCTTAGCCGTAACGGGCCAGGTGCACCCGGACCGCATCTTTACCAAGGCCGGCGCGCAACCGGGCGACCTGCTGGCGCTGACGAAACCCATCGGCACGGGCGTTATCACCACGGCCCACAAGCGCGATTGCGTTGAATCTTTCCACCTCGAGGATGCTATTGCCAGTATGTGCCGTCTCAACGGTACTGCCGCGCGGTTATTCGGACAGTTCACCATCCACGCCTGCACCGACGTCACCGGCTACGGCTTGCTCGGCCACGCCATGGAGATGGCGCGCCACGGCACCGTGCGCTTTAATATCGCTGCCGTTGCTGTTCCGCTGCTGAGCGGTGCGCTGGCCTACGCCCAAGACGACGTGGTACCCGGCGGACTTGAGCGCAACCGCGCCCATCTGCTGGACGAAGGGCTGCTTACGCTGGACAAGGACACTCCCCCTGCCCTCGCCGCACTCCTCTTCGATCCCCAAACCAGCGGCGGCCTCCTGGCAGCCATACCCCCTCGGGAACAAGCCCAGCTAGAAGAGGCCTTCCGCGCCGCCAACGAGCCCTGCTGGATCATCGGCTCGGTGAGCGAGGGCACGGGCATTACCGTTACTGCGGGATAGCGAAAACGCCGGCGGAGCAACAAGACGAACGCTAGGGGAAGTAATCAGACCTCATCCAAGCTATTATACAACTATCCTGCGCCCGCTCCGGCGGCTTCATACTCGTTCCGCCACACGACTAGATCGGTGTTTACCTTACCGTCCGGCTCCTGGAGGCGGGCGTGGCAAGTGAAGCCGTTCTTCTGGAAGGCGCGCTGGCTGCGGCGGTTGTCCGCCATGACGGGAGCGAAGATGGCGTCAGCCTTCGCCACGCTGAACCCAAATTCAACGAGCAATCCAATCGCCTCGGTGCCGTAGCCGCGGCTCCACAATTCTCTCTCGCCTATCATCAGGTCGATGCGGCGCAGGTCTTGATTGGGAAACTGCGCAACGATGCGTTGTAGATTCATGCGCTGCAGCCAACACTCGCCGACGGGACATTCCTCTACCTCCATGATGAAACAGTAGGCATGCGTGGAAATCCAGCGGTAGATGAGCTGCAGTTCCTCCAGCGTGCTCTCCGTGAATTCGTTGTGGTCGGCCATTTCCATGACGGCGGGGTCGTTGTTCCACTTGAGGAGAACGTCCCAATCGTCTTCATTCATCGGACGCAAAGTGACCATAGCGCCACGCAGCGTGACGTCATGGGTCAGCAGGACCTGGGAGCGGCGCTCAGGGGTGGGCTGAAGTTCCGGGACGACAGTATTCATAGGAGTAGTATACTAGCAGAAGGAGCAAGAGAGACGCGGCAGCGCGCGACTAGTCAATTGAAAATTGTGCGCCCCACATGCCGCCTTTTAGCAATAGGGAGCATTGAGGATGAGCCAGGTGCAAGACAAAGTTGCCGGTGCAGAGATCGATGAACGTTGGTTGCCGCCCTCGCCGCACCGCGAGAAGTTACTGGAGAAAATCGCGCTGGGCCGCGCCCACATCGAGGAAACAGGCCACAACCAACCGCCGCTCGTCTACTTCGAGGACGGCGGCATGATGGAGTTGCCGCGCGTGCGCTGGGCCGGAGCCAATCAATTCGTGCCCGATATGTCGGCAGGAGGCGCCGCGCGCCAGACCCACTACACCGACGTCTGCGGCAGCATTGACGAACTCAAGCGCATTGAAGAGGAAGAGCCCGCACGGGTGCAAGCCGACGTGGAGCACATCACCGAGCTTCTCGACGACATTCAGCACATGATGGAGCGCATGCACCGCCGCTGGGACGTGTACAAGGAAGCCGCCGACGCGCTCATAGCCGTGGCGCAGCAGATGCAGGAAATTACCGGGCCGGACGTGCCCGGCGGTCTCGCCAAGCTGGAAGAGATGCGCCGCTTTCTCTTAGAGCATCCGGCAGAGGTCGCCGACAATGTGCCGTGGCTGCACCAGACCGCTGAAGAGGTGCGCTCAGTCGCCGGCCGCAACGAGCAGACTCTCTACGCCTACCGCGAAGCCTGGATCGAGGCCGGCGCGAGCTATCTGCACGTCAAAGGCAGCCGCGCCTGGAACTCTGATAACGGCGAAGTGTCCTAAGGCCTGAACTCAGTCAAAGTTCTCTTGCCACGTGCAGCTCGATCCGCGCCCCTGGGCCTGTAGCGGCGAACCAGAGTTCGAGGGGCTTGTCCCAAATGCTGTCGCATTGAACAGCAGGGCAAGCACAAGGGCGTGTTTATATGGTTTGACAAACGCGGGAGGGGCACGGCATGCTGTGCCCCTCCATAATCACTACAGAGTTTCAATCCCTCATGACAATACATGCCCCATGGGTGTCCAAGACGAAAGTCATGCGACAGCATTGAGTGGGGGTAAGCCCCCGCCGGAGTAAGGAGCACGGGGCGTGTTCTCCGGCGATTTCCTGTGAGGAGAGAGGGGACATACGGATTGACTCTACAGTAGCGCAGGTTTGCAACCTGCGCATCGGGGATGTGAAGCGTCGCATACACCCTAGATTCCCGCGTTCGCGGGAATGACGGAGCGGAGAGTACGCTGTGGAAGGGGCTACCGAGACTGCCGACGCGCGCAATCAACGCGTGACGACCGTCCGGCAGATTGACCGAGGGCGCGCCCATCCGAGACTCATTACCACTTTCCCGAGCAGGAGGTGAGAATAGTGTTCAGAGAACACGGTCAAATCGTACTGACTACTGCTGTTTCCGGCGATGCCGACGAAGAACTGCAGCCGGAAGACGTCGGAACCATTGTGCATGTTCATCCCGGCGGCAACGCATTCGTCGTAGAGTTTTCCGCTTTGGACGGCGAGACTGTAGCCATAGCGACACTATTGCCGTCGCAGGCGCGTCCGGTAACCAGCACGGATCTTATCCATGCACGAATTGTGGAATCAGCCGTGTAAGAGCCAAGCGCCCCGCCACTGGTGCAGGCGCGGCGCGGACAACCGCAATCACCGAGGAGTACGTCTCAGTCGCGGTCGGCGTAGCTGAGCCTATCCTGAGTTTGTTTTGGGCAGGTGCGGAATCAGCCAGGCGAGGAAGGCGTCGGTGCTGCGCGACTGGATCGTCACCATGCCGGGGCCGGTCAACTCCACCACTAGGCCCTCGCCGCTAAAGAGCGTGGACTTCATGCCGCCAACCCGCCGCACGTTGTAGCCGACGCCTTCGGCGAACGAGACCATATGACCCGTGTCCACGGTGTACGTCTGGCCTGCCCCCAGCATGACTTCCTGGATCGCACCGTAGCTGGAGAGGAACACCGTGCCGCTGCCGCTTATCTTGAGGAGGAAGAGACCCTCGCCGGAGAAGAACGTCTTCGCTCCGCCCCACGACGTATCCACGTCGATACCGGCGGTCGAGGAGATGAAAGAGCCCGATTGCGCATACACTACCTCATTGTTGAGCTCCACCGCGTAAATGTCGCCGGGGAGACTGGGAGCAAAGTTCACTTCTCCGTCCTGCGCGGCATTAAATGTGTTGATGAAGAATGACTCGCCACCTAGGAACTTACGCCGCAACCCGCCCATCAGCCCGCCGCGCATGCTGGTCTCGATTTCGATGCCGCTGGACATGCTGACCATGGCGCCGGCTTCGGCGCTCACACTCTCGCCGGCAGACAATTCCATCCTGAGCAACGCATACGACGGACGATGCAGAATCTCGTACTCCATCAAAACCCCCTATAGAGCTCAACAACTACTGCACGTTAATTCTAGCCTACCCTATTGCGCGCGTACGGCGCATCCCAACCCGCAAGCGCACTTGCTTAATCTGCACGCGGAACCCACTTTGGCTGCGCGAAACGCCCGCGAGATAGCATAAACGGCGTAAAAGCGCGGCCGATCAGCGCGAGCGTGTGGCGCATGCCGAGGATTCCAGCCACATGTAGGTTGAGGCCGGAGACGCTTTGCGCACCCCACCCGCCCACACTGCGGGAATCACGCGGAACCGTGAGAGCAGACCTGGGCGGCATTGCCAGGGAGAGGCTTGCACCCCGGAACCTATCTGATGTTCTCCGCCAGCGCTTTCAGGTCGAGGTCGGGCACGTTGGTCCCCAGCACGTATATCCGGCCCTCGGACACCCAAACGAGCATACGATCGCCGGCTTCCTCACCGAAGAATCGCACGGCGGTCGCGGAACCAATATTCACTTCCTCCGACATACCTTCCACGAGCGGCAGCAGGAGTGTCTGCTCCCAATCGTCTATCGCCCGCAGTTGCTCCGCCAATTGGGGAGGCAGGATCGGCAGGGCGAGCATCTCTTGCCGAATCGCATCCATATCCACCTCGCCGGGAGCAGAAAGCGTGGGGCTGGTGGTTTGAATAAAGACCAAGTCCTGCTCGTCGTCGCCAGTGCCGCTATACACCACCATCCCAATCTGCGGCATTGAAACGCGGAACACCGCTCCCTCTAGCGTGTCAGGCAGTATAGCGCCGTCACCGCCCAGGGCCCATATGTAATTGCGTGCCGCAGGCAGGTTTACCGTAAACGTCGCTTCTTCCGCCTCAGTGATCATGATCTTGGGGTCAGGCTGGAAAGCCTCCGGCACTGCAGTGAGCTGCGCCAAACGGAAGCCCAACGCCTCTTCCGCCTCGGCAAGCGTGACCTCGCGCGGCTCTTCATCTAACGAAGGTTCTTCTACCCACTCTATCAAGCCGGCGTCCGGCTCCGGCAGCGAATCCAGAAACTCCTGGGTGATCTGAACCGTCTGCACTTGCTGCACACGGAAGAGGTTGAGGAATTGCTGACCCGCGTCACGGACGGAGGAGAAGATGACAAGGAGCAGAACAACTACTCCCACCGCCAACGCGGATAAGCCAACCCATGCTCGTCTATCAAGTGCTCCCATTGCGTAGTCCTCCGTTGCAGTGGTTTGCTTTGAGTCAGCAAAAGTGAGCGCGGCCCACCTGCTCTCGGTCCAGTTTCCGGCTTAGCCGCAACCCATTGTACCCGGCATGCCTGAGAAGCGCCTAAGAAACTGGTCCGACCAGACAGAATTACTTACTCCTGTGTGGGGTGTTTAGACGTTCGATTGAGATGGAATTCAGGTGGAGCGACCTGCCAAGGGTTGGTCGCAAATCGGATCTAAGAGCGCGAAGCTCAGGTAGCTCTTCCCCTAGAGTGAAATTTCTTTTCCAGGTAACGCAGATGTGCTACTTTGGAAGGAGGAGGAAAGGGAGCAAGTCTCGGTTGCCGGCCTGCACAATCACGCAACGATCTACAAGTGAATACATACGCATGCAGTGTGACCCCAACTATCTCGCTGCCTGCGCATCAGAAGGCGGCCGGCCGGGGCGAAACGGAGAATAAGACCATGCCACCTTGAGTGTGTGGCAGCTTTAGTCGCAGGTCGGCCCGCTGATCGCACACGGCGGACGAATAACGCAGGTTGCGCCCCTTCCCGATTTCTACAGCACGGGGCCAAGTAGAGAGGATTGCAACTTTGGAGCCAGAACTGGCGATTGAATCGCACCAACTTACGAAGTTCTACGGCAAGAGTCGCGGCGTCGTAGACCTCGATCTCGATGTGCACCGGGGGGAAATCTACGGCTTTGTCGGACCCAACGGCGCGGGAAAGTCGACTACGGTCCGGCTTCTTCTTAACCTCATCCGTCCCACGCGCGGCTCCGCGACGATCCTCGGCATGGATGCACACCGCCATTCAAAGGACGTTCGCGCCCGCCTCGGCTACCTACCCGCAGAATTGCGGATGTACGAGAACCTTACCGGAAAGCAACTGCTGCGCTTCTTCGGCAACGTGCGCGGTGTGACCGACACCACGTACATGTATGAAATAGCGGAGCGCCTCAGCGCCGAACTCGGTCGACGGATCGGCACGTTGTCAAGGGGCAACAAACAGAAAATCGGTGTCGTCCAGGCGCTCATGCACCGCCCCGATCTCATCCTCTTCGATGAGGCAACCAGCGGACTTGATCCCCTGATGCAACAAGAACTCTACGCAATCTTGGATGAATACCGCGAACAAGGCGGCACCGTCTTCTTTTCCAGTCACTACCTGGATGAGGTGGAACGCATCTGCGACCGGGTGGGCGTCATTCGCGAAGGCACGCTTATTCTGAGCGACACCTTGGAAGCAATCCAAGAGAAGCACGTGCGGCGCTTGCGCCTCGAGTTTGCCGAACCACCGCCGGCGGACATCCTAACGGGTCTGTCCGGAGTGCAGAAGGAATCCCAAGACGGCACAACCGTGCTGGCGCTCGTGCAGGACAATCTCGCCGGCGCGCTCAAGGAAGCGGCCCGCTACACCGTCGTGGACATCGAGTATGAGGAACGGCGCCTCGAAGATATCTTTCTCCAGTATTACGATACCCGTGAGGAAACCAATGCTGCGGAACCTTCTGCTTAAGACACTGCGCGACCAGCGCATTCCCGTTCTTGCCTATGGACTCGGCCTCGGCGCGCTTGCGCTGCTCATCATTGCAATCTACCCGAGTTTTGCGGAAAGCGGCGCCGAGCTTGAGGAAGCTATGAAGAACTTACCGGACGCCTATAAGGCGTTTACCGGGGGCGTACTCTCGCTCACCGAATTCGACGGCTACCTCGTATCACAGTATTTGATCATCCTGCCGCTGATTCTAGCTATTTTCGCAATCATCGAGGGCACCGGGGCGCTGCGCGGCGAAGAGGAACGCGGCACGATGGATACGCTCCTCTCTTTGCCGATTGCGCGCGGACAGGTGGTCCTGCATAAGGCGATTGCCACGCTGTTGAGCCTCATCTTCGTTGTCATCATCATAGGCGTGGTGCTCTTGGTGAGCACGAGTTTTGTGGACGAAGCCACGCTGGCGGTCGATCGGCTTTCTGTAGTCATGCTCAACACCTTTGCCATGGGTGCGCTCTTCTATTGTTTCTCGCTCTTTCTATCTGCCTCGCTGCCGTCACGCCGCCTTGCAGGCGTGATCGGCGCCGTTTTTACCGTGGGCGCATACTTCTTCGATGCGATGACCGACATCGTAGCGGGGCTCTACGATTACCGCGTCCTAGGGCCGTTCAACTACTTCGAACCGTTGACCATCTTGCGTGAAGATCTTTCATTCCAGGACTCCGGGGTGCTGCTGCTCGCCAGTCTCGTCCTCCTTGCCGCTGCGGTAGTAATCTTTCAACGGCGGGACATCGCCGGCATCTAGAGTATGGCGCTACGCCACGCTGGCCTGTGCCGCCGGTGGCCGCAACTCAGGGTAGATTCAGTTATCCCCCGCAGGGGTTATTGAGTATACTAGAGGTTGGGCAATTCATGTCCCACCTACAGTCATTGCAGTTTTCACGCTGGGCAGGGTTAGCTAGATGGCAAGCAAGAAGGTGAACGAAGGCAAAGCAAAAACATCGGAAAAAGAATCCAGGAGCGAGGTAACTAGTGCAGCCGCTGACGCGAGCGACGGCGCTTCTGCACCTGCAGACTCTGCGGCACAAGACTTGGCAGAGCTCACCTCCGAATTGGCCGCGGCCCAGGAAGCGCTTGCGGCGAAGGATGAGGAGTTCCAGCAAGTGCGTGAAGCGCTCGCCCGCGCGCGCGCAGACTTCTCTAACTATCGGCGGCGCACCCAGCAGGAGCAAGAAGAGCAGGGGAAGTTTGCCACCGCGCTCCTCGTGGCGGAATTTCTTCCCATCCTCGACAACTTCGAACGGGCGTTGGATACCATTCCCCGCGAATTGCGTTTCTTCTCTTGGCTTCAGGGCATTGATCTGGTCCACCAAATGGCGCGGAACGTATTGGAGAAACGTGGGCTTGAACCGATCGACACCCATGAAAAGCCGTTCGACCCCAACTATCACGAGGTAGTCATGCGCGAGGGTGAAGACGACGGCGGCGACGTGGTAGTGCTTGAAGAACTGCAAAAGGGCTACGTAATGCACGGCCGCGTGCTGCGCCCCAGCCTCGTTAAGGTGGGTCCCCCACCGGAAGACGCGGAAGACGCCGCGGAACAAGACGAAGTAACCACTATAGATGCAGAAACAGTCTCGGGATCTGAGGCTCAAGCCGAAT
Source organism: Chloroflexota bacterium (assembly GCA_965220015.1). Classification (GTDB taxonomy): domain Bacteria; phylum Chloroflexota; class UBA11872; order VXOZ01; family VXOZ01; genus VXOZ01. The sequence goes on from OZ244798.1 coordinate 2,923,430, forward strand.
CCGCATCCGAGCAATCCTAGGCCAAGCTGGTGAATTGAGAGTAGATGAGCACTAAAGCCGATTACTACGAGACCCTTAGCGTTAGCCGCGATGCATCGGAAGCGGAGATAAAGCAGGCCTTTCGCACGCTGGCCCGGCAGTATCATCCCGACGTGAACAAGGCCCCAGACTCCGAGGCTCGTTTCAAAGAAATCAATGAGGCCTACGAGACCCTGCGCGATCCGCAGAAGCGGCGCGCCTACGACCTCTTCGGCCACAGCAACGGGCGTGCCGGCGGCATGCCTCGCGGCGTCGATCCCGCGGACATGGGCGGTATCGGCGATATCTTCGAAGCGTTCTTCGGCGTTGGCGCACGTCCTTCGGCCCGTTCCGGTCCGGAAACCGGCGCCGATTTACGTGTGGACCTGGCGCTAGACTTCGCAGAAGCGGTTTTTGGCGCGGAAAAGGACATCGAAGTCGCTCGACTCGAGTCATGTGGGGACTGTTCCGGCAGCGGCGCGGAGCCGGGAAGCAAGATCAGCACCTGCCCGGCCTGTAAAGGGCAGGGCCAAGTGCGGCGCATGCAATCGAACTTCTTCGGCCAGTTCACCACTGTTGCCACGTGCTCCCGCTGCGACGGCCGAGGAAAAGTTCCTGTCGTGCGCTGCGGCACGTGCACCGGCAGCGGCTGCACCAAGCAAAGTCGCACTATGTCCGTCAAGATACCGGCTGGCGTCGATACCGGGCTGCGGATCCGCCTGGGTGGACAGGGCGAAGCCGGCCCGAGAAACGGGCCGCGCGGCGACCTCTACGTATTCGTTACGGTGCGCCCCGATGAACGCTTCCAGCGTGAAGATGACGACATTCACCTGGACTATAGCATCAACTTTGCGCAAGCGGCGATGGGCGATACGGTTGCGGTACCGACGCTGGAAGGCGACGAGAGCATGGATATTCCTCCCGGCACGCAGTCCGGCTCGGTGTTCACGCTGCGCCGACGCGGTGTGCCTCACTTGAACGGCGGCGGGCGCGGGGACCAGCACGTCCACGTGCACGTGGAGGTGCCGAAACGCCTCTCCGCGCAGCAAAAGGAACTGCTCCAAGAGCTGTCTAAGACTTTCGGCCGCACGAACAGCGCGGCGGGCGATAAAGGCTTCTTCGACAAGATGAAGGACGCGCTGGGGTGAACCAGGTCTGGTTCGGCGATAATCTGCCTATCCTCGAACAATTCCCCGACGATTCATTCCCACTCATCTACATCGACCCGCCCTTCAACACCGGCAAAGCACGCAAGTACACCCGCCTGCGTACGGTCGCTGCCGCAAGTGGCGACCGTACGGGGTTTCAGGGCAAGCGATACCGCACAACGCAGGCTGGCAGTCACACCTACGCCGACGAATTCGACGACTTTCTCGAATTCTTGGAACCGCGATTACTGGAAGCCCATCGTGTGCTGGCAGCACACGGCACGCTGTATTTCCACATCGATTACAGGGAAGTTCATTACTGCAAGGTGCTGCTCGACCGGGTCTTTGGCAGAGCGTGCTTCCTGAACGAGATCATCTGGGCCTACGACTATGGCGGCCGCACCAAGCGGAAGTGGCCCCCAAAACACGACAATGTCCTCGTTTATGTCAAGGACCCCGTCAACTATATATTCAACGTGGATGCTATCGACCGCATACCCTACATGGCTCCCGGCCTGGTGGGACCGGATAAAGTAGCGCGCGGCAAGCTCCCCACCGACGTGTGGTGGCATACGATCGTGCCGACCAATGGCAGTGAACGCACGGGCTACCCCACACAGAAGCCGCTTGGCATCCTGCGGCGCATCATCAATGCCTCGTCACAGCCGGGCGATACCGTGCTCGACTTCTTTGCGGGCAGCGGCACCACCGGCATGGCGGCCCACGAGTGCGGCCGCTCCTTTGCGCTCATTGACGATAACCCGCAAGCCAACGTAATCATGCGGCAGCGCTTTAGGGACATCCCGGACATTTGCTTTCTTGAACCCGCCGAGTCCCCAGCGGTCACGGCTCCAGGAAGCGGATAAGGAACATGAGCGCACCCAAGCGCTGGTTGGAACTCTCCGTGCGGGCGCATCAGGAAGCGGCGGAAACGGTGGCGGCGCTCCTCCACAAGTGGGGCGAAGGCGGGGTCGCGATCTTTCAAGAGCACGAGCAAGAATCCCTTGATCACGAGCCGCAGCCGGTCGGCACCCGGCTCACGCTCACCACATATCTTCCCGAAACTGCCGCCTTGGTTGCGCGGCGCGACGGCCTGGAGCAAGACCTCTGGCACCTGCGCGCCTTCCACGGCGACTTGGTCGGTGAACTCACCACGCAGTGGGTTGCGGAAGAGGACTGGGCCAATGCGTGGAAGCAATTCTATACCGTGCTGCACGTTGGCGAACGCATCGTCATACGACCGCGCTGGCAGGCGTATACTCCCAAGCCGGATGAAATTGTCATTGCGCTCGACCCGGGCATGGCCTTTGGCACCGGCACCCACCCGACTACGCAACTCTGCTTGGAGGCCCTCGAAAGACTGCCTGTAGCCGGCATGCAGGTGCTGGACGTGGGCACGGGGTCAGCCATCTTGGCCATCGCCGCCGCCAAGCTCGGCGCGGCCCACGTTGACGCGCTGGACACGGACCCCGTCGCCGTAGCCGCTGCCCGCGATAACGTAGCGCAAGCGGGGCTCGACGACACCATCACCGTGCGCGAAGGCTCACTCCCTTTGCCCAACTCCACATCCACCCATGACATCGTGCTCGCCAATATTACGGCTTGGACTCTCTGCGCGTTGGCGGCAGAGCTGCGGGTGGCGCTTGCCCCGCGCGGTCGCCTGCTCGCCTGTGGCATCATTGACCAGAAGGCGGATGAAGTAATCGCAGCCTTCGCTGCGGTGGGTCTTGAGGTCTTGGGCCGCCAAGAGGCGAGCGATTGGGTGCTCTTGGAAGTGGGAGTGCGGTAGTCGGCTCGCTGCCCGATGCGGAATTCGGCTGCCAAAGGGCCGCTATGGAGCGCTCTGCAAGGGTCTTCCTGTCTTGGCACTGAAGCCTTGCTGCGTTGCGCAAAGACCGATATGCTTCGCCCTAATCCGGTAGTGCAGGTTTGAAACCTGCACTACTGGTATGGGAACTGTCCCATTATTTGCCACGGGCTTACTGCGACAATGTCGGTTGTCGGTCTTCCGCTACGCACTCCGCGCTCGTGCATAGCGTGCGACGAAAACCAAAGATAAGAACTGAACTTACTAACCCTTAGCGGAAAGGATCACGCACTATGTCAGGGCAAGCACAGCGAGTGTACGTCATCGGCCTCGACGGCATGATGTTCCCAATGTACGAACGCTTTGCCAACGAGGGACTGCTGCCGAACCTCAAGAAGCTGGCGGACGCCGGTATTGTCGGTGAAGCATATCCGTCAATGCCGGTATGGACGCCCACAAACTGGACCACCCTGGCTACGGGCGCGCACACCGGCACCCACAGTATCTCGCGCTGGTTTCTCAACTTGCCCAATCCCCGGGATGAGGAGCAGACTCTCTCTGCGTTCATACGCCCCGCAGCGGCGGCGGAGAACGTCTTCGAGGCAGCCGCGAAAGCGGGACGCAAGAGCGTTGCCATTCACTACCCGGCGGCGTCACCCAGCCAATCACCGCTTGCCCACGTGATCGACGGCTTCGGCCATCCCAGCTATGGCGCCACGCCGTTCGAGGTCACGCCCGCGTGGGGCTATACAAACTTGGACAATGTCACCAACAGCACGCGGATCGCCTTACAACCGGCCAAGACAGCGGCCGATACGCAAGCAAACGTGCAAAGTTCACTTCTCGAAGCTGCCAGCCAGCCGCCCCTCGCCTACGAAACGTGGCAACACCTGCCGGAAAGCGCCGCGGGTGGAAACCCGGCGCTGGAGTTTCCCATGGAAATCATCACGAAACGCGCTGGAGAAAATCAAACCCTCTGGGGTCTGGCGCTCGACACGCAGGGCGCCGGCTACGACACCATCGCCATCTGCGCTGCGCGTGACGGACGCACGGAGCTTGGGCGCACGCGCGTTGGCGGCTGGAGCCCGTGGATTTCCCGCTCATTCACGGTCGAGGGCAAGGAGCAAGCAGCGGCCTTTCGCTGCAAGGCCGTCGAACTGGCCCCCGATGCCAGCCGACTCCTGCTCTACCGCTCCCAAGTCATGCATACTAACGATTTTTGCGAGCCGCCTGAACTCAGCCGTACTTTAGTCGAGCGCTTTGGGCCGTATCTCGAACATGCGTCGGTATTCCCATACGTATGGGGAATCGCCGACTTGGATACTTGCCTTGAAGAAATAGAATACCAATGCCAATGGATCGCTCGTGTCGGTAAATATCTCCTGGAGGAGCAAGACTACGCGTTGCTCTATACGCACATCCATATATTCGACTACATCAACCATCACTTCCTGCCGCTCGTCGATCCGGAGTGCCCTGGGTATCGTGAAGAAAACGCCGCCGAAGGTTGGCGCGCGTATCGCGAATCATACAGAGTCGCGGACCGTCTCTTCGGCACGCTGCTGGAAAATGCGCCCGAAGACACGGCGGTCATCGTCGTCTCCGACCACGCCGCCATTCCCCAGTTCCGGGCCACCGACATACCGCGCTTGCTCCACGACAACGGCTATTTAGCCTTCACAGAGCCGGTGGCGCACTTCGACCCCAACGAAGACTTCGCCAAGATAGACATGGAACGTACCCAGGTCTTCATCACGCCTGTACGCAACTACGAACTCTTCATCAATGCGCCGGAAGGATCTGCTGAATACGTTCGCATACAGCGCGAGGTCATTACGCTGCTGCGCTCGTGGGTGGATCATGAGACCGGCCAGTGTCCCGTGGCCGTTGCGCTGCCCAAGTACCACGCCGCCCTTTTTGGCAGTTGGGGCGATCAATGCGGCGATATTGTATACGCCATGGAAGACGGCTTTGTGAGCGGCTATCCCGGCGGTGACGCGGCAGGGCAAGACCCCTACGTCTTCAAGCCGTCTGAGTACGGCGCGCACCACGGGCCGTATCTGCCGACCGCGCGTACCGCGCAATCCTCCAACATGGCATTCCTCTTGTCGCATGGTCCCGGCTTGAAAGAAGGCTATCGGCGTCCGGTGGACAGGCTGGGCTACGTGCATCTGACGAGCGTGGTGCCGGTTGTCTGTTACCTGCTCGGCATCGAACCGCCCGCTCAGTGCCAGGGCGCGCTGCCGCGTGACTATCTGGAAGGCATTGCGCCCACCGCCGACCGTGCTGCCCACCTGCCGGCCTGGGAATGGGGCACGGGGGTGGACGGCTGGGGCGACCGCGTGTGGACGCAAAAGCGTGACATGTTCGAAGGATTCATGCCGGGCTACGAGCGTAAGGACTGAAGCGGCCGTGAATCACAAGAGCCGTGCAGAACCTGCACGGCTCTTTTTGATGTTCCGACTTTGTCGCCGCTTTCATGCGCCTTCATGGAGGTGCGGCAGGGCTCCGGCTGGAGGAGAGTCTAAATTGAGTTGGGAATGTTCGCCGTAATGACGCCCCGCAATTCGCCACCGCCGCCGGTTATCATGAACTCATATATCCCCGGTACAAGGACGAGCTCCATCGTGTAACTCTGCCCGGCAGAGATCGATGCGGTCTGTTCATCAAGTGCATCACCGGTAATCGTGAACGTCCGTGACTGCTGGGCCTTGTTCTCAATGACAAGGTGTACCGGCCCGCGCGGCACGGCAATGGCGGTCGGCGACACGCCTTCGCTGCTGATGATTACAACAACGTTTGTCGGTTCCTGCTCCGTCTCTTCTAGTTCCCCAAGAACCAACGCCTCATCTAGAGGTCTATCCGATGCCGACGGACCAATACGGCACCCACTAAAACCAATGACCATCAGTACAAGCAGTATGCTTGTCGCTCTTCTCATGAAACCCTCCACGTCTCGTAATTTTCAGCCGCAACCGCCCGGACGCCAACCCGCCCAATTGCACACGCCCCATTCCGCACGTCTATTGCACCATAGAGTATCACTTTGCGCGAGATTCTGCATCCCCGTCACACCGCTAGGATCAGGAGCTCGGTAGAGAAGCCGGTGGCGGCGCTGCGTCAGCCACCGCTTGCAGCGAACGCGGCAACTCCCGCAGTGCCGAATGATTGCCTTTGCCGTGCCGCTTCACACTCACGATTTCCGCCATGACGGCTACGGCGATTTCCTGCGGCGTTTGGGCATTAATGGCCAGCCCGACCGGCGCGAAGACACGCTCAAGCTGCTCCTGTGTTACCCCTTCTTCCAAGAGTCGCCGGTAGACGGTGATGACGCGCCGCTTGCTCCCTATCATGCCGATGTACGGCGCCGGTGAATCCGCGACTTGCCGGAGCACCTCTTCATCGTGCTCATGCGCTCGCGTCACCAGCACCAAGTAGGTGGTGCGGTCAATTGCCACCCGCGTGGGCACTGCGCCAAACGGGATGCATAGCACTTCATCAGCCTGAGGAAAGCGCTCCCGCGTGGCGAAGTCCGCCCGGTCGTCCACCACGATGACCTCGAACCCCAGCAGCTTGCCGATTTCATGCAGAGGAACGGCAATATGCCCGGCCCCGATTACGAGCAGCCTATCGGGCGGTAAGAGCGGCTCGAAGAGCAGCTCAACGTACGTGCGGCTGCGTCGCGGCGCCGGCGTTCCATCCGGCAAATACCGCTCGAGGCGAGGCTCACCAACATTAATCACGTGAACTGCCAGATCGCCCGCGGTGCGGTTCAGCGTTTCAGAACCCAACGAGCCCTGGGTATTGCCACCGGCGACGAGCAGTTTGGACCCCGGCGTTGCCGCCTCGTCCGGTCCTCGGGCATTAACGACGGTGACCATCACTGACGATTCACGGCGCCGCAGCGACTCGGTGACTTGTCGCGCCAAATCTAACATTGGCGCACACCATGGAGATCCATACGATTACTCACGTGTGTAGACCTTTGCAGAAGCATCCTTGTATCGTACGGATGCGCTCCCGAGAGCGGAATACCTTGGTACTGCGGTTATGCACCGGCCCCTGATTGCGAGGTGGAGCAGACGCTACGATACTGCGCGCAATCTAGTGCCATGGCACATCGTCTAAGAGCGAGATCAACTAAGTGCCAACCTCGTTCGCGCCGGCCTCGTGAGCGCCGTTCGCTAGCGCGCGCTCCGGTTGCCAAACGTCAACAAAGACCGTGAGGGTGCCACCGCAAACGTCGCCCATCACGTCATCATTCAGGTCCACCTCGACGATGCGGGAAGCGCGCTGGCGCAGTGCGGCGATAGCTTCTTTCCACACCTCAGCCTCGACGCACCCACCGCCAATAGTGCCCTGGGTCCGCCCGTCCTCATGCACCAAGAGCTTCGCGCCCACCTTCTGCGGTGTGGAACCGCGCGTTTGGATTACGGTAGCAACCGCCAAGCACTCCGCTTGTTCCAAACGCAGAACGACATCGTCATATACTGTGCGCATGCGCCGCATTACTCCCGTCTGCTCAAACCATCTTCATGATAGAGAAGCGCCTGGTGGCGGTCAAAGCAACACAACGCCGCCTACCGGTGGCAAGGTGGCACGATTGCAGCGCATTTGGCGAACTTCAGGGATTCCTGGCGTACCTCAACCTGGAGGCCAGCCCAGTTTCCGTCCACCGAGAAGATGGAGGTGGAGGTGGTCTACGGACTGTCCTGCCGCGCGGCCGCAGTTGAAAACTAGCCGGTAGCCGGACTCGCCGATGCCTTCCTGCTGTGCAATCGCCTTTGCGGCGAGGAACATCTCGCCCAGCAGCGGCGTCTGTTCTTCATTGAGAGCGGCGACCGATTCAATGTGCTCGCGCGGGACGATGAGGACGTGCGTCGGCGCCTGTGGCGTAATGTCGCGAAATGCAACGATTTGGTCGCCCTCGTAAACCAACTCTGTGGGCAAGCTACGGTCGACAATTCCGCAAAAGATGCAGTCCATCGCATCGCCTCACTTCCCTGTTATGGCTACCCTGCTTCGCCAGTTACGCCCTGCAATTGTCTGAAAACGCGTGTACTAAGTGGGATTCTTCGCCTATAGCCACGATGCCTTCGCGCGACACTTCACCATTGGGATGGCTTGGTACGAAAGATCTCGGAACGTCAAGCGAGCGCACAACGCGGCACATCCTCAAGGACTTCCCCCAAAGTGCCGTCCTTGTAAAGACCCACAATCCGAACCCTGCGTATGGCGCCCGAAGTAATCGTATCACTCTTGACGTACACGCGCAGGTAGTTATCGGTGTATCCCCGCCAGTATCCTTCTATCTTCTCCTCCCACACAACGTCCAGCGCCGTGCCAAGAAACCGCTCAATGTAGGCCCTGCGGAGCCCCGGCACCTTCGCGATGAGACTTTGCACACGCAGCTTACGCGCGCCAAATGGCACCTGGGCGTCGAAGTGCGCAGCGCTCGTCCGCGGGCGAATTGAATAGGGAAAGACGTGGAGATCAGCGAATCCGATTTCATCGATGAAGTCGGCAGTCTCGCCAAAGTGCTCCGCGGTCTCGCCCGGGAAACCCACGAGTACGTCAGTCGTAAGCGCGATTGCCGGACACACTTCCCGCGCGCGCTGCACAATTCCGCGGTATTCATCGAGGGTGTGACGCCGATTCATGCGCTGCAAGACGTGCGGGCTGCCGCTCTGCAACGGCAGATGCAGGTGCCGGCAGATGCGCGGCTGTGCAAACAACTCCAGGAAAGCGTAATCGAAGTGCATTGGGTTGATAGAACTGATGCGAATCCGGGGGATATCGGTTTCCGCAAGGAGCCTCCGGATGAGCGCCGTCAACGCGCTACCTGATGCTGAGTCCTCATAGTCGCCAATACAAACGCCCGTGAGCACCACCTCTGCCACGCCCTGCGCATGAAGTTCCTGCACGCGCTGCACGATTTCGGTCGCTGGCCGCGATACCGAGCGGCCGCGCGCGCGGGGCACGATGCAATATGCGCACGCATGCCAGCAGCCATCCTGTACTTTCACGAAAATCCGACTCCGCGATCGCTGCGCCGCGGGCTGCAACAGCGCCGCATACGCCCGTTCCTCAGGTGAGAGCGGCTCAGGAATGGGCACACCGCGCTCGCGCAGCGCCTCGGAGACGATGTCCACCAGCCCGTCGTGCCGGTCTCGCTGCACCACGAGAGCGCCGGGCGCCACAGCCTCCGCCGCCGCGGGCGACACCGCGGCATAGCATCCAGTAACCACCACGATACCAGCCGTCGTAGCAGCCTGGGCGCGGCGGATCATCTGGCGTGACTTGCGGTCGGCCACGTGCGTCACCGTGCAGGTGTTTACGACGCTCACTTCCGCCGGTTCGCCGAACGCCACCGTCGTGAAGCCCGCCTGCGCAAAGCGCTCGCGTATCTCTTCAGACTCGGCCTGGTTGACCTTGCAGCCCAACGTCAGCACCGCACAGCGGAGCACGCTGCTCTCACTATCAGTGGTCTCTTCCTGCCGTTGTTCTACAAAGGCGACTGACATTGGTTAGATTACCGGGTCTCTTGTATGTGCGTCAGACTGCATTGGGTGAACATACTGACGCAAACGGGAGCAATTGTGCGCTTAAGTGACGATACCAAGAGCTGTATGCAAGCAGGTAAAGCTGCCTGCCCACTAACTGCTAACCCTACTTATACCATACCGCTCCGTCGGCATGGGTTTCCCTGGAGCGCCAGCGGCGTACTAGGCGCCTCGCCCAAGCATGCGATCAACCATTTCTGCAAGACGAAATAGGCAAGCCTCAATCAAATAACACTAGCCTCTGCAGTCAAGTATTCGGGGGAAAGATTGCGTCAGGAATTTCGGTAGCGCAAGTTTGCAACCTGCGGCCGCCGCCAGCCCCCAACGCACTGCCTGCCTCGTTTCGCCTGCAATGCGGGAATCAAGCAAAGAGCGGGGGACTAGCCCCCGCGCTATGGCGCACTGATTGGGGTCCGCAAAGGTTAGCTGGAGCATACAAATCGAGCCAAGCGCAAAGCAATCCTCACAAAAAAGACTCACGCTTATGCAGGGATGGCAGGCGAGTGGCCGCTGCATAATACGAATTTCACCGGCGTGGCGGTAGCAAGGTGCGCACTTACAACACACTGAATTCCCCTGATCCCGTGCTATTCTTCACACCAACGCCCTTTATGCCATGAGCGACCCGCCATTGACGTCCAGGCAGGCGCCGGTAACGTAGCTGGATTCGTCGCTCACGAGAAAGACCACCACACTCGCCAACTCTTCCGGATCCGGCAGACGGCGCAACGGCGTGGCCTCGAGCATATGGGTGCGCTCCTCGTCGGTCATTTGTTCCCAAGCAGCCTGCAGCGCCGGACCGCTGACCGTGAAGCTGGGTACGAGACAATTGACGTTGATGCCTTCGGGCCCCAATTCCTTGGCAAGCTGGCGCGTCAGGCCGATGACGCCAATCTTGGCGCAAATATACTCCGGCGTGACCTGGCCGAACCACGCCGTGCCGCGCGCGGCACGGGAGGATACGTTGACGATCTTGCCGCTCTTTTGTTCCTTCATGTGAGGGGCAACGTGCTTTATACAGAGCATTGTGGACGTGAGGTTAATCGCGATGATCTCGTTCCAGTGCGCCAGATCGATCTTCTCGATTGCAGATTCCGCAGCCTGCTGCCCGGCGCCGCCGGCATTGTTAACGAGGATGTCGATCCGGCCAAACTCCGACACCACTTGCGACACCATTCGCGCGACGTCGTCCTCATCGGTCAGGTCTGCTTGGAGCGCGAGGCCACTCCCGCCGCGCAATCCGATCTCGCTTGCCGTATCAACGCCGTCAGCAACGTCCACGACAGCCACCCGGCCGCCCTCGCGCGCGATAGCGTGGGCATACGTCGCGCCCAGGCCGCCCGCGGCGCCGGTGACAATGGCAACTCTGTCTTGCAAACGCATCCTCGTTTCCTCTCCGCTAGGCGCAGATCGCATCCTTGTCGCATTGGAGGCAGGCTTCGCTGGGCGGTCATCTCCCCTTGGCAGTAGGCGAGAGCTTCCCTATCAGCGCGTCCTGTTCGCCGGCAAGACACAAACACGGATCGTTCAGTTTTATCCAGGAGAAACAGAACGCGAATGGTTCGCCGGTACTAGCGTATAGCTCATAGTGGAGCCACGTGTCCGGCGCGGCGGCGGTGAGCAGGATATGGTAGAAGTGGCGTTCATGGCAGTAGTTTCCTGCTTGCCAAAGTTGGCGCCCCAAGTATGCCGTTGTGCGCACCGCCGCAGGCGGCAGGCCGGTCTCCTCATGCACTTCACGCAGCACGGCCGCGTCGAGTGTCTCACCTTCCTCCACGGTCCCGGCTGGTACTTGCACGCCAGCCTCAGGAAAGTCGCGGTGCGTAAAGACCAAGAGTTCGTCTTCCCTTGTGATGTACGCAACTACCTTCTTAACGGGATTCGCCATCATGGTACCAAGCGGTGAAGCTGCCTCCCTACCCCTTTTGCAGTGCTGCCAAGCGCTGGCGCAGGTCGAGCTCCGGCGTCTGCCAAGGATCGACTCGCACGTCGAGCAGCACCGGGCCCTTGGCGGCGAACGCCGTTTCCAGCGCAGGCGCAAGCCCACTGGGCTCACTTACCGACACGCCTTCGCAGCCAAAGCCCTTAGCGATAAGCGCAAAGTCGGTATCCGGAAAATCGACTTCCTCGTAGTCGGCGCTGTAATTCAACATCTCCGAAATCTTGCTGTAGCCGAGGCAGCTATTGTTCAAGACCACCACGATGATGTTTAGCCCATACTTGGCGAGCACCGCGAGCTCACCAATGGCGTACGTCACGCTGCCGTCGCCAACCACAACCACCACTTTGCCCTCAGGCTGGGCAAAGCGCGCGCCGATTGCCGCCGGTATGCCAAAGCCCATGGTCGCCAGTCCGCGCGGGAACAGGAATCGCTGACCGCCCCGCAGGGCGTGCAAGAAGGAGCCCACCCAACCCACGGAGAAGCTGGCGTCGGAGACCACAATATCCTCGGGATTGAGCCGCGCCTGGATCTGCGCCATGAGGTGCTGCGGACGAATCGGCGTGCCCGTATCGCCAAGTTCCGCGCTAATCACCGCATGCCACTGCGCCTTGCACGCAGCCACCTGGCTCAGCCAAGCACTCCGCTCCGGGTCGAGGTCCGCGCACGCTGCCGTCAGGGCGTCCAAGCCAGCCCGCGCATCGGCCGCCATGCCCGCTTCGACCTGAAAGACTTTGCCGACCTCAGCCGCATCTACGTCCAGATGGACTATCCTCTGTGTCCGCGACGGCTGAGTCCACGCGGTCGTCACCTGCTGCGACGACTTCATGCCGACCAAGAAGACCACGTCGGCTGCGGCGACCGCCTGGTTTGCCGCCTCCGAGCCGTACTGCCCGCCCATAACCCCAATGGCGAGGGGATGGTCGTCAGGAAAGACGCCCTTGCCGGAGATTGTGGTCGCAACCGGAATCTGGAGCCCTTCCGCAAATCGGCTTAGGGCATCCCACGCTTGAGAAATCGCCACGCCGCCGCCTGCCACGACGACCGGCCGTTCGGCACTGGCGAGCACGCGCGCCACGGCCGCCACGTCTGCCGGATCCGGGTGCGCCCGCCAGGCGGGAAAGCGGCCGGCGCGCGGATTGCCCACGATATCTGCGGTGTCTGCGCCCCAATCCTCCTTGAATACATCTGCCGGAATGTCGAACACCACCGGTCCCGGTCGTCCCGCGGTCGCAAGGTTGAAGCTATACCGCACCGTATCGGACACCGTCGCCTGGCTAGTGACTCGAAACGTTCCTTTCGTAATGGGCGTAAACTGCGAGACCTGCTCCACGCCCTGCGCGGTGCTGCCGCGTTCATTCCACACCATCCAGTCGCGCGGGGCATTGCTGAGGATGCCCAACACGGGAATGGAGGAGTTATAGGCTTCGGCCAAGCCGGAAGGCAGCTTGAGCACACCCACGCCAAAGGCGGCGTCGCACACGCCCACTTTGCCGCTCACCCGCGCATAGCCGTCGGCTGCATACGCGCTGGAGCGCTCGTCGCGCACGGCGATATGGCGCGCAACGCTCCGCCGGCGGTGCAACGCGTCATTGAGCGGGTAGCCCTGACCGCCAATTGCCCCAAAGACGTACTCCACGCCGTGGGCAATGAGCAATTCCGCGAGGAGGTCACCAGTATTCATGCGAATCTCCCTTCTACACCGTTGCAGCGCATTGCTTTCCTATGCCTATCCGTTCGCCCTGCGACCCTTCGGCAAGCTCAGGACAGTCAGGCCCAGTGCGAACGGCTACGCTCTTCTGTAGATGTTCGTGGACGTACCGTGCTTAGAGCAGGCCGGACATTAGCGGTTGCGCCAAACTAGCTAATGAAAAGATAACCCATTTTGTTCGCCACATGCGACCCCCTCCCCGGATGCCGCATTGGCGTCTCGGCGCACAGTTAGTGCGGCCATGCCGAGAATGCCCCTGGTTGAACCCACGAAAAGGCGATACCATACGGGCAGGCAGATCGGCAATCCGGCAAGTACACTGGTTGTCCGGGCGAGTTGTCCGGTCATCCAGGTTAGCATACCGGTGACCCGGACTAGCTGTCCGGTCATTCGGGCTCGCGGTCCGGTCATCCAGGCTCGCGGTCCGGTCATCTGGGTTAGCTGTCCGGTCACCCGGGCTCGCGGTCCGGTCACCCGTTCGCCCTGAGCTTGTCGAAGGGTGAGGACATCCGCGACAAGCACGGAATACCAAGTTGCGCTATAGAAATTTCGCCGCCTTCGAACACGATTAGGAGCACTGCCACTATGAAGATCACTGCCGTACACGCGTTGCCAATCGACCGCTACCTCTTTGTGCAGATCGAGACCGACGCCGGCATTACCGGCTTGGGAGAGTCCGGCACGTGGGGTCACCTGGAAGCCTCGCAGGCGGCGCTGGAAAAATTCGCCGCCTACTTGGTCGGTGAGGATCCCGGCCGGATCGAACATCACTGGAACGTCATGTACCGCACCGCTCACTTTCGCGGCGCCGCCATCATGGGCGCGCTTTCCGCCGTTGACATTGCCCTCTGGGACATAAAGGGCAAGGAACACGGCGTGCCGGTCTACGATCTGCTGGGAGGCAAGTGCCGCGACAGGGCCCGAGTCTATTACCACGTGTACGGCCGCACTATCGCGGAACAAGTGCGCGGCTGCGTGGAAGCCCGTGACCTGGGCTTTACGGCCGTAGGGCATCTCAATCCGCTGCTCGACGAAGGACGCGACGTGCCGTTCTTCAAGACCCACGCTGCCAGGATTGGTGAAGCCGCCGACCACGTGCGCCAATATCGCGAGGCGGTCGGCACCGACGTTGACCTCTGCATCGAGATTCACCGGCAGTTGACGCCTGCCGAAGCGGTGGTGCTCGCCCGCAGCATCGAACCCTACCACCCCTACTTCTACGAAGACCCCACGCTGCCCGACAGCTTCGACGCCATGGCGCAGATCGCGGACAAGATTGCGATACCGATTGCCACCGGCGAGCGGCTGCACACGCTGCACGAATTCCAGATGCTGCTCACGCGCGGGGCCGTGCAATACGTGCGGCCTGACGTGTGCCTGGTTGGCGGGATTTCGGGCACTAAAAAGATTGCGGCTTTGGCCGAGGCGCACTACGTGGGCGTGGTGCCGCACAATCCGCTCTCACCGGTCAGCACCGCCGCCTGCCTGCAAGTCGCTGCCTGCATTCCCAATTTCGCCATTCAGGAGTACCCGATTGGCGAAGATCGCCCGCCGAAGAGCGAAATCGTGCAGACCGCTGCGCAGTGCGAGCAGGGCTTTCTTATCATCCCGGACACACCCGGCATCGGCATCGAGTTGCTGCCCGACGCCGCCGAGCGCTACCCGCCCGTGCCACGCCCGACGGGCGCCCGGCTGCACGTCGACGGCAGCGTGGTAGACCAGTAGCCCTGCGCTTGCTTTGCGCCTGGGCAGCGCACTAGGAATTGCAGGGATGATTTCTCAGCATGACTGCAGCGCGGTACGACATGTGCTCAACGTCGCCTGTGTCGTCGGTCTTGTTTTCTTGAAACTGAGCGCACTGTCTGCCTGTGGGCCAGGGAGTTCAGCCGAAATCGAAGTCCGCATCAACAACATTTCTCAGTTCGACTTCACCGACGTAAGCGTGGCCGACAAGGCTTTTGACGACATCGCCGCCGGCACGCGCAGCGAATATGTGAAAGTCAGAACACGCCTCGGCTACGCCGTCGTCAAGCTGACGACGGACGGCCGCAAAGTGATCGGACAGACCCTTAACTATGGGGCGAAGCGCTTTACCTACGAAATAGACGTCGTAGATCTCTTGGCAGGCCAATTGGCCGTCAACGTGATTCCGGAAGAGGACCCTTAGGCAGGTTAGGCGCCGTATAGGAGGCCCTAACGCATATAGGTGTGATTTCCACAAGATCCAGGTTGCTTCCGCCTAACGCAGCCGCCCGCGCAGTTTCGTCAAGCGAGTGGATGCGTGGACGAGCCAGGAACTGCGCCGCTTGACCAGACGGCCTTCCCGCAGGGACTCGAGAAATGTCTGGGGTGAATCGAATTCCGCCATCTCAACGTACGCGCGGCCCAACTCCTGTGCCGTGTGGGAGTCGCTGCCTGCTACTGGTATAAGGCCTTGCTCAGCGGCCAGCAACTCGGCGCGCCGGTTGTCGCGGGCAAAGGCCGTGCGCGCATTGAACACCTCAATAATGTCCACTTGCGGCAATACTCGCAATAGAGCTTCTTCCGAAAGACGCGAGCGGCGGAAGCGATCGAACGGGTGTGGGATCATTACCAGCCCTTCCTGGTCGCGGATGTGCCGGATGGTCTCCTCGGGCGTAAGGCCGCACGCGATCTCTTCATGGAGAAAGAGACCGATGATTTCGCCTTCGCAGGTCCTCACCTCGTTCCCCACAATTACCCGCAGCGGCGCCCATTCTCGCAGCGCCAGCGCCCCGGCGCTGGTGTTGTGATCGGTAACCGCCACACAATCAATGCCCGCGCGCTGCCAGCCCGCAACGGCATCTGCCAACGCGAGTTCAGAATCCGACGAATAGATCGTATGGGTATGTAGATCAACGCGCACCAAGTATCTCTCCCCGGTCCGTCCCGCCATTCCCGCGCAAGCGGGAATCCATCTTTAGTGTTTGGCCTCGGATTCACTCCTGCAAGAATCTAGACCCTCACCCTAACCCTCTCCCAGCGGAGACCTTTGCGTAACCTCAGCCAGCGGCGCAAGAAATACTCCCTCTCCCGGATGTACAGACTGGGCTGATAGGTAACAGGTGTTCGGGTTGATAGGTTACACATTTTGTTCTCTGAGGTCTATGGTTTTGATGCGTTGTATTGAGAAGTGCACGTCCCACACGCCAGCGGTTTGGGTGGGTCTGAGGGCGACCTGTTTGTGGGTGAAGGCCCTACCCACACGGTGCCTGCTGCCCTGGAAGGAGATGCGGCCGGAGACATCGACGCTGCGCACCAGGTCGTCGGGAGCGTAGGCGAGGGCAGGCAAGGTTTCAGGGAAAGGCCGCGGACTAGGCGTGTATCTGGTGATGGGAGTGTCGAGGTCCAGGGCATGATGAGGACGTTCGAGGTTGTAAAAGTCGCGCCAGGTGTCGAAGGCGAGCTGGCAGTGGTCCAAGTCGGTGAAGGTGCGCCCCTGCAGCAGTTCGCTCTTCAGCGAGCGGTGGAAGCGTTCGAGTTTCCCCAGTGTCTGGGGATGGTAGGGTCGGCTGTGCAGGACGCTGATGCCCAGGTGCATGAGCCAGACGGTGAGGGGTGTAAAGGGCTGGGCGCTGGCATTGCCCCAGGGTGAGCCGTTGTCCATGAGCATGGCCTGCGGCACGCCGTAGCGGCGAAAGACAGCGGTGAGGCGGTCTTGGACCGTCTCTCCCCGCTCGTTGGCGCAGGCCTGCAGGGCGAGGTTGAAGCGGGAATGATCGTCCAGGAGGGTAAGCGGATGGCAGCGGTCGTGCTGCATGACGAAATGCCCCTTGAAGTCCAGCTGCCACAGCTCGTTGGGCTGGGGTCGTTCGAAGCGCACGTGGGGGGTGTGCTTGGCGCTCTCTGTGGGATCGATGAGCCCATGGCGTTTGAGAATGGCGCTGATGGTGCTCTTGGCCGGCACGTCGGTGACCCCCTGGTCCTGCAGCATTCTGGCCAGCACATGCGCGCCCTTGGTGGGGTGCACCTGGCGCAGCGCGATGATGCGCTCCTCCAGCGCCGGGCGCGTGCGGTGCGGACAGGTGTGCGTGCGGTGCGAACGGTCACGCAGGCTCTGCGCTCCCCCCGACGCGTACCGCCGCAACCACTTGTAGCCGGTCTTGCGGCTGATGGTGAACCGACCACACAATTCGCTCATACGCACTGCACCACTAGCGGCCAGCGCAACAAACTCTTCCCGGGCAGACATACGCGTTTCCACCTTCCACGGCATGGTCATCCTCCTGCTGCAAGATACTCCATGCCTATAGGTGTAACCCATCAACCCGAACAAGTGTTACCCATCAACCCGGTCTATACACGGGAGAGGGCCGGGGTGAGGGGATTTCTGCTTGTCCTGCCCTTATCTACCTCAAAGACCTATACGGAAGTGTGCAAAATTGGTGAAAATGGCCCAGATTGCGGGGATTCCCCCTCACCCTAACCCTCTCCCGCCAGGAGAGGGGACTTTCTCGCCTCGGCAAGGGTTATTCAAAGGTCTCCAGCGGGAGAGGGGACAGAGCCGTAGCCTTGCGGATGGCGTTGGAGCCAGTCCCAGGCGCTGCTGATGATCGTCTCTAGGTCCGACGATGCAGGTTTCCAGCCCAACTCGCGGCGAATCTTGCCCGCGCTCGCCAGGGACGCGGGCGCATCGCCGGGACGGCGGGGGCACTCCCGCACGGGGATTTGCCGGCTGGTGATGCGCCGCGCCATCTCGATGACTTCCAAATTGGTCGCGCCCTGCTCGCTGCCGATGTTGTAGACGGTTACGCCATCTTTGCCGTCCGTGCCGGCCGTCCCTGCATCACTCCCGGCGTCACTCCCAGCTATTCCCTCGTCATTCCCGCGAAAGCGGGAATCCATCTTCTGTATCGCCAGCAGGTGCGCTTGGGCGAGATCCCGCACGTGAATGTAGTCGCGGCTCGCCGTGCCGTCGCGGGTGGCGTAATCGGTGCCGTAGAGATCCAGGTGGGGGCGCTTGCCCTGCGCCACCTGGAGCACGATCGGGATGAGGTGACTTTCCGGTCGGTGGTCTTCCCCAAATCTGGCTGTCGCGCCCGCCGCGTTGAAGAAGCGAAAGATCGTCCCTGTCATCCCATGCGCCTGAGCGTACCACTGAATTACGCTCTCCACCTGGCGCTTGCTCTCGCTGTATGGGTTGAGCGGGTCTAGGGGACAATCTTCCTCGATGGGCAGCGTCTCCGGCGTGCCGTAGACGCCCGCCGTAGATGAAAACACGATATGCGAAACCTTGGTTGCCACCATGGCGTCAAGGACGTTCAGGGTGTTGGCAACATTATTGCGGAAGTACTTGCCGGGATCGGTCATCGACTCGCCCATTTGGATATACGCTGCCATGTGCACCACCACGTCGGGCGCTGCGGCCACAATTGCCTCACGCACTTTGGCGGCGCTGCCGGTGTCGCCCTCAATGATCACGGCGCGCGGGTCTACCGCTGCCTGATATCCTGTCTCGAAGTTATCGAACACCTGAACGTCGTGGCCGCTATCCAGCAGCAATTCGGTCACGACGCTGCCAATGTAGCCGGCGCCGCCGGTAACTAAGACTTTCAAATAAGTGCTTCCTAGCCGCAGCTACTCATACTATTGGTTGACTGTTCAGACAATAGCCATATCAAGGACTACGCTGACGTGATGTGCCAAACCGGAGACCGCCAAGTGGCTACACCATCAGGCGCCTCAGTTGGCCCACAAACTAGATTACGGCTCTCGCCGGAGCGACCTCACTTCCCCTTAGCATCTCCTAAATCAATGCTAGCGTGATTGGCGCTCCTTCTTCAAACCAGCGCAGACTTCTCTCGCCGCTCTTCGTCCGCCTGCGGATACGGGAAGCGGCGCCGCAGTGCCGAATAGAGACCGAAACCGCCAAGGAGAAGTATGCCGTCGACAACGAAGACACCGGAGAGGGAGAGGGAAGCAAACATGCCGCTGGCGACGCGTCCGACGGCCGTGCCGCCCAAGCCCACGCTCGTCAAGAGCCCGAAACCCGTGCCGCGCCGTGCCGGCGGCACGAAAGGCTCCGCCGCCGTATACACCAGCGCCGGTATCGTACCTGTAAACAGCGACAGCAGCGGGCGAAAGACGAGTAAGTGCCAGAGCTGGCTGGCAAAGAAGAGGGGCACGCACACAACGGCGGCGCCAATGAGGCCCGGCAGCACGGCGAGGTGCGCCAGCCGGGTGGGAACAACACGTCCTACAAACGCGTTCGCCGCAACGTAGCTCACCGCGCTCAGTGCGGTGACGAGTCCAACGGTAGCCACTACTTGGTTGGGCGCGACGCCCAGCACCCGCAGGTAAAGCGGGATAATCGGCAGCGTGCTGCCTTCAGCATAGAACGAGACCACCAGCACGATGGACAGCATTCCCAATTGCGGCTGCGCAAAGATCATCTGCCAGGGCGAGCCACTGCCGGCTTTAGAGCGCTGCGGCTTCAGCTCTTCTCCGCCCGAATACATGACCGCGACTATACCGGTCGCAATCCAGAACATCACCCCGCCCAGTACAAAGGCCGCTTTCAAACCCAGTACGGAGGCAATAGCTCCTCCCATGGCCGGAGCGATAATTGGAGCGCCAAAGTTCACCATCTGCAGCCAGCCAAAGGCCCGCACCATGTCTGCGCGCGGCGCATGCTCGGCAATGGCGGCCGCGAAGAACGTCCAGTACACGCCGCAAAAGCCGAAGAGCATACGGCCGATCAGGAGATGCCAAGGGCTCGTCGCCAGCGCCAAAGCTGCGATGGTTACCCCTCCGACTCCAAGCCCAATCAGGGCCAGGGGCTTCAACCCAATGCGATCGCCGATCAGACCGAGGTATGGCACCGCTAGGGTGGAGGTGAGCGGCGTAATTGCCACCAGCACGCCGCTCCACCGTGCAGCCTCACCAATGTCGTCAATGCCCAACTCATTCATGTAGAGCGGTATGAAGGGC
Source organism: Chloroflexota bacterium (assembly GCA_965220015.1). GTDB lineage: Bacteria > Chloroflexota > UBA11872 > VXOZ01 > VXOZ01 > VXOZ01. The sequence continues at coordinate 2,943,564 of OZ244798.1, forward strand.
AGAAACGCCGGTACGCCAAGTTGGGCGATGAATGCCGCGAGAAGGACGGGAAAAAGACGCCGTTGCCAGGATGCCACTAGCGGGGGCACCCCCAGGGGTTATTAGTTGCGAGCTTGGCCTCTTCCCACAAAGAGTCAAGCTTCTCAAATGAATAGTCGCTTAAGTCGCGGCCTATGTGGCGGGCGACTTCTTCCATATAGGCGAAACGGCGTCGGAACTTGGCATTTGAGGCCCGCAATGCCTCTTCCGCATCCACCTGTAACCATTTGGCAACTTGCGCCAAGACAAAAAGCACGTCGCCGAATTCTTCGAAGCGCTCGTCTGCGGATTCGGCTGCCACCAATTCATCGATCTCTTCACGCAGTTTCACTACGACGCCCTGGACGTCCGGCCAATCAAACCCCACCTTGGCCACAGTGTTGCCAATTGCTTGCGCAGTTGCTAAACCGGAAAGGGACCGGGGAACCCGATCCAGGAGCGAGTGCCGCTCTTTGCCCTGCGACACGTGTTCTTCTTGCTTGATTTGTTCCCAGTTGGCCAGCGCCTGCGCGGCATTGCCTACGGCGCGGTCGCCAAAGACGTGAGGATGGCGGCGCACAAGCTTCTCGCTTATTCCCCGCACAACGTCGTCAAACGAGAAGTCCCCCTGTTCTTCCGCAACTTGCGCTTGAAAGTACACCTGCAGCAGCAAGTCGCCAAGCTCTTCGCGCAGGGCGGTCATGTCCTCTTCATCGAGCGCATCAATGACCTCGGCAGTCTCCTCGAGCAGATGCCGCTTCAGCGTCCGATGGGTCTGTTCTTGGTCCCAAGGACAGCCGTCGGGCGCGCGCAAGTGCGCCATGATCCAACGGAGAGTCTCAGGCGCGTGCAGCCGCTCGAGAGGTGCGAGCGGCGGGAAATAGAGCACGTCGGCCGGTAGTGCCATCGCCTCGCTCAGCGGCAGCGTTTGCACCGCAGGCGCCGGACTCCCACGAAGCGAGAGCACGTCAACGCGATGCGCCCCTGGATACTGCCGGACTAGCTTTTGTAGCTCGCGATTGGGCATATTTGCTGCGACAACCAGCAGCGCCGTATTCGGATTGTTACCCGGCTGCGCAGTTCCGCTTACCACCGTGTGCACGGCACTGCCAAGTGAAAGAGTTGCATACGCCCGCTCCAAGAGGCTGGCCGCGCCCACCACGTGTACTTCCCACGCCGCTTCGGTGGCCTTCTGATGCAATACGCGCGCCAATCCGTCATCCAGGAGTGGATGGCCCACGCTGACATAGGCCGAGTCATCTTTGCCCAAGAGCGCCGCACGAACTCTGTCTGCGCTCGCTTCTAAGACGCGCCCACTAAGATGCAGCTTCAGCAGAGGATTGCCAGGATTACCGGCAAGAACCAAGGCGGATTCTGCCAAGAAAGAGGCCGCTTCGTCAGGAATACCGGAAGCGCCGCTCGGGTCTAGACCGAGGAGAAGCAACTGGGGCATGGGAGGTTCCTTTCCTATCTGCGCCATTGTAACACGCCAAACTTCGCTGCCTCCGTCTGACCGGGTCTGCCGCAGACGTCAACAGTCTTGCATGAATCTGCAAGAGCGGTCCCATGCGCCTGGAGCCAATTATCGTGCGTTGAAGTCGCTTCTGGGAGCGGGTAGAATAAGCACAGTGGTCGAGCCTCATATCCTTGCGAATCGCTCTCACTTTCAACCACAAAAAACGATGCAACTCAAGCGAACTTCTCTCTTTGAATCCCATGTCGCGGCAGGCGCCCGAATAGTGCCTTTTGCGGGCTGGGAGATGCCCGTCCAGTATGAGGGCGTGATTGCGGAGCACGTGGCTGTGCGCAGCGCAATCGGCCTCTTTGACATCAGCCACATGGGCATCCTCGACTTTGCCGGTGACGGTGTCCGCGAATTCTTGGACGGCATCTTGACGAACAAAGTATCCGACCTCGCCGAGAACCAGATTCGCTATAGCCTGATATGCCGACCGGATGGCGGCATCCTGGACGACGTGCTGATCTACCGGTTGCCAACGCACCACCGCTTGGTGGTGAATGCCTCCAACACCGATAAGATCGTCGACTGGCTGGAACATCAAAACACGAGCCAGCATTGGTCCCTTGACATCAGCGTGCAAAACAGTGCGCTCGCGCTCCTGGCCGTGCAAGGCCCAGGGGCAGTCGCGCTCCTGCAGGACATGGTAGGAACCGCCGCCGATCTTGCCGCAGTGCGCTATTACCGCGGCATGCAGGCGCCGTTTCTCGGCAATACTATTACGATCACTCGCACCGGCTATACCGGTGAAGACGGTTTCGAACTCTTCGTCCCTGCCGCGGACGCGGAAGAGGCTTGGCGGACAATACTTGAACAGGGAGCCCCGCACGGCATAAAGCCGGTCGGCCTCGGCGCGCGCGATACCTTGCGGCTGGAAGCCGGGCTACCGCTCTACGGGCACGAGTTGGATGACGCGACGTCTCCCTTTGACGCGGGACTACAGAAGTTCGTTCGTTTCAGGAATCGTCAATTCATTGGCAAAGAGGCGCTTGTAGAGGTGCGGCAATTGGGCCCTGAGAGGGAGTTGATTGGCCTGGAACTCATAGATCGCGGCATAGCGCGTGACGGATGTCTCGTCGTCGTGGATGGTGAAGATGTCGGCCTCGTTACCAGCGGCACCTTCAGCCCAACACTACAGAAGGCGATTGCTATAGCGAACGTAGAGACAGGAACTGCTTTGGCGGGCGCTACGGTCCACGTGCGCATTCGCGCGGACTTGCGCAAAGCCAGAGTGGTCGCATTGCCGTTCTATCAACGTCCGCGCTAAACTGCTCCATGCCTAAGAGTACGTACCTGACGCTCTCGGTTTCGCGTGCAATTCATGCGAAGAACTACAGTTGACATCTGCTTTGAACAAAAACATTTGCAGATCTAGGAGACTGCGAGAAACCATTAGGGTTAATGCGGTACCATTTGGCGGCACACCGGGAATTCTCTCGTGCTGCAGTGCCGCGAGGAATGCACTTCAACGGAGAAGGATATGAACATACCGGATGAGTTGTGCTATACCAAGGAACACGAGTGGGCCCGCATGGAGGACGACCTCTGCGTGGTTGGCATCACTGACTTCGCCCAAGGCGAACTCGGTGACATTGTGTATGTAGAGTTGCCGCAGCCGGGCACGCACGTGGACATGATGGGCGAGTTTGGGGTAGTGGAATCGGTGAAGACCGCTTCCGACCTTTTCTCGCCGATTGCCGGTGAAATCGTAGAGGTCAATGACGAGCTCACCGATAATCCGGAACTCGTCAATGACTCTCCCTACGAGGAAGGGTGGATGATCAAGCTCCGGCCCTCGAACCTCGATGAGGATTGGCCAACGCTCCTCGACGCCGCCTGCTATAAAGCGGTGCTCGCAGAATCCGGCGCGCATTAGAGTGCTTGCTACTAGCGCTAACGGGCGGCACCTTGGCTACAGAGAGAGCATTTGTCAATCTAGTATGATTAGCTGTGCTCCTCAGATTGAAAAATTGCTAGTTTCCTCGCTGCCTTTGGGACAATACGGGTTGGCTTGAGTAGTTGAACTAGACGTACCCCTCTCTAAATGTCATTCCGAACGCAGCGAAGCGAAGTGAGGAATCTAAGAAATCTGCCTGTGATTCAAAACAGACCCTACTAAGTTTATATTTTGACTAATAGAGTCAGGACGCTCTATGTTGGCGTTACTAACGACTTGGAGCGGCGTATCCACGAGCATAAGCAGAAACTCGTACCTGGTTTTACGATGAAGTACAATTTGACCTGGCTGGCCTACTATGAAGAAACCTCCGATGTAAGATCCGCGATTGAGCGTGAAAAAAAAATCAAAAGTTGGCGGAGATGCAAGAAAGTTGCGCTTATCGAGACAGTGAATCCTCATTGGAAAGACATGGCTTTGGAATGGTTTGAATGAGGCGCGTCGGAACTCTAGATTCCTCGCTGCGCTCGGAATGACATAGGTGACGCAACGACGGGGAATGTTAGGGAACTGCGGTCAAGTAGGCTTGTGTCTACGTTCTTCTAAGGGAGCGTTCTCTGTTATGAAAGCAGCCGGATTACAACCGCGCGGCGATTCGATAGGACGGGCGTTCAAAGTGGTTTGTAACGGTTTGTTTAAAATGGTGAGTGCCAGATACTCTGTCAGCTAGAGAAATAAAAAGAAGGTGCAATGGATTACGTTCCACATAGTAGCGAAGACCGTGAGGCTATGCTGCGCGCCATCGGCGTTGCCGGCACCGAAGACCTCTTTCACGACATTCCGGCAGACGTGCGCCATCCCAGCCTTGATCTGCCGCCGGGGATGGCTGAACCGGAAGTCATTCGGCACCTCAACGCCCTGGGCCGGCAGAACCAAAACGTGCAAGACATGCCGAGTTTCCTGGGCGCCGGTTGCTATAACCACTTCATCCCGAGCATCGTAAGCGCCCTGATCCTGCGGGGCGAGTTTCTCACCAGTTACACGCCCTATCAGCCTGAACTCTCCCAAGGCACCCTGCAAGCCATGTACGAGTTTCAAAGTCTCGTTTGCTTGCTCACCGGCATGGACGTAGCGAATGCGAGCATGTACGACGAAGCAACGGCTACCGCCGAAGCGGTCTTGACGGCGTGCAGCATTACAAAACGTTCGAAGGTCATCGTACCGGACACATTCCATCCGACCACGCTCGAGGTGCTGGAGACCTACGCCGAGGGACGTGAACTCGCCCTCGTGCGCGTGCCGGCGTTTACTATCGATGATGACGGTACGTTTCACGATTGTTGGGAAGCCGTCAGCGCTGCCATCGACGGGGACACGGCCTGCGTGGCTGTGCAGGTTCCTAACTTCTTCGGCTGGGTGCACGAGTGCCAGCAGATCGCGGACGTCGTGCATGCCAACGGCGCCATGCTAGTGGTAAGTGCGGACCCGGTCGCACTTGGTATCCTCACGCCGCCGGGGGCATACGGCGCCGATATTGTAACCGGAGAAGGACATAGCTTGGCATTGCCGCCCGCGTTTGGCGGTCCGCGCCTCGGGCTCTACGCGACACAGAAGCGGTTCATGCGACAGATGCCCGGCAGGGTCTCAGGCATGACAAAAGACCTTGATGGCAAACGCGGCTTCGTAATGACGCTCCAGGCCCGCGAGCAACACATCCGCCGTGAGAAAGCAACCTCGAATATCTGTACGAATGAAGCGCTGGCGGCATTGGCGTTTACGATCAACGTCAGTTGGCTTGGGCCGGCGGGCATGCGCAAGAAGGCCGAGCTTTGCCTCAACAAGTCCCACTACGCCGCAGCGCAAATCGACGCCCTGCCCGGCTTCACTGTCACGTCACCCGGACCCTATATTAAGGAGTTCGTCGTGCATTGCCCCGCCGCGGTGAGCAGCGTGAACGAGCACCTCCTCGAACAGGGCGTGCTGGGCGGCTACGATCTGGGACGCGTACGAGCCGAACTCAATCATCACATGCTGGTCTGCGTCACTGAACTCACCACTCGCCAAGATGTGGACTGCCTCGTGGCGGCCCTTAGAGAACTGGGATAGTTTCACCAAGAATCACGCTCCCTAATCGAAAACTCAACGTGTAGCTCCTTTCACGACGAGAGAGCGCCCTCACAACTAGGAACGTTACGATGCAAAACACAGAACCCCTCATCTTCGAACGCAGCTCGCCCGGTCGCCACGGCTACTCGTTACCGGAGAGCGACGTTCCGGCAGTAGCTGGCGGAGACGCCATTCCCGCGCACTGGCAACGCGACTCGCTGCCCTTACCTGAGGCATCCGAGCTTGACGTTGTGCGGCACTTCACGCGTCTCTCGCAGCGCAACTACAGCATCGAACATGGCTTCTATCCCTTGGGCTCCTGCACGATGAAATACAACCCCAAGGTGAATGACGCAACCGCAGGGCTGCCGGGCTTTTCGTTTATTCATCCGGACCAACCTGAAAGTACAATTCAGGGCGCACTGGCGCTGATGCACAATCTCTCCCAAGCGCTTATGAAAATAACCGGTTATGCGAATTGCTCTCTGCAACCGGCAGCGGGCGCGCACGGCGAACTCTGCGGCGTGCTGATGATTCGGGCGCATCACGTAAAGCAAGGGAACCCGCGCCGCAAGATGATCATCCCCGATTCCGCCCACGGCACTAATCCGGCCACTGCCGCCATGTGCGGCTATGCCGCCATCGAAGTGCCTTCCAGCGCGCAGGGAACTGTGGACATGGATGCGCTGGCCGCGCTGCTCGATGAAGACGTGGCCGGCTTAATGCTCACGGTGCCGAATACACTCGGCCTCTTTGAGCAGGACATCGTGGAGATCTGCCGTATGGCACACGAGGTCGGCGCGCTCGTCTATTGCGACGGCGCCAATATGAACGCGCTCCTGGGCACGGTGCAGCCCGCCGCCCTGGGCTTGGACGTGCTCCACCTCAATCTGCACAAGACATTTACTACTCCCCACGGGGGTGGTGGACCGGGAGCCGGGGCCATCTGCGTCAATGAAACATTGGAGCCGTACCTGCCGGTGCCGCTGGTAAGGGAAGGTGATGGCGTGTATGCGTGGGACTACGACCGCCCTGATAGCATCGGCCGCATCCACTCATTCTACGGCAATTTCCTGAATCAAGTGCGGGCGTATACGTATATTTGCACACTCGGCCTTGAAGGCATCAAACGGGCAGGCGAATACGCCGTGCTCAACGCCAACTACCTAAAGGAGCGCCTGCGGGACGCCTACGCCTTGCGCTACGATCGCACCTGCATGCACGAGGTCGTCTTTGCCGGTTTGAAGGAAAAGGCCGAGGGCGTGCGCACGCTGGACGTCGCCAAGCGGATGATCGACTATGGCTTCCACCCGTCCACGGTGTACTTCCCGCTCATCGTGCCGGAGGCCCTCATGATCGAACCGACGGAAACCGAGAACAAGGACACGCTCGATACCTTCATAGACGCCCTGCTGGCCATTGCCGAGGAAGCGCAGACGACGCCGGAGAAACTCAAAGAGGCCCCCGTCTCCGCGCCCGTGCGCCGTCTCGACGAGACCACCGCCGCCCGCCGTCCCAACCTGCGCTGGCAACCGCCGGAATAGGCTTATCGTCGCACCATTTCCGATTGGGTAGCAGACAGTTCCACTTTGCCCGCCGGCTGCGCCAAGCGCGTATTGGCATATGCATCGCAGAATGCCACGATCCGTTCGTGCTGAGCCTGTCGAAGTATGAACGGATGGCAGTCTTGCTTATTGCCAACCAGTTTACGCGCTCTGCAAGACATCGTCAGCAACTTCATACTCCAGCAATTGAGGTGCTTAGTTATCTGTACCTATTGAACTTCCACGCGATGCACCTTAATCTATGACTATACAATGCCCGCTCGCGGGAACGGACGGACGTATTCTCCCTCTTACTGCCTATTGCGTTGCCGGGGAAACTTCAAGACTGGAGGTACGAGACGCAATTCCAAATTTCAGGTATTGACCATTCGTTCAAAGTGCCTTAATCTCAGAGTTGTATTGAGGAAGACTTGCCGCTTGGACCCTCTTGGAGGCTTGCCATGTTAAAGCACGGAATTGGACCCTCGATTGTCGGTGACAATTACAAGCAGTCTCCGTGGCTTCACCCCAGAGTTCCGACGTATACGCTGGCAGAATTTCGCGAGGCACATCCGTCAGGTGAGGTTAGATGTGGGAGTTGCGGTGAGCCGCAATCTACGCGAGATGGGTTCAAGCACATGGACCGAGAGTACAGCCCAGAAACACTCATCACCGTCACGCTCACGCACAATCACTACACCGATGTTGTGAATACCGCAGAAGTTGCCCGCGCCGCAGAGGCTCCCGCGACAACACACGTGCTTGTGTTTGAAGATGACCCATGTGAGCGGTATGTCTCGGATGGGGCCGATCGCGAGGAGCGGCTCTTCGGCATCATCTATCGCCAAGTGGCGGCGCCGGAACGGCCGTACCGCGATGTCTGGTACCCGACCGGTGACTTTCGCGCTTCATTGGAGGTGCATGATGGCGAGGCATGAGACCATCTTGAAGCGGGTTCCACAAGAAGAATTGGATATGTTTGGGCACAGCGACATGTCCGATCGAACGGTGGCGGCGTACCGTTCGCGCTGGGAACGGCAGATCAAGTGCCATTATTGCGACGAGATGATCGATGCGACCGGTCTGGACCAGCTCTTTGCAGAATGGGGGCCCGATATGGTGATCTCGGTTTCTCATAGCCGGAGCATTGAGCCTGGCGATCCTCGTGAACCGCGGGCAATACCGCCGGAACTAGCGAAAGACATATTCCTGCGAAAAGACGGGAGGAATGGTGCTAGCCCCAGCCCGAACGAAACGTGAGGTTAGCATTGTTGGCTCGGGTAGCCGCAGCTCTACCAGAATGTGGTGGCAATAATATGCCGCCAAGCCTGTCATTCCTGTGAGTGTTGAGCAATTCGTTGACAGAATCCTCTCCCCAATTGGCAGTGTTGACAGTTCATGTCATTCCGAGCGGAGCGAGGAATCTGGGGGTGCTCGTGAAGCGGTTAATAGCGGCACACAAGTCAAGCATTACAGCCCGGTTGCCGGATCCCCTCACCCTAACCCTCTCCCTCTGGAGAGGGAACCGATTGCCGAAGCTCAGAGGCATCTGACTATGCCGCAAGGCGCCAGGCTATCTCACGTAGAGCAAAGAGAACCTTACTCGCTCTGAAACGCAGCCACCGATTCAGCGGAGGTTGGGAAAGTCATCATTCTGTGTCTTAGTTTGCTTGGGTTTCGCGCCGTTCCAGCCACTTGCGTTTTTGCGCAACGCGCACCTCTTCGGCAGCGGGGACATACTGCGCCAGAAACGTCTCCTTGAATGCCGCAAAGCGCTGCTCGCGAATTGCCGCGCGCGCGTCTTCCAAGAGGCGAAAGATGAAGCGCAGGTTGTGGAGGGTGGCGAGACGGTAGTAGAGCAACTCGCCGCTGCGGCAGAGATGGTGCAGGTAGGCGGCGCTGTAGTGTAGGCATGTGGGGCAATCGCAGGTAGGATCAACCGGCGCTTCTTGGGTACGGTACGCGGCTTTGCGGATGTTCACGCGACCGGCGGGCACGAAGAGCGCGCCGTGCCGCGCCAAGCGCGTGGGCAGCACGCAGTCAAAGAGGTCCACGCCGTTGCCAATAGCCTCTAGCAGGTCTTCCGGCGATCCAACGCCCATCAGGTAGCGGGGCTTGTGCGGCGGCAGCAAAGCGTGCAACGCCGCGAGCACTCGGTGCATCTCGGCTTTCGATTCGCCCACGCTGAGCCCGCCGATGCCGTACCCGGGAAATCCGATTTTCTCCAGCGCTTCTATCGCCTGCTCGCGCAAGTCGAGGTGCAATCCACCTTGCACGATGCCGAAGAGCGCCTGGTCGTTCCGCCGTTTGGCTTCCCGACAGCGCGCCGCCCACTGGAGTGTGCGCTTCAGCGCTTCCTCATCAGCGGCGTGATCCGCAGGCTGGGCCGTGAGATGGTCCAGAGCCATAATTATGTCCGCGCCCAGCGCTTCCTGCACTGCCACCGCCCGCTCGGGACTGAGCACGTGCCTGCTGCCGTCGAGATGCGAACGGAACGCGACCGCCTCATCGGTTATGTCAACGCGATGGCCCAGACTAAAGATTTGATACCCGCCGCTGTCGGTAAGAATCGGCCCCGGCCAGCGCATGAAACGATGCAAGCCGCCGAGTTCCTGCATCACGTCAGGCCCCGGCCGCAGCATGAGGTGATACGTATTGGCCAGCACCATCTCCGCGCCGAGGGCGCTCACCTCATCGCTCGTAAGTGCCTTCACACTTGCTTGAGTCGCCACGGGCATGAACGCAGGCGTCGGCACCTTGCCATGCGGCGTGGTCAAGGCGCCGACGCGGGCAGCGCCAGCGGTGGCCTCAATGCTGAATTTAATGACATCTGCCATCGCGTACTAGCCGCCTATAACCGCCACTGTCTGACCGAACTCAATTGATTCCGACTTGAAGCCTAACCCGCTCGCTCCGGCGTGCCCTCCATACGTACTTCGACAGGGGCTTCGCGCAGCCCTCAGCACGAACGGAGGGTAGGTTTTTCAGTGGGACTTGCCCGGCCCTGGGCCAAGAAACGACTCAGTTCGAACTTCAATGTAGCGCGGGGGCTTGTCCCCCGCTCTTCCACTGCAGCCAAGCAGAGACCCGGTTCTGACTTCACCGTAGCGCGGGGGCTTGTCCCCCGCTCTTCCACTGTAGCCAAGCAGAGACCCGGTTCTGACATCACCGTAGCGCGGGGGCTTGTCCCCCGCTCTTCCACTGCAGCCAAGCAGAGACCCGGTTCTGACTTCACCGTAGCGCGGGGGCTTGTCCCCCGCTCTTCCACTCTAGCGCGTCGCTTGGGGTCGCGCACATAGCGCAGCCTCTGCAGGTTCCTCCATTCCGGCAGGGTGTGCGAACTCGCTGCGCACGCGGTACCATATCCGCAAGTTACCAAAGATAAAAGACCGCGCACAGCGCATCCTTGCGCACGTGCGACCGCCGCTGAGGAGCAAATTCAATGCGCGCAATTCGCTTTCACTCGTTTGGGGGGCCTGAGACCCTGCAACTAGATACCGTACCCGTGCAAGAACCCGGCGCGGATGAAGTTCTCGTCAAGATCCACGCGTCCGGCGTCAACCACCTCGACATTTGGCTGCGCACCGGCGCTCGTCCGGATATCGAGCCGCCGCATACGCCCGGCTCCGAGGTTGCCGGCGAGATTGTGCAGGCCGGTGCGGCGGTGCGCAACGTAGCCGTCGGCCAGCGGGTAGCAGTCTCGCCGTGGGCCTTTTGCGGGGTTTGCGAATTCTGCCTGCAGGGCGAAGAGAGCCTCTGCACAAACGGCAACATTATCGGCACGGCTCCCAACCAGGGCGGCTACGCGGAGTACATCACGGTGCCGGCGTCCATCGCTGTACCCATCCCGGATTCCCTCTCCTATGATGCCGCCGCGGCGCTGACGCTTGCCGCCATCACCTCCTGGCACATGCTCTACCGCCGCACGCGCGTTCAGCCGGGGGAATGGGTGCTAGTGCAAGCGGCAGGCAGCGGCGTTGGCGTTTACGCCGTGCAGATTGCGCGCTTCCTCGGCGCGCGCATTATCGCTACTGCCGGCAGCGGGGAGAAACTAGCCCGCGCCCGCGAGCTTGGCGCGGAGGCTACGATCAACTATAGCGAAGCGGAGGTGGCGTCCGAAGTCAAGCGCATCACCAACGGGCGCGGCGTCGACGTGGTCTTCGAGCACGTGGGCGAGGCCACGTGGGAGCAAAGCATTCGCTCGCTGGCGCGGAACGGACGGCTTGTCACGTGCGGCGCTACCACGGGGCGCGGCGGCAGCGTGGACATCGGCTTGCTCTACACCCGCCAGCAGAGCCTGCTTGGCAGCATGGGCGGCAACCGCCTGGACCTGCAGCAGGTACTCTCGCTTGCCGACCGGGGAATTCTCAATCCTGTGCTCGACACCGTCTTTTCACTGGCGGAAGCCCAGGAGGCGCACCGGCGCATGGCCGCAAGAGCGCAGTTTGGCAAGATGCTGCTGCATCCAACCGAGTAAATCGGCATTTCCCAGACACGACCTTCCACACCTCTGTAACTCAGCGCGAGAAGGCGAAGAATTCTCATCGCGCTGGGGAGCTGCCGGGAGTCCAAATCTGAAGAGTGCCTGCCGTCAAGCTGACGCAGAATTCGGCTACCGGCCTGCGCCAATTTTAGGGGTGCAATTGAGAGGAACTGACCTGTTTGCAGCCGAGCGGCGAGCTCGCAGGAGCGCAGAACGAGGCCTAGGCCGTTTCTACTCTAGTTCCCACATTGAAAGATAGCGTTCGCCGGCATCCGGAATGATGGTTACCACGGTCTTGCCGGCGCCCAACTGTTGCGCCACCGCGAGCGCAGCCACCACCGCCCCGCCGGCGGAGATGCCGGCCAGGATGCCTTCCGTCTTAGCCAAGCGCTCGGCCATGGCAATCGCGTCTTCATCAGCCACGGTCATCACGTCCGCGAGCACACTACGGTCCAATATGCCGGGCACGAAGCCGGCTCCGGTTCCTTGAATTCGGGTAATGCCGGGACGACCGCCGGAGAGAATCGCCGACTTGGCCGGCTCTACGGCAATCACGCGTACCTGAGGGGCTTCGTCACGCATAACCTGGCCGATACCGGTGATCGTGCCCCCGGTGCCAACCATAGCCACCACCGCATCGAGTTTGCCGGCCGTGTCGTGGATGATCTCGCGCGCCGTCGTTGCACGGTGAACGGCCGGATTCGCCGGATTCATGAATTGCTGCGGCATGAAGTAGCCGTGTTCTCGCACAAGTTCCTGTGCCGCGTAGACGGCGCCCGACATCCCCTCGATGGCGGGTGTCAGGACTAGCTCTGCGCCAAGCAACGCGAGCAGTTTGCGCCGCTCAACACTCATGTCTTCCGGCATGGTGAGCATGAGCGGATAGCCTTTCACAGCGCAGACGATCGCCAGGCCGATGCCGGTGTTGCCGCTGGTCGGCTCCACCACCGTGTCGCCTACTTTGAGCGTGCCCTCCCGCTCCGCCGCTTCAATCATGGCGAGACCGATGCGGTCCTTCACACTGCCGCCCGGATTTCGCGATTCAATTTTGGCTAGAACCGTAGCCGATTCAGGCCCGGGCAGACGGTTGAGACGCACCAGCGGCGTGCGCCCAATCAACTGCAGCACGTCGTCATAGACCATGGGCGGCAATCCGGGCGTTTCTGACATCTTCATCCCTTCAAGGTAGGTCGGCCGAACACGGCTTCAAGGCAAATCGGCGGAGACACCACTCAGTCGGCTAGGGTTCTACATCCGCTTGCTGCACAGAGGCTTCCTGTCCGGCGAGCGGTTGCAGTTGACCCATCGCTGCTACGCTCTCCGCCATCATACTGCGCACGGCTGTCACGTTGGGCATTAACACCACAGCGCCCGATTCTAAAACAGCATCGGTAACCAAGTTTCCATCATAGTCAATTACCTCGCTGTACATGCGTTCCCGGGGTATCGCAAGACCGAGTCTTGCCAGTGCCACCACACGCTGGGGACGGAGAGGAAAGTTGGTGTCCACCATGCCGTACATCTCGTCAAAGAGCAGGGGTATCTTTACAAGGCTTTGGAACGTAAGCAACTGAGACTTTAATTCAACCAGCGCCTGCTGCTGCCGATCGATACGACCGAAGTCTCCTCGCGGATCGTCAAAGCGCGTACGTACGTAACGGAGCAGAGTATCACCACTCATGTGGTGCAGCCCGCGCTTGATGATGAAGGGCTCGAAACCGGTGTCGTCTTCGTTTGGGAAGCTGTAGTCGTTTATGTCGTATTTTACGTCGATCTCAACCCCGCCTAACTCATCGATGATGCGCCGGAAGCCATCAAAGTCAATCGTAATATAGTATTGGATTGGAATGCCCAATAATATCTCAGCCGACTCCATCAATAGCTCTGCGCCCCCGACACTGAACAGCTCGTTGATGCGTCGGTTTGGATACCCGGGAACCAATGACACCACGTCGCGCGGGATAGAAACAATCATCGCAGCCTTCTTCACAGGGTCGATTGTCACTACGATGATTGTGTCCGCACGGCCTATGTCGTTTGTGCGTGTATCTACCCCAATGATGACGACGCTAAAGGGCTCTGTTTCCGTCCAGTCCGGAATTGGAGGGTCTTCAGCCGTGGGAGCAACTTCCAGAACCTTCTTCTCCACCGCGGAGTCACCGCCAGGCTTTCCGCCCGTCGGAGAGCTTGCAGTTTCGGTCTGGCTCGCCGCGGAATCTTCGTCCCGATTGAGTAACCAGGCTGTGCCCCCAAGAAATGAGAGCAAGAGGACTACAGCCAAACCCAAGCCGACAATCACACGCAGCCACGACAGCCGGCGCGGAGAATAGTGAACGCGTCCCTGCATTTACCGCCTCAGCCTAATCCCTTCATCCGTTGCGACCGTCTGCCGACAAGGATATCAAGAAACTGCAAACTCCTTTCATTATGCCACTCAGCATTCCCAGGGACAATCTCAGCGTTTGCGGCGGAGCCAGACACCGCCAACCACAATGTCTTGCGCCAACTTCCCTCGTGCTAGCGATGGGATTTGGCAATGGCAACCCATGGCAAACCCGGGCGTTGCGGCAGAGGTGTTTCGTCAGAAGAATCTATGTTGAATCCGTTATGCGCTACGAAGCGTGTATACTCGACTAGCGGAAGGAGAATAGCGCTATGGGTATCTTGACGCAGTTTCAGTTAGACGATCAGGTCGCCATCGTGACCGGCGCCGGCAGCGGCATTGGCAGAGCAATTGCCGGTGCGCTGGCTGAGGCTGGCGCCAAGGTCGCCTGCGTGGATAACCTGGCAGCGCGCGCCGACGAGGCCGCCCATGAGCTCGCCGCTGCGGGGCATACGTCGCTTGCCATTCAGGCTGACATCACCAGTGAAAACGACATGCGGCAGATGGTAGCGACCGCCGAGTCACAACTCGGGCCGCTCGCCGTTTGCTTTGCGAACGCCGGTGTCGCCGAGCGGCGCAGTAATCTCGTTGAAGCGCCGTTGGCTGAGTGGCAGCACGTGCTGGACGTTGATCTGACCGGACCGTTCCTCACCGTCCGCGAAGCCGCGAAAGTAATGATCCCGCGTCAGAGAGGGAAGATCATCGTAACCGCCAGTGCGGTGGGTTTCGTCGCCTCATTTCACCACGGCCTCTCCCGCGCCTACGGCTCGGCCAAAGGCGGCGTAATCAACCTCATCCGTTCGGTGGCGGTAGAACTCGCACCCCATAACATCCAGGTCAACGGCTTTGCCCCCGGCTACACGCGCACGCAGATTGGCGGCGGGCGTTACCTCGCCGAAACACCCGAGACCGCGGCTTTCGTGGAAGCCGTGCAGGCGCGCTGTCCCGCCGGCCGTCTCGCCGAACCGGAAGACTACGCCGGCGTTGCCGTCTTCCTTGCCTCCCAAGCATCCAATTTCATGGTGGGCCACACCGTGGTCGTAGACGGCGGCTGGCTGATCGTGTAGCAGCAAGCCATTCCGCTGTTTTCAAGGACTGGCTAACACAAGTATCCTCGCTGCTCCGGTAGCGCAGGTTTGCAACCTGCGTAGTATGCGCGGCAAGCGGGTGGTGGCAGAACCGGAAGACTACGCCGGCGTCGCCGTGTTCCTTGCCTCCCAAGCATCCAATTTCATGGTGGGCCACACGGTTGTAGTTGACGGCGGCTGGTTGATCGTGTAGCGGCAAGCCACTCCGCTGTTTTCAATAACTGGCCAACACAAGTATCCTCGCTGCTCCGGTAGCGCAGGTTTGCAACCTGCGTAGTATGCGCGGCAAGCGGGTGGTGGCAGAACCGGAAGACTACGCCGGCGTTGCCGTCTTCCTCGCCTCCCAAGCCTCCAACTTCATGGTGGGCCACACCGTGGTCGTTGACGGCGGCTGGCTGATCGTGTAGCGGCAAGCCACTCCGCTGTTTTCAATAACTGGCCAACATGAGTGTTCTCACTGCTCCGGTAGCGCAGGTTTGCAACCTGCGTAGTATGCGCGGCAAGCGGGTGGTGGCAGAACCGGAAGACTACGCCGGCGTTGCCGTCTTCCTCGCCTCCCAAGCCTCCAACTTCATGGTGGGCCACACCGTGGTCGTTGACGGCGGCTGGCTGATCGTGTAGCGGCAAGCCACTCCGCTGTTTTCAATAACTGGCCAACATGAGTGTTCTCACTGCTCCGGTAGCGCAGGTTTGCAACCTGCGCCGCACGCGTGGCAGGATGCGGCCAATCTCCTCCATGGCTATCATGTGATAACCTAAAGCAAGTAATGCGCCCTTTCAGATTCGGAGAACAGTCCCTTGGCAAACGAACCGTGGGTCGCGTTAGCCGGCCCCTTTCCCGCGGAGCTCCGGCCCACTTCCCGGTGGCGCGACCGCTACCAGCGTGTGCCCCGAACGATCCAAACGAGTGAGCTTGAAGAAGCACTCGCAGATCCGGCGCTCGACAGCGTCATACTGTACTGGAATCTCCCCGATCGGCTCACCCTGGCTGAGCGCGTGTTGGCAACGAATCGGCCCTTATGCCTCCCCGGACCGCTGACGCCGGACGAATTGCAGCGTCTCCAGACCTCTTCGTCCTCACCGTTCCTTGGCGCCGCGAGCCTGGTACTGCCGGCCGTGCGCGCGATGAAACTGGCGCTCGACCCGGAGAACACGGGCCCTGCGCGTTACGTTGCCGTGAGACGGCTCACCCAAGCCGCTCCCACGGCCCCGCACTTTGCGCCGTTGACGGTGGCCCTGGTTACTGCGGCCTCGCTCATTGACGACACCCCGGACTGGATCTTTGCCAATCGCGCTGAGTACAAGGAGACCACCACCATCATCGTCAACCTGCACTTTCCGTCTGCTGAAGTAATGGCAACCTGGGTGCAAGCGCCGGACGGCCCGGTGCACGATGATTGGCTGCTCTACGGCACAAAGGGTATGCTGCACCAGCGGGACGAGACCGCCGACCACACGCTCGCCGCGCATCTCCTGGACCACTGGCTCAGCGTACGCAGCGGGCGCGAGGAACCGCTCATGTGCCCTGAACAAGCCCTTACCGCCGCGCGCCTTGCCCAAGCAATCGACCGCTCGCTCGAAGAACGACGCCGTGTGGCGTTGCAGGAGGTGGATACCGATGGCTGAAAAACTGCGCATCGGTCTGGTAAGCGGCATTCGTCACCAGGATGACTATGCCGAGTTCTTTGCGCGGCACCCTGACGTCACTCTGGTGGGTATTGCCGACGATGCCGACATTCCGGACGATTATCACGCGCTAAACCGCGCTTTGGCGTCTCAATTCGCCTTGGAATACACCACAGACCTCGACGCGTTTCTCGCTCGCGACGACGTGGACGCTGTATGCGTCGCGCCCGAATACGCGCGGCACACGCCGCTCGCCCTGCGCGCGCTCGCTGCCGACAAGCACGTGCTCGTCGACAAGCCCATCGGCATTACCTTGGAGCAATGCGATGCGCTGATTGCAGCGGCGCGCCAAACTACGCGCACCTTTGCCTGGATCGCCCGCGTCGGTCACCCCTCGCTCCAACGAGCGCGTGACGCGGTTGCGGCCGGCGAGCTGGGCGATGTGGTGAATGTCAACGCCCACTTCCTCGCCACGTACGGCAACGGCGAAAAGTGGGACGACGAGGAGCGCGAGTTCTTCGATCCCGTCGTCAACGGCGGCGGCGAACTGTTAAACTTCGGCCTCTATCCGCTTACGGCCATCTTGAACGTCACGGGACTTGCCCCCACCTCCGTGCATTGCGTCAAGGGCGCGTACTACAACCGTCCTCATCGTGAATTCAACATCGAGGACATGGCCCTGCTCAATTGCGAATTGGAGAACGGCATCCTGGCCTCGGTCTGCGTCGGCCGGGCCCACGTGCCGGGAAATCTACACAACAGCGATCTCTGGCTGGAGGTCACCGGCACGCGCGGTACGCTGGTCGCCGATGAATTGGTTCCCGACGCCGTGCTCACCGGCGCCACGCCCGGCCACGTCGAACGCCGCTACCGCTCACCGTATGGCAGTCAGGCGCACTTCGAGGCCGTCATCGACAACTTCGTCTGGGCCGTCCAAACCGGCGGCGCCCCCTTCCTCGGCGCCGACGCGGCCGAAAAGGTCATGCACACCGTCTTCGCCGCCTACAGATCTGCCGATACCGGCGAAATGGTGAAAGTAGAGTAACAGAGAGAACTTTGAACGCCGATCTATTGTGTGCCCACTTTAATGGAGCTGAGTTGTCTTGCTCTGCGGGAGACAAGCGTCCACGTAACGACTTGCTTTAGAACTGGAGGGTACCCACCAGGGGCACCCCTACTGCATGCTAGGGGCATCTCTACATTGCAAACCATCTGGAACTGCACAGGCCATCCAGAATCCGCATACGGACGATCCAGTACAACTGCGGAGAAGACCAGTATGGGTGGAGAACCGTAGGGGTACCCCTCTTAGCGGAAGGTCCAGCGTGAAGGTGAAATGGTTACCTGGATGGTTACCTAGACCCGCTTACTCGCACACGGCGCCGCGGGCGGCGGAGGTGACCAGTTTGGCGTATTTCGCCAGCACGCCTTTCTTGTAGCGGGGCTCAAGCGGCTGCCAGTGTTTGCGGCGTTCTGCCAGTTCCGCCTCGTCCACGTGCAGCGTGAGTTCTTGGTTGTCGCCATCGATGGTGATTTGGTCGCCTTCTTGGATGAGGCCGATGGGACCGCCCATCGCCGCTTCAGGGGCAACGTGCCCCACCATCATACCGTGGGTCGCGCCGGAGAAGCGCCCGTCGGTGATGAGTCCCACCGAATCACCCAGACCGCGCCCAAACACCGCGCCGGTCACCGCCAGCATCTCGCGCATGCCGGGACCGCCTTTCGGGCCCTCATTGCGAATAACGATCACATCGCCCGCATTGATGTGGCCTTTTACCACGGCCTTGAAGGCGTCGTCTTCAATCTCGAACACGCGCGCCGGGCCGGAGTGCACACGATTAGCCACTCCCGCTACCTTCACTACCGCGCCCTCAGGCGCAAGGTTCCCGCGCAGAATGACCATCGTGCCGCCGGCAAAAATCGGATCGTCCGCCGAACGCACGACATCCTGGCCGTTCTCCGTAACCTCAGCCGCAGCTACATCGTCCGCGAGCGTATTGCCCGTCACCGTGAGGCAATCACCGTGCAGCAGACCCGCCCGCAGCATCTCCTTCATGATAAGCGGCACGCCGCCTACCCTATCCAAATCGGCCATGACGTATCTGCCGCCGGGGCGCATGTCGGCGATATGAGGCACGCGCTTGCTCACGCGGTCGATGTCGTCAAGATCGAAGGGAATGTCCGCTTCCCAGGCGATGGCGGGCAGGTGCAGCGCCGCGTTGGTAGAGCCACCGGCCGCGAGCGCGACGGCGACGGCGTTCTCCATCGACTCTTTCGTAATTATGTCCGACGGGCGGCGGTTGTTGCGCACGCAGTCCATCACCAGATGTCCGGCGTCCACGCACACCTGATCGCGGCGTGCGTCCATGGCCGGCGGCGAGGCGCTGCCGGGCACCGAAAGTCCCATGGCCTCCAACGCGCTCGACATCGTGTTTGCCGTGTACATGCCGCCGCACGAGCCCGGCCCCGGGCAGGCGTGCAACTCCAGGTCGGTCAGTTCATCATCGCTGAGGTTGCCGGCGGCGTGGGCGCCCACAGCCTCGAAAACGTCCTGGATAGTCACGTCTTTGCCCTGCCAGCGGCCCGGCATGATGCTGCCGCCGTACACGAACACGCTGGGGATGTTGAGACGCGCCATCGCCATGGCACAGCCCGGCAGGCTCTTATCGCAGCCGGCAATAGTGACCACGCCGTCCAAGCGCTCGCCGATGGCAACCGCCTCGATGGAGTCCGCAATGATCTCGCGCGTTACGAGACTCGTGCGCATACCCTCCGTGCCCATGGCAATGCCGTCGCTGACCGTGATCGCGACAAACTCAATCGGCGTGCCCCCGGCTGCGCGGATACCTTCCTTTACCTGCTTTGCCAGACGGTCCAGGTGGTAGTTGCAGGGCGTGACCTCGTTCCACGTGCTGGCCACACCGATGAGAGGCTTGGCCAGGTCTTCGCTGCTAAACCCCATTGCGTGGAACATTGAGCGCGCGGGGGCGCTCTTTGGCCCCACCGTGATGTCTTTGCTGAATCGTTTGACGTCCACGTTTGCGTCTTCGCTCATTGGTCTCGCTCTCCTCTATTAAGACTGTATGGTGCTCTGTACAAGACTGTTTCCACTTTCCATAGGAGCTGGAATTGGGAAAAGTCTGCCGGCATATGCGATAGGAAATCTCTGACGTCTACCCAATAATACAACGTACCTTAGCAAGGACGGCTGCTTGCACGTAATGGGCCTCACAGCGACCTGCAACTACATTGTAGAAGGATACCACCCTACCATGCAGGTTGCTGCACTGCAGCCGTATCAGGCAAGCATTTCACCGCAGCCCTGGTGTCCCCTGGTCATAGGCATTACGGATCGAGCTAATCGCCGATTGCTACTGTGCTCGGCGGCATCCGCCATCTAACGCAGGTTGCAAACGTGTCCTGAGCCTGTCGAAGGGCCTGCGCTACCGGAGTCACCAACCTCGCCCTGCACTATCACATGTCGCTATAATCACAGTGTTCATTTCTAAAGTAAGGTCACTGCTATGACACCGCGCATACACGCTTCGGTAACACCATCGCGAGGAACCGCCGGCGAATACGGCACGTGGATCGTGCGTTGCGGTTTGGCAGAGGGAGAACTCCGTGCCGGTGACACCATCGCCGTGGCGCTGCCGAATACCTGGCACGCATGGCTGCGCAACTCGGCCAAAGGGGTGCACAGCCTCGATCCCACCAGCCCCAATTACGTCTCCGCGTGCGCTTCCCGCGACGACGTGGAAGTTCGCTGCACCGTACCCGACGGCTCCACCGAGGAGTACGAGAAGCGCACCCGTGACGCCCTTGCCGGGCCGCCCAACCGTTGCGCGTATCACACGGAAGTCACGGTCACGCGGGGAACACTGGGTTCCGGCGACTGGATAGACATCACCTATGGGGACACAAGCGGCGGCAGCCCGGGCTTCACTGCCGCGCTCCATCCCAACGGACCCGAACCCGTGCGCATCGCTGTGCTGACCGCCGGCGGGGAGCGCGAAAAGCGCCTGCTCCCTGAGGACGAAAGTCCTTACCTCGTGACTAAGGCGGCGGCGCCAGCCGAGGTCGGAGCCTATGCGCCATCTTATGCCCGCATTGGGCAGGAAGCGGCCTGCCACGTCATCGCACTGGATTCTTGGCAAAACCCCGCCACATCTGCGCAAATCACGTTTGTGGTAACCGTCGAAGAGGGCCACGCGCTGTGCCCGGAAACGGTCACGCTCAACCCTCAGACCGGACAGTGCGTTGTCCCGTTTACGCCGACCGCACCGGGGGTACTGCGACTGAAGGTGACAGCGCTCACCGAGTCACTCATGCCCTTCGACAAGCTCAGAGCCTGCCCCGTACTTGATACGGGGGCGAACGGGGAGGACAGGCTCAGGGCGACCGGAGAGGACACGCCCGGGGCAAGAGGGAAGGAAAAAATCTGGGAGAACGGAGGGGACAAGCTCACAGCGAATGGTGGAGCCACATTTGCGGCACAGTCGAACCCGATTCTATGTGCAGAACAGATGCCAAGCGAGCAGGTCTATTGGGGCGATCTCCACTCGCATGCGCGGCGCAGCTTTGACGCCACCGGCGACTTGCCCTTCCACTACGCCCGCGATGTCGCGCGTCTCGACTTCTACGCTCTCACCGACCACGTTGAGGGACTGTCGGACGAGATGTGGAATGAAATTCGACTTGCAACGCAAGGTTGGTACGATCCCGGACGATTCGCCACAATCCTCGGCTACGAGGCTACTTTCGAAGCGCCTTGGGCACACCACAATGTCTATTTCCGCGATGACGGCGTCGTGCGCATCGGCAGACACAACGGCACGGTTCAAGACTTGTGGAAACAACTCGTTGCCGGTGAGGCGATGACGATTCCCCACCACACCGGCGTGCGCTTCTCTCCGAAGGCGAGCAATCTGCCCGGCGGCACCAACCCTAATATCGACTGGCAATACGCAGACGATGCCTTCCGCCGCGTCGTCGAAGTATATTCCGGTCACGGTCTCTGCGAATACTACGACCCGGAGCATCCCCTGGCATACCAACACTGCGATTTCTCGCTGAATGACTCGGCCCAAGGCCCCCACTACGCGCAGGACGGCTGGCTGACCGGGCAGCGAATGGGGACGATCTGCTCGTCGGACAACCATCAGGCGCAGCCGGGCAGGCGACAGACCGGCCTCGCCGCGGTTTGGGCGCCCGCGCTCACGCGCAGCGGCATCTTTGATAGCATCCACAACCGCCAGACCTACGGCACCACCGGCGCCCGCATACTGTTGAAAGTCTGGGTAAACGATACGTTCATGGGACAAGAGGCCGCCAGCGGCGATGGGGTGAGCGTACGCGTCTGGGTTGTGGGCACAGATGACATCGCCTGGGTGGAGATCCTGAGAGGCGACCTGGACGCGCAGCGCTTCGACATGGTCTACCGCCACGAGCCAAACGCCGCGGAGTCTGCGTTCACGTGGGACGATCCCCAGCCCGTCGCCAATGCGCTCTACTACGTCCGGCTGCGGCAGCAAGCGCCCGTGGCCGGCCGCGTCGTGCAGGCGTGGTCAAGCCCGGTATGGGTTATGCAGAGCCCGGGAAGCGTAGCCTAGGCTTCAAATGTACCTGCCGTTCACCTTTCGACAGGCTCAAGACGAACGGCAGAAGAGAAATGAAATTGAAAGTCGCGTTCTCCCCTAGGAGACCGTTGCATAACCCTTGCCGGAGTGAGAAAGTCCCCTCTCCCTCGACGGGAGAGGGCGTACCTCCTTCTCCCTCGGCCGTAGTTACGCAAAGGTTTCCCTAGGAAGCCGCTGCACAGTTCCGTCATTCCGGCGAAAGCCGGAATCCAGGGGGAGGGGTAGTGCGTTATGCCTTGCCCAGGAGACCCAGTCACCCTCGTCCCAAACCTCCCACATTGAAGGGAGAAGAAAGTTCCCAAGGGTCTCCCTGTGGTTTGTTGCCAGCGTTATGAGCCGAAAGCGCAGGCCGGTTGGCATGGAATGTCAAAACTCACCAAGAAAACGGCGAAAAACGTCACGTCCCCGATATACGCCGTACGCTCCCAACTCCTCCTCGATGCGCAGCAGTTGGTTGTACTTGGCGAGCCTTTCGGAGCGCGTAATCGAACCGATTTTGATCTGCCCTGCGTTGGCGCCAACCGCCAAATCGGCAATGGTGGCGTCCTCGGTCTCACCGGAGCGCGCGGAAACCACGGGCAAATACCCATGGGCGCGGGCCAGACGGAGCGTCGCGATCGCAGCCGTGAGCGTGCCAACTTGATTCACTTTGACGAGCACCGCGTTCGCTGCCCCGCGTTCAATGCCCATTTGTAAGCGTCGCACATTCGTTACAAAGAGATCGTCGCCGATGAGTTGCACACGGTCGCTCACCCGCGCCGTGAGCGCCTGCCAGCCGTCCCAATCGTCTTCCGCCAAGCCGTCTTCAATTGAGATTATGGGATAGTCGCCAACCCAGCGCGTGAGCAGCGCCACCATCTCCGCGCTGGAAAGTGTGCGGTGCTCTGCGCTCAAGTGGTACTGACCTTCATGAAAGAAGTGCGTCGCCGCCACGTCGAGACCAAGCGCCGCATCCTCGCCGGGGCGATAGCCGGCCTGCTCGATTGCTTCGATTAGTAGCTGAACCGCGGCCTCATTCGCGTAGAACTCAGTCCTGTTGGCGCCGGCTCTAGACTCGCTCCCACCACTTGCCGGAGCTAATCCCCCCTCGTCAGCGACCAAGGTGCTCGCGCCCCGCGCCGTCAGGATTTCACTCATGGCGTGGTAGACGTTGCGCACCATCACCAGCGCGTCGCTGAAGCTCCGAGCGCCTAACGGTATGAGAAGAAAGTCCTGAAAGTCGACAATGCCCCGCGCGTGCAGCCCGCCGCTGAGGATATTCACCATCGGCACCGGCAATTCTCGGCCCTGGCTGCCGCCCAGGTAGCGGTAGAGCGGGAGACCAAGACTCGCTGCGGCCGCATGCGCCGTTGCCAGCGAGATGCCGAGCACGGCATTGCCGCCAAGCCGGGTCAAGTTTGCCGTGCCGTCAGTATCCACCAGAATAGCGTCAACCTCGTGCTGACGCCCTGCATCGACTCCAAGCACCGCGGGACCCAGCACTTCATTGACGTGCCGCACCGCATGGCGCACGCCCTTGCCTTGGTAGCGGTCGGCGTCGCCGTCGCGAAACTCCAGGGCCTCATGGCGTCCGGTGGAAGCCCCCGACGGCACGATGGCGCGGCCGCGCGCGCCGCTCGCTACGGTTACGTCAACTTCGACCGTGGGCACGCCCCGTGAATCGAGAACCTCCCGCGCGTGCACGCGCCTAATCGTCGTCGAGGGTTCAGCTTTGTCATTCCCGTGTTTGGTTCCGTCATTCCCGCGTTTGGTTCCGTCATTCCCGTGTTTGGTTCCGTCATTCCCGTGTTTAGTTCTGTCATTCCCGCGTTTGGTTCCGTCATTCCCGCGAAAGCGGGAATCCATCTGTTCTGATCGCATTAATGCACCGTCTCCCCGGCAATATACGTATAGATATCTTCCATTGCGGATGACTGTTCGTGCAAGACAAAAAGACTCACACGCCGCACGGTCTCCTTGGTCGGCTCGTCCGTAATGTATTCGACCGGAGACTTGCCATCGATGCGCGCCAACATGAGGCAGCCAAGCTGGAGCAGAGTCTCAGCCTGCAACTCTCCCCAGTTCGCTCCCGGCTGTTCGTCGCGATATCCATTCATGAGAGCCGTAACTGCCCGGAAATACTCCTGCTGAACATGAGAATTGACGATCGACTTGATAAGCAGGTGATTGATGCAGAACGCAAGATCGAACGCCGGATCGCCCCAGTGCACCACCTCAAAGTCCAGCAGCAGTACCGACCGGGAGAGGTTGCCCTCATCACTACGCAATGAGGTGGTCTCCTCCCGTAGCGCAGGTTTGCAACCTGCGCCTAGCGCCGCTGCCTCGATGCCGTTTACCGTACTTTCGTGTTCTTCGCCACTCCCCCGCAAGGCGCGTCCCGTACTCGATACGGCGCGAGTCTTTCCCGGCGCTCCCCCGCGGTCATTCCCGCGAAAGCGGGAATCCATCTTCTCTGTGCCACTTTCGTTCCCAGACGAATCGTGCTCCGAATAAGGGTCGGCGCGGGAATCCACTTTCTCGTACAATACAAATATGTTCTTCGGACTGTAGTCCCCGTGCACCAGCGCCAACTTCCGTGCCTTCATTTGTGCAATTGCCAGTTCATACACCGGTCTCAAGGACGGGTGCTTTTCTGCCGTAGTGTTGTAGTAGGGATCGACCCGCAACTGCCAGAAGACTTCGTCATCGATAAATCGGTCCCGCACTTCCCAATCCTGAATGGCGTGCATCTGTGCCAAAATCCGACCCGCTGCCGCCGCCACGGGCACCTCTACTTCTCCCGCGAGCAAATCCTCTTTCCAAAGCGTTGCCGATGCGGGCGCGCACGACATGCCGTAGATGTAGTTCTCTGCATCGATGAAGTAAACTCCCGGCACGGCGCCGCTTGGCAGGTGATCCGCCACGATACGCAGCGCCTCCGCCTCCCGCAGCGCGCGGTCGATGCGCGACGGCCAGTACGCCGCTACCCGCAATTCGGGCAGCGCCTGCTTGAGCACCAGACACTGTGAGGGTGTCCTGACCATGAGCACGATGTTCGAGACGCCGCCGCCCAGGGGTGCTACCGTAACCGCAGTTTCAGCGTCCAGCACGCCCTGCGCTTCGAGGTAACGCCCTATTTCCGCACTGTCCATCTCATCGAGAGCAAGCATCGTCACTGCGCCGATCAATTGCTACAACCAGCAATAATAGACTGGTAGATTGCATCTACAGTGGATCCGCCCCAATCGCCCCAGCGACAATGGCGCGTTCCATGTCTACTAGGTACACAGCCGGGCCGTCATGCTGCAGTACGCCGTACAACCGGCCGATAGAGCGCACTTTGACGATCCGCACTTCATCGTCCCGAATGACATAGCGAATGCGGCCTCCGGCCTGGACGTCGAGGGCATCGCGCACTGCCTTGGGCAGCGTCAATCGACCGCCGTTAGAGATTTTGGATTCGAACACAACTGAGTCGCACTTTGTCCTGCTAAAGCAACGTACTCTTGCATCTATAGCATGCAAAGTGAACAGCCGTTGTGCAACTCTCACTAGTTTTGCGCAGTCGAGGCTGCGTTCCCAGTCGGTTGCGTTCCAAGGAGAGGCTAAGAGACAGGCCCCTAGCTTTACATGGCAGCCAGCTACCGGAAGGTCTCCGGCCCCAGCGGCCGGTAAACCCTATCATGCCTGCCCGGACCCCATTCGTCCGGGCCAAGCCCGTCGTCGAATAACGGATAGCGGTCCGTCAACCCAAACATGTAGGCAGACAGCTTGAGCTGGAGCCGCTGCGCATAGACCATGAGACTGAATAGACCCTCGGGATACTTTCCAATGAGGAGCACGGGAATCCAGGTAAACCAGTACACTAGCACGACCAGGATTCCGATAACGAACAAGAAGATGAAGAAGGGGAAGAGTATGGAAAACCGGAAGATTCCACCAACGAGCGGCAGCGCCAATAGGCGGTTCGGCTGGGTCGGCATGGCAAACTCGAGCCGTACGTCGTCGCTGGAATCCAACGAAAACCCAGGATATGTATCGCTGAGGCCAAGATAGAAGCAGTTGGCTTTGGCTGTGAGCCGCATTGAACCCACGGCGAGCGCATAGGCAGGTTGCCAGTACCTGCCCGTGAAGAGCACAAAGAACGCGTTGACGGTAGCTGAGCATGATCGCGGCAAAGTCTACGCACAACAGCCAGACACTTACCGGGATCACAAGGACTAGCTTAACAGTGCCGCCGATCACAGGAAACGCCCACAGCCGGTTCGGGTTCTGGATGTGCTCAATAGACTGCGTCGAGCACTCAGATTCGTTCGTCGGAGCGCCGCTGTTCATGCATTGGCTCCTGGCTCTATTCACTTACGCAGGCAAGAACAGCAGATGCCCTGCAATTCCTCTAGGACATGCGAGATTATTTACTAGCTTTGGCTTCGCCGAGGCGCAAGCAATCCGCTACTATTCAAATGCCCCCATGAAAGAGGAAGCAAGAGACATTCCCTGGGCGGCGAGGCCCTATTGCCCGGTTATCTCTCGCAACAACCAAGGCTACCCGGGCCCAGCAACTAAGAAAATTTCGGATAGCGGTCCGTAAGCCCATACGTATAGGTGGATAGCCTGAGTTGGAGCCGCAGCGCATACACCATAAAGTCGAAGAGTCTCTCAGGATACTGTCCCACAAATAACACGGGAACCCAGGCAATCCAGTACACCACCAAAACCACGATTCCGATCACATACAAGAATATGAAGAAGGGAATGAGGAGGAGCGTGCGGACGAAACCGCCAATCAAAGGCACGGCAAAGAAGCGGCTCGGCTGGCTTGGCATAGGTAGCTCTAGCTTCATGTAATCGCCAGCGTCCAGCGAGAAACCTGGATATGCATCGGCAAGGCCGACTGCGAAGCAGTTTAGCTTGGTCGATAGCCGAATCGAGCCCACTGCGAGGCCATATGCAGGCTCCCAATACCTGCCTGTAAAGAGCACGACGAACGAATTGATGATAGTTAGAATGCTCGCCGCAAACTGGAGGATTACGAGCCATAGAGCAACCGGAAACACAATTATGAACTTGATGGCGCCGCCAATCACGGGCAAGGCCCATAGCCGGCTCGGATTCTGGATGTGTTCGATTGTGAAACCTGGGTAGTCTACGTCTTGTGCTGAAACTTCGGTACTCATGGGTGGAATTCTCCTCTTACCTGCTGGCCTCATCAAGGAGTCTTACGAAGCCCCAGGAATGATCTCTTCCAATTGAAATTCGCTTGGAGTCGATGACAGGACAACCCTACCTAAATGGTAATGTCAAGTCAATCGAATGCGCCACCTGATAGCTCGGCGGTTTCACAATTACGCCTTCCGTCTCAATCCTCAACCGCGGAGAACCTCCGCGAAGCTTCCTCGCATGGCCCGAGGCGCATTGGACTCTACTAAGTGTCGATAAGCAGCGAATTCCTTGGACAATGGTTACGTAATGGCCTCATGGCGTACACTGACTAAGACCATTTACTAAAGGACTACCAATGCCCAAGAGCAGATACGATGGAGAATTGCAAAATGATCAAGCTTACCAGTGACGTTGAGTGCGGCAACGGCAAGGAAATCGAGCAAGTGGCGGCGGACCACTTCCGCCTGCAGGTGGATGGCGACAAGCAGAGCGGCTACTGCGCCTATTTCTGCTTCGACGTGATCAACGAGGGGCCGGCGGCAGAGGTGACCATCGAGCTGTGGGAAGATGCAAAGTTTGAGAAGCCCACCGGTTTCCGCACGCTCTTCCCCACGACGATTTGGATCAAGCCGGTTGACTTCCATCGCTACCGGCCCTTGCCGGGCACGCCGCCCTCCAGCAGCGAGGGTCACATCACCTTCACCGTACCGGTTGAGCAGGACCAACACCTGCGCGTCGCCATGACGTACGTGGCGCCGTACAGCGAGGTCGCCGCGCTGCTGCGCGAATATGCAGGAAGACGCGCCGACCGCTGTGAACTCTTCTCGGTGGGGACGACCGTACAGGGACGGGAAATCCTAGGGCTGCGCGCGGGCACGCCGGGCAAGCCGAAACTCTTCTGTGTGGCCGGACAGCATCCCCATGAGCACGCAGGGGTCTGGGGCGTGCTGGGCATTGCCGACTTCATCTCCTCAGCGTTGCCTGAGGCAGAGGCGCTGCGCAATGAGCTTGAAGTGTTTATCGTGCCCACGGTGAATCCGGACGGCAACGTTCTGGGACGGAATGCCTTCAATGCCGAGGGTTTTGACATGTACCAGGCGTTTGGCGAGAGTCCGGATACGGAACTGCCGGAAGCTCACGAAAGCCGCCTGCTCTGGGAGTGGGTAAGGGCGGAAAGACCCGCGCTCTGGATGAACTTCCACTGCTACACCGGCTGGCGGTTGAACAGCGAGTTCCCCTACGACGGCTGGTACGAGGTAGAGGACCACGGCCTGTTTTCAGACCCCGCGCAGCGTCGGCTCTATGCCGCCCTCTGCGACACCATGCGCCTGGAAACCGACGGCCCTTCCACGCACGAGCGCGCCAGCATCCACCGACCCAACACGCTCTGCTACCAATTCGCCAAACGCTACGATATCCCCCACGCGTTCTATGAGATCAACAACGGCACGGCGGGCAAGCATCTGGGCGCACAGCGGGCAATTCATGTCTTTAAACGCGTAACGAACACGCTGCTGCACTGCGTGAATGACAGCCAGTAACCATTGAGCAGGCGCCAACAGCGTGCAATCAGGCTAGCCGCTGCAGCAAGCAACCTCGGGGCACGCTGACCGTCACCTGCTCCGGTAGCGCAGGTTGCAAACCTGGGCCACGTCGACCGTCACCTGCTCCGGTAGCGCAGGTTTGCAACCTGCGCCCGCCTGATGTAGGAGCTTTTGTGCTTGGTCGTAGCGTTGGTGCGAGCATGTTGGGACGCCGGGCCAGCGCGTGACCCGCGTGTCGCCTAAAGTGGAACCTTCAGCCGCCGCTCGGGCGCAAGCCTGGGTTCAGAGAATGCACAAACCGCAGAGATGAGGTCACGCGCGGCGATGTCAGCGCTTTCGCAACCGACAAACAGGCGCCCTATTGGAATTGTGCCAACTTAGGTTGGCACAGGTTGCAAACCTGTGCTACCGGAAATAGGAGTGCAGAACTGCCTAGGTACAACGTGCTTTGGGAATTCTGCATTCCTCATGCGACGTTGTCCTCTCGAACCGCAGAATTCGCTGAGCGCGCATTGGGATGGAAATCGACTACGCCGTCGCCTTGACCGGCTTCTTCTGGGGATGGAGCGCAAGTCCCAGGACTTCGCTCACGTTCTCAACCGGGTGAAACGTTATATCCTCCCGCACGTGTTCCGGGATGTCAACCAAGTCTTTCGTATTTTCTTTGGGTAGGATTATTGTGCGAATACCGGCGCGGTGCGCGGCGAGCACTTTTTCCTTGAGTCCGCCGATAGGCAGCACGTGGCCGCGCAGCGTCATCTCGCCCGTCATGGCAACGTCGCGCCGCACCGCCCGCTCGGTAAGGGCCGAGATGAGCGCCGTCGTAAGCGTAATGCCCGCGCTGGGGCCTTCTTTCGGTACGCCGCCGGCGGGCACGTGAATGTGCACGTCCAGCTTTTCCCAATTGAATTCCTGCAGGCCAAGACGCTTTGCGTTTACGCGCGCATAGCTCAACGCCGCGCGACCGGACTCCTTCATCACTTCACCGAGCTTGCCCGTCAGCAGGAGTTTGCCCTTGCCCGGCACGAGGGTTACTTCTACCGCGATGATATCGCCGCCGAATACCGTCCATACGAGACCTGTGGCTGTGCCGACCTGGTCTACCTCTTCCGCAATGCCGTAGAAGAACTGGGGCGCGCCCAGGAAGGTAGTCAGGTTGCGCGTGCTCACTGAGACCGTGGCGTTCTCGCCTTCCGCGTGCTTGCGGGCGACCTTACGGCAGACCGTCGCCACCTGCCGTTCCAGATTGCGCACCCCAGCTTCCCGTGTGTACTGGCGCACCATACGCCGTAGCGCTCCCTCGGTAAAGCGCACGTTGCTTTTCCTCAAGCCGTGCTCCGCCCGCTGTTTCGGCACAATGTAGCGGGTGGCGATGGGCAGCTTGTCTTCCTCGGTATAGCCGGGAAGTTCGATCACTTCCATCCGGTCGCGCAACGCAACTGCCAAAGTGTCTACGGTGTTGCCCGTAGTTATAAAAATGACGTTTGAGAGATCGTAGGGCACCTCAAGGTAATGATCTGAGAAGGCGTAGTTTTGCTCCGGGTCCAGCACCTCCAGCAAGGCCGCTGACGGATCCCCGCGAAAGTCGGCGCCCATCTTCTCGATCTCGTCCAGCATGAAGACGGGATTTACGGTGCCCACTTGGCGCATTGCCTGCAATATTCGCCCCGGCAGAGCCCCCACGTAGGTGCGCCGATGACCGCGTATCTCGGCCTCGTCTCGAATTCCGCCCAGAGACATACGCACGAATTTTCTGCCCAGTGCTTGCGCTATCGAAAGCCCAAGCGATGTCTTTCCCACACCCGGCGGCCCCACGAAGCAAAGTATCGGCGTGCGCACGTCGGGCGCAAGCTTGCGCACCGCGATGTATTCGAGGATACGTTCCTTGATCTTGGGCAGGCCGTAGTGATTCTTGTCTAAGACCTTGGTCGCGTGCTCAATGTCGAGATCGTCTTGGCTCGGCTCGCCCCACGGCAGCGCCAGCAGCCAATCGAGATACGTCTGGATAACGCTCACTTCCGGGCTGGCCGTAGGCATTGCTTCCAACCGGTCGAGCTCTTTGTACGCCTTTTCCTTAACATCCTCAGGTAGTGGTGTCTCCTCCATACGCTCCCGCAGCGCGGCAATGTCGCTGCTGACCTGATCGGTCTCTCCCAGCTCTTTATGGATGAGCTTGAGCTGCTCGCGCAAGAAGCGTTCGTGCTCCTCAGCGTCCGTGGCGGTGGGCGCGGCATCCTCGTCGATCTTCTGTTGCAACGCCAGAATCTCTAACTCGCGCCGCAAGTGAGAGATCACACTCTCCACCCGGGCGGAAACGTCGAGCTCTTCCAGCAACTCTTGCTGCACTGGCGTGGTCAGATCGATGGTGTACGCAATGAGGTCTGCCAGGGCGCCCGCGTCACTTGTGTTAATGGCTTGCACGTACGCCTCTTCGGGAAGGTCCTTGCTGAGATCCACGGCTTCCTTGAAAAGCGCAAGCATGGCCTGCATCTGAGCCGTAAGCTCTTCTCCTTCCGCGGCCGGTGGCTCTACGACAATCGCCTGCACGCGTATGTGCGGGTCCAGTTGAAGAAAGTGCGTTATTGCAAGTCGGCGTTTTCCATCAACCAGAATGCTCACGCTGCCGTCCGGCATCTTGAGCGTCCGGCGTATCGAGACCTCCACACCCACAAGGTAGAAGTCTTCAGGATTGATGTCGTCGATAGTTGGGTCGCGCTGTGTGACCACAAAGAGGCGCCGGTCGCTGTCGAGCGCATTGCTCACGGCCTCCAGGGACCGTTCGCGCGCCACGATCAGCGGCACCGTCATGCCTGGGAACACCACCTGGTCGCGAATTGCCAGCACCGGCAATTCAACCGGATGGAGCATAGCGTCCATCAAGTCAACCTGCTGGTCGCGGCGGCCTGCGGTTCGCGACTTCCGCCGCTTGGCTCCGTCACCGTTCGCGGCCGCCCCCTCAGAGCGCCCTTTAGTCGATTTCTGTTTTTTCTCTGCCACTGCCTCGTTCTCTCTTGCCATACGATCTGATTTACTTATGCGGTCGCAAAACCACACCGTTTCAACAAAGCCGCGGGATTCTCCCGGCCAATTGTCTCGATCTGCACTCGCTCCAGTCCCGCGCCAAGTATGATATTGGTCACCAGGGAATCCGTGAGTAAGTCTCCCGGCGCGTGCGTGTCGCTGTTCACGATCATGGTGGCGCCGGCTTGCTGACAGACCCGCGCCACGCGGCCGTTGGCCGCGCTGTGCCCCTTGCGCGCGCTGAGCTCAAATGCCAAGCCGCGCTCGCAGCCAACGCGAGCATCTGCCGCCGTCAGCAGACCGGGATGCGCCAGGACGTCCACTGCCGCACACTCCGCCGCCGCGGCGTTTGTGCCCGGCGGTACGGGTTCCGAAATCGTCTCGCCGTGGACCGCTACCACTTGGGCTCCCGCCGCTTTACAGCGTTCTGCCAGCGTGCCGAGCGCCCCTGGCGCCACATGTGTGATCTCAACGCCGGCAAGCGCGGTGATAGGCAGCTCCCGGTTTATGACTTCGCATTCACGCAGCAAGGCTTCACAAACGTACTGATAGTTAGCGTACCCTACGTGGTCGGTGATGGCTATTGCCTGGTAGCCGGCGGCAACAGCGCGCTGCACAAGCTCCGCGGGAGAGAGCACCCCATCGCTGAGAAACGTGTGGGAGTGAAAATCAATAATCATACGTGCAACGCATCAGTGACTGCATAGCCTTACAAGGAGTCCTATACTCAGTGTACCTAAGGGGAAGGAAAGGCTTCAAACCGCGGCGAGCGCAAGGTCTAGTTGACAAACGCCCCCAACTCTTTCGCAATCTCCCCGCTGTTCACCACGGTTACGTCCCCCGCACTGGCGAAGTCGGTATCGACGCGCCACAACTGGAAGGCAGCCCGCTGCGCGCGTACAACCACGACGTTGCCATAGTCCTGAACGCCCATGGGCAGGCCGTAGCGCTCCAACCAATTGGGCGTTCCTAATATAAAACTGGAAATGGCAGGGACGCCATCCATCAGGGCAACGTGCCGCGCAATTACCTCTTCCCAATTGAGCCCATCATCTCCGGAAGTATCCGCGGGCGGAGGGATGAGGTACTTGGTTGCAAGCACTGGGTCGAAGCCCTTGGCGCTGAGGATATCAAAAACATTCAAGTAGGCGAACGTCTGAGTTTCCGGTTGCCACTGCAGCACGCCCTTCTGGAAGAATTGGGTCGGCTTGCCCTCAAAGTTGATGGCGCGAGTGAGCGGATAGCCAAGCGCTCCGACTCCTCCCACCCGCTGAAACTCCGTGAGAAACGGCGCCGCGTACTGCCAATTCGAATCGTCAACAACGTCATAACACGGTATCGTCACCTTGTTTCCGGCAAGCGTGGGCGTCTGTCCCGTTGTCTGACTGTAACACGCGATTTCGTCGCCAACGTATTCCGTGAGCAGTCGCGGCGTCCCCTTTACAAAGCGCAACTGAATTGTACGCGGCACGTACGCAGACTGCGTTGAAAACGACCATGTGCGCGCAAATTCGCCAACGGCGCTCCCGGCGGCGTTTCCCGAAATGCTTACGGTAAATGTCTGCCCCGCGCCGAGAGGAAGCAGGGTCATGAAGTAAGCCCAACCATCATCATCAACCCGGTGATAGGGCAAAGACACCCCTGCTTGGTCGACTATCTCAATGCTGGTAATCTCAGGTGGCTCCTCCTCCCAGGGTGACGCGCCGATGCTGATGGGGCTGCCGACAAGTCCCTCATGGTCCGGCAATGGGTTCGGCCGTTCCGTCCTCGGCAAGAAGTCGGGCGGCACCGCCGTTTGCCCACGCCCCGGGTAGGTGTAGAGGCGGTCCACGTCCGGCGAGCCCGCGAGACATCCTCCTAGGTTGAAGACACTGCCGCCATTGCTTTGCCCATATCCCACGAGCGTAAGGGCCGGGTGCAACATGATGGTCCGGTGATAGACGCTGTTTACCAGGGCTTCCACCGCCGCTATCGGATCCTCGCCAATGGTGGAGGCAGACTCGCCCGAGCATTTTCCGGCAAACCCCGCAGCCTTCATGCGGTCTGTGGGCGTCACGCCGGTGAAAGCGAAACTGAGTGGATCTTGCGCATGGCCGGTGAAGCCATTTATTGCATAGTATGCCGCATGTCCCTCTGCCGCTCGCTGCAACGCGGCATCGACTTGCACAAGCGGCACCTGCGCATGCGCGCGTAACTCGTTCAGCCGAGCGACGGCTTGCGCTTGGGGCGTGGATTCCGCCGCCTGAATAGGCGCCAGCGGCGTGAATAGGACGCATAGAACTGCAAGCGTGAACGCCGCCAAGGACGGCCTGAAACTCCAGCCAAGAAAAGCTGTCGCCGTGGAATGGAAATAGTCCCTTGAGGATCGCCTATCCATGAAAACTCGATGATTCTACAAGATCAACCCAGCAAAGCGGGCAAACTATCTACTTCCAGGATAAACCTTCACCGCGCAATTCGTCAGCTATTGCCGCTGCGTAAGCCAAATCGGACTTGCCCACGCGGTTTGGCGATTGCCCTGCGTGACGCGGAGGTAATAGAATACGAACGGTCGGTCGTCTGGAAACGTAGGTGCGAGCGCCAGCGCTGCCAGGGGCTCGGGGTCCGTCCATTCACCTTCCCAGACATCGCAACCGGGTTGCTCTGTGAGAACCACTTGGTTGTTGCGGAGCAGCTCAATCCGGTCGACGCGGTACGTGCCAGCCACCCTCATGGCGAAATGGCGGGGTGGATTCTTTTCCATGTCCACGGCTAGGTCGGTGCCCATGGGCGCGTCGTTCATTGTGAAGTCTAGGAGAATGCGGTCGCCGGTGGTGGCATAGCACCGACGCTCATCGAGCGCCTGCCAGATGGCGTCTCGCGTCAACTCGCGGGCCACCACACATGCCAGACCGTTGCCGTCGTCCACGAAGAAACTTCCCTGGTTCGCCAAGCCGTGATGGGAATCGGTGCCGCCGATGAAACCGAGCCGATGCCCCATAGCCAGCGCTCGTTGCACGCTGTGCGGCCCGCCCGTCTCCGAGATGCCCCAACTCGAGCAAATCTCCACCAGCCGCTGGTGCGTATCGTTGCGGTATGCCCAATTCGTGACGTTGCCGAACTTGGTGTGGTGCGGGATAGTCAGGGCTTCCCGGCCTTCAAGGATCTTCCAAAGCTCGTCCGGCGTCATGCCGCCGGGTTCGAACGAACAGATGAACTCCGCGCTATCGCCGCGGTGGTAGATGTTTTTGTGTCCATTCCGGTTGCCTGTACCCCACTCATGGCTTACTAACGTGACAAACCGGTGCGGATCGTTGCAGGCGTTCGACATATCCACCACCTCTTGCCAGACTTCCGGCACGATCTCGAAGCGCATCTTGTAGTGGTTGGCCGGCGCGCAGAAATCGAGACCGGCCACGTCGCGTCCCCACTGAAAGAACTCCTCCGTGGTGCCGGTGCCCTGGCTGTGCCACATTTGGCTGTGCATCTCGCCAAAGTAGACGTGCTTGTCCGGCAAGAATCCCGCGCCAATGGGGTTGCTCTTGCCCGCGATGCCGGTGGCGGGGTCAACCACCGCGACGCGATGAATACCTTCTTGTGTGGCTCTTGCAGATACAGTCGCGCCGGTCGGCGTCGCAGTCTGGTCAAGCGCCACGCTGCCAGGCACCTCCAGACCCTCGGTCGCTATCGTGCGCGCCTGCCCCTGATAGTGCGTGGCAGCATTGTAGCTATAGCCATCCACCGGCAGCACGCGAATCGCGAACTCTTCATCGGGCTGGACGACGGCAGGCGCGAACACCTTGAAGCGTTCGGCATGAGCGCCGACAACGCGCACAGTCGGATGGGTCGCGGCGCGGCGATACGTCCCGTCGCCCGCGCGGTCCACGCCCACGGTAAATATCGACACCTGCGCGTAGCGTTGCGCCTGCACCAAATTGCCGTCCGGCGGCCCCAAAATGATGCGCACGGCATCGCCCGGTCCCAGTTCGCCTTCCTGTACCACCACGTCTACCAGGTCCATGTGCCGGCCCCAGGATGCGGCAAGCGCCAGCTTCACGTCAGAACGGGAGCACTCCACGTCGGTATACGCCCCGTAGCCCACCTGGCGAATCTGGCTCCTGTCGCGGCTTCCAACCGTCTTGAGTCCGCGCGGATAAGGATTCCCCAGGTGGCACTCCCACGTACTCGGCACTTCCAGCGTGACGTGGGCGCCGGTCGGCAGCGTGAGTTCCGGCCCCAACGAAAGCGTCGCCACAAAGGTATGCCCGCTGGCGGCTTCGACTTCATGGGGCGACATTTCCCCATGGAGATCTGCCGGCGGTTCGAATTGCCACGAGCGGTTGATGGGGAACCAATCGGAAGTGTTGTCAAAGAGACGCGGCGTTGGAGGATTGTCTGGCATCAGGGACCTTTGCAAAACTGTCTGCAATTAAATGAGATCACAAGTGAAGTGGGCAAAGATTCGCCCTCACCCTAACCCTCTCCCCCAGAGGCTGTCTCATAATTGCCCTTACCGAGGTATACTGCCGTGCAGAGAAGCTAAGTGAGGTCTTGAGATAGACTTGTGTTGCTTTCTGGGCGTCGCATCAAGCCTTCAAAATTCCGGTTCCATCACTTTTACCACTCTGTCAATACAATCCGCCACTTGGCTGCGTTCCACATTTTACCTATCGTGCTCTGTAGCGGAATTATGAGACACCCTCCCCAGGAGAGGGAATTCTTGGTGGCGATTGGAACTGTTCGCTCAACTACACCGGAGATATTTCCGGTGGTGAAAAACCGGTATTCAGGATTGGCGATCCGCCAAAGTGACGCGATGCATCCTGTCCTGAAATGGCCCTAGGGGCAACGCAATCGTCGGCACTCAGCCCGTGGAATCGCTACACACTAAATTTGGGGGACGCAGGGCCTGCCGTTGCGGGCGACTGGTAGACCGGCGAAGGCGCAGCGGTTGCCCCATTGGTCGATGGCTGCCTTGGACTTATACTCGTTGATGATCTTATGACGCGACGTGTGGGAAAAATTGTTGCCGGCGGTGTGCAGCACCATCACGTGGATGAAGAGCACGTCCCCGGGCTTGGCAAGCATTGGAACGGGCTCGTAGCCTTCCACCCTCTCGTCGGCCACGGTATGGCCGTGATCCGTCTCCCACTCGCCCATCAAGTGGCTGCCGGGCAGGACCGTGGTCGAACCCTGGTCAACGTCGTTCGCGTCCAGGTAGATAATCGCCGCGGCCAAGTCCGACGTACTGTGACGCTCGTAGGGCCAGTCCTGGTGCCAGCCCTGGGTGTTGGTGAAGCCCGGCGGATTGTTGCGTACCTTGCCGTTGTGAAAGTCGATGTCCGGGCCGAACAGGTCGATGAAGACGTTCACGATGCGGGGGTCCGTGACGTTGTTGAACCAGTAGTCGTTCGCCAGCGGCTGGTCCATGATGCCCTGCACGTTCTTGGGGTTATAGGGGTCGACGGGATACCCCTCCACCGGCTCCATGAAGTTGTAGCGCAAGGTCTCGGGACGTCCATCCGTATTCGCAATTAGATCGTGAAACTCCCGCCGCATGACCGCCATCTCAGCGGCGTCGTACAAGCCTTCCATCACAAGGTAGCCGTTATCATCGAAGAACTGCTTCTGCTCCGGCGCCAAAGTCACCATTTGCGCGGTCGTCATCAGGCTCTCTCCTTCTCAAGTCTTACCAAGAATCGTCGAAGACAAACACATCTCCGGTAATTATACAATCTTTTCCGCCAGGCAGGCGCAGGTTACGCGCACGACCCGTGCGAACCTGCGCTACCAGGAACCCATAGCCATACCACGTTCTCCATGACCTCCAATGCTGCAGCAGACAGATCGTAGCGCGGGGGCATGTCCCCCGGACTGTTGGGCAACCAGGCCCTCTACTCTCAGGGCGCTCCCGCAAGCCCAACAGACAACAGGACATACCCGCTAACTGAATTGCACATTTCTTAGTGTGGCGCAACGATTGTCTACTGCTCCACCAGCACCCGTCCGCCGCCGTGGGAGCTCTTGTAGACCGCTTCGCCGAATGTGAGCGATTTGTAGCTATCCCAGAGGTCGGGGCCGGTAGACACCAGCCCCAAGCAGCGGTGGGCGAAGTTGCGCACCTCGCCGGTGTAACCCCAGTTTATTTGGCTGCGCCCCAGGCCGGTCCAGGAGGGATCGAGCGTGTAGTTATAGCGGCCGAAGCCCGGCGCTTCTTGCGTCCACTCCTCATGCGGCTGGTAGGTGACCTTCATCATGTCTTCGCACACCACGTGGTTTTCAAAGCCGATGAGCTCCAGCGTCTCGATGATGTCGCGGAAGGCGACCTTGGAATCGAGCGTATTGATATCCATCTGGCCGACGGTGCCGTTCACAAACTCCAGGTTGATGAGATACGAGAAATTCTGCGGTCCTACCTCGTAGTAGAGCGCGTTCACCGCGCGCACGTCGCCGCCAAAGAAGCGCACCAGGTCGAAGATGTGCACGCACTGGCCGATGAGAAACGCCCGCTTGGCGGAGTCGATCCCCCAAATCTGCGGATACTTGCCCTGTCCGAACTTGACCTTGAGCACGTGCAGGCCGCCAAACTCCGGCCGCGCCACGATCTCCTTGGCGATGGTGTACACGTCGGCAAAGCGCTTCATGAAGCCCACCTGGCCCCACGTGTTATTCGCCTCTGCGAGTTCGGCCAGTTCTTTGGCCTCAGCCGAGGTATTGGCCGACGGCTTCTCCGTGTAGACCGGCAGACCGCGCCGGAGCACCACCGGCGCAAGCTGGTACTGCTGCGGCGCCGGGCCGATGGTGAATACGCCGTCAAGCTCTTCGGTATCCAGCATCTGCTCCATGTCGGTATAGACGCGGCGCGCGCCAAAGTTGCGGGCGTTGCGCTGCGCTTTCTCCTCATCGATGTCGCAGACGGCGACGAGGTCGATCTCGGGAATAAGTTGAATCTGAGGAAAGATCGAGGCGGTGGCAAAAGAACCACAACCGATAAAGGCAAGTCTGGCTCGGCGTTCCGTACTCATGAGATACATTGCTCCTAGCATTGTGTCGTGGTGCAGCCAATTTGCGGTGCGGCTGTCTCTGGCTACCAGTCCACGCCGAGAAGTGTATTACGGCAATTATATTCCCAGGCTGCGCGAGCATCAATGCCGGGCTGTCCCTCTCATTTGCCCGGGCATGGCAGCATTAGCGATCAGTCGCCCTCACCCAAACCCTCTCCCCCAGGAGAGGGCTTTCCGATCGCCCTCGGCTTGCTTTGTCTAAAGTGTCACCGACTGCTCCTTAACTCATGCGCTCATCCCGTAATTCCGGTGCAAGCCGGAATCCAGGAAATCCTAAGCTCTAGCCAAGAAGGGTGCGTAAACTTGCGCAAATGGGAAGATGAATTCCCGCTCGCGCGGGAATGACGGATTTATGACGCGAGTGACGGACAGAGATCGCGGGTATAACGGAATATGCGGCACCTCTTGCCGTAGCGCGGGGGCTTGCCCCCCGCCTCTTGCGGCCTACTAGTCCGGCTTGCTCAGAGCACAGCGAAACCTTCCAGATTCTGCAATGCAGAGAATTCACCTGCGCGAGCAATCCTTTTGTCCAGCGATGGAGACCTTTGCATAACCCCACCTTCAGGCAGGGGCACTCCCTAACCCTGGGGAGGGGTTGGGGTGAGGGGTCTCTTGGCCGCAATGGCCTCATAAAGTGTGCGGTGTCAAGAGGTACCACCTAGAAATAGGCATGCATATGTAGCGAATGCAGGAGATTCACCCTCACCCTAGCCCTCTCCCTTGACGGGAGAGGGAACCAGATTGCTTCCGCTTGGGTTACGCAAGGGTCTCGATGGCGCCTACTGTTCCACCAGCACGCGGCCGCCGCCGTGGGAGCTTTCATATACCGCTTCTCCGAACGTGAGCGCCTTGTAGCTGTCCCAGAGGTCGGGGCCGGTGCTCACCTCGCCCAGGCAACGGCGGGCGAAGTTTTCCACCTCGCCGGTGTAGCCGAAGTTGCGCTTGCTGATCGCCAGGCCGGTCCACGAGGGCTCCAGAGTGAAGTTGTACCGGCCGAGGCGCGGCGCCTCTGCCGACCACGCCTCTTGGGGCTGGTATTTGACCTTCATCATGTCTTCGCAGACCACGTGGGTCTCCATGCCGATAAGTTCCAGCGTCTCGATGATGTCGCGGGTACCCACCTTGGAATCGAGCGTATTGATATCCATGTGGCCGACGGTGCCGTTTACGAACTCCAGGTTGATGAGATACGAGAAATTCTGCGGGCCCACCTCGTAGTAGAGCGCGTTCACGGCGCGCACGTCCCCGCCAAAATAGCGCACGAGATCAAGAATGTGCACGCACTGGCCGATGAGAAACGCCCGCTTGGCGGAGTCGATGCCCCAGATCTGCGGATACTTGCCCTGGCCGAACTTGACCTTGAGCACGTGCAGGCCGCCAAATTCGGGACGGGCTATGACTTCCTTGGCAATCCGATAGACGTCGGCGAAGCGCTTCATGAAGCCCACCTGGCCCCACGTGCCGTTGGCCTCGGCCAATTCGGCCAGTTCTTTGGCCTCAGCCGAAGTATTGGCCGACGGCTTCTCCACGTACACCGGCAGGCCGCGCCGGAGCACCACCGGCGCAAGCTGGTACTGCTGCGGCGCGGGGCCGATGGTGAATACGCCGTCCAACTCCTCCGTGTCGAGCATCTTTTCCATATCGGTATAGACACGCCGCGCGCCGAAGTTGCGGGCGTTGCGCTGCGCTTTCTCCTCATCGATATCGCACACGGCGACAAGGTCGATCTCGGGAATGAGTTGGATTTGCGGAAATATCGAGGCAGTAGCAAATGAACCACAACCGATAAAGGCAAGTCTGGCTCGACGCTCGGTACTCATGGGGAATTCGCTCCATAAGGTGAGGCCGTGGCGCAGCCAAATCGCGGGGAGATGCATGTTGGCTGGCATTCCACGCCTGGAAAGTGTATTACGGCCATTATATTCTCAAGGTGCGAGGGCATCAATGCCGCGTACACGCAATAAGCATCCCATCAAAGAGTGAAGAGAAGAGCCCGAACCGTCATTCCGGCGAATGCCGGAATCCAGGGGTTCTTAAGCGCGAGACAACGGGGCTGCAAAGCTTGCGCCAAAGAGAAGATGGATTCCGCGTCCCCGTGCGGGGGCGAGCTTGCGCGGAAATGACGGGCTGGGGACGCAGGTTGAAAACCTGCGCTATCAAGGCAGTTCGTCGCACACCCTAGAGACAAGGAGAGGACAACTCTTTGTAGCGCGGGGGCTTGTCCCCCGCTTGCCGGCCGCCAAAAGGAGCGGGGCACAGGGGATGTACGGAGAAGATGGATTCCCGCGTGCGCGGGAATGACGGACGACGCGCCCCTCGCGTTACCCTCTCACTTTCGCTCATCTGTAGGCCTTCTTCAACATACAAATGACGGAAACAAATCCGGGCCTCCCCTGCGTGCAGTCAGTTGGCGGATAAAGATACCCAAGAACCCAAATGACAGCAGTGCGCCGTGAGTTGCGCCAAGAGGTATATACTCACTACGGAGGCAATTCCAGGAAACCCAAGGGCCTGAATTCGAAAAACTAGGCCCCCGATGGCTCCCAAGTAAGATTCGTTGCATTTCGATAAGAAAAGGAGCGCC
Organism: Chloroflexota bacterium; assembly: GCA_965220015.1. Lineage (GTDB taxonomy): Bacteria > Chloroflexota > UBA11872 > VXOZ01 > VXOZ01 > VXOZ01. The sequence continues at coordinate 2,985,201 of OZ244798.1, forward strand.
CCATGAGCGAGCAACCGAATTTCCTCATAATCCTCACCGATCAAATGCGCGGCGACTGCATGCGCTGCGCGTGGCGTGGCTGGCGCGGCGATACGCCGCTGCAGACGCCCAATCTCGATCGTTTAGCAGCCGGCGGCGCGCTGCTCACCCGGGCGTTCGTGAATAATCCGCTCTGCATGCCCTCACGCTCCACGCTGCTCACCGGCCTCACCCCGCGCGGGCACAACGTCCGCACCAACGGCATTGACCTGGACCCCGCCTTCCCCACCGTAACCGGCACCCTAGCAGAAGTCGGCTACCGCACACACAGCATCGGCAAAATTCACGTACGGGTAGCCGGCGAGCCCTTGGGTGTTGACCCGGAAACGCTTGATCCGCTTGACTTCCCTGAAACCCGTTGGATGTGGCACAACCGCAAGATTGCAAAGCTGCCGTCGCCCTACTACGGTTTCGAGACCACTGAGTTGACCATCGGCCATGGCCCCGGCTTGCCGGGCGAACACTACCACTGGCTCGAGCGCGAGCATCCGGATGTGTTGCCTTACTGGAATCGGCAGGCATCCACACCAGCCGCGAGCGGCGCGGAACAGTCGTATCGCATCAATGTGCCACCGGAACTGCACTACAACACCTGGATTGCCGACCGCAGCATTGCCTATCTGCAGGATGCAGCCGATCAGGAGCAGCCGTTCATGCTCTGGGCGTCGTTTCCCGATCCCCACCACCCGTTTGCCGCGCCGGACCCGTGGTTCTCCATGTACGACCGCAATTCGATCCCGGCGCCGACGCGGCGCGACAATGAGCTGGATGACCTGCCGCCGCACATGCGCCTGATGTACGAGACCGACCAATGGACCTCCGGCCGGCGCATCGCCACCAAGATGCCGCACGAGCACATACGCGAAATCACGGCCATTACGTTTGGCATGGTCTCGTTCATTGACGAGCAGGTGGGGCGCATTTTGGACTCCCTCGACGAACTGGGCCTCGCGGATAACACCGTCGTCGTCTTCACCGCCGATCACGGCGACTTGCTGGGCGACCACTGGCTGCTCAACAAAGGACCGTTCCACTTTGACGGCATGCTGAACATTCCCTCAATCTGGCGCTGGCCGGCGCGGTTCCCTGCAGGCAATGTTTCGCAGAGCCTGGTTTCGCACTTGGACATTCCGCCCACGCTGCTCGACTTGGCGGGCGTACCGGCCCCGGAATACGGGCCGCCATTCATGAAAGGCGTGCCGCAGCCGGAAGCGGAGCGGCAGATGGCAGCGTGGCCGGGACGGTCGCTTACCCCGCTGCTCACCGAAGAGGCGGATTCGGTGCAGGACGCCATCATCATCGAAAACGACGAAGACTACATCGGCCTGCGCCTGCGCACGCTCGTCACCGACACCCACCAACTCACCGTCTACGTCGGGGATGACGGCGAACAGGAGTACGGTGAACTCTTTGACATGCAGAACGATCCCGGCCAGCTCCACAACCTGTGGCACGATCCCATTGCCCAAAGCGTGAAGCAAGAACTTAAGGTGCGTCTGATGGAGGAACTCATCCGCACCGACAACCGGATGCCGAGACGGCAGAGCCATGCGTGATTCTCATAGTCTTTACCGGCTTGATGAGCAACTGCTACACTAGCCAAAGTGGCTTTGGTCGCTGCACCAACGACTGAGAGTGTCCCGGAATAGATACCTCACGGCCACTGGATACTCTAGGGGCCAGTCTATCAACTGCTGACCCCTCAGGAATCCCTACCGTCTCTCATGAGAGAATTCTTAGCTGCGCGTATCCCAGAGAGCTTCCCCCTCATTGTCAAGAGGGTAGTGATTGCACTTCGTTGTACGTACCCCGAAGAGAAAGAGACGGCGTATTCACTGGAATTGAGAATGAGTGGCAGAGTGCGCTACGCCGTGCGCCGCGATTTGATCCTCGCCAATGGGTCAAAAGCGGTGCTGTACCAACTGGAAAGTGATGTCCGAACCCCAGAGATACATTGAGGCGCGCGCTGGCCCGCGACGCGGAGACTCACCGTTTGGCTAGCATCGCACAGTGGTCCCGATTTTGGCATCAGATACCAAGCACAACTCAGTACAAGTGGCACGAGGCGTGGCTGGTGGAGCGCCCCCGTCGGAAGGAAACACACATTGGTAGAAAGCGTTGGTAAGCGCAAGCGATTCTTTGCGGAGCACGGCATTACGTTCCGTCCGTCCGACGAACCAGCGCCTACGCAGGATTATCACGTTCTGCCGGACACTCATCTTGTGGAGCCGTAGCGCATCCCCATTGGCGCGTAGAAACTTCGTAAGAAAAACTACCCGCAGTCACCGGCCTACAACTGATCAAACCGCTGCGACGTGATAGCTGGGAATAGACGGGAGATAGCCGGCATAGGGTCGCGCTCACCAGATTCGACCATGAGCGCGGACAAACATCGTAGGCTAGCGTGCCAAAGCGCCGCAAGCCACTTCCCAAGGCTATACGTCATCGCGTATTGAGTGTTAAGCAAACTGGCATTGGGCGAAGGGGACTGCAAAGTCTCGCGAAGGGGATTGCAGCGTCTCATTGAGAAGTACGGACTGTCGTAAGAGAGTACCTCGTAAGGCGTTCAAGCGTTCAGCGCGTAGACCCGCAAGAGACGGAGCGCAGGCCTGAGGCCTGCGCCCTCTTGAATATGACACCTTTTTGCCGGCAACGGGCCGATTTCAGTTCCTCTATTGAGGCTCACCCAGAGCCTCCAATATCAGCTCTGCGACCTATACCCGATAGTACTCCGCCACTTTGGCGAACATCGTGGCCATGTCCTCGATGTCCTCGGCGGAGTGCTTGTCGGTCCACGTCCAGCGGATGGTGGTATCTAAGTGCCTCTTAGCCTCGGGGCACATAGCCGCGCTGTACTCGATGTCTTTGGCAAAGTCGTTCATGGGGTGGTCCCACGGCCAGCCGGACCTGCCGGCTACGTGCGCCTTGTCTTGCATGAACTTATGGCTGTCGGGCACGAGGTAGTACGGCGCCGGGCCGGCGCCGGGGGTCAGGCCCTCCGCCAACAGTGCGTTAGCAAAGTCCCAGATCGAGCAGCGGAACTGGTCAAGATCGAGACGTAGGTGGTAGAGCCAGTGAATATGGTCGCTCCCCGGAGGAGTGTATGGCGGCGTGAGGCCGTCAATCTCTTCGATCCGGGAGCTCAAATGCGCAGCGCCTTGCCGCCGCCGCTCGTTCTGCTCCTCGAGCACCTCAAGCTCGGCCAACGCCAGCCCCGCTTGGAATTGACCGAAGCGGTAGTTCAGGCCGAACGACTCGTGCTTGCGCCCGTAATTTGGGTACGTAACGGCGCCGCGCGTGAGCGCAAAGCTCCGCACCCTAGCGGCGATTTCCTCACTGTCCGTGGTAACGGCCCCGCCGTGGTCCGCCGTCAGGTGTTTCTCTGCATCGAACGAGAAGCCGCCGACATCGCCCAGCGAACCCGCTTTTCCCTTCACATTCTGTCCTGAATAATTCGCCAGCGGCGCTTGGCAGACATCCTCAGCGACTGTGATGTTTCTGCTCTTCCCCAGCGCCACGATCTCTTCCATCGGGCAGAGCAATCCGTAGAAGTGCACGGCAACAATGGCCGCCGTGCGCGGCGACAGCACTCTTTCGATGGTCTCGGCAGTGACGTTGCCCGTGCGCACGTCCACGTCGGGAAAGATCGGGATTGCGCCCTGGGCAATGATGCCGGCGATTGTGCCGAAGTCGGTAATGGGACTCACGGCGACTTCATCCCCGGGCCCGACTCCCAGTCCGGCATAGAGGGAGTGGAGCGCAGCCGTGCAGTTCGCAATGGAGACGCAATACTTCGTGCCGGTAGCCTCGGCAAACGCATCCTCGAACCGGCTGAGAAAGTTGCTTGCAACACCGCCATCCAGCACCTCACGCACATTGTCGTAGGCGCTGTCCGGCACGTAGCGGGGAAAGACTCGCGGTAACGGGTTGTCCGAGCTCCGTACCGGTGTACCTCCATCAACCGCTAAGCTGACATCCACAGGACTCTTGATAGCCATGCCACACTCCTTTCCAAAGTTTATTTATTGAATTATACACAGTTGTACGGTACAAGACACGCTCCCCGCGGTCTCTGATAGCGCTTCTAGAGTTCTTGACGAGTTATTCCCACGCACCCTTCCTTTCCGTTCAGGGTTCGATCCTTCGACATGCTCAGGACAGGCAAGCTCACCACGAACGGAAAGTGCCAACTCTCGGTTACACCCACGCCGCTCGCATCAAGGAGGAATGCAATAGCTACTTCCCGTTCGGCCTGAGCCTGTCGAAGGCCATCCTGCGCATGCGGCGAGGTCAGCATCCTGAAGCCTAGGCACGAGCGCTTAACTTGCTTCACAAGGACGGAACCACTATTCCACACAGGCCGTTCGCTCAATCACACCTGCGGGATCGCCACCAACGTATCCGTATCCCCGGCCGCCTTGGCCGTGAGCGCCACCTGCATCGACTGCAGAGCGCCAGCCGTATCCACCAGCGGCTCTCGCCCGGAGCAGGCTTTGAGCGCGAAATCGGCAAATGTGTTTTGCGCTGCCGGTAGCTCTTTCACCTGCCCGGCGTGGTCGCTGTTGTAGAGGATGACCTCACCCTTCGCGGTAATCTCCACCTGTCCGTCGGTCCCCACGATCTTCATGCGGCAGTCCATCCCGGCAAACGCCGGAGATACCAACCGATGGTGCTCCATAATTGCAGTGGCACTCTGTTCCTGCAGAAAGAATAATTGCCCGGCATTGCGGTAGTACGGGTCATCGGGCCGGGCAAAGTTAGATTCTCGCGCCAGCACGTGTGTGTATTCCAGTCCCGTAATCCAGCGGAGCGCGTCGATGTCGTGGATGAGCAGATCGGGAATTGGGCCGCCGGAAAGTCGCTCATCGAAGAACCACGGCGCGCGGGTCTCGCGCTTCTCCAAAGCAGAGCGCAGCCCGTAGCTCTGCACGACGTCGCCAATGGCCCCGCTGCGCACGATTTCGTGCAGCTTGGCATAGCCCGGCGTGCCGCGCAGGGTGAAGAGCTGGCCGACCTTGCGCTCCGGATGCTGGCGCGCCAATGACGCGATAGCATCAAACTCTTCTTGTGTGATTACAAGCGGCTTGTCCGCCGTGACGTGCAAGCCGGACTTAAGCGCATCGATCACGACCCGGCCCTGGTTTGCCGGAATGAGACAGACCGCCGCCACGTCAAGTTGCTCCTGCGCGAACATCGCCACGTGATCGTCGTAGAGCTTCGCGCCGTACTTTTCCGCCAGTTCATCAGCGCGGGCGCCAGCTTGGGCCACCGCCACCAGCTCAATCTCATCCGACTCATCAATGCCCGCGAACACGTGCGGAACATGCTGCTCCACGCCCACCAAACCAACCCTGTATGCCATCGGCTACCACAGTCCTTTCTATGGATGAGAGGAATCCCTCTTGCAATTCTGCTCGCACAACCCTAGAAATGCCTTCCCCGGGCCGCTCTCCATGAGAGATAGTACCGCACGCGAAACTACGGCGCACAGATGGGGCAGCAAAACCAAGTAGCGCTGGGGCTTGAGTTTCGACGTCAGTGACACAACGAGCCCATACAAGCACCTACGAAGACGCTCTCCCGCTCGTAGGGGCACTCTCCCGCTCGTAGGGGCACGACATGTCGTGCCCCTACGAGTCAACTAGCTCTGCAAGCGCCGAAACCTCGCTTCAATGGGCGAATCCTAGTCTTTCACTGCAAGAGAAACGATCGAATTCACAAGAAACCGTTCCGTCAAGAAGTAGCGCAGGTTTGCAACCTGCGCCCTCTTCACCAAGAGTCAAGAGGGACACGATTGCTCGTGCCCCTCTTTTGCATCGGAATTCAACGGCACTCGCCGCAACTTAGCAGATGCAGCCGCCCTCTTCCAGGGCAATCGTAGCCACTTGCTGCAACTCGTCCTGCACCTCTTGGATGGTGCGCACGCCGTCCTCTATGTCCTTCCAGCCCTGGCTCCAAGCGCCGTTGACCTCAGACTGCTTGACAATCTGCTTGGCCGGCTCGCTGAGTTCCGCCATCTGGGCGTAGACATCGGCATTCTCGTAGGGCCACAGGGTTACCGGACTCTGCTTGCGGCTGGCCGTGTAGCGGCGGCCGCCGAGCCGGGCAATCTGCTGGTCGGACTCAGGCCCAACGAGAATCTTGTAGAGTTCCCAAGCCAGATCCGGTTCCGGCGCCGATGAACTCAGGTAGTTCGCATTGATCGCCTGGATCGTATTGCGCCCGCCCGGTCCCTCGGGCAACAGGGTGTGCCCGATGTTGAAAGGCTCATCCTTGGTCATAATCGTCGCTTGGAAGCTGCGCGTATTGGCGCCGCTTGCCAGTCGTGCAGAGAGGGTCTCCTCTTCGAAGGACGCCTTCGCGTCGTTCTCACGCGGCGTGCTGATGCGTGGTGAGACCTCGTGCTTGGTGACCAGGTCCTGCGCGGCCTGCACCGCAGCCGCGAATTCCGGAGTATTCATCGTCGGCGCACTGATGTCGGCGTTCCACCAGTCCGCGCCCCAGGCCTTGAGATGATGCCCAAACCAGCCGGTGGAGTGGTAGGCATAGAAGAAGCCCCAGCGCGTGGTGTTCGCGCCTTCCTTCTTGGTGAGCTTCTGCGCAAACTCCAGCGCTGCGTCCCACGTCCACTTGCCGTCCGCTGCCAGCTCGGCAGGCGAAGTCAGACCGGCTTCAGTCACCTGGTCCGCGTTATACCAAAACTCTTTGCCCTGGTTGAACCAGGCAATGCCGTAGATCTGACCGGCAATCTTCTCCAGCGCGTGATCGTAGAAGTCGTCGCGGGCTACGTCGGCATCTTTCGCGATGAACGGGTCCAGCGGCTGGATCATCTCGTTCTGCGCAAACTGGCTGATGTAGGAGAAGTGGCCGTAGTACATGTCAATGGGCACGTTGCCCGCAAACGAGCTCACGGCCTTCTCGATGAGCACGCTAAAACCGCCCGTCACCGGGTCCACCTCAAGGTTAACCTCGGGGAACTTAGCCCGGTACGCGTCGAAGATCTGGCCGAAATTGTCCTCCCACACCGCCTGCGTGGTGGTGTAGTGGAGATAGCGCACCGTCTTCGGCTCCATGGCCTTGGGCTGCTCTGCCGGTTTGGCCTCTTCCTTCGCTGCCGGGGCCTCGCCCTCTTCCGGCATAGCCGCAGGCATGGCCTGCCCGCAGGCTGCCGCCAGCATGCCCGCGCCGGCCACCAAGCTGCCACCGAGTAATGTTCGTCGAGTCACTGTCGCTCTCACGTTCTCTATCCTCCGGATACATCTACGTACAGTAATCATCATCCGTCACAAAGTACCTGCGCCGCCAGTCGCGTGGAACAATCTATTCGCGCTAATCTGACAGTCCAACTGACACGCTCAAAGCAAGTCTGTTGACAGCATCGCGGGAGCATATTCTATCAGGCGTACCCCCTAACTCGAACGCTGTCGTTCACCCTCCTTTCACCATAGCTTTCCGCTCGAACGATGGTGCTCAAACCGCTTACGGCATTTCTTGCCATCGGATGCTCCACAAGGTCGGCGGGCACCATTGGGAGTAGTATACCAGCTTGGCAAGCGCAAGCAAGCGACTAGATTTGGTAGGAAGCCGCCAGATCATCTTCGCTGCACCACAAGCCGTGAACGCGGCAGGTGTGTCAAACTTACATGTTTACATTGTACTAAAGTTGTAGTATTCTCATACAAGCCTTCTTGAAATTGCAACGTAGTCGTCATACAAAACTAACAGTTAGAAAGCTGACTCAACATGCCCTTGAAACGAGCCGGAGTTTCCGTTATGAAACCTCTCGCGCTTCTCCTCGGGTTCGCCCTGTTCCTGCTGATGCCAACCTCAGTCGCGGCGGCGGACTGCCAGTTCGTGCTCGGGTTCAAGACGCTCCGCGACCTCATCGGCCATGACAACGTCGGTGAGTGCTTGGAAAACGAACACCACAACGCAACCGGCGACAGCGTGCAGCAGACCACCGGCGGCCTCCTGGTCTGGCGCAAGGCCGACAACTGGACCGCCTTCACCGACGGCTACCGCACCTGGCTGAACGGCCCCAACGGCCTGGAGCAACGCCTCAACACCGAGCGCTTCGAATGGGAAGCCGACTACGCCCCAGGCGGCGGCATTGCTACGCCTACACCCACGCCGACACCGGCTGCGACAGCTACACCAATCCCAGCAATTACGCCGTCGCCCACGGCCGTCCCAACTCCCGAGACCGCTACTTCTCTAGCTGAGTTAGCGAAAGCCTCAGCATGGTATCGTGACGGTCTCGATCACGCCCATCCATCCTTCCCCGAACCGCGGGCGGTCGGGGCGCTGCAAGACATTGACAGGAATAACCCGCAGTTTGCCAGGGTGATGTCGGGTTGGGCTTGGATCTTCGATGGGGAAATGTCGCTCCCCGAAGTGCACGTCATCGAATATATCGCTGATCTTGGCAAGAAGTGGCCGGAGTTTGCCGCTAAACTCGTTGCGTTTCCATGGATTCAGGACGGTGTAGATCTTTGGGAATCTGAAGCGGCAGGCACTTTGTATTCAGTGGCTTCTGCCGGTAACCGAGATTTCGCCGAAGAGCTAGCGACCGCGCCTTGGATATCCGATGGCGTCAATGTTGTCGAGGTAGTGCTGGGAATGAGTTCACTGGACGCTATGTCCGGTCACCAACAGATCGCGCATTCGAGTCCGGAGCTTGCGCGGCGGTTCTTGCGTCTGGTCACCTACCCGCCCAAGGAGATTGACCTCTTCTTGGTAGACGCGCTGGCAAACATTGCGCTCTTGAACCCCGATGGATTTGAGCGCTTGCTTAGAGCACAGTGGTTCGTCGACGGCCTAGACGAGGAGGAGCGCGTCTATCTGATCGCTGCTGGGGGCAGCGACCTGAATGCCGATCAGCTCTTTGAACCATATAGTGTCACATCCTCACGGGTTGTTCTGACCCATTCGGGCGCTCGAAACCTGTGGGTAGTGCATAGACTCCCATCTGAAACCGGGCAAATCGTACTCGAAAATCTCGATAGGGCTGTCCGGGGCTCTGACCACTTCTGGGAGTTACCGTTCCCCGTGGAAAATGTCATTCTCTCCTTGTTGGAGCAAGACCGTGGCGCACACTTGGGCCGAATGATGGCGCTCTCCACAATGCTGGCGAAATCTAAGGCCCTCTATCATGAAACGGCCCACTACTACTTTAAGGAAGGGCCAAGCTGGTTTGCAGAGGGAGGCGCTGAATTGGTCAGGCTGTACCTGACATACCACGGGCGCATCCCGAGTGTAGAGCACCCCGAGTACTGCCGGGAGCAAGGTCTGAACAAAATTCAGGTCTTGAATGAACTTGATGGCGGTCCGTTATGGGATAGGTGCAGGTATCCTATGGGCCTTCATTTCCTCGTGTCCCTTCGCGAAATCATGGGCGAAAGAGCGTGGATCGCTGCGTTAAGAGACTTCTATTTAGAATTCGGCTATGCGGGCCTCCATGTAACCACTCAGGATAGTCCCGGGGACGAATACATCTATCGGCTCTTCATGGAGCATGCACCACTGCACCTAAAGACAGAGGTAAGGGATCTCTTTAAACGGTTGCACGGGGGTCCGTTTCTCAACGAGTGAATGTCTGTGCCGAGTCTCTATACTGTGGGAATTGGGATATCCGTAGAATGGCGGTACAGACTGGCCCGTAGAGAATTTCGGCTGGAATGCCGTGGCTTGAACCGCGGTTTGCGCACAGAAAAGTGCGTTTCTTGAGAGATTCAAGCAAAATCCAGGCAACTGAAGACTGACATTTGCTTTCGTGTCCAAAGTCCACCCTTGTGGTGTTGCAAGGAAAAAGCTTCCGCTGGGACTGACACTTCAGTTTCGAAGCTCGGCGACGTTTCGCCTTCCTCATCACAGAATTGTCGGTAGCTGCTGTCTGATGACGAATGCACAACATGTACTTGCCTTCACAGAAATATGACGTGGGAAGACGCCAATGAAGCGCTTGGCCCTTGTTCTTGGTTTCTGCCTTTTTCTCGTTACGGCCAGTTCCATCTCGGCGGCGGAGTGCCAGTTCGTCCTCGGCTTTAGCACCCTCCGCGACCTCATCGGCCACGACATCGTCGGTGAGTGCCTGGAAAACGAGCACCACAACGCAACCGGCGACAGCGTGCAGCAGACCACCGGCGGCCTGCTGGTCTGGCGCAAGGCCGACAACTGGACCGCCTTCACCGACGGCTACCGCACCTGGATCAACGGCCCCAACGGGCTGGAGCAGCGGCTCAATACGGAGCTCTTGGCCTGGGAAGCGGAACATGCGATCGAGAATCTACACTGGGTTCGTGACGGCCTGACTGATATCGAGGCACGTGCAGTAGTTTCCCTCGAAGAATTGGGTGTCAAGCACTCGAAGGTCCTGCGCGCTCTACTGGAATCTGAGATCGACTTGCTGCCGCCCCGAGCTGTGGAGAACGCTTCCACACTTGAACTCCTCGTATCCATGAGCGCTATAGACGATATCGCAGTCTCACGGCTTGTCAAACTACCGTTGCTTAGCACTGGCAGCGGCGCCGAGTTGAGCATAGTGAGATCACTGAGCACTGAGTTGGCACTTAGTCCTTCTTACTTGCATGATCTAATGTCTCATCCCGTGCTAGGCGAAGGTACGGCCGCTAACTTCGCAGTGGCTTTCTCTCTCTTGTCACTCAAGCGCAGCGACCCTGAAGCGGTAGCGGCGATTGAGGCCCTGCCTTGGGTGCAAGATGGTATCGGTAGTATTTTCCCCGGCAATTGGGGCTTTCAATTTGAGCTGAACAGACTGCGTGACCTGATACATCTGGCTCGCGAGTCCCGACAAACCTTCACAACGCTAATTGCCAAGCCGCAGGTCCTGAACGACTTCGCTCCATTTCTTCAGACTGCGGCAATCAGAGGCGTGGCAGGGGATCTCTGGGCGGACGTAATCGTAGGTCAGCCGCATTTTTCGCAGGTCTCTGAGAATCAAGTGGTGCCTTTCAAACTCTTCAACCCCGGCGGCGTCGTTGTCGATCGCTCGGTCAGCCCAGGCCGGGCCTACATCTGGGACGCGGGCAATAGCCGGATTCTCGGCGTTGACCTCAGCACGTGCTACGCCGGTGCGAGTCCCTGCGTCGCGGACGTAGTCATCGGCCAGCCATCGGGCTTCGATCACTCCGCCTGCAACGGTGATTCCAACATTCAGAATTTCCCAATTCGCGCTGCGGCCAGCGCGGAGACTCTCTGCGGCATCACCGATGTCGCCATATCGGTGGACGAGGAACATACCTTTGTCACCATGGCGGTAGACGCCCAAGGCAACCTCTATGTGCCGGATTCCCTAAACAACCGCGTGCTGAAGTACAATCGTCCGTTTGAGACCGATTCCGTAGCCGATGAGGTTTGGGGACAGAGTGATTTCTCCGGCATGGTCTGCAACCGGGATAGCCTTGGCTTGCTGCCCACGCAGGAAACGCTGTGCTTCCACTCTGGTCAATATAGAGTCCGCATGGGCTGGTTCGCCAGCGGTGTGGAAATCGACCCCACCGGCAACCTCTGGGTGGCAGATGCCGCCAATCACCGCGTCCTCAGATTTCCCCTGAATCACGCGACAGGGATTATCGCCAAACGGGCCGATCTGGTGCTTGGTCAACCGGACTTTCACACCAATAACTGGGGCAAGGAGAATTACCGGCTTGATTCTCCTGCGGCAGTTAGAACAGACTCACGAGGACAGGTTTATGTAGCCGATAAAGGCAACGACCGCATCCTGGTTTTCGCGCCTCCTTTCACATCGGGAATGGCGGCAGCACAAGCCATTGGTTCCAACTTGAACCGTCCAACAACCCTTGAACTTGATCCCACCAAGAACGGAATATGGGTGAATGACTCCGAAAACCGCAGTCTTTCTTTCTGGAGTTTGGCAGACGGCGGTTTCACAAATTCCCGGAATCACATTCCAGGGCGGAGCGGTGGTGGAATCGGCATAGATACCGATGGGAGTGTGTTGCTGCCATTGATTGGCTTAGTCCAGGACGTCTACCGCTACCCTACGACCAACCTGCAGGCGAATAGATCGGCGCTTAGTCAACCGGTCAAGCGGCTCTTCTTTCCCCCGGGCGAGATCAACTTCAAGGGCGATAGGGAAATCCGCAATGGGACGGGTGTAGCGGTCTACGGAGATCAACTCATCGCGGCGGACACGAAGCGGTTGCTGTTTTGGAACGGGCTAGCAGATCTCAGGAACGGCGACCCCGCTGACGGCGTGGTCGGAGAAACCTATTGGTCGCACAATGAGGAGAAGTGCTGCGGCCAGATCAAAGTAGATGGGGCGGGAAGGCTTTGGGTCTTGGGCACAGACGTAACCCATTTCATTAAGGTCTATCAATTACCGCTAACGGAGCACTCGGTTCCGATCAAGACCATTCAAACTACCCACGCCAGCTTTCCGCTACTGGGTTCAAGTCAAAGGGTTACCCTTGGCCCCACCACATTTCGCATTCCAGGAGTTGAAGGACAATCAAAGGGCGGGGAAGTTACGTGGGGCCCTTTCATTCGCGGCATTGCTCCGGTAGGCAACGGTGACGCGGTCTGGATAAGCGATGCGTACAATCACCGCGTGCTACGGCTGCGCAACCCGCTGAGCAATCCGGTAGTGGACGTGATCCTGGGCCAAACGGATGCCACGGGGAACAAGTGCAATCGCCGGGCCCACATCGGGCCGTGGGATCGGCCTCAGGAGGTTGTTGGCGCGCCGGCTGCCGATATGCTTTGCTTCCCGGGCGCGCTTTCTATCGACCGGCTCGGCAATCTCTTTGTCTCCGACCATTCACTGGAATTAGCGGGCAATTGGCGGCTCTTGGTATTCCCGCCCCACTCGACCCCTGCCGGCAATGCTACTGCCATCCTTGCCCCTGCCGCCACTAAGGTTTTCACCGACATGGGCGCGGTGGAAGAAAGCTTTTTCGCCCACTCCTGGGAAGCGAGACAGCAAGTAGCAGTTGGCAGAGTCTACATTGGATCAAGACAAACCGCCACGTGGGAGCCTACATTCGACAGCACCAACAGGATGGTAGTAGGATATAACAGCTATTTGGCCCCTAGATTTGTCGGATACTATGATGAGCCGCTCGGTAGTAGCACCACGCCGACAGGGTTCCTGAAAGACTTCGGCTCTATGCCCTATGCGGCAACGTTCGACGACAAAGACAACCTGTACGTGGCCGATCTCAATCGCAATAGAGTCCTCATCTATTGGAATCCCTTCAACAACCCACAACAGAGGTAATGGTGACAAGAACCGCTTTGGAAGTCATACATTGGCACATCTTGCCGAAGGCCATACTAACTAGCACGTCCGGCGCAATCGCTGCTCGCGGCCGGTGAATGACCGAGGCTCCCGCCTACGGCAATTGGGAAACTAGCGGCATGGGCCAGGCAGCTAAGCCTGCCGCCTCCGTCGCCTCTTGCTCGACCAACGCTTCCACCCTTCTTGGAAATCAATCGGGGTTGGTATCTGCTCACTCCTACTCACGCCATGTGGGCTCGCCGCTGGCGATGGCGATCCCCTCTGCCGCGGCGTAGAGGTAGCGCTCGGCCCAGGCAGTGGTGGCTTGAAGATCGTAGTTCCACGACTGCACGGCATAGAACATGCAATTGGGGTGGAGCCGCGCGAGGTTGGTCGTAAAGAACGCTGCCGGCTTCCACCATGTGCCGATGGGGCGGTGATCGTTGTGTTCCCCGAGCCGCTGGCGCATGACCGCGTTGAAACGCTCGACGTAATCGGGGTCCGTTTCCGTCGGGTAGATGTCCGCCATGCCGGGATTGAGGAGATGCTGCTTTCTCACCCCTAGGTGGTCTTCCTCCCCCGGCGGAATCGTGCGGTAATGAGCATGAAACTCCAGGTAGGCCTGCGTAGGCGCCAGCCCAACGTAATCCGCCAAGGCCTTGCTTTCTACCGGACACGGTTCGCCACTCACCGCCGCCTTGTAGCCGCCGGCCGGCACTTCGCCGATGCCGTTGAGGAGGCTATACCCTTCCGCCGCGCCGTCGGGATTGATCATCGGCACCAGGCAGACCTGGTAATTGTCAAGCAGCCAGCGGGAGTCCGTGAGATCGACCGTGAGCCGCCGCGCTAATTCCACCAGCCGTTCCGCCACCGGTTCGGCGCCCTGAGACGTGCCCGCCATGACGATGCGCTTGGCGCGCGGCGCGGTTTCAAGCGCCCAAATCTTCCGCCCCTTCGCCGTTTCGCCCAGGACACGGCTCGACCAGTTGTGCCGCTCGGTTCTCTCCAGCGCTGCGAGCTGCGTTTCCAGCTCCGACGGAGCGATGAACGGCATGCTGCCCAGCAGCACGGATTCCCCTGCCTGCAACGAAAGCGTGACGAGCACGTCGCTGGTGTCCGGCACGTTGGTGGCGTTTTCCAACGGAATCGGCGCCCAGTCCCCGCCGCGCTTGACAAAGCCGCCGAATTGGATGTACCAGCCGCCCAATTCCCTATCCGTGTGGACGTGTATGCGCAGCGCGGGCGTCTCCTGGTGGGCCGTAATGCGCACGCTATACCGGTACTGCGTCGGCACGCCTTTGAAGTGCTCGTCGAAGCCCGTGGGCTTGGGGTCAACGCGTGTAGAGAGATGAACGGTGCCGTCATCGCCCAAGGACACGTCTTCCGCCGCGGCAGCCTCGAATTCCGTGTCGAAGGTCACGCCAATCTCGTCAATTGTCTTTCTCACAGGGCAATCTCCTCAGAATTACGTGCGAATACTCCTATGGTTCTGTCTCTGCCGTGGGCCTTACACTCACTGTGGATTGAGCCATTTGGTAAGAGTATGGCACGTAGGGGCACGACATGTCGTGCCCCTTCACCCTTGCGCACCTGGTAGAAGCAGACCATCCTCACTCAGATTCCAACTCCGAAAGGTGCAAATACACGCCACCCGCAAAGGATTCGCTTGACACCGGAGCGGGGGACAAGCCCCCGCGCTACAATTATCTATCGAATGGGGTATGCCGCACTTCCGGCCGTGATTCGGCAACTATGAGACATTTGGCACGACATGTTCGTAAATCTCGTCATTGGTTGCGACCCAGCAGCCGCCGGGCTTGTTCAGCGCATAAGGGAGAACCGTTTCCAACACGTCGCAATGTGGGTCCCTGGCAGCCAGACACGGTGGATGGAATGTCATCGTCAGCACCTGTCCATTGTCGTGGGCATGGTCTATACCGTGCTTGAGCACATCGATAAACTCCCAGCGGTCCAGGTCCAGGTTGCGGAATCCCCAGATGTCGGTAATGCCCGTGGGCGGGAGCTCTGGCAGACCGTTGGGATAGCGGTACGGCTGCAACGAATCCAGACTCTCGCGCATGGCCGTTTCCAAGCGCGTCCGCGGCGGGCGCTTGCGTGTGGGATCCACGGGAAAGCGGTAATGAGAAGAAGCATAGCCAAACCCCTCATCTCTCAACAGGTCTTGGACATCCGGTACAGCGTGCAGACCATCCACAAACCCGCCTGGAGTGCGAAAGCCAACTGGGTCCACGCCCAGGGTCTCCCGCATGGCGCTGCTGGTCTGCCGCAATTCGTCGCGGATGCACGTGAGCGCGGAGCGGCCGTGCGCCCGCCACGGCGCAGCCGCATAGGTCACCTGAAGCTGGGGGATGTCTTGCGCCCGCACGTTGACGTGGGTGTACGTGTGGTTGCCGAGCGCGTGCCCGGCGTCCACACTTGCTTTCAAGTAGTCGAGGTCGGGGTCTTCCAGCGCGCTGCCCACCAGGAAATAGTGCAGCTTGACGCCGAATTTCTCCGCCACTGCATTCAGCTTTAGTATGTATTGCTTGCTGTCCGCATCTATCGCGCCTTTGCGATGGTCCCACACCGACGTCCAATACGGGAAGTTCGTGCACATCTCCACGTCGAACGTCAGGCTCAAGCAGAACTGTGCGCCGTTCGGATACATGATTGCTCTCCTGTGTCTTCACATTCAATTGCACGGCTGACGAAGCCATGGGCACCGTTCGGCGCAGTCGTCATCGCCCCGGTACGAAGCTTAAGGCCGGAGCAACCAAGCACCGAGAGAGATGCGCGCAGCGTGCCCACTGTGCGCCAGACGGCGTCAAGTCTTACTATGCTTCGACTCCCTCGTTCTGCTGAAACCCTAGTATCCGGTTTGCGTGAATCCGTCGGCGTCCACACAAGGAATCCCACTATCGCAAGCGTGCCTGTCAGTGCGTCCCGCCGCGGCAAGAGTCTACCGACGGGCTGCCGCGACCGCTTGGCACGCCTCGATGAATTGGTCGTAACCGACTGTATCGCCCACGGCCTGTTGGAAATACTTGAGCGCTGAACGCGTCATGAGGCGCTCGGAAAAGGTATCCGGGTACTCCACCGCCAGCGTGGCTTCGCGAATGAGAAAGACTTTGTAGCCGTAACCGAGCATGGGCTGGGTAGCACCGGCGGATCCCAATATGCACATATTCGTTGCAAAGCCCGTGTAGATGAGGTTCTTGATGCCCTTGCTGCGGCAAATGCGGTCGAACTGGGCGCTGGTGAGGATCACCTGGTCGCCGGGCTCGGCATCGCACGACTGAATGATGCGCATCTGCTGCCAGCCCTCCCAGTCACGGTAGCCCGCGCCGTGCGAGCGATCTGCCCGCTCCAAGTTCCAACCCGGATTGGCTTCCGGTGGGCGCGCCGGGCCGGGCGGCGGGTTCGTGTCTTCGTCTTCCAGCATGTAGTGGACGGAGTCGTACTTCATGGCGATGTTCCCCGGCTCCACGTGGAAGATTTGCATGCCTGCGGCGCGGGCTGCAGCAATGGCCGGGCGTATAAAATTGTCGGCAATCCGTACCGACTCTCCTTGGCCCTCCAGTGTACCCATGTCCACGAAATAGCCGTCCGGCACAGCGGGACCACTCACGTCGCCCATGTTCCAAAGATGCAGCGCGACGAAGCCGGTCTCCGCCGGATTGAGATTGAACTCTTCCTCAACCCAATCGGCATCACGCAAATTGGGCGTACCCCAATGCGTGCCCAGCAGTCGCAGAGCTACCTTTGTCTCGGTTGCCACAGTCATCCTCCCTACGCGCTACTTACATTTACGTAAAGCTGCCGCTCTCGTGTCGTGTCCATAATACAGTGTAGGGGCACGACATGTCGTGCCCCTACGTGCGCTAATCTGCACAATCTCTGCAGCCGACGGTTCGCCGGCAAGATCCCCGGTTAGCAGAGGCAGCCGCCGTCGCGGAGCGCGTTTTCGGCTACACTCTGCATCTCTTCCTGGACCTCCTGGACCGTCTTGGTCCCTTGCTCCAAAGCTGCCCAGTTCTCGGCCCATGCCTTGTTGACGTCAGACTGCTGCACAACCTGGCGCTGCTCGACGCTGATCTCGGCAGCGTGCGCGTAGACTGCGGGGTCTTCGTAGTCGTAGACGGTGAAGCCCTCGAAGTTCTTGTTCGCTACGTAGCGTCCACCGCCCAGCGGCACGATGAAGCTCTGGCCTTCCTGGCCCAGCCAGAACTTGTAGAAGTCCCAGGCGCTGTCCGGATGCTCCGACGAACTGGAGATCCAGTTCGCGTTGATGGACTGCACGATCTGGCGCCCGGCAGGGCCGTTCGGCAGCATTTCCATTTCCACCTTGAAGGGGTCGTCCTGCGACATGATCTTCTCTTGGATCGTGCGGGTGCCATACGAACCCCAAGTGCGGGCCGCCAAGAGTTCAGTGGTATAGTCAGCGGCCACGTCGTCCTCACTCGGGTTGCTGCGACTACGCATGACGCGGTGCTTGTTCACCAAGTCCACGGCAAATTGCGTGCCCTCGGCAAACTCCTGTGTGAGCATGGCCGGCGCGGAGAAGTCGTCGTTCCACCACGTCGCGCCATACGCCATCAGGTGGATCCAGTGCCAGCCGAAGGAATAGGAGGGCGTCCAGAAGCCCCATTGCGTGACGTTCTTGCCCTCTACCTTCGTCAGCTTCTTCGCACCTTCCAGCGCCGTCTCCCAGGTCCACGTGCCCTCAGCTTCATGCTCCTTGGGAGTCTTCAGGCCCGCCTCGACGTAAAGATCGGCGTTGTACCAATACTCTTTGCCGTTGGTGAACCAAGCAATACTGTACACCTGGCCCTTGATGCGCTCCGTTGCCCAGACGTGGTAGTCGCCCTTGCTGACCTCGGGGTCTGCCGACAAGAACGGCTCCAGGGACTGGATCATCTCCGCCGTCGCGAACTGGCTGATGTAGGAAAAGTGGCCGTAATAGACATCGAAGACGATGCCGCCGGCAAACGACGCCACGGCCTTATCGATGAGCACGTTGAAACCGCCGGTAACCGGGTCCACCTCAAGGTTGACGTCGGGGTTCTGCGCCCGGAACGTATCGAAAAGCCCGCCGAAGCTTTCGTCCCACACCGCCTGCGTGGTGGTGTAATGGAGGTAGCGCACCGTCTTCTGCTCCGCAGGCTTGGGCTGCTCAGCCGGCTTGGCCTCTTCCTTAGCCGCCGGAGCTTCACCCTCTCCGGGCGCAGCCGCGGGCATGGCCTGCCCGCACGCCGCCGCGAGCATACCGGCGCCAGCCACCAAGCTGCCGCTAAGCAATGTTCGTCGAGTCACTGTTGCTTTCACGTTCTCTTCCTCCGATTAGAACAAAATCCGTTGCTTCTCCGCTGTCCATGCATCAAACTATGATGATGCTCAACCTGCCTGCGCATGTGCCAAGCGCCAGGCGCCAAGAGTCCCTCTCTTCTCCTTTCTCTGTATTCGCAGGCCACACCGCAACTCACGGATTTCGAACCGCCTAGTCTCACCTTCCCGCAAGTTGAACAGCCCACACTGAGAATAGTATACCAGCGTGGTAGGCATAGGCAACGCTGCGCCAGCGCTTGTGTGAAACTTCACGCGGCTGAAGGCGGCCCAAGTGAGCCGCTGCATGGCAAGGACAACACCCGCTCAATTATCGCCTCAGCGCTTTACCCAGCGCATATTTGACAGACGCAACTAACCGCTCTACAATTGCTGCTGCTATCAGGGGTGGCACTGGCACGTATTATTGCCAGCAACGCATATTGACACTTGCAAGGAGGTAGAGCAATGCTCGATAGCACGTTGTCTCGACGTCGACTCCTGGCCGGATCGGCCATGCTGGGGGCGTCGTCTGTCGTATTCGCCGCCTGCGGAGGCGCAGCGCCGGCGGACTCCGGCTCCATGGAAGAGAAACCGGCTGAGCCGGAACAGAAAGAAGCGGCACCGGCCAAGGAGATGGAGAGCGTCAACATCGTCGCTTTCCTCAAGGTGCCGACCGAACTCGAAACCGAGTTCTTGCAGAATATGGCCGAGCCGTACATTGCCGAGAACGAGGGGACCAGCATCGAGCTCGTATCTCAGGTCGGCGGTACGGCTGACCGCGTAGCCAAGATCAAGACCATGCAGGCCGGCGGCATTCCGCCTGATCTCTCCGAGTTTCCCCGCCGCGCTTTCGCGCAGGTGATGCAGGACCTCGCCCAGAACATGGACGACTTGGTCAAGGCGCGGGGGCTCGACCTGAGTGTCTACAACCCGAATCTCCTGGAGCGCGATGCTATGTTCCAGGGGCAGGTCTATTTGCTGCCCATGGGCCACGGCGGCAACGCCCACGTCGTTATGATCAACCCCGACTACTTTGAGGCAGCGGGTCTCGATTATCCGTCGGCCGACGTGGAGAATTCGTGGACCTGGGACGAGTGGCTGGACGTTATGGTCAAGCTGCGCAAGTTTCAAGGCGATCAGGTGAGCCAGTGGGCTATGGGCAACCACGCCCATGACTGGTGCTCCTGGCAACTGCTCTGGGGCGACGATTGCAGCTGGGTGTCGCAGGACCTCACATCTGCAACCTGCGATTCCGAAGAGATGATCGACTGCTACACGAGTTTCTTCGACCTGGTGCACAAGCACAAGGTGATTCCACCGCAGGCAGATCGCAACAACACCTATTTTGGTGGGCAGAATCCCTTCCTCAGCGGCCAGGTGCCCTTGATGATCTCGGCCCCGCGCAGCCTGCCCCTGACTTACGCCGACAAGGCGCTTGACCAGGGCGTAGACTTCGTGATGGCCCCCATGCCGCGCGTGGTGCGGTCCACGCCGGACGCCAACCAGCACAAGCTTGGACTGGTTTACGGCAGTGAGAAACGTGAAGCGGCCTTTGACTACATGGTCTTCCTCCTCCACGAAGGGCGCTTGGGCAAGTTCGTCCGCCGTATCCCGGCCTGGATCCCGGAGATCGAGCCGTTCATCGATGAGGCGTTCCAGGGCTACAGCAACCCGCGCATCTCGGTGGCTCAGGATGCTCTCGCGACGGCCGTTCCCCAGTGGAACGTCGGCTCGTTGCCCACCGGCGGCCAGGTGACGACGCTGCTTAACGACATCGGCGACGCAAAGCTCTGGACCGGTGAGCAAGACGCGGCAACGTTCCTCAAGGAAATCCAGCCGACCATGCAGGCGATCGTGGACGACGGTCTCAAGGTCATCCGCGAAAAGCTCGGTTCTTGGCCGTAAATCGACTGCAGCGCTGAGTCACTGTGCGTGACACATAAGACGCTTGCGTTTCGAACGAGGCTGGAACGAAACGGTCACGAACCTTTGGATTCGTGGCCGTTTCCGCTTCTCTTGACCGATTGGAAGCGCCTGCCTATTGCGAACCAGCCGCCGTTACCCGACATCCAACGTGCCGGGCGGGGAACGACTGCAGCCCACAACTGGCTACGCCCATTTCTGCATCTCCGCGAAAGTGGCTCAGGGCAGCACTAACCGTTGCGGACTGCTCTTCGGCACACGCGCAATCTCGCCTCGCGCCTCTAGGTCGAGCTTTACGGTGGTTACATACCAGGAGATGGACCCTGAGAAATTGCCCCCCAGCATGCTGTGCGCCTGCGCCGCCGCGTCATTGAAGGTCAGCGCGCCGTTAATTCGCAGCGACTGGAGAATCGCCTCGCGCACTGTATCGTACTTGTGCCTATCGATGTGCACACCGGCATTGCCTGCGGGATGCAACGTCATAATCTTCTCAGTCATACGCTGCGCTCGCCTTCATCCAAGATGCAGCATGCACGCCCTTCTTTGGTCTACGGACGCACTGCGAACTCCCATGTCCTTGCTTGTTCATCCGCCGCTATCAAGCCTACGGACCGGCTTGCCGGGCGCGGCCATTCCTTCCGTTGACGGAAGCGCACTACTAATGGTACCGTTCCAAAGTATCCCCAAGGTGTGGAGACACTAGTGAGCAGACCACAGGCGACTCAAGGCTTCAGCAGCCCTCTCTCGCGTCGTCACCTCCTCCTTTGCAGTGCCCTACTGGCTGCTGCATGCAACCGCTCCGGAACGTTCGGCAACGAGCAAGACCCGCTAGGCCTGCGCCTCGTCTACTGGGGCTATGAACCGCAACTGCTCGCCTGGAATCTGGACAGGTTTTCTACGCAGTATCCCGGCTTGCAGGTGCTGCCGGAGGCCTTCAGCTCGGACTACTTTCAGACCGTTAGTCTCCTGCTCAATGAGGGGCAACCCATAGACACCGTCTACGTGCGGGAGACCGATCTTGCGGCGTGGGCGGAGGCTGGCTGGCTCGAACCGCTTGATGAATTCAACGGCATCAACCAGTATCGCGACTCCATGATGCCCCAGGCGGCAGAGGGCATCCAATACAAGGGTGTAACGTACGGTTTGCCCTATTATACGGAGTGCGCTCACTGGGTCTACGATGAGAGCATACTCCAAAGCGCCGGGATCACGCTGCCCCCGGCAACCTGGGAAGAAGTAACGCAGCAAGCACGCGAAATCAAGCGACGCGGCTTGATTGAGTACCCTATTCGCTTCACCTACCGCTTTCATACCAGCACCAACATTGACTGGTGGTCGATGGTGTATTCACGCGGTGGGACGTTCTTCGACGAGGTGCTGAACCCCATATTCCATCTCGCCGGCTCCGCTGCAGAGCAAACGCTAGCCTGGCTCCTGGACGGCATCTACAGCACCGAAATCATCCATGCCGACATCCTCGGCAGTAGCTACGAAGCGGCCCTGCGCAACCCGACCGCATTCACCATCCAACCCGGCTATAATTTCCTCTTCAACGTACAGGAGGGAACCAACGCTCCCGGATCCCGCCGGATTGCGCTTTTTCCGGGGAACGAGCCTACACAGAGCGGTTCGGTAATGTGGACGCGGCTCTACGCGATTCCAAGAGGAAGCCAGAATAAGGAGGCCGCATGGGAACTCCTGCAGTACCTCGGCGGCCTCGATCGTGAGAACCGCTACTTTACGCCGCTCTTTTGGTTTGTAAATCGCTCCTTGGGTAGCGCCTACGCATCTCTCTACGCGGAACCGCAAGTAAGGTCTTTGGCGGAAGAGCGCGGTTTAGAGGACATGAGCGCCTATCTGCAGCAACGGCAGGTCGCTCGCGCGCATGAGGGGCGTGAGGTGCCGTGGTTCCAGAAGTGGGAACACATTTCACAACTTGAAATCCAACGAGTACTGCTGCGCCAAGTCTCGCCGCGCGAGGCGCTGCAGCAGATGGCGGACAAGTTCTATGAACTGCGCATAGAATGGAGCGCGGTGACTGCGCGCGGCGCGGAGACTTCGCGCAGCGCGGAGACTTCGCGCAGCGCGGCGAGTTCAGGCAGCTAGATGCGGCAGGGCGGCGCGGGCCGCGCATTCTAATCACGCGCCTTGCGGCGCGTTGCACAGTTAACCAAGAGCGCTGCGACCGAATGGTCGCAGCGCTTTATTTGTGACTCTAGAATTTGCTTAGCCGCGCAGACCAAGCTCGTCGATGAGCGAGCGATACCGCTCAGGATCGCGGCGGTGGAGATACCGCAAGAGACGTCGCCGCCGTCCCACCAGCTTGAGCAAACCCATCTCCGAGTGCTTATCGCGCTTATTTTCACCCATGTGGGCCGAGAGTTGCTGAATGCGATTGGTCAGTAACGCAATCTGCACCGCGGACGAACCTGTGTCGTTCGCGCTCCCGCCATGCTTTACCACAATATTCTTCTTCTGTTCTGTCGTCAGCACGCCGCTCTTACCTCGTCGTAAATAATGATCTGTAAGGAATTGTCCGTCTCCCTATAGTTGCACGTTCGCTCCATCAGTGCAAACAAATAGACGGACAATTGTGATGGAATACCCTGACAAAGAGCGCGATGTCATGCAGTTTAGCCCCAGAAATGTTCGACCGCAGGTTCGCCAGACATGACTTAATTAGGACGATAGAGTAAATTGAAGATTGCAAAGAGCTGGGGCAATCCAAGGGGGAATGGTGCAAGGACGCTGCATGAACAAGGACGAACCTGCAGCCAAACGCAAATAGTATATCACGTTTGTTTTTGTAGGTAAAGTACTTTACGGCGCCCTTAGGCTCATTCCCCTCTAGTGTTGCGGCCGAAGCGCCTCCGGCGGCGAACCCAAGCCGCACTGAACACAGCTCACGCCACTCCTCCGCGTGGAGCAGCGGGACGAGCATGGATGCACGTAGTCTCCCCGTTCTTTGACTTCACGTAATTTCGCCACGTAGACTGAAGGCAGGGAAAGAGTCTGATTCGTGCCTACTTCTCCGTTCACGTAACCCAAAGCTAGGCCATGTTTGGCGCACTCCAACGTTTCTTCGACCATTCAGAGCGCGAAGTCTCCCGCCAGAAGCCGGTTGTCGAGCAAGTCGCGGCGCTCGAAGCCGAATTTGAAGCTCTTTCTATTGCAGAGCTTGCCGGCAAGACCGCTGCGTTCCGCAGCCGCTTGCAAGCTGGCGAAACGCTAGATTCTCTGTTGCCGGAAGCGTTTGCTACCGTGCGAGAAGGTATCAAGCGCACGGTAGGTCATCGTCTCTTCGACGTGCAGATGCATGGCGGCATTGTCCTCCACTCCGGCCAAATTTCCGAAATGAAGACCGGCGAAGGCAAGACCTACGTCGCCGCGCTCAGCGCCTACCTCAATGCACTCGCCGGGAAAGGCGTTCACGTAGTAACCGTGAACGACTACCTCTCTCGCCGCGACACCGAATGGCTGGGGCCGGTCTACCACGCGCTTGGACTTACCGTCTCTTGTTTAAACTATGACACGGCCTTTCTCTTTAATCCCAAGGAGGAGGGGCGCGAGTCTCACCACGGCAGCGGCGAGGAACTGCAGTCGGTGTCGCGCAAAGAGGCGTACGGCGCGGACATTACGTACGGGACGAACAACGAGTTCGGCTTCGACTATTTGCGCGACAATATGGTCGTCGATCTCAACGAGATGGTGCAGGGCGAACACCGCTACGCCATCATCGACGAGGTGGACAACATCCTCATCGATGAGGCGCGCACGCCGCTCATCATTTCGGGCCAAGCCGATGCCCCCGGGGAGACATTCGGCACTTTTACCCGCCTCGTGCCCCGGCTGCGCGAAGACCAAGACTATACGATCGATCACAAGCTGCGCGCAGTGAGCATCACCGAAGAAGGCATCGGGAAGATGGAGAAGTGGCTGGGGGTCGGCAACCTGTACGAGGAAGGCGCTTTCGAACTTGTGCACCACATGGAACAAGCGCTGCGGGCGCAGGCGCTGTACCAACGCGGGCGCGACTATGTGCTCATGAAAGACGGCCGCGTCATCGAGCACCACGATCCCAACGCTGAGGTGGTAATTGTCGATGAGTTTACGGGCCGCCTCATGACCGGACGCCGCTACAGCGAAGGCTTGCACCAAGCGATCGAGGCCAAAGAGGGCGTGAAGATCCAGCGAGAAAGCAAGACGCTGGCAACTATCACGTTTCAGAACTACTTCCGCATGTACGACAAGCTGGCCGGCATGACCGGTACGGCAGCCACGGAAGCCGATGAATTCCGCAAGATCTACGGGTTGGACGTAGTAGTGGTCCCCACGAATGTGCCGATGGTGCGCCAAGACGAGCCAGATTTCGTCTACCGCACGGAGCGCGGGAAATTCAATGCGGTCGCGGACACTATAGATGAGTGGCACCGGCAAGGCGCGCCGGTGCTGGCGGGCACCACCTCAATCGAAACTTCGGAAGCGCTGAGCGTGCTGCTCAAACAACGCGGCATCCCGCATCAGGTGCTCAACGCGAAGTATCACGAACAAGAGGCGCAAATCGTCGCGCAAGCCGGCGGCAAGGACGGCGTAACTATTGCCACGAATATGGCCGGACGCGGTACCGACATCGTGCTCGGGGGCAATCCGCCCGAGGCGGCGGCTGCGGAAGCTGTCCGGGCTGCAGGCGGCCTCCACGTTGTCGGCACGGAGCGGCACGAGTCCCGGCGCATCGACAACCAATTGCGCGGGCGTTCCGGCCGCCAAGGCGACCGGGGCTTTTCGCGCTTCTACGTCTCGCTCGAGGACGAACTCCTCAAACGCGCCGGCAGCGACCGCATTTCCGGCATCATGGACCGCCTCGGCATGGACGACAATTCGCCCATTGAGCACAACCTCATCAGCAAGGCGCTGGAACAGGCCCAGACCAAGCTCGAGGCCTACAACTTTGACTTGCGCAAGCACACGGTCGAATACGACGACGTGCTCAACACGCAACGCAACACCATCTACAGCGAGCGGCGCAAGGTACTGAAGTTGGACCAGATCACCGATCAGATTCAAGGCATGGTCCACGATGAGATCGCGCAAATGGTGACCGCCCACACGGCGGGGCCCCAAGAAGAATGGGACGTAGCAGCTCTCGTGGAGGCCTGCCGCCAACTCGTCAATCAACCCACGTCGCCACCGGCCGAAGAGCTGACAACGCTCACTCCGGAAGGTATTACCGACAGCTTCATCGCGTGGGCGGATGAAGTCTACGCCGAGCGCAAAGTAGCCATGACCCCGGAAGTCATGGACAAAGTGGAGCGCTGGGTGTTGCTGCGCACCATCGACGCGCTCTGGACCGAGCACTTGACCGCGATGGAGGACCTGCGGACCGGTATCGGTTTGCGCGCCGTCGGCCAACGCAATCCGCTCTCCGAATACAAAGCTGAGGCCTACCGCATGTTCCAGACGCTTACGGAAAGCATTCAGCGCCAAACCGCCCAAATCATCTATCGCGTCCAAGCCGCCCCGGAGACCCAGCCGCAGCAACCGCAAGCTGTGGTCACCAACCGAGGAGAAGCAGAACGCGCCGGTCGTCCGCAAGTGCGCGCCCGCCAGAAGCAGGGCAGCCGCAAGCTTGGACGCAATGCGCCCTGTTGGTGCGGCAGCGGCAAGAAGTATAAGCGCTGCCACGGGCGGTGACCGCGTGCCTCTTTCAAGTAAAGCGTTGTCAAAGCTCCCTATGATAAGAAACGACCCTGACACCCAAAGAAAGTCTCAGCTGGGCCAATATTTCACGCCTGACGAGATTGCT
The DNA here is from genome assembly GCA_965220015.1 of Chloroflexota bacterium. Classification (GTDB taxonomy): domain Bacteria; phylum Chloroflexota; class UBA11872; order VXOZ01; family VXOZ01; genus VXOZ01. The sequence continues at coordinate 3,011,549 of OZ244798.1, forward strand.
GGTTTTATGGCGGATCTATTTGCTCAAAGCAAGGTTTCCAACTGTCGTTTGCTAGATGCAGGTGCCGGGACCGGAATTCTTTCCGCTGCTTTTCTTGATAGATGTGTATCCGGCAGCCTCTGTTTCGAAAGCGTTGAAATTGATGCTTTCGAGATTGACAAGGATCTGCACCCCGCTCTCTTGAGCACTTTGGAGCAATATAGACAGTTCTCATCTGTAAGCCTAAATATTCGAAGCGGTGACTTCATACATACTGCTGCAGACTGGGTCTCCGGAAACTTCTTTGCGGAAGAACTTCCCAATTATACTCACGCAATACTAAATCCACCTTACAGGAAGCTACGTAGTAATTCGAAACATCGAGCGGCATTGAGGCGAGCTGGTGTTGAGGCTGTAAATCTCTATGCTGCCTTTCTTGCTCTAGCCATATCATTACTCGACGAGCACGGGCAACTTGTGGCGATTGTCCCACGCAGCTTTTGCAATGGGGTCTATTATCGGAGGTTTCGCGAATATGTACTTCAGAGAGCAGCGCTCCACCAAATACATCTCTTTACGTCTCGCAATAAGGCATTTGCAAGCGATGGTGTTTTGCAGGAAAACATCATTGTCCTACTCGAACGCGGCGGCAAACAAGACAGAGTGAGGATAACTACATCGACTGATGCTACCTACAGTGATCTCGCCGCTCACGAGTATACCTTTGACCAAATTGTGTTTTCGGATGACACCGAAAAGTTCATCCATGTGCCCACTTCAAGTAGAAAGACCTTAATGGAGCTCTGTCCGAGCATTAGGTACTCGCTAGCTGATCTACGTGTCAATGTGTCAACAGGACCAGTTGTTGACTTTAGGGCCAAGGCATATCTTTGCCACATGCCTAGGACAGGAACAGTTCCTCTGTTGTACCCAGGGCATTGCAGAGAGGGGGCCGTAGCTTGGCCTCTTCCCAGTTCAAAGAAACCCAATGCAATCCAACAAAACGACAAGACGAAGAAGTGGCTCTATCCAAATGGCTTCTATTGCCTTGTACGCCGCTTTTCATCTAAAGAAGAAAGACGCCGAATTGTGGCCTGCGTTGTAGATCCATCAGCGCTTCCCGATACTGTCTTTCTGGGATTTGAAAACCACCTAAATGTATTTCACGAAAACAAACGTGGCTTGCCTGAGGCCCTAGCACACGGACTAGCTATCTTCCTCAACAGCACCGCCGTAGATGAATATTTTCGACGCTTTAATGGTCACACACAGGTAAACGCGGCCGATCTTCGGCTTCTAAAATACCCGCCACGCAACACATTGATTGAACTTGGCAGGTGGGCGATGCAGGCACAATCACCTGATCAAGCGAGAATTGATGGAGTAGTAAAGACCTTCATGTATGACCATTGAGAACGACTACCTAAATTCTGCAATAGAGATTCTCCTCTCTCTAGGACTTCCTCGGGCGCAGCAAAACGAGCGCTCGGCCCTGTGTCTATTAGCCCTTCTGAACTTGTCACCTGGCAAGACTTGGAGTGAGGCCGAGGCTCCACTCAGAGGTATCACGCCAATTATGGACTGGGCCCGGGAGAACTACAGTAAGGATTACGCCCCCAACACCCGCGAAACTGTACGTAGGCATACTATGCATCAATTCGTCGATGCTGGAATTGCGCTTTACAACCCTGATGATCCTGATAGACCAGTAAACAGCCCAAGAGCTGTCTACCAAATTGAACCCACCGCGCTGGCTCTGATTCGCTGCTACGGGTCAGCGGGCTGGAGTGCCAAATTGACAAATTACTTGGCCGACCGTGAAACCCTTGTTAGCCGTTATGCAAAGGAACGTCAACAGATTCGTATCCCAGTGCAGATGTCAAGACGTGAGAGCATTACCTTGAGTTCCGGCGAGCACAGTGAGCTTCTCAAGGCCATCATTGAGGACTTCGCTCCGCGTTTCGCGCCTGGCAGCACTCTAATCTATGTTGGAGATACTGGAGCCAAGTGGGCCTACTTCGATGAGGCACTGTTGGCAGAAGTCGGAGTCAATGTTGATTCCCACGGCAAGATGCCGGACGTAGTTTTTCACTACGAGGAGAACAACTGGCTGTTATTGGTGGAGGCAGTAACCAGTCACGGGCCAGTCGATGGGAAGCGACATGACGAATTGACCGAGTTGTTTTCAGGAGCAAGGGCAGGGCTAGTCTTCGTAACCGCTTTTCCCAACCGCAACTTCATGGCGCGCTACTTAGTTGAGATCGCTTGGGAAACTGAGGTATGGATCGCCGACTCACCCTCACACTTGATACACTTCGACGGCGAGAGATTCCTTGGCCCGTACGGCACACTCTAGCAAGTCATTGTGCCAACAGTGACTCAAAGTGATGCTCTTTTCATCAACGCGTTTTCTTGTTTTCTTGAGGCTTAGCTAGATGAGGTGATTGATGGCTTTTGGTCGACTACACAGGGATACCGTAACCCTAGTGAAGCGAAACGGATCCACAATTGAAGGCATTAAAGCGAGTGTCCAGTCCAGGAAAATCTTCATTTTGGTCATGCATATGCCTGGCAAAACTGTAATTGAGCCAGGAGACTTCATCCAAAGAAGAATGTCGACTGGCGGTGAAGAGACATTTGAAGTAATCAATCCAGCATTTTATGAGAAAAGAGGCGGAATCCCGGCCAATTACCAAATAGAAGTTCGGAGACTTGGCATACCGGAAGCAAGAGACAGAATACAGCAGATTACCTACAACGTCAGTGGAACTAATGCTCGAATTAACCAGAATTCGGTTGACAGATCAATAAACGTAGTTGCTTCAGATCCAGTTGTTGCCGGAAAACTTGAAGAGATTAGACTAGAGATTATTAAACTCGTTGAAGACGAAAATCAGCGAAAAGATGCTCTAAGCTTAGTTGACGCCGTAGCAGCCCAGTTTACATCGGATTCCCCAAATAGAGCAGCAGTCAACGTTCTAATCAAAGCGCTTCCCGCAGTTGGCAATGTGGCTTCAATTGGTTCGTTTCTGCTTTCATGCCTCGCCTAGCTACCAAGGAGAGACAATAATTGGTTTTCGATGCCCACTGCTATCTGGGTCATAACCCCATCTGGGAAGCCCAGGGCATGCCTGCCACCATGCACGGCAAGGACATGGTTGCGTACCTGGACCGGGGCGGCGTGAAGCGGGCGCTGTGCGCGCCTCCCGGCGTGGGCGCCGCCGACGACTTTGCCGCCGACCACGAGCGCATCGCGCAGGCCATCGCCGACTATCCGGGCCGCATCTCCGGCTTTGTGCGCGTCAAACCGCCGCGCGGGCAACAAGCCATCGACGAAATGCACTACTGGCTGCAGGAGCGCGGCTTCCACGCCGTGAAATTCAACACCATCGACGCTTCCCCCTACGGCGCAGGCTGTTACAGTCTCGCCGACCGCGCGCTCATGGGGCCGGTCTTGGAAGCAATCGCGGCGCTGCAGGTGCCGGTCATGATTCACACCGGTGAAGAGCACGGCCACACGTGCACGCCGGCCTTAGTTGCCAATCTTGCCCTCGACTTTCCACAGATCACCTTCATCATCGCTCACGCGGGCGTGCCGGGATTTCTCCCGGAAGTCATCCCGTTCATGCAGCGCGCCGAGAATACGGTAGTCGATCTGGCAGGCGTGCTACGTCCTATCTTCGTACAGAACCTCGTTGACGGTGTCGGCGCCGAGCGCGTGCTCAATGCCACCAACGCGCCGCATATGCCCATCGAGTTCGGCCCCCAACTCATCCAGCGTCACTGCCGCAAGCTTTCCGCCGCGCAACAAGAGGCCATTCTCGGTAAGAACGCACTGCGCGTCTTCGACATCCCCGCATGAAGAGTTCCGCTTACGATGCCATCATCATCGGCGCGGGCCACAACGGACTCGTCACGGCCGGCTATCTGGCGCGCGCCGGTTGGCAGGTGCTGGTGTTGGAACGCCGGCCCGTCGTCGGCGGGGCCTGTGTGACCGAAGCGGTCTTTCCCGGCTACCGCGTCTCCACCGCCTCCTACCTGGTGAGCCTGCTCCAGGAAAAAGTGGTGCGCGAACTGGAGCTTCCTCGTTACGGTTATAAGGTGTTTCCCAAGGATCCCGCGTACTTTGCGCCCTATCCCGACGGCCGTTGCATGTTCATGTACCAAGACATGGCGCGCACTTGCCGGGAGATCGCCAAGTTCTCGGCTCAAGACGCGGAACGGTACCCCAACTACGAAACGTACATCGAGGGTATCGCGAAACTCATCGAACCGCTCTTTCTGCAGCCGCCGCCCCAATTCCCGCCCCAACGGCTCAACGACTGGCTCGACCCGCTGCGCGCGGGACGTACGCTGTTGGGTCTTTCCCCCAAACAGTTGGCGGATGCCGTAAAGCTCATGACGCGCAGTGTACAGGCTATCCTGGACGAGTGGTTTGAATCGGAGGCTCTCAAAGTTGCCCTTGCCACCGACGGCGTGATCGGCACGAACGGCGGGCCGCGCACGCCCGGCACCGCCTATGTGCTGCTGCATCACGTCATGGGCGGCGTGGGCGGCGTGCGCGGCCTCTGGGGCTTTGTCGAGGGCGGCATGGGCGCGATCACCCAGGCGCTCGCGGCCTCAGCGCAAGCTCACGGCGCGAAAATTCTTACGGACGCGCCAGTTGCCAGAGTGCGTACGCGCAACGACAGCGCCACGGGCGTGGTGCTCGCTGACGGGTCCGAATACACGGGTAACGTTGTCATTTCGAACGCCGACCCCAAGCGCACCTTCCTGAGCCTCGTCGAGCGGAGCGCCTTGCCGGAGGAGTTCGTTGCGCAAATCGAGTCCTACCAGTGTGAAGGGTCGTCGTTCAAGCTCAATCTCGCCCTGGGAGAGTTGCCGGACTACACAGCCTTCCCCGGCAAAGACCTCGGCCCACAGCACCGCGGCACGACCCACATCTGCCCCACTATGGAGTATCTGGAGCGGGCGTGGGACGATGCCAAATACGGCAAGCCCTCCACGCACCCGCTGCTGGAGATTACTATTCCAACCGCCTATGATTCTTCGCTCGCGCCCGCCGGCAAACACATCATGGGCATTTTTGTGCAGTACGCGCCGTACCGGCTGCAGGGGAGCACCTGGCCGGAGGAAAAAGAGGGCTTTATTCGGCGCATCATCGACACCCTTGCCGCATATGCGCCCAATCTGCCTGGCGCCATCGAGCATGTGCACGCCCTCTCCCCACTGGACCTGGAGCAGGAATATGGGCTCACCGGCGGCAACATATTCCACGGAGAGCTCAGTCTCGACCAACTCTTCTTCATGCGTCCCGCGCTGGGCTGGGCGCGCTACGCCACACCGATCCGCAACCTCTATCTCTGCGGCTCGGGCGCCCATCCCGGCGGCGGCGTCACCGGCGCTCCCGGACACAACACGGCCATGGAGCTACTTCGAAAGCAGTAATTGCAGGTGCTATCTCTATCGCTCCAGTTCTACCGTGATGGCATGCAGGAATCCTGTTCCTAATGTCATTCCAAATGGAGCGCGGCGAGTGAGGCATCTATAGTGTCGGGCTTTCTTCAATAATGATTGGGTGCAGTCGGTCCTGAACATGATTTCGGTTCAAGAAGACAATCAAGCTGCCTGACTTGGTTGCCGACTTGGATCGGATTTGAGCCAGTAGAAACCAGTGAATTAGCCGAGGAACTAGCCAGCCAAGGGTGGGGTCGGCAAGAGCGACTTACAAGATGGATTCCCACTTGCGCGGGAATGACGGACAGGACCGAAGCTTCTTCCCTAGCAGCTTGGGAACAGTTAAGGTCTCTACCGCTGAGGTTGTTCCCAATAGCCTAAACTGGTAGCATAGAAATAGTGTACCGTGGCGCAATAGTCGCTACGGCCAGTCCCCCCATGGTGAGAGAGGAATAGGAACTATGGCCATAAGCGGTAAAGCATTGCAACAGCGCAACTATGGCAAGTTGCCGGAGATATTACCGCTACCCGACCTGATAGAACTGCAAATGCGGTCCTTCCGCTGGTTTCAAACCAATGGGCTGCGCGAAGTCTTCGCGGAGATTTCACCCATCGAAGACTTTACCGGCAGGAACTTCGAACTCAGCTTCGAAGTGCCGGAGAACCCATTCGACAGGCCTCCTTACGATGAGAATGAGTGCCGCAAACGCGACCTCACGTACCAATCGCCGCTGCGCGTGCGGGCAAAATTGCTCATTAAGCAGACCGGCGAGATCAAAGAGATGACCGTTTTCATGGGCGACTTTCCGCTCATGAGCACGTCCGGCACGTTCATCTATAACGGCACGGAGCGTGTGGTGGTGAGCCAGTTGGTGCGCTCGCCGGGCGTCTACTACACCCGCCGGGAAGATCCGTCCGGCAGCCGCTATCTCTACAGCGCTAAGCTTATCCCTAATCGCGGGGCATGGCTGGAGTTCGAGACCAGCGCCAAGGACATTTTGACCGTAAAGGTAGACAAACGCCGCACCATTCCGGTAACGGCGCTCTTGCGCGCGGTCGGTTACGGGTCCGATTCGGAATTGTTCGAACTCTTCCACGAAGTCGATACGAATGCCGATCACCCGTACATTGCCACGACCATCGGCGGGCAGGACGGCGCGCAGCGGCGCGATCCTTCGAATACCCACGAGACCGGCTTGCGCGAAGTCTACAAGCGCATCCGTCCCGGCGATCCGGTCACGCTCGACAATGCCAAGAACCTCATTGAGTCCACATTCTTCAATGGACGGCGCTACGACCTGGGCCGCGTTGGGCGGTACAAGCTCAACAAGCGCCTCCAGATGCCTACGCCGCCGGAAGTGCGTACGCTCACACCGGAAGACCTCGTATACATCGTGCGGCGGCTCATCGAGCTCAACAATTCGCAGAGTTTGCCGGACGACATCGACCACCTGGGCAACCGGCGCGTGCGCGCGGTGGGCGAACTCTTGCAGAACCAGTTTCGCATCGGCCTGCTGCGCATGGAGCGCGTCATCAAGGAGCGCATGACACTGCAAGACCCCGCAACCGTGACACCGGCAGCCCTGATCAACACCCGTCCGGTGGTTGCCGCGGTCCGCGAGTTCTTTGGCGGCAGCCAACTCTCGCAGTTCATGGACCAGACTAACCCGCTCTCCGAGTTGGGGCATAAGCGCCGCCTCTCGGCCATGGGGCCGGGCGGCCTCTCGCGCGACCGCGCGGGCTTCGACGTGCGCGACGTGCACCACTCGCACTATGGGAGAATCTGCCCCATCGAAACGCCGGAAGGCCCGAACATCGGCCTGATCGGCAGCTTGGCCAGCTATGGTCGCGTCAACGATTACGGTTTTATCGAGACTCCCTATCGGCAAGTCTTGAAGTCACTGACGTTCACTGGCGACGTTGATAACCTCATCGGCCACACGGTCACGGAGGACGTTACCAAAGGAAAAGCGGCGGTCATTTCTGCCGGTACCGTGATAACCGACAAGGAGATTGCGGCACTGAAGAAAGCCAAGCTGCAAGGGACTGACATTGCCTTGCGGCCCTTTGCCAGCATGGACTCCATCGGTGTCTCCTATCTCTCCGCTGACGAGGAAGACCTGTACATCGTCTCCCAGGCAAATGCCCGCGTAAACGACGTCGGTGAGTTTGTAGAGGGCCGTGTCGCCTGCCGCGCCGGCGGGCAGTTCCTGCAAGAGGTCCCTGATCGCATCGACTTCATGGATGTATCGCCCAAGCAGATCGTGAGCGTGCCAACATCGCTCATTCCCTTCTTGGAACACGACGACGCAAATCGGGCTTTGATGGGCGCGAACATGCAGCGGCAGGCGGTGCCGCTTCTCACACCGGAAGCGCCGCTGGTTGCTACCGGCATGGAGTGGAAAGCAGCGGAAGACTCCGGTCAGGTGCTCTGCGCTGACGTTGACGGCATTATCAGCGGCGCCACCGCCCGCGAAATCCGGCTGCTTGGCGATGACGGCGAGGAACACGCCTATCCTCTCAAGAAGTTTGAGCGCACGAACGCAGCCACCTGCTTCAACCAGCGCGCTATTGTGCGCAAAGGTGAACGTGTGGCCGCGGGTCAGCCGCTTGCGGACAGCTCCTCAACAGACAACGGTCAGTTGGCGCTCGGACAAAATGTGCTCTGCGCTTTCATGTTCTGGGAAGGCGGCAACTACGAGGATGCCATCATCATCAGCGACCGCGTGGTGCAGGACGATCTTTTCACGTCCGTCCACGTTGAGAAGTACGAGTGCGAAGCGCGGGATACCAAATTAGGCCCCGAAGAGATTACGCGGGACATTCCCAACGTTGCTGAAGAAGCCCTGCGCAATCTGGATGAAAACGGCGTCATCTACGTCGGGGCGGAAGTCCATCCCGATGACATTTTGGTGGGCAAGGTCACGCCCAAGGGCGAAACGGACCTGACCGGCGAAGACCGGCTACTGCGCGCTATCTTTGGCAAAGACGCCCGCGACGTCAAGGACACGTCCAAGCGCATGCCGGCCGGCGAGCACGGCAAAGTAGTAGACGTGCACATCTTCAACAAGGACATGGGCGACGAGCTTTCCAGCGGCGTCAATGAGATGGTCCGGGTATCCGTGGCCTCGAAGCGCAAGCTCATGGCCGGCGACAAAATGGCAGGGCGTCATGGCAACAAAGGCGTGGTGGCGCGCATCATGTCGGTAGAAGACATGCCGCACCTTGCCGACGGCACGCCGGTAGACATTGTGCTCAGTCCGCTTGGCGCGCCCTCACGCATGAATCTCGGTCAAATACTTGAGGCGCACTTGGGCTGGGCGGCCCACGAACTTGATTACCAGGCCGTGGTGCCGGTCTTTGACAGCGCGAGCGAAGGTGAGATCGAGAGTGAATTGAACATGGCAGGTCTGCCCAGCAACGGCAAAGACACGCTATACGACGGCCGCACCGGCGAAGCCTTCGACCAGGAAGTAACGGTAGGCTGGGTGTACATGCTCAAGCTTGCCCACCTGGTAGAGAACAAAGTGCACGCGCGGTCTACCGGCCCCTACTCTCTGATTACGCAGCAGCCCCTGGGCGGCAAAGCCCAGTTTGGCGGCCAGCGTTTCGGCGAAATGGAGGTTTGGGCGCTGGAAGCCTATGGCGCCGCCTACACGCTACAAGAGATGCTCACGGTTAAGTCCGACGACGTGCATGGCCGTGTCAAAACGTATGAGGCAATTGTCAAAGGGGAAGAAGTCCTTCAGCCGGGAATTCCGGAATCTTTCAAGGTTCTCGTGAAGGAACTGCAGAGTCTCGCACTGGCTGTTGAGGTGCTCAATGAGAACGAAGAAGAAATCCGCTTCCCCGAAGAAGGCGACTCAGAAGGCCTGCCCGACCTTGGCGGCATCAACCTGCAAGGTCGCGAGCATCACGAATAGGCACAGGTTTGGAACCTGTGCCTGCCAGACGGCAAACTGCCGCTGCCAGCGGAGCTTTCCCCCAGCACAGTAGCGCAGGTTTGAAACCTGCGACCACAGGAGGCGTATAGTTCTATGCTCGACGTCAACGAGTTTAACGCCCTGCGCATCGGTCTCGCGTCACCGGAACAGATCAAGGGCTGGTCGTATGGTGAGGTAACCAAGCCGGAAACGATCAACTATCGCACGCTCAAGCCGGAGCGCGACGGACTATTCTGCGAGCGCATCTTTGGACCGACGAAAGACTACGAATGCTATTGCGGCAAGTATAAGCGCTACCGCTACAAGGGCATCATTTGCGATAAGTGCGGTGTCGAAGTTGCCCGCTCCCGCGTGCGGCGAGAGCGCATGGGACACATCGATCTCGCGGCTGCAGTGAGTCACATCTGGTACTTCAAGGGCACCCCCAGCCGCTTGGGACAGTTGCTCGACATCTCGCCGCGCAATTTGGAACGCGTACTCTACTTTGCTGCCTACATCATCAGCAAGGTTGAGGAAGAAGCCGTACAAGACGCGCTCGCAAACCTCGAGGAAGAAGAGAAGGATCGGCGCACACAGCTCGAAGCGCGGACCCAGGAGCGCATCCAGGAAATCGAAGAGAAGCTGGTCACAGACCTGCAAGGCCTCGATGACGCCATCTCCAAAGATGACGACCAAATGGACGAGTTGATCGAGCAGGCGACCGTAGCGGAAGAGCATCACGTCACGGAAATCCGCGATCAGCTTGCCGATTGGATGGGCGCCGCCGCCGAGTACGACCTCATCGTTCCCTGGCAAGAAGACCCATTCATTGCCGAAGATGAAGTGGTCGAAAGAAAGCTCTTGACGAGCTTCGAAAAGGCCAGCGACGAGTACATCACAGGCATCGCCGACCGGGTCCAAGCGGAGCAGGAACAACTCAGGGAGGACCTACCTGCAAGTCAGGAAGCCCTGCGCGAAAAGGCGGATAGCGAAATCGCCGACGCGCAAGAGCAAATGGAGAAAGAACTCGCAGCTCTGCCGGACTTCATGGCGCAGAAAGCCGAAGATCTCAAGCTGCTGCAACCGCTGCTGATTCTCGATGAGAACCTCTACCTGCGCCTCACGCAAACGTGCGAAGGCATGTTTGAAGCGGCTATGGGCGCCGAAGGGCTGCTGGATGTCTTGCGCGGCGTCGATCTCGACGCGCTCGCGGCTCACCTGCGGGAAGAGGTGCACTCTAACTCCAGTCAGAAGCGCAAGCGAGCTATCAAGCGCATGCGCATCGTGGAGTCATTTCGTCGCTCCGGCAACCGGCCGGAGTGGATGGTGCTCTCGGTGCTGCCAGTGCTCCCGCCCGACCTGCGGCCTATGGTACAACTGGACGGCGGGCGCTTCGCTACGAGCGATCTCAACGACCTCTATCGACGCGTAATCAACCGCAACAACCGGTTGAAGAAACTCTTGGACCTTGGCGCGCCGGAAATCATCATCCGCAACGAGAAGCGGATGCTCCAGGAAGCGGTCGATGCGCTCGTCGATAACGGACGACGCGGGCGTGCCGTGGCGGGCTCCACCGGCCACAAGCTGAAGAGTCTCTCGGACTTGCTGCGCGGCAAGCAAGGGCGTTTCCGCCAGAATCTGCTGGGCAAGCGCGTAGACTACTCCGGTCGTTCCGTCATCGTCGTCGGCCCCGACTTGAAACTTCATCAGTGCGGTCTGCCGAAACGCATGGCGCTGGAGCTGTTCAAACCATTCGTCATGCGCACTTTGGTGGATAGCGGCCATGCCGCAACCGTGAAGATGGCAAAGCGCATGGTCGAACGCGGCGCATCCGAGGTATGGGATGCCCTGGAAGAAGTGACCACCAATCATCCGGTGTTGCTGAATCGGGCGCCTACCCTGCACCGCCTTGGCATTCAGGCGTTTGAGGTAGTGCTGGTGGAAGGGAACGCGGTGCAGCTTCATCCGCTAGTCTGCCAAGCGTTCAACGCTGACTTCGACGGCGATCAGATGGCGGTGCACGTGCCTCTCTCCCGCCAGGCGCGAAAAGAGGCTTACGAGCTTATGCTCTCGTCCCGCAATTTGCTCCTGCCCGCCGACGGCTCACCCGTTGTCAGTCCCACGAAAGACATGGTCTTGGGGTGCTACTACCTCACCAGTGTGGAGACTAAGACCAATGGCAATGGCAGCGCAGGTCTGGATAGTGACGAGGCCAAAATGCGCGTCTTCAATGACTTCGATGAGGTCATGCTCGCGCATGATCTGGGCATGGTCGGCCTGCGTGAACTCATCAAAATCCGCGCTAACCCAATCGATGTGCCGGATAGTGAGGAGAACCCCGAGATTTCCTTCCAATACGGGGAACTCTATGACGCCACGCCGGGGCAAGTAATCTTCAACCGCATTCTGCCCCGCGCCCTGCGCTTCCGCCAGGAAGTCATGGATAAGGGCAACCTGAAGGATGTGGTGGATGCCGCCCTGCGAAGAGCCGGCCCGGACGAAGCAATCCGGCTTGTGGATGACATCAAGGAAATCGGCTTTCACTACGCTACTCTCTCCGGTTCGACAATCGCCATGTCCGACATTGAAATGCCGAGCGAGAAGATGGAGATTCTCGCTGATGCCGAGAAGCGTGTGGCACTCATCGAGCAGCAGTACGGCCGGGGCATCATAACCGAGCAAGAGCAGCGGGACCTGGTAATTCGCACCTGGAAACAGGCGCAAGATGATGTCACCGACGCCGTGAAGGTAAACCTGAGCGAAGGCGGCAACGTCTTCATGATGTCGGTCTCCGGCGCAGCCAAAGGCGGCTTCGAGCAGGTCCGCCAGTTGGCAGGCATGCGCGGGCTGATGGCCGACCCGCAGGGACGCGTCATTCCGTTGCCGGTGCGCTCGAACCTCCGCGAAGGCCTGAGCGTGCTCGAGTACTTCATCTCCACCCACGGGGCCCGGAAGGGTCTGGCCGATACCGCATTGCGAACGGCGGACTCCGGCTACTTGACCCGGCGCCTCATTGACGTGGCCCAAGACGTTATCATCCGCGAGGAAGACTGCGGCGCTGCCATCGGTATCACCACGCATGCTCCGCAAGACCGCGACGTTGCCGACCAGCTCGGTGAGCGCGTAAACGGTCGCTACGCCCTTCACCCTATCGTCGACTTGCGCACCGGCGAGATCATTGTGGACGCGGGACAGTTCATCGATGACGAAGAGGCCAGAGCGATTGATGAAGCCGGCCTGGAGAGCGTACAGGTGCGCAGCCCCGTAACCTGCCAGGCGCGGGTAGGAGTTTGCGCCAAGTGCTACGGCCGCGACCTCGCCCGCAACGCAGTCGTCGCCGAAGGCGCTGCCGTCGGTATCATCGCTGCCCAGTCCATCGGCGAGCCGGGTACACAGCTCACTATGCGCACCTTCCACACCGGGGGTGTCGCCACCGAAGACATCACACGCGGCCTGCCGCGCGTGGAAGAACTCTTCGAGGCGCGCACGCCAAAAGGTGTGGCCACTATCAGCGACATTGACGGCGAGGTCGCCGTCGAACGCGACGACGACCACCTGCAGGTTACTGTGACTTCAGTCCAGACGTTTGCCGAGCGCATCGAGGTACCGGATGGCTTTACGCTGCTCGTTGACGAAGGCGATGAGGTGCCGTACGGCCATGTCCTCGCCCGCCAAGAAGCAGGGGCCGAGGGACAGCCGGAAGATTCCGCAGATGAAGGGACTGAGATAGTTGAGCGAGAAGTCTTCGCCCACGTTGCAGGTCGCGTAACGCTGGAAGACGGTTTCGTTACTGTCAACTTCCAGGAGACCGAAGAGCGCGAATACGCCGTGCCGCTCTCCGCGTACTTGCTCGTAAAAGCCGGCGACACCATTCGCGCGGGTGACCAACTCACAGAAGGTTCGAAGAACCCGCAGGATGTTCTGCGCATTCTGGGACGCGAGGCAGTCCAACGCTACCTCGTGGAAGAAGTCCAGAAGGTGTACCGCTCGCAGGGCGTGTACATCAACGACAAGCACATCGAGGTTATCGTCCGTCAAATGCTGCGCCGTGTTCGCATCGAACACGCCGGCGATACGGACTTCCTCCCTGGGGAACTCGTAGATCGGCTCAAGTTCGAGGAGGCCAACGAACGCGTTCTGGCCGAAGGCGGGGAGGCGGTTACTGCCGAACAAATGCTGCTAGGCATTACCAAGTCCAGCCTGCAGACGGACTCGTTCCTGGCTGCCGCCTCGTTCCAGGAAACTACGCGCGTTCTTACCGACGCCGCTCTTGAAGGAACGGTAGACCGTTTGGTGAGCCTCAAAGAGAACGTCATCATCGGCAAGCTCATTCCGGCCGGCACCGGCATTCGCGCCCGCGAAGAGGCCGCCGCATTGCGTAGCCGTCAGGCCGCGGAACAGGCAGCGGCAGCCCTCTTTACGGATGAGGACGACTCCGACGGTGATGGGAAAGAGGCAGTCGCCGCGTCTGCGGCGAAATCGGCCGCGACGTTGCAGGAACAAGCTACGCGATTCTTCGAGGGAGGTGAAAGCGAGGTCCCCGCTGCAGAGGCAAGTCTGGAAAGTCCTGCCGCGGAGCCGTCCCGCGAAGAACCCGCCGGAGACGCTTCTTCAGACAAACCTGTTAAGGAAGCATCATCCGAAGAACCCACCACGTAGTCGCATCCGGCTAACTGCGTAGAGGGGTTGTTTGTCCGCTTAGAGAGCAGGGCAGGGGTAGGCGCTAGTGCTAGCACCTTGGCGCACGCTCCTGCCCTGCTCGCACTTTCGCAAGAGGAACCTCTCGCCTCCGAAGAACGAGCTATGCCTGGCGGCGAGGTGTATCCCGGTTCTCTGAATTGAGGATAACGGTTACCGGCCCGTCGTTGACAAGCGATAGTTGCATCATCGCGCCGAACTCGCCGCAGGCGACGGGAACTCCCTGATCGCCCAGACTGCGGACAACCTGCGCAATCAGTGGTTCCGCTTCCGCCGGCTGGGCGGACTTGGTAAAGCTCGGCCGACGGCCCTTCCGGGTCTCGCCGTAGAGCGTGAACTGTGAGACCACGAGCACCGCCCCGCCCACGTCTTGCACGGAGAGATTCATCTTGCCCGCAGCGTCGCCAAAGATGCGTACCGTGGCAAGCTTCGTCGCAATGTAGGCTGCGTCATCCTCGGTATCACCCGTTTTCACCGCGATGAGGGCGACAAGCCCTTGCTCGATGCGGCCAACAAGCCTCTCTCCGACCTCTACGCGGGCTCCGCGCACGCGTTGCACCACAGTCAACATAGGGCTATCCTAAAAGGGCTTTAACGTAGTGACAGTGCTCTTGCAGAGTATACCATGCGCTTGGGTGCGCCTTGGCATGCCACAGCAGCTCTGGCTGGGGTATAATGGGGTCTATGGAGCGTGCCATACCAAAGGCGGTGTGTGCCGGATCGATTGAGTGCGGAAGACGCCTCTTCGTTTCGGTTCGCGCTCGCAACAGAGCGCACAAGGATGTGCGGAAATCATGTAATGGTGAGCGGCACAGCGTGGCGTGCCCCTGGTTGGGCGCGTATTTTGCGTTGTAAATTGCGCGTAATGTGATTTCGAATCGAAGGCTTCCAGCCTGCGGTGCCACAGGAGGTAACACGGGAATGGGTCAAAGCCAGAATCCAACAGACGGGATCTCGGACGCGGAACTTCCGGTACGCGAAGCCGGCGATCTCGGCAACTACGAAAACAACCAACTTCTCGACTTCTATACTAGCATGCTATTCGTGCGGCGCTTTGAAGAACGGGTCGCCGAAATGTATCTGCGCGCCAAGATTGGCGGCTACTGTCACCTCAATATTGGGGAGGAAGCCACGGTCGTGGGCACGCTCAAAGCCTTGCGTGAGGACGACTACTTCTTTGGGAGTTACCGTACTCATGGTTTTGCCATCGTCCGAGATCTAGCGCCTGGCACGGTCATGGCGGAGCTCTTTGGCAAACGGGATGGCTGCGCGCGCGGCCGCGGCGGTTCGATGCACCTGGTCGACCCCGATCGGCGCTTCATGGGAGGGTATGGCATCGTTGGCGGCAGTATTCCCCTTTCCACCGGTGTCGCATTCGCGAGCAAATATCGCGGCACAGACGAAATCGTCATGTCGGTCTTTGGCGACGGCGCGACCAATATCGGCGCATTCCACGAAGCCCTTAATATGGCCTCCTTGTGGAAGTTGCCCAATCTGTTCATTTGCACCAACAATCAGTACGGCATGGGCACCAGCGTCGCGCGCGCCTCCGCAGTTACCGAACTGTGGAAGAAGGGCGTCGCCTACGATATCCCCGGGTACAAGGTCAACGGCATGGACGTGCTTGCGGTCTATCAGCTCACGAAGAAGCTGGTGGAGGAAGTGCGCCGCACGAAAGAGCCGATTTTCGTCGAGTGCATAACCTACCGCTACCGCGGCCACTCAATGGCCGACGCGGGCAAGAATTACCGCACCGATGAGGAAATGGCAGTGTGGCGCAAGCGCGACCCGGTGGAGAACTTCCGCAAACGTCTGCTTGAGGGCGAGATCTTCACGCAAAGGGACGCCGATGTCATTGAGGAAGAGGTGCTTGCAAAAGTGCAAGCAGCGGTGGACTATGCCGAACAGAGCCCCTTCCCTGACGTAGCCGATCTACACCAATTCGTCTACGCGGAGGATGCCTAGGCATGGCAGTGTACGATACTCACCGAGCCGTAAAGACGCTCACGGCCGCTGGCTTCAGTGTGGCAAAGGCGGAAGCCATGATCGATGCGATGGGCGACTCTCATGATGCACTCGCCACCAAGTCCGACCTGAGTGAATTGGCTCAGGCAACCAAAGCCGACCTGAATGAACTGGCTCAGACCACCAAAGCCGACCTGAATAAATTGGCCCAGACCACCAAAGCCGACCTGAATGAATTGGCTCAGACCACCAAAGCCGACCTGAATGAACTGGCCCAGACCACCAAAGCCGACCTGAATGAACTGGCCCAGACCACCAAAGCCGACCTGAATGAACTGGCCCAGACCACCAAAGCCGACTTGCGCGAGCTGGAGTTGCGCATGCGCTTGCATCTGGGCGCATACGTGTTTGCAGCGGCCGGCCTTGTAATAGCAGTGCTGCTCGCATTGGAGTGGTTGCCGCGCTAAGCGTTCATTCTTGGTGGGTCTATATTGCCGCCACCCAGCCCCGGGAGCACAAGACCAATGCCCGAAATCACGTACCGCGAAGCCTTGCGCGATGCCCTCATCGAGGAAATGGACCAAGACCCGGATGTCTTCATCATGGGCGAAGAGGTTGGTGTCTTCCAGGGCGCGTACAAAGTCACTGAAGGCTTGCTCGACCGCTTTGGCGATAAGCGGGTAGTCGATACACCGATCGCCGAGGAAGGCTTCATCGGCATTGGCGCCGGCGCCGCGATGACGGGTTTACGCCCCGTCGTGGAGTTGATGACGATCAATTTCGGCATGGTAGCCATGGACCAGATCGCGAACCATGCCGCCAAGATCAGCTACATGTTCGGCGGCAGACTCAAGTGCCCCATGGTTATTCGCGCCCCCGGCGGCGGCGGTCAGCAGCTTACGGCCCAACACTCGCACAGCCTGGACGTGTGGTTTGCGTACATACCCGGTCTAAAAGTTGTCGCCCCGTCCGTGCCTGCCGATGCCAAGGGTTTGCTCAAGACCGCAATCCGCGACGACAATCCGGTGATGTTCTTGGAACATCTCGCGCTTTACAACACCAAGGGTGTTGTGCCGGAAGGCGAGCATACGATCCCCTTTGGAGAAGCTGACGTGAAGCGCGTGGGCAGCGACGTTACCCTGATCGCGCACTCGCGGATGGTCCTCTTTGCCCTGCAAGCTGCCGCTCAATTGAGCGAAGAAGGCATCAGCGTGGAAGTCATAGACCTACGCAGCATTCGCCCGTTGGATGCGGAGACTCTCGTCCACTCGGTGCAGAAGACTAATCACTGCGTCATAGCGGAAGAAGAGCACCGCTCCTTTGGCGTGAATGCCGAAGTGGCCGCAACCATCTACGAAGAAGCGTTTGACTACTTGGATGCCCCCATCGAACGTGTAGGCGGCGTGGAAGTGCCCATGCCCTATTCCAAGCCCTTGGAGCAAGCAGTGATTCCCAGCCCGGCGAAGATCGTGGACGCCGTCAAGCGAACCCTCGGCAACTAGGCCGGTAGGAGAGGATATACGCCAGATATGGCACGCGAAATCCCCATGCCGCGGCTGAGCGATACGATGGAGGAAGGCAGAGTCCTGCAGTGGTATAAGCAGGTAGGCGACAGTGTCAAGAAAGGCGAGTTGCTCGCCGAGATCGAGACCGACAAGGCCGTGATGGACCTCGAGTCGGTGGAGGAAGGAACACTGCTGCAACTCATCGTCGCAGAGGGCGGCGCGGCCGCCTTGGGCGCGCCGATAGCACTCGTGGGAGATGAAAGCGAGTTAGGTAAGGAAATTGCCCCAGCCGCGCCCAGCGAGGCTGGCGGAGTGGCCACTCCGCCAAGTACCCCCGGAACTGACGGCGCCACTGCAAGTACCAAAACTCCCACTACTCAACCCGCTACTGCATCGGTCGCCGGAGGGGCCTCCGGCCGCATCAAAGCGTCCCCGCTCGCGCGTCGCATCGCGGCGGAGCAGGGCATCGACCTTTCCAAGATAAAAGGCACGGGGCCCGGCGGCCGCATCGTCAAGGAAGACGTTGAAAACGCTGCACACGTTGTCGCGGTGGCTGACGATCCAGCCGCCGAGCCAATTTCTTCTGAGGTAGCTTCGCTCTCCCGCATGCAGTCCACAATTGTCCGGCGCATGCTGGAAAGCAAGACTACGGTGCCGCACTTCTACGTGACAATGGAAGTGGACATGGGCGCGGCCAAGGAGATGCGCGCCCAGGTCAACGCGGCCTGGCGTGAAGAAGAGCGAATTAGCTTCAACGACATCATTATCAGAGCATCCGCGCTCGCTCTGATGCGGCATCCGGAAGCCAACGGTTCGTATCGCGACGGCGGGTTTGTCTACCATCAAGAAGCAAACATCGGGATTGCCGTGGCTGTGCCGAACGGCTTGCTGGTTCCCGTGCTCAAGAATTGTGACACCAAGCCGCTCCGCCGCCTGGCAGCGGAAGCCAAAGTGTTGGTGGAGCGCACCCGCGCAGGCAAGAATAGACCGGGCGACTTAGAGGGGGGCACCTTTACCGTCTCGAATCTCGGCATGTTTGGCGTGCGCGACTTCTACGCGATTGTAAACCCGCCCCAAGCAGCCATCATTGCCGTTGGGGTGATTGAACCGCGGCCCGTCGTCCGCGAGGGCGAGATCGTAGTGCGCGACATCATGAACCTCAGTCTCTCCGCCGATCATCGCATCCTGTACGGCGCGCCCGCGGCTGAGTTCTTGCGCGACTTGAAGGACCTCTTGGAGAATCCCTACAATCTGCTCGGCTAAGCTACCTGGCGACCAAACTTCCTGGCGCATGCTAAGGGCGAACCGGATGTTCGCCCTATTCGATTCTTACGCCGCGCTTTCGGCAAGATGGAGTCAGTACATCTGACGGGAAACTGAAGAATAACTAGAGCAGGGATTGCCGCCCGCGGGCTGGCGCGAATACCTGAAGGAAAGGCGCAATGGCAGAATCCTCATACGATGTCGTGATTATCGGCGGTGGGCCGGGGGGCTATCCAGCCGCTATTCGCGGCGCGCAGCTTGGGCTGAAAGTAGCGGTGGTAGAGAAAGAAAAGCTCGGCGGCATTTGCCTCCACAAGGGCTGCATCCCTACGAAGGCGCTGCTCGAGTCTGCCGAACACTTGCACCACGCCCGTGACGAAAGCGATTCTTTCGGTATCATCGCCCCGGACGTCTCATTCGACTACGCCAAGGTGCTCGCCCGCAAGTCCCAGGTAGTAGGGCAACTCCACAAAGGCGTCCAGGGCCTGCTGAAAAGAAATAAGATAGACGTCTTCTTCGGCGCCGGCTCCTTAACGTCGCCGCAATCGGTGCACGTAGAAAACGGTGACGGCGGCCATGACCTCCGCGCGACAAACGTCATTATCGCGACGGGCTCGCGGCCCCGCAGCCTGCCCGGGCTGGAAATTGACGGCAAGGCCGTTATCAGCAGCGACCACGCGCTCGAACTAACGACACTGCCGGAGTCCGTCATCATCTTGGGAGCGGGGGCAGTCGGCGTGGAATGGGCCAGCCTGCTCCATGACTTCGGCGTGGCGGTGACGGTCGTTGAGGTCATGCCTACGTTGGTGCCGCTGGAAGATGGAGACATCGGTAAAGAGCTCGGCCGCTCCTTCAAGCGGCGCGGCATCACAGTCAAGACCGACGCGAAACTGATCGTTGACAGTGTGGAATCCGCCAAGGACTCCGTTACAGTCGCCGTCGAAACGCAAGGCAAGCTGGAGTCCCTCCAGGCAGCCAAGCTGCTGGTTGCCGTGGGGCGCGCCGGCAATAGCGAAGACTTGGGACTGGAATCCGTCGGCGTCACAGCGGAACAGGGTATTATACCGGTTGACGGGTACGGCCGCACGAATGTACCGCACGTCTACGCGATTGGCGACGTGGCAGGCGGTTACTTGCTCGCCCACAAAGCCACTGCCGAAGGGCACGTCGCCGTGGAACACCTCGCCGGCGAGGAGGCCTTCCCGCTCGATCCTATGCGGGTGCCGCGTGCCACGTACTGCCGCCCTGAAATCGCCAGCATCGGTCTCACGGAGCAAGAGGCAAGCGAGCAAGAGAGAGTCGTGCAGATTGGTCGTTTTCCCTTTGCCGCGCTGGGCAAAGCACTGATTAAGGGACAGACCGAAGGCTTTGTTAAGATGGTTTGCGACGCCAAAACGGGTGAAATCCTGGGAACCCATGTCATTGGTCCCAATGCGACCGACATTGTCGCTGAGATGGGACTGGCCCAATTGTTGGAGGCAACGTCGTTAGAAGTCGGCCTCAACATGCATCCCCATCCAACGCTGGCGGAAGCAATCATGGAAGCATCTTGGGACGTGAACCGTCGCGCGGTCCACGTCTTCCGCAGACGCTAGCTAGCTTGGAGCCCTTCTAAATTCGCAAACCCATTAACGCAGTCTTGGAGCAATAGACTATGGCGACCAGTTTCGACGTACGCAACCCGGACTTCTTCACGCTCGTGCCGCCAAACGCGGAACTCGAATGCGTAGCGGGCGGCTTCAAGTTCACCGAAGGGCCGGTCTGGCGCGACGGCTATTTGCTGTTTAACGACATTCCCAACAACCGGACCGTGTGCTGGCAGGAGTCGTCTGAAGGCCCTTCTGTAAGCACCTATCGCACGCCGTCAGGCAACGCGAACGGACTCACCCTCGACGGCGAGGGCTGCCTCATATCCTGCGAACACTCCGCGCGCCGCGTGAGCCGCCAAGCGGCCGACGGTTCCTATTCAACCCTGGCCGATTCGTACCAGGGGATTCAGCTCAACAGCCCCAACGATGTCGTCGTCCGTTCCGACGGCGCCATTTACTTTACTGATCCTCCTTACGGCGTCGAGGACTTGGGGCTTGAACCGGACCTGGACTTTCGGGGCGTGTTCATGATTACGACCGATGGCGCGCTGCATCTTCTGGTAGACGACTTCGACCGGCCGAACGGTCTCGCCTTTTCTCCCGACGAAAAGACGCTCTATATCGACGACAGCCGGCGGCGCCACGTGCGCGCGTTCACGGTGAATGATGTCGGCGCGCTGACGGACGACCGCCTCTGGACGGATATGAGCTCCCCCGATGCCGGCAGTCCCGACGGCATGAAGGTGGACCGTAACGGCAATGTCTTTTGCACCGGCCCAGGCGGCGTTTGGGTGATGAATCCGGCAGGCCGCGTGCTCGGCCGGATCATCGGTGACGAACAGCCCGCAAACCTTGCCTGGGGTGATGATGATTGGAGCACTCTCTACGTGACTGCCCGCACGAGCCTCTATCGCATTCGCCTGAACACGACCGGCGTTCCCGTGCCAAGCTCACATAGCAGGAAATGAAAGACGGCCGTCTGGTAACGCCTACTCCGCAAGCAATCGCGTAAGACGCTCCCACTGCGTTGGGTCAATAACAATCGAGGACGGCGCGGGCTGAACGCGGGCTTCTTCTAGCAGGTCAACAAACTGCTTCACTTGGTTGATGCCATCCTGTACCGAACCGTCCGGCTGCCAATTCTCATAGAAGTTCTGGTGTAGAGAGTTCGCCGCGTGGAAAAGCGAGCGCAGAACAGGAGTTTCCACGTCGCGGGATATTTGGTCAACTACGTCAAATAATAGTCTATGCGAGTTGTGGTTCCAACTCCTGCTCGCGGCAACTGCTTTCACGGCATGGGCTGCCGCGCCCCAAGCTTTCTCTGAAGCTTGAAGTCGGTCGCCTTTATCGAATTCTTCTTGGGCCTGTCGAACAAAACGACGGCTGAACGCAGCATATTCGTCCGCATTTGTGTGTTTGTAGTTTTCCATGAAGTGTTCTCCTTTTCTAACAATACCACTGAGCGTGGTACCATTCACCAGCGCGCAATAGAGAAAAGGCAGCCTCAGTCCGATGTCAAACGGAGTGACACTTGTAACCGGCGCCACCGGACAACAGGGCGGCGCGGTGGCGCGCGCCTTGCTGGCCGCGGGTCAGACTGTCCGCGCGCTCACGCGCGACTTTGCCCGCGCCGAGACGCTTATAGAAGCCGGGGCGCGGGTCGTTGTTGGCGACATGACCGACCCGCAGCAGATGAAACGAGCATTCCAGGAGGTCGACGCCGCCTTCCTCATGGGCACGCCCTACGCCGCGGGGCCTGAGGCAGAGCGGCAGCAACTCGCGACCTGCATCGAGGCAGCGCAGGCCGCGAACGCACAGCATGTTGTCTACTCGTCGGTGCAGCGCGCAAGCGATCTGACCGGTGTGGCGCACTACGCGCAGAAACACCGTGCCGAGCAGTGCCTCCAGGCAAGCGGCATTCCCTGGACGATTCTGCGGCCGGTCTTCTTCATGGATAACTTCGGCGCGGACGCACTCGCGGGCAATCTGCTCGCGGGTAGGCTCCACGCCCCCATGCCGCCCCACGTCAGCACGCAACTGGTCGCCGTGGACGACATCGGCCGCGCCGCCGCCACCGTGCTGGCCGCGCCGGAATTGTGGGCGGGCAAAACCCTCGATCTCGCCGGCGACGCGCGCACGTGGGAGGAGATCGCCCAAGCCATCGGCGCAACCATCGGACGTACGGTGGATTTCTACCCACTGCCGCCGGAATGGGTAGCCGAAAGCATGGGCGCAGACTACGCAGCCTATTACGAATGGCTGTGGAAGGAAGGCTTCTCAGCGAACGTTGCAGGGATGGAGGAGACTCTCGGCTTCCTGCCAAAGGACTTTGCAGCGTACCTCAGCGAAGCGCGCTGGGCGGTCGACCTGCGCATCGAATTAGAGGTTCATTCTCCCCGCTCATTCAGTTGAATCGGAGCGCGCCGCTTAACCCCCATCTGCTTAGCAAACGGCCCCTTCTCATTTTATGCCGCGACAGGCCTGTGCTGAGCCCCTTGCGGCACTCAGCACGAAGAGTGCCTAGATTCCGCGCCAAGACGCTTCCGAGGCGAACTTCATGCCCTAAGGCAATGAGCAGATACGTTTTCCGTCATTTTTCTGTTGAGGGAAGAGCGCAGATGAGCGAATGTGGGTGGATAGCGCAAGGGGCGAATCGTCCGTCATTCCCGCGAAAGCGGGAATCTATCTTCTCCTAATCCCCAGCGGCAAGTTAAGGGTAGAATGACCAGGTTTTCCACCACTGAGGTAAGGGAAAGGGCACGGCATGCCGTGCCCCTACGAAGACTGCAATATGACTGCTATCCAGCTTCTTGTGCCAACACTTTCGATACTCAGCCTGCAAGCCAAGCTGTTGAGAGCACCAATTCTACTGTTAGAACCGCCTAGCCCTCGCTCACCACGAATTCTTCCTCCACTACCCGCGCATCGATGGCCGCCTGCAGCGCACCAATCTGCGTCTGCGCTTGTGACACGGCTTCTGTCAGCGGCACGAGGGAAAAATCCTTGTCGGTGCGGAGCTTGAGTTCCACCGATTCACTCTTCAGCGTACGGCGGCTGACGGTGATGCGTAGCGGCATGCCGAGGAGATCCGCGTCGGTGAATTTAACCCCCGGGCTTTCTTTGCGGTCGTCGAATAGCACCTCAATCCCAGCCGCGCCGAGATCGGCGTAGAGCTGCTCCGCCGTCTGCATGACGGTTTCGTCATTCTGATTCAGCACCACCAGATAGACCTGGTACGGCGTCACGGCAACCGGCCAGATCATGCCACTCTCGTCGTGTGAGGCCTCGACAATCGCTGCCATGAGCCGTTCAACGCCAATGCCGTAGCATCCCATCACCATGGGGAGCAGCGCACCGGCCTCATCGCGGTACTGCGCCTTGAGCGCCGCCGCATACTTCGTGCCCAGCTTGAAGATATTCCCCACCTCGATCGCGCGTTCCAAACGCACCAGCCCGCCACAGCGCGGGCAAGGCGCGCCGTCATACGCGCTGGCAATATCGACCACCACGTCCGCATCGTAGTCACGGCCATGATTCACGTTGTACAAGTGGTAGCCTGCTTTGTTTGCGCCGGCTACCAAGTTCGTGGATTGCGCCACCAGGTCGTCCACGACCACCTGCACGCCGGTTACACCAATCGGCGAGGCATAGCCGGGCACGATGCCGGCTTCGCTCAGTTCAGCCTCGGTCGCGGGCCGCAGCGCCGTGGACTTCGTAGCGTTCGTGAGCTTGGTCTCGTTGACTTCCATGTCGCCGCGCACTACCGCAAAGATCAGGCCCGCATCGCCCACGAAGAAGGCTGCTTTCGCGGTGCTGCTCTCCGGTATGTCCAGCAATTCCGCCAACTCTGCGATTGTCTTCGTGTTAGGGGTAGCCACTTCCGCGAGCGGCTGTGGTTCCCCGCCGTCAATGACGTCTTTGCGAAAAGTTGCGATCTGGCGGTTCGCGCTGAGACCGCATGCATCGCAAAGTACCAGCGTGTCCTCTCCGACCGGGGTGAGTGACATGAATTCATGCGCCATCGTGCCGCCCATCATGCCCACGTCGGAGTCTACCGAGATCACGTCCAGCCCGCAGCGGCGAAAGATGTTGAAGTACGCCTGGTAGACCTCAGGATAGTAGCGGTCCAAATCTTCCTGCGTGACGTGGGCGCTGTAGGCGTCCTTCATGGTGAACTCGCGCAAACGAATGGCGCCGGCCCGTGGACGCGGCTCATCCCGGAAT
The DNA here is from genome assembly GCA_965220015.1 of Chloroflexota bacterium. Taxonomy (GTDB): domain Bacteria; phylum Chloroflexota; class UBA11872; order VXOZ01; family VXOZ01; genus VXOZ01. Next base: position 3,036,152 of record OZ244798.1, read on the forward strand.
TTCGTCTGGATTTGGTAGAGCATGACCGGCAGTTGGCGGTACGAGTGGACGTTATAGCCGATGAGGCTGGTAATGACCTCCTCGTGGGTCATGGCCAGCACCAGATCGTGATCGGCGCGATCCTTCAGCCGCAGCAAGTCATCGCCGATGTCGTACCAGCGACCTGATTGTTGCCAAATCTCAGCGGGCTGCACCACCGGCATGATAAGTTCCTGCCCGCCGATGGCGTCCATTTCCTCGCGTAATACCTGCTCGATCTTGGCTGCCACACGGGTACCGAGCGGCAGCAGGCTATAGATGCCGGAGGCGAGCTGCCGGATGAAACAGCCGCGCACCAGCAGTATGTGGTTGGGCACATCTGCTTCCGCAGGATCGTCGCGCAATGTCTCACAAAGTAGCGTAGAACGTCTCATGATAGGAATAATGCTCCGCAGTCAGTTCAAATGGTTGGACAGGTCAATGACAATGCTGTCTTGGCGAGTGCTTTCAGTGTAGCAGAATCCGAGTGGCACGAACGTCAGGGCACCTCTAGTCATGCAGCGCGGGGGCTAGTCCCACGCTTGGGGGGGTGAGAGTTTGGCGGCGAAGAGAAGATGGATTCCGCGCCCCCGCGCGGGGGCGAACTTTCGCGGGAATGACGGAGGCTGCTGGCCAATTTTTAAGGTGATGACGGAAGCGGGCCGTCATCTTCATAACAAGAGGGAATTCACAAAGCTGATTGCTACGGCCGTCGCCAGGAACGGCCGTCCATGGCGATAAGAGCATCGGCCTCCGGCGGCCCCCAGCTCCCGGCCTCGTAGTTCGGAAAGTTGCTCGCGGGGCTGGATTCCCACGCCTCGATGATGGGCGTGATCAAAGCCCAGGCGTATTCGATCCATTCACTGTGGGCAAAAAGTGTGCGGTCGCCCCGCATTATGTCCAGTAGCAGCGTTTCGTAGGCCGGCGGCGCCTCGCCGTTGAAGAGCGATTCATAGTCGAAATTCATGCTGACCTGATGCACCCGGATGGTCTGACCGGGAGACTTCACGCGGAATTGCAGCGAAAATCCCTCGTTGGGCTGCACGCGGATGACAATCGCATTGGGATTCAGGGCATCGGCAGGGGTTAGACCGAAGAGCAAGTGGGGCACGCGCTTAAACTGAATGGCAATCTCGGTCACCTTCTTCGTCATGCTCTTGCCGGAGCGCAAGTAAAACGGCACGCCCTCCCAGCGCCAGTTGTCGATATAGAGCTTCAGCGCGGCAAAGGTCTCGCGATTTGAGTGCGGGTCGGTATTCTCCTCTTCGCGATACCCTTTGACGTATTCCCCACGGGCCCAGCCCGGACCGTATTGTCCACGCACCGCCCACTGATCGATTTGCATCGTTGGGATGGGGCGGGTAGCGCGCAAAACCTTGATCTTCTCCGCCCCGACCTCCTCGGCGTCGAACACCACCGGCGGGTCCATAGCAACCAATGAATAGAGCTGCAGGAGGTGGTTCTGAAACATATCGCGCATGGCGCCGGACTCTTCGTAATACCCGGCGCGGTGTTCAATGCCCAGGCTTTCCGATGCCGTAATCTGCACGTGGTCCACGTAGCGGCGGTTCCAGAGCGGCTCGAAAATATGGTTCGCCAACCGAAAAACCAGGATGTTCTGCACCGTTTCTTTACCGAGGTAATGGTCGATGCGGTAGGTCTGGGTTTCGGCAAAGACGTTTGCGATCTGCGCGTTCAGAGTTTGGGCGGTGGTGAGGCCGCGGCCAAACGGTTTCTCGATTACGACCCGCCGCCAAGAAGACCTTTCCCCATTCGCTTGATGCAGACCCACAGCGCCAAGTTGCTGAATTACGTCAGAATATACACTGGGCGGCGTGGAAAGATAGAAAACGTAGTTGCCGCCGCAGCTATGTTCGTCAGAGACCCTGCCCAGCAGCGCCGCAAGCTGCTGAAAGTCTTCCCGGCTGCCATAGTTGCCGGATATGTAGTGCAGACGCTGCGCAAAGTTTTCCCATGATGCTCCATCAATTGTCATCGCTCCCGCGTATTCGCGTACGGCCGTCTCCATCTCTTCGCGAAAGACTGCGGTATTCCACTTGCTGCGGGAAAACCCTACGATGGCAAAGTCGTCAGGCAGGAGCCCACGTTGCTGCAAGTTATAGAGCGCAGGCACAATCATACGGCGCGTCAGGTCGCCGGTAGCGCCAAAGATGACAATGGCGCAACCCTCCGGCGCACGCATTTGGGGCGTTCTGTCCTCTAGTTCGACGGGTTGGGCGGCAACTTGCATTTGAGTCTTCCGCTATTCAGCACTTCGATCCACTCCTGCGCCACATTATACCTTGTGGTGCGTAGCGACCATCGATTCAGCACACAACGTACGCGCCGCAGCACTTAACCTTAGTAGGATAGCAAAACTGGAGACAAATACAAGTGGAAAGCCCTGCCTTACATTTGGTTACGCCGGCCAACGATCACAAGTCGGCCAGCGCCTGTGCAAGTGCGGCAAGCCCTTGCACGTAGTCTGCACCCAGGTGAACGCGCACCACACGTCGTCCGTGGCCCTGCAGCGAACGCACATCGCCGATCGCCTGCGCTCCAATGAACGTGCCGAATGAGTACGGCGATCCGGGGATCGACACCTCAACGCTAATATCGGCCGTGATCTGCAGGCAAACCGCGGTATTGGGGCCGCCCTTGTGCAGTTGTCCCGTGGAGTGGAGGAACCGCGGGCCGAAGCCGACCGTAGTTGCCGCTTTCGTCGCGGCACGGACGGCATGGCGGATTGCATTCAAACGGCCTTGGGTTGCGCTATCCTGTGGCAAGTACGCCATCAGGACGACATAGTCGCCGATTTTAACCTGGTTGAGAAAACCACGCAGCGCCTCTCCAACCGTCTCGCCTTGGCACTCGCCGTACAGAGAGAGAATCTCTTCCTCCGCAGCCGGTGATTCAGCAGGCAGCGCTCCTTCCGCTTGGTACGTTTGCAGGAGCGCGGTTGTGTTGTTTTTACTCTCCTGTACGTTCGGTTCGTCAAAGGGATTTACGCCAAGCAGGTGTCCTGCAACTGCTGTTGCCAGCTCCCAGCGGAAGAACTCCTGGCCGATGTCCATCCGCTCGGCCAATTCCAGGCGGATAACCGGGTGCCCCAGCGCAGCCAATCGCTGGAGCCGCTCCGCCTCCTCACCTTCATTCGAACCCGGCAGCGCAAGGTGCACGAATACCCGGTCCGTGCCGTACGCCTCCGGCTCACCAACCCGCTCGCCCTCGACCGGAACGACACCGATGCCCTGCTTGCCGAGGCTCTCAGCCACAAGCTGTTCCAGCCACCAACCGAGCGTCGCGATTTCCGGCGCGCACACCAGCGTGAGCTTGTCGCGTCCCTGCCGCGCATGGCTCGCGAGCTGTGCTCCCAAGACAAGACCGGGATTGTCGGCTGCCGCGACCTCCGGGCCGCAGCGCTGCGCCATGGCTGCGGCCCGCGCCAGAAAGTCAGCCACGTCCATGCCGATGAGGGCCATAGGCGCCAAACCAAAGAACGAGAGCGCCGAGTACCGGCCGCCAATATCTGCCGGATTGCGAAACACGTGACGAAAACCGCGCGCAGTGGCTTCCTCAGCTAAGGGCGTACCAGGATCGGTTATGGCAATGAAGTGCGCCCCGGGCGCCGCGACCCCCGCCCGCACGACCTGGTCCCAAAAGTAGTAAAAGAACGCGTTTGACTCGCCGGTGGCGCCGGACTTGCTCGAGACCACGAAGAGCGTGCGCTTCACGTCCACGGCATCTTGCACGGCCTGCACGGCACAGGGATGCGTGCTATCCAGAACATGAAGCCGCAGCCATCCGGGAACAGCGCCGAAGGTAGCGCGGCAGACATCCGGACAGAGGCTGCTGCCACCCATGCCGAGGACCACGGCATCGGTGAAGCCTTCAGCTCTCACCGCGTTAGCGACAGCATTGATCTCGACTATCCCCGAGCGGCGCATGTCTGCGACCACGTTCAGCCAGCCGAGGCGGTTGCGGATCGCCGCTTGGACCTCCGGATTATCAGTCCAAAGGCCGGCATCTTTCTGCCAGAGCCGTCTGCCTACTGCCGCTCGTGCAAGACCGGCTAACGCGCCTGCAATGGCATCGCCATAATTGTCAGCGTCTGCTGCCATTGCTACCTGGCTGCGACGAGTTCTGCGCACACCTGTTCGATGCGGCTCAGCAGGTCTTGGTAGGGCTGCACGAACTTATCGACGCCTTCTTGCTGCAGTTGCCGCGTCATCGCGGCGTAATCAACACCGACAGCCGTGAGGGCATCCAGCACCGTTTGCGCCTCTTCAACACCGGAATCAACCGTTTGGGCGAGCGTGCCGTGGTCGCGGAACGCGTCCATGGTGTCATCCGGCAGGGTATTCACCGTGTGCGGGCCGATAAGTTCATCTACGTACATCACGTCGGAGTAGTCGGGATTCTTCGTGCTGGTGCTCGCCCACAGCACGCGCTGCACACGGGCGCCTTGTGCTTCAAGTTTCGCGAACCGCTCCGACTTGAAGAAGTCGAGAAAGTGTCGATAGGCGACCTTCGCGTTGGCGATCGCCACCTTGCCCAAGAGCTCCTGTGCGCGCGCTTCACCGGCCTGAACACCCGCCTCGAGCAGTTCGTCTGCCAAGGTATCGATACGGCTTACAAAGAAACTCGCCACGGAGGCTATCCGGTCTACCGGCTTGCCCGCCGCCGCGCGCGCTTCCAGCGCCGAAATATAGGCTTCAGCCACGTTGTCGTAGTCGGTGAGTGAGAACATCAGCGTGATATTGACGTTGTATCCCTCGGTGAGCATCTGCTGCACCGCGGGTATGCCCTCATCCGTCGCCGGAATCTTGATCATCAGGTTCGGGCGGCCCACCTGCTGCCAGAGGCGGCGCACCTCGCCAATTGTACCTTCCGTATCGAAGGCGAGTTCCGGCGACACCTCGAGACTGACCAAGCCGTGCTCACCGTCGCTGGCGTCGTACACCGGCCGCAGCACGTCACACGCCGACTGAATATCCGTGACCGCGACCTCTTCGTAGATTTCCACCGTACTCTTGCCGCCGGCATGGAGTGCGCGTAATTGGTCGCGGTAGTCATCGCTGCCGCTGATCGCCTTTTCGAAGATGGCGGGGTTCGAAGTCATGCCCCGCAGCCCGTCGTTGTCCACCAAGGCTTGTAGTTGGCCCGATTGAATCAAGCCGCGACTGATGCTATCCAGCCACACGCTCTGGTCAAAGTCCTGTAATTGCACGAGCTTATTCTTTTCTGCCACTGTTACCTCCTATTTACTGTACGTCTCTCGATTAAGTTCTACTGTTCCGATCTGCATTTACATAGCAGACATTAGTCGGCCCACGTATCAAAGCTACAGCCGTCGCCAGTCCCTATGATGCCTCAATCTCCTCAACGCTTCCCAGGGCGGCGTCTCGTTCGGCCTGCTCCAGCGCGGTTACTTTGGCAAGACGGCGCACGTGCCGTTCTTCACCGGTGAAGCTGGCGCCCAAGAAGGCCGTCACCAACTCCTCCATCAGCGCCGGGCCCACCACGCGAGGGCCCAGGCACAGCACGTTGACGTTATCATGCTCAACGGCCTGGTGTGCGGAATAGGCATCGTGACAGAGGCCCGCGCGAACGCCGCGCATTTTATTGGCCGCAATGCTCGCGCCCACGCCGCTGCCGCAGAGTAGGATGCCCCGGTCAGCCTCACCGCGTTGCAACGTTTCCCCTACAAGGCAGGCAAAATCCGGGTAGTCATCGTCAGGATCGAACTGATGCGGGCCAACGTCAATCACGGTGTGACCGGCGGCTTCAAGCCACAGTCGCACGTTTTCCTTGCTGGCCAGTCCGTTGTGGTCGGCGCCAATTACAATTCGCATCAGCATTCTCCCGCTTTATCCTACCGGATTTGGCGAAGAAGGTGCTAGACTCCATTTGCATTTCCTCAGGGACTACGGCTTGCGCTCGTCAATAGTCGAGAAGCTACATTCTCTGCAACTTGATCTCTCGCCCCTACGTCCGTTCGTACTTCGACAGGCTCAGTACGAACGGACGTAGGGGCGACCACTCAGTTCTGACCGAACCTCATTCACCCTTCGATTGGCTCAAGGCGAACCGGGCTTGCACTTGAGAACGGAAATAGCGCGCAGGGACAAACGAACGTCAGTGAGCAGCGCCCGCACCGTATGAAAGCCGCTACGGCCTGGGCGCAAATTGCCGTTAAGGCCTGCTGCAACGCCCACAGCGCGCCCAGAGGGATTTCGCCAGCAATGTGTTAACAGTCACCGGCTTCAAGCCGTTCCATTCCACCGCAGCGAGTGTTCACCGGCTGCGAGCGCATGGGTAACCGCCTGGAACCGAAAGCCGTAGCGTTCCACGCTCCGCGATGCCGCAGGCAGACCATCAAGCCGAACGTCGCACTCTTGCTCGCCAACCTGCAGCACGAGCAACGTTGCGTCCTCGAGCGGAGCGCCAACGTGAATGGTGGCGGCGGCAGCGCTTACGTCGGCAAATGCCACGCTGCGGCGGCTGCGCTCCCACGCATTGAGCTGTTGCGCGGTCCACCAGGGCATGCCCTGCGACCGCGCGTAACGCACTACGTCTGCCATAGCCGTCGGCACGCCGGGCCGCACGCAGTGGTGGGGATGAAAGAGGTAGTGCGCAACGCCATAGTGTTTTCTTACGCGGTCTACGAGCGGCTCGGCAATGGCGTACGGCACATACGCGTCTACCGGCGCATCGGGATGGCCGCGCGGTTGCACCATGTCCTGGGTCAGGAAGTTTATTTCCAACACGTCGTAGAACCGCCCCGAATCCGGGTCCATCGGGAACCAGGGATGGGTGCTGCCGAAGAGGTGGCCGGTATTGCCGAACTTAGAAGGTCCCTTCGTTTGATCGTGAGGAAAGCCAAGTTGCTCCAGCCAGTCGAAGAACTCCAGATAGCCCTCCCAGCGGGTGTAGTGGTTCTTATTGCTCGTAATGAAGTCGAGTCCCGCCTCTTTGCGCAGGAATTCCCATTGAAAGACAAGATCGCCATAGTCCCAGCGGTTTGGCTCCTTACCCGACAAAGCATCGTAGTGGAGGCAGAGTTCGCTGCCGTATGCCGCGACAGCCGCGTAGAGTTCAGGCGTGTAGCCCGGGTACTGAATGCACCACGTGGAGTGCACACCGAGCTCGCGGGTGTTCTCCAAGAGTTGGAACGCGCGGTCGAGCACATTGTTGTCAGAATCGTGGGAGAGATGCGCCACCGCCTCCAAGTCACCCGGCCAGTACCAGAGCAGGGGCAGCGCGGTCGTCGTGTGCAGTGCGCCCAGAAAGACGCTGCGCAGCAGCATGGCACGGAGCTCGTCACCGATGGCCTCGCGAAAGAACGGCGCCTCGGTGCCGGTGGTGCGGTCCGTCTCCCAATCCAGGACAACCCCGTCGTCACACTTGAGGATACCCTCGTCAATTTGCGCCGTGCCGTCAGGAGCGGGTTGGCCGTCATGATGCACGGGCTTGCCCTGCAGCATGTGCAGGATGCACCACGGCAAGTCCGCCGCGCAGAAGATGCTCAGGCCCTGTTGGAGCCGATAGACACTTAGACCGACGCCGATGCGCTTTTCTTCATGATCGCAGAGGTTGGCCAGCACAGTCGCCCCGGCTGCTCGCGCCGTTACCGCGTCCCAGACGTGCAATGACGAGTGGAGATCGCGCACCAAGGGCTGATCCGGCTGTGTGACCTGCAAGAATGCCTCATGCGTGCCCGACTGGGTGCGTACGCCGAAGAGGTCGTCCAAGCCGCTCGTGCCGCCCAGCCCAATCAATGCGCCGCCTGAGGCCATAAAGCCATAGAGCCTCCCCACCTCCGGCGTGGTAACGCTATGGTGCGGCAAGATGAGCACCTTGAGGGTCGCCAGCGCTTCCGGCAAGGTCGCGGCATCCACGCGCGTAAACGGGATACCGGCATGGGCCAGGACTTCCAGCACGTATTGGCTGCGCGGACGATAGCAACCTTCGTGCAGATAGACCCCAAGTGGTTGTTGTCCAGGGTGCATGCAGATTCTCCGGTTAGCGATCCACGGTTCTCCCTCAAGGAGACCTTTGCATAACCCTTGCCGGAGTGAGAGAGGCCCCTCTCCCTCGACCGTAGTTACGCAAAAGGCTCCATAGGGAATTCACGCTACTCGAACAAAGTTGCTGTCCCAATCGTCGAGATTGGATTCACGGCAACAGAGAGAGACTTCTCGACCCGACCTTAGTGAGCAATAGCGCGCCCTATTAGTCATCTTTGAGGCTGAGCGGCTTGCCGATCTCATGGATGCGGATGAGGTTGGTCGTGCCGCCCACGCCAAAGGGCATGCCGGCCGTGAATACCACCGTATCGCCATCCTGCACGTGGCCTGCGTCTTTAGCCAACGCTACCGCCTCGCGCATCGCCATGTCGGTGTCCGATTCCACAGTTGCCAGTAATGGCACAGTGCCCCAGCTAAGCGCAAGCTGGCGCCACACGGACTTTTCCGGGGTCACCGCGAGCAGTTGCACGTGCGGGCGTATGCGGGCAAGCATGCGGGCGGTGTAGCCCGATTGCGTAAGGGCAAAGATCGCGACGGCGCCAAGTTCCTCCGCGATGCGGTGTGTTGCCGCTGCTATTGCATCGGTGGCGTCGCTTACGTCAATAGCGGTGAAGCTTTCCACGTGGGGATCGACAATGTTGGCAATGCGCGCCATCACGGCGACCGCCTCTACCGGATACGGACCGATGGCGGTCTCGCCGGAGAGCATCACGGCATCGCTGCCATCCAGGATTGCGTTCGCCACGTCGCTGGCCTCCGCCCGCGTCGGCACCGAGTGCTGCATCATCGATTCAAGCATCTGCGTTGCCGTGATGACCGGCTTGCCCCGTGTGCGTGCTTTCTGAATAATCGCCTTCTGGTGCAGCGGCACTTCCTCCGGCGGCACTTGCACGCCCAGATCGCCCCGGGCAACCATAATGCCGTCCGCCGCCGCGAGAATTTCATCGAAATGCTCAAGCGCCTCCTGGGTCTCGATTTTCGCGACTATGGGAATTTTGGCGCCGTGATTCAGCATCAACTGCCGCAGTATCTCTACGTCAGTTGCCGAGCGCACGTAAGAGAGCGCTACCCAGTCCACCTCTTGTTCCACGGCAAAGCGCACGTCCTCCCAGTCTTTCGCGGTGAGGCTTGGCAAATTGAGACTTCGTCCCCGCACGACGACTGCCTTGCCGCTCACAAGCGCGCCGCCGCGAACCACGCGCGTCACAACAGCGGCCTGCCCGGCTTTCACATGGGTTGCAATTACCTCGACCGCGATCAATCCGTCATCGAGCAGGATAGTGTCGCCGGGGCGCGTCTCCGCGGCAAGGCCTGCCAGCCGGACCGGCGCCATGTCCGCACGAGGCGCACTGGGATCAATCGATTTGGCATAGTCCAACAATCGCTGGCGTGAACTGGCATCGGCTTCATCGCCATCTGCGGTAAGGATGAGCTGGCCGCCCGGGGAGAGGTGCAATGGCGCATCAGGAATAGTGCCTACGCGCACTTTTGGACCCTGAAGATCAGCCATAACGGGTAGGTTTACGTCTTCCGCAGCAGCCAACCGGCGCAGCAACTTGATCGATCGCGCCTGCGCTTCGTGGGTACCGTGCGAGAAGTTTATGCGCGCTACGTCTAAGCCTGCCCGCAGCATGGCGCGGAGTATGTCCTCGTTCGCTGACTCCGGGCCGATGGTAGCAACGATACGAGTACGGCGCATAGGCTTTACTGTAACCAGCCTTTCTGGGTCAGGTACTCATCGCCAATCAACCCCAAGAGGATGGGCGATTCCGCTCCAGAATGGTGTTCGAGCCGAGCAAATTCAAAGTACTGGGTATACAGGGTGGCGCCATTGACCTGCACCTCATCGGCTGCCGGAGCGATTGGACTGCCAAGAGACTCGCGCCCGTTATTGCTTGCATAGAAGTTAATGAACACCTGATCAACGGCATACTGTGTTTGCGTGGAACTCGAAGTCGATTGGGAGGAGGCAACGGATGGATCGGCTCCCGTGCGCAAAATCGTGCCAAGCGGGGACTGCACCACATGCTCGCCATCTTCATCCGACACTATTTCCAACCGGCTACGTTGGAAGTATTGCACAGTCTTGCCATCCTCGTCGATAGCATCCGTTCGCGGGTAGCCGAAGCGCGCTACCCCACCGTTGGCATTGAAGAACGCAAGAAAAGGCTCCCTGATAGTGTGTCCCGTGACTTCGACATACGTCTCTGTTTCCGATTCCGTTTGGGGAGGCGATTGCGGTGAAACCGGAGTAATCCGCTGCCAATAGGGTCCGCCTGCACCGGCTACGAAGAGATAGGCGTAGCTCACTCCCCTCACAAACCAGGCATCGCTAATCGGCGTAATTTCGGCCGGTATGTCGAGATCGACCCACGACACACCGCCGTTTGTCGAACGATAGAGTGCGCTCTCGGCCACGAGCAGAAGCGAATTCAACGTGTTGGGCTCAAGGAGCAATTCCTGCGCTGTCTCAGTGGGAGATGCGCCAACCAGCGACCACCGGCCTGCGCGGTTGCTGGAGAGAAAAAGACTACTGGACGTAACTGCATAGAGCCGAACCGGTCTGCTCGCGGAGACATCAAGGCCAAGAACCGGCTCTTCCGGCAACCCGCTGTTCGCCAGGCGCCACGAGGACCCTACGTCCTGCGAACGGTAGAGACCGCCCGCAGTCGTCGTAGCGGCAAATAGGGTGCTTGAGGCAGTAGGGTCCGCAGCCAGCGCTACGGCGCCTGCCACGTTACCCAGCCGGTCTCTAGGCAGGCCGGTGTCGATGCTCCCCCAGTAGAGACCCCCGTCTTCACTGCGATAGGTGCCGGCCAATTCCGTACCGGCGTACACAACCTGCGGATTCTGCGCGCTATACGCAATTGCAATGACCGGATCTACGATCCCTGGAAGATGGGTCCAGGTCTCTCCCCCATCGAGGGTGCGGTGCACTCCTAGGGGGCCTGCCGCCAGGGCGGAATCGGCGATGGTAGGATGCGGCGCGACCAGCCAGGGGATGCTATCGGTCACCCAAGATTGCTGCTGGCTCTCCCATGTATTGGAATCAAAGGCGTTGCGCCAGAGTTCCCAAACAGACAGCACTTCTCCAGACAGAGAATCGGCCTGCGTGTGCCAGGGCGTACCCGATGCCGCGCTTGCTACGTGGGAATCAGCCAGCCAGAGCGCAAGGACGAATGCAAGTGCGATAATGCCGATGTAGATGGATCGTTCGGCGCTATCCCTCTTTGCCCGTCCTTCACTGCTCTTCAGGTACAAGCCGTATTCGTTGCCCAACCCTGATCTCGTTAACATCCTCAATTTCATTGAGTTCAGCTAAGACCGCCACAGTTGTATTATACTTGCTCGCAATCGTACTTAGCACCTCACCGGTCTGCACGACGTGGAATTCCGGCGCGGCAGGCGCGACAGGAGTGGAGGGCGCAGCGGCTGGATTGGGGGAAGAAACAACCGGGGTTATCCGAGCAACCTCGCCATCCTGCGCGACAGGCACGCGCTCGGCGCCGGCCCCATCGCGGCTTGCGAACCACAGTGTGCCGCCGCCGCCAATCACTAGGACTGCAATCCCAAGACTAATGGTGAGAAGCAACTTATGGCCGCGGCTCTGAGACAGTGGGCGTAAATCGCTGCGCCTACTGACTGAGTGCCAGCGTTGCATAGGAACACGAGGGAAGAGCGACGCATCGAAGGGAGGAAGTGACTCTTCTTGCATATCCATGCGGAGATTACCTGCCGTTTGCTGCGGGGAAAGTCGAGGTTGAACTCAGGGGATTGGCGCGGGAAGAGGCGGTAAATTTAACCTAACCAAAAGCGTAGACCAAGATCAGGTCGTTCACGTTGGTATTGGTAGGCCCGGTAACCAAGAGCGCATCGGTCTGCTGCAGGAAATGGTAGGAGTCGTTGTGGTCGAGGTATGCGAGCGGGTCCAAATCGAGTGCTCGCGCCCGCGCAAGTACCGTACCATCCGCAATCCCGCCGGCCGCATCGGTGGGACCGTCCGTGCCGTCTGTCCCCACCGCCATCACCGCAACATTTTCCCAGCCATCGAGGGCCAGCGCTGCGGCAAGCGCAATCTCTTGGTTGCGCCCACCTTTTCCTTCACCTCGCACCGTCACTGTGGTTTCGCCGCCAAAGATAAGGCACGCCGGCGGAGAGAGAGGGGAGTGGTGGCGAATCAGACCTTTCGCGACACCAGCCATCACCTTTGCCACCTCACGCGCCTCGCCTTCCACCCAGGTGGTGACTAGAATTGAATTATACTCCAATTTCGTTGCTGCGTCCAGAGCTGCGCGGGCGGCGATTTCGTTACTGCCCACCAGCACACTCGCTGTACGCGCAAAAATAGGGTCTCCCTCCTTGGGCGTATCCGGTACCACTTGGTCGAGGCCGCGTTCAAGCTGCGCGCGCACGGTCTGGGGAATTGCATCCTGCAGGCGAAATTTTCCCAAGAGACTCCACGCGTCCTGGAACGTAGTCGTGTCAGGCACCGTCGGCCCGGAGGCAATGAAGTCGAGTGGGTTTCCCACCACGTCCGAGAGAATGAGGGCAATCAGGGTGGCAGGCGCGGCGGCCCGCGCCAGTCCGCCACCTTTCACTTGCGAAATGTGCTTGCGGATTGTATTCACCTCGTTAATGGTGGCGCCGCTGCGCAGGAGCAGGTCGGTGAGTTGCTGCAAGTCATCCAGCGTAATGTCCTCCACAGGTAACTCCATGAGCGCCGAGCCCCCGCCGGAAATCAAGCAGAACACCAGATCGTCTGCGCCTGCCTCTTCCGCCAATTGCAAGATGCGCTCGGTGCCGCGCACGCCGCTCTCATCCGGCACGGGGTGTGCGGCCTCGATCAGTTCGATTCGGTGGGTAGGAACCGCATAACCTTCCTTCACGTTCACCACGCCGCCAGCCAAGCGGTCGCCAAGAATTTCCTCGAGCGCCTGCGCCATGGGTCCGCCGGCCTTGCCTGCGCCCACAACCAATACCCGCCGATAGGAATCCAAGTCGTATGCGCAGTCCCCAACCTGCAAACGCGCGCCTTCCCGACGTACGCAATTCCGCACCGCTTGCGCCGGATCCACCGCTTTCAGGGCCGCCGCCAGCACTTTCATCATGTCTTCACGCTGCCGCGCTGTAATGCCAGCCATTGCCATGCCTATTCCTCTTGCGTACGCCTGCCGTTACTCATCCTAGTGTAACCGAGCAGTTATGGGGATGCGAGTAAACTAAGATCGCGGCTACAATGGTATCGTGCTTGAATCATACCGATCCTACGAATCGCAAGAACGCTCTCTACAATAGAGAGTTCCAACCACCGAACAATGCAACGAAAGGGCAACTCCATGGGCGGCATCTGGCGGGCAGGCACGATTGTCTTCATTGCAAGCTTCTGCACTCTGGTCGTTGAGCTTACGGCAGGGCGGATGATCGCGCCCTATCTCGGCGTCTCCCTTTACACCTGGACCAGCGTCATCGGCGTCATGCTGGCCGGCATCAGCCTGGGAAACTACGTGGGCGGCCGCGTCGGCGACCGCTTTCCGGCGGTTTCCACGCTGGGCGTGCTCTTCCTGCTCTCCAGTATCCTTACTCTGACCATCCTGCCGCTGACGGCGATCTTCTCCGGCCTTGCGCAAGACCTGCCGGTGCACTTGATGCTGAAGATTCTCTTCTTTACTACTGTTGTCTTCTTCTTGCCGAGCCTGTTCATGGGTACCATCACGCCGGTGGTCGTCAGGCTCACGTTGGAAGACCTGACCCGCACCGGCGGTGTGGTGGGGCGCATCTACGCCCTTTCCACGGTGGGCGCGATTGCCGGTACCTTTGCCACGGGCTTCTTCCTGGTATCGTGGTTCGGCACGCGCACGATCATTCTGCTCGTGGCCTTGCTGCTCCTGCTCGTGGCGGTGATTTTCGGCAATCTGTGGAGTCGCCGCCTGCTCCTCGCGGGCGGGGTAGTGCTCCTCGTTGGACTTACCGTTTTCAGCTATGGACGCAACGCATATGACCTGACCTTTGGCTGGTCGTACGTCCGGCACCTCGCCGGAGACGCCCTGGCGCTGCAACCGCGCGGCGCGTTCGCCGCGCCCTGCAACGTAGAGACGAACTACTTCTGCATCCGCGTCACAGAGAAAAAGCTGGCGGAAAACGTCACCCAGCGGCGGCTCGTGCTCGACCACCTCATCCACAGCTACAGCATCCTGGAAGACCCCACGCGCTTAGACTATGATTATGTAAAGATATACGCCGAGCTTGTGAAGTATATTGCCGGCGACCGCACCGGCATCCGCACCTTCTCAATTGGCGGCGGCGGCTACACCTTCCCCCGCTATCTGGAAGTAATCTATCCTGACGCCGTGATCGAGGTGGCGGAGATCGATCCGGCGGTCACCGAGATCGCACATGAAAGGATGGGGCTCCCGCGCGACACGAGCGTCATCACGTATAACGAAGACGCGCGGCTGGTGGTGAAGCGGCTGGAAGCCGGACAGTACGACGCCATCATCGGCGACGCGTTCAACGATCTCTCCGTGCCGTACCACTTGACGACAAGGGAGTTCGCTGAAATCGTGCACGATCTCCTGACTCCCAACGGCTACTACATGCTGAACGTGGTGGACACGTTCAAGCACGGCCGCTTCTTGCCGTCGCTCATTCTGACTTTGGAGCAGGTGTTCCCGCACGTCTACTTGCTTGCCGACGGTCCCGGCTGGGAGCAAGACGGCCGCAATACGTTCGTCTTGGTGGCTGGCAAGCAGCCGCTCACAGAAACAACGCTGCACAGCACGGTGAGCGACCTGCTGCCGGATGGGCCGGTGAGCACATTCCTCGACCCCACGCGCCTGCGGGAATATGTGGACAGCCGCCCTGCCGTAATTCTCACCGACAGCTACGCGCCGGTGGACAACATGCTCGCGCCGGTCTTCGCCGAACGCGGTTAGCTCTCTACCCAGGTCCAGACAAGAGAGGCTGCGCTTCAATGGAACTTTGCGGACAAGGCACGGTGTTTAATGGTATTCCGCACCGATGACGTGGCTTCAAGCTTGCTGCGCTGCCCAGTGGGCTGTGCCTTTCTGCTGACTATCGCGCGGGACCGGATCCCCGTTGCGCTTGCTGTCACGCCCCATGAAGCCTGCGCGCGAGCCGTAGTCGCCTTGCGCGCCCTCAATCCCTGGTCGGGGAGCTTCGAACGGGCCGTCTCTGCCGTCCTGTCGCGGGGCTCGGACCTGACAAGCTTGGCACGCGCAGCGGCGGACCATCCGGAAAGCCGCTGGTGGAGAGCGCCGCTGGACCGGACCAGGCAGGTGCTGGTGAGTAAGGAAACGCCACACCCACCTTCCCACAAGGCATCTCCCGAGTCCCTTGCCCATTGGGAGGCATACGCGCAACGCCCGGTGGGATGGCGGATGACCTCTACGCTCTCAGGTGGGTACTCATGTCTCGACACCGTGATCGCGCGGGGCGACGGCGACTGGATGGAACCGGAAACGTACCGCAGATTTGCAGCCCAGGTTGACGAGTCCGCACGAATCCTTGAAATATCGGCTCCCGCCGACTGGCACGCGCTGTGCGCCGCGTTTCCCTGCTTCAATCAGGATCCTAATAGCCCGGCAGGAGCAGGTTCTCTGTCACCGGACTGGGATCGCGTTGCCGCGCAGTGGGACGGTGTCCACCTGACGTTTCTGGGCCTCTTGACCACACCTTTTGTACGCTATAGCTCGGAGGCAGGAAACACAATGCTGTGGTCGTGGGATACGGAGGGCACAATGTGGCTGCCAGGGGAATTCCTGCGCGCGGGCGCACCGCTCCCGCCTCTAGACTGCTGCGCAAGCGAAATTCAGGTGATCAATCCTTTGACGGAACGCGACTTGGGATTGCCGGATTGGCCGCCCGACGCCGGTCTTATTCGATACTGAGGTAGATTGTAACGATCCATACAGCGCAGGTTGCAAACCTGCGCAACCGGAGCGAAACATGCCACCATCTCTCTGCGCTATGGGCAACCCTAAATGAGGGTACCAACTCAAGCGCCCTTATCTGACTGGCCGTCACTCCTGGGCCGCGTCGGAGACGGAACCGCCTACTTCGCGCATTTTCTTGGCCGTAGCGCGGATATT
Organism: Chloroflexota bacterium; assembly: GCA_965220015.1. Lineage (GTDB taxonomy): Bacteria > Chloroflexota > UBA11872 > VXOZ01 > VXOZ01 > VXOZ01. The sequence goes on from OZ244798.1 coordinate 3,052,308, forward strand.
CGCGCGCATCTCATCCCGTGACGGTGGCGACTCACCCGGCCGATGATTGTGTCTCGGCTTGCAACGAATCAGTGCGTCCGGTCCCCACGCGTCCAAAACCCGCTCTAAATCGCTGATGTCGATCAAGGTGTCGCATACGGGGCACAGGATTTGCCACGTAGGGTACTTGGCGCGAAACTCCGCCACGGTGGTAAACCTAAAGTGGTGAATGGGCGCCGGCTTACCCTGAAACTCCTGGGGGATGCGCTCCACCATTACCTCATGCCTGTGCCTAGCAGCCTCAGGCCGGCGCATTGGGAACCTCCTCAGGAGCGCGGAAAACAGCAGTAGGGTACCAGACTTCACGGTACACGCGCGCCGGCGCGGCTGACTTCGTCAAAGACGCTGACTTCGTCAAAGACGCGGCGTCACGGTACACAGTGCCGAAGAGCAATTCGTAGCGTCCGTCGCCGTTTGGGACGTACTCCTCACGGATGCCGTCCGCATAGAGCACCAGGGCTTGCGCCGGCGTTTGGCGCTCTCCGGTGGATGCCTGCTCTACGCGAGAGGGATCAACGGGGAAGTAGTCGTGGCTGAGTTCGATCATGACCACGGTGTCCGGCCCCCACTTACGCTCCAGCTTGGACATATCCCCAAGTGGCATCAGATGACCGCAACTCCCGCAACGGAGTTGCCCGGCAGGATAGGCCCGGCGAAACTCAGCCACTGTACGTGCTGGTATGTGGAATTCCACTGCCTTCCCCCCAGATACTGCAGGCAGAATAGGGACTATGGCAATCCTATGCACTCCCGGCCGCTGTTCCGGCATGATGAATCCTAGCAGCGTATGCCGATCCAATCCCATGTGGTGGTACAGTAACTACCATCGAACAATTCACACCAGTCAACCCAAGCCATTAACTCACTTTGCCCATTTTGGTTCCTCGCACAATCAATTCCTCAGTCACATTCTTCCACATAGTCGCGCCTTGGTGTAAGCCCATTACCGCCACGGGTTTCTGGCTATTGCAATTCTTCCAGCGCAGAGCAGGCATCGTTTACCACGGTCGCCACTTTATCGCCGCGCACGAGGCCGTCGACGATATGCTGCATGGCATGCCCCGCGCTACCGCCCCAGGTGAGCGCGCGTCCATCCCCCATGGACCGCTGCACCGCCGCTACTTCCTCGGGGAGGAGGTTTGGTCGAATTTCACCCAGCCGCGCGACGGCGTCTTTCTTCGCGGGCACGGCGACAAAGTGTTGCATCGTTTGCAGCAGTCCCTTGAGCGCAGCAAATGCCGCCTCTGTTTGCCCTGACCGCGCGTGAATAGCGAGCCCCATATCGGCAGAGACCGGCACGCTGCGCACCTTGCCCCGCGGCAACTCCGCCAAGCGGTAGCCGTATCTATGCGCCCGCGTGCTCTGACTATAGAACATGGCGGGAAATACATCCGGCGGCAAGCTGTAAACATCCCACACCTCTCTCCCTCCCACCGGCGGCCCGACGCGATGGGTGTGCAGCAGGTCGTGACAGAATTGCAGGGCTTCTGTAGCGGCCGGCTCCTGCAGCCGGCACCGCCCGCTCACCGGATCGACCACCTCCGCCTCGTTCTGCCAAAGCGCCCACCAAAAGCCATGAAAATGCGGCATGAACCCCCAGCGCTTCACGTTGTCTTCCGAGTCCCGCTGCGTCAGCTTCACCGCGCTTGCTACCAAATCGACCCAGTCCCAGCTTTCGTCCGGCGGCGGTACCCCCTGCGCCGCTAAGTACGCGGTGTCGTAGAAGAGCAGCAGCGGGTCGGCGTCTATGGGTAAGGCGTAGAGACCGCCCTCTCCGCGGAACTGATCGAGCACGTACGGGTAGAATTCTTCCGTGAGGTTCGGCTCCTCGGCTGCGATGAAACGGTCCAGAGGCAGGATTACGCCCCGCTTCCCTAAAGATTCCGCCATACTGGGGCTGATTGAGAGGAGGTCGGTTTCGATGCCGCCGATCCACTCCGCGAACTCGTCTTGGTTCTGGGGCGGCGGCTCCGGATAGTCTTCGCGGCCTATGAGGCGCGGCGACAAGGTGTAGTTTGCGCGCGCGGGGCCATTGGGGCTTTCTACGTCTTCTTCCAGTGCGGCCACTATCTTCGGGAGTCGCTCTTGCGGCTGTTCGAAACTCCCATTTGGCACGAAGAGCCCGCCAAACGAAAACGTGTACCACGTGAGCGCCGCTGCCTCCGGCCCGCTAGGCAGATCAGGCGAAGACCTGAATGGGCCGCAACCGGCCGCCAATGCCGCTGTGCTTGCGATCAACGCCCGACGTGTAAGCATCGTCCTGCTCCTTTCCGTAAGTCTTAGAGACGTAAGGCTGCGGCGCGCTCCCTGCTACGCAGCCCTGTCTACATATTAAGTCGAGATTCCGTTCGGCACGCACTCTTGCCCAAAGCAGAGTTAACACTCCCTCTTGCTGCCGCACCAACACTAGGCGGGAAGTGCGACAAGAAACGCGCCATCTATGCCCGTAGCGCAGGTTTGCAACCTGCGCACACCTCGCACATGGGGCAATCTCAGTGATTGCCTTTTCTCAATGATGCGAAACGTGTGCGCATACACTTCTGTTCAGCCACTCCCCAAGAGGGTCTACGGCATACTGTCACGGCGTCTCCAACAGAAGTCTCCCGCGCAGAGCCGGACCCTCACCCCAGCCCTCTCCGTGTACACTCCCGGGGAGAGGGAGTCTCTTCGCGTGCTGGCATGGGTTGTGCAAAAGTCTCCAGTGGGAGAGGGCGCCAGGAATCACTCCATTTGGGTGCACTCCGGTCCTCAGGCCCGCCGTAAATCTTCTATCCAAGAACAGGCTGCGTTTACGAATTTAGACACCCGGTCGCCGCGCACCAGACCTTCTATGACTTCCTGCATGGCGCCGGACGTCAATTCGTCCCACGGCAGCGGGCGCCCATATTCCAGAGAATTCTGAACGGCCGTCACCTCTTCGGGCAGGAGGCCCGACCGTATATCTCCCAGCCCTGTAACCGCCTCTCTTTTCGCAGGCACCGCCACAAACCGCTGCATGGTTTGCAGCAGACCCTGCAACGCTACATACGCCGTCTCTGTGTGCTCTGTTCGCGCGGCAATTGCGAGGCCCAAGTTAGCGGCAACCGGTACGCTGCGCACTCTGCCCCGGGGCACCTCCGCCATGCGGTATTTGGGATGCGGCAATATGGCATGTTGACTATAGAACATGGCCGGCAATGAATCGGGAGCGCCTGCAAACATGCTCCAGATATCAATAATCCCTACAGGTGGAGCGACATGGTGAGCGTGCAGCAGGTCGTGGCAGAACTGGAGGGCCTCGATGGCAGCCGGCTCCTGCAACCGACACTTCGCGGTAACGGGGTCGATCACCTGCGCCTCGTTCTGCCACAACGCCCACCAGACACCATTGAAGTGCGGCACAAGACCCCAGCGCTCCACTGTTCCGTCTTCGCTGCGCTGGGTCAGCTTTATCGCGTACTCTATAAGGACGTCCCAGTCCCAACTCCCGTCCGGCGGAGGCACCCCCTGCTCCGCCAAGTAGGCAGCGTCGTAGTGAAGCAGTTGCGGAGCCGAGTCTATGGGCAGAGCGTAGAGTCTGCCTTCTTCCCGGAATTGATCGAGCACATAGGGGTAGAATTCCTGGCTGAGCTGCGGCTCATCGGCGGCAATATGCGGGTCAAGGGGTAGAATCACGCCCCGCTTCCCCAAGTCCCGCGCGAACCAAGGATCCACAGACAGGAGGTCGGTATCGATGTTGCCAACCAATTCCGCAATCTCATCGCTGTTTTTTGGAAATGGCTCCGAGAATTCAACCAGGTGTCCCGTGAGGCTGTAGCGTCCGCGCGCCGGACTGTTAGGGCCCTCTACGTCCTCTTGCAAGGCGGCGATGATCTTCTGGATTCTGACTTTGGGATCTACCATTACGCCGCCCGGTTCGAGCAGCCCGGGGAGCGGCAGCGCGTGCCACGTGAGCGCGGTTGCCTGCGGCCGGCTGGGCAGGGAAGAGTCCAATGCGCTGCAACCGGCCGCTAGCGCCGCTGTGCCCACCATCATAGCTCGGCGAGTGAGCATGGCCATAGTCCTTTCATTCCTGCGGCTAACTATGCTCTTGCAAGGAGGAGCAGGCCTCGTTCACCACGGCCGCCACATTGGCGCCGCGCGCGAGATCGTCGACGATCTGATACATCGTCGGCCCGACGACGTTCCACGGTGGCACACGTCCATGTTCCATGGATCGTTGCAAGGCCGCCACCTCTTCGGGTGGAAGATTCGGCTGGATCTCTCCCAGCCGCGCGACCGCGTCTCTCTGCGCAGGCACGTGGACGAATCGTTGCATGGCATGGAGGAGACCCTTGAGCGCGGTATAGGCCGCTTCCGTATGCACCGACTGCACGGGAATGGCCAGGCCGATGTCAGCAGTTACCGGCACGCTGCGCACCCTACCCCTGGGCAACTCCGCCCAGCGGTAGCCAGGCCACCACAGTGATTGGTACGGAACATAGGAAATTGCCGGCCAAAGTCCACTTGGCGGGTTGAAATTACGGACTAAATCTAGCGCCCCTCGCGTTGGGGAAACACGGTGGGTGTGCAGCAGGTCATAGCAGAAGCTCAGGGCTTCCATGGCGGCCGGTTCCTGTAACCGGCATTGCCCAGTGGCCAGGTCGAACATCTCCGCTTCGTTCTGCCACAACGCCCACCAGAACCCATACATGTGTGACATGAGACCCCAGCGGGTTAATTTTCCGTCTTCTCTATGCCACGTCAGCTTCTTCGCGTTCGTTACCAGATCATCCCAGTCCCAACTCTCGTCTACCGGCGGCACATCTTGCGACACGAACCACCGGGCATCATAGTGAAGCATCAGCGGCTCCGCGCTCACCGGCAGGGCAAAGAGCCTGCCGTTTCGCTGAAATTGCTCGAGCACGTACGGATAGAATGCGTCTGCAAGGGCCGGCGCATCGGCCGCGATGAACCGGTCTAAAGGTAGAAGTACGCCCTGCTCTCCCAATCCACGCGCCAGCCAAGCGTCCACAGCCAAAAGGTCCGTATCAATGCCGCCGACCCACTCCGCGAACTCCTCAATACTCCTTGGAGGCGGCTCCGGATATTCCAGGGCGTGTCCCGTGAGCGTGTAGCGTCCACGCGCAGGACCATTGGGGTTCTCAGTGTCTTCCTCCAATGCGGCCACGACCTGTGGGAGCACATCCCTAGGCATTTGCATATTCTGGCCCACTCTTAGGAAGTGGATGAACGGCATCGTATGCCAGGTCAGCGCGGTGGGCTCCAGCAGGCTAGGCAGAGAAGACGATGAAACGAACGGACCGCACCCGGCGGCCAATGCTGCCGTGCTTGACACTAAGAACCTTCGCGTAAGCATCGTTTTGCTCCCATTAGAATCACCTAGGGACCGAAGGCTAAGGCAACGCCCCTTCCGGCCAACCTGTATTCATTCTCAGCTCGTGTCTTCGCTCGGCGTCCAATTCTTACGCCAGTCAAATGTAGAAACAACCCCTTCGCTAGCTCCAACGCTACGCAGAGTGGGCAGCGCAAAATGAGCACTCAATTCCGGTAGCGCAGGTTTGCAACCTGCGCGGCCCACAGCCCCGTGTAGAAAAACCAACACATGTGCAATGTATGTCCTCGCACACCTGTAAACTTCGTGTGAGGTCTATACCCCCTCTCCCGCGGGAGATCTTTGCGAAACCCTTTCCCCCTTGCTGGGGGAAGATCGGGCTGGGGGGTGAAGAACGGCTTCACGGCTAGCGATCCCTAACTACCCACGCACCCCCTCTGGATTCCGGCTTTCGCCGGAATGACGAGGTTGTTCAAAGGTCTCCACAAGGAGAGAATATCCTTAGTCATACAGGCGCCTATCCTCCGTGCGCGCCCGTCCTCTGGCCTAGCGCTACGCTTCTATCAGGGAGCAGCCAGCGTTCACCGCGCTTGACACCTCGCCGTGCACCAGTTCTTCTTCGATGGCGTGCATGGCGCGCCACAACGATCGGTCCTGCGGCAAGGCGCGACCAAACTCCATGGATTGCTGAAATGCCTCCACCTCGCCGGGAAGCAGCACCTTGCGGAAGTCTCCCAGTCGCGCGACCGCTTCTTTCTGCGCGGGCACTGTCACGAACTGCTGCATTGTGCCAACGAGACCCTGCAACGCAGTGTACGCCAGCTCCGGGTTCTGCGACCGCGCGTGAATCGCAATGCCCGTGTCAACCGAGACCGGCACGCTGCGCACTTTCCCCTGAGGCAGCGCCGCCCACCTCAACTCGGAACTCCTAGATCCGCGATATGAGCTATAGAACATTGGGGTCCAGAAGGGGAATAGTTCACGGAGTAATCGCCCCGCGTCTCTGCTTGTCGCCGGAGGAGAGACACGATGGACATGCATCAGGTCGTGACAGAACCGGAGCGCTTCAACAGCCGCCTGCTCCTGCAGGCGGCACTGCTGTGTATTCGGGTCGGCCACGTCGGCGTCGTTCTGCCACAGTGCCCACCAGTAGCCAAGGTGCTGCGTTATTAGTCCCCAGCGTTGCACCTCGCCGTTTTCGTCCCGCCGCGTCAACTCCTCCGCAATCTCGACGAGATCACGCCACGTCCAGTTGTTGTCCAAAGGGGAAACGTCCCGCGCCTGAAAGAATAATGGGTTGAAGTGGATCATTTGAGGAGCCGCATCCACCGGCAGCGCGAGCAGCCCGCTTTCCGAGCGAAAGGCATCGAGCACGTAAGGGAAGAATGCCGCCGTAGAGTGCGGATCGTCGGCCGCAATGAAACGCTCCAAGGGCAGTATCACACCCTGTTGCGCCAGCAGCGGCGCGAGATGCGTCTTGACGGTCAAGAGGTCGGCCTGAAGGCTGCCATACCACGCCACTTGCTCCTCCCTGCTCTCAGGTCGGGGCTCTACGTCCTGAATCCGCAGGAAGTGCGGGGTGAGGGTGTAGTGTGCGCGCACAGGACCATTGGGATTCTCCTTGTCCTCCTCCAGCGCCGCTACAATCTGCTGGAGTGTAACCTCCAAGTCTCTCTGTTCTCCTGTCTCTCTGCGATGCGCGCTGAACCACCCCGACGCCCAAGACAACTCGACTCGCTTAGGAACGCTCGGCGGAACAAACGAATTATCGAGAAAGCTACAGCCAGCCGCCAGCGCCGCCGTGCTCGCTAGCAAAGCGCGTCGTGCAAGCATTACTCCACTCCCTTCAGGCTGCCTTCAGTCTCGAATTCTGGCTTCCTCCGTCGACCGCGCAGCCGCTATAATTCACATGCGGGCGCAGGCGCGGCTCGCAATGCTGCCAACGCGTTCGCCGCGTACGAGCGCCTCAAACGTCCTTTCTAGCCCCGGCGCGGCCGCTCGCGTAAGTTGGAAGGCCGCTTCGCCCTGAATGAGCGCCTGCACCAGCGCGGGCATCCCTGCATTCGGCGGGGTGCCCTGCGGCAGCACGCGACCGTGCGCCATGGACTCCTGCACTGCCGCGACTTCGGCGGGACGGAGGCTACGGCGGAACTTGCCAAGCTGCGCGACCGCTTCTCTCTTAGCCGGCACGCTCACGTATGCCTGCATGACGCCGACCAGACCCTTGAGCGCCGTAGCGGCGGCTTCGAGGTTTTCCGTCCAGTCCGTAACCGCAATGCTCATGTCGCTGTACACCGGCACGCTGCGCACCTTGCCGCGGGGCAATTCCGCCCAGCGGTAATCGCCATTCCACATGTGCTGGCGCGGAGTATAGAACATGGCGGGCCACGAGGCCGCGGTGACTTCGAACAACTTCGCCGCGTCATCGGCCACTAGCGGCGGCGCGACCCGGTGGCAGTGCAGCAGGTCGCTGTAGAACTGCAAGGCTTCACTGGCGGCCGGTTCCTGCAAGCGCCACGTCCGCGTTTCGGGGTCGCGAGCCAGCGCCTCGTGCTGCCACAGCGCCCACCACAGCCCGTAGCGGTGGGCTTCCAATCCCCAGTGGACTGTTGCGCCGTCTTCATCACGGCGTGTCAACGTCACGGCGCTCTCCACCAAGGAATCCCAATTCCAGCTACTAGCTACAGGCGGCACGCCGGCTGCCGCAAAGTAGCGCGCGTCGTAATAGAGCATCAGTGGCAGCGCGTTCACCGGCAGTGCGTAGAGCGAACCTTCGAAGCGGAATGGATCGAGCAGGTATGGGTAGAATTCTTGGGTGAGGAGCGGGCCGTCGGCGCCCAGCACACGGTCTATGGGCAGAAGCACGCGCTCCTCCGCCAAAGCCCGCACCAGCGGCGCTGGCAGCGATAAGAGGTCGACTTCTAAGGCGCTGAGCCGCTCCACAAGGTTGTGCCAGCTTGGCGGATGGGGCGGCCGGTGCCCAAGCAGGTACGGGGTCACGGTGTAATTGCCGCGCGACGGGCCGTCGGGATTGCCCGTGTCTTCCGCCAATGCCGCCACCGCGCTTTGGGGCTTGGCAAGGGGGTCCTGCACACGCGCGGCAGGTTCGTACAGTCCGCTAAAGGCCAGTGAGACCCAGGCGAGTTCGGCCGGCTTCGGCAGAGCTGGAACTGACAGGAAAGACCCCAACGGGCCGCAGCCGGCGCTAAGCGCGGCTGCACCTGTCACTAAAGCTCGGCGTGAAAGCATCGCGCCCTGCCTTTGCAATGACGCTACGTAGTCGCTTGCGTGCTCTCACCCCTCTCACCGCATACCTCCATTCTTAGAAGCAGATATGCACACTCATTAATTATCGTAGCACAGGATGTCAATAATCTAAGCCGGATGGCTCCGTGCTGCAGCGAAGATATTACTGTACGGCGGAGCTTGGCCCTGTTACGCAGGCTGTTGCGATTTGGAGAAGAGTACTCGCCACTAGACCGAAAGTAACGGGTCGAGACTGGAATCCTCAAGGTAAGTAGACAAAGTCACGCCGAGCGTGTGCTATGCCCGCAGTTACTTCAGCGTCGCAGCCAGCAGTTTACGCCGTGCCTTGCGCCGCCCACGGGCAGCCACTCAGGCCAGGAGGCCTGTTGCGTGAATCCGTGTGCGTGCAGGAGATCGTTCTTTGGCGAATCCTGGTCAGTATAGGCGAATAGCGGTTTTTGGGGTAAGGGCAGGGCCGCGAGCAAGTCCGATGCCGCGTGCCACGCCACCGGATGCATGAAGAGATCGAGCAGCGCTGCCGCTCCTCCCCAGACCGGGTCGTCCTCCACGCTCGCCCAACCCACCACCAGACCCGCCTCGTTTTCCAGCACCCGCGCCACGATGGCCGAACCTTTAGCTTCCCGGTCGCGCATATACTGCGTATAGTCGCCTTCAAAATTGCGCATACCCCAGAGACGGCGCGCGGTGTGCCGGAGACGGTCGCCATGGGGCTGTATGCACAGCAAATTCACCAGCGGCCAGTGCTGCCAACGCGGCGACGCGGCGCCGGTGATCGCAGCCTGCCAGAGTTCCTCAGCCTGCTCCGGCCGCGCCCAATACCACATGGCGCCGCTGCCCTCGACTATGCTCCGGAAGCCGTACCCCTGGTAAATCCAGTAGGCTGGCGAATCGAACCCGGTGCCGAGCGTGAGTGTCCGTCCGCCGCGCTCCTGGAAGTCCTTCATCTGCGCGGCCATGATGCGGCTCGCGATGCCCTTGCGCCGTTGCTCGGGAAGCGTATAGACGTGACCGAGAATGCCGATGCCGCCGTGCTCCACCGTCATGATGTTCCCAACTGCCTCGCCCTCAATGACGCCAAGGTAAAAGCGCGTTTCGAGTTCATCGAGCGGCCCCGCAATGCTCCGCGCGATGTGCCAATGCACATGGTCGCGCTTGTGGACGAGCAAGCGTTGCACGTCTTTGGCCCAGCTCTCCTCCGGCTCCTTTACCAGCAGACACTGCATCCGTTCCCCGCTCTTGAGGGTAACTCTCGCCAGTTGGCGCACCATGGTTGAAACGTAACTCCTTGCGCTGCCCAAGTATTCGTAGCAAGCACAACACATTCACGTTGATTGGGTCAAATGCCGATTGGCCCCAAATGAGTAGAACTGGTCTTGATAGCTTCGCAGGGCCACGTTTCATGTCATTCCGAGCGCAGCGTCGAACAGGGTTCGCGGAATCTAGAAATCCCCGCACTCTAGATTCTTCGTCGCTGCGCTCCTCAGAATGACGGATTGAGGGACCGCTCCGTCGGGCGTGAGTACGAGGGAAGATTCGCACATCCACACGGTCTAAGTCCAAACCTACTCATCTTGGTACCACCCGACGCCAAACGGTGCCGTACTTGCAATCCCCGGCGCTCGCCCCCGAGGGTATCGACGGGTGGACAACAAGCCAGTATTCCCTTGTCCGTTCGCTTGGAATAACCGCTTGCCCTAAACCTGCTAAACGAAAAACCGGAATCTCACACAAACTACTCCCGCAAGTCCATATTGTACTATCATAGGGGTGAAACGTAGCCGCACAGAGTAGGTATGCCATCAATGAGTGAAACCGCACAGCATGATGCGCCGACACGACGTGAAAACCCGCTGCTCAGCCTATTGATGAACATCGTAATCCCCGTAATCATATTGATGCGCTTCAGCGGGGAAGAGTGGTTGGGGCCGGTGAACGGTCTGCTGGTCGCGCTGGCGTTTCCTCTCATCTATGGGATTTTCGATTTTTCGCAGCGGCGCACGTTCAACTTTCTGCCCGTTGTCGGCATTGTCGGTATTTTGCTCACGGGCGGCATCGGGCTGCTCAAGCTCGATCCAAAGTGGATCGCCGTGAAAGAAGCTACAATTCCGCTGGTGATTGGGATTGTGGTGCTTGGCTCGCTCAAGACCCGCTTCTCACTACTCTCAATGCTGCTGAACCAAGTAATCGACAGCGCGGCGGTGAACGCCGCACTGGACGCCCGCGGCACGCGGCCCAAATATAATAAACGTCTGGTAAACGCTACATTCATTGGGGCGTCGTCCTTCTTTCTTTCCGCTGCCCTGAATTACTTCCTGGCGCGCCTCGTCGTGGTAAGCCAGCCCGGCTCCACTGCCTTCAACGAAGAGTTGGGGAAGATGACGGCGCTGAGTTTTCCGGTAATTTCCGTGCCCGCAATCATCATCCTCTCAATCGCCATAGTCTACACCGTCGTCGGTATTCGAAATCTCACCGGCATGGAAATGGAGCGCATCTTTCGCCAGCGTTAAGGCCGGCGTTGGCCGGCTTTGGATGCCTACCATCCATGCAAATTGACGGGAAGTGGTATTTGAACCTATACTCGCCTCAGTGCGTAAGATTCGCATGTAAGGCATGAAGGGATAATCACACGATGGCAACGTCCACCGCACCAAGTTCTGCTGACATAGTCCCCGCGGACATGCTCCACAGTTATCTCATCCAGCAAGCGCAATTGCTCTTCGACCATGCCGAAACAGCACGCGCAGCCGTGCGGACTCCGGAGCAATGGGAGCAGCGGCGCGCACACTTGATGTCTGCCTTCGAACAGGCCATTGGACCCTTTCCAGAGAGAACGCCGGTGAATGCGCGGATCGTCGGGACGCTGGAACGTGAACGCTATACCATTCAGAAGATTGTCTTCGAGAGTCAGCCTCTCTTCTATGTAACGGCCGTTGCGTATGTGCCCACACAGCATACTGCGCCCTTTCCGGGCATCCTCTTTCCACCCGGCCATAGCCGAAATGGGAAAGCATACGAGAGTTACCAGCGGACACCGGCAGGCTTTGCCGAAAAAGGCTATCTCGTGCTGGTGTACGATCCCCTCGGCCAGGGCGAGCGCTGGCAGTATTGGGACCCAATAAAGCGGGAATCCGCGTTTATCTCATCCACTCGCGAGCATAGCAATGTCGGTGCGCAGTGTCTGCTGCTTGGTATCAACCTCGCGCAATACATGATCTGGGATAGCATCCGCGCCCTAGACTACCTGCTCTCGCGGGACGACGTCGATCCGGAGCGCATTGGCTGTACCGGCGTTTCCGGCGGCGGCACAAATACGGCTTACTACGTGCCTTTCGACGATCGTGTGAAGGCGGCCATGCCGACGTGTTACATCGCGGGCTTTCCGGCGCTGCTGGATTCTGTCGGCCCCCAAGATGCCGAACAGAACCTCTTCGGTCAGCTTGCCGTAGGCCTCGACCATGAGGACTACCTGGCGCTCGTCGCGCCGCGCCCGCTGTGTGTGGGTGCAGCCACCGGCGACTACTTTCCGCTTGCAGGCGCCCGCCGTTGTGTCGAGAGCGCGAAACGGGTCTATGAAGTGCTCAATGTACCCGACAAACTCACACTGGCCGTGGCAGAGCAAGGTCACGGCTATAACTTGCCCATGCGGCAAGCAGCGTATGAGTGGTTTAATCGTGAGTTTGACAAGCGAGAAGAAGGCAACGATGAGACCGAGATTGCGGTCGAACCTGATGAAACTCTCTGGTGCACGGAAACCGGCAATGTGCATGAATTGGGCAGTGAGACCGTCTTCACCCTCAACCGCAAGCTGTTGGAGGAGATAGACCCGGCGCTGCCCCCGGTAGGCTCGGAGAGCGAAGTGGCGCTTTATCAGCAGGCGGTACGTGAACGCGTGCGCCGCGTGCTGTCCGCGTTCCCCTTAGCAGGCGACCTTGGTCTCACGAGCATTGCACTTGACTCCAGCGAACACGTGCGGCGCGAACGCATCGTCTTTGAATCCGAACCCGGCATCCTGGTGCCCGGCGTGCTGCGCAGATCGGTAGGCGCGGAGGAAAACAGTGTGCTTCTCTGGGTTGATGACGAGGGTAAGGACGGCGAGCGCACCACGGTGATGCTCGATGCCCTGGCAGTGCGCGGTGTGGCCTCTCTGGCGATAGATCCAAGGGGTATGGGCGAAACGGGATATCCGGTGACGGACAATCCTCAAACGAGCGATAACGGGCACACCAGCCACAAAGTGGCCTACATGGGCTTTTTGCAAGCGCGTCCGCTGCTGGGAATGCGCGTGCAGGACGTCTTGCGTGGGCTTGACGCACTCGCGTCGCATCCGGCTACGGCTGCAAAACACATTATGCTCGGAGGTCGCGGCGGCGGCGCCTTACTGGCGCTGTTTGCTGCCGCCTTGGACCAGCGCGCCGCAGGAGTGATCGCCCACGAGTGCCTCGGTTCCTACCGCTGGCTGGTTGAGAACGAATACTACGCGTACGATGCGTCGTGGTTCCTGTTTGGGGCGCTGCGGGAATTCGACATCTGCGACGTCGCTGCGCTGATCGCGCCGCGCAAATTGGTTATCTGGACACCCCACAACCACCAGCGCGAGCCAATCGGCATGGCAACGCTCATGAGCGCGTTTGAGCGTGCGACCGCCGCCTATCGCGCCTATGCGTCGCCGCAGGCATTGCAGTACCGCCAAGACATCTTGACCTCCGAAAGACTAATGCGCGAACTGGCAATGTAGCGGCTGCGCGTGAGCCATCTCACTACCATGAGAGACCTTTGCATAACCCTTGCCGGAGCGAGAAAGTCCCCTCTCCCGTCGAGGGAGAGGGTGCAGAATGCGGAAAAAAGTGAAAGCGGAGCGGCTCCGGTTCCCTCTCCTGGGGGAGAGGGTTAGAGCCTGCCCCGTACTCGATACGGGGGTGAGGGGAATCTTCTCACCTGCCGGCTTGAGTTGTGCAAAGGTTTCCTCGACGGGAGAGGGTGAGAACCTGCCCCGTACATGATACGGGGGTGAGCGTGATTCTCCCACAAACCGATGCGTTTTTCATCGGTGTGGTGCAAATTTGTTTAGGTTCTTCAGAGAATTGGAACCGGATTGGCAAGATTTCCCCTCACCCCGACCTTCTCCCCTAGGAGAGGGCATACCTTCTTCTCCCTCGGCCGTAGTTATGCAAAGGTCTCCATGAGGCGAGAGTGCACACCGGCCCTCCGTTTCCGCAAGGTCGACGATTTCCATCCCACCATGCGCGCAGGCAACGGTTAGTCGTGCAACTCTCGCCCTACGCGGTCGCCGTCGCCGCGGCAAAGGAGACCGGAGCGTACCTGCGGGAAAACCTTGCCAATCCGGCCATTGTGGCAAGGAAAGGCCGGGGCGACTTCGTAACCGGCCTCGACCTTGCGGCAAACGACCGCATCCAAGCGCACATCCGCGCTGCGTTTCCCGACCATCACTTTCTTACCGAAGAGACGACTAACGAGCCGCTCGCGGACGCGCCGACGTGGATAATCGATCCCATCGACGGCACGCTCAACATTGCAAACCGCTTCCCACTCTTCACGGTGAGCATCGCGCTGGTGGAGCGCAAACGTCCGGTCGTGGGCGTGGTCTACGATCCCTTGCTGGGGGACCTCTTTGCGGCGGAAGCAGGCAAGGGCGCTCTGTGGAACACCGAGACTATTACCGTACGCAGCGACGTTGCCTGGCACGACGCGCTGGTGGGGTTCGACCTGGGGCACGATGAACAGGCCGCTCACGACAGCCTGGCGCTCGCCGCTGCGGTGCGGCCTCACGTCGCGGGGCTGCGCCTGATCGGCTCGGCAGCGCTCGCGTTATGTTATGTTGCCGCCGGACGCCTTAGCGGTTTTTTCCATCACCGGCTCGAACCCTGGGATATGGCTGCCGCGCTTCTGATCGTGCGCGAAGCCGGAGGCCACTTCACCACGTTTGGCGGCGACCCTGTCATGGGCCCGCAAGTTGGTTCTGCAGTCGCAGGCAGTCTCGCAATTGTGAGAAAAATCAGGGCGCTGGAGCAGGATCGCTGCAAGGCCTAGGCGCGGCCATCGGTTTTCGTGTCCCGCAGCGTTCGCCGAAGCAACCACACAGTCGGCGAGTAAAGACAATGACGAGTCATTGATGCCACAGAATCCCTTCCCAATTTCTACTCTAGGGCCAGCCTGGTGGGACGGCGACGTTACCGCCGCCGCGATTCTGGGAATAGTGCAGGGGATCACTGAGTTCCTGCCAATTTCCAGCTCCGGCCACCTCGTCATTCTGCCGTGGGCATTTCAATGGTCGTCGCCGGTTCTGAACAGCCTGCCGTTCGCGGTAGCCCTGCACGTGGGCACGCTCCTCGCCGTGCTGCTCGTGTTCTGGCGGGACGTCCTTTCGCTTGCCGGCGCCTTCTTCGTCTCAATTCGCGAGCGGGATCTTCAAGGCGATCCTCAGCGGCGCCTCGCCTGGCTGCTCGTGCTCGCCACACTACCGGGCGTGGCCGCCGGCCTCCTGCTCGAAAACGCTGCCGCCACCGTCTTCCGCGCTCCCTGGATCATCGCCGTTGCCCTTGCCGGGCTCGGCGTGATTCTTTGGATTGTGGATGCCCGGCATACCGGCGAGCGCGCATGCGATAGCCTCGGGTGGCGGGAAGCGCTACTCATTGGATTCGCTCAAGCCTTGGCGATCGTACCTGGGGTCTCGCGCTCCGGCAGCACCATTACTATGGGCATGCTGCTGGGCTTGAGCCGGGTAGAGGCCGCTCGGTTCTCCTTTCTGCTCATGGCGCCAATCATCTTCGGCGCAGGCGTGTGGGAGGCCCGTCATCTCGACAGCACGGCATTGAGCGGAAACGGCGGCGCAATCTTCCTCGTAGGGTTTGTAAGCGCCCTTGCGGTGGGATATCTCTGTATTCGCGTTTTCCTACGCTACTTGCAGCGCGGCCGCCTTTGGCCGCTAGCGCTCTATCGCCTTGGGCTGGCAGCGTTCATCCTCGTAATGCTTTTGGGGCGATGACACTTTACGGCGCTACACCCTTTCGCTACACTAGGTTTCTACCCCTGTTGGCTTCCTTATCCTGTCAATGTGAGAAGCACAGTTGGGTAATTGGGCAGTTAGCCTACGGGGCATTTACACTTTGTGCAACGAGGCGGGGGACAAGCCCCCACGCTACACCTTGGTCGTCATTCTGAAGAACGAAGTGACGAGAAACTCAGAATTCACGCTGTAGACACATCGCCTTGCATGGGTTGAGTCGTCTGTACACAAAACTGTATTACCGCGGAGAACTGGGATGCGTATTGGCATTTTGAACGTCACCGGCTATGCCGGACTGGAGCTCGTCCGGCTGCTGGCCTGGCATCCGGAACTGCAGATCGCGGCCGTCACGGGCCGCAGTCAGGCCGGCAAGACCCTGGCAGAGGTTTTTCCGTTCAGCGGCCTCTTTCCCAAGGGCGACCTCGGGGCGATGATGATTACGGAAGAGATAACCGCCAAGGTGGACCTCGTCTTCTCCGGACTGCCGCACAAGGCCTCGGCGGAAGCCCTGCTGCCCTTCATTCAGGACGGCATACCCGTCGTAGACATTGCCGCGGACTTTCGACTGCATGACACCGATACCTACAAGGAGTGGTACCAGGAGCATCCGTGTCCCGAGTATCTGGAGAGCGCCGTCTACGGCCTCACGGAACTCCACCGCGAGGCAGTGCAGAAAGCCAAGATCGTGGCAAATCCCGGTTGCTATCCCACCGGCGCTATATTAGGGCTTGCGCCGGCCCTGGCGGCAGGGCTGGTCCCACCGGCTGTGATCGTGGACGCCAAGTCCGGCATATCGGGGGGCGGACGCAGCCTCACGCTTGCGAATCACTATTCGGAAGTCAACGAGAGCGTGGAAGCCTATGCGCTGCAGGGCCACCGGCACATGCCCGAAATCGTCCAAGAACTCAGTGAAGTGGCGGCTGCCGACGTGCAGGTAACCTTCATCCCGCACCTCATGCCTATGACGCGGGGCATCTTAACCACGTGCTACGCCGCGCTCACTAAACCCGCCACCCAGCAGGCGGTGGCTGAACTCTACCAGGCCCGCTACGCCGCTGAGCCGTTTGTAGAGGTGCTCGCCGTCTCGCCCAAGACCAAGTGGACGTACGGCAGCAACCATTGCCTCATTCATCCGGTTGTGCATGAACGCACGGGACACCTCATTGTCACCACCGCCATCGATAACCTCGTCAAAGGCGCTTCCGGCCAGGCGCTGCAAAATGCCAACGCCATGCTCGGTCTACCCGAGACGATGGGACTGGAAGCCAAGCCGCTGTATCCATAGTGTGGGCGAACATCGCTGCTTCCGAGAATATCTCTTGTTCGACCTAGCTAATCGCATCCAGGCTGTTGGACAAGAGGAGCGCGACCGCGAGAGCACATACCAGTTAAGACGTAGGGGCACGACATGTCGTGCCCCTACGTCTATTGCGTGTGTTGCGTACAACTCTTCAAAGCGTCTACTGCCGACGGCACAGGCACGACGAGGATCTGACTTCCGTTTCGTGCTATATCAAGGCCCTATGGATAAATCCGGAAGAGCCTTCCGCACTTCGACAAGCTCAGCACGAACGGCTCTTGGGTCTGTAGCTCACTCGTCTCGCTAGCGTCGCTAAGCCGCTGTGCAGTCGCCGCACAATCGTTGTGGCAAGTCTGGCAGGCACTGCGAGCGACAGCCACTCTGCTTTCATGTAACTAAAGCCCGCGCACTGCCTGTTCGAGCGTCTTCGTAGCTTTCATGTAGTCGGTGCCGGGGGCAAAGATCAGCGGCTTACCGAATTGCACTTCCACCTTGCCACGCGCTGGAAACCTTCCGCCCTCGAACACGCCCGGCTTCGTGATCCTGACCCGAATCGGCACCACCGGCGTCCGTGACTCCATCGCAACGAAGCCGGTGCCGGGCTTGAACTCCTTTATCTCGCCATCGGTCCGATCGCCCTCCGGGAAAATGAGCACCGACCACTCGGAATCCAGCAGATTCCCCAGATTCTCCAAGCTGCGGCGCACCGGGCCTTGGCGCGCAAAGGGGAAAGTGTGGCCCAATAGCGGACTTACGAACCACCACGCAAACGACGAGTGGTAGTTATCGGCAGCCGCCGCGATTGCAAGCCGCCGGCGTACCGTCGCCGGCAGGCTCTTCAGAATCATGCCGGCATCCAACCTTAGATTATGATTCGCGGCATAGAGCACCGGCCCCGATAGTCCATCCAAGTTTTCCCTTCCCGCAACCCTGACCTGATAGAACATGCCTACGCCGGGTTTGACGGCAAGGTAGTGCAGAACAGCGCGCACAGCCCCGCACCACGCCGATCTGCTCCAGCTTGGAAACCGCTCATCCTCACTTGCGCTGCCCTGCGCCAATAGCGTCTCAAGGTCCCTCACCGTCGTCTCAGGATGCACCTGGGATTCGTCGATGTAGACCCCCAGTTCCTGTTCGATTGCCGAGAGCAGTTCCACCCGACCCAAGGAATCCAGGCCGATGTCTGCGCTCAGGCCGCTGCCGGCATGCACGTCCGCCACAGAGACTTCACAGGTGCGCACAATCAACTCTTCTAAGGGCGTCTGCTCGTCCTTAGGTTCCTCCGCCGCAGGAGCGGCGGCAACTTCCGACTTGCCCTGCGCATCCGCGATGAGGCGGTCCAGCACCAGATTCTTCTTCACCTTGAGGGTATGGGTGCGGGGGAACTCTTCCTCCGGCCAGAGGCTGAATCCTCTTATCTGCTGATGGGCGGCGAGCTGCGGGTTCACCTCAGCGACAATGCCGCTGCCATCGGATCCATCGCTGGTGATCAGCACCGCATGCACGTCCTCACCGCCGCTGGGGCTTGGCATCCCGACTACGACCGCATCTTCCACTGCCGGGTGGTTTTGGAGTAGCGGTTCGATGTCTTCGGGATAGACGTTTTGACCGTTGGCGAGTACGATTAGGTCTTTCTTGCGGCCCTTGAAGTAGATGAAGCCATCCTCATCGATATAGCCCAGGTCGCCGGTCTTGTACCAATCGTCCTGGAAGGATGACTGCGTAATCTCCGGCGCGTTCCAATAGCCGGGCGTCACATTCGGACCACGGGTCAGGATTTCGCCATCCGGCTCAATCTTGACCTCCTGGCCCGGCAGCACCTTGCCCAAGGCGTCCAGCTTCTTGTAGCGGAAGCTGTTGCAGGCAACGATCGGCGCCGCTTCCGTCGTCCCATATCCCTGGAGCACAAAGACGCCTATCGCCTCCCACTTCTCAGCAAGAGGAGTATCTAAGCGGGCGCCGCCGCACATGACAAACTGCAGCTTGCCCCCAAACCGGCGATGTACTTTGCCGAAGAGCTTGCGGCGCACCCATACCGGCAGGCGCGGCGCAATGCCGAGTATTTTCGCGAGTTGCTCTTTCTTGCCGGTGCGTTCCGCCTCCCGCTCGATGGCGTTCATAAAGAGGTCCAACGCCTGCGGCACGAGTACAATGCTGGTGATACCGTTTTCTTGCATTGTGCGCACCAAAATGCTTGGCTGACGGCTGGCGGGATACACAATCCGCCCGCCGCCCAGCAGCACCGCATAGTGGCCCACGGTTTGCTCCAACATATGGCTCAAGGGCAGGAGGGAGAGCAACCGCCAGTGCGGTTGCGGGACGACCTCCCGGCAGCCGGCAACCACATTAGCGACAATGTTCCCGTGGGTAAGTATCACGCCTTTGGGCGCGCCGGTGGTACCGGAGGTAAACATGATCTCGGCAATGTCGTCTGCCGCCACGTCAACGCGCGGAGGCGCGGCAGCGCTGGCATGCAGCAGGTCTTCCATGTCTTCAAGATTCAGGTGCGGCAGGGCCTCCACCTCGGCATTCTCCGGTGTGAACTGGGAGACAAACGCAAACTTTGGCTCCGTTTGACCAAGGACCCCGGCAACGAACTCCGGCGCGCTTCGTATGTCAAATGGGACCGCGATTGCTCCCAAACGCAGGCAGCCAAAGAGGGCTACCACCCACTCCGGCCGGTTCGGCGCCCAGATAACGACTCTGTCACCTTTTTCGATGCCCTGGTCCCGAAGATATGCTGCCACTTGGCCGGAAGCCTCCCAGAGTTCGCGATAGCGCCAAGAACGTACACGTATGCCCGGCTTGATGAGCAGGGCCGGCGAATCACCGAAGCGGTTGGCCGCGGTCTCCAGGAGGTCGTTAAGCGTCTGCATGCGGCTCTCCTTACGTCTTTGTTGCGGGAAAGGCTACGCGTATTATACGCGCCTCTCGGCCTTCTGAAAACCGGTCGCACTGTGGTACCGTAAGGGAGAGAGTAGCGATGCGCGAGTATGACGAACCGCTGTCCGCCCGCGCGCAGCCTTTCAGCTAACCACTTCGTCCAAGGAGCGCAAGTAATCGGTGCCGGACATCCCATTGCTAGGTCCCATTACTATCGCGCCCGGTGTAAATCAGGTGCGTGCGCTCATAGCGCGTGTCACGGTGCTCACAGCGCGAGACGGTGTTGTACTGATAGATGCGGGTAGTCGAGGCAGTCTTCCCGCCATCAAAGCAGGCTTGGGATTGCTCGGCGTATCCTTGGAGCAGGTGCGGCTGATAGCGTTGACACACTCCCACCCCGATCATGCCGGCGGGCTGGCCGAACTGGCGGAAGCGACACCTGCGAAAGTGGCGATTCACCGCGCTGAGGCAAGCATTGTCAGCGGCGACAAGCCCGCGCCGAGCTTTCTGCGCCGCGAAAGGCTGCCACAGGTGCCGTCCGCCGTCTCCTTCATCAATAGCCCCCCGGTAAAAGTGAGCCATCCACTGGAAGACGGCGACTATCTGCCCGAAATTGACGGGGTCCGCGCTATCCACACGCCCGGCCACACGCCGGGGAGCACTTGTTACTACGTCGAATCGGCGAAGGCCATTGTCGTTGGCGACGCCCTCCAGTACCGGTTTCGCAAGCTGCAGCAATCCTCTTGGTTCTTTACACGAGACCCCGAGCAGGCGCGCAGGTCCCTTGCCAAACTGCTCGAAGTAGACTTTACGACCATCTGCTTTAGCCACTTCCCGCCAATCAAAGAAAACGGGCGCGAACTGCTCGCAGAGTTCCTGCAAAACTGGCAAACGTAGGGCCGCACGCCGCCGCTCTCGCTTGGCAAATCCCCAATGCGCCACTTAGGTAGCGCAACGTCCAACGGTCTCGTGTATCATCATTAGGAATCTACGTGGATGATTCGTGTGCGTGCGCCGCACCGGTCGCTGACTGCAGTGCTACGGATTGCAGAGAAACTGCCCGATTAGGCAAGAGATCGCGCCAAATCCAAACGCGGCCATTTCGGCGCGCAATTACACGTCAAGTAAGGAAAGAATTTCATGTCAGAAGAACTTGCGGAAGGACTGGTTGCCGGGGGCGCAACACGACCCGCCGGTTTTCTTGCAGACGGAGTATTCAGCGGCATCAAAGAGCACGATCCGGCAGGTGAGAAACGTGACGTAGGCTGCCTTGTCTCAGAGCTGCCCGCAACCGTAGCCGGAGTGTTCACGGAGAATAAAGTAAAAGCCGCGCCGGTGCTCGTCGACCAGGAACGCCTGCGGCGCGGCGTAACCCACGGCATCGTGTACTGCAGCGGCAATGCGAACGCCTGCACCGGCGACCAGGGCATGGCAAACGCTCGAGAAATGACGGCGCTGCTCGCAGCCCAGGTAGGTGTGGCCGCCGCAGATATCCTGGTCTGTTCCACCGGCGTAATCGGCCGCCAACTTCCCATGGAAATTGTCCGGGACGGCATCAGCCGGCTTGCGCCTGCAAGAGAGCGGCACCTGGAAGCGGCCGTGGCTATGTTGACCACCGATGAGTGGCCCAAAGAAGCCGCAGCGAAGTTTGAAGCCAACGGCATCACCTACGCAGTGGGCGGCATGTGCAAGGGCGCTGCCATGATCCATCCCAACATGGCCACCATGCTCGCCTACCTCACCACAGACGCGCCGGTCGCCCGGACCTTTCTCCAGACAACCTTGAAGCGCGTCGTCGACGACTCTTTTCACATGATCAGCGTGGATGGCGATACCTCAACCAACGATACGGTGCTGGCGCTGGCAAACGGCGCCCTCGGTGGGCCGGAAATCAACGGCGGCGCGGCAGGTGAAGCATTGGAATCAGCGCTGCGCGCAGTGGCTGTCTATCTCGCGAAAGAGATCGTGCGGAACGCCGAAGGCGCGACCAAGATGTTCGGCGTGGAGGTGCGCGGCGCGGCGTCGGTAGCTGCCGCCCGCCTTGTCGGCCGCAGCGTTGCCAGCTCCAGCTTGGTCAAGACCGCGTTCCTCGGCTCCGACCCGAATTGGGGCCGCATTATGTGCGCAGCGGGCTACAGCGGCGTGGACTTCGATCCTGACAGAGCATCCCTCTGGCTGGAAGACATGCTGCTCTTTCAAAACGGCACGCCCACCGATTTCGATGAGGACGCCGCCTCAGCCTTGCTGGACCGGAAAGAGGCCATGTTCACGCTCGACCTGGCGGACGGCGACGCCACTGCCACCGCCTGGGGCTGCGACCTGACCACCGAGTACGTCATCTTCAACAGCGACTACCGCACGTAGAATTGCAATGACGGCGGGTATCAAGAGAATCGTCACTTCCGCGCCATGGAGCGTCGGCAAGTTCCGGTGCGGCATTAAAATCTCCCTCTCCTGCGTGAGAAGGTTAGGGTGAGGCCAACTTCCGGGGCGGCTCCAAGAGTTCCCTCTCCTGCGTGAGAAGGTTAGGGTGAGGCCAACTTCCGGGGCGGCTCCAAGAGTTCCCTCTCCTGCGGGAGAGGGTTAGGGTGAGGGCGATTCCTGTGTATGTCCGCCGCTACACACCGCCTTGAGGACGTATTGCAGAGGCCTCTTGAGTAGGATTGCCCAGCGGCCACCTGTTTTTAAGTGATGTAAAGGACGTGCCCAATGCGCTGGTACGCCGGTGAAGAACTGCTTCCTTTCTTGCGCGGCGCGCCGTTCGTAGAAGTTGCGGACGGGCGCTTACACATCACGCGCCTCGATCCTGCGGATTCTCTTAGCTACCCTGTGGGCGCGTGGCAGCACGCGCTCTCTACGGCCGGCGTTCGCCTCGTCTTCACCACTTCCGCGTCGCTGGTCTCATTCCGCGCCTGGGATCCCGGACTTCAACCTGAGGAAGAGGGCATCGTTAGTCTTTGGTCGGAGGACTCGCGCATTGCCGCGAGCAATCAGCGCAATCCGGGCGGCGAGCTTCACGTCGAGTTTGCGCTGCCGGCGCAGGGCGAGCAGACGTTTTCGCTCTACCTTCCCTACGTCTCCCGCTTGGAGCCGATGGCGCTCGGTGTGCCGGACGGCGCAACCCTCTCTTCTGTCGACCCCGCGCCCTACGTCTGGGCGGCCTACGGTGACTCCATCACCCAAGGCCGGACGGCGTCCGATCCGGGACTAACATACGTGGCGCAGACCGCGCACTTGGCAGGGCTGGAGCCGCTCAATCTCGGTTTTCGCGGTTGGGCACGCGGCGAGCCGGGCGCGGCGCACATGCTGGCCGCCATGGACTTTGACATTCTCAGCATTCTCATGGGCGTCAACGTGCGCGTTTCGTCGTGGCTCGACGCCCTTGCCTGGCGCGAAACCTTCCGCAACTTCATCGAACTCGTGCGCAGCGGCCATCCCACCACACCCATCCTTGTAATAAGCATCCTGAGTTGCCACGGCGAATTCGCGGATGCCAAGCCCGATGCGCGCGGCGTCACCATGAATGCGCTCCGCGCGGCAGAGCATGAGGTCGTGGCGCAGCATATAGCCAGCGGCGACCCGCACATTCGCCTCATCGACGGCACAACCATCCTCGGCCCCAACGACGCGGCCCTCGTTCCCGACGGCACGCACCCCAACGACGCCGGCATGAACTTCATCGCGACACACCTTTCGCCCGTGCTGCGGGAAATGATAGGTCTATAGACGCCAAATGGAGCGATTCTGACCTGAAACTGGATTCTAGGCAAGTTGAGAGCGAACAAGATCTACGCCGATTTTGAAGACGAATGTGGCGTCGCTTCATTCCGATTTCTTACTGTGGGGAGGAAGTAGCGTGGCAACTGAGCTGCCAATTAACCGCGATAGGCGTATCGCCCTCTTGATAGACGGCGACAATGCGCAGCCGTCTCTTTTGGAAGTCCTCCTGACCGAGGTGTACAAATTCGGCGTGGTACCCATCAGGAGAATCTACGGCGACTGGACTGAGACTGGTATGAAAGGCTGGAAGGTTGCGTTGCAGACGCACGCGATTCAGCCGATTCAGCAATTCGCCTATACGAAGGGCAAGAATGCAACCGACAGCGCGCTGATTATCGACGCGATGGACATACTCGCCGATGGGTTTGTCGAGGGATTGTGCATCGTGTCTTCAGATTCCGACTACACACGCTTGGCTACGCGCGCGCGAGAAAAAGGCTTCTTTGTAATGGGAATTGGGAGAAGAGAAACTCCGTCAGCCTTCGTTAATGCCTGTGAGACGTTCATCTACACGGAGAATCTGGAACGAGCGGAATCTTCAAAGAAGCCCACTCAGCCGCAAAAGAGAACCACGGCTAACAAAATGCCTGCCACCGCAAGCGAAGTTGAGAGACCTGCTGAGCCGCTAGATTTGCTTGTAAAAGCGATACAAATGACTCGGCAGGACGATGGATGGGCCTACCTCGCTACAGTAGGAAATTATCTGAGGCAACTTGATCCGGGCTTTGATCCTCGAACCTACGGTGAAAACCAGCTCTTGAGCCTGGTTCGCAAGTATCCCGAGAATATAGAAGTGAGAGAGGAAAAGGCAGGGGGCCGAACCACGGTGATTCATGTGAAGGTTATCGGCTAGACTTGCACGATTCATACTTTGGGAAAACCGATTGCAACCGCAAGACGAAACCCTGGAGGCGCAGCATGGCAACGGAGACCAACATAAATACGAACGCGGTGGAGCCCGTCGTAACCGGCCCCGTGATGCAGGCCCGGCGCGCCGGCAGAGGCCCTGCCATCTGGCTGGCAGGGGATCCCGAAGACCTTAAACCTTGGATGGACCGCGGCGCTGCCGGCATCGTGACGAATACGGTTGTCCTCAACGACATGGTGAAGAAGTACGGTCAGATCAAGGACGTCGTCCAGCGCTACCTCGACATCACCGAAAAACCCGTGGTCGTCGAAGTAGACGGTCACTCAACTGACGAGTTGCTCGACGTCAGCCACGTCTTCACGCGGATGTCGGACCAGATCATCATCAAGATTCCTTGTACCGTAAACGGGCTGGGAGCCTTCCGCCGCTTGGCGGAGGAGGGCATCGAGACCTACTGCACCACCGTATTCTCGCTGCCCCAGGCCGCCGCCGTCGCCCAGGCGGGCGCGACCCACATCCTCCCCTTCTGCGAGCCGGTCAAGCAGATGGGCGGCGACCCGACCAAGCTCGTCCGCGAGTGCGTGCGGATGTTCGCGGGCTGGGAAAACCGCCCCTACGTCACCGCCGCCCTCGTCAGAAGCGTCGAGACCGCGTATGCCGCCCTGCGCGACGGCGCCGACGGCATCATCATTTTCTGGACCACGTTCCAAGAAATGCTGGAGCATCCCCTCACCGACACGTGGAATGAAACCTTCATGGGCGAGTGGGTAGCCATGCACGAAGCCGGCCTGCTTGAGGGTGTGCCCGTCCGGCTCGACTAGCGCTCTTTCCGGGTTGAAGGAATGGTTGAAGGAATGGGCGAAACTGCGTTTGAAACGCTAAAGTAAGCAGCGCGCTCCAACCGCCGGCAACCCTGGTACTCTGAATGAACTGTAGAGCGGGGGCTTGTCCCCCGCTCTTTAGACTTAAGGTGGCGTGGGCACTGAGCGGCCGGACTACAGGGGACGCTGACATCCTAGTAATTCTCTCTTTGCAGTCCCATCTCAAGTTGAAGCAGACCGTAGTGTATCATGGGTAGGGCAAGGCCGAACTGCCCGACACAGTAAAACTACATTCAATCAACGTATCTAATACCTCTCATGCCAGGCATCGATCTACACCTGCACACCACGGCCTCGGATGGGGCTTTTGCTCCGGCCGATCTCGTGCACATGGCGTGCCAGGCAGGACTCGACTGCATTGCCATTACCGACCATGACAGTACCGACGGCGTCGCCGCTGCCCAGGAAGCCGGACAAGCGCTCGGCGTGCGCGTGATCGCGGGTATTGAATTCAATACCATGTGGCACGGCCAATCCGTGCACATCCTCGGCTATTTCGTGAACACGGAAAACCCGGAATTGCAAGCAGTCGTTGTGCGGCAACGCGACGGCAGACTCTACCGCGCGCAACAAATGGTACAGAAGCTGGCCGCGCTCAACCTGCCGCTCGTTTGGGAAGAAATCCTGCAGCGCGCAGACGGCGGCGCGGTGGGCCGCCCCCACATTGCTAAGGCCATGATCGCCCAAGGCTACGTGCGCGATTCGAACGAAGCCTTTGATAAATTCCTCGGACACGGTATGCCGGCCTACGTGGAACAGCCGAAACTCACGCCGGCAGAAGCGGTTGCCTTGCTGCACCGCGCCGGGGCCGCAGCCGGACTTGCCCACCCGTACAACGTGGAAGGCGCGGACCAGGTGGATCTGGAAAGTCTGGTGCCGGAACTTGCCGGAGCAGGCCTCGATGCAATCGAAGCGTACTACACCGGCTATGGGGCGGCGCGGCGTGCCGCCATCTTGCGCATGGCGGAGCGCTTCGGCCTGATCCCAACCGGCGGCAGCGACTTTCACGGCGGCGGCATCTTGTCCCTGGCTGAACTGGGCACTATTCACGTGCCCCCGGCATCCTTGGCGCAGTTAGAGGCAGCAGTGAAGCAACACACAACTTCCTAAGAATTCATGACGGCCATTGCTGCACCCTTCGGTAGGGCAGCTTCTTGGTTTCCACCCCGCAATAGTGTTAGCAGGTTGCAGGATGCGTAAGAGCACAGCAATGCCTGGCTTGGACGGTATCGAGAACCCTGAAGTAGCGCAAGTATTCGACGGCTACCCGGCGCCAATGCGCCGGAGGATGCTGCGGCTCAGGCAGATCGTCCTCGACACTGCGGCAGAAACAGAGGGCGTCGCTGAGGTCGAAGAAGCCCTGAAGTGGGGAGAGCCGAGCTTCCTCACCAAAGGCGGCAGCATGATCAGAATGGACTGGAAGGCGAAGTCACCGCACCGGTACGCGCTGTACTTCAATTGCAACACTTCGTTAGTGGACACGTTCAAGACACTCTCGTAGAGTGTCTTTACGTTTGCGGGGAACAGGGCCATCGTATTCCGGAAAACCGATGAGCTACCGGTGGACGCATTGAAACACTGTGTCTCTCTTGCTCTGAGGTATCACCGCCTCAAGCACCTGCCGTTGCTGGGCGCATGACTGCTCCCGGTGACACTCTGGACTGCCGACGGCGTAGGACAGGCAATGTGGACCGAGAAATACCGCAGCCAAATCCCGCAACTTGCAGAAAAAGCGGCACAATTCCCATGGGCCGCATACGAATAGTTGCGCAATTATGTTACGCTTGCGCAACAGATAATCAGTTATCTGGAATAGCCTTCACCGCAACGGCTTAAGGGCGGCTACCATGGCGAATTCTACGACTACTAACCGGCGAGTTACGTTAGACAATCTTGAGCTAAGTCCGGGAAAGTACGTGCGTTTGCAGCGCTTGCTCTACGGCTATGGCCCCGGCAACGGCACCATGATGCTTTTGCCCGTAGACCACGGCATGGAGCATGGCCCGGTGGACTTCTTCGATAATCCCGACGCGCTCGATCCCGATTACATCTGGCGGCTGGCGGTGGAGGGCGGCTTCTCAGGCGTAGCGCTGCAATACGGCAACGCCCTAAAGTACATGCGCCCGTATGCCGGCCGGATGCCCCTGGTGGTGAAGCTCAACGGCAGAACGAATATCCCGCCCGACGACGATCCCCTCAATCCGCTTAACGCCACGGTCGAGGATGCTGTGCGCGTGGGCGCCGACGCCATCGGCTACACGCTCTACATGGGGTCGTCGCGCCAGGACGAGGACTTTGCCCAGTGGCGGCAGGTGCGGCAAGACGCCGATCGTTTCGGCATGCCGACGATCATGTGGGCGTATCCGCGCGGCAAGCACATGGAGGCCAAAGGCGGCCGCGACAGTTTCTACGCCATTGATTACGCCGCGCGCGTGGCCTGCGAACTGGGCGCGGACGTGGTCAAGCTCAACGTGCCCAAGATCGATCCGGCAATGGACAAGCTCGCGCCCGCGCCCTACAACACCATGAACGTCACACCCGACGAGGCGCTGGCAAGAGCGGTGCAGTCCGCGGGGAAAACGCTGGTGCTGATTTCCGGCAGTTCGCGCGCCAGCGACGAGGAAGCCTTGGAAAAGGCGCGCCTTGGCGTCCAAGCCGGCGCGGCGGGCTTCATCTTTGGGCGTAACTGCTTCCAACGGCCATGGGCTGAGGGCCTCGCCCTGGTGCAACGCATGCGCGACATGCTACGCACCGCAGCCTCTGAATAGCATCTAGCCGACCCGGTCACTCCTCACTTGCAGGAAAATCTTGGGGCGTAAAGACTAGCCCCCTTTTTGGTCTGTTGCAGGCGCAGCCGTTCGCCCTGAGCCTGTCGAAGGGTGATCGGCGCCAGAGCCAAGGCGAACCAGTTAGCAAGAGCAGCGTTTTCTCGTTAATCTGATGCACGCAGCCGCTCGCCCTGAGCTTGTCGAAGGGTGAACGTCAAGAAAGCAATGCCAATACGATCAGCAGTAGCATTCCTCATTCAGCGGCCCGCTGCTCACATCCGTTCGCCTGGAGCTTGCCTCTCCTAAGCCAGTCAAAGGCTCGAAAGGCGAACGTCGCGGTATCGCTCTCATTGATTTCCTTAAGCATTTCCCGCTCGTACTTCGACAGGGGCTTCGCGCAGCACTCAGCACGAACGGATTGTTACCTTTTTCGTTCGCCCTGAACCTGTCGAAGGGCATATTTGCACAGAGCGAGGTATTTATGAGATGAGTTCTAGTACATCAGCACCGAACAGAACTGGAGGCAGCAGACCCCATGCCCATTTACACCGGCGGCGGAGACGACGGCACCACGTCCCTCTTTGGCGGCGAGCGTGTGCAAAAGCACGCGCTGCGCATGGAACTCATCGGCACAATCGATGAACTGAGCGCCGTGCTCGGTATGGCCCTGGTCCACGTGCGCGACACAGACCCCTTCCCCACCATTCGGCCCGAAGGCGCGCAGGGCGAACTCTTGTCCCCTCTCCCCCAGGAGGGGGTTAGAGCCTGCCCCGTACGTGATACGGGGGTGAGGGTGGGCTCCCTGCTCCAACGCATCCAGAGCGAACTCTTCGTCATGGGCGCGGACGTCGCCACACCGCTTGAGCCCCGCGCTTATACCGTCCCCCGCATCACGCCAAGCCACGCAAAGGCACTTGAATCCGCCATTGATGAGGCCGACGCAACGCTTCCGCCTCTTACCGACTTCGTCCTCCCCGGGGGCACGCACGCCGCCGCCGCGCTCCATCTTGCCCGCGCCGTCTGCCGTCGCACTGAACGAATCGCTGTTGCCTTGGCACAAGAGGAAGAACTCTCCAAACCCATCTTGGTCTACCTCAATCGCCTCTCCGACCTGCTCTTCACCCTCGCCCGCCTCGCCAATCACCAGGCCGGCGTCGAAGACGTGCTATCAAAAGATGTCCTGTCC
Organism: Chloroflexota bacterium; assembly: GCA_965220015.1. Lineage (GTDB taxonomy): Bacteria > Chloroflexota > UBA11872 > VXOZ01 > VXOZ01 > VXOZ01. The sequence continues at coordinate 3,081,618 of OZ244798.1, forward strand.
TCGGAATAGGCGCAGACCGTGCCGCCCACAACAGACCGGCGACAGAGACTTCTCACTTTGCACTTCGATTCGCCGCACCAGCGGCACGACCCCAAGTGTTTCCATAGCAACGGCTAAACCAAATCGTTTGGCTACATCGCATGCCCGCCGCAGCTTCCGGTAGCGCAGGTTTGCAACCTGCGCCTGACTTGCTTGGAGACGGCCCTAGCGGCAGATCGACTTTCTATGCGGCCGAAACTGCATCTTGCCAGAGCGCGTCCGATCAGCCGCCATTGCCAGGTGTGGGCATTGGGTCGGGGCACGGCGCTATGCGGCTGCCGATGGTGATGCCGTAGCGGGCGGCCGAACCGGCTGCTAGTTCCAGGACGTGCGTGACCGGTTCGTTGGGCCGGTAGCGCGGGAGTTGAGCGTCCGGCGTATCTTCAGGCGGCGGCGAGACTGAGATATCCAACTGCACTACCGTCCCGTCGCGTATCCAAATTATGTCGAGCGCAAACTCCATTTCTTTCATCCAGAACGAAGGCTGCCGCGGTTCCGGGAAGACGAACAGCATGCCGGCGTCTTCCGGTAGTCCGGCATAGCCACTCAGCCCCGCCGCCCGTTCTTGTGGCGTATCGGCGACCAGCACGTTGATGCGCGCCTCGTTTACGCACAACTCCCCCTCGTAGGCAGGGGGCGTTTGCTCATCTGACAAGACGCGCGAGGCCGGGCCTTCAAGCAATTCCGCAGTGGGGTCCCCGCATGCGACCAAACAGAAAATCGCGATTGCGGGCACGGTGCAGGCAACGACACACCTTGTAAATAGCTTAGTGCTCTTCATGTCAAGACCATATCACACGTGTATGTCTTGCTGACCTGCTCGCATTCTAACCCAACGAGGTCCATCCCAATCCGACAAGTGAGTGACAAATCCATTGTCTTTGCCGCGCAGTCGGACCACCGTATCCGTCCACGCTTCGACAGGCTCAGCGCGAACGGATGCGCATGACGACAATTACCCGTGTCACGCAATTGGATGACCCATTGCGCCCGTTCAATTGACGGGTAGCGAGATCGGTAGCTAATGATGGGCACAATACTTGCGCGCAAGTGCAGCGAACGCAGTCTAGTGCGCTTTCCACCTTCACCTCAAGCGCGGCAGCCAGCCGGGCACGGTTTCTTTGTACCCGCGGAACGCATCACCGTGGGTTTGTTCGAGATAGCGCTCTTCCGCCACTGCCAGGCGCACGTAGGCTGCCAGCAAAACCGGGAACATCAGCAGCGTGATCAGCGTCGGCCATTGAACGAGAAACCCAATCATGACCAGCGCAAAGCCCACGTATTGCGGATGGCGCACTCGCCCGTAGAGGCCGCCGGTCACCAGCGTGCCGCGCGCGCGGTACACGTGCCACCAGCCCCAGCCCATGAACAGAAGGCCCGCCGCAACCACCGCGCTCCCGCCCCACTTCAGCACAGGCACGCCCACGCTCAGCGGCACCCAGCCCAGCCGGTCGAGCAATAACGCCCAGAGATGTCCCTCGCTCCCATCCAGCCCGATAGAAAGTCCAAATGCGCTGCTGAGTAAATAGATCGTAAAGGGGATGCCGAACATCTCGGTGAAGAGCGCGATGAGAAACGCCGGGCCCAAGGCAGCCTGCCGCCAGTCGCGGCGCGGGAGCGCCACGAGAAAGCCCACGATGAAAAGCGAAAAGAAAACAACTGACAGAACAACCGCCGGCCAATTGCCGTACCACGGCCGCTCATCGAGGTAGAGAAACCACACGAGCAGCACGGTCGTTACCGCCAGCGCGAGCAGGTAGAGCGCGATGCCGCCGTGTTTCACACTGAATACGCCACGCCGCATAAGCTCACTCCCACCCTGATCCCGCCACTGTTGTGCCAGTGTATTCATCCCTACTGCAAATCCCGCACTGACACGTGCCGATCCTGCCAGTTATCATAGACGGTATCATAGGCAGAGGTCTGTGGCGGTCATTGAAATCAAACTCATCATATACTGAGGACCTGACTCGTGAAGATCACTGACATAGAGGCTTTTATTCCCCACTTGCCGCCTGAGCCGCCTAGTTGGCTCTCGCACATTCGCGTGGCCAACCCCATGTCGCGCTATGCGGAGTATGGCGATCGGCGCGCGCTGTGGCAGGGGCCCTTGGGACCAATTATCGTGCGCGTCAAGACGGATGACGGGCTGGAGGGTCTTGGACTTGGCGGCGGCGGCAACCCGGCGTGCTTTATCGTCGAGCAACATCTCAAACGTCTGCTCGCCGACCAAGATCCACGGGATACCGAACGCCTTTGGGACCAGATGTTCCGCGCCTCGCTGCCTTACGGGCGCAAGGGCCTGCCGCTCATGGCCATCAGCGGCATTGACAACGCCCTGTGGGACATCAAGGGCAAGGCCGCCGGTCAGCCGGTCTACAAACTCCTGGGCGGCGCCACCAAGCCGTCGATACCGGTCTACGCCACCGGCAACCAGTCCGCTGTCTACAAGTCATTGGGCTTCGTGGGCAACAAAGTCGCCATGCCCTACGGCCCGTGGGACGGCGTAGAGGGCATGAAGCTGAATGAGAAGCACGTGGCGGATGCGCGCGAGGCCCTCGGTCCCGACATGCTGCTGATGCTCGATTGCTACATGGCCTGGGATGTGATCTACACACTCAGAATGGCCGAGCGTCTCCGCCAGTACAACGTGTACTGGATCGAGGAAGCGCTGCCGCCTGACGACTATGACGGCTACGCCGAACTGCGCCGCCGCATCTCCTGGACGCGCATCACCACCGGCGAGCATGAGTACACGCGCTTCGGCTTTCACGAACTCATTCAACGCGGCTGCGCCGACATCCTGCAACCTGATCTGGCCTGGTGCGGCGGTATCACCGAAGCGCACCGCGCCGCTCAGATGGCCGAACCCCACGGTATTGACGTCATTCCCCACGTGGGGGCGACCGCCAGCTACCACTTTTGCATCGCTCATGCCAATGCGCCGTTGGTTGAGTTCATATTTCGCGCGGGCGACGGCAGCGAACTCGTGCCCGTGCAGCCCTTCTTTAGCGGCGAGCCGCTGCCGGAGAACGGCCGGGTGCGCCCGCCGGAAGCGCCGGGCTGGGGCTACGACCTCGCCCCGGAGGTCACGCTCGAGCGTCCCCATCCGACATCTGAAAGCAATGCAGACGCCGCGCCCGGTTCGGCGGGCCTGGGAACGGGCGAGTAATGACGGTAGGGCCGTGCAGGCTGCGATTGTGGGCGTAACTGGCGAATCCAAGGGTTCGCGATGACACCGGGGTAGAGTCCATTGCGAAACGCCATCCCTCTTGATGGCGGTGAGGCCGCGATGGGGGGCGGGACGCGCTGTGTGGAAAAATGCCGCAAACCCCCTGGATTCCGGCTTGCGCCGAAATGACGCATTCAGGCAGGGATCCACGTGTAGCGAAGAGAGCGCCATGAAAATCGTCGACATCGAAGCACTCATGCCGGAAACGCCCAAGCGCCATAGCTGGCTCGTGGCAGAACGCATGGCGAGCCCCATGTCGGCCTACCCGGAGTACGCCGAGACCCGCAGTTCATGGCAAGGCATGGTGCCCAGAACTATTGTCCGGGTCACTACTGATGAAGGCATTGCGGGCATTGGCGTGGGAGGTGGGGGTGTGCCCAGTTGCCACATCGTCGAGCACCACCTCAAGCCGTTGCTCCTGGGCAGAGATCCCCGCGACACGGAATTACTCTGGGACCTCATGTTTCGCGCCACGCTTCCCTATGGGCGCAAGGGACTGCCCATCATGGCCGTCAGCGCGATTGATAACGCGCTCTGGGACATCAAAGGCCGGGCGGCAGAGCTGCCGGTCTACATGCTGCTTGGCGGAAAGTCCAAGGGGCCTTCGCATAAGCCGCCGCGCGTGCAGCTCTACGCCAGCGGCAACCGCACGGAAGCCTACACTTCGCTGGGATTCAACGGAAACAAAGTTTTCATGCGCTACGGCCCATGGGATGGGCCTGACGGCATGCGCAAAAACGAAGCGCAGGTTGCTGCGGCCCGCGACGCGCTGGGACCGGAGAGGTTACTCATGGTGGACGCCTGGATGGGCTGGGATGTTCCCTATGCCCTTGCCATGGCCGAGCGACTGCGCCAGTACGACATTTACTGGCTGGAAGAACCGCTGCTTCCCGATGATTACGACGGCTACGCCGCGATACGCCGGCGTCTGCCGTGGCTGCGAATTGCTTGCGGCGAGCATGAATATACCCGCTATGGGTTCCACGAACTCATCCAACGGGGCTGCGCCGACGTGCTACAGCCGGATCTCGCCTGGTGCGGCGGCATCACCGAAGCACGCCGCATCGCTGCCATGGCTGAGACTCACGGTCTGCAAGTAATCCCCCACATTGGCGGCGCGCTGAGTTATGCCTTTGTCACGGCGCATGCGGTCTGTCCCATGGCTGAGTTCATCTTTGGCAGCGGCGACGGCACGTCAATCGCACCCATTCATCCGTTTTTCGAGGGCGAGCCGCTGCCAAAGGGCGGAGAAGTAACACTTTCCGAGGCGCCGGGCTGGGGACTCGATCTCTCGCCGGAGGTCACGTTTACCCGGCCGCATCCGACATAGGCATTGCTCATCCACATGGAATCTGGGTCTGTGCAGCTATGAGACACGAGAATAGCGTCGCGCCAGGCTTTTCTTGAGCGGGCGGCGGGTTTGGTGGGACTCCGCCGGGCGGCTCTCCAATTGAGACCTATGCCAGTGCAAGCATGCGGTTGCCAGCAGAACCCCAAGATCCTTTACTTAAAACCACTGCTCTGCGATCCACTCTTGAATTAGCGTAAAGAGCTGGCTCTCACTGAGTATCAGGCTCACCACCAGCAATCCGGTCCAGCCAATGAAACTGGCAAGAAGTGCCTTGGCGATCGATCCTCTCAGCGCCGGACGCAGCGCCAAGACGCCGTATTCGATCAAAGCCAAGTAGGTAAGTGCGGCAAGCGTGACGCCGTACAGCGGAATTACCTGAAAGAACAAGAAGATGGCAGGCACGTATGCATAGGCGAGGGTGCGAAACACCTGCATAAGACCTGCCCGGCTGCGGAAGAGCACTTTGCACAGGACGTAGGCTACGATCAGCCAGATGAACCAGGACACCAGCGCGTCGCTCATCGCTCTGGCGACGAATCCGATAGAGCCAAGCAGTCCGAACCAGAACAACCCTACGAGGAACAGGCTGATATTCTGCACCACCACGACGATCAAGAGTACCGTGAGCGCTTGCAGGTTCGCAGAATCGTCCTCGTGCACCTCTTTGAAGACATCGGTGTTCAACATCACCCCGTGCACCATGCGTTCGAGGAGTTCCCACCACCGGACGTAGGGGTCGAGACGGTGGATTGGGACCATCACCACGCGGCCCCAGGCAGTCTCCTGCCAGGGCCGCCGCTTGCGTTCCGGCAGCGGCTTGGCCTTATAATCGTCATCGAGCGGTTTCATCCACGCTCGCGGTACGCGGTCCATGTAGCCTCCCAAGTACGACGCTAAGGCCGCCTGGTCCTGGCGGGATGCCGGGCTTCTAGGAAAACTGCCTCAGAAACCCATTTTGCAGTATGCATGAACTTGGCAGCTTTCGCATGCCATCTTTCACTTTCCCATACAGTGCCCCGAATCACAACAACGGGACAAGTCCCACGCGAACTAATGTCAAACTTTCGCGGCGTGCTCGGCTCTCTGCGCCAGGGATATCACAAGTTCAACCCTTATTCACTAGCAACTCGATGAGTTGCTACCAAACCAAGCAGTGTGCAGCCCACTCTTCGTTGTCACGTCGCACTACTTCCGCTAGCATAGAGAGTGCTGCAATTGACGCTCTGAGTTATTCCGCAATTAACACTGTACCAAAACCAAGGCTATGCAAAAGCAACACCTCCGCCTCTTTGGCAGCATTACGCTCGCACTCCTCATTTGGTTTTCCTCAGCAATTCCGACGCACGCGCAGGCCGTCGACGAACCGGACCACGCGGTAGACAACGGCTGGTACCACACGCAGACCGGCAGCAACACCGGCAGAGGCTATGCCATCACGGACAGTGGCGGCATTGCCTTCTGGAGCGGCTTCCAGCAGCTTGGCGGCGTGCCGGAGTTGGGGTACCCGGTATCGGGGCGTTTCATCATTGACGGCTTTGTCTACCAAGCCACCCAGAAGGCATTGCTACAGTGGAATCAGGCAACGAGCAGTGTGAACATCGCGAATACGTTCGATTTGCTCTCCGCTGCCAACTACGACGCTTGGCTGGAAGCTTTTCGTCAGATTCCCCAGAGTTTCGACTGGTCGGCTGACGATCCTATCAATGATTGGCCGGGCACGGTACAAGACCACCTCACGCGCATCTTTGAGACGCAACCCGGCGATACGCCGGAATTAAGCGCCGCCCGCGCAGCATTGCGAGAGCGCTTTCTCAGCAATCCCAATTGGCTGCAGCTTTCCGGACTGCCGCTTGCCATCCAGGACTTTGGGCCGGTGGTAGTAATGCGTGCCCAGCGCGCGGCATTGCAGTACTGGAAAGTCAAGGTGCCCTGGGCAAACCCGGGTGACGTTACCGTGGTCCTTGGGGGCGACCTTGCCAAGGAATCCGGCCTCATTCCGGATGCCGCTACGGTCCCATTGGATGCGGCCGCAGCCAGCTTAGCTGCAGCCGCCCCGCCCAGCGCGACGCTCCCGCCCGCGGGACAGCAAACGCCGCGGCCGCCACCGCCTCCGCCACCGCCGCAAGTCACTGCGCCGGGCCTCCCAATTGAGCGTATTGCGACTGACGGCCCCGCGGATCAATTGTCCATCGTCGGGCCGGCTGCAGTAATCTCTTCACCGCACGGCAATCTGCGCGTCTATCTGCGCCTGCGGAACGACGCCAACTTAACGCTCACTAGCGGCGTTGACGTGCTCGTTCTCAATGCCGGCGGCGGCGTCATCGGTCATGCCAGCGGCGACGTCGTCGCGCTCTTGCCGGGGTCTGCGCGCGCGGTTCAATTGCTTTCCAGCGATCCTTTCGCCGAACCTGCGCGACTCGAACTCCGCTTTACCGGCACGCTGCTTGGCGGCGCGGAACACGAGCGGACGATCAGCTTTAGTGGCGTGCACTACGCGCGGGAAGGGTTCGCTCACGTGCTGCGCGGGACGGTGACGAACAACGGCCCGCGTCCGTATAGCCTCGACCTCGGCGGCGCCATTCTCGATGCCGGCGGCGGCGTGCTGGGCATGGCTACCGGCCAGGTCAGCAACCTGCTTCCAGGCGAGAGCCGTGTGTTCACGCTTACTACCACGGAGAATGTGTTCGGTGTGGTCTCCTACGAAGTTGCCGTAAACGTGATCATTCCCAGATAATTCCGCCACTCTTGGCAGAATTCCGCTGCGGCAAGCCTTGCGCCAGGCCTGCTCTCACGCTATCTGCAGGCTGGCACCCCACTTTGCCGCATCGGTAAGGCGCTTAACTTCACTTTTGCTTGCGAAGTACGCGCCGGCCGCGACCCTTTGGCAGACTAGGCCTCATCAGGATGGAAGCTGCCATTGCGCAGCGGCTGCGCAGTGAGCAACGGAAGAGACTTGACTGAACACCAACCTAATCTCTCCCACCGAATCCTCACCTTCGCGAGACCTGGGCCGGCCCCATTGGAACGCCTATGCAATTCGAGATTCCGACATGGTTAATGGAGCCCGTTGTTCTCCTGCGGGCAACGACGGCACGGGCCGCATTTATTATCGGCCTCGTATTCAAGGAGGTTCCCGTCGCCGGGACCCTCCTGGCGGTGCATAGCTTTGCTTCCGGCGCCACCACACCGCTTGTCGTGTGGGCCATCAGCGGACTCATCGACACTTTACAAGGCTCAATCGCCGACCAGTCCGACGCATGGTCTGCCATCGTCCCCTGGTTCCTCGTGCTGCTTGCGGCTCTTGCCGTGCGCAGCCTTGACGGCGCACTAGGTGATTTCCTAAGTCAGCAGACAGGCTTACGTCTTGGCGCCGTTGTGCAACATATGGTGTGCGAAAAAGCTATCACACTGCCGCTGCGCACCTTTGAACAGGAAGATTACTACACCAAGCTGGAAGTTGCCGGGAAGGAAGACGGCAGCAACCTTAGTTCCTTCCTGGAGAACGTATCGTGGCTGGTCGCGTCGCTCATCGGCGCTGTCGGGTTGATGGCGTTGTACTTCCGTGCCCACTGGCTCATTGGGTTCGCGTTGGTGGCAGTGATGGGCTTGCGCGCCGTCGTGCAATCCTATATCGAAAACAGCTTCTTGGAGGTCTCGTACCAGAACTCCCCCCGCAGGCGGGAGATGGTCTACTGGTCGCGCCTCCTCACTAGCCGCGACGCTTCCTCCGAACTACGGCTGACCGCTCTTGCCGACTTCTTCCTCCTGCGTCGCCGTGGCGCCTTCCGGCGCTTCTTGGGTGAGATCATGGCTGCCCAGCGCAGAATGGGCGTGCCAAATCTGGCAAGCGTCGCCGTCCAGGAAGTGGTGACGCTGGTCATAGTCGTAGTCTTGCTGATTGCACTCGGCGGCAGTATCAGTCTGGGCAGCATGGTAGCGCTCCTGTACGGCTTAAGCCGATTCCGCAACCTTACCGACAGTATTTCCGCCGCCCTGGGGAATGTCTATTCGGACCTGCAGTACGCGGAGTACCTGCGAGACTTTCTTGCGCTGGAAGCGGAGGCCTCTGCGCCGCCAATTGCCGAGCAGACGCTCCAGCGACCCTTGCGAGAGGGGATTCAGTTCCATGAGGTTGACTTTACGTACCCGGGCGCAAAGCGACCGGCCCTTTCTGACATAGACCTGTCACTCCGGCCGGGAGAACGGATTGCGCTTGTGGGGGAGAACGGGGCGGGCAAGACCACGCTGGTGCGCTTGCTCCTGGGTCTCTACCGGCCTACCCAGGGAACTATCACCGTGGACGGCATGGACTTGGCTGAAATACACCCCGGCACATGGCGACGCGAAGCAACTGCGGTCTTTCAGGATTTCGTACGCTACCCCACGACGGTGCGTGAGAACATTGCTTACGGTGACCCATCCTTGCTCGCGGCAGCCGCCCAATCCTCTGAAAACACCCATCTTCGCGTCGCCGCCGCCGCGGCTCAGAGCGGCGCCGCTACGTTCATCGCTGATCTGCCGGCAGGGCACGAAACAAAGCTTGGCAAAGAGTGGTCGGACGGCATGGAACTCTCTTCCGGTCAGTGGCAGCGGCTGGCGCTCGCCCGGGCCTACCTGCGCGACGCTCAGATTGTCGCCCTGGATGAGCCCACCGCTGCCTTGGACCCGCGGGCCGAGGTAGAGTTCTACCGGCAATTTACCCAGATCACGGCAGGGCGCACCGCGATCCTCGTCTCGCACCGGCTGGGGGCGGCGCGCCTGGCGGACCGGATCGTCGTGCTGGCAGACGGCCGCATCGTGGAGGAAGGCGACCATGAGGCGCTATTGCGCCGTGACGGCGTGTACGCCCGGATGTACTGTCTGCAAGCGCGCTGGTATACCGATACCCCAAACACGGAGCAGGGCTGATGAGCCAGGCAAAGCACACCAGCGCACGGTCTTGGCAGAGCCTACGACACCTGCCGCGCACAGTAAGCTTGCTGCTGTCTGCCAATGCCGGAGGCACAATCCTCCTGGCCGTTCTGAGCGCAGGCATGGGACTATTTGCCGTGGCAGACGTGCACGTCTTGCGCCGGTTCATTGAGACAGCCGAGCAGATAGTTGAGGGTAATGCGCCGGCAAGCGCAGGTCTCCTGTGGGGACTGGCCCTAGCGTCGCTCGCGCTGCTGCAAGCTGCAGTCCATTACGGGAATGAATTATTCACCCGCCACCATCAGGAAATACTAGGTGCGCACGTGGAGGAGCAGTGCCTGCAACAGGCCCAGGCCATGCCCCTGGAATGGTACGAGCATGACGAGCACTATGACCTGCTGCACCGGGTGCGGCGGAGAACGGCCGGAAGTCTGAGGTCAGCCCTGCAACTCTCTATGGAATCTCTGACACTCTTCGTAGCGTTGGTATCGCTACTCGTTTATTTATGGCAATTCAACTGGGGACTACCGGTACTCATCGCAATCGGAACGACGCCAGGAGTGATTCTCCGTACGCGACTCTTGCGCGAGCAGTATCTCTTGGAACACGCGCAGACACCGCGAGAACGACGATTCGCGGTCTATACGGGCTTGATGACCGGTCGACATGCGGCCGCTGAGATTCGGCTCTTCGGCTTGGGGCGGTGGCTCCTCGCTCAGGCTGGAGAGCTCCGCCGAGGCCTGCTAGGAGAGCGGCTGCGCCTGGCGGCGCGCATAGCGAGACGCGAGACGGTCGCCTACGGACTTAACGGCGTAGTGCATATTACGGCGCTTGGCTTGAGTATTGGCCTGCTCGTCAACGGGCACATCAGCATCGGCACCGCGGCAGCCCTCTTCGCGGCGATTGAGAGCTTTCAGATAAACTACGCCGATATCCTTTGGGAGGGCTCTTTGCTCCGCAACCACATTCGTTATCTGCAAGACTACTTCACGCTAATGGACAATCCGCGCGTGGACCTGAATGCCGGGCGGCGGCTGAATGCGCCGCTGACCACACCCATCGTGTTGGAGAATGTCTCATTCACCTATCCGGGCGCCGCGGCTCCGGCTCTCTCCCGCATAAGCCTGTCAATTCAACCCGATGAAAGGATAGCGCTCGTAGGGGAGAACGGCGCGGGCAAGACTACCCTGGTCAAGCTCCTGATGGGCCTCTATCGGCCTACGTCGGGCCGCATCCTGGTGGATGGAACAGACCTCAATGAGATCGCCCCGACCGACTGGTACAGAAAATTCGGGACCGTATTTCAGTCCTATCTACGCTACCAGACGACGGTACGCGAGAACATCACCTTCGGCTGGTTGGAAGGGGCGGAAGATGAAGAGTACACGCAAGGCGTCCTCGCGCGCAGCGGCGCGGACGAGGTAGCGGCAGCGCTGGCGGAGGGTCTGGACACGCCATTGGGCAAGGAATTCCATGCCGGCACGGAGCTATCGGTAGGGCAATGGCAAAAGCTCGCGATTGCCCGGGCCTATTTTCGACCCGCCGAAATCCTCATTCTGGACGAGCCGACATCGGCTCTCGACGCCAAGGCGGAAGCGGCGGTCTATGCGCACTTTGCCGACATGGCGCAAGCGCGCACCGCCGTGCTCATTTCCCATCGTCTGGCATCCTGCCAGATCGCAGACCGAATATTGGTGTTGCGGGAGGGCCGCCTGGTCGAGCAAGGCACCCATGCTGCGCTACTGTCCGCCGGTGGCGAATATGCCGAACTCTATCGGCTCCAGGCGGCTGCATACAACTAAGCGCCTTACCCAAGACCGCGTTTGCTCTTGGCGCCAAGAGGCGGGGGGCAAGCCCCCGCGCTGCTGCTCTCTTGACGCGGCTCGCTCTTGTAGCGCAAGCGCACATTGGGCAAGTTAATCGAGTCCAAGTGCTCAGTACGCACGGAGAGTATCAACATCGTCCTTTGGAGCGAACCCCAAGAACAGGTCTATGTACAAGGATTACGTCCAGCCAGGGTTTACACGGTATCGGCAAATGTAGCATCATAGAGCGGTAGCATTTGCGCTCATGGGCTAATCAGGAGGTCGGTAGTGGGAGAACCGTACGCGTTTTTCGAGGGAAATGTGGTGCCGCTTAGCGCAGCCAAAGTAGGCATCATGACTCACGCGTTGAACTACGGCACCGGCTGCTTTGAAGGCATTCGGGGCTATTGGGTGCCGGAGGACGAGCAGGTCTATCTCTTTAGGGCGCGCGAGCACTTTGAACGACTGCACCGCTCTGCGCACATCCTGCGCATGAAGCTGCGCTTCAGCCCTGAAGAACTGACGCAACTTGCCTGCGACCTTATTGCTAAGTCCGGTTTCCGCGAAGACGTATACGTGCGCCCGCTTGTCTATAAGAGCGCCGAGCAGGTCGGTCTCTCGTTGGTGCGCGCGTCTGCCGACGGCGGTTTGGAAGACGTGCCCGATGACTTCTTCATGTTTACCGTGCCCTTTGGAGCGTATCTGGACCTGGACAAGCCGATCCGCGTCACCATTTCACCCTGGCGGCGCATCGACGACAACGTAATCCCGCCGCGCGCGAAAGTCACCGGATTGTACATCAATTCGGCCCTGGCGACCTCCCAAGCCAAAGAACTGGGATTCGACGAAGCGATCATGCTGAATGGCGACGGCACGGTGTCGGAAGGCCCCGGCGAGAATATCTTCTTGCTGCGCGACGGCAAACTCATCACCACCGGCCCGGACTCCAATATCCTGGAAGGCATCACGCGCCACGCGGTGATGACCCTGGCACGGGAGGAACTCGGCATTGAAGTGGTAGAGCGGCGAGTTGCGCGTACCGAACTCTACATCGCCGATGAGCTGTTCTTTACCGGCACCGCCGCCCAGATTTCGGCAATAGGCGAGGTGGACGGCAGAACTATCGGCAATGGTGAGATCGGCCCTGTCACCGCACAGTTGCAGAAGATCTTCTTCGACGCGGTGCGCAACCGCAGTCCGAAATACAGCGACTGGTGCGCTGCCGTTTACCCCGTGGGCGCTGTGGTCCCGTAGCAAGACAACGGCCTGCTGCGGCCAAAAAGAACCTCGTTCCATGAGCCGTCCGCGTTGCCGGGTAGCGTTTTCGAACTCCTTGAGTAATTGTGTCGGACGGCGAGCCCCAATGGCGCGCGTGACGTGCACGCCACTGTCGAGGAAGCAGGATGGCAGAGCAAACACGCGGCAACGGAGGCTCGGAACTCGCGCCACACTACCGGCTCTGGACGGATAAGGCATTCTACCTATTGCTCTTGCTCGCCGTGCTTATCAGCCTTGGACTGCTCGGGGCAATATATAATGTCTTTCCCCAACTCCCGGAGCGGCTGCCAATTCTCTTCAATGCCCAGGGCCAGGCCGATCTCGTCGCGAATAAGGTCTCTCTCTTTCGCCTGCCACTCGGTGTAGCCTTAATAGTACTCTTCAACGGTGCAGTTACCGCTCGTATCATGGGAAGCAACGCCTTTGCCTGCCGCATGCTCATGTTGGCAACCTGTTGGATAGGACTGCTGGCCTTTGCAGGCCTCTGGTTTATCATTCGCTAAGGAGAACACACATATGCAATTGGAAGGGAAATGTGCCATCGTAACCGGCGGCGCAACCGGCATCGGCCGGGCTGTCTGTCTCTGGCTCGCGCGTGAGGGGGCGAACGTTGTCGTCAACTACTCCAGGTCTGAGCGCGAAGCTGAACAGACCGCCCGCGACGCCACTGCCGCCGGCGGACACGGCGTGACTTTCAAGGCCGACGTGGCCGATGAAGATAAAGTCAAAGAAATGGTGGCCTTCGCCCATGACTCATTTGGGCGCGTGGATGCCCTGGTCAACAACGCGGGTTATACGCAGTTCATCGACCATACCGAACTCGATAAACTGACGGACGAGCTCTGGGACCGCATTTTCGCCGTTAACGTGAAAGGCGCTCTCTACGGGATTCGCGCCGTTGCGCCGATCATGAAGGCGCAGGGCGCCGGCTACATCGTCAACATTTCCTCAGTTGCGGGGATCACCGGCGGCGGTAGCTCAGTGCCGTATGCCGCGTCAAAGGCCGCAATGATAACCCTCACCAAGTCTATGGCCACCGCCCTCGGCCCGGAAATTCGCGTAAATAGTGTTGCGCCCGGTCTCATCTACACGCGCTGGACGGAGAATCACCCGGATCGTAACGAAGAGATTCGCCAGTCTACTATTACCCAACGCTTGGGCACGCCCGATGATATCGCGGGCGCGACACACTACCTCATCTGCAACGGCGAATGGGTCACCGGCCAAACACTCGTCATCGACGGGGGCAGAAGGATTGGTTAGGGACGCGTCCTGTTGCCTGCGGCCGGTCCGGTCTGTGCCGTGCTCCAACCTGGGATGGAATTCTACCTTTGCGCGGAGCGGCAACCAGAGTCACCACCAGAATCTCCGCATCCGGGTTTCCTGACCTGCGGGCATACGATAGTTACCGAGAAAGCAACTGAAGGACGGTCCACATGCCAGTCGACGAGAAATTCCTAGAGGAAATGAACATATGCGTATATCAGCCTGCAGACGAGGCGCGTGTGAAAGAACTCACCATCGCCGCTTTTGACGGCGTCAGCATTGAGCATAACATCGAGAATTCCTGGCCGGAACTCCTGCCGGTCCCATGGGGTGAACGCAAGTGGCCTATGGTAGCCGGTGACCTCACTGCGCACCCTGAAGATTGCTTCGTTGCCGAATACAAAGGTGAAGTGATCGCATTCGCGACGACGCGCATAAATCGCACCAATAGCGTCGGCCAAATTCCCGACATGGCAGTGGATGCTCAGTACCGCGGCAAGGGCATCGGCCGCAAGCTCATAGAACACTGTCTGCAGTATTTTCGCGATCAGCAGCTTATCATGGCGCGCATCGAGACCCTGACCCAAAATCCCATCGGCCGTCACCTTTACCCCGATCTAGGCTTCGAGGAAGTGGCGCAACAGATCTTCTACGCCATGCCGCTGGCGCGAGAGGACGAGTAGCGCCGGTTCGCTTGGCCGCAGCGTTCGCTCTGTAGCGAGAACTCTGTTGCAATTCGAGTCGGAGTTCCGTGTGTGCGCCGCACCGGGCGCCGCATTTCCGGTGAGAACGCTATTCCCGCAACAGCCGGAATACTCTTGCTCCGCTTCCTCCAAAATCCGGACTTCTCCGTTGTGGGCACACGCTTTAGGCGTGCCGCACACACGTGTCTCCCCTCACTCCCGTACGCGCGCGTGACGCTTTTTGGTATGCTTTAAGGGTAGACTCTCCCGCACACTCACACTCCCGCGAAAGAGCAGATTCATATTATGGCAAATGATAGACCTTCTTTGGCCTCCCGGCTGGGTAGCTGGATTCGCACCATCACGCTGGCGCTGGCCCTTATCGGCGTTGTGATAGGAATCGCAGCCTTGGCGCTTGGGTACATTCTCTGGCGTGACCGTCCCACGATACAGTCCGCAGCCGACCAGGCCCAGAACGCGGCGCAGGTCACGAGCGCAATTGATTCCCGCGTGTCCGGCATAGAGCAACGCGCGGACACCCTGGCTGAAAGCGTCACCGTACTTCAGTTTCAGAACCACCTCTTGCGGGCATCGGTCCGCATCAACCGCGCGCGTCTGCACCTCCGCGAACGCAACAGCGGGCTTGCCGTGCGCGAACTGGCTGAGGTCGATCGTTCCCTGAACGCCGCGGCCGAGCTCGGCTCTATCGGGCAGCAAGAGCAGATTATTGAGATTAAGACTCTGCTCGCCGATCTCAAGAACGTCGTCGAAACGGGCGCCTTTCCGATACAAACGTTAGAAGTAATCGGCGACCGCATCGATGCCATGATCCGGTGATAGCCGCTCCGGTTCGCAATTCCTCAGTAAATTCCAACGATATTGCGGCTAACTCGATTTCGTGCGATAGCGCCGTGGGTTTCCGAGGCAGAGACCAATGAAAATCGGCGTAATTGGGCCCGGACGGGTAGGGACTGGGCTGGCACGGCTCCTCTCGGATCGCGGGTTCGCCGTCAGTGCGGTAGCCGGGAGAACCTCGGCACACGCCCAAGCGCTTGCCGGTTCCTTGCCGGACTGCAAAGCTACTGCAGCGCAGACCGTGGCAGACTCCTGCGATCTCATCTTCATCACTACGCCGGACGACGCGATTGCCTCCGTGGCTGGCGCCGTCGCATGGAGGCGCGGACAGGGAATCGTGCATTGCAGCGGCGCGCTGCCGTCCGCCGTCCTCGCGTCCGTAGCGCGGCACGGCGCGCTGCCCGGCGCATTCCATCCGCTGCAAACCCTGCCTGATGCCCGGGCGGCATTTGAAAATCTGCCCGGTTCGTTCATTGCCATCGAGGCGGAAACGCCGCTCAAAGAGCGACTAGTGGCAATTGCTGATGCCTTTGGGTGTACGTGGGGCTATGTGCCGCCGGACGCGCGACCGGCCTATCATGCCGCGGCCGTGCTGGTCTCCAACTACACCGTGGCGCTCACCCACGCTGGCGTCGATCTCTGGCGCGCGCTGGGAAAGACAGACGAGGAAGCGCTGCAAGCCCTGGCGCCGTTGTTGCAAGGCGCAGTCACTAATCTGCGTCGACTTGGCCCAATAGCTGCGCTTACCGGCCCCGTTGCGCGTGGGGATTGGCCAACTATAGCAAAAAACCTTGCAGCAGTGGCCGATACCGCGCCCCAGCACACGTTCACGTACGCTGCAATGGCACTCGCAATGATATACAATAATCTCGCGTCTACTACCGGCAAATGTACTAATGGCGCCGATGCCGTCGCCGGCAAGGATAGTGCTGTTGGCAAAGACATTGCCGGCGGCAAAGAAGCAATCGAGAGAGAGTTGCGGTCCCTCCTGGAAACGTCACTGAGGAACCGAGGAGCACTATGAGCACCGCGCGCGTGACCATCGCCGATCTCAAGCAAATTAAGGCGGAGGGACGCAAGATCGTGATGCTTACGGCGTATGACGCGCCGTTCGCGCACTTCGTAGAAGCCGCCGGTGTGCCTGCGATCCTGGTTGGCGACAGCGTGGGCAACACGGTGCTGGGCTTCGAGAATACCTTGCCGGTCACCGTACAGGATATGCTGCGCCATACCCAGGCCGTTGTGCGCGGTACGCTCCGGGCTATGGTGATTGCCGACATGCCCTTCCTCTCGTATCAAGTGTCCAACGAGCGCGCGCTCCTCAATGCCGGACTGTTGATTCAGGAAGGCGGGGCGCAAGGCGTGAAACTGGAAGGCGGCAAGCAGACCGTAACGGTAACGGCGCACTTGGTGGATGCCGGTATCCCGGTGATGGGACACCTGGGCCTCACCCCCCAGTCAGTCCATCAACTCGGCGGTTATCGCGTGCAGGGACGCACGTTGGCCGAGGCGGAAGAACTTCAAAGTGACGCGCTCGCACTTGAGCGCGCGGGCGCTTTTGCAATTGTCCTTGAGAGCATACCGGCCACACTCGCGCAAAAGATTACGGAGTCCCTCACTATTCCCACCATCGGCATCGGCGCCGGCGTCAACTGCGATGGGCAAATTCAAGTCCTGCACGATGTCCTAGGGCTAAACCCGCGCGCAGACCACCCGCGCCATGCGAAGGCATACGCCAACCTGGGCGACGAAATTCGCGCCGCCGTGAACACCTACGTGCAGGAAGTCGAAAGCGAGTCGTTCCCTACCCGCGAACACAGCTTCAAGCTGCCCAACGAACTGGCCCGCGCTCTGCGCAAAGAGACCGCAGTTCCCACTCCAGACCAGGGCTAGCTGATACATAACAATGGCGCGAGACTGAAACCCGTTCGCCCTGAGCTTGTCGAAGGGTGATGTGGCACGAGACTGAAACCCGTTCGCCCTGAGCTTGTCGAAGGGTGATGTGGCGCGAGACTGAAACCCGTTCGCCCTGAGCTTGTCGAAGGGTGATATGGCGCGAATTGAAGGCTCCGTTCGCCCTGAGCTTGTCGAAGGGTGATTAGGCACGAGACTGAAACCCGTTCGCCCTGAGCTTGTCGAAGGGTGATAGGGCACGAGACTGAAACCCGTTCGCCCTGAGCTCGTCGAAGGGTGATTAGGCGCGAGACTGAAACCCGTTCGCCCTGAGCTTGTCGATGGGTGAACAGACGCGAGCAGACGTACCCGTTCGCCCTGAGCTTGTCGAAGGGTGATTAGGCGCGAGACGAGATATCCGTTCGCCCTGAGCTTGTCGAAGGGTGATAAGGCGCAAATCGCGCTTGAGAATGAAGGCCCGACACGTCGCCAAGCAACAACCGACCACGCACACATGCAGATTCTGCGCACGATCCCGGAAGTACGCGCCGCACGACAACAGGCCCAAGGCAGCATCGGACTTGTGCCCACCATGGGGTATTTGCACGCGGGCCATCTGGCGCTCGTGCAAGCCGCCCGCACCCAGAACGATCACTGCTGGGCTACGCTATTCGTAAATTCCTTGCAATTCGGGTCTAGTGAGGACTTTACTACCTACCCGCGCGACCTGCCCCGCGACCTTGCTATGTTCGAAGCATGGGGTACGGACCTTGTTTTCGTGCCGGAAGCAGGGACAATGTACGCGGACGATTTCAGCACGCACGTTGACGTCGAGAGTCTCACCGATCGCTTGGAAGGAGCGGCGCGCCCGGGTCACTTTCGCGGCGTTACGACCGTCGTTTGCAAGCTGCTCAACATCGTGCAGCCCCACCGCGCTTATTTCGGCCGCAAAGACGCCCAGCAATTGCGCGTCGTCCAGCGGATGGTGCGCGATCTCGACATGCCCACCACCATCGTGCCGATTGAAACGGCGCGGGAACCGGATGGCCTCGCGCTTGCCAGCCGCAACGTCCGCCTAAAGTCTGACGAGCGCCAGGCGGCGAATGCCCTCCATCAGGCGCTCCAAGCAGCGCAACAGCGATACGCCGCCGGTGAGCGCAGCGCCGACGCCCTGTGCGCCGCCATGCATGCGGTGCTCGCACAGGAACCCCTCGTCAACGTGGACTACGTAAGTATCGCCGACGACGAGAGTTTGCAAGAACTGAACACCATTGCGGGCCCCGCCCTCGCCTCACTGGCCGTGCAAATCGGCGCCACGCGCCTCATTGACGCGCTGGAGTTGGGCTGCGAGCACACAACGTCTTAAGAGGGCTTGCAGGCAGGACTTCTAGCGCACTCTGGGGCGACTCTCTATAACGGAAGTGCTCTAGCTGCCTGCGCCAGACACCACAACCGCCAGCGACTTGCGTCCACAGCCGTAATATCGGACGAAAACGGCGTAACTCTCTAGTTCCGGCCCACAGAGCCCGCGATAGCCTGATCGATTTCAAAGCGTTCGAGAACGCCGACAAAATCATCCAAGGGAACAACCTCACCACCAGTGCGCGACTGGCGGTCTCTGCCTCCATAAACAACAAGCTTTGCAGAAATATTCGGTACAAGCCTTGCCACGCGGTGGAGGGAATCAAAGTAGTCAGTTGCAATCGTAGAGCCGGACTTTATCTCAATGGCGCCAATGCCCTGACCGGTTTCGTAGAAGAGATCGCACTCCAGACCCTTTACGCTGCGGTAAAAGGACAGGTTAGGTTGGTTTCCCCGGTTGAAGCGGTGCTTGAGCGCCTCAATCACGACCGTGTTTTCAAAGAGTGAGCCGCGCAGAGGGTGCGTTGCAATCTGCTTGGCGTTTTCGATGCCGATGAGATAGCTCGCCAGCCCCACGTCATAGAAGTACAACTTTTGCGACTTTATCAAGCGCTTCCGCACATTGGAGTGAAACGGCTGCAACTGAAAGACAATGAAACTTGCTTCCAAAATCGTGAGCCATTCACGCGCGGTCGTATGGGAGACCCCCGCGTCAGCACCCAGCGACGAGAGATTGACCAATTGTCCCACACGTCCGGCGCACAGGCGCACGAATCTTTGAAAGCTCGACAAATTGCGAATTTCGCCTATGCGCCGGACGTCACGCTCCACATAGGTCTCAAAGTAATCGCCGAGCGCTTGACTCGGGTCTAGTCCTTGATCGTGAATGCGCGGATAGAACCCCGAAAAGAGAATGTCGTCCACCTCGTTGCTTGCCCCTGTCCGTTCCCGCTCCGCTAATGTGAACGGCAAGAGCCTGAGCAAAGCCGTCCGGCCTGCCAGCGACTGCCCAATGGCGTCAGAGAGCCGGAATTGCTCGCTGCCCGTGAGCACAAAGAGGCTGTTGCGACCCTTCTCATCAGCGATGACTTGCAGATACGACAAGAGGCTCGGTACGCGCTGTATTTCATCGAGAATGGCGCCGCCATCGAGCCGTGCGAGAAAGGCTCTCGGATCGGATTCGGCAAACTCTCTTTGATCAGGCGCTTCGAGGTTCACATACTCCAAGTCAGGAAAAACCGCGCGGCACAGCGTAGTCTTGCCCGACTGCCGCGGCCCGGTCACAGTAACAAAGGGATACTGCTTGAACAAATCAACGAGACGGGAGGTGATTTCGCGTTTAATCATGTACTAAGTCTACAGAGCAGAGGTGTATAACTGCAAGTACTACCTTCATTATTACACCCACTAAAAACCGTTGTTTTGCTGTGCGCAGAGCAATCTGACACCCCAACCAGAAGCTGCGCCGGCGTCTGCACCAAACCTGCCTAAGTGTGACGCTAACACCCTGGTTGCGCTACTATAGGAGACGTGCGCCAACGCAGCTTCTCTCTCCCCAAGCGGGGAGATCGGCACCGTACCACCGGTGCCTTAATTGTGTCGTGCGCGCCAAAACAAGACTCTCGCTTGTCCCTAGACCGACGAAGGATGCATTGATGTTCGGATCGCTCAACTCACCGGCCCTGTGGATTGGCTTCACCGCTGTCGTCGTCACTCTGCTCGTCCTCGACCTTATGGTGTTCCACCGAGGCGCCCATGTCATCAAGCCGCGTGAGGCCGCAACCTGGGTAGGCATTTGGGTGAGCCTCGCGCTAATCTTTGCCGTTGGAATGTTCGTCTTCGCCGGACCCGAACGCGGCACGGAGTTTATCACCGGCTATCTCATCGAGTGGACTCTGAGCGTCGATAATCTCTTCGTCTTCTTGGTCATCTTCACGTATTTCGCGGTGCCCAACGAGTACCGCTATAACGTGCTCTTTTGGGGGATTCTGGCCGCCATCATCCTGCGCGGCGCGTTCATACTTGTCGGCGCAGCCCTCTTGGCTACATTCCATTGGATGATCTTCGTCTTTGGCGGCTTCCTGATCTATACCGGCATTCGCATCCTCCTCAAGGGCGACGAAGACACCGATCCCGAGCGGAACTTCGCGGTCCGTATCTTCCGCAAGATACTTCCGAGCACAGCGAACTACCATGGCGGCAGCTACATCGTGAAGCTCGACGGCCGCTGGCTGGCAACTCCCTTGCTGCTCGTGCTGCTCGTCGTGAACGTCACCGACGTGGTGTTCGCCCTGGATTCGGTGCCGGCAATCTTCGCCATCACGCGCGAACCGTTCATCGTCTACTCCGCCAACATCTTCGCCATCCTTGGCCTGCGTGCGCTTTACTTCCTGCTCGCGAACCTGATGGACCGCTTTCACTACCTCAGTGTGGGCCTCGGTCTCGTGCTCGTCTTTGTAGGTATCAAGATGGTCGTGGGCGACTTCCATGGCGTGCCAAAGGGGGACCACTTTCTCACCCCCGTCCTCGAGGGGATCGAGGTAGTGGCATCTGCGTTCCACGAGCAACCGGTCTACTCTCTGGCCGTGGTGGGGGTGTTGCTTGGTGGGTCGATCATCGCGTCGCTATTGCGGCCCCACGAAGCCGAGTGATCCACCTTTAGCAGAATCACTTTTTGCGGAGCGGAAATCTAGGGCCATCGCTAGACGATTGCGATAATCTCCACCGGAAAGCTTCCGCTAGTCACACTTGCACAGGACTAACGCAACGACCGCACCAGAACTCCGGTGCGGTCTTATGCATTACCTTACAGCGTTGCGCGTAGCTTCTCGTTCAGGACACTGTCAACCAATTCGGGCGATTTGCTTCGAATGCGGTGATGGCATCTACCTGCTGCAAGGTAAGGCCGACCGCGTCCAGGCCGTGGAGCAGGCGGTGCTGAACGGTGGGGTCAACCGTGAACGACCCGGCAAAGCCCTGGTTGTCCTGGACTATGGTGTTGGCTAGGTCAACCGTAATCTGATAGTCGTCAATGTTCTGCGCCCGCTGAGTCAGTTCAGCCACGTCTGCCGGCGGCAGCACCACCGTCAGCATACCGTTCTCCACGGCGTTATTGGCAAAGATATCGGCAAAACTGGGAGCGATAATGGCGATAAAACCGTACTCTTTAAGCGCCCACGCCGCATGCTCGCGCGAAGAGCCGCAGCCAAAGTTGCGGCCGGTCACGAGGATCGTCGCGCCCGCGTAGCGATCGTCATTGAGTTCAAACGCCGGGTTTGGCGTCGTGCCGTCTTCAAAGAAGCGCCAGTCAAAAAAGGCAAACGGGCCGTAGCCCGTCCGCTCGATCCGCTTGAGAAACTGCTTCGGTATGATCTGGTCGGTATCGACGTTAACCCGATCAAGCGCGGCTACTCTTCCTGTATGCTTTACAAGTGGTTCCATCCTTGCTTCCTTACGCAATTCACATTTGTTAGGCGTTTGTCTCGGTTTCAACCACTACCAGAGCTTTTCCCACATTGGCCCATCCCCTTGGTAGCTTCACACATCGGGGTTGTTCTTACCACTCCCGCACGTCCACGAAACGGCCGGCAATCGCGGCGGCGGCGGCCATCTGCGGGCTGACAAGATGGGTGCGTCCGCCCTTGCCCTGGCGGCCCTCGAAATTGCGGTTAGAGGTAGAGGCACAACGCTCACCCGGAGCCAAGATGTCGGGGTTCATCCCTAAGCACATGGAGCAACCGGCCTCACGCCATTCGAAGCCTGCGGCCTGGAAAACCTCGTTTAGGCCCTCTGATTCCGCTTTCTGCTTGAGCAGCGTCGAACCCGGCACCACCATAGCATGGACATCCGGGTGCACTTGCCTGCCGCGTACGACTCCCGCGGCCGCGCGCAGGTCTTCCAGCCGCGCGTTGGTGCAAGAACCAAGAAAGACGCGGTCTACGGCAATGTCCTGGATAGGCGTGCCGCCCTCTAGACCCATGTAGGTCAGCGCGCGCTCGGTGGCTGCCTGCTCATCCGACGTGAGCATCTCGGCAGGACTGGGCACTCTGCCGGTTACGGGGACCACTTGTCCCGGATTCGTGCCCCACGTCACGTGCGGCGCCAGCGAGGCGGCATCGATCTTCACCACGCTATCGTATTCAGCGTCAGCGTCTGTTGACAGCGTCCGCCAATGGGCGAGCGCTGCTTCCCAGCCACTGCCCTGCGGCGCATACTTCCGGCCCTTGAGATAGGCAAACGTCTTTTCGTCGGGTGCGATCATGCCGGCCCGCGCGCCGCCCTCGATCGACATATTGCAGACAGTCATGCGCCCTTCCATGGAGAGCGAACGAATTGCCTCACCGGTATACTCGATGACGTGGCCCACGCCGCCTTCTACCCCGATGTGCCCGATGATGCCGAGAATGATGTCCTTGGCCGTCACGCCTTGGGGCAGGGCGCCGTCTACGCGCACTTCCATCGTCTTGGGTTTCTTCTGTATGAGGCATTGGGTTGCGAGCACGTGCTCCACCTCAGACGTGCCGATGCCCAGAGCAAAGGCGCCGAACGCGCCGTGCGTCGACGTGTGGCTGTCACCGCACACAATTACCTTGCCGGGTTGCGTATAGCCCAGTTCCGGTCCAATCACGTGCACGATGCCCTGGTTTGGACTCCGGTAGCCATAGAACGTCAGGCCGAACTCTGCGGCATTCTGCTCCATGGTCTCGATTTGGCGGCGGGAAATGTCGTCGGCAATCGTCTCCGAGCGACCCGTTGTAGGGACGTTGTGGTCAACGGTCGCTACGGTCAAAGCAGGCTGCCGCACGGAACGGCCACCCAAACGCAAGCCTTCAAACGCTTGCGCCGAAGTAACTTCATGCACCAAATGCAAATCAACGTAGAGGAGCGCGGGACCTCCCGGGTCCTCATGCACCAAGTGACTCTCCCAGACTTTTTCAAAGAGCGTTTTTCCAGCCATTCCTGTCTCTCGCTTTACAGTAACCAAATATACATAGAGCCGGGCCCGACATAGACCCGTCCTCTTCGAATCTATTCTAACCTACCTGTCACGGACTGTTGTAGGGATTAGCTTCTCCGATTTATGTAGACTCTCGTACGTACGCGAGCGGTCGAGTGTGTCACCGCAATCTCAGATTGGGGGAGAGCGTGGAAAACTGCTACTAGTCGTCTAGAGTTGGCAGCGCAGGTTTGCAGTCTGCACCTTTGACGTAGGGGCAGCCCTTGTGGCTGCCCGTATCTTAAATTCAACTGCACCGCCGCTCATCCGCAACGCATCGCGGGCAAACATGCGGCAGGCCGCACCGTCCGCTCAGCCATTTCCCTCAACTCTCAGGACATGACCTCGCCAGCTTCGGCGTCGGCGTACACCGCCTCACCCCGATGGAGACGGCGGGCGATGGTGTAGGTCTGCGTAGTAGCGCGCCTCGTGGGGGCGTGCGCCGCTTGCCAACGGGCAATCGCAACGAGTGTCTGGTAGGAGGCTTCTGCATGCCCGGCTGCGGCCAGGTCTTGGGACAGACGCACGCCTTCCTCCAGCATTTGAAAATCGTGGAAGCCGGGGTCCTCGCGGAGCACGGCATGCCCGAGCGTAGCCATCAAGGCCGCCGGATCGTGGCCGAGGGTCAGATAGCGATACGTTACCGCGCCCGCCTCATCCACGCCTCCCTGACGCTCGCAAAACTCCAGGAGTTGCTGCTGCAAGGCCTCGGGATCGGTCGGCAGCGCCGCCAACGCTCTGGCATGGGGCAAGCGCGCGGCGGGCATGTTGAGGAAGCGCGCCTGGTACACCACCATCGCGCCGTGCAGCACGCCCCGTGCCAGTTCGATTGACGGCGCGCGCTTGGCCACTTGGGCGAGGGACGCGCAGTAGGTGAAGTGGTGGAGGGCCGTATCCCAATCGCCGAATTCGTTGCTGGTCGGAAACCGCGCGAGGCGCAGCGCGGCAGCATACGCCAGCGCCTGCGCCGCATCGGCCAAAGCCAATCCCGCACGGAACGCGGCCATGAGCATGTCGCTACTGTGCTGCGGGTCCTCACCGAGCAATGCCGTGACAAGATCTTCGTCCCAGCCGCCCGTGGGCTGCGCGGTCAGGTCGATGGCGTCATCCAGCTCGACCACCGCCGCCTCTACAATCTCAACAAGATTCTCCGGACGCAGCCAGGCGTTCCGTTCTTCCTCGCGCGTCGCTTGCGCCCACTGACTCGTGAGGGCCGGCAGCACCGCCGGCGCGTGCTCCCACCCCATGATGTCCAGGAGTTCAGCCGCCTTGGCGAGCGTATCCATGACGTGGGAGAAGTCGCGGTAGTAATGATCGGTGGCCGCAGCCGCCAGCATGTCGAGCAACTGGCCCGGCGTCCAGCCCATCGCAATTGCGGTACGCAACGTCCGCTCCGCGGCATCCGCGTCGCGCACCTCCACGTAGTCGCGAAACCACCGTTTCAACCGTGCGTCCGGGATCGCCGCCGTGGGCAGCGGATCGAGCATGATGCGCTCCTGCCGGTTCATGGCGTCAGAGCTCACCCGCCGTGTGCCGTGGTAGAGGGAGAGCGGCCGATCATCCGCAGCAAGATGCGGCTGCAGATTCGCCATCGCCGTGAGGATGGTGAGACCGTCGCCCCAACCGCCCGGATTGCGGCTGGAACCGCGCCGCACACCGAATTCGGCCGTGGTAGCGACAATCTGCCCCGTTGCGTCCGCCGGCTTTAGATCGCGCATAGCCAGAATGGACTTCGCTTGGTTGAGGGAGATTCCTTGCTCCAGTGCTTTCGCCAAGCGCGGTACTTCTTGCGCGTAAAGCTCGTCCGCGCTGTGCATGGCGCGCAGATCAATCCACACTTCATCGTCGCGCACGGTGACCGGAAACGTACGCAGGTCCCCGGCCCAAATGTCGAACGCGCCGCCCGAGTCCAAGTCGAAACGCGCGTAGTGCCAGTAACAGGTCAGCACCCCGTCCTCGCAAATGCCCTGCGCGAGTGGAAAGCCCATGTGCGGGCAGCGGTTATCCACCGCGTAGGCGCGCTCGTTGTGCCAGAACACGGCGATGGTGTGCCCATTCCCCGTCGCCGTCACCACGCCCTTTTCCTGCAATTCGGCGAGATTTGACACACGGAGCAGCCCGTTCTCGCCAACAGTATCGTGCTCAGCCGGGGCACTATGCGGTGTAGTTGTAGCCATCGGCAGTCCTTTCAGGGAATCCTATGATAGTTTGTGAGAAACGCCCGTGTGCTATTGTGCTAATCGTCCGCTCTAGACTATAGCCTCCAGACGGCGGGCAAGGGAGTCAAAATCCTCGGGGCACTTTTGTCGGATCGCGCCAATCCGACGCGCCGCTTCTTCCCCCAAAGGCTTGCGACCGCCGCCGGGCGAATCTGACAAACCACGATCGGCGGCAAGCGGCTCGAAGTAGGTTTCCTTGACCTGGACTTCCGCGCGGACTTCCCGCCAACTCCATCCCTCAAGCAGCTTCTCAAGTCCTGCCAGAACCCAAGTCTCAATCTCTTCCCAAGCATTTTCCGCAACGAAGTATTGGCCGTCTCCAAACTCGGCTTCGATCTCATCGAGCCTCTGACGCCTTCCCTCTCTGCCGTCGCGGTCCACACACAAAACGAAGATATCTGCCTTTCCTTTGAATTGTACGACGATTTCCCGTAAGCGGTCTGAATCTAGTGCTTCTCTGACACCGCCAAGCAAGGGGTCACGACAGACCTCAACACGCAGGGAAGACTTGCCGATTGACCTAAAGAGCCGCTCAAAGATGGGCTTCAATATGTGCTGGTCGTTGCGGAAGTCTTCAGGGATCAGGAGGACCCTCATTCTCCGCCCTTCTTATCTTCCGTTTCCGCCTCGGCGAACGACAGTATGTTCTCCATCCATCCACCAGCGTGAAGGCGTCCCAAGCCCTGGGACTTTCGCAATTCTCTTGCGTTTGGCAACTCCGCCACCCGCCGTATGACGGCATCTGCCGATTGCTCGTCGCGGTAAACGACCACGGAATTCTCAAAGGTCGTGTCATTGATGAGATTCAGCACGTCAGGCGAATGCGTGGTGGCAACTACCTGAATCTTCCCCTTTGCGGTCTGTCGCTCAATGAGGTCAAGTAAGAGGTGCAGCCGCGCCGGATGTATGCCGTTGTCGATCTCCTCGATGAAGTAAAGGCCCTCGAAGTCCTCATTCAGCAATGCGGCCAACATTCCAAGAAAGCGCAATGTGCCATCAGACGCACTATAGGCTGACACACTTTTCCCGTTCGCCTCCTGGATCTGGAGATGGATCCGACCGCTGGGGTCGCGTGGAAACGTCAAGTCACTCACGTCCATGGGGGTAAGTTCATGCAACCATGACAGAAGAACAACCTTGCGCTTATGATCAGTGCAGATTGCCTCAAGCACTGTCGGCAAATTGTCGCCAAAGTCACCCAAACTGGTTGCACCTGAAAGGGAAGGCATTCGCATTCGTTCCGGTGACAGTTCCAAGAAACGCATGATCGCCAGCTTCAGCCCGAATTTCAGACTCCTAAAGTCGGCCTGCAACCTTTCCACGTAGTCTTCAGGCTGTTCGTCACCAAAGTCATTCGTTCGCCTATCGCCGACCAATGCAATAGTGGGGCTAATATTCTGATTAAGGCCAGGTTTTTCCGACGAAACTTCCACCGGATCGTCCACCCCCGGCAGGTATAGACGTAGCCTGGAATCCTCTTGCGGTGGGGGCGCGCCGGTATGAAAAGGCAACGCGGTTGTATACACTATTTCCGAATCTGGCGAATCATGGTTCTTGGAATCGATAACCATTGATTCGGATGTGACTCTAAACCGGCCCCCATTTTGATCATCACGCCGGATTCGCAAGAGATAGCGGGTAACTTCAGCGTCACACTTGGACGATTCATTCGACTTCACCTTGACTTCCAGAGCAAATTCAACCTGTCCAAAGCGGATGATCTCATTGGCTGCGCCGCGTATGGGCTGCCAATCCGCGCCGTACTTTCCGCCAACAATTTCCGCCAAGGTATAGCCATAACCGACGCCGTTCAAGAATCGAAAAGCATCCCGAATGTTGCTCTTGCCGCTGGCATTTGCGCCCACGATCAACGTAAACGGACCGAGGTGCAGTGTTTCATCGGCGAAGTTCTTGAAGTCGACGAGGCGGAGGGAGGTAATCATGATGATTCTCTACTGGCAGGGACGTTATCCCGCTTACACGTCAAGAGCCGCCGAGTTGCTAGTAGCTCTTAGCCAACGCAATTACCTTTATGCCGTCATGCAACTCAGCGGGCTAGTCAGAAGCGAATCGTCCGTCATTCTCACTACTTCAATGGTACCAGAGCAAGCGCGACATGCGGGAATACCATGCCTAGAAGGGATTCCACACCTGGCACAAACAAGCAGATGTAGGCTACCCAATTACCCAGTTTCCCCGATTAGGCGCGTACTTACTTCCACTAAGAAATACCGTATACTGCGCTGTAAGCGGGACCCTTGAAGTAGAGCGCCTCATTGCGCTTTCAAGAGCACAAGTATCCTTTAGTCGATGACCGACTCACCAATTTGCAGTTCGCCTGATCATCTTTCAAAAGGAGCAGCGCCCATGGCAATCCTGTCGTTTTCTATGCCCACTGAGATTCACCTTGGGGACGGCGCGTTAGACATACTGCCGTCGCTCTGCGGCAAGCGGGTGCTGGTGGTGGCGGACCCGGTGATGACGGAATTGGGGTTCACCGAGCGGGTGTGCGGCTTGGCGCGCCAAGCGGGAGCGGCGACGGCCATTTTCGACGCCGTCGAACCAGACCCGTCGCAGGAGACCTGCGCCGCGGGCGTAGAACTGGCCGAGGACTTTGCGCCGGATACGATTGTCGGACTGGGAGGAGGTTCTACGCTGGACGTCACCAAGACCATCCGCGCCGCGTGCGAGACGCCCAATGTCACAGTGGCGGACCTCGTGGCCGCGGGATTCAGTCCCCCGCCGCGCCAGACCGGCCAAATCACGTGTGTCGCCATTCCTTCGACCAGCGGCACGGGTTCTGAGGTCTCGCGCGGCGCGGTGATTACGGACAGCAGCGCAGGTCCACCCGTCAAGCGCGTCCTCTTCACCGGCGCTCCCGACTCCGCCATCATCGACTCCGCGCTGCCCGCGACCATGCCGCCTCACGTGGCGGCAGATACCGGCTACGACGCCTTGGCGCACGCAGTGGAATCTTTCGCGAGCGCAGAATCCCATCGCCTAACACAAGCGCTGGCAAGCGATGCCATTGCCACCGTCTTGGCGGAGTTGCCCGCTTCCGTGCAAGAAACGGGGAACACGCCGGCCCGCTTCAAAATGCACGTGGCGGCGACCATGGCCGGGGCGACGATGCGGGCCGGCCTTGGTCTGTGCCACGCGCTGTCGCACCAGATCACGCCGGCTTTCGGCATCTCCCACGGGCGCGCGAATGCCCTCCTCTTGCCTCATATTGTCGCCTATAACGCCAGCGTTGCCAGAGACCGCTACAGCGAACTGGCGGCGCGCCTCGGCATAAATGGCGGCAATCCCGTAGCCGCGCTCGTCGACGCCCTTGCTGCTTTACGCACTCGGGCCGGCTTGCCCGCTTCCTTGCAGGAGGTGGGGGTAACTAAAGAGCAACTAGGCAAAGCCCTCCCGCAGATGGTTGCCAACGGCTCCCGGGACCCCAACGTCGCCAGCAACCCCCGTCAGCCGACGCCGGCGGAGATTGAAGCGCTCTATTGGAATGCGTGGGAAGGCAGACCCGAGGAAGTCTAGGCTAGGTTGGCTGCCAAGACCCAAGCTACAGCTACCATATGAAACGGCGGCAGCCCGGCCCGTCATTCCCGCAGAAGCGGGAATCCATCTGCCCTGCACCACGCGCACATCGTGCCAAGCGGAGAACAGGCTCCCGAACTGCACGCTAATTGTCATTCTGAAGGAGCCAAGAGGTGGAGGGAATGGCGTATGGCTCTTGTTGTGAGGAGTCAAGTGTTGCGGGCTCAACCAAGGCCCCGATTGAAGTACACAGGCGTGACAGATTGCCGGCCGCGCCAGCGAATTGATCGAGGATTGCCCTCACCCCAGCCCTCTCCCACCAGAGACCTTTGCATAACCCTTGCCGAGGCGAGAAAGTCCCCTCTCCCGGCGGGAGAGGGTTAGAGCCTGCCCCGTACGTGATACGGGGGTGAGGGGGAATCCCCGCAATCTGGGCCGTTTTCAACGATTTTGTACACATTCGTATAGGTCTTAGAGGTAGATAAGGACAGTACAAGCAGTAATCCCCTCACCCCGGCCCTCTCCCGCCGGGAGAGGGAGTATTTCTTGCGCCGCTGGCTGAGGTTACGCAAAGGTCTCCACCAGGAGAGGGAACTTCACACTTCACGCTAAGCTTGGTTAGGCGCTAATTGGCGGGAAACGTAGGGTTTTCACAGCGTGGACTTGCAAGCGCATCCCACGTCCGACCTAGCTGCTGGCAAGCCGCGCGTACTGCTCGCGGCCGGCGTTGAAGATTTCCAGCATGCGTTGCCGTTGGTCGTCGTGGTCGAAGCGGCCTTTCGTCGTAATCCACGCGAGAGCGCGCTCCATCTCTTCCACAAAGAACGCGGCAGACGGCCTGGTCGCCGGATTCGTGCCGCCTGACTGTACGTAGACCGGACTGGTGTGCGCCCATTGGGCGTGGCCGTAGCTATCACGCTGGCGTCCCCAGCAGCGCGCGGCAATCCAACTATCGTTGGGTACCGTAAGTCTGGCACGCAGCACTCCCTCGCGCAGGCCCTCGCTATACTCCTCGCGCGCCACCACCTCCCCGTTACACACAAGCTCGATGCGCTGCACAGGACGCAACGCTTGCCAGCGCACGAAAGTATTCACATGCTTGCGTCGGCTCGCGCGCAGATCCACCACCTGTCCCGGCGGTTGACCGGCAACACGCAGCGTGAGCGCGGGGCCGTTGGTGATGAACGTCGCGCCGCTCTTGAGGCCGTCCAACCACGTATCGTACGAGAAAGAGTCCTCAAGCTGTACGTAAACGCGATTCGCCGAACAGACGAACCAGTCCGAACCCGTGCTCACCGGCAAATGAAAGCCGCAATTGAGCAGATGGTACCAAAGGTCGTATTCGGGGTCCGACCAGTAGGGATCGAAGAGATTCAAGGCGTCCAGACGCCCCAGCCCGGCGGCGATAGGCGCCTCCATCCCCTGGCCGTTGTGGCACCAAATCGTCACGCCGCCCTGTTGCTGCGCCGCGGCGCAGGCATCGATCAGCGGTGGATAGTCCGGTGCCGATTCGTCCACCAGCACGCCGCGGCTGAGCGGCTCGACCTGCTCCTGCAACCGCACCAGCATCACGTGGCCGTAGCCGATATCCCAAGGTGAGGCATTGTGACGCGACTCTTCACCCACGTCCACAACGTGGCTCGGCGTGGTGGGGTGCTCCATCTCTCCCACCGGAAAGCGATTGGTTGCGTATTCCAGTTCTCCACGCTGCAGTACACTGACGATGGTGACGGTGAGGTCCTCCACCGAGGAATCGAAGCGCAAACGCTCCTCGGGGCGGCTCTCGAATTCGCGGTAGTGAATGTGGGTGTTACCGGGATAAAGCCCCTGGTTAGGCAGACTAATCCAACGCTGGAGCGGCAGTTCGAGGTTGACAGAGCCGTGCAGCGGCAGATCTACGGTCATGTGCAGCGGCGCGTACTCCGTGCCCCGCTCCACCCGCACGTCCACCTGCCCCCGCGAGGCCTCCAGTGTGAACGTTTCAGCCGCATAGAAGAACGGATTAGTGGTGCCTACGGTCTCCAGGCTGCCCTCAGGCGCCAGGAATCTACCCTGACTGCTCTGCACCGAGACCTTAGCCGCCAGTGGGCTGCCGGTAACCGCATCGCGAATTGTTCCGGTTAAGGTTGCCAAAGCTACCACATCTCCTCAATGGGTGATTCGCTAAATCTACCAAGACACGCGCACTTTGCCTTCAATCGCAGCCTGGAGCCCCCGCACTGGCACAAGTCCACCGAACACGCATTGAATGCCCCAAGCCGAGCGGCAAGCACGAGAGTCAATCTCATAGATCGGGTTCATGTGCCGAATTGTGCTTCGACAAGGGCTTCGCGCAGCACACAGCACGAACGGATTTCTCATCTATTCGGTTCGCCCTGAGACGGATATCTCAACTTTTGTGTTCGCCCTGAGTCTGCGGAAGGACAGCTTTGCATAGAGCAATGTAATTGTGAGACAAGGTCTACTCTTCATCAAACGGAAACTTCCGTCTTGCAGACTCCAAATCTATGTCCACGCCCAGGCCCGGGCCGGACGGCACTGTCACGTAGCCTTCGCCATCGATTGCGGGCGCCGGCGTGATCAGGTCGTCAAAGAGCGGATTGGCGCCCTGGCGAAACTCGATTACCGGACAGTTAGGCAACGCCGCTGCGAGCTGCAGGCTCGCGTAGAAGAGGATCGCCGAACCCCAGATGTGTGGGGCTACCTGCAAGTTCGCGGCGTGAGCCAGCACGCCAATGCGGCGCGCCGCCGTAAACCCGCCCACCACCGCCAGATCGGGCTGCAGAATGTCCGCCGCCTCATGGGCAATTATGTCGCGGAAGTCAAAGTGCGTGAAGTCGTTTTCACCGGTCGATATGGGAATTGCAGTCGAGTCTCGCACCCGTCGCATGCCGTTCCAGTTGTCGCTGCTCACCGGCTCCTCGAACCACGCAATGTCGTACTCCTCGGCTGCCTGAGCCAAGCGAATTGCTTGGGACTCATTGAGCGAACCGTGGGCGTCGAGCATCAGGTCGGCATTGGGCCCGATAGCGTCCCGGACCGCCTGAATGCGGGCAATGCCGTCTCTTACGATCCGCGGCGCATCCATCGCGCCCACGCGCATCTTGACTGCGCGGAAGCCGCGTGCGATGTAGGCCAGCGCCTCTTCGCCGGCCCCGTCCGCGGCCGCATGGCCGCCGCTTGCGTACGTCGGCAAGCGCGACCGGTAACCGCCGCCCAGGAGCTTGTAAATGGGCACACCGAGCGACCGGGCGAATATATCCCACAGCGCCATGTCTATGCCGCCCATGGCGCAGACGGTCACGCCGCGGCGGCCCATGCGCGGCGCGCTCTGGCCGTACGTAAGCGCAATTCCCAGGCGCGGACCGTTATAAAGCTTCTCCCAGATGTACTCAGGCTGAGTGGGGTCCTCGCCGACGATCTCCGGTCCGAGTTCCTGCTCGACGCTAGCCTTCAGAGACCGGCAAGCGCCGCGGGTATACCCGTAGCCGGGATGCACCTCGCCGTGACCGACCAGCCCATCGTCGGTTTCCACCCTCACGATGATGGCATGGCTTTCGTCGTGTCGCCCATAGTCTGACGGGCGCTCGCGGCCACTCTTCTTCACCGGCCACCTTAGCGGTACGGCCTCTATCGTGCGGATTTTCATTGTCTCAACCTTCTACGCCTGCCATGCCCACACTCATTCCTCACGTGCCGAGCCAATTACCTTGCTTCGTTCGCTGTGTCAGTCTTTTGCTGCCAAGGAGTGCGGTGAGGGCCGGAATTTGCCCCTGCTTGCGCACACTCGCCCACCCATTGTAGCATTGCATTCCAGGCCGGTCTGCTCAATACATCAACCGTGCCCACACGAGCTTGACGACCAGCAGACCGCGCACGCGAAAAACCCGTATAATGAGAACACAATTGTGTCCTGGTTCCAGCAGGAGGTGCGCAAGCCAAGTTTGGCGGCGCCCCAGGTGTCCGGAACCAAAGAGTAGTGTCTATAGCCGAGTCTATGGTCGCCTCCGGGGAGAAAGAAGAGTCCCGCGGCGCATCTGGGTAGTGTGGGCGCGCGTGTCGGATTGAGGAAGGTCTTCTAATGAGTTCAACAGATGGAACTGATCACTCCTTCGAGCCATTTGCTCGGCATGAATTCTACCGCGAAACCAACACGCATCTTGTCGAATCTGCTTTGAGCTTCCTGGAGCGACTCGATCCGAACGTGCAACGGCGCATAGTCGATCTGGGTTGCGGTACCGGGGCGATTACGCGCCTTGTCCTCGCGAAAGTGCATAGCCTGGGGTTGAAAGCGCAGATTCTCGCCCTGGACCCTTCGCCACCGGCGTTGGAAAAGGCACGGCAAAGCGTGGCGAGCACGATGGTCAAGTTTCTCAGCGGCAGTGCGGAAAACGTCTCGCAGCTCGTCTCATCTGCCGATGCGCTCTTCTTCTGCAATGCCATCCACCTCATCGAGGACAAACATACCGTCTTCAAGGAGATAGGCAAAGCGCTCAATCCCGGCGGCGTCGTGGCCTTCAACACAACGTTCTTCGATGGCGCGTATCTCCCAATCACTGAGAAGACAAACCGCCTCTGGATCGTCCGCGCGGTGCAAAAGATGCGGCGTGAGTACCCCAACGTCAAAATCGTAAAGGATGCCAAGACTACCGCCATGCGCTGGCTCTCACCGGACCAATATGAAGCGCTGCTCGATGAGAGTGGCTTTTCCGTTACCCACCTCGAGTGCCAGCAAGTCGAAATGACCCAGGAGAGCATTGAAGACATCAGCGATTACTCTCTCTTCATTGAAGGTGTCCTGCCCGGCGTGCCGCTGGACGTGGGGGCCGAGGTGCTGAAGCACGGAATTCGGGAAGCAATTAAAGAGCTGGAACTTTCCACGGTTCCCCGTTACTGGCTACAGGTTGTCGCCGAGAAGACGTAGTCTGGCGCGAGCGGCGTTGACCGGTCTCGCCGCACAGAACAGCCAACACCCGTACACGTGCCGGACTACACCCAATAGCGAGGCCCGTGCCCACACTTGAAAAGAGCTGGGCGCCTACACCGCACGGAGTCCATGGAACAACACCTCACCGGCAAGACAGCACTCGTCACCGGCGCCTCGCGGGGAATTGGCCGCACCATTGCGCTGCACCTTGCCGCTGAGGGTGCAAGGGTAGCAATCAACTACCAAGTCAACGAAGAGGCCGCACTCGAAGCCGTGGAGCAGATTCAGAGTGAGGGCGGCGAGGCGCTGGCAGTCAGCGGCGACGTGCGGGACGCCGCGGCGGTCAAGTCCGTCGTCGACCGCACCTTGGCAGAATTCGGCGAACTGCACGTCCTCGTCAACAACGCCGGCATTACCAAAGATACGCTGGTGCTCAAAATGAGCGAGGACGACTGGGACCTCGTCGTTGACACCAATCTGCGCGGCGCCTTTCTCTGCACGCGGGCCGCGTTGCGACCCATGCTGGCACAGCGCTGGGGCCGCATCGTCAATATTACGTCAGTCGGATGGTTGGTCGGGAATCCCGGCCAAGCCAACTATACCGCCGCCAAAGCCGGTGTCGTCGCGTTCACCCGCTCTACCGCCGTGGAGATGGGCAGCAGAGGCATCACAGTCAACGCCATAGCGCCGGGCTACATCCCCACCGACCTGACCCACGACATTCCGCCGCATCTCATGGACCGCCTGATGCAGAAGTTGCCCATCAAGCGCGCGGGCACGCCGGAGGAGATCGCGGCGCTCGTCTCGTACCTCACGAGCGACGCCGCCGCCTATGTCACCGGTCAAGTCATCCACATCGACGGCGGACTTACCGCGGGCTTGCTCTAAGTGTTGGTCACGCAGCTTACGGTCGAAATCGTCAAAAATAGGCCCGCCGCCGCACAGTGTTTGACTACTCTGCTCATTGACGGGAAACACACCCGTGGGCTTGCTTTCACTTTCGCCGTGTGTTATAGTGTACGAGTTGACGATACCAGCCCCATTTCTGCAAGTCCTAGTCCGCCCTTTTCATTTTTCTCCTCTGAATTGAGACTGCTTCAGTTTCTTTTTCTAATGAATCCCCTCTAAGGGTAGACGGGCCATCCTTCTCTTGGGCATCAGTCCCTAGGTGGTATCCGATCACTCGTTCGATTCCCCGTGTCCCTATCTGACTTATTCTGCCATTGCCTTAAGCCGCACCGGCGGTAACACCAGCTTCACGTCTGCGCCAATGCGCGCTCTTGCTCTGAACCCAAACCCCCTCTTTGAAAGATCATGACCCTCACTCACTTCCTCTCTTGTTTGTATGCGTCCCGCGAACTCAGCTTGTCCCGGATTGTCCGCCTGCAACCGTATGCTGCTTTCCTTGGAATGCAGATTAGCTTCTCAGCAAGATCGCAGCTTCGTTTCTCGTCCCCTAAATGTCACTTAGATCACGTGACGTCAGTCGGAGCCGCCTGCTGACGTCACGCCAACCAACTTATGGCTTAGGCCCAAACACCTTTCTATCTCGCATTCGTTCGCTTACCACTTAGGAAAAACTGATTGTGAAGAAGGACTCATCTATGCGCAAAGGGGACGGACGATGAATACCACTAGGCGATGGCTCGCAGGCATCAGGCGCTGCCTGGCGCTTGCCGGATTGCTGACGCTTGCTTACTTGGTTATCTTCTGCTGCCGGCTCGCCAGAATAAAGCTGCCGAACGTACCGGCGCAAAGACTGGCGCCTACACTGTTGGCGCTGATGTGGGACTGGCTCGCAGGCATCAAGTGGCGCATCATCCCGGCAGGAGCGTTGCTGCTCGCGGTAATGGCAGCCAGCGTGGGCAGCACCCAGGGCGATAGTCACATTAGCCTATCAGGGTCGCCGGGGAACATGGAGATCTCCCCAGGGGAGACGAAGACATATAGCGTGGAGCTCAGTGGAAACCCCGTGGATAACGATAGCGTGGAGTGCGGCGACTTTCTCTCTGTACATATTGCCGACGGGTATTTCTTAAGCCACCTTGATATCGATCGACATAGCTTCGGCTATGACACCGATCCCAACGATGACGAAAACTGTGACGACCATGGGTGGAGCCGCGGGAATAGCACCAGCGTGACAGTGACCGGTGACGCTCCAGGCAACGCAAGAATCAACATAGCTTACGTGGTGAGGAATCAGTCTAAGAAATTTCGGCCTAGAGTGTATTCGTCGCGGACCTTGGTGAGCATACGGGTCACTGGCGTGGTCCCTCAGACGCCAACGCCTATCCCCACGCCGCGGCCACCAGTTTCTCCGCAGCAATCCGATCCTCCTCCTCAGCAGCCCGAAAACTCCAATACGCCCCAGAACACCGGCGGTAATGTCCCCGGTACCGCGCCTAGCCCCGGCGGCAGTTCCGGCGGCAGTGGCGGTTCAAGCGGCGGCTCCGGCTCCCGTTCCGCTCTCGCCTGTGCTCCCCGTCCACCCGCAGACTCCGCCATCCGTAACCTCGTCGGCAGCACTGCCGCTGCCACTGCTTGGGAAGTTGCCAACGACCGCCTCTGGCTCGAACGCAAGGACCTCCCCAACACCACCATCGAACTCGGCATCGGCTGGTTCGCTCATGACGCTTCCAGCCAAGTCATCATCGGCCTTGTCGGCAGTAACGCGAACGGCGCTGTCGGCATCATTCGTGATCAGATCCTCGGTCAGACCTATACCATCGTCCGCCATGAGGGCGACGACTGTGTCGTCCGCCGTTGGGTCGCGCCCTACGACCACTTGGTATATCAAATCCCGTGGGACACCATCAACTCGCTCTACAGTCTGCCGGTACAAGTCGTGTCGGCCATCCCGCTGGACCACCGCCACCCGGAGCCCAACATGCTCGTCCGCCGCTTCGACGGCAGCGACGTCCGCATCTTTGCCTTCGATGCCAGCCTCCAGCAGTGGCGCCACATTCCAGACTATCCCACGTTCCAGGCTATGGGCTTCTACTGGTGCGATGTCACGTCCGCGGACGCAACCTTCTTCGAGCGTATGAATGAAGGCACGCCGTACCCGTCGAGCGGTACCGAATTACAGGAAGACTATCCCAATTGCCACAACAAGAAGCCGCAGGCTGACCCGTAACCAAGACCGCCTCGACGCCCGGGCGGCAACGCGGGGAATCCACGAGGATACAAGCGGGTTGATTGGTGGCAAACGCAAACCCAAATGGAGGAACAGGAAACACCATGAGTTTAGGGAGGAAAATAACCACAAAGAAGTGGTTAGCAGGCGGCAGGCGAGGCATCGCGCTCGTCGGGTTGCTGACACTTGCTTACTTGGTTATCTTCTTTTGCTGGCTCGCAAGGATTAAGCTGCCGAATGCGCCCGCAGCCAAGCTGCCGCACCTCCTACTGGTGATGCTGCGGCACTGGCTCGTGGGCGCCAGGTGGCGCATTCTCCCTGCGGGAGCACTTCTCCTCGCGGTCATGGCCGCGAGTGCAGGCGGCACGTACGGCGGTGGACTCACCATAACAGCTTCGACGAACAGTCTGGAAGTCTCCCCTGGCTCATCCGCGACGTACACCTTAGGCTGGGAAGGAAACCCTCTGTCCTTGAATGGTGTAGAATGCGGCGACTTCTTGCTTGTCCACATATTCGGCGGGAGTTACCTGAATTATCTTGAATTCGATCACACCAATCATGGCATCGAGCTTATAGACGAAAACGATGACGGCGACTGCGACGATACGGGGGAAGTGAGATGGGACGACTCTTGGGGGAATTCAGTCACTGTGTCTGTGGCTGAAGATGCTCCGGGAAATGCAAGCATCGGCATCTCGTACGTGGTTAAGAAGAACCACAGAAGAGTTGTGTCGCCGAATTCCGTGATGCGCATACGAGTTTCCGGTGTTGTACCACCGACGCCGACGCCTATCCCCACGCCTCGACCACCAGTTCCTCCGCAGCAATCCGATCCTCCTCCCCAGGAGACTGATAACCCACCGCAGCAACCGGAGAACGCTAATACGCCCCAGAACACCGGCGATAATGTCCCCGGTACCGCGCCTAGCCCCG
This sequence comes from Chloroflexota bacterium, assembly GCA_965220015.1. Lineage (GTDB taxonomy): Bacteria > Chloroflexota > UBA11872 > VXOZ01 > VXOZ01 > VXOZ01. The sequence goes on from OZ244798.1 coordinate 3,120,044, forward strand.
GCGGCAGTTCCGGCGGTGGCGGCGGCGGCTCCGGCTCCGGTTCCCGTTCCGACCTCGCCTGCGCGCCACGGCCCCCCGCAGACTCAACCTTCCGTAACCTCGTCGGCAGCACCGTCGCTGCCACTGCTTGGGAAGTGCCCGGCGACCGCCTCTGGCTCGAACGTAAGGACCTCCCGAACACCACCATCGAACTCGGCATCGGCTGGTTCGCTCATGACGCTTCCAGCCAAGTCATCATCGGCCTTGTCGGCGGCAACGCGAACGGCGCCATGGGTATCATTCGCGATCAAACCCTCGGTCAGACCTATACCATCGTCCGCCATGAGGGCGACGACTGTGTCGTCCGCCGTTGGGTCGCGCCCTACGACCACTTGGTGTATCAAATTCCGTGGACTACCATCAACTCGCTCTATAGTGTGCCGGTAGAGGTGGTGTCGGCCATCCCACTGGACCACCGCCACCCAGAGCCCAACATGCTCGTCCGCCGTTTCGACGGCAGCGACGTCCGCATCTTTGCCTTCGATGCCAGCCTCCAGCAGTGGCGCCACATTCCAGACTATCCCACGTTCCAGGCTATGGGCTTCTTCTGGTGCGACGTCACCTCTGCCGACGCAACCTTCTTCGAGCGTATGAATGAAGGCACGCCGTACCCGTCCAGCGGTACCGAACTACAGGAAGACTACCCCAATTGCCACAACAAGAAGCCGCAGCCCAACCCGTAACTGTGACCGCCTCGAAGCGCCAGTGCGGCCGCTTTCGAGTCGGCTCTTACCACGCAAGAACACATAACAAGCCACAAACCATATACAGGCTCATTTCTTAGACCCAACTCCGTTAATTCGCCTCGGCCCGTGAGCGTTTTTCCAAGCCTAATCACTTACAGAAACCTTTTCAATAGACTCTACGATCCAGGATGAACACCCACTACCCACCACGTCGCCCAGCCATCACGCGCGTTGACCCCGCGGAAATAGAGCGCCCGCAACTCGCAGGGCAAGTGACGACCGTTGCCTTGTGGAGAGCGCTTGCAGCCAGCGGGCGGCATTTCGCTGCGGCCGTTGTCCTGCTGCTTGCGCTCACGGTCATCACGGGACGCTGGCTCGCGGAAAACCGACAGCGCCTCGCTCCGGCCGGACTCGTGTCGCTGGCCCTGATGGTCATTGTGTGGACGTCGCTCGCCGCATTTCGGCGGCGCGCCGCCGTGGCAGGAGCGCTGCTCGTCGCGCTTGTCGTTCTCAGCGTCGGCACGACGCTCGGAGACGATGAGCCTTACCTAAAGGCGTTCCCGCCCGCAGGAACTACCGGTGAATACAATAAATACGGTCGTCTAATGCTGGAGATTTCTCCGGGAATGACGCTGACGTATACCATAGACTTTGTCGGAAACCCCGTTGACCATCCCAACATCGCGTGCGGTGACTACCTGCAAGTTCACCTTTCCAGCGGAGGGATTGAATACATTGATATTGAACCCCACGGATTCGGCTATGACACAGACGCAAATGATGACGGCGACTGCTCCGACGGTGCGTGGGGCTCTTATTGGGGAAACACTACTACGGTGTCCGTAGCTGATGACGCGCCGGGTAACGTGCAAATGAGCATAGCTTACGAGGTTGAGAAGAGATTCTGGAGGAAGATAGGTCCACGTTCTGTAATTCGCTTAGATGTAAATGACGTAGTTCCTCCAGATCCTACGCCTACTCCCACTCCTACACCGACGCCTACGCCAACGCCGACACCTACGCCTACGCCGACACCCACTCCGACGCCGACACCTACGCCCACTCCTACACCTACGCCGACGCCGACACCCACGCCGACGCCAACGTCCACGCCTACTCCAACGTCCACGCCTACTCCTACGCCTACGCCGGAGCCCTTTGTCAATCCTCCCGTAGATCCGCCTATTGACCCTCCCGTAGATCCGCCCGTTGATCCTCCTATCGACCCTCCCGAGGAGCCTACGCCAACACCGACACCCACACCTACGCCGACGCCTAGACCCACGCCTACACCTACGCCGACGCCCGACCCTAATCAGAATACAAACCCGAATCCCAATCCTGACAATCCCGGCACGACACCCAAACCCGACAATCCTAATGGCGGCTCTAATTCCGGTCCCGGCCCAGGCTCCAAATCCGGTTTGGGCAGCGGAACGGGCTCTCGTTCTTTCACCGGCTCCACTGCGGGTCTAGGTTCCGGCTCTGCCTATAGCTGTCCGGATCCCGCTACGCCGGCGCAAAACGCCACAATCGGCAGTACGAGCGCTGCCACGGCCATAGAGGTGTACCGCAACCGACTTTGGATAAACCGTCATGACATCCTCGAGGCCGACTTCGAACTCCGCATCGGCTGGGTGTCCGCGGACGGCGGCGTACACGTCGTGCTGGGGATTATTCGCGACCAAGCGCTGGGTCAGACATATCTCATCCTGCGCCACGAAAGCAACAATTGTGTCGTGCGCCGCTGGGTTCCGCCCTCTAGCCCGCTAGTGAATTCCATCCCTTGGGAAACCGTCAACGCGCAATTCACGGTTCCTGTCGAAGTCTTGGCCGCTGTGCCCTTGGACCTGCTGCTGCCTGAGCATCACATGCTCGTTCGTCGATACGACGGCCTGGATGAACGCGTTTTCGCATTCGATTCGGTCCTACAACAATGGCGCCATGTACCGGATGAGGCTACCTTCCAAGCAATGGGCTTCTACTGGTGCAACGTTACGGCCGCTGATGAACATTACTTCCAGCGCTTCGCCGTCGGCCCGCCCTACTTGGCAATCAACATACCCGTCCGCGCAGACTACCCGGCCTGTCAGACGTAAGAACCAGTCGGATTCTCTTCCGGGACGACTAGTACACCTGAGAAAGCACAACCGCATGGCTCCACTTCACATGACATATGAATTGAAGAGTGATCTACGCAAAGACGTACATAAAGTTCTGACATACCTAATCCTCCGTCGCGAGGGAGAGATGGAGACGCTTCGCCAAGCAACACGTCCGCGGCTCGTCCCGATAGTTCCTTCGCTGTCACTTTTCTCATGGTCTGCCGACCGACCTGCAACCCGGCTCCCATCTAATACCATTCATGAAAGAACACGAAACAAGGGGACAGCCCCACATGCGAACTGAAGCAAGGCCGGCAAAGGGCTTGTTGCTGCGCACACTGGCGGTATGTGTGTTGCCGCTCTGCCTGTTCATTGTCGGCGCTCACAGCGTGACGGCGCAGGGATTGACGGCAGCCGATAAGTCACTGGAAGCCGCGACGACTCCTGCTACCTCTAACGGATACTTGCGCACCGCCCCCTCTGGCGGTTACGTCTCAATTTATACCCAGAACCAGCCCAGCACGGCGAGCGAGCAGACCAGCGCGCTCAGCCAGCAGTCCGGCAATGTCAACGCGCCTGGCATCTCAGGGAGTCTCGCTGACTCCAACGATATTGACGTTACCCTGCTCATCGCCATCGGCTGGATTTCCACGGACGGCGCGGAACAATACCACATCGGCTTCATTCGCGTTGAATCGCTCGGCCAGACGTATTCCGTCGTCCGCCATGAGGGCGACGGTCGCATAGTCCGCCGCTGGATTCCGCCCTACAGTCCGATGGTGCATGTCCTGCCCTGGGACATCATCTTCGCCCAGTTCACTTTCTCAGTCGAGGTGGTTACAACTATTCCCCTTGACCATCGGATGCCGGAGCCGCACATGCTGGCGCGCCGGTTCGACGGCGACGATGACCGCATTTTTGCGTACGACGCCGAATTGCAGCAATGGCGGCACATACCGGACTATGCGACCTTCCAGCACATGGGCTTCTACTGGTGCAACGTGAACGCTGCGGATTCCAAATTCTTTGATCGCATCACCCCCGGCCCCCCGTATCCCGCCAGCGGCACACCGGAACTGGAAGACTACCCAAACTGCCAGCCGTAATCCTGACTACCAATCGTAGTCTGGGCCTGCATCCGATTGGGCCCCACCGCCAAGCAGGAATCCTCAAGGGTCGCGGGCGGAGCCCAGAACCTCCAGACTATTTCTCGCGCTCCTCTCTCCAAAAGACCAGCTCTACCTCCGGTGGTATACTAGCGACACGTAACGGCCGCATTGATTCCCCACCACAGAACATGGCGAGACTTTGAGCCTTATGTCGAATTCAGTCACCTCACGCATTCAAGAATTGCTGCGGGAGCATGACGTCACTTTCACATTTAAAGAACATGCCCCGGTGAAGACCAGTCAGGAGGCGGCAGCGGTGCGGGGGACGCCCCTGCACGAGGGGGCAAAGGCGCTCGTCTTCGCCGCGGATGAAACTACCGTGCTGGCAGTAGTGCCCGCGGACAAACGTGTCGGCACGCGGGCGTTCAAACGCGCCTTTGACATCAAGAACCTGCGCATGCTTACGCCGGAGGAGTTGCGTGAGTTGACCGGCCTGCCGGTTGGCGCCGTGCCGCCGTTCGGGAGTGTGCTCGACCTTCCCACCTACGTGGATAACAGCCTGCTGGAAAACGAGCGCATCTCATTCAACGCGGGCAGCCAGACCGCATCCATCGTCATGGCCTGCCGCGACTACATTGCCGTGGAACAACCCACTCTCGGCGTATTCGCAGCCGAATAAGCCCAGGCCGCTATAGCGGCTTTTTGCCTAAGGACACAGGGCGAGGAAACGCGCGCATGCCGGACGCTGCCAAATGCCCCGGCCTAGGTTCCACGCAGCAAGTGACCGGCCGCCGACCCGCCGGAGCGCGCGATCAAGCTGGCAGCTTCAATGTATGGCATGAACCCGCTCTCATCCACGGCGCCGCCAGCGGTTAGTGGTATGGACAAGAGTCTAACCAGCAGACTCGCGACCTGAGCGCCCGCAACCCGCCGCATTCCGGCGCCGCGTCCAGGCGCTCCCAACGGCGGAAACGTGCACTCCCAGACAATGCGGTCGTCCACAATCACTAGATTGGCTGCAAGCACGCTGCGTTCCTCGACCACCACACCTTCTTGTTCGCAAGTCTGCCGCGCCTCTGCCAAGGGCGCCTGCTGTGCAGTGCGCTGTCCTTGGGGTAGCGTGACGACCCGCACCGCGCCGCGCTCTCGCAGCGCTGACGGCAGCCAACCCAACACTCGCTCCACGGTAGCTGACGCCAACTGGGGACTCCACACGGCGACGCTCCGCTCCGCGGCCTGCACGTCCTGCAGCAGGAGTTGCCAGCCACTCGCGGACCGAGGCTGCCTGTCACTCGTCATCCTGGTGCGCGACGATGGCGCTGCCAGTTGCGGTATCGTTCCCGCACGTACACTTGGCACGAGTTCAGCAGCGGATACGACCGACTCTGCTTGCGCAGCTTCGCCCAGCATGCGCCGCAAGAGTGCGCGCGCGCCGAATGAATCGCGCACGTGCTTCCAGTGCCCGACGAGCATCAGTCTTTGCCGTGCCAGATTGCAAACGCAACTGAACAGGGCCTGCGCCTGGGAATCAGGGCGAGAGTCATCCAGCGCGGACCACGTGAAACCTCCCGGTGTCTCTACCGTGTCCAGAATCACCACGTCAACCGTGTGAGAGGGCAGGCTGGGAGGCGCATAAATATCGATAGCGGCGATCCCGCAGTCGCGCGCCAACTGCCGCAGGAGACGCGCTTGCGCGGCATAGGGCGTGATGAGCGCAATTGAGGCCGCGGGATCGGCAGCGTAGAGCCGTTCCGCCAGCCCAACCGCCGCCAGAGCGCTTCCCAGGCTCACGCGCCCCTCACGCGGAATTGCTTCACTCCACGGTTTCAGTGCGCCGGTATCGACAAACACCAGCGGGCCGCCCTGCGCCAGCGCCTCGCGAAGCGGCGCCGGGCGGCCCCGCGCTGGCAGTTGCCTCGTCACCTTGCGCCGAGGACCTTGTAACTGCTGTGGTTCTTGCGGGGCGCGCGTTCTAATCTCAGCGCCCGCTGGAACAAACCAGCGCGAAACGGCCTCCGAAAACTGCGGATCGATTGAGTGTCGCTCGGTAAGCGAGGCTACCCAAGGCGCGGCGCGTACACCCTTGCCGGCCAGATGGTCCGCAAAAGAACGTCCCAACCAGCGCCCGGCTACGGTCTGAGTCGCACAGTGCCAGGGCTGCAGAGTGGATGTATCGGTACAAACGACGACTCGGGATTCTGATAGCGCGGCCGCCCAGAATAGCTGCGGCATGGGAATGCGGTGGGCATCGTCTATCAGCACTACGTCAAAGGACCCAATTTCGAATACCTCATCCACGAGCGCGTGCGATACCGTGCTGGCCACCAGCCGCGCGCGCGCCCGGGCCGCGTGCGTTACACCTTCTAAGGAGCAGACGACTTCCACGCGCTTCTCTTGAAGCGTACCTAATCTTGTAGCCGATTGGGCACACTCTGCGTCAACTCGTGCGCTGCGTAGTCCATATACCTTGAGCTGTCCGTCAAGGCTCGCCTCCAAGCTCGTCACTGCCGCCTGCTTCTCTGCAAGCCGGCGTTGCGCCTCAACAAGCTGTTGCGCCAATCTGTAGGCCTCCTGCCGCTGACGTTCAGAGTCATCACGATAGCGGAGCCGCGCACTGCGTTCGGAGCGCCCGGTGAGACGTCTGGCCCGTTGCCAAAACTGCTCCCACCGCTCCTTCAAGGCTTGCAGGCCCGCGTGCTCCCTGTCCTGCGGTGACCTGGATTCTTGCCGCGCCACCAACGCGTCGACCTCTGCCTGCAACGAGTCGCGTTCCTCCCGCGTCCGCTGGGCAAGCACTACGGCCTTCTGCAGAACGCTGAGCGCCTGGTTTCGCTCAACCGCCGACGCCAGTTCTGAATCTATTTCCACCACCTCTTGCTCAAGCTCTGCACGAAGGCGGCTCTCTACGCGTTCAGGCAAGAGCTGTGGGTGGACGTTCTGTAAGGCCGGATTAGCGCTGCGGCCGCAGCGGAGCACGTCACCATCGGCATAGGCAGCAGGAGCACTTGCAGCGAAAAGCGCGGTGAGAAACGCATCTATCGCGCAGTTGGTTGACGCAAGCAGCAGCACGCGGCGACCGGCAGCCAGGTGGGCTGCGGCAATTCGGCCTAGCAAGAGAGTTTTTCCGGAGTCCACCGGGCCGGCAATTACCGACACCGTCCATTGGAGCGCCGCTGCCAGCACGTGTTGCTGTTCCTCGGTGAGCGGCGCAGTTTCCAGGCCAACCGCATGGTGAGCGACGTGTTCCGCCTCAGAAGATTCCCCGGCAAAGAGCGCCGCGCTCAAGCCAGCGCCGCCAGTGCCATCCTTACCAACGCAGCGATCTAGCTCCTCGCTGAGCCGCTCAAGCGCTACCCACGGCTGCGCTACCAGCGTGGCCCTTTCGATAACTTGGGCGGGAGCAGTCGCCAGCGCCACCGCGACCTGCAACCCCTCCACAGCGCTGATGCGACAGGGGTACACCTGACTCCCTATGTGGAGTTCGCCCGGCGTATCGTCCAAGACCGGCAGCACTGTACTGAGCTGGAACGCATACGTAGGGAAACTGCCCGCTGCGGCGAGCAGCTTGCCGGACAGCACCTCAACCCGAAATATCGCTGCGTTGGCCCGGGTCGCCGCGATCTCGGCACTGACCGCCTGCTGCAATTCCGGGAGCAAGCGGGGAGCATGCGGTGCGTCTGTGGCATTGTGGGGCAAGTGCACGTTCAACGGACGGTCTCCACTGCAAGCGGTCCTCACTGTACCGCCTCATGATACTCCCTTGAACCGGCATTGCTCCCAGTTTACCGCGTTCAAGCGCAGTGCCACGCACTCAATAGCAGTGAGTTGGCAAGTGACCGAGAGGTGAGTAGCATTGAAAGGAAGCAACGCAGCCGCGTACTTGAAACTGCGTGGTGGTCGCAAGGCAACGCCCAATGCGAGTAGACCTGCATCTGGCCCCTGTCGCATGCAACAACCCCATCTATGCAGGGCCAAAATAACCACAGTTGTAAACTGAGCACACACACTCTAGGAATTTCAGTGGGGAGAAGAATTCAATGGCAGCAGGCCCGAAACGCATTCTCATCGACAATCACCTGGGGCCGTATGGCGCGCATACACTGTCACAGGTGGATCCCGTTGCACAAATGTCAGCGCTGCGCGACATTGGCGCCGACGCGGTCTTGCTGCAAGCGAAATGCCATTGGGGTCATGCATACTATGACACCGCCGTCGGCAAGCGTCACCCGGCGCTTGAGTTCGACTTGATCGCTGCCCAAACGGACGCGGCCCGCCGGCACGGCATCGATCCCGCGCTCTACTACTCCGTCCGCTGGGACGAGCACGCGTATCGCTCGCACCCGGAGTGGCGCAGCCACGACGCTGAGGGCAATCCGCAGCCCGGCCCGCACACACGCTGGCGCTGGCTCTGCCTCAACTCACCGTACCGCGACTATACGTACGCCATGCTCGCTGAGTTGCTCGCGAAGCACACCTTCTCGCGGCTTTTCCTCGACATCGTGCATTACCGGATGCTGTGCTATTGCGAACACTGCCGTGCAGCGTGGCAAGAATACTTTGGCGAGCCCTTTCCCAGCGTGCCTACGTTTCCGCGGGGCTCTCGACAACGTGGGAGAAGCAGGCAAGCCTGGCGCTGGCATCGGCGCCGCTTTGGGTCTGAGCACCGCGCGCGCCTCGCAGAGTTCGGCAATCACGTGGTGGAAACGTATCTCGCAGGTGTGAAGGAGCGCATTCGCGCCAGCGGCAAGGATGTACAGCTTACCCACAACGCCTTTTGGCCCCATACGCATGACGACTACCTGTTCGCGGAATCCGATGCCACCGGCGCTAACTTCTTTCAACCCGCCCAGCAGACGCACCGGCTGCGGGCGCTCGCGAAGTCTCGCCCGGTAGAAATCGCCTTCTGCTGGGACAACGTCATGTACGCGGGCGTGAGCGAAACTCAATTAACCTGCCAGGCGGCCAGCGCCCTCATTGCCGGCGCCGACGCCACGATGATCTGGGGCGCGCCCGACGTGCGCACGGGCTTCTTTGAGAAGCCGGTGCTCGACAAAGTGGCAACCACCTTCAGGAAGATCGGCCCGCTCGCGGAGGAACGCGCCCACGCAACTCAGTATGCAGATATCGGCCTGCTCTTCTCCGAGGAGCAGGTGTCATTAGGGACCGTGCCCACAGAATCCGGTTTCAGCCGCGATACGGCCGGGGCCTACAAATATCTGAGCGAGCAGCACTTTCCCTTTCGGCTCGTGTGCGACGATCTCTTGGAAGCGAACGACCTCGCCGGGCTGAAAGCCGTAATCGTGGCCAACCCCGGCGATCTCCGGCCGGAATCGATCACTTTACTGCGGGAGTTCGTTGAGAACGGCGGGCGGATGCTTGTCACCGGCGCGAATAATCTGCAACGCGACCTCGGCATTATCCTCGCCGAGCGACGAAACCATCGCGGTGCGCGCCAGGACGGTTGGTACATCCACGCGCCTGAGTCTTGGCAGATTCCCGATTGGGAATTGGCCTGCTCCCTGGGCCACTGGCCGCTGCGCAACTTCCCCGGGTTCGGCGAACTTGCGTATTCCCTGAAACCCATCGTAGAGCCCCATGACGAGGTGTGGGACAGCCACGGCACGCGCTGGAGCACGGAAACCGGTATGCCCGCAGTCGTCTTCGGGCGCTTTGGCGCAGGCCAAATTGCCTACTGCAACCATGAGCCGTTTGCCGAATATATGCAGCGGGGCGCGCGGGCATTTGGCCGGATGGTCATGCGCATCCTGATGTTTATCGGCTATGCCGCCGAGTTGCGCGTACAGGGCGTGCCCAACGTTGAGGCGGCCTATACCAAAGACGGCAACGTGCTCAAGGTATTTCTTGTCAATTGTCCGGTCACCCGGCCATTAGGCCAAGGCGCTGGCCGTGGACGGCGCGCCGGGGCTTGGGTGGACGCGCCGGAAGCGGCGCCCTTGGCAGACGTGACCATCAAGTCGGCACTTGACGTGCATGCGGCGACCGCCGCCAGCGGCGAAACGGTGCAGGTTCTCCGGAGCAGCAAGCATACATTCGTAACGTTGTCGCGCTTGTCGGAGACGGACATAGTTTCGCTGGAAATCGCTGAGTAGCGCGAGCCTCAACGAGCGGCACTGACTGGCTGTATTTATGTCCATTGGATTGAGTGGCGCTCAGTCGGATTACGACATAGCCCCGTAACACCGCCCCACTCCAGGTCCTGACCGCGCATCCGGTAGCGCAGGTTTGCAACCTGCGCGGGCGCTGCTACCTGCGACTATTGCGATAGGCCAACACAATTTGATCTTCGATCTCCGGCAGCGTTTTCCCTTTCCAGATTGCTAGGCCCGGCGCTATCGGCTTTACACGGGCCGACTCTTGCGTATGGTCAACGGCAGCTACCGTCTGCTGCGGGCATACCACCTGCCAAGGCCAAGGGTCGCTGTGGAGCACGAGCAGGTATTCGGCTCCCTTGGCACGTGGTGACTCCCGGGCAGTGTCTTGCAGAAGCGTTATCATCCTACCCACGCTCGCGTGCTCCCGGTAGAACGAGTAGGGATAGAGGTTCCGCGTCACACGCACGCTCTGCCACGCCCACCGGCCGCTCGTATCCACGGTGCTGCTCTCGACGCGACCGGCGATGACAAGTCTATCCGGCCGCACGATCTCACCGATGTTTTCACACGAAGGACCATCCCCGATTACAGGCCGCGGCGGCACAAAGATCACGAACCGCAACAGGCTGTCTTTGGCGCGGGCCTCTATCTCCCAGCATCCGGCGGATGGGATGATCATTCTGCTCGATTGAAAATCACCGACATAACCTTCAGATATGTCGGCCCACAGCGGCGCGGCGTCGCCATCCAAGCGGCGTCCTTGCACGGTCAACGTCGAACCTTCCGGCTTGATCCATCCTACCTTTCGGCTCCCCAGCCCCCACACGTCCGTAGCCGTCCAGATTCCCTTATCTGCACTTACAAAATACGCTCCGGTAGGCAGCGGGGAACGATATCGTGAGTCCGGCGGCGTGGCGATGGTGGGCGTGCTGACCGGACAATTCTCACCTTGGTCGGTGCGCGCTCCCGCGTTGACGTCAACCCCTTCTCCCGAACCAGTCTTCGCAGTGGGCAAGGTGCCAGGCGCTACAGCGCAGCCCGCGAGCGCCAACAACAGCAAGAGCAACGGAAAGAGCTTTGCTGACCTATAGCTGCGCATGACGGTTTCCTCCTCGCTGACCTTCGAAGGAACTATTGCTCGAAGACTATCCACTCAGGATACACTTTATATCCCATCCCAGAGTCAGTCAATATTATTCCACATTTGCCATCCGTCCCTGGTCTGTATACATGGTGGACGGACTAAGTCTTGCAGCGGCCCAAATGGTTCTCCCCCACAAATAAGAGATTCCAAGTGAAAGATCATCCTCTTGGAAATCCACTACTTCCACCAGTTTAGCGCGATTGTGCGGCGACAATTGTACCGTCAAGCAGGCGTAGCCATTTGGGGTCAGGTTTGCCGCTCGCACCCAGCTTGCCGTCGGGCTGCAGGTATTGGAAGACGACTGAAACGAGTTGCTTCTGGCCGCTTGGCAGTCGCGCATAGTAAGCTACCAGTTGTGATACGGTTCCAGGCGCTTGTTGCGCCCTGGAGGGAGTGAGGTACTCGGCGCGCAAAACTTGAGCCAATTCGCCTCTTGCGGCCTTGGCTTACACTTGCATACTATTGAAGTGAGCACGAATTTCAGAAGGTGGAACGAAGCGATGCGGCTTCTCCGTGTTCTGGCGCCTGGTAGGAGGTTCTGACATGGATCCGTCTGGAGAGTTGATTGGCCGCGTGCGAGGGTATCTTGATAGCCGGCTTTCCCACGGAGAGCTTTCGGCATGGCTTCTTGAATATGCGGACCACTTTCTAATGGAACCTGAAAAGGCCTTCGAAGTGCAACTGTGGTCGCGGGCACTCAACCTGCTTTGTCTCCTTAACGACAAAGCCATCGATGAGACACTCGTCCGCCGTGAAATTGAGGCGCTCCTCGCTAGCCATCAGACTGTCGCCGAAAGCGTCTAAGGTGGCTTGAAATATCTAGTCTTTGGAGCCCGCCGAAGTTCGTAGCACAAGCAGCGGTTTCTATTGTCAATTAAATTACCGGACGCTGGCAACGGTCTCTAGAGCGCGCATTATGGACATTCAAACTTTGGCTGCTTCAGAACCTCAGAAGACGCAAAGCACGAGGGGCGTGTATTCGCTGCTTTGCACCGAGCGTGTCTATCTCCCTAGACAAGCTACTTGAATGCTACAATTATCGACTACTCAGAATGACTTGCCTGGGTTGACCCAGCCAACCACTCCACGTTGATGCTAGACGTTCTATGCCCATAGTGGCCACGGCCTATTGCCCTTTAGAAGCTTGCGCAGATTGACTTGGGCTTTCAATCCAACGAAGTCACACAGGAATAGCAATACTCTTCCGCTAGATCGGTCACGCCAGTCACCATGTGCCTGGAAGCCGCCAGACACAGTCTCTTCCTACAACATACGGTACCATTAGAATCACGCTTGTGAACGAGATCAACTACATAGGAGCCAGAAACTGATGATTGAAGTTGCAGAACGGGTGCTGCCCGTTTCCGCAGACGTGTCCGATACCGGCGTGCTCGCCATTGGCGGCGTGTCCGTGACGGAACTAGCCAGAGTCTTCGGCACGCCGCTCTACATCTACGATGAAGCGACTCTGCGCACGAACATGCGCCGTTATGTAGAAGCGCTACACGCCGGTTACCCCGACGCGCTGCCGCTCTACGCCAGCAAGGCGTATTCAGACCCCCACGTGGTCAAGATCGCCGCTGAAGAGGGCATGGGGCTGGACGTGGTGTCGGCGGGCGAAATTGCGGTCGCCTTGGCAGCAGAATTCCCGTTGGACCGCATCTATTTCCACGGCAACAACAAGCTGCCGGAAGAGCTTGCCTATGCGCTGGAAGTCGGCGTGGGCCGCATTGTGGTGGACAATTTCAACGAAATCGACCTCCTCAATACCATCGCGGGGGAAGCGGGCAAGAGCGCCAAGATTCTCCTGCGCATCGGTCCCGGCGTGGAAGCGCACACGCATGATTACATCAAGACCGGCGCGCTCGATTCCAAGTTCGGCTTTGCCCTGCCCATCGGTCAAGCGGAGGAAGCGGTAAAGCGCGCACAAGCCGCGCCAAACCTGGACCTCATCGGTATCCACGCCCATATCGGCAGTCAGATCTTTGACATCGAGCCCTACGTAGACACCCTCGATCTGCTCATCCAATTCGCGCGCGAGATGACTGACAAGTACGGCCTTGACCTCCAAGAGCTCTCACCCGGCGGCGGCTGGGGCATCCGCTACACCGGCGCCGACGACCCGCCGCCCATCGAGGATCTGGCGAACACCGTAACCGCTACCGTGAAAGACCGCATGGCCGCGTTGGGCTGGAATCTGCCCCGCCTGGTGGTGGAACCGGGTCGCTCGATTGTGGGGCAAGCCGGCGTCGGCCTCTATTCCGTCGGCTCGAGCAAGACGATTCCTGGCGTGCGCAAGTACGTGGCCGTGGACGGCGGCATGGCCGACAATATCCGCCCGGCGCTTTATGACGCGCTTTACACAGTGCTCGTCGGCAACCGCATGCACGATCCCGCGGAAGAAACGGTGACGATCGCCGGACGCTACTGCGAAAGCGGCGACGTGCTATTCAAAGACATCGAGATGCCGAAACTGAACCCCGGCGACCTCATCGCCGTGCCTAGTTCCGGCGCGTACTGCCTGGCCATGTCCAGCAATTACAATTTGGTGCCGCGACCGGCGGTTGTGCTTGTGAACGACGGCAACGCCCGCCTCATTCGCCGCCGTGAGACCCTGGACGACCTCATTCAGCCGCACTTGGACGTGTAGCGGCCGCGACAGTGTGCACTCATCTTGGATACGCACACCTGTTTGGGCGGCCGCTCAGTGGAGGTTGCCGCGCCTACCGGTGTTGACAGTGCCACCGTTGGGCGGCTATAGTTATTCCGATATTGTAAGATGTGTAGTGTTCGGAATTCGTTGCCATAGCGCAGCGATCAAGGAGGAATTGTGATGGCAGATTCATTGGTACCCCTGATTGGTTCAAGTGAAGCCGGCCCCCTGGGCGCAGTGCACTTGCCGCGTCTGTGGCTTAAGGTCTCACTGGCGACGGCCGGCAGGCTGCCCGACGACTATGACGAGTGCGGCGCGGGCTTCGACCAGATGGTGCTGGACGGTCTGGGAATTGACCGCGATGCGGCCCTTGCCCATTTGCGCGCCAACCGCCCAAGCTACTTGGAGTTCGAGCAGTGGGTCTTGGACCAGAATGGCGGCAGCATTTCCGCCGCGACCATTGAGGCGAGCAATGCGGCGATTCTCGGCTACAATCATGCCGATGACACCATCGCCGGCATTTGCGACGCCACCGGCCTCGCCAACGATGGCAATGTCACCGATGCCGCTTCCCTCAACGCCCTTGAGGACTGGCAAGAGTTGCACGGTTCGCTATCCGGCTAACGTACGCACACGGAACAACTGCAAGTGCCGTTCGGCCTGACCACTGCGAGGGCCGAACGGCGCTTTATTAGTTAGGAAAGGGAGAGAGTCATGGCAGGAACAGGTACGAAGGTTGGCGTTGTCGGCGTGGGCCGCATGGGCGCGAACATTGCCCGTCACTTGAATGACGAGGGCTATGCCGTCACCGCCGTCTATGACGTGAATTCAGCCGCCGCTCAGGAGCTAGCGGGAGAGATTGGCGCACAGTCTTGTAATACACTGGCGCAGGTCACCGGACTCGCCGACACCATCATCACCGTTGTCACCGACGATCAGGCGATGTACGCAATCTTCGCGGAAGAGGGTGACAGCCTGCTGCAAGGCGCGGCCGGCAAACTTTTCGTCAACTGCGCCACCATCACGCCGCAAGTCCACGTGGACGTGGAGCAGCGCGCGGCGGCGGCGGGCGCGCAGAGCCTGGAGGCCTGCATGGCGAGCAGCATCACACAGGCGCGCGACGGCACGCTGTACCTCATGTGCGGCGGCGGCGAGGACGCCTTCAGCCGCGCGCAGCCCATGCTGGATACGATGAGCATCTCGCTGCGCTACATCGGCCCGGCAGGCACGGCCGCCCAGGTCAAGGCGCTCGTAAATATGGTGATGAACATTAACACGGCAGGTCTGGCTGAGGGCCTGGGCCTAGGCGAAGCGCTGGGACTCGACAGCGGGCTGCTGCGCGAGGTATTTGCGCAGACCGGCGCTAACTCACGAGTCCTGGAGACCGACGGCGAGGATATGGAAGCCCGCGACCACGAGTGCTACTTCTCCGCGGCCCACGCCTCCAAGGACTCCGGCATTGCGCTGGATCTGGCAGATGATGCCGGCCTCTCGCTGCCGCTGGCAAACGCAACGAAGGCCCAGTACGACAAGATGATTGACATGGGCTTGGGCGAGCTCGATAAGTCCGGTGTGGCGGAACTCACCTACCCCGGCAGAGGGGGTTCGTAGCTCAAAACTGACAGAAGATGACCGCTCACCCTTCGACAGGCCTGTGCTGAGCTTGTCGAAGTGCTCAGGGCGAACGGTGATGAGCTAGCTTTGTGCAACGGTGACCGCCTCGCCTCTTGTCCTTCGACAAGTTCCGGATAGGTAAGCGCAGGCTGAAACGGACAAGATGAAATCCATCGAATACTCAGTTCCCGTTCGTGCTGAGCCTGTCGAAGCAGGAACGGAGCGCCAGCCGTTCGTGCTGAGCTTGTCGAAGCAGGAACGGAGCGCAGCCGTTCGTGCTGAGCCTGTCGAAACATGAACGATTATGGCGCTTATAGAGTTACTCACACAGCATCCGGAATCTACGAATTGGCGGCAAGCGAAGTGGGGCGCTTACCCCTAGATTCGCCCTCCTGTAGTCAACTCCCGTGACGCGAAGGCCAATGGTCGCGCAACTCAAAGCCAACATGCTGCTCGTCCTCGGAGTCGTTGTCCTGCTCTGGGCAGCGGAAGCAGCGAATATTGCAACGGGGCATCACCTCAACACCTGGGGCATTCTGCCGCGCACACTTTCGGGACTGCGCGGCATCCCGTTGAGCCCGTTCCTCCATGCCAACATCGGCCATTTGCTGGTGAACACCTTGCCGTTCTTGGTGCTCGGGGGCCTCGTCGCATTGCAGGGCAGGCGGGCGTTTCTCGGCGTGTCGCTCTTTGCCATCCTGTGTGGCGGGACCGCGGTGTGGCTCTTTGGCAGGCATTCCTACCACATTGGCGCGAGCGGGCTCATCTTCGGATACTTCGGCTACCTCGTCGCCCGCGGCTGGTATGAACGCAGTCTTCCATCAATCCTCATTGCTCTGGTAACCCTGTTCTTCTACGGTGGCCTCGTCTGGGGCGTGCTGCCCACTACCACCTATATCTCTTGGGAAGGCCACCTGTTCGGCCTGCTGGCCGGCGTTATTTCCGCACGCATCCAAGGCACGACGGCAAAAGAGCAACAATCCTGACCGCATTCGCCCAAAGCCACTGCCTGATGTAGGGGCAACCCTTGTGGTTGCCCTTCTGCAGCTTGTGGTCAAGAACTCTTGGTGGGCGGATGACCGCTTCTAAGCCTTCCATTGGACAAATCTGGCGGGAACACTGGTCCTCCTTCTCCGCTCCCGGCACGGATACTTCCACGTGCCCATGCCTTCCAGGTGAAGGGGCAACCACAAGGGTTGCCCCTCCCCGGCGCACCTGTGTGCGACATTGGCAGGTGTGCGATTTCCTGCTCCCAAAGCCCATTCGACATTCGCAGCGGTTGCAAGAATCTCCTCTGCGCTCCCTACCAATGCACCTTCATATCTGTGCTTTGGGTCTGTCCTGGGTAGGGGCAACCCTTGTGGTTGCCCGCCTGCGGTGAACTTGTGGGCGACAATACCAGGTGTGCGGTTTCCTGCTCCCAAAACCCATTCGACATTCGCAGCGGTTGCAAGAATCTCCTCTGCGTTCCCTACCAATGCACCTTCATATCTGTGCTATGGGTCTATCTTAGGTAGGGGCAACCCTTGTGGTTGCCCACCTGCGGCTCAATCGTAGTCCATGAGGGTTGGTGCACGCGTCACTGCTATCAGATTCCATTGCACGGTCGCGGCCATGGCGCCAATCACTTTCTCCCCCTTTCATGTACAGAGCCTTCTCCCTGCCAAGCCCAATATAAGGGCAACCACAAGGGTTGCCCCTACGGGTCGCGATTCCGGGCATGGATAGCTATCGGAAGGATTACAGCGTTACAGCCCACAGCACAGACTGCTCCCAGATTTAACGCCCCTTTACCGCTATACCCTTTCGCTTGCACGCTTCCACCACGTGATCCTTCAACCACTCGCCTTGGCGCGTTACGAAGTATTCCAGCAGAGCGCGGCCCGCCGCGGCGGTGGCGACGGCAGCATCGCTCTCGCTGAATTTACCCCAACTGCCGTCCGGAGCCAGCTTGTCCCACGGCACGTAGTCCATGTAGGCCTGTTCGTCCTCGGAGATTGCGCTGCCGAACGCGCCGGGAAGCACGCAGTCCGGCGCGAGAAAGAGCGCAAGGGCGCGGGACTCCGCGCCGCCGTGTACTTCGCCGCGATCAGCAAGACCGGCGTGTTCCCGCGCCTCGTTCCAGACGCGGACACCGCCCTGATGGGCATTTACGACCACAATGTCCGAAAACTGCCAGTTGATATGCTTGATAAAGGCCGGCAGCCAGTACGAACCGCCATGGCCGCACGTGAGCACCTGTTTGCGGAAGCCCTGCGCCCGCAGCCCGGCTACGATCTCCTCCAGCACGAGCATCACGGTATTGGGGCGGAGCGTGACCGTGCCCGTGAACGATGCGTGCTCTTCAGCAGTATTGAACGGCAAGGTGGGCAACACGTAGGCGTCGAGCCGTTCGCCAAATGCACGCGCAAAGTACTCCGCGACGAGCGTATCAAGGTGCAAGGGCAAGCACGGGCCGCACTGCTCGGTGGAGCCGACACTGATAACGGCCGTGTCAATGCCGGATTCTGAGAGTTGCTTCGTCGAATCATAGTATGAAAGCACGTTCCAAACCTAACTAATTCGCAAAAAATGAACAGTTAACTCAGACGGGATATTCTTGTGGCACACTCAAGGCATTCTGAGCTAGAGTGAAGAGGGACAGGAGGTAACGTTTATGGAGAGTTATGAGTTCATAGGTTCTTTAGCCGTTACGGTTATGGCAGTTGCGACGCTCATATGGCGCTTTGAGACTCGCATATCCGGTGTTGAAACACGCATCAGTGAATTGTCCGTCCGCGTGTCTCGCATCGAGGGCCTGCATGAAGGGTACTTCTTGCAAGCGAGCAAGAAAGAGGATTAGACACCGCTTCCGGCAGCACTGCAGTCTACCAAGTACGGAAATACTAGTAAGCCCGCCTCGCATGAAGCAGGCGGGTTTTATTTACGCTAAGACCGGATAGAGTAGTTCATCGAAAGTCACCGCGCGATTACTGTGGTCGATACTCAGGCGTACGGCCTCGGCGATGGCAGTGCCGACGACGGCCTGTTGCGGCAGGGGGCGCTTCTTAGCAAGTTCCGCGAGCATGCCGCGCCGCACCTGCAGCGCCTGCGCCGCGTCCATACCCTCGGTTTCGCGCAGGATGCGCCGCGCGTCGTGCACGCCCTGCATTACGCTATCGTAGCCATAGCCCACGTACTCGGTGCCCTCGCCGTCCCACGGCTCGTATTGCTTGAAGAAGTTCGGGTTGAAGTGCTCGAAGCCCTTGTCCTGGGTGACGAAATGCAGCTTGCGGTCTTTGTGGTCGGCCCAGTATTCGCCCTGCGTGCCCGAAAGCTGCAGGCCCTGGTTCGTGAGCGAACTATTCGCTTCCGCGCACACCCATGACGTCTGCACCCAGAGCACCGAGCCGTCAGTCCATTCGATTACGCCCTGCACCGCGTCAAACGCGTCCTGGCCCTGTGTGGGCAGGAACTTCTTCTGGCCGAAGCCCCACACACGCGCGGGCTTGAGGCCGGTGATGTAGTAATAGGCATCGGCGTAGTGCACGCCAATATATTCAAAAGGAGAGCTTTCCTCGGCCCACAAGGAAAAAATATCCAGCGGCATCTCGCGCCGCTCTTCGATCCACGCGTGGCCGTGCAACATCTCGCCCAAGTGTCCCTGGCGGTAGTAGCGCTGGGCCGCGCGGATGGCGCGGTCGTGGCGCTTATGGTAGTCGGTGTAGACGTAGATGCCCTTGTTTTCCGCAGCGGTAAGAATGGTGTAGACATCCGCGACTTTGAGACAGAGCGGCTTTTGCACCACCACGTGGTGGCCGCGTTCGATTGCCTCCAGAATCATCTCGGTGTGGAGATGATCGGGTGTCGCCACCATCACCACGCCGTGGGGATCAAGGTCGTCCAGAGCCGCCTTGTAGGAATCGGGGAAAGAAGCCTCGGGATGGCTGGTGTCCGGGTCGGGGTAGCCCTGAAACGCATAGCTAGGAAACAGCTCGCGAACTTTGCGCAAGGTGCTTGCCCGCCGCGAGGCGATGCTCACCTTGCCCACTACGCCGCGGTCTTGTTCTTGAAACAGCGTCGGCAAGATCACGTCCTGGCTGATCATGCCGCCGCCGATGAGAAGTACGGGTACTCTACCGTCCCACGCCATCAGGCTCTCACCTCATAATCTGTCACTGCATTCCGCTACGAATGCAAGAGTTCATTTACGTATCCTTGTCCTGACGCCCATCTGAAACGCTCGCACACTCCCGGCCCGGCAGGCGCAAATACCCCCTCGCTCTGGGGGGAGAGGCCCGGGTGAGGGGGACTTCTCCCCGTTCCCGCGCCTTTGCGCCGTCGGCAGAGTTACGCGAAGGTCTCCTTGGGCGAAATCAAGCGTAGCGGCAGTCTACCATAGCGCCGCCGTGTCCTCAAAGAATTTAGCTATTTTACATCAGCGCCTCATGGCTAGTCAGTTTCGTCAGTTGCGCAGGCTTGCAACCTGCACAAGCTCGGCGTTGGGCCTGACACGAGGCGATCCTACTATTCCGTCGGTGCGGCGAAACGCCCATCCTTCACGTACGACAAGGCGTGATCAAGTAAAGACAAATAGCCGCTTGCGCGGGAAAGACATTGAATCCCTGAAACATAAGCCAGTCCATCGTTGCCTTGATCACTTGACCTTCCCGCCAAGTCAGCAGCATACTCGAAACCGGTCGTAGATTTGTCATGCGCCGAGGAGGCAGAGCGATCATGGGCAATCGCAGGCGAATGACACGCCGGATCCTGCTCAGAGGAGCGGCAAGCAGTGCAGGCATGGTGGCCTTGGCGGCGTGCGGCACGGCGACGGCGACCCCGGAATCCGGTGAATCACCGCAAGCGGATACCAAAGCTGAGGAAAGCAATTAGTAGTTTCGGACTTATGTGATTTTGTGGGGGGTTGCGCTCGTACGGAAAAGGGTTGACAACTCTATCGTGAGGTAGACTCGCGTACGCGGGGTATTGGTGGTAAAATGAGGTTAGTTAAAACCACAGGGGTCCAGTGCGGAAACACTGAACCCCCACCCACTCCCATAAGGAGTTAGCAGACATGTCTGCGTTTAAAGTATCAGAAGCTATCCAGCCCTGCAAGGGCTGCTCGCAGTCGTTCCCCGTCTCCGTCCTCTCGGTCGAGGGGCTGTGCGCAAGCTGCGCCGAACTCAAAGGCTCTAAGTCGTTGGGCTTTCTGTGGCTCCGGCTCGCTGTGGAAGAGTAGCTAGCCGTCGGGCCTTGCGCTGGAATCATGGGAGGGACTATTGCATCACGAGCGACAATTGGTACCACGCGCCATCGCCCCGCTTGGCAAACACACGAGCTAAGAAATCCAGGTCGGGCTTGGGGGGTGGTTCATCAGAGAGGACTATGTTGCCGATCCCAACCGGACCTTGCAAGAAGATTGGCGCGACAGGGTTGACGTGGTAGGGGCGCACGTATAAACTACGCATTAGCTAGCTGCTTTCTGCCCCGGCGCTTCAACGCCGGGGCGGTTCCATTTAACTGTTGCGCCTAGTGTATCAGGGTGCTACAAATGCTACTCCTGCCCCTCACGGGGCTAGCTGGAAACAACACAATTCCTGTGGCAATCTCAGTCTACCACATAGCAAGGGTTGACAAGGGATAATTGGACAGTTAGCGTGAGGGTGAAAGGAGTGGTGATGGATTCAAAAGAAGAACGCGTGGCACGTCTCGAAGGCGGCTACGAACATCTGGCAACGAAGGCGGATGTTGAGCGAATCTTGGTGCAGATGGCGGAGTTGCGCGGTGAGTTTCGCGGTATCAAGTGGGCCCTGATTACTTCTATCGCCTTAGCCGGCATCACAGTTGCGGCCGTTGCCTTTCTCGCTAGTTAAGAAGGAGGTGCGCTTTGATCTGTCTTTGTCCGTCGCCCATACGGGCGGCAAAGAGTAGGTCGTTCTTTGTCACAGAGGAGACTAGACATGAGAAAGCTCATCATCCTTGGGTTAGTCCTGATTTTGGCGTTGCTCCCAAGCAGCGCCTACACCGCTGACACTCCCGACTACACCGATCCCACTGTCCTACAGGGAATCATGCAAGACTTGGAAGCGTCGGATGATCCGCATCAGGCGTTCTCCCAGCTACCACCGGCGGTCCAGCAAGCGATCATGGATTCTATTCGGGAGAATGTGACGATTGAGGGACCGTTCGAGACTAGGAGCGGAGTTGTTCTCCATTGCCTAAGCCGCCACCATTACCCGCACCATAGCAAGGGTTGACAAGGGATAATTGGTCAGGCAAGAGGGATGGGAATATAATAACCCCGTACCGATCGGTACGGGGTTTCGTTTTCTACGGAGGGTATTGTCTGTCAGTACAGAACCAGTGCTCAGAACACTCGGAGCGCCAGGGCATAGTCCTGGCGTTGCGGTGCAACTCCGCTACCCTCCGCAGCCTTTCACAAACCACCGCAACAGCTTCACTCTACAGTGGCTAGGATTAATTTGTCAACCCGCCGCCATTGCCCGCGCCATGAAGTCGTCCCAGGGCATCTCGGCTCGTCAAGTCCTCGTTTGGTAGACTAGACATAGTTAAATAGAGCCGCCCCGGCGCGTCAACGCCGGGGCAGAAAGGCAACCCAGGTTATGGGTATTCTACGTCTACCTCGTCGCCGCGTCAAGTCCCCGTTTGCAGACGGCATCCCGAAGCGCAAACGACCTGCCACGCTCAATGGCGAGTGCGGGGCTTCGGCTTTTGCTAGTATAGAATCACAATTAAAAGCCACGCCCCCAGTGCGGAAACACTGGGGGCCAAACTCCAAGAAGGAGCATAGACATGTCTATGCGTAGAGTACCCTTGCGTCCCCGCCGCGTCAAGTCCCCGTTTGCAGACGGCATCCCGAAGCGCAAACGACCTGCCACGCTCAGACCGCTACCTATGCCGCGCCTGAAACCGTTGACACCGCTGCCTAAGCTATCGCCATTGCCTGCGCCATGAAGTCGTCCCAGGGCATCTCGGCCTTGCGGATATTGTACTTGTAGGTAGCCTCGTCGATGTAGGCGTGGGCGTGTTCCACCGTGTAGTGGTGGTGCTGGCCGGCAATGGCTCGCTTCACCAAGCTCCAGAACCCCTCGATGGTGTTCGTATGGGTGATACCGTCAACGTAGTGGATGCTGTGGTTGACCGTCTTGTGGGCCATCCAGTCGCGCACTTCGTTGTAGCCGGGGAACTGATCGGTCATGAGGACAGCTCGGGGATCCACGTTGCGGCGCAGGAAAGCGTTGATGAGCCGTGCCGTGACGCGGGGCGAGGGTTGCGCCTTCACCTTACCGTCGCGCTCGACCGCGCCAACCACGGTGATCTTCTTCGTGCGGCCGCGCGAACGTTGCTCGTTGTTCTTGCGGGGCTTGCCGCCGATGTAGGTTTCGTCCGCTTCGACGATGCCGGACAGGAACGTGCTGTCGTCCACCATCGCCTTGCGGATGCGCATGGCCATGTACCAAGCCGACTTCTGGTTACAATCCAGGTCCCTGGCAAGCTGGCAGCTTGATACGGACTTCTTGGCGTTGATCAGGATAGCGATAGCGGCGAACCACTTTTGCAGGGGAATCTTCGTGCCCTGGAAGATGGTGCCGGAGAGGACTTTGAAGGTGGACAGGCAGTTGTGGCAATTCCAGCGGCCCACGTGTTTATGCTCGGTCTTGCGGGCCACGTCGTTGCTGTTGCAGTAGGGGCAGCGAGGGTCGTCACCCCAGCGGAGCTGCTCCAGGTGGGCGATGCAGGCTTCCTGAGTGGGAAAGCGCTTGGCAATCGTCAAGAGGTTCATGGTATACTCCTGTTACCGGTAAGAAAAAGGAGCCGGTGGGATTCGAACCCACGGAAGCGCGCGCACACCTCACCCGATTCTCAGTCGGGTCCTTTAGACCGCTCAGGCACGGCTCCTCGCAGAACCATCAGATTGAATTATCTGGTGGTTCTTTGCATTATATCAGGGAAGCGCTTGGAGACTTCGAGTACATTCATAAGCAACCTTTCAAAGGGGTTTGAACATGACAGTGGATAATGGGGAACGGACATATTGTGTGCAATTGGATCCAGTGAGCGGATCATGGCCGCCTGTGATACGGCTAAAGGCAGACAAACTAGCGAAGAAAGCTGGACCAGGGCAGCTTGTTTTCACACTCGGCGAAGAAGAAGTAGGGGAGATTACGGCGAAGGTCGCCGCGTGGTGGATTTGCGAAGAAACCGAGTAGCTCATGGGCAATCTTTCTGAGGAGGGTATGGAATGAAACGGGATATGGGTCTCATTCGGATGATTTTGGGTTATGTGGAAGAGAACGGGAACGGGAACAGACCGTTACTTGCACCTGAATTTGAGCACTTTTGCCAGTTTGAGAAAGCTAAGATTGCGTACCATATTGGGTTGTGCCATGACGCAGGGTTCATCCTGCTAGCCAATTCTGTAGAGGCACACAGACGATGCACACACGGCGCGTACCAGATTATCGGACTTACCTGGGAAGGACACGAGAAGCTCGATGCACTGCGTGGCGATCACTACGACTAACCCTTTCACCTCCTGACTTCATTACCCCACCCCGTCAAGAGGTTCATGAGTTATTCTCTTGGGAAGCGCTCACGCTACCAATACCGAAGGTGTGTAAGCATTCGGCGTCTTTGTTGATCTGATCCAACAACTCACGCAATTCCCTTATGCACTCAGCCAGATTGTCACGCTCACCATAGAAGGATGGGATTGAAACGATGCTAGGATTATTTTGTAAGGATCGACCAAAGGACTCGATGGTCCCCCCCATACTTGAAAGTTTTGCGCGGATGACAACTGCGCGTTGTTGATTAGAGATATGCCTGCGAACAAGATCGCCTAAAACTTGACTGTACTCTTCTTCCGTCATATCATTCTTCATTCTCGTTACCTCCTGACTTCATTATCCCACCCCGTCAAGAGGATGTCAAGTCCGAAACTACTAATTCCGGCTGAGGAAGCCCCCAAGACACTGGCGCAGACCACCGTCAGCGCCCTTATGGTGCTGCGGGGCCAGAACGAAACGTGGATCAAATCCTGGCTTACCATCTTTGCGGACTTCGAAGCCAAGCACCCCGAACATAAGCTGGAAATAATCGATTCCGCATTCGACCAAGTTTCCGCAAGGGCGACCACTACCATGGCTGCCGGTTTCACGTTTGATGCCATCTACGGCTACTTTGGCTGGCTGGGGCTGTTTGTCGATGCGGGAATCATCCAGGCGATCAGTCCCCTCTTGGCGAAAGACACCGAAGTCTCCCAGGATGACTTCTATGAATTCGGATTTCTCAAACACAAAGGCATTGCCTATGGACTGGCGTGGCTGCTCACCGCCCACCCCATTTGGTCCAACAATGACAAGTTCGTCGAGGCGGGCTTGAAGACTCCCGCCGAGCTCGAAGCCGAAGGCAACTGGACGTGGGAAGCCGCGCTGGAAGCCGCAGTCAGGCTCACCAAGCGCGAGGGCGATGACCTCACGTTTGGCGGCCTGCAGATCTACCCCATGTACACGTCAAATCTGCCGTACTATGCCTGGGCGTGGGGCGCGGACTTGTGGAATGAAGGTTGCACGCAGGCCACGTTCAACACCCCTGCGTTTGCTGATGCGGTGCAATTCTGCGTCGACCTCTTTGCCAAACACAAGGTTATTGGCGGCAACTTCCTGGAAGGCACCTTGGGCATGTTCGAGCGGGCTACCGGCGGCGTGCGCCAATTCGAGGAGAGGATCACGGCGCGCGACCTCTTCGAGATTGGCATGGCGCCCCGGCCGAAGGGGCCGAATGGCGAACGTGCAACGGTCATGACGCCCAGCGGTATCTTCATAGGCTATGGCGCCAAGAACGCGGAAGGCGGCTGGGCCTTCAGCAAATACACGGTGAGCGCCGACGCACTGCCGGAGATCGCAGCCACCGGCCACGGTCGCTTCACCGCCAACAAAAATCTGGAGCCGTTGACGCTCCATCCCTACGAGAACCCCGAAGTCTACAAGCAGATGGCAAGCGAAGGCCGGCCGGTGCCGCAATTGCTCAGGCAAGACGACTTCACCACCGAGTGGCGTGCCACGTGGGACGCAATGGTGAAGGGCTCGCTCACCGTCGCCGAGGGTATGGCGAAGACCCAAGCGCAGATGCAAGGCTGGATTAATAGAGGCGGCTGCCTGTGGTAGAAGCGCAAAGCCGCATTGCTTCGTTGAGATGCCGCTGCGTCATGGGGAAGACGCTGGTAGGGGCACGACGTGTCATAGCCCTACGTGACTGGACTAATAGAGGCGGCTGCCTGCGCTATTTGCTCAGAGCGCGGCGGTGCGCTCCACCGTTGCATCAGACCGGATACCGGTAGGGGCACGACGTGTCATAGCCCTACGTGACTGGACTAATAGAGGCGGCTGCCTGCGCTATTTGCTCAGAGCGCGGCGGTGCGCTCCACCGTTGCATCAGACCGGATACCGGTAGGGGCACGATGTGTCATAGCCCTACGTGACTGGATTAATAGAGGCGGCTGCCTGCGCTATTTGCTCAGAGCGCTCCGCCGCGCTCCACCGTTGCACCAGACCGGACACCGGTAGGGGCACGATGTGTCATAGCCCTACGTGACTGGATTAATAGAGGCGGCTGCCTGCGCTATTTGCTCAGAGCGCGGCGGTGCGCTCCACCGTTGCATCAGACCGGATACCGGTAGGGGCACGACATGTCGTGCCCCTACTCCTTATCTTGTTGTCGAAGTTCATGAGTACCTCTTCGTCAATCAAGTGGGCATTACTCGTGGCGAAGAGACGCTGGAATTCGGCTTTCAGCGAAATGGCAGTGTCTTGACAAACCCTTTTTGTGTAAACCACCTTTTTTCTCTCTTGACAGTCTTGCTTTTCTAGTACCATACTTTATACCGGAAGTCATGTAATCAAACACGTAGGAGGCAAAGCGATGCAGGGCGAAAGTAGTCGAATGACACGCCGGTTCGTGCTCCGAGGAGCCGCAGGTGGCGCGGGCCTGCTGGCACTGGCGGCATGCGGCACCGCGACCATGGCGCCCCAAGAAGGCGAAGCGCCTAAAGAAGAGATGAAGGCGGAAGAAGCGCCCAAGGCGATGGAGCCAACCGTCGTCAACGCGCTCATGGTGCTGCAGGGCCAGAACGAGACGTGGATCAACTCCTGGAATACCATCTTCGCCAACTTCGAAGCCAAGCACCCCGAATACAAGCTGGAAATCGCCGATTCCGGGTTTAGGGAAGTCACGACCAAAGCGGGCGCAGCCCTGGCGGCCGGTATTTCCTTCGACGACATCTACGGGTATTTCGGTTGGTTGGGGCCGTTTGTGGACGGAGGGATCATCCAGCCGGTCACGCCGCTGCTGGCGAAAGACTCTGAGGTATCCCCGGATGACTTCTACGAATCCGGCATTCTCAAGTACAAAGGCGTGGCGTACGGTCTCGCGTGGCTGCTCACCGCGCATCCCATTTGGTTCAACAAGGACAAGTTCGTTGAGGCTGGCCTGAAGACCCCGGCCGAGCTTGAAGATGAGGGCAACTGGACATGGGATGCCGTGCTGGAAGCCGCCGTGCGACTCACTAAGCGCGAGGGTGATGAAATCGCGTTTGGCGGCTTGCGCATCTACCCCACGCACACGTCCTACCTGCCCTACTATGCTTGGGCGTGGGGCGCGGACCTATGGAATGAAGGGTGCACGCAAGCCACGTTCAACACCCCGGAGTTTGCCGACGCGGTGCAATTCTGCGTAGACCTCTTTGCCAAGCACAGGGTAATCGGCGGCAACTTTCTCGAGGGCACCCTGGGCATGTTCGAGCGCGCAACCGGCGGCGTGCGCCAGTTCGAGGAGCGGATCACGGCCAACAATCTCTTTGAGATCGGCATGGCGCCCCGGCCGAAGGGGCCGAACGGCGAACGCGCTACGGTCATGACACCCATCGGCATCTTCATCGGCGAAGGCGCCAAGAACCCCGAGGGCGGCTGGGCCTTCCTCAAGTACACGGTGAGCGCCGACGCGCTGCCGGAGGTCGCTGCCACCGGTCAGGGTCGCTTTACGGCCAATAAGCATCTGGAACCGCTGACGCTCTTCCCGTATGAAAACGCCGAATATTACAAGCAGATGGCGAGCGAAGGCCGCCCGGTGCCGCAACTGCTGAAGCAGGGCGACTTCAATACCGAGTGGCGCGCCACGTGGGACGCCATGGCGGAGGGATCGCTCACCGTCGCTGAGGGTATGGCGAAGACCCAAGAGCAGGTGCAAGGCTGGATCAACGAAGGCGGCTGCCTGCGCTAATCGCTCGAAGCGCGGCGGTGCGCTCCACAGTTGCATCAGACCGAAAACCGGTAGGGGCACGACATGTCGTGCCCCTACTTCGTTTCTCTCCTTGTGTCTGACCTGATTTGAAAACTCTCTCTATCTCCGGCATTAACCGGCATTAAGGACACGCCTGCGATTACCCGTGTAACTTAAGACGAAGCAGAAAGCCTGTTATGAACCTGGTCTGGTATCAACGAAAGCTAGTAGCTTCCCGATATCCACGCAGGTAGCCCGCAAAGCCCGTATTTTTCAAATTGCTTTGCATTCTATGCTAAAATATGAGGGATGCATTCTGCAAAAAGCATTGCGCAAAGGGGTGAGTCCATTCGGGATAAACAAGCGCAGTTCTCGCTAGGGTGCGGAAGAATTTTCTAGTAGTATTTGCCCAGGAGGGTAGATTCGATGGCATCATTGTCCAGACGTCATTTCCTCGGCACAGCCGCGCTTACCGGCGCAGGTGCGCTGCTCGCGGCGTGCGGTGCTCAGACAGGCATGGAGGAAATGGAAGAAGCCGCGCCGGAAGAGAAAGATGCGGCCGCAGAGCCGATGATGGAAAAGTCGCCGGTCGTCTTCTGGTACACCGGCATAGCGCCGTGGAACTTCGATAGGGAAGAGATTCCTTTGCAGCTCCGTGCGGAGTTCGATGAGACCACCAACTACACGCTGGTGCCGCTCATTCGCGGCAACGGCGGTTTTGGCGATATTCCCACCGTGGTGGCAGCGGGTGTCGCGCCGGATAACTCCAAGACCCAGTCCTACATCCAGCCCCAATGGGGTCTGCTGGAACTCGTCCGTCCGCTCGATTCCTATATTGCTTCCGCTGCCAATGTGCCATTGGACGATCTCTGGCCGGGGAAGTACGAGGGCATGCAGTGGGCGGGTAAGACCTATGGCATCAGCTATAGCATCGACGCCCGCATCATCTATCTGAACGTCGACCACTCGCTGGAAGCGGGCCTAGATCCCGAAACACCGCCGGCCTCCCGGGATGAGATGGACGAAGCACTGCTCAAGGTGCACAAGACAGAGGGCGACAACATCGCCCGTCTCGGCTGGGACCCCTTCCGCGGTTCCGGCGGCATCCACACGTGGATGGTCGGCTACTGGCAGCAGGGCGGTGAGATGCTCAGCCCGGACCGGACGAAGATCCAGGTCAACAATGATCTCGCCATCAACACCGTGACCTGGCTCAAGAAAGTCCTTGACGGTCAGGGTGGTTACAACAAGGTCCGCGAGTTCCACGGCACCTTCGAGAACCGCTTGCAGGAGTACGGCAGCGGCGGCAATACGTACATGTACCTGACCAATGCTACCCGTGCCTCCATGGCGCCCTACGCGGAAGGCCTCAACTACGACTTTGGGCCATATCCGGCGCTGGATTCCAGCACCGCCCTGCCAGCCACCTATTCCGGTGACTGGGCGTTCTGCCTGCCCAACGGCAGCAGCAACCCCGACGGCGGCTTCGCCTGGGCCGACTTCATGTACGGCGCCGACGTGAACCTGCGCTGGTCGCTGGCCATGGACCGCATCCCGGTCCGCCAGGGTGTGGCGCAGAGCGATGCCTACATTGGCGATGACAAGCTCCGCAGGCTCGCCATTGATGAGATGGTTGGCGCCCGCTTTGTCGTGAGCGTGCCCGGCGCGGGTGCCATCCTCCCGATCACGAGCAGGAACCTGCAGGCGATCATGCGCAATGAGGTCACGGTTGCTGAAGGTATGCGCAATTTCGAGGAGCAAGCCCAGACGGCGATGGACGAGTTCATCGCGGAGTTTGGTGGCTAGACACAGGCAGATGAACGTGAGGATTGCGCTTCAGTAAGTATGTCGCGCGAATTTTCGCAACGCCGATAGAAGTCTGACAAGAACTAGTGTGTCTACGGGTTGCTAAGTCCTGTAGGCACACTAGTTGCGCATTAAGATGGAAATTACGGCCATCACTCTCATGCGACCTACGGTAAGGGCACGGCATGCCGTGCCCTTACGTCATTCTTTCCAACACAGCAGATCTCTCCCTCTACTCCCGTTTTCTCCCGGTCCTGCACGACGTTTCGCGAAGACAAGATGAGGTTGCGATCAACGTTGGAATTGCGCGCCGCTCAGACCGACTACACAGTATCGCCTGTCCCAAACTGTCTTTGGAGTGGCATTCCCGTTGAAGAGTCTTGCAAATTGACGAACTATGAGTCTAGAATTACTATCAAGCATTCCTAGTAAGACGTGCACAATGGCGGTGGACGAAACCGCCGAAGAGCGTGTGAATTATTCTAGAGAATGCAGAGAGCGTTCGACAATAGTTCTTTACCCAGGAGGGTGAACGAAATGGCATCACTGTCCAGACGACATTTCCTCGGCACTGCCGCCCTGACCGGCGCGGGCGCATTGCTCGCGGCGTGCGGCGCGCAAGCAGGCACCGGAGCCATGGAGGAAGCAGCCGCGCCTGAAGGCGATGGCGATGCCGGCGAGGCGATGATGGAGAAGTCGCCTGTCGTCTTCTGGTATACCGGCTTTGCGCCGTGGAATTTCGATAAAGAGGAAATTCCCATGCAGATCCGTGAGGAATTCGACGAGACCACCAACTACACGCTGGTACCGCTCGTTCGCGGCAACGGCGGATTTGGCGATATTCCCACCGTGGTAGCGGCGGGTGTCGCGCCGGATAACTCCAAGACCCAGTCCTACATCCAGCCCCAGTGGGGTCTGCTGGAACTCGTGCGTCCGATCGATGCCTACATCGCTGCCTCGGCCAACGTGCAGGTGGACGACCTCTGGCCGGGGAAGTACGAGGCCATGCAGTGGGCGGGCCAGACCTACGGCATCAGCTATAGCATCGACGCCCGCGTCATCTATCTGAACGCAGACCACTCGCTGGAAGCCGGTCTCGATCCCGAATCTCCGCCGGCTACCTGGGATGAAATGGACGAGGCGCTGCTCAAGGTGCACAAGGTGAGTGGCGACAACATCGCGCGTCTCGGCTGGGACCCGTTCCGCGGCTCCGGCGGCATCCACACCTGGATGGTTGGCTACTGGCAGCAGGGCGGCGAGATGCTCAGCCCGGACCGGACGAAGATCCAGGTCAACAACGATCTGGCTATCAACACCGTGACCTGGCTCAAGAAAGTCCTTGACGGCCAAGGCGGTTACGATAAGATCCGCGAGTTCCACGGCACGTTTGAGAACCGCTTGCAGGAGTACGGTAGCGGTGGCAATACGTACATGTACCTGACCAATGCTACCCGCGTCTCTCTCCAGCCCTACGCCGAAGGTCTCAACTACGACTTTGCGACATATCCGCAGCGGGAACTCGGCGGCCTGCCGGCTACATACTGCGGCGACTGGGCCTTCTGCCTGCCCAACGGCAGCAGCAATCCCGACGGCGGTTTCGCCTGGGCCGACTTTATGTACGGCGCCGATGTGAACCTGCGCTGGTCGCTGGCCATGGACCGCATCCCGGTGCGTCAGGTCGTCGCCCAGAGTGATGCGTATATCGGCGACGACAAGCTGCGCAGGCTTGCCATCGACGAGATGATTGGCGCCCGCTTCGTAGTGAGTGTGCCCGGCGCGGGCGACATTCTCCCGATCACGAGCAGGAGCCTGCAGTCGATCATGCGCAATGAGGTCACGGTTGCTGAAGGTATGCGCAATTTCGAGGAGCAAGCCCAGACGGCGATGGACGACTTCATCGCGGAATTTGCTTAGAGCACCGACAGTGACATGAGCCAAGCGCGCTCTTAGCATAAGCGGCGCACTTGCTCTCATCACGCGCAAGAGCTTAGGCAACAACTAGCGCGTCTGTGGGAATAGAAACCCGCAGACGCGCTAGTGTCGTTTCTGAATTGAGACGCGGGCTTAGTTGCCAGAGCGCACCGCAGCCACGAGAGCGTAGGGGCACGGCATGCCGTGCCCCTACCCGTCTAGGGCGAATGCCCCACTGCCATGAATCTAATATGGAGTGCGGCCCAGAAGGGCCAGCAAACGTTTTGCACTACCCCTGTGTCCCACTCCCAGTGCTCGCCGCTTAGCG
Organism: Chloroflexota bacterium; assembly: GCA_965220015.1. Taxonomy (GTDB): domain Bacteria; phylum Chloroflexota; class UBA11872; order VXOZ01; family VXOZ01; genus VXOZ01. The sequence continues at coordinate 3,151,831 of OZ244798.1, forward strand.
AAAAGCACTCTAAGCCGCTATCCTTATAGGAAAGCAAGAAGCGAAATCAAAAGGAGCCAAACCGATGGAGTATCGCAATCTGGGTCGTGCCGGTGTCAAAGTCTCGCCGTTGTGGTTGGGCACCGCCTACTTCAACACGCGCATTGCTGAAGAGGACGGAACGGCGTTGATACACGCCGCGCTCGAGGCGGGCATCAACGTGATAGACACGGCAAATGCCTACTCGGAACCCAGGGGCTACGCCGAAACAATCGTCGGCCGCGCCATCAAAGACTGCCGCGACCAGGTGGTGCTGGCGACGAAGGTCTTCCACCCCATGGGCGACGGTCCCAACGACCGCGGCACCAGCCGTTACCACATCATGGAACAGGTGCATGCGAGCCTGCGGCGGCTCAACACCGACCGCATCGACCTCTACCAACTCCACCGGCCCGATCCGGAAGTGCCGATCGAGGAGACAATGCGGACCCTCGAAGACCTGCGGCGTCAGGGCAAGATTCTCTATTTCGGCACCTCGAAGTTTGCCGGCTGGCAACTCTGCGAGGCCATGTGGACCGCTGACCGCCTCGGCCTCGCGCCTATCGTCTCGGAACAACCCCCGTACAGTATCTTCAATCGCGCCATCGAGGCGGAAGTGCTGCCGTTCACCCGCAAGTACGGCATCGGTGTCGTGCCTTTCAGCCCCTTGGCGGGCGGCTGGCTCACGGGTAAGTACCGCCGCGACGCAGCCGCTCCTGCCGATTCCCGCTTCGCGGACCGCAGCATGGATTTTGGCGCCGCGACGTATGCGCCGCACTTCGATGCGCTCGAAGCCTTGGAAGCAATGTCCGCCGCGAGAGGCGTCACCTTGAGTCAGTTTGGTCTTGCCTGGCTGCTGGCTCAACCCGGCATTACCGCGCCCATCATCGGCCCGCGCACCTTGGCGCAACTGCAGGACAATCTTGGCGCCCTTGAGATCGAGCTGACCGCCGATGAATGCGCTGCCGTCGACGACATCGTGCCTCCGGCTAGCGAACTCGTAGGCTGACGGCACTGCGCGAGACTATGCAGCTTGCAAGAGGACGCTGCGAGGCCGAGCAGGAAAGGACGCTGCTTGTGGAGCCGAGGAAAAGCGCGGAGCGTGCCGCCCAGCGGCAAAAGGCTGTGGTGGAGGTAGAGGCGGCAGCCGGCGGTTACATGGACCACGAGCCGGGCGATCCTTCTATTCACAATACGCGGGAAAGCGTGGCTGCCGCCTTGCGTGCAACGGGCCTGGGCCCAGGCGATACGGTGCTGTTCCATAGCTCCCTGAGCAGCATGGGCACCGTGGTGGGTGGCGCGGACGCCGTCATCGATGGCTTCCTGGATGCGGTGGGGCCCGCAGGCACCGTCGCTGCGCCGGCATTGAGTTCATGGCGGGAACTGCGTGAAAAGCGCCGGGTTTGGGATCTGTGGAGCATCGCAGCTACGCCTACGTATTGCGGACTGATACCGGAGACCTTCCGCCGCCGGTCGGCAGCGCACCGCAGCAACCATTACACACACTCGGTAGCCGCCATCGGTGCGCGGGCCGTGGCGCTCACGGCTAACCACGGTAAAGCGGGCCGGCGCCAGAGTCCCTGGGGGCCAGGCGCATTCGCCGCGCAGAGCCCCTGGCAGCGTTGCTACGATTGGAATGTCTTCTATTGCCTTATCGGGGTCAACTGCCAGCGCCTCACGATGGTGCACTTTGTTGAAACCCATCTGGTGCACCGGGCACTGGCGCGCGCCGCTCCCCACCGGCGTAGTGAGTTGCTCGCCCAGGTGCGCGGCTGGACCAGCAACGGCATCTGGGCCGGTATCGGCACCGACAAGCGCTTGGTTGCGGAAGATATCTTCAGGGAGAAGGGCTTGCTGCGCTACGGCACAATCGGCTCCGCCCGCCTGCGCTACATGCGCATCCGACCGGTTGTGGATGAGTGGATCGCGCTGGCGGAAGATGACCCGGCCTATTGGTGCTCGGAGGGCTTTGTGCGCTGGTTGCGCCAGGCGGAGTCCTGAATTCAACGAAGCAGCCGCCAATTCTCTTGGAATGAAATCCAAGCGGATGGTACTCTCGACCGCACCCACAAACCGCATGTCTCGACCCGTAGGGGCTAGGGCGAGTTGATATCCTGTGTGGTTCGTCTTCTACAGTTGCCGTCTTGTACAGTTGCCGTCCTATAAGAAAACAGCATCCCGTCAGTCATTCCCGCGAAAGCGGGAATCCATCTTCTCCACGCCGCGCGTATTTTCGCTTACGAGTGGTGACGAGTAGAAGGTCTGACCGCCACTCTCATCCAATTTGCGTAGCCTGCACGAGTGCGCTCCCACTTCGCTGGGATATCAAACTAAGCCTAAGCGCCTTGCCTGCGAAGGTGCTAGCTTCTTGCACCTAGATGCGGGGGACAAGCCCCCGCGCTACGGCTTACTTATGACGGTAGCACTTACTCTATCAAGAAGACATTGAGCAAGTTCAAGCGCATTAAGGTTTTGCCTGGGCTGATGGAGCCTTCTCAAGAGCGCCCACAGTGGCCAAGAACGCATCCGACGTAATTGTCCCCGCAATGTCGCGCAATTCGAATTGGTGAATCATCACACTGGTGGCCGCAAGTGTCGGATACGTGTCGCTAGCCTCCACGCCGGTGGTAGCGTCGCGTAGCAGCACCAGCGCGTAGCCGCGCTCGCGCATGGCGCGCATGCCGTAATCACGGTCAGGCACGCAAATGTTGGTGGCGAATCCTACGTAGAAGAGGTAGCGGATGCCGCGCGCACGGCAAAGCCGGTGGAGCTGGTCGCCGGTGGCGATAACGTAGTCACCGGATTGAGGCAGCACCGCCGGATGGATGGAGCGGTCCCGGTCGATGCGGTCGAGCTGCTCCTGGTGCAGGCCGCTGCGCCGTGCCTGCAAGTGCGCCCACTCCCCGCGCCGTTGCGCGAATTCCGGAGGCGGCCATTCCTGCGCTGCCGGAGTCGCCGGCTCTTCCTCGTCTAATGCATCTGCCGGCCAGAACTGCCGGAACTTCTCCGCCACCGGCGGTGACGGCGCGTGAACCACCGTAATGCCGCCCGGCCGCGACGCCTCCAGCACCGGACGAATCGTTTCCTCGCAGATGCGCTCGGCGCGTTCCTGAAAGCTCTCGACGATGATCCGGTCCCAGCAGTCCACAAGCACCAGCGCCGCCTGCTCCGGCGAGATACGCACGGGCAAGTGCACATAGCCAAAATGCTCTTCCCGATACGGCAAGTGCGGCGGATTTGGCTCGTGGACGATGTGGCGCACGGAAAGGTTCATCTGCAAATTACCCATAATCTTCACTTCGTTAGGAGATCTATTGCATACCCTGGGTTCACGATGCAGTATTCCCTCTCCATCGAGGGAGAGGGTGAGGGTGAGGGTCAAATATCTCGGCTCACGCGCCATCTAAAACGGCGCGTGCACGCCTAACTCCCGCCCCAACCCCTGCAGGGCCTCCGCATGCTCAGGACCGACGGGTACACCTTCTTTGCGCCATTGCCGTTCGCGTTTCGCCTCCATGCCTCCGGCAACTTCAGCATCTGATTGATTCGTAATCGGAGCGAGCTCGCGCACCTGGCGAATGTAATCGTCTACCTCGCTCTTGAACTGAGCGAGCGGCATGTAGTGGGAGACGTCGTGGGCGGTCATGAACGAGCCCTGGTTTGCGCCCCGCCATTCGCGTTTGGCACGCTCCGGCGCGGAAGGCACGCCGCAGAGAAACCCACCAAGAATCTGGCAGAACGAACCCAGCCCGATGCTGCGGTAAGTGGCACTGGGCGCCAGCATCTCTATTGCTTTCACATGGGGCTCGCCGTCGTAAAGGTCATGAACGGCGCCAAAGTCGCTTACAATCGGCGGCTCCTCACCACCGGGAGCGGCAAAGCTCATGGGCGAACCACCGGCGGCGTGACGATGGGGCGCGCCGGGCTGCATTTGGAGTTGTGCCCCGGAGGTCACGTAGGCCACCAGGTCCGCGCTCACGATCACCCGCGACCAGAGTCCCGCTGCGCCAAAGTGACCATGATTCCGTGTGATCACGTTGGCGACGCCGTGCTCCTTGGCTTTCTGCACCGCCAGGTTGGCCGCCGCAAACGACGGAAAATAGCCCAAGCCGCCGTCGCCGTCCACGGTCGCCGTGACCGCGGTCTCGCTCACCACCTGGACATCCGGCGTTACGTTGAGGTCCCTGTTCTGAAAATGCCGCACGTAGGCCACGGACTGGCGCGTGCCGTGGCTGAAGACGCCGCGCAGGTCGTTGGCCGTCAGCCACTCGGCCATCTGCTGCGCGTGCGCATCCGACATGCCAACCGCCAGATAGCATTCCTTGACAAACGCTGCCAGCGGCGCGGCATGGACGCGGATAAAGGTCTCAGGCGGGGTGTTCATGGTTAACTCCTGTTTGCACGTGAGCCAGAATTAGCGCACGAGAATCCTGGAAGGCCTCTCTTTTACATCTCCACTGCTGCGAGCCGCTCCATTGCCTCCTTCAGGCGGTCGGTGGGACAGGCCAGTGAGATGCGGAAGTAGCCTTCACCGGCATCGCCGAAGCCGACGCCGGGGGTAATCACCAATCCGGCCTCGTCGAGCAGCCGCACGGAAAAGTCGATGGCGGAGATGCCCGCCGGTGTCGGCGACCACACGTAAAGGCTGGCCTTTGGCGTCTGCGCATTCAGACCCATGCCTTCCAGGGCGTCCAGGATCAGGTCGCGGCGTTCCTGATAGATGGCATTGCGTTCGTCGATCCACGACTGCGGCGTCTCGTTCAGAGCCACCACGCCGGCCTCTTGCACCGCCCGGAAGATGCCGGAGTCGATATTCGTCTTCACGCGGCCCAGCGCCTCGATGATGTCAGTATTGCCGACGGCCATGCCGATGCGCCAGCCGGTCATGTTGTAGGTCTTGGAGAGCGAGTGGAACTCGATGCCCACGTCCATGGCGCCGTCCACTTCCAGAAAACTCAGCGGCTTGTAGCCGTCGAAGCAGACCTCGGTGTAGGCCGCGTCATGGGCGATGATGAGGTCATGCTCTTTGCCGAACGCCACGCATTCCTCGAAGAACGAGCGCGGGGCCACCGCCGCCGTGGGGTTATTCGGGTAGCAAATCCAGAGCAGCTTAGCGCGCTTGATCACGTCCTTGGGAATGGCGTTGAGGTCAGGCAGGAAGTCGTTTTCCGCCCGCAACGGCACGTAGTAGGTCTCGCCATCGGAAAAAAGCGTGCCGGTGTGGTAGACCGGATAGCCGGGGTCGGTTGCCAGCACCACGTCACCGGGGTCCACGACCGCAACCGGAAAGTGCGCGATACCCTCCTTTGAACCGATCAACGAGACTACCTGGGTCTCAGGATCGAGCTTCACGCCAAACCGCTGTCCGTACCACGCCGCCACCGCCTCGCGAAAGGCCGGCAGACCCTCATATTCCGGATATTGGTGGGTATAGGGCTTGGCCGCAGCGGCAGCGAGCGCGTCGATGACGTGCTGGGGCGTGGGCAGATCGGGATCGCCGATTCCCAACGAGATGACATCCACGCCTTCTTTCCGCTTGGCCGCAATCCGTTTATCCACCTCAGCAAACAGGTACGGCGGCAATTTGGCTATCCGATTCGCAAAACGCATGTGTGCATCCTCTTTCGTGTTAGCGCGTAGTCAGCTTATCCTAAAGGGAGAATTGGGCTTCTCCAAAGTGGAAAGACAATCGCAATATACGGTATCACGGAGCGTGCGTAGATGGAAGTTGATCGCAATCTTTGTAGCTTTACGCTACCAGAGAGTGCCCTGCCCGCTAGGCAGGGCTTCAACGGTTACCGCTGTGAGGAACGAAATGAGCCTGGCAAATCCCTTTGTATCTTCCACGACCCTAAACCTAATAAGGAAAGAGGAGCGTTCAGTAGCAAGCTTCTGCTTAAGACGGACAACTGCTTTATTGGGTACGTATTCCCAATTGAGTTCAGATTCCCAATCGACAAGTTCAAGAACGCGGACTTTGCCCATTCACACTTTCACGGCAAGCCCGACTTCCAGGGATCGGTTTTCTGGGGAGAGACAGACTTTTCTCTGCCAACCTTTCACCAAGGAGTTCACTTCAATGAGGCAATTTTCAAGGGGGACGTTTACTTTACCGGTGCACTGTTTTCTGGCCAAGCTTGGTTCAGAGAAGTGACCCTAAACGGCTATATGAGCCTTATATCTACGCACTTCAAGGACGAGGTTTGGTTTGACGGGATTTCCGATGTAATCGCAGACATCATTGGTACGATTTTTGAAAAGGAGGCTCATTTCCACAATACTGCATTTGCCACGGGGAGCTTCATTGAAACACAGTTTAGGGAACGGGCTACGTTCGGTTGTTTCAAGCATTTGGGAAATGTCCTAGACTTGGAACAGGCAAGCCGATCGCCTGATGTCGTGTTCTTTGAAGGCGTTGACATGAAACAACTGCTGTTTAGAGAAGCAAATCTTGAGAGAGCATCTTTCAATCAATGCTACAACTTTGATCAAGCAAGATTCTATGATTGCACATGGAACTTTGAATCCGGTCGGAACCACGTGCTCTATGATGAGCTCTATTTGCGTAAGAAAGTCCTGCCATGGGAGCAGATAGCAAGAAATGAGGGAAGACTTCGCAACAGTGAGTTTGCCAAACGAATCGTAGACAATCCCGCAAAGCATGACCAAGCAACGGAGTCTCTCCTTGAAGGAAAGTATGCGGTTTTAGAAGAGACATGCCGCGCCCTCAAGAAGCACTTCGAGGATCGCCGCAACTTCCTAGTAGCCGGTGACTTCCATGAAGGCGAAATGGAAATGCGACGCCTAGCCAAAGGCTCTTGGGGGCGCAACTTTCTCTCTGTGGAGGCAGTCTACTGGAGACTATCGCGATACGGCCAACGGTGGCTGCGGCCTTTGGGCTGGCTCATAGGACTGATATTCGCAGCAGCAGTAGTTTATTCGGCAACAGGGCTGCAACTTAGCGGAAGTGGTAGTGGAATCAGATGGAAGTTAGAGCAAGAACTCTCCTCAAAAAGCTTTTTTGACTTGCTCTATGTCTACGCTCACTCTCTTTTGTACAGCGTCAGCGTTTCGGCACTAATGCGTGGCGTAGTTGCAACTCCAACTCACTTCCTGGGGCTCTTTGTGCAGACTCTTCAGTTCATACTCGGTCCGTTGCTTCTTTTCCTGATTGGTCTCGCTATTCGTCGCCGTTTGAGGCGTTAGAATTCCTATAGACGCGGCGGCGCGAAAGTTTGTGCCTCAAAGAAGCTAAATTGCGGTTGGTGAAGAAAAGATGGATTCCCGCTTTCGCGGGAATGACGAACCAAGTCACTGCCAATACTCATCGCAGTTACATCTCATCTATGCGCAGGCCCAAAGCCAAGTCTTGCGCGACCCACTGCTTCTGCCTGCTACGGCGACCATGACGGATCGGCGTCCAGGGCAGGGTTGTTTGTAAGGCGGGTGACCTTGCCGGTAGCAATGTCCATCACGTAGATTTCGTAGTTCAGGTTTCTGATGCTGTAGAACGCCAGGCTTTGGCCGTCCGCCGACCACGCGGCGCCAAAGTCGTCGGCCGGGTGATTCGTCAGCCGGGTCAAGTCAGTGCCGTCGGCGTTAATTACATAGATTTCCCAGTTGCCGTTGCGCTTACTGGTAAAGGCCAGCCTGTGTCCGTCCGGCGACCACACTGGCGCCGTGTCAGCGCCGCGGTCGGTAGTAAGCTGTACGTGCTCACTGCCGTCAGCATTCATCACAAAGATGTCGAAGTTTCGCTCGCGGTCGCTCGTATACGCAATCTTCACGCCGTCGGGCGACCAGGACGGCGCCAGTTCCCGTCCGCGGTCAAACGTGAGTCTCGTCTGTGCGCTGCCGTCGGCGTTCATCACGTAGACATCGACGTTGCTGTCACGTTCGCTATAGAACACGAGCTTGCGGCCGTCCGGCGACCAGCGGGGAGCGAAGTCGTCACCGGTATGAGTCGTCAGTTGCGTCACGTCGCTACCGTCGGCGTTCATCACGTAGATGTCGAAGTTTCCGTTCCGATTACTCGCAAACGCAATGCGCCGCGCGTCCGGGGACCAGGTCGGCGCAACGTCGTTTGCCGGATCGTCCGTCAGGCGCGTCAAGCCACTGCCATCGGCGTTCATCACATAGATTTCCCAGTTTTCATCGCGCAAACTGGCAAACGCAATCTGCGCCAGGCGTTCCTCTTCGCCGCCGGATACGACGACGAACTGCTTGTTGCCGGCATACGCGCTGTTATCAAAGATCATGCGCAAGGCGACATCCTCGGCGGAAACTTCCGTCACCGCCACTTTGAAGAGCAAGCCGAAATTCCCGAACGGCAGCGGCGACGGCCCGGTGACCTTCCAGTAGCCCACATCGTCCGGTGGGGAGAGCTCCCAACCGTCCAGCAGGCCCCCTTCATGGGCCGGGACGAGCGAGACCGTAACCGGTCGGTCAATATCGAGGGTAAAGCGCATGTGCTGAATGTTGCGCGGCACATGGAGCGCGCGCACGAAAGTTGTCGCGGTCTGCGCTTCCAGGTCTATCGTCGGCGGATCAATCGCGATGCGCCCCTGCGTATCGGGACTGTAAATCTCGCCGAACGGCAGCGCTCCGGTGGCAAATTCGCCCGTGACGCCGGCCAGGGTCGACTCGATGCGTATCGCATACTCCCCGTCGCGGCGCAGCGTGGTGTAGCTCAGCTTATATTGACCGGCAAAGTCATTAACCAAGGCAACGAACTGATCTTCAAGGTGCGCCAATTCCACCGCCGCGTAGTAGGCCCCGTTGGTTGCCGTTGCGAGCGTGCGCAATTCCGATTCTTGGTAGACGTCGCCCAGACCGAGCGGATAGAGCTGCACGCCTCTCGCACGTGCCAGTTGCGCCACCTCGCCGCGCGTACGCATGCTGCTGGTATCCTTGCCGTCCGAGAGAAATACCAGCGCGCGGCTGGCGTCGGCAACCGTGCTTGCTTGCGCAGAAAACAGGTCGAGGCCCCGTTCTACGGCATCCCAGAGGCGGCTGGAACCCGAATCAAAACCGGATTCCGCAAAACGAGTGAGGTCTGCGCGGATTTGGTCTCTATCCGTAGTTGGAAACGCGATGATAACCGGTTCTGCGGAGCGATCGTGAAAGGCAACGACACCGACGCGATGCGCGGCGGGCAAGCGGTCGAGCGCGCTGTCAAGCGCATGACGCATGAGCGTACTGCCGGCGGTACCGTCCGGCAACTGCCAGGTTGTCATGCTGCGCGTGAAGTCAAGCACAAAGACTACTTCTAAGGCAAAGCGTTCGGCGGAGTACACAAAGAAATTGGTCTCCGTGTAGTCCACCTCTTCCCATGCGTCCGTGCCGGCGCCGCGTTCGAAAATGCGCGTCGCTGCTTGCAGATCCGCTGCCGGCAAGATTATTGGGTTGCCGTTTTCGTCACGGAGAGAGAAGATCGCCTGCACCTGGCTCGGCTCGCGCAGCAATACGCGCACGCCCGCAAAGTTGACCGCCGACTCCGCGGCCGGTGCGGGAGTACCTGTCGGCGTGGGCGAAACCTCAGGGGCAGCCGCCGCCGTAGGCGCGGGAACCGGACTTGGCGTGGGGGAAGGTTCCTGAGTAGGACGCGGGCGCGGTGTCGCGGTCGGTGCGGGTGTATCCTCCGGCGTGGCCGCGACCGTTGGCGTCGGGGGAATTGGGGTCGCAGTCCGCGCGACTAAAGTCGCAGTCGGCGCCACCGTTTGGGTTATCTGCGGCGAAGGCAGCGGACGCGCTTCCTCAATTACGGTGTCCCCATCCGGCTCATCCCCGCCGCACGCTGCCAGTAACAGGCAGAGACAGCCGAACAATACGGCGACGAAATAGCGTTTCATCATCTGCAATTGCCGCCCTGCATAGATCGCTTGCCTCCGCCGTTTGTGGCGCTTGGCGTATAATAGGCCAGTGTGAGGATTGATAAGCGAGAGTATCTGTCCACAGTATTTGCGAAACTGCATGATTCGTCAAACGCAACGCCAAACACTTTCGTCGGCGCGGGCAGTAAAGGCGTTCGCCGCGCTAGTCTGCGCTGCACTGACAATGCTCCTTGTGGGCGCGCCCGCGCTCCGGGCGGTCGAATCCCAGCAATATCTGTACGAATCCGAAGTTTCACGCCATAGCACTATCACCACTATAGCGGGCAACGGCATTGCCAGCGGCAGCGGCGACGACGGCCCGGCCACGGAAGCCACGCTCAACACGCCCGCCGCCTTAGCCGTAGATCCTATGGGCAACGTGTACATTGCCGATGCCTTCAACCACCGCATCCGGCAGATTGCGCCCGATGGCGCCATCACTACCATCGCGGGCACGGGAGAGGCCGGGGACACTGGGGACGGCGGAGTAGCAGTCGACGCCCGTTTGCGCTCGCCGTTGGGCATCGCGATAGACGGCGAGGGATCGATTTACATTGCCGACACCTACAATCACCGCATACGCAAGGTTACGCCGGACGGTGTCATCAGCACGATAGCAGGCACCGGCGAGTCCGGTTTCGGCGGTGACGGCGGCCCGGCAACACAGGCTGCGTTGGCCTATCCGACCAGTGTTGCGGTGGCGGCTGACGGCGCAATCTACATTGCCGACACACGCAACCATAGAGTGCGCAAACTGGCAGCGGACGGCACCCTCACCACCGTGGCGGGCACGGGCGCGGCCGGCTTTAGCGGCGATGGCGGCCCCGCGACAATTGCGCGGTTGAATAGCCCGCGCGGTGTGGCCGTTTCCCCTGATGGGAAGCTCTACATCGTCGATCGGGAGAACCGCCGCATTCGCATGGTGGCTACCGACGGCCTCATTACGACAATCGCGGGTACGGGCAGTTCCGGCTTCAACGGCGACCGCGGCGATGCAACCCTCGCCACGTTACGCGCCCCCTACGGCGTTGCCGTGGACAGCCGGGGCAACCTTTTCATCGCTGATACGTTCAACCACCGCGTGCGCAGAGTTTCACCTGACGGCAACCTGGACACCGTGGCCGGCAGCGACCGCTTTGGCTTTAGCGGCGACGGCTGGGCGGCCGGTTTCGCCACACTTCACTACCCGCTCGGCGTGGCGGTGGACATTGCCGGCAACCTCTATATCGCCGATAGCATCAACCATCGCATTCGCAAAGTGTGGGCCACGGCGAATACTGCGCCCACGCCCAATCTGTTCTTCTAGAGCGCTGCTTCCGCCGGACCTCTTTGCCCGAAGAGTTGCTTCGGATCAGTAACCAACGCCAAGCCCTGCCATTCACACCCTAGGCCGCGCCACTGAAACCGTTGTCGCCACAGCGCCGCTTGCCACTCTACGCTCGGGTCAGGCTGGAGTGGGCGTAGGACTAGCCTACTCGCCGGAAAACGTACGAATAGGCACGTCGCGTATAGGCCACACCTCGCTTGGTACGTTCCAGATACTCGCGGGTGACTGTGAGATCTCGCTTCGGCACAAAATAGGATCCAAGGTCTGATTCCCTCAGGCTGAACCGCTCGCCACGGCGATTGATGGCGGCTGTCAGCACGTAATCCGGGTCCAGCCAAGCCATGCTCGCATCGCCGTGGCTGTTATTCGCCAAGAGCATGCCACCGACCCTGAGGTACCGCTTGCAATGCTGCGAGACGAACCCCGCGTACTGCGAAATGAGGAGATCGTAGCTCTCCTCCGCTTCCGGCAACTCCTGCACGTAATCAGCCCTGTGAAAGCGGATGCACGGCTCTTCCGCATAGACCTTCCGTCGGCTCACAAAGTCGCGCACGGCCGGATCGGCAAAGAAGCGCACAGCACGCCTGTCTGTATCCACAAAGCACGCAATAGGATAGACAAACGCCGGTGTCACGTGGGTGAAGCTGCCCGGGTAGAGCGCGCTCCGGCTGGCAAAGCGATCAGCCACGAGCGTGAACAACCCCAGCCGTTCATAGCGCGTATCCACATAGTATTTTCTGTAGAGAGCCAACGCGTCCTGCATCATGGCGAACATGTGCAGCGGGTCTCTCTTTGCGCCAAACCAAGAGGTTCATCCACCCTACCGCCACCCTCTGCTGTGCGTTTTTTTACTCTACACGGCAGCCCTATTCTTGCGGTTTTGTGGTGAGAGGTATGGGAATCCGCACCACGGTCACCGTTTGGGTCTCGGTATCGATGAAGTAGACGGTCTCCACACCTACTTGCGTACATATGATCTTGATCTGCGTGATGGTCTCGCGGAACGACAGGTACTCTTGGTACCCGAGACAGGTCTGCTCCGGTTCCTCCAATTCGTAGAAGAGCACGCCCTCTTGCGAAGGCCAGGGTGACGGGTTTGGTTGTGATGTTGCGGGCGCTGGTGTAGGTGTGGGTATAGGCGCGGGAGTTGGCGTCGGTTGCCGCAGCGGGCCGCACCCGGCCACCACTATCATGAGACTGAACAGTAGGATACCCTGGCGGAGCAGCATGAGCATTGGCTTAGGGCATCCCCGGCACCGGCGCCAGTTTGCGGGTAACGGTGATCGTCTGGTTCTGCAAGTCTACAAAGTAGACGGTGCCCTTTTCATCGTTCGTGCACACCAAGCGGACTTGCCGCACCACCCCCAAAGAGTCATCGGAAATCTGCTCCGGGGACACCTCAACCGGTCCAATTATCTCGGCGAAACCGGGGCACACCTGTTCGCTCTGGGTGAGATCGTGAAAGACAATGCCTTGCTTCCTGACGCCGAGTGCAAGCACAGGAGACGGCGTTGGCTGGGGAGCGGAAGTAGGCACAGGCGACGGTGTTGCTTCAGCTTCCGGCTGTCGGCCGCAGCCGCTGAGCATCACCGCACACACCAAGAGAAATAGACTGCACAGCAGCTTCACAACACGCCCCGTAACGCGATTGCGCCCTCAATCCCAGGCCGGGCCCCGGCAAACTAGGGTATCTCCGGCTCAAGCAGCGGGACGCGGATGCCTGTCACCACGAAGTTATCCAAGTCAACGAAATACACGGTTTCCACGCCGGGACCGGTGCACGTTATCTTGACCTGAGAAACCGTCTGCCGAAAGCCGGAAAACTCCTGATATCCCGGACAGGTCTTCTCGATTTCCGTGAGGTCGTAGAAGAATATGCTCTGCGTCTGCGTGGGCGGAACCGGCGTCGCCTCTTCCGGCACTGCGTCAGCCGCAGGTGTCGCGGCCTCCGCTATTGGCGGCGGCGTTGCGGTGGGTTCGGCTGCGGCAACCGGCTGCGCAGTTGGCAACGGCTGCGCTGTCGCTGCAGCCGTCGGTGTGGACGCGCCCTCGTCCTCCGCGGACTCCCCACAGCCAATCAGGGCAAGCGACAGTGTGCAGACCACAAGAGCCTTGCTCCACACTCGCATGTGCGCACACTCCTCTCTGCCTCTATCCTAGTTGGCGACGCTAACGGTTTATTAACCGCGCCTGCCTCTACTGTAGCGAATTGCTCTACGCCCTGCCATAACAAACTGAGGCCACCGCAGCCTGCGGCGACAGTCAGGTCACTCCGCGATTTAACATAGCACATGGCGTACGTTGCTTGTTCTACCGTTTCAACGCAGAGAACGCGCACCTGCCACGTTTGGCCGGGCCGTAACTCAGCACTGCTCCATTGACTGAACTCTACCTAAATGCCGCAGGGGCACGGCATGCCGTGCCCCTACACTGAATTACAACTCACGGAGCTGCTACTTGCGCTTTATATACGAGTCTACGGCATCATCAGGGCCTGCTCCACGACTTCCAATGCAACGGGGGCTGCCAATAAATGCCGCCTGCTTGCGCCAATGCACTGAATCCTACGCACCGCTTGGCATGGCAGCCGCGCGCATCTACCGCACGACTCTGGGAGTGCAGCTAACTATCCGAATCTGCCAACTCCTGCTTGCGGCCGCGGGCACGCAAACCGCGCGTGGCGATTTCATCCACGACCCACGCTTCCGGGTCAATGGCAACGCCGTACTCTTTGGCCGCAGTTGCGCGGTCGTAGTAGCCGCGCCGGACGTCTTGGAGCACCAGCGCCGGCGGCCGTTCGAAAGGATCGCCGTAGCCGCCGCCACCCGGCGTCCTCAAGCTGAGCACGTCGCCCGGTTCCATGTGCACGCCTTCATCTTTGCTGATGTGTTCCGGGCGGTATTCTTCACCCCGCAGCGTAAATACGTGCTCCGCTGTTTGCGCCGAATTGCCTCCCAAAATGCCGAATGGAGCGAACCGTCCCCGTTCGCCCAGCAACGACGCGCTGGCGTTCCCATGCCGTATCTGGAATTCAAAGATTACGCCGTAGCCGCCGCGCCGTTTGCCGGCGCCTCCTGAATTCTCACGAATAGCGTAGCGCGTGAAGAGCACGGGATAGCGGAATTCGAAGATTTCCAACGCCTGTGTGCGCGCCACGGCAATGGTGGGGTTGCCGTTGATCAACCCATCGGTCAGGAAGTTGCCGCCGTAACCGCCGCCAATGAACGAGTAGAGGACGTAATAGCCTCTACCCGGATTATCACCGCCGACCGAGAGGTTTGTCACCGTGCCCATCGGCGCGGCATAGGCATTGTCCGGTATCGCCTGGCCCAAAGCGCCCAGCATAACGTCAATCACGCGCTGGCACACTTCCGCCGCACAGCCGGCCACGGGACGCGGCGGCTGCGCATGCAGAAACGTCGTCGTCGGTATGTTTACGGTGAACGGCGCAAAGCAACCCGCGTTGATGGGTACATCGGGGAACGTGTGCTTGAAGGCAATGAAAACTCCGGCGAGCGTAGTGCTGAAGACACTGTTGAGCGGCCCCCGGCAGGGAGGACTACTCTCCGAGAAGTCAACGTGGACGTCGCTGCCGCTGACGGTCAGCTTCAAGCGGAGCGCAAGCGGTTCCCATTCGACGCCGTCGCTGTCGATGTAGTCGGTAAACTCGTATGTCCCATCGGGAATAGTCTCGATATGGCTGCGCATCAGTCGCTCTGAGCGCGCTTTCATCTCGTCAACCGCCGCAAACACCGTTGCTTCGCCATAGCGGTCAAGGAGTTTCGTGAGCCGATCGGCGCCGAGGTTAAGCGCAGTGATCTTGGCAATTATGTCGCCTTGGCGTTCCGCCGATACCCGCACGTTATGCAGGATGATATCGAGCACGTCTTGGTTCAGCTTGCCCTTGTCCATTATGCGCACAGGCGGCAGGCGCAAGCCCTCCTGATAGATCTCCGTGGCTCTCGTGGAGAATCCGCCCGGCACGCGGCCGCCAATGTCCGGCCAGTGACCGCTATTCGCCAAGAATGCCGTGAGCTTACCTTTGTAAAAAAACGGCCTCACCATCTTGACGTCCATGAGGTGCGTGCCGCCGAGGTAAGGATCATTGATGATATAAACATCACCGTCTGCGATGTTCTTGACCAGCCTAATCACGGAACGCACGGTGAACTCCATCACGCAAATGAAATTCGGGAGGCCGCGCGGTCCCTGCATTATCACTTCACCGTCGCGCACGTGGTAGATGCCGCTGGCCCGGTCGAAACCGTCCGAGATGACGGGCGAGAACGCCATGCGTTCCAGGGTGGCGTCCATTTCGTCGGCAATCTGCTCCAGACCGCCGCGAATTACCGCGAGGGTGATCGGGTCAATAGTCATCTCACGTCACCTCTATCAGCAGGCTGCCGCCCGCGGCGACCGTGGCGCGGCACCACGGTTCCAGCCAGACCGTCGTATCCGGTTGCTCGATGAGAGCCGGGCCGCGCAGCACCGAACCCCAGGGGAGCTTGGCACGGTCAAAGACGGGACAGGAAACGAACTCACCATCGGCGTACACGGCCCGTTCTTCTTTGCACGCTGCCGCTACCGTGGAATTCGGCGCCTTCACGTAGTCTTTCAATGCCACGTCCGCACGGACGCCAATCACCGCGGTCCGAAGATTGAGTAGTCGAATGGGGATCTGCGCCAGCAGTTCCTCCAAACCGCCGAAACCTTCTTCGACCCGTCCGTAATGCTGCAGATATGCCTTGCGAAAGCTCTCGGCGATGGTCTCGTGGCTGAGTTCGCCGGCAGGCAAGGACGTGCGAATTACGTGGGTCTGTCCTTCGTAGGATATGTCGGCTTCGCGGATAACGCTGACACGCTCCAAAGGCACGCGTTCGCCGGCCAGCATCTCCTCGCCCGCCGCGAGATGGTCGGCAAAGATGCGCTCCACCTCAGCAAGGTCCAGCGCATCCAGGAGGCAGTTCTGCATCGTCACAAAGTCATGTTGGCGGTCGGCGATTACGCAGCCCCACGCCGACGCAATGCCCGGATAGTAGGGCACAATGCCCTGGCCGATGCTCAGTTCCCGCAGGAGGAATCCCGCATGCAGGGGTCCGCCGCCACCAAAGGAGAAAAGCGCAAACTCACGCGGGTCGTGGCCTTTGTCGATTGAAACGCGTCGGAGGCTACCGGCAATACGGTTGTTCGCAACCGTCACAATTGCCTGCGCGGCCTCTTCAGTGGAGAGCCCCAGCGGCGTGCCGATGGTCTCCGTAATCACCGACCGCGCGCCTGCGACGTCGAACGACGCGCCTGCCACCCCGGCTATCGGGTACCTGGGATTGATCCTGCCGAGAATCAAGTTGGCGTCGGTCAATGTCGGCGCCGTGCCGTTCTTGCCGTAGCAGACCGGCCCGGGATCAGCGCCCGCGCTCTGCGGTCCAACTTGCAGCAGACCCCCCTGATCGATGCGCGCGATACTGCCGCCGCCCGCGCCAATCGTATGAATGTCGATCATCGAGACCATCAGGGGAATGCCAAATTCCAGGTCCATGCCGCTTGACGGCAGAGGCTTGCCATCCTGCACGAGCGACACATCGAGGCTCGTGCCGCCCATATCGTACGTAATGAGATTGGAGAAACCGTCTTCAGCCGCAATCCTGGTCGCAGCAATCACACCAGCCGCCGGACCGGAAAGCACCGTATTGAGGGGCAAGTTGCGCACGGCCGCGGAGGACATCATGCCGCCGTTGGACTGCATGATGAAGAGGTCGCTCCCATAGCCGCGCTCATGGAGCCGTTCTTCCAAACTCTCCATATACTGACCGACGTTGGGCTGGACATAGGCGTTGACGACTGCGGTGCTGGTGCGCTCGAATTCGCGGAACACCGGCAGCGTCTCGCTGGACGTGACTACGTAGAGGTGCGGCCACTCGGCCTGCAGGATTTCCTTGGCGCGCAGTTCGTGCTCGGGATTGGCGTAGGCATTCATAAAACTGACGACAATGGCCTCAGCCCATTGCGCCAGCAAAAGCCGTCCTGCCTCCAAGACCTCATCCTCGCACAAAGGAGTCAGTACGGCGCCTTCGGCGGCGATGCGCTCGGTCACTTCGAGGCGGCGGTCCCGGGGAATGAGCGGTTCGTACGTCCCGGTCAGGCCGTACATATGGGGACGGTCGCGGCGGCGCAGCTCCAGAATGTCCCGGAAGCCGCGCGTCGCAATGAGACCGCAGCGGCCGCCATCGCGTTCCAGAACGGCGTTGGTCGCTACCGTAGTCCCGTGAGTGACGAGATCGATGTCGGGGTAGGAAACGCGCAGGCCGTCCAAAGCGTCGATGAAGCCGCTTGATTGGTCATCGGGTGTGGTGGCAACTTTGCCGATGCGCAGTTCGCAGCGCGCCTCATCGAGCACGACCACATCAGTGAAGGTGCCGCCGATATCCACGCCAACCAGGGTACCCATGTGCTAAGACTCTTACTGCGACGATGGCTTAAACGAATCGTAGATAGGAGATTTAGGTAATTAGGCCGAGGCGCTTGCCGATCTGGTAGAAGTTTATGCTCCAGCCCCAACCAAAGATGTGCGGCGTAAAGATGCGCGGGTCTTCGGCATTCCACAACCGGGCTTTCAGGCGGTCTATTGTCGGAGGACTGAAGCTATAGGGAATTCCCAGTAGTTCTCCCTCGGTCTCGCGGCGCATAAAGGCAACCAGGCCGACAACGGCGGTGGCAATAGCGGCAATGACACCGGCTCGTTCGCTGCGGTTGACCCTACCGAAGGGTGCGATAGAGACGATGCCGAGTATGAGCGCAAGGACAATGATGAGTACACGCTTCGTACCGTCGGACATTGCTAGTCTCCCTGCAGCCAGGTACCGGCAAAGACGGTCTGCGCCGAGCCGCGCATGAGGACGTGCCCCGCGCCGTCCCACGAAATCGTCAGGTCGCCGCCGGGCAGGCCCACGGTGACAGTCTCATCCGTCAAACCATGTAAGCGGGCAGCCACAGCCGTGGCGCAGGCGCCGGTGCCGCACGCCAGCGTCGGGCCGGCGCCGCGTTCCCACACACGCACCTCAATCCGGTCGCGTCCCACTACCTGCGCTATCTCGAAGTTCGTGCGCTTCGGAAACGCCGCATGGTGCTCAACTTCCGGCCCGATAGTGGTTAGCGGAAAGGACTGGATGTCATCGAGAAACGTCACGGCGTGGGGATTCCCCATCGAGACCGCAGTGATGGCAAGCTCCGTGCCATTGACGTGCAGCGGCATGTCCTTGACAGGCGTGGAATCCGCCTGAACGGGAATCTCCGCCGGCGCAAGCAAGGGCGGGCCCATGTCCACGGAGACGAAAAAATTCCGGTTGTCTCCCGGGTGTACGTTGACTTTGAGCACTCCCGCCAGCGTATCTACCTCCAGCCACCCTTCGCCGATTTCGCCGGTGTCGTAGAGGTACTTGGCAAAGCAGCGGATGCCGTTGCCGCACATCTCAGCCTCGCTGCCATCGGGATTGAACATGCGAAACTGGTAGCCGTGCTGCTGATCCGCATTGATAAGCAAGAGGCCGTCGCTGCCGATGCCGAAGTTGCGGTCACAGAGCTTATGCGCGAGGTCCTGCCAAGCTCTCTGTCCGTTCGCGCGGGCATCCACAACCACAAAGTCATTGCCCGTGCCGTGCATCTTGATGAATTCGAGGTCTCGTGCCATCGTGTGCCTCTACTCTTTGAAAGAGTGCTCCTAATCTACATCACTATCGTGAAAGAAAGCATTCTCGGTTTACATTCCTTGGCGCTCTCTAGTTGGAGTGTTCAACTCTCTACACGCTGTGCGTGCACTCCATTTTCGTCCTGGAGCTATCCTAACGCGGTATCAATTCCAGCGCGGCCAAGACGCCAATGACTACAATTGCCACAGCGTAGAGATGCAGCCGCATACGCAGTTCGAGCTCGCGCATATCAGTCTTAAGCGCTGTCTCCAATGCCATAAAATTTGACTTGGTCTCCTTCTCCAACGCCTTTAGGTCGGCCTTTGCTTCTTTCTTATTTGCCTCTAGGTCGCCTCTAACGGCATCTATGTCCACTTTAGTCGCTGCTTCCAGAGCCTTTATGTCGCCCCTCACAGCTTCTATGTCCGTTTTGGTCGCTGCTTCCAGAGCCTTTATGTCGCCCCTCACAGCTTCTATGTCCACTTTAGTCGCTGCTTCCAGAGCCTTTACGTCGCCCCTCACAGCTTCTATGTCCGTTTTGGTCGCTGCTTCCAGAGCCTTTATGTCGCCCCTCACAGCTTCTATGTCCGTTTTGGTCGCTGCTTCCAGAGCCTTTACGTCGCCCCTCACAGCTTCTATGTCCGTTTTGGTCGCTGCTTCCAGAGCCTTTATGTCGCCCCTCACAGCTTCTATGTCCGTTTTGGTCGCTGCTTCCAGAGCCTTTACGTCGCCCCTCACAGCTTCTATGTCCGTTTTGGTCGCTGCTTCCAGAGCCTTTACGTCGCCCCTCACAGCTTCTATGTCCGTTTTGGTCGCTGCTTCCAGAGCCTTTACGTCGCCCCTCACAGCTTCTATGTCCGTTTTAGTCGCCAGGGTATCCCACGATACGCTCAAGGTCTCCAGCAAGGCTTCCGCCATTTCCTTGCTGTATCCCGCACCCCTGAGTCGCTCAAAGGCTTTATGGGTATCCTTCACCGCCATAGTTCGTTGCTCCTTCGCTCGCCTGGCACCTGCGCCGCCGCTCGCACTCCCTATAGAAGCCTTCTATTCGTTCTCGTGCGATTTCCATGGCGTCTGGGCCTATCTCTATCCATTGTATGCCCTTTTGTTTGCGGAACCAAGTCTCCTGGCGCTTGGCGAGTTGGTGGGTCGCGTATTTCATCTGCTGAACGGCCTCCGCCAATGTGCACGTGCCCTGCACGTACGCGGCAAGCTGCCGGTACCCCGCGCTCTGCATGCTCGGCAGTTCGGTCGTTACGCTCGCCGCTAGCAGGCCTGCAACCTCCTCCACAAAGCCAGCGGCAATCATGCGGTCCACGCGCGCGTCAATGTGCTGATAGAGCGTTTCGCGCGCGGCGCTCAGGCCGAGTTGCAGTATCGGATACGGCGGGGGACACCGCGTGCGCTGCGCGGAGAACGGCATGCCGGAGACGATACAGACCTCTAAGGCGCGGATGAGTCGCCGGGGATTGCGTTGATCTACTTGCGCGGCAGCTACCGGGTCGAGACGCTCCAAGCGCGCGCTCAGAGCGGTATTACCCTCCAACTCCAGCGTACGTTCCAGTTCCGCACGCAATTCCGGTTGCGGCGGCACCGACGGGAACTCAAGGCCGTCGACGATGGACTGTGCGTATAGTCCGGTCCCACCCACGAGCCAGGGCCGCTTCTCACGGACAGCTATGTCAATCAGCGCTTTCTCCGCATGCGCGCGCCACACCGCAACCGAGAAGGACGCGCAGTCCGCGGGAGCCACATCTATCACGTGATGCGGCGCCTGCGCGCGTTCCGCCGCCGTAGGTTTGGCCGTGCCGATGTCGAGACCGCAGTAAACCTGCCGCGAATCGGCGCTGACGATCTCCGCGTTGCATTCGACCGCAAGCGCAACCGCTAACGCAGTCTTGCCCAAGGCCGTAGGGCCGACGATGGCGACGAGGGATGACGGTGCATCTGACTTTGACATAAAACTCGCTGATGAGTCCGTTGGGCGTGCCTAGCCGTGTTGCGACAGTGTCTGCGTGGGTGACATTCCGTGAGGGCAAGAGGCTATCAATGAGGATCTGCGAGCGGAGAATCCCATCACCCTTCGACTAGCTCAGGGCGAACGGAATCTTTCTCTTGCGCCGGGGATCTACCCTTTCGTTACGCACACAGCCTGCCGCAGCATCCGCGGCAAGTCGAACTCTTCCCGGGCTTGGCGCATGGTGACTGCGCAGGTTCTTGCAAGAACCCCGGAGTCTTTACTACTTCCAGGCCGGTCGCCTACATCAGGCTGGCGCCGAGCACGAGTTCCGGCACGTAGGCGCGGGGCGGCAGTGACGCGATGAAGAGCGCAGCCTCTGCCACGTCTTCCGGTTCCAGCATCTTGGCGAACGCTTCCGGCGGCGGCGGCTCGGGTCTCTTCTCCAGCAGCGGGGTATTGCAGGGGCCGGGATAGACCACCGACACGCGAATGCCATGCTCGCGTTCCTCCATCATCGTGCCGTGCGCCAACCCGCGCACACCGTGCTTGGTTGCTTGGTAGGCAATACCGGAGACGACGTTGGGCTTCTGCACGGCATCCGACGAGTAATGGATGATCGTGCCTGCGCCCTGCACGCGCATGACAGGCAGGACCGCGTCCACGAGATTGTAGGCGACGGTAAGGTTATGGGCGATCATCATGTCCCAATCTTCAGGCCGCATCTCCGCGAAGGCGCGGTTCTTGATGTTGGTGCCCACGCTATTGACCAAGACATCGATCCTGCCAAACTGGCTGCGGGTACGCTCGACCATGCCGGCCACCGCGCCCCGGTCGTTTGCATCCAGCGGCACAGCCAGCGCGGTGCCGCCCTTCACCCTAATATCCTGCACCAACGTTGAGAGTTTATCTCTACTACGCGCCGCAACCACAACGGTTGCGCCTTCTTGCCCGAAAAGTTTCGCCGTTGCCGCGCCCATGCCGGTGCTGGCGCCGCCGACAATGGCCACCATGTTATCAAGTTTCCCCACGCGTCCCTCTACTCCTTCCATCCCATGCTCGTGCTGCGTTTATAACGGATTCCCATTGAGTCAAGTGCTGTTCGCTATTCCACGTCGGCGCCGAGCTCGTCAAAGAGACCCAACAAATACTCACGGCCGCGCACCGCTTCTTGGTGCACCTCCGCGATCGTGTTGCCGCCGAGTTGCTCGATCATGCAGGGACCGGCAAAGTCGTGGTCGCGCAGGATCGTAAAGAGCGCCTTGAAGTCAACGTCTCCGTCGCCGGGCGTCACGTCCACCGAGCCATTGACGCCGCCGGTCTCATCCTTGATGGACATGCCCGCAACATACGGCGCAAGTTCTTCGAAATCGTTCTCCGGTCGTTCGCCGGTGTAGAACATCACGTTGCCGGGGTCGTAGAAGACCTTTAGATTGTCCGACTGGATCCGCTTCATCAGCGCCACCAGTCCGCGGGCCGTTGCCGTCACGCCGCCGTGGGGCTTCATCATTACCACGATGCCCTTGCTCTTGGCATACTCGGCGGCCTCTTCCATGAGTTGCAGGAATTGATCGTAGAGTTCCTCGTCATTGGTGCCGCTGTTGTGCATGAAGCGCGCACCCAGCGTGTGGCTGTTGTCCACGTAACTGTGCAGCGCCGAGCGCGCCACGGCTTCATCGCCCCATGGAATGCTCGTATAGTTCTCTAGGTTTTTCAAATTGTACTTTTCCAGCAAGCGAGCGAGGTTCGCCACCTGGTCTTGGGAGGCGTTGGGCGGCAGAGGCGCGCCATCCCCCGCCGTCATGAAACCAAAGTTCTTGAATCCCGCCTGCGCCGTGCCTTCCATGGATACCTCTAACGCATACTTGGTCCACGGACGGCTGAAACACCCTAGCTGAATCTTCATGAGTTTCCTCTCTAATGCGGCCACGCCCAATGTAGGAATCTACGAACACTGACGGGCAGAACGTAGCATGGGGTTGTGGACGCTGTCAACGCGAAGAGCCGTGAGCTTGCAGACAACTGACAGGATTCACGAGGCTTTCACTCACGTACGTACAGTTTTTTCGCACCCGCGCGCATTCCCCGTAGGCTCAAATACGCGCCGACGGTGGCTGCGCGTTGAGACCCTGTATACTTAAGCGCATGCAAGAACGACTCCAAAAATACCTTGCCCGGTGTGGGGTGGCGTCCCGCCGCCACGCCGAAGCCTTG
The DNA here is from genome assembly GCA_965220015.1 of Chloroflexota bacterium. Lineage (GTDB taxonomy): Bacteria > Chloroflexota > UBA11872 > VXOZ01 > VXOZ01 > VXOZ01. Next base: position 3,174,901 of record OZ244798.1, read on the forward strand.
ATTACTCAGGGTCGCGTAACCGTAAACGGGAATCCGATTACCAAACTCGGTTCCAAGGTAGATTCAAAGCGCGACAACGTCTTGCTGGACGGCAAAGTAGTTAAGCCTCCGGACGCACTCACGTATCTGGCTTTGCACAAGCCCGCCGGGTACTTAACCACCCGCGGCGACCCCCACGGCCGCCCCACAGTCTATGACGTGCTGCCCGCCGCTTACGCGCGCCTGGCGCCTGTGGGACGCTTGGATGGCCGGAGCGAAGGTCTGCTCTTCTTCACCGATGACGGCGGCTGGGCAAATCGCGTTACTCATCCCCGCTACGGCGGCGAAAAAGAGTATGCAGTGCTGGTGAACGGCTACTTGACTTCCCAACAGCTTGCCACGCTGCGCGCACCCATGGTGTTGGACGGCTACCGGCTCAAACCGGTCACCGTTCGGGTGATTGACCGCGAAGGCGGGGACACATGGATCGCCATGATACTCACGGAAGGACGCAAGCGGCAAATTCGCCACATGCTAGCCGCAATCGGCAAGCACGCCGTGCGCCTGGTGCGTACCCGCATCGGCCCGGTGCGCTTGGCTGGTCTCGCGCCCAGGAAACACCGTCTGCTCACGGAAGCCGAGAGCGGCCATTGGCAGAAGCCGCCGCAGAGCCCACAGCCTGAAGGCGTCGAGGCTCCGCCCGTACCCTCGCAACGCAATCAAGTAAGCACGGCCGCGAACGGAGCGGGTGACAGTGTCATCGCTCTTGCGGGCAGTGCTGCCGAGACGCGTCGCCGTGACCACGACTGAACCTCGCATTACGATTGCCATCGACGGCACCGCGGGATCGGGCAAGAGCGCGTTGGGCAGCCGCCTCGCCGCGCAACTCGACTACCTCTTTGTGGACACCGGCGCTTTCTACCGTGCCCTGACCCTGGCCGCCCTGCGTGCGCAGGTTTCCGTGGAAAATGGGCCGGCGCTGGCCGCGCTGGCGCAGACGCTGGACATTCGCATCGAGCCGCCTGCGGTGGCCGACGGCCGTCAGTGTACGCTCATGCTTGGTGAGGAAGACGTCACCTGGGACATTCGCCGTCCCGCAGTAGACGCGGGCGTCTCGCCGGTTGCCGCCCAACCGGAAGCGCGCGCCGCGCTGCTGCCCCTGCAAAAGGGCCTCGCTGCGCGGAGAGCCGTGATAATGGTGGGGCGGGACGTTGGTACCGTGGTCTGTCCGGATGCTGAGGTAAAAGTCTTTCTGGTCGCTGACCTGAAAACCCGCGCGCAGCGCCGCCAGCAGGAACTTGCGGCGCGGGGCACTGACGTTTCAACCACCCACGTCGCGCAGAACCTCGCGGCCCGTGACCGCATTGACAGTAGCCGCGCAACCGCGCCCCTGAAGCAGGCCCCTGATGCCATCGTTCTGGATACGAGCAAACTTACGCTGGAACAAGAAGCAGCTATCGTCCTCGCCAAAGTCGAAGCGGTAGTGAACACTCTTTCCGCAAAGCAGGCGTAATTTACAGCGGTACTATGGTTTCAGATACATTTCTTTAAAGAATATCTTTGACATCTCTTGCAACCCATCACCAGATATGTTTATAATTGAAATCAGAGATTTGATTAACAGTTGCTACCGGGGGAAGTTGCGCGACCGAGAACGCCGAGGCTTCACCGGCGCCTCCGCCACTTGCAGCGCTTGGCGCCCGCGAGCAGCGACAAGAAAGGACTACATCATCATGGAAAATACACCTAATAGTGGTAACGGAGACACCCATAAGGCCCAAACGGAGCGGCCGTTCATCCGCGTTACCATCGAAGTGCGCAACTCGCCCGGCGATGCGTTTGAAAACCTGCAAGAGAAGCTGAGCCAAAAGGCGAACGCGATCCTCAACTTCATCCGCCGCGGCGTGGAAATTCGGGTCGAGGCCGGCGCGAAAGACGACAAAACCAAGGCCGAGCGCATCACCATCGAATAGCCTGCTGCGAACGCCCAGTGCGGCAGCGGGTGGCCAGCCACTGAGGCAAACACGCACGCCAATAGATTGGTTAGAAAGAGGAGACTTCCATGTATGGAGGTCTCCTCTGTGTTTAACATCGTATCGGTATGATGGAAGGCCATTGGACTACCTATGACCAATTGAATATAGCACTATAGACTAGTATACTACTATCAGTCTTGCAGTGGTGTCTTACTCGTTCAAGTCACCTTGAGACCTAAGTGAAGCGGGCAAGCGGCAGGTCCAGGAAAGATTCTCCCATGAGAACTCGGCAAGTTTCCTTCCCGGCAGTACCAAGGCAGGTTGTCGGCATTGGGCTACGGTTGCTTGCGATTGCCCTCATGCTTCTCGCGCCGCTGTCGCTTGGCGTCGCTACCGCCCGAGGCCAAGAGGACCTAGGCTGTGCCAACGGTCTAGCGGTGGCCGATCCAACCAACAACCCCAGTCTGGTCGCGGATTGTGAGACGCTGCTGGGGTTGAAAGACACCCTGCTCGGCTCAGTCTCTCTGAATTGGGGCGCGGACCTGTCGGTAATCGCTTGGAGTGGCGTCTATGTCGACACGGTGAACGGCGAGTCTAGGGTCCATCTCTTGGCAATGCAAGAACAAGGGATTGACGGCACCCTGCCCGCAGCGCTGGGCGACCTTACCGGGCTGCAGAATCTGTACTTGGCCGGTAATCGCCTGCGCGGTACGATTCCCGCCACGCTCGGCAACCTCACAAACCTGGAATCTCTCAGTCTCAGTCGCAACCGACTCAGCGGGAGCATCCCCTCTTCGCTCGGCAATCTTACAAACCTGGACACGCTAGAACTCGGCGAGAATCAGCTCAGCGGGAGCATCCCATCGGCATTAGGCAATCTCACCAACCTGAGAATCCTTAACTTAAGAGAAAACCGCCTCAGCGGGGCCATCCCCACCTCACTTGGGAGCCTCACAAACTTGCAGCGACTAGATTTCGCCGAAAACCGACTCACTAGCATTCCCACCACCATCGGGGACCTTCCCAATATAGAAAGCATTAGTCTGAAAGATAACCGCATTAGCAGCATCCCCTCGGAGATTGGCAGTCTTTCTACCTTGCAGACGCTGAGTTTGGAGGACAACCGGATCAGCAGCATTCCCACCGAACTTGGCGACCTGGCCAACTTAAGGAATTTCTACTTGCGCGGCAATCCGCTCAGCAGTGTTCCCACTACCCTGGGCAATCTGTCCAGTCTGGATTATCTATCGCTGGGTAGCAACTTCACCAGCGTTCCCACAGAAGTGTTATCCCTCACCACCTTAACCATCTTGGACATGCGTGGAAACAAACTCAGCAGCCTGCCCGCCGGTCTGACCAGTCTCACCAATCTGCGTAGTCTGCTTCTGAGCGACAATCACTTCAGCACCGCCCCTACCGTGCTTGCAAGCCTTCCCAGCCTGGAAATACTCTATCTCGACAACAACCGGTTCAGCGGCAGCATTCCGGCCACGCTCCTCGGCCTCACGAACTTGCAGGGATTGCTCCTGAATGACAACCAACTCAGCGGCAGCATCCCGACAGAGCTAGCCAGCATGACGAACCTGACGGGGCTGCGTCTGGACGGCAACCAGTTCAGCGGCCCCATTCCCACTGAACTCGGCAATCTCACTAACCTGCGAAATCTCTTCCTATTCAAGAACAGACTCAGCGGCACAATCCCCACGCAGCTCGGCAACCTGACGTCGCTCGATCAGCTCTTGCTCCATGAAAACCAGTTGACCGGTGAAATCCCAACGCAACTCGGCAACCTCACAATTCTGAGGAATCTCAACCTGTCGTGCAATAAGCTGACCGGTTCTATCCCCGCCAGCTTTGCCAACTTAACGATGCTTATAATTCTCTTCCTGCATGGCAACAGTATCAGCCAAGACGTGCCAGAGTCGCTGCGTCAAATAGAAGGGATCGAGATCAATGTCTCGCCGCATTGCGTCGAGCCCTCTCCGCCTCCCTCTTCACGCTCTGCCTCGGTCCGTCCGGCGCCCACGCCGGATCCAGTTATCGGCAGAAGCAGCGCGGCCACAGCTACCGTTCTGCCAGACGACCGCCTCCTCATAGAACGCCACGATGTGCCTAACGCCTCCTTCGAGCTCGGTATCGGCTGGGTCTCCATGGACGGCTCTAAGGTCATCCTCGTGGGCGTCATTCGCGACCAAACTCTCGGCCAGACGTATTTTATCGTCCGCCACGAGGGCGACAACCACGTCGTCCGGCGCTGGGTGCCGCCTTACAGCCCCCTCATCTACGCCATCGATTGGCCGGTAGTTAACACGAGATACACCGTACCGGTAGCGGTGATTGCGGCCATTCCATTGGACCATCGCCGCCCCGAACCCAATATGCTCGTTCGCCGCTTCGATGGCGCCAATGACCGCATTTACGCTTACGACGCAACCATCAAACGGTGGCGACACGTGCCGGACTGGCCGACCTTCCAGGCGCTCGGCTTCTACTGGTGTAACGTTGCCGCTGCGGATACCGGCTTCTACAGCCGCATCCTTATCGGACCGACCTATCCGGCCACCGCTCAGCCGGCCCGCGACGACTACCCCAATTGCTCAACCGGATGAGCGAGCCCTACGCATTGCAGCGGGCTAGAAAGTAGGCAGATGCGTCGGTCGCCTTTAGCGACCGACGCATCTGCTAGTTCATGGGTCTATTGATTCGCCTCTTGAGCACTCTCAGGGCGAGGTTATGCGGCCCTCGCCGCCCTCAGGATAACGCGCAGACGTCACCACGCCGCCAAGTCCCTCGGCAATGTAGTTGGCAATCGCCTGCTGGTAGGTGACGCCCAGCGCAACGAAGGGCGCGCCGCGGAAGGGGTACTCATCGCCGCCGCGCGCGAGGAAGTCGAGCGTCGCGACGTGCACCGGGCCGGCAGCGGCCACAACCTCACCGTCCCGCACCAACCACGTGCCGTCGGCAAGTTGTACGTCGCGCACGCGCGCGCCGGGCGTGACTACCTGCCCGTCGTCAGCGAGCACCTGTGCGGTGCCGTTGGGATCCCAGGTCATGGTGAAACCGGCTATCTGCGGAAAGCGGCCGTCATTGCGCTCTGCGCGCGAGACGGCATTCTCGAGGATTACTTTGAACTGCTCCGCAGAAATGTTCGGGACAATGGCTAAGAGATTTGAAAACGGCGCCATGCTAAAGACATCAAGTTCGTACAGCGCACCCGCCGGTATCACGTTGTCGTTGCGAATGCCGCCGCCATTCTGCAAGGCCACGTGCGGCGGCGGCGTATTGAAGCGCTCCGCCAGTTCGTTCGCCTGCCAGAGCAGCGCGTCGGCAATGAGATTGCCCTGATTGGTCTCGCGCGCGCGCACCGCACGCCGTTCTCCGTTTAGGGGAATCTCCGTGGAACCGATAACGGTACGCGCGAGCGTGCCGATGAAGTCCGCTACCGGCGCGACTACCTGCTCCTGGACCGCCGGAGCGGGCGCCACGGCATCCGGCCGGTCGCCGCCGACCACACGCACCGGCCCGCTCGCGGGATCGATCGCCGCTACCGTTCCACTGGCATCGAATTCAACGATCAAGCGACCCACGTACGTATACCGGCCGGGCGCAACCGCCACCGGCACGTCGTTGCCCTCGGCGTCCGGGGCGAGCAGCGGGTAGGGACCGAATATGTTTGCTTCATCGCCGGGCAGCAGCCGGTTGCCCTCGTTCGCCAGCAACTCGTCACCGCCCCCGGCAATCATTATGTCAATTCCACGCAGCGCGGCGACAAGCGCGAGATCGCCCGCCACTCCCTGCAAATGACTCACGACGACAATCTTGTTCACGCCCGCAGCCGCCATGTCGTCAATCTCCTGCTGGACCGCCGCCGCCACGTCCTTCAACACCCGCACGTTGCGTGGGCTGGAAAGATAGGGCAGACCCGGCGTCGTGGCGCCGACGACGCCCACGCGCTCGCCGTTGACCTCAAGGACGGCGCTGCGGGCGATGCGTCCCGCTGCTGCGAGCGCAGCCAGCCGCGGCTCGCCGCTGAAGTCAAGATTAGCGCTTAAGAAGGGAGCCGTTGACGAGGAACCGCCGATGGCGTCCGCCAAGACGTCCGGGCCAAAATCGAACTCATGGTTGCCCAGGACAATTGCGTCGTAGCCGATGAGATCGAGCGCAATTATGTCGTAGAAGGGTGCAGGCCGACGGGCCAGGCTGGCGCTGAACTCCGGTCCCGCTCGGTAGTTGTCGCCGGCTGAAAGCACCAGCACACCGCTGCCGCTGTCGCGCGCTTCCTGCCGCAGCTTGGCTACCAGCGCGGCAAAGCGCGCCGCGCCGCCGACATCCTCACGCTCTCTTCCGGCATGGATCACCTGCGATTCACCGTCATTGTTGTGCAGGATCGTAAGGCGAAACGCTGGGGGCGCGGCAGATGGCGCCGGTGTCGCGCTCGCGGCGACTACGGCGGTTGGCTCGGCTGGTTGGCTTGGCGCGGGCGGCGACTCGGCAATTGCGCAGGCGGACAGCGCCAGCGCGAGCGCAAATAGCATGGCGGACAAACGAATACGTGCGCGTCCAGATTGCAGCGGCGTCATGGAGGCTCCTCAAATTGATGAAAGCGCCGGATTCACATCCTATGATACTACCGCAAGCTGCGACCAACTTTGCGTGGATGTAATCAGGCGGTTGCTGCTGCACTCTCACGCTGCAGGAATGCCCCGGGATTACGTTTGTTCCCTACGTTTCCCGGCTCTTTCCGGTGGAGAGCAATGTGCATTGCGTCACGGCCAGGGCCGATGGAACACAAGTCAACAGAGCAGAACTGCGCCCCGCACAGCCATCGGCTTTAGGACATGCTTGAGGAAAAGTGGACGACACACATTTTAAAAGCAGGCAGACGCTACTGCGGGGACGGCTGCGACACCTCAGCCTGCGCAGCCGCAGGCCGGTCAATGCCGGACGCACGCCTGATATCGCGCACGCGCAGGGCCAGTGCAGCGACCATTAGGACAATCGAAGCAACGGAAAAGAACGGCTGAATTGGCTCGAAAAAGGTCAGTGCGCCGCTTGTACCCACCAAGGCCAGCGCCACCTTATTGCACACGGGACAGCCAATGCCAATGAAGAGCAGCAGGCCGCTGCCGAGTGCTTTTGAGTCCTGGGTGGAGCACGCCGCCGGCACGCCATAGGTCGCTCCGAGCACGACCGCCAAGACCGTAATGATGCCTAAGAAGACAAAGTCGGTTGGCCGTGCGTCAAGCGGGCGCACAAAGAACGGGTTCGGGATCACGCCGCTGGGAATTCCCACGAGCAGCAACACCGCCAGCCCCATGCCGGCGCCGCTAGCGAGTGCTTTCCATGTCATTGCTCGTTGCATTTGCTGTCTCCCGCTCGCCGCCACATATTTCTTCTGGTTTAGCCGCCTCATTCAGTCAAGGCCGTCGTAAAACCGCACCCAGCGACGGGGCATCATCCAGGCCGTCATCTTGACGCAATTTGCCGCTCCCGCACAATCGCACCCGCCGCCGTCACCCGCTCCGTCTGGCGGTAAGGATCAGGCGGCTGCTCTCCGGCGCCAGCCGCTCACCCGCCAGGCTGCCAAAGAAATCGAGCCGTTCCATACCCGCGAGGTTCAGCATGCGTTCCAGTTCGTGCGGCAGGTAGACGCGCACTTTCAACTCCCGCTCAATGCGCTCGCCCTCCGGCGTGATGATAACCCGGCTGGTATGTTGGCTGCCCGTCTCGTAATCCATGCGGTTCCTATTCACCATGGCGTAACCGGTGGATGCCAACTCCGAGTCCTCCCAAGCCTGCTTCTGGTAGGTCTGAATGGGATTTGGCATCTCCATGACGAAGCGGCCGCCGGGACGCAGCACTGCCGCCACGTCGTTCAGCACCTTCTGGTCTTCCTCATCGCTTTCCAGGTAGCCGAGGGCCGTAAACCAGTTGACTACGCCATCGAACGCGCAGTCGAACGGCAGGGCGCGCATGTCACCCTGCACGAGGTTGACGTCGAGCCCGCGTATCTGTCCGTCCTTGTACGCCTGGCGCATGAGCACGTCCGAGCGGTCGAGCCCGATCACCGTGTAGCCCTGAATTGCGAGCTGTACGAGATGGCGGCCTTGGCCGCAGGCCAGGTCGAGCAACGACGACCCCGGCCGCAGCTCCAGCAACCGCTCGATGGCCTCTACCTCCGGCACCGTATAACGGTCACCGGTCAGATCGGCGTACGTCGCCAGATAGAGTTCATCAAAGCGGTCCCGAGACGACGGGCCCTGTGCAGGCATGCAGACTTTCCTCTTTTCGTCCAAGTAAGCAGATTGAATTGTATCCAGGTTCTTGCCGCGCCCTGGCGAGGCCCCGTGAATTGGGAATTCAATCGAGCAACCCCAAACCTTGCTCCCGCCCACAGTCGCGAAGACGATCCCTGTCCGCACTCACTTACAGGCCGGTTAGAGCACCATACTTTTAGGATACTACGCCGCCGCCACGCAAGTCTCTCGCCTGCCGGCTTGCAGACGTTTGGACAAACTCAGCCCTCGTCCGCCGCAAATCCGCACGTCGCCCTGACGTTAGGCATACTCCAGCGCGACGCCGAGGGCTGCGGCGGGGAGGTTGATGGCGACCTCTGCCGCCTCCGGGGCTTGGTCGAACGGAAAGCGGTGGGTGAGCAGCGGGGCGACGCGCACCTTGCCGGCCGCTTGCAGGCCGAGCAGGGCTTGTAGGTTGCGCTCCTGGTCCCACCGCACAAAGCGAGTTGGGTAATCCGCCCCGTCGCGCAGGTAGTCGCGTTCGCGGCTGCCGGGGCCGCGGCCGTTCACCCAGTGGATGTTGATTTCTTTGGTGTGAGGGTCGGCGTCTGGATGAGTGGGCGTAAGGTCCCAGATTACGCGTCCGATGAACAACACGCGTCCGCTCTCCCGCACGAGCCGCACAGCCAGGGAGGCCGGGCCGCGCACACGGGCCGAGGTCGCCACGAAGACCGCATCCGCGCCCTCACCGTCCGTGAATTCGTCCACGGCGGCGGCTATCTCGTCTTCCGTGCCGCCCGCCGTTGCCGCAGCGCCGAGCTCGCGGGCTTTATCCAATCGAAACTGATGCAGGTCTACGCCCAGCGCGCGGCCTCCAATCGATTGGACGAGTTGGGCCGCAATCTGCCCCACCATGCCGAGGCCGAGCACAACCGCCGTTTCGCCCGGCTGCAGCACCGCCCGGCGCATGGCATGGAACGCTGTGAGACCCACGTTGGTCGTCGCCGCCTCGATGGGCGCGAGGCCCGGCGGAATCTTGGCAAACGAATGCTTGGGCACGTACCCCTGCTCGGCGTGGAAGCCGAAGCCGCCGCCTGCCGCCGCCACCAGGTCGCCCGGTTTGAAGCGGTCCTGCAAATCTTCCGAAACTTGCAAGACCTCCCCGGCAGACTGGTAGCTATGGGCCTTCTCTGCGAACGCGCCGGGGTCTTGCCCCTCCGCCAACGCCTGGCGCCGGCGTCCGACGCCCGCCATTTCGGATCCGGCCCCAAAGACCGAGGCCAACGTGCGAATTACCACACCTGAGCCCTGCAACGTGGGTTCCGGCACCTCTTTGATGTACATTTCACCGCGATTGTTGCTGTAGAGGGCGCGCATTATGAGAGGTGACTCCAATCGTGATTGCTGCTATAGCAGTTTATAAGCATTACGAACGCCGCACGCTACCATCAGTTGTCTCGAACGGTCGGTCCTGTGCTTGACGAAAGGCCAGCCCATGACGTGCCCGCCAGCGACCTCATCTTCCATGACTAGCAAGAACGGCTGAAGCGTGTGCACGAGTGGGCCTTACCAACAATTTCAAAGCTGCCTGTCTTACCAGCTTGGTCGCAGGTTACAAACCTGCGCTACCGGATAAGGCATGAAAACATGAGTGCCAACACTTCTGTCCCAGTTCTCAGCGCGAGTCTTTGAATGAACGTTCTCATCGCAAGAGGCTATTGCGGACGCTACGATCCGCTCTCCAATGGTATCACCGGCAGCGTCACGTGGGATGGTCTCGTATGGTCGTGGAATACCGTCTGTTGCGCCGCGACCAACGTGCCGTCGGCATATTCGTGCGCGCCCGTGTTGTGGTTGCGGTCGAAATTGGGAAAGTCACTGCTGGAGATATCCAAGCGGATGCGGTGGCCTTCCCTAAAGAGATTGCTCGTTGGATTCACTTGGATCGTGTACTGGTAGACCGCGTCCGGTTCGATGAGCGTGGGCGCCGTGTAGGAGTCCCGGTAGCGGGCGCGCACGATGCCGTGGCAAAGCTCTTGCGCGAAGCCGTCCGGCCACACGTCGATGAGCTTGACCACAAAGTCCGTATCACGGGCTGATGACGCCGCCCACAGCTTCACTGTAATCGGCCCGGTAACCTCCAGCGGCGTCTCCAAGGGCGGCGTGGCGTAGGTGAGAATGTCCTGCCGGTGCGCCAGGGCTCCCTGATCGTGGGGTTCCTGCTGACCGGGCCCGGTATACAGGGTCATCACGGGATCGCGGGGATCGTACGTGAACTGGTCCGGCGGCTCGTCGATGGGGGCTTCCCGCGAGAGCACGCCGTCGCCAAACGGCGTGTTGGCATCGCCGCCGCTGTGGAAATAGAAATCGGTGTATTGCGTACGCGCCAGCGGCCACTCGTTCTCGTCCCGCCACGTATTCGCGCCCATCACGAAGAGCTGGATCGGCGGCCAGTCGGCGATGCCGCTGGGGTCGTCCTTGAGCCACGCGCGGAACCAGGCATCGGCAATTTCAAAATAGTCGCGCACCGCCGCCGGGCCGAAGTCTACCGAACCCACTGTGCGATTGAGGTCCTCCGTGGTGTGCGTCCACGGGCCGACGATGAGCTTTTGGTTCTCTCGCGCATGTGGGGTCATACCATTGGCTGTCATGCCGGTAAAGTGCTTGATTGTGCCGATCTGCTGGTCGTACCAACCGGTAACGCTCAGGACGGGCACATTCACGTTATGGTGCTTCCGCAGAAAGCCGAAGTGGTCCTGGGCATGGTCGGTCAGCCAGTGGTGGAAGTGCGGCTTCATGCCGGAGACCACATCATCGGGAATATCCAAAAGCGGCAAGAACCAAAGCCACTTGCTGCGGTCCTGCTCCAGCCAAATGCGCTCCGCGTCCGCATTGGTGATCGGCCCTTTGGTATCGCCAATGTGGATGCGCAAATCCGGCGCCAGCGAGTTGATAGTCCACCACAGCACACGCCCAAGCCGCAGCACCCCGCCAAGCTCGCGGTCGAGCAGGTTCGCGGTAATGCCGCTGGCATACATGGTCGCGAGACTCGGCGGTCGGGTGGGCGCAAGTTCCCACTGCGTCCAGCCGTTGTACGAGTTGCCAAAGGTGCCGACCTTGCCGGTGGAATCGGGCAGACGCGCCGCCCACTCCACCGTGTCGTAGCCGTCCGTAGCGTCAAAGGTGTCGCCGCGATAAAAGCCGGGGCGAAACTCGCCATCGGACGCGTACCGCCCCCGCACGTCTTGCACCACGGCGATGTAACCCCGCGCGGCATGACCCTCGCTGAGACCGTGCGGGCTCTTGTTGTAAGGCGTCCGGCACAACAGCACGGGGAACGGGCCGGGCGCGTCAGGCCGATACACGTCAGCCCGCAATACCGTGCCATCCCGCATCGGCACGGGGACGTTTTCTTCTCGCGTTACGGCATACGTGTTGTCAGTTTGTGCCATAGGACTTCCTCGTGACTCTGGTAAACAACGTGTCTCTATGCCAATACGGAACGGGCATCCGTCCCTCTAGCTCCGGTAGCGCAGGTTTGTAACCTGCGGACCTCTCCGTCATTCCGGCGAAAGCCGGAATCCAGTGCTCTCCAAAGCTTATCCGGAAAACTTAGCAAGAAAAAGTCAGCTAGAGTTCTGGGGACTTAGACGATGCATCATTGCGAGATCCTGTCATTCCGAGCGCAACGAGGAATCTAGGGAACTGTGCATAAAGGGTAGGATTTTGAAATCCCCAATCTCACCACTCACCTAACACTACACAGGCATGACTTCTGAAACAGACTTGCCGGCAAGCTGCAAATAGAGCGCATCAGGACAGAGCTCAATGTCTTTCCCCCAAGCCACTCCACCAACTGCCATGATGCGCACCTTCTCGAGGTAAGAGCGATTCCTCCACACCTCGAACACACTGCGTCCGGCCAAATGCGACAGATCAACCTCCCCGGCAGACCCGTTCGAAAAGCAAATCCAAATCCGATAGCCCTTACGTGCTTCTACCGCTATCGGCCTGATCATGCCACTTCTCCAAGTGCTTCCCGTGCACTCTGTGCAGCCGCTGTTACTCGCATGCCAATCAGTCGAAGCGCACCGCGAATTTCGCCGGATCTTCCCCGACGTGCTTGATAACAATGCGAGCATTCTCCGTATGATCGTGCGCGCTGTAATTTCCTTCAGCAAAGACACTTCCTGCTAGTTGGGGGTTTTTGAACGGCTTGCCAGATGGATGTGTGGGATCCTTGGCAACGAGATAACGGCTGTTTCGTCGAATGGGTAGAGAGTCTGCGTGGAGAAGGTTATTCCGCATGAGCCAGCCTGTGACTTCGACCACAACATGACTCCATCTCTTGATAAGACGATGGGAATTGTCTGGAAACCGTATCTCCACAGGCTTGGGAGAAACTCCGTTCACGGCTGCCGGTTTCAAGGTTGCGAGCGATTGCCAACCGCTCAATTGCGGAGCGGGAGGCTCCGCACTAGGAACATCAGGTTCCACCTGTGGCGGAGTATCCGGTGGCTGGGAAGAAGACCGAGTTGAGACATCTGGTGACGGAGACACCTGCTCATGCACAACTTGGCCGAACGCCCTCAGCATGTATTCGCGAAACTGCTCTCGTATCGTTGGAGTTGCCCGCCCCTCATATACACGTCCGACAACAAACCGGACAAACTCGTCAGAAGGGCTTTCAAGTTCTTCAGCAATCAATCGCTTGATTCTGGCCGTGTACTTCAATTCTCTTGCAGTGTTGACAAGCTCATCTAAGCCAAAGTTGGCTTTCTTGAATCGCTCTAGCCAATCTACCTGACCATCACCAAAGTCAAGCATGTCAAAAACAAAGAAGGGCTCTTGGTCCATCTTGTTGTCTTCATCGAGGTCCGAGAAAAACTGATAGATGATGCCGTCTGTAAGAATGCCTAAGCGGGCGTCAGTTGTGAGAAAATAGCGATGTAGTTGGGCCTGCATTTTTTCGTTTAGGTTTGTGCCGTAGGTCTTACATTCGACGAGGATTGCAGGCTTACCATCCCTCATGAGGGCATAGTCAACCTTCTCGCCCTTTTTTGTTCCTACATCGGCAGTGAACTCCGGCACAACTTCGGTCGGATCGTCAGTTGCGTAGCCCAACACTTGGATGAACGGCAGAACGAGCGCATGCTTGGTGGCTTCTTCGGTATCGAGATGGTCAAGTCTCTTGGCGAAATTGCCGGAGAGTTTGCGCACTTCCTCAACAAAGCCCATTGTGCCCGCATCCTGCATTTAAGAGTTCTCCCGTTTGACCCTCATGGCACAGAAGCTTCTATGCACGAACATAGACTGACGACTGTACACTACTGGCTTCATATTAGTCAGTCACAGAGAAGGGGTCAAAAAGACGAGACGCTTAATGACTTTACCATTAGGTCTGCTACCCAATGGGGCGAGTGACTGCTATGGGGAATGACATTTTCTGAATGTAACCCTATTCGGCGACTTCCACCACCGGTGGGGTGATGAAGTCGTGGTAGCGGTCCGCAACGTGGGCATCCTGGGTGTTGCCGGTGTGGAGGTAGACGCGGAAACTGCAGCGTAGGCGCGCGCCTTCGGGCAGGACGTAACTGCCGTCCACGCCGGGGTGGCCGAGGAATTCACGCCAAGCGAAGCAATTCGCGTGCATCAAGCCGTAGTTGCGCACGTGCCAGTACGTGGGATAGCGGAAGCTGGAGGGGTGGTCGAACACCGCAAGGCCCACGGTCGCGCCGTCCACCGGGCCCGTATAGTCCATCCACTGGGCGCGGCTACCGAAGCATTCGTCTTCGCTCCTGCCGCCGTACGCATTCTCGATCTTCCCGTCAGCGTCCGCGTCCATGCTGCTGGCGACTCGCACCGAGAGCATAGCGCCTTCCTTGGTGTCGCCAAAGCGCACGGGGCCTTCCGTGGCGTGCAGGGTCACCGCGATATCCAGTATGCGCGCGTCCGGCGCAGCGGCGTATGCGACCACGCGCTTCTCTTCGGCTACGACCCGTTGCTCGCCGCGGCTCACCCAATAGCTCCGCGAGCGAAACGCGCCGCAGACCGGCCCACTGACATAGGCACTGCCAACACCAAAGGCAGGGGAAAAAGAGTCGTGACGCTGGTAGCCGTGGTCGTCGAGTTCGCTCCAGAGGTCAACGCCGTTCACGTCGCCGTGCGCGACGTGAATAGACTTGTGATGCGGGTGGTCGTGCTTCTCGCCAGGTATATCGGACACCATCGGGTATCCGCGCGTCATGCCCTTGCCCGTGGGGCCGATCACCGGATAGAGAAACTGCTTGTTGTGTTTTGCCGCATGGTGGTAGGTAGTAAAGAGTTGACCGTTGAGGCGCACGTCCAGGCCGTGCGAGCCGTCGGCGACGGTCACGGCGCTCGCGCTCGCGCTTTCCTCCAGCGTGAAGGACTGAGAGGAATTGGCTGGGAGCGCGGGCAAAATCCAGGCCAGACGGACACCGTCTGCGGTTTGCACCGCCTGGGCGGACAGGGCTTCCTTGCTTACGTCCGACACCACCACGTAATTTCGGCTCGGATCGAGCCCGTCGCCATTGGCCCAGACCGGACAGTGCCTGCGTGTGTGATTTCCAGCGTGGACAGTGAACTGCTTGAGCGCCATGGACCTATCTTTCATTGGTTGGAAGGTAATAGCCGGTATTCGTCAACTAGAGTGCCACGTTCTAGGCCGTAGAGTGGTGATTTTCTCTCGCACTTTGCGCGGCCCGCGTCTGGAACATGGAGCGGGGACACTTGCCAGCCGTCTAATGGCTCCAAACTGGTCCTTACCTGAGCAAGATGACAGGTAAGAAAGAGGACCCCCACAGGCCAATCGCTCTAGGAAAGAACATAGGCGGTGGCGGAAGCATTGTCAACCAAGGATCTCCTGCTCTAATTTCATGTGGTTCCGGGAGAGCGGTCACGGCGGGAGTCATCCCGTCGGCTAGGCATTTAGCGCCAGGTAGAGGACAGAACTGCCTCGGAACAAATCCAAGGAGGATCTCCAGAATTAAGGGTTATTGACATAGGGCATTTCGCAATTCCGTGGTACAATACCATCTTGATAGCATCTACATAGGGAATACATTGGCGAAAGGAGGCTGCACAAACGGCGCTTGCGAAAGAGCTGTGACGCCTGAGCAGGTCTTCCTCATCATTACACAGTGGCTGGGCAACGCACGGCTCCAATGTACGTACGCCATTGACCTAAAGGAGGTCATCTGCGATGAAGACACGATCGAATTTGCTTACTCGTCGACGCCTGTTCATTGGCGCCGGCGGCATGGCAAGTGTGTTGGCACTTGCTGCCTGCGGCGCGATGCCGGCTGCCACGACCGAGCCGGCGATGGAAGAGAAGACCGAGACGAAGACCGAAGAAAAACCGGCAGTGATGGAAGCGCCGGTCATCAACATCGATGAGTATTTCACCGAGTCTGACGGGCGCCATGCGCCTTACCTGAACACGCTCAAGCAGGCTGAAGAGGCGTTGAACGTCAAATTCAACGTGATTCCCGGGGCGTACAGCGGGATTTGGGACCGCCGCAAGACCGCCTTTGCCGCCGGTGAGGCCGACGTGGACATCTCGATGAACCAGGTGAACTGGGTCTTCTTCGGCGGGTTCAACGGCATGTTCGTCGACCACATACCGTTGATGCAGCGGGACAAGGTCGACATCGCCCGCTACTATCCCGCGGACATCAAAGCCTGGAGTTGGGCCGGCAAGCTGTATGCTATTCCCACCCAGTCCGGCGGCGAATTGGTGCTTTTTAACAAGCAGTATTTCGATGAAGCCGGTTTGAATTACCCGGGCGGCGATTGGACCTATGACGACATGATCGACATGTGTCAGAAGATCCACAAGCCCGATGACAACCGCTGGGCCTTGCGGATCGGTCAAAACAGCCTCTTCTACATGGCCAGCACCTTCATGCTGAACTTTGGCGGAGAGGAATTGACCGAAGACGGCAACAAGGTGCTCTACGGCGAGGATCCAAAGGCACATGCCGGCGCCCAATTCAACGTGGACCTGCACATTAAGCACGAGTTCACACCGCCGAGCGAGGTGGTCAAAGAGCTTCTGGCCGGCCGTTCCGGCATCGGCATTCTGGAGCTGGGCCACATCGCTATAGAGTTCAACGGCGTCTTTCGCTACAATGCCTCCAGGCTGCACTTGGAGGATAAACTGAGCGTGACCCGTCCGCCCCGCAATGAGCGCGGCACGGCAACCGTCGTCGGCAACGCCCACTCCGTCATGGGTCTTTCCAAAGTGCAGGACTCGGTGTGGGACTTTCTAAAGTGGCTCGGCTCGGATGAGGGCGCCACCGGTTCCGAGTACTTTGGCTGGACGTCCTGGCCGTCCATCATCGAGCACGCCTCCCACCCCGGGTGGGCGTCGCGCTTCGAAGGTACGAATGTCCACGACGCCATCGAGGCATGGGCCGAGGAAGGCCACAACTTCTTGCGCCTGCCGGAGTTCAACGAGGCCTGGGGCCCGCTGCAGCAGCCGTGGTACGCCGCGCTCAGAGGCGAGACCACCGTGCCTGAAGGACTGCGCGAGTCGGCACAGATTCTCCAAGAGATCATCGACCGCCGGCCCGACGAGCATCGGGAGTAGCTCTCGGTATAAGGCCTTTCGCCTTCTCTTTGGACTTTAGAGAGGGCGCGCAATAAAGAGTATCCGTTCGTCCTGAGCCTGTCGAAGGATGAACGGATACTCTGTTTTCTTGAGCCTTGTCACACCACTGATTCGGGTACCGGATTGGACCACCTATTGCTCAGTCGGTTCGCAATAAGGGGTAGATAAACGACCTATTCCCCCTCATTCGTTTGACAAGGGCACAAAACGTTCCGATAAGTATATAATTTGCGTAGAGTTTAGACGAGAGCAGAGCATGCGTGATCTTCTAACTACTAACCGGCACCATAATTGAACAGGAGTGGGTGTAATGGAGCGACTTGCCCTGCATGGCGGGACACCGGTGCGCGACGGCGCCAAGCGCTGGCCCAAGTGGCCGCAATTCGATGAGACCGAGCTGCGCAACGTGCGCGAGGTCTTTGAAAGCAACCTTTGGGGCGGCACGTCGCACGGTCCCATGAAAATGGCGGCGCAGGAGAAGTTCGCCGCCTACCACGACGCCCGTTTCGGCATCGGCCTCATCAGTTGCACCGCCGGTCTGGAGATCGGACTAAAGGCGTTCGGCGTGGGCGCGGGCGACGAAGTGATCGTGCCTGCTTTCACCTTCATTGCTACCGCCTTTGCGCCCATGTATCTCGGCGCAACCCCGGTGATGGCGGACATCAACCCGGATTCGCTCTGCCTGGATCCCGACCGCACTGAGGAAGCCATCACGCCGCGGACGCGGGCCATCAGTCCCGTGCACTACGGCGGTTACCCGGCGGATATGGAGCGATTTGCGGAGATCGCGCGCAAGCACGACCTGGCGATCATCGTGGACGCCGCCCACGCCCACGGCGCGGAGTGGAAGGGCCGGAAACTTGGCGGCATGGGCGACGCCAGTTCCTACAGCCTGGGCGGCGGCAAGAACATGAGCACCGGCGAGGGCGGCATGCTCACCACCGACAACGAGGAGCTTGCCGAACGCTGGCTCTACACGCTCTCCAGCTTCGGCCGCGCCAAGGGCGAGCCGGGCTACGTGCACTACGAGTTGGGCGGCCATTACCCCATGAACGAGTTCCAGGCGGCAATTCTGCTGGGGCAACTGGAACGCTTCGACGAGCAGACCAAGAAACGCAACCGCAACGCGAAGTACCTCTCCAGCCTCTTGGCGCAAATAGACGGCATCGAACCGCCGCACTTCCCGCCAGAGGTGACCCAGCACGGGATGCATATCTATACGTTCCGACTCAAGCCGGAACAGTTCGGCACCGACAAACGGACGTTCCTGGACGCCGCGCACGCCGAGGGCGTGCCGGTCTCCGGCGGGCACCCGCGACCGATTTATGACAACCCCATGCTCGACTTGGACTCCGGCGACATTGTCGGCGGCGCGGGCAAGTTCCGCATCATGGACTGTCCGGAGGCCGAGCTACTCACGGGCGCTGAGGGCATTGCCATGGGCCACGTGACCCTGCTGGCGGAAGAATCGGACATGGACGACATTGCCGAGGGCATCGCCAAAGTGCGCCGCAACGTGGACCAACTGCAAAGAGTAGCCGTGTAGGTTGTGTTTCGGCACGCTACGGGAAGTCTCTAATGCGCAATCTTCTGCGCAGCGCGCGCAGTCCAATGCCGACGGAGGCAGCGAAGATGGATTCCCGCTTGCGCGGGAATGACGGTGCTCCAGGTTGAGGATTCCCTCTACTCGGGAGACCTTTGCGTAACTACGGCCGAGGGAGAAGGAGGTACGCCCTCTCCTTGGGAGAGCTTTGCGTAACGGTGAAGTGCACGCGGAATTAGGCTGGAACGGTAAAGATCCCCCCTCACCTAGGCCCTCTCCCTGGTGAGAAGGGCGCAGAATGCCAAACCTTGTGAACGTGGAGCGGTTCCGGTTCCCTCTCCCGGTGGGAGAGGGTTAGGGTGAGGGGAAATCTTGCCTTGAGCTAGCGGCTGGACTGTGCCGTGAGTTCCCGCGCGGAGCCTGCTTCTGCCAGATGTTCGCGGCAGAATGCGGCGGCCTTGTGAATGCGGTCGCGCACCTTCTCATCGGAGCGGCCGGCGTGGAGCGCGTAGGGATGGAGTTCCACCACTACGATGCCCGCGAAATCGCTGCGGCCCAGTTCACCGAGAAAGTCTCCGAGCGGCAGCGTACCCTCGCCGGGAAAGAGGTGCTCCCGGCCGTTGTATTCGTCCGAGAGGTGGATGTGCTGCACCGTGGCGCTCAATTGTTGCCACGCATCCAGGATGTTGATCTTTGAGACGCCAAAGTGCGTGGTATCCATCGTCAGGGCGGCAAAGGGGCGCATGGCATCCGGCTCCCAGAAGTCGTGAAAATCCCGTTGCAGGATGCCCAAGCGTTTGATCAACTTCCGCGGCAAGTTCTCGACAGTCAGCAGCACCGGCGTCTGCGCCTGCAGGTTGGCGAGGTTCTGCTGCAGCCATTCTGCGAGGTCCGGCGTGCCCCGCGAAATAGGATGAATGACAACGGTGCGCGCGCCCACCTCTTCCGCGAGCGCAATCGTCGCCTTGAGTGTGCTGGGATAGTCCGCGCCCATCTCGGATATCGTTTGAAAGGGCGCGTGAATGCTGTGCACGGGAATGTCGCACTGCACAGCTAGTCCCTTGATGTACTCCACTTGGCGCGTGTCCCAGCGGCCGTCAATGATGATCTCCACTCCGTCGAAGGCCGAGCCCTGCATCAGTTCGAACGTCCGTGCCAAACCATACGTGTAGAGCGAGCCAGTGGAGAGCGTTACCAGCGGAGCTTGGTCGGTGGACTTGCGGTCATCAGACATGTGTGCGCGCCTTATGGGGGATGCTTGCTTGTGATTACTGCTGACTCACCTAGCCGGGCCGCTTCTCTGGGATGGACTGATCCGCAGTCTCTGTCGTGGCGAATCGTGCGGCCCGTAGAAAAGACCCTAGTCGGGATTTATGCCATTACTGTCATTATACCCACGCGGCCGCTGTGATGGATTCGGGCACGCGAGCACGCGCCTGCCAAGTCTGTGTGGGCGCGCCCCCTCTTGCCGCCCGCCACGTATCTCGCTATCCTGCCTACTGTTGTCGACTCTCAGTCTTTGCGGTGCGCTTGCAGCATGCAGCCATGGGTTGGAATGCCGTAAGGGCATGCGCCCCAATTGGACACTTTCAAGCGAAGTGTAAATAAAAAGGCGGAAAAGCAGGCCGCTGGGGACGTGCGCTCCCTGCGCCGAGAAATACGGAACATGTCACAGCGCTTATGGTTTATGTCAAGATACTGGAGCCGAGCCCCCGCGCAATACCTGTGCCTGCCCCGTGAAAGAGCGGAGCCGTGAATAGTAGCATCTATGACGTGCCGCGGCTGCGGGCCTGGCACGCGCACATCGCCGCGCTTGCCGGCGTGACGCCGCCTGAGGTCCGCATGATTGTGCCGCCGCAAACAGAATCACGCGGTGACACGGCAGTGATTGCCGGGTCGTTCAATCCTGCTACCAACGCGCATCTCAGCCTTTGCCACGGTGTGTTACAACAGGCGAACATTGACGTGGTGTGGTTTCTGCTTGCAATCCACACCGTCGATAAAGAGGAGGTCACCGGCGCAGGCCTGGAAGACCGTCTTTGCATGCTGGAGATGCTCGTCGCACCGCGGCCCAACGTCGGCATTGTGCTCTGCAACCGCGGCCTCTACGTGGAGCAGGCCACAGCGCTGCACAACACTTTGGTCCCTGCCGGGCGAGAGCTTGTGTTCGCCGTTGGGTACGATAAGATCCAGCAGATTCTCGATCCTCGCTACTATGCGGATAGGGAAGCCAGCCTTGATCAACTCTTCTCGCTGAGCAGCTTTCTCGTTGCTGAACGCGGAGATCACGGCGCGGAAGATTTGGGTTCATTGCTGGACCAAGAGGCAAATCGCACGTACCGACAGCGCATCACGGCGCTGACTACCTTGCCCGCATACCACGATCCGGCGCTATCTTCTACCGGCGTGCGCGCGGCCAACGCCCAGGGCGCCGGTCGTGCCGTGGCTGAGCAGTCGGTGCCCGGACCCGTGCAAGCCTTTATCGAGACTACCGGCGTGTACGCATCCCCAGTGACCCTATCGACCCGCGACACAGTCGACCGCTACCAGGTGCGCTTGAAGATTCTCGAGGCACTCTTTGCGGAACCGGAGAGCGATTTCTCGCCGGGTGAGTTCCGGGCAGCCATCTCGCTTGCAAGCAATGAATCTGACTCCGGACAGGCGTTGCGTCGTCTCCTGGCCCAAGACTGCGTATCGCTAAACGCAATTCGCCATCGCTTGGGTTTGTAAGCAACGGCCGGCATGGGTTGAAACGAGCGGGATTTCGCCTTGCCGCCAACCCCAAGCTTGTCTCCCAGCCGGTACATAAGTTCCCGTTTGGCATGGCTGGGCAAACCCGGAGAATCAACACGCCCCGCAACCTCATAGCTGGGGGCGCATCACATCTCAGTTTTCGTCTATGGTTGCGGCGCGGCGGCGCTCATTCCTGCTTCGGTTTACCCAGGTCGTCGATGTCCAGAGAGTTGATGAACTCGCGAAAGACGCCAAGCCGTTCCTCAAGCTCGGGGTCAGGCGTGCGCTCCTCTTCAGAATCCCCTTCGCCATCCTCCTTGACCGGTGTCACACCCGCCGCGTCCATGACGCTCTCCGCGACGAGAATTGGCGCGTCAACTCTGACCGCCAGCGCAATAGCGTCACTGGGTCGCGCGTCTATCTCCACGTGTCTGCCGTTGTGGTCGAGCACAATGCGCGCGTAGTAGGTGCGGTCCGCCAGATCGTTGATGAGAATGCTGACCACGTTGGCGCCTAGGGCATCGATCACGTTACTCAAGAGATCATGCGTAAGCGGGCGGGAGAATGTTCGTTTGTGAAGCTTGATGGCAATAGAATCGGCCTCGGCAATGCCGATGACGATGACGAGATAGCGCGGTTGTTCCTTTTCACGCAGCACGACGACCTGCGTGGGATGCGCCGGGTTTCTCTTGACGCTTTCTATTACCATCTCGACCATCGAATGCCACCTATGGAGCGCATCTACGCGGTACACATTTGTTGCTTGTACGGGCAACAACGCACACGCCTACAACACCTTTAGTTTACTCTTCCGGTTGGTCTAGCTCAAATGCGTGATGCAGCGCCCGGGCGGCCCGCTTGGCATCATCTTCGTGCACGAGGCACGTTATCCTGATTTCGCTCGTTGTAATGCTCTCAATATTGATGCCCGGCTCGGCAAGCGCGCCGAACATGCGCGCGGCAACGCCAGGGGTGCTCTGAATACCGGTGCCAACAATCGAGACTTTCGCCAAATTGGCAAAGTGCAACACGTCGGCGACACCCAACGCCTGGGAGGCGCCCTCCATCAACTCAAGGGTCTTCGCCAGATCGTCGCGCGAAACAGTGAATGAGATGTCGGTAATGCCGTCATGGCTGATATTCTGCACGATCACGTCCACGTTGATGCCGTCGTCGGCAAGCGGCTGGAAGAGCCCATGCGCAACGCCGGGGCGGTCCGGGATGCCGAGCACAGAAATCTTGGCCACGTCGGTATCAACCGCAATGCCGCGAATGCGTTGGGCTTGATTCTCCATTTCCTCACCTCGCGTTATCACTGTTCCGGTTTCGTTGTTGAAGGAAGAACGCACCACGATGGGCATATCAAAGAGCTCCGCCAGCTCAACCGCTCTGGCATGCATCACGCGCGCGCCGAGCTTGGCCAACTCCAACATCTCCTCATGAGCAATGTGGCTGAGCTTGCGCGCGGTAGGAATCATGCGCGGGTCGGCCGTATAGATGCCGTCCACGTCGGTATAGATCTCGCAGGCAGCCGCCTTAAGGGCAATCGCGATGGCCACTGCGGTAGTGTCCGAACCGCCGCGCCCCAGTGTGGTCACGTCCAGGTCGGGGGTTACTCCTTGAAAGCCGGCGACGATGACGATGCGGCCTTGCTCGAGTTCCTGTTCCATGCGCGAAGGGTCTATATCAACAATTCGCGCGCGGGAATAGAATGAGTCGGTGCGAATACCCGCTTGTTGGCCCGTAAGCGCCACGGCGTCATGGCCCAAGTCGCGCAAGCACATTGAAAGCAGCGTGGAGGAGACGATCTCTCCGGTTGAAAGGAGCAAGTCTAGGTCTCGCCCACCGGGTGCGCGGGTTACTTGACGTGCAAGCGCGATGAGTTCGTCTGTCGTGTCTCCCATCGCCGAAACCACGACGATTACGTCGTTGCCGGCATCTCGGGCTGCAATAAGACGCGCAGCTACGGCCTGTATGCGCTCAGCCGTCGCTACCGAACTACCGCCGTACTTTTGTACAATTCGCGCCATGGGCGCATTGTCTCCTTGCCGGTCAAAACACTAGCTGCGACCGGCTTTGCCTTCTCTATGCAAGCCGTGCACGCCGCAACTCGCGCCCACATTCTTGCTAAACAGCAGCGAGGCATGCAACGACTTTCGTGAACAGGCCACACTTTCGGACAGATAGCGCCCGTACAAACCCCAGCGACGCTGTGCCTAGCGGGAGACCTTTGCGTAACTTCAGCCAGCGGCGCAAGAATTACTCCCTCTCCCGGCGGGAGAGGGCCGGGGTGAGGGGATTACTGCTTGTCCTATCCTTATCTACCTCTAAGACCTATACGGAAGTGTGCAAAATCGGTAAAAATGGACCGGATTTCGGGGATTCCCCCTCACCCCCGTATCACGTACGGGGCAGGCTCTAACCCTCTCCCGCCGGGAGAGGGGACTTTCTCGCCTCGGCAAGGTTTATTCAAAGTTCTCCTAGCAGGGAGTTGAAACTTCTGCTACATTATAGCATGCACTTAGCAGCGAAACCGCTTGAATTCTGGGCTCCGGCGTCCCTTTGGACATGGTCAAATGGCGTACACTGTCGTCTTAGCTGATCCCATTCACGAGCAAGGAATCGCGATTCTCGAGCAGGTCGCGACTGTGCGTCAAGCGAACCAAGGCGGCAATCTGACCTTGACGGAGCAGGTCCGCGATGCTCATGCCATCGTCACGCGGCTTACGCAAGTGACACCCGCACTCATCGATGCGGCGCCGCACTTGCGTGCCATTTCCCGGCACGGGGTGGGTGTGGATAGCGTCGACGTGCCGTACGCTACGGCGCGCGGCATTCCGGTGCTCTATACGCCGGCCGCCAATGCGGAATCGGTGGCGGAACATACCCTCGGCATGATGCTGGCCGTGAGCAAAATGGTCTTGCTCGGCGATCGCGCCCAGCGCAACGGCGATTTCCAATCGCGCACGCGGCTGATCGGCCTTGAACTCTACGGCAAGACGCTAGGCATTATAGGCGCGGGCCGCGTCGGCAGCCGGGTGGCGCGCATGTGCCGCGCCGCACTGGACATGCACGTGCTTGCCTACGATCCCTATCTCTCGCCGGATGATGCCCGGCTGCGCGGCGTGGAGCTTGTAACTGACCTTGCGGCGCTTCTGCAAGAGTCCGACTACATTTCGCTGCACGCGCCGCTCACGCCCGAAACGCGGGACCTCATCGGCGCTCGTGAACTTAGCCTCATGAAGCCGACGGCAATCCTCATCAATTGCGCTCGCGGCGGCATCTTGGACGAGCAGGCGCTGGCGACCGCGCTGCTGGAAGGCCAAATCACCGGCGCTGCAGTCGATGTCTGGCAGCAGGAGCCGCCGCCGCTGGACCACCCGCTCTTTGCTCTGGAAAATGTGATCGTCAGCCCGCACATGGCTGCCCACACCGAAGAGGCGATGATTCGCATGGCGACAACGCTCGCCCTGGACATTACCCGAGTCTTGCAGGCCGAACCGCCTCACTTCTGCGTCAACCCTGAAGTGCTTTGAGGATGCTTGGCCGAAAACTACAAAGGAGCAGACGGCGGTGACAGCGATTCAGGAAACCGTAGATTCAATAATCGAGCTGCAAGCACTCACCAATGAGGTCGTTGTCATCAAGATCGGCGGCAACGTGCTGCCGCATCACGAGGCGTTTTGCGAAGACATCATGGTGCTGGTCGCTGCAAGTGTGCTCCCCGTTATCGTGCATGGCGGCGGCAAGGCGGTGACGGAATGGGAAAAGACCCTGGGTCGAGAAGCCAATTTTGTTGAGGGTCTGCGGGTCACGGATGCCGATGCCCTTGAGTTGGTGCAGATGGTGCTGGCCGGCAAGGTGAATAGCGACTTAGTGGCCATGTTAAACGCGCGCACCATCAAAGCAATCGGCCTGACAGGCGCCGACGGCGAATTGCTGCTGGCGAAGCCGCGCAAGAAACCCGCCGGGCTCGGCTTTGTGGGTGAAGTCGAAAGGGTGAACGTGTCCACGTTTGTGGCGTTGGGCGAAGGCGGTTTCGTGCCCGTAATCGCTCCGCTCGGCATGACTGAGGAAGGACAACTTCTCAACATCAACGCCGATACCGTGGCGGGCGACATTGCCAAGGCCCTTTCCGCTCGCCACTTCCTCTTGCTTACCGACGTGCCCGGTGTGCAGGACAAAGACGGCGCGGTCTTGCCCTCACTCACCGCCGCAAAGGCGCGGCAACTCATCCGTAACGGCACCATCAGCGGGGGCATGATCCCGAAAGTTACCGCCTGTTTGGACGCTTTGGCAGGGGTGCCGTCCGCCCACATCGTCGACGGTCGCGAGCCCCACGCTATTCTGCGGCAGTTGCTCACTTTGGAAACCGTCGGCACCCAGTTCAACGCCCAGGGCCGGAAATCTTAGGCAGCTAGCCGAATTTGTGCTATCGGCTGCGTTGCCCATCCCCTCCGGTAGCGCAGGTTTGCAACCTGCGTTCTTCTTTGCCTTGCGTCTGCCGTGTCGAGAAATGGGCCGTGTGCAAGACCGCATTCCACAACCACCAGAGTTGACCGCGCCATTGCGGTTGGCCTGCGACAAGCTCAGTCCGAACGGCACTGGGGACGGTCGCGAGCCCCACGCTATCCTGCGCCAGTTGCTCACTATTGAAACCGTCGGCACCCAGTTCAATGCCCAGGGCCGGAAATCTTAGGCATCTGGCCGAGATTTGTGCTATCGGCTGCATTGCCCATCCCTTCCGGTAGCACAGGTTTGTAACCTGCGTTCTTCTTTACCTTGCGTCTGCCGTGTCGAGAAATGGGCCGTGTGCAAGACCGCACTCTACAACCACCAGAGTTAAGCGCGCCACTTCGGTTGGCCTGCGACAAGCTCAGTCCGAACGGCACTGGGGGGTTGAAAAGAACGCATGCTTGCGCGCGGCAGCATCTATCCAAAAGGACAAGCAAGAGAACCTGACCGCGTCCTTGCGGACACCTATATCAGAGGCCGAATAGGCGCGCGGCATTCCCTTGCGCGATCTTCCGGCGGTCTTCTGCGGATACCTTGGCATGCTCGATTGCCAACGCGGCGGCCTCGGGCACGTGCAGGGGCAGGTTAGTGCCGAAGAGTACGCGGTCCGCGCCCATTGTCCCGCAGAGTTTCTCAATGTCCCCCACCGGCCCTTGTACGCGGGAGATTTCGGCATAGACGTTTTCCGTGTGGGTGGACTGCGTCCAGATTGCCGTTATTCCGGCAAACTTTTCGGCCGCGATGAGAAACCGCACGTTGGGGAACGCGGATACGGCCGCTACGATCTGCGCGCTCGGAAGGTCAGGAACCTTGACCAGCGGGTGGTGATGTCGCGTATCCTCAATACCTACCGTGAGGATCACGACGAAACCGTGCGCGTGGGCCGCCTCCAGCACCGCTGTACCCTCTGCCGCGTCAAGCGCGTACCCGTGGTAGTTCGGATGCAGCCGCATGACGCGCATGCCGAACTCCCGCACGCAAATGGAGAGGTCTTCTTCCCACCCAGGGAAAGTCGGATTAATCGTAAACGCGGGGAGAAACCGATCGGAATGTTCTTTCACTGCTGTATGTAACGTGCGGTTTCCGGCAAGCAGGTCTTTGTAAAAGACGTTTTCAAGCGATGACACCACCGCCTTCTCGACGCCGAGGTCGTCCATCTTGCCGAGCAGCGCAGCCGGCGTGGTGTAGCGCAATTGCCGGAACGGCCAATTGCCCAGGTACGCGTTCGCATCGATCATGACGCAGCTCCATTCGTAGTTTTCTGCCGGGCGAAGAGAGCCTGCGCATTGCGGTAGAGTATCTTCTCGCGCTCCTCGTCATCGAGAGCCGCGCCGTACACCTTGGCGAGTTGCGAGGCGAGAGAGCGCCCCGGCGCATCGCTGCCGAAGACGATGTGATCGGCGGTTTCGTGCTCCACCAGCAAGTCCACGTAGCCGTTCATCGCCTCACCGCCGCCCAGGTCCATGTAGACGTTGGGCAGACCGCGGGCGCACTTGGCGCCATATTCGTAGTCGCCGCCGCAGTGACCCCAAAAGAAGCTCACGTCCGGCTGCCGCAGCGCCAACTCGCGCAGGTCCATTGGCGTGGACTCCCCAAGCAGGTTGCCCGTGACCTTGAACCACGTGTGTTGCAGGACGGGTAGCTTGTGTTCTGCGCAGAGGCGCATGATGGGGTCAAGGCGGGGATCGTTGCAGCGTACCGCTACCCAGAGCTTCACACCCTGGAGACCTGAATAGGCCGCCACACGCTCCTCAAGCTCCCGGCAGGCGAAGTCTTCGTGCGCCGGATTGAGGTACCACATTGGGATAATGCGCTCCGGATGCGCAGCGGCCAACTCGGCGGTCCAATCATTGCACCCCCTGATCTCATCCTCTGTCGGGCTCTGCGGCATGCCGGCGCCGTCCTTGGGGCTCAGGCTGTTCACGCAGAGCGTCACGTCGAGTTCTGCCGCCTGATCCAGCAAGTAGTCAAAACCATGCGGGTCCGGCCCCAACCGTGTGTGAACGTGCACGTCAATGATCATAATCGACCGTTCTGTTAATCTTTAATGCAGGCTGTCCGTTACTGATTATACATGCAGGGCTAAGCAACATGCCCATCTTCCGACTTTGGCAATTGTCCGTCTAAAGAGCCGTGGTTGTGATGAATGGCTCGAATCTAAATAGACCGAATGTTCCCTCTCCCCGTTGGAGACCCTTGAATAAACCTTGCCGAGGCGAGAAAGTCCCCTCTCCCGGCGGGAGAGGGTTAGAGCCTGCCCCGTACGTGATACGGGGGTGAGGGGGAATCCCCACAATCTGGGCCACTTTCACCGATTTTACACACTTTCGTATAGGTCTTTGAGGTCGATAAGGACAGCACAAGTTGTAATCCCCTCACCCCGGCCCTCTCCCACCGGGAGAGGGAGTAATTCTTGCACCGCTGGCTGAAGTTACGCAACGGTCTCCGGCGGGAGAGGGTTAGGGTGAGGGTATGTTCCTCCTGGATGCTGGGCGCATGCCGCAGCTTGAAAAAAGCCTCATCAGCCGGCCGCAGCGGACTCGCTATCGGGCGCACGGTGAAAGCCGCGGGCGACCATGAAGGCGAGCAAGAACATCGGGATGGTCACCAAAACACAGACAATGAACGGCAGTTGCAGAAAGACCAATACCAGTGCGCCGGAGATGAGCGTGCCCGCCAAGATACCCACAGCCCAAAAGAACTCCGTTATGGCGATGAGGCGTCCTTGCTCCTCCGGCGGGCCGGCCTCCGCCACCAGCTTCGGATAGAGCCCTGAAAACCACCAGGCGCCCATATTAGCCAAAAGACCGCTGGCGGCCAGTCCCCAAATATTGTTAATGAGGAGCGTAATGAGCACCGCGCCACCCATCACGAGCACGGCTGCCATGCGCACAGGCCCTTCGCGGCCGCGCTTATCCGCAATCCAGCCGATTACAAGTTGTGTCGGCCCGATGATAAACAGGATCGCGCTGCCGTAAAGCCCCACAAACGTTACCGATTCTGTGAGCCGAAAGAGCTGCAACACCAAAAGCAAATTCATAGTGCCGTAGAAGTACGTGGCGCAGAAGCGCAGGCCGCAGAGGGCGAGAATGCGCGAGTCGCGCAACATGTCTAGGTAGTCCGTGAACCTCGCTTTGTTCTGCGAGGATTCGTCACCGGACTCCTTCTTATCGGGTTCGGCGTGGACGGAAGGCAGCAACCAGGCAGTCAGCGGCACGAGCACAACACCGGCGATAATGGCAATCAGGCCCAATGTGCCAAATCCCACCGTATCCGCGATTCTGCCGCCTATTGCGCTGCCAACCGCCATAGAGACGATGAGGCTCAAGAAATACAGAGCGCCGCCGATGCCCATCTGCCTCAGTGGCAGGGCGCGGGCAAGGTACGAACGGCTGCCTGTGGTCATGAACGAGAAGAGCAGACCGTACACCGGCGCGATGATAAGCAACATCCATGCCGACTCCAATCGCAGCATGAGGCCCACCGCGATCGCCCCGCAGAACCCCAGAACTAACGTCCATTTCGCGCCCAGACGGTCAGCCAGCACGCCGCCGACCAACAGCATGACGCCATAGACTGCCGTGTTCAGCGAGACGACAATCGCGGTAAAGAAGGGAGACCGCTCGAGCACCTTCTCGACAAAGACCGGTAACAGGCTCTGCGCCGGACTCATGAATGTCAGATTGAGGAATAGGAGGCCGAACATTATCAGGACCGGCCGCCACGTGCCTAATTGGCCCATACGCGCGTGCAACTTTGAGACCATATGCTACATTTACCTCCATTTAACCTTCATGCGCTATCCCGCTTCGCTCGCTGCGACCGGCTCTTTGGAAATAGCCCGGTGCCTGCCGCTCGCTACGAGCATGGCAATCAAGAGCGTTGGAATGTTCAGCCACGCCGCGAGCAGGAACGGCGCGCTCAGATGGAGGGTCAAGAGTGCGCCGGCTCCCAAAGCGCCCACCACGGCGCCAATGTTCCAAGCCATCTCCGTGACGGCGACGAGGCGACCTTGTTCATCGTGCGCGCCGCTTTCAGCGACCAGGAGCGGAAAGAGACCGGAGAGCCACCACGCGCCCAAGTGCCCAACGAATGCCCCACAGACAAGTCCCCAGACATCGTTAACGAAGATGGCCGCTAATACCGCCCCGATAATTACCAGCACCGTAGACACGAGAACCGGCAGGCCGCTGCCCCACCGGTCAGCGGCCCAGCCCACCGGCATCATGGTGGTGCCGATTGCCAGCAGGCTCACCGCATAGAAGAGCGCCGGCGCAACGGGAGAACCCGTCAAGCGCAGGAGTTGGATACCAATCACCAGTTGCGCCGTGGCCCAATAGATTGTCGGCAGGCCGCGTAGCAGAAGCAAGAGTTGCACTGAGCGGCGCTGAACCATCTGCCAATAGCTCCCCAGAGTAATGGGCTCGGCGCTCACAACCTTTGGCGTAACCGATGGCAACCAAAGCTGCGCGCCAAGAGCCGTGAGGAAGCCCAAAGCTACGATAATTATGCCGGCGAGCGGAAAGCCCGACCTTGCGGCGATAATGCCAACGGCGGCGTTGCCAAGAGCTGCGCCCAACGTAAACCCGAGCTCATAGAGGTTGCCGAGCAGTCCCATGCGTTTGAGCGGCACCGCCAGCACGAGATAGGCACGACTGCCGGCCGCGTGCAGCGCAAAGAAAGTGCCGGTGAGCGCCGCTACGAGCAGGAGTTGCCAGACCTCCTGCGCGATCAGCAAGAAACCGGCAACCGCGGGCGTGAGCAAGCCGATGACAAACGTCCGCTTGGGACGAAACCGGTCGGCCAGAAAACCGCCAACCAACAGCATCACCGCAAAGACGACGTGAAACGTGGACTGCACGATGGACGTGACGATTGGCGCCCCGGCCAGTTCGCTTTCCACGTAGACCGGCAGTTGCGCGCGCGGCGGATTGGCAGCGCCAACATTGAAGAAGAGGATGACAAAGAAGGCACCCATCGCAACCCAGGTGAGGGCGTAGACGTTTGCGGACGACCGGGCCGTGGATGCCATGGGCTGCGCTTGAGCGGACGATGAAGGCTGATGTCGTTAGGTACGCTGCATTGAGCGCAAGTGTAACGCGCTGGCTGGCTGCGGGCAAGTTAGCTTGTGGGGGCGAATAGAGCGAGCGACCATCAAGGCTATACTGGGGCTCCATTCGAGGTCGGCGGGATGTCAATTCGTGGCGTGCGGAGGAATCCGCTCACGGTGAGCCAGCCTGTCCTGAGCTTGTCACAGGGTATAACCGTGAACGGCTTATGCGGACACCTCGCACCATGCCTGGCTGTGACTAACCGCCCCAAGGCGGATGTGGAGAGCAGTAGACAAAATTTCCGGTACGAACAGGTGCTTATTCAATGCAGTGCGCCAGCTGTCACCTAACCGTCACTCCCACGAAAGCAGGAGTCTATCTGGTCTGACGAGATTACATCCTGACATGTATCAAGATCAAGGCAGGAGTTACGCGGCATTAGAAAGATGGATTCCGGCTTACGCCGGAATGACGGACCGTATGATGTTTCTTTTCCCCCCGCAATATTGGCGGTTTCGACTGTGTAGTCGGCGACGGATCCGGGTGCGCGGCTGCGGCAATTACCGCAGCTCTACCACACGACTATCGTCTACCGTTGCCAGGTGTTCTTCCATCGCGGGAGGAATCTCTTCAAGGTAGCGCAGGGCAAAGACCTGCTTCAGGTGGTGCGCCACACGGGCGCGGAGCCAAGCCATGTCGGCCGCGCCGGCTTTCCCCGCAACAGAAGTCTGCTGTGAAACAGACATCTCCTGTGCAACAGACGTCTCCTGTGCAACGGAAGTCATCATGACCGCCGGCATGCCGCACGGCACGATATGGGAGAAATAGCTGAGGTCGGTGGTGACATTCAGGGCAAAACCATGGCTGCTGATCCAACGGCTGAACCGCACGCCAATGGAGGCGATTTTGCGGTCAGCCACCCACACGCCCGTCTTCCCTTCAACGCGCCCCGCGGGTATGCCGCAGTCCCGCAGCGAATTGATCAGTGCCTGTTCGAGGTCCCGCAGGTAGCGGCGCACGTCACGGTCGCGCGGCCGCAGGTCGAGGATGGGATATCCCACCAACTGCCCCGGGCCGTGATACGTCGCCAGTCCGCCACGATCTACCTCAACCACGGTCGCTCCCAGCTTATGAAGGTGCTCCGGCGTGGCAAGCACCTCACTATCGTCTCCCCTGCGACCTATCGTGTAAGTGTGCGGATGCTCCAGCAGCAGCACGACATCGGGGATCGCTTCCGCATGCCGCGCCGCCACCAAGCGCCGCTGCAACTCCCACGCAGCGCGATACGGCACCGTGCCCAAATCTACTAAGGCGCAACTGTGATGTTGTCCTGTTGTCACAAGCCTTGTTGCTCCAGCGCCTCGACCAGCGAGGGCAAGTCCTCTTTCACCGTCTGCCAAACAATGTCATAGTCAACTCTGAAGTACTCATGCACGAGTTGGTTGCGCATACCAATGACATCTCGCCATGGGATAGCTGGATATTCTTGGCGGGTTTCTTAGGAGACTTGCCGCGCCGCCTCACCGGCAACGCGCAGGCACTCCACGAGGGCATGCGCTAACATGCGGTCTGATTCTAAATCGGCGCGACTCTTGCCTTCTGCAAAAGTGAGGGCCTCTTGCGCAGCTTCCAACATGTGCTGAAGACGCACGTGGTCAAGGGTGTCCATAGACCGGATATGCCGATGTGACAACCTCATCGCGAAAATACGGGGAGAGTCCGTTAGGAGTGCGAATGTCTACCTCGCGTTCACCCATTAACGGCGAGAGCTCGCGCGCAATCCGCGCCAGCGTGAAGTACCCCGGCGTCCGCCCCGGATCGAACTCCACGAGCACGTCAACATCGCTGTCGGGCGAGAAGTCAGCGCGCAGCACGGAGCCGAATAATGCCAGCGTGCGGATGTGGTACCGCTGACAGACCTCGGCAACTTGCTCCCGTTGTACCGGAATCTGTGGCATGGCCTGAATCTGTTTCGCCAAGTTACTTTCCCCTATCCGCATAGGACGCCGCGTGTTGCGATCCAAAGAGATTTCTTACGGGAAACGTACGATTGTTTTCCAGGGTGACGTACTATGCGCTGGTTTCCCGTGTTCCACCTCATTATCGCATGGTACGCAATCACGCAGTATCATTAGTACTGAATTCGGCCATGACGCTTAGGTGGGACCGATGAACAGCATCATCACGCACTACTACCCGATCCTTGAGACGTACCAAGAACTGCGGGAGCTACTCATGACGACGCTGGAAGATGAGGATCTCGACTATCGGCCGACCGCGCGGAACCCCACCCTGGGTGAGCTCTGCTGCGAAATTGGCGAAGTAGAGCAGGCGTACATAGAATCCTTCAAGGCGTTCAGGCTAGATTTTACTTACCGCAATGAGCAGCCAGAGTTGGAATCTAGCGTAGCACTGCTATCTGCGTGGTACGCTGCACTCGATCGGGAACTGCAGACCGCTATAGAGAGTCTCTCTGAAGACGATGTCAAGAACCGCCGGATTGATCGCGGTCACTTTAGCCTGCCGCCGCAGATACAGCTTGACGTCTACAAAGAAGCGTTGCTACTCTTCTACGGCAAGGTCAGTGTCTATCTGTGTGCAATGGGCAAGACACCGCCACAACGTTGGCAGGACTTCATAGGCTGAGTCTTTCGCTAACCCCTGCTACGGGTATCTAGGCAGAGTTGACATCTCATGTCATTTGTATGTGATTGTCATTCCGAGCGCGAGCGAGGAGTCCTAGGTGTAGCCCGGGGGCTTATCCCCCGCTTGGACAACATGCACGGAGCGTGGCGAAGATTGATTCCGGCCCTGTATCACGTACGTGGCAGGCTTCTTGCCGGAATGACAGACTGTGCGCTTGACGTCGGCGTCTTTGCCGCAGGCTACTCATACAATGACGGCCTGGTTCTAAAAAAGCTCACACAACCTAGTAGTCCAACACGATTGTATTGATGGGTAGCGTAGGTTTGCAACCTGCGCCATCTTGCCGTAGCGTGGAGCGAGCACACCAGACCGAGGGGCTGGGCACAGGTTACAAACCTGTGCTACCGGCGCTCCTACCCATCAATGCAATAATGTCGAACCACTAGGAATTCGAAGCCAGAGTTTGCGGAAGACTGCACACTCGGCCAAACGTATATTCCCTTAAAAGTCAGGCTTGCGCCCAACCGCAATCAAGCGGTCGGCCTCAAGGCCGTAAGGTGCGCCATCCATGCTGCCGTAGAGCTTCACGTCGCGAAAGCCCACGGCAGTGAGCCGGTCCTTGAGTTCCTGGCCGGAGTAGATCGTGTGGTCAATTGTGAAGACGCGCACGGAGTCGCCTTTGATAATCGTCCATTCCATGCGCACGCGCGTCCAGTCGTCGTAGACTTCGCGGCGGTCGATCACCACGGAGCCATCGGCATGTTTCCTGGAACTTGCGGGTTGGAACGATCGTGCGAGTCGCTCCTTGCCCACAACGTCCAGGAGCAGCACGCCGCCCGGCCGCAAGCTTTCGTAAGTGTTCCGCAGCACCGTGAGGTCTTCATCCTTGTCGTCAAAGTAGCCGAATGACGTAAACATGCTGAGGGCCAGATCAAAAGCCCCCGGCCGCGCGAATGTGCGCATATCCTCTTGGACCCACTCGACCTGTACGTCTTCCGCTGCTGCTCGTTCCCTGGCCTTATCGAGGAAGAACTTTGTCCGGTCCACGCCTGTAACGCGAAACCCCCGCCGGGCCAATGGGATTGCAATGCGTCCCGGCCCGCAGCAGAGATCGAGAATAGACTGCGGTTGCAAACCGACGAGCCGTAGAAGCGGGTCAACCTCCTCCTCAGCGGCAGCGATGCGCGACGGAGAGAACATGTATGGATATGTATCAACCCAGAGCGAATCGTCCTCGAACCATTGCGTCATGCTTGCCTTCCGGATTTCCTCGTGTGAGCAAAAGCCATAGAGTATCTGGTCTGAGCTGCGATGGGGTCACTCATAGGTCGACTAGACACCTCCGCACGCAGAGTGAATAATGCTTGGCCCAGGGCATGAACCCTTCTGTCTAATATTCAAGCCTGTGAACACAAGAGCGGGGGACAAGCCCCCGCGCTACCAGGAGCAAGGCGAGACTCAATCCGTCATTCCCGCGCACGCGGGAATCCATCTTCTCCGCGCTACGAATGAGTTGTCATACGGGAGGCCGCAGCTACGAGGAACCCTATGCTTGGGAAATTCTAGATTCCTCGCTCCGTTCGGAATGACATGAATTGTCAATACTGTCAAGTGGGGGGAGGATTTTGTCAACGAAATACTCAACACATACAGGAATGACATAGGTTGCAAGCCGGATTACTCTACCTTGTCCTGCAGTGCGTCCACCTGGTCGCGAGCGTGGTAAGAGGAGCGGACGAGGGGGCCGGATTCTACGTGGCGGATGCCGAGGGACTCGCCGATCTGCTTCAGTTCGTCGAACTCTTCAGGGCGGTAGTAGCGTTCCAGCTTCTGGTGCTTCTTGGAGGGGCGTAGGTACTGGCCGATGGTGAAGATATCCACCCCGGTTGCGGCCATATCGGTAAGGGTCTGCACGATCTCGTCCCAGGTCTCGCCCAGACCGAGCATCATGCCGGACTTGGTGAGAACGTCTGAGTCGAGCTGTTTGGCAGTGCGCAGCACCCAGTGGCTGCGCTCGTAGCGGGCTTTGGGGCGCACGCGCCTTTGGAGGCGAGGCACAGTCTCCACGTTGTGGTTTAGGATTTCCGGCTTGGCGGCCACCACCTCTTTCAGCGCGTCGTGTTTGCCGGCCAGGTCGGGAATTAGCACCTCGATGGAGCAATCCTCGTTCAGCTCCCGCACTTTGCGAATCGTCTCCGCAAAGATCTGCGCGCCGCCGTCCTCCAGGTCGTCGCGGGCGACGGACGTAATCACGGCGTGGCGCAGTCCCATCTGCTTCACCGCCCAGGCCACGCGGATGGGTTCAATCTTGTCCAGACCGGCGGGACGCCCGCTCTTCACCGCGCAGAAACTGCACGCGCGGGTGCAGGTATCGCCCAGGATCATGAAGGTGGCGGTGCGAGAATTCCAGCACTCGCTGATGTTCGGACACCGCGCCTCTTCGCAGACAGTGTGGAGGTCCAGCCCCCGCATGATCTGCTTGAGCTCGCGGTACTGGTCGCCCTCTTTCCAGCGAACGCGGATCCACTCCGGCTTTCGTTCCAGTGATGTTGCCATACGGTGAAATCTTTGGTGAAGAGAGTTCTGCCTGCGGTGAAGCTCACCCTCAGAATAGCATGTTCAGGCTGCGCTTTCCCAACAGCGCAGGCGCGAGCTCCAGCGGGGAGCTACGGCGCGCGCGCAACGATGCCAGACTGCAGCACATCCTACCGTTGCGGCCGGGCCACAAAGATCATCTTCTCCTCGCTGCCGGTAAAGAGATCGGCCTCATAGCTGCCAAACACGTTCTCCACCGCAAAGTTGGACTGCGCGAGCCGCGCCTCGATTTCGTAGCGGTACGAGTAACGCACCGGAAACTCGCTCACTACCCGGCGGATTGAGCCGTCATTCTGCAGATGATCGTAAAGATACGTCGTGCGCACCACTTGGGATTCGCGGTCAACTTCCCACACTTCGAACTGCTGAATTGGCGCGCCGGTCCGGGGGTCCGCCAGGACGTTGCGCAACGTCACCATTCGGTCCCGCACGTCATACTCCTGCGTCAACGGGTTGAAGAGATCAAGGATGAGCAACCCGTCGGGGTGGAGCAAACGGTGGGCGGCGGCGAGCGCTTGCGTCTGCCGCAGCGGCGTCGCCAAGTGGGCGAAGGCGTTGAGCGCGGAGAAGACGAGGCGCGCGTGCACGGGCGCTGCGGCGGCTTCCATCGGTTGGTGCAGAAGCTGGAATTGCTCAGTGGAGATGTCAAACGCCGCAAACCGTTCTGCAGCCCGGTTGAGCATCGCCTGCGCAGAATCGATGCCAATTACTCTGTAGCCCTGCTGCGCGAGGGGCGCCAGCGCGCGGGCCGTGCCACAGCCCAATTCGACTATCGGTCCGCCCGTGCGCGCGGCGAAATTCCGCCAGAACGCGCCATCCTCGTCCCAGTCGTCGTATTCGAGATCGTAAAGACGGGCGAGTTCATCGGACTCAAGCATAGTATCCAGAACAGATCTTTCGCACCGGCTTACTTGCGCGCCAAGAAGAGCGATTCCACCACTGCGGCGAGCGCGGCAATGAGAAGAAACATGGTCAAGTTCCAGCCCCCCACCAGCAGCAAGCTCAGATTTGCCACGAGAATGCTCGACAGCAGGAACGAATGACCGGCTACCAGCACGGGATTGCCCTGCTGCAGCCGCGATGGCGCGAACCGCGAAAAGACGCGATGCATAAGCGGTAAGCTCGCAACAAACGTGGCGATGAATACGCTTATAACGAAAATCACCCGGCTCGTACTTTGCGCAGGATCCTGGGTGACCATCACCCAGAGCAGCGCGAGCCAACTCGCGCCGATCGCGGCCAACATCAATACTGCGCGCACCAGCCATGCAGGCACGAGCCGGCGCAGTGAGATTAAGGGCGCCGACTTGGAATTGCGTCGCGGCCGTGGGCGTCGCGCAGATTCCGACAGTGACGGCCACTTTGTGACTTCTGCGGCGCCGAGCTTCTTAGAAGTGAGAACGGACTCAAGGCGCGGCCGCGTCGCGGAAGCTGAGGGTCTGCGTTTCGTTGCGCGCCGCGATTGGCGTTGCTCAAGCGGGGCTGCCATACAAGTCCTTAAGCTCGAGGTGGGCCAGAGCTGAGGGTACACGTATGCTATCACACCGACTGCATCCCAGCAAGCGGTTTATTCTCGCAGAATTAGTAGGATTCGACATCTCAAATCGGCGTAAAATACACAATCCCGGCAATAGAACGCCGGGAAATAGCAGTCAAGCCTGAAGTAGCTTTGTTCTTTACTTACACTTACTAACTACCTGTCTTCTGAGGTAGAAAACCAGCCGCTTGCTAATCTGGGATTGTGTGCCTTACCGACCGGCTCCTCGCCCATGTGGAGCGTCTAGTCCTTGTACCTATTGTGGTGGGACGATGCCAAATTGGCTTGCAGCTTGTGCAAATGCTTTCTCTGTAGCCTCCTCCACTGCGTCAATGGTAAATGAGACCCGATCATAGAGCACGCGGGCAAGTCCTGTACGCGTCCGACGATCCAATATAAGGGTTACTTTGATAGCGGTAATCTCTCCGTGCGCACCTTGTATGACCTCAGTATTGGAAGACCAGTCATCATCCATGATGTTCAGCTGTCTCACTATGTCTTGGTTCACACGCTCCTCCTCTACGTTTCAAGCACGAACTTCGTAAGCTTGTTGATCAATGCCAGTACATGCTGGATGTTGTCTTGGACAAACTCCTCATTCTGCGAACCCTCATAGAAGTTCTGATGAAGGGTGTTCGCCGCCGAGAAGAGCATCCTCAATTCCCCATCTGAAGTCTCGCTTGCAATTCTTGCCACGTTGTCAAAGAGGTGGGCATGGCTTCTATGCTCCCAGCCTCTTTGTTCCGCAGCAGCTTTGACGGCTCGTGCTGCTGCACCCCAGGCCTTCTCCGAAGCTTGAAGAATGTCACCCTATTCAAATTCCTCTTGCGCTTGTTCGATAAATCGATAGCTTATATTCAAGTGATCCATTGCAATTGTGGATGCCACGAACGCTCTCTCCTGTCACTTTTAGGCTCATGAATAAGTGTACCTTTTGCTAGCCCTTAGGAACCTGCCTCTCTTTTGTAATTCTCGACTGCTTGTACACTTAGCTCGCCCATGGGAGGCCACTCTTAGCAAGGCGACTACAAGGCGGCTGAAATGCATGGCGCCACTTGCGGATCGGCGCACGGATAAGTTGCTATCGAGCGCAGCATGGTACTTGAGTTGACGAATGACCTCTTCGACCAATCCCTCGCACGATTCCGATTTATGCATCGAAAAACCAAGCGGCTTCAGGGTATATAATCGAAATGGCACTATAACTTGCTTGCTTATGGCAACAGATTGGGAGGCTGTTCATGGCGCAAGCTCCGAACATACTGCTTATTACCAGCGACCAGCAGCGCTGGGATACGCTCGGCTGCTATGGCAACAAGAAGGTCAAGACCCCTCATATCGATGCTCTAGCTGCCCAGGGCACACGTTTTGACAGGCCTTACACACAAAACACCATTTGCACGCCGGCCCGGGCCTGCCTGCAGACCGGCCGCTACATCCACCAGCACGGCGTGACCTTCCAGGCGATTCCCATCGACCGCACACCGGGCCTGCCCCCTTCTGAGCTGACCTTCATGGAGCATCTCCACGACGTGGCGGGCTACTATACTGCCGCCTTCGGCAAGATTCACATGTGGCCGCCGAAGGGGTTCCGCTTCACCAGTCTGACGGAAGGTAAAGGCTCGCGCTGGAAAGAGTCTTCCGGCACGCACCTGGGACCGGGCCCTCTAGGGCCGCTCTACGCCGCGTGGCTGGAGGAACGGCACCCGGGCGGCTATGAGAAAATCTACGCCCAGCGCCGCCAGCCTGAGTACAAAGAGATGACGGCCATCACCAACGTGCTGCCCTACGCAGACTATATCGATACCTGGATCACGAACAACACCGCCGGTTTCATGCGCGAGAGCCGCGACCGGCCCTTCTTTGCCTGGTGCGGTATCTGCGGTCCCCACGGCCCGCTGGACCCGCCGGAACCCTACGCCAGCATGTACGATCCGGCGGAGGTCGATCTGCCGGTGACGTACCTCGCCGATGACAGCGACAAACCAAAGAATCTGCAGAACGGCGGCGGACGTTTTGCCAAGGAACCGGACGACCGCATCATACGCAACGCCATTGCCAAGTACTGGGGTCTCTGCACCATGATCGACGACATGGTGGGCCAGTTGGTGCAAACGCTGGCTGACGCCGGCACGCTGGACAATACGCTCATCATCTACGCCAGCGACCACGGCGACCACATGGGCGATTGGTCGCGGAGCGGCAAAGGCACGTTTTGGGAACCGTCAGCGCGGGTGCCGCTCATCGTTATCCCGCCGGCCGGCGACGAGCGCATTCCGGTGGTGGATGACGTGG
Organism: Chloroflexota bacterium; assembly: GCA_965220015.1. Taxonomy (GTDB): domain Bacteria; phylum Chloroflexota; class UBA11872; order VXOZ01; family VXOZ01; genus VXOZ01. The sequence continues at coordinate 3,214,642 of OZ244798.1, forward strand.
TGGAAACGTTCCAGATCGCGCCGACCATTCTCGACTACGCCGGTGTGCCCATCCCCGAGGCCATGGCTGCCACCAGCCTGCGGCCCGTAATCGAAGGAAAGGCAAGACTTCCGGGTATGGCGCTTTCCGATTACATAGCCAACAACCGCGTTACGCGCGGCACGGCGCTCATCACCAATCGCTACAAGTACGCGTATTGGGGAAATGAGTTCGGCAGCGAGTTGTACGACCTACAGGAAGACCCCCACGAATTGCGCAACCTCGCCCACGATCCCGCCGTCCAAGCCCGCATCCGCGAATACCACGGCCTGCTCACCGAACGCCTGCTCGCCACCACCACCCCGCCGCTGGATATGATCGGGCCTGATTGGAATTAGCGGGATATGCTCTCGACTGCGACAGAACCGCTACCCGCTCGGTGCATGTGTCCTTACACCTATCCGGCTCAGACAGCTAATGAAGGCATCTAGGGCAGCGTAATTCGCCTAGGCGGTTCAGGAGGACCACGAAATTGCAGTAATTCTATTGGAGCGGGCCAAGAGAATATACAGCGTGGGTCGTCAGGGTTCTTCAGACAGAACTCTCGCTGCTCATCCATTAGCCTACAGGCCGAATTCACCACCGTCGCCACGTCGTCGCCACGTACCAGACCCCAAACAATGCGGCCCATGGCAAGGTGCTCTACTCCAAATCGCGGCACTTTGTGCCCATGCTCCATTGAGCGCTGGATCGCAGCAACCTCCTCGGGGCGCAGCCGCTTGCGAATCTCGCCCAGTCGCGCGAGTGTCTCACGCTCCGCGGGTACGCGCACGAATCTTTGCATGGCGCCGACAACGCCTCGCAGCGCCGTGTACGCCGCCTCCGCTTTCTCTGTTCGAGCGGCAATGGCGATGCTTAGGTCGACGCCCACCGGCACGGCACGCGCCCTGCCCTGGGGCAACTCCGCCAATCGAAAGTCAAGGGTGGTCGGAGCAAGCGCCGGCGTGCTGTACTGCATCGCGAATAGCGGTGTCACGCCCGACCACAAATTATGGCGGTGGCCGCGGTCTAGCGGCGGGGAGACGTGGTGCGAATGGATGAGATCGCGGAAGAATTGCAAGGCCTCTATTGAGGCCGGTTCTTGTAACCGGCACTGCAGCGATTCCGGATCAACCATGTTCGCTTCGTTTTGCCATAACGCCCACCAGATTCCGTCAATTAAGCTCCCAAGGGTGATAACGCCCCAGCGCGCCACCTCGCCGTTCTCATGGCGCAGCGTTAGCCGCTCCGCATTACGCACCATGACGTCCCAGTCCCAACTACTGTCCACCGGCGACACGCCTCTCTTGTCGAAGTACGCCGCGTCATAAACTACCATCTGCGGCAACGCGGCCACCGGCAGGGCATAGAGCCCACCTGGGCCGCGTTGCGGCTCAAGCACGCTAGAGAAGAATTCAGCCTCAATTCCCGCTTTCTCTCTTCCCAGGAAACGGTCCAAAGGTAACACGAGGTCATGTTCACTCAGGAATTTCGCGAGTAAGGGTGATACCGTTATCAGATCAGCGGAGAAGGCGTCCAACACGCCCACGAAATACGCCAACCACTCCTCAAGGTCTTTTGGCGGAGAGTCCTGCTTCGGCCAGCGCTCTGCATAGCGCAGTCTAATGTTGAAACGTCCACGCTCCGGACCGTATGGATTTTCTCTATCTTCCGCCAACGCCGCCAATCCGCCAAGGAGCACGTCCTCATTCGAGATGAGTAACCCTTCGGGATCATGGAGGCTGGCAAATTCGCCGATTACTGCCCAATTCAACTCCGTCACTTTGGGCAGGCTCGGAGGAGATAGCGGAGAAACCAGCGAGCTGCATCCGGCACCAAGTGCCGCTGAGACCGCTAGTAACGATCTGCGCGAGAGCATTGCGCTATTTCCTTCAGTCCCGCCCTGCTTCTTTGCGTGTGCAAGTATGCGTGTCAGTTGAACCGGAACCAGTAGGTGTTCACCCCACTCTTCAGGGAGCGGGGGACAAGCCCCCGCGCTACGGGATCGTTCTTCGCAGGCGAATAGCGCTCTTTTTCGCGGTTACCTTCGCTCTGCCCTGTAGCAGTTCAATTGCTTTCTCAAAGTGCGCAAGCGCGCCACGTTGTTGCGGAGCGCCTACCGGCGGAGGCCGTTAGAAGAGACAACCGAAGTCTGTGGAATTAGCTTCACAGAACTCCAGGTGCTCGTCTATGCGGTCACAGGCCGCGGCCACCACTGTTACCACGTCGTCGCCGCGAATCAGCCCCTCCATGATGCTGCCCATGGCGGCGAATTGAACGCCAAACTGCGGCATGGCATGCCCATATTCCATTGAACGTTGAATCGCCGTTACTTCAGCGGGCGGGAGCGTCTTGCGAAAGTCGCCGAGACGCGCGAGTGTCGCACGCTCGGCAGGCACGTGCACGAGCTCTTGCATGGCGCCGACGACGCCTCTGAGCGCCGTGTATGCCGCCTCGGCGCTCTCCGTTCTGGCGGCAATGGCGATACTCATGTCTGCATTTACCGGCACGGCATGCACCTTGCCCTGGGGCAACTCCGCCAAACGAAATTCAAGGGTGGTCGGTCTCAATGCCATTGCGCTGTACTGCATCGCGAATGGCGACGTCACTCCTGTCCATAGCTTATAGAGTTCGCCGGATGCCACCGCCGGAGAAACCCGGTGCGTATGCAGCAAGTCGCGGAAGAACTGCAAGGCTTCTATAGCGGCCGGTTCTTGCAGACGGCACCGCATCGTTTCCGGCTCTACGACGGCTGCTTCGTTTTGCCACAGCGTCCACCAAATCCCGTCAATTATGGCCCCGTGCGTAACCACACCCCAGCGCGTCACCTCGCCGTCCTGGTTGCGCTGGGTCAGCCGCGCCGCATTCTCGACTAGATCATTCCAGTCCCAACTCCCGTCCGGCGGCGGAACGCCCGTTTTCTCAAAGTATGCCGCGTCATAGGAGACCATCTGCGGCAGCGCGCCCACCGGCAGGGCATAGAGCCCGCCCGGGCCGCGTCCCGGCTCGAGCACACTAGGGAAGTACTCCGCTTCAACCTTGGGGCCCTCCGTACCCATGAACCGCTCCAGGGGCAGCACGATTCCTTCCTCGCCCAGCAATCGTGCGAGAAGCGGCGGCAGCGCCACGAGATCGGCCGAAAAGGCATCCAGTAGCTCCGCAAAGTACTCAAACCACTCTTCAAGGTTCTCCGGCGGTGTTTCCGGTTCCGGCACATCCTCCGCATAACGCAGCGTAATGTTGTATCGCCCACGCTGCGGGCCGTATGGGTTTTCCTTGTCCTCCGCCAACGCCGCCAGTCCCCGCTGGAGCACGCTCTCGTGCGCGGTCAGACTTCCCTCCGTATCATAGAGGCTGATGAATCCACCGAAGACTGCCCAGTCTATCTCCGCAACCTTGGGCAAACCGGGCGGTGAAAACGCAGACTCCAGCGAGCTACAACCCGCCGCGAGCGCCACCGAAGTCGCGAGTAACGATCGGCGTGAAATCACGGCAAATTCCTTTTAATGGGAGCTACAGCCTCGACTCTCCTGCATACTCAGGTTATTGTGAGCCGGCATGTCTATGGCGGGCCGACAAACACTGGTGCTCACCTTCTCCGACATGAAGCGGGTGGCAAGCCCCCGTGCTGCGGTCTGTCAGCAAAGGCGATAAAGCACTGGCATAGGCAATTGGCCCAGCGGCGTGTCCTAATCCCATGGCATCGGCAGCTTGCCCGTTTGCCGATAGTCGTCTATGGTGCTGCACGCCTGGTTGACCACCGTTGCCACGTCGTCGCCGCGCCCGAGACTCTGCGTTAAGTCATACATGACGTGCAAGGGCAGGCCCCGCTGCGGCCACTCACGCCCGTGTGCCATCGCGTGCTGGACCGCGGCTACTTCTGCCGGGCGGAGGTCCTTGCGAGTCTCCGCCAATCGCGCAACCGCCGCTCTACTCGAGGGTACAGCCACCTGCGCCTGCATGGCGCGGGTAAAGCCTCTCAGTGCCGTATATGCCGCCTCCGCGTACTGCGTTCGGGCAGCAATACCGAGCCCAAACGCGGTGCGCACCGGCGTGGCGTGCACCTTGCCGCGCGGCAGCGGCGCCATCCGATATCTATTTCGTTGATTGAGATGCAGCGGGGGATAGCCATACAGCATGGCTGGCGGCGTTATTGCCGGTGACGTTAAGATGAAGTAGTCCCACAAGTCCCTGAGGTTTGCCACTGGGGAGACGCGGTGTTTGTGCATGAGGTCATGCACAAACTGCAGGGCTGCCACCGCCGCCGGTTCCTGTAAGCCGCACTGCAGCATATCCATGTCGACTAGATGCGCCTCATTCTGCCACAGCGCCCAGAAGAGCCGCTCCCCACGCGCTACTAGTCCCCAGCGGGCCACCGAGCCGTCTTCATTGCTAACTGTCAGCTTGACTGCGTTCTCCGCCAAGTTGTCCCAATCCCAAGTCGCGTCCGGCGGCGATACTCCTTGTTCGGCAAAGTGCTCCACGTCGTAGTAGAGCATGAGTGGCATTGCGCCGACCGGCAGCGCGTACTGCACGCCATCTACCTGATACTGATTGAGTACGCTTGGATAGAACTCCCGGTTGAGCTCACCGTCCTCTACGCCGCTGAAGCGGTCCAAGGGTAGCAAGAGCCCGTTTCTGCCCCACCACCGCGCCTCCTCCGGCCACACGGTCACCAGGTCCGCTTCGAGGTTTTCCAGAATACCCGCCGCCGCCTCAAGCACCGCCGCTTGCGCCGCCTCTAGCTCCTCCAGCGACTTGGGAGGCTCTTCCATGATCGAATAGTTGTCTTCAAAGAATCGCAGCGCGACCGTGTATCCGCCGCGCAACGGCCCATATGGGTTCTCCTTGTCCTCCTCAAGCGCCGTTACCGCTCGCTGGAACTTCTCTTCAGGATTTGAACGAAAAGCATCCCCTTCAAACGACATGGAAAGATACGCGTACTTTGAGAACGCTGCGATGTTTATCTCAGCAGCCTGCGGCGCGCTGGGCGGTGAAAGGGGAGACCCTACCGTGCTGCAACCGGCGGCAAGCGCCGCCGAACCTGCAAGTACTGACCGACGCGTAAGCACTATCCTGTTCCTTTTCGACTAAAGAGCCGCCTTGGCATTCTGCTATGCTTCCCGCCAAGTCTATCCGACCTGCTACTCTTCGGGGAACGGCAGCTTGCCCATCTGTCAATTGCTGATCAGGATAGAGCACGCCTTGTCGACCACGGTTTCCACGTCTTCGCCGCGCCCGAGGCTCTCCATTAATTTATACATCAGGTGCTGTGACGGCCCCTGGTGCGGCCACTCGCGTCCGTGTTCCATAGCATGTTGCAAAGCTGCCACCTCTGCCGGGCGGAGTCCCTTGTGGGTCTCCGCCAGCCGCGCGACCGCCGCTCTGCTCGAAGGTACGAGCACCTGTGGCTGCATAGCGCGTGTAAAGCCCCTCAGCGCCGCATACGCCGCCTCCGCATGCGGGGTCCGGGCGGCAATGCCGATCCCAAACGCGGTGCGCACCGGCGCCGTAGGCACCTTGCCGCGGGGCAGCGGCGCCATGCGAAACCTACTGTCGTTATCCAGGAATAGCGGGGGGGGGGGGGGGTAGCTGTACAACATGGCCGGCGGCGATCGCCACATGAAGTCCCACAATTCCCTCAGGTTTCCCACCGGAGAGACCCGATGCTTGTGCATGAGGTCATGCACAAATTGCAGGGCTGCCACCGCCGCCGGGTCCTGCAGAAGGCACTGCAGCGATTCCACATCTACCAGGGACGCCTCATTCTGCCACAGCGCCCAAAAGACGTGTTCCCCACGCGCCACTAGTCCCCAGCGCGCCACCGCGTCTTCTCCCCTCCTGATAGTCAGCTTGACTGCATTCTCTACCAAATCGTCCCAGTCCCAACTCGCGTCCGGGGGCGAGACTCCTTGTTGGGCAAAGAATCCCTCGTCGTAGAAGAGCAAGAGTGGCGCCGCACCGACCGGCAGCGCGTACTGCACGCCATCCGCCCGGTACTGATTGAGTACGCTTGGATAAAACTCTTGCGCGAGTGCAGCCTCCTCCGCGCCGCTGAATCGATCTAAGGGCAGCAACAGGCCGTCCCTTCCAAACGACCGCGCGTCCTCCGGCCCCACGGTGACGAGGTCCGCCTTGAGACTCTCCAGAATTCCCGCTACAGCGTCAAGCGCCTCCGCATGCGACTTGGGAAGCTCTTCCATCGGACTGAAGAAGTCCTCAAAGAACCGCAGCGCAAGACTATATCCGCCATGCGCCGGCCCGTAGGGGTTTTCCTTGTCCTCCGCGAGTGCCGCGGCCGCCCGCCGGTACTTGTCTTCAGGATCGTCACGAAAAGCGTCCCCGCCTAGAGACGTGGAAAGATACGCGTAGCTCGTAAACCCCGCGAAATTTATTTCCGCAGCCACCGTCGCGCTGGGCGTCGGGAGCGGCGTCTCCAGCGTGCTGCAGCCGGCGGCAAAAGCCGCCGAGCCTGCCAGAAGAGACCGGCGCGTGAGCACTGCTCTGCTCCTTTTCGATTCAAGAAGAGCCTAGGCGTTGTTCTGCTTCCCGTGGCGACTCTCCCACCTGCTACTCTTCGGTGAACGGCAGCTTGCCCGTCTGGCTGTATTCGTGCACGAGGGAGCAGACGTCATTAACTATCGTCGGCACGTCGTCGCCGTCCACGAGCCCCTGCGTAATGCTGTCCATCGCGAACAATTGCAGCCCAAACTGCGGCCACTCGCGGCCGTGTGCTAACGAATACTGCACTGCTGTCACTTCCTCCGGGCGGAGCTCCGTGAGGTGGTCCTGCAGGCGCGCCACGCCCGAGCGACTGGCAGGAATATACATCTGCGCTTGCATAGCATAGATCAGGCCCTTGAGCGCCGTGTATGCCGCCTCCGTGCGTTGCGAACGCGCGGCAATGCCGATGCCGAAACCGGTGCGCAGCGGCACCGCGGGCACTCTGCCGCGGGGCAGCGACGCCATGCGGAATTGCTTTCTGTTACTGGGAAACTCGGGAACAAGGTCGTAGAGCATGGCCGCCGGCGACCTATTCATGAGATTCCACAAGTCTAAGTATGCGTCCTGCGGGGAGACTCGGTGCTTGTGGAGAAGGTCATGCACGAACTGCAAGGCTTCGACCGCCGCCGGTTGGTGCAGTCGGCATTGCAAGGATTCCATATCGACGACAGCGGCTTCGTTTTGCCAGAGTGCCCAGAAGATACGGTTTCCATGCGCTTCCAGACCCCAGCGTGCCACCGCTCCGTCGTCGCGGCGCGCCGTTAGTCGCTCCGCGTTTTCCACTAGGGTGTCCCAATTCCAACTCGCGTCCGGCGGCGGGACTCCCCGTACTGCAAAATAGTCCTCATCGTAGTACAGCATCAGCGGCCTCGCGTCCACCGGCAGGGCGTAGAGTGCGCCGTTCCTACGATACTGATTGAGGATAGGCTCATGGAAGTCCAGGCTGAATTCTGTTTCCTCAGGGCTGCTGAAGCGCTCCAAGGGCAGCAGGAGCCCGTTTTCGCCCCAAAACCGCGCCTCTTCCGGCCACACCGTTACGAGATCCCCATCAAGTGCATCGAGCAACTCCGCAGTCGCTTTGAGCGCCAAATCCCAGTACGCCTCACGCTCCGCAGCGGTCTTCGGCGGTTCAGCCGGAACCTCGATTTCCTCATAGAAGCGCAACGCCAGTTGGTAATTCCCGCGCGCCGGCCCAAACGGATTCTCCTTGTCTGCCTCAAGTACGGCTAGCGCTTTCCGGTACTTGTCCTCCGGTTTTTCGAGCGGGGTACCCAAGTTTATCGGGCCCCACAGCGAAATGTATCGCGTGTATGCCGCGACGTTTATCTCCGTCCCTTGCGGCACGCTCGGCGGCGAAAGCGGCAACCCCACCGTGCTGCAGCCGACGGCGAGCGCCGCCGAGCCTGCGAGTAATGAACGACGCGTAAGCATTGCTCTGCTCCTTTCCCCCCCAAAGTGCAGTGCGTGAATCTTAGGCGCCTTCGCGACCGCAGGCCACGCCCCACCCGACGCCTAGTATTGAATCCATCATTGCACAGCGGGCTAGATTGTCAAGCATTAAGAGGCGTGGAGCTGCCTCTTGGGTGGGGACGCTGAGAAGAGCTCTTCAGGAAGTAAAGAGCAGATATTCCTTGTCATACAAGGATATACGGAGGTTGAAAGGGGTCTGGCTGGCTGCGGACCATAGCACACGAACACCATCTAAGAAATCGCTAAGAATCAAGAAAGTGACTCGCTGAGCGCGTAAATGGGGGATGCGTAGCGCGAGTCGCTACTAGCGCGTGAATGAGCATCCGGTACTGGGAATGGGCGTCGCTGCCTCTTCGCTTCGCCGCTAGGCCTCTACGAATCTATCCGGCTCTTGCTCGAACGCGGCCAGGCAGTGGCGGCAGCAGAAGTAGTAGACAGTGCCGCGGTACTCGACCTTGTGCTCAGCAGTCGCGGGGTTTACTGACTCATTGCAGGTTGCGCATTTTGCCATGATGGTGCTCCTCTTCGTATATTCTAGGCGACTGGGTCTGCCAATCGTCTTCCCGTAGCCAGAACGTTATTCCGTTCTTACAAGCTTCATTCTACGCAATTCCGCGTACGTGTTTCGTGGAGACCTCAGCCCTTCGTTTGGCCTCAAAATCGCCGCAGACGGAGGGAGTTCGTGACCACAGAGACTGATGAAAACGCCATCGCCGCCGCTGCCAGCATCGGATTCAACATTGCGCCTAGGAAGGGATACAACACACCCGCCGCAACCGGGATGAGCAGCACGTTGTAGCCAAACGCCCAGCCGAGATTCTGCCTGATAGTCCGGCGTGTCGCGCGGGAGAGTGCGAATGCCGTCGCGAGGGCGCCAAGATCATTGCCAACAAGCGTTATGTCCGCTGCCTCCAGCGCCACGTCGGCCCCGGCCCCCAGCGCAATGCCGACGTCCGCGCGGGCCAGCGCCGGCGCATCGTTGATGCCGTCCCCAACCATGGCGACGACTTCCCCCGCTTCCTGGCGCTGCTGGATCTCCGCTGCCTTTTGTCCCGGCATGACCTCTGCTGCAACTTGCGCAATCCCCACTTGAACGGCAATCGTCTTTGCCGTGCGTTCCGCATCTCCTGTGAGCATCACCACCGCGAGTCCGCGCGCCCGGAGCGACTCTACCGCTGCCACAGCGCCTGCCTTAAGGGTGTCAGCCACCCCAATCACACCGGCCACAGCGCCGTCCACAGCCACGAACAGAGCGGTCCTGCCCTGCTTGTTGAGCGTTTGCGCACGCGCCGCGGCGGCTTCGAGCTCCGCACGATCCACGCCACTTTCTTTCATGTAGGCCCGATTGCCTACCCGGACCAATTTGCCTGACACTTCGGCGCGAATGCCGCGACCCGGCGCGGCAATGAAATCGGCGGCCGCAGGGAGCGTCAGATTCCTAGCCAGACCCGCCCTTACCACAGCTTGGCTCAACGGATGCTCGCTGGCTTGTTCCGCCGCCGCGGCGAGCCGCAGCACTTCAGCTTCTGGCAAGCCGATAGCGATCACGTCCGTGACCTCCGGCTTGCCTTGGGTGAGCGTGCCGGTCTTATCGAGCACCACCGTGGTCACCTGGTGGAGACGTTCGAGCGCTTCCGCATCGCGCACCAACACGCCCTTAGCCGCACCGGCGCCCATGGCCACCATTACGGCCGTCGGCGTCGCCAGTCCCAGCGCACACGGACACGCGATGATGAGCACCGCCACGAAGGCTAGCAGCGCCCGCGTGAAGGCCGGTTCCGGGCCCACGACATACCACACGAGAAAGGCGAGCAGCGCAACCGCGATCACCGCCGGCACAAAATAGGCGGCAATGCGGTCCGCCAGCCGCTGCAACGGGGCTTTGGAGCCTTGGGCTTCCTGGATCATGCGGGCGATCCGCGCGAGCGCCGTATCCTTGCCGATGCGGGTCGCACGGAAGGTGAACGCGCCCGTGGTATTCAGCGCGCCGCCGACCACCTCAGCGCCCGGCCCTTTTTCCACCGGCAAACTCTCGCCGGTGAGCATGGACTCATCGACGGCGCTCTGTCCTTCGATGACAACGCCGTCCACGGGTACCCGCTCCCCCGGCCGCACCTGGACAGTGTCGCCTACCACTACCGTCGCGAGCGGCACTTCCCGGAGACTCCCGTCGCGAACAACGTGCGCCGTTTGGGGCCGCCAATCCATCAATGCGCGGATAGCGGCAGCCGTGTGGCGCTTCGCGCGCCCCTCAAGATAGCGCCCAAGCAGAATGAGCGTCACGATCACCGCCGCGGTATCAAAGTAGAGCGGGACCTCACCACTCACCGCCTGGCCGGCAAGAACCTCAGGCATCAGCACTGCCGCTACGCTGTAGAAGTAGGCCGCGCTGGTACCAATGACGATGAGCGAATTCATGTCGAAGTTGAGGCGCCTCAGCGTGGCCCACGCGCCGCGGTAGAAACGCCAGCCTGCCCAGAACTGCACCGGCGTCGCCAGCGCCCAGAGCACATACGGATTTTCTATCACGGTGCCCCGCACAAAAGGCAGGAACTGCCCACTCATGCTGCCAAGCAGGATCACGAGCGAGAGCGCCAGAGAGACGCTCAATTGGACGCGCATACGGCGTTGCTCAGCGCTAGCGGCCGCAGACCCGGCCTCCCCCTGAGACGCAGCCGGCTCTGGTACTTCACCTGCAACCGTATACCCGGCAGCGACAACTGTCTCTTTGAGCGCAGCCACGTCGGTCACGTCAGGTAGATAGGAGATGAAGATCCGCTCTGCCGCCAAGTTGACGTTCGCCCGCAGGACTCCCGGCACGGCGTGGAGGGCCGCTTCCATGCGGCTGACCGCTGAGGCGTCCTGCATGCCGCTCACGCGCAGGGTGAGCTTCGCGACGCCTGGCGCGTACCCCGCATCTGTCACTGCTTGGGCGATGGCGCCGGGTGTCACCTGTGCCGGATCATAGGACACCTGGGCACGTTCCGTTGCCAGATTTACGGCAGCTTCAAGCACGCCGGGCACGCGCGTCACGGCCTCTTCGATGCGCCACACGCAAGCGGCGCACGTCATGCCCTGCACGGCCAGCGAGAGCGACTCTGTTTCCTGCGTGGGTTCAGCAATTGCCACGGGTTATCAATCCCAAAGTTGAGAGGCGGATCGAAACTCTATGCCACTTCAACGGATGTCCGCCAGTGCCCCACAACACCCGCTCCTCGGACGGCACCCACCATCCACACTTCACTCTTTATACTACTGGGGGGTATATATGGCGGTCAAGACGTGTAGCGGAATTGCATGTCTCTCAATATGCCGTTCATGCTTCGACAGGCTCAGCATGAACGGCATCCAGGTCTGACGGCATCCAGGTTAAATGTTAATCTCTTTCCACCTTCACTCCACCCCGAGACAGGTCTGGCGCGAAGGGGTCGGGCGGCCGAAAGTGTTGAATTCAAATCAGCAGAGCTTTCGCTGGCAGGGACGCAGCACTCGGACATGCGTGCGCGGCACGCCCGTGCAAACACTCGCTGATATGAAGGGAGAGGGAACACGGTGCATTCCCTCTCCCTCCTCTCAAGAGTCTTACCGCATCGCAATTCTATGACGGCAGAATGGGCAGGTTCACCGTCACGCCGGTCTGCACCGCGATCTTGCCCGCTTCCAGAATTTCCTGGCCGTCACGGTTAAACGCTGCGTCGCACGGCGATTCGATAGCTGTGCCGTTTAGAAGAGAGTAGACGAAATAGGCCGGCCCGCTCTGCATATGCGGCTCTGTGAACGGAGGCACGTCGATAATGTCGCCGACGGGGTTCTCCTGCGTGCAGTGCTTGATCTGTTCTCTGCCCACGACCGTCACGCTGCCTTCCGTGCCGTTAATGACCGGCCCATGGATCGGCTCCGGGCCAAAGCGGGTCCAGGTGGCTTGGCTGACGCAGAGGGCGTCGTCATAGCGCAGCAGCAGCACGGCATTGTCTTCGGACCTTACCGGCTTTACCAGGGTATCGGCCATGCCGCAGACCTGGCGGGGCTGCTTGCCGAGAATCCACGTAAAGACATTGGCCGCATAGCAGCAGTAGTCCAGCAGCACGCCGCCGCCGTCCTGCGGGCGGTACCACCACGTATCAAGAGCGCCGGTGGGTCCCAGGTGCCCGCCGCGGAAGGCGATCTGAAACACCTGGCCGAGCGAACCGGACTGGGCAATCTCGCGCGCCCGCCGCAAGGCCGGACCCCACGCTGTGGGAAAGTTGATCATCAGCGTCACGCCGTGCTGCTCGCATGCCGCAATCATCCGGTCGGCATCTGCCAAGCTGGCGGCAAACGGCTTCTCCAGCATCACGTGGATGCCCCGCGGCGCGAGCGCCTCCACGTACTTCACGTGATCGGCGTTGGTGGAGCATATGATCGCCGCGTCCGGCTGCCGTTCGTCCAGGAGTTTCTCATAGTCGGCGAACACCATGTCGTCGCCGAACTCGTTGCGCTCTTTAGTGAGGGCGCGGCGTTCCGGGTCCGGATCGGCGAATCCCACAAATTCGGCCCCTGCCAACTCTTGCGTCTGCCTGATCAAACTGTGAATGTGGGGGTGCGCCGACTCGAGGGCGACGACCTTGATTTTCTCCGCCATTGCTTACTCCTCCTTAACGTTAATGGCCCTATTTTGTGCTATACTGCGACAATAATGGGCGGACACTCCGTATTCGTTTGCAGCATCCCAAATAGGACGTTCGACCCAGTTTACGTCTCTTTCGAGCAGCAGTTTCGTCCATGATGATGACACGGTTACCAATGGATGGCAACTTGCTCTAGTTGTGCGCTCCCGTGGTTCAAGCGAGAAGTATACTTGCCCAAAGATTGAGAAAACTTGCGTGAGGAGGATAGCGTGGCAAACGCATTGAAGAGTGCAGATACTCAAGCAAAGGCGGTCATGTGGACTGTCGTTTCGCTGGCCCTCATACACATTCTATGGGGAGCAGTGGTGCGGGCGACGGGATCGGGACTCGGCTGTCCCGACTGGCCGCTCTGTTCAGGTCAGGTGATTCCGCCCTTCGAAACCGCGGCGGTCATTGAGTTTGTCCATCGCTTCTTGGCCTTGCTCTTGACCGTTGGCGTGGTCTGGGTGCTGGTCAAGGCGTGGTTCGGCCAGGGCCGCTTGCGACAAATACGTCCCACTGTGCTCGTGTTCTCAGTCTTGATTGTTGTGCAGATAGCCCTCGGCGCGGTGACGGTGCTCACGGAATTGCCGGCCCTGCTCGTCGGTTCTCATCTCACGATCTCCATGCTCTTTATCTCGGCGACGGTGCTGGGTGCGGTGCAGGTGCAGAATCAGTCGCTCAGTGTGAGCGCACTTCCTAGGCGGCGCGGCATTGTTGCTCTCGTCGCGGGACTGCTCGTCGTAGTTTCCGGCGCCTTTGTGGTCGGCCTGGCGGCAGGCGTAGCCTGCCAGGGTTACCTAAGCTGCAACGGCGGCAGTGGCTTTTCCCGCATGCTTGTAGAAGTGCACATGGGACACCGCTACGCCGCTTACGTATTCGCGATTGCGCTCGCACTGCTCGCGGGGTGGCGTTTGCGCGTCGATCACGGCGGATCGAGATGGTTGGGCGTCCTGGCTATTGCACTCTTGGCGCTGCAGATTACTATCGGCTTTGCCCAGGTGCGCATGGGACTGCCGGATGCGCTGCGGGTAGGCCATGTGTTTACCGCATCCTTGATCATGGCGACTGCCACGGCGCTCTTCTTCTGGCCGGTTACACGCCAGGCTGATCAAACGCAGGAAATCTCCGCCCCCGTCACGTCGCCTGCGGAGTCTGCTGCAGCCGACCCGGCGTAAGCGGGCGGACGGTGCCCCCGGTTATGCGCAGATGTGCCGGGCGCCAAATTGGCTGCTCTCTACTGACCGGTGCTGATGTGGCGCAAGTTGCGCCTGAGCAGGGGTGCATGCTGCATCCGCTAGCGCCCGCAATGCATTCCTCCGGTAGCGCAGGTTTGCAACCTGCGTTCCGAGCGGCACAACCCGGACAGCAAAGTCTCATTGCCCTCTAACGAGAGTGCGTTTCTGTCCAACGCTCCCGCGCGCACGAGCATCCTAAGGCGCCGAATCATCGCCCGAACACCCAGCGCGGGGGACAAGCCCCCCGCGCTACGTTCTCCCACTCTCTTTTGCGGGATAATGGCGAGGAATCAAGGATTCCCCTCAATAGACTTCTCACTCGCTCGCTCACACCTACGCACACGTAACGCAAGGGGGCCGCGTCATCTCACTACCGCCCATGGCGGGGGACAAGTCTCCGCGCTACGTACTTCGTCTCTCTTTTCCGGGATAGTGGTGAGATTTCAAGTGCGCCCTTCAGTTTTCTTCGTTCAATAGAGTCAACCGCCGTGCCAGGTTGTCCTCCGCGCCACACCCTGCATGCGGCCAAAAGTGGGCGTATCGACGGGGAATTGAAGCCATAGGCTCCCAGATACTCTTGCTTGACAAGAACCAGCCCCCGTGTGAGACACGGGGGCTGGTACACTCCAAGTGAAGTGACTATTCGATCAAGCCTAGCTCCCACTGCTCAGCGTTGCCGTTGAGAACACTACGTGGAAGGGCTTGCAGTAGATCACGATGCTCTTGACGGGGTCAATGGCGATGTCAGCCGCAATCTCGTAGTTCTGGCTGCCCACGTTGCCTTTGAGCCCTCCCAGATCCACGTACCCTCCTTCCAGGTCGGCGCTGCTGGCCGGTTCAGCATGATTCGCCAGCAGCACGTGAAGTTGCGGGCCGTTGGTGACGCGAAAGTCCTCGAACCGCAGCAGATGCGTGCCGTCCGGCAAGCGGTAGAGCGTCACCGTGCCGGCGCCTTGATGGAATTCATCCGCGTCGCGGAACTGGCCTTCTGCGACGACCACCGGTTTGGCATCATCTGCCATCGCCGGCATTTCCTCTTCCATCTCCTTGTCCGGCATCTTGGCCGCCGCATCCATCACGTCCGCAGCCACTTTCTCACGCTCGTCTTCCGACATCTCTTCCATTTCCGCGGCGGTCGGAATCTCGAATGGCAACTCCTCTTCAACGACCGTATTGAGGAACAGAGGCGACCCCAGCCACCAGGCTGCCGCTCCACCGACCACAACCACGATCAAGCCTATTGCAATCAACAATGCGCGCTTATTCATAACTCCTACTCCTTTGTAGCGGCACAGACGGTCCTTAATTCCATAGTAGCACCTGTTCCTGATGAACAGACTCTCTCCGTCGACTAATCGCCCGGCGGTTATCCGCGCAATCTCTGTTGCTCATTCAAGTCTTTGCACCGGGAGAAGGTGTGCTGTACTGCGACTAGAGTAAGAAACGGGGTCTCACTCTGCCGGCAACAAAGTGCAAAGTGCAGAGTTCGCGATCGACAAGAAACAGTCCGAGCCAGAGTCATGCGCCTAGAACGAACAAACCCCTCCGATATGGAGGGGCTGTCCACGGTATCACTATGCTTGGCGTCTAGTATTCGGGCGCACCCTCAACAACGACGTCTTCTTTCGGTATGTCGGCGACGAGCGCCTCGGTCGTGAGCACCATCGACGCGACCGAAGTTGCATTCTCCACCGCCGACCGTGTCACTTTCAGCGGATCGATAATGCCTGCCTCTATCATGTCCACGTATTCACCGGTGAGTACGTTGAATCCCATGTTCTTATTGCGGCGGTTCTTCGCCAGGCGCTGGACCTCCTGCGCAATCACCGACTCGTCCAGGCCGGCGTTCCGCGCAATCCGCTTGAGCGGCGCCTGCAAGGCCGCGCGCATTACCGGTATCGCTACCGCCTCATCACCCTTTAACTTCAACCTATCCAATCCTGACATCGCGTTGATGAGAGCAACGCCGCCGCCGGGAACAATTCCTTCTTCCACCGCGGCGCGCGTGGCAGACAGCGCGTCGTCGACGCGGTCTCTTCTCTCCTTCATTTCGATTTCGGTAGCTGCGCCCACGTGGACGATGGCGACCCCGCCGGAGAGCTTGGCAACACGTTCTTCAAGCTTCTCGCGGTCGAAATCAGGCGCGCCGTCGCGCAAACGCGACTTGATTTGGTTGATGCGCGCAGCGATTTCATCCGTATTGCCGTGGCCCTCGATAATGGCTGTGGTATCCTTATCGGATACGACACGCCGGGCCCGGCCAAGGTCCGCCAATTCCACCTCGTCAAGCCGCTTGCCGGCTTCTTCCGAGATCAACTGACCGCCGGTGACAATGGCAATGTCCCGCAACATTTCCTTGCGTCGATCGCCGTAGCCGGGCACCTTCACAGCCAGACAATTCAAGACGCCGCGCGACTTGTTGGTGACGAGCATAGCCAAGGCGTTGGCATCCATCTCCAAGGCTATGATTACCAAATTCTTCTCACCGCTCTGCACCATGCGCTCCAACAGCGGCAAGATCTCTTCTAATGCTTCAATCTTTTGATCGGTAATGAAAATGTGCGGGTCTTCGATCTCCCCAACCATGCGGAGGGAGTCCGTAACAAAGAACGGCGACATCAGGCCTTGGTCGAACTCCAGACCTTCCACGTACTCCACCGAGAAGCCAAACCCCTGGCCCTCCTCAACGGTGATGAGACCGTCTCTGCCAACTCTGTCCACAACCTCACCGATAAGTTCGCCAATTTCAGTATTGCCGGCCGAGATGGTGGCAACTTCGGTCACCTGTTCCATGCCGGACACAGGTGTGCCGGACTTTCTCAACTCTTCGACCACAGCTCGGGCCGCTAGCTCCAGACCTCGCTTGAGGATCATGGGATTGGCGCCCGAGACGATGTGACGATGGCCTTCGGTGATAAGCGTGTGGGCGAGCACGGTGGCAGTAGTGGTGCCGTCACCGGCAATGTCGTTGGTCTTGCTCGCGGCTTGAATTATGAGCTGCGCGCCCATGTTCTCGAAATTGTCGACGAGCTCCATTTCTTTGGCCACGGTGACACCGTCGTGCGTAACGATCGGAAGTTTGTCCTTATGGCTCAGCGCCACATTGCGGCCCTTGGGGCCGAGCGTGGCTTGGACCGTGTCGGCAACCAATGCAATGCCGCTCAACAGAGCGTGACGCGCATCTTCACTGAAGATTACGTGCTTGGGCATGTATGTAGTCTCCTCATTCAGCTAATTTTACTTATACGTACCTGGCAGACAGCCTCCGCTCTTGCCAAGTCACCGTTTCCTACGTTCATCGTGTCAAGCGAAAGTGTGCGTGAGCACAGTGATTCACCGTACGCTAGATGCTCTTTAATGTCAAATTACCCTTAAAAAGTGCACGGATTGGTGCAATTCCTTGCTGAAACGCTCCGCTTCAATGCAAGGCAGCCTCAAATCATGCATCTAGATGAGAGAGTCCCGCTCTTCGCTTTGCCGGCCTCGTGAAGCGACCGCACGCAGTGCGCCTGCGCGCGCCGTGCAATGGGCGCAGGCCGCAGCCGCCCCGCGCCCAGACACGCGTACGCGCACAACACAATCTCCACGAGAAGAGTACAATACGAGGGAACGCAACGCGATATGGACCGGCCATGGCACCACGTGGGCCGGAAAAGGGAGTAAAGCCGTGGCACGTGCACAGACATTTCAAGGCTACCGGCGACCGGACGGTCGTGTGGGTGTGCGGAATCACCTGGCGATCCTGCCCTCGGTAATCTGTTCGTCAACTGTCGGCCAGCGCATCACGGAGCTGGTGCCGGGTTCGGTCACCACAGTGCATCAATATGGCTGCGGTCAACTGGGGCCCGATGCAGATCTCTTTGTGCGCACCATGGTCGGTACCGGCAGCAATCCAAACGTCGGCGCAGTCATTGTGGTGGGACTGGGCTGCGAGACGGCGGAGGCGCCGCTGATTGCCGAGGGTATCGCCAAGACCGGCAAGCCGGTGGAGCTTATCGTCATTCAAGAGGCCGGCGGCTCCATCAGAACGATACAACAAGGCGCGCAAATGGCGCAGAAGCTCTCCGCGAAGCTTTCAACCATGCAGAAGGAAGAAGTGCCCCTCTCAGAGCTGGTCCTGGCGACGGAGTGCGGTGGATCGGACACCACCAGCGGGCTGTCGAGCAACCCCATCGTCGGCGTGGTCTCCGACATGGTGGTGGAGGCCGGCGGCACGGTAATGATCAGCGAGGCCGCGGAGTTCATTGGGGCCGAACATATCTTTGCCCAGCGCGCGCGTGAACCGGAAATCGGCGAGCAACTCATCGCCGTGGTGCGCAAGGCCGAAGAAGACGCGCTTAAGATGGGCGTTTCCATCCGCGGGGCCAATCCCGCGCCGGGTAACATCCAAGGCGGGCTTACGACAATCGAAGAGAAGTCACTCGGCTGCATCTACAAGGGCGGCACTACCGTCTTGGAAGAGGTGATTGGCTATGCCGACTATCCCAGCAAGAAGGGGCTGGTGGTCATGGATACGCCGGGCTACGACTCGGAGTCCGTTACCGGCATGATGGCCGGCGGTGCGCAGATCTGCATATTCACCACCGGTCGCGGCTCGCCGCTGGGTAATCCGATCGCGCCGGTCATCAAAGTGTGCGCCAATCCACAGACCGTAGAACGCATGCAAGACAACATCGACTTTTCCGGTGCGCCGGTGCTGGACGGCACCGCCTCGATCCGCGAACTGGGCGAACAGTTATTCGACCTCACGCTTGACACCATCAACGGTCAACTTACTGCCACCGAGATTCTGGGACATCGCGAGTTTGCTCCCCACAGAATCGGGCCTACGATGTAAGCGCGTGCCCAGTGGACTGCGCGCGCTGCAAAACTGGGGACTTGCCTTTGCGACTGGGGTTAAGCCGCCGGTATTGTCGTTTGCTTTCCCTTGACTCTATTGAGGTCTTGCCTTCCTCGAAGCCATCTGCGCAACCCTTGTCCGCCCCGGGCATGGAGTGCGCGCCGCTGCACGCCGGAGCACGGAGTCAGGGCAAGAGCAAAGCTCTTACCGACCCTGAAACGCGTCCGGTGGGGCTCTTGCGCACGGGAAGTCCTCGTTGCCACCACATTCGCCAAGGGATAATGGCATGAAAGTCGTCATAATCGCGCTTCTTGCGGGCGCCGCCGGTGTCGTGCATCGCAACCAGGTACATCCGCGCAGCGAGACCCCCTTCCTCTACGATGAAGCCCGCGCGTTGATGGCGCGCGAGATTGGGGCCGCCGTAGACGGCGCGCAGCGAGCCGGCGCGCAGGAGATCCTGGTGCACGATGCCACCGGTCTCGTCACATTCCCCGAAGAGCTGCTGCATCCTGGCGCTGCGTACGTCTTTGGCGAGCAGCAGCAGGTGCGCTTTGCCGAACTCGCCGCTGCCGACGCCGCCATCCTGCTGGGGCACCCGGCCAAGGCCGGCGCCTGGGGTGGGGTGCTTTGTCAAACCTTGGCGCCATGCGTCCAGCGCGTGCTGATCAATGGGCTAGACCTTGGCACTATTGGTGTCCACGCGGCGCTCTGCGGGGCGCAAGAGGTGCCGGTAGTGCTGGTTAGCGGCGATAACCATGCCTGCGGCGAGGCGGAGACACTGCTGGCGGAGGTGCGAACCTGCACCACGAAGTGGGGCTTCGGCTTGCAAGCCGCCAAGCTGCGCATTCCGGCTACGGTGCGGACGGAGCTTGCCGAAACGACACATGAGGCGCTTAGCGCCGAATCGCTGCCCTCCGTGTGGTCCCTTGAGCCGCCATTTGAGATTCAGGTAACCGTCACGGACACGCAGGTCTGGGATCAAGGCTCCTTCAACTCTCCGCATCAAGAGCGGCTGGACGGGCGCAACGCCGTCTTTCGCGGCGACGATCTCGCGTTTCTCGTCGCGCACATTTGGGAGATCGTGCATTGAGTGCGCCGACGCCCCCGCGGAGCATACCGCTGCGGTACCTTCTCGTGCCGCTCTTCCTGGCGATGGTCGTGGGGCTCTTGGCGCTCCTCTTCTATGTACTTTCGCAGAGCGGACAACTGGCCGGCTTCGAGCCCGGCATCAACCTTGAGCCGGCACTCATCCGCCAGGATAATCGCCCCGCGCCGGACTTTACGCTCACGCTGAGCGACGGGCGGGCCGTGAAGCTCAGCGACTATCGCGGCAAGGCAGTGGTCATCAACTTTTGGGCCTCTTGGTGCGCCCCGTGCCGTGCCGAAGCGCCGACGCTTGAGGAAACCCACAAGCGCTACGCGGACCGCGGCGTAGTCATTCTCGGCATTAGCCTCTGGGATACGGAGGAGGCCGCGGCCGAATTCCGCAAAGTCTACGGGCAAACCTATCCCAGCGGCGTTGATCCAAACGGTAAAATCGCCATAGAATACGGGGTCTCCGGCATACCGGAGACATACTTCATCACACCGGATGGTATAATCGCCGCCAAATTCGTCGGTCCGCTGCCATTGGAGACTATGGAAACACTGCTGGGGGAGATGCTTTCAGACGAATAGGGATGAGGAAGGAAAAGACAAGTAACGGGTTCAAGACAGACATCACCGGAATTGCGAGTCTGCGGCTTGTGCCTGACAATTGGGAAACAGTTTGGATCGCGAACCGCGAAGGCTTGCCCCCCGCGAGGGCCGCTTTTCAAGTCTAGTGAATTGAGCGATACTCAGCGCGCACAAACAGTGTAGAACGAGCGTTCTCTTCTGTGTAGCGCGGGGGCTTGCCCCCCGCAAGGGCCGTTGTTCAAGTCTAGTGAATTGAGCGATACTCAGCGCGCACAAACAATGTAGAACGAGCGTTCTCTATCTGTGTAGCGCGGGGGCTTGTCCCCCGCTCCGCCAGCACGAAAAATAGGGATGAACAAACAAGGACCCGCGGCGTCGAATTCAAGCCAAGACTTGGCTGTACCACATACCATTTGGCAAGCTAAGGGCAGGCGCGGTCTGCAGGAATGGTCGCCGGCAATTCAACCGTTACATCGGCAGGTCTGCCCCAAACTCAATAAAGCTCCGAAGTCCAGGGGTCAGATAAAGATGGATTCCCGCTTTCGCGGGAATGACAGATTGAGCGTAGTCCGTATTCGATAGATATTGAGGTCTAATCATAGACAGGACTATGCACACTGCAAAGTAGATTTGCTACAGTCCGGAAACGACCTGCGAGGAGCGCAACCAACACGTAACCCAACACATTGGATTGGTAGAGAAGTGCAATGAGCGCAGCGTCCACCTCCGTAGGGTCTGTTATTCGCAAAGTGCCGATCTTCCTCGAAGCGATCAAGATCGAGCACGCGGCCTTCACGTTGCCGTTTGCCTATCTCGCCATGCTGCTGGCGGCAGAAGGCTGGCCCACGTGGTGGCAGTTCATCTGGGTCTCGGTAGCCATGACCGCAGGTAGGACGGCGGCCATGTCGTTGAACCGCATCATCGACCGCCACCTCGACAGCCGCAATCCGCGCACCGCCATTCGCGCCCTGCCCCAGGGGATTCTCACGCCGCAATTCATGTGGGGCGCGAGCATCGTCAACCTGGCGCTCATGGTATTCGCGGCGGCCATGCTCAATCCGCTCTGTGTGCTGCTCTCGCCGGTGGCGATCTTTTGGCTGGTGTTCTACTCCTACACCAAGCGCTTCACGTGGCTCAGTCATTTCGCGCTCGGCGTATCCGGCTCCATGGCGCCGATGGGCGGCTGGATTGCGGTCACGGGCGAATTCGCCTGGAGCACGGTGCTCCTGGGCGCGGCGGTGGTGACCTGGATGGCCGGATTCGATATGATCTACGCCTGCCAGGACTACGACATTGACCTGCGCGAGGGCCTCTATTCCGTGCCCGCGAGGTTCGGCATCCCGGGTGCGCTCATATTCTCCGCCTTCTCGCACGTTGGGACCGCTGCGTGCTTAGCGGCAGTGGGCATGCTGCTCCACCTAGGGCTCTTCTACTGGCTCGGCATCGCCGCCGTGGCGGGCCTACTCATCTGGGAACACCTGCTCGTGAACCCCCGCGACCTCTCCCGCATCAACACCGCCTTCTTCCATGTGAACAGTTCCCTGTCGGCGGTGTTCTTCGTCTTCGTCGCCCTTGAGACGTTTCTCGTTCTGTCCTAGTGGTTCGGCAAGTTTGTATCGATGGGCAAGAGCGTCGGTAGCGTAGGCCCTGCGACAGGCCTGTGCTGAGCTTGTCGAAGTGCTCAGGACACGCCTGCAACCTGCGCCATCTTCCCGTGATGTGGGGCAATCACGCCCATACGAGGAGTTGAGCACAGGTTACAAACCTGTGCTACCGTTTACTCTATTCATCAATACAAAGTAGTTGAGCTACTAGTCCCGACTGCCACCTTGGTCATGCTACCAACGATTCTGAGTGGATCGGCGCTCACACCTATCTTGACTAAAGACGTCCAGACGTCCATACTAGTGGATACTATGGCAGAAAATCAGAACAGACGCGCACCCGGACGGGTACGAGACAGTATCCTGCAGGTAATGTCGCTTACCTCAAAGGGCCTAACGGCTAAGGAGATAGGGGATCGAGTCTCACAAGTCGACGGTCCGGTCAAGGATTCCTCCGTTAGGTCCTATTTGAGATTGAACACCCCGCAGTTTTTCACCCGAGAAGAGCGGGGAGTGTACACGCTCCGCCAGAATGCGGCTTCCTCCACGCAACAGGAGATGCCGGCCGCGCGCGCTTTCAAAGCCCCGGTATCATTTGGGCGTGCAACACTGCATCACGCCGACTGCTTCGATTGGCTGCAGCAACAACCAGACGCCAGCATTCACGCTGTTGTCACGGATCCCCCGTTTGGCCTCCACGAGTATACGGTCGAGCAGCAAGCCAAACTCCGCAAGGGAAGCGGCGGCGTCTGGAGAATTCCGCCCTCATTCGACGGCCATCCTCGCTCTCCACTGCCCCGGTTTACTACATTAAGTGATGAGCAACTCAAGCACATTAGAGCGTTCTTCTTCGTGTGGGCGCGCCTGCTGCTACCGAAACTGGTTCCGGGCGCCCATGTGATCGTGGCGTCCAACCCTCTCGTGTCGTACTTGGTCTCAGCGGCGCTTGCAGAAGCCGGCTTGGAGCGTCGCGGTGAGATTGTACGATTAACGATGACGATGCGGGGCGGTGACCGCCCGAAAGCGGCCCACAATGAGTTTGCCGACGTTAGTGTCATGCCCCGTTCCATGTGGGAGCCTTGGCTTACGTACCGCAAGCCCATTGAAGGCAGAGTGCAGGACAATCTTCGACGGTGGAAGACCGGTGGCTTTCGCCGACCTAGTCAGGATAAACCGTTTGGCGACGTGATCGAATCGGCGCCCACGCGTAAAGCCGAACGTGACTTGGCCCCTCACCCAAGCCTGAAGCCACAGTCTTTTCTCCGACAGTTAGTACGGTCGGTGCTGCCGCTGGGAGAAGGCATCATCCTCGATCCTTTCGCGGGCGCGGGGTCAACTTTGGCGGCCGCTGAAGTGCTTGGCTATGCAAGCATTGGCGTAGAGAAGGATGAACGTTACTTTGACATGGCTGCCGCTGCAATTCCGAAGCTGATTCGCTTTTCGCCAAATGAGCGTCAGTCCAAGCGGTAAACTCATTGATACGTTCGTCTTGATACGCTAATCTTGCTGCAACCGACAAATGGTACGCCTCAGAGCTGCAGGATCCTTTTGGGATGGCCGTTCAGAGTCGAGTCAGAGCGAATGAAGCCAGGCGACTACAACTCACTACGATTGGTCTGCGGCTGCCGATCCTGTGCTACCGTCACTGTCAAGAGGCCCAATATTCTACAAGAGCTAGTAGTGTCATGGCCAAGTACTATTAGCCAAGTGCTATCGCGGTTGCAAGATGAGATCTACTTCACAGTTGGCCTGCTTAGGTGCTCCACCGCGGCTGTACGGTTTGGTTTGGCGGTCTGGGTTCAAGGGGTGCGAAATCTCAGTAATACTCTTATCCGGGAAGTTGCGCATGAGCGCGTCCAGCGTATTTCGGTATGTTAGCTCCCGGCGGTCGGTTCTCACGTAGACTACCGCGTCTTCGGTTAGAACAGGCTTTAACTTGGCAAAGACCCGGTCAATCAGTTGCCGGTGTTGGTGCCAGTTACTGAACTTGCCGCCATATCGGTTACTGGCTCGTGAGCCGGGGCGTTCGGGGCCACCCAATAGCCATAGCCTTAACCACTGATCGTAATAGTAGTTGGTGACGTTGTGGTACGGTGGGGAAGTGAGTAAGAGCTTTGTTTTGGCGCGTTTGCCCTCTCTGACTTCGCGGGCTAGACCGATCAGTTCCTGGGTACTGTCTCCCAAGAGTACGTTCGCCTTTCCAGTTTGCGGGCGACCATAGACGTAACGCCATGCAATGCGCTTTCTAAGAAAATCGACTGGATCTACGTCAGGTGGACTCATCTCCTTCACTCGCCACCACTGTACGCAGTAGTCTGGAGCCATTGCCGTGCTCTGGCGCATCTGATTGGAGAGAGATTGCCCAATCTTACCGTGCAGCGATATGAGAACTAGGGCCATCAAAGTGCGGTCCACATGCTTCCGACGCCAGTCCAAGTTTTCGCGGGCTGCCAGTAGAAATTCACGCACTTTACTTGAGTAGCAAGCGTGAAAGAACTCTGGCAGCGCGTCTGCTGCTTCACGGTTGCGATCAGCTTCTTCAGCTACGTCTTCCAATCTGCGCACTACAGAATCATGCTCCCCCGTTTTGAGCTTAGCGTTAGCATAGACATAGCCAAGCGGGTTGATTTCAATCCCAGTTCCGGACCGGTTTTGGACGACGGCGCTAAAGATAGCGGTACCGCGACCAGCAAATGGATCAAGAACAGTGTCCCCAGGCTGGGTGTATTCCCGTACAACTGCATCAGCGAACGCAGTTGGAAACATAGCGTAGTATGGCCCTACGCCAGCCCATCGACTTTCCGCACTTCCATACTTCTGTGGGGAAGGCATCGGCTAAAACTCTTGCCTCTTCACTCTTCGCTGAACAGAGACTCCAATATCCTAGCACCTGTTCTCAGTGGGATGGCCGCGTGCGCGTGGGCCCGCACCAATGGCGCAAACCCGTCTTGATAGAGGTGAGTGGAGAGTTCATCCATGATATCCAGAGCTTCCCCAAGTCGGGGAAATGCGGCTTCTTCCACACAATGCGGGTCGCGACCACTTGCATTCACTATGGGTGTCATAATTACGGAGTGCTGACCTGCCCTATTCTTGTACAAGACTTTTCGTCCGTAATAGGTGTCTTTTCCATAGGGTTTGGCATTCAGCGGCCGCAGTACGATGTGTTCATGGATGTAATCAATATCTGGCACCAAAGCCGTGCAATTTGGCAGTCGCTGTCTAGGTCCTTCATCGTCCAACCAGTCCAATTCTCTCAAGTGATCCAAGAATTGCCCTGACTTTTCTATTCCTAGTAGTAGAATCCCAAGGCCCCCCTGCTCTAGCGCTTTGTTATGTAGCCGGGCTATCTCCCGTTCAATGTAGTCCTTTAGCCAAGCTGGCATCCCAAATATCGCCAAAGGCCCGTCCATTATGAAAGCTGTGTCCCGGAATACTCCTAAACTTTTTGTACGCTCAAAGTATCTTAGGATATTTACTAGTGTGAGATGCTCTATGGCCTGTTGGACTGCGGTGAATGCCTGAGCGCTTGAACCGTATTCTTCGAATCGCTCATGGGTCCTCAAAGAGTCTGTTTCATAAATGACTTCACCAAGTCGACAATTGCAGGTCCCTAAACCTTGCTTTGGTGTAACCCATCTTCCTCTTTCGTCGAGCAGACATTCGTCCACTGGACAAACTATCCGACTCTCTCGGCCTCCAGTGATAATACGGAGAGTCTCGAGTAGTGATTCATGCTCAGGATCTAGTTTCGCCTCTAGTTCCTTGCTTATAGTCGCCCGAAAAAACCGCTTGGGTGAGTCCTCTGGCTCGTTCTTCCTAACGACGTTGCGACCCGGCAAGACGGCACTAAGTGTTTGACATTGCTCCATGTCCCGCATTTCTCTTGGACTAGGAATGTAGTCGCGCGGGATGTCGCGAATCGCCTCTAGCTTGATCACGATGGCTGCCAAATTCAGTAGTGCCGCCTCAGCACCGGGGTAGCCATTCTTGACTCGGTGAGTTACCGTCGAGCCATCAATTGCAAGTACGCGTTTTACTCTGCCAGCCCCTCGCTCTAATTCAAGACTGCCAGGCGGCTCATGGATATTCTGGTTTTCCCTATACTTAATCGCGCCCTGAAAGTCCTTGACACTTGGACTTTCTTCTAAGCGAGAGAGAGAGTCTCCCTTCGCGAATTCGTTACGGTATGGCATTGGGAAACTCCAAGTGACAAGCCCACTGGTAATTTCACAGAGAGTACAGGGCTTATGACTCTAAATCTTGAGAAACAGGAGCCGAGAACAAGTCGATTTGCACTGGTAATGTGTAAGGGCTGGACAATGTACGAACTCTTAAGAAGCCGGTTTCGTTTACCTTAATGACGCTATCCGTAAAGTCGGCGAAGTCGTTGTATTTGTTCAACTGTCGTGTTTCGTCTGTGTTGTTGAGGTGTGCTATGAACCAGTTTTCAGTGTTAGTAAGGATGTTGGGCTGGATTGTGGATGGTTCCTGTGTCGAATACACTAAGCCGATGTTGAACTTAGCCCCCTCTTTCGCAACCCGCGCCCAGATATTCGTCACATCAGTCTCGCTCCCTTTGGGCAGCAAGGTATGGGCTTCCTCAACATAAATGATTACGGGAGGCGGCTTCTTCAACTCACCTGTCTTCTTTTCTCTTGTCGGATTGACGAAGGCCCTTTGTTGGGACGCGAATATCTGCCACATGATTCTAGCTGCGGCCTGTTCATTCATTTCAGGATCCCCCAAAGACTGGTCGAAGATCACCAGTCGGCCATCAAGAATGTGTTTAACAATGTCTTCTGCATAGTCGGTCACTTGGTCAAGACCGTGCCACTGCCGCGCCTGCTGAATTACCGCTAACCCGCGCGTGTTCTCAAAGATTCGCAACAGGCCTAGGAACCGGTCATCGGACCAGTTCCTGTCCTGTGAATAGTTCTTGTCAAAAGCCTTGAACTCGTTGCTCGCAACCCACTCAGAAAACTCCCTACAGAAGTTCTGTGCCGTGTCCCAAGGCATATTGTCACTCTTCTTTAGCTGCCGAGCGTAGGACTTCATTGAGTCCGTATTCTCCATCAGCTCTATGAGATCGCCGTTGAAGAGTCCTTTTGTGAAAATCCCTGTACCAGGACTCTCAAATCCAGCAGCGACCAGTATGGACTTATAGACAAACAGGGCCCGGCGGTAACGGGTAGCTACACCAAAGTCGTCGGCGTCAGGCGGAGCTGCTATGTCTGCGTTGATGAAACTCTTGATGTAGCCACCTGTCTCCTCTCGAAGTGCCTCATCTATTACCTGCTTGCCTTGGTAGAGGCTCTGAAGAGCTTCATCCAGCTCCTGTTTGCCAGGATTCTTGCCAGATGGCACTGTAGCGCCAAAAAAATTGAATTTGGTGATATTTCGATCAGGATCGTTCGGATGCTTGTGCAAGCCGTAAGTAACTACATCAAGATTGAGATTTTCGCGGATATTGGCGATGTTTTTTAGGCAGCCCTGCTCAATGGCATTCTCATTGGCATACTCACCATTGGGATCGAAAATCAACTGCCCGACCCTTTGGCCGTTTTCTACAGTTCGCAGACGAAATACCGCACTGGCAATGATCTTGGTAGTGTTGGATTTGCCGGAGCGGGTCATTCCAAATAGGGCAGTACGTTGAGCCAATAGGTCCTCAGCCGTCATGTAGACCGGTACAGATTCGGGAGCATCCGCGTTTCGAATTGAAGCAGCATAGCGCAATCTGCCTATTCGTACCGGCTCTGAGCCATCGGGTTCTCTTTGTGCAAAGTTAGCAATTTGCGCCAATGCCTTCCCACCTGGCTTGTAGACCTTCATGCCTTGACCAGCATAGAAGTTGTCGATATCGCCACCAAATTCAAGCTGCCATTCCTTGGATTCCGAATTAAAGTTCATTCGAAAAGTGCCCAATATGCGGCAGTGCGCTCCAGCAAAGCGCATCTGATGCAAGGTGAACTGGTCGGTCTTGCCGCCTTCATCCCAGTTGTCTGAAGTTTGTGCCGCCCTTTGCCCTGCGTCCAGGCGGGCACTCTTCATCTCTATGTCATTAGGAAGACGACTCGACCCCAAGGCTCGCAACAAGATCAATGAGGTTTGGGCGTCATCTAGATCCAGCGCTCTATCTTCCGGCCCGTCTGGATTTATTCTCGAAGCAAGCAACAAGCATCCGTGAGGCACGCCACCTACATCTTGCCGCAACCTATCGTGAATTAACACTTCAGCAGTGTCGTAATCCATGCTGATCAGGTCACCAACATTCCTCTCCGGGTCAATCAAACTAACTAACTTGTGGACTGCCTCATCGGCTTTGCGTTTGGATACTTCCTCGCCATGTTCCTTAGTGACACTGCTTAGTACCGTGTCACCACCAGTTCTATCGCTTGCACTATCCCTATCCTGCACCAAGGTCACTTCCACCTTCTCCTATTTCCCACTCCTCTGTTCACTCAAGAAGTATGATTCAAGATTTGCACTTTCCCCGCTTGAACGTCTTTATTCATTCGCTCGATCTCCATCCTAAATAACCGAATTTCTCCGCGAGAGAACAAGCTCTACAGGCCCAGGCTGCGCAGAAAATCGCTCGTAATCGCCACGTGGAAGATGTGGCCGTCGTCGTGGGATTCGCAGCGGACGTTGGCACAAGACGAAAGGAAGTCGCAGCTCAGCCGCTCTTCCGCCTCGATGCGGTAGATGACGTTTTCCTGCTTGCCGTACGTGAAGAGGAACTGCGTAGGCGACGCTTTAATCTTTTCTCGCACGTTCTCGTTGCTGTAAGCCTGGCCGATGCCGGGGATGATAATCTGGTTGTGCCCCGACCAGTGGATCCGCTCCATGATCACCGAAAAGCCGGAGGCAATGACCGCGGCCGTGGGCTTTGACTGCAATGCAGTGAGCAGCGCCGCGCCGCCACCTTGCGAAAGCCCGGCAACCACCACGTTTTCATGCCGCCCTTGGAGGTACTTCGTGATAGCCATGGCGCTCACGATGTAGGCGGCGGAAAAGGACGTGGCATTGTTGAGTAGCCAGTTCACAAAGAAGGCGACGTTGACCTTGCCTGCGCCGTTGTGGAACGCCAGGCAGTCCTCGTTGGGCTTGATGAAGACGTAGTTCGTAATGCCCTCGCCCAGCGCATCGATGATGCCGTCGTGATAGCTCGCCGGATCTTTGCGGAAGATCGGCTCGGAGCAATTGAGGCCGCTGCCCGGGATAATCAGCGAGGCAGGGCGGTCGGTCTGCGGAGCAGCGGGCGCGTAGGCGTACCCGTGATACGTGGCGCCGCCGAGCGTATACGCGACGTGCAAGAGCTGGGTGGCTCCGCTATCGAGCACCAGCGACTCCGCTGATTCAAGTTGCAGATTGTCGTAGGCCGTGAAGAAGTGGTCGACCGGCATGAGCAGCGTGGCATTGTGTTCGTAAATGTCGTCTAGCGTCGTGAGCGCCGGGTACAGCATCTCGTTCTCAATGATCGGATCGGAGAACGCGTGCTTGAAGATTTCTTGCTCCGGTCCTCCATAGGACGGTTCGTTGGCAGTAGTAGCGTTCATTTCCTGTTTTCTCCAGTATTCCAACGCCGACATCAAGGGCGGCGCTGAGGTGGACGCCCCGTGGCATCTACGGACAGGTCGTCTTTGCTATGCGCGGAGTTCCATATAAGCGATGAGCACGGCTATCACCAGTCCGGCCGCGACGATCACGTAGGCTCCCAAGTGCAGCCGTACCCGCAGCTCCAGTTCTCGCAGGTCTGCTTTAGTAGCTAGAGATTCACGGGGATTCGCCCATAGCGCTATGCAGCGTCCGCGCTTGAGCATCGCTGAAGCCTCCGCTCGTCAAGGTCTCAAACGCCTTGTGAGTGTCAAAAACTGCCATATTCTTCTCCCTTCTCCGGGTCGCTCACTCCAGCCATGATCAGAGGCATTCGTCTACTCCTGGGCAAATGCAGTTACGCTCATCATGGCGCACCCACCCAACCTAGCGTGCGCCAGGGACAACGCCCTCTTGCTTCAGGAGGTCGACGGTGCGGTCGAAGGCCGCAGCCGCTTCATGCACGTCTTCCTCGGTATGCGCGGTGGAGAGCATGCCGCCGTCGCCCATCAGGTCAACGCCGTTGACCTGCAGGCCGCGCTTCATCTTGCCGTAGAGCGCCGGATCAACGTCCCGCATCGAGATGAAGGGTGGCTGGCCTGCAAAGCCGTAGTCCGCAAGAGACAGCTTCTCATGGGGGTTATGAGGATTATAGAGCGCGATATGGAACATGGAGTACGTGCCGTAGACACAACCGGTCAAGCCGTGGGCGTCCAATACCTGGTTGAATTCATCCCGCAGCATAGCCGCCAGGTCATTCACGTGGCGGGCCGGCCAGCCCTCAGCCACGATAGCTAAGGCAGTTGTCCCGGCCGACGCGGAAAGCGGATTGGCATTGAAAGTCCCCTGGTGGCGCACCTTCTTGCGGGCGTTCCACTCCGGATCGTCGCTGTACGCGAGATGGGCCATGATGTCGGCGCGCCCCACCGCTGCGCCGCCGGGGAGACCGCCGGCGAGGATTTTCGCAACG
The DNA here is from genome assembly GCA_965220015.1 of Chloroflexota bacterium. GTDB lineage: Bacteria > Chloroflexota > UBA11872 > VXOZ01 > VXOZ01 > VXOZ01. Next base: position 3,245,208 of record OZ244798.1, read on the forward strand.
CTGGTAAGATCGGGGATCACGCCGGTTGCTGCTTGCGCCCCGCCCGGCGCACAGCGAAAGCCCGTGATCACCTCATCCATGATGAGCAATACGCTGTAGTCCAGCGTAAGTTTGCGCACGGCCGCCAAGAAGTCGGGGTCGAGCGGATACGAGGAGTACCCGGCGCCGGTAGGCTCCATAATAACGGCGGCAATATCGGGATCACTCTTGAGAACGGTCTCAAGCCGCTCGACATCGTGTACGGGGAGCACGAGCATCGAATCGGCGGCGCCTGCGGGCACACCCGCCGGCGGCGGCGCAGGCGGCTCCTCCACTACGACGTAGTCGTGCCAGCCGTGGAAGTGATGCTCGAACTTGATGACCTTGCTCTTGCCGGTGTACGCCCGTGCCAGCCGCAAGCACATCAGGGTGGCCTCGGTGCCGGAACTCGTGAAGCGCACGCGCTCGGCAGAGGGTATGAGCCGCTGCACCCAGCGGCCCCACTCGACCTCTCGTTCGTGGGCCGCGCCGTAATGCGTACCGCGCTGCATTTGCGCGGCCACTGCTTCTACGATGGCAGGATGACCGTGGCCCAAGAGCAAAGCGCCGTGGCCCACGAGGAAGTCGATGATGCGGTTGCCGTCCACGTCCCACTTGTGCGCGCCCTGCGCGCGCTCGATATAGAGTGGAAACGGCTTCTGGGCGCGGCCGTCGTGGGTAGCGCCATTTGGAAAAATCTCAACGGCTGCTTGGAAGCGCGCGCCTGAGCCGGCAAACTGCTCTACAAAGAGCTCGTCAAGCGTACGTTTGGAAGACCCGATCGTTGTGCTCATCCCGCGCTCCCTCGGCTACAGATGCTACCTGCCTTTATTGTAACGAAAAGTGCCGGCATCGTGGTTAGTCAACGACATCATGCATACGCACGTAGCTTGGAATCATATCTCCTATTCTGGCCGAGAGGCGGGGGACAAGCCCCCGCGGTGTTCATGTGGCAAAGTCAACAACACGCCCCGCGCTACGATGTGTTAGCAAAGAGCGAGCGTACAATTGACGCCTCCGGTTCCCTCTCCTTGGGGAAACCTTTGCGTTACGCTGACGAGCACGCGGAATTAGGCTGGTACGGTAAAGATTCACCCTCACCCCGGCCCTCTCCCTCGAGGGAGAGGGTGCAGAATGCGGAACCAAGTGAAAGCGGAGCGGCTCCGGTTCCCTCTCCTGGGGAGACCTTTGAATAACTCCGTCATTCCGGCGAAAGCCGGAATCCAGAGGGGGCGAGGGTAGCTAGGGATCGCTAGCCGTGAAGCCGTTCTTCACCCCCCCCCCAGCCCGATCTTCCCCCAGCAAGGAGACCATTGCATAACCCTTGCCGAGGCGAGAAAGTCCCCTCTCCCTCGAGGGAGAGGGCTAGGGTGAGGGGGAATCCCCGCAATTTGGGCCGTTTTTGCCGATTTTGCACGCTTTCGTATAGGTCTTAGAGGTAGATAAGGACAGTACAAGCAGTAATCCCCTCACCCCGGCCCTATCCCGGCGGGAGAGGGAGTATTTCTTGCGCGGCTGGCTGAAGTTACGCAAAGGTCTCCAGCAAGGGGGAAAGGGGTTTTGCAAAGGTCTCCTGGGGGAGAGGGCTAGGGTGAGGGGTCTCTTCGAGTCAAGAGCGTCGACCCATTAGTTGGGCACGATCCTCTGTTCGGCCAAGATCGCCTGCAGGCCGGCAAACGACTCCCGGCTGCCTTGCTCGGCCGTGCCGTGTTCCGGTTTGTAGTGTGTCTCCAACGACACCACGCCGTCGTAGCCGTCGTCCGCCAGCGCCTTCATCTGACCGGGGTAATCCACGTTGCCCGCGCCAATGGGTTTCCACACAGAGCTGCCGTCCGGGCCGAGCACTGCGTCTTTTACGTGCACGTGGATGATCCACGGCTTCACCGCCTCGTAGCCGTCGGGATAGGGCCGTGCCTCGCCGGAGACGTAGGCATTGCCCGGGTCCCAGATCACCCGCAGGTTCGGCGAGTTGATCTCTTCCATCAGCCGAGTAGTCTCCGCGCCCGTGCCGATGTTGCACGAGCGCACGTTTTCGAACGCCAGCGTTACGCCCGCGGACTCCGCCATGCGCACCGGCAACTCCAAGCGCTCAAGGATGGTCTCCCAGTGGGTATCAAGATCGTTCTCCCGCCAGAACGAAAAGCAGCGCACGAGTTCGCAATCGAAGAGCGGCGCAATCTGGATCGAACGCTCCAAGATCTTGACGTGCTCGTTGTAGGCGTCCAGGTCGTCGATCGGACAGCGCAGGAAGAGCGAGGCGATGTCGCACACGGCAAAGCCCCGCCGGCGCACCATGCGCAGCACCCGGGTCAACTCGCGGCTGTCCAGATCGCAGATATTCTTGTCCCAAATGCTATGTAATTCAATGGTGCGCACACCGAATTCCTCAATCACGTCAAGCGCATGCGCAAAGTCCTGGGAAACCTCGTCGGTCATTACACCAAGTGTGAACATAGAAACACTCCCAAGTCGGCAATGCAGTGAGAGTCAACAAGATTGCTTTACGTTATTGGCCGATCAAGTCCACAATGAATTGTTTGATTGGACTGTACGCCTCGTGGCTCCAATTCCAGTAGCCAAGTTTCGCCCCCTCACCGAGCTTCAAGCCGGGTTCGGGTCTTGAGGCGAGAAAGGCTTGGACGCTGGCTTTCTTTCGGTTTCGGCCCCGCCAGTTCGGCACACTTCTCTTGACACACTCGATGTATTCATAAACACATGGCATAGCCGGATCAGCCTGCACAGCGTCAAGGCATAGGTCTTCAAGCATGCCTTCAGATTCTCCTGGCGGCAGAATGAGGATGCCGATCCTGGGTTTCTCACCAACAACCTGCAACGGACGCTCTGGAGAGTTCAGCCCTGATGCACTGATAGCAGCGTGTGCGCTCTTGAAAGCTGCCTCCGCAGCGGATGCAGTGCCGGAGGCACTTAATTCAGCGTCGCGGACGATGCCGATGGCCTCTATTGTGGTTCGCGCGCGAGGCGCGTTCCAAACGGCCCCAAGAAAGCTGTGCAACTCAGTGATGCCGCCGAAGTTGCTAATTTCTGCGTCGCTGGGATCAAGCCGTTCCAAGACTTCATACCGAACACGGTCAAAGGCTGCGAGATCCTCCTCGTCGAGTTTGCTTCTCAGGCCCAAACCCTTAATCAAGTCAGGCGCATCTTTGTAGACTTTGGAGTGACCGCGCCACTCCACTTCACCTTGCACCTCTACGTTGTTGATACTCATATGATTGAGCAGATGCATGAAGAAATACTTGGCGTCTGCGCCTTCAACGAAGAGTTGAGTCGGTGCCTTTACCTCGCTCTTCCGCGGCACTAGCGCACCTCCAAGTTGGAGCGGATGGCGGCTGAAAGAGTTTCCTGATCATATGTAATTGCGTGGATTTCATCTGCAATACGTTCCAACCGATGTAGCCGAAATGCATACTGCTGGTCCTCACGAAAGGCCTCGTGCGCGGCTTCTATGCATTCAAAGCTATGCGTTGTAGCAAATACCTGCGTATCGTAGCGGCGCGCCGCCTCGCCAATTGCCTGCCAAACTTGGTATAGCACCGAGTGGTGAAAGCCGTTCTCAATCTCATCTATTAACACCACGCCACCCGGAGCGTTCGCTATTGCCAACAGTATATTAGTAAGGCTGCCCAGGCCATCACTTAAGAGTGAGAGCGGAACCATGCCGCCGATGCCAATATCACCCCGCAGCATTGGTGCGCCGGCTACGAATCCAACTCGCACTCGCTCCAGTCGAGGCTCAATGATTCTCAGCGTCTCGAGCAACTCGCTGGGTTCTCCCTCACTCTCTAATCGCGTGTACTTTGCAGCAGCGTCTTGTAGTCCTCTCGACTTGTTTCCCCCAAGATATGAGCCCCTGAACGGCGGTTCCGGTCGGATGGGTGGATCTGATCCAACACGTACGGTAGGTGTCCCATCCCTTGTAGCTTCAAGGACCATAGCAGATTCAATAGCTGACCCATCCGGCTTAGAGTGCGCAAGCTTGAGAAAGTGACCGTATACCGGTAACGACTCTAGTTCACCAGTGCCTTCCCCCACTCTTCCATCGCTTACCAATATCTGCGTGGTGCCTACACGGTCAATCGAAACCTGCGCTACATGCTCTCCATCACTAAGGGTTCCCCTTATTTCAATGTCGTTAGAAGGATCGAGATTGTGGAAGAGCGAAACCCAGAAGAGTTCGGTAAGGTGGGGCAGTTCTCCCACGTAGCTTCCAGCTAGACCCCGATAATTGCTGAGTTTGACGATCAACTCGATATTTCCCATGCCGATGAGCACATAGATCGCTTCCAACAGGGCGGTTTTACCGACGCTATTCAATCCGGCAACAAGATTGATCCGATCAAGAGAACCTTCGATAGAGAGTTCTTCGAAACCACGAAACTTGCTGATGGAAAGAGACGTTAACATGTCAAGACTCCTCGCTGCGCAGCCACATCCCCTTAATTATGGCAGAATATGCATTCGCGCTCGTGCACTCCTAGTCTTTGAGAGAAGCATGCAGTGCTCAGTGTGTCACCCGGATTTCATCAGGTTTTCCAAGAGCGCCACGCTGGTGTCCACCACTCGTCCCGCGCTATTCGGCGCGACGGCGGCGGGGAGATTGTAGTGGAAGTGGGCGCTATCGACCTCGTAGCCGCCCTCTGGGTAAGCGGCGGCGGTGGGGATGTAACCGACGTCGCCGTTTGTGTAGCCTAGGTACATGGTATGGGCAAAGGGCGAGCGTTCCTGCACCGCTTGCGCAAGCTCGATGAAGACTTCACCCGCGCCGCCAACCAGGGCCACGTCGCCGATGCGGAGCGCCTGCACCTCAAACTCTACCCTGCCGTCGTCCGTGAGTGGCGGTGTCCAGTAGCGCAGGGCAGGGGTTCTTCCGGCAAGTTGCGTCGGCGGCTCGTTAGGCGTATGCAGATCGAGCGTTAGGTTCTCCTGCGCCGCTCCGAGCATAGGAGCGAGTGGTTCCCCCTCGCCGAAGACCGCATGCAGTCCGTTGAGCGAGAACACTTTCAGCGCCTCAGCGCCAAGGGCACTGCCCACGCCCCAGAGGCGTTCCTGCATATCGATTTCGGCGCGCTGTCCGATGGGGTTGATGTTGCCGCACGCGCCCTGGAGAAAAAGCATGGTAGCGCCGCTCGCCGCTTCGAAAAGCCCGCGCGCCACGCCCACGAAGTCTGCCGAAACGGCAACGCTGGGCGGTTGTATGACCACCGGATGACATGCATAGTGCACGAGGGCGGCCAGCGGCTCGCCCTCCGCCGTATCCACGCGCAGTAATTGCACCGTCCTATCGATGGCGCCGCCCAGGTTTTCGCCCATTCCCGCCCAACCGGACTCGTGGATGAGGCGCCGATTCACGTTGGCGGCAACACTTCCCGCGTCATGGGAAATGCGGCACGCTACCAGGTTTTGCTGGGCCAATTCCACCGTCCCGGCAATGGAGTAGATGAGCGTTGTCGTGTAGGCGCGCTCGTGCGCCGCCATGTCGTCTCTGAGACTCGTGATGGGGCCGGAGTGCGTATGCGACGTATTGATGAGGACGCTCGCAGCGGGAATGCCGGTGCGCTCGGTAATCAGCGCACGGAGAGCAGCGACTTGCTGCGTGGGCAGACCGCAGACGTCGCAGGTAACTATGGCAATGGTGGTCTCATCATTGGCGAGCACAAGAGTTGTCGCATAGAGGTCGTCGAGGATTGAATCGCAGCCGTGTTCGCGTCCGGCAAACCCACACAGCCACGTTCCTAACGGCGGCGTAATCGTCGCGCGCCCCACACCGGCCTGCAGCACGTCAGCCATAACCACTACCCTTTCTGCAGCTTATGTCCCTTGCATATTCACAACCTGGACTGTCTTGACTACTCCTGGCTCTGGTATGCACACAATTATGGCTCATTATAGCGAAGGCTGCGCACGTTCGTGCCAAGGCTGCGCACATATCTGCGCAGGCAACGGACACGCGTCCCGTGCAAGGTTGCCAGACACAAGAATCCTTGAGGTGCGTATGGCTCTAGGTAACCTAGCTTATCCTCCTACTAGTTGCTGACAGCAACGTGTAACGCGGCAGGCGATCTAAACGCCTGCCGCGTACGCTATTCATCGTTTTGGAAATCTCGACGTGGTGTCACGCCTTGTTATGAGCTACTCCTGCACCTCCTCATACCAGCCTGAGCCGAAGAACAGTCCGTCACAATGGATGATCCCCCTCATACCAGCCCGAGGCGAAGAAAAGCCCGTCGTGCTGGATGATCCAGGTATGCTTTAGCCATATCTCGTCGGTATCCGGGTTCAGGAAGACGTAATCTACCCACTTGCCTTCCTCGTTCGCTGTGAGGAATTCAGCGCCGTAGTCGTAGCCGTACTTATCGATTCGCTGCTCCCTGGTGCGGCCTATGTGTTCGGGATTGGGATGCGCGATGGTAACCTGGTTCGCGTCCATGACGAAGACGTACCACTGGCCTTGCACGCTCTGCTCGGAGCTGAAGAACGCGAGGGCAACCTCCCGCCCCTGCGCGTCGTAGCGCTGGATCGCCCGGTGCACGAACGACTGGGTATAGGTCGCATCGTCTTCTGCTGCGGCGCGCTCGTACCAGCCGGAGACGAAGATCAGACCGGCGTGCTTGACCGCCCAGGCGTGCTTCTGCTCCTCATAGCCGGTGGCGGGGTTGAGGAAGTAGTAGTCCACCCAGATGCCGTCCTCGGTGGCTGCGATGAGCTCTTCACCGTAGGCCTTACCGCGCACGTCAACGCGCTGTTTGGGAGAGCTGCCGATGAGTTCGGGACGCGTAGGATGCACCATGGTGTTGTCGTTCTCATCGATAATAAAAACGTACCAATCGTCGTCCACGCTCTCTGCCGTGTTGTAGTAGGCGAATGTGGCTTCGCGCCCAATCGCGTCGTAAAGCCGTATCGCTTGATCAACGAACGCTTGCGTATACGAAGCCGAATCGGACTTGGACGTGCCGTCTTCATACCAACCGGAACCAAAGAGCAGTCCATCATGCCTCACTGCCCACGCGTGTTTCCACTGGAACGCCTCCGCCGCTGGGTTCAGGTACGTGTAGTCTATCCACGCGCCCGCTTCAGTGGTGGCTGCAACAATCAATGATCCCACGGGGTAACCGCCCGGCCCCACAATGTCGTGGAATGACTGTCCCACGTTCTCTGGGATAGTCGCGTGGGCAATCATTACGTTGTCCTCGTCAACGATGAAGACGTACCACTCGCCATCCACACTCGCCATCGAGTTATAGAATTCGACAGTCGCCTCAAGTCCGTGTGCCTTGTAATAGGCTACCGCCTGGTCTACAAAATACTGCGTGTATTCCGCAGGCGCGGTTTCGGGATCGGGAGGGGGCTGAATCACTTGCACACTACAGGACACAGCGATCATGAGGGCCGCCATCGCTGCCAAGACCGCTATACCACGCCGTATCCGGCTAAGCACTTGATGACCTCCTCGTTGAGACGCCAGGTTCCACGCTAGTGCACGCTTCTTGGTGCAACTACCAACTTTAAGTATACATAGACACCGTTTTGCGTACGTCCTGATGCCGCCACTAGAGAGTCATTTTGCCAAGAATGCTACAGCGGGGGCACACAGAAACAGCATATGAAACAGTGACTCCCGGCTTGCCCGCTTGCGATGCATGGGAGCTTGCGGGTCTGCAAGAGCCACTGGCAAAAGGGCCCGCATCTGACAAGAACGCAGCCGGCCAATGCTATCGGGGACAACACGGCACGCGGCAAGCACTCTCGCCAGGAGCAGAATTCCTACCCTAGGATTCCTGAGCGCCACAGCCCGTTCTCGCCCTGCCGAGAGCAGTCAGATCTAGCTCTGCCAACCGGCGATGAACGACTCGGCACCCACGCCCGCGGGCAGCTCGTTGAAGTAGTAGCGCATGGGCTGTGCCTGAAATGCAGGCTCGAACATATCCGCGCCGCTCTGGAGCGCGGCATCGATATCCTTGAACCGGCTCCACAGTATTTCCGCTTCCTCGGCGGAAAAGCGCGCGGTGAAGTCCGGCCCCCAATTCAGGGTAATGGGATGCTCTCCGTGAACCCAGCGATGAAGATAGTCCAACGGACCGAACTCGACGTCCTTCAGGATGCGCATCTGCAACGCAACCTTGGACAAGAAAACCGTGAGGGTGGTTCTGCCGTGGGGGCCCGCGCCGGGCTGCAAGGTCTCCAAGGCGGCTCGGTAGGCGGGCTCATCCTTTGCAATGACGGCGCGGAGCGCTTCCTCGGTTGCATCTTTCATGCGCTCGCCGCGTGCCACGAAGGACTCGAACCTCTCGCGGGCCCAAGGGGCGAGTTCTTCCAAGAAGCCAAGCTCCTGGTAGTTGCCGTAGATCGCGTGACCGCCGTGGAGTGTGCGTCGCTGCTTCGTGGTGTAATTGCTGCCGGTGTGGTTGAGATAGTTGATGTACACCACGCCGTCTCCGGCGTTCAACTCCACCGGAATGCCCCCGGTGACCGGCGCGGCGCGGTCTTTAAGCAATTCGGCGTTCTCCTGCTCGGTATTGCGCCGGCGATGGCTGCCGGGAATCACCCACAACACGCTGTCGTCATACAGGGGCACGTTCCACTGCGCATATCTGGGGCCGTTTTCCCTCAAGTCCGCGGTCAACGCATCCAGCGGGGCCATGTCCACCGGATGAATGTCCCGATGCCAGCCCGTGCCGCCCGGCCAGTCGCGGATCGGATTGCACATCATCATCATTTCGGTAATGCAAGGCTGCGGTTCGCAAAGGAGCTGACTAGCTATTTCCAGGGTCTCGTCAGCGACCCAAAACTCTTCCACGACGTTGGCCGTCTCGGCGTCGATGAGACCCGGACGCATCATCATGACGCGGGGCTGGCGGACCTTGTCATACTCGCCGCCGGGCGGATCGTCCGGACCGCGCTCCCGCGCCCAGTTCATCTTCTGCCGCTCCAGCATCGTCTCGCAGCTCGCCCGCAAGGACTCCAGCCTATCCGGCGGGATGAGGTTGCGAAAGATCAGATACCCTTGGTCCATGAACTGGTCTCGGTCAACCTTCACAGCATTCTCCTTAGGCTAATGTGCGTACGTTGCAAGTTAGATTGAATTGATTACTCTGCAAGACACCCTCTTCTTGCCCAAAATCCTGGGCAAATCTAACCTATGACCTACGGCTTGTCAAACGCCGTTGCCGGGCAGGACCGGGTCGGTCAAGCGCGTGACCGGCAGCGGTTTTCGTGCGACACCGGTCACGCAGATCAGGCATGAGCGGGTCGTCGGTCACAGCCCGCCGCAGCAGGATGCTGCACTCAAGGCGTTCGGCCCAGCCTAGTCACGGCTTCTTTCCCCATGCAGCCCCGCGGTGTAGTGCTTTAACGCACTGCCCTCTCGAGGCCGGGAGCGCCGGTCCGAGCCCGGTCGGAGTCGCCACCGCTCGCGCCGGCTGGCCGAATCTTCATCCATGCCCAAGTTCGGTTGCTTTCTCGGCATCCCTCAGTCCTAAAGAGGGTTCGCACACTTCCCGCCAGGCCACTCTTGCATTCCGCTGATGCTTCTCGAGACATGAATGGTTTCGATACATTGCCATGCCCACGACGTGACACACTCCACGCCAAACACGGGAAGTGCGAAGCCATGGTGAGAGTGGCCAGCAGTCCTGTAAACGGATTACCCCCTCAGCATTCAAGCGGCGCCTGGGAAACGCCGGTTGGCATCCGTGAGAGAACCGGACAGTGGATCTTGTCGACAATGGTTAGGCGCTTCTGTTCAGATGCAGAGGTGTGCCCGTGAAGGGCACATGTCAAGAGTAAGCCCAGAGTAGTTGTACGTCTCGCCCCGGAGGTTGAGGTACATTGCCAGAACCATGCGGAATTCAGGGCAACAAGGAGGTGACTGTTGGGCGATGGACGCGTATGACGGTCGGAGCTTAACTTAGTCTCGGTTGTATTTGAACAGGTGCATCTGCCAGTCCATGAACGGCATTAGGCCGGTCGCAACGAAGAGCGAGAGCGCGCGTCGTGCGTTGATCGGCTCTCCTGCATGAACAGCGTTGCATTGGAAGCGGTAGGTCAGGCCTCCGCGTTCCTCTTCCGCCGCGTACTGCTGCAGATATCGCAGGTAGTCCGGCCGTGCAAGATTAAACGGGACCCAGCCGGTGCTTGAGAGAATCCCGCCGTAGCTAAACTCTGGCACCTCGTCGCACAGTCGCTCAGCCCTCTGGCCGTAGCGAGACGACCCGCCGAGCAAGACAACGCCGCCCGCTGCCATGTAATTCCGCGCCCCCCTAAGCACTTCACGTCGGAAACCGAAGCCGTCGTCGTGATCGCTGGCAGGCGGATTCGCAAGCACGAAGTCCACACGTCTCACCAGGGAATCGAGTGCCCGGCGAACGCGCCAGTCCACCGGAGAGTATGAGTCGGCGACAAAAAACGACGTCTTGTCGCTGACGGCGTTGCATGAGGCGTTCTTGCGGGCGATTGCCACACTCGTCTCGGAGATGTCCAGCCCGGCCACGTGAAAAACATCGGCAATTCTGGCTGCGGTGATCGCCAGACACCCGGAACCAGTGCCCCAGTCCAGCCCGATGCCCTTGAGCAGACCCTGGTTTCCCACTATCGCTTGGACTGAAATCAGGCTTGCCGGTGACAAGGCGAAAGTCCCAGGAGGGTGCAGTATGCGGACATCACCCAGACCGGCCATCAGTGGCCCGGGCAGCGTCGTTTCATTGGCGGTCTGAAGGGGAGCGTACATTAGCATTCTCACTATATTAACTGGATGCTCTGGCAGCCCAATATTTCCGTCGTTTCCCCCCTAGGTTCTAGCTTCACAATACATCACTTTCAGGGGAGAATCTAGTAGTTTTCATAGGAAAATTCTAAATTTAAGAAGGAAAGAATCGCTGGTTGTGTGGGTGTGTCATTTTAACAGCCGAGCGTGGGTCAAAACAGCCATGGCGGTCAGACGAATGTACTATACCTATACAGATTGACAGGTCGCCCCAATCAGTGGGTCCGGGTCGGCATGCGACTGGGTTTTTGAGTTGAATTTCAGGTCGAAGGTTCAAGCAATCGTACGGTCGGGGTCGCCAGACTGTACCAAGTCCTACCCAGACGCCTCTAGTTGAGCCCAGCGACGATCCGTTCGGCGACCATCAATGTCAGCCATGGAAGCGAGAGCAAGCTCAGGCAGAGCTTGATAGGTCAACACTCACAAGTGCGGAAAAGTCGTCTTCCGAAAGAATCTGAATATCCACACCTTTCTTGACCAATTCTTCCACTCTTCGATGTTTGCTGCTCTTCAAGTAGCCATTCAGCTTGGTCTCGTCTTGGATACCCACGACTAGCATCGTTACCTTTGTACTGACACCGTTGACCACTTGGCACCCGGCTTCTGCAGCTATGTCGGCTGCTCTCCGTCGCGGAATGCCAAGTGCTCCGGTAAAAAGGACAGTTTCACCGAATATTGGCCCGTTGACGTTTCCCTCTCGTTTGGCGGAATATGCACTAGAATCAAAGATAGGTCGATCAACCCGGCGCAGCCACCCTTCAATGTCCATTTCTGTATTAAGACAGGCTCGGAGCACGATCTCAGCGGCTGCCCTGGCGTCTTCAAGCGCGTCATGATGCCTGAATGAGATTCCGAGATCCTCCGCAATTCTCTTGAGACCGTAACCTCTTTGCGCATAGCACTCCGGCCATGCTCGACGGGCGATCATGGCACTGTCGAGCCAAGTGACTCGAAGCTTCTCCAAGCCATACTTCACCATAGCCCGCTCAAATGCGACCCGATCAAACGCAGTGTGACTTACCAAGACAGATCCACACAGCCGATCACGCAACTCACCGCGAACATCGGGAAGCGTAGGGCTATGCCTCACGTCACTCTCTTGAATTCCGTGAATCATTATGTTCATTGGATCGAACCAATCTTCTGGGTTCACCAAGGATTCCCACTGATCTTCGATTCTTCCCTCCTGAACATGCACAATTCCGATTTGGCAGATGCTCGCACGATCAGCGTTTGCGGTTTCCACATCGATCGAATTGAATGTCAACATGTCCGGCTTTCCCCTTCGGTACATGCACACCTTTCTTAGAACCCACAGTTCGACAATTCTGAGTTGCGCGGAACTAACCCAGGGTTCACTGCTCGTCAATCGCAATTGCCTAGCAATCGCTGAAGTGGCTATGGAACCAGCTAACAGCCCTAGCGAACAATACAAACCTCAGGTATAGGCAGAGCCACACACCGAGCTGTAATACTCTAGTCGACTCCAGCAATTATCCGTTCGGCGAGCATGAGCGTCGGCAGGTTGGTGTTCGCTCTGGGGACGGTGGGCATAATCGAGGCGTCGACGACGTAGAGGCCCTCTACCCCGTGTACCCTACCCGCCGAGTCTACAACTGCGGTAGATTCGGAGGCCGGGCCCATCTTGCACGTGCCGACCGGGTGGAAGTAGTGGAGGCTATTGCGCCTCAGATCCTCGGCCGTAACCATGCCGGCCGTCTCATCTAGTTCATTGCCGATCAACGCAGCGAGCGCAGGCTGGCGGGCGATGTCGCGGGTCAGATTGACACCGTCCAGCAGCGCCGCCAAGTCCAGATCACCGGGATCGGTGAAGTAGCCGGTATCGATCACCGGATTGGTTTGCGGATTGCTGTTGCGCAGGGTCAGGCGACCGCGAGACTGCGGCGCCATGTTGGCGACGTACATCTCGCACACCCACCGTCCGTCCTTGTCAGGTGTTGCCGTAGTGAGGGCCGCGATGTGCAGGTCGAACGCTTCGCTGCATTGGCTGCTGCGCGCTTTGGCCAGGCTCTGCTCCGTGTAGACGGTCTTGCCGGCGGCGATGAAGTCCGCCATCAAGGAATCGAAGTGCGGTGTGCCGTGATGCAACATCGTGACGCCCGGATGATCGTGCAGATTGCGGCCTACTCCGGGAAGGTCGACTTGCGTAGGTATACCGGCACGATACGAATCCTCAGCCGCGCCGATGCCGGAGCGAAGCAGAACGGCGGGCGAGCCGTAGGCGCCCGCGCACAGAAAGATTTGCCCCGCCTCAAGCGTCAACTGCTGTGCTTCGTGGATTATGTCGATTGAAATCGCCCGCGAGCCACGCAGATTGATTTTGTCCACAAGGGCGTCACCAACGACGGTCAAGACACCTTGATTTCGCACGGGATCAAGATATGCCAGCGCCGTGCTCCAGCGGATCCCTTCCCGATTGTTGACCGGCGCCAGGGCTGCGCCGATGTCTTCATCCAGGTCGTTCAGATTTTCCGTCCTAGGGATGCCGCTCGCAACCATCGCCTCGAGGCACGCGCCGTGAAAGGGAGTGACCTCTTCCGGCGCAAACTCGCGCACGCACAGCCGCGCCGCTGCGCGTTCAAAATAGGGGAGCGCCTCAGCCGTCGACCAGCCGTCGTTGCCCGCGGCGGCCCAGCCGTCGTAGTCCACGCGGCTGCCCCAGATGGCGATGCAGCCGTTATGCGCCGAGCAGCCGCCAATCACCTTGGCGCGCTGCAGCACGTGGTTTGGTTGGCCGTGAGCTGCCGCGCTCGTGAGCGACCAGTCGTGGGTGTTTGCCAGCACGCGACCGTCCAGCAAGTCGCGCGGCCAGCGGCCCTCGCGTAGGTGGCCGTAGTCGGGCCCGGCCTCCAGGAGCAGCACCGACCGGTCGCCGCGCGCGGCGAGCAGGCCCGCCACGGCCGCCCCGGCCGTACCGCCGCCGATGACGACCGTGTCAGAATAACGCGGGATCACTGACGTCTCCATAGGTCCAAGGCAACCTCAAAGTGTGCGAGCACGCCGAGAATGGGAGCCCACGGCGAGAAGGAGAAGATCGGGACGATGCGGCACCATCATAGACCTGCTCTTGCAGCCCGGTCAACCGAGTCTTAGTCACGAATTGATACGCTTGCCCACCTACTTGCGTACGAGAGTCCCAGAGACTGAGCAAGTTGTCCCCGGTGAGAGCCGCTGTCCTGCCCCTGACCCACGCGAACCGCCTCGTCATTTGGACTCTTGCGCGGCCAAATTCGCGGTCGTTCCGTTGTGCGCACGCGCCAATGGGTATATCATCGCCACAAGACGTTGCACGCAGCGAGGAGGCGGCTATGGGCCAGCGGCACAGCCAAGGGGGAGTTGCGACGAAACCGGGCGCGGCAGTTACTGCGCCAACCAGCGGGACCGCCGAGCTTTTTGAAGAATCGTCCCGTTACATGCCGGGCGGCACGTCACGGCTCCACTACTACTATCAGCCGTACCCCATCTATGCCCGGTCCGGAAACGGCTGCTACCTCACCGACGTGGAGGGAGTCGAGCGTATCGACTACCTCAACAACATGACCGCGCTCATCCACGGCCACGCCAACCCAACCATCAATGAGGCCATCATCGACCAATTGCAGCGCGGTACGGCCTTCTCCGAACCTGCTGAACCGGAGCTGAAGCTCGCCCGCCTGCTGGTCGAGCGGGTGCCGTCCTTGGATAAGATTCGGTTTGCGAACTCCGGCACCGAGGCGGTAATGCTGGCGGTCAAGCTGGCGCGGGCGTTCACGGGACGCAGCCGCATCGCCAAGTTCGAGGGGTTCTACCACGGCTACTACGACTACGTGCAGGTAAGTTATTCTTCCCAGCCGGATGCTTGGGGTCCGGCGCATGCGCCGCGCAGTGTGGCCAGCAGCGGCGGCCTGGCGGAGTCGGTGGAGTCCGACGTGCTCACGCTGCCGTACAACGACCGCGAGTCCGTTATTCGCTTGCTTGAACAACACGGCGCCGACCTGGCGGCACTGCTCTACGATCCGCTCTGCAACCGCTCCGGCTTTCCGCTGCCCCAGGACGACTTTCTCTCGTTTCTCCGCGATATCACCCGCGACTACGGCATCGTGCTCATTTCCGATGAGGTAATCAGCTTTCGGGTGAGCTACGAAGGCGGCGCGGCGCGCTTTGGGGGCGAACCCGACCTGACGGTCTTTGGCAAGATCATTGGCGGCGGTCTGCCGATAGGCGCGGTGGGTGGGCGTGCCGAAGTCATGGCGCTGCTCGATCCCACGGAGGGGCCGCCCGCGCTTGCCTCCGGCGGCACCTACAGCGGCAATCCGCTCTCGGCGACAGCCGGCTACGCCGCGCTCACGCAACTCAAACCGGATGCGTATGCCCATTTGGAAGCCTTGGGCGACGACCTGCGCACCCGCGCCAATGCGGTCTTTGCCGACGCGGGCGTGCCCGGACAGGTCAGCGGCGCGGGATCGCTCATCATTGTCGTGCCGACGGACGCGCCCATTGTGAACTACCGCAGCATCCCCAAGGGACCGGCAGCCGAAGCGCGCATGCGTGGCCTGCATCGCGGCCTCATGGATGCGGGAATCATAGTTTCCAAAGAGGGCCTGGGGGCGCTTTCCACGCCCATGGGGCAGGCCGAGGTTGATGGCTTCGTTGACGGCTTGGCACAGGCGGTAGCGCGCATTGCCGGCCACTAGGACTTAGGGCACGAGAGCGCTATGCCTGCCAAGCAACGGTACCATGCCGTGCTCAGCGACATCGACGGCACCCTTTCGCCCTACGGCGTGCCGCCACCTCAACCGGTAGTCGCCGGGCTTTCCGCCGTGGCCCGGCGGTGTCCCGTGAGCCTCATTTCCAGTAGAGACTTTCACTACGTTGCCGGCATGGCCGCGCGCTTCGGGCTGACAGGGCCGCAGGTTGCCGACGGCGGCGCCCGCATCTTCCGCGCGGACACCCTGGAAACCCTGGACTGCATCTACCTGGAACCGGCAGACGCCCGCACGTTGCTCAATGTGGTGGCAGGGAGCCCCTACACGTTCTCCGCCGTGGATGACACGGAAGTGGTTGCAGCCGTTGCGGACATTCGCCACTGGCGCATCACGCGCATCACGGTGCTGCCGGTGCCCACGGCAGACCTGCCGCGCTTTGAGCAACTCTTTGGCCCGGAACGGCCCGTGCACGTGACGCGCTTTCCCTACGAGCCCGGCAAGACTTGGGGCGTAGACCTTACCCACAGGCTCGGCACCAAGGCCACTGCCGTGCACCGCTATGCGCGCCTGCTCGGCACGACGCCTGCGCACATCATCGGCATCGGCGACGGGCCCAACGACGTGGAATTCCTCCAAGAATGCGGACTGCGCATCGCCATGGGCAACGCCCATCCCGATCTCAAAGCCATCGCCCACTGGATCGCGCCCGACGTCACGGAAAACGGAATCCTAGCCGCGCTTGAACGCTACCGGAAATGCCTGGGCTAGACGTCAGCCGTCACTCCAGCACAAGGCGAAGTCTAGGGAGGCGGAAAGATGGATTCCGGCTTTCGCCGGAATGACGGGTTGACAGTGTCGCCATTTCGGCACTAATGAGTATCCTTGAAGCCTTGGTAGGACGTAGGTCGCGTGAAGTGTTCCCCGTTTCCATTACGGCGCGTACTCTTCAGACTGCGCTAGCAGTTCCGCAATTGCAGCCGCGCCCTTTTTTCGCATGCGCTTTGCCAAGAAAACCACATTGTTGCCTTTGTAGTTCTCTGATAGCGGGTTGGCGCCTCTTTCAAGCAGTAGCGCCACTGCCTCAACCCGACCTGCGCGCACGGCGTCGAAAAGCGGCGTTTCGCCTTTTGCATCTGCAGCATCAATCTCGGCGCCATGTGCGAGCAGTACCTCCATGCTCCCAAGAAAACCGGCGGTGGCGGCGCGGTGGAGGGCGGTCTTGCCCTTATAGTCGCGCACGTTCACGTCGGCCCCAAGTTCCAGCAGCGCTTGAATTTTCTCCGGATGTTCTCCTTTGTCGCCGCGGCTCGCGACCACCAGCGGCGGCCAGCCGGGGCGGCCGGTATTGACGTCATAGCCGTGGGCAATTGCCAGTTCCGCCAATGCGCGGTTCTGGGAGGGGTCTGCTAATGGGAGATTGCCGGCATCGGCCCCGTGCTCCAAGAGCATCTGAACTAAGTCCAGTCGATTGCGGCCCACCGCTATGCCTAGCATCCGCGTGTCGTGCTTGCGTACTTCCGCGCCGCGCTCCAGCAGCAGCGCAACCGTATTTCTGCTACCACCGCTGAGCGCATAGGCAAGCGGCGTGGCCCAGGAGTTGGGCATGTGGTCGAAGACAAGCCGTCTCCCCTCTGACCTCTGCGAGTCGTGCTGCGCTTGGGTGCCTTCAAGCAGCGTTGGGCCAGCATCGAGTAAATCACGGACCGCCGCCGTATCGCCTAGATAGGCTGCCGTAAACACATCTACTGTCGCGCCCTGCGCCAGCAGATAGTCGGCAAGCTCATGCCGCTTCTTGGCCTTGGCTACGCAGTAACAACTGATTTCCACGTAGTGTTCGCTGTAGTGGCAGGCGCTCGCGTTCACGGCGGCACCACTCTCCACGAGGAACTGCGCTACCGCCTCTTTCCCCCAGTACGCCGCTTCCCACAGCATCGTGCGCCCATGGGAGCCAACCGTATGCAGCCAGCGGGGGTCGGCCGCGACCAGCGCGCGCACCGCCGCCAGATCGCCCCGTCCGGCCGCCGCCGTCACGATTTTGAGGAAGTCGCTCTGCTTACCGGTGAGGGTAACTTGCCCCATACGCCGCCTTACATATGCGTTAGCGGAAAAACAATCGGCCCAAACCCAACGCACGCAACCGCGAGAACTCCCGCAGAATCCAAGATTCCGGCTTCGCGAGTCGCCTTATAGCCCAACAGGCCGAGAACTCAAGAGCCGCCCGTTGTTTTATGCGCCACTTCCTGAAGCGCCGGTGGTTTCACCGCCACCTGCCCGCCCTGCGGATCTCCGCGTCCAGAGCGAGTGGCCGCTAAGCCCGATGACGAGCAAAGCACAGAGCCCGGGAAACCAATCGCCGGTGCGGGTGTACAACGTGCCTGAGTCTGCGGGTACAGGCACGGCGGCGCGGAGCACCGCGCGGTCTGGCTCCAATGCGGACGTGCTGGCGATGATCTCGCCACTGGGCAGAATCACCGCGCTGCCGTAGCGCCAATCGGCCTTTACGACGGTCGCGTTATTCTCAGCGGCGCGCAGCACGCTCGCTGCCACCTGGAACGGGCTCATCTCCACCCAATCATGGCTCGTTACCGCAATAAGCTGCGCGCCATTGGCGGTAAGCGTGCGCGCCACGTCGGGAAAGTCAGAATCATACGCCATCATGGTCGCGAAGGCGCCAAGCGGCGTGGCAAACACCGGATACGCGCCGCCGGTCACGCTCTCTTCGCCCACGAAGATGATGGGATAGTTCTTCGCGTACATGCCGAGGAACTCGCCTTCAGGAGAAATCAGCACTGCTTCATTGCGGTAGCCGCGGGGATCGGTATCAACGAAATACGGCACGAAGAGATACGCATCCATCTCACGCGCAAACTGCGCCAGCCGTTCGCGCGCTTCTGGGTCAACCTGCACGTCCCACCAGACCGTTGCTTCCGGCCAGACGATCAGGTCCGCGCCTTGCGCTTGCTCCCGGGTGAGCGTCTCCACGTCGCTCCAAGCCAGCGCATAGTAGTCACGCACTCCCTGCGCAAGCGCCATGTCGTAGTAATCAGACATGTCTACGCCCGTTTGCACCAGCGCCACTTCTATAGTCTGCGGCCCGGCTTGCGCCTGCGGCACGGCAAACGCGCGCACGGCTGTTCCTAAGAATAGGCTGCAGAGGAGGATTGGCAGCGCCACCGCGAGCGACCCCGCCGCCAGTACGGGCCGGCGCGCCAGCACGCGAGCCAACAGGGCAGCGATGAGCACATTGGCCAAGACGATGCAGAACGTAAGCAGCCACGGACCGCCAATCCGCGTGACCGTCAGCGCGGCGGGCGCGGTGTGCTGTGTGGTAAACAGGTTTCCCCAAATGTGGCCGAGTTGCAGCCGATAGCGCACATACTCCGTGAGTGTCCACACGGCCGGCGGCAGCAGCCAGTAGTACGGCTTAGCTCGTGCAAGGGCGACCGGCGGGCCCAGCGGCACGCGCCCAAAATAGAACAGTACGAAGAGCGTTGGCAGCAGTATAACGCTCACGAATAAGGCCGGAGAATCGAGAAAGAGCATTGGCGGGAAATCGCTGCCCCGCCAGGCGCGGCTCGTGAGGCCGGGCGGAAACGCCTGCCACAGGAGCACGCCCATGTACAGCACATAGGTCAAGGCGCTAGCGGCGCGGGCGGCGCGCGGTTGCAGCGTGGGCACCGCCAGCGGCAGCAACATCGGCGCCAGCGCTATCCAGGCCAAGAACCACAGGTTGTACGGGGGAAACGCCAACACCAACAAGACCGCGGAGACCACGGCGCTCACGACTATTCCCACTATGCCGAATTGCAGCGTTCGCGACTTCATGTGCTTCTGCCGTCCCTGGCGCGTATCTTCACCCAACATCTGCCTCTGCCGGGGCCCGGATAGGGACCATTGCTCATTCACGCTTATCCATCTATCTTAGCGTGCCGGCCATTTCGACGGTTAATGGCAGGCCATTCAAACCTGGAATACCTTGAGGTTCATGATTGAGCCGGCAAAACACGCAACAATCCAATAGCGCGTCGCGCAGCGCCCTGCAAGCCCACCGTCAGCCTTTGCCCCTGCATGCTCTCCCGAAGCTGAGGCTGCCTCCCGCGCCATAGCCTAATGCCGTAAAATACATACTAGTGAGTGCAAGCTGGCACCGGAAGGGCACTTCGCAGTTCGCGCAAGTCCGGCGCAGGCCAGCGTATTGGCGGTGCAATTCGGGTCCGCCGTCCTTACCATGAGTTTATGTTTGTAAGTCAAAATCACGCCGCGCCGTGGACCGACAGACTGCGGGTTCTCGGCTTCGCAAGTGCGCACGTACACCAGTGCAATTCGCTGCAGGTCAGGCAAGCGACTATAGCCCTGCCGCGTTAAGGTGATCCTGCGATGAATCGTGATGAGTACGCCAGGATGTTTGCAGAGGAAGACCGCTACTGGTGGTTTGCTTCCAAGCGCCTGTACTTACAGGCCGCTTTGCGCATCGTTGACACACGGTTGCCCAAGAACCCCCGCATCCTGGATATCGGTTGCGGCACCGGCGCCGTCATGGGCATGCTCTCTGCGCTTGGGGAAACACACGGCATCGACATCGAGACTGCGGCGCTCACCTTCTGTGGTGAACGTGAACTCGGCAACCTCGTGCAATCCAGCGCCACAGCGCTGCCTTACGCAGACCGTTCTTTCGATCTGATTGTGATCGCTGATATGCTCGAGCACTTGCGTCACGATGCGCCCGCGGTCCGTGAGAGCGCCCGTGTTCTCCGTCCGGGTGGCATTCTCCTCTGCACCGTACCGGCACATCCGGCGCTCTTTGGCGAGCACGACATCGCCCTTCACCACTTCCGCCGCTACTCTCAGAGCAGCTTGCGCCAGACAATTGAGGGATCGGGGCTGCGGCTCTTGCGTCTGTCGCCCACGTATGCCTCGATTTTCATACCAGCGCTGGTTACGCGCGGCCTTAAAAGGCTCTTGTCACAGAGGCTCAGCAAGGAGGATGCCCAGAGCGACTTCCTGGCTGTGCCAACCGTGCTCAATGCCTTGGCTGTGGCCGTGCATCGCGCCGAATCTCGGTGGCTGGCGCGGCGAAATCTGCCGTTTGGTCTATCATATCTGAGCCTCGCGGAAAAGCCGGCGCCACGCTAGTCCGCCTGCCACGCAGTCGCCGCCGGGCGGCAATTGACATTCGCACTGCGAGTGAAGGATAATGACTAGTCCAACAATGATCGGAAGCTCTGAAAGGGCCTAACGTGGCGCAGCCTGTCTCAAATCTGTGGCTTGCAGAAAACGTCTTTCAACTTGGCGGAGTGCAGTTCGGTGACTATACCCTAGGCCGCACGACCGTCCATTCACCAATCTATATTGACCCGCGTGTCTTGGTGAGCAATCCGCATTCGTTGCGCGCTGCCGCCCAATTGATAGCGCAAGAGACGAGCTCCGGCCAAGCGATGCGGCATCCCAAGATTCACCCCTTTACGCTCGTTGCGGGTGTCCCCTTCGGCGGACTGCATCTTGCCACGGCCTTTTCTTTGGCAACAGACATTCCCATGATCTACGCGCGCAGCGAGGCAGGCGAACACCGGATTGAAGGTCGCTACGAACAAGGTGAGACCGTCCTCATCATCGACGATCTGATTACTTCCGGCGGCAGCATCCTGGAGACTGCGGCCATTCTGGAGGAAGCCGGCCTCGTTGTGCGCGATGCCATCGTCCTTGTGGACCGCGACCAAGGCGGCGAGGCGCGTCTCAAGCGCCACGGCTACAACCTCTACCCAATCCTGCGCCTTGAAGTGATGCTCAACCTCTATATGTCAAAGCAGTACATATCTGAAGACCAGTATCGCCGTAGTCTCGAGTACATCCGCACCCACCGCACGCCGGAAGCGCTTGAAGAGGCCTCTCCCTAGCGATCGGTACCGAGGCCCACGCGACTCTCTGGCTCTCCCCAGAGTTTGCTAACCTACAGCTTGAAGTCTTCATCAGGCTGTTGTACGCTGCGGATTGCTGGGAAAAGACCGCGCGGGGAAAGTACATCGGTCATGTACCGCAAAGAGTCTCCATCTCTTGCGCGGGCCTCAGCGGCGCTGAACGCACGGTGGATGTCCTTAGCTCTCTCAATCGACATTGGCTGCCGTGAGCACTTTAGCCTACAGATCATATCAACCGACAGGGAGGAACTGTTATGCGCCAAGTGACTCTGAGCGGAACACCCTACGAGATGGGTCGACAGCAAGGTGAGGCGTTTGCCGACCTCGTCACAGCAGCCATCCAGATGGTCGTGCCTGAGGGTAGGTTTCCCGCCGACCACACGACGCGTGTGCTCGCGCAAGTGGAACGCAATTTAAACAATGTCTTTCCAGAAGCGCTCGAGGAACTGCACGGCATTGCCGATGGAGCACACGTCCCTTTTGCCGACCTGCTTGCGTACAACTCCTGTCAGGAGATTGGGCGGATGCAGCAGGGGTGCACGAACTTTGTGCTTGTCACTCCCGATCACGGTATCGTCCACTACAAGTCCAACGACGTGCACCTTGAAGCCCTGAAGTTTCATGTTTATTTGGAGGGCCGTCCCGCCACCGGACACGATTTCATCGGCGTTACCTGGGCCGGCACCGTGTGGATGAACGCAGGCATCAACGCACCCGGCCTCACCTACGGCGGCGGCAGCCTGCCCAACACCGACAGTGATTGGGGCCACGGCATCCCCGCAAACATCGCGTTGCGCTATTTCTTGCAGTACCCCGATGACGTGGAAGCTGCCCTCGCTCTGGTCGAACGTACACCCATCATGTCTCACGGCCACAACCTGGTCTTCACTGACCCCGCCGGCAAGGGGGCGGTGATAGAACGCACTCCCACGTCCCTGGGCGTGCGCCAGCTTGAGGACCACGCGCTGTGGGCCTCGAACCACTGCTTGGTTGACCGCGTGCTGCCGAATCTGCGTACAGACAACGAAGCTTTTATGGCCAACAGCCACGGCCGCTACGACTTGCTGCAGCAGCTCACGGCCGAGCAGCCGCACTCGCTGGAACAGGTGATTGCCATTGCACGGGCGCACGCCGAACCCACGTCCATTTGTCAGCACGGGCCAGTAGCGCATAGCGTAATCGGCTACGTCATGATTCCGGCCGAACGCCGCATGCTCATTGCGCGGGGACGCCCCTGCGAGAATGAGTTCAAAGAATTCACGTTCGCAACGGCTGTGACCCCTGCCGCGGCCGGTGCGTAAACCGGCCGTTGACACCCACATCCCAGCGCCATTATACCTTGGCAATGCTTCCGCACAGGCTTCCGCCAGTGTTGACGCCTGAGCAATAAGGCGTTTTCATTAAGAAAATAGACTGCTTCGCCGTCCGCACTGAGAAATTTGGCAGCTCGCAAATCCAGCGTCTCCGTCTTGGCGTGATAAGACGTATGCCCAGTGAGCATAGCAGTCTCCTCAGCGCAAGTGCCGGATTGAACCTTGCACGACACCAGAGTTCAACAGACAAACCTGGAGTATCAAGTAGGAATGGCGCAAGGCAAAGTGGATACGGGCCCGCCTCGCATCTCGGTAGTCATTGTCTCGTACAATACACGTGTGCTCTTGGCGCGTTGTTTGGAGACCGTTTCCGCGGAGTTGCACCCACCCAACGAGGTGATTGTAGTAGACAATGCCTCCGCTGACGCGAGCGTGGCAATGGTGCGCGCGCAGTTTCCCCAAGTACAGGTGATTGCCAATACCGAGAACTGCGGCTTTGCCGTAGCCACCAACCAGGGCCTGCGGGCAGCGAATGGGACATTCCTCTGCCTGCTCAATCCGGACACGGAACTGTTCTCCGGCGCGCTGGCTGCGCTGGCAAACTTCCTCGAATCCCACCCCGACGTCGGGGTGGTGGGGCCAACACTGCTCTATCCCGATGGCAGGTATCAGCACGCGGCATTTCACTTTCCCACGCTTGCCATGGCGCTCATTGACTTCTTTCCCCTCAACCACCGGCTGCTCAATTCGCGGCTCTACGGTCGCTACCCATTTTCTATGCACGAACAACCCTTCGCGATGGATTACCCCCTCGGCGCGTGCATGATGGTGCGGCGCGAGGTGTGCGCTGCCGTTGGCTTGCTCGACGAACAGTTCTTCATGTATTGCGAGGAAGTGGACTGGTGCCGCCGCATCAAGCAAGCGGGCTGGGAGATCATGCACGTGCCCGGCGCGCGCGTGGTGCACCACGAAGGCCAGAGCACGCGACAGGCGGCCGGGCGCATGTTCGTGGAGCTGCACCGCAGCCGCTTCCGTCTCTTCGCCAAGCACTGCAGCCGCCGCTATCAATTGGCCGCCCGCGGCATCGTGGCAACAGGCGCGCTGTTTGATTTGTTCAAGATGCTTCCGCAACGCCTGATGTCTCGCACGCCCGGCACGAACGAGCGTCCGCAAGCCAATGACAGCCCAGATCCCGATCAGGCACTCCGTGACCGTTGGCAAAGCCGGCTCCGTGTACTCGGCTTGGCGCTTAGGGGCGAATGGCAATTGTGAGCACGCCTTGGTGGCCCCAATGAATGTGCAACCCCGTCATTCACGCACAGAGCTTGCCCCGAACTCGACACGGGGCGAAAATCCAACTTCGGGGTCATCTCTTAGCGGCATTACGGCCGTGGTGCTCACCCGCAACGTGGCGGCCATAATCGACGCGTGCCTCGCTCCCCTCGCCTGGGTTGACAGTATCCTGATTGTGGACGACTTTAGCACTGATGAGACCCCTGCCGTCTGTCAACGCCACGGCGCGCGCGTCCTCGAGCGCAAGCTCGAGAGTTTCGCCGCGCAGCGCAACTTCGCACTCCAGCACGTAGAGACCCCTTGGGTACTCTTCATCGACTCTGATGAGATCGTGACGCCAGAGCTTGCGGCGGAGATCCGGACGGCGGTACGGGATGGGACAGCGGCCGGCTACTGGATTCCCCGCAAAAATCTTCTCAAAGAACGCTGGCTGCGTTACGCGGGCTGGAGCCCCGATTACCAGCTCCGCTTGTTTCAGGTTGCGCAAGGACGCTACGATCCGACCCGGCTGGTGCACGAACTCGTGGTGCTCGACGGTCCCGAGGAACGATTGACAGAACCGCTGACCCACTACAGCTACGCCTCGGTGCGGCAGTTCGTTGCCAAGCACCAGCGGTATGCGCAACTGGAAGCGCGCCGTCTCTGGCTCCAAGGGCAGCGCGTGCGCCCGCACAATTATATTCTGCAGCCGCTGCGGGCCTTCAACCGCCACTTTTTTACTTGGCGGGGATACACCGGAGGTTGGGTGGGCTTTGCGCTCAGCGCGGCAATGGCTTACTTCGATTGGCGCACGCACCGGCACCTGGCGGCGTTGGAGAAAGACCCCACCACGCAAGTCTGGCAAGAGTTTCGGGACTTGCCGGCCGCTACCTGCGGGGTCTCGGTCGTCATTGTTTCTTACAACGTTCTTGAGCTTCTGACAACCACGATTAATTCGGTAGTGACCGCTATGGAACAGGCCGGAATCTCCGGCGAGGTCATCGTGGTAGATAACGCCTCGCAGGATGCCAGCGTCGCGACAGTGCGGGATCGCTTCCCCAAGGTGCGCCTGATCGCCAATGAGACGAACATGGGGTTCGGCAAAGCGGCAAACCAGGGCATGCTGGCAGCGCACGGGGAACTGGTGGTCGTACTAAAGCCCGCCGCGGAGGTACAATCTGGGTTTTTTGCCGCCATTAGGGATTACCTCGCCGCGCAGCCGCACGTCGGCGTCGTAGGGCCCCACGTACGGCAACCTGGCGGAATTCCACAGTCAACATGCCGCCGCTCCCATACATGGGCTACGACATTCCTCGAAAGCACCCCGCTCCAGTGGTGGTTGGGCGAGACTTCCGCTCTCCAACGCTTCTACTGCCGCGACTTGGACGAGACGCAGCCCGCCATGGTTGATAGGGTAGTTGGCGCGTGCCTCGTTGTCCGGCGGGCGGCACTGCAAGCAGTGGGCGGGTTCGATCCCCGCTTTTTTATGTACTTCGCGGAAACCGACTGGTGCCAGCGGATCAATGCAGCAGGATGGCAGGTCGCCTACTTCCCTGGAGCGCATGTACTTCACCACCGGAGCCAAAGCGCCGGTCAAGACCAGATCGCCCGCGCCCTAAACTTTCACCATAGTCGCCAGAAGTTCCTGGCGAAGGAGCGCGGTCGCTTGGCTGCCCTGCTTCTGCGCGGCATCATCGGCTTCCTTTTTGTGGTGTACACTGCGGAGCAGGCGTTGCGCGGCCTGCTGAAGGGGCGTGACCCACACTTGCTTCAGAAAGCCAACGTGTGCGCCCACGTGGCGGTCTGGTACCTTACCGGCTTTCCGGGACGAGGCCGGCGTCTCGTATAATGCAGGCAACTCACACCAATCTCGAGCGTCGTTGGCGGAGTGCATCGTGTCTGCGGTTCGGTTAATGCGGCAATAGAAAGCCTATGCGGGTTCTCTTCATCACAGGTGAATACCCGCCCAACCAGGGCGGCGTTGCCGACTACACGGCGATATTGCGGGCCGAACTGCGCGCGCTCGATGTAACCAGCGAGGTGCTGACCAGCTCAGATTGTGCGAGCACGGAGCGGAGTGTGCATCCCGTGGTGGGAACGTGGGGCTTTCCCTTTTGGGGCATTACGCAGCAGATTCTCAGCGAGCGTCATTTCGACGTGGTGCACATCCAGTACCAAACCGCCGCTTTTGACCTGAAGCCTGCCGTAAACCTCTTGCCCTGGTATCTCCGGCGCCGC
Organism: Chloroflexota bacterium; assembly: GCA_965220015.1. Classification (GTDB taxonomy): domain Bacteria; phylum Chloroflexota; class UBA11872; order VXOZ01; family VXOZ01; genus VXOZ01. The sequence goes on from OZ244798.1 coordinate 3,271,447, forward strand.
TCGCCGCGCCCGGCAATCGTCACTACGTTTCACGACCTGCGCACGCCCTACCTCTTTCCCAAAGCGGGTCCGCTGCGCCGTTGGGTAACCCACATGCTGGGCCGCCGCAGTGACGCAATCATCTTCACCAATCGCGAAGACCGGAAAGAGTGGGAAGCAGCGGCGGCTGCGCGTGTGCCTCCTTCGAAGAATACGCCGGCACACCAGATCTATGTCGGGCCGAACATTGCCGAAGTCCCAATCACCGCAGAACGCCGACGAGCGCTCCGCAACGCGTACGGCGTGCCAACGAACGCCTTTCTGGTGGGATTCTTCGGCTTCGTCAATCTCACCAAGGGCCTCGATACGCTGTTCGAAGCAGTGCGCATCCTGCGCGATCAGGACATTCCCGTGCACGTGCTCATCATTGGCGGCAGTCTCGGCGCGAGCGATCCGTATAATGCGGTCTATCAAGAGCACTTGCAGCGCATCATCTACCGGCTGGGGCTGGACACCGAGGACATCTTGCTCAGCACGGGCTATCTGTCGGCGGCTGACGCGTCGCACGCGCTCGCGACCTGCGACGCGATGGCCCTGCCCTTTGCAGACGGGGTTTCGCTGCGCCGGGCGAGCATGCTGGCGGCCCTTGACCACGGATTACCCGTGGTGAGCACCTATCCCAAACAACCCTCGCCGGAGATACAGGAGAGCGATGCATTGCTGCTCGTGCCTCCTGAAGAGCCGGCCGCGCTGAGCCAGGCGCTGCGTCGCCTCTACGCAGACCAAGCGCTTGCGGTAACGCTCGGCGCTGCTGCCCGGCAGTTTGCCCAACGCTTCTCATGGCCGCTCATCGCCGAACATACTCTGGCGGTGTACACCGAAGCCTGTAAGCGGAAGTAGCTAACCTGACGAGCTTGCCTCGCGCGGCACTTCGGCAGTTGACCTCGTTAGGTGACCCTCTTGTGGGAAAGTGAAGTGGACTACCCCACTGCCCTACAGATTGGCTGCTACAGGGAAGCAAATTCCCGTCCAGAAATCGTGAGGAGAGTGAATTAACTGTGGTGCAATTCTCACTTGAGGCTGAGCGAGAGATTTTCTAGTGTGTCTGGGGAATGGCCGTGATGCGCCGCAGGGCTTCTAGGTATTTCTCGCTCGTCTTCTGCACTATGTCGTTGGGGAGCATGGGGGCGGGCGGTTCCATGTTCCAGCCGCTTTGGCGCAGCCAATCGCGTACGAACTCTTTATCGTAGCTGGGCTGGGGACGGCCGGGTGCGTAGATGTCAATATCCCAATACCGCGACGAATCCGGCGTAAACGCCTCATCGATCAGCATGAGTTCGCCTTCGTACAGACCGAATTCGAATTTCGCATCTGCCACAATCAGACCGGCCTTTTGGGCTTCGGCGCGCCCGAAATTGTAGATGGCGAGCGAAACTTCCTCAACTTTCGACGCCAGTTCCGTCCCGATACGCGATGCAAGCTCTTCTCGCGAGATGTTCTCATCGTGACCGGTCTCGGCCTTGGTAGCGGGTGTAAAGATGGGCTCAGCAAACTCCTGGCTCTCCACCGTACCCGGCGGCAGTTTGTGGCCGCTGACCTCGCCGGTGCGCACGTAGTCGCGCCAGCCGGTACCGGCCAGATACCCCCGCACGACGCACTCGGCGTCGATCCGCTCCGCTTTATGCACGAGCATGCTGCGCCCTTCCAACATTTCGCCGTCGGCCTGCAGCTCTGCGGGGTATGCCGTAACGTCGGTAGTGATGAGGTGATTGGGGATGAGGTGACCCATGCGCTGGAACCAAAACGCGGACAGCGTATTGAGCACCCGGCCCTTGGCGGGAATGCCCATCGGCAATACCACGTCGAACGCTGAAATGCGGTCGGTAGTGAAGATGAGCAACTGCTCGCCCAGATCGTACATGTCGCGCACTTTTCCGCGTGCAAACCGGGGTACGGGAAGCGCCGTTTCCAGAATTACGTCGTCCATGATTCGCCATCTTCTCCAGTCTTATTGCCCGTCCTCATCTTCAAGCTCTACTATATACTGTGTGGCCTTAACCAGCTTACACAGTGACATGCGCAGCCAAACAGAGGTGAAAATGGACGTAACGAAGCATCAACCCGGCATGTTCAGTTGGGCAGACCTGGGAACCTCCGATTTTGCAGGCTCCAAGCAATTCTATGCGGAGTTCTTGGAACTGGAAGCGAACGAAATGCGGCTTCCTAACGGCGTGGATTTCTGCATGCTCCAAAAGCGAGGCAAGAGCGTCTTTTCGATCTACACGATGCCGGCAGAGATGAAGCAGATGACCGGCGGCCAGCCAGTGTGGCAGAGCTATTTTACGGTGGAGAGCGCCGACGAAATCTCGGCTGCAATTAAGAAACTGGGCGGCACGGTGGCGCAGGAGCCGATTGACGTCATGGATGCGGGCCGGCTGCTTGTGGCGCAGGACCCCTCCGGCGCGGCGTTTTCGGTTTGGCAGCCCCTTAACCAGATTGGCGCCGAGGTCTTTGGCGAGCCGGGCGCGCTGGCGTGGAACGAACTCTATACCCGCGACACTGCAGCGGCCGCGCAGTTCTACACGAGCCTCTTCGGCTGGTCGGTGGAGAAAGCGCAGAGTGGCGACGGCGGCGAGTACAACCTCTTTAGTCTTGGCGAAATACCGGCCGCCGGCATGATGGCGATTCGGGAGGAATGGGGACCGATGCCCCCCAACTGGTCGATTTACCTCGCCGTCGCCAATCTGGATGAATCCCTACAGCAGTTGCAGGATCTCGGCGGGCAGCAGATTTCCCCGGCAATGGCGGTGGAGGGAGTCGGGCGGTTTGCCTTTATCTGCGACCCCCAAGGGGCCTATTGCACCATTATAGAGACTGCGCCCCACGACGAGTAGCGGTGCGCGCGGAAGTCCCAGTCTTCGCATGGGAACCATTTTGCCGTGCGTAATGAGTCCTTCTTACCGTTCGTGCTGAGTCCTACCTGCCGATCTCACTTCAACAGGGACTTGGTGAAACCGCCTCAGCACGAACGGTGAACGGTGATTGCAGCACGCGGAGTGTCACCAGCAGATGCTGGAGTGCGGGGGTTTGTCTCCCGCCGGGATGATGTCTCAGAACAGTTGAAAGATGCGTTTCTACACCTCACGGAGATGCTGCAGCCTTGTGGTCTACCTCCGTACGTACCGCCTTGCTTGGTGTGACAAACAACGTGGAGGGTATCAAGCGCCGTCATCTCCGGTAGCGCAGGTTTGCAACCTGCGCCCAGAACGTGGAGAGGCAAACCCTGGATGGCTCCCTTCTCTACATTGAGGCGACCACGAGATAATCCAACTGCAGCTTAGTCTTCTCGCCGAGGAAAACCTTGAGTAATTCGGCCAGGCGAGCCGATTTGGCTTGGTTTGACGAAGACTCGCCCTCACCCTAGCCCTCTCCCCCAGGAGAGGGAATCAGACCGGCTCTGTCGCTTGCTTCCCCTCTCCCACAGAGGCTGTCTCATAATTGCCCTTACCGAGGTATACTGCCGTGCAGAGAAGCTAAGTGAGGTCTTGAGATAGACTTGTGTTGCTTTCTGGGCGTCGCATCAAGCCTTCAAAATACCGTTTCCATCACTTTTACCACTCTGTCAATACAATCCGCCACTTGGCTGCGTTCCTCATTTTACCTATCGTGCTCTGTAGCGGAATTATGAGACTCCCTCCCCAGGAGAGGGAATCAGACCGGCTCTGTCGCTTGCATCCCCTCTCCCACGAGAGAGAGAGGGAGCATTTGGCCGCACAGCAGGGGAGGTTTTTGCTTCCACCAACGTTATGCAAGGCTCCATTAGTGAGCGAGGATTACGGGCTACGGGGAATGAGACGGCGCGCCGTGTGTTACCCCAGTCCCATCCGTTCGAATGACGCGTCGATATGCCGCAGATGATGGCGCGCGTCGAAGAGCGCGTCGATCTCGGCCTCATCCAGGTGCGCGCGTACCCTCGGATCGCCCTTGAGCTGGGCGCCGAAGTCTCCGCCCGACTCCCAGGCGGCTGTAGCATGCTCCTGCACGATGGCGTAGGCGCTCTGGCGCGTGAGACCGTGATCGATCAGCGCCAAGAGCACCGCCTCGCTGTAAACGAGGCCGCCGGTCTGATTGAGATTGCGCGCCATGTTCTCGGGGTACACGCGGAGATCGGCCATAACTCGCGTGAAGAGAGCGAGCATGTAGTCGAGGATAATGCAGGAATCGGGAAGAATGACCCGTTCGGGCGCTGAGTTGGTGATATCGCGCTCGTGCCAGAGCGCCACATTCTCCAGCGCCGTCAGCGCGTAGGAACGCATCAGGCGGGCGAGACCGGAAATGCGCTCGCAGCGAGCGGGGTTGCGCTTATGCGGCATGGCAGACGAACCCACGCGCCCGCGCTCGAAAGGCTCTTCCACCTCCAAGACCTCGGTACGCTGCAGATTACGAATCTCGGTGGCAAACTTATCCAGAGAGGCGGCAATCACCGCCAACGTCGTGACGAAATCGGCGTGCCGGTCGCGCTGCACGATCTGTGTCGACGTCGGCACAACCGCGAGACCGAGCATTGCGCACACGCGGTCCTCGATCTCCGGCGGCACGTTGGCGTGGGTGCCCACCGCGCCGGATATTTTGCCCACCGCCACCTGCGCCTTGGCCGCTTCCAGCCGCTGCCGGTTGCGGCGCATCTCGTCCACCCACACCAGCAGCTTATAGCCGAACGAAATCGGCTCAGCCTGCACGCCGTGAGTGCGCCCAATCTGCGGCACGTCTTTGTACTTTACCGCCGCAGCTTCTAAGACTTGGCCCAGCGCAGCGACATCCTCCAGCAGCACGTCGGCGGCATCCCGCAAGCGGATACCGGTGGCCGTGTCTTCCACGTCGTACGACGTCAGCCCCAGGTGGAGAAAGCGGCTTTCGTCGCCCAGTTGCTCGGCTACCGCCATGAGAAAAGCGTTGAGGTCGTGGTCGATTTCCCGCTCGATTTCCGCAATGCGCTCCAGGGACGGAGTCCGAGCTTCTCGCAGCATTGCCATCTCGTCCGCGGGAATTTTGCCGTGCGCCGACCATGCCTCACACACGGCCAATTCCACCTGGAGCCAGGTAGCAAACTTGTGCTCTTCCGACCAAATCGTGCCCATTTGGGGGCGGGTATACCGGGGAATCATCGGTGAACTTCTCGAATCATTTGGTCGTCACGAGAGTAGCTGGGAACAAGCGAGTCCACTTGCCATTCTAGGAGAAGGAACCTGGCCTGTCCAACACAGCGAAGCAGTGACCTGTGTACAGGCTTTGAAGTTAAGAGCGCCCCGGTTTAGCACTTGGAGTGATCGAAAAGGGAGCTCGGTTGTAATTGAGAGAATCGTGATATTTATGGCGTAAAGTTAAAATCTGAACCATAGCGCTAGATTGGATTGCTAAAGAGCAGTAGGTAGCAAGTTGCTGCCTGAATTGTCACTATCAGCGCCATGGCGACTATCGAACCCACTTCTAGCAGCCTAGCCTTTACTATGCGTTGCATCATCTTCAGCCGCACAAACAACACGCCCACTATCACCCACAGAAATAGCACCCCAACTCCGTACACGACCAATTTCAAACCTTTCTCGTCTCCCCGCCAGCCGCTTGCCCGGGCTAACTCCGTGTTTCTCAGAAGAGATTGCCGCTTCTCTTCGGGCTGCGAATTCATCCAATTACCTAAAGGCAAGTAGTCGGTAGTATTGACCTCTCTAGCCTCCGCCAAGAGGTAATGCCGCCCAACAACCTCACCTACAGGCGCCACTAGCTCCAATTTCACGTTGTCTATCAAGACCGTGCTTGGCTCGTGCAACAGGCCGAATATGACAGAAATGCTGCGCGTGGTGGGGCCTGTGCGAAACTCATACTCTTGCTCCAACCAAGTGTTCGTCACTATCGGCTGAGTCCCGCCAGCCAAAGACTTTGAACCCTCCGCAAACATGTCCCATTCTCTTATGGCAACGTAAAGTGGGGTGTTCTCTTTTGGCGCCTCGGTATAGAGAAACGAAAAACTCAGCCTATACGTTGCATCGAACCAAACGGGTACGTCCTGAATTAATCGAGTCTCGCTTCCTCTTTCTGTTGGCTCCAATTCGAGCACTACCGTACGAAATCCGTTACGGGCGCGAAAGCGATTCAATACGAGGGGCGAGTCAGCCTCGCCCACTTCTTTCTCGAATAACCAGACTTCGTCCGCGCGGCTCGACTCAAATGAGCCTTCCTGAATGTAGTTCGGTCCTTTCAAGGAGAAATGCAGAGCCATGCCTGCAACGAGCGCTACCGCGATGGTTGCCAACAGCACATTGCTCAGGATGCGATACTTGACAAGCTTCTCCCTGACTATCGCAGACAAGAGCGCTGGGAATGCCGCCGCCCCAATCAGCACAAGCGGCATTATAGGCGCGCTGAAACGCGGCAGCACAATATACATGGTGTGGAATAACGCGTAGTACAGCGCAAAGACCGTAACAACCAAAGCACAAATAGGCCATTGGCGATACAGCAGGGCCAAAGACAGCATCCCCATGAGCGCCAGTATAGCGTGCAGCCGGGCGTGGTCGGTGAACCCCGGCACTGTCCGATAGCCACCTGGAAAGTTGCGTAGATGATTATAAACGGAATCAGTCCAAACAACCGGCGGCTCTAACCAGAAATAAGAGAAGTTATCCCACACGTGCCCAAGGTATGCAGCCGGCGAACGTAGTATACGTTCCCACAGCAATCGCACTGTATAGAGATTGAACTGAAGGGAGTCACGCCTGATCCCCTGCGCCGCGGCTTCGTCCGCCACAACTTGCAGCTTCGGCTTGAGGTGATTCATGTTGTGCCTTGCTTCCCCTTCGTCAACTACGTGTATCAAGAGCGTGGGATACCCCTGTGCAAAGGGCAAGTAGAACTGCTCCGTTTCCGTAGCCGCCGAGGACAACTGATTTCGCACCAGCCACGGCGAGAGTGTCACCGCGAAGGCAAGCACCAACACGAGCCACAGCCGCCACCCAGAGCGCCCTCTCACGATCAAATAAACCGGCAAGAGCAGGGGCGGCCAGAGCAGCGTGACGGGTTTCGCCAGCGTTAGCAGCCCCCACAATGCACCTGCTCCCAGATGGTATCGGGCTCTGACTCTCTTTATGGCGTAAAAAGATATAAGGACCGCGACCAATAAGAGCGGCGCCTGCAAATTCTCGGTAGCAATCAGACCGACGTTTCCCAACAGCGTTGCATCGAATACGATGAGAAGTGCCGCAAAGAGACCGGCAACATGACCCGCAATTTTCCGCGCCAGCCAATAGCCGACGCCTGCCGTCACCCCAAAGAGTGCTCCCTGCACTAGAAAGACCGAGTGAAATCCTCCACCCAGCGCATAGATGACCGCAAGAAAGATCGGGTATAGCGGGTAGGGGTACGTAACTCTCTTGTATTGGTAGTCCTTCGCCAAGGTATACCCAATCGCGTGATAGTTGCCGCCATCTACCACGTTGATCGTGGGTTGCGCCACGAGGGTTACAAACAGTGCCGCGAACAGAAAGGCTGCGCCAGCAATAGTGGCAGCCCATCGTATGCTCTCATCGCGCGAAAGGTCTCGCCCTGCGATCACACATCTCTGCACGAATATTGGTGCATTGTTAAGGCGATCCATGACTCTCCGCGCTACCGCTGCGGCATCCGCAAGCCGCAAGAGTTGGCATCTTGCCTTTCATGAATTAGCTATCATCCCTAATTTCGGATCACTCTGCTCGGGCATTGCAGAATCAGCGGGCTACTCACGCGCAAGCGACAGTTTGGGAGATAGATTGCCCCTATCAAGACAGGGGCGGGGAACTAACCCTTGGCAGAATGCAGTTCCACACATCCATCTCTTCAAACGCAGCGCAAAAGAATGGGTCTATTGCTTCAACCTTAAGCGAATTAATGCGGCCACCCGCGAGGCAACTTCACCGAGAAGCAGAATTCTCTATCATCGATCCGGTTCCCCCCGCCATGGCGGGGATTACCGAGATCTCGTCGCCGTCCGCGAGGGCTGTGTCTTTGCCCTGGAGGGTGCGGACTTCCTCGGTGTTGACGTAGACGTTGAGGTAACCGGGAATGTCGCCGTTCTTGTCCGCAATTTGGGCGCCGATACCCGGGAACTGCGCCTCAAGCTCCTGGAGAAGCTGCCCCACGGTCGCCGCTTCTACCTCGACGCGCGACTGATTGCCCGTGAATCGACGGTAGGGGGTCGGAATATAGACTTTTACTCCCATCGCAATGGGTCCTTAACTTGCTTCATGTGTGTATACAAACCAATTCCTACTATAAGCTATCTCAAGGTTGCGTCTCAACGTGTCGGTTCGCGTTGGCTCTCGACGCCGTGACTGGGCGTGATCACAAGGATGTATAGGCGCAATTGGCCCGCATGAGGGTTGAGCACGTATTCAACTTGCCGCCCTTTTCGTGCCATAATGACAGGCATGCAGCCCTCATCACTTCTCGCGAGATTGCATCGATTCGAACACCTCCTGCAACGCATGACTGACAGTGGCAAGGCAGATCGCTATGCCGTTCTTGCGCTTGTGCTCCTCTGCTTGTGGCCGTTCCGGCGCCTCCTGGCGCTCGGCGAACACTGGCTGAACGGCGATCTGATCCTGGAGCACCAAGTCTGGGCCGAGTGGCAGGCAGCGCATCTCCGCAGCGGCGTCTTTCCATTCTGGACGCCCGACATCCTGGGCGGCTTTCCCATTGCCTTCAGCGAATACTCGCAGTTCTACCCGCCGCACTGGCCGTTTCTCATGTTCCTGCCATCGTCCACCGGCTACGCGGCCGCGATGATAGCTCACCTCTGCCTGGGCGCATTGGGCTGCTACGCTTTTCTGCGCGTGCTACGCGTTCGCCCCGTCGGCGCGTTTCTGGGTGGAAGCGTTTATGCGCTTAACACCTTTATGCTTGGCACTCTGCACTTCGATAACTTTGCTCCCTTGTTCGCCCTCATGCCGCTGGCGCTGTTGGGAGTCCATAGCCTCTACAAGCGGCGCTGGTGGGGATGGCCGCTGCTCAGCGTAGCACTCGCTTTGGCTCTCTTGGGCGGTCACCCGCAGCTCTTCGGTTACCTCTTCTTGCTGCCGGGAATCTATGCGCTCACACTCTTGGCCGCGGCCGTTCGGCATAACCGCAAGCGCGGTCTGCTCCTCGCGCTTTCTCTTGTGACTGCACTGGCGGTTGGCGGCGCGATCAGCCTTGTCCGCTGGGTACCCACCCTTGCGCTGGTCGCAGACTCTGCCCGCGGCAACGATTCATTAGCCAGCGGGATTTCAGTGCCGCCGTGGTCTTTCATCCTCGGCTTCGTGTTTCTCGACTTCCAAATTCCCCGTGCGCTCAGCGCACAAGGACTCCTCTTCGTCGGTGCGCTCCCAGTCGTCTTTGCGATCGTTGGCGCCGCCCTATGGCGCGCCAGCCTACCGGTACGCGCCTTCGTCATCACGCTCTGCGTGAGCACTCTCGTAGCGTTAGGCGACTACACGCCGGTCTTCGGCCTGCTGCAGAACATTCCGGGAGTTTCTTTCTTCCGCGATCCGCATCGCGCCGTTGTCGCGGTGAATGCGAGCATAGCCCTGCTCAGTGCCTATGGGCTGCAAAGAATTCTCACCGAGGGCTCTGCACCGGCTAGCCGCGTGGTGGGCTTTGCGCAGCGGCTCCTGCTGGTCTTGTCCGCGCTCGTGGCAGGCGGCGGTCTCACCGCAACCCTCGCCTTCAGGCTGTTCGAGTCGCGGATTGCGGCGGCGGGCCGCGCCTATGTAGACCGCTTTGTGCTGACGGACCCAACCAAGCGGCAAGAGCCCGCATTCTATTACGGCTCCATGGCGAATGAGATCGAATCCATCGGGCGGTCCCTGCGCCTCGACGAGCCGTTGGCGCCGTTCTATGCTCTTTCTCTCCTCTGCGCAGGCCTTGCCCTGCTTTGGCTGCGCCGCCATCCACACCTGGCGACGTCCGCCTTCTTCATCCTCGTAGCGGTGTGTGGAACGCTCCTCGTGGGGAACCGCAGTCTTGTCCCCAGCGCGCCGGCCGGTCTTATGCATGCAGTGCCCGCGGCAGTCAATGCCGCGCGTGCGGACGCCGCGCCCGGACGAGTATTTGGCTGGCGGCTGGGCGGCCTCCGGCATGAGCTCGAGCAGTCCCAGAGCTTGGATCCCCAGGGCGCCGATCATTTCGCGCTGCACTACCAGATTACAGAGGCAGCCCTGGCGCCCAACCGGAGCGTGATGTACGACATACCGAGTTTGGATGGCTATGAGAACTTGATGACGGCGGCGCAGGACGCATTGCTCAGCTATAGCGGCAGCGAAAGAGCCATAACGCCGGGTTTCGTCAAAGACAACGCGCTTGATGCCGATGAAAAACGCGAAATCTTCCTAACTCGCTTACCGGTATTAGCAAAGCTAGGAGTACGATTCATCACCAGCCTAGAAGCGCTCGAATCGCCTCTACTCACCGTGATCGCGCAGGAGTCCATCCCACTAACCGGCGGCGAGATCACAGTGTACACGTACCGGCTGGAGTCCGCCGCGCCGCTGCTCTTTCTCGCAGGCAACTACGTTGTAGCTGCCGGGGCGGACAATACGCTTCCCTTGCTGGCAGGAGAGAAGCTTGTGCTTGACCGTGAACCGAACCTCACTGCCGGATCACGTCTCACCGCGGCCGGCTCCGCGTTGCGCGTCGCGGACATGGACGCCCATAGCGCCGAGATCGAGGTACAACCTGATGGCGCCGGGGTCCTCGTCTGGCTGCAAACGCCGTTGAACGGGTGGACCGCCCACGTGGACGGCCAGCCGGCGCCAATCATCCCCGCCAACGTGCTCGGCATGGCGGTGCCTGTGAGCGCCGACACGCGTCAGGTGGAATTTCGCTATACGCCCCCAGGCTTCTCGCTGGGACTCCGTCTCACAGTGGCGGGGTTGATCGCACTCTTGGTGGGTACGCTCCTACACAGTCGAATTCCGCTGCCGGCAGCGATTTCCGCTAGGCAGAGGACACCCAGCGGCGGTAATATGTAATCCGTCTAAGGTTTGGCTCGCGGGGAGCCGCTGGTCTTAGCCGACGAATGCGAGCTTGGAATGCGACCAAGGCTGGGAATCCAAGATTCCAACGAGGCAGGCAGCGTAATCCAAGCATAGGCGACAACACGAAAATGACAGTTGAGAAAACAGGAGACTTTGGCTATGGCGGAAGGTAACGGGCGTCCCCAACTTTTCGATGTAAATGTCTCGCTTGGCCCGCTACCCAACCGCCCACCGGGTGCCCCGCAGGATGCCGCGAGCTTGCTGGAGTTGCTGGACGACTACGACATTGCGCAGGCGTTGGTCACCCATACCCTGGCCAAATGGCACAGTCCGACGCTCGGCAACGAACGGCTGTTGGAGGAAATTGCCAACGAGCCCCGCCTCGCTCCCTGTTGGGTTGTTATGCCCGCTGCCACGGGGGAAGTACCACCGGAAAAGGAGCAAGTTGCCCAACTGCTTGCTGCGGGCGCGCGCGCTGCGCGGCTTTGCCCCAAATCGCACGTGCTGGTGCTAGAACCATGGGTGATCGAGCCGCTGGCAGAGGCGCTTGCCGAGAAGCGGGTGCCGGTCCTGCTCGACTTCGACAACGCGCACTACAGCGAACCGCGGCACTGGGACTTCATTGCCTGGCTGTTGGCTGCGTTCCCCGACCTGCCGGTCATTCTGTTGCGGCAGTCTCATGCCGACTTTCGGGTACTCTTTCCGCTGCTTGATCGTTCGCCAAACCTGTACGTAGAGACCTCCTATTTGGGTGGACATAGCGCCCTGATCGAGCTGGTAGAGCGGTGGGGGGCCGAGCGCTTTATTTTCGGCACCGGCCTGCCGATCTTCGAACCGGCCCTGCCGATTACTACGCTTTCCTACGGTGGCTTGGCGCCCGCAGCCCGCGCGGGTATCGCAGGAAAGAGCCTGCAACGCCTCCTCGACGGCTGTCTGGTGTAGACAAAAGCCCGTCGTGGTTGATTCTGCCGGAGTGTAATCCTACGGTAGCCGTAGAAAACAGATAGACTTGCCAACTTTGCAAGCTGAGACTCATCCCGGCCTATTTGAAAAGGAGCAGCCTAATGTCTACCGAGGCATACCTCACTCCGGCACAACTCGCCGACCTGAAAGCGATCGATAGCCCCACCATTGCCAACGCCATCGAAGAGTTCGACATGCGCGACCGCCGCGCCGGTTATATGGATAGCTCGATCCGGTGCCTCTATCCCGATCTCAGCGAGATTGTGGGCTATGCGTTTACTATCACCTTCAAGAATCGCGGCCCGAACGACCCGCCCATGCGCCAGGAGTGGGTCAAGGCCCTGGAATACGCGGCTGCGGTGCCGGCGCCGCGCATCATGGTCGCCCACGACGCCACCCCGGACGTGCCGGCGGCGCTGTTTGGCGAGATAATGTGCACGCTCCTCAAGCGCCTCGACTTTGTGGGCGTAATCACCGACGGTACTGTGCGGGACCTCAATGAGGTGCGTGAACTCGGACTGCAATACTTCGCGTCCGGCGTGATCGTTTCTCACGGACAAGTCACTGTAGAGTCCTACGCCACGCCCGTCACCGTCTCGGGCCTCACGGTCAACCCCAGCGACCTGCTCCACGCCGACCGCAACGGCGTCGTCCAGATTCCGGCCGAAATTGCGCCCCACGTCGCCGCCAAGGCAGAAGAAATCCGCCAGGACGAAGGGAACCTTCTCGAAGCGCTGGGCGATCCAGAGTTTACATTGGAGAAGCTCAAGAAAGTAATGCTGGGGTAGGCGACACATGACTAATGCAGAGCAGAGTGAAAGTCGTGAAGTCTTGCAGGACGTTGCCGACCAATTGCGGGCAATCGGGCAGACCGGGCTCTTCTACGCCCGGCGGGAAGATGACGAGTACGACATTGCCCGCTACGAGCATGTGTTGGCGTTGGCGGCACGGCTCTTCGCGCTCACGGATACGCGCTCGGTACAGGAAATTCTGGCGGTTTTCAGCGGCGACATCAACTATCAAACGCCGAAAGTAGCGGCGTTTGGCGCGGTCTTCGACCCGCAGGGCCGCGTGCTGCTCATACAACGTTCTGACAATCGCCTGTGGGCAATGCCGGGCGGCATGGTGGAAGTGGGTGAGACGGCGGCTCAGGCGGCGGAACGAGAAATATGGGAGGAGACCGGCGTGCGCGTGCGCGCCGAGCGGCTCCTCGGCATCTATGACAATCGGGCACATCCCGGCGGCGCGCCATTTCAGATCTATATGGTCGGCTTCATGTGCGCATACGTTTCAGGCACGCCCCACCCAACGAGTGAAGCCCTGGACGTGGGGTATTTCTTTGAAGATGCGCTCCCATCGCTTACGCCCGGCGCCCGCGCCCGCGTGCCCCAGGCGTTCGCTTGGCGCCGCGGCGAGCGCAACGCACCCCACTTCGAGCGCGAGATTCCAGTGCCGGGCGATTCCAACGAGCGATGACTGTGTCCCGCCATGCTCTTGGGTGCAAGTGCGCAGTAGCCTTGGCAAAGGGATCGGAATAGGTCTTTAATTGGCTAGCAGGATGCCCAAACCAGCCGTGGCACATTCGCCGCAATCCTGCACTGCGCCCGTTGATTCTTCAGCAGATGGGCAAGCAACCAGCCAGCGGTGAAGAGGGGCTCGCGGGGGAGCAAAGCGCGCCGCGCTGTCTTGTCCGACGGCGCGAGCGAATGCTACAATGCAAGCTAGGCAGACTCTTCCACAGCACGCTAACGGCCCGCTAGCTCAATGGCAGAGCAACTGACTCTTAATCAGTGGGTTCGGGGTTCGAGTCCCTGGCGGGTCACCCAACATGGCACTCCCTAACGGAAATTCGCATTCGGTGTCAGTCCCCTACATCCTAGAGGTGGGCGGCCGAAGGTTGGCAGGCATCTGGCTAGTGCCCACCGCGATTACTGTGCGCCGCCTTCTTGCGGACATCATGCCGCAAGGAAGAGCACGATTGTTGCTTACAAGAGGATGCAGACGGCTCTACACATGCTGATTGATACGCACACGTACATCGGTCATTGGGGCTTTCGTCCCTTGCCGTGGCGCACGGCAGGCGGACTTCTCCATGCTATGGACAAGCACGGCATCGACCAAGCGTGGGTCTCGTCTGCAAGCGCAATCCTCTACCGCAACGCGCACGCGGGCAATGAAGAGCTCCACGCTGAGGTTAATCAGCATCACGACCGCCTCGTGCCCTTTGCCGTCATCAACCCCACGTACGCCGATTGGGAATTCGACCTCAAGGTGTGCCAAGAAGAGTTTGGCTGCCGCGGCATACGGATTTATCCGCCTTACCATCGCTATTCCTTGCGCGACGAGCCATGCCGCGAATTGGTCGAAGCGGCGATTGCCCGCAAAATGGTGATTTCCGTACCCCACTGGGTCGAGGATGATCGTGAGCGGTCATGGCTGCTAACGCAACCCGGCATTGTGCCGGTGGCGGACATGGCGGCGCTCGCGCAAGCGCATCCCGAAGGGCGCTTCGTCTTTCACTACGGCTTGGGCTTTCCGGCGACACCGCTCGGTCAGCGCGGCGCCGTACAGGCCGAGTACGGTCTAGACATATCCCGGCTTCCGGTTTTCGTGAAGGAAGAACTGCCCACACTCCTCGCAAGTGTCGGCCCGGAGCGGCTGGTCTTCGGCAGCGGCATGCCGCTTACGTCGGTTGACGTGCCGCTCTACAAGCTGGAAGTGCTCGATGCGGCGGATACTTTAAAGGAACAAATCCGCTGGCAGAATGCGCAGAGGTTGCTTGGGGGAACGGTAGGATGAATTTCGCCTAAGTAGCGCGGGGGCAAGCCCCCGCTGCTTGGAGCGAGAATAAAGGTAGATGTTTTGCATTCAATTAGCACCTGGTTTGGGGGAGCTCACATTGTAGGCATGACGGGACTTAGGAATGGTTTGCCGAAGCGCCGCAATTAAAGAGAAAGAGCTACAAACTCCGTCATTCCCGCGCACGCGGAAATCCATCTACTCCGTAATTCTTGGACTACCGCATTCGCGGAAGTGACGGAAAGATACGCATTAAAAGAGAGAGTGGAAATGCTCTTGAGGGCAGACTATTGGCCTAATACACTGTGAATATAAGCAGTTTTAGGCGGTGACGATGCCCGGCGCCGGGGGAAGACCGCGCAGGTTTCAAACCTACGCTACCGGCGCACCTACCCATCACTGCGTATGTGTCGGACCACTAGATTCTTGAGACGAGGAAATGGCAATGGTAATCGACTGTCACGCGCACCTGACCGGCGATCACACGGGCATTACGCGGATCTGGGGCAGGAATGATGGAGCGCTCATCGCTGCTGCAGAGCGTGTCGGCATCGACGTGAGCTGCGCTTCAATTCTGACTACTGCGATGCCCGCCCCGCTCGAGGATTTTCAAGAGTGCAACCGGCAGCTCGCCGCCGTGACTCAACAGTTCCCGACCAAAGTGCGGGGGTACTGCTACGTGAATCCCGGCTACACGCGAGAAGCCCTGAGCGAGATTCGTTACTACGTGGAAGAGCAGGGATTCATGGGCGTGAAACTCTACAACGAATACAAGTGCACCGATCCAATCCTCTTCCCCATCGTCGAACTGGCTATCGAGCTCGGCGTGCCTATTTTGCATCACGCCGGACATCCGCACCGGCCGATACCCCGGCAGCCCAACATCTCGGACAGCGGCGACCTCGCGGCACTTGGCGCGCGCTACCCGGAAGCGGTGCTGATAGTCGCCCACATCGGGGGCGGCGGCGACTGGGAGTGGACGATCAAAGCCGCGCGCGCCACGCCAAACCTCTATCTCGACACCAGCGGCAGCGTGTTCGATAGCGGCATGGTGCAGATGGCCGTGCGCGTCGTCGGCGCGGAGCGCGTGCTCTTTGGCTGCGATACGTCGTTCACCGCCGGTGTCGGAAAGATACGCGCCGCAAACCTGAACGACGAGCAGCACGCGCTCATCATGGGCGACAACATGGCGCGTATTCTGGCCATGCGAAAAGCGTAGTCAATGTTCATTCCACGTACACGCTGCGCGGTTTCCGCCAATCAGCCACGCTAAGCCAAGGATATTCTCGCTCCATTTTCTCCGAGGCCTGGCGCCCTTAGCAGAGCAATCGCAGTTACCTCCGCTTCCCCAAATATGTGGCGGCATGCTAACCCACAACACCTGGTTATTGCTTGACATTGTGCAGATGCGGGAAGTACACTTCTTGCCACAGCGGGAATTGGCAGGGAAACACCCAAAGCCGTTCCCGAAGAGTGAGCAGTGGTACAAAGGAGAGCAATGATGAGAGATGCCCGACGATTTTCACGGCGCAGTTTACTCGGCGCGACGGCCGTTGGCTCAGCCGGGCTCGTTTTGGCAGCCTGTGGGCAGGTGCAGACAACGGGTGCGCCCATGGAGCAGGCGGCAGACGCCCCGAAAGAAGAGGCAGAGCAGCCGCAGGTGATGGAGCACGCGCCCGTGGTGGCGTTGCTCATCAGTCAGCGCGAGAGCACGATTGCAAGGACTGCGGCCACGCTGGAGCAATTCGATCTGGACCATCCGGAGGTCGATGTTGCCTGGAAGTTGGGCTACCCGCCGGGAGAGCTGCCCCCGCTCCTAGCCGCCGGTTCCCCGCCGGACGTCTGCTGGTGGGGCGTAGCGCCGCATCAAGTGGCCGACTTAGTCAGGGACCACCGCCCGATTCTGAAGGCGCACGGCATCGATATCAGCGAGTTTGTCGAGCCTGTGGTTAAGGGCAATACCTGGCAGGGCAAGCTGCTCGGCGTGCCGTACGGTCTGAACACGACGAGCCTCTTCTACAACAAGCAGCACTTCGATACGGCCGGGCTGAATTATCCTACCGACGACACCACCTGGGAGCAAGTACTTGACGATGCGGAGAAGCTGACGGCTTCCCTCAACCAGGGGCAGGAGAAGAATACTGCTTGGGGTATCAGCACCAGTTCCTATATTCCGCAATACTTGCCGTTCGTCTATGCGGGCATGCTCGACGAAGACGGTGAACTGGCTGCCGACCGCGAAATCGCCTTGCAAATGGTGCTCATGATCAAGGATGCGTGGACCAGGCGGCAGGCGGCTCCGGGGCCAAACAACGACGACATCGATCTGAGCGGCTTTGCCATCAATTCGTTCGGCAACCAGCAACTCAGCCAGGTAATCTTCGGCACCTGGGGCATCGTGCCGTCACGCGATCAGGCCGAGCTCAAGTTCGATTCCTTCGAGCCGCCCTATCTTCAAATCGGCGGCGGGCGCACGAGGGGCGCCTTCATGGGCCAGGAGGAACATTTCGTCCTGGAGAGCAGCACCAATCCGGATGCGGAGACACTCGTCGTATGGTTTGCGAAGCCGAACTTTCAACAGTGGATGGGCAATCGCGGCGACGCCATTCCGGTTCATATTCCTTCGCAGCATGCCTTCGGCCCCCCGGAAGACGATCCGCGCCCAGCCAACCAGTTGTCGTTCGCCCGCAGCGCGGCCTATGCCACGCCGTTCTGGCCGCACCCGGCGTACAGAAATTTCACGGGCGCCCTCAATACGCATCTGAGGCCTCACTTCCGAGAGGAGGACCAGTTGACGTCGGAAGAGGCGGTCGAGAACTCCTTCGCAGCGCTTGAGCAGGCCATCGAGGACTGGAAGAAGGAGAACGCCTAAGCCGCAGACTGGCTTGAACTGACCTCCAATGTCATTCCGAGCGTAGCGAGAGTCTAGCTGTAGGGGCGGTTCGCGAACCGCCCCTACACATGACCTGTTACCCAAAGACACGTAGGCGGGAAATCCATCGAGGAGGGAGGCACGGGGCGTTGCCTCCCTTTCTTCTTTAATCTGCCTTGGCTGCTGCCATCACGAGTTCCGCCGCCGCCGTGAACTCCTCCGCAGTGATCGAACCCGCGAGACTGCGCGACTCAAGGTGATGCAATACCTCTTCCGTGCAGAGGTTATGCGGCAGGCCGGGCGCGCCGATGCTGGTCGTGCAGTCCCGCAACAACATAATGCAGTAGCCGCGCTCGCGCATGGCGAAGACGCCATAGTCGCGGTGGGGTACGCAGTAGTTGGCGGCAAAGCCGGCGTAGAAGAGGTACCGAATCCGCTTGTCACGGCACAGGCGGTGCAGTTGCGCGCCGGTCGCGATCACAAAGTCCTCGTCCGCAGGCCAAACCGAGCGGTCTATTGAACGCACCGCCTCGTGCTGTCGCCGGAGAGGCAGCCACTCATCACTGTAGCGCGCTTCCAGATTTGCCCACTCCCCTTGGCGCCGGGCGAAGTCTGGCGGCGGCCAGTCCGCCACGGGCCTCTGCGGGGGAGAGAGTTCGCTATCGCCGGCGTAGCGCAACCACTGGGGAAACTTCTGCGCCACCGGCGGCGACGGCGCGTGCACTACGGCAATCCCCAACGCGCGGCACACGTCCAGCAGCGGCCGAATGAGGTCTTGGCAGATCTCCGCAGAGCGCTCGGCGTGACTCTCAATTGTCGGCTCATCCCAGCAATCCACCAGCACAATGGCAGCCTGGGCAGGCGGAATGCTTACCGAAGTGTACTTATAGTCAAAATGCTCCTCCCGGTAGGGTAAGTCGATAGTGCGCGGTTCGTGGATGAGAAAACGGGTACTTAATTCTAGGTTCGGCATCCAGGGCCTCCTTCAGTTTTGAGGAACGCGACTCTTCTCTATTCTAGGTGGTGCGAAAAAAGCAGGACATTCCTTTATAGTTAAGGTCAACGCTCAAGTGAGACATGCGGTCTCACTGATCGCTTCCGCGCAAGCGGGTGTTCACGAATCACACAAGAGATGGCTTCAAGCCTTCTTGGGAATGACGGACTTAAACGCTGTTTAGTCTTGTGGCAGGACCGCGCCACTAGTCACATAGGAGAAGCCGCATGCTGCGCGTAGATACTTGGAAGCACGGTTGGCGCTGGGTGTATTCCATCACGTATGACGAAGCGGTGCACTCCTTATTGGAGTTTGCCCTACCGTTGCATCGCCGGCATGCCATACCCGGAATGGTAGCCCTCGATGCGGAGGGACAGTCAAGTGGCGGCGGCCAGAGTGACTCTGACGGTCGGAAACGCGCACCTACTCTGAGTGATGACGAATTGCGGGAACTCCAGCGCGACGGCTGGAGCGTTGCCGGAGGCGGCCCGACGCGCACCCACTTGCGCAACGGCGACCGGGCGTCCACAAGGGGCGCCCCTACCCAGACATCGCGGGAAGCGCTAGAGCGGCTGGTTGGAGCGCCGGTCACGGTCCATGCGGTGACGACCATAGATCATCATCATGGGATTCTGCCGGAAGCGGTGCAGGCAGCCGGTCTCTTAGCGGTCTTCACATTGGAAGACCGCCTGAACTTCAACCACGTCGACGAGGACCTGTATGCGCTAGGTCGGTCAGCGCTCTACACGGTAGAAGGCGTCCCCCTGCCCGCGCGGACCTACGATCCCTACTGGCGGTTGCACCAGGCCTGGGATACCGAGGGGTGGTTGCTCGATAGCGCTCGCGTGGTATCCGCAGAACCGGAGGATTCGGAACGCGACATTACGCCCGCGCTGCTCGGCGAACGCTTTGCGAAAGTTGCAGAAGTCGGCGACGTGTGGCGTGCGACGCCGGACGAAGTGATTGACTACATCCTGATGCGCCGCGCCGCTCATCCGCGCGGGTACCGCGCCACTGACGACGCAATCACGTTCTTCATGGAAGCGCCCAGAATCCCGGAGCGCGTGCAGAATCGGGAACTCACGTTCACACTGGATGTGCCGGCCACATGGCAGAATTCGGTGGTTACGAGCGATGGCGTACCGGTGAACGACGTAACGCCGATTGCAGCAGGCCGCATTCGGTTTACGTTGCCTGTGCACGACGGCCAGCAACTGCGGATTGAGAATGCGGCTACCGTGTGAGGACTCGTGATTCTCGAATTGACTTGCGTTCTTTGGCCTCACAGACCCCCTGGACTCCGGCTTTCGCCGGAGTGACGGCAACAGGCGCCCCGGAGTCTGAATTAGAAGTGGCGATAGCATGAGCGCCTACATACTCGCCCTCGACCAAGGCACCACTTCCTCGCGGGCCCTGCTCTTCGACGCCGCCGGGCAAATCGTCGCCAGTGCAGGGCAAGAGCTGCCGCAAGTCTACCCGCAGGCAGGGTGGGTGGAGCACGACCCCAACGCCATCTGGCAAACGCAGCATGCATGCATGCAAGCGGCGCTGCGCAAGGCGGCGGTCGCGCCGGAGCAGATTGCGGCAATTGGGATCGCCAACCAGCGGGAAACCAGCGTCGCCTGGCAGCGCTCCACCGGCGAGCCGCTGTGCAACGCCATCGTGTGGCAATGCCGCCGTACGGCGGCCCGCTGCCAGGAACTGGAGGCGCAGGGCCTGGCCGCTACGGTCAGGCAGAAGACCGGCTTGGTGCTGGACGCCTACTTTTCGGGCCCGAAATTCGAGTGGATACTCCAAAACGTGCCGCGCGCCCGCGAGTTGGCGGCGCAAGACGACCTTTGTCTGGGCACCGTAGACTCCTGGCTGATTGCGCAACTCACCGGGCATGACCAGCACGTTACCGATCCGACCAACGCATCCCGCACCATGCTCTACGACATCCATACGCACGAGTGGGATGAGGATATGCTCGCGCTCTTTGGCATCCCACGGGAGGCCTTACCGCGCGTGGTACCCTCATCAGGGATTATAGAAGACACCGATCCGGTAGTGTTCGGCGCTGCGGTTCCAATCGCGGGTATCGCAGGCGACCAGCAGGCGGCGCTCTTCGGCCAGACGTGCTGGCAGCCCGGCCACGCCAAGAACACGTATGGCACCGGCTGCTTCTTGCTCTCGCACACGGGCTCTCAGGCTAGGTCTTCACATTCCGGCTTGCTGACAACGGTGGCGGCTTCCGCACATGGCAATGCATACGCGCTGGAAGGGTCGGTCTTCGTGGCCGGCGCCGCAATCCAGTGGCTGCGCGACAAGCTGGGCGTCATCGCTACGGCAGCGGAGAGCGAGGAGCTGGCACGACAGGTTCCCGATGCCGGCGGTGTGGTCGTGGTGCCCGCGTTCACCGGCTTGGGCACGCCCTACTGGGACCCGCAAGCGAGAGGAACAATCCTCGGCCTGACCCTGGGTTCCTCCAAGGCGCACGTCGTGCGCGCCACCTTGGAATCACTCGCGTTGCAAACCCGCGACGTCGTGCAGACCATGCAACAAGAGTCGGGCGCCGCGCTGCAGGAATTGCGCGCAGACGGCGGCGCCGTCGCTAATGCACTGCTCATGCAGACCCAAGCCGACCTACTCGGTATTCCGGTCGTTGTGCCGGCAATCACCGAAACCACGGCGCTCGGCGCGGCCTACTTGGCCGGACTCGGCGTGGGCTATTGGCCGAACACCGAGACTGTGGCGGCGCAGTGGCGTGTCGCCCGGCGCTACGAACCGCAAATCAACGCCGACGAGCGCGCATCCCGCTACGCCACCTGGCAACGCGCTGTCGAACGCGCCCGCGCGTGGGCAACAGACTAGCCGATTCTAGGCACTATCTCAAGGAACACACGCCCACGTCTCTCCAGCCAGTTATCTGGCGGCGCCGCATAGAGACTACTGCGACAAAGTGGTGCGCCAAGTCCACAGCGCTTAGCGAAACGACCATCGCATTCACTTCCACTAGTGACAGGTCTGACTGGCCTGGCTGCACTATGTCCTTGCTAGCGCGTGGCAAGGCGCGCCTGCCGAATCTCCTTCACGTTCAAGAGCGCGACGCCTGAGAGAACAACCACGATTCCAGTAGCGAGGAGGATGAACCTTGGCCCCGTAAATTCAATGAGAGCCGAAAACAATAGCGCGAAGCAGATCGCAACCAAAATGTTGATCATGGCAAGAACTGCTACCACTCTCCCACGCAGGTGATCGGGAGTCTCCGCTTGCACGACACTCCTGAGGGGTAGCATTCCGGCGATCAGGACACCCATAAGGGCTGCAACAGCTAAACCTTGCCAAAGCTGCCCCACACCGGCCAACCCACCGACGAGCACGCCCAAGGCTGAAAGCGCAAGTAAGCTTATCTTGCCGTCGCCGAATCGTCTTGCAACCCAGGGCACCGCAAGCAAAGCAAAAAGCATCCCGACCGACTTAATCGCAGTAAACGAATTGAGCGACTCCGCTCCTTCGCCTAGGACATCCCTGAAATACACATGAAGCGCAATGAGAATTGCGGTACTCTGCAACGCACTGAGCGTCAGCCCGGCAATGGCAATCGCACGAAGCAATGGGTGTCTAACTATGAAGTACACCGAGTATGCCAGGTCGCGAGTCCCGACTTTCACCATCTCAAGCGGCCATGCGCGCGGCTTGGCATCCTTGCCGACCATGCTCTGGTTTCCGATCTGCTCTGGCGCTTCAATTCTGAGAAGCAACCACGCTGCGAGGCCGTACGCGACGAGAGCGACACCAAGAGAATTCAGCCCTCCCACAGCGGCGATGAGGAATCCGACAACGGCTCCCTTGGTAATGTCAATGGGTTGATCTCCTGCCGCCAACGCCGCGTTTCCCGCCACCAATTCATTCCTCGGCAACAAATTCGGCAGCATAGCCGCGCGAGCCGGGTAGAATAGCTGTCCGGCTGCCATGACCAAGAACGAGGCTACAGCAAGGACCAACGTGCTCAGTTCCCCCACTTGCCCCAGTACGATGAGCACTGCCAATATCAACATCCGCACCACGTGCGAAAAGAGCATGAGAAACTTGCGGTCCATGCGGTCAGCCAGCACACCAGCCAACGGCGGCATTATGAGGATGGGAATCGCGGCCGCGGTTAGCACAAAACTTGCGGCCGAGCCAAAACTTAAGGACGCGCCAAGTCCCTGTTCGTTAAGCACATGCCAGGGAACGGCAACAAAGTACACCGCGTCGCCCACGATACTGATGATGTATGCGGCAGCCAGATACCGATAGCTACGGTGCGCAAACACGGCAACAATATCGACTCGCCGTAAGAGTGAAAACACTGTTAGACTCACCTACCCGCTTCAGACCCGCACGGGCCAACTGGTTGCCGACCATGCAAATGAGCAATGGTCAGCAGGGCATGTACGGCGGACAGTCACCTAGAAGCGCCCCTACCACTCGCTCTTATTCAACCCAGCAAGAGTCCAATACACTGCAAACATCAGCGCAAGCGGCTGACGGCTGCGGCAGCGCCCACACTCGAGAGAGACCTGCAGAGTTTTCGCACGGGACCAATACGACTTCCGACCTACTCCGCCTCGGTAACCTCCGGCGGCGTGATGAAGTCATGGTATCGCTGCGCCACCTGGGCAGAAGCCGTGTCGCCGGCGTGGACGTAGATACGGTACTTGAAGCGCAGCAGGCCGCCCTCGGGCAGCACGTGGCTGCCGTCGACGCCAGGGTTGGCGTAGAAATCGTGCAATCCGAAGGGATTGGCCGTAAAGAGTCCGTAGTTGCGTGCGTGCCAGTAGGTCGGATGCCGGAAGCTGGAGGGATGGTCGTAGACGGCGAAGCCTACGGTCTCACCCTTTACCGGACCCGTATAATCGAGCCACTGCGCCCGCTTGCCCCAACATTCCGCTTCGCCAATGCCGCCGATGGCGTTCTCCATGCGGCCGTCACCGGACGCGTCCATGCTGGTTGCCACACGCAGGGAGATGATGCCGCCCTCTTTGGTATCGCCAAAGTGGACCGGTCCCGCCGTGGCGCGGAACGTAACCTCTAAGTCTATCAGCCGCGCGCCGGAAGCCAGAGGATAGAATGTGTACCGCCGCTCGTCCTCCACCACCTTCTGCTCGTCCGATCCGACCCAATCATTGGTAGAACGAATTGCCCCCAAAACCGGTCCGCTGACGTGCTCGCCGCTGTCACCGTAGGCAGGCAGGAACGCCACGTGCCGCTGGTAGCCGTGGCCGGGGGTCTCACTCCACACGTCGGCGCCGCTCACTTCGCCGTGGGAGACGTAGATGGACTTATGGTGCGGGTGATCGTGCTTCTCGCCCGGCACATCCGGGATCATAGGATAGTTGCGGGTCATTCCCTCACCGGTAGGCCCGATCACGGGGTACAGATAGGGCTTTACCACCGGCTCGGCATAGCGGTAAGTGGTAAAGAGCGCACCGCTGCACGCAACATCCACGCCGTGCTCACCATCTGTAACCGACACACCGCCGGCCACAGTTCCCGCTTGCACGGTGTAGGAGCGCGCAGCATCCGCCGCCAGGGCAGGCACTACCCACACCAGCTTGGCGCCGGAAGCGCAGGCCACAACCTGCGCGGGCGACTCAGCGCCGGTTTCGTCATCGCGCACGACGTAACTTCCGGCGGGGTCTAGCCCGTCAACGGCTGCCCATACGGGACATTCATTGCGGTCGTGGTTACCGGCATGAACTATGAGTTTCCTATTTGGCATAACGTGATCCCTCTTTTCATGAACGCTGCCTCAGTTCAATTAGAAGTGATTATACACTGTGCGGCGCTGCGGCCCACTAGCAGGGAAAAGAGAAAGGACGCTGCCGAGAAATCATGATGCCGCACAACCTCCGGAGTTCGTCGGCGTGGAGGCCTTGCGCGCGAAGGAATCCGCTCGCGATAGGGTGCTAGCTCCATTCTTGCCGGACATCAAGTACGTTCATGCTTCGACACGCTCAGCACGAACGGAGGCAAGGTATCCGATCGCGATTGGGCGCCAGTCCCATTCGCGATTGGGCGCCAGTCCCATCTCTGCCGGGTACTATTCACCTTCATGCTTCGACACGCTCAGCACGAACGGAGGCAAGATGTCGCCACCATTCGAATGTTTGCATTCAGCCTCGCAATGCACCCACTCAACCCTTCGTCAGAAGCATATCGATACGGCATACTTTCCATTCGCCTTGAGTCCCAAGATACGCCATCCCAACCGTTCGCCTTGGGGTTTACAAAACTCCATACCTATTGTTCGGCTTGAGCCATACTAAACTCCATCCCGACCGTTCGCCTTGAGCCTGTCGAAAGGTCGACGGGAGCCCTTTGCCTCTAACACCTTTTTCTCTGTACATAAAAAGGCTCAGCACGAACAGCGCCGCCGTCTTCTCCGGTACACTGAACGGAGACGTAAACTCTAGGAGCCGAGGAGACCGTACCCGTGAAGATTCCGATCACTATGTCCCACGGTACCGATCAATTCCCCGGTCACAGCAATCGTCTCACACAGGAACACTTCGCCCGGCTCGTTGCGATAGCGCACGAAATGGGCTTCCAGTCCATCAGCTACGACGACCTGGCCGCCTGGCTATGGCACGGCGGCGCCCTGCCGGAACGGCCGATCATGTTCGACTTCGACCACCCCATGAAGTCCATGCGCCACGAGGTCTTCCCGGTACTGGAACGCTATGGATACACGGCGAACCTCTTCATCAACACCGGCATGCTGGACGATATGTACCGCGCGGGCGTGCCCGACTTTGCCGAGCGGCAGCACTTGCTCTGGGAAGAGGCTGACGAACTGGCCGCGGCCGGCTGGCAGATTGGCGCGCACACGGTTACGCATCCCAACCTATCGGAACTCAGTCTGGAAGACCCCAGCGGCGAGAAGCTACGCGCCGAACTAGCGCAGTGTGATACTACGATTCAGCAGCATCTCGGCATCACGCCGCAGGACTTTGCCTTCACCGGCACGAGTTGGAGCAGCGCCGCAGAGCGGGAAGTGAAAGCGCGCTACCGTTTTGGGCGTTTGTGGATCGTTGGTGCGGAGTACCAGGTTGACGGCAAGAAAACCCGCTATGCGGACCTGGTCGGCGTGTCTGGAAAGGACGAGGCTGACGGCGGCCCGCCTCACGCTGCCCGCTACATCACCCGCAACTCCGATCCCTACCGCTTGCCCTCGCTGGAGATCAACGCGCTTGTCTTTGAGCCGGAAGCCTTCCGCAGCTACCTTGAAGGGGCTCTGGGAGCGTAGGCTTGGGACACAAGCCAAGTGCTGGCGCTCAATCTACGCTGGCGGCTGGCTTGCCTATTGAGACCTTTGTATAACCCTTGCCGGAGTGAGAAAGTCCCCTCTCCCTCAACGGAGACCTTTGCATAACCCCACATGGAGGCGGGGATATCTCCCTCTCCTTAGGAGGCTGTCTCATAATTGCCCTTACCGAGGTATACTGCCGTGCAGAGAAGCTAAGTGAGGTCTTGAGATAGACTTTTGTTGCTTTCTGGGCGTCGCATCAAGCCTTCAAAATACCGTTTCCATCACTTTTACCACTCTGTCAATACAATCCGCCACTTGGCTGCGTTCCACATTTTACCTATCGTGCTCTGTAGCGGAATTATGAGACTCCCTCTGAGGGAGAGGGTCGGGGTGAGGGGTTTTTTTGCCGCAATTGCCCCGTGTGTTGTGCAGGGTCAAAACGTATCAGAGCAGAATTGGCAAGCATATGTGGCTATTTCAGGATATTCACCCTCACCCTAGCCCTCTCCCTCGAGGGAGAGGGAATTCTCTCCTTGCCGCTAGAGTTACGCAAAGGTCTCCTCGACTGGAGAGGGCGTACCTTCTTCTCCCTCGGCCGTAGTTACGCAAAGGTTTCCCATTGGAGAGTGAGCCCTGGCATCCGGTAGCGCAGGTTTGCAACCTGCGCATACGTCCAACGAGCCAACGTTCTTTGCGGCATAGCGAAATTCAGGGGCTATGTCGCAGCAGGTCAGTCACCCGCCACCTGCGCCGCGCATTCGCGCAAGTAGCGTATGCCCTCGCGTGCCTGTACTTCCGCGTGCGGCTCGAACTCGAAAATCTCGATAGAGACGTAGCCATCGTAGCCGGTGTCGTGCAGAGCCTGCATGATGGGAACAAAATCAGTATCCCCGTAGCCCGGCCCTTTCATGTTCTCATCGTTGGCGTGAAAGTGCGGGAAATCGCCGGCGTGCGCCCGGATAATGTCGGCAGGCGGCGCGGCTTCCCCGCTTTCCATGGCCTTCACGTCGAGGTGCAGCTTGAAGGCGGGGTGATCGACCCGCCGCACGAGATCGGCGCCCTCTGCCGCATTCGAAATAAACTTGCACAGCGGCGGCGCCAGCGGTTCGATGGCTATGATGGTCCCGGCCTGCTGCGCTTCAGCGCACACGCTCTGAAATACCTCGGTTGCGTACGCCATGCCCTGCTCGTAGCTCACGCCTGCCGGCAGATTGCGCTGGTTCGGTGAACCGAAAACAAGGTACGGCGTGTTCATATCGTGGCCGAGCGCGATCAATCCCCGCAGGTAGTCAGCAGTGCGCTGCCGCACCGCCGCATCGGGGTCGGTAAGATGAAGCCCATCGGGTCCTACCAGCAGCCAGTGCAGCCCCACGATCTCGAGTCCGGCATTGGCCGCCGCTTGCCGGGCCGACGCCCGCTGGTCCGCAGTGATGTCAAAGACCGATTGTTCAAAGGTGAACGGCGCTGCCTCGACACCCTCATAGCCAAGTTCCGCCAAGTAATCGCAAATCCGCCCAAAGTCCCAGTTCTCGAAGGCTTCGTTGCAGAATGCATATCGGAATGCCATCGCATACCCATCCTTTATTGCCATCGCTAGTTTTCTGGCGGCAATGGTACCACGTTGCCTGCCCTGCCGCAGGGCCGCTATCTGAGTTCTCGCAAGCGCCAAGACCGGTCTCATGTGCGCTTGAACTGCGCCAACGTATGGTCCACGTTCAAGCCACGCCAACCTGCCGTAGCGCGGGGGCTTGTCCCCCGCTTCCCTGTGTTGAGGCACGACTGGTGCCACGCGATTCTCGGCTTTGGGCAAGCCGCAGCTCAAGACACGCGAATTCTGGCAAAGTCCAGAAATCCGCCAAACAGCCTAGAGCGTCACCTCACGGTCCTCGCGCGCCGACGTGTACATGGCTTCCAGCAACTCCACGGACCTGCGGCCCTCCGGCCCGGTGCAAGCAACCGGCTTGCCGTCGCGTAAGGCGCCGATCATGTCCTCGATGATGTTCTGTGGCGCGTCGGGTAGCTCAGCGAGGTCGGGCGGTGCTCCATCAGGGTTGTCGGCGAATTGCCAGGACGTAATCTCCTCCTGCTGCATCTGGATGGTGCCGTCGGTGCCGTGAATCTCGTGCACGTGCCCCAAGCCGCCGAAGACGGTCGTGGTGGTCTGGATGACACCCCACGCGCCGGAAGCATAGGTAACGAGCGCCTCACAGGCGTCTTCGGTCTCGATGTCGTGATTGAAGATATTGATGCGCGCCCGCACACTCTTCACAGGCCCCATGAACCAGAGAGTCTGGTCAATGCCGTGAATACCCTGGTTTGCCGCGGACCCGCCGCCGTCGTACTTCCAGGTGCCGCGCCAACCGGGCGGATTGCCACCGGAGAAATAGCTATCGGCGCGGAACCACTTCAGCCGGTAGTCGCCAAAGATGGGTCGGCCGATCCTGCCCTCGTCCATCGCCTGCTTGATGAGTCGCGTGCCGGGCTCGTAGCGGCGCTGGAAGTCCACGGCCAGAATTTGCCCGCTCTGCTCTCCTGCGGCAATCACCTGGTCGATTTTCGCCGTGGTGACGTCCATCGGCTTGGTCGTGAACGTATGCTTGCCCGCTTGGAGGCTCTCGATAGCCAGGTCGCCATGTGTGCCGCTGGGCGTGAAAATGCCCACTGCGTCAATGTCCTGGCGCTCCAGCAAGGCGCGGTGGTCGGTGTGCCAGTCGCAGCCGTATTCCTCCGCCTGCGCCACGGCCAACTCCTCTTGCAGGTCACAGACCGCCACCAACTCCGCCCCCGCCGTAGTCGCCGCCTGCTTCACCCGCGACTTGCCGACGCCTAAACCGATAATGCCAAACCGAACCGGATCATGTTGCGATGTCATAGGAATCTGTCCTCCTCAATTACATTTCTCGTGACGAAGGCGAATTACTACTCCCGATGGGATGTCCACTCCTAGTGTCTTCTCTTCCGTACACAGATGATACCACCATAAGGTCAATAGGCGAGTTCAGTCACTAATTAGCTGCTTGACACACCTTAGCAAATAGATTCCACTGCCATCGCAGACCAAGATTCCTTGACATCACTGTATGAGAACGGTTGTATAGGTAATGCTGGTTCGTGTGTTCAACTACGTAGTCTCGGGATAGACCTTGCATCCATCCAAACCAGATCCAATGAAAGCAAGGAACAAGCAATGGACGGCGAGAAAGTAATCAAGTCTATCCGACTAGAGAACATCCTCTCCTATGGGCCAGATACTCCCGAGTTTGACTTGGAGCCCCTAAACGTCGTCATAGGTCCGAATGCTTCAGGAAAATCGAACCTCATTGAGGCTCTGTCAATTCTTGCCAACACGCCAAAGGACGTACAGGATCCGCTTCGAAAAGGCGGTGGAACCATTGAGTGGCTTTGGAAAGGAACCCAGGAACTTGGTAATGCGACAATAGAGGTAACCGTTGATGCACTTTGGAATCCTGTGCCTCTAAGGTATCGACTGTCGTTTACCGAGTTCTTTGCCCGCTTCGTGCTGAAGGATGAAGCAGTCGAGGATGCATACGCAAGTGCATCCGGGGAAGACCCGATCGTTTACTACCAGTACCGAGATGGTAAGCCAGTGATAAGGGTTGAGGGGGCGACTCCATCCGAGCGGCCCCTAAAACGAGACGATTTGAAGACCGACCAATCAATTCTGTCCCAACGACGAGATCCTGATTCACTTACTGAGCTGTCTTTCCTCGTATTCCACTTTGAACGCATGCGATTCTACCGAGAATTTCAGTTAGGGCACGACTCCTCGTTACGAAGGCCTCAGCAAGCTGATCTTATCCAAGACTATCTGTTGGAAGATGGCTCAAACCTCGCAGCGGTATTGAGCTATCTGCTGAATCAACCCGCTATAAAGTCAAGAATCCTTGACTACCTTCAAGACTTTTATCCATCAGTTCAGGACATTCTTGCTGCTTTGATCGGAGGTAGCATACAGGTATCCTTCCATGAGAAAGGCCTATACCATCCAGTGCCTTCAACACGACTATCGGATGGAACTCTGCGATATCTCTGCTTGCTCGCCGTACTCTGTCACCCTGAGAGTCCGTCGGTGATTTGCATCGAGGAACCGGAAACGGGCTTGCACCCCGATGTTATCCCCAAGTTGGCTAAGCTCCTCGTCGAAGCGTCGGAACGCAGCCAAATCATCGTCACTACGCACTCCGATATCCTCGTGGATGCACTGACGGATACTCCAGAGGCAGTCGTGATCTGCGAGAAAGTGGATGGCGCTACGCAACTCCGTCGCCTTGACGCAGACGCTCTCAAGATATGGCTAGAAGAATACCGACTCGGCGAACTCTGGACACGTGGAGATCTCGGAGGCAATGTCTGGTGAGTGTCAAGGTCTACTTAGAAGGTGGCGGCAGTGGCTCAGACAGAAAGAGGCGAAAAGGCGGACGCTCAGAGCAGAGCAGCAAGTTCAGAGAAAGCTTTAGCAAGTTCGTGAGGCAGGTTGGGTTGACCGGCAGGATGCCGCAGTTTGTGCCTTGCGGGAGTAGGGAGACTGCATACAAGGACTTCTGCAGGGCAATTGCAAGCGGAGAAACCGCCCTCCTTCTTGTGGATGCCGAAAAGCCGGTAACAGTTCCAGGACCATGGCAACACCTTAAGGGCTCTGACAATTGGAACCGTCCTCGTTCTGCGACTGACGGCCACTGCCATCTCATGGTGCAAGTTATGGAGTCTTGGTTCCTTGCGGATACCGCCGCGCTCAAGTCTTACTTTCGCCAAGGGTTTCGAGAAGGATCGCTTCCACAGAACCCAAACGTAGAGGAAATCCCCAAGCAGGACGTTGAAATTGGTCTAAGACAAGCAACGCGTGGTACAAGCAAGGGCGCGTATTCCAAGGGAAAGCACAGT
The DNA here is from genome assembly GCA_965220015.1 of Chloroflexota bacterium. Taxonomy (GTDB): domain Bacteria; phylum Chloroflexota; class UBA11872; order VXOZ01; family VXOZ01; genus VXOZ01. Next base: position 3,302,280 of record OZ244798.1, read on the forward strand.
TTCGAAATACTCGCGGAGTTGGATCCTGCTGAGGTCAGATGTAAGTCGCCCTATGCCGAATGCTTCCTCTCCGCTCTTGAGCGATTGTGCCAAACATGACTGCCCTCAGTCTCGGCTAGCCAAGAGCTTCTCCCTTACATCCGAGAACGGAAAGCAAGTACTCGGAAGTGTCCCGCACTAGCCTGCTACCGGAGCCGCTGTCTCAGCGTCGCCGGTGATTAGGGCGTCCGGGTGGTCTTGGAGCAGCGTGGCCGGGTAGTGAGTGGAGACCTCGCCGAGCAGGGCGATGCGCAGGATGGCTTTTTGCCAGTAGCCGCCGTCGCAGTAGAGGCGGATGCGGCGGGACTCCAAGATGTCCTTCATGCCGATAGTGATCGCCATGGGCGGGAAGGTGTAGAAGTTGCCGCCGACGCGGCGGATGGAGTTCATCACCATCGTCTCCGGGGCTAACGGTAAAACGCGCGTGCGGGACTGGCGAAATTCCGCCAGCGTTACCTGATAGAAGCGGCTGATGGGCGGTTCGTTGAAGGCCACGTGCCCGTGAATGCCGATACCGCCGTAGCAGGAATCGATGCCGCCGAGCGCGGCGATCTTTTCGCTCACCTCGTCGATGCGCTCGATGCGCGGAAAGAAGACGTGGTCGTCCGGTATGCGCAGGTCGGGGTCGAGCTTCGCAAAGAACTCGCGGCGCATGTATCCCTCGAAGCTCAGTGGATGGTCGAGCGGGATCGAACGCCCTTCCCAGTCGCAGTATTCGTCCATATTGAAGGTCCACACGTTCTGCCACGAGATGCGCTCGCGATTGCAGATCTCGGCAAGCACCGGAAACTGGCCGATCGGGCCCACGGGCAGAATGAGCCGCGTTGGTTCGCCGGCGGCGTTGTGGGCTTTGATTTCGTCGGCGATTTCGCGGGCAAACGCTGCGTAGAGCGCCGCCCGATCCGGCACAACACACACCGGGATTTTCGCCTCGCGTCGCAGAGTCTCCGCTGGCAGTTTCAGCCACGCATCAATCTCCAGCCCCATGTGTTGCGCTCCTTCTGCGTTCTGCACTTAATGTCTCTCGTCCAAGACCATCAAGCTATGCGAAGTCGTTTCTCTCGACTTCCCCTGTGAAATAGCTCTTGATGGCGCTTACGAGCAGCCATTTCCTCGCCCTATTCAAACGGCAGAAACCGGCCCGCAGCTTACATACGTTGACCGTAGCGATGCCTCATATAGCTTACAAACCCATCTTGGCAGGCATTCCACGCGCGACTCGCGAAAATTTCTCAAATACAGGGTAATTCCATCGCGACAAAATTCCAATTCTGTTATCCTTTTGTTGGGATAAGCGACGCGCATTCCTTACGGCGCATTTTGCCTGGCAGAGGATGACAGAGGCGCGGCACGTGTAAGGCAGATTCTCGCTTCCACACTTCTCTAGCTCATCGGGAATTATACCCTCTTGAGCCTTTTGTGGTATTAGGAAACTGTCGCACCAAACGCTGCTCAGGGCCAAAGGCGCTCCGTTTGCGTTGGAGAGTACACTGTCTACTCTACCTTTAGCGCGCCATGCAGGCCTGTGCTCTCGGATGGCTGCGCGCGATAGCCGCGGCCTACCGGCCAGTACACAAAACACGGTGTTTTTCGTACAATAGAGACAGGTACACTACGGTTCGACCAGGGGTATGGTAAGCCACCAATATCGGCAGGGCAGCGCTGCTAGTTAACGAGTTTGCGAGCTTCAGGTTCGTCTTGGAGTGGGTCTATGCAAGAGCCGCAACGAATGGGAGAAAGGCTGCGCGCGGCGCGCTTGGCAAAAGGCGTCTCGCTTGAAGAAGCCGCGGCAGCCACGCGCATCCGCAGATCCTCTTTGCAGGCGCTCGAGTCTGACGATTTTAGCTCGCTGCCGCCACCGGTCTACACGCGGGGCTTCTTGCTCAACTACGCCCGCTACCTGGGACTGATCCCGGAAGAGGTGATGGAAGCGTATGAGCGTCAGCAGCGCGAAGGTGGTGAGCCCTCGGTATCGGAACCCCAGGACGAAAAGCTAAGGAGACCATCGCTACTTAGCTCCAAGCTCCTGCTCTCCGTCGTGCTCGTGATTGCAGTTGGCGTGATTCTTAACTTCCTCTACCAGGAGTTCTTGTCGGCAGGACCGGCGCCCCTGGAGCCCGATGCTGAAGCAACGCCAACCAGCGTACCGACGCCGCTGGTCGTACTCCCGCCACTGCGCACGCCAACGCCAATTCCAACGCCCTCACCCGCTCCCACGCCGACGCCCACGCCGGTCACCGGCGTAAACCTAACGCTGCGGTCCACAACCCAAGAGGTCTGGCTCCAAGTAACGGCTGACGGCGAAACCGTCTATATCGGTACGATCGGCCCGGAAACAGACCAGGGCACCGAACCGCTGACGTGGGAGGCTGAAGAGGGTATTTCCATCCTCTTTGGACGAACTGGCGGCATTGAGATAACCGTAAACGGGCGTGAACTCGACCCCTTGGAAGAAATCGAAGACCCACTGACGTTTGCGGCGATTGAGACGGACGAGGGGGACGTGGAGATCTCGGTCAACGGCACGCCGATACCGTCGCCATAATTCCTGGAATTGGACGCCTTGGATGCTCTGTCTCTGACCCCAGTGACGCCAATGTCTGGGTAACGCGGGAATTGAGTCCTCGCTCCCACCACGCACACGGGCGTAGTGCTGGCTTTTCCACGGACTTGGCCTGCCTTACCTTTTACTCGCCCTGACTTCCGTCCCGCAAGTGTGCGAGATTCCCGACCTCGCTCGTCACAGCTCCCGGCCTGCTGCAGCGTTGACTATTAACCGGCATGAGTCTACCCGGCTGGAGAGTCTTCACGTGAGCCCCGCACGCGAAATCTTTGCTGTTGCGCGTCGCCATTGCACCGGCTCCACATCACTTGCGCACTCAAGCGGAGTTGCCGCGCCGCCGCAATAACGGTATCGTGAGAAGCCAGAATAGAACTACATGGCGGGCAGCACGGTGTCCTGCTGCGAGAGGAATTCCTTATGCCGGTTGGCATTGCCACGCAGTTGACGCTCGCACGTATTGCGCTCGCCCCTGTCATTATGTTTCTCCTCATTTGGGGTAAGGACACGCCCCAATGGTATTGGCTGGCAACAGCCTTGCTCGCACTTGCAGCGGCAACAGATTGGCTCGACGGTTTTGTGGCGCGCCGCAGCGATACGGTTTCGGCAGTCGGGGCAACGCTAGACCTGGTGGCGGATAAGATTCTCGTTGCCGTGGTCTTGATTGCCCTCGTGCAGGTAGGCTTATTGCCCGGCTGGTGGGCGGCGGTCATAGTCTGTCGTGAAATGGCAGTGACCGGCCTCCGCACACAGGCCGCAGAGCGGGGCGTCTCCATTCCGGCAGGCCGCGCGGGCAAATTCAAGACCGCCGTGACTTTCCTCGCCTTGATCGTTCTCATCCTCTGGCAAAGTATCGTAAGCGACGTTCTCCTCTGGCTTGCCCTCATCCTTACGGTTTACTCCGGAGGAGAGTACCTGTACACCGGCATTCGCAAGATGCGAGACGCGAGCAACAGTCAGCCTCTGCAATCGCAACCACAATCGTCCAATAAGGAGGTACATGCAGAATGAAAGTAGCCTTTATCGGTCTCGGCACCATGGGAATGCACATGGCAGTAAATCTCCGCAACGCCGGCCATGATGTCTATGCCTATAACCGTACGCGGAGCAAAGCGGAGGCGTTCGTTACCACCGGCGGGACGCTGGTGGAGAGCCCCCGCGCAGCGGCAGCGCAAGCCGACTTCGTGCTTTCATGCGTCTCGATGCCGGAAGACGTGGAAGAGGTCTTCCTGGGAGACGCCGGCGCAATTCACGGATCGCGCCCGGGCCAGGTGTTCGTCGATCACAGCACTATTGACCCGGCAACGGCTCGCAAGGTTGGCGCCGCCCTCGCGGCAAAGCAAATCCAATTCATCGATGCCCCCATTAGCGGCGGCCCCATGGGAGCCGAAGCCGGCACCCTCGCAATTATGGCAGGAGGCGATGACGACGCCTTCGCCAGAGCAGAGCCGCTCTTCCAAGCCATGGGTGAGAATATCTTTCACGTCGGTCCTCTGGGCGCGGGTTCGGTAGTAAAGCTGCAGAACCAACTGCTCGTTGGCATTAACTTGGCCGGCATCGCAGAAGCTATGGTGCTTGGGGCCAAGAACGGCGTCGACCCCGAAACGTCTTACCAAGTGCTTGGCACCGCCATGGGCGACAGCCGCATGCTGCACCGCGCCATGCCGGACTACATTCTGAAGCGCAATTTTGATCCGGCGTTCGCCATCAAACTCCTCGTGAAAGACCTGCGTTTGGCCACGCAACTCGGCCAGCAAGCCAGCGTGCGGCTGCTGCTCAGCAACCTCACGCAACTCGTCTATGAAGAGGCCATCGCCCAAGGGCTGGCTGATGAAGATCAGACAGCCGTGGTCAAGCCGCTGGAATCGCTCGCCAAGGTGGAGGTAGCCAAGGCGTGAGCCCAACGGATGCCTCACCTGCCGACTCGACTCGTATTCCCGCAGCGCGCTTAGAGCAGTTTGCCCGGGACGTGCTCGTGCTTGAGGGCATTCACCCGAAGCATGCATCGCAATCGGCCCGGCACCTCGTGCTCTGCGACTTGCGCGGCGTCGAAACGCACGGCATCACGCGGCTCTCCGCACTGGCGCAGCGCATCCGCAACGGCGTCGTCAACGCCAACCCGGACATCCACGTCGAGCGGCAACGCGCTGCCTCCGCGCTGGTGGATGGTGATAACGGGCTGGGCGTACCGGTCAGCACGTATGCGACGCACTTGGCGATTCAATTCGCCCAAGAACAGGGCATTGGCACGGTGGGCGTTCGCAATAGCAACCACTTTGGCATGGCGGCCGATTACGCGTTGCAGATGACGGCTGCCGGGTGTCTCGGCATCGTGACGACCAATTCAAGCCCGGCCATGGTGCCCTGGGGCGCAGCCAAGAAGTTCTTGGGGACCAATCCCATTTGCTTTGGCGCGCCCACCCACGAGGCGCCCCTCATCCTCGACATGGCGACGAGCGTCGTGGCCATGGGACACGTGGTTCTCGCAGAAAAGCGCGGTCAACCCATCCCGGACTCCTGGGCGGTTGGACCCGACGGCCTGCCCACCACCGACCCGACCCGCGCCAGACAGGGCGGGGCGCGTCCGCTGGCCGACTACAAGGGCTCCGGACTCGCATTGATGATTGAAATCTTCACCTCGCTCCTTACAGGCGCAACCTTAGGCGTGCATTCCGCCGGGTTCTTCAGCGATATGAGCCGGCCCGCCGACGTGGCACACCTTTTCCTTGCAATCGACATTGCGGCCTTTTTGGAACTCCCATCGTTCAAGGATAGGCTGGCTGCGCTCCTCACGGAGATGCGAGAGCTCCCGCTGGCGCCTGGGTTCGACCGCGTCACCCTGCCCGGTGAGATCGAAGAGGAGCACATGTGTGACCGCAAGGCAAACGGCATCCCGATCGACCCGGCGGTGCTCGCGGACTTGCAGCAACTCTCCGCACAAACGGGAGTACCCTTGACAGTATGAACATATCGCGCTCACCTAGCACTAGTCCGCACCCATTCTTGGAATATCCCTAATGGCACTCCCCGTATTTGGACGCCAGGTTCTTATCGAGCGCGCCTATGGCATCTTGGAACAGGGCGGGAGCGAGATGCACATTGCAGCGCTCGCGCGCGCCGCCATGCAGATGGACGGCGATCTCCCCGACACGTTGCTGCGTCTCGTCGAAGATAGGCTTGTCGCCGACGGCCGCTTTACTCGGGACGCTGCGGGCCAGTGGGGACTGGTACAGTGGCAAAACCCTACTGACGACGCGCTCGGCGCTCAGGTATTCGTCGTGCTGGACGTTGAAACCACAGGGGGTATTGCCGGGCGCCACCGCATAATTGAGCTGGGCGCGGTGCGCATCTGCAACGGTGAAGAGATCGCGCGCTTTCAGTCGTTTGTAAATCCCGGACAGCGGGTCAGCAAGCGCATCTGGGAACTTACCGGCATCAGCGATGACATGCTGAGCGATGCGCCAACCGCGGGGCCGGTGCTCGACGAATTCTATGCCTTTGTCGCCCACGTGCCGGTTGTCGGTCACAACATCGCCTCAGACTTCAGCTTCCTGCGCAACGAAGCGCTATGGACAAAGCGCCGCCCGCTCACCAATCCCGCCATTGATACGGTGACGCTGAGCACACGGCTATTTCCGGATCTCAAGCGGCCCAGCCTGGAGCGCCTGGCCCGTCACTTTGGTTTGAACGATGCGCCAAAGCACCGCGCCCTCATCGATGCCCACGTGACTGCCCAGTGTTTCGCGCGTCTGCTCCAGCAGATTCCTACTGAGCATGGGGCGAGCTTACAGACGTTCTTGGCATGGCTGGAAGGCGGCCAAGAGGCACGCGTGCCTGCCCACCGCGCCGCGCTGCAAGCGCAAATTCGGCTCCTGCCCTCGCTCCCCGGCATCTATATTTTTCGGGATAGCGAAGGGGCCGTGCTTTACGTGGGCAAATCCAAGTCGCTCCAGCGCAGAGTCCGCAGCCACCTTTCCAACCCTGACCGACTCTTCGACGGCATGATCGAGCGGCTCGATCGCATTGATGTCGAAGTCACCGGCTCCGAATTCGAAGCGCTCCTCCGGGAAGCCCAAGTGATCCAGGAATTGCAGCCGGTCTACAACGTGCAGCAGCAGTATCGTCCCATGCAGCCCTACGTCCGCGTGTGGCGCAGCAAGACGGAGGGCATAAAGGTGCGCACGAGCAGTCGGCTGCGGCCGGATGATTCGGCGTACTTTGGGCCTTACCAGAACCGCGCGGCAGCAAGCTGGAATGCGCGCGTGGCGCGACGCGTGCTGCACGCAACTGCCGGTCTTTCGGCCCAGGACCAAGCGAATCTCGTGTTCCAATTCCTCGCGGAGGGGCCGGACTCGGTGGTAACCCACTGGCAAGAACGCAGTTCGGCCGAGGTAGAGGCGGCGCTGCGCATACTGCGCCGGCTCCGCGCGCACCACCGCCCACTCTCCGGCGGCTTTGCCGGTCACACCATTGTGCTCATCTATCCTGCCGACCCGCCGGGCAAAGTTCACCTCTTCTTCGTCCGCAACGGTCAGATACTGGGCCGGGAAACGCTGGGGCCGGCAGCGGAAGCGGCATGTGACGAAAAGCTCCAGGCATTCTTTGCCCACTACCTCGCTCTGCCCGATTCTGCGGCGTCCGCGGATACGATTCGCCACTTCGTGCTGCAGTGGGTGTACCAGCACCGCGATGACCCCGCGGTCATTCCCATCGATCCATCTCGCCTGCAAGACGCGATGACTGCGGCCGGCAAACGCCTCAAACGCTTAGGTGTGATCGAACCGGCGACGGCTGCGGAAACCCTTCTCTTGCAGGAGACACTGCTCGAGTAGGGAAGAGCCGTTCTTTTCTTGAAACTATGCTGAGGGCTCTTGTGCTCAAGTGTCCGCAACGCACGCGCGACCTGGACCCGGCACATCGCGGACTTTGCGGTCCAAAAGCGCGGCAGAGGGAGACAGGCTGCGGCAGACCTTTCCTGAGTCACTTCCTAGTTTCAAAGCAAACCAACATTGCGCCGGTGGAGACTACCGCAGCGCGGGGGCTTGTCCCCCGCCCGGATTGAGACGAGCGCTTACCGATTGGGGTTTGTCAGTGTGACCGTGGTCTCGTTTCACTAGGAAGCGTATGACGATGGGTGCAGCCTAGGGTTGCACCCATCGTAACCTTCCCTGCTCAGCGTTTGCGCTTCTGCACTTCGGCGCGTTCTGCCGGTGTCAGGTTGACGATGAAGATAACGCCCGTTATCAGCGCGGGAAGTGCCGCGATGCACCAGATAACCATGTCGGCAACGCTCTGCATGCGCACAACGAGCAGCGATGAGAGCAAGAAACCGGCAATCAGCCAGTACACGCCTCCCGCCAGCGGATGCCGCCGGGTCGCTATGCCGCCCGCAATCCCAATGCCTACCGGTATGAAGTGCACCGGGAGACTATCCTGAGGCAGATCGGGGATTCCCACCCAAGGGCCGACCCCCACAATGCCCCAGACGAACGTCCAGAGGAGCATAAGCGCCCAGCCGCTGCGGCGGTAGAGATGGATGCGAGGAGATGGCGCCTCATCACTCTTCTTTTTGTCCGGTGGCATGGTTGGCTGTGCCTTTCGCGTTTCTTGTTTTTCTACAGAGAGAAGCGGGAACGCAATTCTCGTCATTCCCGCGAAAAGCCTGCCCCGAACTTGATACGGGGCGAGAGACTATCTTCGTGTCTACGCCTTGCCCGCTCCGACACCAAGCAAGGCTTGCCACGCGCTCCATGCCCTGCGGGAGAACTCTTGCCTGGTACAGATTCCCCCTCACCCTAACCCTCTCCCGCCGGGAGAGGGGACTTTCTCGCCTCGGCAAGGGTTTTGCAATGGTCTCCTCAAGGGAGAAGGGATTCTCATCTCTGCAATGCGTCTGTAAAATGGGCTTCTGCGCCAAAGTAATCTGTGATTGGCAGCCTCAATTTCAGACATAAGATTGACTTCACCGCAAGCATCAGCCGTGCCCTACGAACGGGCACACGAGACTGATCTACTCAACCGGCGTTAGCGCCATTTGCGCGGTCGAGCCGCCATCCACGTAGAGCACCTGGCCGGTAACAAAGTCGGCGCCATCGGAAGCCAGGAATGCTGCGACGTTTGCAATATCCGCGGGACGCCCGACGCGCCCCCACGGCACTTGGCTCGCGCCCTTCTCGGTTGTGTAATCCGGGTTGTCAAAGTAGCGGGGCACTTCAATGAGGCCCGGGCCAATCGTATTCACCCGGACATTGTGGGGCGCCAGTTCGATTGCAAGCGTACGGGTCAGCGCATTGACCGCGCCCTTTGTCCCGGCATAGGCCACGTGGGACGGATAGCCCGCATAGCCATGCACGGAGGATATATTGACAATGCTACCGCCGCCGTGCGCCAGCATATGGGGCAATGCCTGTTGCGCGCAAAAGAAATAGCCGCGCACATTCAGGTCGAACATCAGGTTGTAATGCGCTTCAGTAGTCTCTTGAAACGGCTTCTCCACGGTAACGCCGGCATTGTTGACGAGAATGTCGAGGCCGCCCAGGCCCGCCGCGGCCTCCTCCACGGCGCGGCGACACTCCGCGACGTTTGTCAGGTCGGCCTCAATAGGGACTGCGGTACCACCATTCTCCCGGATAGTCGCCACAGTTTCTCGTCCGCCGGCCACGCTATCCGCGTAGTAGTGCACTGCCACTGCCGCGCCTTGGCGGGCAAGTCCTAACGCGATCCCCTGCCCAATACCAACTCCTGCGCCGGTAACCAACGCCCGCCGCCCCTCAAGTGCGCTCATATATATCTCCTTTGTCCACTGATTCGCGTCGCTCCTGTTCTCTCAGGTCATTCCCTAAGCATCTCCCCGTCTCCCAGCCCTATCTTCGCGCGCCTTCGGCGGTACCGACCGCCAGTCGCCTACGTGTAGAATGCCATCGCCCTCGGCTCTATCGGACAAAGAGCCGCAACTCTTCCCCTCCGCGTGCTGCTAGTCCACGCCGTTGATTCCCGCTGCAAGCTGGGCAATGAGCGGCTGTATGTTGTTGCACTCTTCAAGGCGTTCGAGTTTGCCGAATATGTCTTCCGCCACTAATGCATGCAGTGGCTGGTATGCGTAGGCGGCGCAGGCAAGGAATTTCGCCAAGCGCTCTGCCCGCGTCAGCGGCAAACCCGGTTCGCCTTTGATGTCGGCGTGGCTGATCGTTGCCTGGCGTCCATCCTTTAGCTGCACGGAGAGGCGTTCATGCGTACCATGCTCGGCATTGGGCAACCGGTGCACCTGAATCGACTCTGCCAGCGCGCGCACGTCCGTCGCTGCACGCACCGCCTCCGGCACAAAGTCCGCCAGCGCAGGCGCGTCGTGAAGCAACGCAAACGCCACCGTCCATTGTGCGCTGAACTGCGCATCCACCTGCGGATTCTGCCGGATTGTAAAGGGCTGACCGATCAAGGCGTACGCGCGGGGCTGCAGCCAGACCTCCACGGCATTGATCGCGTCCGCTGAAAACGGACCCAACTGCGCTTTGGCCTCAAGCGCCATGTCTATCGGCCGGTGCGCCGCGCGGCAACTCGGATACGGCTTAAGCGCGATCTCATCCACCGCGAATTTTTGTCCCAGCCCGGACGTAAGGACCGATTCGTCGCCACTGCCGTTTCCGAAAAGCACATAGAGTCCGAACGAGCCCGTGGTAATTTCATGGGGGCCGGTGACGCCGATTTCAGCCAGCGCTGCGGCGTGGACGCCCGCGCGGGCACTAAACGCCGGTGTCAGCCGTTTGGCAACATTTCCTTCCAGGAGTCCCTGCCGATTGCCCTGCGCCTGCGCGTAGGCGAGCCCAATGGCGTTGGCCAGGCCTGCCGCTGTCAAGCCAAGCAGCTTGCCACTCGCTGCTGCCGCGCCCAGGCCGCCGAAAACGGCAGTGGGCAGCCAGCCGACGTGCATATGGGGCAGTACGGAGAGGCCAAGCCGAATTTGCAGCTCCGCGGCTGCGGCCAGCGTCGTGATGAGATCACGCCCTGAAATCGGCTCGCCCAAACTCTCAGCAGTAGCCAGCGCCGCGGGCAGCAGCGCTACGAAGACGTGCTGATTTGAGGCGCGGTGGGAGTCGTCGAAGTCGTGGGCGTGGATCATGGCCGCGTTGAGCCAAGCCGCCGTAGGCGCGGGCAGACGGTGACCGTAGACGAGCACCGTCGCCTCGGGTGCGCCTCCCCAGCGGACGTGACGCTCCACAATTTCCGGGCTCAAAGGAGCAGCCGACCCGGCAAGGGCACACGCCAAAGAGTCAGCTATCTGAACCTTGACGGCAGCTTCCGTGGTTGGCGGCAGGTCCTCGAACCGCAAATCACGCACGAACGCGACCAGTTCTGCTACGGGGCCCATGAAAATGCCCCACCGCGCATCATCGCTTACGATTGCTCCTACTATGAAGAGTGCTGATCTTGCTACTTTGCGGTTCCTCAGCGCGCATCATTGCTATGCGAGATACGCCTCGATGTTTTCAACCGCTTCGCTGGGCGGCAGCACCTGCGTGGCAAAGCCAAAGCCGTGCGCATTGTTGAAATAGTCAAGTTTGGCCGCCTCGGCAATCGTATCGACGCTCTGCACCACCTCGCCATCGACCAGGAATACGAATTTTCCTGAGTGGGTCTTGAGCAGTTCGTCACGCATTTCGAGATAGACGCGCGCCTGCGCCCGCGTCGCTGCAAGGATTGCCGCGGCTTTTGCGTGGGTGAACTCCGATTCCGGCCGAGTCTCGAACTGGAGACCGAATGACTCCGGTGTTTCACCCAGGACTTCAATCTGATCGAGCTCCGTTGTGCCAAGGCCGGCTGCGGCAGCGAGCTTGATATGGTTTTCGGCAATGAAGAAGGGCGGAGTACCGAAATCGGCCTGCGGATCGAAGCCCATCACCTGCATGCCGACGGCGTCCGTGGCGATAGAATTGGCGCCCGCCATGACGAGCCCGGCCTCTTTCGGTTCGCCGCTCATCCCATGATTCGTGCCCACAATGCCGTCGATCACCTGGAAAGATTGCGGAAAGGCCTGGTTCACTGTGACGAACATTCGCATCAGACGGTGGGCGTTCTGGTGCATGAACCCCCGATTGCCTGCGCCATAGTGCGCGCGCGGCAGCAAGCCAAACATGTTCTTCGTCGATAGCGTGAAGCCCGCGGTTTGGTGGCACTTGAGCTTTGCCAAAGAGACGTACGCATCGGCTTCCGCGATCTCACGGCGCACCCAAAGATAGCGCATCATCACGCCGTCGGGGACAGGTACCTGCACGAACTCCCCTTCGTTGCAGTCCAAAAGGGTCAAATCATACTCCCTTGCCAATGCCGTTGCGCCCATGAAGTCGAAGATATCCTCTTTGGTGCGGTGCGCATGCCGGGTGTCCAATCCGTCGCCATAGTAAATCGTCGCGCTGGGGTTTGCCTCCCGAATCAGCTTGATGGCGGCGGCGCAGACGGCAGGTTCCGTGTTGTGCGCGTGCCGCCCCTTGTACATGCGCACGTCATCATTGCTGGCTCTAGACATTACGCCCACGTAGTTGGGCTTGACCATGATGCGCTTGGCAGCGCGCACGGCCTGGGGAATGCCGCCGATGGCCTCTACCGCTTGCGCAACCGCCGCATCCACTTCGCCTTGACTGGCGCTAATCGCACAGCGTTTAATCGCGACTCTTGGTTTGGACATAGCACGCTGCCTCCTGAAGGTTAGGGAACTCTCTGTCATTATATAGTCTTTGGTGCGCAGGGCCTTGCTTTCCAGCGCTAGAGTCAGCCATCATTGCCTGAGCGCGTTCGCCGCGCGGGTATTTTCTCCGGTAGCATGCATTCTTCTCCGCTTACGTGCGTTCTTCTCCGCTAGCATGCTGCCTTCTCCGCTAGCGCGCTGCTTCTTCCGGTAGCGTGCTGCATTCTCCGGTAGCGTAGGTTTGTAACCTGCGCCGGGGATGGGCGGGGCTCGAACCTTCGCGCTCCATTTGCTAAACACATTCGCACGCGGAATCAGCGCAAAGGGGTGGCAAACTCCACAATGACGTGGTGAAATAGTGATGAGCCCGGCGTCCAAGAGAGGGAAAGAGGAATGAAAGACAAGCGGCCGTTACTTTGGCCGGCCCTGCTGTGGCTGCTCGTGCTTGGGGGCTGCAATTTGACAGGCGTGTCCGCGCCTGAGACGCAACGGCCGACCTTGGACTATAGCTGGGTGGCGACGACGCCGTGGGCTGAACTGGCGGGGCACTACGACCGCGCCAACGTCTTTATCGCCAAGAATTACTACGAACGCCAAAAGGCGTACGCCAGCGGTGAGATTCCGCCTCCGCCCTACCTTCGCTCCGATGCCTACACCAGTCACCCGCTGGCCTATTACACCTTGAAGAGAGCGCCCCGGGTTCGAGCGCCGGCAGAGCCAAGTACCGCCTCAGCACGTTCAGAAGCAAGCGCCGCGCCAGCACAAGACTCGGCGGCGTTGCACTTCGCGCGCGGCCTCACGTACTACGATCTTGGCGACTTCGATAGCGCAATCAAAGAGTTCAGCCGCGCTATCCAACTCGACGGCCGCCACGCGCGCGCCTTCGCCTTCCGCGCGCTCTCTTACAGCTACACCGGTAGCGACGCCAGAGCGCAGGCAGACCTGCAGAGCGCGATCCGCCTCAAGGCGGAGCCCAGGCTCATTGCCGAAGTGCGGCGGGGCCTGGGGCAGTGACCCTATTCCTAGAGCCGCCAGAAACTTTCGGCAAGGCTGCCCGTCTTGGGGACACCCGCACACTACCCGGTTAGACCTTCACGACCGTTCACGGTTCGACAGGCTCACCGCGAACGGTCGTGGGTTATTCGCCACGACTACAATGCTGGCAAACGCTTCGCGCGAAAGCTATGCCGGAGAGGATTCGCGAAATAGCGCGGCGCGCTTCCGAGCCAAAGATACGTAGTCAAGGAAGCAACGCTCAGGCTACCAGCGCGCCCAATGCCTCGTGCGCGGCACGCTCCTTGGCGTAGATTTCCAGGATGCGTTCCTGCAGTCCGGCGCGGAGGCTGGCGCTCTCTGCATCAGAAAGCGGGAAGTCCTTGCTAATGGACTGCTCCAGCGCGGTAAGCTTAGTCCAGATGCCTTCCAACTCCTCAGTAACCGCGGGGGCCCGGCCTAAGAAGAGTTCTTCCCGGCGGGCGAGCAGTTGCTTAGCCTCACGGAAGGGCGCCACGTCATTGGGCAACGCCGCGTCTGCCAGGTCGCTCCAAAGCCGGCCGAGTTCGGCGTACATCTCCGCCAACGGCACGAACGCTTCATCGTCCAGAGCCGCTGCCGCCTCGCGGAAGAACTCGGCATAGAGCGGGCGCATCAGGCCGCCGCCGGTATGGTAGTGCTCGACAAAGTCATACACCGAGCGCAACCCCTGCAGGAGGCGATGTCCGGGCGGAAACACCTGCTCCCAGCTCTCCTTGCCTTTGCTGCCGTGAATGCGGTCCGCCCAGGTCTTGAAAGCCTCCAGGGTAAAATTCTTCATGCGCTGGTGCAGCAGTCCGTCGTGGCACGCCGTGATGCCCGCCCGCACCGCTTCGCGCAGGTCGATTTTCTGCTCCGGGGCGGCAACGGTCATTACGCGATTCTTCTGCTTCTTGATGCGCGCGCGGGCTTCCGCCAGGTCATTAAGCGTAATCGTGATCGGCTGATCGGTGAGATCGCCAATCAGCGCTTCGCCGTCAGCCACGCGGTAGACCGTCACCACGTGGTAGCCGCCGCCTTCCATGCCCACGGGCGCGCCCCGATAGGGCAGGAGGCCCATATCCACCCACGCAATGGCGCAACCGGTCGCGTCAACCGCGTCTGTCAATAGCGTGGCGGCCTTCTTCTTGGAGCCGGATTCGTGGACGGTCGGCGTGACGCCAAAGCGCGGGCAGGCGTTCTTCAGATACACGTCGCCGTCATGCCAGCTATGCCGTCCGGCAACGTAGAAGCTGGCAAAATCCTCGGCCGCGTAGTAGAAGTGAAACACACCGGCGCCGACGCCTCCGGCAATGCCAAAGACCATAGATTCCGTAAAGGGTTCGCCCGTATGCGGATTAGTGACCCCGGCATGAGCCAACGCCGCGCGCAGGGCCGTGGTTTCCGGGTGAACACCGGGAAAGTGTGGAGAATCTAACAAGGTATCATCACCTCTGGTTTGGGCCGCAAGTACGTGGCGGCGAGCGGTGGTGTAGCGTTCGCCGGTCTTCGCCATGCGGGCACGGACGCGTTGCTTGAAGTGCTTTTGCTTTGTCATGATCGCTGAAACCTCTTCTCAGTAAGAGAGCAACCCAGGTCCTGCGCGTTCAGGCTTCCCTCTATGAGAAACGTCCCAACGACATCGATACCGCAATTCCGTTCACTGCGGTGGCCTGCGTTCCCGAGGACACGTATCCCCTTTGCTCTCGCCACCGCCAGCTAGCGCAGGTAGCCGGTCAGAGAGTCCGGCGCGGGAATCGCCACTATTAATCGTAGCGCAGCAAACCAACGGAGACAACCACCCGCCTATCCTCTCATCCTCGGCATGGCTTTGCGTATGGCTAGACCCTAACCATCAACAGTCTTGGGAGGAGCGAAAGATCCCCTCTCCAGAGGGAGAGGGCTAGGGTGAGGGGAAAGGCCAGCAAGGCCAACTGCTCGACCTTTGTGGCCCTGTAGAATGAGCCAAGAGTGCTGAATTGCCGATAGGCACCGGAATGCAGGACTTTGGAATTCGCATAGCGGCCATGCGGTTAGAACAAACTGAGTTGGTCGGCGCCGGGATCGTCTTCGGCGGTTTCGGCAACCGCGGCTTCAGTCTCCTGCCGGTCGAAATGACCTTGATCCTGCAACTCCTTGAGGCGCTTCGCAATCGCCGGCAGCTCTTGGATGTCTTCAAAGAGCATCTGCTTGATGGCAGGGGAGCGCAGTCCGGCGGCCGGGTGGTAGAACGGCACGTAGGCGCGGCCGTCGGCGAATTTCGGCTCGCCATGCACGGCGGAGATTTTTGCTCCGGGAAAGAAACGCGCCAGCGAAAAGCGGCCGAGCGTGACGACAATGCGGGGATCGATTGCGGCAAGTTGCCGGTCTAGGTAGCCGTTGCAGGCTGCGATTTCGTCCGGCTGCGGGTCGCGGTTGCCAGGCGGACGGCACTTGACGACGTTGGTGATGTACACCTGTTCGCGCCGCAAGCCCACCGCGGCGAGCAACTCCTCCAAGAGCTTGCCAGCCGGACCGACGAAAGGCCGCCCCTGCTGGTCTTCATTGAAGCCCGGCCCTTCACCGATGAACATAAGGCCGCTCTTGAGCGCGCCCTCGCCCGGCACGGCCTTAGTGCGCTTCTCACACAAACGGCACGCCGTGCACCGCCGCACCTCCGCGCCGATTGCTTCTAGGATTTGCTCAGGGGTCTGCTCCGCCACCAGGATACTCCGCCGCCACTGCGTGTGTTCACAAGGGTATTCTGCACCTACAGTACAGAATCTGGCCGCCACAGAGCAAGGATGAAGGAATAAGAGGTTAAGGTAGCGCCCAAGAATCACACGGTGGGCCCCTTAGTCAACAACCCCGCCTAAGCATTGATTTTGGTAGCTGTCACTGAGCAGGACCCACTCTCGCAGATCGTCATTGAACCACGCCCACATGAGGTTATTTATCGAACGCTCCACGCCGTTGGGGCTTCGCTTGCCGTAGCGGCCATAGCGGTCATACCACCACGAGGCTTGCAGCCGGAAGGCGTCCACCTCCTCTTGGAGGCACTCCGCGGCGGTAGCTGCCGGCCGACCACCTCTAAACCGATGTGATTCAACGTGATACGTCTCGTGAATGAGCACCACGGCCAGCACCTGCCGGCTGTACCCTCTCAGGGAATTGCTTACGGTAATGCGGTTGCGCGAGGGAGAGTAGCTGCCCCAGCCGTTCACACGTCCAAATGCCACCTCAGTGCCGGCTTCAACGACCACGTCTACCGCTGCCTGGCCGAGCTCGGACTGACCCTGCATTGCCGTTACATATGCCCGTGCTAGATCAGGATCGATATACGGCCCCGCTCCAACCTCGTTGCATTCATCCCTCCAGTAGGAGTCCATCCAGACGTGCTTTATGTTTCCAACGTTAAGCCAAGCCGCAGCGTTGTTGGCGCTTTGCTCCAATTGAGTAGGATTCCGCTTGCCGTTCGCGCCGAACGCCTCTAGCCAATACTGGGATCTAAAACCCTCTCTGATGCCCTCTCTAATCATGCAGGCTTCCCAGGATGGCGCAGGTCCATCCTCAACCTCAAGCATTAATGCAATCGTCGGCCAAATCAGTGCATAGGCGAGCGCCTCATAGCTCTCATAGCGATATCCTTCACTGATGGTAATGCGGCGCGGCGAAGTTTCATATTGGGACCCGAAATCTCCAATGTGTCCAAAGACTGCGCTCATCCCCAATTGCACGAACTTATCCGCGACTTTATTTCCGGTCGGCGTATTGCGCATTATGTGGAATGCATGGGCAAGTGTTGGGTCTGTGGTTGGCTGTGGAACAGCGGTAGGAGCCGGTGCAGGAGCCGGACCCGGAGTTGGAGGCGGCGTGTGAATGTGGTCGGCCTCCCATTCGAAGCGCTCGGTGTTGAGGCGCTGGACGAGACCGTTGGGGCCGTTGATCCAGGTGCGATAGCCGTCGGTGAAGGCCGTCCAATTGTCGGCCTTGCGCCAGGCCATGAGACCGCCGGTCGTTTGTTGATTGCTGTCGCCGATCTCATTGTAGTGTTCGTTTTCCAAGCATTCGCCCACGATGTCGTGTCCAATAAGGTCGCGGAGCGTCTTGAAGCCTAGGCGAAATTCGCAGTCTGCCGCATGCAAGGTTCCTACACTCAGAATCATAAGTACGAAGCCCAGCGTGATACCCGCTAATATCCGTCCCACTTTTCCTCACTCCCCACTACTCACAGCCAACGAGTTTGACTCAATGTAATTCTTCGGTGATTGCTTGTGAGATTCGCTCTATCCAATAGTCCATATCATATACTAGAGTGATAGTTCCCATATCTGAGAAACTGCCTTCAGTTAAGACACAGTCACAGAGCCCGCGCGAAGTCGCGCGGGCTCTTCATTTGGATCCTCTAAATTTTGTAGCAGTGAACTACCTATGCCGTTGCCATCGCCGGCAAATTCGGGCCCAATTCATAGTTCCCCATTAATTCGCGCTGGGCGTTCTGCTACTTCGCCCATCCACAAGAAGCTCTCTCTTAAATTGCTGGGAGCCCTTTGCTGGCTTGCACAGAGTGGGCGCCATTAGATGGAAGCCTGCGCCAACAGATGGAAGCCTGTGAGACTTACCAATTATGGCGCCTTCACCAAATTAATGTGATACAATTGGACCATAAACACACTTGGAAGAGTGACATTTGAGAGAATGGCAAATGGCGACGGCTGAGGAACGGTTGGCCCGTATCGAGGGTGGCTATGAGCACATGGCCACGAAGGCCGATATTGCCGCGACTAAGGCCGATATTGCCGAAACCAAAGCCGCAATTGCGGTTCTTGCCGAGAAACTGGAAGCAGTGGGCGGCGAACTGCGCCTGCACAGGTGGGCGCTTGGGATCGTAATCCTTGCCCAACTTGCTATTCTCGGCCGAGTTTTCGAGATATTACCCCCCGGCTAGATTGCCCAATCAGGCATAGTGCCGGTTTAATACCCCATTCTGCTAGTCTCCGCCTAGTTTGAAATGTAAGGCGCCAGTGCATCGTTTTACGGCACTAGCGCCTTTCTGCGTTCCCTATTCTCAGTGTCGTCGCGTCTCGCTTACGCCGTTACCATCACCGAAAGATTCGGGTCCAACTCGTAGGTACTTAGCAATTCGCGAAGCGTGTGGGCGAATTCGTCGGGGACCGGGATCAGGGGCAGGCGGTGGCCGCCGGCGTTGAAGCCGGAGAGGTTGAGGCAGGCCTTGATGGCGGCGGGGCTGGCGACCGGTGAGATGGGCGGGAAGATGGACGTGAACAGCGGCATCAGTTGCTGGTGCAGCGCACCGGCTGTCGGAATATCGGAAGCCAACGTGGCGTTGATCATCTTCTTGATCTGCAGGCCGATCACGTGGCTGGCCACGCTGATGATGCCGTAGCCGCCCATGCACATAATGTGGTAGGTATCGGAATCGTTGCCGCTCCACACGCGGAAATCGTCGGGCGTCAGGCGCAGCACATCCGAAATCTGGCCCAGGTCGCCGGAGGCCTCTTTCACGCCGACGATGTTGTCCACTTCAGCAAGCCGCGCCGTGGTTGTCGCGTCCATATTGCGCACCGTGCGGGTGGGCACGTTGTACACGATACACGACAGCGAGGAGCTATCGGCAATCGTCTTGAAGTGCTGGTAGAGGCCCTCTTGAGGTGGATTATTGTAGTACGGCACCACGAGCAGCAAGCCGTCGACGCCGAGAGCTTCGGCCTCGCGCGAGAACGCCACACTCTCGCCGGTGTTGTAGTTGCCGGTGCCCGCGATCACGGGCACGCGTCCGTCAGACGCCTGCATGACGGTGCGGTAGCACTCCAGCTTCTCTTCATGAGAGAGCGTCGGCGATTCGCCGGTGGTGCCGGTGACGAGCAGCGCGTCCGAGCCGCCCTCGATAAGTTGCCGGGCCAAGTTGCCGAGTTGGTCGTAGTTCACCGCGCCATCGCGAGCAAAGGGCGTGACCATCGCCGTAATGAGTCTCCCAAGCTCTTTGCCTGCCATGTGTGCGCTCCTTCTCATTCTCAGTAAGCAGTATTTCCTAAGCGGTCATTTGCCTCAGTGTACCGTACACTAGGCGCATTGTCACACGCTTCGGCAACGCAAATTGCGTTCCCTGCCAGTGGGACGGAGACAGAGCGGGGAAACCCATGCAGGGTTCAGGCCTGTGCGCGGTAAGTGAAGTGGCTGGACTTTATTTCGTCACTCCGGCGGAATCCGTAGTCCAGGACTCAGAGAAGATGGATTCCCGCTTTCGCGGGAATGACGGTGACGAGAATACTCTCTTCCTTGGCAGAGTGAGCAGACAGCGAAATCTGTCAAGGAATTAGTCAACGCTTACAAGTAGAGGCGGCCGCCCCTGCAGGCAGCCCTATTCAGCGCTCCTGCTTGCCGACGGTACGACCGCGCCGTGCAGGAGGTCACGCCCGATGAGAATCTCGGCGATGCGCACGGCATTAGTGGCCGCGCCGCAGCGGAGATTGTCGGCCACCACCCACATGGCGACGCCGTTCTCGTGGGAGACGTCGCTGCGGATGCGGCCGATGAGTACGTCATCGGTACCGGCCGCATCGGTGGCGACCGGGTAGAGCCCCTGGCTGGGATCGTCCACGATGCGCACGTCCGGCGCGCCCGTCAGCGCCTCACGGACCGCAGCGGCGGTCATGGGACGGGAGAGTTCCATATGTACGGCCTCGGAGTGGCCGACAGCCACCGGTACCCGCACCGCGGTACACGTAATCATCATCTCCGGCGCGTGCATGATCTTACGGGTCTCGTGGATGATTTTCCATTCTTCCTTCGTGTAACCGTCGTCAAGGAAGGAGTCGACTTCCGGCAGCACGTTGCCGAGGATCTCGTGGCGAAAGATTTGGCGGGGCAGCGCCTCACCATTGCCCGCGGCTCTCGCCTTGATTTGATCGTCCAACTCCACCATCGCATCACGGCCCCAACCGGAAACGGCCTGGTAGGTATCCACCACCATACGCAAGATGGGATTGATCTGATGAATGGGGTTGATTGCCAGCACTAGTTGTATCGTGGAGCAATTCGGGCCCGCGATGATGCCATTGTGCTGAAGTAGATCGTCATCGTTTACGCCCGCGATGACCAAAGGCACGTCTGGATCCATCCGAAACGCTGAGGAATCATCGACAACTGCCACGCCCGCGCGGGCAGCGATGGGCGAAAAGTGACGGTTGGCGCCGGTCGCAGCGGAAGCAAAGAGAATATCCAAGCCGTCGAAGGAGTCCGCCGTGGTCTCTTCAACGGGATACCCTTGGCCGGCAAAGTCCACCAACTTGCCCTTTGAGTTCGCTGAAGCGAAGAGGCGCAGGTCTTTCAACGGAAATGCGCGCTCTTCAAGAATATCGAGCAGAAGACGCCCCACCATGCCGGTGGCGCCCAGAACACCTACGTTGTACCCGCCGCTCTTTGCCATGCCTTTATCCCTAGCCTAACTAGCCGTTGCTCGTGACCGCCCAATTTGAGCGTACTCTAACTATCATACCAATACCGGTAGCAACTCGGTCAATTAAGCGCGACATTGCTTAGAAGTAGCGCTGGTTCCAAAGGCGAAGACACGCTTGGACGAACATTATCAGAGCGCGTAAACGCCTGCGAGTAGTGCCCAGCTTCCTTGAAGCGAACAGATGAGCAGGGCAGTGGACAGCTCCGTGGCGCTAGTTGCGTTTTGGCGGGAGCAGGTCCTTGACCGAAATAGCGCAATCGGGGAACTGGGCGGGATTGACAGAGTCTTGTGCAGAAAAGCGCAAGTGCTGGTGATAGTACGGCGCGCCTTCGTCCGGACTTGTCGGTTCCCGATACACTTCGATGAGGTTGTCGCGAAGATTGACGATCCAATACTCAACAATCCCGGCCGCCGCGTAGAGCGGGATCTTCACGTGTCGATCCTCCTCCAAGCTGGAAGCGGCAACTTCTACCACCAAGAATACCTCCGCGGCCACGGGATGACGCTCACTGTAAGTGTCCTCCCGTCTCTTGGCGAGCACGAGGTCGGGTTCCGGCTCGGAGTTGCTGTCGGTCAGCCAGATAGGATGTTTAACGCGCACTTGGACGCGGTCGCCAAGGGCAGCGTAGAAGAAGTCGAGCAGCCGGTCGATCGCTGCCGTGTGGCGAGGACCCTCAGGACTCATCTGATGCAAGACTCCTTGGATTAGCTCCACACGCTCATCTGCACGGAAGAACCCTTGTTCGATCATCCAGTGGTACTCCGCCAATTTCAATCTGCGGACGTCCAGCCGGAGAGGCGCGCCGGCTTGTACGGCCATGGCTCAGTCCTTCCCCGGCTGCGCGCCGGCTGCCGGGAGCAACTGCGCTACGGCGAGTGTACATGCGGGAAGGGCAAGAGGAGCCACCACGTCTTCCGCGCCGTAGACAGTATGTTGCCGATACTCCGCGACTTCCGCCGTAGGGCCAGACGGTTCACGATACACTTCTATGCGGTCCTCACGCAGATTCACGAGCCAATACTCGACAATCCCGGCCGCCGCGTAGAGCGGAACTTTGACGCGCCGATCGTACTCCACGCTTGAATGCGCAATTTCCACCACTAGGAGCACATCCGCGGGGTACGGGTGGTGATCAAGATAGCCGCTTTCGCGGGGCGCCGCCAGCACCAAGTCAGGTTCCGGCTCTGAGTTGCTTTCGAGCAGCGTGATGGGGTCCTGTGCGCGTATCCAGGCCCTATCGCCAATCATGGCAGGCAATAGACGCAGCAATTTGGTGAGGCACGCGGCATGGCGCAATCCTTTGGGGCTCATCTGATACAGGACTCCTTGGATGAGCTCCACGCGCTCGTCTTCATGGAAGAATCCATGCTCGATCAGCCAGTGGTACTCTTCGAGACTAAAGGGCCGTAACGTGATCTGGTCGACGGCTGGTTTTACAAGCGTCGCCACGTCTGCGCTCCTCTGCGATCCTTACTGTGCGCCGGGGCCTTTATAGCAGAGCGGGAATTTCCTGCCCGGGCCGCGAGTCGGTTACGATGCCGGTCTTGCACCGGCAGAAGCGGAGGACAAGCTCCCGCGCTGCAATTCGCTGTCAATACAACAGTAGCACAGGTTTGCAACCTGTGCTACCAAGAATTGCGACCAAAGAAACCTCTACGTCAGACCCAGCAGCGCGTCCAGTCCGTGGGTGAGGCCCTTGAGCTCAGGCACCGCGCGCACGGCCAGCAGCACGCCGGGCACAAATGACTCGGTGCTGGTGGAGTCCTGGCGGATAGTGAGGGTCTGCCCCAATCCGCCAAACACTATCTGCTGATGGGCTACCATTCCCGGCAGCCGCACCGCGTGGACGTTGATACCGCCGTGCACGCCGCCGCGGGTGCCGACGAGCGTCTCCTTCTCCGTGGGGACGGAGATGAAGTCGCTGCCCCGCGCCTCCCGAATGTCGATGGCGCTCTGCAACGCCGTGCCGGAAGGGGCATCTATTTTGCGCTCGTGATGATACTCCACAATGTCGCAGTAGTCCATGTGCTTGCCGATGAGCTTGCTCACGTGCATCATAAGCACGGCGCTGAGCGCAAAATTCGGCGCCACCACTAGGCCAACGTCGTTGGCAGCGGCCACCTCGCCCAACTCCTGAATCTCGGAGATCTCCATGCCGGTGGTGCCGACCACCGCGTTGACACCGTGTTCGAGCGCCGTCCGCACGTTCACCCGTGCCGCGTCAGCACGGGTGAAGTCCACGATTACGTCAGGCTTAGCGCGCGCCAACAGTGCCAGCATGTCTGTGTCGGCAGCTACCGTCTGACCGGTTGTCGCAGCAAAGCCGTCTTCTGACGCGATGATGTCCACGCCCCCGACCAGGGATAGGTCATCCGCGCGTGCCACCGCGTTTGCAACGGTCGTGCCGACACGCCCGAAGATACCGCAAACGGCAACACGAAGTGGTTCTGCGCTGGTTGCTGCCATGAGCCTCTACCACTTTCTGCCGGAGCTTCCAGACGTGCTGTCATCGCCATCGGTCTGGGATGTTTCGCCCTCGCCGCCGCGGTCGCGGTTTTGGTCCGCTGCCGCAGGCGCGCGATCACGGTCCCGGTCCGCAGGCGCCCGCTCGCGGTCGTAGCCTCGCGGACCGCGACCGCCTCGAGGCGGCCCACGCCGGTCGGATGAAGGCCCACGTCCTCTATCACCGCCGCCGCGTTCGCCGCGGCTCGAAGGTGCGCGCTCGGAGGGATGCGTGCCTTCCAGCACTGCGCGACGCGAGAGATTCACCCGGCCCTGGTAATCGATCTCGATCACCATGACCATGACTTCATCGCCTATGTCGGCAATGTCTTCGGCGCGTTCCACGTAGTCCTCGGCCAGTTCGCTCATGCGCACCAGGCCCTCGCGCCGCCCGTCCGGCAGGTTCACGAACACGCCGGCATTCATGATGCGCGACACCGTGCCCGTGAAGATCGCGCCGACCTCAAGCTCGGTCGTCATAGCGCGAATGGTCTCTGCAGCCTTCTCGACACCATCCTTGGACTCGCCGGTTATGACGATGGTGCCGTCATCGGCGATATCTATCTTCGATTCGGTTTCTTCCTGAATCTTGCGGATTACCTTGCCGCCGGGGCCGATTACCTCGCCAATCTTTTCCGGATTGATCTTGACGGAGATAAGCCGCGGCGCGTAATCGGATAGTTGCGTCCTCGGCTCTGCGATAGCTTCCGTCATCACGTTCAGCACTTCCATGCGGGCGTCGCGCGCCTGTCCCAACGCCTGCTCCATGATGGCGAAGGTAATTCCCTTTACCTTGATATCCATCTGCAGGGCAGTGACACCCTTCGCGGTACCCGCCACCTTGAAGTCCATGTCGCCCAGGGCGTCCTCGATCCCTTGGATATCGGTAAGGATGGCGTATTCGCCCTCATCGCCTAATACCAAGCCCATCGCGATACCGCCCACCGGCGCCGCAATGGGGACCCCGGCATCCATCAGCGCCAGCGAACTGCCACAGGTCGAGGCCATGCTGGTCGAACCGTTGGAAGAGAGCACCTCGGAAACTACCCGAATGGTGTAAGGAAACTCCTCTTGCGAGGGCAGCACCTGCGCGACGGCACGCTCGGCAAGACGGCCGTGGCCGATCTCCCGTCTGCGGGGCGATCCCAGCCGTCCGGTTTCGCCGGTGCTGAAAGGCGGGAAGTTGTAGTGGTGCATGAACGGCTTAGAATCGGCGATTTCGAGTCCGTAGAGCGGCTGCGCGTCGCCGATAGAGCCAAGGGTCGTGATGCTCAGCACCTGGGTCTGTCCGCGCTGGAAGAGGCCGGTGCCATGGGTGCGCGGCAGCACGCCGACTTCGGCGGACAGCGAGCGGATTTCCGCCGACCCGCGTCCATCAGGCCGCTTGTTCTCATGCAGGATTTCGTTGCGCACGTGCGCTTTGACAGCGGACTGCACCGCGTCTGCGACATGCTCCTCGCCATGCTCCTCGCCGAGCGCTTCCACGGTGTTGACCGTGACTTCAGCCAGTTGGGCCTCGCGCGCGGCTTTGTCCGGTTGGCCGAATGACGCCGCTACTTGCGTTGCCACGCGCTCGTGCACCTGCGCAACGAGATCGTCCGACGGGCCGTGGGGGACGTATTCGTGCTTCGTTTTGCTCACCTGACTGATGAGCTCTTCCTGCATAGCAATGGTCTCCTGCAACGCCTCGTGACCGCGCTCCAAGGCCGCAAGCATCTCCGTCTCGGGCAATTGGCCCGCCTCGGCTTCCACCATCATCACGGCGTCGCGCGTGCCCGCGATAACCAAATCGAGGTCGCTCTCTGCGTATTGCGACATGAGCGGATTGATGACAAACTCACCGTTGATGCGCCCCACGCGCACCGCGCCTATCGGTCCGCCAAAGGGGATATCCGAGATGCAGAGCGCCGCCGATGCGCCGACAATGCCCAGCACGTCGGTCGCATTCTCTTGATCGGCGCTGAGAATGGTGATGATGACCTGGACTTCGTTGCGGTAGTCCTTGGGGAATAGCGGCCGCAACGGGCGGTCGCAAAGCCGCGCCGCCAGCACACAATCGTCGCTGGGCCGGCCCTCGCGCCGCAAATACCCACCGGGAATCCTGCCGACGGCGTAGTACTTTTCTTCCACGTCAACGGAGAGAGGAAAGAAATCGATCCCCTCACGGGGCTTAGAGCCCGTGACCGTGACCAGCAGTATCGCGTCGCCGCAACGGATCGTTACGCTGCCGCTGGCCTGCTCGGCAAACCGCCCGGTCTCGATGCTGACCGCACGACCGGCGTGGTCTGCCTCTACTTTGTGAATCATACGATGGATGAATCCTTCCCGCGCCCCACACTCGGCCCGCCTTGTGGTTAGTGACTAGCAGATGCTGTTTCTATGAAACTAAGATGCTGTTTCTATGAAACAAAGATGCCGCTTCACAAAGACTTCGCATTGCAATCAAGCCGCCTTGCGAAGTCGCCGCTTTGCGAAGTCGCCGTTTCAAGAAGCTGCTGATTAGCTGAAGCAGCATGTGCTAGTCACAAAACACTAACCCTGTCCGCTACGTGACACTTGGACAAGCTGCTCGTGACCGGCGCTTGGCGCGCAACTGAGAAAATGTATTTGAGAAGATCACGTTGTCTTCCATACCTCACTATAGCTGAGCGGATGATGCTAATTCAAGGATGTGGATCGTGCGACTAACCAACCAAAGGCTCGGCGCAGGCGGCAGGCGCTCACAGACAGACTGGTGGCACTGACCTCAAGTCTAAGATCAGGCGCTCATAATCACTGTTCTCGAACCGGACGTGTGGCGCCGGCAGCCCACCACGGCTAGCCGCAGGTTGCAAACCTGCGCTACCGGACGTGGAGAGGAGCAACGTGCCTCGCGCGCTCGCCTCTGCAATAGCGTAGAGGCTTGTCCTCCGCAGAGAAAAGTAGTGCTCAGCAAGTAGCTATCTCGTAAATCGGCGCGATAGGCCGGCTCGTGCTAAGACAAGGGCTTCGCGCATAACTTAGCACGAACGGATTCTCACCCTTTTCGTTCGCCCCTGGATCGAGTGCGGGCAGGCTCAGAGCCTGCCAAAGGGCAAGTCTACACAGAGCCATGTATCTGTGGCACAAGTTCTAACCTGTCAAAGGCGTGCGCGAGGTGAACTCCTAGCTTCTACATCCCACACCATAGATGAAAGCGGCGTACCCATTAGCGGGCGGACATCCCCAACAGTTCGCGCTGAACTTGCCTGCTCTGAGCTTGTCCCAGGGTCGAAGCACACCCGGTTTGATCAATAAAGACGTATACTGTTGCTGTAGAATCCTGACTACCGTTACCGCTCAAAGTGCAGGCATCCCCTAGAGACGAACCAGGCGAAAGGAGTACATTGACCCATCATGCCACCGGAATATGATGCAGCGACATTGCGGGAGTACTGCGGCACGGTCGCGCTAGCGCCGACCGCCGACGTGGCGGCTGGGTCGTGGGGCACGTGGACGTTCACCTTTACCGTCGGCACTTACGGCATGGACGACCGCTCCAACCTGCGCCTGGTGATGCGGGGCGTTTGCGACTGGGGCGCGCCGAACTTCGACGACCCCACCGCAGCCAACTACTGCAAGGTCTATACCGACGGTAACGCAAAATTGCAGGTGCACTTCGACCGCGAGAACCACGTGCGTCCCTGGCGACGCACGATCCACGTGCACGTGCACGACGGCACGCTCAATGCGGGCGAGCACATCTGGATCGTGCTCGGCGACCGCTCCGGGGGCAGCCCCGGCAGCCAGGCGCAGACGTTTGTGGAGAGCACCTTCGAGTTCAAGTTCTTTGCCGATAACTTCGGCACGCTGCAATTCCGCGAACTGCCGGACGCGCCGGTGGTGCGCATCGTGGCGGGACCGGCCGCCCTCCTGGTGGCGCAAGCCCCGAGCATGATCGCCGTGGATGAAGAGTTTGCCGTGCTGGTGCGCGCCGACGACGCCTGGGGGAACACGGCCACCGGCTTTCGGGGTGAGGTCGGCCTCTACTTGCCGCACCAAGCGGAACCGCTGGCGAGCCACATCTTTAGCGAGCACGATGGCGGGACTTATCGCTTTAACGGCCTAACTTTGAATGAAGCCGGCATCACGCGTCTCGAGGCGCGCAGCGCGGCTCCTGCTTTTTCCGTTCGCAGCAATCCCATTCACGTACAGGAAGATACGCCCGCCTTGCGCCTCTACTGGGGCGACATGCACGCCCAGACCGAAGAAACCGTGGGCACAGGCAGCCCGGACGAGTACTTCACCTATGCCCGCGACCACGCGGGGGTCGACTTCCTGGGCATCCAGGGCAACGATTTTCAAATTACGGCCGAGTTCTGGTATGAGCTACAGGAGATCGTGAAGCGCTACAACGAGCCCGGCCGCTTTCTCACGCTGCTGGGCTACGAATGGTCGGGCAACCACCCGGCGGGCGGCGACCACAACGTGCATTTTCTTGGCGACGAAGGCCCGCTGCACCGCTCGTCCCACTGGCAGGTGCCGGGCGATCCCGGGCCGTGGGCAGACAAATGCCCGGTCTCGACTCTGGTAGATCTCTATCGCGGCCTTGACGACGTATTCATGATTCCCCACATCGGCGGGCGGCGCGCCAATCTCGACTACTTCGACTCAGAGGTAATGCCCCTCATCGAGATCGCCTCGGCTCACGGCTGGTTTGAGTGGGTCTGGCAAGAGGCGCTGGAACGCGGCTACATCACCGGTTTTGCGGCCGGCAGCGACGACCACACGGGACGCCCCGGCACCAGCCGTCCCACCAACGGCGGCATGTTCGGCGTGCGCGGCGGGTTGCTCGGCGCCTACGCGCCCGATCTCCAGCGCCGCTCGATTTGGGACGCCATTCGTGCGCGCCGCACGTTTGCCTCCACCGGCGCGCGCATGATCGTGCACCTGACCGCCGCCGGCCACCCCATGGGTGAGGTTTTTTGTTCCACCCAGCCACCAGTGTTAGACGTCAAAGTAGCAGGCGCCGCGCCGTTGGAGAAGGTGGAGGTATTGCGCGGGACTCAGGTGGTCTATTCACACCCCCTTGTGGAGCCCGGGAGCGGCCTGCCCACAAAGCTTCGCGTCGGTTGGCGCGGCTCGCGGGTGAAGGACCGCACCCGCCGCCTGCGCTGGGACGGCAGCCTGCGCGTGGACCATGGCCGCATCGTCTCAGCCAAGGGCTGGGCCTTCGACGATCCGACGGAGGGCATCGTTGAGCAGAATGAGGAGAGCGTGCGTTGGACCTCGCAGACCTCCGGCGACTGGGACGGCATAGCGCTGGAACTCGACGGCAACGCCGAGACGACGCTCACCTTCACCTCTGCGCCCGCCACGATCTCAATGAGCCTTGGCGAACTGGCCGACAAGGACGAAATTGTGCGCCCCGGCATCACCGGCGTGGGCAGCGAGGTCCGCATCAGCCGCGACGACGAAGAGCGCGCTCCCTATGACACGGCCTTCACGTATCAAGACCCGGAGCCACTAAGCCAAGACGTTACGCCCTACTTCGTGCGCGTCACCCAATACGACGGCGAAATGGCCTGGTGCAGCCCGGTTTTCATCAAGAGAGCGTGACGACACCCACATCGCAGGTTGGAGCCTGTGAAATACGCCGCTTGACGCCGCTCTAGGATTCTATAATGCCCCGTAAAGTAGCGCCAAAGCTAGGGTCTCCAATCGCGACTGCCAATGCTTGCGTCTTGTCCCCTCTCCCGGCGGAGACCTTTGCATAACCCTTGCCGGGGCGAGAAAGTCCCCTCTCCCGGCGGAGACCTTTGCATGACCCTTGCCGGAGTGAGAAAGTCCCCTCTCCCTCGAGGAGACCCTTGCACAACCCTTGCCGGAGCGAGAAAGTCCCCTCTCCCTCGAGGAGACCCTTGCATAACCCTTGCCGAGGCGAGAAAGTCCCCTCTCCCTCGAGGAGACCCTTGCATAACCCTTGCCGAGGCGAGAAAGTCCCCTCTCCCGGCGGGAGAGGGTTAGGGTGAGGGGGAATCCCCGCAATCTGGGCCGTTTTCACCGATTTTGCACACTTTCGTATAGGTCTTAGAGGTAGATAAGGACAGTACAAGCAGTAATCCCCTCACCCCGGCCCACTCCCGGCGGGAGAGGGAGTATTTCTTGCGCCGCTGGCTGAAGTTACGCAAAGGTCTCCTCGAGGAAGAGGGCTAGGGTGAGGGGGAAGAGAGAGGGTAAGAAACGGCAGGGCTTGCTTGCAAAGGGTCGCGTTCCGATCGGTGGCGTTTCCCCTCAAGAGCGCAGGTTGCAAACCTGCGCTACCGGAAAAGCGTGTTGCGCCAATTGCTTGTAGTCCCAACCGCAAGCATTGGTGCGGCGACTATTGGGCGCACACACCGTTTAGCCTACTGGGAGCGAGATATATTAAGCTAATTTATGTATGGATTTCTCACACGATAAGCGTCCTTAAGAAGCCCCATGCCATATCCGAACTTCCCCAAGAAACACCGCGCAGAGGCACTCATTTCACCGAAAGCTGCCGTTGCGCATTTGGTGACAGAGGAGCCGCCCTTTCCATTTCCAGATGCCGTGATATTCTGTTATCAATCTTCCCTGCTGGCGCACATCCTGGAGCAGCATGAGTCCACATGCCCCGACCGGGGAAGCTATCGTCATCTGCACTGGCTGCAAGAAACGGGAAACCGCGTTGCTGTTGCAGGTGGCTTCGGCGTCGGAGCGCCTGCCGTAGTTCTGGTGCTGGAGGCGTTGATCGTGCAGGGCGTGCGGCGTTTTCTCTCCATCGGGACTGCAGGCAGTCTTCAAAGGCGCCTTGGAATCGGCGACATTGTCGTTTGCAACCGGGCGATCCGGGATGAAGGCGCCTCTCACCACTACCTACCGCCGGATACGTACGCCCACGCTTCACCGGCTTTGACCGACCGGCTGGTTAACGCGCTGCAAGCTACGGACATCCCGTATAGCGTCGGCACGAGTTGGACCATTGACGCGCCCTACCGCGAAACGAGAGCGGAAGTGCAGCACTATCAGGCCGAGGGCGTGCTCACCGTCGAGATGGAAGCCGCGGCCCTCTTTGCCGTCGCGGCCTACCGGGGCGTGGAGATGGGATCACTGTTGACGATCAGCGACTCGCTCGCAGGCCTGAAGTGGGACCCGCACTTTCACTCCGACACCACGCGCGCGGGCCTGGAGACGCTCTACCGCGTGGCGCTCCAGGCGCTGCAACCGGACACTGCATAGAGAGGATATCCCAGCGGGCATTTGTGCATGAATCTCGTCACTCCGGCGAAAGCCGGAGTCCAGGGCACGCGGAGAAGATGGATTCCCGTTCTCACGGGAATGACGGAGCCGGGAGTTCTCTAACTATTGTTGGTAAGCAATGGCGGGAACCGAGAGATCTCCAATGCTCATTGGTCTGACTTGTAGACAATTTCCTTAGATTGATCGGTGGGCACGTTCAACTTTCAATAGGAAAATTGAGAATGCAGAGAGGAGGGGGCGCGTTACATGACTTTCCAGTGCAGGTGCTTTATTGGGAATCGAGTCTTACGTGTATTGGCAACGCTACAGGTGAAAGACACCCATGACTCGTGAAGACATCTACCAGTCCGTGCAATCCCTCAATGAGAAAAAAGACCTCTTTGCGGCTAGCGAATTTTTGCTTGGCATTGGCGATACACAGACACTCGTTATAGCGTTCAGCGATCTCATTCTCGACTGCTACCACACGGCCAAATCAATTGAACAGGTGCTGCACTTCGGCGGCGCGGGAATTCATCACTGCTTGGCTAACGCGCTTGCATGTGACGGTGTGGACGGCGCGGCTGCAAAGGAGCTTCGTTTCGCGGCCAAGCGCATGGCAACGAACGTTGCTTCCTTCACGTGGCCCGGCTGGGACGAGCCGGGGATCACCATTTCACCCGAGCAGATGCGGCAGGGCCTCATGTTTGCCCGTTACAGCGTGCGCCAACTTCATGAAATTTGAACCCACACCCGCGCAAATGGCGTTCACCCACTGGTTTCTGGGCGCCCAACTCATGGCGCACAGGCAATATGCGGACGCCCTTGAAGTGTTTAATACGGCTCATGCCTACAATCAAGATGCCGGAGATGAACCGGAAGGCCGCTTGATGCTGGAAGGGTACATTGGGCTGACTACATTGCTTGCCGGTCGGATTGGCTCCGGTGAAGCCAAGTATTGCGCTGCGGTCGCCGCTCTGCGGGCACGTGAAAGCGATGACTCGGAGTTCTATGCCGAGCAACTCATCACTGCGCGCGCAGTGTTTATGGAGAAACGCGACCTCTGAACCACCGCGCATACCTCGTTTACGATACAGGCTCCCGGATTTTGGCGACCGTTATTCTTGAAATAGCAAGCATAAACGGGGTACACTGCCGACTAGTCCGCGAGGTTCGCCGTCATTGCAATGCCACCTGCGGAGCGGCACCAAACTCTTGAGCGCACAGAAAAGCCTGAACATGATCAGAACGCAGAGCAAAGTCCAGCAGTCACTCGATCTTTATGCCAAGGCCGACCGGCTTATCCCCGGCAGGACGCAGCTCATCAGCCGCCGGGCGAGCAGTTTTGCCCACCCCATCAGCCCGATTTACGCCGCACACGCCAAGGGTTCGCGGTTCACGGACGTTGACGGCAATGAGTATATCGATTGGGTGAACGCGGTGACGGCCATCATCCTCGGTCACGCCGACGACGTGGTGGACACCGCCGTAAAGGCGCAGATCGACAAGGGTAGCCTGTACAGTTTGAACAGTCCATTGGAGATCGAGCTTGCCGAGATCTTGGTGGACACCATCCCCAGTGCGGAAATGGTGCGCTACACTAAAGGCGGCGGCGAGGCGTGCGCCGTGGCCGTCCGCATCGCGCGCGGCACGACCGGAAAGGATAAAATCCTCTTTTCCGGCTATCACGGCTGGCACGACTGGTACCAGTCCGCCAACTTCCTCGCCGACCCGGAAACCGATGAATTTCCCTTCGCTGGCATTGAGCCCATTGGCGTGCCCCGGGCGCTGGCGGGTACGGCATTGCCCTTCACCTACGGCGATCTTGATAGCCTGGAAGAGTTATTTGCGGAAAACAAAGGCGAGGTTGCGGCAGTGATGATGGAGGCGATGCGCTCCGAGCCGCCTGAGCCGGGCTACCTGGAAGCGGTGAAGAAGCTCTGCCACGCCAATGACGCGCTTTTCATTCTCGATGAGGTGTCGTCGGGCTGGCGGCTGTCGCTGGGGAGCGCCCAGGAGTGGCTCGGCGTGACCCCCGACATGTCCACTTTTGCCAAGTCCATGTCCAACGGCTACGCCATGGGCTGCGTGGTGGGTTCCCGCGCGGCGATGGAACCCGCCGGACGCATGTTCGTGTCGAGTTCATATTGGAGCGAGGCCGTCGGCCTGGCGGCGTCCGTGGCAACCATCACTGAACTCAAACGCCGCAACGGCCCGGCGCGCTTCAAAGAAATCGGCGAGAAGATTAGGGCGGCGCTGCAGGCTGCCATAGCTTCGGTCGGCATCGCGGCCTCAGTTACCGGCGTCCACACCATGCCGACGCTGGCGTTCGACCTGCCGGACCCTGCTTTGAAGAAACCCATCGAAACGCTCTTCATTCAGGAGATGGTGAAGCGCGGCGTATTTTGCCCAATGGCGTTCACGGCCACACTGGCGCACAGCGACGAAGACATTGCCATCACCGCTGCCGCAGCCGAGAAATCTTTGCAGGTGGTCAAACGGGCCCTCGCCGGAGAGCTCGACACGCTGTTGGAAGCCGAGACGAAACGCGAACCCTTTCGGCGTCTGGTGCGGTAGCGTCCAATACTAAGTAATTGGTAAGTGGAGATCCTTGCATTGAGAAATCGCTAGGGATGCTGCAACATCCTACTTCGCTAAAGGTGAATTCTTAGATAGGCGAGCAATCGCATCTGGGTCAGGTAGATGGCTGAAAAGAGAGTCACCGAATGACAGGAGCTCCTCGTTCGACTCGCACTCAAACACCTCGTTGAGGATTAGACGGCAGTGATTGACCGTGAGTGCATCAATGATCGTCGATTCCCACGACCTTTTGCAGGGCCACGACTTTAGCACCGTAGCAGTTGGGGCGGCAGTTCGATGCTGAGATAATCGGTTGGCAAGATTCTCGGCGAATCCAAATTTCAAGCGCTTCGGATCAAGTTCGGGCACAAGTTGAATAACATAGAATTCGCCATTGTCAGAAGTGGCCGCAGCGGCCGCAACACCATATCCTTCGCTCTCTCTTTGCCGACGGATAGTTTTCGCCTGTGAAGGTGAAACTGCTAAAGTGAGTTGATTCTTCGAGTCTGGAGTTCGGTGTTTAATTGGTTCAATGGATGTTCTGTTCAAGACATATTTTCGCAGGTGCGAACGGTCCATACCAAGCTCAAGTGCTAGGCTCTTGAGAGATATGTATTCTTCGAACTCTGAAGCCATGAGATGCCCTTCACTTCCAATGCGCTTTTCTTAACTATAGCACATCCTAGGCATGGTGTGGTAGGGCATGGCATGACATTAGTGCCTAGCTTACCTAGCGTTATTGTCTCTGTTTTCGATCGTCAGTATTAGCATTTAAGAACGACTAATTAAGACCTGACAAGGTGACTAGCTTCCTTCTCAATTCATTAGAGCCACTGCGCCGCCGGCCACCAGACTCCCTTGCGACCAATCGGCACCTCAAGCAGTTCCCGGCTGCCGGCGATGGGATCGTGTCCGTAGGTCTCAACAAACAAGCGCTCGATGCGCTCGGAGAGCTCCGTCGGCCCCATCAGTGGCACGTCAACCCAGGTATTCCCCAGCCGCTGGCTTTCGGCCATGACGAACGACAGTTCCAAGTCGGCGCGGGCGCCTTCCGGCCCGTACTGCACCGGCGTGCCATTCAAGATCGCCCGGTGCGTGTTCGTGAGGATTTCCGCTTTGGCCACGTCGTCCAGATTGCCGACGCGGTACGCCTTATAAGGATTCTCCCAGCGCAGGTCGGGGGCGCCGTCTAAGTACACGTAGTCTAAGACCTGTTCACCACCATCGGTGAGGTACTGTTCCCGTATCGTCTGCGGTTGATCGGGTTCACCGGCCAGCAGCACCACATCACGCCCGGCAATGTGGCCGCTGGAGCCGTCGATTTCCCAATGATTGGGCTTGGAGTGCTTGGAGAATGGCCGCGGCGCGCGCTCGTAGAGGCACATCGTGCCCCGCATGTACTCGACCCACATGGCCTCCCACACCACCGTCGTTGATTGCTCGCCGCCGTAGGTTAGGTACTGGTCGGTCTCCGATTCCGTTACGTACGCCAGCACGCGCCGCACCGAATCCCGCAGGATCATGCGCACCGCATTGAACCCGTGGTAGCTGCCGCTCGCATACCAGAGACGGGACATGGAGACCTTGCCAATGTAACCGGATTCTACGATCTTGGCTTTGAGTTGTTCCTGCGGCCACAGCCAGACCTGTTCTGCGATTTCCCACACCACGCCGTGCTCTTGGCAAACGTCGCGAATGGCGTCGCCGACTTCCAGCGTGATGCCGTAGGGAATCTCGGTAATGATGTTGATGCCGCGCTTGGCCGCCTCCACGGCCACTGCCGACTGGCCGTCGGTGGGTACCAGGATGAGCGCCAGATCGGGTTTGGCCTCATCCAACGTGGCGGCCACGTCAGTGAAGGACTGCGCCACGCCGTGTTTAGCGGTAATTTCTGCCGCGACCGCCGGGTTGATGTCGCAAATTGCGCAGAGGTCGAAGTGGTCGGTGAGTTTCGCGACGGTCTCGATCCACCCCCGCGCCCGCGCGCCGGGCCCCGACCCCGCGCCAATTACGGCGATTCGTAGCTTCTTCATCTCAAGTAGTCCTTCCCCTCGCCGCTAAGCGAGCGGTGCGACACGTTTGTATTGCTGGGTAGCAGCCCGGTAGCGTAGGTTTGCAACCTGCGCCTCCTGCGTTGTCGCCAATAACGCCAGGAGCAATTGCCTATCATTACAATGTTGCTAAACTACTGGTCTATGCCGTCTCCGCGAGAAACTGCCGGTAGAGCGCCAGCGGCTGTGACATCTCGTCGTCCAGGGCCGTTATCGCCAGCCGCACGTGCGCCGTACGCTCCGTGCCCGGCACGAAGTCGCTGCCAAAGAGAGAAAGGTAAAGCGGGTTCTGCACCTTCCAGGCGTCTTCCGTATCGTCCGTATTGTAGCCGCTGGTGACGGCAAAGCAGTCCTGGGGCCGCGACATCACCACCGCGGCCACTCGCTTATCCATATCGGCCTGAAACGCCACGGGCACGGCGTACTCACGCTGGGGTCGAAACTGCGCCGTGGGATGTCCCATCTCCTTGCGCTCCCAGCGGCCGTCCACGCAGCGCCGCGCCGCATGCGCATCCCGCGTGTACACCAGCCCCATGCCCTTGAAGATCGGGTTCTCCTGGGGCGCGACGAGTTCCTCGGTCCCCGGCTCACGGGTGTAACGGTCAGTCGCCAGATAGACGTGCGCCAGCAGCGGCGGATCGAAGTAGTTGGAAAGGAAGATTTCGTAACTCTCGTACGTGGCCTCGGCGCACACCGTGATCGTCAGGTCGATGAGATTGGGCTCTTTGACCTGATAGACAGCCTCGATGCTGGCAGAGTGCTCGTCCGCCGGTCCCCAATTTACGGTGAGCGTGTCGCCGTCCACGCTTACGGTGCGCTCGAACAGACGCGGTTCGCCCAGGCCCGTATGCGTCGCAAACAGCCGAAAGAGATTGAGCGCCGAATACTTGGGATGAATGATCGAGACCCCGCTCGGCTTGTGCACAAGCCGGCTTATCCCATGCCGAATATCCACCTGCGGGTCCGGCGACTGCGCCCGCAGAGAACCTTTCAATTCAGAAGTCTCAAAGTCGTAAACGCTGTTTTCGGCATCGAACGTTAAGGATGCCATGTTCATCTATCCTCTTTCACTAATTTGCTTGGAGCTTTCATCGGTCAGATTGCGCCACTCAAAATCACAATTTGCTGCAAGACTCCCGGCAAGTCCTTCGCGTAACTCGCTACATTGTTGCACAAACGTACTTGCTTGGAGCGGCGCTGTTCTGTGCAGTATAGCCGAACGCCGAGGTAGCGTGTCGCCGTGCCCTCAATCCGCACCTGAGTTACCATTCCCTTGGCTTCATCCTGTCCGCACAACTATAATTGCCCACATGGTGGATCTGCCCAAAGCGCTTCTTCTCGATCTCGACGACACGATCCTGGATTTTTACAGTGATCCCGATGTGGCCTGGCTCCAGCTTTGTCGCGAGTTTGCCGGCAGTCTGGGAGACGTGCCTGCAAAGGAGCTTCAGCCTGCCGTCCTGCAAGCCCGGGATTGGTATTGGAGCGACATGGAGCGAGCGCGCCTCGGCAGTCTTAACCTGTTGCAGGCCAGTCGAGACATCCTGCTCAGGGCCTTCGCCGAATTCGACATTCCCGATTCGCCGCTCATCACCCGCATGGGTGAGCGGTACAATAAAATCAGGGATGAGGCGATGCGACCGTTTCCAGGAGCCATCTCTACGCTACGGCGGCTGCAAGAGACTGACATCCGTCTGGGTCTTCTAACCAACGGCAGTGCCGAGATGCAGCGAGCGAAGATTGAGCGGTTCTCCGTTGCAGAATTCTTCGACCACATTCAGATCGAGGGAGAGTTTGGCATCGGAAAGCCGGAAGAGAAAGCCTTCCAACACGCCCTCGAATCTCTTGGCGTAGGGCATACCGAGGCCTGGATGGTGGGGGACAACCTGGAATTCGATATTCGCGGCGCACAGCAGGTGGGTATCTACGCCGTCTGGGTAGATACGCTGGGAAGCGGACTGCCGGGTGGGGCCACAGTTCACCCGGACATGACTATAGGGTCGCTCTCAGACCTTATTGACTAAAGCTTTCACTGGAATTGAGCGCCCATAGCTAAAGGAGACCCGGCCATGGCCGGACAAGCCATATTTGGTGACTTCATCCTCGGGTTACAGGGGCTTGCGATTCTAAGGTCCTGGATGTTGGATTTTGCGACCGTCAAAGCCAGAGCGCAGCAGATGCTTGAGATATCCAGAGAGTATGAAAAGGCGCCTTGGTCGACCCCGATCGTTGCGGGTGAGCGTACGGTCACGGCCGGATATGCCGAATGGGCCGCGAGCTACGACACTGACCGCAACCCCATAATTCTTGCCGAAGAGCCCATTGTGCACGGACTTCTTGGACAGTACCCGCTTGGTGCAGCCCTTGACGCCGCCTGCGGCACCGGGAGGCACGCTGCATACCTGGCCTCCTTGGGCCATCGGGTTACGGGCATTGATGCGACGGCTGAGATGCTGGAGATAGCCAGGGCGGA
Source organism: Chloroflexota bacterium (assembly GCA_965220015.1). GTDB lineage: Bacteria > Chloroflexota > UBA11872 > VXOZ01 > VXOZ01 > VXOZ01. Next base: position 3,339,853 of record OZ244798.1, read on the forward strand.
GGTGCCGTCAGCACAGTTCAAGACTGCCGATCTTAAGGCGATCCCCCTGCCGGATGGGTCAATGGATTTCGCTGTTTGCACACTGGCGCTAACCCACTGTGTCGATCTGTGCCCGCCTATACGAGAGCTCGCGCGGGTCGTGCGGCCCGGCGGGCAGGTAGTCATCGCCGACGTCCACCCCCTGATGGTGCTGCTTGGCGTTCACGCCGGCTATCGGCTTAGCCAAACTGAATATGGGGTAGTCAGGAACAATGTCCACCTGGCATCTGACTATATCACGGCGTTCCACAAGGTGGGACTCAACGTCGTCCAATGCTTAGAGCCTCTCTGGGGAGACCAAGAAATCGCTACAATGGGATTCGCCGCGCAGATGCCAGATCTAACGGAGGCAGCGGTGAAAGGTCTACCAATCGTGATCGTGTGGGAGTTGGAGAAAGTTTCTTGAAGCCAATTGGCCCAGAGCTCGAGGAAATGGGAAGTCTGCCGGATACGTAGTGCGGGCGAGATGAGCCAAAATCAGGTTGCGCCAGGGCTGCGCATGGTTGCTCTGCCAAGTCAGCAGCAGAACGCCCTCTGCACTGTTAGTTCAAGCTTGCTGCTTGAGGCTCTCACTTGCCGAAAGATGCGTGGGCTAGAACAGGGATCACTATCAATGAGCAATGAAGAGCCACAAAACCGTCCCGCGTGGGTCTCGGATGAGTTGTTTCCATTCAATAGTCGGTTCTTCAAGACTCGTTCAGGCCGCGCAATGCACTACATTGACGAGGGCGAAGGAGAGCCGGTTGTTTTTGTGCACGGCAACCCGTCGTGGTCTTTTGAGTTTCGGCATTTAGTCAATGGACTTCGCTCAGACTTCCGCTGCATCGCACCGGACCACATCGGCTTCGGTCTATCCTCCCGCAGCAGCAACCGCGAAGACTATCTGCCTCAGGCACATGCAGAGGTCTTTACATCGCTCCTCGACCATCTCGAACTCCGGGACATTACCCTTTACCTGTCAGATTGGGGCGGTCCGATAGGCCTGCATTTCGCGCGTAACCATCCGGATAGGGTCAAGCGGCTGATCATTGCCAACACGTGGTGCTGGCCGGTTTCGCGCGATCCCCACTTCGTCTTCTTCAGTTTCATGATGTCGAGCTGGCTCGGTCAGATTCTCATCAAGCGCTTCAATCTTTTCGTAAACAGGGTTGTGCCCATGGCAGTCGGCAGAAAGGACGTCTTAACGCCACAGGTGATGGAGCACTATCGTAATGCCCAGCCCACACCGGACGCGCGCTTAGCCAGTGCCGCACTTCCCGGAGCCATCGTGGGCGAGACTAAGTGGCTGGAATCCATCTGGAATGACCGCGAGAGCTTCGCACACTTGCCCTCACTCATCTTCTGGGGAATGAAAGATATCGCGTTTCGTAGGAAGGAACTTGCGCGTTGGCAGTCCGCGTTGGCAAACTTCGAGACGCACGAATTCGAGGACTGCGGCCACTTCATCGCTGAAGAGAATCCCGAAGAGATACTACCGATTATCTCCTCATTCATGAACAGGGCCTGACCAATTGCTGTGGCTGGGCGGGGCTTGCCTGAATGGTTGCAGCCTGTATGTCAGAATACGTGCAACGACAGGGCGCAGTTTAGAGACATTGAAATTTGAGAAGGGAATTTGAGCCATGAAACAACGAGAAGTGCGCTGGGAATTGATGTTCCCGGATGAGTTGGAGGCGGCGGTTGCGGCGTTTCCGGTGGTGTACATGCCGTATGGGTTGTGCGAGCCGCACGGGCCGCAGAACGTGCTGGGGTGTGACGCGTTGCGGCCCGAGGGCCATATGCGCCAAGCAGCGGAGCAATACGGCGGCATCGTGATGCCTACCACGTATTGGCACAATCACGAGGCGGGGACGTCCGCCAACTGGGGGCATCGCACCATCGGCAATAACCGCACGTGGCTCACGTCCATCCCGCCGTGGATGTTCTTCAAGAACATGAGCTACCACATCCGCGCCGTGGATGTCCTCGGTTTTCACGGCGCCATCATCTTCTCCGGTCACGCCGGACCCCACAGCCCGGACATTCCGGTGTTCTTGGAGATCATGCAGCGGCACGTTGCCACCCGGCTGCACTGTCACATGCCGATTGGCATGGGCACGGAAGAGTCGCGTTTCGAGGACGACGAGGGCATGGGCGGTCACGCCGGCCGCGGCGAGACCTCACTGCTCTGGTCGGTGACGCCGGGCGGCGTGGACCTTACCCGCATTCCGCCGGCAGGAACGCCCGGGCCGCACTTTGCCATGGGCGATGACGCCACTGAATCCGACCGCCGCGCGGGCGAACGCATGCATGCCGACATTGTGGCTGGCCTGGGCGCAAGCGCCAAAGAACTCCTGGCGGAATACGACCGCGTGCAACCGACGCGCGCGCCGTTGACCTTCGCGCAAGTCGAGGACATCTGGGAAGACGACGTGCGTCCGGCGCTCAAGAACTTTAGCTCCATGCAGCAGTCCCCGGAGCCGGTGCCTGAAGATTCCTTCTGGCATGCCAACCAACACATCCCCGACCGGGGCTAGGGGTGTAGAATAAGGCGCAAATTTCGCACAACCACACCGCCTTTACACTTAGCTATCACGTCAAGTGCGTTGGCAAGTCGTATGCCTACGGGCGGGTTGCGGCGTACCTTGGCTATGGAGCCTAGCGACAGCAATGTGCGAATTATGCTGACATCGTTCATCAGAACTGTGCGGAATATGGGCACGAGCATCCTCGTTATAGTAGTCGTTCTGGTCGGTCTCGTATTACTGGCGCGCGTCCTGCGCTGGGAAGACGCATTCATATACTTTCCGGACCATGAGACCTACAGTACGCCTGCTGACTACGGCCTCGCCTACGAAGAGGTCTGGTTTGGTGAAGAGGAGCGCCTGCACGGGTGGTTCGTCCCCGGCCGCACCGACGTCTCCATACTCTGGTTTCACGGCAACGGCAGCAACCTCTCGCACCCGGGGCGGGTGGAGTACATCAAGCTGCTGCATGACCTGCTGGGCGTCAGCTTCTTCATTTTCGACTATCGCGGGTATGGGCAGAGCAGCGGCAGGCCATCCGAAGACGGCCTCTACCAAGACGCCCGTGACGCGCTGGCCTACCTGCAGAGCCGTGATGACGTCGATCCCGACCGCATCGTCTACTATGGCAAGTCACTGGGTGGAGCCGTGGCCTCCCATCTTGCCATACAAGCGCCGCCGTACCGGCTGATTCTAGAATCTACGTTCACGTCCACGCCGGATATGGCGCGGGTGCAGTTCCCGTTGCTGCCGCTGCGCCCCTTGCTCTATACGCGCTACAGCAACCGCGAGCACCTCGCCGCGATCCACGCGCCGGTGCTCATCATCCACGGCGACCGCGATGATCAGGTGCCGGTGCACCATGCGGACGTGCTGTACGCAGCGGCCAACCAGCCAAAGCAACGCTACATCGTCCCACACGCGGGGCACGACGACGTCTATCACGTCGGCGGCGCAGTCTACCTGCAAACCGTAGCCGACTTTCTCGGCCTGCCGTTGGCGCCACCTTAAAGGTCATGGTGACAATGTTGATGCGAGAATTGCCGTCCTAGGGGGAGAGGGCAAGCGCACCTCGCTGGCGTCCCTAAGCAAATAAACAGGCGTAGGGGCACGACATGTCGTGCCCCTACCTAGAAGTCGCAAACACCAAGTTCTGTGGGTTGAAGGAAATTACAGCCGACGGAGTTTCGATGGGTTACTAGGAATTCAATATGTCTGTGAGACGCGGATCAAACACATTTCTAAGCTTGGGAAGGAAATCAAGCATCCATGCCCTGATTTCCTCCAGCTTTTTAGGAGGACCGTCAATGGATCCTTCTCTCCTGATGCCTATCGTGGAGAATGACTAGTTGTCATACCTGAACCATTGCCAGTCCGAAGCGGGTCCGGCGTCTACGTTCCGTTCAATTTCCTCCCGGTCGACTTTCAGCTTGTCGAATATGTGCTTAGTGAGCTTCTTTTCTTTCATGCGGATACGCAGCATCGCCCAGGCACCTTCAAAGGCACCTTTTTCTATAGACGCCGCGTACCCGATCGCCGGGTTGAGGTGGGAGGGAAAGAGCCGGTCGGTGTAGTTAAACTCCTGGACTGCCTTTTCGGCAAAGCCCTCTCCAAGCAGCTTCGCAACGAGTGGCTGGAAGAACTCATAGTACCGCAGTTTGTCCGGGTCCATCTCTCCCGATTGGAGTGTGGCCTCTTTGCACCAGCCGCCGGGCCACACGACCTTGCGGAACCGCGGCGCGGGATCGCCGTCAGCCTGCTTGACGACCTCGACCTTCACGCCGTAGAACTGGATGCTATCTTTCGTCCACTCGTTGAGCCGGTGCAGGGCCTGCGCGTGCTCGTAGCCGAAGTACGGCGCGACCCAGACCGCGATCCGTGCTTCGCATCCGGTCGCGTAGGTCAGCAGTTGCCCCAGATGGTGCAGGTCTGTCACTTCCAACTGGTTCTCAATGGCTACAATCGCGCCGCCGACGGTCTCTTTCGCCTTGATGTCTAGGAAGTACGGTCCCACCGGCACCTCCGTCTGGGCACATTCCAGTTTTAATCCAATTGCATCGCCCAGCATGTGGAGATTCTCGGCGAGCCAAGGGGTGAAATCGAGCGCCTCATTTTGAAGCATGGTGCGGACATCCAACTGCTCAATCTCATCTTCGCAGTTTCCCATTTTGAATTCCTATCGCTTCCCAGTGTCTCCAGGTTGAATCACAAAGTCCCGACGGTCCCGGTAAAAGAGCGCCCTATTGAGCACATAGTCATCTGTTGCTAAGTCTATATCTGCACAGTCCGTCATGGTCCAGTACTTGTGCTCACCCAGAAAGAGGTACATCCGTCTCTGGCCAAAGAACGTGCACTCCACGCCCTCTCCGCGCGCGATGCGCTCACAGAACGCGGCCAGCAACTCCTCTTGGCCGTCCTTCTTGATGACAACGTACTCGTGCGGCCACGTGTCCCGGTACGTGACGGCCTCACGCCAAGGGGCGCGGCCTATCAGCGCCATGATGTCGTGTGTATCCATCTGGAACATCGTGTTCGCCGGTTCGTCCTTCATAAGATGCCTACTCGTCCGCTCATCCAATCCCATACCTGCGTCTAGGACTCGAAGTCACACGCCGTACCGTTCCCGCCAGTGAGATGCCCATTCCGGTACAAGCCGGAATCTAGAATAGCCACTTCCCAGTACTTTGGTCTCAAGACAAACACGGGTAAACTCTAGAGCTCGGTAACAAACGTAGGGGCACGACATGTCGTGCCCCTACGTTACCTTCATATTGCGCTGATCAGCGTGTCCTTCACGCTGCCGAGGCCGCGACCCGGCTGTCGACGACCACAACGCTCAGAATCAGTTATCTTCAACCAACTCTTGACAGCGCGTCCTCGATTGCCCGCGCGGCAAACACCGTCGTCAGATGTTCGCGGTATTCTGCCGAGGCGTGGAGGTCGTCGTTGAGGTCCTCGATGTTGGCGGCTGCGCGTTTGGCGGCACGGCGAATCACTGCCGCCCCGCTAGGGGCGGATGCATCGATGTGCTTGCCCTTGAGGATGCGCTCGGTATTGCGCGCCCGCACTGCCGTGGGACCCGCGCCGGTCACGCCCACACGGGCGTCTGTGCAGACGCCGTCGTCACCGAGCGTAATCGCCGCCGCCACGCCCACCACGGCGTAGTGGGACGCCTTATTCGGCAGCTTTTGGTATGCAACGCCGGTGCGGGCCGGCAAAGCGGGAATGTGGACTTCGGTCAGAATCTCGTTGGGCCTTAGCGACGTTGTCAGCAGGTCGCGGAAGAAACGGTCGATGGCGATGGTGCGACCGGAGCGCTGCGTCGCGGTGACAAGCTCGAAATTCAACGCCAGGGCCAAGGCGGGAAAGTCGCCCGCCGGGTCGGCGTGGGCCAAGCTGCCGCCAATGGTGCCCTTGTTCTGCACCTGCACGTCACCCACCTCACCGGCGGCTTCCGCCAGCGCCGGCACGCGCGCCTGCACGAGCGCCGAAGTCTTGATGTCGTGGTACGTCGACATGGCGCCAATCGCCAGGCAGCCGTCGTCCGCCTCACGGATGAAGCGCAGTTCAGAGATGCTGCCGAGATCTATGAGGCATTGCGGCGTGCTGAGCCGCAGCTTCATGATTGGCAGCAGGCTGTGGCCGCCTGCGAGCAACTTCGCGTCGTCCCCGTGCTGTCTGAGCAAGCGCAGGGCGTCGGCAACTGACGTTGGTGCATAATAATCAAACGCTTGCGGGATCATGAGCGGCCTCCTCTCCGGCCACGGCGGTGTGTTTGCAGTACCCGCCAAATGCGTTCGCCAGTCATGGGTATGTCCACGTGCGTCACACCTAACGGCGAAAGCGCGTCCACAACCGCATTCGCCACGGTTGGCGTAGCGGAAATCGTTGCCATCTCGCCAATGCCCTTCGCCCCCAGCGGGTTGACGGGGCTGGGTGTTACCGTGCGGTCCAACTCAAACATGGGGAATTCCTGTGCAAACGGCATGGCGTAGTCCATCAGCGAACCGGACACAAGCTGGCCCTCATCGTCCCAGACCGCTTGCTCCAGCAGCGCCTGGCCGATGCCCTGCGCCAAGCCGCCGTGGATTTGCCCTTCCACGAGCGTCGGATTGATTACCGTGCCGCAGTCGTCTACGGAAACGTACCGCGTCAAAGAAACCTCGCCGGTATCAGGGTCGATCTCAACCACGGCGATATGGGCGCTGAAGGGGAACGTCAGCCCCGGCGGTTCCCAGAAGGAAACGGCTTCTAAGCCGGGATCCAGTTCAGGCGGCAGCAACTGGCCGTCGTAGGCTTCGGAGCCCACCTCGGCCCAGGTGACGTACTGGTCCGGCATGTCCTGCACGGCGAACAAGCCGTCTTCCAGCGTAACGAGCGTCGGATCGAGGGTGTCGCCGATCTTGTTTTCCAAGAGCGCCGTTGCAATGCGTTTGGCTTTTTCCTTGATTTGCTCGTTCGCTTTGACGATGGCCGTGCCGCCAACCACCAGCGTGCGGCTGCCAAAGGTACCGACGCCCCGCGCGACGATGCTCGTATCGCCATGGATGATCTCTACGTCATCAAATGGCACGCCGAGGTCGTCGGCCACGATCTGTGCAAAGGACGTTTCTTCGCCTTGCCCGTGGGGCGATGCGCCCGTGAGAACGGTGACCTTGCCCATGGGATCGACGCGCACCGTTGCGCTCTCGAAGCCGCCCAGACCGCCCATGGCGACGGCGGGACCAAAGCCGCAGACCTCGGTCGTCACGGTCACGCCGACGCCTACGATCCTGCCGTCTTTGCGCTGGGCCTTTTGGTCGGCGCGCAGCTTGTCGTAGTCCGCGATCGCCAGCGCCTTGTCCAGCGCCGCATCGTAGTCGGCGGAGTCGTAGATCATGCCGGTCGGCGTTTCGTAGGGGAAGGCATCTTTGGGAATGAAATTCTTGCGCCGCACCGCTACGGGGTCTTTGCCCGTGGCATCGGCAATCAAGTCCATCACCCGCTCGATGATGTACGCCGCTTCCGGCCGCCCCGCGCCGCGATACGCATCGTAGGGAATCTTGTTAGTAAAGACGCCGATGGTGGTCCAGCCAATGTCGCGGCAAGCATAGACACCCGGCGCCAGTGAAGGCGTGAGGGTCGGAATAACGTGGGAAATCACCTGGGCGTACGCCCCTAAGTCAGCGTAGATCTTCAGTTTCATGCCGAGCAGGGTGCCGTCCTTCTTGTAGGCGGCTTGCACGTACTGCGCCTGCCCCCGGCCGTGGCTGGTGGCGACGAAGTGCTCCGTGCGGTCTTCCGCCCACTTCACCGGCCGGCCGAATTTCTGGGCAAGAATTATGGCGATGAGGGACTCAGAGTACGTATTGATCTTGCAGCCGAAACCGCCGCCAACGTCGATGGCGACCACCCGCAGCTTGTTTTCCGGCATGCCCAACATCTGGGCCACGACCATGCGCTCGATGTGCGGGTTCTGGGTGGTGACCCACAAGGTGGCGTTGCCGCTGCTGCGCTCATAGTCCGCCACCGTCGCCCGCGGCTCCATGGGGTTGGGAATGAGGCGCGGCTGCTCCATGCGCGCTTCCACCACGCCGTCGGCCTCGGCAAAGGCGCGGTCGGGATCGCCCGCCTGATCGGAAGCTTCGTAACAGAGGTTGGAGCCCATTTCCTCGAAGATGACGGGCGTGTCTGCATCCGCCGCCGTCTCCATATCTACAACGACAGGCAGAGGCTCGTAGTCTACTTCGATGAGGTCCAGCGCGTCACGCGCCGCAGCCCGTGTGGAGGCGACAACCGCGGCCACCGGCTCGCCGACGTAGTTCGCTTTCGTCGCCGCCATCGGCCAGCGCTCCGGATATTGCATGCCCGGCAATATCGCAAAGAGCGGAAAAGGCTCACTGCAACTCTCGTTGATCTCCGCGCCGGTCATCACACCCAAGACATCGGGGTGTGCGGCGGCCTGCGCCGTGTCTATGCTACTAATGCGCGCGTGGGCATACGGACTGCGCAGCACGGCCATATACGCCATGCCCGGCAGGATGACGTCGTCCGTAAACTTACCCTCCCCCGTAATCAGGCGAGGGTCTTCTTTGCGCTTCACGCGCGAACCGATCAATTTCGATACCTGGCCCGCGATCATCGCCTCGCTCCTTTACTTGCGCACTCGGCCTACGCCGCTTCTTGATGGACTGCATGTGTCATGGGTCCGACTTGTAAAGATCACACTCACTCTTGCTGCAAATCTGCTATGGCGAAGGCCCCACTATGAAAACCGGACTGACTCCTACATCGTCACCGTGCAGCGATCATTGCCAAGAGCACTCTCAAAAATGGACGCCGCACACTCCGTCATTCCCGCGAAAGCTTGCCCCGTACGTGATACGGGGCGGGAATCCATCTTTACTCTCCGCGCTCGCGAGACTTACACACATTGCCTCACGAATTCCGTACCTTCCGCATATCTCCTGCGCCCTCGCATGCACCGTTTCCGCTACGCTTGCTCCTGCATGCGCTGTGCAGCGAATTGGGCTGCCTTCACGATGTTCTGATAGCCGGTACAGCGGCAGATATTGCCGGCCAGCGAGTGTCGAATCTCTTCCTCGCTGGGATCGGGCTGTTCCTCCAACACCTGGTGGAGGGTCATGATGATGCCCGGCGTGCAGAAACCGCACTGCAACCCGTGCTCTTCCCAGAAGCCTTCCTGCACCGGATGCAATTCGCCATCCTGCGCCAAGCCTTCGATCGTGACCACCTCGCTGTCGTCAGCCTGCACGGCCAGCACCGTACAGGACTTCACCGCGGCGCCATCCACAACCACCGTGCACGCGCCGCATTGACTGGTATCGCACCCCACGTGCGTGCCGGTGAGTCCCAGCTCGTCACGCAGGTAGTGCACCAGCAACAAGCGCGGCTCGACACTGCTCGCGTGACGCGTGCCGTTTACCGTTACTGAAATCTCATTGGGCATACTATTACCCCCTACGCAAAGCGTGTCTGCATGCGCCGACTTCGTCGAAGACGCCAAATACTTGGTCTAGTATACCAACTGCGCGTCAATTGCACACGCAGGTATTTTTGCGATTTAAGGTCTCTCCGTTGCTTTCATGTGCTGACAGCACTCCACGTTTTCCAAGAAGAATGGCCAAACCGTGCGTGCTGAGCCTTCCCGGTCAAATCCTTCACTCCCGTTCGTGCTGAGCCTGTCGAAGCATGAAAGGAGTCCTGTTGAGTCCTTCCGTGGAGATGATTCGGCCCGCATTTGAATGCTAGACTAGGATACCGCCCACGGTTGGCGGTATGATTGGAGAGACAAAAGGCCGTGCAAAACAAGCAAGGGAATGACGTATGAAGGTAGAGGGTACGTTCACGATCAAAGCGGGGAAGGACCACGTCTGGGAGCTGTTGCAAGACCCGGACGTGCTCGCGGCGTGCATCCCCGGCTGCGAAAAGCTGGAACCGACCGGCGAGGATACATTTGCGGCGAGCCTAAACGTGGGCGTGGCCGGCATCAAAGGCCGCTACCAGGGCACGGTGGCGGTGGCCGACCGCGACCCGCCCCACGGCTACCGCATGATCGTGGAAGGCAAAGGCGGCCCGGGCTTTGTGAAAGGCGAAGGCGCCTTCTCCCTGGTGGAGGACAAGCCGGGCGTCACCACCATCCACGTGGCCGGCGACGCCCAAGCCGGCGGCACCCTGGCCCGCGTCGGCCAACGCCTCATGCACCAAGCCGCCAAACTGCTCATGAAGCAGTTCTTCACGCGGCTGAACAAAGAGGCTACGGCGCGCTAGTCCAATTGCCAGAGACTAAATGGTTCTTGAGTGTATCGCTGTGATAATGGCCATTTGGAGCCAAGGGCTACAGAAGAGACAGTATGACCAGTTTCAGAGCACTTCATCAATGTGCGACAAGTAAATCGACAGCAGCCACACTTTGTTATTGTCGAAAGTGTAGTAGATAGCTACTGAACTACCAAGAGGAAGATCCACCATTGGGATGAACCAAATGGGTGGGTCTTCACTTATTTGGGTTCCAGAAGCAGGATTTCGCGCCAGCGTCCATTCAACGGCTTCTGTGAACTCATCCGCGCGCAGTGGGTCGTCTTCGATTTTCTTTAGTTCCCGCTCGAAGCGATCTGTGCGGACGATATCACGAAAAACTGGCATGGTACTTATGCAAGGACTTTATCCACCTCGTCAACCAGGCTAAGTCCGTATGCAATTTCCTGTTTTGACGGTTCACGTGAACTAATCAGGGCAATACTGTAAGGGATGGTCTCACCTTCGTCCGCAAGCTGCCAACCGATGAAATTGTGAGAGAAGTCGCTGATCTCTTTGGCGCTTCTGCCCCACCAATTGTCGATGACTTGCCGAACAATATCTATTTCTTCCGAAGAAAACAACTTGAGATCAGGCCTGCGCAAAGCAAGTGTGCGATTTTGCTCGTAACCGTAGTAATGCTCTGATCTCTCTGCGATCGCTCCCTCCGATTGGAGTTCGTCGCGGATCGGCACTAGTCTCGTTGGCGCAGGACCGTTCGGCAAAGCCTGATACTCTGCCCATGTTATCGCATTGCCAAGCCGAAGATAAGCTAGGAAATCTGAGAGAAATAGCAGTTTATTGAGCTTGACAGCGCCGAAAGAGTCATCGCCTTCCGAACACAGCGCAATGTAGATGAGTAGTTCCTTGAACTTCCCTTCGTTGGGCACTGAATTCTTGCCCATCGCTACTACTCCTTTTCTCTAAACCCATTCCTACCTTGAGGATACCACGCATAGAAGCAAACTGTGGCTGTGCATTTAACAATTCAATCTGGGATCTGAACTGCAATGCTTGTACGTATCGGAAAGCTAGGATTGGCGTAAATCGACGCCAATCCTAGACTCTTTCACGCCTCTGCCAGTGCTTTCGCCTCTTGCACCATGTCGTGGATGATGTCCAGGCCGCCGTGCCAGAAGGCGGGGTCGGCGGTGTTGATGTTGGCGCGTTGCATGAGTTGGGCGGGAGATTCGCTGCCGCCGGCCGCCAGCATGCCGCGATACACGTCCACGAAGGGCGCGCCTTGCTGTTGATACGCATGGTAGAGCGAGAGCGAGAGCAGTTCGCCAAAGGGATAGGCGTAGACGTAGAACGGCACGTGGATGAAGTGCGGGATATACGCCCACCAGTGGCGGTAGTTCTCCGTCATCACCACAGAATCGCCAAACATCGCCGACTGCTGTTCCAGCCAAATCTCGCCGATAGTCTCCGACGTAAGTTCGCCCTCGCTGCGGCGGCGGGTGTGCAGCCCGTACTCGAACTGGTGCATCGCCGCCTGCCGGAAGACCGTAGCAAAGGAATCCTCGATCTTCTGCGCCAGCAGAGTCAAGCGTACGCGCGGGTCGGTGGTGCGTTCCATGAGGAGGTGAAACGTCAGCATCTCCCCGAACGTACTCGCGAGCTCCGCCACCACCAGAGACGTATCGAATTCAAGGTACGATTGCTCGCGGGAGAGGCGGGCGTGAATGCCGTGGCCGAGTTCGTGGGCCAGCGTCATCACGTCGCGCTGGTTGCCCGTGTAGTTGAGGAAGACGTAGGGGTGCAGGCTCGGCAAGCACGGCTGGCAGTACGCGCCGCCGCGCTTATTGGGCAAAACGGCGGCATCGACCCACTGCTTCTCAAAGAACTCCCCGGCCAACCCCCCTACTTCCGGCGAAAAGTCGTGGTAAGCGTCCAATACGAGTGCCTTGGCCTCGGCAAAGTCCACGCCGCCGTCCGGCGGGGGGAATACCGGCGCATAGCGGTCGTAGTCGTAGAGTTTGCGGTACCCCAGCATGCGGCGCTTGAGGGTGTAGTAGTCGGCGACGATGTCGTAGCGTTGCGTGACCGCGTCGAGCATGGCGTGGGCCGTGGCGTCGTCAACCTCGTTCGCGAGATTGCGCGACGACATGGGGTCGGGAAAGTCCCGCAGACGATCCTCGATAGCCTTCTCTTGCGCCGCCACGTTGAAGATGAATGTCAAAATGTGGGCATCGTCTTGCAGCGCCTTGGTCATCGCCACCTGGGCGCGCCGCCGCACGCCGCGGTCCTCGTGGTAGAGCAGCGCCAAAATCTCGGTCTCGTTCATCTCTTTGCGCTCGCCGTCGACCGTCATGGTCTGCCGCAGCCGGCTGGTGCGCTCGTCAAAGAGCCGCTGAAAAGCGCTGATGCCGGTGAGGCGCTTCTCCGCGTCGAGCTTTTCCTCGGCCTCGGTGAGCGTGTGGGGCGCGAAGGCCCGTTCCTGCCGCAAGGAGTGCGCGTACCGCGCCAGCGGCGGGTGCGCCAGGATGCGCTCGGCAAAGGCGTCGTCCGCCTGCCGCCACTCCACGTCGAAGAAGAGCAGCGCGTTCTGCACCGCGGTGACCTGCTCCTCGGTGCGCTGGAGCAACGCCCCGTGCGCCGGATCGGCCGTGTCTACCGAGAATACCAAGTGCGCGTACATGATGGCCTTATGGCCGCACATGAAGATCCGCTCGATCTCCTCAACTGCCGCGACGAATTCATCCGGAGTGATTTCGCCTGCGGCAACACGGCCTCTGTTCGTTTTCTGGAACGCCTGCGCTTGCTCTAGCGCGGCCTTGAAATCAGCCTCTATCGCCGGATCATCCGGCCCGGCGTAAAGGTCTGCTAAGTCCCAGCGGACCGACTCCGCGCCGGTGTCCTGCTTGGTGTTCGTCGCTGAATGTGTTTCGGCCACGTGGTCTTGCTCCCCTTTCATGATCGTCATGCACGAGCGCGTTAGCCGGTGCACCTAAACTACATACTGTTGCGTCTACCTAATCCAGCTGCTACGACCGAGAAAGTCGTACGCTATTCCGTTAAGTCTCCGTTTCTCTATTCTCGGAGTGTCAAAGACTAGGCATATTGTGAATAGTTGTTTGATATGAAATAATCTACTAAAGACCTAATACCTTATTCCTCAGATACCCGGATTCTGGAAAGCTGCACGTGAGCTTAGGTGCTCACAGTTCGAGTGTAGCAACGTGGAGTTCTGGGGACAATTACGGCACCCGTGATATAGTTTAAGGAACGTGTGCGCCAAAGAGGAAACCATCATGGAAGACTTTGAGTTTTTTGCCTCACTAGCAATTACAGTCGTCGCCATAGCAGGGCTATTGTGGCGATTTGAGGTGCGATTCTCCGATCTGTCTGACCGTGTGTCCCGCATTGAGGGCAGGCTTGAAGGCTTTGCCACCAAAGCCGACATAGCCCACATGGAAGGCCTACTTGAGGGATACCTGTTCCAAGCGAGTAAGAAAGAGGACTAGTAGGCCAGCAACATTGTAATGACGGGCAATTGTCTGTGGTGGTACTTCCCGGCAGCGCGGGAAGCAGGCGCAGGTTGCAAACCTGCGCTACCGGAGTGCAACTGGCTCACTTTGCGATTCACTTCAACCTCTTCCCGCGCTTGCTGCCGATGGATGCCGACTTTCGCCGGAATGACGGTGTTACTTCTGCACGCAGCAAAACCTCACACCTTCAACAGCGCCAGAAACGCCTCTTGCGGTATCTCCACCTGGCCGACGCGTTTCATGCGTTTCTTGCCCTCTTTCTGCTTCTCCAGCAGTTTGCGCTTGCGGGTCACGTCGCCGCCGTAGCATTTGGCGAGCACGTTCTTCCGCAGGGCCGGGATGGTCTCCCGGCTGATGATGCGGCCGCTAATGGCGGCTTGCAACGGCACCTCGAACAATTGGCGGGGTATCTGTCTGCGCAGTTCCATCACTAGCGCCCGTCCGACCTGCTGCGAGCGCTCGCGGGGGATGATGCTCGAAAGGGCGTCCACGGGCTGGCCGTTTACCAGGATTTCCAGCTTCACCAGGTCGCCGGGTCGCAGGCCGATCACAGTGTAGTCCATGCTGGCGTAACCCTGGCTGCGGGTCTTCAACTGGTCGTAGAAGTCGGTGAGGATCTCGGCGAACGGCACCTCGTACTTGATAATCGCGCGCCGTTCGTCCAAGTACTCGAGCTCCTTGAACGCGCCGCGCCGGTTTTCGCACAACTCCATGATGGCCCCGATGTAGCCGGCCGGCGTGATGAGGTTGAGCTCGACCCACGGCTCCTCGATGCGGTCGAGCTCGGACGGGTGCGGCAGTTGCGCCGGCGTATCGACGTCCACGCTCTCGCCACGGGTGGTGACCGCCCGATACTCGGTATTCGGCAGCGTGGTGAGGATTTCCAACCCGTACTCGCGCTCCAGCCGCTGCTGCACGATGTCCAGATGCAGCAGCCCCAGGCAGCCGCAGCGGAAGCCGAAGCCGAGCGCCGGGCTGGTCTCCGGCACATAGGTCAGCGCCGCATCGTTGAGCCTGAGCTTGTCCAGAGCGTCGCGCAGCAGCTCGTAGTCCTCGCTCTCCACCGGATAGAAACCGGCAAAGACCATCGGCTTCGCGGGTTGATAGCCGGGGAGGGGCTGCGCCGCCGGCGCCGCCGCCATGGTGATCGTGTCGCCCACCTGGCACTCGCGCAGCGTCTTGAGGCCGCTCGCCACATAGCCCACCTCGCCGGTGGCAAGGAGAGTCTCCTTGACGAGATGCGGCCGAAACGTGCCGATCTCCATGGCCTCGGAGCGCGCGCCGGACTGCATCAGCAGGATCTCTTGACCCGCCGCCACAGCGCCCTCTACTACGCGTACGTACGCAACAACCCCCTTGTGTTGATCGTAATGGGAGTCGAAGATGAGCGCGCGGGCAGCCGCCTCTTCAGTGCCGGACGGCGGCGCGATGCGCTCCACAATAGCTGACAGCACCTCATCGGTGCCCAGGCCCGTCTTGGCGGAAGTATAGATCATCTCCTCGGGCGTAAAGCCGAGATTCTCCAACTCAGCCGCGACCAATTCCGGTTGGGCGCTGGGAAGATCGATCTTATTGATCACCGGAATGATGGTGAGGTCGTGGTTTAGGGCTTGGTAGAGATTGGTCAATGTCTGCGCTTCGATGCCCTGTGAAGCGTCGACAATGAGCAACGCACCCTCACACGCCACGAGCGCGCGCGACACCTCGTAGGCGAAGTCCACGTGCCCCGGCGTATCGATCAGGTTGAGCTCGTAGGTTGGGCCGCCGGCCTCTGGGTACAGCATGCGCACGGCTTTGGCTTTGATCGTAATGCCGCGCTCGCGCTCAAGCTCCATCGAGTCAAGCGCCTGCTCCACCACCTTGCGGGCGTCGAGCGCGCCGGTCTTCTCCAAGAGGCGGTCAGCCAGGGTGGACTTGCCATGATCGATGTGGGCGATTATGCAGAAGTTGCGGATGAATTGTTGATTCACTGAATGAGTGCTCGTACCAACGCCGAATTCAGATGGGCTGTGTTGCGCCACGCAAGGGTCAGAAGCTGTGGTCTCTTTTGTCTGCTGTGCCAATTGAGAGGAAGAGTCCTGCCAACTTGCCATCGTTCATTGTATCAAATGTCGACTCCCCGCCTGCACGTTGCCTTGATGAGATTGGGATTCATCTGCGCCAGCCCTTAATCGGGCGCAAGCCGGAGTTCAAGGAGGCGCCGACACTTCACCAACCGCCACAGGCTGCGGCGGGCAATACATTGACAAGACGGGGAGCACGTCCTCTCGCTCCAGCGGAAGAAAAGTGACCGGAAAACCGGTCGAATTACCGGTCAAGACGCGAAAACCACGCCTGCTCTTCCCCAAAGAGAATTGAGCTTGACACTAGGCAGAGTCGGTTCTACCATCATAGTCAGGCGAATCTGCAATCTTCCTCAGTTTATTGCCCCCGAGGACAGCACCATGGCACAGGTACAGGAACAAGCGACCGCCACGGAACTCAAGTTTGACGAACACGAGGACCAGCAGTACAAGGAAGAGCTCTACCGCTACGACAATTGCGCCACCGGGGTTGCGAGCATCGACGACTTCTCCGATGAGCACGTCACGTTCTTTCGCGAGACGGGCTATCTCGTGATTCAGCATGTGTTCGAGCCTGTGGAAATCGAAGAAGCGCTGGTGGGCTTCACCAACCTCGTGATCGGTAAGTACCCCGACTTTCGGGGAGTGCAGTTCGAGTCCGGTTCCAAGAACTATGTTCGCACCTTAACCCCAAAGCAGCAGCTCGATTGCGTGCGCAAGCTGCAGCACTTCGTGGAGTGGGAACCGCGCATGAAGGCCATGTCCGAACACCCCAACCTACAACGCGTCGTGCGTTGCTTGCTTGAGGCCGAACCGGAGCTTTTTGCGGACCAGGCCCTGAGCAAGCCGCCCGGCATCGGGCGGGAGAAGCCCTGGCACCAAGACCACGCCTTCTTCAATCTGCCGATGGGCACGCCGATTGTGGGTACCTGGACCGCGCTGGATGCAGCCACGCTCGAAAATGGCTGCATGCACGTGAAGCCCGGCACTCATAAAGAAGGGCCGGTGGTGCACTTTCGCCGGCGGGACTGGCAGATTTGCGACGACCACCTCGACCTCAACCGTGACGTAGCCGTGCCGCTCCTACCCGGCGGCGTGCTCTTCTTCGACGGTCTCATGCACCACGGCACACCGGCAAACCGCAGCGAGAGCCGGCGCCGAGCGCTCCAATTCCACTTCATTCCGGCAGACACCGAGCGCATAGGCCAGGAAGAACGCATGGCAGTATTTGGGAGCGAGGGTAAGGACGTCGATTGCTAGTCGCGCCCCAAACCAGATTACGTAGCGCGCGCAGCTTCACGTCATGCATGTATCGGATTTGGAATCTCCGTGTTCTCCCCGCGATAGCAAGTCTCAGACAGAGCCAGTAGTGTAGAAATCTCTGCGCCAACTTTGTGGCGTAGCGGCTGGAATCGAGCGGAACAGAGGCACATGGCGGCAGTATTGCAGAGACACCCCGTGCGCACCACGGCGTATGCCGTAATTCTTGTCCTTTTGGCAGCATTCTATGCGCTGCGCTTCGCTGCCTTTGCCACAACTGGTGAGGCTGCGTACGGTCTTGCACTAGTCCTGACGGCGGCGTTCGCGCTGGTTGCCGGCGCGCTCGCGTTGCAGCAATTCCTGGCAGTGCGGCGCGATGCCTTCTTGCTCGTGAGTGCGGGCCTGTGGATTGCCGCCGCGTTGCATCTCTATCACTTTGCCGCGTTCGCTGGCGTGCTTGGTTCCGCAGAATCCACAGTTGCCACGGCCTCGGCGCTACGGGGCGCGTTGCTGCCAACGCTCTTTTTCAGCCTATTCCTGTGCTTGAGTCTGCTCGCGAACAGGCAAGACCGTCCTTCAGCCGCACAACCGGGTGGCGTCTTTCTAGCCGCCGCCACGCTTGCCTTCATCGTAACGGTTGCGGCTCTGGTCTTCCCCTTACCGCAACCCGCCAGCATAGTAATTGCGCTGGGGCAGCCACTTGTGCCGCTCACTGCCCAATTGGACTTACTTCTGGCGGCCGCACTTGCCCTAGTGGGTATTGGCGCCAGCATGCGGAGCGGCAGTTGGCGCATTGACCCCTTCTCCCGCTGGGTCCTGCTGTCTTTCGTCATTACTTTGGTTGCGCTGGCGCGCTTTCCACTCGTCTATGTCTGGCCGTCTGAATTGCTTCTTCTGTTTGGGCACGCAGTGGTCTTGGTGAGTTACGTCTGCGTTGCCATGGGCATCATCGCAAGAGCTACTGTCACCACGCCGGCTGCCGCGACGGCACCCGCCGCAAGCCGGGCTGCGCCAGGGCCCTCCCCACTTTCACGCGATGTGGAGGACACGCCCGTGCGCGCGCCGGCACTCGCCCTGCGCGAACTGCAAGCCAACCATCGCGCGTTGCGCAACGCCACCGACGGCTTGCTCATCGGCGTGCGCAGCGACGGCACGATTACGGACTGGAAACTCGCAGCCGATTTCGGTCCCACTGCCATGCCGAGCGATGTCTTGGGCAAGAACATCCGTGAGGTACTGCCGGCCGACCAAGCCGAAGCCATCGTGGCCGCCGTTGCGCAAGCGCTGCAAGTGGGCAAGACGGAAGAACTGCAATACGCTGCAGCCGACGGCAGTGTGGCGCTAGGCGGCTACGTGGCTCCGCACACCGACGGCCAGGCGCTGTGCGTCATGCGGGACCACACCGCGCATGCCCGGGCGCTCCATGAGCTAGAGGAATTGCGAAGTGCGGCAGAGTCCCTGCGGCGCGTGACGGGGGATTGGCTCATCCGCATGACGCCCACGGGTACAATTCAAGACCTGCAACCGCCCGCAGCAGAGTTGGCGGCGTTTGGGGACATGTTCGCCGGCAAGCGCCTGCAAGACGTCTTCCAGGGCGATGACGTAACGCCGCTGGTGGCCGCGGCGGAGGCGGCATTGGCGAGCGGTGAGGTGCAAGAACTTTCCTTCTTGCGTCAGAGCGGTCAGGTCCTGGCCGTGCGCGTCGCAAACTATGCGAAGGACTCTGCGCTGTGCCTGCTGCGCGACACTACCGAACTCAATGAGGCCACGGCTCAGCTCCAGGAGAGCGAGGAGACAAACCAGGAGCTACGCGCGCACCTGGAGCGGTTGACGACTGAACAGTCAACCGCCCTAGACATTGCGGAATCATCTGTGCGTGTCCTGCAAGAACTCTTGCCCGATCTCGTGCTCCGCGTACGCGCCGACGGGACAATTCTGGAGTGCAAGCCCGGCGAGAGCTTTGGACCGCGCGAGGTGGACGGCGTCGTTGGCGCCAAGGTCCGAGAGGTATTGCCGGTAGACCTGGCGTCGCAGATGATGGCGGCTATCGAGCGCGTACAGAACGCTGGACAGCCGCAGCGTTTCACGTGCCATCCGGTTGGCGGACAGGTGCTCGCGGGCGGCATCGCGGCGCTGGTAGCCGACCAGTTCCTGTGCGTCGTGCGCGACCAGACCCAGCAGAAGCAGATGGAGACGGCCCTGGCGCAGCAGGCGGCAGTCTTGGCTCAGGAGATGCAGGTAAAGCTCGAGGAACAGTCGTTGCGCGCGCTACGCACAGAGAATGATGTCTTGCGAGCACACTTGCTGCGTGTCGCACAGCTTGCCTTGGAAGTCGGCACCGGCACTGCGCCCGCGGATGCTACATCCGAGGCGGGCAGCAAACCCGCTGCCAGGGCCTTAGAAGACAGCGGCGAAACCCAGGATACCGCTCAACCGGCGGCAACAGCGAGCGGCCAGGCCGTTCCTGCGCCGGCACACACCCAGGAAGAGCCCGCTACGCCGCCTGCTGCGCCTACCTCACCGCCTACGCAGGCAGCAAGCGACCCGGATTCGTCTCTGCCGGATAAGTCCCGCGAAGTCGACACGCTAGCCAACGGCGAATCTGTGCGGCACGGCGCGGAGGCCGGCACTGACGGCTCGCCGCGAAACAGCGCGGGCAGTCCAGCAGCCGAGACAGCAACCCAGGCTAAGACCGCTGTGGCAACCAAAGCAGAAACGCGCCTAAACCCAACCGTGACGGACAACGGGCAGCAAGAGAATAATGCTATGACTAACGGAGAACCGACGGAGGAGGATCGGCCTGCCTAAACGAGGACGATAGGAGCATCAAGAGTGCTGCGCCGGGAAGACATCCGCGGCAGCATTGACCTTTAGCAGTAATACGAGGAGAAGCAACAATGCAATTGGCGTTACATTCGGTGAGCTACGCAGGCGTGTGGCCGGGTCAGGAACGGCTGACGCTCGAAGAATTCCTCCCCCGCGCAGCGGCGCTGGGATTCACAGGCGTGATGCTTGTCGCCAAGCGACCGCATCTCTCGCTGCTCGATTACCCGTCCCATCAGCCTGAGAAACGGGAAGCCGTACGGGGGCTGCTGGCAGAACACGGCCTCAGCGTGCACTCGCTGGCGGGCTATAACGACTTTACCGTTGGTCCCGAACGGCCCGACGTGCCTTTCTGGGAACACCAGATCGTCTACATTGCTGAACTGGCGGCTTTGGCCCGCGATCTCGATTGTCCCGCAATTCGCATCTTTACCGGCTACGAGCGTGACGGCGTGTCCTACGACGCGGGTTGGACCAGCGTCGTCACCGGCTTGCGCGAGGCGGCGCGGCTCGCCGCGGACTTTGGCGTTGTGCTTACCGTGCAGAACCACCACGACATCGCCGTCGATTACGAGAGCATGTATCAACTGCTCTCCGAAGTAGACCATCCCAATTGCCGGGCGGCCTTCGACGCCTGGTCGCCGGCCGTGCAGGGCTTACACGGCGACGAACTGGCCGCAGCCGTACGCCGCATGGCCCCCTTCATGGCGTACACGACGGTCGCCGACTACGTGGCCCTGCCGCGTTACCGGTACGAACCGGCGCTCGTGAATTACGTAGAAGAAGCCCCCCGCATGTTGGGCGTGCCCTTGGGCGAGGGCTTGATTGACTACGCTACGTTTTTCGACACACTCATCGCAACGGGCTACACCGGCACGGTGGCGTACGAGATGTGCTCCTCCCTGCGCGACGGCGGCAACCTGGACAACCTGGATGCCTACGCGCAGCAATTCAAGGACTACATGGCGCCGTACGTGGAGAAGGCAAACGCCGACTTCACTGCATCAGTTGCGCGTTAGGCGCTGGCTCAGTGGGGCGTAGGAGTTCTTGCCAGCCAACGCTCTAGAGCCACGCGGCGGTTACAATTCTGGCTCGATACGTAGGGGCACGACATGTCGTGCCCCTACCTTCACATCAGTGCGACGGTTTGCCCTCTTTACGTCCACTACGGGTTTGGCGCTCGGGGATAAAGCGAAGATGGATTCCCGCTTTCGCGGGAATGACGGACTACTGCAAGTCCTTCTCCGACGTAGCGCGGGGGCTTGTCGCCCGCTCTTGGTTTACGATCAGAGTGCCCAGACTGGCGGATTCTCGCCCACGTGGAAAAGATGGACTATAGCAACGCCTTCTCCGACGTAGCGCGGGGGCTTGTCCCCCGCTCGTGATTCCCGCCAGGAAAACCTATCAACTTTATGTCCGCTCACGTTGAGAATGACGAATTCCTTTCTGCTACTCTGTCGCCCCATTGACGAACCGGTTCTTGAATCGTCACTATATCCTCAACTACCTACGAACAACGAGGGAGGAACACTATGTCTGAAGACGTTGGTTTTGTCACAATGGGGCAGTCGTCCGGACAGGAAGACGTGCCGGAGATAGGCGTGGGGATGTTAGGCTATGCCTTCATGGGCAAAGCCCATAGCAACGCCCTGCGCAAGATACCCTACATGGTAGACCCATTGCCGGCGGTTCCGGCGCTCGTTGCGATATGCGGGCGCAATGAGGCTGCCGTGCGGGATGCCGCCGCCCGCTACGGCTTCCAGCGCTACTGCACCGACTGGCGTGATCTTATTCTGGACGACGCCATCCAGCTCTTCGATAACGGCGGTCCCAACGACACCCACGCCGAGCCCTGCATTGCCGCTGCCGAAGCCGGCAAGAACATCATTTGCGAGAAGCCGCTGGCGCGCACGGCCCAAGAAGCCAAGACCATGTTGGAGGCGGTGCAGAAGGCCGGGGTCAAGCACGCTTGCGCCTTCAACTACCGCTTTATACCGGCCTTGCGGCTGGCGCGAGAGATGATCGAGCGCGGCGAGTTGGGGCAGATCTTTCACTTTCGGGCGGTGTACTTGCAAGAGTGGATCATGGACCCGCAGTTCCCCATGGTCTGGCGCTTGAAGAAGGACATCGCGGGCAGTGGGTCGCTGGGCGACTTGGGCGCGCACATCATCGATCTCGCGCGCTTCCTCGTGGGCGAGCCAACTGCCATTTCCGGTCTGACGCAGACGTTCATCAAGGAACGCCCCACCGACGCCGGCGGCCGGGACACGGTGGACGTGGACGACGCATTTGTCTCGCTGGTGCAATTTGAGAACGGCGCAATCGGCACCTTAGAGGCCAGCCGCTACGCCAACGGCCGCAAGAACCACCAGCGTATCGAGATCAACGGTTCAAAGGGCAGCATCGTCTTCAACTTGGAGCGGTTGAATGAGCTCGAAGTCCATCTCAGCGACAGCGAGCCGGCGAGCCACGCGCAGGGCTTCCGCCAGGTGCTCGTCACCGAGGCCGATCATCCGTTTTGGAAGTATTGGTGGCCCCACGGCCACATTATCGGCTGGGAGCACACCTTCGTGCACGAACTCACGCATCTGCTGGACGCCATCGTGAACGATACGGAGGTCGCCCCCTACGGCGCTGATTTCGAGGATGGCTACCGCGCCGCCGTGATCTGTGACGCGGTGCTGGAGTCCGCCGCCAACGGCGGTGGCCTGGTGCCGATTCAATACTAAGGCAGGCGCGACATATCCACCTCTCCTACCGTCTTTCCGATTGCCTCCTCCTAGTAGCGCGGGGCCTTGTGCCCCGCTGTGGCATGCAACTGACAACCATCCAATTGAAAATGACCATCTCGAGCTAGTGTGGACATATTTTGCGGCTAGTCATAAAATATGACTATATAGAAGGAGGCGAATATGAAAGAGATTGGGGCCGCAAAGTTCAAGGAACAGTGTTTGGCATTGCTGGACAATCTAGACGCCGATGGCCTAATCGTCACCAAGCGAGGCAAGCCGGTAGCACGCGTAATACCTTACGAAACTAATGATGGCGACCTTATTGGCAGCCTGCGGGGCAAGCTAAAGATCAAGGGGGACATATTCACGACCGGTCTCCGCTGGGACGCAGATGATCAATCTTGATACGCACATCTTATTATGTGCACTTGACGGCGAGCTACACGCGAGTGAGCAAAGGCTGCTGGCGCGCAGCCGTTGGTCAATTTCGTCCATCGTCTTGTGGGAACTGGTCAAGCTTGTTCAGCTCGGCCGAATTCAGTTGGATTTTGAAGACCGACGAGTGGCACGCCTTCTTACCCGTCTGCAAGTGTGGCCGCTTGACCTCGATGTTGCGCGCGCTTCAACCCGCCTGGACTTCAGAAGCGATCCCGCGGACGTGATTATTGCCGCTACCAGTGTCGTGCACAATGTCCCATTGCTTACACGCGACTCTAAGATGCGCAGCTCGAAGATAGTACCTCTAGCGATGTAATCACTTCAGGACTTAGACTAGAATCCAAGAAGGATAACGGGAGGCTCAGGCACGACGCTCCCGCAATGAACACTAAACACAGCAGGAGGCACAAACGATGAAACTCGGTGTATTGACGGTGCTCTTGGGCGACTTGCCCTTCGAACAAGCGTTGGACTACCTGCGCGACTTGGGTGTGCAGTCGGTGGAAATCGGCTGCGGCAACTATCCCGGCAACGCCCATTGCGATCCGGACAAGCTGCTTCACGACGACCAAGCGTGCGACGCGTTTCTCAACGCGGTGCAGAGCCGCGACATGGATATCTGCGCCCTTTCCGCCCATGGCAATCCGTTGCATCCCAATCCCAAGATTGCGCGCGCCCACGCCGAAACCCAGCGTAAGACCATCCAACTTGCCCACAAGCTGGGCGTCCAGACCGTGGTGGGCTTCTCCGGCTGCCCGGGCGATTCCGAGGGATCAAAGTACCCCAACTGGGTCACTTGCCCGTGGCCGACGGACTACCTGGAGATTCTGGAGTGGCAGTGGGAAAAGAAGGTCATTCCCTATTGGCAGGCAGAAGCCGAATACCTGCGGGAGCATGACGCCCGCATCGCCTTGGAGATGCACCCGGGCTTCGTGGTCTACAATTCCGAGACCTGCCTGCAGTTGCGGGATGCCTGCGGGCCGGAGATCGGCGCGAACCTGGACCCCAGCCACCTCTTCTGGCAGGGCTGCGACATTGTGGCCGTGGTCCGCGAGTTGGGCGACGCCGGCGCGCTCTACCATTTCCACGCTAAGGACACCAAGGTCCACCCGCTGAATGCGGCTAAACACGGCGTGTTGGATACAAAGTCCTACACCGATGAGAAGAACCGCTCCTGGCTCTTCCGCAGCGTCGGCTACGGCCACGACTACGGCTATTGGAAAGACATCGTGAGCGAACTGCGCCTCGTCGGCTACGACGGTGTGCTCTCTATCGAGCACGAGGATAGCCTGATGTCATCCAACGAGGGCCTGGAGAAAGGCGTGAAGTTTCTCAAAGACATCCTCATCTTCGAGCAACCCGGTACCGCCTACTGGGCGTAGGGCGAGTTCCGGCTGAAGCAGATCGAAGGAATTCCGGACGAGAATCTGTACTGCGCTCGTTTTCCGGCGCACTTAGACCGTAGGCACGACATGTCGTGCCCCTACATGATTCACCGGTTGCGTCGCACCATCAAGAGCAACCAATACGGTTTGGCGCTGAAGGCGTGTTTCTCGAATCGCGGCGCTCCTTTGACGTCCGCCTTACCGCCGCCGCCACATTGCTTCCAGCCGGTCCTGCGGTTCGAAGCCTAGCAGACGCTTGTTCTTCTCGCTGGAGAACCGCTGGTGCGGCAGGTCGGCATGGATATTGAAGACCTCACAGCGGGAGGGCAGCGTCGCCAGGTCTACGGTCAGTCCCAGGCGAATCGCCTGCGCGGCGTCGCGCCACGTGATGGCGAACGGATGGTCTCTTCCCGGCTCGGGCGCGTCGTGGTCGCGGAAGCTAAAGAAGAGGAAGCAGAGCACATAGATAGCGTATTTCTCGGTGAACACCTTGCAGATTTCCTGTCCCAACCCTTTGCTGAGGGCGTAGAGGTTGGTGCTGGGATGGCGTCCATGCCCTCCGCCGCGCGGCGCACGTCCTCTGGGGAGGAAATGTCTACGCGCAGGTACTCATGCGGCGTGTCCACCGGCTGAATGTCGGTGACGCGCAGCGTGTGTTCACTTGCAAGCGCACGAACCACATACGGTCCGAGACGCGCCGCGCCACCGAGAATCAGCACCTTCATATCTTGCTCCCGTTGATTTCAGCGCCTGGCGCATAATTCAGACCATCCCGCGCCTTGTCGACGGTGAACCGCGCCCCCGGGAACTCCGACTGGATGTGATAGACGGCCCAGGGCACCGCCGGCGTTGCAAGAGCGCACTGAAAGGCCTGCACGGCGTCCTTCCGCGCCAGCCACGTCGGACCGGGAGGCTGCACCGCGTTGTCATCCGGCTGGCCGAGAATCCCCAAGCGCAAACAAGTGATGGCGATGCGCCCTTCCCGCGCAAACTCGCGGCAGACGAACTCGCCCAAGTGCTGCGCCAAAACCGGCGAACCGGTAGTTGGCCGGGGCCGCCACTGCTCGTCGATTGCCCAATCGTCCTCGCAGCCCGCGAAGAGTCTCAAGCTGCTCGCGTAGACGCACCACGGCACACCGGCCTGACTGGCGGCTAAGAGGAGGTTATAGGTGCAGCGAGTCTGGTAGTCGATCAGCCGGTTCGCGGAGATTTCCGAATTGTCGGTTGTACTTTCAGCTTACTCTGAATAGGAAGCCGCTAGGTGAATGAGCACGTCCACACCTGCCACCAGCCGGTCGGTTGCTTCATCGTGGCCGAGGTCGCAGCGCACAAACGGCCACTTCGTCGTCACGTCCACCACGTCCGTCAGCCGCACGCTGTGTTGCGTGGAAAACGTCCGCGCCAGGTCTTGCGCCAGCGTGGAAGCGCCGGTCGTAATCAGGATATTCACCCCAGCGGCTCCATATCGTCCCAGCTTGCGCCCACTTTCGCGTCCACCTTCACCGGCACGTCGAGCGTCACGGCGTTTTCCATGAGCGGGACCACCAAGTCGGCGCACGCGTCGGTCACGGCGGCATCGCACTCGAAGACTAACTCATCGTGCACTTGGAGCAGCATGCGCACCGGCAGTTCCGCCTTCGCCAACTGATCGGCCACGTGCAGCATGGCAACCTTGATGATGTCGGCGGACGTGCCCTGCACCGGCATGTTGATCGCCATGCGCTCCGCAGCCTGGCGCACGTTGAAGTTCGAGGCTTGCAGTTCGCGCAAGTAGCGGCGGCGTCCCAGCAGGGTCTCTACGTAACCGTGCTCGTGGGCAAATTTCCTTGTCCGTTCGGTATATTCGCGCACACCGGCATAGGTATCCAGGTAGTTTTCGATAAACTCCGCCGCTTCTTTGAAGTCGAGGTCAGTGCGCTGTTCCAAGCCGTGGGCCGTCACGCCGTAGACAATGCCGAAATTCACCGTTTTGGCCGTGCGGCGCATAGCAGCCGTAACCCCGTCCATCGCCACGTCGAAGAGCTGGCTGGCGGTAAAGGTATGAATGTCTTCCTCGTTGCGAAACGCCCTGCACAGTTCCTCGTCCTGGCTCAGGTGCGCCAGCACGCGCAAGTCGATCTGTGAGTAGTCGGCAGCCAGCAGCACTTGGCCGGCGCCACCCGTCACAAACGCCTTGCGAATGCGCCGTCCCTCGTCGGTGCGAATGGGAATGTTCTGTAGGTTGGGATCGTTGGACGAGAGCCGTCCGGTGGCGGCGCCGGTCTGTTCGAATGTGGTGTGGATGCGGTGCGTCAGCGGGTTTACCTTCTTTGGCAGCGCGTCGAGATAGGTGGACTTGAGCTTGGTAAGCTGGCGGTACTCCAGCACGTGTCCGATGACCGGGTGCGCCTCTCGCAGTGCTTCCAATATCGTAGAATCGGTAGAAAAACCGGTCTTCGTCTTCTTAGTTAGAGGGATGCCAAGCTCGGTGACGAGAATGTCGCCGAGTTGCTTGGGCGAGTTGATCTTGAATTCATGCCCAACATCCTCATAGATTTCGCCCTCGATATCCTTGATGCGCGTCGCCATTTCTTCCGTAAGCCGCCGGAGCAGGTCAACGTCTACGGCGATGCCGGCGAACTCCATGTGCGCAATCACGGTCGCCAGCGGCAATTCTAGCTCATCATGCAGCTTGCGCACGTTGCGCTCATCAAGGTCCTTTTCCAGCGCTGCCTGTAGCGACAGCAACACTTCAGCCTCGTGAGCGGCCGCCTGGACTATCTTTTCACCATCGGCGCCGGCCAACGACTTCTTGCGGTCGCGCAAATCGTCTACGCTCTCCATAGTCGTTCCCAGCACGTCGAAGACGACGTCCTTTAGCGTGGTGGAGCGGGTGCCGGTGACGTTAGCCAGATAGCCGGCCAGATGGCAGTCGAAGACGACACCGGCCAAGAAGATGCCCTGGGACAGCAAAGCCAAACTCAGAGTTTTGGCATCGAACACGACTTTGGGCACATTCGTGTCGTTGAGTACGGGCCTGACGGCCTGCAGGGCAGCAGCATCGGCTGCGTCAACGTAGGCGGCTTCACTGGCGCCCCACGCAAATGCGAGGCCACGCAGCCGGGGCCAGGCAGGCGGATCGGGGTCGAGGACCGGCGCCACGGCAACCTCGCCAACGTCACGCAGCGTAGCGCATAGCCCCTCAATCGCGTCGGCCTGTCCGAGCACCTGAGCCACGGTGTCAGATGTCGCGTTGGCAAAGAGCGCGGCTTGCGCTGTTGCCGCGGCAGCGGGTTGCGGCAAACGATCGAGCAGCGAACGGAAGCTCAGTTCTTTGAACAAAGCGAGCACTTGCTCTTGATCGAAGTTGCCCAGTTCGCTCTCCGCCGGATCCAGCGTGATTGCCACGTCGCGCACGATAGTTACCAGTTCCCGGCTGCGCGCGAGTTGCTCGCCATCTTCCTCCAGCGCCTTTTGCTGACGGGTGGGCAGTTCATAGAGGTGTTCGAGAATGCCCTCGATACTGCCGTACTTGTTCAAGAGCGTGCCCGCGGTCTTCGCGCCGATGCCGCGCACGCCGGGCACGTTGTCGGACGTATCGCCCACCAGCGCTTTGTAGTCGATTACTTGCGCAGGGGTAAGCCCCTGAAAGCGCCCCGCCACCTCCTCAGGTCCGACCTCTGCCAACTCGCCGGAACGGGGCCGCGGCACGAGCAGGTGCACCATTTCGTCGACGAGTTGGTACGCATCCGTATCACCGGTCACGATGAGGGTGGGAATCTGCTGTTCCGCCGCCTGGCGTGACAAAGTGCCGAGCACGTCATCGGCCTCGTAACCCTTTACCGCAAAAATCGGAATGCTGAAGGTCTCGACTACTTGCCGCACCCGGTCCATCTGCTGGTAGAGCAAGGGATCGCCCTCGGGGCGCGTCGCCTTGTACTCGGCGTATTGCTCGTGGCGGAAGGTGGGGCCGGGCAGATCGAAGGCCACGATAACGTACTTTGGCTTAATCTTGTCGATGACGTAGAGCAGCGTGTTCGTGAAGCCGAAGACTGCATTGGTCAGCTCGCCGGACTCGCTGGTAAACTCCTTGGGCACCGCAAAGAAAGCCCGGTGGACGATGGAGTGTCCATCTACCAGAACCAGCGAATCGGCCGGTGCTTTTGCGTCTGTGAGGCTCATCGGGGAAAGTTCTCGCGCTCGCTAAGATGTCAGGCGTACCTTGATCGTAAGTCCTAGCATACGCCGCCGCGTTTTCCTGGGCAAGATGGCGGTGAATTAATACGTCTTGCCAACCGCGGTGGAAAAGACTGCGGTCAAGGAAATCTGGTAGGCTGCCATAGCATTCAACTCAACGGCCGGTTCTCAGAGACAAACTCCGGATGCAGCGGCCGGTTCATAGCGCTCTATACGCCCGCGAACCGACTCCGAGCCAAACGCGACCGCCCGGTACGGCGCCCACCGAGGAAGCTTCGTGCAAGTCAGACACTACTTCGTCCGCAACAGCGATGCCCCGGAACTCATCGAGCTCTTCCTCGTCGCGGGCATCGCCTCGGTATTGGTGATCCGGGGAGCCCTCGCCGCCACCGGCTACCCGCAGTTGGGCGGTGACGGACTGCACATCGCCCACATGCTCTGGGGCGGCCTCTTCATGACTCTTTCCATGCTCTTGCTGTTTGCCGCATTGGGTCGGGTCGCCCAGCGGCTCGCCGCCATTCTTGGGGGCATAGGATTCGGCACGTTCATCGATGAATTAGGGAAATTCATTACCAGCGATAACAACTACTTCTACGAGCCCACCATCGGCCTGATCTACATCATCTTCATCGCGATCTTTCTCGTGCTCGAGGCCTTTCGACGGCAGGAGCCGGGGCCCACCGCGGCGCTGGCAAACGCCTTCAATCAATTGGAGTTAGGCGCTGGCAGGCCGCTCGACGCCGAGACCAAACGCACGACGCTCGATCTGCTTGCAAGGTCCGATACGTCGGACCCACTCGTCCAAGGGCTCACCACGTTCGTCCGGTCTATCGAACCGCAGCCGGTACCGGACATGAGCTTCTATTTTCGGGTGCGGGACTTCGCCGTGCGCCTCTACAGCCTTGTGGTACTCTCGCGTTGGTTCAGGCCGATTCTCATTGGATTTTTCCTGTTGCTCGCCCTTATACAGATAGCAATAGTGTTGCTCGTTGCACTGGCCGAGATTCTTGCCAGCGACGTCGACACATTGCAGCTAGGTTACACGGGCATTGCCACGCTCTGTTCGGTTGCGGTGTCCGGCGTACTCACGCTAATAGGCATCTTTCAACTCAGGCGTTCCCGTCTTGCCGCCTACCGCTGGTTTGTGCGCAGTGTGCTGGTGAGCATCTTCGTGACACAGGTATTCACGTTCCTGGAGTCTGAACTCTCGGCGCTCTGGGGTTTTGCGCTCGATATCCTGATCTACACTGCGCTCAAGATCATGATCGAACGCGAGCAGCTTATGGAAACAGCGGTGGAGGGACCCTCCAGCCTGGCCGCCGAAGAAACCTAAGCAACCACGAACTCCCATCGCCGTAGGGTACTTCTCCCTATGCTGGCTCCGGGACGATGGTCCCCAGCTTAGCGCCACTCACAGCCGTGTTTATCGCTGCAGTTCGACTAATGCCATGGGGGCCTTTGGCCCCAATTGCGTACGGTGTAACAGCACGTGTTCGTGGCATACTGAAGAGACGATTGTGCCGAATCGGTAGGTTGAGCGGTAATCTCTCCAAAGAGCGACGTGATGCTACGCGTACCCAGGTCCAAAGCACAGGCACGGGCGAGCTACGACCGGATGAGCCGCTCGTACGACCTCTTTGCGGGAGCATTTGAGAAGAGACTGCGCAACTCGGCATTGGCGCAACTCGGCGTCAGGGAGGGTGAGGCAGTTCTTGAAATCGGCTTTGGCACGGGGCACTGCCTCGAGCAGATTGCCGCAGCGGTAGGCGCAACGGGCCGCGTGTGCGGCGTTGATCTCTCCGCAGGCATGGTGGAGGCAAGCCGCCGGCGGCTTGCCCGAGCGGGATTGACTGATTGTGTCGAATTGCACTGCGGCGATGCGGCGCAACTGACGTATGCGGATGAAACGTTCGACGCGGTGTTCATGAGTTTTACCCTAGAGCTATTTGACTCTCCCGACATTCCCGTCGTGCTTGGCGAGGTTAGGCGCGTTCTCAAACCGGGCGGCAGGCTGGGCGTGGTCAGCCTTTCGCGAGAGGACGGCGTCTCACTGATGCTGCGGGCGTATGAGTGGTGCCACCAGCGCCTGCCCCAGTACATTGACTGCCGGCCCATCTACGTTGAGGAGGCGATTGAAGACGCCGGGTTACTACTGGACTACCGGGAGAAGGAAAAACTCTGGGGTCTACCGGCGAAGATCGCGATTGGCGTGAAGGGTACCTAGTCGAGACCCTGTAATACTCTGGGGAATCGTATAAGGCACCCAACGCGCAGACCTAGTGTAGCGCGGAGGCTTGTCCTCCGCTCTGGGAAAATCACCAAGACGGAGAGGATGGATTCCCGCTTTCGCGGGAATGACGTGACTTCCCATCGGTGTCGCTCACGCTTCTCTTGCTTCTTGCCTCTTTCCCATCGCTGTCGCAGGACAGGGAGTCCAGCACGTAGCGCGGGGGCGTGTCCCCCGCTCGGGAAAATCTCATAGACGAAGAATGGATGGATTCCCGCGCACGCGGGAGTGACGTGAATTCCCACTGGTGTCGCTCCCTACCAGAACGCTGCCGCGAGAGTCGCGACCACCGTCATGCCGCTCCACCTCCGGTAGCGCAGGTTTGCAACCTGCGCCGACCTGCCGGCTGGCGATCTTAGAGGTCGCAAATCTCCCACCAGTGAGACATTGTTGGCTTTCGCCCCCACCCTAACCCTCACCATCGATGGAGAGGGGACAGTGCGCACGTTTGTGCTCCAAAGCGGCACTGATAAGATTTACCCTCACCCCCGCTTCTTTCCCTTAATCAAGTGGGGAATGTGTGCGCGTCAATCGCTCAAAGCCCCACGGAGCATATCCAGCGCAGCCATCTCATGCGCATAGATATCGTTGAGTTGCGCTTGCATCCGCGCAAAGAGATCGTCGATCCACGCCTCGTCACGCGGAAAGTCGGCGTCCAAAGCCGGGCGCATTGCTTCGAATTCCCTGCCGAGACCCACGATCGTATCGGCCTGGTCGTCGCCGCCAGTCTTTATGGCCGCTTCCCGCCGATCGAGGATTTCGCGGGCAGAACCAAGTGGCGCAACCGCCGGGTCGAGCGCCGTCTCCGCCAGCGCCTGCCACTTTGCGCCCAGCGCGCGGTACTCCGCCGCGGCAGCGCCGAGCGCGGCAGAACTCAAGACCGCCGCGGCTTCCGTGAGAAAGTCGGCGTACATGCCCCGCAGGGCGGTGCCGTCGCTGCCCTCATGCACAATTCCCTCGTAGACCGAGACCAGACCGGAAAAGAGGCACTTGCCTCCCGCAAATACGGTGGGCCAGCCCTTGGCGTTCTTGGTGTCCGTCAGCATGCGGGCCCACTTGCGCAGGGTGGGCAGCGCAAACGAGGTTGACTTGGACCCCAGGTAGTCGATGTTGCCGCGAATTCCCGCAGTGACAGCCGCCGGCAGGTCGATCTCTTCAGGGGGCGAGAGCAGCAGGAGCCGATTCTTGAATGAAGGAATGCGCTGGCGGGCGGCGGTGAGGGAAGCGCTTGGCACCGTGAACGGCCGCACTCCCGTGTCGTCCAGCGTAAACGTGTCTGCCGCCGCATCGTAGCCGCAGGCAGTTACGATCCAACTGAACCAGCCTGTGTCCTCGGGGCCGCGGTTGTAGTAGTCCAGCAGTTCCCGCTCCACCCAGAGAATCGCCGGCCTGTCCGCTGCCAGCGCGTCGCGGAGCGTCCGCCCCGCCTTCTTTATACCGCCCGTTTCATGAAACTCCGCCGTGACGCCGATCCGTTCGCACAGGGACGTGACGTAACGAACGGGATAGTTGGACTGGTGCTGGAAGCCGAACACGATGGCCGGCCGGCTGTACTCCTTGAATTCCCAGAGAATATAGCATGCGCCCAAACCGCCCGCGATGCCAAAGAGCATGGCCTCGCTGAAGGGCTTGCCGGTGGCCGGGTCTTCTACCCCCAGAAAACGCAGGCAATTAGCTATGTTGGCAGTTTCCGGGTGAATGCCGCCAAAGTGATCGTAGCCGGTGAGGACAGTCATGTTTCCCAGTTCTCTCTCCGTGGTAAGACTAGATACGTAAGAGCCGCAGCCTCAAGGAGAAGGAACCGTGAGTTGACTGCGGCGCAAGCCTCCCAGCGATAAGGGCTCACATTAGTGTGGCAGTCTGCTGAAACCTTCTGTAGAGGCTGTGGCTAAAGGGTCTGGCAGAAACTATCTCAGATGAAGGAATGACTAATCGAATGTCCTTTTCCTTGTGTTCTGTGACTGCAGAAGAGTAGTCTATCGTTATTCTGAGTTGCTGCGTGTCTTCTTGCCGGTAGCCGCTCCAGTACGGTATGAGCTCAATGTGCTTACCCGCTGCGTTGTTCCAGTAGATCGGAATGCCAATGTATGACTTTCTGTTCTTCATTGAAATTTCAACGAATTCCCTGGACGTAGCAGTATCCACCATCAGGTGGCCGATGAGATCCCCACTGTCTCGTATCGTCCGGCGCAAGCACGTGTTTGCGTTGAACCACGGGGTCTTATTCAATAACCAGGCTCCCGCGAATGCTTCAAGGAAAACCATTGCGAGCGTTCCCACGTAATCGAACGGCACGAAGGTTTTCCAAACCTCAAGCGGATAGAACGAGAGGAAGAAATGCGCGAAGCCGCTGGCAATCAGGTAGGGAGTTACAAATAAGACCATCCCGGCGATGATGGACTTGAAGAGCACATGGTATCCAGAGTCATGTGGAATCTCGAATCGAGTATAGTTCCATCGCCGCAGAAAGAGATACCCAATGACGGTGGGATAGAGAGTTAGACCCCAGATCACTTACTTATCGGTTTCCTTGGCAGAATCTGTGTTGGAGTCCTTCTCACGGGACATCTCTCGCAGAAAGGCAGAAAACTCCTCTGCATTCCGCTGGATTGTGGGGTCGTTGAGGACGTCTTCCGGGTCGAAGTAGATGCCGCCGTTACCGTCAGCATGAAGCTTGAGCGCGGAGTTCTCTTTTTCTTTACCCATGGGTAGCATCTCTCTACTTGTCGGGGTTCTTTTCACTTAGCATTATAGTAGTAGGGGAACGCTCCTACCAATCAGGAGCAACCTGCGCCCGCTGCCGTCATCCCGGCGCAGCCGCCCGACATTCCGACGCAACGCCCGTCAGCACTGTCATTCGGGCGAATGCCGGAATCCATCTTCTCCGCGTTCTACCGCTGTGCGGGCGCTATGCCGACGCGCCTCTCCTATCGCTCTCTATCGTACGCTTGGCTTCCTCAGTCATTTCATATTTTCGAGGTTTCTCTTTCTTTAGTTTGACCCCTCGCTCCTCAAGCATGGGCCATAGTTTCTTGGCGAATTCTGTGCCAAAGCTGTTTCCAGGCATCCCAGCCAAGGGATGCTTTGGCCATCCCTTCTTGATGATCGGCTGACACTGTGTGCTCTTGAAAACACCGACAGGAATCTTCTCCAAAATCAATTCGGCCATCTCAGTAAACTGTTCAGAATCGTCCCTACGTCCCTTGGGCTTTGGCGTGGGAGGCGCGGATGGAGACTTAGTCTTGTTAGTCTTGGTTGGGAAACGTACGACATGAATGTGGTCATTGGGAAAATAATCTCTGATCGTAAACGATCGCGTCTTGTCACGATCCGTCATAACCCAGAGGAACGGGGTCTCTCCTTGATTCAATTCTCTCAACTTTGCATAGAGCGCCATGAAGTCGCTGTCGTCGCTCATCACGGCCACGAATTGCGTGGTACCTGATACAAAGTCCGTCGCTGCGTCGATTGCCAACGTGATGTCCGCGGCATTCTTGGATGGTTGTTTGCTAAAGTGCTGTATCCCGCGCACCGTTACCGCCAAATGCGCAAACCGGTCTTCTGCCCACAATTCCCAGAGTTGAGTCTTGTCTGCTTGGACGTAGAGATTCAGCCGCTTGAGAGGATGCATCTTGTCCGGCCAAGACTCGATCACCACTTGAACAAGAGCTTGGGCACTATCTTGAAGGTTCTCGGTATCGACGTATAGCGTAGCCCCAGGGGTTTCCGTGGTTGAGTCAGAAACAGCCGGAGAGTGATCGGCAGGCTCCGTTGATCTGTCGCAATTGCTCCATGCTCTAATGTCAGTACCTCCTAAAAAATTGCGTGTGCGCCCCCTACATTAAATTAATTGATCATTCGGGCAAAGCGGCGACCCACGCGCGAAAGGCCTCACCGCGCTCGAACTCATGTTGAAACATTCCAAATGAGGCGCAGCCCGGTGACAAAATGACGGCGTCGCCGGCGCGGGCCAGCGCAACGGCCTGCCCGAGCGCCTGTTCCAGGCTCCCAAAACGTCCAGCCACCGGGAGGCGCAACTCCGCCGCCAGACGGTCCGTAGCGCTGCCCTCCACGAGCACTATGCCCCGAATCGACTCTCTGTGGGCGTCCAGCGTGCGCGCCAGTCCCGTGAAGTCGAGCCGTTTATCCGCGCCGCCCAATATGAGAACTTTCGGACCGGGCATCGCCTCGATGCAGGCAACCGTGGCGGTTGGCATGGTAGCGGTCGTGTCATTGATGAAGCGGATGCCCCGCCACTCACGCACAAGTTCCTGCCGGTGCGGCACGCCGCCGAAATTCCCTACCGCCGTGGCAATGACATCATCGTCCACTCCCCAAGCCCGCGCCGCAGCGACCGCCGCGGCCATGTTCTCGCGTTGGTGGACGCCGCGCAGCGGCGACTCTTCTTCCCCAGGGACCGCGTCCCGGTGAGAAAACCAGACCACCTGTCCCGGGGCGCGTGCGCCAAATTGCCGGGTGTACGCATTGCCCTTGTTGAGCACGGCTACGTCATCCGGACGTTGATAACGTACATTAATCTCCTTGGCGGCGGCGTAGTCGTCCATGTCTCTATAACGGTTCAGGTGGTCGGGCAGCACGTTCGTCACCACGGCCAGCGGCGGACTGTACTTATGCGGCACGAACGCCTCCAACTGCCAACTGGACAACTCCAGGACAACGCGGCTTTCAGGCGTGATTTCCGCAAGCTGGCTCAGCATTGAGATGCGCAGATTTCCGGCAGTTATGACATGATGACCGGCAGCGGCCAGCATCTGCGAGAGCAGCACCGTGGTCGTGGTCTTGCCCTTGGTGCCGGTAATTCCCGCCACGAACTTGCTCGGGCAGGCCCTAACGAAGAGACTGCTCTCCATCTCGATCCACGCCCCGGCTGCGCGCGCCACAGCGAGAAAGGGCGATTCAAGCGGCACGGCGGGATTGCGCACGACGAGGTCGGCTTGCCGGAAGTCATCTTCCTCGTGTCGGCCCAATACGTAACGGAGCGGCAGACCCGCCAGCGCCGCCAGCGAGGGACTCAGCGTCGCCTCGTCCCGCAAGTCCGTTACGGTTATCGCAGCGCCCTGCGCCGCGAGGTACTGCGCAACACCGACGCCGCCGCCATGCAGACCCAGCCCCATCACCACCACCCGACAGCCGGTGAGATCTTCGGCACCAAAGCGAATTCTGTTGTCTTGGGACGGGGATGTCATGCAGCGCGCTCGCGAAAACAGCAGCAAAGACTGGAATCCTGCGCTTCTTCTGGGGCACGCCTGGGTCCACGCAGCCAAAGACTTCTGCACACCCCAAGCAGAGTGCAACCAGTCCTCTCTCCCCGAGGAGACACGCAAATCGGTGTACGGAGCAGGCGCAGACTTTCGGTCCGATGCATAACGTCGGCTGGCGGCGCAAGGATTGTTCCCTCTCCCCAAGGAGAGCGCCGGGGTGAGGGGATACTGGCCTTTTCAGTCACCCTTCCCTGGGGAGACCAATGCCAAACTGTGCCCAACCGGTGAAAATGGGGTAGATTGCGGGGATTCGCCCTCACCCTAACCCTCTCCCACAGGGAGAGGGGACTCAGTCGCTTCGCCGAGGGTTTCGCAAAGGTCGCCTGGGGAAGAGGGCGAGTTCCTGCCCTGTACGTGATACTGGAGTGAGGGTGAAACTTCATCACTTCAATTTCAACCCGCCTGCTCGGCTGTGCTGCGAAAGGCCGACCCCATTCTGAACGTAGGGTTACTGAAAAGGCCGGCAGAATAACCCACTGCCTCCTTTGCTACCATTGTACTATGGCGGGTTGACCGCGCTACCCGTGAATATAGGAGGCAAAACCGTTGCGGCTTCTCTTGTGGACCTAGACTAAGCAAAACATGGCTAGATTCTTTTTCGTTTCGATACCCGCTTCCGGACACGTAAACCCCACATTGCCGCTAGTGCAGGCGCTGATGGAACGGGGCAACGACGTAGGCTACGCGACCGGTCCGAACATGGCTCAAACGGTTGGGCCGCTCGTCACGCAATTCTTCCCCGTGGGGCCGGATGCAGGACCGGAAGCGATTCAGAAGTGGTGGCCGGAGATGGGCCGGCTGCGGGGCGTGCGGCGCTTGAACTTCATGATCCGTGAAGTCATGTTTTCGTTCGCCGAGGGCGTTGCCCAAGAGGTGCTGGACGCTTCGGCGTCATTTCAGCCGGACGTGCTCGTATTCGATGCCTTCACCCACCCCGCAAGCATCGTGGCGGACAAAAGCGGTCTGCCCTGGGCGACGACGACCGTGGTGCCCGGCTTGCTCGATAGCATGAACGCGCATCCATACGGCTTAGGCCTACCGTATCCGCCCAATACCCTCCAACAAATCGCTACGCCACTGCTCCGCCGGGCCTTCCGCTTTGTCACCCGCCGGCACGACCGCCAGTTCAATGCGATCCGCGCCCAATTCAGCCTGCCGCCGATCCGCGATAGTTTTCTCGAGAGTACGATTTCTCCCTACTTGGTGCTTGCGCTCGTACCGCAGGAGTTTGAATACCCCCGCAATGCCTGGCCGTCCACCACGCACTTTGTGGGTCCTTGCCTCTGGGACCGCCCGCGCGACTACACGATACCGGCATGGTTGGAGGCCCTGCCGGGCGACCGACCCCTCGTCTACGCCACAATCGGCACCGTGCAGAGCGTCTACCAGTCAACGTTCTTCGCTACGCTCTTTGCGGCGGCGCGCGGCCTCGCTGCTGACGTGGTGGTGACCACGGGCGGCAACCTCTCCAACCTGCCCACACCCCCCGAGAACGTGCGCGTAGAACGCTACGTGCCGAACAGCATCATCATTCCGAAAGCGCAGATCGTGCTGCACCACGGCGGGGTGAGTTCCACGCTCGGTGCGCTGCTGCACGGCAAGCCCGCCGTCGTAGTGCCGTTCGCTGACGACCAGCCGGATAACGCGCAACGCATGCGCTGGCTTGGCGCTGGCGCGGCCGTTGATCCTTACAAAGTGTCAAGCACGGCGCTGCGTGGGGCAATCGAGACGGCGCTTACGTCAGACACAATGCGCGCGCGGGCCGCAGCCCTTGGGCAATCCTTACAGCAATACGACGCGGGGGGAACGGGCGCGGCACTCCTGGAGAAACTGGCGGAAACTGGTGCGCCCGTTCTGCGCGATGCCTCGCGCCCTGCCTAGTTCTTCTCGCAAAGTCGGCGCGCTGTGTCGTTGGAGCCGCGCTGCGTCGTTGGAATCACATTGATCAGCAAAGTAGTGTGGTCGGGCAGGTTGCCAACCGGCACGCCTGCTTGCTAGGACAACACTTGCCGTCACCCATCGCAATGCCAACTGTGTAGAAGTCGAATACACCCTCACCCTAACCCTCTCCCGGCGGGAGAGGGGACTTTCTTGCCTCGGCAAGGGCTCTGCAAAGGTCTCCTCAAGGGAGAGGGGGTCTAAACCAGCTCAACGGGGATGCCAACCGGCTGACCGACCGCAGGGACCCATCCCTCGCAGAATGCGGCTTACAACCACTTCGCAAACCAGTCGAACGCTTTCACGCCGCTGAAGGCATGGCCGCCGGGATGTAGGTCCAGGTCCAGCCTGTCGGCAGCGCCGGCCGCGGCGTAGATGCGTTCCACATCGGCGTAACAGCGCAGCGCGTCGTCCTTCACAAAGCAGTTATCGAGTTCGCCAGCCTCTACCAGGCACGGGCGCGGGGCGATCAGACCGGCAACCGCCGCAATGTCGCCGAAGGTCAGGAGGCCGCGCGCGAATTGCGAACCACAGGTGTTGCCCCGGCCGCGGTGGCCGATGGCATCCCAGATCGTGCTGAGATAGCACACAATGTCGGCGCAGCGGACGCGCTCGTCCAAGGCCGTGAGATACGTCGTCATCGTCCCGCCAAAGGAAAGTCCGATCATGCCGATGCGGTCAGGGTCGACGCAGGGCAAGCCTTGGAGCAGATCGATCCCCCGCATGCCGTCCCAGATATCCAGGGCTAACAACTGAAAACCCAGGTAGCCATACCCCAGATAGAGCGCATTGCAGCCGTCGCGGGAGCTGCGCCGCCACTCTGCCGGACCCTGACGCTCGCCGAATCCACGCCAATCAGGGGCCAGGCAGACGTAGCCGCGTTCGGCAAGTTGATGGGCATAGTTTACGCCGGACTGCCGTTCCTTCTGCTGCGCATATTTGGGATCGTCTTGTGGAGGCAAGATTCCTGCAGGGTCATCCTTGCCGCGCCCGTGCCCATGCGCGCAGAGGATGGCAGGCCGCTTTTCGCCCGCCGCGATGTCCTTCGGCGTGAGCAGCCAGGCGGGCACCGTGGCGAACGCCTCACTATCGTAGAGAATCTTCTCCCGAATGTAGCTACCCTCGTCGTGGCGCTCGACCACTTCCACGTTGAGCGGCGCCGCATCGGGATACGGACCAATCATTTCGCGCACCTGTATCAGCGTGCGCTCATGCCACGCGCGCCATTCATCGGCATCGGACGGCAGCACCAAGGGCGCTGCGGTCGCTTTAGCACGGGCGATAAGCCCTTCCACAGGATCAATGAACGGTCTCGCACTCGCACTCATACCCTCATCCTCCTAATGCGTACCCGAAACCTTAGCCGGGTTTACAATCCACCACGACGCAAACCGCTATTCTTGCCAGCCCCTCGTCTCTCCAAAGAGCGCCATCGTTTCCTCCCGCGTCAACGTCCACAGCGAGTAGACGCCAACAGCAGTACCGAAGGGAATGTTGAAGAGCTGCAGCACGCTGAGAATAAGCACCAGAATGCGCGCCCAGTTCTGCCGCTGCAGCAGCCCAATGCCGCCTATGAGGCCTGGCACCGACACGAGCAACAGGAAGACGCCAATAATCGTGGCAATCACGGCAAAGATGCCCATGGCTGCCGTTTCATCGGAGGCAGCCAGTAGCAGTCCGATACCCACAAAAATAAGAAAGACGAGCGCCGCCACAAGGAGCCCTAGAGCGCTCAATACAATGTGCAACCACGCCACAATCTTGACATGGGTTTCACTGTCTTCACGGGTCATCGGGAAAGCCTTTCGTGTGTTGAGCGACGCCTACGTGAGAGATTGGCGCACGCGCTGGGTGGCTGCCACTATGTTCTCCAGTTTGGCGACGGCAGCGTCGCGGGGCACAGCCTGCAAGCCACAATCAGGGTTGATCCAAAGCTGTTCCGGCGTAAAGTATTCCAGCGCCAAGCGAATGCGCGCCTCGATCTCTGCCACCGATTCTACACGCGGGTCTTGCGCATCCACAACTCCGTAGCCCATGCCCCGGTCGGCGGGAAACGGGTGCTTGCGCAAGATGTCGAGCATTTCGGGCGCTACGTGCGCGAGCTCCAAACAGAAGACATGCGCGGGCAGTTCCAGCATCTTGGGGTAAACCTCATGAAACGCGCCGTAGCACATGTGCGTGAAGACCGTGACGTGCGCCGGCAAACCGGCGCAGATGCGATTCATGGCCTCAATTGCCACGTCTAGCTCCGCCGGCTGATCGTAGCGGGTGACGAACGCCGGTTCATCTATCTGCAAGTACCGCACGCCCGCGGCGACGAGCGTCTGCACCTCCTCGCGCACGTACTCCGCCAAGCCCAGCACTGCGGCGCGGCGGTCAGGGTAGTAGAGATCAAATACCCAGTCCCGCAGGGTGTAGGGTCCGGTGACCGTGACCTTAACGTCGCTCTCCGCGCGCGCAGCCGCGTAGCGGTACCATTCGCGGAGCAACGTACGCGGCTCCGTAGCCGGGCGCTTGATGACGGCCCGCTGGCCGTACATGTTATCCAGCACCCACACGGGGTCCGGGTCGATGTCCGCGCAGCCCCAGCCCTCCAGAAAGTAGGTGGTCATCGAGCGCCGGTACTGCTCGCCGTCAACGAGCACGTCAATACCGAGCGACTGCTGGGTAGCAAGCCAATCCGCAACTGCTGCCTCTTGCTGCCGGCGCATCCAAGCGAGGTCTTGTTGCTCCAGCGGCGCCATTTCCGCTTGGAAAAGGTCGGGTGGTTTCGGCAAGCTGCCGATGGTGGAAATGGGTAAAAGCGGGAGATTCTTCATGATGCCCCGTTCCGGTCAAATCCGTGAGCGGCTTGCGCCAGCGTCGCCAGCTTTTCAAATGCGGCGTGGCGCGGCAGGTAGAGCAGCGCCGTGCTCGGCGCGGCCCAGCACTTCTCAGGCGGCACGACAGACGTGATAGCGGCAAGAGTCTCGTTCAGTTCCGTTGCGGTTTCGACGCGAATACTGCGCGCGTCGGCGATGCCGGCCTGCAGGATTTTGTCTCCATTCCAGGCAGCGAGGGCAGCCAGATTGGGCGCGCGATAAGCGTCGGTGAAGTCCAGTCCCAGCCCGCCCAGACCGGGGATGTCCAGAAACGGCTGCAGCAGGTCACCAATGCTGCCGCACGCCAAATGCACGATGACTGTCGCCTCCGGCGCTGCACGCGCAATCCGCTCGATAGCCTGTGCCACTAGCGGAAAGTCAGCGCGATGCTTGGGGCGCAGCACCACGGATTCTTCGATCTGAATGTACCGCGCTCCGGCGGCGGCCAAGGCAGCGACGTCAGCCGCCCAGATATCTACCAACGCGGCAAAGGCCGCGGGCGTAGCGCCTTCCCCCTGCCGGTCCGCGTACGCCCAGATAGTGTACGGGCCAAAGAGCGCGGGCTTGATGGGCCTATCCGTGTGTGCGGCCGCGTGACGGAACGCGCTCACGACCGGACTCTCTGCCTGGCGAGTGGGTATCCGATCTAGCACCCAGTGGTGGTAGTAGGTGTTGGTGTCCAGATAGCGCAGTGGCGCCGCGACTGCCAAGCCGGCAGCGGCCCGCGCCGCTTGGAACCACTCATCGTAGACGGGCACGAAACCCGCATCGAGAATGTCCGCGCCGGCTTCGTCTTGCGCGGCCAGCAATTCCAGTTGGGTTTCAGCTTGCACAGCGCGCAACGTCTCGTCGTGCCACGCACTTTCGGGTGTTGGAGTCTCTCGCTCACGCCACTCCTCAACGGCCGTGCGCAACGGGTGTTGACCGTTGCGCACAATCGGAAACCGTCCGGTGGTCGTAATGAGCATAGGTGTCGATCCCTTGTAATAGCACTGCCGCGCTCACGTAGGGGCACGACATGTCGTGCCCCTACGTCTGCATCATACTCTCGCAGATGGAGGACTACTAGCCCTCCGCCATCAGCGCATTGGCGCGCGCGGCGGCGGCGGTGAACGCCTCCACTACCGTGATCTTGTCCTCCACAATGGCCGTCTGCCATGCCTCCGCGAGCAGCCCGAATACCTCGGCATCTTTGCGGAAGAGGCCGCCGTTGGGCCACGCGTACTTGCCGCGCACGGGGTGCGCGAATGCGTCGAGATTCTTGTCCGCGAGCGCCGGGAAGTTTCCGCTCATGATGCTAATGTAGCGGTCCTGCAGCGATGCCCGCGGATGCTGAATGCTGGCAATCTGGCACTGCAGGTCGAGATACGTATCGGTCTGCAGGAATTTCATGAAGTCCCAAGCCGTATCCGGGTCTTTCGTGCCTGCCCAAACTACCCACGCGTCAATGGAGCCCTGGGTGGCGCGGGCCGCCGGACCCTGCGGCAATGGGGCCACGTCCCAGTCCGCGACGTTATCGGGGAAGTCAATCGAGTACTGTCCCGGCCCCCACGAACCCTCCTCCCAGGTTGCCAGCGTGCCCTGCATGAGGGCCTGGACCTTGCTGCGGTCCAGCGCCGCCCACTCCTCACCGTGCACCATGCTCCGGTCACGGTGGTAGCGGGCGTGGACCCACTCCATGGCTTCAATTGCCTGAGGACTATCGAAGGTGGCGTGGCGGTCGTTCTCCGGATCGACCACGGTGCCGCCGTTTTGCACGATCTTCCAAATGCCGCGGCCCCAGCCCGCGTCCACGCCGCCAAAGACGGTGTTGGGGCGGTCGGTAAGCCCGAGCATCGCATCTTGGTATTCGTCCCAGCCCCACGTGTCATCGGGGAAGGCCATGCCCTTCTTTTCGAAGACCTGCTTGTTGTACCAGAGCACGTACACGTTGATGTACATGGGCAGACCGTATTGACCCGTCTCCGGCCAGCGCATAGCGCTAAGCTGGAAAGGAATGTAGTCATCCATGGGGAAGCTGTCGCGCTTGATGAAGGGATCCATGTCGAGCAGCAGACCCTCCCGTCCCGCTTGGACGAGATTCGTGCCCCACGTCATCGCAATGTCGGGTCCGGACCCGGCCACCCAGGCCGTAATGTAGACTGCCGGACTGTCCTTTACGCCGAGGACGTTTAAAGTGACGTTAGGGTTGTTTGCCGTGTACACATCGGCGCCGGCCTGCGCCGCTTCCACCCACGTGGAGTCACCCCAGAGCGCCCAATCTAAGTTTACGGGCTCTGCCTGTGGCTCCGGCTCTTTCGCTTCTGCTTCCTTCTCCTCAGGCGCGTCTTCCACAGGTGCTTCGGTGATTGTCGCCTGCCCACAGGCGGCCAGAGCGATTGCGCCAATTGTGCCGCCGCCTAACCACAGCACTGAGCGACGCGTCAAACGGGTCTCACTGTCACCAGTTTTCATGTGCTTCGCCTCCCGAATTGCTTTCTTGACAAGTCAGACGTAAATAAGAACGACACGCAAACACGGCTATGAAAGGAACGTCGGTCAGATCCCCTCTTATGGTATAAAGCCAGTTGTCGTCCTCCTTTCTCTCACCCAAATGCATTGAGGGCAATCCGTAACTTGAATTATGGCGGAAGCGCCGTGTTGATGCAATACATTAGCGGAGGTCAAACCTGTTGGATGTACACAAATTTGGGCTGCGCATGTAAG
Organism: Chloroflexota bacterium; assembly: GCA_965220015.1. Lineage (GTDB taxonomy): Bacteria > Chloroflexota > UBA11872 > VXOZ01 > VXOZ01 > VXOZ01. Next base: position 3,383,635 of record OZ244798.1, read on the forward strand.
CCGCGCCAGACAGGAGGCCGCTGCCTGGGGCTCTTTCACGCTTACGCAGCGCTATCGGCCGCAAGACAAGATTGATTCCCGCTTGCGCCGGATTGACGGACGACGCGCCCCTCGCGTTGCCCTCTCAACTTCGCTCATTTGCGCGCCCTTTACAACATACAAATTACGAGTAGGGGCACGATATATCGTGCCCCTACGGGTTGATCTACGCGACCAAAGACTTGGGAAAGTTGCAGTTGCACTTCTTGGCGCTTCTCGTAGCGCGGGGGCTTGTCCCCCGTTCGACTGTCAAGCTGCGGCCATGGGCCCCGTTCGCCCTGAGCTTGCCGAAGGGTGAACGGCGACCCGCTAAACGAACGCCGCTATTCGCCACTTCGGCTTGCGCCGGAGACTAGGGCATCGAAGAGGTATGTAACAAGCAATTCTGACAGGAGACGCTAGTCTTCCTATGCAAGGAAGATGAATTCCCGCTACCGTGGCAATGACGAGATAGAATTGCGGCTGTCCTATGGGTAGGGGCACGACATGTCGTGCCCCTACGGCTCATTAGACGGCCATGCGCTCTTCTGTAGCGCGGGGGCTTGTCCCTAATGTTGTCGCATTAAAGTAGCGCGGGGGCTTGTCCCCCGCCGGAGTAAGCAGCACAGGGCCATCCCCAACGTGGCCGCATGAAAGAGAAGGCACACAAGGATTGACCGTCCAGCAGACGCAGGTTACAAACCTGCGCTACCGGGGACGAGAGGTGCCGTGAGCGCCATGTTCCTCCCCACAATGGTTAATGCGACAACATTGGGGCTTGTCCCCAACTCTTCCCGCACTAAGCAGACACGGTCATGGACGAATTGCTCATTCCTCGCACAACTCCGCACTACTCGCAATGCAACCGTCGCAGACACGCCAGCCTAAAACAAGGACTTTGAGCTTCCTTAACTCAGCAATCCCAACTCCCGCTGCGTCTCTGCGACGCGCGCCAGCGCCGCCTCCGGCAGGGGGCCAAGATCGGAAATCGCCGCATTCTGCTCAAGCTCAGCGGGATTCATGGCGCCGGGAATCACCGATGATACCCCGGAAAAGCTGAGGATGTAACGCAAGGCGGCTTCGCTCAGACTTCCCGCAATCCCCTCCTCGACCAGCCACATGAAGGATTCCGCCTCCCGCAGACGCGCGGCGAGCCGTTCCTTAGGAATGAGACTGCGGTGGTCGTCCGGCGCGAAGGTATGGTCCGCCGTGAATGTGCCCGAGAGGAATCCGGAGGCGAGTGGCGACCGGATGACGATGCCGACGCCGCGCTCTTCGGCCAATGGCAAGAGCCGCTCGGTGGGTTCAGGTTCCAGCAGACTGAACCCAATTTGTATGATCTCCGCGCGGCCGTCTTCCTCGATGAGCCGGATGGCTTCCGTCACGTCGCTGGCGGAGACGCCAACGTGCCCGACGTGTCTTTCTGCACGCAGCTCGGCGAGCAGTCCCAGCGGGTCTTCTGCCATTTCGTCTGCGACCGGACTATGCAGGAGCACACCTTCAACGAGGTCTGTCTGCAGACGTTCTTTGCTGCGCTGGACACTGGCGCGCAAGGCATCTCGGGAAAAGTCGCGGGCGAGGACCGGCGGCCCACCGTCAGCGGCTGGCAGGACGTGCTCGCCGCCTTTGGTCTCTACAAAGACCTCAATGTCCTTCAGTTGTTGAGGCCGCTGACGCAACGCCTCGGCAATGTAGACTTCAGCTTCCGAGTACACCGGCGCGGTGTCGATGAAGTTGAGGCCCAGCGACAGCCCATGATGGATGGTCTCCACCGCCGTCTCAAGGGTTACGGTGCCGTACGTGGCCGGACCCGACCAGTAGCTGCCGCTCGTAATGAGCGCGCCCCCCAGCGGGTACGTGCCTAGTCCCACCTCCGATACCTGGTGTCCCGTCTTACCCAGCGGACGATAGCGCATGTCTTACCCCCTTGTTGGCATTCATATGTTGTAATGCTTCGGTGCGGCACACATTTACCGAAAATTCTCCTTGCACAACCCAGGCCGGCAGGCAAGCAATACCCCCTCTCCCTGGGGAGAGGGCCGGGGTGAGGGGATTCTTGCTGCTTCGGTTTCCCTTCCCTTGGGAGACCTCGTCGTAACCATGCCAAACCGGTGAGAGTGTGTCGGTTTGCGGGGGACTCACCCTTGGCCTCCTATCGGTCAGTTTCTCCAGCGCCAAGACCTCTTCTATTGCTTGCCGGGGTGTTCGTCACCAAAAATCAGATACAGCCTAGCGCAGCGACTCCCAGTCACGCAGCGGCAAGTCTATGCGCCGACCCTCCTGCGCCGCGAGGTAGGCGCCCTCTACCACTTCCAAGGACCGGGCGCCGTCGATTCCATTGGATTCCGGTTCGCGGTCCTCACGAATAGCGGCTAAGAGCTCCTTCTCCTGGGCGGTGAAGCCTCCCGCATACGGCACGTGCAGCACGAGCTTCTCATTGGCCATTTCCGGATTATTGCGGTGCGGTTGCTCGAAGGTGCAGTCAGCAAACGCTTGGGCGACCTGGGAATCATCAAATGTAAGCCACGGCAGCTTGTTGCTGTAAAGCGTGATCGTCGCATCGGAGCCATGCCCAATTCCGCCGTCAAGCTTTACGTAGCCCTCGCTGCCGGTAACGAAAATCTCGCGATGTTGCGGCCCCTGCAGGCACCACACCATCTCGAACACGCCGATGGCGCCGCTATTGAAGCGAAAGAGCACGTGGGAGGTGGTCTCGATCTCCGCCGTTTCCCAGAGAAAGTTGTCGAACTCCGCACCCGCGACGTGCTTCACGCCGCTGCCTTCCCAGAAAAGAAGCGTATCGATGTAGTAACAGCCGTCGCGATGCAACGCGCCGCCGCCCGCCGTGGCCTTGCCGAGTTTCCAACCCATGTTGGAGCGGGATCCCTGGGTGAGCACATCCTTGTGGAGCAGGTGGCGTTCCAGCACGTGATAGATGTCGCCGATGAGCCCGGCGTCGAGGATGCGCTTTACCGCGCGGGCAGGAGGCTCGAAACGATCGCGGTCGGCGGTCATGAGCTTCACTCCGGCGTCCCGGCATGCGCGCACGGCCTCCACAGCCTCATCCATATTGAGTACCAACGGCTTTTCGCAGAGGATGTGCACACCGGCCTCCGCCGCCGCCAGAATAGCGGGCAAATGCAAGTGATGGGGCAGGCAGATGTCCACGGCCTGCACCTCCGGCCGCTTGACCACCTCGGCAAAGTCCGTGGCGGCTGCTCTCACGCCGTACTGCTGCACCCTGGCTTCGGCGCGTTCCATGTCGTTGTCGCAAGCCACCTCCAGCCGTGCCTCTCCGGCCTTTTCTAGGCGCTGCCAACCGTCGAAATGAGGATGGGAAATGCCGCCGCACCCCAGGACCGCTACCCCTATCGGACCGCTCGTCGACGCCATGGTTGCTCACTTTCTCAGTTCATCGTTACTGTCGTGTGTCGCGGGTAGTCTGTATGGTACGCCATCGGCGGCACTTTCGCCACACACCTTACCGCTCAATTGTCAAGACTGATCTTTGGTGTCTGCCGCAGCGTACCGGAGTGGCAAGAGCAGGCCTGCAAGCGGCCCGCCAAGAGCCTGCATTTCTTCGATTCCATGGCTGCACGAAATACCCTGCCCTCTTATTGGCTCTGCGCCAGCATAGTACAATGTTTCTGGATGACTCTGTTTGCGGGAAGAGTGCCTGAATCGGCGCGCAACCAGTCTCGCAGGCGAATCCTTGGGCAAGAAACAGCGCAACCCAACTCTGCGAGTACCAGCAAGAGAGCGCATGAAGCATGAGCGAAAGAAATACTGCAAACGGCCGTGGACTGCCGGCTAGTCCGACGCTGATTGTCGCTGCCGTGGCTTTGATCGCGGTGACCATCGGGCTTGCGGCTCTTTGGGTGTTTGTCTGGAGCGCTGACGGGACAGATCGGGCGGACGCCTCCGACCCCAAACTCGTGGCGCGCGGCGAAGTCTTGTACCAGCAACATTGCGCCAGTTGCCACGGCGCAAACCTGGAGGGACAGCCGAACTGGCGCGAACGCGATGCCGACGGCATGTTGCCCGCGCCACCCCACGACATGACCGGACACACATGGCATCACAGCGATGCGCTGCTCTTCGACGTTACGAAATGGGGTTCCACCGCCGTCATTGGCGGCGACTACATGAGCAATATGCCCGGCTTTGCCGAGACAATGAGCGACGGTGACATTTGGGCGGTGCTCGCCTACATCAAGAGCACGTGGCCGCCGCAAGTTCAGGAGATCCAGTCTGAACTGGTAGATACGCGGCAGCAGTAGCTATTGTCCGCCCGCCTGTGAAAGAGACGGTGTACCTTTGTAGGGGCACGACATGTCGTGCCCCTACGCGCGCGGGTCACAGATGGATAGCGGCCTCTGCTGCAACTAGACGGGGCAGCACCGCAGGCTACGCTCCCACGACGAGGTTCCAGGTATAGGCGGCCTTGCCATTGGCGTTTTCGACCTGGCAAGTCACGTGATGCGATCCGGGTTCCTGCGGGGAGAAGTGCAATGTGCCGGAGCGCTCTGCGTGTGGCTCCCCGTCAATGGTCCACGCATATCTCAGCGTGGGATCGGTATGCTCCTCTGCGGGCAATGTGGCGTAGCCGATGTGGCGGTAGGCAAAGCCGCGACCGGGGCCCAGAGTGCCATCGGCTTGCAGCCAGCCCTCCAGCATGTCGCGCGCTGAGTAATAGAGCACGTATCGTCCAGGCAGCTTGAGCACATGGGGCGTCGAGGTATAGCGAGCGTCGAAAGCTTCCTTATTGGCATTGGGCGGAAATACGGGATGTCCCACCCGCTCCGTCCACGCGAGGCCGTCCGCCGAGCGGGCAAACGTCAGGTCGAACCAGTCGCCGTAGACGTCGTCCAATTGGCCGCGCGTAAAGTTCACGTCATCGCGCAGGGACTCGCGGTGGCCGCCGTGCCACATCGCGAAGCCCGGGCCGTCGCGCATGACGAATGGGTAGACGCACGATTTGTAAATGCCTTCCGGCTGGATCACGTCGGCGATCTCTTCCCAATGCACGCCGTCGCGTGAACGCAAGAGCATGATGTGTCCGTAGATGGAGCTGGGATCGGGGTCGCCCGCCGGCCGGGCGTTCGCCCACATGGTGAAGGTGCCGTCGGCTTCCTTGATAACCGAGGCACAGCGGCCGCTGCGCGTGACCGGCTCGGGGTGAATGTCCCAGGCAATGCCGTCGGGGCTCTCGGCGTAGCCCACTTGCTGCGTCATCTCCACCAACTCACCGTCGTCGGTCTGCTCCCAATGGGTGAGCGCGGAGAACCACATGCGAAACTTCCGCTCTTCCAGGTCGTAGAGCACAAACGGGCTTTGAAAGCACGACCCCCAGCCGCCAGCGTCTTGGAGGGCCTGATCGGTGACGATGGGATTGCCCGGATGTTCCTCCCAGTGGATGCCGTCCTGCGAGGTGGCGTAGCCCAGATGGCAACTGGCCGGCCTAGGCGGACCGGAAGTGCCGACGTACCACATCTTGTACATGCCGTCGGCGCGGATGATGCGCGGCATGTACAGCATCACCCGACACCAGTCCTGCGTGGTGTTCGTAGTGGAAAGCACCGGCTGCGCACGCCGCTGCCACTCCTGCTCCAGCGGCACGGTCTGCCACGGCTCGATCTCCACACTGAGTTCAACCGCCTGGCCGACGGCAAGATTGACCTCTTGCCCCGTAGGACTCACCGCGCTAATGCGCGGCAGGTACCAGTCAGGAGGAGTCTTTGGTGGTGCATTCGACACTGATAGACTCCGCTAGCAATCTTAGGCTAATTCTAACCAAATCATGTCCGCCGTTCGCAGATGGCAAACGCCGCGTCGCGAAAGTATTTGCTAAGACCTCTGCTGAGGCCCATAGCGCAGCCTTCGCCATTCACACTTGCCCATCGGGGGTCGACGAGAAGAAGTCCCTGACCAGCTTCTCAGCGTCAACAACACTCCTTGAGATAAGAAGCTTATCTGCCAACCCTCGTCCAGGATGAAGCGTGTCCCACCAACTCTGTTGGCTACCACTCCGACCCCTACCCGGATCGTGAATACCAAAGCCTTCCACACACAGATTCCAGACCGGCTTGTAATAGTCTATCAAGAATCGTTCCGCCAAAGTTATCCAAACCGGAACAACAGCTAAATAGCGGCACTTGAAGTCTGATAGATCAAGGTTGTCCGCCTCAATGACAGACTTGGCATGCCCTCTGATCCTGCTCCGCAACGCGGGACTTGCAACGTTTACACGTGATCCTTTCCGCGATCCCGGAGGAACGGCTTTCCCAACATAGATTGGTCTCGTGGTGCCCGAAATTGACTTGTAAATATGCAAGGGTTCCGAGTAAAACAACGAATATATACCCGGTCCTTTGGCATCCTCGATGGATTGCAGGTCTTCCATGGCTTGCTTCTCAAAGTGCGAAACCATCCCGGCCATGAGGTTGTCATAGGTAAGAGGATCGTAGAGTTCCACCGTCATAGGCGGCGCAATTCCACGATGGCTTCATAGAGACGGATGCCATTCCCTGAACCCACACGAACGCTAGAGTGGACGATGCTGTTCCCCACTCTTGCTTCTCGCGGTATGTGGATGTCAACTATTCTGAATCCATGTGCTTCGGCAATCCCCGCCAAGAATCGATCCGTTGGAATTGGAACACCCTGTAGAATACTGTTCCCGATCACTATCAAGGCGGTTGCACCGGGCCGGAGACACCACTCTGCACCCCTGATGAAACGTACGCAGTCGTTGAAATACAGCGCCGCGTAGTTGGCCCAACCTTGTCCGCCATAGATGCCCTTATCCGGGTTCCTTTGGCCCACCTTCTCGATTGCTTGATGGATCTGAGGATCCTCAATCGATGGATCAAGTTCAACGCGTCCCTGATCGCGAGCATTCTGCCAATAGGTACCGAAGTTCAGTCTCTCCAACCGTTTGAAATCCTTTGGAGAACTGCAGAATCCCAACCAATAGAGATGAGGGCGAGTGTTCCGATTGTAGTGATAGTTATTGAGATAGGGCGGCGATGTAATCAGCAAGTCTACGCTTCGCTCTTCAATGTCTTGATACCCATCGAAAAAAGACTTCTCCAATACACGCCCATCTCGCCGCCTACTTGCAACCCTTGCATGACGATACCACGCGACATCGTCTGCCACCTGTGACACCTTCTTAGCCAGTACCTCTGTCACGGGGAAGTCATCCACTTCGGGACGCCCTACAGTCACTTTACGGCCCAGACTTGGTTCATATGAGTAGTTAGAAAAATCAACCATTGATGCCGCGAATGCGAGCCGGAATATGTCCGCAACTTGTGCATCTTGCTCGCTGATGAAGTCTAAAGCCAGCAGTACCTTATGCTGAACTTTAGGACTATAGAACGGGGAGCGAGTACGGAAGCCGTGGGGAGGACTCGTTCGTGGCTTGCTTCCCTCTTGAAGGGCGCTGCGCATGAAGACGCTGAATTCTCGAACCGCTTTCCGCAGGCAGTCTGGACCTAAGCGGTGCGCCTTCAGCTTCGTCTGCGATGCGAAAGCAGCGTAGGGGTTGATTTCGAATCCAACCGCTTCATGTCCAACGAGGTCTGCCTCAACGAGGGTAGTCCCCACACCTGCGAACGGGTCAAGTACCACGCTTGGCCCATTCGCGTAGCGGGCAATTGCATCTGCAACGAAGTGCTTTGAGTATCCGGCAATCCAAGGAACCCAACGATGAACTGGAGCATCTCGATTCGCCATGAATGCGGGATCACGAAAGGATTTCTCTTCGAATTCCAATGCACCCTGGACACTCATATGGTCAAGTTCCATCAAGAGGTCAGCTTACCCATGGGGAGCAAACTAACCAGCTACCGCGAGTAGTTTGGCGCTTCCTTGGTCAGGATGACGTCGTGGGGGTGGGCTTCGCGGAGGCCGGAGGCAGTCATGCGGACGAAGCGCGCGTGCTCTTTCATTTCCTGAATGGTGGCGTTGCCGCAGTAGCCCATGGCTTGGCGCAAACCGCCGACCAGTTGGGTCACTAGCGCCGAGAGCGGCCCCTTGTATTGCACGCGCCCCTCGATCCCTTCCGGTACGAGCTTGGATTCCTCGCCGATGTAGTCCTGGAAGTAGCGGTCGCGGCTGGCGGCACGCGCCTTCATAGCGCCCAGCGAGCCCATGCCGCGGTACTCCTTGAACTGCTCGCCCTGGTAGAGCACCACCTCGCCGGGACTCTCTTCCGCGCCCGCGAAGAGGGAACCGATCATTACCGTGTCGGCGCCGGCGGCAATCGCCTTGGCCACGTCGCCCGCGTACTTGATGCCACCATCGGCAATTACAGGGATGCCGTACTGGTTAGCGACGGCGGCGACATCGGAAATCGCCGTAATCTGGGGCACGCCGGTGCCGGTCACAACCCGCGTGGTGCAGATGGATGCCGGCCCAACACCGACCTTCACTGCGTCTGCCCCGGCCTTTATAAGATCTTCCGCCGCGGCTGCCGTTGCGATGTTACCGGCGATCACGGGCACGTCGAAGAGCGTCTTCAACTTGCGCAGCGTTTCGATGACGCCCGCCGAGTGACCGTGGGCGCTATCCAGCACCAGCACGTCAACACCCGCTGCTACGACCTCTTGCGCGCGCTTGATGCCCTCGACGTTGGTGCCAACGGCCGCGCCGACGCGCAGGCGGCCCTTTTCGTCTTTCGTTGCCAGCGGAAACTGGATCTTCTTGGCGATGTCCTTTACCGTAATCAGCCCCTTGAGCATGAAGTTGCCGTCTACTACCGGCACTTTTTCGATGCGGTGGTGGCGCAGGACATCTTTCGCCTCTTCCAACGTGGTGCCTACCGGAACAGTGACGAGATTTTCCTTCGTCATCACGTTCTGTACAGGCTGATCGAGGTTCTCCTCAAAGCGGATATCGCGGTTGGTGAGAATGCCGACCAGCTTGCCGTTCTCGGTGATGGGCACGCCGGAGATGTGGTAGCGTTCCATCAGGTCCACGGCCTGCCGCACGGTCGCACTGGGGCCCAGGGTGATGGGGTCCACAATCATGCCGGCTTCCGAACGCTTGACTTTGTCCACCTCGGCGGCCTGCACGTCGATTTCCAGATTGCGGTGAATGACACCCAGGCCGCCTTCCCGCGCCAGCGCAATGGCAAGACGCGCTTCGGTCACGGTATCCATGGCGGCGGAGATGAGCGGAATGTTGAGGGCAATCGTCGGGGTCAGCCACGTGCGGGTGTCGGCGTCTTTGGGGAGAACGGCAGAATAGTCGGGAATGAGCACAACGTCGTCAAAAGTAAGGCCCTGTTTCACCAGCTTGGCATTGGACACGGGGTCGCTGGTGGGAGCTAGGGGCTCAACTGCGGTAGGTATGCCCTCACTTCCGGCAGTATCATTCCGTATCACCGGCAGTCCCTCCTCTGCTACAGTGGTCACTCGGACTCGCTGTTTCTCTTGCCCCTTATTATACGGCACGACAGTTTGGCGCGGAACCAAATTAGCGCACGTGTGACCACTTTTCCTAGAGACTTTTCTCTAATCCTTCCCACCTGCGATACGCTAACAGTCGACCTGGATCTGCATGCACGACACCCCCTATTCGCCAATGTGTTTCACAAAGGTGTAGTGCCTCCACCCGTTCGCCCTGAGCTTGTCGAAGGGTGAGCGGGGTCGCATGCCCGCGCTCTTTATCCAAGAGAGTAGGCAAAATCTGTGGAAAAAGGCCTTGCGCTTTTCCCGCTACCTAGATATTCTATATACATGTTACGCGAATTACGCAAAGGCACAGCCAGCCTGCTCCTGCTCGATCTGCTGGCAACGCGCCCCATGTACGGGTTCGAGCTCGCCGAGGCGCTGCGCGAACGCACCAACGGCGTGCTTGCCTTCAAGGAGGGTACGCTCTACCCCGCGCTACATCGGCTGGAAGCTGAGGGGCTGGTGAAGCCCTTCTGGCAGGACAGCCCGCGCGGCCCGCGCCGCCGCTACTATCGCCTGACAGCGAAGGGCCGCAAGGCGCTGGCCGAACGTCGCGAACACTGGCACACACTGGTGGAGGCTATCAATGGCGCGCTTGACGCCGGAAACGGAACGCTTTCTCCGCAAGGCAGTGGCGGGACTGCCGTACCTGAAACGCAGTGAAGCCAAAGACGAACTGCGCGCACACCTGGAAGACGCGATTCAGCAGCGGATAGCACAAGGCACCAAACGCGCGCTGGCTGAGAAGCAGGCTGTGGCCGCTCTGGGTTCCGCTGAATCGCTCAATCGCGAATTGCTCCGCGCGCACTTTGGCAAGAAGTGGCTGCTTCAAGTCTTAGTTTACAAACTCATCAGGCTAATTGTGCAAGCGCCGAGCGGTCCGCTCGGTTTTCTTGCGCGCACCGAAAAAACTCCGCGAGCTAAGAATGAAAAGGCAATAGCATCTGCGGAACGAGATCTTGCGCTGAGGGGTCCAAGCTTTGAAGTCTATGAGAAGCTTGGTTCATTGTACAGCGCCAGTGCCCACCATGAGCTTGCGCTCGCGGTCAAACAGGCACGAGCAGGCGACCGCAAGCGTTTCCAGGCACACAATGAGGCGGCAGCGAGCAAACGTGAACGCGCCCTGGCACACCAGCAGACAGAGGTAGAATGGCTCAAAACGCACCCGGTATCATCGTGGAAGTTTATTGGCGGCCAACGAAGAGCGCTGGCAGTCGCCTACAGCCAACTGGCCGGAACATTGGAAAGCTTAGAAAGAGACGACGAAGCAGAAACGGCCGTGCGTGCGGGACTGGCAGTAGATGACGATTTCTACGGGCTCAACTTTCAGCAGGCGCAACATTGCCTCAAGCGCGGTGATCTTGACGGCACATTCCACCATCTCGACGCTGCCTTGGATGACGATCTAACGGGCGGAGACCACGGAAAAGGCCTACTGTTTATCTTGAACACTGAGACCTTCGAACCCTTACGCAGGGACGAGCGATTCAGCCACCTTCTGCAGCGCGCCTACGAGTGCGCATGACTCTAGCCCGCCTCACCTGCTCCAATCACATGCGGGAAGCGCGGACGCCGGTCTGGTCCGGAAGCATTGTGCCCTACCCAGAGTGCTTGCTCTTTTCAAGCACTTTGATCCCTCGGTAACGTACTACACTGTGCTAGTATGGGCCAAAGTCCAGGATCTCATATCTCCGATGTCAGCCCAGAGAGTTTTGGGAGATTCACGGCAGACCGCCCTTTGTTGTTCGACCCTTCGACAAGCTCATCACATGCAATCCTCGCCACGAACGGAAGCTAGAATTGACCGTTGCTAGACCCCGTAACCGTTCATCCTTCGACAGGCTCAGGACGAACGGACTCTCATTCCTTACGCCCTTTCATGTGACTGTCATGTCAGTCTCTCTGCGTTCCGGGGACCGCGCACTGTTTACTCATGTCTGATTCTGACAATTCGTCCCTTTCCGGCCGGTTTGCGTGGCTGCGTTCCGGTGGCAACACCGTAGCCGGCGGCGCGACCATATTGATGGTCAGCTACGTGCTCTCGCGCGTGCTGGGATTGGGGCGTGAGGTTGCCGTCAGTGCGCGTTTCGGTACTTCAGGAGAGCTTGCCGCTTACGTGGCGGCGTTTCGGCTACCGGATTTGGCGTTCTTGCTCTTTGCCGGGGGCGCGTTGAGTTCGGCGTACATTCCGCTCTACCGCGAGGTGCTGGCGCGCAATGATCCCGCCACCGCACGGGCGTTCGCCAGTTCGGTGCTCAATGCGCTCATCATCGTGCTTGCCGTGTTCGTCGCCGCGATCATCCTGCTTGCATCCTGGGTCGTGCCGCTCATTTCGCCCGGCTTCGATGCAGCGGACCGAGAACTCACGGTTGCCCTCATCGCCATCGTGGCGTTCTCACCCCTCTTCCTCGCCGTCAGCGAAGTGCTCACGGCGACGCTGCATGCGCGCCAGCACTTTCTGCTGCCCGCGTTTGCGCCGTTGCTTTACAATCTCGCCGGTATTGGGGGCGTGGTAGTGCTGGCGATCTGGTGGGGAATTCAAGGCTTGGCGATTGGCGTGGTTATTGGCGCGGCGCTGCACGTAATTGTGCAAATACCTGCTTTTCGCACACTGGGTCCCGGCTACGCGCTGGCGCTTCACCTCCGCCTGCCCGAGTTGAAGCGACTGGTGCAGCTCACACTCCCGCGCATGGCCGGACTGCTTGCCGTGCACCTATCACTCATCTTCATTATGGTGACGTTGGCTTCCACGCTCGGCGCAAGCGTGGTCGTAGCAATGAACTATGCCTGGATTCTCATGATGTTGCCGCTGGGGGTATTCGGCATGGCGGTGGCGCGCGCCTGGTTTCCCCAGTTCTCGGCTGCTGCCGTGGATGGGCCCTCGCCGGAGCTTGCCCGGCAGCTCACGGTGGCCGTCCGTACCGTGCTCTTCTTCTTGCTGCCGTCCGCGGCGGGACTGATGCTCTTTGCGCCGCTGGTTGTAGCGACGCTGTTCGAGCGCGGCGCATTCGATGCTACCTCCACTGAGCTCACCGCGTGGGCGCTGCTCTTCTTTGCCGTTGGCCTGGCCGGACATGGCACCGTGGAAGTGCTCAACCGCGGCTTCTTCGCCCTCAAAGATACGCGCACGCCGGTACTTATCGCCGTCGTGAGCATGGCGTTCGGTATCGCGCTCGCCGCGCTGCTGATGCGGCCCTTAGCGCAAGGCGGTCTTGCCCTAGGCATCTCGCTGGCGGTGCTGCTCGAAGCCGTTTGGCTGTGGCTGCTGCTCGCGCGGCGGGTACCGGACTTTCGGTTTCTAGGCGGTATCCTGCCCTTGCTGCTTTGTACGCTGCTGGCAGCAGGCGCCGGCGGCGCACTGCAGTGGCTGGTTCCGCTTGCAGGTACGCCGGCCGTCGTCCGCTTGACCTTCTTTGGCGCCGTATTGCTTGGTGTTTACGTCCTCTCTGCGCTGCTGCTCGGCGTGCCGGAAGCGCGGGCCGTGTGGCAACGCCTGCCGAGGTTGCGCCGGTAGCGCAAGGAGCGGGATCTGCGTGAGCGCCCTCGAGCCGGAGCAACGCGGCAAGAAGGAATGGGCTCACATACAATGCAAACCACATTCACTTGCGCTCTATCTATACAACCGGCGCCGTGAATTCCCCCAATTCTGCTCAAGGAGTGCGACCCATTGGCGACACGATCCCAGACCGCTGATGCCGGTCCCGTGCGCGAGCACGCGCGCATAACCAGCCTCGACTTGCTACGCGGGGTTGCGGTGTTGGGCATTCTGCTGATGAACGCGGTGTCATTCACGTTCGTTGAAGCAGCTTACTACAACATCAGCGCCGACGGTTCTGAGACTTGGCTGGATTGGGCTGTGGGCATCTTCGGCGAGGTGTTCATCGACCAGAAGTTCATGGGGATGTTCTCCCTGCTGTTCGGGGCGGGGATAATTCTGTTCATAGATCGTGCCGCCCAGAAAGGCAGGCGCGCCGTTCTGCTGAACCTATGGCGCAACATCTTGCTGCTGGCTATCGGCATAGCCCACTTTACGCTGTGGTACGGCGACGTGCTGATGATCTATGCGCTGTCAGCCTTTATTCTGATTCCGCTGCGAAAACTGCCGAACAAGGCGCTGCTGACGCTAGGCGCGGCTGTGTTCATGCTGTCCGTAGTCAGCGATCTGTACGGACAAGCTCTCGTGAATGCGGGCGCACCGCTTGGCGGTATCTGGACGACCACGGAGGCGGAGGACGAAACACTGGGCTATCTTTCGTGGCTCTCGTACATCGTGCGCGGGCCTGGGATGGTGCTCATCGGCGCTGCGCTCTACCGTATGGGCTTCATGGCTGGCGGCAAGCCGGTGGAGACGTACCGCATGACTGCAATTATTGGGCTTGGCGTCGGTTTGGCGCTTGCCGCGCTGGGCGTGGCAATTACGGCTTGGGGTGACTACGCGCGAGAGGTTGCGCTGATCGGGCAGGCGCCGAACAATCTTGGCACAATCCCGGCGTCGTTGGGCTATGTGAGCCTCATCATACTTTGGAACAACGGCGCCGATAATTGGCTTAAGCGGCGACTGCGCGCTGTGGGCAGAATGGCGCTGACGAATTATCTGACGCAAACGATCTTGGGTGTGTTTACTTTGACGTTCTTGCTAGGCGAGGTCGACTCTTTGAACCGAAGCGCCGTCTTGGTGTTTGTGTTCGCAGTGTGGGCGCTGCAGATATGGTGGTCGCACGCGTGGCTAAGTCGCTTCCATTTCGGACCTGCGGAATGGCTCTGGCGAGTCGCTACCTATCGCAGCGGACAGCCGCTGCGCCGCCCACAGGATTCGCGGGGGGCAGCATAGGAAGTTGCCGCCTCCCGCAGAGCACAGCAGGATAGACCTTTGACTAAGAGACTATCTCAAGTCACTGGACCTCAGGAATTTGCACGCTCTTGATTGACGCACGCCCAAAGCTGGGTTAGAGTCCTAGAGTGGGTCAAAAGGGTTGACAATCAAGATTGAGGCAAGGAGCAAGCCATCATGGTTACCCGACGAAATTTCCTGCGTTTCAGCGGTGTAGCGGCTACCGCATTGGTTGCTGCCGCCTGCGGCGCGGTGCAGACCGCCCCGGCAGCCGAAGAACCGGCTATGGAGGAAAAGAAAGAGGCCCCGAAAGAGGCTGCACAGGAGGCTCCCGCCAAGGAGGTGCAGAAGCTATCCATCATTAGCTACGGCAACGCCGCGGTGCTCGAGCGTTATGTGCGCGTCTTAGGCGTGTTCAACGAGACGTTTGCCGGTGAGTATGAGGCGGAAGCGACCATAACGCCGTTCGCCGAGTACAACCCCAAGCTCATTTCTCAGATTACGGCGGGCGTGCCGCCGGACGTCTGGAACCTGTGGGCGCAATTCAAGTCCAATTACGTGGAGCGCGGCCTTGTGCTCGACATTACCGATCGCGTCAAAGCGAGCGCGACTGCCAGCCTGGACCACTACGTCCAGCCGATGCATGGGGCCATGTCGTATCAAGGCCGCATCTGGGGCACGGCACAGGACTTCAACGGCACCCTGATCTATCTCAACCTGACCATCTTCCAGAACGCGGGCTTGGAATTGCCGGCCGAAGGCTGGACGATGGACGATCTTCGCGACATTGCGAAGCGCACCGTCAATCCGGAGGAGAATATCTGGGGTGGCAAGAATCTTGCGAACAACACCGGCTCTGACAACTTTGCGGTGATGTGGAACTACGGCCAACACTTCTGGGTGGACGACGACCAGACCAAATCGTTGGTCAATAGTCCGGCCGCCGTTGCTATGTATACCATCTACCAAGAAATGGCGTTTGCCGACCGCAGCATGCCGTCGGCGGCCAATCCCCAGGCTCAGGGCTTGGGGTCGCATCAAGGGTACTATGCCACGTGGGACGCCTGGGGCAACGAGCCCTGGTGGATCAATTTCCGTAACGAGGGCAATGTGCCGTTCGAATGGCAGGCCCATACGTATCCCGCGGGCCCCATGGACCAGAAGCACTTCTCCCAAGGCCACCTGTGGTCGATTGCGGAATCGCATCCGGACCACGATACTGCTTGGTTCCTTGCCGAGTGGATCGGCGGCATCGAGGGCTGGAAACAGTGGGTAGCCTTGGGCCAGGGCCAGCCGCTGCCGGTTTCCGACCGCGCGCTGTGGGAGCAGTATTACAGCTTCCTGGCGCCGGATAAGGCGCAGATACAGACCGACTTCATGCTGGAACGCATGTACAACGGCCTGGCGTTCAACTTCCAGTATTGGCCGACGTACGGCGAATGCAGCGGCATCATGCGCGAGACACATAAGGTCATCTTTGGCGAGTCGCCCGGCGAGGTGAAGTCCAACCTTGACGAAGCCGCCAAGCGCATGACGGCGATTCTGGAGGAATACAAGAGCAAGTCGTAATTGCTTGCGCGTACTATAGCGCGTGCTGCACACGTGCAGCGCCGCGAAAAGTGAACAAGCCGCAGCGAGTATGCACCAGGAGGAGGGCACGGATGCCGTGCCCTCCTCTTTTCACATTTTCCGCGCAAGCTCGGAGCGAAATGCCTGACTTGCTCACATGCAGATCGTCTTCCCCGGCTGCAACTCGCAGATTTCCAAGCCGCTGATGTCCTGCGCCGCCGCCCGAAAGGCTTCCGGTGTGCCCGTGAGCAGCGGAAACGTGCCGTAGTGGCAGGGAATTGCACGCTTTACGCCGAGCATGCGGCAGGCTTCCGCCGCATCGTCGGGCCCCATCGTGAAATGATCGCCAATCGGCAGAATCGCCACCTCGGGCAGATAGCGGCGGCCGATCAGCGCCATGTCGCCAAAGAGCGCGGTATCCCCGGCGATGTAAAGTTTCAGGCCATGGGAAAACGTGACCACGAAGCCGACGCTCTCGCCCGCCGGTATCAGCGAGTCGCCATCCATGATCGTGCTTGTGTGTTCAGCGTGCACCATCATGACCGCCAGTTCCGCCATGTGGATCGTGCCGCCTTTGTTCATGCCCACGATGTTCGCGACACCTTGCTTTTCCAGCCAGTGGGACATGTCGGCCGTCGTGACCACGCCCTGCGGTTTGGTGCGCAGCGCTAGGGGCACGGTATCCCCGAGGTGGTCGCCGTGACCGTGCGTGACGAGGATGGCGTCTACCGTTTCGGGGTTCTTTAGATCGTCGGGACACGCGGGATTGCCTGCGAGGAACGGGTCGATGAGCACGACTTTCCCCTCCGGTGTCGTGATGCTGAACGCGGCATGCCCCAGCCACGTAATCGCTACAGCGCTTGCTGCCATGGTTTTTTTCCTTTCCTTATTCCCTGCTCCAGTGCTGCAATAGGCTCAATCACAGTGCACAAACAGCCGTCATCTCTATTTCTTCGCAATCACAGTAGCCAACTTCCCATTTTAGACAGCGAACACCAAAGCCCACCACATCCGGAACTGTAGCGCAGGTTTGCAACCTGCGCCAACCCGCTGGCAAGAGCGAATGGGTCCTGGCGCGAAACACACCCACTTGTCATCGGAAGTCGGGAAGGCCCTCAAGTTACTTTCGTCGATAGACGCTAGAAGGCATCCCCGCAGGGGCACGACATGTCGTGCCCCTGCAGCTAATTGCTCCACAATGAGCGGGGCGTAACCCTCACCCCCACCCTCTCCTGACGGTAGAAAAAGGTACACTATGCTTCGTTCGCAAGAACGTGTCGCGCAGGCTTGCAACCCACGCCGATCTGCCTAGGACAGGGCCATAGGGGTAACCGTTTCCCAATGTCTGAACTTCTACCATACGCCTCCAAATCGCCGGCCTATCCATCGAAAGAGAAAAAGGGCAGCGAAGGTGGCGAGCACAAGCAGTGTCGCCAGGACGATGGCAGTCTGGAGGTCGGATTCCAACGCCGTCATGATCGCCAGGGGCATGGTCTGCGTGCGGCCGGTGAAGTTGCCCGCAAACATTATCGTGGCGCCAAATTCGCCCACTGCCCGCGCCCAACTCAACACCGCTCCACCGACCAGCGCCGGCCACGCCAGCGGCATGGTCACGTAGCGCAACGTCTGCCACGTCGATGCGCCTAACGTGACGGCAATCTCTTCAAGCTCAGGGTCAACCCGCGCAAAACCGATCTTCGCCGAGCGGACGTAGAACGGCGCCGCAACGAAGACTTGCGCCAATACCACCGCCAGTGTGGTGAACGCAATCTCGATGCCAACCGGATAGAGCCAGCGTCCGACCACTCCCAAGCGGCCAAAGACGAGCAGCAGAGCGACACCAACCACCACGGGCGGCAGCGCCAAGGGTACGTCTATGAAAGTATCCAGAATTCGTTTGCCGGGAAACGCGCTCCGTGCGAGCAGATACGCCGTGGGTGTCCCCACAAGCACAATGATGAGGAGTGAGGCCACGCTCGTGAGCGCACTCAGCCGGAGCGCGCTCAGTACAATGGGTTGCGTGAGTTGATGCAATAGTTCGCCCGTCATTAAGGCGCGTACGACTAAGGCAAGTAACGGCAGTCCCACAAAGACCGCAAGCAGAACCGTCGGCAACACGAAGAGCGAGCGCACGCCGACTTGGCCCGCGGCAGAACGAGCGGGGCTCACCTGCCGCTTGCGGGGAGATGACGGTGGAGACGGTGTGCGGTTCATGCTGCCGCTACCGCCTGCAAGCCGGCTCGCTCCAAGATCTCCTGCGCCGCCGGCGACAGCGCAAATGCGAGGAACCGACGCGCGAGTTCCTGCTCCTTGCCAGTTGCCAGCAGCGCAATCGGGTATTCCGCAATTACGTTGGCATGCGCAGGGATCTCCAGCGATACAACAGCGGCAGGCGCCGCGGCTACGTCGCTCACGTAGACGACTCCCGCATCCGCTTCACCGAGCGCGACCTTTGCAAACACCTGGCGCACATTGAGTTCCATTGACCGGACGTTTGCCAATACGGCTTTCGCATAGGCGTTACCATACGCGGCGTCCCTGCCCAGATTGGCAAGCATTTGTTGCGTGTAACGGCCCACCGGTACGTTTTCCTGCGCCAAGACGATGCGCACGCCCGGTCGGGCAAGGTCGCGCAAATTGTGCAGCCCCGCCGGGTTTGCCGCAGGCAGCACCACGATCAGGCGGTTCTGCGCGAATAAGATCGGCGCTTCCGCCACGAGATTCTCTTTCTGCAAACGCTCCATATGCACGACATCCGCAGAGGCAAAGATATCGGCCCCGGCGCCATGTTCGATCTGCGTGCTGAGTGTCTGCGAACCGGCAAAATTGAAGACGACCCGTACGTCCGCGTTGCGGGTCTCGAATTCTTCGCCGATGGCCGTGAATGCTTCTGTGAGCGAAGAAGCGGCGTACACGACAAGCGTGGTATCCTGCTGCGATGCACACCCTGAAGCCAGCAGAGAAACGTACAACAGCGACCACAGCGCGAGGCACACCCTCCGCAATCGTGCCGCGGAGAGCGCGGTTGCGCCTCGGTCTGTGATCAGTGTCTGTCGGTCGTGCAAAGCGCGCTCCCAAATGATCCTAAGCGGGCTCACTTGAATGGTACAGCCTGCTTGGACTTCCGTTCGCGGCGTGCATGCCAATCCTGAGCCTGGCTTTGGATCGAACCATGAATGGCTGTGCCCTGCCAGAAAGCGGCCAAGGCTGGGGTCTGCTGCCAGACTTTGCAGCCAAGGGTCTGTCGTGCCGGGGCATCCTGTTCGTCACGGTGTTGCCTAGTAGTATAATGTTGCCAACCGTAGCGGGGCTAGGAGAGAGCTAAGGAGAATTCTGCGTGGCAATAGTGCTCGACGCAATGGGCGGCGATGAAGCGCCTCAGGCAATCGTCGCCGGCGCAGTAGAGGCCGCGCGATCGTCCGAACTACCCATCATCCTGGTCGGCCGGCAGGAAACACTCGAGGCAGAACTGCGCCAGTACGATACTACCGGACTAGCGCTGACGATCCGCCACGCGCCGGACGTCATTACCATGAACGATCATGCCACAGCCGTGCGGCAACGTCCCGATTCATCGATCCGCGTTGCTTGTGACCTCGTCAAAGCAGGAGAGGGGCAGGCAGTGGTCAGCGCGGGCCATAGCGGCGCGACGATGGCGGCCGCGCTCATGGCATTTGGCCGCATCCCCGGTATCAGCCGCCCGGCGCTCATCGCCCTGATTCCCGCCCGCACCACACACCCTACGCTCCTCATCGACATGGGGGCCAACGCCGACTGCAAGCCACAGCAACTCCAGCAGTTCGGCCTCATGGGCAGCATCTATTCCGAAGTGGTATACGGTGTCGGGAATCCCAAGGTCGGTTTGCTCTCCATCGGCGAGGAGCCCACTAAAGGAAATGAACTCTCGCTGGCAGCCTACCCGCTCCTAGAGGAAGCGCCTATTAACTTTGTCGGCAACATCGAGGGACGCCATATTCTCGCCGATACGGTGGACGTGGTGGTGTGCGACGGGTTTACCGGGAACGTAGCGCTAAAGACGCTGGAAGGCGCTGCCGAGTTTATCAGCAGTCTGCTCAAATCGGAATTGCGTGCCAGCCCGCGCAGAATACTCGGCGCTCTGCTTGCACAACCTGCATTTAATTCCGTGCGCGCGCGCATGGACTACGAGGAGCACGGCGGCGCGCCATTAGTGGGTCTGAACAACACCGTGATCATCGCTCACGGCCGCTCCAATGCCAAGGCCATCGCCAGCACGTTGCGCCAGGCCCAGCAGGCCGTTGCCATGGACGTCACCGGCAAGATCAACCAACGCGTGGCGGCCTTGCTCAGCGGCAGTGAAACTTCCCCCGCATAGGGCATCTCGGCCAAACATCACCCCTTTTCCCGTTCGCCCTGAGGCTGCCTGTCCTGAGCTTGCCCAAGGGTCGAAGCATGAACGGTGATCCGCTAAGCTCTTACCACCCACCCTCTTATTAAACCCACGGAAAACTCAGTATGGGCTGGTTAGCGTAGCGCTGCATGGTGAGCGTGATGCGCTCACCGGCACCGGGGGCGAGCCGGACGACGAGGTGCGGTCCGTTGACCTCGGTCGTGATGCCCCCTGCCGTGGCGCTGATAAACTGGTGCTCCGCATACGCGCCGCCTTGCACGATGAGCGTGCGCTCTGCCACTGGATTGAGGTTTACGAGGGTCACGCCAACCTCCGCGGCCGTGAGATGATCGACCAACGCCGCGACGTCTTCCGGCAGCCCGGCGCGGCGGCGGGCGGGATCAAAGTAACGCAAGCGGCAATAGAGCGGTCCGCCCTCGCGCCCCGTGGGGAATCCGCCCAGCGTAAGCCGGATAAGCGCATCGGTGATTGCGGGGTTGAAGGCGTTCATATCATCGGAAAGCCGCGTATCCTCCGTGGTGGCGTCCAACCGCACTTTCTCGCTGCGCTGCCGCACCTCAGCATAGTCGCGCTGCAGCGCTTCCACCGGATAGTTGGGGTTCTTGCCCGCCAGAAAGTCGTACCACGGGTCATGCGGCGCACGCGCCAAGTCCTGCGGGTCCATGGACAAGTAGTACATTTCATGCGCACCCGCTGCGAACGGCTCCGGCCGGTAATCATACCACCCTTCCTCACCATACGCGTCGCCGTACATGTAAGGGTATGTGGGCGTGCCGTCGCTGTCCTTGGCATTGGCGTTCACGGCGTCGAGCATCTCGCGCCAGACGGCGAGGTAGCTCAGGTCGCCGGTCAGCAGCAGCGCGTTGCCAAAACCGTAGACGGCGCGTTGCTGGAACGCCGGACGGTGCGCAAGCGTGCCGGTGTTATGATCGATCACGGAAAAGCCCCAGCCGTAGACGCCGCCGTACCACTTGCCGTCGCAGGCGCCGCCGATGGTGCCGTCCAGCCCAATATTTGTCGGAATAATGCCGTTATTCGCTTTGGTGTGCGCCACCCAGCCGTCTACGTACCGCACGATCCAGTCGCAGTACTTCGCTTCGCCCGTGAGCGCATAGGCTGTGAGAGCAACAGTGGTGACGGAGAGATTCAAGGGGTGGTCGCCCGCCACGTCGTTGTAGTCCCGGAAGTGGTCGAGCATCTGGGCAAAGCTGTTCTCACCGTGCTTGGCATCGAACCGCCCCGCCACCTCGATGGGGTCGCCTGCCCAATCGAGCGAAGTCGCCTTGCGCAGCAGCGGCCCCCGGCTGCCATTGAACATACTGCGGATCACGTTGCGCTCCGGGTCGTAGTTCGGGGCTTGCGGGTCTTCATCCAAATAGAAGCCGGCGTAGCGGCGGATGCGCTGCTCATAGATGCTGCTCGCGGGATCACTGAGCGGTTCGAGAATAAAAGGCGAAATCCACTCGCCGTGGTGCATCCAATCGAACATCACGGAGAATTCTTTGTAGTACATGCCTTCGCGGGCCATGGGCACATACTCGCTCTTGGCCTCGGTATACTGCCGCAGATGCCCGTTCCAGCCATGCTTGTACATGGCCAAGACGTCATCCGACGCGCCGAGGGCGTGAAGCATGGGCCAATTGAGCAGGTTCTCGCCCGCGTCATCGGGGCCGTCGTTGCCACCCCAGCGCGGGATGCAGCGCAGATAGCCGCGGTCGTCGAAATACTTTGCATAGAACGCCGCGCACGCCGCCGCCTGCGCCCGCAGCAACTCTCGCTCCAACAACGCCCAATGCGGCGGGGCGAGCGGTGTGCTCAGGTATACTAGAGCCGAGCGGCTATCTGTGCTGTTCACTGTCTTCCTCCGTGATTGAGATTGAAATGTCGTTGTGGGATCGCTCTGCATTCAAACTGTTGAGCCAGAGTCTCTCACCATTGTAGTGGTTTGGCAATGACAGTCATACAAGACTGCAAGCTCTTACATGTGGTGATTCGCTGTCGTTGGCGAAATGACACCAAGATTCACATTAATGAGTTCTAAACAAAAGGAAAGCGATGATACGCGGCGTTGTCTTTGACCTGGACGGTACATTGCTCGATCATGATGGCACGGAACTCACGGCGCTGTCCAAGCTCTATCCCACGCTCTCTGCCGGAGAGAATGAACCGCGGCGGTGGCTTGCTTTTCCTGACTTTGCCGCAGTTTGGCACGATGCGGCTGAGCGCGGCTGGCAACGCTACGTAGAAGGTGAATTGACCTTTTCCGAACAGCGCACCTGGCGAGTAGAGCAGGTACTGGCTATGCAGCAAGATTCCGGAGCTGATAGTCAGCCGCTCACTGAGCAAGAAGTATTGGACATTTTCGCGCGTTACCTCACCTTGTACGAGGATAGTTGGACGCTCTATTCTGACGCGATACCCTGTCTTAAGGCGCTTTCAACCTATCCGCTGGGGGTGATCACTAACGGCGACGGCAGTCAACAGCGGCAAAAGCTTCAGCAAACAGGTATTGCGGATTACTTTAGTTCTGTCGTGATTTCCGGCGACATTGGCGTGGCTAAGCCGCAGCGGAAGATCTTCGATCACAGCGCTGAGGAGCTCAATCTCAAACCCAGCGAGCTGCTCTTCATCGGCGACAATCCTCAAGCCGACGTGCTTGGCGCTCTGCAGGCCGGCTGGCACGCTGTCTGGCTGAATCGCACAGGGGCTGAACAGAAGATCGATGCTCCCGCCATAACATGCCTCGCCGAAGTTCCGCCCTTAGTTGCTGGTGAAGTCTCTGGGCCACAATAGTATCTGACATGTGAGGAGGGTCCAAAAGTAGAGAGTCGTGTGAACCGCTCAATTGTAGAGCTTTGCGATGGAAGTAGCTGGAACGACTACTCTAGATTCCTCACTGCGTTCGGAATGACATGGTGAGGGAATACGGGCGAGCCAATCTCGCTATGGGCATTTTCAAGAACGTCTCTTAATTGGGAAGGTCACCAAATTGGTCCGTTGCTACATTGGGCACAGCAAGGGCACCGTCGAGGCGGAAGTAGCGCAATTGGCATCACAGGGCGAGGCGATAGCCGATCTCAACCACGTGGTGCTGGATGGCGATGTCATCGACATGGAAACCCTGCAGGTGCATTGCGACACCTTGCCCTTCTTGGGTGGGGCGAAGCTCGTGGTTGTCCGCGACCTGCTCAGCCGCTGTCTCAAGGAGAAGCCGCTGCGCGATGGGCTGCTCGCCTACTTGCCCGGCCTACCGGACCACTGCACGCTGGTCTTGGCCGATCACGCCCTGCCGCGCGGGAGAGAGACTACGGCGCTCACCAAGGCGCTGCGCAACCTTCCGGGCGGAACCGTGGACGTGGCCGACCAGCGCCGCGGCAGGCCGCAAGTTAGCTGGATCGAAGAAAACGCGCCCCGGTTTGGCTGTGCCATTAACCGCCAGGCAGCGGAACACTTGGCGGCGGTGCTGCCCGACCGGGACACCATCGAGCAAGAGCTGAGAAAGCTGTCGCTCTACCGCAACCGCACCGGTACCATCAGTGAAGAGGACGTACATTTGCTGGTGCCGCAGTCGCGAGAATCGAACATCTTCGCCTTCGCGGATGCAGTTTCCGATGGCAGACGACGGCAAGCGCTCGCGCTCCTGCACGATCTCCCCAATCAGGAGCCCGGCTACGTGCTCTCGATGATTGCCCGCCAGTTTCGCCTCATTCTCAAGGCAAAGCACGCCATGCACACGGTGCAGTCGCCTAACGAAGTGGCGCGCGCCGTCGGCCTCACGCGCGCGCCGCCCCGCGCCGTCAATCGCGTTATCTCCCAGGCGCGCCGCTTCAGCATCGACCAGCTCGCCTCGATCCACGCCCACATTGCCCGCACCGACTTCGCTATCAAGCGGAGCCGCATGGACCCCGCCACCGCGCTGGACCTGCTCGTGATTGGGTTGTGCTCTATCGCCAGCCAGCGCTAGCAAACGCGCAAATCTGAGAGTTTCTCTTCGGTGCAGCGCATAGTGTGACGTAACAACCGGATTCTTCATCGGCAAGTTAAGCGCCAAAGTGGGAACTCATGAGATTTCGCCCCTGGGAAGCAACGCGTGAAAAATGCAACCGCCGCTGTTCCTCCCAGGCTACCCACCAGTGATGAATCATAGCGGCGGGCTGGTCGCGCCGGCGGTAGACGGTGGCAAGAGGCAAGCTCAAGATGGTTTCCGGCTTGCGCCGGCATGACGGGTCCTGGGGCTCCCACTATTCAGCAATGGTTGGGCAGCAAGATTGGCGCGCAATTGACCAACCTCTTCATTCCCGCAGGGCGTGTCTGCAAAAGCAAACCCCGCGCTTCCCGTAGATCGGTAGGCGCGAGGCAGCAAACCATCATCCGATTAGCGGCAGGAGAGGTAGCTCTAGGCAGCTCCGCTGAACGCCTGGTTGAACCGGCGTGTGAGCTGAGACTTGTGCCTGGCGGCGTTGTTGGTGTGAATGACACCCTTGCCGGCGGCGCGGTCAAAGCGGGCGCATGCCAGCGCTACGGCCTCTTGCGCCGTTTCTTGATCGCCCTCAGTGATGGCATCGGATGCTTGGCGGCTAAAAGTCTTCAAGCTGCTGCGCACTGAACGGTTACGCAGACGCCGCCATTCCTGACGACGGGCGCGCTTGAGATCGGCACGTTTCTTGGGCAATTTCTCGCGTCTCCTCGGCTCTCTATACCATGTCGTGACGACATAGTACGCTTGTTTTGCCCATTATACCAACTTCTGAAGCGGCATGCCCGTAACGGATGAGAAGAACAGCAAGAATCTCCTTACATCGTGGGCGTGACCATGCGCGATCACCTGGCTGAGACTGCACTCGTCCCTGTGCGTTTCTGCATCACAATGGGGTCCAAGTGAGAGATGCTCACCCCTATTCCGCTTGCGCTGAGCCTGCTATGACTGAGGGACTGGAAGAGTCGACATGTAAACGGAAAGAGGCAACCGAACTCAGATCGTTTACCCTAACCGCGCAACTGCTTGCAATTCATGCTGAGCACTTTGACAGGCTCCGCACAGGCCTGTTGAAGAAACTACGGAGCAACACGCTATTCTCGCCAGTCAGTTTCCCATTCCGTTTACCCTTCGACAAGCTCAGGGCGAACGGAATGGACGCCTTGCGCCCACTAATAAATCTATCCCGACCGCCGGGCCTTGCAACACCTGTGGCTTCAACTCTTGTAGTTCAATGCCTGAAACTTCAGCACCTGAAACTTGCAAGATGGGCGCCTGTCTCTTCCCCGTTCGTGCTGAGCCTGTCGAAGTACATACGGGGGATTAGCGCAATTTCACCAGACCACTTCCTATACCCCGCTCCACCTCAACTGTCCCCTTCTTCCGCAGTCTCCTGTTGGTAAAGCTGCGTCGCGGTGTCGCGGCAGGTGGCGGTACGTAGCACGGCATCGCGGGAAACGTTGGTAAGGCTCGCCCAGCGGCCCCAATTGGGTTGGCCCTTGTTCGCGTTTCCCTGCTCGCGTGCCAGTTTATGGAGCACCGCAGTAGCCCGATTGGCAATATTTGACAGCATCATGGCCGCAGCGGCCGGCGGCAGTTCCGCGGCAATGCCTTTGAGGACCGTATTTACCTCTTTCGGCACCGCACGCGGCTTAACTTCTATATCCATTTCAATGCACTCCTTACTCGTTGATAGCCGGCATTCACAATTACTTCAAGATTCTAAACTAATCTCACAATAGTGGCCTCTTTCAACGCGAGCAGCTAGATTGCTCCCAAAACATCCTTCCTCAAAGAGCGCAACGCCCAAGAGAGCACGTGCGAAAACTCTAGATTCCTCGCTTCCGTTGGAATGACCTGAGCTGTCATTACACCCGATCACAGGTTGTCACGCAGAGCGCCAAGACCGTGCGTCTCTTCTGCGCAGGCTCTTATTGAATCATACCAAACGGAACTGCACAGTTCGCCAAGATGTGGTTGCGCCTTCAGACGAGCGCATGGCACGCACCGATGCCATGTCATCCCAGGGGTGGGCACGTGCAAGGCAGGCATGGATGCGTACTGTAGCGGAATCTTGCATTAGCGCCGGCGTTGGCCTGACAGAAAGTAGGGCGCCGCCAATCTTTACGGAGACAAGTACGAAAGACGCCCCGGCAATCATTCAGGCGGGTCCTGTGGCGCCAGACGAACGCATTCAGCTCATTGACATCCTGCGTGGGTTCGCTTTGTTCGGCATTCTGCTCGTCAACTTGGAGCTCTTCAGCTATCCGGTGCAGCAGCTTCTATTAGGGAGTGGCGAGTTGATGACCCCTGCCGACCGTCTCGCCGCGTGGGGGATTCAAGTCTTAGCCGAGTCGAAGTTTTATCCGATCTTTGCATTTCTCATTGGTCTCGGATTTGCGCTGCAAGTGCAGAGGTCCGAGACGAGGGGCACCCACTTTGTGCCACTCTACTTGCGGCGCTTGCTTGTTCTCTTTCTAATCGGCCTTGCTCACGCCGCCCTTATCTGGGTAGGGGACATTTTGGTGCTCTATGCCGTGCTCGGCGCAATTCTCCTCCTCTATCGCAACCACTCGCCGAGCGCGCTCCTACGTTGAGCCGGGGTGTTTCTGGCGGCATCGATACTGCTCCCTAAATCCTTACTGGATTGGCTGTGCTCGGCCAAGGCTTACCAGGTAGCGCAGCGGAGGTTTCCACAGACGTTGCCGAGTTAGAGGCGGCTCTCAGGGCCGCTGGCGCGCAAGCCGGTCAAGTTTATGCTTCAGGTTCATTTCTCGAGATTACAATGCAACGACTAAGCGATCTTCGCTTCATGTACAAACTCATCATCTTTCTCGCCTTCAACGCGTTCGCCATGTTTCTTCCCGGTCTCTACGCCGGTCGTCGCGGCATCTTTCAAGACATTCCTGGGCACTTGCCGCTATTCAAAAAGACTCTATGGTGGGGGCTAGCACTTGGTGCGGGCAGTAATCTCATTTACGAAATTGCAAATGAAGTGAATACTGCTGACGGTTCCACATGGGTTGTTCTAATTGCCGATTCGGTGCGCACTCTCGGCGCACCAGCGCTTTCCCTGAGCTATATCGCCGCACTCACGCTCCTGTTCCAACTCAACACCTGGCGCGTACGTCTGCGGCCGCTGGCTGCGGTCGGGCGCATGGCTTTGAGCAACTACCTCCTGCAATCGCTCAGCGCCACCACGCTCTTCTACGGCTACGGCCTCTTTGGGCAGGTAGGGCCGGCGCTGGGCATACTCATTACCCTTGCCATTTTCACCGCCCAAATACCGTTGAGCGTCTGGTGGATGGGAAGATTCCACTTCGGCCCGGTGGAATGGCTGTGGCGCACGCTGACGTATCTGCGTCCTCAGCCCTTTAGATTGTCACGCGCTTTGGAAAGCAAAGAGGGTGAATGAGAGGAGAATCCGTTCACCCTCCGACCCTTCGACAATCTCAGGACAGGCCAGCTCAGAGCTTGCCCCGCTCTCGATACAGCGTATCGACACGATACGGGGGCGAACGAAAGATAGCTTTTCCGCTGACACGTCGTTTCTTCTATCAGTCTGGAAGCTTGTAGTGGTGATTCTTGGCTGCTCTGAGTTGGGGCACCATATCAGATAAGGGGGTGCAGACGTGCGCCCCCTTATCTTCTCCAAGACCTGAGCTAAAGACAACGCTCGGATCCGTTAGCTCTTGAAAGCTACGGTGATAGTCTCAATCTCGTAGCCACCCAGCGGCACCGTGACCGCATTGCCAGTGACCGCAAGCTCGGTCTCCAGGTCCCCCAAGAGATTGGTCGCCCAGGCCGCCTCTACCTCGCGTGGAAGCTCTAGCGATACCGTCGCATCCTCGCCGTGGGCCTCGAACAAGCGCACCATCCAGTTCCCAGGCCGGTCGTGGTGCTCCTGAATGGTGGTAATCACCACGTTCGGCGCATCCGTGCGTACAAAGCTCTCTGCGTCGTTCAGGAACGTGCGGCCCGCGAACGGCTCCATGGGCCTGGCCGTGGCCAGCTTTGCGGTCAGCAAGGGGTTCCAGTGCTGCCAGCCGATGCGCTCCGCATGCGCGCTGCGCCAGTCGCCGTCATGCGGCACCAGAGTAGCGTGGAAGGCGTGCACACCAGTGTTCGAGTATTCGAAGAACGGCGTGCCACAGGAATAGGCGGAGCGGAGCAGTGTCGGGTAGACGGACGTGCCTTTGATGGCGTGCACGCAGTTGCTCGTGCCCAGCGTGACGCCGTAGTCCCCGTTGGAAACGTCCAGCCACTTCTGCACCCAACGGGCGCCGTCGCCGCGGTACGTATTCGGCATCTCATCTCGACCGAACACCACATTCCCAAACGGCACTTCATACGTGACTTCACCGTCCGGCACGTTATAGGGCAGCGCCAGGCGCAGTTGCGTGTTCTTGGTCCCGTTCCAGTCGATTGTGGTCGTAAGGTCCACGCGCGGTTCCTGGTTGTGCAGGCGGATTTCCTGCTCGATCGGCGCGCCAAGCACCTGACTGCGTAGGCTGACGGTCGTCCAGACCGGCCCGCGCTCGACCCACTGCACCTGGGTCGGACCGTCGCTCGCGCGCCATTCCCGGCCGGTAAAGTTCGTGTTCGCCAGCCATTCCTCCCCTCTGGCCTGTACCGCAAGGGCCTCATCGGTCGTTGCGAACTTCATGGCCTGCTCGTCCAGAGAGTCTTCCAGGTCGTAGCGCAGGTCTTCCAGCACTACGACCTCGTTGAAGTAGTGCTCGGCCTCCGCAGCAAGTTCCACACTGGAACCATCCGCTCTCTTCCAGAGCAGGCTCCGCACAATTCCATCGCTTACGTCCAGACGGAAATGGTCGTTTTCCACCACGTGCTCGGCTTTCCCACGCCGGGTGGCTTGATCACCGGTGCCAAACTGCGGCTCCAGGTAGAACGTCTTGAAGCCAAGCGAGGGCACATCCTGCGCCAGGAACGCAAAGTCCACGCGCGAGCGGCGGACATTCGCGGCATCGGCGCGGTCCTGGCTGGCATTCTGGGACTTGATGACCTGGCACGGCATCTCGTTGCCCTGCCCGTCGGTGATGCGAATTCCGGTGACGTTGTCGCCTGGAAACTCCATGTAGTCTTCTACCACGTCCGAGCGGTCCCAGTTGAGCGCATTGCTCACAAGCAGCGTGCACGCCTCGTCGCTGGGTGGCGTGTAATTGACGTGCGTGGCGAACTGGTTGTTCGCCTCCCGCGCGATCTCCATACCGATCATGCGGGCATGCACGGCGGTCTTGTAGCGCACGTCGTTATTGAGCTCTCCGTGTCTGCCCCCAAGGTTATGGTCGTGACAGTTATAGAGATCTTCCCAGGCGGGATCGAGTTCGGCGCGTGGGTACGCGCCCAAGCCCAGCAAGCCGCGGATGGCGGAGAGCTTCTCCGCGGAAGCCAGCGCGTTTTCTGCGTGGCGCGCTTCCAGATACACCCGCGGCGCTACCGCGGGCAGCGCATAGAAGGCATACGGAGACTGGCCGCCGTAGACCGGCAGATCGTCCAGCTTGCCGGTGCGCTCGGCGGCTTCAAAGAAGTCTGTAATGGTGGCAATGGTGAAGTTCAGCTTGCCCTCGTCGTTCAACTGCTTGGCCCTGGCCAGCAGGTCTTCGGGAATCGGCGGCCGCAGGTCGGACTGCCCCATCATGAGCAGCACGGGCAGCGGCCAAATGCGCATCGCCTCCGAAATCGACTGCACTTCAAGGTCTTCGCCCTCATAGTGGCGCAACCAGGGCATGTCGGGATTGGTGAGCATGAAGGCCCAGCCATAGGTGTTCATGTGGTTGGCCGCCAGCACCCGCGAGCCGTCCGGCGCCTGCCACCAGTAAACGGGGGAGTACGGGCGGAATCTCGAGCAAGAGAAGTACTTCACCCCGGCTTTGGCGAGCAATTGGGGTGTCTGAGGCGTGTGACCTGGCAGGTCGGAGTGCTGGGCCGTGGGCAGTTCGCACTCCAGCACGTCGCGGGCGAAGCGCTTGGCATGCACGATCTCGCGCACCATGATCTCGCCGTCGAGCACGTCCTCCATGTAGCCGACCATCGCGGCGGTCGTCTCGAGCTTGCCCTCTTTGACGAGTTGCTTTACCGTGGGCAGGTACTCCGGGAAACGCGCCAGGAAGTGACGCAGAAACGCAGCGTATTCCACCGTGAAGCGGTAGTCCGGCGCCGGTCCGGTGATGGCGTCAATGGACCCCTTGATCAGCTCGTCGGCGTAGGCGAGACACTCGGAGATACCCGCGCACCAGCCAAAGTCAAGATGCGCGCCCGGCACGATGAAAATCTCCTCCGGCAACGTGACTTCATCCAAGGGGACCACGGTTGCCTTGCGGACGCTGTTCACCTCTGCGGGCCATGTCTTGATTGCCATGAGATCTTCTTTCTCCTTCTGCCGTACTCAAGAATCCACGCTGTCTATTCGCCAAGACGGTTCTCACTCCACCGTACCGGCTCTCTCTCCGTCATTCCGGCGAAAGCCGGAATCCAGAGGTGGGGCGGGCTGCATAGCTTGGGCCTCACGATTTCAGTTAGGGATTAACTCCCTTTCGCGGTCGTAACGCGAACTTCCCGGAATTACTCGTGTCTGCGTAAAGCCCGTCTGCGCGCAGATTTGGTACGCCCACACATCGTTGCCGTCTCCTATACGTATGATACGCCTCTTTCCCAATTGACACACAACCCATATCAAGTGTTGCATGAACGCCTGCCCGATCCCCAACTCACGGTACGCGTCGGCCACCGCAATGCCGAGGATCGACCTGGTGGATTGCAAGTTCTCTGTAGAATCCGTTTCTTGCCGGTTTCTATTTGCCGTTTCTCACTACCAAGACAAAAGAGCAAGTAAAGTCGGGATCAACAGTGTCAGTTGCAAGCTGAAAAGCTAAGGCATACGTCCATGGCGCATACGACAGAAAGAGGGGCCGCAGTTTTGCGCCCCCTCTTTCCTGCCCCAAGTCCTGTGTCAATGGCAGCGATCTACACTATTACGTTGCGAAGGCTATGGCGATCGTCTCAATCTCGTAGCCGCCCAGCGGCACGGTTACCGTATTGCCGGACACTGCAAGCTCGCTTTCCAGGCCGCCCATGAGATCGGTCACCCAGGCGGCTTCTACCGCGCGCGGAAGCTGCAACGAAACCGTTGCATCCTCGCCGTGGGCCTCGAAGAGGCGCAGCATCCAGTTGCCCGGGCGGTCAGGGTGTTCCTGGATGGTGGTGATCACCACGTTGGCTGCATCCGTGCGCACGAAGCTCTCTGCGTCGTTGAGGAACGTGTTACCCGCAAACGGCTCCATGGGCGCGGCAGTTGCCAGCTTGGCGGTCTGCAAGGGGTTCCAGTGCTGCCAGCCGACGCGCTCGGCGTTTGCGCTCCGCCAATCACCAGCGTGGGGCGCCAGCGTCGCATGGTACGTGTGCACGCCAAGGTTCGGGTATTCGAAGAACGGCGTGCCGCAGGAGTAAGCCGTGCGGATAAACATCGGGTAAACGGACGTACCTTTGATGGTGTGCACGCAGTTGCTGGTGCCCAGGGTAACGCCGTAGTCGCTGTTTGAAACATCCAGCCACTTCTGCACCCAACGTGAGCCGTCGCCGCGATAGGTGTTCGGTACCTCGTCCTTGCCGAATACCACGTTGGCATACGGCACTTCATACGTGACTTCACCGCCCGGAATGTTGTAGGGCAGGGCAAGGCGCACCTGCGTATTCTTCGAGCCGTTCCAGTCGATGGTGGTTGTGAGGTCCACGCGCGGTTCGTGGTTGTGCAGGCGGATTTCCTGCACGATTGGAGCTTCCAGCACGTGGCTGCGCAGGCAGACGGTCGTCCAAATGGGACCGCGCTCAACCCACTGCACCTGCGTGGGACCGTCGCTGGCGCGCCACTCCCGGCCGGTGAAATTCGTGCCGGCCAGCCAATCTTCGCCTCTGGCCTGTACCTCGAGCGCCTCATCAGTCGTTGGCACCTTCATGGCCTGCTCTTCTTGGGAATCTTCCAAGTCGAAGCGCAGGTCTTCAATCACCACCACCTCGTTGAAGTAGTGGTCTGCCTTGGCAGCAAGCTCAACCCTAGAACCGTCCGCTCGTTTCCACTGCAAACTCTTGACCATGCCGCCGGAGACGTCCAGACGGAAGTGGTCGTTCTCGACCACCTGCTCCATGGTCATGCGCCGCGTATTCTGGTCGCTGGCGCCGACCCTGGGCTCTAAATAGAAGGCCTTGATGCCAAGCGAGGGCACGTCCTTGGCCAGGAACGCGAAGTCCACCCGTGAATAGCCAAAGCCGGCAAAGTCCACCCGGTCGTCGCCGGCGTTTTGGGCCTTGATGACCTGGCACGGCATCTCGTTCCCTTGGCCGTCTGTGACACGAATGCCCGTCACGTTGTCGCCGTTGAACTCCATATAGTCCACCACCACGTCCGAGCGGTCCCAATTGAGCGGGTTGCTCACCAGCAGCGTGCGCGCCTCGTCGCTGGGCGGTGAGTAGTTCACGTGGGTGGCAAACTGGTTGTTCGCCTCCCGCGCGATCTCCTGGCCGATCATGCGGGCGTGCACGGCGGTCTTGTAGCGCACGTCGTCGTTGAGCTCGCCATGTCTGCCGCCAACGTTATGGTCGTGGCAGTTATAGAGGTCTTCCCAAGCGGGATCGAGTTCGGCCCGCGGGTACGCGCCCAACCCCAGCAGCCCGCGGATGGCAGATAGCTTCTCTGCGCTTGCCAGCGCATTTTCCGCGTGGCGCGCTTCCAGATAGACACGCGGCGCGAACGCCGGAATCGCATAGAAGGCATACGGAAAGTGGCCGCCGTAGACGGGCAGATCGTCCACCTTGCCGGTCTGCTCTGCCGCCTCGAAGAAACCGGTGATTGTGGAGAAAGTGAAGTTCAGCTTACCCTCGTCGGTAAGTTTCTTTGCCGCGGCCACAATGTCTTCCGGAATTGGCGGCCGCAGGTCGGACTGCCCCATCATGAGCAGCACGGGCAAGGGCCAGAGGCGCATGGCCTCCGAAATTGAATACACTTCCGGCTCATCGCCCTCGTAGTCGGGCAGCCAGCCGATTTCCGGGTTGGTAAGCAAAAAGGCCCACCCATAGTTGTTGAGATGGTTGGCCGCGAGCACCCGCGAACCGTCGGGAGCCTGCCACCAATGGACAGGTGAGTACGGCCGGAAACGCGTATACGAGAAGTATTTCACGCCGGCTTTGGCAAGCAATTGGGGCAATTGCGGCGTGTGGCCGGGGAGATCGGAGTGCTGCGCCGTGGGGAGATCGCATTCGAGCACGTCACGGGCAAAACGCTTGGCATGCACGATCTCGCGCACCATGATCTCGCCGTCCAGGATGTCCTCCATGTAACCGACCATGGCCGCGGTGGTCTCGAGCTTGCGCTCTTTGACGAGTTGCTTAACCGTGGGCAAGTACTCGGGGAAGCGCGCTAGGAAGTGGCGCAGAAACGCGGCGTATTCGACCGTAAACCGGTAGTCCGGCACCGGGCCGGTGATGGCGTCAATTGACCCCTTTATTAACTCGTCGGCGTAAGCAAGGCACTCGGAGATACCCGCGCACCAGCCAAAGTCCAAGTGCGAGCCCGGCACGATGAAGATTTGCTCCGGCAGCGTGATCTCATCTAAGGGGACCACGGTTGCCTTCCGGACGCTGTTGACCTCCGCCGGCCATGTCTTTATTGCCATGAGATCTCTTTCTCCTCCTGCTGCTTTAGCGAGGGCACTCTATCCGTTTTTCATTCCGGTCACTTCCGGTCAATTCAGCCGCTTCTCGTCGTTCCGTTATTGCCAACCGTTGCTCGTCATTCCGGCGAAAAGCCTGCCCCGTACTCGATACGGGGCAGGAATCCGGAAGTTCCCCTGTGCTCCGTCTTGCGGGCATCAATTGGCTGATCAAAGGATGCACTCCATTTCGCGGGCGTTGTGGGAACTCCCCGGAATCAGCCGAGTCATGGTGAAGCCCAGCTTCGCGTAGACGTGCTGCGCCCGCAGGTTGTCGCCGTCTACAGTGAGTATGATACGCCTTTTGCCCAATTGACGCGCAACCGTGATGAGGTGCTGCATGATTACCTGTCCGAGCCCATGCCCCTGATACGCATCGGCCACCGCTATGCCGAGGACGGGCCGGGCAGACTGCAGATTTTCGAAGAAGCCATACCCCGCCGGCTTTTCTTTCCCGTCCTTCTCTGCGAGGACGAGGAATCTAATGAAGTCGGGGTCTTCAGCCTGAGCCGCAAGGTCTTGCGCCACGGCATACGTCCACGGCGTATGAGGTCGAAACCAGGCGCGTGTCTGCTTGCCCAGCATCTGAAAGAAGGCGAAAAGCAGGTCGGCATCCGTGGTGCGCAGACAATAAAAACGCACGGTGCCTAACTTGGGCAAGGTGGTGGAGGTTTCGAATGAAGGGTCGATCACAAGGTGACTCCAAGAGCGTCCATCCACTGCGATGCGGAGTGTCTTTGCGCTTCACTTAAACTTGGCGGCCCGGATATAGAAACGGGCTCGATTGGTTTTCAAGTGCTTTCACACCAAGTCCTCGCTATCGCCACCCACAAATTTGCCATTGGAGGTACGAATAGAATGGCATCCCACAGTCCGTCATTCCCGCGAAAGCGGGAATCCATCTTAATGGATTTCGTCGTACAAGTCCGTCCAATTTGGATTAGTCTTCTCAATCAACTCAATCTTCCACGCCCGGTTCCACTTCTTGAGCGCCTTTTCTCTGGCGATTGCGCTCTCCATAGTTTCATGTACCTCATACCACACTAATCTATGAACACCGTAATCTTTCGTGAACCCTTCTGCAAAGTCACTTTTATGCTGCCAGACCCGTTGGACAAGATTAGATGTTACGCCAATGTAGAGTGTGCCTTTGGGGTTGTTCGCGAGTACGTAGACGCAAGGTGATTTCATCATGGAGGACTCTTCAAAAGTGCTTCCGCTAGGTTCTACCGTAGACGTGTGAAACTCGGATTGACACTTCTTTGATAAACAGCGTATCACTCAATCTTGTTACGGGCTCGCGCCCCACCCAAAGACAAGATGGATTCCCGCTTTCGCGGGAATGACAAGCTAAAGCGGCAACAAGCAGATACCCCGATAGAATCGTCCTTCACCAATGTAGCGCAGGGCCCTGATCCTCGGGGCTTTCCATTACTATCCATACACCCATCCAATACAGAACCCTTGCCGTCCACCCAGAATCACTCTCCGGCTGAACGGCACAGCAGCCTATTCTTCGCTCGACGGAACGGTTGCGTTCCTTGGGCGAAACCCTCATGCGTACGGGCGGCAATTCTTATTGTCATTCCCGCGAAAGCGGGAATCCATCTTATTGGGTTTCGCCGTACAAGTCCGTCCAATTCGGATTGGTTTTCTCAATCAACTCAATCTTCCACGCTCGATTCCATTTCTTGACTGCATTCTCCCTGACGATGGCGCTCTCCATAGTCTCATGCAACTCGTACCAGACCAGCGTATGGAGGTTATATCGCTTTGAAAACCCTTCCACAAGACCACTCTTGTGCTGCCAGATCCGCTGAATGAGGTTGGATGTTACGCCAATGTAGAGGGTACCTTTGGGGATATTTGCAAGGATGTAGACACAAGGTGATTTCAAAGAGCGGAATTCCTCTACTTGGATTCTGTGGATAACGATCCAGTCCCACACGTAGACACAGAGTGGAAGACTCCAGTACGGGATTCCTTCTTGAGTGTCACACGGGCGTTGGTTGCAGTCCAAGACAAAGATGGATTCCCGCTTTCGCGGGAATGACGGAGGCTAGCTTTGCCTCGCTTACTCGCCGGGATGCAGCATCGTTATTCAAGACAGTGACGGATCTCTTAGAGAACGCCCAAACTGTGCTGCGCTTTATACTGCCATTTCCTAACTTACCACAAGCTACTGCGCACAGTTGTCCCGCAGAAAACGCTGTGCCGTTCACCCGGAAGATTACTCCGGGTGAACGGCACAGTAGCCTGTTCTCTTTTCGCTGGAACGGTGACGTTCCTCAGGCGAAACCTCAGTGCACGCGACAGAGCATTTAGCCGTCAATCCCGCGCAAGCGGGAAATCACCAGCGCTGCCTAGCATGCGCAGAGCCGCATTCCTAAAGTTGGTCCGCCCACTTATTGAGGACCTCTTGCACGCGGTCGGCGTGCTCCTTGTTGGCCTCTTCGGGCGTGATCTCCTTGGCGTAGGCCCTAAACCAAATGTCAATGTTGATGCCGATGATCTCATCGTTACCGGGGATAACCGGCACCCACTTGGCAAGCTCCAACTCTGCCAGGTAGGCCTCAGCCTCAGGCACCTGCTCCAGGTAGCCGCCGTATGAAGCTGACTGCAGCGCGGGGATGTAGTCACCGGCGCCAACCGACCAGCGCAGGTTGACGTCCGAGCCCAGGAAGAACTCGATGAGGGAGAAGCCCCCTTCGGCATTAGCAGCGCCCTGCGGCTGTGCCAGTGCCCAGCCACCCTGGTAGTTGGTCGCCACGCCATCCGGCGGCAGCGGCATGGGCGCCGACATGAAGTTCACCGCCGATTCCCACGTCTTGCGATAGGTGGCGGCATACCAGTGGCCGCCGATCATCTGCGAGACACCACCGGTGGTAAAGGCATCATTGCGATCGGGCCGTTGCTGGCCCAAGAACTCATCGATCCGCACGTTGCCGCCGCAAAGGTCGACCATGTTGATCATGAACTTGAGCGCGGTCACACCCTTATCATTGTCAAAGTTGACCGTCTTGTTGTCGGGCGAGAGATACTCGCCGCCCTGCTGCCAGAAGTGGATGTACCACTGCAAGCCGACCGGCGGATTGCCTGGCGGGCCGGTGGAGTAGCCGAGTCGCTCGATCACGCCGTCCTGCCCCGCTTTGTGGAGCTTGAGCGTAGCCGACTCAAGTTCGTCCCAGGTGGCGGGCGGCCTTTCCGGATCGATGCCCACTTCTAAGAAGTGGTCCACGTTATACATGTACGTGCGGGCGTCGGTATGCAGCCCTACCCCATAGATGTTGCCCTTCCACGTGCAGTCATCCCGCAGCTTGGGCCAGATGTCGTCCCAGCTAAACGCTGCCGTCGCCTTGATGTGTTCGTTCAGGTTCAAGAGGAACCCCGGCGCGGAGAGCTGGCCCGCCAAATAGCGGTCCATGTAGAAGACGTCCGGTGGGGCGCCGGCCGCCGCCGCAGTAATGAGCTTCTCTTTGCTGCCGCTGCCGATGTGAGTCGGCGTGAGCGCCAGGTCGATGTTGGGATTCGCCTCCTGGAACTCATTAAGGAGCACGTTGCCAATGTGGCCTTCCAACAAGAAGTCCTGGTACGTCCAGAACTTTACTTCGGCGGGGCCCATCATCTCTTTGGATTCGGCCTCGCCCTTTTCCTCCATGGCCGGAGCATCGTCCGCCGGGGCCATCGTACCCGCCGCGCCGCAAGCAGCCAGCAATGCCGCGCCACTAAACGCGCCCGCCGTACCCATGAGCATTCTGCGTGTCAATCGGGTCTCCATCGGTCTCCTCCTCTGTATGAAACCGCACTTGAAGTCCGCAAACTATACGGCCAAAGAGCTAACCACACACCCTCTGGTGTCATACCTGCTTTGGCGAAAGTAGTATAGCACGGGCTAGGCCAATTGCCAAGACACTCTGCTGCGCAACAAATAGAAGCCATACCATGTCACCCCGAACGGAGTGAGGGGTCTAGAGTGCACCCTATCGAACAATGCCCAGATGAATGTAGAGGGTAGACTACTCGGCTTCGCTTGAACAGGATGTCCGTCATGCGGCCCATTCACAGGTAAGAGTCGAAGCGGTCGCCACAGTCGTAGGGGCACGACATGTCGTGCCCCTACCTTTGCACGCACTTGAGCTACAGCGTAAGAGTGGGCGCCCGCTTGCGAGAGAAGGAAAGGCTACGCGCGCCAGGTATCCCTGCACTCTAAAGCGGGTCGGCAAACGTACGGGTATCTTTGTCCGGGCCGTCGTAGTCGTCCAGGTAGTTCATCTCGCCGGTCAGCGGCCAGTGGTACTTCTCCGGCGGCTTTACGTGCCGGGTCCACTGCACCATGAGCTCCAGGTCGGCCGCCTTTTGCTCCAGGCGGCGGGCGATGCGGTCGGGGTTCCAGTCCACGTGCACATCCGAAAGCAGTTGCTCTTGGATAGAGCGGTACTGCGGTTCGCCGGCCAGGTCGGTGGTCTCGTGCGGGTCGTCTTCCAGGTTGAAGAGTTGCGTTGGTTCGCCCAGATAGAAGTTCAGCTTCCACGGACCGCGCCGCACCATGCGCTGGAAACGTCCATGGGGCGCGTACTCCGCCAGCGCCTGGTCCTTCCAGGCAGCGCCTTTGCCGCTGGCAACGTTCTCGCCGCGCAGCACCGGCAGCAGGGAATCACCCCGCGCCTGTGGCAGCGGCGCGGCGCCGAGGGCGTCCAGCATCGTGGCAACCACGTCCACCGTACTTGTTGCCTGCGAAAAACGCGTGCCTGCCGGCAGCTTGCCGGGCCACGAGAAAATGGCCGGAACTCTGATTGAGCCTTCGTAGAACGTTTGCTTGAACCAGAGGCCGTGCTCGCCCACCTGGTCGCCGTGGTCGGAGGTGTAGACGACCAGGGTGTTGTCCGCCAGGCCGTTGGCCTCCAGGGCAGCCAGTATCTGGCCGATCATGGCGTCCATGCGGTCCACCAGCGCCCAGTAGGCCGTGCGGGAGCGCATCACCTCGTCATCGGTCGCGTCGTTCAAACCGCACCGCTCGCGCCACCAGCCAATGTAGGGATGCGGATCGGTAGGCGGTTCAGGGTGGGTCGGCGGCGGCACCTTGCCCCAGTAACGGTCGTAGTCCGGCTTGCGCGCCACGTAGGGCTGATGCGGCAGCAGGTAGCCCACCGTCAGGCAGAACGGATCCGTGAGCGTGCCGGCCCGTCTGTGCACCCCGAGTCTATTGAGCACGTCCACCGTCGCCGCGGTGGTATCCTCATCGATCACTTCATAGCCGCTCTGACCGGAACCGGACCGCTCCAGCGCGACGTGATACGGCCCGGCGGTGCCGCCGCCCAGCATGCCCAGGTCAATGCCGCGACCGCCGGGGTAGTTGGCGGTGGCGTCACCGCCGATGCGGTCGGCAAAGCCGTGAAGCTGGTCGGCCCCCACGAAATGCATGCGCCCGATGAGCGTGGGACGGTAACCCACGGCGCCCAGCGCATGCGCGTAGGTGGTAATGCCTTGATCGAGAATATGCCGGTTGTCCCAGGTCTCGATGTCGGTGGGATACTGCCCGGTCATGTACGACATGCGCGCGGGCACGCAGAGCGGGGCGGTGCAATAGAGGTTATCCAGCGTCACACCGCGTGCGGCGAGCCGGTCCAGGTGAGGCGTCTGCACGACCGGGTCGCCATAGCAGCCCGTCACCATGGGATTGTGTTGATCGGAGATGATGAAGAGCAAATTGGGACGTTGGGCGGACGAATCTGCGGACATACGCACACTCCTTTAGATTCACACTAACGCGCAGCGGAACCCACCAACCCGCGCGGGAACATGCCGCTCCGTGCTTGCATCGGGGGCCGCTCTCTTGGGACGATAGTAGCATAGCAAGCGCGGCAAGCAGGCGAGGGCTCTTTGACAAGCCATTCGCCCACCTGCCGCGCTCTCTCGACATTGCCTGTGCACTTTAGAAAACAGGGCAAACGCCCGCGCGCAAGTCTGCGTGTGGGCATTCACGCGCATTGCAGACGCCGCCTTGCATCACTCGCAGCACCGCAGCATCTAGCCACTAGCCGTTAGCCGCCCAGATTGCTCAGGAACGTATCCATGATGGTCTGGAGTTCTTGCTCGGTATCCCGCAGGGTTTCCTCGATGGTCTTCTCGCCGCCGAGCGCCGTCGGCACTACCCTGAGCGTAGCCCCAAGCATCTGGGGCGCGCCGGGCGCGGGGATGACGAAGCGGCGATTTTCCATCATCTCCGCCGTAAGCGTGAGGAAGGGATCGTTCTGATGGTATTCCTCGGACCGGGCTACGTCAGCGCGAATTGGAAGCGTGTTGAAATTGTGCGACCAGCGGACGTTCACGCTGCCGCTGCCAAAATGTTCGAGAAACTTCCAGGCATTCTCCGGCTGCTTGCTCTGGGTGGTCAGAATCCAGGTATGGCAACCGCCGTAGGTCATGTGGCGGCCATCGGGCGGTTTGGGCCAATGGGCCGCGTGGTACTGCACGTCCGGCACAGTCCGTTTCATGAGGCCGTGGAGCGTGCTCGGCCAGTAGAGATTGGCAACGTGCCCGTCGTAGAAGAGCAAGTGCGGACGGGTATCCTTGCGGAAGTCTTCCAGCGCCTGCCAGCCGCCCTGCATTTCGTAGATCTTCATGAGCCAGCGCAGGCCCTCGATGCCCTCCGGCGTGTTGATGGTAACTTTGCTCCCGTCCTCGCTGAGCGTCTCGCCGCCCAACTGCCACATGGGCACCATCCAGATGCTGTTGATCTGCCAAAGCGGCGCAAACGCTACCAGCTCGGTCGTATCGCCGCTAATCCGGGTGAGCTTAGGGATGACCGCTTCGAGTTCTTCCCAGCTCGCCGGCGGGTTCTCCACGTCCACACCGTTTTCCAAATAGACGTTGTCGTTCATGTAAACCGGCCGCACGTCCGGGCCGAACGGCATGCCCTGGACTTGGCCCTGCCAGGTGAGGTCGCGCTGGAGGGAGGGCCAGATGTCCTCTTTGCGCACCACGCTCGACGCGGCCATGAATGGATCCAGCGGCTGTCCGATCTCCAGCGCCGCGAGCGTCTGCGCCTGCCACGAGCCCGACTGGCCGATATCCGGGCCGCTGCCGGCAGCCATGGCGGCCTGCAGTTTGGTAACGCGGTTGCCCTCGGGAATGGTCGGGTCTACCGTAAGCCCGGGATTCTGCTCCTCGAATTCCGCCACGACCTCGGCCCCCAGCCCTTCGCTGAGCGTCCAGAACGGGACGGTGAAGATCGTGATCGAGTATGGCTCCGGAGCGGGCGCTGCCGTGGGGACCGGCTCCGCCGCGGGTTTCTCTTCCATTGTCTCCGCCGGCACAACCGCGGTCCCGCAGGCGGCCAGGAGGCTTGCGGCTCCGGTCAGCACGGCACTCCGCAACACTGCTCTACGGCTAGCTTTGATGCTCATTATGAACTCCTCTTGTGGCTCATACCGGCGCCTTTCGCGACGCCGGACACTCGCGCCGTCTTCCGCTACCTTGGAATTAGCGCTTTTTGCACGTCGGAACTGTGAGAGTCGAAAGACTGTTCGCCTGCCGTCTTTCCCCCTTTCCCTGAATGGCGTTCTTGTCAAAGTCCAAACACACTGGCGCCTAAACCCACTGGGATGGGCAGGACTTCTCCATTGCTGACCGGGTCTGCCCTGCGGAATGCCTCGCCGATGGTGAAACCAATGCCGTCGGGCGCGGCAATGCCGCTGGAGGCCCGGTAGCCGCTGGTCACCGGTTCAGCGGGCGCGGGCACCGACACCTGCGCGGCAGGAGCATCCTCCTATCTGAAGCTATTGACGGCTTCCTCTACACACAAGAGGATTCCATATGTCTTGCCATTAGTCAATGCTTTTGGAGAGGGGGGGGTCTGTCGTGTTTGCGGCAAGCGGTTAGGCGGGACGCCGACGGCCCAGCGTATCAGGGATTGCATGGAACGCCCCCGCTTTTCGCCACCCCGGTAGCGCAGGTTGTGAACCTGCCCCACAAGACGCAAGCATCCCTCTGCGTTTAGGCGCTGCAACGAGTCATCACAAGTGAAATGAATAGCAGGCGAATAAACGAGGCGCGCAAGCGCTTACCCAGACCTCTGGGTACGGGCTTCAGGCAATCAGCCCGCGCATTACCGCCCAGATGCTGCTGTAGATAGCGCCTACCCAGAAGATGCCGTTCAGAGTGGTGCCGATAACCACAAGGGCATAGGCCCGCCTGCCTGTGATTCCCATAAGCCAGATGAGCGGCACCCCTGCCATAGTGGGACCGGAGAAGGTGTAGACCAGCAGAATTACGAGGTCGCGCCGCCTCTCCGTCGCGTGTACGAACCTCCGAATCTTCTGCAGGCGTTCGGCCTTGGCGCGTATCCAGTCGGAAAAGTCGAGCTCGAGCATGAGCAGGTAGAGAAGCGCACCGTTGAGGACGATCATTACGAGGATCGTGGCAGTGGTGGCAACAAACCCGTTGAACCGCAAGATCAGGTAGTTGGAAAACAGCGTCACGACTATGTCGATAGAAGGCCAGAGGACAAGCGTGACCAGCCGCCGCAGATACTTGCGCAATACCAGCCGATCAATCTTGCGCCGCGACACGCTCCTTACGACCGGCGTAATGCGGTCAGGGGATTCCTGGCGATTTGGAGGCGGCTCTAATGCTGTAGCTGCCATGGGATTCTTCCGTCAACTTAGTGCAGTGACATGCGCAAGCACCGTGCTGCAGCCGAGTCTAGAATCCAGTGTAAAGCATATAGTTAATAAATTCAAACTATAGATTTTAAGAAAATAACTTCTATCTCGTAAGCGCCCACAATCATAATGTTAACTCTTAAGATCAGATTGTGTCAGCGCCCAACCATGGTATCCATGCCCACCAGCGGGACGTTGGTGATCAGTGAAGCCTCAAGGCTAAGCGCACGCAGGTCTTCGGCTTCGAGATCATGCACGTTGGCTTTGCCGCACGCCCGCGCGAGCAGTTGAATTTCCTGCGTAAGGGTGGCAATG
Source organism: Chloroflexota bacterium (assembly GCA_965220015.1). Classification (GTDB taxonomy): domain Bacteria; phylum Chloroflexota; class UBA11872; order VXOZ01; family VXOZ01; genus VXOZ01. Next base: position 3,426,580 of record OZ244798.1, read on the forward strand.
AAGTTCGCCAGGCGCAACGCTGCGTCGTCGAATCCCGGCAGGTCTGCTACCGAATTCGGCGTTTGTGCGGCATCCCCGTCTTCGCTCGAAGCGGCGTAGTCTGCACCATGCGCCGCACCATCTCCCCCGCCTTGAGCGGTTACTTGCCCGGCCCACGGGTCCAAGGAAACCAGTGCAGCAGTGCCGATAGAGACGGCGTCCGCGCCCAGCGCGAGCGCTTTAGCGATGTCGGCGCCGCTGCGGATGCCGCCGCAGAGTATCAGATTGACCTCGTCCTCAAGCCCTAGCACCTCCAACGCGCGCCGCGCCTGGCAGACCGCCGCAATTCCGGGCACGCCGGTGTGCTCGTTGAGGATCGCCGGGCCGGTTGAGGCGCCGGCCTCCATCCCCTCCACGGTTACAATGTCCGCACCCGCCTTGGCCGCAAGTTGGACGTCATCGAAAACATGCGCCGCACTAATCTTGACGATGATTGGCGCCTGCCAGTCGGTTGCTTCCCGCAACTCTTCCACCTTCTTGGGGAGATCGTCCGGACCCACCCAATCGGGGTGCCGCGTCGGCGAATGCGAGAGCCGCGAATAGGCCGTTTCTTTGACCGAACCCGACGGCTGCCCCGGGCCTTGGCTATTCCGCTCCGGTATACCGATACTTGGGCTCACGCCGCGTACGCTGACAAGCTCGATGACATCGGCCCGGAGGAGGTGCCGCGGATTGAAGCCGATGCGGCTGGGAAGCACCTCATAGGACAGAAGCTTGGCATATTCCCGCTCTGCGGCCAGCATGCCGCCGTGACCGGTGGTATAGAGAATTCCCGCCCGTGCCGCCCCGTATGCCAGCGCGGCTCGCACCGCCTGCGGCAGCAATTTCGCGCCCATGCCGGCAATGGTAACCGGCGTGCTCAGCTCCAACGGTTGCGCGGCATAGCGGGCCCCCAGGGTGGTAGCGGTGGTGCACTGCTCGTAGAATGCTTCCAGGGGCACCCGGCTCAGCGAGCAGGGGATCAATGTGAGGTCATCGAACGTCGGGAGACTCCGCGACCTGCCGGCGCGCCCCACCCGAAAGTGACCGGTCTCAGCCTTCTCTTGTATCTCGGCATATACCTGTGGGGAATACGGCGACCCCTCAGTCTTATCCAGCGAATCCATAACTGGTATCAGGCTCCAATACGTAGGGCGCTTTCCACGCCGCCGGCGCAAAACTTGCGGAACGGACGCGCGTGGGAGAGGCCGGCAGTGGCGACTATTCCTTCCACGTGGGCACGCTCATCCCCCGTCAGTTCAGATTCCACCACGCCCTCGCCAAGCTGCTTCACCGCTCCCGCGACGAAGATGCGGCCGCCGTCCATGCCGTGACCGAGCCGTTCACTCGCATTGCCGCAGACTATGAGATCGCCTTGATGCATCATGAATCCGCTCATGTACCCCACATTGCTCCCTATAACCACCATACCACCATTCATTGCGATGCCGGTGCGGGCGGCCGCACTGCCATGCACGCATACGCTGCCCCCGTGAATCGCGGCGCCCGTGGCGTTTCCCGCGTTTCCGCGTACGATGACGCTCCCGCTCTGGAGCCCTTCTCCCGTGCTCCAGCCCGCACTGCCGTGAATTTCGACAGTAGGCCCGTCGCCCATGGCGCCGCAATAGAAGCCCACGCTCCCGGCAAAGATGAGATGCACGGGCTGAAACAACGCCACCCCGAGACTGTGCCGGCCCCGCGGGTCGTATACGTGGATGTCGTGCTGCCCTTGCTCGATCGCGTGGCGAATGAGCTGGTTGACTTCGCGGGTAGTACGATCAACGGCTTCGATGAAGAACATTATCTTGACTAAGGTTATGTCGCCTGTTCATGCGTATCAGCAGCGCTCGGCGTCCGCGTGGCCCACACATGCACTTCCTTCGCGTCAGGCTCCCACGTCACCAACTCCTGCTCCAGCCCTTCGCAAACGGCGGCGGCTTCCGAGCTTACCACCACGAATTCATCGGTTTCGGCAATGACAAGCGGGCGCGCGCCCATGAAGTCCTTCGCTGCGCCAAGTTCGTTTTCGGTAGCCGCCACATAGGCATAAGTGCCGTCGAGCACGTCGAGCGACGCGCGCATCGCGTCTTCAAGCGTTGCGCCTCGTTCCATTTCCACGGCCAAGAAAGCACCGATTACTTCCGCGTCATTCGTGGTGAGGAATCGTTGACCTTGCGCCTCATACTTGCGGCGGAGCTTATGATAGTTGGTAATCTGTCCGGTGTGCGCCACCGCCATGTCGGGCCGCGGCCGCGCCCAAAAGGGCTGCGAGTGGCTCGCATCGACACGACTCTCCGTAGCCATGCGGGCCTGGCCGATCATGTGCGTGCCGCGAATCTCAGAAATGGTGTATTCTTCTTCAAGATGATCGATGGAGCCGACGTCCTTGATGATGCTAAGACGGCGGCCGACGCTGAAACACTCGACGCCCCCAATCTCGCACACGCTTTCGGCTACGGACACAACCCCAAACACGTCTTCAACCGTATCGAGTACGAGTTGCAGTGTGTGACCGACCATGCGGGACTTCAAGACGTTTGCCTTGCGCCCCACCCGCCGCACGACGCGCCCACTCAGCGTGCGCACGTCGTCACCTTCTATCTTCACGGCTACGAGGACCTGACCGCGCGTCTGCGGCACAAAGAACGCGGCCCCGGTTGAGTCGGGAGCATACGGCGAGAGGGAACGCAGCATCTTCAAAGCGATGCTGCCGATTGGCGCAAAGCCATCACCCGCGCGATTAAGATAGCCGACAACCCCGTACACGACTTGAACCTCCCTCTCTATCATACGCCTTCAGACACCAGCCAACACCCTTGCGAATCTATGTATTGCTTACCCGACGGCTTTCGCTGCCGGCCATGCCATCACAAGCACGGCGCACGCCCCGGAAAACGCGCATTCACCGGACGATCCACCCACTGGTGAAGTTTGACACAAGGTGCGCACTGAAGCAATGGCAACGCTGCGAGCTTGACCCTCTTTCCGCGCCACTCCTATAATTCAAGTGTGTCCACGGGAGCATTTTCACGTCGCGGGCTCGACCTTTGACCGATGTTAGTGGATTTCAATCGAAGTACGCGGTCTTGTACCGTAGTACGCGCCGACGTAGCTCAATGGCAGAGCAGCGGTTTTGTAAACCGCAGGCTATGGGTTCGAATCCCTTCGTCGGCTCTAATTCTTGGCAGTGGAGACGGAATTAGAGGCGGGTGGTTGTGACGATGGCGCACCCGCCGCCAAGTAACGTCTTTGCAGGAATAGCAACGAGCGGGGTCGAAGTTGCTCCCGACTCCGGCTTTCGGCTCTTGGTGCAACACTTCTAACCCATAAGGGAGGCGATCCGTGGCGCGTGCTATTCCCCAGCGAGCGTCAATCGAAATCCAGCCCGTGACCGCCGCCGAGCCCGACCGGTGCGACGTTGCCTTTTGCGGCAGCGACGGCGCGGCAGACCGCGGCTTGGCGCTCACCCTCCCGGCGGGCCGCGTCGGCGCCTGGGAGCTTACGGTCACCGTCCGCGAAACCGTGCAGGCCGGCGGCGGCTACCTCTTCCAACGCCATGGCTTTCTGCTCGGGCACCGCGTGCAGGACTACAACCCGCCGGGGCGCGACTACGTCACCCTTGAATCCAATGCGGCGGCGCGCCTGCGCCTGATTGTGAACTCGCTCAACCAGTCCCACCGGCCGAGCTTTGCCCAGGTGGTGGTGATGGATGGCGTGCTCGCACCGGGCGACCGCTTCACCCTGCGGGTGGGAGACCGCCGCCATGGCGGCGCCGGCAGCGAAGTCTACGACGCGACGACCCTTGGGAAATTCGCATTCGCGGTAGACCGCACCGGCAGCGGGACTTACCGCACGCTCGCCTGCAGCCCCGCAACTATTCGGATTACGTCGGAACCCCACGCCGACATGCTGCGCGTGCTTGGCCCCTCGGTGGTTGCGCCAAATGAACCGTTCGCCCTCCATCTCATCGCCTTCGACCGGCATCGCAACGTGTGCGACCAGTACCGGGGCACGGTGCACCTAGCCGGCACTGCTGGTTCACACGACGTCCTCCCACCAAGTGTTTCGTTCACGGCGCGGGAACAGGGCATCCTGATCATCGACGACGTGCGCCTCACGTCACCTGGGCTCTACCGATTCACTGCTACAGACGAGAATAACGGCCTGCAGGCGCTGAGCAATCCCACACTCTGCGAGCCGGAGCCGAGCAGACGCCTGTATTGGGGCGAGTTGCATTGTCATAGTTGGGGCGACACTACACTCGAGCTGATGAGCGAGCCGAATTTCAAGGTGCATCCCGCTCGACGGCATGACCAGGCGCGCCAAGTGGGCCGGTTGGACTTCTGTTCACCGGGTCCAATGTCCGCGCCCAATGACGAAGACCGTCCCGAGGTCTGGCAGGCGCACCAGCAGGCCTTTCGCGCCAATGACGAGCCCGGAACGTACGTGCCATTCCTTGCCTATGAGGCGCATCCGGGCAAGGGCGGCGACCGCAACGTGGTGTTTTACTCCCATGAAGAGACGCACCTGCCAATGAAATCTTCCATGGACAACGTGATGGCGGCCTACGGGGCGCGGGACGACGTTTTACTCGAAGCCCACATCGGCGGTGGGCCGCCCAATTGGACCGCTTACCGCACGGAGGAAGCGCCGCTGCTGGAAGTCACCAGCGGGCACGGCGCGTTCGAGTGGGTGCTGCAACGGGCGCTAAACCACGGTTACCATCCAGCCGTAATCGGCTCCAGCGACGTGCATCTGCCCACGCTCGGCGCGCCCATGGCGGCCCACTGCTTCCGGGGACGCTTCAACAAAGAGCTGAATATCCGCGATTCAGGATTTGGCAGCGGCCAAGTAGCCGGGGTCTATGCGGAAGCCTGCGAGCGGGAGGCCATTTGGCTGGCAATCCGCGACCGCCGCACCTTCGCCACGACCGGCGCAAGGATTATCCTGGACGTGAGCGCAAATGGCGCGGAGGCCGGCAGCACTATTGAATCATGCGGCCCGGTGGCGGTTCGCATTCGTGCCCACGCCTGCGCGCCGATCGAGCGGTTGGACCTGATCAGAGGCAACCGCTGCCTGGCATCGTGGTATCCCGGTACGTTGGACGCCACGCTGGACCACACCGACGAGCAGCCGCTGCAAGCAGGCGCCTACTACGTGCGCCTCCGCCAGACCGACGGCGAATACGCCTGGAGCACGCCGGTGTGGGTTTCCTGCGCTGACGGCAGCGCTGCCCCCGATCCCAGCCTGCCGCTCTGGAACGCCCACGAACCGGTTGATCTGGCGCTGCTCCGGCCCAACGCCGCCGAGCAGTACGAAGCCGATCTCATAGCATACCTGGAGATTGAAGAAGACCCGGCGCTATTCCGGGACTTGACCCCGGTAGGACTCTTGGAAGAAGCCCCCGGCCGCGCGGCGTTATTCTACGCGTTCTACGCCGCCGACGGCTGGCCGGTGAGCATCCGCTGGTACTACGAGTTTGACTTGCCCCGACTGCACGTGGACTGGGGCTGGCGCGACTTCGGCGCGCGTCCCACACCCACGAACATCACCGAACCGGCCGAGAGCAAAGAGCCTCTGGCTTGACGGTGCAAGAGCAACCCGGATTCTTGCCCAAGCACTCTCACGTGCGGGGTCCTTCATTCCGGCTTGCGCCGGAATCTAGGGTTATGCGGGCAATTACTCAAACCCTACCCTTCATTCCAGCGCTCACCGAAATCCATCTTTGGTGACCCCTTGGAGTCTGGCCCCATATCAAATACGGGGCCGCCTATTAGCCGGAGAGACGCTTCACCTGCCTCTGGCCAGGTTCGTCTTTGACATGAACCTTCGCCGCTCGAGACGAATCTACCTCACGTAAGTAAATTTCGAAACTTGGCCCTCACTACCTGCCGTTTCAATTCTCCATTCTGTCAACGATTTACGCGACACTTTCAGTTTCTGCGCTGGTGAGACTCTATACTTAGGAGAGACAAGCCAATTGAATTCACCGTCTTCCCTACACAAGGAGTCAGCCACCATGCGCCCGCTCGCATTTGAATACGACCTCTCCCAGCACGTCGACGAAGCGGAACCCGCCATGCTCTTCAACGGCTCCACCACCGAGGAGCTCCGCGACTGGCAGGAGCGTTTTCGCGCCAAAGTGCTGAGCCTGCTGGGCATCCTGCCGGAACGCGCCGCGCTCGTCGTCGAGTATGAAGATGAAGTCGACTGCGGCGCTTACGTCCGTCACAAGATTCGCTACCAGACCGAGCGCGAGGTCTGGGTGCCGGCCTACCTCCTGGTGCCTAAAGGCGTATCTGCTAAGCAGAAGTCGGCGGCAATCCTCTGCCTGCACGGGCACGGGCAGTTCGGGAAAGACAGTGTCGCCGGCATTGCGGATACGCCGGAGCGCGTAGCGGATATAAAGCGCGCCCAATACGACTTCGGCCACCGCTTTGCCGAACAGGGTTACGTGGTGCTTGCGCCCGACCAGCGCGGCTTCGGCGAGCGCCAGCCGCACTATCCCGATCCCAAGCCCGACTACTGCTGCCGCAACTACATGGCCGCCACCTTGCTCGGCCGCACCGTGGTGGGCTACCAGCTCTGCGACCTGCACGCGGCCTTGGACGTGCTGGAATCGCTGCCGTTTGTAGACTCCGAAATGCTAGCGGCGGCGGGCCTCTCCTACGGCGGACGCATGACCATGGTGATCAGCGCCATGGACGACCGCATCAAGGTCTGCGTGCCCTCCGGTTGCCTGAACATGTACCAGGAACGCTTCCAGAACCTAAAACAGTGCGGCTCGCAGCTCATTCCCAGCCTCTTGCTCTACGGGGATACTCCTGAGATCTTCTCGCTCATTGCGCCGCGGCCGATGGTTATCGAGTGGGGCCTGCAGGATAAGCTCATCCCCCACGAGTGGGCCGAGCGCGGCCTCGCCCGCATCCGCAAAGCCTACGCGGCTTCCGGCCAACCGGACAACCTCACCGTGCACCAGTTCGACAAAGGCCACGTCTTCGAAGGCACGGTGGGCGCGGAGATGCTAGACAAGTGGCGGCAAGGCATAGTTTAGAAGTAAAGCCGAACAAATCCGCAAACACTGTGGTGTGCCAATCAGAATTTCTGCACTTAAGAGGGATTGCCCAAGATGTGGAACCACGAGGACGTAGAAGCCGCGGCTCGCATAGCGGAGAGAATCGCCAACGAATTCTACTGTGGCCGCTTGAGCGGGTGGGCGAAAATGCCAGAAGTAATCGCCGCAGACTGCCTGCGCAGTTCTGGTGCCTCCGATAGGGAGGTGCGACTGTTCCTGACTTTCATTGGTGCAGTTGACCTAATGTGTGATGCCAGGAAGCTGTGGCGAAACGGTGTCGCTCTCTTGGACGCACATCCAGAAGCTTTTGATCCTTCCAGAGTATCCATCATGCCTACCGAAGTGCTCTTTTCAGTGTTGTCTGATAAGAACTGCAAGGTAAGCGGTAGATTTCCAAGCAAGAACGTCAAAGCTTGGAAGAACATTGCGCACATGCTGGCACATGATGATGGTCCGGTGCGTCGGGTGATTGACGAAGGAGTTGGCGACGCAAAGCAACTGCGATACGAATTGCAATCTACAACGGACAGCGGTTACTGTTTCTTTCAACTGAAAGGTCCGAAAATTGGGCCGATGTGGGTTCGTTTGATGGCAGCGCCAGGCAACGCAAAGATCGAAAAGATGAACACCATCCCGGTTGCAGTCGATACGCGTGTACGCCGCGCAACTGAGTCCTTGGGGGTCACGAGAACACAAGGCCTTTCAGATGCCAATGCCAGACGGCAAATCCAGGCCGCCTGGTTCAAGGCTGTTGAACAGGCAAATTTCAGTGGCCCTCCGGGTATTGAAGGGACATGTGCAGCCCTGGATCCTGCGCTGTGGTCGTACAAAGAAGACGCGTGATCGTCTCGTAGGTACCGCAGAAACGCTGTTTTGCGATTGCCCTTCTGCTATAGCCAAGCCGCCAGCCAGGCGCTAATCTCATGGGCCAATTCTTCCAGGCTTTCCTCGCCGCTGGGCTTCGAAACTTCCATAGTCCACGGGCCTTGGTAGCCGATTTCAGTGAACGTGCGGCGGATGGCAGCCCAGTCGAAGTAGCCCAGGGCAGGTGAGTGGTGGTCCACCAGACCGTCGCGGGAATCGATGTCGTGCATGTGGGTGCCGCAGAGGCGCTCTCCCGCGGCGAGCAGTTCGTCCACCGGAGAGCGTCCGACCCTGCCGGCATGCCCAAAGTCCAGAATCAGCCCCACGGAAGCGCTGGGATAGGGCTCTATCACCGCCCGCAAATCCCCCATGTTGTTGAGCGGATAATCCGGATACGGCAGGTTTTCCAGCGTCACCCGGACGCCGGCCTCCTCGATAGTGGGCAGCAGCGCGTCGAGCGAACGTCGAATGCCATCCTCCATCCGCTGGCGCAGCGTGGGATCCGCGGTATCGGGCACCAGAGTACTGCTGGGAATGGGATGGATCACCACTTCGGTGAGACCGAGACTGCCGGCCATGCGTATATATGGAGCCAGGATGTCAACGCTTTCCTGGTGCCACTCCTGGTCCAGAGTCCCCAGAATTGAGCGGCCCGACGGCGCGTGCATCGTTCTTGCCTGAACAGAGTGCGAAGCAAAGAGGTCGATGAGGCGCTGCTGCTCTTGAGCGTCCGCTCCATAGACATGAGGCTCTCGCACGTTTAGCTCAGCTTGGGGAAAGCCGACTTCCGCGATAGCATCGAGAGCGGCAGTCAGTTCGCGGTCCTTGAAGAGTGCCGTTGAGCAACTTGAGTTTTCCAAAAGGGCCTCCAAAATGGTAGCCGCATCTCATTGAACGCGGCAGTCATGTCTACACTAAGGCGGGCAATTCTTACAAGAAGGATTTCAACGTCGTCAAGGGTGTCACTTGCCGAGCTAGCAATTGAAGTGCTTCTTGTAGCGCGGGGACTTGTCACCCGCTTTCTGGAGTAAGTATGAAGGCTAAATCTAGCACAGGCAAAAGCCGGAGTCTATAGTGAGGCGTTGGGCAACTTAGGAATGCTGCCCTCCTGCCAAAGTTAGGGGCAGGACATTTCGCGCTCCCACAACTCTGACCAAACCAGAATGCGAAAGGTTGACCGAAGAGTCATGCTCATATCGAAGAAGCCGAGGGACGCAGGTTCCAAACCCGCGCTACCGCAACAATGCGGTCAACATTCCACCTCTGGTCAGCTTGTTGCCTGCCGCTAGAGACATCACCCGCTACCCGTAGCGCTCCTCAGTCCACGGGTCGCCGCGCATGTGGTAGCCGCGCTGTTCCCAGAAGCCGGGCGCGTCGGCGTTGACGAACTCCAAGCCGCGCAGCCACTTGGCGCTCTTCCAAAAATAGAGGTGGGGGACCATCAAGCGCAGGGGCCAGCCGTGGTCGTGCGCAAGGTTCTCGCCGTTGTGCTTATATGCCAGCAGCACGTCGTCACGGAGGAAGTCAGCCAGCGGCAGATTGGCGGTGTAGCCCTGCTCGGCATGGGCAATTACATGCGTTGCGTCGGGCTTGATCTTGACCTGTTCCGCCACGTAGAGAGCCGGCACGCCCTCGAATACGCTGTCGAGCAAACTCCACGTGGTAACGCAGTGGACATCGCAAAGCACCTTCTTCGTGGGCAAGCCCATAAAGGTCTCGTAGTCCCACGTAAGCGGGTTCTCAACGAGGCCGACAGTGCGCAAATTCCATCTGGCGGGATCGAAACGCGGCGTGGACCCATACGTAAGCACCGGCCAGCCGCGCGTTACCCACTGCCCCGGCGGCACCCGCGACCGGTCTGTGGGCCGGGCGTCGAGCGCGTCGGCCGCCACTTCGCGCACGCTCTCCGGCATCGCCGCGTCGTCGTTTGACTGCCTGCCAAATGCTGAAAGGAATTTACCAAGTTCCATCGTGCTATTTCCCTTTCTCCTCACCTGCCGCAAGGCCAACCGTAACATACTCAGTGACCAAGTGCGGAACTCCCGCAATGGTGCTCTCTTTGTTTCGGCGCTTTGGGAGGCCCGCAAGGTTTCGGTGCTTTGGCGGACCGCAACGCCGTGACCTGCTCTTGCCCGTTCGTCCTGAGCCTGTCGCAGGATGAACGGGCGCCCCGCCGCGATGACTACTGAGACCCGCAAGTCCCGCAGAATACATACAAGCACCCAGCAAGTGCCGCCCACCCCGTAGCGCAGGTTTGCAACCTGCGCGTGCTGGAACACTGCTGATCCGTGTCTCCACCGCTAAACGCGGAAATCTTGCCCTGTGCCAACTGTTCGCAAGGCCCGGCCCTCACCCCCGTATCAAGTACGGGGCAGGCTCTAGCCCTCACCCACCGGAGACCTTTGCGTAACTTCAGCCAGCGGCGCAAGAATTACTCCCTCTCCCGCTGGGAGAGGGCCGGGGTGAGGGTGAATCTTTACCGTAACCAGCCTAATTTCGCGTGCTCGTCAGAGTTACGCAAAGCTCTCCGCCGGGAGAGTGGACTTTCTCGCCCCGGCAAGGGTTATGCAAGGGTCTCCACCGGGAGAGGGAACTTTCCGCGGCGTGCAGGCAGCTCCCCCTACCTTCAACATTAGCATAGCCGCTAATGTGCTTTTGTATGTTTACCCACATACCTGGCGGAAGACCCGCAAGTGGTTGAGGCCCAGCAGCTTTTGCAGGTCGTCTTCTTTCCAGCCGCGTTGCAACAGACCCTCGGTGATTTGCGGAACGACAGTTGCGTCTTTCAGCACGTCGCCGCCGCCGTCGAAGTCCGAGCCCAGGCCGATGCAGTCTGCGCCGCCGACCTGAGCGATGTGGTCGAAGTGGTCGAGCAGCCGTTCCAGCGTGCGCTTGCTCTCATCGGCGTCCACGAACGCGGGCACATAGGTCACGCCGATCACGCCGCCATTCGCCGCCACGGCCCGAATTTGATCGTCGGTCAGGTTGCGCGGATGCTCGCAGAGAGCGCGGCAGGCGTTGTGGGAGCCGATGATGGGCGCGGTCGTGACCTCCATCACGTCCCAGAAACCCCGGTCGCTGATGTGCGAAATATCCACGATCATGCCGTGTTCGTTCATCAGACGCACCAGATCGCGCCCGAAGTGCGTCAGGCCGCCGCCGGTGACGTTCTCAAACGCGCCGTCGGCGGCATGCGCGCGGTAGCTCCACGTCAGCGTCATGGAGCGCACGCCGAGACGCTGGAGCACCGGCAACACCCAGAGACTGCGCTCCAGCACCTCGGAATTCTCGATGGTGAGCACGGCCGCGATCCTGCCGCTGGCCACGATAGATTCAATCTCATCCGCCGTCGTCGCCACCGCAATCTGGTCGGCATAGGCGTCCACCTCCGCCAAGAACCAGCCAAAGGCATCCATGGCGTACAGCAGGTGATTGCCCCAGGCGCGAGTGACGTCCACGGCGCAGTAAACCACGTCGATGCCGCCCGCCCGCAACTTTGGCAGGTTGACCTGCATCTCGCGCCCGCCGGGCATCAACGAACCCCGTAAGAACGTCACCACGCTCTCCGGCTCCGAGCGGGCCGGCGCGTCGGGTCCGGCGATGCTTTCCCCTTTGCGCAGCAGGTAGGCGACAATCGCGTCGTTGTGGGAATCGATGACGAGGGATGATTTGTGTAGCGCTGAGGCGGTGGAATCTGTAGTCATGTGTGCTCCTTATCGTGCTAGTTGGATAATAGGCACTTCATGGAAACCACTAAGCACCTGGACTCGGGTTGTTTTCTCTCGCGCTGTGTACGCTCGATTCTTGTTGGCAGGTCGTAGCGCGAGGGCTTGTCCCCCGCTTCCCCGTGTCAAGCATGGGGCTACGGTGCACTCGCAGTGACAAGAGCCCCAATCCAATTAAGTAACAAGCTTCAGTCTACAATGTAGTATCAAGTCTTAGCCTAATAATCCCGTTCTAAATTGTGCTATAATTCGAACATATAAGCCCATCGGCGGCGCTAAAGTAACCCATTTGGGCAGTTGCCGATCACTATAATTCTAGGACGCTTCGTATGAGGCGTCTACACGAATAGCTATGTCTTTGTCACGCAGTTCTTGTCTCTCAGGACAACGGTGCTGTGCCGGCACAGTAGGCGTGGGTTGTGCATGGTCGTGATTGCGTACACCGCCCGGAAGCGGCGCCAAGCAGGTGAGCAATGAACGTCGAGTTTCTGGCAACATTGGCAACGGTAATCATTGCGGCGGTAGCCATTGGCGGCCTTGTTCTGCGCTTGCAGGGGCAGGTGTCTGACCTGGGGCAGCGGGTAGCGCGCATCGAGGGATTGCTAGAGGGTTACTTCCTGCGCGACCGGACGGATACCGACACGCCGCCCACGCAAGGATAGTTCGCGCAACCTGCACTATTCTAATTGCCGCAGCCGGTTGCCTGCAGGACAGATTTAGCCGCTAATTCCCCTCTTTCGTCACCACGTCGATGAGCGCTTGGATGTAGCCGTTGGCAAAGGCGCGGCCGCGGTGTCCCCACGCGGAGTCGCCGTCGGTTTGCGGCACGTGGTCGTCGATGAAGAAGCCGTCGAAGCCCACCTCATGGTAGATCTGCATCGTCTTGTGCATGTCCACGTAGCCGGTATTAATGAATTCTTCCTGGAACTTCGGCACGGGACTTGAGACGTTGCGGAAGTGCACGTAGAGAATCTTCTTGCGCTCGCCGAAGTAGCGGATCATCTCGTAGATGTCCTCGCCCTGCATCTCGGCAAACGTCCCCTGGCAGAACTCCACGGCGTTGCATTCGGATGGGTAGATTTCGATGAGGCGCTTGTAGGAGGCGAAATTGCGGAAGAGCAGGGGAATACCGCCTAGCCGCTCCATGGGCGGGTCGCAGGGGTGGATGCCCAGGCGGATGCCCTCTTCCTCGGCAATAGGCGTAATGAGCTTTATCCAGTATTCGAGGTTCTGCCACACCTCCTCTTCGCTATACTCGCGTCCGTGGCTGAGCGACCTTTCCTCGGCCTCGGCGTAGTCGAAGGCGGTGGCCACCGCGCCGCAACGAATCTCCGCGGGCGTGGTGCGCCAGACGTGGGACGGCATCCAGTGATAGCCAAAGATGGGGATGCCCGCCCGCGCCATGTTGCGAATGGTGTAGACCATGTTTTCGATCTGCTCGTCGCGGCGCGGACCGCCCAACATCACATGGTCGTAGAAGGCGACCGGTACATTCTCCAGAGCCGTAAGTTTGAGCCCGTACTGCTCGATGTTCTTGCGCAGCTTTACGAGGTCGTCGAGCTCCCAGCGCCCGTTGTCGTCCGGCAAGTTTGCCGTGTTAAGTAGCACGTCCGTCGCCCCGTACTGCGCGGCAAACTGCAGATACTCCGGCGACGGCTCGCGAAATTGACCAAACCCGATTCTCATCCGAACCCCCTCCTTACGTGCATAAAAACTAGATTGGGAAAGAACTCAGTGAAATGTCGACGCCCCAAGTTCAGTTCCCGTCTGCTTCCCTAATTTACTTGTGCTCGAGTGCTTTTAAGCTTTTTTGTTGGTGCTGCCAGATAAATTGGGACGCGGCCTCGCGTAAAAAGAACCCCTCACCCTAGCCCTCTCCCCGGGGAGAGAGGGGATACGCAAATTCCAATCTAGGCTGTGCAATGGACCTCCGTGAACTCTCGCTATCAAGAGTTGGTGCACTACGGCATGCAGCTCTTCAAGTAAGCCGCCGTGGCAGGTAATGACTCTTCCGGATCGCCGGTGATGCCGCACTCCAGCGCCATGAAGCCCTCGAATCCTATTTCCTGCAAGGCGGCAAAGCCAGAGCGAAACTCCGTATGGCCGGTGCCCGGTTGGGTGCGGTTGCTGTCGGCGAGATGCACGTGCTTGACGTATTGCGCCGCCCCGCGAATGCTGGCCGCGATATCCGCCTCCTCGATGCTCATGTGGAAGAAGTCCGCCATAATGTTGACGTTGGGATGGTCCGCCGCCCCACAGATGGCCGCGCCGTCTGCGAGCGTATTGGCCAGGTGGGTTTCATAGCGATTTAGCGGCTCCACGAGGATGTTCGTGCCCTCGCGCGCGGCGCTCTCGCCCGCCTCACGCAGCAACTCGACGTAGAGATTGCGCTCGAGGTCCGCGCCGGACTGATAGGGGGAAAGGTCGGGGAAAATCGGCGTGCGTCCCCGCACCGGTACGGCAATCACGCCCACCAGCCCCAGTTCGCCGGCCAGGGCCAGCAAGCCCTTAAAACGCTCCATACGCGCGGCGCGGTCATCTTTGGTGACACCCAGCAGATCGTGTTCATTGCCGGTGCAAATGGTGCTGGCCTGCACGCTGCTATTGCTGAGCGCTTGCTTGACCTCCGACAACCGCTCCGCCAAGTGGCCGTGCATCAACTCTACGCCTGCAAAGCCGAACCGCTCCAGATTATCAACCTTCTCCTGGAACGAGTCTCCCGGTACTTTGTTTTCCTGGCAGGCAATTTTCACGATAAATGCTCTCCTCTCCAATTACTGATTCAACTGGGAACACCCATTCTACAGGATTAATTGTCTTCCTTAACAGAAGTCCGTCATTCCTTTCCAAAGGGCTATCCCTTACCTAGTCTCAATCACGCATCCTCATCGCGTATCCTCATCACGCATCCTCATATACCGTTCGCCCTGAGCTTAGTCGAAGGGTGAACGGCAGGGGATAGAACTATGTGTCTCCCGCTCTGCTCTCACCGTTCATGCTTCGACAGGCTCAGCACGAACGGTGAGGAGCGACTCATTTGCCCTTGTCCGACATTGTCGCGGCTAAGCTCCCACCTTACGTTTCTTCCTATATTCTTTAAGGTCTTTGCGCTGCAGACTTAGCAGTTCACGAGGTAGCTACTATGCAACTCTGCGGTGCACAAACAGTGTCATTTCCCAGGTAGCTGCGCCTCTCCCCTCAATCCTCTCACGGTACAATCATCACCTTCATGCCCTCGGCCCCGTTGTGCGCCGCTTCGATGGCTTCGGGGAAGGCGCTGATGGGAAACGTGTGACTGATGAGCGGGTCCACGGTGACCTTCTCCTGCAGCAGCAGGTCCATTGCCAGCGGGTAGGTGTAGGGACTCAAATGCGCGCCGTGGATGTTCAGCTCTTTGCGGTCGCCGATGATGGTCCAGTCGGCTTTCACGTCCTCGCCAAACACGCTGAACTCGACAAACGTGCCGAGCTTGCGTACCATGTCCAACCCTTGCGTCACGCCGGAGGGGTGGCCGGTGGCTTCGATGTACACGTCACAGCCGTAGCCGTTGGTAAGGTCGAGGACGGTTTCCAATGCGTCGGGGGAAGTGGGATCCAAAACTACGTCGGCGCCGAATTCGGTCGCCAACGCCCGGCGTCTCGGGTGCAGGTCGATGCCGATGAGTTTGCCGGGTGAATACAGTCGCGCCGCCTGCAACATGCAGAGGCCGATGTTGCCGAGCCCGGCAACCACTACGGTATCGCCAACGTTGATCTCGCCGCGTTCCACCGCGTGCAGCGCACAGCCGAGCGGCTCCACGTAGGCGGCCTGTTCGGCCGTAAGCCCGTCCGGCACCTTGTGGACAATTGCCCCGCGCGGCACGCGCACGTGAGATGCCATGCCGCCATCGCAAATTCCACCCTTGAAGCCGAAGATATGGTTGACCTGGCACATCCAATAGCTGCCGCTCGCGCAAAAGCGGCATTGCCAGCAGGGCACGATTTGCTCCACCACTACGAGATCACCCGCTTGGAAGCCTTGCTGTTCCGCCATAGCCGGATCGATTGCCTCCACGTAACCGCTGAACTCGTGACCGGGAACGACGGGCGTAATCACGTAGGGCCTACGGGTCTCGCTGCCCCAAAAGTGGCCGACGCCGTCGAAGCACTTGATATCGCTGGCACAGATGCCGCAAGCAGCAATGCGCAGCACCATGGACGCATCCGTCATGACCGGCATGGGGGCCTGCTCCACCCGATAGTCCTGAGGCCCGTAACAGACCACCGCCTCCATCATATCTGCCATGATCGCGCTTTCCCTAACGTCCGGCTCCTCGCTACCTATTCGATCGCCTGCCAGCATTTCCTCAGGCAGCGGCGACGTTCTCAGTATGGTGAGGGTCTCGCTGCGGTGTCAAGGCGCCTGACAATGTGATGAAACAAACCAAGTCCTCGCGGGTTAAGGTGGGCAACCAGCGGCAATTCACGCCACTCCCCGCAATCGGATAGTGGGTCGATTCAGGCAGCTTCAGCGTTTAAGCGGCGTCTCATTGCTTACCCGTCCGCAGCGCGGACGCTCCGGTACTGACAGCCTTGGGGAAAGTGCTGCACGGGTACGCCGGGAAACTGAACCTTGAGGTACTCCGCCAAGGACTGCATGCCCCATTCCTCGGCGGTGGCGTGGTTCACGACCAGCAGCGGCAGGTCGCGGTCAAGCGCCCAACTCCCGTCTTTCCAGAAGCTCATGCCATCATCGGTCACCAGCAACGCATCGGCGTACCTACCGTCTTTGTCCTGCAATTGCGCCATGTGGGGCACGCGGCAGGCAGCGCCTGTGCCGATCGCCAGGCGTTCCACCGTGCCCGTAAGGTCTCCGACCACCTGCACCTGGTCCTGTCCGATGGCGCTGAGGCGCGCGGCGAAGTCTTGCGCCAGTTCATGGACCGTCTGGCGCGGGACCGCAAATAGTCCGTACCAGCCGCGCTCATCCTCAGCCAGCGGCGGGCCTTCCAGGCCAAGGCCGCGCGCCCAGCTATCGCGTATGCCGTGCGTCGGCATCACGTCCCAGACGTCGTGGCAGCGATACACGACCATGCCGGACTCACCCAACCAGGCCCGTTTCGCCTCCGCATGGATATTGGGGAATTCCCCGGCGTCAGTGTCCAAGTGAGAATAAAAGGTAGGTTCGTGGGTCACGAATAGGTTGTATCCGTGCGCGTGCGCGGCTTTGAGGGTGGAAAACTGACTCTGCCACGCCACGGCAATGCCGCGCACGTCCATGCTGGGTTCACCGGACTTGAACGTATCGACGGTATGGCCCCAATCAACCCACGTGCCGACTCCCCGCATATGTTGATCGATTTCAAGCGCGCGCATTAAGTTAGACTCTCTCTAGCTTGGCAACAACCATCCTGGCAGGAGCAAACTTATAGGCACAACGACATTCTCAGTATGGTAAGGGTCTCACTGCAGTGTCAAGGAGGGATATTGAGAGTGGGGTACATTTGCCCACGGCCGCCCCAGTAACGAGAAGGGTGAAGGACATTGGGCGTATTCAGCACGTCCAACCTCCGGTAGCGCAGGTTTGCAACCTGCGCCCACATAGCATGGGAAGTAAATGCTTATCTTCATAACTGCACCGTTCGTTCTGATCCCGTCAAAATAGAATCGGTAACGGGCACCGTAGCCCTGCCCGTGAATCGATTGCGAATTGGCCTGTGTTTACGCCAAGACTGAGAACTGCCGCCTCTCGGTATAATGAATCAACCGTCCTAACAGCCAGTAAGCGAGCATTTGATGTACCCGGAATTCGAAAACGGGAATTTCCGCTTTTCACCGCGCCCGAATAGCGCGCGCCTCATTCCCTGGCGCGCGTGGTCTGAAGAAGCCTTTGCCGAGGCGCAGGCGCGCAATAGGCCCATCCTGCTGTGCATCACGACGGCGTGGAGCCAATGGTCGCATTTGATGGACGAGCGCGCGTATTCCGACGAAACGGTGCAGTTTCTCATCAAGACCGACTTCGTGCCGATCCGCGTGGATGCCGCCGCGCGCCCCGACATCGACCGGCGCTACAATCGCGGCGGCTGGCCTACCACTGCCTTTCTTACCCCGGAAGGCGAACTCATGGCGGGCGCGACGTACATTCCCGTGCAGGAAATGCGCGACTTTCTGGTGGAACTCGCGGAGGAGTACCGCAAGAATCGCGACATTATCCGCGAGAAGCTCGGCGCGCTGAAAGAGAAACGGCGCGCAGCGGAAGCGACCGAGAAAGCCACGGACGGGGTGCTCACTCCCGCAATCCCCGCCGAAACCATGGCCTTCATTACGGGCGCGTTCGACCGCGTGAACGGCGGCTTGGGCGACGCGCCCAAGTTCACCCACACGGAGGCCTTGCACTTCGCCCTGGCATGGTGCCAACATTCGCTCGACTACAATCTTGCCGCCCTGGTGAAGCACTCGCTCGACATCATGGCGTTGAGCAACCTCTATGATCGTGAAGACGGCGTGTTCTTCCGCTTTGCTAGCGACGCTCAATGGGAGAAGCCGGAACGCGAGTGCACATTGGAAGAGAACGCGGCGCTGGTCTCGCTCTACATGGAAGCCGCGCACGTCTTTCGCGAGGATGCCTTTACGCAAACCGGCGCGCGCGTGCTGCAGTTCTTGCATGAGAAGCTGCGGGACCCTGGCTCCGGCGCGTTCTTTGGCGGATTCTTTGCCCCGGAAGAATACTATGACTTGCCTGCAGCGCAGCGCTGCGCGTTTGGCGAAACGTGCGTTGACCCGGTCATTCACGCTAGGGAAAACGCGCTGGCAGCGCAGGCGTTTCTGGATGCCTTCCGCACAACGGAGCACACGGCATACCGCGACTACGCGAGCGCGATACTGGATCATCTGTGGCAAGCCATGTGGGATGCCGAACGCGGTGTCGCCCGCAATTGGGAGGGTAAAGCATACGGCTGGGGCTGGCTGCCGGACCAAACTGCCGCGGCCCGCGCCTTCATCCACGCCTACGAAGCTACGGGCGTCCGCGAATACCTGGAACGCGCCCGGTCGATTGCTGCGCACATCCTACGTCACCATCACGACACTGCGACCGGCGGCTTCTGGGATAGCGCTCCACACCTCGGAGAAGCGCCGCTGGGGCTGCTTGCCCAACGGCAGGAAGTTATGGCGGATACGGCTGCTGCGGCTGAACTCTTGACTCGCCTGTGGCGCCTCACCAAAATCGAGCGCTACCGCGCCGTTGCCCAAACTGCGCTCGCAAACTACGCGGTAACATTTCGGCACTTCGCGTATTTCGGCGCTCCCTACGGCCTGGCGGTTGACCGGCTCTTGCGCGCGCCGGCGCACATCATCGTGACGGGCTCCCGCGCAGCGCCGGCGGCACAAAGCCTCTACCAGCAGGCGCTGCGTATCCATACGCCCGCGCAGATAGTGCAGTGGCTTGACCCGGAACGCGACTCGGACTTGCTGGCTGCCCACGGTATGGCGGTGGAGGACTCCACACCCATGGCAAGGGTCTATAGCGGGAGCGAAGAGGAGGCACGGGCCGCATCACCGGCAGCGCTTGCGGCTATCTTCGAGCAGGTGGAGCCGGCAGGTGACGGGAGATAGGGGCCGCTTTCCCGCAGAGAGTCCAGAAGGGTAACTACCGAAAAGGCAACTAAGCCTGAATACGGCGATTCTCCCTAGCTATCCTCATCAACCTGCTGGATTGCGGTGCTCCCTTCTTTGCGGAGCACCATCGTCGCAGTCTCGAGGTTAGCGCCTTGCACGATCACCAGCACTTGCACACTGGTATCTTCCACTGCAATCGGCAGCTCCCGCTGGCGGGTCAAACGGACATTGAATGCCGCGCCGGCCGCACCGCCAATGACCATGGTCGGCAGCAGAAACTCGCTCGGCACCACAAAGACAGTTAGAAGAGCGAGCGCCGCGCCAATGACGCCGCCCTGCGCGATACGCAGAATAAGGCGGATCATGGCAGCCCGCGAGCCCTGGTGCTCGACCTTCATCATCTCCACGTCGCAGCCCAGCGCTGCCAGTTCCTCCACCGCCTGCAGCGCCGCGGCCCGCGTGAGAAATGATCCAACAACTCGACCAGCCACCTAGCTCACCTTTCGGCTTCGATACTAGAGTGCTGCATCCCAGTACCTACTCTCAACTTACCCGCGTAGCACCCAACGAGCGCTTCGAACTGCGTCGGCTACTATGGTCACGCCCTTGATTGCAGCCGCACCGATGAGGCGCCCTCCGTTGTGTTGGAAGCTCATAAGGGAAGAACAACAAAGCCATGCTCAGCGAACTCTTCGAGCACGCAGTGGTCTACCCGATTGGATAGTGTCAATTTGCAACGGCTTTAGGACCGGCCGCCTGGCTGACAGGTAAAGCATGAAGTGCCGCGGCCCGGTACATTCCTCCAACTCTTCAATGAGATTTTCGAGTTTCACTGTCAACATTAGATGTACCTGCTGAATGGTAACGACGTTTTTTCTTCCTGCAAGCCCCCGAACCCAAACGACTGAGACTCCTGCTTGCCTTATGTGACCGATGTGCCTTTTTCTCGCATCATCGTCTTTCGTGATCCAAACTAACTGGTTTTGTGCCAGCCATGTAATGAGATCCGGGTCCTTTTCGCCGCGCTTACCATGCTTTTCTGGATGCGTAATCGGATAGCCCACCAGCGCCAGCGCACACGCTACCTGAGGCGGCAGGTTTTCATCGAGGAAGAACTGCATTGGTTTGGGCTGCGTCAGAGAGCAATTTCTCCCACACTATTGCGTGTGCTACTTGCCCCTCTCGCAAGTGAAATGCCTCGGTAAGCGTCTCTGTGCTGTCGCCAGCTTGATTCAGCGACCACAGCGAGCGTGTCTCGACTCTCGTGCTTTCAATACAAGGAGCTCCAAATTGGATTTCAGGATCGATGAGCACTTCTGGGGAAGGCTGCCACCGCACGGGCCTCCCACCAGACGCAAACAAAAGTCCGTGATTCGCGGGGGCTAGAAACTCAGACATTAACTCCTCGAAAGCAAGCTGACCATACTGGGAAGCCGAGATTAATTCATTGGTAAATCGTACGAATACGTCTGAACGTGCGGTCCACATTTCCTCCGTAATGAAAGGTTGTGGGATTCCTCGTAGACGGCGGACATAGTCCTCGGCTGCCAAAATGGCCTTGTACGCAATGCCGCGTGACCGGAATAAGGCAATCATGCGCAAACGGACGAGATCAGAAAAGGTAATTACGCGGTCTTTACTGGAAACTCTAAAGGGTTCCTCCCACCCCAAGCCGCGACGAATCCATTGGGATAAATGGTAGGTAGTAGCCTCAATGAACTCGTCGTGTCGCTGCTTCCACAGACTCAGATTCGAACCCGAAGGAGGGGTGGTTGCGCGAAGGAGCACCGCAGTTTCCCTAAGGGTGTACGCCCCCATAAAGAGAACAGCTTCTAGATGGTCTAGACTATCGATTTGTGCCATGGCCCTTCTTCTCTACCCAGGACGAGAAAACCTTTGGTTGGGTAGTGGCTGAATGGTATCAGCCTAGTTGTCCTTCATTCACCCTCGCAGGGCGTGGAAAACTACTAGGGCTTCACCGTGTAGCAAACACTGCTAATCGGCGCGGCGGGTGAGCAATGTCAGCGTGTAGGCCAACCCAATGAGCGGGACTACGGAAAAGACGAGCGGCAGCCACCAGTCTCCCCGAATGTTCCCTGAAGAAATGGCCAGCGACAGCGAAACATCGGCAATCACGTTAACCGCTATGACTGCAGACCCAAGCATGAGCAGCCTGCGGGAGGGCGTGGGCAGCGCAGCCATGAGCAAGAGGAGAATAGCGGTCACCGGATGTACCAGCATGAGTGCCAGACGTTCCCAGAGATTGCCTCCATCGGCAAAACCGCCGACAGCGGCTGTAAAGCCAACCGGGAGTAAATGTACTATTGCCAGCACAAGCACCACTACGCGAAAGATCTTCATGCTTCTCCCTCATTTCATAGTCTTGCTCGCCACATAGCCGCCGCTGGGTCGCCTTGAGCCTTCTTCTGCGTAACAGCGGACACCATAGCCGAAAACAGCAGGGCCGCATGGATTAAGGTTGCACCGCAGTCTTGGTTGTGCGCCGACTCACGTGTGTGACAGAATTGGACTCCAAATCAACACGCGCGATCAAGGCAGATACGTAAAGGCAATGCCCAAGAAATCAAACGCTTGCGATAGGAGTGTTTGAGCAGTTTTGGTGCGTTGCCGCACTCTGGTATATAATGCCAGTCTTAAGTGCACTATACCTCTTTCTTCAGTAAGGGTACAAACCGTATGAAGGCGTATGCGACGGACGCAATTCGTAATGTTGGGTTGTTCTCCCACGTGGGCGCAGGCAAAACCTCGCTTGCAGAAGCGATGCTGTACGCTACCGGCGCCATTGGTCGCCTTGGCGCCGTGGACAACGGCAGCACGGTTTCAGACTACGATCCGGATGAGATCAAGCGCCAGATCTCTCTTAATCTTTCACTCGTTCCGGTAGAGTCGAACGACACCAAGATAAACTTGCTCGATGCGCCGGGGTATGCCGATTTTACGGGAGAGGTGGCCAGCGCTCTGCATGTTTCCGATGGCGCGGTGCTGGTGGTGGACGTGTCAAGCGGCGTGCAAGTTGGCACGGAGGAGTCGTGGGAACGCATCACTGCCCACGAACTCCCGCGCTTGATTTTCGTCAATCGTATGGACCGCGAGAATGCCGACTACTTTGGCACGCTGGACAGCCTGCGTGAATACTTTGGCAACAGTGTTGCGCCGCTGCATGTTCCCATTGGGTCTCAGAACGACTTTAAGGGTGTGGTCGATATACTCGCGAACGCGGCTTACATGTATGCCGATAATGAAGTGACTGAGGCGGCCGTACCCGCAGACCTCGAAGATACTGTCGAGGAGTATCGGCAGACCCTCATCGAGAGCGTCGTGGAACTGGACGACGACCTGACGGAAAAATACCTGGAAGGCGAAGACATTACCGCCGATGAGTTGCAGACCGCCCTCCACGAAGGAGTGCTCACCGGTCAACTCACCCCGGTGCTGTGCGGCTCAGCGACGCGAAACGTCGGCGTGCAGGCGCTCATCGAAGCGATCATCCGTTATCTCCCCTCGCCGGCCGAGACTGGCCCCGCCACCGCCCTGCAGGGTGGTGAAAAAGTGGAGCTTGCCGCGGACTCCGAGGGCCCGCTCGCGGCCTTTGTCTATAAGACCTTGGGCGATCCTTACGTGGGCAAGCTGACTTTCGTCCGCGTCTATTCGGGCACGCTGCGCTCGGATTCCCGCGTGTGGAACGCGATCAGCGAATCTGAAGAGCGTATCGGCCAGTTGCTTTTCCTGCGCGGTCGCGAGCAAGAAACTACAGACCACATCGCCGCGGGCGACCTGGGCGCCGTCGCCAAGTTGGCGGACACGGTGACCAGCCACACCCTGAGCGAACGGAAGCAAGCCTCTACGTTACCGGCGGTGACGTTCCCGCGGTGGCTCTTTACCGCCGCGATCGAACCTACGTCGAAAGAAGACCTGGAAAAGCTCAGCAGCGCGCTCGCGCGGGTTACGGAAGAAGACCCCAGCCTGCACGTTGAACGGCAGCCGATAACCGGCCAGACACTGCTATCGGGCATTGGAGAAACGCATATCAACGTCGCGCTCGAGCGCATGAAACGCAAGTTTGGCGCTGACGTAAAGACTGTGCCGGCCAAAGTGCCTTATAAGGAGACGATCACCGGCAAGGCAGCGGCGGAAGGCCGGTTTGTGCGCCAGACCGGCGGCCATGGGCAGTACGCGGTCTGCAACATCGAGGTTGAACCGGCAGAGAGAGGCGAGGGCTTTGAATTTGTCGACAAGATCTTCGGCGGCGCAATCTCCGCGCCGTTCCGCGAAGCGGTGCACAAGGGCATCCGCGAAGCCATGAA
Source organism: Chloroflexota bacterium (assembly GCA_965220015.1). Lineage (GTDB taxonomy): Bacteria > Chloroflexota > UBA11872 > VXOZ01 > VXOZ01 > VXOZ01. Next base: position 3,450,182 of record OZ244798.1, read on the forward strand.
AGAGGGCACGCTTGCCGGCGGCGAGGTGGTCGACCTGCGCGTAACGCTCGTCGACGGCAAGGAGCACACTGTCGATTCCTCGGACCTTGCCTTTCAGATTGCCGGCACCATGGCCCTTGGTGACGCCATGGATAGGGCCAAACCCGTCCTCTTGGAGCCGGTCTTGCAGATGAAGGTACGCGTGCCGGAAGACCGCATGGGTGACGTTATCGGCGACCTCACCAGCCGCCGCGCCAGAGTACACAACATGGACATGGTCTCCCCCGGCACTATGGAGGTCGAAGCGGAGGTGCCCCAGGCGGAGGTGCTGCGCTACGCAACCGACTTGCGCTCGCTCACCCAGGGCCGTGCGACGTTCTCCAGTGAGTTCATCGGCTATGAACAAGTGCCCGCCAGCACCCAGGAGCAGGTGGTGGCAGCGCATAAACAGGAGAAGGAAGAAGCCTCAAATTAGGTGCATATGCAAGCTACGCGTGCTGCGCTTGCAGGGCAATCCGGCGTTCAGTTCCCTAAGGAGACCTTTGAATAACTCCGTCATTCCGGCGAAAGCCGGAATCCAGAGGGGGCGAGGGTAGCTAGGGATCGCTAGCCGTGAAGCCGTTCTTCACCCCCCAGGCCGATCTTCCCCCAGCAAGGGGGAAAGGGGTTTCGCAAAGGTCTCCAAGAGGGGGCCCCTATTACACGAGAGCATGCTTCACACAACCAAGTCTGGTTGGCAAGATGGCCCCCCTCTCTTTGGTTGACAATCAAATGACTCTGGTGAGCACTTCCAAGACCCTCGTCGAGAGCACAGAAACAACTCTCTGTCCTAAGGGAGCGTGCCGGGACGTGAGGATCCTTGGCTATCCAGTTCCCTCTCCTTGGAGAGAGGGTTAGGGTGAGGGGGAATCTTAACCGCTCCAGCACAATTCCATCCGTTCGTTAGAGATACATAAAGAGCTTGGTATAGAGAGTCACTCTTGTGGAGGCACGGGTATGAAACCGGTTAACGTCACACCAATTCTCGCGGAAGATTCACTCTTTCGAATTGTTGCAGGTACTTCACAGAGCCAGGTAGGTATCCTGATTCTCGGTCCCGGCGAAAAGACCGGCGGCCGCCACGCCAGCGATCATCCTAATTCCGACCAGGTGGTCTACGTCGTCTCCGGTGTCGGCGAGGCTACCGTCCGCGACCTGACCGCGCCGCTTGCCCCAGGCGACGTGCTCATCATCGAGGCCGGCGATCCCCACGAACTCCGCTGCACCGGCGACGAACCCCTCCGCACGCTGAATGTCTACGCGCCGCCCACCTACTAAGAATAATGCACTATCGGCACCTATGGCGCTTGAATCATGAGCGTTGCCCTCACGCGGTAGTAATAGGCACACTCTGAGCAAAGCTATTGAGTCTACTTACGCCAATGCCAAGAGGAGGAATCTAAAGTGAGTATCTGGGAGCTAGATAGGCTCATCCTGTTTCTCTTCTTCTTCATTCCTGGGTTCATATCGCTGAAAGTTTATGACCTCTTGGTTCCAAGAGAATACCGTGACTTCTCGCGATCCTTATTTGAAGCCGTCGGCTATAGTGCTCTCAACTACGCAGTGCTTCTTCCACTGATTATCCCAACTCTATCTGGTGACTTTCCGATTAAGCACATACTATGGGATATCATCCTGCTTGTTGTCACAATGGTCATCTTTCCCATTCTTTGGCCAATCTTGTTCTTTCTAATATCCACGTCTCGACTTGGCGCGAAATTCATTATTCATCCTATGCGAAAACCATGGGATTATGTATTTAGCATGAGGCAAGTCTACTGGGTCATTGTCCACCTGAGAGATGGCCGCAAAATCGGCGGTAGGTTTGATCGGAAATCTTTCGCCTCCTCATATCCTGCTGACGAACAGATCTACATTGAAGAGGTCTGGCAACTTGATGAGGAAGGAAAGTTTCAGTCAGACGGGCAAGTCGAGCGCTCCCAAGGCATACTAGTACTGAGAGATGATATCTTGGCTGTAGAGTTCTTTGACTAGTAGGAGACGCGCGATGTCAAGCGAGGAAGAAAGAGTCACAGAGAATACACCGACGCAAGACCGGAACGACATCCCTTTTGAAAAAGGTTATCAGCCGGAGAAGGGAAGTCTAGATCCCCGGGATCCTCCGCAGGGAGGGTCCGGAGTTCCTCCAAAGTCTCAGACTGGCACGAGCCAGGCTGAGAAAGACGATTAAGCACACCACCTTGCATATCGATCGTCAAGGTCTTGCGGGTTTTGGGTCTATGTTGGGACTACCAAACCAGCACAGTCATGAGTAGTCTGGCGGTGTCAAGTCCGCTTTACGGAGCAGGGCTATGGAGACCACCACCACAGTCAAGCGCATCGTGTGCCTCGCCAACTCGCGCAAACAAAAAGAACGCTGTATCGCCGGCAAAGAACTCTTGTCGGATGGGCGCCCCGGCAGGTGGGTGCGGCCCGTCAGCGACCGAGGGGATGAAGCGGTTAGTTCGTTCGAGCGGCAGTACAAGGACCGCAGCGAGCCGTGCGTGCTCGACGTTATGGACGTATCGTTGCTCAAGGCGCGGCCAAACACGTACCAATCGGAAAACTGGCTGCTCGACCCGCATCCTACGCACCCGCCCATATTTTGGAGTAAAGTGCGTCGCGAAACCCTAGATGACCTACCGAGGTTTACGGACCCGGCAGAGTCCCTCTGGATTGACGGGCACAGCAGCGACAAAGGACGGAACGATAGAATCCCCCTCTATCTTGCCAATACTCTCGATAGTTCTTTGCGTCTCATCCAGGTTGACCGGCTGGAACTGTCCACTTCTAAAGCGAGACATAAGCAAAAAGTGCAAGAGGTCTCTCCGTATAAAGTGCAGGGGCGTTTCCAGTATGATGGAGTAGAGTATTGGCTGAACGTCACTGATCCCATCTACGAGCAAGCGTACGGAGAACGGCCCAATAGCAGTTATGCGCTTGATGCCTGTTTCCTTACCATAAGCCTCGGCGGGCCGCACAAAGGCTACGCCTACAAACTCATCGCCGCCATCATTGCGCCTTCACAACCAACGGTAACGGACTCTCCCCTTGAGAGCACAGCGCAAATTCCGTTATTCACCCTTTAATAAACTGTGGCGAGAAAGTATAGGTAGGGCTAGGTAAGATATGACCACGCCAGGTGGCATTATCAAGCGCATCGTGTGTCTTGCCAACTCACGCAAAGAGGGCGACCGCTGCATCGCTGGCATAGAGCTGATGGAGGATGAAAGCCCCGGCGCATGGGTGCGGCCCGTCAGCGACCGCGAAGATGAAGCGGTCAATGAAAGCGAGCGGCAGTACGAAGATGGGGGCGAGCCGGGCGTGCTCGATGTTGTCGATGTGCCCCTGCTTAGGGCGCGGCCGAGAGGCTATCAGCAGGAAAACTGGCTCTTAGACCCAGCTAGTTCTTGGAAGAGAATTCGCCATGTAAGGCCGGATTCACTCGAGAAACTAGCCGAACCGGCTGGGCCGCTCTGGGTTATTGGTTACCACACCTTCCACGGGCGAAACGATAGAGTACCGCTTGATCGCGCCAAATACCTGAAGAGTTCATTGCGGCTTGTCCGCGTTAGCGCGCTGGAGCTCGACGTGTTTGCACCCAGGGCAGACGTTGGCGATTTCAAGCGGCGGATCAAGGGCCGGTTTCGATTTGCCGGTGAGGAGTATCGGCTTTGGGTCACCGACCCTATCTACGAGCACACGTATCTCAACCGGCCAAACAACTGCTATGCGCTTGGCGCATGTCTCCTTACCGTAAGTTTGGGTGAGCCGTACCAGGGATTTGCTTACAAGCTCATTGCTGCCATCGTCCAGTTCTAGCTCACATCATCGAACTCTAGTGGAAAGTCTCAACGTGAATACAAAGCGCTATCCGGTCTTTACCATCGGACACTCCAATCACCAGCCAGAGATATTCGTGGCGCTGCTGCAGAAGCACGGAGTGAACGCGGTGGTGGATGTCCGCTCGGCGCCATACAGCCGCTACTTGCCCCACTTCAATAAGGAATTCCTTGATAGGTCCTTGAATGAAGTTGGTGTCCGCTACGTTTTCCAGGGCAAGGAACTCGGCGGTCAGCCGGCAGACCGCGCGTACTACGACGCAGACGGACGCGTAATGTATGACAAGCTGGCGGAAACAACTGCATTCAAGCAGGGCATCGAGTACATTCTAATGAATGCTGCTACTGCCCGCTTCGCCTTGACGTGCAGTGAGAAGGAGCCCTTGGAGTGCCACCGCACGCTGCTGGTCGGACAGACGCTGGCGGCGCGCGGCGTGGTCGTGGCGCACATCCACGCCGATGGCAGTTTGGAGAGTCACGACGACGCCATGCACCGGCTGCTGGACGTATTCAAACTGCCGCATAACGGCGACCTCTTTCGCTCCCCGGAGGCGGTGATTGACGATGCGGTGGCGCGACAAGCGCAGCGCGTCGGCGCCCGCTGGCAGGAACAGGCCGCCAGCCGCGCAGAGTGGGAGCGTGTGCTCTGAAGGTCTATACCATCGGATTCACCAAGAAGTCAGCCTCTGAATTCTTCGGACTACTGCGGGAATCGGGCGCGAAACGCCTGGTGGACGTGCGGTTAAATAACACCTCGCAACTGGCCGGCTTTGCCAGGGGCGGCAAAGACAACCTCGCGTACCTACTGCAAGAGATTTGCCGGATGGAATACATCCACGTACCGCACCTGGCGCCCACCAAGGAGCTGCTGGAAGCCTACCGCAAGGGAGAGTGTGACTGGGAATCCTACGAGCGTGAATTCGTTGCCCTGTTGAACGACCGGCGCATCTTTGAGGAGGGCTTAAAACCAACCGAGGGAAGACGCATCGTTAAGCGATTGAAAGCAACCATCGCCAATAGTTGCCTGTTGTGCAGCGAGCACGAACCGGACCATTGTCACCGCCGGCTGGTGGCGGAATACTTCAATGGGCAATGGGGCGATGTTGAAATCGAGCATCTCACGTGAGTAAGTTAAGTAGGGATTAGACTTTGTTTGACCTTCTGCATGACCTTGTAAATTGGGTACTTGCCTGGGCGGATTCGCCGTACGGCGGGTTGGCGCTCTTTGCGCTGTCGGCGGCGGAATCGATCATCTTTCCGGTGCCGCCGGACCCGTTGCTGATCGCGTTGGGTGTCGGCAAACCGAGTTTTGCCTTAGTTTTTGCCGCCATCTGTCTTCTCGGTTCGCTCGTTGGCGCGAGTATCGGCTACATGATCGGCATGTGGGGCGGCCGTCCGGTTGTGGACCGGCTCTTCTCCCAAGACAAGATACAGTTCGTCGAGCAGAAGTACCAGCGCTATGACGTCTGGGCGATTCTCATTGCCGCGCTCACGCCGATTCCCTATAAGGTGTTCACCGTCACGGCCGGTATGTTCCGCTTGCACTTCGGCCGCTTCATGCTGGCGTCGCTCATTGGACGGGGCGTTCGCTTCTTCGCCGTCGGTCTGCTGATTGCCCTCTTTGGCGAACCGATAGCGGCGTTCATCGATGAGTATCTGGACATTCTGTTTATTGTATTCATGATTCTGCTTGTAGGTGGTTTCTTCGTGATCAGGCTAATGACGCGGCCAGGCAAGCTGCCAGGTTCCAATGAGGCAAAGATCACAGAGGAGGCCGCGCCGTAGCTGGTTAACCACAGGAGTGAATCTTTGACGATTGGGGCTATGACTGCGCCAAGCGTCGACGGTCTTATAGCAGAACCGTACAAGGGATGAGAGTGGAGAATAGGGCTTCAGGCCGTCACTCCGGCGAAAGCCGGAGTCCAGGGGGTGCGGTGAAGATGGATTCCGGCTTGCGCCGGAATGACGGAGCTGAACATCTTCTACCTTCCATGGTAATAACTGGATTGACGAATCTGTCAACGAATTAGTCAACACTTACAGGAATGACGATTCGGGACGCATTCTACCCTAATCGGAAGACGACTCTAAACCCACAGTACTCTATACTCACAGTAGACAAAGAGTGCGAGGGTGCGGTCATGCCAAGCTACTATGACATTCTCGGCGTTGCTGAAGATGCCGAAACCGATGAGATCGAGACGGCGTTTCGGCGCGCCCTCGCGTCCGCGCAGTCTGAAGCGGAAGAAGACGAAGCCGCAGATGTCGCCGCCCGCATGCGGATGTTAGCGGAAGCCTATGAGGTTCTTTCCAATCCCGCCTACCGCGCCGCGTACGACGTGAAACGGGAAAAGAAGGAGCCCTTCCCGGTACCGAAGCCAGTCGCCGGGTCCAAGCTCTTTCGCGCGTTGAAAGCGAGCGGCTCCACCCTCGTCAAGGAAGTCAAGGAACAGTACGAGAGCGATCCCACGATCAAGGCAGACTTCGACCGTTCCATCCAGCTTGGCCGCAAAGTCGCCCGCGCCGCGCGCTTTCTCCGCTTCTTGCGGTAGGGAAGCGCAGCTCTCACCTCGTGTAGCTGCGCGATCTTCCCAAATCGCTGCTGCGCTTAGACGGCATACGCCGAATCTACGTAGTCCGTAACTGTTCCTATACTCAGCTTCTGCCCGGGTAGGTGTATGCTCTTGGTCCCTAAGAGCGGGGGACAAGCCCCCCGAACTCTGGTTCTCCGCTACGGCTTCTTAGCGAAGCTCGCCCTCCCACTGGCAAGCGCCCATTTGCTGCGTCCAAGCGCTTAGCTTCCATTGACGTAGCTTGTAGCAGCCTCAATACTCGGGATAGTGGATAAGGCAAGATAAGAGCGCCCAAACTTTGTGGAGTCCGATTTGCAACCTTCTCATGGGTGCTCTAGATTGACATGCTCCCATAGATAGAATAATCTTGTGGCACAGCGGTCTCTTAAATCACAGAACAATGTTAGTTTCCTAAGGCTAGCAATACACTCAAGAGAGAGTGAGAACTGTCAATGCCGATACGCCTGCGACGCGCCTCCATCGGACTCTTGCTTGGGCTGGCCATTGTAACACTTACGCTTACATCGGCTGTAGCAGCTGATTGCGAGTTCGTCCTAGGGTTCGAGACCTTGCGCGACCTTATCGGCCATGAGATTGTGGGCGAGTGTTTGGAGAACGAGCATTTCAACGAAAGTGGAGACAGCACTCAAGCCACCACCAGCGGAATGCTGGTCTGGCGTGAGACGGACAACCACACCGCCTTCACCGACGGCCACCATACCTGGATCAACGGCCCTAACGGCCTGCAGAAGCGCCTGAATTCGGAGCGCTTCCCGTGGGAGCCTGATTACGCGCCTGGCGGTGGTATTTCAACCCCGACACCGACGCCCATACCGACACCTTTACCAACGCCGGAACCAACGCCAACGCCGGCAACTCCTCCTGAAGATGAAGATTGTACTATTAACGAAGATGGAAGTTGGATCTGTTTTCGTCCACTTACCCCTGAAGAATGGGACTCGATCCCGACAGCGACGCCTACGCCTGTAGGCCCACCGCCGCCGCCACCAACCCCGACGCCGACGCCAACAGGGCCACTAACTCCACCACCGACACCAATACCAACACCGTTACCAACGCCGGAACCAACGCCAACGCCAACACCGACGCCAATACCAACGCCGGAACCAACGCCAACCCCAACACCGACGCCTATACCGACACCTTTACCAACGCCAACCCCGACCCCGACGCCAATACCAACGCCGGAACCAACGCCAACACCGACGCCAATACCAACGCCAACCCCAACACCGACGCCAATACCGACACCTTTACCATCGCCAACGCCGGCAACTCCTCCTGAAGATGAAGATTGTGAGTATTCTTCTGGATATTGGATCTGTTTTCGTCCACTTACCCCTGAAGAATGGGACTCGCTTGATAACTCCTGATGGTGTTAATGACTATGCCAAAGGTCAATATTGTTCTGGAGGATCGTGAGGATGGGAAAGATGGATCTTTTCTTGGGTTGAACCTCCTACTTGGGATTAGTCTTAGTCTATTTGAAGGCCGGTGTGCAACCTTCTCGTGGCAACTCTAGCTCGATGTGCTCGCAGCGGTAGGCTCGGTTACAAGCTGTCGGATTTCGCGCTGCAAGCTTTAGGTTGCGGGCGAAGACACACTCTCATTGCACGATGAAGCCTCTGGAATCAGATATCAAGAATGCAGTTTTTCAGGACGTATTCCATATCAGTATGAAGCTAGGCCAAAGAACTCGTCGGGCGCTTGTCTAGTTTCGTTTATAACTCCCCATCAATAATGCACTCTCCTCCGCGCCACTGAGGACGCGGAGGAGAGCGGTGAGTCTCCAAACACTGCGCGAAGTAGGATTACTTCAATTCATCCGGACGCTCGCTCAAGACGGCGTTGGCGGCGTCTGCCGAGGCTTTCATCGCCTCCGGTACCGTCTTTTCGCCGGTGTACATCGGCTCGAGCTCAGCACTGGCGGCCTTGCGCCACGCGTCCACGTCCGGCGTGATGAAGTAGTCCCGTCCGTGCTGCTGCCATTGCTCGATGATGGGAGAGAAGTCCAAGTTGGGGAAGTTCTTCTGGAATTCACCGGTGACGCTCGCCAGGCCGGGGTAGTTCTGGGTGGTCCAGAGCGTCTGTCCCACTTCACCGGCAAGGACCTTCATCACCTCCCAGGCAGCGTCCGGCACTTTGCTCAACCCCATGATCGACCAGGAGTTGCTGTGCACCTCTACCGTCCGCGCCGCGGGGCCGCTGGGAACGGCGGTCATGCCGAGGTCGTCGCCAATCTTTCCCACCACGTTCACGAGGGGATACATGTGGAAAGAGTCCATCGCGGCAATGCCGCTGCCCATCACCGAGCCGCCGCCCCGCGTCCGCAGTTCGCCCTTCTCCTCTCCCCAGGGGACGATCTTGTGCTTGAGGATGAAGTCCACGAATACCTGCGCGCCGCCAATGGCGAGTTGGTCCTCCCCATACACCACCATATCCCGCGCCTCATTCAAGACCTGGCCGCCATTGTTGAGGATAAAGGTGCCTAGTCCCACGTTGATCCCCGTGTAGCCGAAGTTGTAGCCCCATTGCTCGGTATTGTCACCCGTGCGTTTGGTGAGCTTGGTCGCATTCGAGATGACGTCGTCCCAGGTCCATGCGGGGGTAGGGTGCTCCATGCCCTCCTTATCGAAGATCGCCTTGTTGTAGAAGAGCAATTCGCCGCTCACCTGGAACGGCAGCGCATAGAGCTTGTTCTTGAAGAGCCACGACGCCGTGTCCAGGAACTCCTCGCGCGCTATCTTGTCCCTGGCCATTTGCTCGTCCAGCGACGCAAACGTGCCGCGTGCCGCGCCAACCTGCACCCAGTTGATCTGGTTTACGACAATATCGTAGGTTGACTGGCCGCCGGCGAATTCGGTCTGCAGCTTCTCCCACAGGTTGGTGCCCGGCGGGGTGATCACCAACTTGACGCGCTCACCTTGTAGGACGTCGTTTGAAGCGACTTCCATGTCGCCCAGGGTCTTATTGCGCTCCTCGCCCAAGTTGTAGCAGGCCCATATGACTTCGGTGACTTCAGCCGCTTCCGGTGCTGCCGCCTTGGCTTCCGGCTCTGCGGCCTGGGGCGCTTCTTCCGGCGCCGCTACCGGCACCGCGCCACAGGCGGCCAAGAATGCGCTCGCCGTGGCAGCGGTCATACCGAGGAAACCACGCCTCGTGACAGGAATACTCACGTTTGTGCGTCTCATTGCCTACTCCCTCCAGTCAATGAAGGTATGCCGACACGATATAGCGTGAGTATATACCCGTGCTTCAACAGTGTCAAGAGTATAGAAGCATATTAAGAAAGCGAAATAAATCGACGAGAGAGAATCTCATGATTCGAATCGACATGCCAAGTCGTGCTTCGACCCTTCGTGCTGAGCCCGGTTTAGGGCTGGGTCTCAAGGCGAGTACCATCCGTCACCCCGGCGAAAAGCCTGCCCCGTACTTGATACAGGGCCGGTGTCCAGGGCGCGAGAAGAAGCTGGATTCCGGCTTTCGCCGGAATGACGAGCCATTGGGAAGAGTCTGGCCTCACCGGACTCCAGCCACAGACCAATGACAGCCAAGACTGTTCCGGGCGTGCAGTTAGACAGGTCTGCACACAGCGATGTATGTGAGGGATGCGTTCTCGTCGAATCCCTCAGTGCGGCTGTTAACAGCGCACGTTCCTCCACGCCGCTGAGGACGCGGAGGAGAGCGATCAGTCTACCAACACTGCGCCGCATAGGATTACTTTAGGTCGTCCGGACGCTCGGCCATGACTGCGTTCTCAGCGTCTGCAGCGGCTTTCAACTCCTCCGGTACCATTCTTGCGCCGGTTCACATCGGCGCAAACTGTTCATTAGCTGCTGTCGCCCACGCAATTACGTCCGGCGTGATGAAGTAGTCCCGTCCGTGCTGCTGCCATTGCTCAAAGATAGGAGCGAGTCGTGACGGGCATCATCGTATCTTTACGTTTCATCGCCTGCTCCCTCCTGACGATTCAGGCATGCAAACACAATTAAAGGTGAGAATAGACTCGCCCCCCCCCCGGTGTCAAGAGTGTATAAGCACAAAGACAGCGTAACCACTGTATCTGCCAATGCGAAAGTCAGATACCCGGGTCACGCGCGGGAGACCTTTGAATAGCCGGGGCGGAAGGTTCGGAATCCCCTCTCCATTGAGGAAACCTTTGCGTAACTTCAGCCGGAGGCGCAAGGAACACTCCCTCTCCCTGGGGAGTGTATAGACCGGGTTGAGGGGAGTTCTTCGTCATTATGACCCGAACCCCTCCTTCAATGGAGTTACGCAGCATCTCCACGGGAGAAGCGCTAAAGAGGCTGACGCCATTGGCGCTACGGGCTCGGGGTGGAATTGTCCTCCGAGCGCCCGTTGCCGTCGCGGATCAGCGCCATGAGGTTCTCGGCAGCCTGGGAGACCGTAACCGGTGTCTTGGTGTCGACGCCGCGCTGGCGCAACTCGCCAAACAGCTCGCTCAGGATCGGCGGCGAGACATTGGCCTCGCGCAGCATCTCGTCCTGCTCGAACAGGTCTTCCACGCAATAGCGGCACACAATGCCGCGCTGGCCTTCCAGCACGTACACGCCGTCGGAAATCGCCGGGATCAAGTCCAGGTGATGCGTGGAGACGATGAGCGTGGTGCCGCGCTCACGGTTGAGGGTGTTGAGCAGGGCGATAAGGTCGTCGCGGGAGGCCGGGTCGAGGCCTTCGAACGGCTCGTCGAGCACCAGCAATTCGGGCTGCATCACCAGCGCGCCCGCCAGCGCCACGCGGCGCTTCTCGCCGGCCGAGAGGTAGTGGGGCACTTTGTCCCTGAGGTGCGTGATGCGGAGCGTCGCCATGACGGCGTCCGTGAGGCGCGCGACGTCCTCAGCCGGGAGGCCATAGTTCCTAGGTGAGAAAGAAATATCTTCCCAGACGGTCGGGGCCAGAATCTGGTACTCCACGTTCTGTAGTACTACGCCAATGCGCTGCCGAATCTTGGTAAAGTCCACGCCGGGGTCGTGCCCCAAGACCTGGACCGCACCCTCGCTGGGACGCAGCATGCCGAGCAGCAAGAGGAAGAGCGTGCTCTTGCCCGCGCCGTTCGCGCCCACCACCGCCACGCGGTCACCCGGCCAGATGGCAAGGTCGCACCCGGCCAGATCCACTTCCGTGCCGTCGGCATACGTATGGCGGAGATTGTGAGTCTTGACGAGCGGCTGCACGGGGTTTTATCCCTGGATACGATTGCATTTCGTAATTGTCATTATAGAACGTGTAGAGCGCGTTTGGGAATGTGGCGCGGACGATTGCGGAAATGCCATTTATGGTGACCGACAATTTTCTCTCATCAAATTGACTGTGTCACGGCTCGCCGAGATAGGGGTCATGCAATTTAGGAGGATTCGCCTGCTCGCCCATTGCCGAAGGCAGCGTCCCAATGCCCACGCCCACGAATGCCAGCGACTACGCAGCGTGGAAGAGACGGTTGCCCGCTTGCGTGGGCATGGTAAATGTTGGCTAATTCGTTGACAGATCTTGTTGCCTATTCGATGTGCCAGGAGCTAGAGCACGCTATATTCCGTCATTTTCCGCGAACGATCGCCCCCGCTCGGGGGCGCGGAATCCATCTTCTCCGCTTGCCCTGGACTCCGGCTGCCGCCGGAGTGACGGCTCTGGAGGCGCATTCATCCTTAGTTCATAGCCGGTGCCGCTCCTCACCTTTACCCAAAGCAACCTCATTGTTGGCCGCCACCGCCCAATCTCGTGCCAATTCTGTCAACGAATTATCTGACACTTACAGGGAGTGACTGGCGGATTGTTGCTGATTGCATTGCCGACCTAGGCGCCATGCGCCGACTTGGATTTGCAGATTTGACATCCGCTTGTGCAATAATGCACAATTTTATTTTGGTGACGTGTTCGCAAGTGAGTCAAGAAAATAAGGAGAAGATGTGGATGAACGCAAGCACCGTATTTAGTGGCATCACCCGCCGCAAGATGCTTGGTGGCTTTGCCGTCGGGGCCGGGGCCGTGCTCGCCGCAGCGTGCGGTGGCGCAACTACGGCCATGACCGATGAAATGCCCAAGGAAGAAAAGGCGGAGATGAAGGCCGAGGAAAAGGCCCCCGTGGCCGAAGAGGTCTCGATTCTCTACCTCACCTACGTGCGGCCGGCGCGCAACGAGGCTGAGGCAGCGCTCTATGGCGCGTTCGAGGAAGCCAACCCCGGCATCACGTTGGACCTCAAGATTATTGATGGCGGCGGTCAAGGCGTCCGCCAGAACATCCCGATTCTCTTCGCCGCGGGCACGCCCGTGGGTCTCTTCGAGAACACCTGGGGCACCTGGTTGCAGTTCGTGGAAGGCGACCTGATCGTCTCGCTCACGCCGCTGATGAACCGCGATAAGGTCGATCCTTACGCGACCTTTATTGCTGAGGGCGTGGACTTCACCTCCCACCGCGGTGAGACCTATGGCTTCCCGGCCAGCATGTCTGTGGACTCGTATGCCTACAATAAGAACCTATTCGACGAAGCAGGCCTTGCGTATCCACCGTTGGATCCGGCCGACGCGAGCTGGACGATGGAGCGGTTCATCGACACTGCCGAGAAGCTCACCAAGGGTACCGAGCAGTTCGGTATGCGACGGGGTTATACCGGTTTTAACACCTTTGGCATTGGCGACGGCACCTTCTTCGGCGGCCTGGCCTGGGACGCCGAGAACCAGAAGGCGACCATGAACAACCAGCACTACGTGCAGGGTATCAACTTCTGGATCGACATCGTCGACAAGTTCCACGTGATGCCGACAAGTGAAGAGCACAGCGCGATCGTCGGCGGCAGAACCGGTCACCCGTTCTATACTACCGGCGCCTTTGGCATGTCAGTGATGTTCGTGGTGCCGCCGGAATCGCAAGAAGCTCCGTTCGACTGGGGCATTGGCGCGCTGCCGTACACGGGCGAGCCGCCGAGCCACTCCGGCCGCCACTACACGCACGCCGTATTCGCGGGCAACACCGATCACGTCGACCAGACGTGGGAAGTGCTGAAGTGGCTGCTGGACGGCGATAACGGCCTCACCTACCTCGAGCTGACCGGCCACGTGGTTACCCCGATGCTGCACCTCTTCGACCAGGCGAAGGCGCACTGGGAAGAGAAGCAGGGCGGCAATGTGGACGGCACGGCGTACTTCCTGGAGGCCCAGCACACGCCGCAGTCCGGTCACGGTATGTTGAAGTACTCCAACTTTTACGAGATCCGCGACATCCTGCAGCCGATCTATAACGACGTGCGCGCCCGCAAGGCGACGATTGAAGAGTTCTTGCCCTTCGCCGACACCCACATCAACGAGAACCTCAAGGTCGAGTAGGAACGGCGCCGGCTACCAGACGCTTACTTTCGCGAGCGTTTGTAGGAGTTCGACAATAAAGGAGGGTCACCCAGTGGGTGACCCTCCTTTGGCTTTTGCCGGTGAACCTGTACGCGCCCTCGCTGGCACTGTGCCTCCACCCCGCCGTCGTTCCCTCGCCCTTGAGGAAACCTCTGCGAAATCCCTTCTCCTTTAATGGAGGAAGGCCGGGATGGGGGTGAAATGTGGCTTGACTGCGAGCAATCGCCGACTACCCACACGCCTCTGAAGTTCGGCTCTCGCCGGTATGGCGATGTTATTCAAGGGTCTCCTTGAGGGAGAGGAGTAGAATGAAAGTGTCAATCCTTGAAAGCACCATTGTGGGCGCATGTTGCAAACCTGCGCTACCGGTCACGCGGATCCTACGGGACTCGCAATTCCCAAGTGCATTGGCTAACGCGGCAACGACAGCGTTGTTACCCGGCCGCTGCGCATGGAGCACGCATAACGGCTAGAACAGCGCTACCTCTTGGGGAATGGTCCCCAGTCGCTGGAAGCCGTCGGCCTTCAGAACGTTGATGTCCTCCACGAGCCAGGATGACTCAAGAGCCGACACGTTATTCTCCTCAAACGTGATTTCGGGTTTCACTTCCAGGCTCGATGGCAACAGGCTGCCAAGTTGCGGTTCCTCGTGCACCTCCATGCCAACACCGTGAATCCACCACATGTACTCTTCGACATTCTTGAACTCTGCCCGGCACGCGGCAAAGACCTCGCGTTTTCCCATGCCGGGTCGGATGAAGCTTTCCATGAATAGCTGGCGGTCGCGGTGCTCCTGCCAGACTGCATAGCTCTCCTTGATGGGCGTGCCCAGGCAGAAATTGAACTTCTGGTCGGAAAAGTAGCCGCCGGCCACCGCTGAGTAGTCAACACGATACACCAGACCTTCTTCCACGACTTCCGGCCCGCGCACCAGCACGGAATCCGGCTGCTTGTACTGGCCCCGGCTCGGCGACATCCAGGAAATGGGAGCGGCGTAGACGGGAAGCGCGTCGTGCTTGAGCACCGTGGTCGCCCAAATATTGTTCAGGTCACGGAAGGGGATACCGGCCCGAATCTCCTTCTGCATCTCCTTGTAGCCGGCCTCGGAGGCGGCGACGGCTTTCTTTATCCAGTCAAGCTCGCGCGGCGTCTTCATACTGCGCGCCCGCGCCAGGAGCATGTCGGCAGGCACAAACTGCACCGTAGGCAGGAGCGCTTGGAGCTTTGCCAGGTCGCTGATCGCGGCGTAGTCCATGTCGAGACCGATCCGGCCCTGCCCAAGTTTGCGCGCCTGTATCTCTTCGGCCACGACCTGGAGCCGCGCGTCCCGCGTCTGGTCCGGCCGTAAACGGTCGACCGGCATGTCGAAGTCCGCCATGCGGCTGCCGCCGATGGTGAATGACGTGTCCGGCGGCGCGATGCACGTCATCCATGCGCCCAGGCCCTGGGGTTCGTTGAGCCACGGCTCTTCCGTGACTTCTCCCGCCAGGTAGGCGCAGTTGCGCATGCCCAGCGTGAGCAGCGCGTCCAGGCCCTGCTCCTCCATGAGTCGTGTGATCAAAGGAAAGTCAGCCATAAATCTCCGCTCCATTCCTTATATTCCAATGAGCTCACATTGAATGCTCGAACCCCATCCACTGAGCGAGTGCGGATTAGGCATCCCGCCGCGCCTATAGAGTAGGGGCACGACATGTCGTGCCCCTACTACACTACACATCATGCAACATCAATTACCCAAGCGCCATATCAAATACCCGGAAAATTTAGGAGCGTAGCTTGTGGCGACTGATTCCATACTCCACGTTTGGTGCAAGACTGACTTACACCGTTGACCATTTCGATTGCAAGAACTTTCGGCCACGCGCTAAACTCGCGCAACACCGGCAAAGCCCAACTCTAGAGAACGAGACAGCAGCCTCTACGACGATTGGTATCCAATTGAAGAAATCGGCAAGCGCGCTGTCGCCGTAACGCCAGCCGCGCCGCGATCCAGGGCGCTCACCTGCACCCACAGTTCATCGGGCAGTCCGTCGCCATCCAGTTCCACCGGAATTCTCACGCGCTCCAACCCCGGTACGGGCGCAATTGCATGCCCCAGTTGGATGCGAAGCAGGATATTGGGCTCTTCCATGGTGGCTGCGGGATCGGCCGGCGTGAGGGGATCGCCGGTGTAGACAACTGCCAGCGCCCGCTTTATGTCAAACACACCGCTATTCTCCACTGCCACGTCCAGAATAAGCCGTCCGGCGTCGCGGCGGAGCGTGCATCTTTCCGCCTGAACCTGCAACCGACGGCAGAGTTGCTCAGGCCGCAAGGAAACTCCCGCGTGCGCGTCCGCAATGCCGTGACCCAGCCAGGGGTCCCAGCCCTCGCCCCGCGCCGTATTACGCAGAATCTGGCGGATTTCCTCATTGCTAAACTGCGGATATTGAGAGAAGAGCAGTGCGGCCACACCCGCGCCGAAGCCGTTCGCCATACACCCGCCGTGGAAGGAAACATTCTCGCCGTTGCCGCCCGTGCCCCAGATGGTGTCACGAGGGTCATCCGTGCCCTCGCCGCAGGGAGCGGCGAATTCGGTATACGCGGTAGCGGGGGCAATACTGGCCGCTCTCCCGTGCCGGTTGGTTGAACCGACAGGAATCGAGCTGTCTACGGCGGAGATGGGCGATACCATGCGGCGGCCGCGATTGTCGCCGGCGCCGCGAAATACCAAACAACCGGCGTCATATGCCCGGTCGAAGGCGTCGATAAGCGCGGGATTCTCGGTGGGATACGTGAAATCGGTCCCTTGGTGGAAGAGCGATTCGCCGGTCTCCTTATTCTTGGCAATGTAACAGTGGGAGAGCACAATGATGCGCGCGCCGTGGGCAACCGCGTAGTCGATCGCGCGCACCCAGCCGCCCTGATTGCTGCGATTGTACGCGGCCCGCAGCGTCGTAATGCGACAGTTGGGCGCAACCGCAGCAATCTCTCCCACGAGAAAAGCCCCATGGTCGCGGAAGTAGTGTTTCGTGGCATCGTATGGCGGGCCTTCGTACTCCAACGTGGCGTCCTCCTGGTCGAAGTCCCAGCCGTGCACGTCGCCGCGCAGCGGACGGGGATTGACCCAGAGGTGCCCCGCATGGTCCGGATGGTAGTGGTAGGCAATGTCAATAGCGGCAACGATGACGTCCTGGCTGCCGCGCGTGACGGCATGCGCTTCCGCCACCCGCATCTGCTCGAGCGCCCAGTCATACGGCGCGCTCACGCCCGGGGGCAGCCCGGTTTCGCGCAATAGCGTAACTGCCACAAGCTTCTCCCCTTGTTTTGAAATAGTGCCCGGCTAGTCAGAAAGCGTATGCAAGTAATCGGTAGCCAACCCATCCGTTCATACTTCGACCCTTCGGCAAGCCTGTCCTGAGCTTGTCGAAGTGCCCAGGACAGGCAGGCTCAGCACGAACGGATGGGGGATTCCAACGACACTCTACACGCAATCCTGCTTATCACACGCTGACACGGCGCTCTTGGCGTGTATCCAGTTCAGCGCCAAGAGCGCCGCATGCAACGCCCCACAATTAAGGACGCCATCACTTCGCAAGTCCGGCGGACCGGGTCGGCCAAAGCCTTCTGCTACTTATCCGCGTAGTACTCGTCAAGGAGCGCCTGCACTTCCTTGCTGGCGTCGCGCATGGCTTCCTCGACCGTGGCTTCTTGGTTCCAGGCGCGCGCGCGGTGTGCGCCGAATGCGCGAATGTACGGCAGCCACACGGCGTTGATCTGGAACGTAAAGAAGGCGCCGCTGCGCAGCGGTTCCAGATAGGCGTCCAGCTCGCGCGGCGGCCGGGACTTCTCGGTCTCCAACCGGGAATCGTCCCACACAGTCCGCTTGACCGGCAAGCCATAGTTGTTGATGGTGTACTGGCCTAACTGCGACTCGTCGTCTGTGACGTAGAACTTCATCAGTTCCCAACCCTCGTCGGGCACCTTGGTCTGCGACCACAGGTAGAAGCAAGCGCCGACCGCCGGCACCTTGTCAACCTTGCCTTTTACCATGGGCACCGCATGTATCGGCATTTCCTCAACCTGAGGCGAACCCCAAGCGGATTCCTGACCGAGCAGAAGGTTCATCATCGCGGTGCGCTGGTAGGCAAAGGGCGCATGGTACGCCTTTCCCGGTTCAACGTTTTCCGTGATGGCGGAAACGTCCTCCGCGGTGGGCGAGACACGCCATTTGAACTCCAAATTCCACAGAAACTGGATGGTCTCGATGAATTCAGGCTCGTGCATCGTGGATTTGGTATGATCCTCGGAAAGGAACGTCGCCCCGTTCTGGCCCAAGAAGCCCAGAACGTCTGCGGTGACCTGCTTGTTATTGAAGAAACCCCAGATCTGGTCCGTCTCCACGCTCGACCGCTGGGTAATCTCGCGAGCCACGTCAACGAACTCGCCGCCGTCGTCCGGGTTCCAGGTGAGGGAGTCTCCGGGCGGATTCAAGCCGTACTTGTCGAAGATGGCCTTATTGAAGGCAGTGGCTGTGGTAATCTGGTTGATCTGAGTCACCCAGTACGTACCGTCGGGGTCCTGCCCCCAGTCCTGCGCGATGACATCCTCGAATTCGGCGGCATCGCGCTTGTAATAGTTGGTAAGCTCAAAGCAGTGGCCGGCGTCACGGCGCTGGGGATAGAGCACTATGCCGTGGTGAAAGACGTCAGGGGCAGCGCCGGCCGCCAGTGTTGTGTTGACCTTTTCGGAAACTTCTCTGTAGATCGGCGCCGACCACTCCACCGTGATGCTGGGGTTCTGCTCCTGGAAGCGGTCAACCACCGTCTTGCCCCAAAACGGCTCCACGGCCGTTTGGTCGTTGGAAATGAAGAGGGCGGTGACGGTCTTGGCTTCCATCGGCTTGGCCGCCTCTTTGGCGGCTTCGGGCGCTTCTTCTTTGGTAGCAGGCTCCATGGTGGGCGCTGCCACCTGACCGCACGCCGCCGCCATCGAAATGTCACCCCGAATTGGCTAGCGATACCTCCCTTCCGTCAAGCGGGGTATGCATCTACACCTTGGAGAATCATACATCACGTTTCTACAACAGTCAACTTTCTCAAACGTGTGTACCCCTCTTGACCTAACGGCGACGCGTAAGAATCTAGACCCAATTCCTTCTTCGGTACGTTCGTGGTAGGCTCTTTCTAAAGTAAACACAGGGCGAAGCGAGCCGAATATCGGCTATGCCGCCACCAGGGCTGTTCACCCTTCGACAAGCTCAGGGCGAACGGTTACGCTTCGTGCGGGCACAGCTCCGCTCCGTGACGTTCCCCGCAGGCAAAGTCCTGCTCCGTGACGTTCCCCGCAGGCAAAGTCCTGCTCCGTGACGTTCCCCGCAGGCAAAGTCCTGCTCCGTGACGTTCCCCGCAGGCAAAGTCCTGCTCCGTGACGTTCCTCACAGGCAAAGTCCTGCTCCGTTCGTGCTGAGCCTGTCGAAGCATGAACGGAGTGAAATGTACTGAATAACCGCCATGCCGCTCCAGGGCTATTCACCTTTCGACCCTTCGTCAATGCCTGTCCTGAGCCGACCTGACCTGAGCTTGACGAAGGGTCGAAGTGCTCAAGACAGGCACGTTTAGGGCGACTGTTTGCGCTCTGCCTAGGTAGCGACATCGTAGGTCTGCGCTGCGACAGGCTCAGCGCGAACGGACATAGGCAAAGAGGAAACCTTTGCGAAACTCGAGCCGGCGAGCGGGGTTTGGTCGTAATGACGAAGATGCCCCCTCACCCTCGTATCAAGTTCGAGGCAGGCTCTAGCCCTCTCCCTCAATGAGACCATTGCAAAACCCTTGCCGAGGCGAAAAAGTTCCCTCTCCCGGCGGGAGAGGGTTAGGGTGAGGGAGAATGCCCGCAATTCGGGCCATTTTCACCCATTCTGCACACTTACGTATAGGTCCTAGATGTAGAAAGGACAGGATGAGCAGGAATCCCCTCACCCCGGCCCTCTCCCCATGAGGCTGTCTCATAATTGCCCTTACCGAGGTATACTGCCGTGCAGAGAAGCTAAGTGAGGTCTTGAGATAAACTTGTGTTGCTTTCTGGGCGTCGCATCAAGCCTTCAAAATACCGGTTCCATCACTTTTACCACTCTGTCAATACAATTCGCCACTTGGCTGCGTTCCTCATTTGACCTATCGTGCTCTGTAGCGGAATTATGAGACACCCTCCCAGGGAGAGGGAGCTATTCTTGCGCCGCTGGCGGAAGAGACGCTAAGTTCACCTCAATGGAGAGGGATTCTGAACCTCCGGGCCCAGTTATGCAATGGTCTTCAAAAGGGCGAAAGCCCAAGTCTTAGCCCGCTGCGGCGCCGACGGGCTGCAGGACCTCCTGGAGACGGGCGATTACCGTTTGCACATCCTCGGGGCGGAGCGTGATTGGGTCGATGAAGAGAAAGCCCTCTTCGGCGTAGTGGTCGCGGGTGTAAATGGGCGGGCTGCCGGCTTCGAGCGCCTGGCAGACGGCTACGGCATCCATGCCCGCGATTTCGGGGTCAACCACGATCTTTGTGCGGGTCTGCGGATTGCCGGTGACGTCGCGCTCGGCAAAGACGTTGACGCCGGGGATGCCTTGCAGCGCCGCCACCATCACGTCCACCTTGGCGTTTTGCTCCGCTTCCCACGCCGCAAAGTCAAGGTCCGCGAGCCACTCCATGCGCTCGATGACGCTCACCACGCCCTCTTTGGAAGGCTTCATGGCGCGGCCGATGCCCTTGCCGTTCATTGCCGCGGCCGCGACCAAATCACGCTTGCCGGCGATCACGCCTGACGTGAAGCCGCAGAGGTGCTTGTGACCGCTGAAGCAGACGGCGTCGGCGCCCTGCGCCAACAGGCGATGCGCAAACAACGCCCCGGCAGCAGCATCGACGATCACGGGAATGTTGTGGCGGTGGGCAATCTCGGCAAAGGCCGGCAGCGAGAGTTGTCCGCTGGTCGCGGTCATGTGGGAAACGACGTAGAGAGCCGCAGCGGTATGATCCGTGATGGCGTACTCCATCTGCTCCGGCAGCGCGCGGTTAGCCTCGCCAAACTCGACCGACTTGGCGCCGCTGAGGTGAATCATCTGCGTCACCGGCGCGCCAAAGCCGACCGTGTGCCGCTTTTGAATGATGACCTCATTCCGCATACGGCTGGTATCGGGCAGTGCCAACACTTTGCCCAAGTGCGTGCTGGTCATGGCTCCGGCGCACAACACCGCAATGGCCGAGGCCGCACAATGGGTCACCGTGCCGGCCTCCGCGCCGGTGGCATGGGCAATCGCCGCGTCGGCGGCGGCGAGCAACTCCGTCATGCGCGCGAATTCGGGCGCGGCTTCAACAACCCGTTCCACCACTTCCGGCGGCACCGCGGACGCGCCGAGCGTTGTCTGCGTACCTGCGGTGTTGATGATTGGCGTCAAACCATACCGTTCATGATATCTGGACATTAGGGGCAATCTCCTCTCTCTTGGTTCCCCAACTGTTCTATGATCTCCAAGGTGCTGTGGCTCCCTAAAGTGCGTAGGGGCACGGCATGCCGTGCCCCTACATTGTAAATCGCTTTCTGCGGTAGGTTGCCGCTAGGGCTCGCACCTAAACACTATCTGCGACTGCAACTCATCGACAACCAGACTCAATCTTGCCAAGTACGATCCCCTCGTCCTTGCATCCACAAGATGTCGCGCAAGGTGCATTTGCAAAACTGTCAGCCCTACCCCTTGTACTTCTCCTCCGTATCGTCGAGGATGGCCTGGATCTGCGGCTTCAGCGCCAGCAGGCCCTCTTCCACACCGGCGGTGCCGGCGTAGACATTTTTGAGCCAGTCCTTCACCTCGGCAGAGCCGCTGAAGGCGAAGTTCGGCACCACCCAGCCGGGATCGTAGCCGCCGGGGTGGTCGAGGACGTTGATGATGACGTCCAACCGGATCTTGTCCTTCAGGTCTGGGAAGGTCTCGTTTGCCCATTGCTCCATGAGGTCGGCGCGCATTGGGATCGTGCCTTTGCCCACGGCCCAGTTCAAGGTGCTGCCCTGCCAGGCCACGTACTGCCACGCTTCCTCGGGGTGGTCGGCATTGGTCACAACGCCGTTGGCGTCCGTCCATTGGAACGAGGCCGTGGTTTCCACCGTCGGCAAGGGCGCGAAGTCGATGGGCAGGTCTTCGTCACGGATGCGCTGCATCATGTCGCCAAACGTGCCGCTGGAGAGCGTATTCAGGAAGGCCAGCTTGCCCTGGTAGAAGAGCTTGACGATGCTATTCTCGCCAAAGAGGTCCGCGCCCTGGCCCGGCTTGAGCATGGCGCCGTGCTCGTGCACCATCGAAAAGTAGTCATTGTAACACGCCATCGTCTCCGGGCTGTCGCACACGGCACTCCGGCGGTCGTCGGAAACCCACTGGCCGCCCCAGAGGAAGGGAAGATTGCCCACCAGCGCGCCGGTGCCCATGTTGGAGGCGCCCATCGTCGCAATGCTGCCGCTCTCGGTGACGGTGGTCTTCTTCGCCATATCGATGTAGGCATCCCAGTTCCACTCCGGGTCGCCCCAGGTGGCGGACGGCTCATTGAGACCGGCCTTCTCAATGATCTCGCGGTTATACGGCAGCGCCATCATGTTGCCGCCGGTCTGGTTGGGCAGACTATTGATCTCATTGCGAATGCGGCTGATCGAGTTGAAGATATGCTGCGGGTAGTGGCTCAGATCGAAGTTGTCGCGCTTGATATAGTCGGCGAGGTCAACGAAGTAACCGAGCAGATAGGTCGCGTTGTCCGCTTCCCAGGCGGCGTCGGGCTGCTCTCCGGCCGCAAACGCCGTCCGGAACGACTCCTGGTAGGCGTGCATGTTGTGGATGACTTCCACGGTAATGCCCGGATGCGACTCTTCGAACGGCGCTACCAGGGTGTCCGGGTAGTTCTCTAGCTGGCGGGCATTGAGCCACGTGCCGTAACGGATGTGTACCGGCTCCTTCTCGGGAGCGGGCTCTTCCGCCTTCGGCTTGGCCTCTTCTTTCATCTCCTCTTTGGCAGCCTCGGGCTCTGCCATAGGCGCTTGCCCACAGGCTGCCAGCAGTGCGGCGGCACCGGTTACCCCAGCACCAACGAGTATCCCACGTCGGGTCAATTGCAGTTCATCACGCTCAACCATTCTTAAGCCTCCTGCGTCTACTGACGATACTACTTGCCATGTCACCGCACCGTCGCGGCGAGTACGTTTGCAGCAAACACTATAAGCGATCCGACCGCTGCCAGGCTTCGCTGCTCCGGTGCGCCTTGCCTACAATCTACTTTCCATTGAGAGTGTCTGTCAAGATATGCAGGTGGGAACCACATAGCTATTGAGCTGGCGAGATTCCGAAAGAGCCTTCCGGACAACCATTTACGTAACCGCAAAAGGGCTATAGTGCGCGTCGCGCGAACTTGGGGGGGGGGATGCCGGCAAAGCAGCACAAAGTGGCATCTTTGTGAGAAGTCGAACTGCGGTTGGTCGTTAGCAAGAGAAAAGCCGGGCGAAAGGACCCTGAGCCAGAATTTTGGGCTATGCCTATGCTGACTTCCAGGAACGACGTGCGGGGATACCCGATCCAAGAAGGGTAATTTGTAGAGCCTAGCCGCCGAGCAGCAATTCAGCAAGCCTAGGCAACACAACGCAGGCAGCGCCGAAAGAGAGGATCCACCACCTCAGGGCGCGAATTTCGCGGTGCGCCGCTGCAAACTCACCGTGAAGGTCGGCGCTCTTGCTAGGCGGACTGGCAATACTGTGGCAACATCCTGTAATTCGCCCGTCCAGCCTGGCGATGTCAGCCTTCAACTCGGACTCAATCTGTGCAAGGTCGGCCTTGGTTGCCAGGTGTTCGTAGCCGCCTTCAATGCGGCTTACCCGTTCATCGAGTGACGTTGGCTGCTGTGCCGCCAAAGAGCCTTCTCCTTCACTGGCTTGAATTGTCTGTCATTATACTACATTTGTGTCATATGCACATGTTATAGATACTTCAAAAGCACGAAGCGGTCTCATGTCACGCCACTTAATGCGCCCTTGAACTAGGATTCGCCACCCGTCCCAGGAAGAGAATCGCGCCCGTATTCCGGTCGTGAATCAGGAAGATGAAGGGGCGGTCGACTACCAGCTCAATCGGAGATTCCGGCACCGCCGAGGCCCCCATCATCATCACGGCTGTGGCCGCGGCCGCCTCGGTGCCCGCCTCGTCTACCGCTACAAAGGCCTTGTGAATTACGTTGGATATGGACAGGCATTCGTCATCTCCCGCCAAGCAGGACTGGCCGTCCATGCCCTGGAATTCGGCCTTACTCCTGTCAAAGGCATTGGGCATTCCCATGTCTACCAGCGAATCACGGAGCACTAGGCTGGTTTCTAGTTTGAATTTGGGCATGGTCAGATTGACGCGCTGAGTCTCCATGTCTTGAAGAATTGTCTGAAATAAATCGTTGTCGAGGGAAGTCTCAAACTCGTCATATCTGCCTGCGTCCGGCACCAGCAGGGTCATGGCAATGCTGCGTTCCTTGTAGTCCAACGCGACGGCCTGAAACCCGTCTCCCTGCGAGTAGTTGAAGTGCTTCATCAGCCCAGTTTGGCGCATCATGGGAACTTCGACTTGCTCGCCGTTCAGGCAAGAGAAGTGCCCTGGGCGCGAATCTTCTTCCTCGAAGGGAAGATCCCACTTCGCCTTGAAGTAGACGGCATTAGCCAGCACCAGCCGGGAAGAACAGACGATGGCACCAGGATCAATAAGGTCCTCAATCCTCTTTGCTGTTGCTTCAGACACCCAGCAATTGATCTGCTGGCGGGCGTCTTCCGGGCAGGTACGGAAGTCAACCTCCCTCACCTGGCCGCCGTAGTTGCGAGCCAAAATGTCAAGATAGGTGGTGAGGAAGCCGTGGCCCTCCTGTCCCCAAAGCGCGTTGGCGCTGTGCAACGTAAAGCCGTCGTCCCCCTCACCTGAGGAACAAGAAGCCAGGTACTGGTCCAGGGCATTGAAGGCTGGATGCAGCCGTTCTTGCGGCAGGTGGAAGTTCATAGCATCTGCCATCTGCTGCTCCGTCTTCCCGGCAGCGCCAGCGTGCACCATGGCAAGCGCCAGAGAGATGCTGAAAGGGGAAAAGAACAGATTGTCTTCACTGCCGCCTGCCAGTTGGTGGTAAAGATCTAGGGCAAAGGTCGTATTGCCGTCTACCAATTCCTGCACGTCACCAATGGTTGTGACAGGTGATGAATCTCTCACCATGTCGGACCCTGTATCCGGCGGCGACGAACTAGATTCAGGCGCTGCAGCGGGCTCTCCGGGGGATGTTTCTTTGGAATTTGACGGAGAACGGGGAGTCACAGTGTCAGTCCTTTCCCAGCTAATACTTTGAAAACGCGAGGGAAGGCTCAGCCAAGTCCCCGAATTCTCTCTAGGCTCGCAGGACTCTTGTACCACGGCTCGGCTTGCTTACTCGGCTAGCTCATCTGGTAGCTGCGCTTCGCATCCGGCAGACCCACCGGCTTGCCGAGCGCTTCCGCCATGGCGCGCACGTGGTACGGCAGCGCGCCGCAGCACGCGCCAATGAACTCGATCCCGATGCCCTGCGCCTCTTTGGCATATTCGGCCATGACGAAGCGAGAAAGCACACGCGGCTCCACGCTGGGATAGAGGCTGCCGCGGCTGATGGCTTGGTTAAAAACCTCGCCCGGTTCCAACTGATACGCCGTCGGCTGGACGCATACGGGCACGGATACTGCATCCCGGATGCGCCGCGCCATGTCATTCATCGTCTGCCAAGGACGCATGCAGTTCAGGCCCACCACGTCGGCGCCGTTGTCCACCAGGCGTTGTGCCGCCTCCACCGGATCGTAGCCGTCGCGCGTGAACTCGCTGTCGCGGAAGGTCAGCGTGACTACTGTCGGCACGCCCGCCTCCTTGACAAAGGGGATGACCAAGCTCGCCTCTTCTACCGAGTAGAAGGTCTCAATGATGAATACGTCCACTGCCGGGTCCATTTGCTCGGCAACGCGCCGCGCGAAGAATTCCTGCGCCCGCTTGCGGTCGTCGGCGGTCAGCGGCTCCCATTTTGAAGGACCGGAGTAGATGAACTGGCTGACGGTGCCGGCCACGTAGCGGTCCGGACCCGCGGCCTCGCGCGCCAACTCCACCGCAGCTTTGTGCAATTCCGCCTCCCGTCCAAAAGGTCGCACCCCCCAGGACATGGCCTGCAGGAGCTCTGCCCCCGCCCGGGCGAACTCATGGTGCATTTCCAACACCGCTTCCGGATGATCCAACACCGCCATGGGTATGTGGGAGGCATAGCTGCCCACCACCCGGCGTTCCAGTTCAAGGTAATACGCGCCGTCGCCCAGCAGCGGCCCCTGCGCAAGACGCTCGAGAAAGTCCGCTTTCACCAGCCTACTCCTTGCTATTGCTCACGAATATGCACCTATCATACTGGAATTACTGGCATACACGTACTTGCGAACGCCTCTTGAGGATTTTGCCGTTGATCATACAGTGAAGAGGCAGTCAATTGAAAGAGTCGTGCGGAAGAGGTCTACGAACAGCGTGTTATGCGATATCTACTTCCATGGCTATTGAGGAGAGGCCGCATACCTGCTAGAATTAGCTCGTGAGCGGGGCGTGGCTCAGCCTGGTAGAGCGCAGCGTTCGGGACGCTGAGGCCGGCGGTTCAAATCCGCCCGCCCCGACCAAGCAGTGAGACAGAGATGTCACTTTGCTGTGTCGTCTTCCATTGCTTACTCCTACCGTCCGCAAAGCGGTTCTTTAGCGCGTGCACAAAGAAGTGCGCACTCAGCAAAGGGCAGCGTAGCCGTTGCCGCTAGCCTGCAACGGGAGGTATGGGATGCAAGAGCAACAATCGACAGTAGAAAAACTCATCGTAGCGGTGGTGCGCAACGATGACGCCAACACCATCGTGGACGAACTCGTGAAGCGGCGCATCGGCAACACGCGCATCAATACCGCCGGAGGCGTCCTGCGCCGGGGTAACGTGACCCTGCTTGTCGGCGTGCCCGCCCACCAAGTCGAGGAAGCCTTGGACGTCATTCGCGAGAACGTGAGCGGCCAGCCGCTTACGGGCAAGGGCCTAACCGGCAACAACCGCGGCGTCGCTTTTGTCCTCGACACCAGCCGCTACGTGCGAGTGTAAGCGGGCGACCAACACATTGGCTTGAGGCCGATGAGAGCAGCCGTTCATCCTTCGACAAGCTCAGGACGAACGGCTAGTGATATTTCTTGGGGGTTTCCTGTCGCTCGACACTTTACGAACTTCAAGTCTGAGGGTCTTGCCTCCCTCTCGCGGTACGACAGGCTCACCTCGAACAGTGACTTGCTGAAACCTCCCAAGACACGGAATTGGTCGATTCCCAACGAGCTCGGCGTACTCCGACTAGAGCTCTAAGGCCTGCGCGCGAGTGTGAGGCTTATACGCCCTTCGCGGTCAGGAACTCCAAGCTCGACCGGAGACAGTCGAACGGATCGCGGCGGCACGTGTCTTGTTCCACGGCGTACCACTCTACGCCCGCCTCATCACCGGCCGCGATGATGCCGTCCCAGTCCAAATTGCCCTCACCTACCGGACACATGACCGGCCCTTCGTCGGCGTCCACTTCCTTATCTTTGGCGTGGATCACCGGTACCCGCCCGGACGCCTGCGCGAGCAGCTTTGCCGGATTCGCTCCGGCGTGCGCGACCCAGTAGACATCGAACTCCAGCGTGAAGTCCGGCCCGCCTTCCTCGATGAAGATGTCGATGAGAGTTTTGGGGCCGGGCGCGAAGCGTTCGAATTCATGGGCGTGGTTATGATAGCCGAATGTCAAGCCGGCCGCCTTGAGCTTCCGGATCACCGGCCGCGCTTCTGCGAGAAAATCGCGGTAGCCCTGCTCGCCCTGGCTGCGGTATGGCTGGGGAATGCCGCCGATGGCGACGTAGTTGCAGTCCAGCACACCGTGAAAATCGATTTCGGCTTGGGTATTGTTTGCCAAGTCGTCCCAACTGCGGTGCGTGGCAATACAGCGGATGCCATTGTCGTCCAGCATCTGTTTTGCTTCCTGCACGGTGATCTCCGGGTTCGCGCTCTCTAACGCGCCCACCGCGGAAAACTGGGCAGCCACATAGCCCATGCGACTGATCTTCTCAAGAGACTCGGCCAGTCCCTTTCGTGTATCGGTGAAGTCCCGTACGGTGTACATTTGCGCTGCCACTTTACTCGGCATCGGTATCTCCTTGTGCTCGATATGCTCTGGGGGAGAGGGTTGCTTTCACGTGATTATATACCCTTTGCCGCTGCCTCAGCAGCCAAGGCGGCAATTGCGTAGGGGCACGACATGTCGTGCCCCTACTATGTTCAAGACAATAAAACGCAGCGCGGGGGCTGGTCCTCCGCTCTGCCAATAGCGCATGTTGTTCCGGTCAACTCTACGCTAGGAGCAAAGCGCCAATGAACAGCAGCGGCGGCGCGCAACACCTCGTCGCCCGCCGCCTTGTGTCCTAGCTTGAGAATGCGATTTAGTCAGATGGGGTTCAGGCCGCGCCGCCGGAGACCGCAGGCACGATGGAAACCTCATCGCCATCGCTGAGCGCTGTTGCCAGGCCATCGATGAAGCGGATGTCCTCACCATGCACGTAGATGTTGATGAAGCGGCGCAGTTCGCCGTCCTCGTCGCACATGCGGGCTTTGAACCCATCGTGGGCCTCGTCCAACTTCGTAATCAGTTCTTCGATCGTGTTCGCGCCCTCCACGGTGACCTCGGCCTTACCGCCGGCCAGAGGACGGAGCGGGGTGGGAATCTTTACCGCATTTGCCATTGTTTCGTCTCTTCCTTCCTATCAGTCTGTTTACGCTGGTGTTGTCTGTACGAGCAGCGTTCGCTCCAGTATCGTGTCGATACGCTGTATCGAGCTACGGGGCAGGCTCTGAGCTTGCCCGTCCTGAGCCTGTCGAAGGGTCGTTCATGTTGCGACAGCGACTTGGCGTCTTTGACCAAGTCAGCCTCGCCACCTCAGCAAGTACGGTTTACATCCGCCTCGCAATTCCCCTCTGAGAACTCACACCGTTACAGGGGTGCGTTCCAGTCCGCGCACCGCTGCTTCGAATGCTTCTACGTGCGGCGCAATCTGAATCGTCAAGTCGAGTTGGTCGGAGACCGCCTCCTGCGCCTTGAGCCCGTTGCCGGTGACATACGCCACCGTGACCTCGTCGGGCGCGATCTGCCCGCTCTCGGCCAGCTTCTTGAGCGTCGCAATTGTCACGCCGCCCGCAGGCTCGGTGAATACTCCCTCCGTGGAAGCTAGCAGCTTGATCGCCTCCACCACCTCATCGTCGGTAACGGATTCGATGACGCCGCCGGTGTCTTGGGCGATTTTCACGGCATGGTAGCCGTCGGCAGGATTACCGATAGCCAGCGAATGGGCAATCGTCGTCGGCATCTTCACGGGCCGGATGTCGGTTGTATTGGCAGCGTAAGCCTGCGCCACCGGACTGCAACCCTCGCCCTGAGCGCCGGAGATGCGCGTATGCGGCGTGCCTTCGAGCAGCCCTACCTTGTACAACTCGTTTAACCCCTTGTAGACCTTGGTATAGAGCGAGCCGGAGGCGATGGGCGCCACGATGTGGTCCGGCGCGCGCCAGCCCAATTGCTCCACCACCTCGAACGCCAGCGTCTTCGAGCCTTCCGAATAGAAGGGGCGAATATTGATGTTCACAAAGGCCCAGGAATAGCGGTCGGCAAGCTCGCTGCAGAGGCGGTTCAGTTCGTCGTAGGTGCCCTCCACGGAGACCAGCGTCGCGCCGTACACCGCCGCGTTCACCACCTTGCCGTGCTCGACGGTGTGGGGCAGAAAAACATACGTGCGCAAGCCGTTGCGCACACCCGCGGCCGCGGTTGCGCTCGCCAGGTTGCCGGTAGAGGCGCAGGCAAACGTGTCGAACCCAAACTCTTTCGCCTTGGCCACCGCCACGGAAACCACCCGGTCCTTGAAGGAAAAAGTCGGGTTCACGCTATCGTTCTTGACGTAGAGTTCCTTGAGGCCTAGGGCCTTGCCCAGGTTGGGGGCGGGCTGCAAGGGCGTAAAGCCCACCCGCCAGTTCAGGTCTTCGCCGTGTTCTACCGGCAGCAGGTCCTTATAGCGCCAGAGCGAGATCGGCCCCTGCCCAATCTTCTCGCGGCTGGTGGTTTCGCGTATGGCGTCGTAGTCGTACTCGACTTCCAGCGGGCCGAAACAGAAGGAACAGACGTGTGTCGGCTGCACGGGATACCGTTCCCCGCACTCCCGACACTTCAGTCCTCGTATTCTCTCCACAGTGTTCATGATCCGGAGTCTCTCTTGCTGTGATTAGTGCTTTGATTTGCCAATTCCAGGCATTGATCTCTTGGTTGCCGTTCTTCAATGGCCGTTCTTCTGTGGCAATACTTCTGTGGCAACTTTGCTACTGCGACACTTCTATTGCGATGCTTCTATTGCAATTCTTCTCTTGCCGTACTTCCTCTCCCGGTTTTGCCACTCTCTTGCTCGTTCGCCGTTTTTCTCCCTCTCCCGCTGGGAGAGGGTTGGGGTGAGGGTCTGCGGCTCGGCTGCGATCCGTAGCCGGGCGCAGTTTCTTTTCAAAGAAGGTGAACGTAAAGAAAGCGCCCACGGCGGGGCATGCGGGGCAGCCCGCCGACGTCGGTCGTCAGCATGCGCCGCCCGCCGCCAAGTCGCTCTTTTCCGTGCAGTGCGACCTGCACAACCGGCAAGCGCGCTCCCGGCAACACTTGCAGTGCGACCGGGCGAATATATTCATCCTTCAGCAACGTACCCATTAAATAAGAACAACCCCTTTCTCTTTCCTTATAGAGAGGGGTCGTATATCGCAATATATCCCCTTATCTTGCCCCAATGCGCATGGGGCCGGAATTGGCACCCTGTCGTGGACACAATGTCGTCCACCGGGATGCCGGGCTTCACAGGGCCGTTTCCCTCCACCTCTCTTGATAAGGCAACGGTTATTCACTTGTTAATTGACGCAGGCGTGCGGCGCAACCGCCACTTGCCTACATCTCAGTCACGAGTATCTTAACACAGCCCCGCAAGCTCGTCAAACTATAGGTTGCGAAGACCGCACTAAAGCACTGGCGACAAGGCAAGCGGTACAATTGACTCAAGCCGTGTTTGCGCGCCAGTGCAGGCACAGGACCAGCGACAGTGTGGTTGTCCTCAGCGTAATGCGCTGGGCCCGCGCAGGTAACAACCAGCGTAATGATGCCCACTGCTCACCGGAGACATAGTTGGTTGGTACCTCGCAATGGAGAACGAAGACAACGATGGCAACTGAGAAGCTCCCAGCGGGGCTTGTTCCCAGCGGCGGCTCGCTTACCTTCACACAGGACACCATTCCGGAAGCCCTCCAAAGGGAGCACAAGTTGGCGTCAGGCCGCTGGGGTGTCTTGCACGTTTTTGCAGGCAACGTGCGCTTTGTAAACCTCCAAACCGGCGCTGAAACCGACGTAGCCGCGCCGGACCACGTCATAATTCAGCCGGAAGCGCCCCATAGATTGCGGGTCACCGGCTCTGTGCGCTGCCGCATCGACTTCTTCAGAGAAGTGGACGACGATTCTACCATGCGCACGCCGGGCAGCTTTGCCAAAGATGAGGTGCGGCTTAGCTTCGCACGCTGCGAGGCCGCCGGCGACTTTGCGGAATCCTTCTACACCACCTTCATGAACGCCTCGCCCGCGATTGCGCCGTTCTTTGCTCAGACAGAATTCGCACGCCAACGCACGCTGCTCCGGGATTCGGTGCATCTGATGGTGACGCAGGACGTCTCGGACCCGGAGATGCGGACACTGCTGGACAAACTTGGCGCGCTCCACAGCCGTGCCGGCCGCAACATCGCGCCCAAGCTCTACGAACTGTGGCTGGACAGCATCTGCCAGACGGTGAAAGGCCTCGACCCGGAGTGGTCCCAATCCCTCGAAGACCACTGGCGGGTAAGACTGCGCGCGGGGATGCAGATCATCATGGCGGCGTATTAGAGGGTCTGGGCAATCTCCGAAAGCAGACCAGCCAGTGGATACATCTAAGGACCTTTAAAGCGTGCAAGTGAATGGCGATTTGCAACAGACTGCAAAAGGCGGACTTTGACCTGCTGTGACCTGTCACATTGGCGTTAAGAGTGGCTTTGCTAGGAACCAAGCCAATTCTCATCGCTATGTAGCAGAATTGAATTGACGAAGATTACACTGTACACTCTCACTTGCAGCAGAGTTTGGAGCGCGTAAGGAGCCAAGGTGATGGACGAACTTACTCAAGAATACGCCGTCTACGAATCCAAGCGAGAGGAGCTAGAAGCTGCTCACTTTGGTAAGTATGTACTCATCAAGCGTGACGAGATTGTTGGAACCTTTGAAACGCTCGACGATGCGCTGCGCGTTGCCGTCAAGAGATTCGGCAGAGGCCCTTATCTCATAGAGGAAATAGGCTTGCCTGTACCCGAAACGGTATTGCCGATGTCCTATGGCGCGCATCGATGAAGCAGGTGAGTTGTGGGGCCGGCGACTCCGGTTCTCTGATGGTAGAGGGCCCGATGTTGCGTGTGCGGATAGGCTTCGACCCGGACTACTTTCTTGGCAAGAATCCTTCTCCGTCATTGCCGCCAACTGACCTGCCGGCGCTCGTAGATACCGGGGCGACGTATAGTGCTATCGATTCGGCACTGGGAACGTATCTTGGTTTGCCGCGTGTAGGCACTACGCGCGTGTCAGGCGCCCATGGCAGCGGTGAGCTTCCTCTTTACGCTGCCCAAGTCTACGTAATCGACTTGGAACTACACAATCACCGGTCGCTTCGCAGGGGCGCATCTTTCTACCGGCAATCAAAAGTGCTTGGCCGTGCTCGGCCGGTCTTTTCTCCGCGACTTTACGATGATCTACGAAGGGCACTCAGGACGAGTGCTGATTCACAGTTCACCTGCCTAGACTGACTGCAAGTCTCGAAGACCACTGGCGGGTGCGCCTACGGGCAGGGATGCAAATCATCATGGCGGCTTACTAGGTGGCATAGACTACCCAGTCTTTGGCATTATGTGAGCGACTGGTTGGGATTTTGAGTTGCATTGAACGAACCCCTTTAGGTCAATCCAAGCAAGGTTAGCTTTGCGCTATGGCTAAGCCGAATTGGGCAAACCGCACCATCTTCACCGGCGACAATCTCGACATCATGCGCGGCATGAATTCCGAGACCGTTGACCTAATCTACCTTGACCCGCCCTTCAACTCCAATAAGAACTACGCCGCGCCGGTAGGCTCGAAAGCGGCAGGAGCAGCGTTCAAAGACACTTGGACCCTCTCAGACCTAGATGTAGCGTGGATGGGTCTGATAGCTGACCAAGAGCCTGCCATCTACAAGCTGCTAGAGACTGCCAGACTAACACACGGCAAAGGGATGCAGTCGTACCTATGCATGATGGCGGTGAGATTGTTGGAAATGCGGAGGCTCTTGAAGCCTACAGGGAGCATCTACTTGCACTGCGATCCTACGGCTTCGCATTACCTAAAGCTACTAATGGATGCAGCCTACGGCGTGAGGAATTTCAGGAATGAGATCACCTGGAAACGTACGACCAGTCACAATGACGCTGCCAAGAATTACGGTACCCTCGGAGACATTGTGCCCTTTTATACTAATGGCAAGAAATCCACCTTCAACTGTGAGGCGGTTTTCCTAGGATTTGGCTAGGCAAGTCGCCAGCTCTAGCCCTCTGCACAAACAAGCTAAAGTCTTGGTTTGACTTGTCACTTTCAGCGCTCTCCGCAGCCGCTCGCAACAACCCCAGGGTGTACTCCATCACATTTAGAGTGTCCATAGTGTTGGTCACTCGGTGACGAAGTAAGCTGGCGAACGCAGCAACCAAGCCACCGTGGCGCTTCACCCAGCGATTAACGTCATTGTTTTCAGTTTGGCTGGTGCCAGGTGCGGTTCCTTGGTTCAAGCTACGCAATACGATCATTTCGTGCAGTCGGCCATATATTCGCCGATCTACAGTTTGAAGACCATGGTTGGTAAACACTCTTGCGCACAGAATATCGGATAGCGCAGTCCAGATTTCGACCATCGCACCACAATGAGTTGTGGGGGGCTCACTGTCTTCCAGCAAGAAATACCGCCACTTTGGATAGCCATCGTCAATAGCGCTCAGGAAGCAATCTGCAGTTTGAGGTGGGATGTAGTCATGAAGCAATCGATAGACAGAATAGTACGTTCGAATCACTTCTTTTTCCTGCAAGGATAGGTACTCAAATAGCTCGCCAATGAAGTGGTGGCGGTGACCGCCCTTCTTGCGCTCCTCATCTATATAGGACCCGCGCATCTGCAACAGGCATTTGATAGATTGCTCGATGCCAGTGTAACTGCATGTAACAACCAACCAGGCTGCGATAGCTTCAGACTCAGCAAAAAAGTCGCGGGCAATTGGGTTAGCGTGGTAATAGTCAGTCACCCTCCTACAGGCTTGGATGAGCCGATGAGCTGGGTGAAGGAACGCATTCTTGGAATCAGAGTCAAGTTGTTCAATGTTGGCCATAGCACTCATGGCAGTTTCCATCTGGTAGCCTTTAGGGAATTCGATCTCAGCAAACGGGCGCTTGTCTATGCTAGTATACGGTATCCGAATTCGCGCAGAGTAGGAGGCAAATTTACCCCATGCAGGTGCAAATAACCGGGCCGATACATGGCGCGATCCTCAATCGGCATGACGGACGGCAGGACGATACCGGCCTGCACATCACGGTGCAAGGCGTGGTGAGCGAGGCCGATACGGTGACCGTGAACGGCGTGACGGCCACAATTGTCGGCGCGACCTTCACGGCGGAGTACACCCTGGACGCCCACGAGACGGTGCTTACGGCCGTGGCAGAACGCGGCGGAGAGACGCTTACCCATGCCGTCACGGTGCTCTGGGACCAGCGTTCGTTCCCGCGCTACCGCTTCTCGCTGGATGACGACGTGCTGTTCCTGCGCGATATCGCCTTGGAGCGGCCGAAGTCGCTCTTCGACAACTTCTACCTGGGGTTCATGCGCGACCTGCGCGATCGCTACGGCGCCAAGACCCACATCAACATCTACTACGCTTACGAGGACTTCGACCTGCGGCAGATGCCGGATACGTATAAGTCGGAGTGGCGCGACAATGCCGACTGGCTCCAGCTTTCGTTCCACGCCCGCGCCGACCATCCGCGCGATCCGTATAAGGAAGCGTCGGCAGAGAAGATTCTGACGGACTACCGGCAGGTTCGCGACGAGACGCTGCGCTTTGCGGGCGAACAGAGTTGGTCCCTCTTCACCACGATTCACTGGGGCGAGGGCACCCGCCTGGGCTGCCGCGCGCTGCGCCAGGAAGGCATCTGGGGCCTGGCGGGCTACTTCATTCCCGCGCCGGACCTGCGCGTGAACTACTACCTGGACGCCGCCACCACTGCCTACCTGCACACCCACGACTACTGGATGGACTACAGCGAGGATATTCTCTTCGTTACCCACGACCAGGTCATCAACTCACACAAGACGCCGGAAGAGGTGACCGCCCATCTGGATTCCGTGGGGCAAGACCCCCACCGCAGTGAGGTCATGGAGCTAATGGTCCACGAACAATACTTCCGCAAAGAGCTGCGGCACTACCAGCCGAACGTGCCCGCAAAGACCGAGGCGGCCATCCGCTGGGCGACCGAACACGGCTACGAGTCGGTGTTGTACAACGAGGGCTTCTTGGGCACGTAGGGAGACCTCTTCTAGACCCTACCAACCCGATTAGGCACGCTCGGCCTGCAAGGAATCACCCTCACCCCGGCCCTCTCCCTCGAGGGAGAGGGGGCAGAATGCGGAACTTAGTGAACGCGGGGCGGCTCCGGTTTCCTCTTCTGGGGGAGAGGGGATCGTCTCGCCTACCGGCCTGAGTTGTGCAATGGTCACCTTCTATGAGACCTTTGTGAAAACCCGTTCCCATTGCTGGGGAAGATCGGGCTGGAGGTGAAGAACGGCTTCACGGCTTGCGATCCCCAACTACCCACACTCCCACCCCGCCCCTGGATTCCGGCTTTCGCCGGAATAGTAGGTGTTGACTAATTCGTTGGCAGATTTCGCAGTCTGATTCCCTTGCCAATACCTAGAGTTCACCTGTCAATATCTGGTGTGCGCCTGTCTCCGTCATTCCCGCGCACGCGGGAATCCATCTTTTCTGCGTGCCCTGGACTCCGGCTTCCGCCGGAGTGACGGGCCTAATGGCCAATTCTTCCCTCGTACATGGCCAGTGCCGTCTCACACATTCGTACCTATACGCCTCCCTGTTGGGCCTTCCCTGCCCATGCTAGTGCCAATTCTGTCAACGAATCACCTGAAAAATACAGGAATGACGGAGTTTTGCAATGGTCTCCTCGAGGAAGAGGGTGTATCGACTGGGTACATGGGTTTCACAGGATTGGAGACATAGGTGACACTCGTTCGGGGACACGGTTAACACAGGGTCGGAGACATGGGCAACACTCGTTCGGGGACATGGGTTACACAGGTTCGGGGACATGGGTTACAAGATGTTAGGCGAATCAGCCTCTGCCGGAGTCCTCGTCTTCGATTAGTGTGCTCAGCGACGTGTCGAGGGCTGCGGCGATTCTCGCCGCGGCCGCGATTCATGCCGCAGCGGCGATAGTGATGTTCTGCTTGCCCTTTTCCACCGTGCTGAGGTAGGCGCGGTCGAGGCCGGCTTTCGCAGCCAACGCTTGCTGGCTCCACCCACGCTCTTTGCGCAGTTGCTGCACGCGCTGCCCCAGGGAGCAAAGGTAATCTGACGCGGCCCTTTGTTCAGCGCCCACGTTGAACAAGCGATTGGCGGCGCGAATTGCTGCCAACGGATCAGCGGAGATGAGATCTGCGGGAATTTCGCCTTGCAGCGCCGGATCGGCGAGTCCCACACCGCCGACGAAAACTACCGGCGGTTTCTCAAGAGACTTGAGAATTTTGGCAGCATCTCTCGCGACTGGGATGCGATCGGGCTGAGAGAGCGATAGCAAGACGAGATCCGGCTGCCGCTGCCGCACCCACTCTACGAGATCCTTGGTGGGTGTGTTCTGTCCTAAGAACGCGACGTCCCATCCTTCCAGAAAGAAGAGATCGACGATCAGGCGCGCGCCCACCGCGTGCATCTCCCCCTCAACCGCCGTTATCGCTGCCTCAGCCCCAATGCGCTGGCGCCGCCGCGCGCGACCCCGAATGTACGCGCTCTGCTGGAGCGTGATCTGAATAGCGAGATGCTCCACAGCGATGTTCAGGTCGCCGCGATGCCAGGCATTGCCTACCTCGGCCAAGGCCGGCGTGATCACGTCCACGTAGACCAACAGTGGATTGATGCCGCGATCCATGGCGTCCTTGATCACGCGGCACGCCTCCTCCTGGTCGCCGGACAGCAACGTGGCAGTGTACCGCTACCGCAGAGACCCTAGCGCTTGAACCGCTTCCATTGGCGCCTCACCGACATCCAGGCTGCCAATGGCGCCATTCACGTCAGCGACACGGTCCTGTTGCCGCCTGAGAATTAGAAAGTGATGAAACGCAGGTACAACCGGCCTCTTGCGAAGCGTGGTTCTTGACCGGTCGCCCTGCACGCGCAGACGAAGGCAATACACAGTCTGCATCCTTCGAGAGATCTCGTCTGCGCGGGGCATGGGCCCGTTGATAGGTATTGACTTGACTCAATAGTCAATAGCCTATAGTCTACGCAAGGAGGATAGCATATGCTATTCCTCAAGAAGTCCATCAGTATGGGGACGCTTCCTGTATCGCCGGAGTAACCAAAGCAATTGCTAACGCTACCTGCCTAATTGGTTGGCGACGGGCAGTCCTCACGAGCCGACCGCGTCGGCGGAAGGAGGATGAACGCGTTCGGAGAGTAGGTGTCAAGCAGGATTTGAAGGAGAAGACTTGTGGAAGCGCTACAGCTCATAGCCCTCATCGTAGCAGGTATCGGCGCCATTAACTGGGGTCTCGTCGGACTGGCAAAGATCGACCTGGTAGCTCTCATTGCCGGCGGCCTCAAGTTTGGTGAAGTTAACCTCATATCCCGCGTACTTTACATCGTAGTTGGTATTGCCGGAGTGCTCGCAATAGTCTTGGAATTTATAGGCGGCAACGGCGCGTAATACAACTGCGGGGCGCGCAGGGCCGCCGGTGGCCCTGTTGCAGTGTGGAAGTCCCGTAATTTGTGTCAGCTAATTCAAGCAAAAGAATCGAGGACACGTGGAAACCCATTCGTCCTCGATTCTTTTTTCGTCAATGGGTAATTGACGTTCCGCGCCATGCCCGCACTATGCCTGACCGGTCACCTGCGAGTATGGCACGCCCTCAAGCGCATGCCGCACCGCAGCCGCGACGAGGGCCGGCTCTTTGAACGCAGCCGCTGGCAAGCCCTGTCTTACGTACACTGCCAGGCCGGGTCGATATTCACGACGCCAATATTCCAATTCTGCATCACCCAGGCATCGCCTTGGCGCGCAAATGTGTAATCCTGGCCGGGGTAGGTCACGAGTTCCCGTGACGTCTGCTCATTATCGGAAGCCGTGCAGCTTAGAACCGCATCGTACGTCCACACCTCTTGGGTTTGGACGACCACCTCATTCTCGTCATCGGAGACGCTTTGCACCGTGCAGGTACTCAACTGAGGGGCTATCGCCGTAATGCGTTCGACGCTGTAGGTACTGGTGGTCTTAGCGAGCAGAGATTCAGCGGATGCCTGGGCGCGGGCAGCCATTGCGCCCCAGGTTGCACTGAGTTGGGCTGCGTCAATTTCGCCCCGCATCAGCGCAGACTGGCTTTCGTTGGCCGCGGCAATCGCCGCGCTGAGACCAGGAGTGCACGGCTCGCCCGCCGCGAGTGCGGAAACCGCCGTAGGTTGCGGGGCAGGTGTTGCCGTTGGCAATGGCCTAGGAGCGGGCGTAGGCGCCGGCGTCGGCAATTGTGCCGCAGGCGAGGCAACTGGCGTCGCTTGCATCTCCAGCACAGTTGGCGTGGCTTCCTCAGCCTCTTCGCTACCGGGGTCTGTCAGCCGCAGCGCAACCACCGTACCAGCGATGACAAGCAACAATACTATAAGAATGACGAGCATTCGGATGACCCACGTCCAACTCATTCTACACACTCCTTTGCACTACAGCCTGCCTACATACTACCCCTATTCGCCGCATCATGCACCCAATGGATCCAACAGGCAGGGCACAAGGTGCTATAATGGGATTGTTTGCAGAAGTGGGAGTAGCCCACTTTTTCTTAACTGGTGGCTGCCCCAGTAAGATTCAGGCAGCGGGGGAGGGTATCGCAAATGAAGAGCGATTTTGGTTCGGCGATCGCGCAGATTGCCAGTGAAAAAGGCTTGAATCAAGAAGACGTCATTAGCGCGCTAGAGACTGCGATCCTCTCTGCATACCGAAAAGTCAGCGGCGACCCGGCGCCGAACGCTATCGCCTACTTCGATCCGCAGTCCGGCGAATCGAAGATATACATTCCCAAACTGGTCGTAGAGGACGTGTCGGACGCTGAAGCCGAGATCGACCTCGCCGAGGCGCGAAAAATCGATCCTGAAACGGAAATCGGCGACGAGATTGAAGTAGAGATTACGCCGCCTAACGTGGGGCGCATTGCCGCGCAGGCCGCGCGCCAGGTACTGCTGCAGTCGTTGCGTGAGAAGGAACGCGATCACGTCTACGATGACTTCATCGACCGGGTCGGCGAGATCGTGAGCGGACGGGTGCAACGGGTGGACAGTAGGGGCGTGGTGCTGGACTTCGGCCGCGCGGAAGCGTTGATGTCGTCGGCAGACATGGTGCCCGGCGAACGCGATCGCTACCGCTTGGGTCAACGACTCCGCGCGTATATTTCCGATGTGCGCAAGGACCTCAAGGGACCCGTGGTTCGGGTTTCACGCGCGCACAAGGACTTCATCCGTCGTCTCGTCGAACAGGAAGTTCCCGAAGTCCAGACCGGGACTGTCGAGATCAAGGCGATTGCCCGCGACCCGGGATCGCGCACAAAAGTGGCCGTTGCCGCCGCGCAGGAAGGGCTTGACCCCGTGGGGTCATGCGTCGGCATGCGGGGCACGCGCATCCAGAACGTGCTGCGGGAGTTGGGCAACGAGAAGGTTGAGATCATCGAGTGGAGCGATGACACTGCCACCTTCATCAAGAATGCGTTGTCGCCAGCGGAGATTCAGCGGGTGGAACTCATCGAGGAAGACGACCAGCAAGTGGCATCCGTCCACGTCAATGCGGATATGGTTTCGCTGGCCATTGGCCGCGAAGGCCAAAACACCCGGCTTGCCAACAGACTTACCGGGTGGAAGATCAACATTCGTTCGCTGGAAGAAGAAAAAGAAGCTGACGACGCAGAGGCCGCCGCAGAGGTCTCGGCCGCTAACGCGGAAGCACCGGCGGCAGAAGACTCTGCGCAAGAAGATGCGGCGCATGAAGATGCGGCACAATCCCTGTCTACGGAGGATTCGACGCCCAGCGCCGGCTAGGCGCTGCAACTCGTCCTTGGCGAGGAGTCGCCTGGTACGTTCCTTTAGTTGCAAGCGCGGCCTGCACAAGAGAAACAACGAGGCTTCGCTGGACCGCATTTGAGACGAATGTACGTATAGGAGGGTGTGGTGAATCGACCTGCCACGCCGCACGGAAAGCACATACCGCTGCGCACGTGCGTCGGGTGCCGGGCAACGAAGCCCAAGCGGACCCTGGCGCGCATTGTGCGCACAGAGGAAGGGCGTATCGCAATAGACACGACTGGCAAAGCACGAGGCCGCGGGGCATACTTGTGCCCCGAATCGGCTTGTGCACGACGAGCCCTCAAAGCGGGTACACTCAAGCGGGCATTGCGCATCAACGTAGATGATGCGGCGCTCGCGGAACTGAGAGCTTGGGCCGAGCAACTGCACGCTCCCGCCAACCTCCCCGCTGATCCACCCAAAGCCAATCTTGCTTTCCCAGTTCACCGCGATGGGGCACACCCCCGCGAGAGGAGGGACAAGAGTGAGATCACGTTCTAGATCAGGCGGAGGCCCGCGCCCGCGTCGACGATCCTCCGGTCGTAACCGGTCGGATCAGCAGGACCGCAATGCGAGCGCGTCGCGTGGTTTGGCAACCAGCACGGCAGCGCCCGCGCGCAAGATTAAACTCCCACAGGATATAACTGTCGCGCAACTCGCGGAGCGCCTTGAAGAAAGCCCCGCTGCCGTCATCAAAGAGCTCTTTACGCGCGGTACTGCCGTTACCATCAACCAAACCCTGGACTATGCCACCGCGTCGCAAGTTGTCGAAGCCCTGGGCCATACCGTGACCAAAGAGGAGTCCAAGCCTGCGGCGGCAAAGCCCAAAGAAGACATGGTGTTGGAAGTTGCAAAGCAAACGGGCACCACCGAACGGCGGCGGCGGCGTTTTGAGAAGCGGTCACCGGTTATCACCGTCATGGGCCACGTCGACCACGGCAAGACGTCGCTGCTTGACGCTCTCCGCGAAACAAGCGTGGCGGCAGGTGAATCCGGCGGCATAACCCAACGAATTGGCGCCTATCAAGTAGCCAATAACGGTGACACCCTCACCTTCATAGACACGCCGGGCCATGAGGCCTTCACGGCCATGCGTGCTCGCGGCGCGAAAGTAACCGACTTGGCAGTGATTGTGGTAGCGGCGGATGACGGCGTAATGCCCCAAACCGTCGAGGCCATCAATCACGCGCGGGCGGCGAAAGTGCCGTTCTTGATTGCGCTCAATAAAATCGACCTGCCCAGCGCCAACCCCGATCGTGTAAAGCAACAGCTCACGGAACATGAAATCCTCATCGAAGAGTATGGCGGCGAAACGGTGCTGGTGCCGGTTTCTGCCGAGACGAAAGAGGGACTGGACGATCTCTTGGAGATGATAGCGCTCCTCTCGGAATTGGAGGGCGTACGCGCCGACCCCCGCATTCCAGCGCGGGGCGTCGTAATCGAAAGCAATGTCGACAAGAGTCGCGGCCCCGTGGCCACCATTCTCGTACAGGAAGGTACGCTGCGTGTGGGCGAAACCGTGGTCTGCGGCAAGACTTCCGGCCGTGTGCGCGCCCTCTTCAATGAGAACGGCGCCCCTATGGCCGAGGCCGGACCCTCCGTGCCTGCCGAGATTCTCGGTCTTAGCGCTTTGCCTGCCCCCGGCGACACCCTCATAGTCGTGGTCGACGAAAAGGCGGCGAAAGTCCTGCTCCAAAGGCTAATCGAGCGAGACCGCGATGAGACGGAGCGTGTTTCGCTGGATACGCTCAGCGCTACCGCCGGAGAAGGCGTGGAAGAGTTGGACATTGTCGTCAAGGCGGACAACCGCGGTTCCGTTGAGGCGATTCAGCAATCGTTGGAGC
Source organism: Chloroflexota bacterium (assembly GCA_965220015.1). Classification (GTDB taxonomy): domain Bacteria; phylum Chloroflexota; class UBA11872; order VXOZ01; family VXOZ01; genus VXOZ01. The sequence goes on from OZ244798.1 coordinate 3,492,391, forward strand.
AACTCTCCACGGATGAGACTCGCGTGCGCGTTATCTATAGCGGCGTAGGCCCCGTGAGCGAATCGGATGTGCAGTTGGCCATTGCCGGCAACGCGTTGATTACGGCGTTCAACGTGCGCCCCGATGCCGCCGCGCGTTCACTGGCGGATACGGAGAATGTCGAGATCCGCATTTACAACGTAATCTACACCCTCATCGAAGAGATGCAAAAGGCCCTGCTTGGCTTGCTAGATCCCGAGATTGTGGAGGTCGTGGACGGACAAGCTGAGGTCCGTGAGGTCTACAATCAGGTTCGCGGGCAGAGCGTCCTCGGCGCCATTGTGCGCGAGGGCACTATGCGGCGCGGCGTGCAGGTGCGCATACTGCGCGATAGGCGGCAACTGCTCAAGACCACAATCACCAGTTTGCGCCGCTTCAAAGACGCCGTGCGTGAGGTGAACAGCGGCTATGAGTGCGGCATCGCCATTGGCGAAGTGTACGAAGCCCGCGAGGGCGACATCTTAGAGACGTTCCATATAGAAGAAAAGGCACGCGTCTAGCGCACGTGTTGCAACGCTTGCCCTCCATGCAAGAGGAGCAAGCAAAGGGCTGCGAGCCGCTGGGCTCGCAGCTTTACGTTTCGTAGAGAGATATAATTGCAATGACAATAATGCAAGATAGAATGCAGTTCTAGTAAGGGTGTACCCAAAACAGGCGTATGTCCAAGTAAGTGGGAAATTGACTGAACTCTCCAACTGCTACAAACGCCACCATTCAGGCACTACATACTCGCTTTCGAAACAGTTTACTCTGTCATTTGCTGATTTGGAAAGGAACTTCTGGCATTTATTCAGTCCCCAAAACACTGTGTTTCAGAAGTCAACGCAATCCGCAAGACAGTTGGGACACTAAGGTAGAGTCCTCAATTGATTTGGAAAGGAACACTCATGGATCAGGAACTAGATATGTGGCAACAAGACCCGGCTGGGGAAGATGAGAGCGATCTCGGTGTGTTTCGGACCGAAGCAGTAGTCAACTCAACTGATTGGACTACTGAGACCATACTGTCTCAGTTAGGGCGTGGCAATATCGAATTGTCTCCCCACTTTCAAAGAAGAGAAGCTTGGGATGACAGGAGGAAGAGCGCTTTCATAGAATCTCTCTTCCTTGGACTGCCTGTCCCGCAGCTCGTACTTGCAGAGCGACGGGATCGAAGGGGTTCCTATATCGTCATTGACGGCAAGCAACGTTTGATTTCGATCCGTCGATTTGGATTGGAAGAGCCTCAAGGAGGATTTAAGCCCCTTAAGCTAAGAGGACTGAAGAACCGATACGACCTGAATGGCCATTCGTGGTCCAGCCTAAAGGAATTACCTGAATTTCAGGATGACATTGCCGCTTACGAGAATCAAACTATACGAACTGTGGTTGTAAGAAACTGGCAGGATGAAGCATTCCTTTATCTGGTTTTCCTTAGGCTCAACACTGGTAGCGTCCCTCTATCCCCACAAGAACTACGCCAAGCCCTACATCCCGGCTCGTTTACTGACTTTGTGGAGGACTACTCATCCAATAGCCAATCCATCAGAAAAGCCCTCAATCTTGGCAGACCAGACTTCCGAATGCGTGACGTTGAGTTGCTAATACGATTCTTTGCATTTTCAGAGTCGATTGAGAGCTATAACGGAGATCTAAAGGAATTCCTTGACAAGACTTCTGAGCACTTCAATAAGAACTGGGATGCACGGCAATCGGAAGTCAAGAAGATGGCCAATCGGTGCGACCAAGCCATAGATTCTACGTTCGAAATCTTCGGAGATGATGCATTCAGGCGATGGCAGTCCCCGGATGGATTTGGAAACCGATTCAACCGCGCAGTCTTCGATATCATGACGTACTACTTTAGCCATGACCAAATAGGAAGACGGGCTGTCTGCAAGAAGGATGCTGTAAAGACGGCATTTAAGGAGCTATCCGCAAACGATGAGCAGTTTACAGAAGCACTTCAAACAACTACTAAGAGTGTTCAAGCAACTTTCAACCGACTAGGAAAGTGGGGGCACAAGCTTCAAGCTGTGCTTGAATGCCCGTTAAAGATACCTGAGAAACCTATAATCGCTCGAAACAAATGACATCCGCGATGGCGAATTCAACTAGGTATCGCGAGCTACGCACAAGAATCGGCGAATTGCGCAGGCATTTCTTACCAAGTCAATTTGATGCGACCGGAGACTATTCAGCCAGGCAGTTCGACCGCGCGCGGGCGTTTAGACTCTTGGCCCATGCAGAGATCGAGTGCTTTCTTGAAGACGTGGCATTCGATACAGCAAACGAGGCTTTCCAAGCTTGGAAAAAGAGAGGCATCATTACGCGACCGCTAGTTGCCATGGTTGCTTATGCAGAAGAAAACCTAGGCTCAGTACCCGACAAGAAGACTGGGAATGACTTCGATAGTCGCATGAGGCGTTCACTGAATAGGTTCAATAGTTATGCTAAGTCAAAGAATCACGGCATTAGAGAAAGAGATGTTCTAAAGCTGCTTCTTCCCGTCGGAATTGACGAACAGGACATCGATTCTACATGGTTGGCCACGACAAGCTCATTTGGTAGTACCCGTGGAGATACGGCACACAGGTCAAATCAAGTGGATCAACCACCTGATCCTCTAAACGAGCTCAGCATAGTGACCCAAATCCTTGAAGGGCTAGCGGACATTGACGAAAAATTGCTGGAATTGCGTTCAAGGTGATGATTCCATGTCTGTCCACCAGAGGTCAGTCCAGTTTGCAGCCCACCTGCACTTTTGCACAGCCTTGGGCGTTCAAAGTCCCTAGCCTGTTAACTGGGATGCTGCATCGCTCAAATGTACCCAGTAACGCGACGTTTAGTGAACGTGAAGGGAGCAGCACATGGATCCACGAAAGCTGGAACGGTCGACCGCATTGCTGCGGGAGGAGCTAACCGACATCCTGCGCTCGGAAATTCGCGATCCCCGTCTGAATGCGGTAACAGTATCGTCTGTGCGTCTCTCCCGCGATCGGCGCCACGCCCGCGTCTACGTGAACCTGGAGGAACAAGCGCAAGACGAGGATCAGGTACTTCTCGCTGCCCTGGGCCGCGCTGCCGGCTTTGTGCGGCGCTGCCTTGCGCAGCGACTCACCTGGTATAAGGCGCCGGAGATTTCGTTTCAACTGGACGAAGGCATGAAACAAGGCGACCGCGTGCTTGCTTTATTTCGCGACCTCGAATCGGAAGAGCGCGCCGAGCCGGACGAATCGGAAATTGCCCCTCAGCAGACGAACGCCGGCAATACAGAGGAACCTGCTAACCAGTAATGAATACAGGCATAGTAGTGACGCCTCCCATCGCCACCCAAGGAGACCGCCATTCAACTATCCCAGCCGGTGAGTGGGAGAAGGCCTGTGCGCTTGTGGTCCAGGCACAACGCATCGTCCTTACCACGCATGCCGGTCCTGACGGCGACGGCATCGGCAGCATTGTCAGCCTCTACGTCGGGTTACGCGCCATGGGCAAGCTGGCGGCTATGGTCTGCAACGATCCCGTGCCGCAGGATCTTACCTATCTGCCGTACGCAGATCACGTCCAGGACATTCACCAACTTGCGACGCTGCCCTTTACGCCCGATCTCATTGTCGTCTGCGATTCAGCCAGCTTGTCGCGGCTGGGCGCAGTGTACACCGAGAGCCAGTCCAGCTTTACAGCGATACCTCTCCTCAACCTGGACCACCATCAAACGAATACGCGGTTCGGCCTCGTAAACCTGGTCGACACCAAGGCCTCCGCGACCGCTGAAATCGCTCACGCCTTGGGGGAGCGCTTGCGCGTGGCGCCCACGCCGGAAGCGGCCACGGCATTGATGACCGGTCTCGTCACTGACACGTTGGGTTTCCGCACGGCTAGCGTGACGCCGCGCACGCTCGCTCTTGCCGCCCGCCTCCTGGAAGCAGGCGCGCCGCTCACTGAGATTTGTCATCGAACGTTTCACGCTACGCGCTACGAAAAACTAAGGCTCTGGGGGTACGCCCTCTCCAACCTGCAACGGAGTGAGGATGGACGTATTGCGTGGGTGCAGCTCCCGCGTGAAGTCCGCGCGGAGCTAGGGGCCAAGGAGACCGACTTGATGGGACTGGCCTCCTTAGTCGAGGGTATTGAAGGCGCGGACATTGTCATCCTCGCTTGGGACAAGAGGAAGGACCCACTGCGTACGGGTATTTCTCTGCGGTCGCGCACCGTGAATGTAGCCACTATTGCGCGGACGCTGGGCGGCGGCGGTCACGCCAGTGCTGCCGGCGCGCTGCTTGCAGAGCCACTGGCCGTGGGGTTGCGCAAAGCCGTAGCAGCGGCAGAGGCACATCTCGACTGATTAGTGCGAGGCAGACGTTTGCCTGCGCGAGGCTAAAAATTCCCTGCTCCAAGGCCGATTCATGCCTCTTGCAACGGTTTTGCGTGCATGATGCGTCTTGTTGTGGCGGTGGAGTAGGGGCACGACATGTCGTGCCCCTGCGTAGAGTACGCTGACCGGTTTAATGGAATACTGAACGTGCTGCACGGCTTCCTCAACATCGCTAAGCCTGCCGACTTTTCATCCCATGACGTCGTAAACGTCATTCGCCGCCACTTGGGACAGCGGCGCGTGGGGCATGCCGGAACGCTGGATCCACGCGCCGAGGGCGTGCTCGTCATCGGTGTCGGTCTCGGCACCCGCCTTATCGAATACCTCGCCGAGACACGGAAAACGTACCGCGCCGGCGTTCTGCTGGGGCGCACGACGACGACCGACGACAGCACAGGCGACGTGTTGGCAGAACGCCCCGTCGACACGGATGAATTTGAGGTCCGCGCCGCTTTGACGCGCTTTTCCGGCGCCATCGCGCAGGTGCCGCCCGCCTACGCCGCTGTCCACGTGGCAGGCACGCGCGCCTACGTGCGGGCGCGGCGCGGCGAGACCGTTGCATTGGCGCCGCGACAGGTAACAATCCATCGCCTTAACGTCCTGGAAATGGAGATTCCGCGGCTCACCCTCGAGGTTGAGTGCTCCACCGGCACATATGTTCGTGCCCTGGCGCGTGATCTGGGCGAAGCGCTTGGCTGTGGCGCGCATCTGGAAGCCCTGACGCGCACCCAGGTGGGTCCATTTGCGCTGGCAGACGCCATCCCGCTGCACGCGCTGGCAGACCGTGTCGCAGAATCTGGCTGGGAAGCGGTGTTGCTGCCTGTCGACTTGCCTTTGCGGGACAGGACCGCTTGCCACCTCAGCGCTGAAGCAGCAGCGCAGGTGCTCAACGGCATGCGTGTCGTGGCGCCCGGCGCGGCGCCTGGCGCCGTGCGGGAGGGAGAATTCGCTCGCGCCTACGATCCGGCGGGACGACTGATTGCGGTGTTAAGAGCGGAGCAGGCCGCCGGACCGCTCTGGCAGCCGGTGAAAGTGTTTCGCTATAATCCATGAAGAGACGGCCAGGCGCGTGAGAGTGCAGGCAAGGGCAAGGATAGGCAACCGCAGTGGAGCTTTTTCGCCAAGGCCCGGAGTCTCTTAGGTCAGACCGTCCCACCGTGCTCACTCTCGGTAAGTTTGACGGCATCCACCGGGGACACCGGCACGTGTTGGCGGCCGTTGCGGCGCGTGCGCGCGCCCATGGCTGGCAGTCCGCCGTCATCATCCTCTGGCCCCCGCCGCCGGAAGTGCTGCGACCCGGCGCGCAGATACCCCGCCTCTCCACTCTGGCCGAACGGGAGGCGGCCATTGCCGCCAGCGGCATCGACCTGCTCATCCTCTGGCCCTTCACGCTCGAACTCTCTCACCTGACACCGCGTGACTTCATGCAGGTCTTGCGCGACCGACTCGATCTGCGCGTGCTCGTCATCGGCAGCGACTTTGCCCTCGGCCACCGGCGCAGCGGCACGCCCGACGTGCTGCAGGAGCTAGGGAAAGTACTCGGTTTCGACGTGGAAGTCTCGCCGCCCTTCGTGCATGAGGGTCAGGCAGTGAGCAGTTCGCGCATTCGTGAGCACCTTTCCGCCGGCGACGTGGCGCAAGCGGCGCGACTCTTGGGACGCTGGCCGACGCTCACCGGTACGGTGGCGCGCGGCGACGGCCGCGGCAGAACGCTCGGTTTTCCCACAGCAAACCTCCACTTGAGTGAGCCGCTTGCCGTACCCGCCCACGGTATCTACGCTACCTTCGCGACACTCGCGCCGGAAGCCGACGCCGTGGTGCACCGGTCGGTTACCAGCATCGGCGTGCGTCCTACCTTCGGCGACGCGAACGAACTGACTATCGAGACCTTTCTCCTAGACTTCGACGCCGACCTCTATGACCACGTCCTCCGCCTGCACTTTGTGGAGAAACTCCGTACCGAGCTGAAGTTTGCTTCCGTCGCGGCTCTGATCGCGCAGATGGAGCGGGACGTCACCCACGCTCGCGCCGCCCTTGCCCTGCACCCTCTGCCGCAAGAACCCTAATTGGCCAACTCCCGGCTTGCTGCAGTAGGAACACAGTACGGCAGCAGGGAACGCGCGAGACCGTTCATACTTCGACAGGCTCAGCACGAACGGTCTTGCTCTCTGACGAGCCGTCTCGGTCTCCGACATGCGGCCTTGGTCTCTGACATGCGGCCTTGATCTCCAACGAGCCATCTTGCTCTCTGACGAGCGGCCTTGGTCTCTGGCGAGCCGTCTCGGTCTCCGACATGCGGCCTTGGTCTCTGACGAGCCGTCTTGCTCTCTGACGAGCGGTCTTGATCTCCAACGAGCCGTCTTGGTCTCCAGGGAACGACTCTGCTCTGCAGCGGCAGTGTGCTTTGCCGTTCGCGCTGAGCCTGTCGAAGCGCATTTGGATGAGGGTTTCCGACGCGCACTCCCCCAAAGTGCCTGGCCTCAGTCCGGCTCACCGCCGGGAAACGGCCCTGAACTTTGAAAGCCGGTCCCTCTCATGCCGTCCGGCCTGCGGCGGCCGAACGCCGGCCCGGATGGGCCAGCCTCGGCGCTGTCAACGGCCGCCGGTTCCGGCTCGGTGCGGAACTGGATGCTGTGCAGTGTGGCGTACAGGCCGCCCTGCGACAGCAACTCCTCGTGCGTGCCGGCCTCGACGGCGCGGCCTTCATCGATCACCAGGATGCGGTCCGCGGCCCGCACAGTGGAGAGCCGGTGGGCGATGACGAAGCTCGTACGGCCTTGGCGCAACGTGTTGAGCGCCGCTTGAATCAGCTCTTCGGACTGCGAATCCAGCGACGACGTGGCTTCATCCAAGATGATGATGCGCGGGTTCTTGAGGAAGACGCGGGCGATGGCCACGCGCTGCTTCTCGCCGCCGGAGAGCCGGAAACCCCGCTCACCCACCACCGTCTCGTACTTTTCCGGCAGGCCCTCGATGAAGTCGTGAATCTGCGCCGCCTTGGCAGCCTTTGTCAAGTCCTCTTCACTCGCTTCGGGGTTCGCGTAGAGCAAATTCTCCCGCAGCGACGTGTGGAACAAGAACGGCTCTTGAGTCACCACGCCGACGTGCTGCATAAGCGACAGGTACTGCAGGTCGCGCAGGTCATTGTCGTCCAGCCGCACTTGACCGTTCACCGGGTCGTAGAGTCGCGGAATGAGATACGTCAGCGTCGTCTTGCCCGCGCCGCTGGGGCCGACCAGGGCGATCATTTCGCCGGGCTCAGCCGTAAACGTAATACCCGCGAGCGCCCAGGCCGCTTCCTCGTTGTAGCGGAACCAAACGTCGTTGAAGGAAATCCGCCCCTGGACGTTGGAAACCTCGCGGGCGTCCGGCGTATCGAAGATCTCCGGCTCCATGTCCAGGTAACCAAAGATGCGGTCGAACAACGCCATCGCTCCTTGCACGTCCACGTAAACATTCGCCAGTTGCGATGAAGGACCGTAGAGATTCCGCAGAAAGGCGACAAAAGCGATGATGGTGCCGAGCGTAAGATCCCCTTGCATCACCTGGCGGCCCCCGAACCAGTAGATGGCCGCCGGTCCGATGGAGGCAAAGAGCCCCAAGAACATGAAGAACCAACGGCCGACCATGGCTTGCTTGATGTTCAAGCGCAGCAGGTCCCGTCCGATGCCGCGAAAACGCGAGTCCGCGCGCTGCTCGCCGGAAAACGTGCGCATGAGCAGGTAGCCGCTGATATTCATCATCTCATGCAAGAAGGCGCTGAGATCGGCCTGCTTTTCCTGGGTCTCTCGCGAAACTTGACGCCGGTACCGTCCCACCCGGCGCGTCGGCAGCACAAACGCCGGTGTGACGATGAGGGCTATGAGCGCCAGTTGCCAATTCATCAAGAAGAGCACAATGATCGTGCCCACCACGGTAAAGATGTTGGTAATGATCGAGATGAGGGTGCCGGCGATGACACTCTGCACACCGGCGACGTCGTTGTTGATGCGGGAGATGATCTCACCGCTGCGGGTCTTGGTGAAGAAACGCAGCGACATGCGCTGCATGTGCCGAAAGAGATGTTTGCGCAGGTCGTAGACGATTCCCTGGCCGACCAGGGCGTTCAGGTAGCTCTGCAGCACACTGATGAGACCGGCCATGAACGGCAGCGCGACCATGCCGAAGACGAGCAGGTTGAGCAATCCGTAATCTCTATCCGGTATGGCGGTGTCGATGACACTGCGCATCAGGAGCGGCGGGATCAAGCCAAGTCCGGTGACGGCAAGCACGCAGATGAGAATGACGATTTCGTGCGGCCAGTACGGCGCCAGGTAACTCAAGACGCGGCGAACGCCGGCAGCAGTCAGCGGCACCTTGGGCTGACCGTCGTTATCACGATATGCCCGATGCATTCCCCAGCCGCCGCCACCGTACATCATGCGCAGTACTCTACAGTATTCATATATCTACCTGCTTACATCCCTCGTTCCGAGTATCTCTCACCGCACGTCCCCAACGTTTTCACCCTCCGGTAGCGCAGGTTTGTAACCTGCGTCCGTTCTCCCCTCGAATGGCCGAAAATCGTTCCCGAGTAGCAGCGGATGGAGTCAGGTCCACTTGAATTAGCTTCACGACGACATCCACCGTCGAGAAACCCCATAATTCCCTCCGTGCTCCAACCGTGCGGATGTGCAATAATCCGAACACGTGCTACGTCTATGTTAACCATTACGTGAATGTTACACAATGACGAGGCAGTCTTCAATGGGAGAGCGTGACGCGAAAACGCTACCGAAAGCGATGCTGCTCTGCTCGGCAAGTCCAAGTTAGGGGACTAGGACCGATAGTGAGCCTGAAACCGTCACTCCGGCGTAAGCCGGAGTCCAGGGATGGCGCGAATGAAGCGACCAACAGAGGTTTGACGGGTAAGATTCGCTTGGTCATGAGGAAGATGGATTGCGCGCCCCCTGCAGGGGCGAGCGTGCGCGGGAATAACAGACCGAGACATTTGCGATTCGCAGAGACACAACGAGTTGGTGAGTTTCGCTATCTGCCAAAGGGTCTTATTCGGCGCCAATGACACTTTCAAGACAGCGGCGCATGCATGAACCGCGAGCGACACTAAAAGATGTCGCTGATCTTCTTGCCGGAGTAGAAATCATTGACGACGACTATCGCTGCCCAGACGAGACCAACACCCAAGACTCCGGCTCCGCCGTCGAGCACAACTCCGGTTGCCGGGATTGCGAAGATTAACGAGCAAATAGGGACGGCGGGCGACACGCTTTTCGGTTTGACGTCCTGCAGCCGCGCTTCCACGCGGCGGTCTATCACGGCATCCAGGCGCTCCATGAGCATGTCAGTCAGTTCCTCGTTGTATTCCGCGCCGAGTTCTTGCCGCGCCGAGAGAATAGCGTCCAGATCCTCCCGGGTGCCGTCCGCTCTTTTGCGCTCTCCTTTGTCTTGCCCTGCCCTGCTGCTCATGCTCATTGTCCCATTTGTTCGCTACCGAAGTGCTCGCTATGGCACGCTCTTTGTTTACTGTCCCAACTGCCCTACTTACAGATGTGGCACGGAAGTAGCTTGGGGAATGCCGCGATTGCTCCGAACCTGCTAGAAGATATCGCCAAGCTTCTTACCCGAATACAGGATATTAACAATTATCAACGCCGCCCAGACGATGAGAACACCCCTAATACCAAGCATAGCGGCCGCAATCGCGGTCAAGGGAATTGCAAGAGCCAAAGACGTAATCGGCACGGCAGGCGACAGAGAACTCTTTGGGGATTTATCCAGACGCGCCTCCACGCGGCGGTCAATCACGTCATCTAAGCGCTCCATCAGCATGTCGGCCAGTTCGTCGTTGTACTCCGTGCCGAGCTCCTGCCGCGCCGAGAGGATGGCATCCAACTCCTCGCGGGTGCTCTTGGCTTCCTGGCGCTCTTTCTTGTTCTTGTCAGCCCCACTCTTGCTCATGATCTGCTTCCCTCTCGCCTGGACTAATAGTGTTCGTGTTGGCACACTTCCCCCCAATTGCCAATCGCGGTGAGCCGTGAATTCCTATCTGCGCGAACGAGTCCTCGCTGTTTTAGTCGCCCTGCCGTAGTGCCAGCCCACCGATAAGTCCGGCAATGTCAGCCCTAGTCTCGTCTGCCTACGACCCAGATGATGTTGAGCACGATGATGGCAATCCAGGGAGACAAGATGACAAATGGGGAGGCAAAACCACCCATTGCGGCACCGGCGATACCCATGGCCGGCAGACCGGCAATCAGAGAGATTATTGGCAAGACCAAGGGGGAAGCGCCACCTCCCCGGCCCTTAAGCTGGGCCTTGATGCGCTCGTCAATCGTGGCGTGCAAGCGCTCGACAAACGAGTCGGCTAACTCGGTGCCAAAGCGCTCGCCCAACTCTTGGTGCGCGGCAACCATGGCCTGCACCTCTCGCCGCAATTGCGCGTCGCTCGCAGCGCCTTCCTTTTCTTGCTTCGCCTCGGCCATAGAGCGTCCTTCGAATTCTTTAACCATATTGCTTCATTTGTGCAGTTTAAGTAGCCAGCATATCAGAAAGTTAGAAGGGAACTGCAAGCCTCTTAAGTTAAGGGATATACCACACACAACGAGGCAATGCAACTTGTTGATTGAATTCGTAGCTGCCGGCAGCTCAAGTCCAATTGTCCCGTTGTCGGCACATTGTGCTGAGGGTAGGAGGATTCGTGAATGACCGTGCAGCTATGGCGCAATCTTGAGGACGAAGACCTGAATGGCAAGCGCCGGCGGGATCATCTCACATTGAAGCGACAGCGAGTTCGGCTAAAGACAGGACCATTTAGCGGCAGTGCCGCAATAAGAACTCACACGCCAAACGCCACGTGCGCGGCGCCTGAGCGGATTAGAGCTTTATCACGCTGCCGGTGCGGCTGGCTTCATAGGCGGCGAGAATAATGCGCAGATTCATCAGGCCGTCCTCGGCGGCGGTCGGCACCGGCCCGTTGCCGTCCAGGGCGTCGCAGTACGCGCTGAAGATAGGTGTGTATCCGCTCGATTCATCCGGGAAGGGCTCAGGGTATTCGCAATGGTCGCCCTTCCATAGCTCTATGGGGTGTTTCGGATCGCCTTTGAGCACAATGGACCCTTCCGTACCCTGGATCTCGCGGGCCGGCGTGCTCTTGTCCGCACCCCAGCCGTTCTGTATCGAGGTGATGGCGCCGCTTTCGTGACGCAGGATGGCGAGGGCGGTGTCTTCCACTTCAAAATCGCGGGCAAAGGTGCCGACGGCGCCAAATACCTCCCGCACCTCGGACTGCATCACGTACCGCGCCAGGTAGATGCTGTGGTAGCCGTTGTCGAGCAACGCGCCGCCGCCGCCGCGCCCGGCTTCGGCGCGCCAGGCCGGGTCATACGCCGCAGTGCCCAGATAGTGATAGTTGCCGAAACCTTCGTACCGCACCAGGTAGGGTGTGCCGATTGCGCCCGCATGCACCAACTCCAGAATGCGGGCGGGTACACCTTGGCGCGAATAGTTGTGGATCAGCGAGAAGACGATGCCAGCCTTTTCCACGGCGGCGATCATTTCCCGAGCCTCATCCTCGCGGGCGGCGATGGGTTTCTCCAACAGGATGTTGTGCCCCGCCGCGGCAGCGGCAAGCGTGGCCGGATGGTGCAGGTGGTGCGGGAGACAGATGTCCACAAAGTCGAGGTCGTCACGGGCGAGTAATTCATGATAGTCGTTGTAACGCGCTTCGGCTGGAATCCGGAAATGGTCGCCCAACAGGTCGCGCCGCTCCCCGGAAGGGTCCGCCACCGCAACGACGCTGATACGGTCCGCCAGCTCCTTGTACCCGCTCAGGTGCCCTCTTGCGGCGATCTGACCACAGCCGATGATGCCAACACGTTTCATTATGCAGGTTCCTTCATGGTGTCACTTATTTCGCCGACCACGACGCCTATTGCGATTGCTCCTGTAAGGCAGTGCAAACGCGCCGGCTACACTCTCCGTATATATCAACCGGCAACTCTCGATAGCATGCTGGCTATCTCCAGTAGCGCGGGGGCTTGTCCCCCGCCTCTTTGATCTAATTGGATCAAACTCTCAAGCTGACATCCCACTTCAAGCCAAGAATTGTCCTACGGACTCAGTCCGAGCGATCGTCTCTTTCCTGCTGTAGCGCGGGGGCTTGTCTCCCCGCCTCCTCCCGAAAGTGGCTGATCTCAGAGATCTTCATCCAAATCTTATACCAGCGAGCCGGAGAAGTAATAGTCTTGCCACTTCTCGAAGAGACCCTTTCTCACTGGGTTATGGAGTGCATACATCACTATTTCGTCTAGGCTCTCTTCTTCCCGCAAGAATCGGTCCCAGAAGCTCGCTTGCCATATTCTGCCGGTCACTCCCTTACTCCAGACAGCGCGCTGCGCCATATTCTTGAATTGACCAACGAACACGATGATGTCATGTGTAGGGGACGGCCCGAGCACAAGATGAACATGGTTTGGCATAAGACAGTATGCATAGACCTGCACACCGGTCTTCCGGGCGTGTCCACGAAGCACGTCACGCGCAGCTTGAGCACTTCCTGGCTCTGCAAAGACCGACCGCCGCGCTAGCGTGCCAATGGTGACAGAACAGATGGTTCCCAGTTGACCGTAGAGTCTTCGGTCAAGGCGAATACGTTTGTGGTGGCGTTGACTTGAGACAGGATTAGGGACTATGGTCTTTGAACTCCAATGCGGGTTCAGAGTTTATGGCATCAAATTGGGCAAAGAGCGGGGGACAAACCCCCGCGCTACGGCGGAGAACAGATACGATGCGGCTTCGGAATTTTTTCCTTTTCGTCTGGCAAAGAGCGGGGGACAAGCCCCGCGCTACTGTTAAGACTGACCGGCAAGTCTTTGCTCAGGACACGCGCTTCCGTTGCCGTTCGTGCTGAGCCTGTCGAAGTACGAACGGCAACCCTTCTTCGAGAATGCATGCCCCGCCTACCCCACCGGCAGGCCCAACTCCTGCTCCACGTAGGCCTTGTTCGTCGCCGCGCTGGCTTTGGGCGTGGAGCGGGAGCGGTCGAGCTCGATCATGAGCCAGCCCGCATAGCCGCTTTCTTGCAGTAACTGCACGCACTCTTTCACCTGCACCACGCCGGTGCCGAGTTCCACAAAGTCCGGCAAGATGGCGGTCGCGGCGTCGGCGCCTTGTGCCTGCACCGTTTGGGCGTCGGTGAAGGCTTGGGGGTCCCAGTCTTTCAGATGGACGTACTTCACGCGGTCGGCGTAGGTGCGCACTACCGCCAACTCATCGCCCCCGCCTTTGCGCACGTGCGCCGTGTCCGGGCAGAGAAAGACGTAGCGGGGGTCGGTGTAGTCCATCATTATCTCGATCTCTTCCTCCGTCTCCACCGTGGTCGCGTAGTGCGGGTGGTAGCAGGCGAGCACGCCAAAGTCCAGGCAGCGGCGGCCGATCTCGTCCATGCAGTGAGCCTGATTAAGCAGCTCTTGGTCGGTAGGGCCGTCCGGCGCGCGCGACCCGCCGCCGAGCACCAGCCGGTCGGCGCCGTGAGCAGCCAGGAACTTCGCAAAGCCCACGTTGCGCGCAATCATTTCATCCATACGGTGGGCTTCATTCATGGGCCCGCCGCCATAGACGGTGACGAGTTCCAAACCCCGCTGGGCGATGAGGTCCTGGAATGCGCTGACCTTGTCGCCGTACGTGTCCACCACCGCCGCAAAGGTCTCGAATCCCTTGAAGCCCAGTCCGGCGATCTCGTCCAGCGCCTGCTCGAAACCCTCCATGCCCCACGTAATCGTATGGTATCCGACCTGAATGTCTGCCACGGTTGTGCTCCTCTCGGTTGCTTGCGTGCCTAGAGATGGTACACATCAATATGCTTCAACTTGCCCAAGAACAACTACGCACCATTATAGTCGTAGCACGTCGGCTGCGGTACGCATGAACCGCGGCGAGCGCCCACGACCGGGACTGTGCGCTTCTCTTGGCTCAGGCACTACGTTCCGACCGCTAAGCGCCTAGCCGCGGATCGTGTGTACGATGGCATCGTCTTTTCCCTCCGGTAGCGCAGGTTTGCAACCTGCGTCTCTTTCGCTTGACGCATGCGCTCCGAGGCCGGCAGTAGCACACGCGTAGCTGCCACCATCACCTTAGGCAAAATGCTTAGTAGCCCGACATCACCGTGAGGATAGCTGTGTATGGCGCCGTTGCCTGCAACACGGAGAAACAGCACAGGTTGTAAGCTAACGCCCGGCGCAGGTTACAAACCTACGCTACCAGTGCCCTTACCCATCGATACGAACCTGCGAAACCGCTAGGTGTCCGCTTCGGTATAGGCGCCCGCTTCCGTGTAAGCCTCTTCCAACTTGGTGCGGAAGGGCTCTTGGGGACGAGAAACGGCGGCGCTCTGGTAGGCGTGGTTTTGAAGGTTATGCTCAACGAGCAGACGTCGTAGGTGGGCGATCACCTCCGCATGCGCGCGGCTGCCTGCTAGATTCTGAATTTCGTCGGGGTCGGTTTCCAGATCGTAGAGTTCGCTCTCGCCCGTGGCGTAGTGGACGTATTTGTAGCGCGCGTCCCGCACCATTTGGCTACCCATATTTTCGCTGAAGACTAGGTCGCGGTGGGGGAGCGCGGGGTCAATCAGCAGTGGCGCGAGGCTCTTGCCTTGCAGTGCAGCCGGCGGCTCCACGCCGCAAGTGGTGTAGAAGAGCGGGACGTAGTCAAGTGAACTCACCAGCGCCGCGCACCGCGCATCTGCAAGTACTTCCGGTCCGCGGATGATGAGCGGCACGTGTGCCATCGACTCGTAGAAAAAGCCCTTGTAGGGCAGGCCGTGATCGCCGAGCGCGTCGCCGTGGTCGGCGGTGTAGATGATGAGGGTCTCGTCGAGCACGCCGCTGGCTGCCAGCGCGGCCAGCATCTTGCCGACTTCCTCATCGATGAGAGATATGTTGGCATAGTAGTGGGCACGCCACAGGCGGTGCTGCGCCGGCGTCGCCTGCGAGGGGCTCATGCGATACATGGAGTTCTTGATGTTTTCGCTCCCGGCCTGCTGTTGGGCGCGAGGCTTATTGACAAGCTCCGCCCGCGAGCCGACAGGCGCAGGAATCGGCGCAGCATAGTACATGTCCGCCATCTCTGCCGGCGGGTCATACGGATCATGGGGTCCGGCAAAGCTTACCCACGCGGCGAAAGGCTCTTTGCCGTTGCGCGCCAGCCAATCAGCGGCCTGATCGCCGATGAAGCCATCTACATGAAAGCGCTTGGGCAGCGGCGTCACCGAAGCATTGAGCGTGTCAAAGTAGCCGGGGTTTTGGGTAGGATGCGCGCGCCTATGCCCGTGCGCCTGCAGAAACTTGCTGAAGTCGTCGGGCAGGTAGGTATGCCGCTTGTCCTCGGCGCTGATGCGCTCCTGGAAGCCGTTGCGCGCGTCCCAGGGAAAGAAGTGCATCTTGCCGATGGCGACAGTGTTAAACCCCGCCTCGGTCAGCACTTGGGGCCAGATGGGAACCTTACCTTCATCGAGCCAGTGCGCGTTGCCGAGCACGCCGGTGGCGGACGGCCACTGCCCGCCCAGCAACGCCGCGCGCGTAGGCACGCAGAGCGGCGCGGGCACGTAGCAACGCTCGAACACCATGCCCTCGCGCGCCAGCCGGTCGAGGTTGGGGGTTTGCATGAAGTCCAGACCGTAGCACGGCAGACTATCCCAGCGCTGCTGGTCCGCGGTGATGAAGAGAAGATTCATATAATACCCCTCGGCTCTGAGTTTTTTTTCTTGGTTGAGAAGACTATTCCAAGCAACGGCCTGTGCTTGCCATCATAGCGGCTACCGTTCTCCCCGGTCAGTACCCGCACAGGGAGAGGAAAGAATTGAGACTAAGAGTAGGTTAGGCAAGATTCCCCAAAGGAGACCTATGCAAGAGTCCGTCATTCTGGCAAGAGCCGGAATCCGGATGGGTGGGGTTGATTTGGGATTGTTAGCTTTGCAGCCAATCTTCACACCTATCCCAATCTTCCCCTCATCAAGGGAAAGGGGTTTCGCAAGCGTCAATCAAGGGAGAGACTACTCCCCGTGCGCGCGGCTTCTCTGGCGATGAGCACCGCTCGGGTCGAATCAATCGCATCCTGCGCAGTTGCGATTATGGGTGACTGGCCCCTAATGCGGCGCACGAGGTCCTGGCCGCTGGAATCCGGACGATTGCGGCCAAATTGGACGTGCACACGCGGTTCCTCGTGCCGCCAGTAGAGCAAGTCGCTGAAGTGCAGACTGCGGACCTCGGCAGCGCCCTCGGTTCCTGTGAGGAAGAAGCGGCAGTCCCATGGCGTCGCGCGGGGCGTCAGCCAGTCGGCTTCGATGGTGGCGACGATGCCGGAATCCATGACGAACATGGCGTGCGCCACATCGTTGAAACCCGGATACTGCAGCCAGCGGCGCTGCGCGTGATGGGCCGTCACCGACTGCACTGAAGCGCCAGCGTACCAGCGCGCTAGGTCGATGTCATGAATCATGAGGTCGGCGATTGGCCCGCCTTCTTTGCTTTCTTCCAGCATCCAAGGCTCGCGCTCGGCCAGGGCAAATTCATGGGGCCGTGTGGCCACGCACCCGGCGATCTCTCCTAAGAAACCAGAGTCTACCAACTCCTTAAGGCGCGCGAACGGCGGGGCGAAGCGCTCGGTCACCATCATCTGCAATTCGGACGTGCTCGACTGCAGTGCCTGTTCAACCCGCGCCAAGTCCTCCAGTTCGATAACCATCGGCTTGTCCACCAGCACGTGCACGTTGCGCTCAAGGCAGGCCAATATTGCTCCGGCTTTTTCATGGTGCGCAGTGCAGATGGTGGCGAGGTCCGGTTTCAGCGCATCCAGCATCTCCTCATGGCCGGCGTAGAGCGGCACGTCGTACTGAAGGGAAACTTCGGCGCGCCGCTCAGGGTCGCTCTCGGCGATACCCACGAGTTCGGTATCTCCCGCGGCGAGTATCTCCTGGATCGAACCGGGTCCGTGAATGTGAATGCCGATGGCGGCAAAGCGCAGGCGCATGTCTTATCTCCATGTCTACTGATTGTGTCAGAAAGTCTACCAAGAAGCGGGGGACAAGCCCCCGCGCTACAGTGTCACTTTACGCAGAGTGTTATCTCTCCTGCGGGCGGGGAACAAGTCCCCACGCTACGTCAAGAGTAGCCGAACTATGCGTCATTTCCACAACTCCGCAAAGAGCCTCTTTACTCGTCATTCCCGCGAAAGCGGGAATCCATCTTCTCCTATGTCCAATCCCAAATTCCACGCCACCAAATGTATGTGGAAGCTTTCGTGTCAAAGAGCGGGGGACAAGCCCCCGCGCTACGTCAGGTGTAACCGCCCTATCCGTCATTTCCACACCTCCAAAAAGAGCCTCTCCATCCGTCATTCCCGCGAAAGCGGGAATCCATCTTCTCTGCGTCTGACGAGAATCCACTTTCGAACCCTCAGCTCTAAAGCCCCTTCTCGCGACTCCTTTGTTGTGTAGGTTTGAAGCCTGCGCCGACCCGAGCGTAGTCCTGTTTCCTGCTCTAGTCTCATTGATGCAAGTGCGCTCTAAGAAACACCCTCACCCCAGCCCTCTCCCTCAAGGGCGAGGGAAGAAATAGTGGTCACTGGTGTGAAATCAACTACCTGGCACTCCGGACTGCTGTTGCGAAACGCGTCATTGGGCCTGGGGCGTGCGCGGGCGAATTGCCCGTCCCTCCGCAATCGACTCATACGCCGCTTCTACCAAATACAGAGTACGCAGGTTGTCGGCGCCGCTGTTCATGGGCTCGCGGTCTTCCTGGATGGCGGCGAACAGCTCGGCCATTGGGCCCACCAGCGCATCCGGAATCCACTTGCCCTGGAATTCCGGCGCGATCCAGTTTTCACCGTACCGCTCGCTGCGGTATGCAAGCGTATCCTCGCGACCGTAGGGAAAATTGTAGAAGACCCCAAGCTCGCCTTTCGCTACGCCGACCGTGCCTTCGAAGCGGTACGTGGCGTGGGTATCGTCGTCCCAGATGCCCGCGTGGTTGAGCAACAGGCCGTGCGCGCCGTCGGGCCAGGCCAACGTAATCACCGCCGAGGTCTCGCCCTTGATGCGCTCGTCGCCCGCGTGAAAACCGGCGGCAAAAAGCCATTCCGGCTCCCCCAAGATGAAGCGCACGACATCCAGGAAGTGAATGGCGTCTTCGACGATCAGCACGCGCGAGCGATCCCACAGCCACGGCCACAACTCCCAGCGCAAAGGACCGACCCGATCTATTTGCACGTACGTCAGGTCGCCCAAGTCGCCGCGCTGCTTGAGGGCGTAGACCGAACGGAAGGCTTGGTCCCAACGGCCGTTCTGGTTCACCGCGAGGCACACCCCGGCGTCGGCTGCGGCGCGCACCATAGATTCCGCTTTGTCCACATCATACGTAAGCGGCTTCTGGCAGAGCACGTGCTTACCGGCGGCAACGGCTGCCTCCACAAGCGGCGGATGGCTGATCGTGGGCGTGGCAATATCCACCACTGCCACGTCCGGTGACTCCAAGAGCGCCTCCAGGGAAGGAAAGGGCTCCGTGCTAAACTCCGCCGCCAGCGCCTCTGACTTGGCCGAATCGGCATCGTAGATGCCTACCACGTTGAAGCCGGCGCTGCGGTAGGCCGGCAGGTGTCCGGCCTCCGCAATACTGCCCGCGCCGACCACGCCGATGCCATAATCGCGCTGGGGCGGCACATGGGGCAGGTAGTCAAGTGGCCGGGGTGAGAGAGGCATGGTGTTGTCCTTTGGATCGCATCATGGCAGCGGCGTCACGCTGTGCACATAGCCGCCGTCGACGCAGAGAATCTGTCCGGTGATGTAGTCTGCCTGGGGTGAAGCGAGAAACACGACCGCATCGGCAATGTCTTCCGCCCTGCCCATGCGGGCGCGGGGCGCGCGGCGAATCCATGCGTCCCTGCCCTGCGGTGAAGCCGGCCACCCCGGGGTTGCAACCGCACCGGCGGCAATGCAATTGACGGTAATCCCCAGCGGCCCGAACTCGACCGCCAAGGCCTGCGTCAACGTATTGAGCGCGCCCTTGGCAACGGTATAGGGGGTTGCGTGCCGCTGAAAGACGAGGCTATGCGATGAACTGATATTGACGATCCGGCCTCCCGTTTCTTGCGCAAGCATGATCTGCAACGCTGCCTGTGTGCAGTGTACGACGCCATCCAGATTCACCGCAAAGACTCGCTGCCAGGCGCTGAAGGGATAATCGGCAAACGACCCTGCGTGGCGGCTGCCGATAGCGGCGTTATTGACCAGAATGTCCAGCCTGCCGAAGTGCGCCTGTAGCTCGCCAAACATCTGCGCCACGGCAAGGGGGTCGCTCACGTCGGCGTGGAGTGGCAGCCCCTCGCGACCGGTCGCCGCGACGGCCTCACAGGTGGCCTTCGCGCCTGCTCGGTCCGTGTGGTAATTGACACCCACGTCCGCTCCAGCGGCTGCCAGCGCAACGGCGATTGCTTGACCGATGCCTTTGGATGCCCCCGTCACTAAGGCAACGGCGCCGTCCAGTGCCATCACGTCCGCCTCTTCTCCTACGCTTGCCAAACTGCTGGATGCAAATTGAAAACGTGCAGGCAGGCCCGGCTTCTCCACTCTTAAATGCGGCCTATGGGCCTCCGCGGACGCAGGTTACAAACCTGCGCTACCGGTCGACTGCTGTACGTTTGTTCTATGGGGCCGTAAGCAGGCGGGCTATAGTTCACCGCATCACGCATTGCCCGTATCGTCGTGGCAAGCCCTCCCGACTTAGGTTTACAGCCAGTGGGTAACCGGCCATAGGGTTGCCGACCGCGTAAACGGCGCATCGAGCAGGGCATCGGTCTCTGCAATCGGATCGCGGCCGTAGCGCCGCAGAAACTCTGCTTCGATCTGCTCCTCCACTGCCGTCGGCGCGCCCAGCGGCAGATCGACCCACGTGTTGCCGCGGTCGGCGCTCTCGCGCACCGCCAGACAGAGCTCGTAGTCCCGCAGTCCACCGGCCACGCCGTATTGGGGTTGCGCACTTTCCGTGATCGCAGTGTGGAAGCTGGTTAAGATATCCGCCTTGGAAGCGTCATCCTGCGAGCCGATGCCGTATTGCGCGTAGGGATTCCGCCAGACCACGGGCGGATCGGTGGCGACGGAGAGGGAATGAACCACCCTCTCACTGTTGTTTTCTAAGAAATGCTCCTCAAACGGATATGTGAGCGACTGACCCTCTGTGTATTGCACCAACACCTCGCGGCTCAGGTGGCCCTTAGTCCCCTCGATCTCCCAGCCGGTGGGGAATGTGATGTGCGTTGAAGGAAACACACGCGGCGGTTTTTCAAAGAGGCAGGCGACGCCGTTGGCGAACTCGATGACGCCGGAGTCCCACTTGAGAGAATTTTCCGGCTCGCCGCCGTAGGCCGTATAAGGCTCGGTTGGTACCTCGCCGCAGTAGCCGAGCACGCGCGCGGCCGGCGCATCGACCAAGGCGCGAATCCCGCTGAAGCCGTGGTACTGTCCCGTCTGGTACCAAAGCCGGGCGTGGGTTACGTCGCCGAGCAGACCGGCGTCGATGATCTGCCGCTTCAGCCGCTCTTTCGGCCAGAGCCATACTTGTTCCGCCACCTCCCACAGGACGCCATGCTCCCGGCAGGTCTCCGCGATGGCATTGGCATGCCGACGCGTGAGCGCAACCGGAATTTCCGTGATGATATGGCAGCCGTGGCGGGCCGCGGTGAGCGCCATGACAATGTGGGAGTCTTTCGGGGTCAGGCTGAGCACCACGTCCGGCTGCTCGTTCGCGAAGAGCCTCCGCACGTCGGTGTAGCGGGCTTCAACTCCGTATTGCGCGCCCACCTGGTCAAGGATGTCAGCGTTGCGGTCGCAGATTGCGGCCAACACGTAGTGGTCGGTGAGGCGGGCGATGGTCGCCAAGAACTGCCGCGCCCGCGAGCCGGGATCTGCGCCAACGCCCAGCACGGCAATGCGAAGTTTGCCTTCGTTGCCCGAAGGTGCGCGCGCTGTCATGCGTTGCCTGTCTCTTCGAGAAACGCCGCATAGTGCGCCAGTGGCTGAGAGAATTCCGCATCGAGGTCAGTAACCACCAGCCGCGCCCGAGCGGTGCGTTCAACGCCCGGTTCCAGCGTGCCGCCAAAGAGCGAAAGGTAGAGCGGGTTGTGCTTGTGAAAACGGTCCCGCGCGTCCGGGCTGTCGTAGCCACTGGACACAGCGAAGCAATCAACAGGCCGCGACATCAAAACGGCAGCCACGCGCTGCTGGCGGTCGGCTTGGAAGCAAACGGGCATCTTGTACTGTCGCACCGGCGAGAAGCGGGCAATGTCCCGCCAGCGGCCGTCCACGCTGACGCCGACTGAGTCATCATCACGGGGATAGACCAGCACGCCGCCGCGAAAAACCGGATTGACGTTTACCGGCGCGAGTTCCGGTTCATCCCCAAAGCGACCCGGCTCATCTTCTAGCTCGAATCTATCGCGCGCCAAGTAGACGTGCGGCACGTGCACCGGATCGAAGTAGCACGCCAGCAGGGTCTCGAAATCTTCTGCAGTCGCATTCGGCGTGACGGTGACGGTCATGTCAATCGTCGCCGGTTCCAGAACCTCATAGCGGATTGAGACCTCAGGATGCGTGGGGTCTTGCAGTGCCCACCGCAACGTCACACTGCTGTCGTCCGCCTCGATGAGGCGCTCGCCCTGGCGCGGATTGCCGAGGTCGCTATCCATGCCGGTCGCGGCCGTCGGGTCGCGGTGCATGAAGCGATACAGGTTGAGGATGGCGTAGAGAGGATGGACGAACTCAACGCCGGTGGCCTTGTGCACCAAGTTCGTCAGACCGTGATGCGGGAACTCATTGCCCGGGCGCAGGGCGCCTTGTATCTCAGCCGTTTCGAAGGCATAGACCTTCTCTTCTGAGCGGTAATCCAGCGTGGCCATCTATCTGATTATCCTTTCGCGGTCAAGAGTGCCGGCGATATCGCTCGCCTCGCGGCACGATGCGCTTCTACAGTAGCACACTGCGGCGCCACTCCAAGGCATGGTCTGGCGGCGCAAGCAGACGAGAGTAGGAAAGCACACAATGCACGCGCTCGAGTAAGTCGTGCCTCTCACCTACATGAGCGCTGCCCCAGCCGCCTCTTTAATCCCAAGAGTCATACCGGGGCTACAGCAAATCGTCCCGTAGCCCCGGTAACTCGCCCCACAGTCGTCTGTTTCGGGATGAACCTAGAGAATTAGATCAGCCCTTCAGACCTATGACGTCGCAGCGTCGAAGATCGCATTCGTCTCCGCCGCCATGTTCTTCAAGCCTTCCTCCACGCCAACGGTACCGGCGAAGATCTCAGGCGCCCAAACGCCCATGGGTCCAAGCATCTCGCCCCACGAGACCACGTCGTGCGTCGGCAAGTTGGTGGTCCACTCGAACATCTCAAAGGCGGCGATGCGGTTTGCGGGCCCGTCGGTGACTTCCGGATCGTAGTAGAGTTGGGCCGAGTCGTCGCGCGCCGGCCGCAGCACGTCCGCCTTCGCCAGGATATCCTGCGAATCCTTGGTCATCATGTTGGCGAAGACGCCCCACGTCTGATCGGGAGTCTTGGAATTGCTGTTTACGCACCAGCCAACGATGTTGGTGGTGCCGCCCGGATTGCCCGTATTGGGCGAAGCGGCCACGTAGCCGTAGTCCCAGGTGAAACCGGAGCCGGGCCACGCCTCGTTCAGGAACTTGACGTTATTGGAGGCCGCCGTCCACAAGATGACCTGGCCGCTGCCAAAGAGCGCAAAGTGGCCGCCACGACCTGCCATGCCTTGGCTCAAGTCCGCGATCTGGTCGCGCGACGGGGAAACACGATGCTTGAGCGCTAAGTCCACGCAGAAGTTCCACGCCTCCGCCGATTCGGGCCCATCGATGATGCAGCGCAAATCGTCGCTCAGGAAGTCGCCGCCGTTGGCGCGGACGTAGTTCAACCAACCTTGCTCGAGGGCGTCAGCCGCGAACATGCCATAGCGCGTGATGTTATCTCCCTCTCGCTCCGTGAGCTTTATCGCATACTCCTGGAGCAAGTCCCAATTCCAGTCCGTGCCGAGCTCTGACGGAATCGCAAAGCCGCCCTCATTGACGGCGTCCTCATTGAAGAGCGTGATGATGCTCGTCATCATGCCGGGCACGCCGAACATCTTCTCACCCTTGTAGGTGTAAAAGTCAATGCCGGTTTTCCAGGCGTTTGCGGCAAAGTCTTGGGCGATGGGGTCGGCATTGAATTGCGCGGTAATGTCGGCGGGGATCTCTTTGTTCGACCACGCAAAGTAATTCACGCTATTCATCAAGTAGATGTCCGGGCCCGCGCCGCCCACGTAGGATGCCTGCAACTTATCCCAATAGCCGGAGACCGCTTCCACGGTAGTGCTGACGTTGGGGTTGGAGGCTGCGTAGTTTGCGCCCATCTGTTCGACGGAGGCCACTGGGTCCGGCCACCAAACCCAAACATTGATTTCGGCAGCTTCGGCCTGAGGCTCCGCGGCGGGTTTGGCTGCTTCCTGCTCGGCGGGTGCATCATCGGCCGGCATTGCCGTGTCCGCTTGTCCACACGCGGCGAGCAGCAATGCGGTCAGTGCTGTGCCGCCGCCTGCAAGGACTTGGCGGCGTGTCGGTTGAATTCGAACGAAACGATCATTTGTATCCACGATACAGTTCTCTCCTCTTTTTTGAAAGAGTCATCTCTGCACGGGGTGTTTGCGCATTCGAGACATCGCGGACCCGCACCGGATGCCTGCCTTCGGTGCCCGACCTCCTTCCCTCAACCTCAACTCAATTACGACATCCCTGTGGTAAGTCCGCTTTCACTCTGTTTGGCACCGCAATGAGTCGCGAGATTGCAGGTGTCGCGTGAGTCTCTCACAAGGTGTTGCCAAACCAACAGACTATGGTGATACTATTGCGCAACCTTGAGTTTGTCAACCACATCAATTCTGATTGACAGAAGTCTTGGCCGATTGAGGGGCTGGTAAGACTGCCCCGCGCAAGGAGGTAGCTACGGCAAAAACCAACATAAAAACCAGAGGGGCGGCCCTGCGACGCGTTCACCGCAGACGCCGTATCCGACGCCCGCGGCAATCGGCCAAGGGCTCTGAGCAGTGGAATTGTATATCGGGTGCGGTCTACGCGCGCGGCCAGCGCGCCGTAAGCGGCGGCAGGGCGGGGAACGGCGCGTGCGGCGCCGTCTGGTACCAATACGCCACCGAGGCAATGTCGTCGGTGAGCGGCTCGAATTTGCGGTTCAACCACCAGCCGAGGGCTTGCACGGTTACTTTCAGGTCCTGCTTGAAGCGGATCGGGTCCATAATGTGCCAGCGGTACATGCCGTGGAGCGGCACTTCAACCGGCTCCTGGCGGTAGAGCGGATAGCCGAGGAAGGGCGTGGAGAACGTCCGGTCGCCGAAATTCCAAGCCCCGCCGAAGTAGTCCTCCGTGCCCGTGCCGCAGATCGTGGGATGGTCGGTGTCGCCGTCCATGTAAAACTTGACCTCGCCCTCGCCCCACCAGCCGTTAGAAAACTGCGACCACGCGATGAACGTGCCGACGTACTGCCCCTGACCCGCAATCCCATCGAGCAGCACGTGTTCGGGATACTCGCGCGTGGTCATAGACCGCCGCCATTGCGCATGGAAGTATGCCGCGTTGTCCGGCACCGGCGCCAGCGCGTAGGTGATCTGATAGTAGAAGCCCGGAATCTCTTCCCAATAGTCGTTCTCGATGGTTATGCGCGCGCTGCGGCGGAAGGGCATCGGCCAATAGGAGTTGAAACCGCCGGTTGGGTTCACCGCAATCGGCAGGGAGTTTACGTCGTAGCGCAAGGCGTGGCCGTTGCAGAAGAAATCGCCCAGCGGTACCTCAACGGAGGGAGTCTCTTCGCCGTCCCAATAGCAGCGCAAGACCGTGCTGCGGTACGCTTGCGGCCGCACGGTGAGCCAAATGTGCTGGATGGTCCCCGGACCCTCAATCTCCGCCAGCGTGGTCGTGGACTGCGGCGGCAGTTCGATTTTGGGCCGCACCTTCCAGCCCAGACCCAGCAGCGAGGCCGCGCTGTTTTCCCCAGGTACCGCCTTCGCGCCGCCGCCCCGCTCGCCGTTCGGGTTTTCCGCAGATATCGAGCGCGTCTCGGCATCCGAGAGCAGCGCGATGCTGTGCAAGCCCATCTGCAATCCGTCGAACATGATTTGTGGTCTCCTTCTATGCGCAGGCCATTTATTGAGACTGTGTGCCCACCAAGGCATTGACAGAAGAGTTGCCAGTTAATCCGTCATTCCCGCGCACGCGGGAATCCATCCTATCAACGCCGATGGACTCCCGCTTTCGCGGGAGTGACGAGATGAGCGCCGCAGGTTCTCGATTGTCGCAACCTTGGTCCTACTCACATAACTAGCGGTTTGCTCACAGGAAGTCCTATGGGGACGGTTGCCAAGACTCCTATCCGTCTGTCAACGACTTCAGCAATGATAGCGCCGTCCTCTCCATGGCTTGCGCGGTGCCGGGGCCGCCGATTGCCGAACGTGAGGGCCACGTTTCGTACGCGCCCAGCGCAAGCTGCTCGTCGGTTGCAACGTAACCAAGGTAGTCGTTAGCAAGACTTATGACGAACTGCGGCACGAAAGGAGAGCCTGCTTTGACGGCGAGGCCGATTTCCACGAAGATCTCGCCCGGCAACGCGGCGAAGCCGGCCGGCCCGACCCGCAGCGCCTGGATAGTCGAGGTGAGAGTCTGCGGCATGATGTGCAGCACCTTGATTTCGCGGGCATACGCGGGCGCCCAACCCGGATAGATCGGCTGGCCGGTCACTGCCGAGAACGGTCCTGCAGTATAGGCATAGTCGCCGCTCAGCACCTTATCCGCGATTGCCACGTCTGCGGCGGTGGTCTGTTTGCGCGGGAACGTAAACTCTCCAACCGCAGCGCCCAGGCTCACGTGGTCGTGCATTTCCGTCAGTTGGATTTCCGTAAGCACGTGGCCTGCGAGTACGTTTGCCATGCGCTTCGCCTGGGCATGTCCCCGTTGGGGCCAAGGTTTAGTAACATTCGCGTTGTTGATGTTGCCGGAAGCGCCGTTGAAGAGCAGTCCCACCGTTTGCGAGCCTAGCAGGCGCTGGATTGCGCGGAAGAAGTGTCCGAAATAGTCGGCGGAGATTTCCGCGCCGGTATCCGTGCCGACGTAATGCAGCGCGTAGTTTGCCAGCACCGCGAGCGGTTGCCCGCCGCAACTCTCAACGTAGCAGAGCGTGAATTCCGGATCCGTCGGCCCGGCAGGTCGTAATACGTCCGGGTTGCCGACGCCGGGATTGAAGTGCACCTGTCCGTTCTGCATGTGATAGCGGCGGTTGAAGACGATACGCGGCTCCTGGACGCTGGCAAAGCAAATGCGAGCCTGCTGCAAACGCTGTACGGCGATTTCCACCGCGTCGGCGATCTTGCGCGTGGCCCAAGTGGTGTACTCGGTCTGCTCCTCCATGAACCCGACGGTCACCGTGGCAGGCGCCGAGTGGGTATGCGTGGAGGCTATTAGCACGTGGTCCGGCGGGATAGCGGTACGTTCCGCAATGCGCTCCTTGGCGGCCTCCATCATGTGGCGCGGCATCATGGTCAAGTCGCAGAGCACGAACGCGATTTGGCGCGCGCCGTCGTCCAGCACCAGCGCCTTGGCCAGAAGTTCGTCATGCACGGCATCGGCGTAGGTCACGTCGCGGAACGCGCCGCGCATGGCGATGCCCAGCCAGGGCGTGATATTCGCCGTTGCCGCGCCCGCGCGCAGTTGCTCAGACATGTAATCTCACCTTCACTTTCGCTATCAATACGGAGGGCGGGGTTATCGCATCCCGGCGACACACGGCCTCAACCAAGGTCCGCTGCCCGGCCCTCTGGGGAAACACATACTCGTGTGGCCACGCAACTCGGTAAGTGACTGCCTCACGCCACGGCGTGGCCGCAATCAGGTCTGTCAGCTTCATCCGGCGTCCTTGTTGGCTTCCGAGTTGGCTGCGTTGTTCATCACCTCATCCAAGTGCGGTTTTACTACGTCACGTAGCCGCAAGAGGTTTCCAGCGATCCAGTCTCCTACGGCTTCGAGGTTTACATCTGGGTCGCTGAGCACTGCCTCCGTTCGCAGCCCTATCCAGGAGTGTTCCTTACCCTGCTCCCACTCAGTGCCACCATTCAACTTGGCATCTATCTCGGCGCGGTGTTGGGTCAGGGCATGATAGATATGCTGATTGTCGGCCCCGTACACGGCGAGGAAGACCCGCGCTTTATCTTCGCTCAACCCTGCGGCGTAAACCACATTCGAGTGTCCCGATTGGAATGACCGCCACCTGCCTCGCCAGCCGCCCCGGCTTACCGGGAGCAATTCCGACCGCCGCAGTTGTGCTACTACCGGGCGATAGAAGTCGGCGTAGTAGGTGTTCGCGGTCATTCTGGTAGAAGGGGAGGTTGCTCCCGGTTGCGATTGCGGTGGTTCGACGACTAACTGAAAGTCGGCGGCTATGGCCTCCGCCACTCGGTAAGCCTTCACCGCCACGGCGTACACAGCGATGTTGTCGCTTTCGTTGAGCCACGACAGGATGTCGCGGTGGTACTTGGTGAAGTCCCGCGCCACCCACACCAGGATGTTGGCGTCCGCGTTGGCCGCATATCCCAAGAGACGCAGGCAGTGGGAATCGTCGGATTCTCCCAACTGGTTTTCAATCACCACCTTAGCCTTGGTGCTGACCTGTTCCGCAATGATGTCGACCCGCCCGGCCTCGGGCAAAGTGGCTTCCACCGCTACCAATTGCAGGGCCAGGTTTAGCTTGGACTCCAACAAATGCAGATGGTTCGCCAGCCACGGGGTGAAGTCCCTCGCCTCGTCGGGCCATACCTCTCGCAAGCTCACGGGATCCAGTGCATTTATTTCCGGCATTTTGCTCCTATCTATCCGGTCGCCTGACGCTCAGCCCAGGTGTGTTTGATCGAAACCAATTATACATGGGACTTACGCAGTTGAAAGTACTCTCGACTGCGTAAATCCTAATACAAAGTCTTGGATGAATCTGAAGGTGAATTGCAGCAAGCGATTGTTGAAAGGAGGCGTCTCCAAAGTGTGTGGCCGGATTCCTTAGCGCAAGGGATTCATGTCACTTAGGGCCGCCGGTTGCCGCAGTTGTTCTCTCGCATCTCAGGGGTCACGTCACTGAGAAGGACACACGACTACACCCGATAGGAGCAGGTTGCAAACCTGCGCTACCGGGGAAGGTAGAGCACGTGGCGCCACGTTTACTACCGCAGTGGCGAAAAGGCAACAGCATTGGGCCTGTGCACTCGCGCCACGCTCCGCACGCTTGCCACGTACCGCAAGAAGTAGGATACCACGAAAGCGCTTGAGATTGGTGGAGCGTACCGGCTGGGCAGCTACCGTAGTCCGCAGCGCGACTCGGAGAGCGAATCGGTACAGGATGTAGCAGCGGGTTCACGGGTTTGGTAATCTGGAAAGAGAGGAATGCTCTGTAACACCTGAGGAATGACGACACGTATGGCAGTTTCATATCACGATGTCATTGTAATCGGCGCCGGCCCGGCCGGACTGTGCGCCGGGCTCTATACGGCGCGGGCGATGCTCGATACCGTAATCCTTGAGAAGATGGCGCCCGGCGGCCAACTCATCAATACCTCGCTGATCGAAGACTACCCCGGCTTTGAGTCCATCGACGCCGCCGATCTCATTGAGAGAATGGTATCCCACACCCAGGCCTTTGGCGGGCAAATCCTCACTGCCGAGGTGGAGGAAGTCTCCTCAGACGGCTGGCAGAAGGTAGTGCGCACGACCGACGGTGACGAGTATCGCGCCGGCGCCGTGATTATTTCGTCCGGCGGCTCGCCGACTCCGTTAAACATTCCCGGCGAGTTCGAGTTTGCCGGTCGCGGCGTTTCGTACTGCGCCGTGTGCGACGGGGCGTTCTTCCGCGACCGTGTGATTACGGTGGTCGGCGGCGGCGACTCGGCAGTGGAGGAAGGGCTCTTTCTCACCCGCTTTGCCAGCAAACTCTACCTGGTGCACCGGCGCGACAAACTGCGCGCCCAGCAGATTATTCAAGATCGTTTCATGGCCAGTCCCAACACCGAGATCATCTGGGACACGGTGGCTGACGAGATTGTGGGTGAGGACGGTGGCGTTACCGGCATGCGCCTGCGGAACGTGAAGACGGGGGAGGAGTGGGTCCACGAGACCGACGGCGTCTTCATCTTCATTGGGTTCGACCCCAATACCGAGTTCATCAAGGAAGATGTGGAGCGCGATGAGAACGGCTACCTGATTGCCGGCTTGCACATGGAAACCGGCGTGCCGGGGCTCTTCATCGCCGGGGACGTACGCACGCAATTGACGAAGCAGATTACCACCGCCGTGGGGGACGCGACCACCGCAGCCGTGGCCGCGACTCACTATCTGGAAGACCTCTACGCCACCGTGGAACGCCCGCAGACAGCGGTTACGGAAGTCACGGCGTAGGATTTGAACGGGCCTCGCAGTCGCGCCAAGCTGCATGTCAAGAGTAGACATACACTTGCCATGATCGGTGTTCAGGCGCGTGCAAAGTGGCTGAGGCGGGGAGAGCGGTCTATAATGGAGCAAGTTGCCCTTCGGCCGGTGATACGTCCCAAGCCGGTCGGCACGTGAGTGCAGCGGACGCAGGGCCGTTACAGTAAAGTGAAGGCCTAAGCCGGATTAACAACGCAATCTTACGCATACCAGACAACGCAATTCCATTTTCACGCTGAAATTCCAGACGACAAGAGGAGATCAGGATGCTCATACCGTACGTCATCGAGACAACGAACCGCGGCGAACGCGGCATGGACATTTTCTCACGGCTCTTGCGCGATCGGATCATTTTCCTGGGCACGCCGGTTGACGATAACGTGGCAAACATCATAATCGCGCAGATGCTCTTGCTTTCCAGCGAGGACGGCGACGCCGACATCGGCCTTTACATCAACTCGCCAGGGGGCAGCGTGCACTCAGGGCTGGCGATCTACGACGCCATGCAGTACATCAAGAATGACGTGGCGACCTATTGCATGGGACTTTCGGCAAGCATTGCCGCCCTGCTCCTCGCCGGCGGTGAGTCGGGCAAGCGCTACTCTCTGCCCAATTCACGCATGCTCATTCATCAACCGTGGACGCAATCCTCGCGGCCTTTGCAGGCGTCCGATCTCGAGATCGAGGCACGCGAAATCCTGCGCACCAAGAACCAGGTGAACTCGATTATTGCGCAGCACACGGAGCAGGACATTGCCAAGGTCGAACGCGACAGCGAGCGTGACTACTGGATGGACGCCACCGAGGCCAAGGAGTACGGGCTGATCGATGATGTCTTGCCGTCCGCTATAAAGACACCGCAAACGGATGGGGTGCAGGCCTAGCAGGTCAACCCCAACGTTCTACTACGAAGGAGTTCAGCTTTGCCAAGTCGCCGAGACTCACGGGGTCAGTACCGTTGCTCATTCTGCAATAAAGCGCAGGAGGAAGTGCGTCGGCTGATTTCCGGGCAGAACGGGGTGTACATTTGCGACGAGTGTGTTGAACTCTGTCGAGAGCTCATCCAGGAAGAGCAGGAGCCCGCGCCCCAGCGCAAGGGCAGTACCGGGCCCGCGCGGCTATTGAGTCCCAAAGAAATCCACGAGTTTCTAAACCAATATGTGGTGGGCCAAGAGCACGCCAAGAAGGTGCTCGCGGTAGCGGTCTACAACCACTACAAGCGCGTTGCCAGCGGCGAGACCAATAACGACGTGGAGTTGGGCAAGAGCAATGTGCTCCTGATCGGTCCCACCGGTTGCGGCAAGACGCTGCTGGCGCGCACCCTGGCGCGAATTCTTGGGGTGCCCTTCTGCATTGCCGACGCCACGTCTTTGACGGAAGCCGGCTATGTCGGCGAGGACGTGGAGAATATCCTTCTCCGTCTCATTCAGGCGGCGGACTACGATACCACCGCGGCTGAGCGGGGCATCGTCTTCATTGACGAAATCGACAAGATAGCGCGTAAGGCGGATAACCCGTCAATAACGCGGGACGTTTCAGGCGAGGGCGTGCAGCAAGCCCTGTTGAAAATCATCGAGGGCACGGTGGCCAACGTGCCGCCGCAGGGCGGCCGCAAGCATCCGCACCAGGAATTCATCCAGATCGATACCACCGACATTCTCTTTGTCTGCGGCGGCGCCTTCGAAGGGTTGGACGAAGTTATCGCAAAGCGCGTGGGCAGCAACCAGCGCATTGGTTTCGGCGCCATGGACGCCGCGGCGCGGGCCGAAGAGGAAAAGAATCTGCTCCGTCAGATTTCACCGGACGATCTTCTCAAGTACGGCCTCATTCCTGAATTCGTCGGCCGTTTGCCGGTGACTGTTGCCCTGGATGCGCTCTCGCATGATGAGTTGATCCAGGTGCTTACAGAGCCGCGCGATGCGCCCGTCCGTCAATATCAACGCCTGTTTGCCATCGATGACGTCGACCTCGTGTTCCAGGACGATGCCCTGGAAGAAGCGGCGCAGATGGCGCAGAGCCTCAAGACCGGCGCCCGTGCCCTGCAGACGATTATGGAAGAAGCGCTCTTGGACGTCATGTACGACCTGCCCTCGCGTAACGACATCAGCGAGGTGATCGTGACCGCCGACGTCATCGCCAAGCGGGCACAGCCGATGCTGGTGGCGTCTGACAATAAACGCCCCGCGCCGTCCGGCGAACATGACGCGACGCTCCTCGATGAGGATACGTCGGCGACGGCCTAGCCATCTCTTCACTAATTCGTCGCGCGTATCGCTTCATTGTCCTGGTGGCTGAAAAGAATCGTCCGGTCATTCAGCGGTTGTGTAGGTCGGGCATTTTCGGAAAAGAGCGCAGCAAATTCGTGAAGCTGTTCCGGTGAGACTTCCAACGGTGTACTGAGCACGAACCAGCGCACACCTTCGGTGCACGGTGGCGTGGTGAGAGAACCGGCGTAGGCATAGTAGGAGAGGTCAAGAGGCAGAAGGTCTGCGGCGTTGAACCTAGCCTCTGGCACAAGGCGCGTCTCACTTTCCTGTGCCGGCGTGTTATTCCATACTTGTTCCAACGCTAGATTGGGCTGCCCTGCCTGCAAAAATACGCCAACGACGGCAAGATTCCCGGCGTCGTCACTATGCACCAGATGCAGTTCCATGTCAGCGGGTTCTCTGTTGACCGTATGCTCACTTAGGCGGTGAAAGTGAAACTGCAACAGCGCATACTCTCTATCACCAACGATGAGCATGCTGCCGGGCGCATAGTTTACCTGAATTGTGTGCCCGTTATTAACGATCTCTAGCGGCGAGGGCAGATAGCGGAACGCAAGTACGTGCGGTCTCGCTTCAGCGTCACCGGTCAGATCGATAGGCGACTGCTCGACTCCCTGTTTGCACTCCTCAAATGTAGGTGACAAGTCGCCCCACCGAGCTGGTCCAGTATCCCCTGCGTAGCCCCAGTGTACGTCAGCAAGCTGCATCTGTTCCGGATTTGCATCCCGGCCAATCGCCCGCCAAAGGACGAGACCTGCGGCAATGCAGATCAGAATTGAGAAGACAATCCCCAAGAGCACAAACCGCTTAGAGAGAAGCCTATACAAGCGCGCTTGTCCCATTACACTGCTCCATACGACCGTGCCATCCTGCCGAGCCCTAAGTGCAGAGTTGCGCTTGGACGCCTAGGAGTGAGCAATCAGTGTATCCAGGTATGTCTAGCAAGAAAAGCACTCAACTCACAGCGGGGCGGGCGTCCTTCTCGGCGGAGCAGTCTGCTTTTGGCTTTCGTCCTGTTGGCGCGAGGCGGGCACTGCCAGCGAGATTGCCAGGATGAAGAGCAGAATGATGGCGCCGGCGATACCAACAACCTGAGGGGCGCCCCAGCGGTCAACGAGCATGCCCATGGGAAATCCGGCGAACATCATGAGCGAAAACGCCATCATGTAGATGCTCATCACCCGACCATAGTAGGCCTGGTCGGTATGCAGCATCACCAACGTGTTGTTCAGGGAAAAGTAGGCATTTGCCGTAAGACCGACGAACCCGACCAGCACAAGGCTCAAGGGTAGCCAGGAGGTGTTGGCAAAGAGCAACAGCGAGATACCAAATAACCCGCCGAAGACGGTCTGCAGCAACTTTGCGTGCTGGCTTGCCGAAAAATATGCCACGAGCAGTGAACCCAGCAGACCGCCCAAGCCGGAGGCGGCGTTCAGGAAGCCGAGCCAGCGCGCGTCAACGCCCAATACGTCAGCCTGGAAGACGGGGAGCAGCATCTGGTAGGGTCGGCCAAGCAGAATCGGCACGAAAGCCAGGACCAAGAGCAGCAGCAGCGTACGCTCGGTGAACACGTAATTGAAGCCGGCGAACATCTGCGAGGAGAACTTGCCGGGCTCCGCTTTCTTGCCGCTGCCCGCTCCCTTGGGCAGCCGCAGTATGAAGAGCGTCGCCACGCCATAACACAGCGCCGTGATATCGAAAGCCCCGGCTGTGCCTAACCCCGGCGTGACGATGATGATCCCCGCAAGGGCAGGCCCGACAATTGTCATCATGTTCCGGCCGGAGTTACTTAAGGCGATGGCGTTGCCGAGCCGCTCGCGCCCCACCAACGCGGGAATCAGCGACGAACGCGTGGGCATGCCGAGCGAAAACGCAATCCCTTGCAGAAATCCAAATACAATGAGATGCCAGACGGCAATCAGACCCGTGTGAATGAGGACCGCCAGCAGGCTGGCAACCATTAACATGAAAACTTGCGAGCCTATGAGGAGACGGCGCTTGTCGACGCGGTCGGCCAGCACGCCGGCAAAGGGTGAAAAGAAGAGCATTGGCAGGCCCGTCGCCAAACCGACCAGCCCTAGCATGCCGGCGGACCCGCTGAGGTCGTATGCCAGGTACCCGCGCGAGACCATCGCAACTTGCAGGCCGCCAAAGGAGACCACCATACCCAACCACATGTCGCGGTAGGCAGGGACCCCCAGGGCCTCAAACGTGCGACTAAAGAACCCGACCTTCGTGCCCGAGCTGCCGCCGGTTTTCTCAGTATCCGTCACCCCAGAATCTTCATGTTCGGTCCGAGGCGTATTGGCGCTCACGCGGGCAAAGCCTTTCCGTCTCTGCTTGTAAGTTTGAAAGCTATGCCCGCCGGCTGGCAGCCACATCTCCCGTGCACGACCCCCAGACCGGGAGCTTCCCACATGAGAGCAAAGAGCGCAGGTCACATTCGTCTGAACACGCGCTGCGCTGCGCTCTTTTGACGTGCACGTTAAGGTGCATTCTACGCTCTTACCGCTTTGCGTACAAGAAAGAAGATCTTTCCGCCAACGCGAAAGAGCGCTGCGTGCCGGAGAAGATTGCGTGCGCCAAACGCCTCGCTACCAGGTAGGGGAGCCAGGGATGGGCACCGGCAGGGCTCAGGTCAACCCGCAGTGCCGTCGTGCTCCCCACTGCTGCCCTCACGCTTGAGAGGTGTGGCTTTGCCGCCCAACTCGCGCGATAGCTCGAGGAAGCGCGTAATGTCACTCCGGCTGAGGATGCCGCGCAGCGCGCTCGCTTCCATCACGAGCACCTGGTGTATGGCGTGTTCGTCGAACAATTGCAGAACGTCAAGGATTGGCTCGCCGGGACGCACAATGATGAGGGGCGAGGGTGTCATCACATTGCGCACGGCCGTCACGGGCCAGGCGGCCTGCGGTACTTTCCGCGCGTCGTTGATGGTAACAATGCCAACCACATGGTCGTCCTGCATAACCGGCAAGGCACGGACTCCGTCGCCCATCAGCATCGTCAGCACGACGCGGTCAATAGTCTCATCGGGAAAGACGACGGCGGGGTTGGCGCGCATCAGGCTGGTGGCGGGAACTTTTCGGAGGGTCTCATCCAGCGTCACTTGACGGCGGTTCGCCGACGCAGCCCCATTCAGAAACCAGCCGATGAAGACGAGCCAGATACCCGGAATGAAGCCGCCGTTGAAGAGTAGGAATATGCCCAAAGCGATAAGGCCGAAGGCGAAAACCTGCCCAACAATCGTGGCAACGGTAGTCCCTTTGCGCATGCTGCCGGTGATAGCCCAGACGATGGCGCGGAAAACTCTGCCGCCGTCGAGCGGAAAGCCGGGCAGCAGATTGAAGATGGCAAGGACGGCATTGATGAGCGCCAATTGGCTCAAAAGGGCGCGCGCCGGAAGCTCCCACGGCATCAGACTGCTCGCTATCAAGAAGATGACGGCAAGGAGCAGGCTGCTCGCCGGTCCCACAATCGCGATGAGGAATTCATCGCTGGGCCGGCGCGGTTCGGACTTCAACGCGGCGGCGCCGCCAAAGACGAAGAGCGTGATGTTGTCAACCTTCAAGCCGCGCGCGAGCGCCATGAAGGAGTGCGCAAACTCGTGAAACAGCACAGACCCAAAGACCAGGAGCGCGGCCACGCTGCCCGCAATCAAATAGGTGGTGTTGCTCCACCCGGGGTACTCTACTGGAAAGAGGCCGCGTCCCAGCGACCACGCGATCAAGAAGAACGCCAGAAACCACGTGTAGTGGATGCGCACGGAAATGCCCGCCAACCGAAAGAGCGGTAGTGCCCCTTGGTTCATCTGCCTCCTGCTTCTCTTGCGCCTAATCCCTTAACTCCACTGTACCGCAAGTCTCGCGTCAGAGAAGGACATCGCCATCTGGAAAGTTGGGGAGCGTAGACGGAATGTTCAACGGCAGACCCGAAAAAGGCCTATTTCCGACATACAAGGCTATTGGTCAGATAGGTGTAAGAAATCAGTACAGATTCAACCCACGATTGAGTGAGCTAAGTCATAGACGAAGACACAGGTTTCAAACCTGTGCTACTGACTCTATTCACGTATTGAGGGAGGTTCCGTTGCGACTGTGCTGGCACCGTTGCATCAGAGACCTGCACGCTCCACTCATTCAGAGCTCAACCGAGACCGCGAGGTACCGAAATTCCCCGCTTTCTACCTCTGGAAAGTTCCAGTAATCTTGCCAGTGCATGGTGTAGATGCCCCTTAGACTAATTGGTATTTCCCTACCCCTTTTTGTACCCGCGCTGGCAAGGCCCGACCACGCTAAACTGCCTGTAGTTTCTTGACTTTCGTGAACGCGGAAAGCAGCATCGACGGTTTGCTTCCTTCCCGGTGACGGAGGGCGCCAAAAAAGCGGATCGTTTGTTAATAGTATGGCAAATCCAGTACTGGGCGTAACCTTCTCAAGCCTTTGGATATCCTTGAGAAAGTCATATCTTCTTGTGTCTTGGGCGCTCTGGTCAGTCAGATCATAAGATTCACCATTCCACTCTAGTGCCAATTTGCGCGTACAGTACTTCAGTTCAATCGCAATTCTCTCTCTTGGGAGCCAGATGTCCATATGTATTGATTTTTGTTCATCCGTTGAAACTGGATACTCCAAGCGTACTTCGCGCTCTGGCATCGTTTCGTGCATTAGCCACGCGAGAGCGTGCTGAAAGTCCGCCTCCGAATGTAAAGATAGGCCGTCGCTCGGACAAGCCCGCCATGAATCCATGAATTTCAAGCACGGCACCGCTTCACTGGGTAATTGCAGTTAGAGACTGAAACTTAAAAGGCCCAACCGACCCAAGTCTTACATACCCGGCGTTGTGCCTACAGCTGCTGGAGCAGATTCGCCATCTCGATTGCAGCCATGGCGGCGTCGAAGCCCTTGTTGCCAAGTTTGGTACCCGCGCGCTCCATGGCCTGTTCGAGGGATTCGGCTGCGATCAGGCCGTTGATGACGGGTATGTCTTGGGCTAGAGCAACCTGGGCGATACCACTGGCAGCGCCGTCGGCAACGTGCTCGAAGTGCACCGTAGCGCCGCGGATCACAACGCCCAAACAGATGATGGCGCTGTACTCTTGCTTTGCGGCCAGACGCTGGGCAGCGATGGGGATCTCAAGCGAACCGGGCACGCGCACCACGTCGATGGCATCGTCCAGCACGCCATGACGGGTGAGGCCGTCCACCGCGCCTTGGACGAGTTGGTCGACGAAGAGGGCGTTGAAGCGCGCGGCAACAATTGCAAAACGATGGTCGCCGCCCGCAAGCGCGCCTGCCAAAGTCCGTGCCACAGCTACGCTTGCTCCGTGTCCTGGGTAACTAACGAAAGATCGTGACCCAGTCTATCACGTTTAGTTTGCAAGTAACGCAGATTCTCGCTATTTGGTTCCACGCTGAGAGGCACACGCTCGACCATTTCCAGGCCGTAGACGCTCAGCGCCGCCTCCTTGATGGGACTGTTCGTAAGCAACCGCACCTTGTGCACGCCGAGGTCCTTGAGCACTTGACAGCCAAAGCCGTAATTACGCTGGTCCGCACCCAGGCCGAGACGATGGTTAGCATCTACGGTATCCAACCCATCGTCCTGCAGTTCATAGGCGCGCATCTTATTCATCAACCCGATGCCGCGGCCTTCCTGATTCAAGTAGAGGATAACGCCTGCGCCTTCCTCCTGCACCATCTGCATTGCCAAACGCAGTTGCATGCCGCAATCGCAGCGTAACGAGCCGAGCGCGTCGCCCGTGGCGCACTGGGAATGCACGCGCACCAGCACCGGCGCGTCCGGCGTGACGGCGCCCGCGACAAGTGCGATCCCTTCTTGCCAATCGGCGGTGCTCTCGTACGCAAGCGCCGTAAACTCCCCATAGTCCGTTGGGATGCGGCTGCGGGCCACGCGGCGGGCAATCGTTTCCGTGCGATAGCGGTACTCGATGAGGTCGGCGATGCTAATAATCTTGATGCCGTGCCTGGCGGAAAACTCTTCGAGTTGCGGCAGACGCATCATCGTGCCGTCTTCGTCCATAATCTCGCAGACTACCGCGCCGGGATAGAGACCGGCCAGCTTGGCAAGATCGATGCTCGCTTCAGTATGACCCGCCCGCACGAGCACCCCGCCGTCGCAGGCGCGCAACGGAAACGTGTGGCCCGGCATGATAAGATCGCTCGGCGTGGTGCCGGGGTCCACGAGAGTCTTGACCGTCGTTGCCCG
Source organism: Chloroflexota bacterium (assembly GCA_965220015.1). Classification (GTDB taxonomy): domain Bacteria; phylum Chloroflexota; class UBA11872; order VXOZ01; family VXOZ01; genus VXOZ01. The sequence continues at coordinate 3,530,837 of OZ244798.1, forward strand.
ATCGGAGGCCGAGATGCCGCTGGCGACCCCATGCCGCGACTCCACGGAAACCGTGAAGGCCGTGCCGTACATGGTATCGTTGTTCGACACCATGAGCGGGATACGCAACTCGTCCAGTCGTTGGCCCGTAAGCGGCGCACAAATGAGGCCCCGCCCAAATTTCGCCATGAAGTTGACTCTTTCGGGGGTAATCTTCTCCGCCGCAATGCAGAGATCGCCCTCATTCTCGCGGTCTTTGTCATCGATGATGATGACGAAGTTTCCACGGCGGTACTCTTGAATGGCCTCTTCAATCATTGCCAGTGGCATTGGATTATTCTCTCCGATATGTCACCCGCCGCTTGGAGTCACACGGCAGCTAACAGACCTTGATGTAGACGAGCTTGTCTCTTTTGCCCCGCGCCGCGCCCATCTGCAACGGAGGGCGGCTTTGGTTCTTCACACGCATTGACTCTTGAATTGGCGAACAGCGCACGTCTCGAGCCACAGTCTATGATCATCACGGAAGAAACTTCAGTGCGGCCACGATCAGTCCCCCCACCGCTACCTGCAGCAACGCAAGCTGGAGTATTAGGTTGTTCATGCGGCGCTCAAGCGTTGCCGTCAGTCGCAACTCCAATGCTTCCATGTCGGTCTTAGTTGCCATGTCTGCTATATCGGTTTTGGTTGCCAACACGCCGTAGCCCTCGCCGCCCACGTCAATCAAGGCTTGCGCTTGGCGCTCTGTGAAGCCCGCGGCCGTCAGGGCTTCAAACGCTTTGTGCGTGTCGAATACTGCCATCGGTCGCGCTCCCTCGCCTAATGGTGTCTGTCACTGTTGACGCTTATCCTGCTGCAACAGCCGTTCTACATATTTTGCAAAGAGGTCTACTTCCAGATTCACCCGGGCGCCGTGCGGCTTGCGCATGAGATTCGTATGCGTCTGTGTATATTGTACCAGGGAGACGGCGAATTCCTGCGATTCTACCTCAGTTATGGTCAGGCTCACGCCATCTACGGCGACTGAGCCTTTCACGATCGCATAGCGAAGCACCTCCGGCGGTGCGCTGAAGCGCATCACCACCGAATCGCCGACCGCAGTCTGCGCAAGCACCGTACCGGTAGCGTCTACGTGTCCCTGCACTATATGACCGCCCAGGCTATCGCCTACGCGCAATGCAGGTTCGAGATTGACGTGGTCACCGACAGCAAGATCGCTCAGGGAAGTGCGGGAGAGAGTTTCCGGCGTGAGTTGAAAGGCAGCGGCGGGCGGACTGAGTGTTGCTACAGTGAGACACGTGCCATTAACGGCAACACTTTCCCCAAGACTGAGGGAAGCAACGATCTCCGGCGACGAAATGCTGAATTCGGCGCCATCAGCCGTCACCGCAATGTCGGCAACGGTGCCAAGCGCTTTGATGATACCGGTAAACATGGTGGTCCCTTTGCCTTTCCTTGGATTATAGCGGCTTGGGGCCACATTGGGCGCAGCACGCTATTCGCGCTCTGCTGCTCCCACGTAAGCGGTCAGGAGCACGTCAGCGCCGATTCGTTGCACAGACGAGAAACGAAACCGTCGCATGGCGGCAAGTCCGGCGCTGCCATGACCTGGGATCAGCGCGGGCGCATCGTCGCTGCCAACGAGGAGAGGCGCTACAAAGAGCAGAAACTTCTGCACGCAATTGGCGTTCAGGAAGGTCGCAGCCAGGGTGGGGCCGCCTTCCAACAACAGTAATCGGACACCCTCTGCCCCTAGCCGCTGTAGGAAGCGTGCCACGTCAACACGCTCGCTTGCGGACGGCAGCATCCATACGGTCGCGCCGCGCTCGCGATACTGCTGTAGCCGGTCCGCCGCTGCGGCTTCCGTGGTGACGATGGTGGTCTGACCGGGGAGGTCCGCGCTAAGGAGCCGTGCATCCAGGGGCGTGCTGCCCCGGCTGTCGAGCACAAAGCGCCGGGGATGATGGAGTTCCGGCAGCGGGAGGCGCGTTGTCAGGAGCGGGTCATCGGCGATGACGGTGCCGACGCCGACCACAATCGCGTCGCTGCGGTCGCGCAGTTCATGCACGTGGGTGCGCGCCGCATCTCCGGTCAGGTAAGGCGAATCACCCTCAGGCGCCGCCACCTTGCCGTCAACGCTCATGGCCATCTTCAGGGTTACGAACGGGAGGCCGGTCTCAATACTGTGGAGATATGCCTCGTGGCAGCGCCGCGCCTGCGCTGCCTTCACACCAACGCTCACCCGCATGCCGGCATCCCGGAGTCGCGCCACACCTCGCCCGTTAACCTTGGGATGCGGGTCCAAGACGCCAATGCTGACGTGTCGAATGCCTGCGGCAATAATGGCGTCGGTGCACGGCGGTGTGCGCCCATGGAAGGCGCAAGGCTCGAGAGTGACGTAGAGGTCGGCATCTTTGGCGGCAGCACCGGCTTGGCTGAGTGCCATGACTTCGGCATGCGCTTGGCCCGGCGGCCGCGTGGCGCCCTCGCCCACCACTACGTCATCCTGAACCACAACGGCGCCAACCGCCGGGTTAGGCGACGTGCGCCCCTGCGCCCGTTCGGCCAACTCGACGGCACGTATCATATGGCGCATAGACATTGCGGTAACCTACGGCGGATCAGGCGCGGGAATAGGAACCACGGCAGAGTCCGGTATCAGGCCGGAATCCTTGTAGACGTCACCGCCAAGCACTTTGGTCACCTGACCCGCGGCGGCCCACGGCACGTCTTCTTTCCAGTACTGGAAGGCGGCCCGCTGACCGCGCACAACAATGACAGTGTCGTATTCCTTAATTCCCATCGGTAGACCGTATTGCAGAAGCCACTGCGGATTCGCTACGTACGTCTCATGCAACGCTTGGCGTGCAGCCTTCATCTCATTACTGTCTCCGGACTGCTCGCGAAAGATCACGTTGAGGTGATTCTCGATGATACCGCCAGGGCCGACGAAAGGCCTGCCGTTATCGCTCGCCCAATCAAAGCTGTGGGGGATCAACTTCGTCTGCTCCAGGTAGTCATCGTACCCCTCTGCCGAAAGAATGTCGAACACATTGGCAATGTTCATTCGGGCCGTGGCGGGATTCCATTGCAACAGAACGCCCTGCGTTGCCTGATAGACGAACGGACCCTCCCGGTAGGGCTGCGAAGCCGGATAGCCCAGCGCCGCCACGCCGCCCAGAGCGTTGAAGTGCGTAAAGCATGGGCAAATACTGTCATCAACGATGCTATAGCCAAAGCTCTTTGGGCGATTGCCCCGGGTCTGAGTATAGAAGCGCCCGCCGGCAATCCGGTAGTCGTCTGCTGAGCCGGTGGCGGTATCCTCCGTGACAGGCGCGGTAACCTCCACGGCAATGCCCCTGTCCGTAACCAGTCTTGGGGCAATCGGACTGGCGCCGGTTGGATTGAATTCAACGAGGAACACTGGCGGGCCGCCAATAAAGAAGTAGCCGGCCGGGTCCCCGCCAAAGAGCGAAAAGTGGCGGCTGGCTTTCCCGAGGTCTATCAGCCAGTTCTCGCCGGATTGCTGAAGAGGAAGTTCTTTCCCATACATGTCAAGCAACCGAGCGGTCGCCGCGCCGCGCGGCACCGTGACCGTAACGTCGTCAGGTCCGGAGTTCCAGAGCACGAAGGTGCGTTCGTTGCCGCGCTCGAACGTCACTTGCTGCACGTGCCACTCGAAGCGGGGCGCGTATTGGCGGGGATTTGGATTGTAGGTTCCGTCGGCATCTACGGTCTCGTTGGGACGGTCCAGCGTGTGTAGCTGAATACTCGAAGCGTGGGACATGTACCGCGCCGCCATGAGGTAGGCACAGGCTGCGGGCCGCAAGCGGCTCGTGTCGGCATCGGCGAGGTCATTGTGAAAGCGTACCAATCCCCAGAGCTCATCAGGGGGTGGCGGCGGGTCATCGCTCATTGCGTGCCAGAAGACCGTATCCCACCCGGCGGCAAGCACCAGCGCATGCGCTTGTATCAAAGCCGCCGCCTGCTCTTGCATTGTGATACGAAATCCATCGTTCCTTCTCGCTGGATCCCAGCCCGCAGCCTGCGCGTCATCGTATGCCATGAAATTCGTCTCGGTGATCCACCAGGAGAAGCGGTTAGGGTCAATGCCCGCGGCAGCGAGCTTGGCCCTTACACTCGTACGATCGGGTGGCCGCACCGACCACGGAATATTGCCGGCGAATCTATCGTAGAGATCATGCGGATTGCGGTAGATGTTCATAGCGAAGATGTCGAAGTAGTAGTTTTTTGCCGCTGCCTCAGGATCGGCGGTGAGAGCAGCAAGAAGGGCATCTAACCACGGGAGAGATTGCTCGCCGCCCTCATGCAAGTCATGATGGTAGCTGTAGGGCGCGAGTATGATTTTGGCATCGGGATTCACGAACTTGATTACCTGATAAGCGACCTTCAGCATCGCCTTATACTCGGCAGCAGTACCTACAAACGTATTGTAGTTAGCATTTGCGCCACCGGGCGAAATCTCCACCTCGTTCCAGATCGCCCAATGATCGATCTTACCTTTGTAATGGCTGGCAATTACCCTGACGAAGTGGCCCCACTTCGCAAGGTCCGGCGTGCTGCGAACACCAGCAGAGGAATTGAGCTGTGCAAACTCAGGAGTATTCTTTAATAAACCGTAGATTTTGAATCCGCTCGCGAGTTCGCGATCAAGGGTACCGGGGCCAAGATATAACTGTTGCGTGAGCTTCTGGTAGTTGCCCTCCTCTTCCTCCACCTCGCTCCACTCAAAGACAAAGCGCGACCACTTTGCGCCAAGGTTCTTCGCAACATTGGAAGCCCGAAATGACTCGTTTACGCCAAACCTCTCGTCCGCAACACTGGCGGCGTTCCACGGCGCCTTGCAGTCTTGCCAGGTCCAGGTATCCGCGCCGGCAGACTGGGCGGGAGTTGCCGCCGCAACGGGCCCGGGCAACGCGGTGAATAGGACAACCCAAGCCACGACCATGGCTGCGAAGCGATATGCGGGCCGCATATTCCTCAGGGCTGCTCGCCTTCTCGTTGCATACAGCTCGTCAAGACTTCGCTCCAGCTACCGGGCAAGGATCTCCCCAAAATATACAAGTCTCACAAGAGCCGACGCCTTGTGAGTGGGGCCATGATACGGCACTGAAGACTAGGCGGTCAAGGAATCGGCCCAGTCTGCCGTTAGCCGGCAAGCAACCGGTTGGCGGCCAACGGGATAGCGGCGCGACCGTCTTGTGGGTGAGGCAGAACATCTGCCAGCGTGCACGTGAGCATATGCTACGGTCGAAGTTTCTCACTGCGCAAATGCAATAACACACGCGTAGAAGGGAGTGCTTCCGTCGGCTTACACCACCGCCATTGCACGCAACTGGCTCACAATGCCGGGCAACAATTCCAGCACGTGCTCAACCTGAGCCGCCGTGGTGCCGTGGCCGACGCTCAAGCGCAGCGCGCCCCGCGCCCGATGCGGGGGAATGGCCATCGCCTGCAGCACGTGGGAGGGCTCCAATGAGGTGGCCGAACACGCAGAGCCGGCGGACGCGCAGACGTTGTGCATGTCGAGATTGAGGAGAATGCTCTCGCCTTCGATGTTGGCGAAGGTGACGCTGGCGACGTGCGGGAGCCGCTGGGTGGGATGACCGGTGCGTTCCGCAATCTCGATTTGCGCGCAGATGCCGTCACTGAGACGGTCACGCAGCGCCGCGCAATGGGCGCTGCGCTCGTCGCGGTAGGTTTGGGACAGCGTCAAGGCTTTCGCCATGCCGATGGCATAGGGGACGTTCTCCGTGCCGGAACGCCGGTTGCGTTCCTGTCCGCCCCCCTGGACTAAGGGAATCACCGGTGTGCCGCGGCGCATGAAGAGCGCGCCAATCCCTTTGGGACCATAAAACTTGTGAGCGGCGATAGACATGAGGTCAATGTCCAGTGCTTCCACGTCCAATTCCATGCAGCCGGCGGCCTGCACCGCGTCAGTGTGCACGACAATGTCCTCGTTCTGCTCCCGTGCGAGGGCTATTGCTTCCTGCAGCGGCTGGATGGTGCCGACCTCGTTATTGGCAGTCATGATACTGAGCAGGATGGTGTCCGGTCGCACGGACTCACGCAACGCAGCCAAATCCAGGCTGCCAAACCCGTCAACCGGTAGATACGTAACGTCGAACCCTTCCTGCTCGAGCCGATGGCACGTGTGCAGCACCGCATGATGCTCGATCTGGGTGGTGATAATGTGCTTGCCCTCATCACGCCGGGCATAGGCTACGCCCTTCAGGGCCAGATTTGCCCCCTCGCTCCCACTGCCGGTGAAGATGATTTCGTTGGGGCTGCACAAGAAAACGTCCGCGATGTCCTCCCGCGCCTCTTCCAATGCCTGCTTTGCCTGGCGCGCAATGCTGTAGATGCCGGATGGATTGCCCCACTGCTCTGTGAGATACGGCAGCATGGCATCCAGCACAGCCGGATCAACCGGCGTGGTAGCGGCATGGTCGAGATAGATTAGATCGCTCATTTGGGAAATGCCTACGAAATGGTCAGCAGTTTATGCTGCACATACTCAGAATTCGACTGCCCTGGCCGTGCGATTCGTGCTTACAACTATTGCCAGCACAAGTCTCAATAGTATTACTCACTACTGTTCAAGTATAATACTGCGAAATACCCCTGCCAACCCACAAAGTGGCAAGCCTCACCTGACTTCTGCCAGGCATGCCACGGATGAACCGGAGGACCGCCATGCCAGAATCGAGCGCACCCGCGCTGTATGCCCCTCTGTCTCATGTGCGAGAGGTATACGGTGAGACCGTTCCCACATACGACTACGGCGCGATGGGACAAGCCGGCTTTCCACAATGGCAAGCCGAGTTACGGGCCAAGGTAGCAACCTTGCTTGGTGGCTTCAGTGCGCCGCGGGGCGACCTCGCGCCACAGGTGCTCGCAACGGCGGAGAAAGATGGCTACACCCAGCAGAAGGTTGAAATTACCAGCGAACCCGGTGTGCGCTTCCCTGTATACGTCCTGACGCCAAGCACGGGAGAGCCGCCCTTCCCCGTTGTAGTCGCGCTGCACGGCCACGGCTCCGGCGTGCAGGAGGTCATCGGCGAGCCCCAGGACGACCAGGTCGCCGAGCACATGCGGCGTTGCAACCATGACTACGGCCGCCAGCTCGCGCAGCAGGGCTTCATGGTGTTCGCGCCGGAGCAACGCGCCTTTGGTGAACGCCGCGAGCAGGAAGACATCGCGCAGGCCCCCGGCCAGTCCTCCTGCCGCCAAGCGAGCATGAACGCCTTGTTGCTGGGACGCACCATGGTGGGTATGCGCGTGTGGGACGTGATGCGCGTGATCGACTACGCGCAACAATGCGCCGACCAATCCGGCCTTGTGGATCTAGGTACGCTCGCGTGTGTCGGTCTTTCAGGCGGCGGCACGGTGACGACGTTCGCTACGGCGATGGACCTCCGCATTACCACAGCAGTAATCAGCGGCTACTTCTGCACGTGGCAGTGGTCGATCATGGGCATGCGCCACTGTGAGGACAACTATATCCCAGGAATACTGCAGCACGCGGAAATGGCCGACATCGGCGCTCTGATTGCGCCCCGCCCGCTCCTCATCGAAGCGGGTACGGAGGACTCAATCTTCCCGCTGCCCGGGGTGCACGATGCCTACGGCAAGCTCGCGGAAGTCTACGCGCTGCTCAAGAGGCCGGAACGGCTGGCGCTCGATGTCTTTGAGGGCGAGCACCAGTGGCACGGCACCGTGGCCGTGGATTGGCTCAAGCGCTGGCTGTAAGGCGCAATTGCACAGCCAAGGGACACTGAATCGGGCGTGGGGCAACCCCTGCAACGAGGTTACCGGTTTGCACGCTACGTACCGTTCATGCTTCGACAAGCTCAGCACGAACGGTACCATCCAAGTTGCCTTAACGGGTCGCCGGTCGCCAGCGGCCCAGTCGCACACCGCCCAGCGTGGCGCTGGGTCTGCAAGCTGCAAACCTGCCGAAAGCTATCGGTATCGAAAACGCGCCAAGCGCGGGGAAATACCCGCACCACAACCAAACTGCGCAGGGCCGCCCAGCCCGGAGCCCGCAACCGGCCGCAATGCACCACTAGCAGTCGGCCTATCCTTTGCTAATCGGACTTGCTCGCATCCGGCGCTGCGAGTTCCTGCGAGCGGCGGTAGGCAGCCATGACCGCCGCTTGCACGGCGGCGCGGACACTGCCTTCTTCGAGCGCCTGCAAACCTGCAGCCGTGGTGCCGCCGGGAGAGGTCACCAAGTTGCGGAGTTCCGCGAGGTGCTTATCCTCGTTCTGTGCCATGAGCGCAGACCCCTTGACCGTCTGCACGATGAGGGCCGCCGCCGTATCCCGGGGCAGCCCGACGCGCACGGCGCCATCGATGAGGGCCTCCAAGAGCAGAAACACGAACCCCGGGCCGCTGCCGTTCACTGCCGTTGCCATGTCCAGATAGTGCTCGTCCGGCACAAAGAGCTCAAGACCCGCCGCCTGAAAGAGCGCCTGCGCCTGAGCGCGTTGCTCGGCTGTAATCTCTTCGGTCGCGGTCCAAACTGTCGCGGCTTCACCAATGGTAGCCAAGATACTGGGCATGGCCCGCACCAGGCGCCGGTGAGCGAGCAGCGAACCAATGGCGCCCAGCGGTACGCCGGCCATAATGGAGATTGCGAGTGCGTCCTGGGATAACGCGCTTTGCAACGGTGGCAGCGCCGCCTGAATTTGCTGCGGCTTTACGGCGAGGATGACAACGTCGGCTTCCGCTACAACCGCGGCATTATCGGCATCTACCCCAACGCCGTGGGCTTCCGCCAGGTGCGTGCGGCGGCTCGCCACGGGCTCACCGACCACAATCGCTTCGGCGCAGCATACGTCTTGTGCGATTGCCGCGGCCAGAAGCGCCTCACCCATCGCGCCGCCGCCAACCACTGCAAGCTTCCGGATCATAGCGCTTCCCTTTCAGATGGATCTACTTGCCACGCCGCACCATCCCAACGGAGGGTCACGTAGCCGCTTGTTGGCGGCCGGATTACCCTAACTCCCTGCGCCCGCCACCGGCTGTCGCTTTCATCCAACCAGGGCTCGTCCAACAGCAGCAGGCGGGGCTGGAGCGTTGCAATGAAGTGCGCCAGCCGCGCCGGCGCAATTGCCCCTTGCACAATGAGCACCTCGACCGGTTGCGCCTGCCGCAACACTGCATTTGCTTGTATGATAGCAAGTTGCTGCCCGCCAAGTCTGGCGAGCATTACCTCCGGTGTGCCGTCGGCGCGAATCTCAAGAGCGTCGGACGCGCTTAGCGCAATGCGATACCGGTCGCCGCTTGGCAAGGCCTCACTCCCTGCGGGCCCACGCAGTATCCAGCGCTCGCTGTCGCGTTGCAGCGCGCTTCCAACGTGTTCTCGAGGCAATAGTGTCCCACTGCCGCCGACCCACAATGTATTATCACGTTGCCAGATCGGCAGCAGGCGGTCCAAGTCATACTGGCTTGGCGGTTCACGATAGCCGACAAGCAGCGGCGGCTGGTTCCCCGCCTCTATCAGTACCGTGCTGCCGAGCGACCGTTCCAGGAGCGTGATACTGGGACGCCGGTTGAACTCCGACGCCACGCTGCCTGCGAGCACGATGAGAATGCTGCCCACCGTGCCCAGGCTGAAGATGGTAGTCCATGAGAGCCTCAGGCTCGCGAACTGGTCGCCGCCACTTGGTACAAGCGCCCTGCGCCGCGTCCAAACAACAATCAGCAGCGTCAGCACGCCGGCCAATGCGGCCGGCAACAAACTGCCGGTGGCAAGCGTAAGCGACGGCCAGCGGCTTACCTCCGTGGCGATGCGGATGAAAGCCTCCAGCGGCAGGTAGGCGCTCCAGGCTAAGACCTGCCCGGCGCCCACGTGGACGAGGCTTGCAGCCGTAGCCACGGCGCCGCTCAACATGATCCACGGGATAAGCGGCATCGCCAAGACATTGCTAATCAAGAAGAACGGCGACACCCGACCGAATACGTATATCAACAACGGCAGCACAAAGAGCTGGGCAGCAAGGGTCGGCGCGACAATTGCCGCCAGCGGGTGCGGCAGCCAGCGCAGCCGCGCGTGCAAGGGATCGGAGAGCACGAGCAAGCCCGCGGTGGCAGCTAATGAAAGCTGGAATCCCACGTCCCACAAGAACCTCGGGTCCCAGGCGCACATGACCACCGCCGCCAGCGCAAGCGCCGACCAGGGATCGCGGTCGCGTCCCAACGTGGCAGCGAAGAGCAGCAATATCGCCATGATCGCCGCGCGCACCACCGCCGGGTTCGCGCCAACCAGTATCGTGTACAGCACCACGCCTGCCATGCTCAACCAGAGCGAGCGCCTGCCAAAGAACTGGCGGGTGATGCTCTGCAGCATGATGGCAACGATGGTCATGTTGAAACCGGAGATGGCGATGAGGTGGGTGGTGCCGGAGAGATCGAACGCCTGCCGCAGCGTGGCGGGTATGCCCGCGCGGGCGCCGAGCAGAATTCCTTGTAGCAGCGGGGCGTGGGGTCGCGGCAGAATCTCTTCCATGCTGCCAAGCAACCGCTCCTTCACCCCGTAAAGCACGCGCAAAAGCGGCTGACCGCGTGCGACCGGCAGAAAATCCACTTGCGGGAAGGCCAAGAGCGCCTGCGCGCCCAACCGCTCAAGATAGCGTTGGTAGCCGGGACTATTGACGCTCGCCACCGCCTCCAAGCGCCCGCTCACCTCCCACGCCATGCCGTAGCGGGCAGAAAACCTGGGAGAAAGCGTAACCCACACCTGTCCGGCAACCGGCTGCCAGGCGTCGTCTATCCGCAGGGCCTCAGCGCGGAACCTCACCCGCGTGCTGCGCTCCGAACGCAGCGGCTCAGACGCCACCCAGCCGCGTAACGTGACGCTCTGCTCAAGGTAGGGCTCCAAGGGATTTGAGGCAGCGACGGTCGCAGACCCGTGGTAGCGGCTCATGCCCAGCGCGGCGGCAACCAGAATGAGCGCGCCCAAGGCCACGGCTCGCGTCCCCACCGCCGCCAATCCAATGCCGCTCAGAAACAAGAGGGCAAGCGCCACCAGCGGAAACGGCGGCAAGAGAGTACCCAAAACGATGCCGACGAGAAATGCCGGCCCAAGGATGCGTGTCACTATCAGTTTGACCCAGGTGTGAGAGTATCCGGTCGCAAGTCTATTCCATTGGGGGAATCATTGCGGTGGTAGAGCGTGAAGACCTTAGCATGGGCACTCAACTCAGTCTACGCGTTGGGTGACCAAGAGAGAAGCTGTAGTGCCTTACAGGCAATCGCTGCATGCGCCCTGTTGGCGAGAGTAAGGCGCCTCGTTACGGCGGAACGTACTCAGAGCCGCGAAACCAGCGGTTGAGCACAGCTTCAGCAATCGCCGCATCTGCAGGCGGGGCATCGGCTACAAAAGCGAATCTTACGATACATTCCCCACTCTCTGGAACTTCACACGCTTCGGAGTGTTCATGATCGCGTATCGAGACGTACAAGCGCCTAAATCCTTGACGAAACGCCCAGTCTCCAAGGCCATGATACAAGTCCAAGAATAGCGCTGACCCTAAGGAGTAATGGCAATAATCTGGGTAATCTTCTCCGGGGCCGGGAACGTACTGACGGAGACCTGTGATTGTGTCAGCAACATGGCACTTACCTTCTGCATCCGGCCTAATGGGAGTGCCGTATAGCGCGTTTCCTGCTACTGATTCCAAAAACGTGGCAGCGCCCTCGCCGATCCACCGCGGGAAAGCGCCCCAGTAAGCATGTGCCACCTCATGAGCAATCACGAAATAACTCTCGTCCAGGCCAGATCTAATCACGATAGACCCGCTGGCATGCGCCTCTCCCAGCGCATCTGTGGCGTCTGCAACGAGCAGGGATAGGGACCGCCTGGGAAACGGTTCCAGCATAAAGGCCTGATGGTGAACCACCGCATGCTCCAGCAGATCCATGGTGTCCGTAGAACCTGGAGCCAGGCGAACTATCAGCAGTTGGATATGCCCGCCTTGGGAGTGCGGTATCGTGCGTTCTTCCATCTGGGTCTTCTCTAGGCTTAACAAGCCCTCCAGCAACTCCGAATCAAACTTCAGAAAATCCAGGACGGCCACGAGCCCCACGTTTTCATCCGTTATACCGTTGCGTAGGGCCGGACTGGACAAGACGTCGCGTATACGTTCGTCGCCCACGTACGCAGACAGATCCCCAAGAGAGGAAATTGCCCCAACGTCCGCATCACCGAGGGTTTCCAGAAAAGGCATACTTAACAAACTAAGCCCAGTATCACTGGAAAAGCTGCCAAATCTGCCGATTACACGCTGCTTGTCAAAGGTCATCTCATCCTGTACCCAAGATTTCTGTGTCAGCGCTTGAACCACATCTGGCTTACGTGAGGCAATCTGGACCAATTTATGGACTGCCACCATCTCAATACGGTCAAGTCCGTCCTGGACCCAAGGAAAGGCTCTCAGTCTGGATCCGACTTCTGGGTTCATTAGCTCCAAGCCGACCAGCAACACATTACTCAAGTCGTCGTCGGTAAAGCCGCCAATGAATTCTGGATGCCGGATAATGCGTTCGCGAAGGTCTCCTTGAAGCCTGCCATTTTGATATCTCAGCATGTCCAGCAAAGTAAGAAACGCACGGTCGCTGCGTTCGACAGTGTCAAGGAATGGCATTGCCGCAATCTCCGGTGCTAATGGAGAAAGTGCATGAACCCTGAACTGGAGAAGCACCTGTTGCTCGGAGAGGGTAAGTTCATCCTGGAGCCAGGGCTTGTCTACCAAAGTCATAAGCGCCGGACGGGATCGTCGCGCAATGTCTATGAGGTTCAGCACTGCTCGTTGCTCGTGTTCCGTAGCAAACTCATCCAGTATGAAGATGTCTTCAAATTCAGGTCTGTCGACGCCGTCCTGGACCCAAGGCAAAGCTTGTATCGCTGCCGCTGCCTCTGGGTGCTCAAGCCCAAGAACGAGCAACACGAAGGTCGTTATTAGGTCGTCCGTAATGCCACCGTGCAGACTTGGATGTGAGAGTATCTGGCGCAAGGCAGTAGGATCAGACTGTGCTAGACCTTCAGCGTATTCGAGTGCATTGAAGTCTGCCCCATGATTGCCAGTTCCTACAAATGGCATTCGGGCAAGTTGTAGCGCGGTTGCTTCATCGCTTCTGGCGATGGTTGTAAGACGATAGACAAGCCCGTGGTTCGAAGAGCTGTCACCTGTTTGTTCCACGAACGCCCAGAAAACTGGTTGAGAAATGGTCGCGAGATCCAGCAGCTCTTTGTCGAGTCTTGGATTCGGCTTGTCTCGCCACTTGGGCAAAGACGCTATGGCTTGTTCAACCCGATGAAGCGTTTCTGGATTGAGTTGAGGTGCGGGAGTAGGTGTAGGAGTAGCTATGCCGCCGCCGGGGGCGTAGTCTGCTTCCCATGCGAAGCGTTCGGTGTTCAGCCGCTGCACGAGGCCGTTGGGGCCGTTGATCCAGGTGCGGTAGCCGTCGGTGAAGGCGGTCCAGTTGTCGGCCTTGCGCCAGACCAGCAGGCCGCCGGTGGTCTGCTGCAGGGCATCGCCATTGGCGCCGTGGTGCTCGTTTTCCAGGCATTCGCCGACGGTCTCAGGGCCGATGAGATCGCGCAGCGTCTTGAAGCCCAGGACGAATTGGCACTCTGCCGCCGCGGCAGTGGCTGGCAGCAAGAGGAACAGAGCGATGGCAAAAAGGAGTGAAAACCGTTTCATTTGCGTCTCTTCAGCGCTCAATTGTGTGTGCCATTTGCTCTATCCGTCCATAGCCAAACACCAAGACGAGCGAGGGTGAATTTGTTCTGATAAGAGCCGCCTGTTACACAGCCACTCACACTATCGGCCACGGGGATCAGAACCATAGTACCAGCGGTGGACGATAGGTCCGGCGATCGCAGCAGCTTCCGGGGGCGCGTAATTTACGAAAGCGCCGCCCACGTGGCATATGCCTGAAGTCGGCTTGTTGTTACATTCATCCGCATACGTGCCGTCTCGAATCGCTACGTACAGGCGACGGAACCCCTGACGGAATTCCCAATCTCCCAGCGCAAAGTAGAGGTCTGCAAACATCCCTCCTCCCAAGCTATATGCGCAGCCCCGGTTGAACGCTTCTCCGGGCGGTATCTCGTATTCCTCATAGGCCAAGAGCGAATCGGCAATTGAGCAGTCGCCTTTCGTGTACGTTCTGATAGGATCGCCTTCTCGTGCTCTCACCGCAACCCGTTCCATGAATGTTGCCGCGCCTTCTGCAATCCAGAGTGGGAAAGAAACCCAATAAGAATGTGCTACCTCATGAGCAATGAGCCAATAGCTTTCGTCGAGTCCGAGGGTAATGGCCCCTCGGCCGTGGGCCTCACCCAGAATGTCCTCAAATACGAGCGCGGTGAGGAAGCGCTTGGGAAACGCCTCCAGCATGAACTCTTCATGAAAGCGCACAACTTCCTCCAACAGGTCCATTGTGTGGGGAGAGCCGGGATGAATGCGGACGACCTCTAGCTTCGTTTCACCGCCGCGCGGCAGCCAGATGGCGCGCCTTTCCCGTATGGACTGCTCCGGGTCCAATAAGACATACAGCAGCTCCGGACGATATTTGGACACGTTGTGCAGCACAGCGACGAGTCCCGCGGTCTCATCCGTGATGCCGCCGCGCAGAGTGGGATGGTCCAGGACTTGCTTGAAATGCCCTGATCCCAGAAACCCATGCAATTCCACCAGGGAGGTGAGGGCGGCGAAATCGGTATCGTGAAGGCTAACCAAGAATGGCATGTTGACGATACGAATTGCGTCATCTCGCGACATGGCGCCGAACTTGTAGAGCAAGAACATCTCGTCAAAGGTGATGCCGTCCTGCATCCAAGCCTTTTGCGCCAGGAATTCGAGTAATTCCGTGCCACGTACGGCCAACTCATGCAGCGCGTTCAGGGCGTTCTGTTCCAGGGGGGTGACGCCGTCTTGAATCCAAGACAAGTTGCTGAAAGCGTCTCCGACCCCTGGATTGAGCGCTTCCAAGATGACGAGGTTTACCGTTGCTACGTGCTCGTCAGTGATGCCGCCAGCAAACGCCGCATGGCTGACGATTTGTCCTAGAGAGATCGTATTGGCAAGTCTGAGTTCGCTCAAGTTCCTCAATATGTCGTAGTCCCCTTTCTCAAACGTCTCAAGGAAGGGCATCCCAACAAGCTGGAGGGTCGAATCAGGTTCCCAAGCGGCGAGTTCATTGATTTCTGAGAAGGCTGAATACTCCTCTGACGAATTACTGTCCAGAACCCAAGACTTACCCAACAGAGTTATGAGCACCTGCGGTGACTTCATCCCGATTTCGACGAGATGCAGCACCGCTTCTCTTTCGTGCTCGGTGGGATGGTAATTATCGTGAACGGTTTCATCTTCCCGTCCATCTACGCCGTCTTGCACCCACGGCAAGGCTTCTATGGCTGCCGCCGCCTCCGGGTGCATGATTCCCAAAGCCAATAGCGCAAATGGGGTCTTATAATCATCGGTAATGTCAAGAGCTAGCTCAGGGTGAGACAAAAGCTGCCTCAGACTTCCTGAACGCAGACTCTCCAGATCGGCCATGAGCACTATCATTCTTAAGTCTGCATATGACCCATCGACCCTAAAGAAAGGCGTCTGCAACATCTCCAAGGCCGCCCCTTCATCACTGCGCGCCACGGCGCTGATTTGTGATACTACGTATGAATTTTCGACGACTCTTACGTCATGGGCGTACATATCTATCCAGGCCCAAAACACTTGTGGGGCAACCGCCGCCAAGTTCCGCAATTCGCTCATTGCATGATGTTCGCTGGGGTTGTCCAATCCGTCCCGTATCCAGGGTAAGGCGTCTATGGCCTGTGTTACCGAAACTGTCAAGATGGGTGGAGTTGCACGCTCGGGGAAATGCGCCACCGTCGGTGCTGCAGCCACACCTCCCGGAGCGTAGTCCGCTTCCCATGCGAAGCGCTCGGTGTTCAGCCGCTGCACGAGGCCGATGGGGCCGTTGATCCAGGTGCGGTAGCCGTCCGTGAACGCGGTCCAGTTGTCCGCCTTGCGCCAGACCAGCAGGCCGCCGGTGGTCTGCTGCAGGGCATCGCCGTTGTCGCCGTGGTGCTCGTTTTCCAGGCATTCGCCGACGGTCTCATGACCGATGAGATCGCGCAGCGTCTTGAAGCCAAGAATGAACTGGCACTCCGCCGCCGCAACGGACGTGGGTAACAGCAAGAAGAGGGCAAGGGCGAAGAGGATAGCAAGGCGTTTCATCGGCGTTTCTCCCGATTCTCTCGCACCGAAACCAAGTTACTGCTTACATAGTTTTGATTTGCTAATTGATGGTGCCCATCTTCCACGCCATTGTACCAGCGACGCATGATTGGTTCGGCAATTGCATCCGCTTCCGGGGGAGCGTAGGTCACGAAGTCGGCTGCCACGTTACACATGACTGCCATCGGCCCTTCACACGCTTCTCTGTACGTGCCATCACGCTAATGCAAAATCCTGTCCCAGCGTTCCCCGCCGACGGGCTCAAGCCATAATTGGCTATACTGGGTGGCATGTACGATGCGCTTACGGATTTTCTGCAAGATTTCAGCAGCCGGTCGCCATTGCTATGGGCCCTGTTGGTCATGGCGGTGGTAGCGGGTACCGGGCTGGGCCTCTACGTCTTCTGGGAGTTGGTCCTGCGGTGGGTCATTTCTGCCTGGGCCAGAGGCCGGGCCCGGGCCAACGGGCGAGGGTAAGCATGTTCTTTCCCAACGCCGGCGTGGTGGTTGACCCGGTGCTCCTCGTGCTGCTGGGACTGATTGTGGGGACTCTTGGCGGCTTCTTCGGCGTGGGCGGCGGGTTCCTGATTACTGGGGGGCTGCTGGTCTTTGGCGTGCCGCCCATCTTCGCGGTGGGCACCGGCCTCACCCTGGTGATGGGTTCCTCCATCATCAACATGTTCAAGCACAAGGGCCTGGGCAACGTGGACTTCAGGCTGGGACTGCTGATGGTCTGCGGCACCGTGCCCGGGGAAATCCTGGCGGAGCGACTGAACGTGACCTTGCATGAGGCGGGCATCATCGGCCCGGTGATCAGGTACGTGTACGTCATCTTCCTGGGTGTCCTGGGATCGTTCATCGTCTACGACTACTTCAAGGTGCGCCGCCGCGCCGGGGCGGCCGGCGACGCGGTTTCTACCGCAAGCCTGGCCCGGAAGGTGCAGTCATTGCGCATACCGCCCCATGCCATCTGGCTGCCGGGGCGGGGGGTCACGCCAACACGGGTAGCGTTGCCCCTGTCGGCGATTCAGAGCATCTCCGTATTCGTGCCCTTCAGCGTCGGATTCGGTGTGGGCTTCATGGCCGGGCTGCTGGGGGCGGGCGGCGGGTTCATCCTAATGCCCCTGCTGGTCTACGTGATGGGAGTCCCCACTATCATCGCCATCGGCACCGACCTGTTCCAAATCATCATCACCGGCTCGGTAGGCACCTTCATTTACGCCCTGGGCAACCACGTAGACCTGCTAATGGCGATAATCATGCTGGCCGCCGCTTCAGTGGGTGCGCAAGTCGGGGCTACGGCAACCAGATTCGTTGAGCCCGGGCGGATACGCGTGTTCTTCGGCGTGACGGTACTGAGCGGCGGCGTGGCCGTGGCTTTGAAAGAGCTGTCCGAGAGCGTGAGCCAACTGCACTTCCTGGACACGGTGGCATCGGTGCTGCTGCTAGGCGTGTCCGGCGCCATCTGCCTGGTGATCGCCGGGCTACTGCTCCGGGCAACGCGGAGGAAGGCTGCTCCAGATAAGGTGAAGTCGTGATCAGTGTCGCGCCCGATCAGCTCGTGCAGCCACTTGCGGTAATACACGAACAGTTGCTAATCAGCGGCGGAAGAGATTGGCATGAGCAGAATCAGCTCATGGTCAATGAGCAATGCGAGACCTACCCTCACCCTACTCTCTACATCTATCGAAAAACAGAGAGATTCAGGGTCAACAACACGATAGTTGGGGCATGCGACTCTTGTTGATCGCTGGTTTCCTGGTACCACTACATACTCGCGGAAGGCGAAGTCTCTGTTTCAGTCCCGTTCTCGTTAGATAACTTGCCGCGATCCGACATCGTGGCTCTCGCCAGTGCCGGAGTTACGTACACGACAATTAAGAACTGTTCAGCAAGCGTCAAGACTGCTTCAGCGTCATCCTTGTCCACAGCACCGTCGCTTGGATGAGCTGCATCATTCCCGATCCAACGCACTGCAGTTGCCCAGTCTTTCAAGTCCTCCGTAATCACTCCCCTTGACGCGAGATCGCTAATCTGATTCACAAGCTTGCCTTCTGCAGCACCTTTATCCGATGCAGCATTCTGAATTGCCCTTCTAGCCATCACTGCGCAAGCACGGAATGCACTTACGCTGAAGCACTGTTTCGCTTCATCTAGGTCAGATCGAATTCGCTGAGGAATGTTCTGGTCGGTAGGCGATGGAGTAGGAGTAGGGTACACAACAACACCGTCATTCTTAACAAAAACAGCTTCCTGGCAGTAGTTGCAGACCCCTATCCACCATGTGGCCCTTGAGCTCTGTCTCCAAATTGCAGGGATGTACTCAACAGTTGTGTTACTTCTCTTATGTCTGATTCGAGCTTTTTGGGGCGCCGTGTGTTGGCGGCAATGGGGACAATAGATCGAAACCTCTAAGGCGGGCAATACTCAATCCTTTCTTCTGCAAGAGACCTCATACCGAAAGAGCCCCATTAACTTCAATGATATAATAGACCAACTGTTCTGTTAGGAATCATCTGTTGCTTTATTATCAGATGATGTCCCCGGCCGTGGTTAACACTTCGCACATTGACGTCAACATGTCTACGCGCAATTCATACCTTATTTCTAGATTGGGGAGACCTGCCTATGTCCTCTGAAGCTGAAATTGTCCGCGTACCGGCCACAATAATGGAAGAGTTCGATACGGAGGCGTTCTGCAAAGTCGGTATGCTGCCGGGGGAAGCATCTCTCGTGGCGCAGTCGCTGGTGCATGCCGATCTCACCGGCGTCTTCACCCACGGCAGCAATTTTCTCCCGCTCTACACCAACTGGATTCAGGTGGGGTCGATTGACCCAACGGCTACGCCGGAGGTGGTGTCGGACAACGGAGCCATTGGGCTCATCAGCGCGCGCAACGCCATGGGGCAAGTGGCGGGCGTACAGGCCATGGATATGGCAATCGCGAAAGCCAAACAGTTCGGCATCGGCGCGGTGGGCGTGCGCGAGAGCAACCACTTTGGCGCGGCGGCCTACTACACCATGCGCGCCCTCGACCACGACGCCATCGGCTTTTGTTCGACCAACGGCATTCAGGTGATGGCGCCCTATGGCGGGGTCACGCCCAGCTTGAGTAACACCCCGATCGCCTACGCTATTCCCGC
The DNA here is from genome assembly GCA_965220015.1 of Chloroflexota bacterium. Taxonomy (GTDB): domain Bacteria; phylum Chloroflexota; class UBA11872; order VXOZ01; family VXOZ01; genus VXOZ01. Next base: position 3,550,235 of record OZ244798.1, read on the forward strand.
AGATGAAGAACGTCCGCTCATGCTCGACATGGCAGTGAGCGTGGTCGCGGCGGGCAAAGTGGCGTTGGCCAAGCGCAAGGGTGAGTCAATACCGCCCGACTGGGCCTTGACCGCCGCGGGCATACCCACGGAGGACCCAAGCATTGCCACGTTGATGGCGCCGGTGGGCGGACCCAAAGGCTACGGCCTGGCGGTGGTGCTCGACGCGCTCTGCGGCGTGCTCACGGGCGCGCTCTTCGGGCAGGATGTGCGCCGGGGCGGCATTCCCAATACGCCACAGGCCATGGGCCAGCTTTTTATGGCGCTGGACATCGCCCACATGATGCCCGTGGACGAATTCAAGCAGCGCATGGACGTGCAAATCCGCCAGATGCGCAACTCCGATAAAGCCAAAGGGATCGAGCGCATCTACCTGCCCGGCGAGATCGAGCTGGAGCGCAAAGAGAACTTCTTGCGCGACGGCATCGCCTTCGCGACCGAAATCGTGCAAGACCTGGATGCCATGGCGGAGACATTAGGCATCCCTTCGCTCTCGGGTCGGCTCTAGGTCCGACGATCGCCGGAGCCTTCGCGGCCGCCATGCCTAGGCGTGGCACGCGTGCCCAGGCCCGCCCCACCGAGAATCACACTGCCTTAAAGCGAAGCTTCTGGGTCACAGTGTTGGTGTAACCCAGAAGCAACCTCGAAAAAGCGTGCAACTCTTAGAGTAGGGACCTCTCAGTGGTGAGCAGTCGCTAAAGCGCGCACGCCTCTTCTACAAATGTGAGGGCGTCGCCTTGGCGGTAGCCAGGGGCGCCGGCGGTTGAAGTTAGCGTGCTGCCATGCTAGTTCTGCCCGTCGCTGATGCCGCTAATGCGTGAACTGATAGTGTGCCAACCCGATGCGCCATTGGGCGCGGGAGCAAGCTCGGTCTCATCCTGCAATTCGCCGGTACCATCGGTGGCGCGCACCCGAATTGTATAGCCAGCCGAAACCGGCGGTTCCCACGTGGTCTTCCACTGCACCCACGAGAGCAGGCTGAGCACCTTGCCGAGCTCCGCTTCTTTCCACTCGCCCTCGTCGATGCGGACTTCGACCTTGCTAATGCCGCGGTTGCCGGCAAAGGCGATGCCTCCGATTAACACTTCTCGATCCACTTTGGCGCTTACTGTTGCGCCGTTACGCGGCGCATCGATGCGCGACATTGTCTTGTAAATGGCTTCATCGCTCCAGCCCCGCTGCTGCCAAAAGCCCTTGAAGTCGTGATCGACGGGTTCGATCCGCGTCAGCCACTTCACGTTTTTCATGCCGTAGATGTTGGGCACAATCAAGCGCGCCGGAAAACCGTGGTTGTTCGGCAGTATCGCGCCGTTCATGCGGAATGCCAGGAGTACGTGCGGGTCCTGCGCCTTCTCGATTGGGATGCTCTCCTGGTAGCCGTCTGCCGCGTGTAAGACGATGTCCTTCACGCCCGGCTGTATGCCCGCTTGCAGCAGCAGGTTCCACAGCGGCACGCCTTCCCACAGTGCACAGCCGATGAGGTCGCCGCCAACCACGTTGCTGATGCACTGCAAAGTCGCGTATTGCTGCTGGGTGGGCATGGCCGTCAGCGCATCGTAATTCAGAGTCATCTTGTTGTCCACCATACCGGTGATGGTCAGACTCCAGTCACTCACATCCACGGTAGGATCGATACTGTTCTTGGAGATCACGTAGAACTCGTCGTTGGGCGTTACGAGGGGTTCCAGTCCCTCAAAGCCTTGCTGGAATATGGGGAGCGCTTCGCCGCTGGCGGAGAGAGTAGTCTCCTTTACCGGTTGATTGAAGATTTCCTGCGCCTGCGCAGCAAATGAACGTTTGAGCGCGTAGGCGCCGCCCAAAGCCAGCCCGGAAGCAGCCAACGGCGCCAGCGACCGGCGGGACAACACACTCTCAGAGGCCATGTCGGACGTCTCGACGGCGAAGGGCTGCCGGACGTATGCAAGCACAAACCCAAATGCCAAATAGGCAATGATGTCGATGGCTACGGCAGCAATGACCGGTGAGGGTGCATCCAGGCCGAAGAAGCCGCGTTCCGCAAACGGCGAAATCGTCACTCCGTGGATCAGCCACAGCAACCCGCCGTAGCCAAGGCCGTACAGCAATGCCGTTGGCGTCCCGCTGCTGTTGTCGTTTGCACCGATGCGAGCGAGCAGTCGGCCGTAGATCAGCCCCAATACGCCACCGGCGCCGACAATTCCTAAGAGTATTGCGTAGAAGTTCAGGGTCTTGGCCAAAGAGCCGAAGAGCTGAATCACCGCCTCGAATAAGGCAGGCGGAATGAAGTTCAGTATGCCCTCAATAACCGCCTCCGGCAATGCGGGAATCTGCCAGATGAAGCGCGCCACAAAGTAGACTGCGAGAAATGCCACAGCGGCAATTGCGCCGGACAGAAACTCTCTGCGCCACGGAACAGTTGACTGCATGTACGTCCTCTCCTCACTTCTTTCATTCGGATGCGTTGACTTTATCAACTGCTATTGAGTTGACTTCATCAACTGCTGAGTTGACTTAATCGTAACATAGCGTTATTGAGCGCACACAGCCGCCAGTTAAGAACTTCATAAGAAAAGAACTGCAGGAACACGACCGCCGGGTGGCAAATCTGCGACAAACAGCGTAGACTTGTTAGGAATAGTTAGAGTATGCTATTCGCTTAAGTTGTTATCGCCATTTGAAACGCTTGCAAGGTATGCGCTACGCTTGAAAATTCCTGCAGGACGGAGGGACGCTCCTCATGAAAACTGAATCTCGCAAACCTGAATTCTCACGCCGGGGTGTGCTCCGCACCTTGAGCACTGTGGGTCTGGGCGCCGCGGCAACATCGCTCTTCACTGCGTGCGCCGGACTGAACCGCCGTCGTTGCGACGGCCCGTGTATTCCCACGCCCACGCCGATAATTCCAATTACGCCGACGCCCGTGGAAGGGCCTAAACCCATCATCCGCAGTCCCGGACTTGTCACGTTTTGGACATGGGCATCCGGCCCCACCCAGCAGTGGCTTACCGACGTACATGACCTCTTTGCCGCTCGCACCGGCAACACGCTGCAACCGGTCTTCCTGGGAAGCCAGCGCGAGGTTGAAAACCGCCTGGCGCAAGCCACCGCCGCCGGCGCAGGCGGCCCCGATGCCGTACATGTGCCGATGGGCGCGCTGCCGGGCTGGGCAGGAGCATCATTGGTGCGAGACCTATCCTCATACCTGGGGTGGCCGCGCACGGTCAACTTGCAGCAATTCGTCAAGGGCGTGCTGCCGTACGGAACAATAGATGAAAAGATCTACGCCATCCCATACGACGATCCGCAAGCCATTGGCTTGGCGATCAATGCAAAGCACATGGAAGAAGCGGGCATTACCATAGACGTTGAAGCGTTCAAGAATTGGGGCTGGGAGAACCTGCAGGAAGCAGCGCTCCAACTCACCCAGCGCAACGGCGACACCATTACGCGACCGGGAATGCACGTGAGTTCCAATTGGCTCCAGGTGCTGACGTGGCTGTACGGCAACAATACCGGTTTCTTCCAGGGCAACGCCGATGGCGGCTCAGTGGTGGTGAACAACGCCGATGCCCAGGCGACGCTGCAGTTCCTAGCGGACCTGGTCACCAAAGACAGAGTGAGCGGCGACCCGTCGCCATACGTTGACTCGGCCAATCTCTTCGTGAGCGGGCGCACCTCTATGGCAGTCGTAAACTCCGATGCCATCAACTACGCCGTGCGCGTGCAGACGGCGGAACAGTCAGACGATCCGGACCTGCGGTTCCATTGGCTGCCGGTGCCGCAAGGACCGAGCGGCAGCGCCGGCGCGACACAGGTCTGGTCGCATCACATTGCGATTCCCGAAGTTGCCGCCAATCCGACCTCCGGTTGGGACTTGCTCACGTTCCTCTACACCCGGGAAACGCTGCAGGACTACCTGGGCAACACCGGCATGACGCTGCCCTTCAAGCCGCAGTGGAAATACCCTATGGCAAAATTGGTGATAAATTTTACCCCTACCTATACGGAATATCTGGACTTGCTCGATCAAGAGAGCCCGTCGCCGGTGCTGGGCCGCCAAGCGCTTGGGCGCAACTTGGCGTTGCCCCTGCGCCAGGCGCTTTCCGGCGAGAAGCCTGTGGCCGAGGCGATGCCCGACATCGAGCGCGCCGTGCGCACGGCGGTATCGTAGGCAGGGCCCTGGCGTTCAGCGCCACGCTTCACCTACATCGCGCAAGCGACCGCCATCCGGCCTATAGTTTGCACTAGTCAGTGTGACGAAGTTAAATAGAGAGCGGCGTCAACCTGCGGGTTGACGCCGCTCTCTTATGCTTGTCGGTTGGCGGAGGGGGAGGGATTCGAACCCTCGGTGGAGCTATTAACCCCACAATCGCTTAGCAGGCGACCGCACTAGACCAACTATGCGACCCCTCCCTGCGCTCCGGTGCGCTCCCCGAATACCTCAAGAAGGGCGTCGGAAAGCTGCGCGGAGACACTTTCATTATAGCCTATCCCGCAAGCAATTCTGCGCGCGTGCAGGCAAACACTCACCAATGCACGGCGTCACAGGCGGACTACCAGGCCTGTGGCTTTGGTTTTGGTACCGCTCGTCCGCGGCGGCTTGGTGCTGCACTGCGGCTTTTTCGCCACAGGATGCAGCCATAGAACTTCGCTACTGAAAGACCTCTGCAGAACCCCTTCCCTGTCGGTGGCAGAAGATCGGGGCGGGGATGAAAAACCGCTTGGCGCCCAGCAATTGCAGGACACTCAAGCACCTCTGGATTCCGGCTTTCGCCGGAATGACGAAATCATGCCAAGGTCTCGTCGGTGGAGAAGGGAATGCGCGCCCTCGACTTAGGGTATGCAAGGGTCTCAACTAGCAAAGGGTCTTGGCGCTTGCACCACCCCCGTAACAGTCTCTCAGCTTCAACGGCGGAGGGGGAGGGATTCGAACCCCCGGACCTTTCGGTCAATGGTTTTCAAGACCATCTCCATAAACCACTCGGACACCCCTCCGAAAAAGGCTCAGCTTAA